>OY764080.1:0-3547690 GCA_963667925.1 Chloroflexota bacterium | reverse complement strand
TTTGCCGTCCTTGCGCAGCTTGGAACCGAGGGCGGCGCCGGTGGCGATGGGGATGCCGGCGCCGACGATGCCGTTGGCGCCCAGGTTGCCGAGTTCGATGTCGGCGATGTGCATGGAGCCGCCCTTGCCGCCGCAGTAGCCGGTGGTGCGGCCGAAGAGTTCGGCCATCATCTTGTCCATACGCGCGCCCTTGGCGATGCAATGGCCGTGGCCGCGGTGGGTGCTGGTAATGAAGTCGCCGTCGTCCAGGGCGGCGCAGACGCCGGTGGCGGTCGCTTCTTCGCCGATGTAGAAGTGCAGGGCGCCACGCATCTTGGCCGCACGGAAGGCTTCTTCGGCGGTTTCTTCGAAGCGGCGGATGCGCCGCATGATGAGGTAGATCCAGCGAAGCTGGTCGTCGCTGAGCTTCTCCAGCACGCCGTTGGAAGCGTCGTCGCCCCCAGCGCGGCCGTTGGTGGAGACAGGATGTTGCTCTGCCAAGGCGCGCCTCCGTTTGCGGGCGGGCGGAACGGTGCCGCAGCCGCCGGGCCAAACCGGCTCAGGTTACCGGCACCAGAGTATATCCGGGCGTCAACGAGATTCGCTGTGAACGCAGCACGAACGCGGAGCCCGCCACGACGTGGGCATGAAACAATCAGCAAAGCGTCCGTCATCGCGACGCGAGCGTTCCGGGGGAGAGCATTGCGGACCACCACTAGACTAGGCGCGGGCGCTTCCCAGGATTAGCTGCGTGAACAAAGTTGCCGTTGTCGGCTCCGGCAGTTGGGGCACAACCCTTGCAATCCTGCTTACTGAAGCCGGCGAAAGCTGCGCACTCTGGGTTCGTGATCCCGACGAGGCCCACGACATGGCCGCTCGTCGCGAGAATGTTCGCTTCCTGCCCGGCGTGACGCTGCCCGACACCCTGGAAATCAACCACAACGCCGCCGCGGTCCTGCGCGACGCCGATCTCGTCCTTGTCACCGTGCCCATGCGTCAGCTGCATGAGAACTGGCAGGCCGTCGCCGGCCAGATTGAGCCTTATGCCGCCATTGTGAGCGGTATCAAGGGACTTGATCCGCAGACCGGCCAACGGGTCAGCGAGCTCGTGGGCAGCTGGGCTGGCGACCAGATCCTGGACCGTTTGGCTGTGCTTTCGGGCCCCAACCTCGCCCGCGAAGTCGCCGCCGGCGAACCGGCCACCGCCGTGGTGGCCGCGCGCATCCCGCAGGTTGCCCGCACCGTGCAGCAGCGGCTCAGTGCGCCGACCTTTCGCACCTATATCAGCGATGACGTCATCGGCATCGAACTCGCCGGGGCTGTAAAAAAACGTCATAGCCATTGGAGCCGGCATGGCTGACGGCCTGCGCTTTGGCGATAACGCAAAGGCGGCGCTTATGACTCGCGGCCTTGCCGAAATGACTCGGCTGGGACTCACGGCGGGCGCCGATGCTCTCACCTTTGCCGGCTTGGCCGGCATGGGCGATCTCATCGCCACCTGCGCCAGCGCCCATTCCCGGAATCACTACGTGGGTCAGGAACTCGCCGCCGGCCGTACGCTGGACGACATCCAGTCACGCATGGTCATGGTCGCCGAAGGCGTGGACACGTCCCGCGGAGCTCTCGTCCTGGCACGTCGTCTGGATGTAGAAATGCCGATCGTGGAACTGATCAACCAGGCGCTGTTCGACGGCCTGCCCGTAGCCGAAGCCGGGCGGGTACTCATGGCCCGGGAACTCAGCCACGAACTACGCGGCCTTCGCCAGCACCACTAGAACAAGCTAACCGGTCGGCTCCGGCAGTGACACCGAGGGCCTGGCTTACCCCTCGAGCACCCATCGCACCCGGGCGCTGGGCGGCTGGCTGCGGTGGTATAACCGTCGCCGACCGCACGGCTCCCTCGGTGGCCGGCCACCTGTCAGCCGTGTTGCACACCTTGGATGTTCCCGACGCCTTGGATTTCCCAGGGGGACCGTGCACGGGCCGGGACAGACCGATCACTCCTGGGTCGTTGGAGACCGTAAGAGAGCAAGGTCGTCCCGGCCCTGACGCTGGCCCGGAGCCCGAACAGGTACCGGGGCCGTGACCACGAGCCCGCATCGGCACGGCAGGGCGTGGGGCCAGCGGTGCCGGAGGATGCCCAATGGCGGCTCCCACGGACGTCGCGGTCGGGATCGATGTCGCGAACGCCCAGTTGGACATTGCCGTCGAGCCCACGGGGACGACCTGGACGGTGCCGCGCTCGCGGGGCGGCCTGCGGCGCTTGCAGACGCAGCTCCAGGCGCGGCGGCCCCGTCGCCTCGTGGTGGAGGCCGGCGGCGGCTACGAGCGGATCGTGGTGGCCACGCTGAGCGTGGCCGGCCTGCCGGTGGTCCAAGTCAATCCGCGCCAGACCCGCGACTTCGCCCGCGCGCACGGCGTGCTGGCCAAGACCGACGACCTCGATGCCCGCTGGCTGGCCCGCGGCGCGGCCGAGGTGCGGCCCCCGGTGCGCCCCCAGCCCAGCGCCGCGGGCCAGGACCTGCAAGACCTGAGCCGCCGGCGCCGCCAACTGGTGGCGGATCGTGCGGCCGAGCAGCAGCGGCGCCACCACGCCCGCGCCCACCTGGACCTGGGCTTCGACCCCGTGGCCGCCGCCACCCTGCTGGCCGAGCTGCCCGAACTGGGCGCCTGCTCCCGCCAGCCGATCGCCGCCCTGGTCGGCGTGGCCCCCTTCAACCGCGACAGCGGCGCCAGGCGCGGGCGTCGCAGCTGCTGGGGCGGGCGCGCCCAGGTGCGCACCGCCCTCTACATGGCCACCCTCACCGCCACCCGCCACAACCCCCACATCCGCGCCTGCTCCCAGCGCCTCAGCGCCGCCGGCAAGCCGGCCAGGGTGGCCCTCGTCGCCTGCCTGCGCAAGCTGCTCGTCCTCTGCCGCACGCAGACCACCTGGGACCCCACCATGCTCTAACCCTTGACGTCCAACACAGGTGCTCTGTGGTCAGTACAGCGAGCGGGCGACTCTTGATGCGTTCGCGGAATTCGCCGTAATGAATCTTGAGGCCCGGCTGCGTAGCCAATGGGCGTAGGTAGGCATCCTGGCGCTCGGTTTGATGCGGATCGTTGGGGCGTGGCTTCACCAGGGCGGTGAAGTGGCAGATCACGGTGAATCTCGTCGTCGGGAAAGAGCGTCTGGGCGAGATTCCGCAGATCCAACCACTTGAATGAGGTGTTCTTGACGGCGCGGTTGTAGAGATTGAAGCCGTCGATATAGAGGTTGGTACGCAAGCGGGCGCCTCACGAGACCGCCCGAAAAAGACAGAGACCGCCCGGTGGGGCGGCCTCGACCCTGCCACCTAGACGACAGCGGGTATGCAGTATGTGTACCCCGCTTGAGGTGGCGTGGCAAGACCTTGCGCGGACTTAGCGACTGGCTGACTGAGTTGCGGGGCCTGGACTGGAGACGAAGCCGTTCGTGCATGGACGCGCCGTGCGTGGGGCGCTGGGGTACGCGAATCACACTGCCCAAACGGACGCGGGCACGCAGTGGCAGGCCTGACCCGATCCGAAGCCTGCACCGCAGGCTCGCAGGATCCGACTACGCCATTGCTGGAGGCCTAGCTGGCGGACCCCTCCTCGGCGAGGCCGCTCTGGCCTTTGTACATCCCGATGCCCAGGGTAAGGAGGCAGAGCGAACCGAGGAACAGGAAGACGTTGTTGACCACGAGGAGTCCCGTAGGTTCTTCCAGTCCAGCGAACATGAGGATGATGAAATTGACGAAGCCGCCAAATCCAAACAGGGCAAGTCCGTAGGACGCGATCTTGTATGCATTCAGGTCCTGAAATCTGCTGATGAGGCCGAGGCCGAAGAAGAACGAAGCAAAGGGGAATAGCGTGACAAACACCACAAGAACCGCGGACATACTTGTATGCACCAATAGGGCGGTGTCCTGCAAGGCTGCCTGTAAATCGGAACCATCCGGTGCGTCGGCTATCCGTCCGGCGAGGTAAGCGACGTAGTGCCGCATGCCCATGCCGACGACAATGCTGGACCATTCCACGATCGAGACAAAGATGCCAAACCTGAGAAACGTTCCGCTAAGACCTCCCTGCCGGGTGGCCAGCGGGAAGAGGGCCAAGACGCCGAAAGACATGAGCAGCATCGCGAGGATGTTCAGGATGGTCATCAGATGCGAGAGGGTGGGAGCATCGCCAATTGCGCCGACGGCGGCCTGAAAATCGGTTTGATCAACGGGATTTATGAGCGCCGTTCCCGGGTGAAACAAGGAGGAGACAATTACCAGAATGACACCAACGATCAAGAAGAGTCCCGAGTACCTGGTTACCACTGTTGCCCCGCCCTTCTCTGTCGGCCCAGCGTCTTGAAATCCGCCTCGTGCTTGATGGCGAGGAGCCTATCATCAGCCCCAGACGGTTACAATCGTAAGCACCGTGCCCAGGTTGCGCCGCATGTCGGTGCAGAGTCCAGTTTGGGTAGGGGATCCGACGCCCAACGAACTCGAACGGCGGCGCGAGTGTCGTGTGTCGAGCGTCGCCGGGCGTAGACTTCCAGTAGTGGCGCGCTAGCCCGAGGTGGACGCGACGATGGCTGAGCCAAGAATCGCCGTGGTGGGTTGCGGCGGCATGGGCCACAACCACACACGGGCGGCAGTGCAGGATTTGGGCGCGCGTGTGGTGGGCGGCTGCGATATCAGCCCGGAGGCGCGTGAGCGATACCGGGCGGCCTGGGGGACGGACGCCGTCTACGAATCCTGGGATGAGCTTTACGACAAGGCGCGACCGGACGTGGTTTTCGTGACGACCCACGGCTCATTTCACGCGCCGGCCACGATCGCCGCCGCCGAAGCCGGCTGCAACGTCTTCTGCGAGAAACCGATGGCGCTGTCGCTGGCCGAGTGCGACGCGATGATCGAGGCCTGCGACCGCAATGGGGTGAAGCTCGCGATCAATCACATCAAGCGGGCCAGCGGCTACAACGGGCTGGTGCGGCACCTGATCGCGTCCGGCGACATTGGCGAGGTGTTCGCGATCCAGGCGTACAACAAGGGGGCGCGGCTGGCGGCGACCGAGATGACGGAGATGGGTACGCACATCGCGGACTGGGCGCGGGTGTTTGCGCCGGAGGTGCAATGGGCGCACGGACACGTGACGGTGGGCGGCCGTGAGGCCAGGGCGGCGGACATTACGTCCAGCACGGCGATTCAGGGGGCCGCGCGCGACAGCGGCACGGTGCTGGGCGAGCGGATGTTTGCCAGCTACGGGGCGGCAGTCGGCATCAACATCAGCATCAACTTCTGGATGGAGGCGGATAACGACGACCGCTCGTACGGGTTGGACATTTTCGGCACGCAGGGGCGCTACGCGCTGCGGCAGAGCGTGGATACGCGGCTGTTCCGGCACTACGGCTCGCACATGTCGCCGGTGTACAACCACCAGTGGGAGCCGGTGCCAATGCCCTCGGAAGACTCGCCGCACGGTGCGCCGCTGACCAAAGCCGAGGCGCGCGACCGGTTGCAGGGGATCATGTTCCGGGACTTGTGGGAGGCGATCCAGGAGGACCGCGAGCCCGAGTCCAGCGGACGTCAGGGCCGAGCGGCGATGGAGATGATGCACGCGGCCTGGGAGTCGCATCGGCGCCGGGCACGGGTGGATCTGCCGATGACCGTGCGGGAGAACCCGCTGGACGTCTGGGCGGCTGAAGAAGGAGTGGCGGAGAGACGTGAGGAGTGAGAGAAGGCGGAGAGCGGGTTGGGAGAACCCCACCCTGACCCATTGCCACAGGAAACTCTGGCGTAGCTCCGGGGCGGTTGCGCGGAAGACCCTCACCCCAACCCTCTCCCACGGGAGACCTTTGCGTAACCCGGGGGTGGTTGCCCGGAAGACCCCTCACCGATTTCGGCCGAAGACGCCCGAATCTGCCTCTCCCCCAGGAGAGGGGAAAGAACGGCGTCTCCTCGAAGGGATTGACACCGCGCACCTTCCGGCGACGACGGCGCCGGCCTTTCCCCGAGGGGAAGCAAGAGGCCGCGCCTCGAGGAAGAGAAGGTTATGCAAAGGTCTCCACGGGGAGAGGGAGAACGAACGGCTCGTCCGCGAATCTCGCGGCAACCGCTACGGGTGCGCGATCAAAGATGGTCAGTACAGAGACCAGGCCCGGGCGTGATGGTGCCGCCGGTCGATTTGGACTTTCGGCCGGAGGCGCCGGCGTTTGATGCGAACGCGGCGCTGGGTCGGCGTCATGACCGGCGGGTGGCAGTGGATGACGCGGCCGGGTTGCTGGCGGAGATGGATCGGGCGGGGGTGGAGCGGGCATTGGTGTATGCGCCGCATGCGGCGGGGTTCGACTCGGCCGAGGGTAATGCGGGGCTGCTGGAGGCGATTGGCGGCGAGTCGCGGCTGATTCCGCAGTTTGTCTGCAACCCAGCCTTTGACGACCTGGAGGCGACCAAAGCGCAGATCGAGGCGGCCGACGTGCGGGCGGTGCGAATGGTTCCGACGCTGCACCACTACCCATTCAGATCGTGGGTGGTGGGCGAGTGGCTGGAGTGGCTCTCGGCGCGCCGGATTCCGCTGTGGCTGCCGGCCAGCTACGAGGCGAACTGGCACGACGGCGACGACCTGGACCCGCACGCGGTCCACGAGACGGTGCGCCAGTTCCCCGACCTGACCGTGGTGCTGTGCGAGGTGCACTATGTGCAGGCCTCGTGGGCGCCGCCGCTGCTGCGGAGCCTGCCGAACCTATCGATCGAGGTGTCGCGCTACGTGATCGCGGATGGGATCGCGCAGTTGCTGGGGATTGTGGGGCCGGAACGGGTGTTGTTTGGCTCGCGGTTCCCGGAGCAGGCCATCGCGCCGCAGCTGTATCACCTGCACCGTCTGGGTCTGAACGAATCCGACCTGCGGGCCGTGTGCGGGGGCAACCTGGCACGGCTGCTGGGGATGTAGCCCGATGGATACCCCGGTTATCGACTTTCACTGCCATGCGGGTAGCTGGGGCCGCTACGGCGTGGACGCCGACTGCGACCTTTATCTGAAAGTAATGGACGCGGCGGGGGTGGACCGCGCCTGCATCAACTGCATCTGGTTTGGCGATGCGAGGCGTGGCAACGACCTGGTGATGGAGTATGTGGCGCGGGCACCCGAGAGGTTTATTGGCGTGGCTTTCGCGACGCCGCACTATCCCGAGGAGGCGGTGCGGGAACTGGAGCGCGCCGTCCACGGGCTGGGCATGGCCTACGTGAAGATCTACCCCGACTACTTTGGGCGTCCGAACGACGATCCGGCCTACTTTCCGATCTACGAGTGGGTGGACGAGCACGAGATGGCGGTGATGTGTCACGCGACCTATCCGTTCGATCCGCCCGGGACGACGATTGAGGGGCGTTTCACGGCGCTCAGCGATCGCTTCCCAAACGTGCGCTGGGTGATGGCGCATACGGCGGGCGCGCTGAGCGAGGACGCCGCGGAGACGGCGCGGACGCTGCCGAATGTCTATATGGAGACTTGCAGCTCGCGCACGGCGCTGGGGGCAACCGAGTTCAACGTGGAGCGGGCCGGCGAGGACAAGGTGCTGTACGGCTCGGACATGGCGCTGATGGACGCGCGGCAACAGATTGCGAAGGTCGTGACGGCCGACATTCCGCGGGGGGCCAAGGAGAAGATCCTGGGGTTGAACGCGATGCGGCTGCTGAAGCTGGACAGGTGAGCCGGGTCTTGCCGCGAGAGACCGTTGGGTAACCCAAGGGTGGTTGCGCGGAAGACCCCTTGTCTATCCTCTCGGAGAGGGTAAGGAACGGCGTGGCCTGTAGTCGATGGCGTCCGAGCGTGAATGCTGGGGTGGAGAGCACGAGCGGAAGACCCCTCACCGATTTCGGCCGAAGACGGCCGAATCTGCCTCTCCCCTCGGAGAGGGTGAAGAACGGCGTCTCCTCTGGGAGGTTGACTCCGAATGCAGTTGCTCTCCGAGTTCGGCCGAAGACGGCCGGACCCCTCGGCAGGCTCGGGCCAGGCTCTGCCTCTCCCCCAGGAGAGGAGAAAGAGCGCCGTCTCCTTGAAGAGATTGACGCCGCACACCCGACGGCGAGGACGAGAAGCGTTTTACAGAGGTTTCCACAAGGAGGGGCGATGTGAACGAGCGAGCGGCGGCGCAGACGGGGGATAGGACAGCGATGCTGGACCTGGGCGCGACTCATGACTTCGGCGACGACGATATTGCGGCGGTGGCGGAGGTGCTGCGGTCGGGTCAGGTGGGGCTGGGGCCGAAGGTGGTGGAGTTCGAGGAGGCGTTTGCGGCGAAGCATGGGGCGAAGCATGCGGTGACGGCCAGCTCGGGCACGGCGGCCATGCACGTGTGTATCGGGGCGCTGAACCCGGAGCCGGGCAGCGAGATCATCGTGTCGCCGTGGACCGCGGGCGGGTCGATCATTGGCGCGATCCTGCACAACTGCGTGCCGGTGTTCGCCGACGTGGACGACACCTTCACGCTGGATCCGGCGGACGTGGAGTCCAAGATCACGCCGCGCACCCGCGCCATCATGGCCGTGCACCTGTTCGGCAACCCGTGCGACATGCACGCGCTGCAGGCGATTGCCGACCGGCACGGCCTGGCGCTGATCGAGGATTGCTGCCAGGCGCACTTCGCCGAGTCGCAAGGGCGAATCGTGGGGACGGTCGGCGACATCGGCGGATTCAGCTTTGGCGGCAAGCACCTGTCGGCGGGGACCGGCGGGGCGGTGCTGACGAATGACGAGGCGCTTTGGGAACGCGCCATCCTTTTCCGCGACGCGGCACTGCCGCGCGACAACGGGCCGCTGCATGGGCAGCCGTACGCCAACTATTTCCTGGCGCCCAACTACAAGATGGGCGACCTGATGGCGGCGGTGCTGCGCACGCAGCTGGAGAAGGTGGACGGGTATATCGAGCGAAAAATCGCGACCGCCGAGGCGATCATCGACGGGCTGTCGGACATGGACGAGATCACGCCGCAGCGGGTTCGGCCCGGCGATCGGCACAGCTACTGGGTGCTGGGCTTCACGCTGGATACGGACACGCTGGGGTGCTCGGCCTGGGACTTCGCGGAGGAGGTCAGCCGGGCGGGGGTGCCGTTGGGCGGGCCGTACGTCGGTTCGGGTCGCCACGGGCCGCTGTACCGCAACCCGTTCCTGGCGGGGCCCCATGGATACGGCCAGAGCCGATTCCCGTTCGACTTCGACCGCGAGACGCCGATGGACTACTCGCAGGTGGAGTGCCCGCGCGGTGAGGACATCATGGGCCGCGGGGTCTCGCTGCAGATGACGCCAAACATCAGTGCAGAAGCGGTGGAGACCATCGTTTCGACAATCCGGGAGACGGCGGCCGCGTACCTGGCGCGTCGCTAGGTTGGTCGTGTAGGCAGGATCGGCTCGCGCGAGCGGCCTGGAGGGGATCGGCGTGCGGACGTTTGTGCACGAGTCGAGCTTGTGGTTGCCGCGGCCGCTGGATGAGGTGTTCGAGTTCTTTTCGGATGCATCGAACCTGGAAGTCATTACACCGCCGTGGCTGAAGTTCAGCGTGGTCACGCCGAGGCCGATCGAGATGCGGCCGGGGACGGTGATCGACTACCGGCTGCGGTTTCGTGGGATTCCGCTGCGCTGGCGGAGCGAGATCACGGCGTGGGATCCGCCCCACCGGTTTGCGGACGCGCAGGTCAAGGGGCCGTACCGGCAGTGGATCCACGAGCACAGCTTCGTCGAGCACGGCGGCAGGACGCTGGCCGGGGACCGGGTGGAATACGCTGTGTGGGGCGGCGCGCTGGCGAACGCGCTGGTGGTACGCCGCGACGTGGAACGAATCTTCGATTACCGCGCGCAGACGCTTAAGGCGTTGTTCGCAAGTGCGGAGGCCCAATAAGCCTGCGGATGGAGAGGACTCGCTGACGCATGCGACTGGCAATCATCGGGGCGCAGCATGGGCACGTGCTGGGGATTACGCGGCAGTTGGTGGCCGAGGATGGCGTGGAACTGGTAGCCGTGGCGGAGGCGGAAGCGTCGGTGCGCGAGGAGACGGCGGCGGCCTTTGGGGTGCCGGGCATTGCGGACTACCGGGAGTTGCTGGATGGATCCATCGACGCCGCGGCGCTGGCGCCGATTAACAACGAGAAGGGCGATGTGGCGGTGGCCTGCCTGGAGGCCGGCGTGAGTGTGTTGCTGGACAAACCGGCGGTCACGACCCTCGACGATCTTGACCGGCTGGAGGCTGCGGCGGACGGACCGGCGGCACTGAGTTGCGGGCTGACGCTGCGATTCAGTGGCCCGTACCTCGCGGCCAAGCGAGCCATCGAGGCAGGCGAGATCGGGCGGGTCGTGTCGTCCATGGCGCAGCGGCCGCACAAGTGTGGTCCGGCGGGGCGGCCGGCCTGGTTCTTCGACCGTGAGTTGAACGGCGGGGCGCTGCTGGACCTGTGCATTCACGACATCGACGGCGTGCGCTGGTTGCATGGCTGCGAGCCGGTGGCCGTGGCGGCGCAACACGGGGCCGTGCGATTTACCGAGCACCCCACCTTTGCCGACCATGCCGAGGCGTGGCTGCGGCTGGAAGACGGTGGATCGGCCTTCGTGCGGGCTTCCTGGCTGACGCCCGACAGCGCGCCCTACCACGGCGACTGTCGAATGTTGATTGAGGGAACGGAAGGGTCGATCGAGATTCGGACGACGGCGGAGAGTTCCTGCACGATCGACAAGGGCGGGACGCAGCGAAAGCTCACGGACTTCGCCGGCCCGACCCTGGATACGCCCACGGCGGATGCGCCGAACGCGCTGGCGAGGGACTTCATTGCCGCCGCGCGGGGCGAGACGGACCTGGCGATTACCGCGGCGGACGTGATTGCCTCGCATCGCTGGACGCTGCTGGCGCGCGACGCGGCCGACAATGGGACGTTGGTTACCGGTCGCTAGTCCCGGCGGCTAAGGTTCAACCAATCAAACTTGGCTGGTAGATCACAGGGGAGCGCGTGATGGCCTGGAATTTCGAGCAGATTGACGGTCCGTACGGCAACGTCACCGAAGGTCCGGCGTGGGACGGCGAGGCGCTGCTGTTCACGAGCATCCAGCAGAGCCGGATCATGCGCTACGACCCCACGACCGGTGAGTCGACGGTCTACCGCGAGGGCACCAACTACTGCAACGGGTTGATGTTCGATCCCGATGGCGCGCTGTACGGCTGTGAGGGCGGCGCGCGGCGGGTGGTGCGGTACAACGCCGACGGGACGACGGCCGCGCTGACGGACGGGTTTGAGGGGCAGCGGTTGAACATTCCGAACGACCTGGCGATCGACAACGTGGGGCGCATCTGGTTCACGGACCCGTATTACGAGGGGGCCGCGGGACCCTCGACCGAGGATCGCGCAAACAAAGACCTGGATCACGACTCGGTGTACCGGCTGGATCCGCAGAACGACGGTTCGTGGGCGATCAGCCGGGTGACGTTCGACACGACGCGTCCCAACGGGCTGCTGTTCTCGCTGGACCACTCGGTGCTTTTCGTGGCGCAGAGCGGGCGGAACGCGGACGAGTTTCGGCAGTTGCGGTCATATCCGGTCAACGCCGATGGCTCGCTGGGCGAGATGACGGTGCTGCACGACTTTGGCGCGCACCGCGGCATTGACGGAATGGTCCTGGACACCGAGGGATACATCATCGCGACCGCGGGCTGGGACCAGGGCGGGCCCGGTTCGTCGGTCTACGTGTTTGCGCCCGACGGCGAAGTGATCGAGCGGCATTCGGTTCCTGTTGCCAATCCAACCAACTGCACCTTTGGCGGGGATGACTTGTCGACGCTGTACGTGACCAGCATCGGCGGCTACCTGCTGCGGGTGGAGACGGAGCGGCAGGGGCGGTTGCATTACCCGCCGATGGGCTAGCGGCCGATCCGAAGTGATGGCCGGTTGGCCGGAATGACCGGCCAGCGGGATGAGTTCACGTTGAGGCGAGCGCCGTGACTCGACGGTGGGTCGTGCCGGCGGCCATCGCGACGGTGTTAGTCCTTGCTGCGTGCGAGCCGGAGAGCCCACCGACGGCTGCACCGCCTCCGACGGATACGCGGGCCTCGACGCCCACGCAGGAGCCAGCGCCCACGGCGACGCCGGCTGCAACCGCGGCGACTACGCCCGGTCCCGCGCTGCCCCCGCTACCCGGCGCCGGCTCAGATGGGCAGGCAATCCAGACACAGGCGTTTGCGCTTGAGGACTACGCAACCGAGGTCGCCAGCAACGGGAGCCGATCGCGGCGCGGTCAAGGCTCCGAAAGTTCAGTCGTCTCGCTGCCGGTCGGCGAGAGCTTTTACGTGACGTTCAGCGTCACCCTCAACTTCGGCATTGTTCAGATTGTGTGGAGTTCGGTTGGCGATGCCTCCGGGGACACCACGCCGGCAGCCAGCCAGGAGTCGTCCGGTGGGTCAGAGTCGGTCGCCAGCGGATCGGCGCAGATCGCAATGGATGAGGGCGCTGTATCAATCGGTCCAGTCAAGACCGCGATTGCGCTGCAGATTCTGTCCAGTGACGGCGGGACCAGGTGGACGCTGAGGTTTGCCCGCGCCGAACGACGGTGAAGTCGTTGAGTAGAAGGCGACCGCGCGAATCGTCAACCAGCTTCGCCGTGGAGCCAGCGCAGGCCGCCGGGCCATCCGGCGGATGACTGGTTCAGAATGGAGAGGTAGTACGCGTCCGCCGCGGATTCAGTGAAATCGTAGGTTGATGCCAACGTCGGGTTGTAGTTGACAATAAAGGCGGCCCGAAACAAGCCGTTGTGATCAATCGGCGAGGCATCCTTTGAAGCTTCGGATTCGGTCTTGCTTCGTTCGCGCATGAGATCGAGTGCGGATGCCGGTTTGCCACCGCTGCGCTCGAAGACGTTGCCATGAACAGGGTCAGCACAAACCCAGGAGCCGTCGACAAAGGCCTCGATGACCTGGTGACCGGAATAGGCGCGAGCGGTGTTGAAGAGGCACACGAGTCGGGCGGCCGCGCCGGCGATGTGCAGCATCACGCAGGCGGCTCGTGCGAGGTCGGTACACCAGTCCGTTGGGCGGGTGATGATTCGTTCCTCCGTTCCGCCGAAAACCAGATCCTCCAGGGGAACGTCATCGGCGGACGATGCAATGTCTGCCAGAAAGACTGTGAATCTACGCAGCGATTCGAGGCTCACCACGTAGGACTTCAAACTGGAGATACTCAGGGCGCGTCGAACCGCCGACTCCATTTCAGGGCGTGAGCCGGGCCTATAGCGTGCGTGGGTCGGTGTGAAGTCGCCGTAGAGATAGTCGGCGCTGGCTTCCGTCAGGCGAATCATCTCGCCAATCAGCACACGGTCGACCGAGTCGGGCGCATGAACATCGCGTTGGAGCATGCGCTGGTAGGCGAGCGGCAGGCTCCCGGGTCCTTGTTGGAGGAATGCCGGCACCGACTGATCGCCAGATTGACTCGTGGTCATAGGCGCGAAAGAGCTCTTCGGCAGCACCTGAGTCTTGACTTTGACGAGCCTCTGGCCGTGCCGGACTCCGTGAGATTCAGGCAGGTCACGCCTGGCCTTGAGGATTTCGGCTGCTTCGGGGATGGATGCTTTGATGGGACGTGCGACGGCGGGGCCGAAGTGTTCTCAAAACGGCTTTCGCCAGCTTGCGCGGCACGGGATCGCGGCGCGAGCTGGGCGAGGTTTGGCCTGGTCGAACGCTCGGTAGGTCTGTCATTCGCCTGAGATTGCGGGTTGCCGCTCGACCGACGTAGGCGGTGAGGCGGACTGGATCTACGGCCGTCGGGACAAAACGCCCGAGTCTCTGCCTACGCAGGATGGTCTGTCCGCCAACAAGCCAGCGCTTGAGCCAGAGCATCCAGAGGGTGATTACGAATCCAACCAGCGCAAGAACCCAGACAATGTGATATCCCCACTGAAACTCGATTCCGGGCATGTTTTGGAAGTTCATTCCGAAGATGCCGGCGACCAGGCCAAGTGGCATGAAGATCGTCGCTACGATCGACAGCACTTTCATGATTTCGTTCTGGCGATTCGAGATGGCCGATAGGTAGGTGGCGAGCGCGGTGTCGGCCCGTTCTCGGATTCCATCGTTGGCGGATTGGACGCGAACGAGATCCTCGAACAGATCGCGAAAATAGAGATCAACGCCGTTGCCGATGAGCTCAAACTCTCGCCGGCCCAGGCGGCTAAGAACGTCACGCTGAGGTGTCAACGCTCGATTCAGCGCCAGGCTGGACCGCTTGAGCTCGAGTAACGTGGAGAGAGCGGACTCATCCGGGCTGGCCAGGATCTGTTCTTCGATAGCGTCGGCGCGCTCGCTCATGCGCTCGAGCGTTGGGAGGATTGCCTGGACGAGGGCGTCAAAGTGCGCATGGGCGAAGAAGGCGGCGCCCTTCATCAAAGGGCGGCCGTCGATCTCGACAAGGCTGCGGATGGCCTCAACGCTGGGCATGGCCACGTTGTGAATGGTAACGACATAGTTCTTACCAATGAACATACTCAAACTAGCCGTTCTGAGTATTTGACTATCGAAGGTATAGTCGATGCTGCGGGCATTGACAAATACGTAGCTTCCGAAGTCTTCGACACGTGCCGCAGTGTTCTGTGCGTCCAAGCTGATATCGACGGCCAGGGGGTGAAACCCAAAAACTTCGAGCAGCAATTCCTGCCCGTCCATCGTTGACGAGTCCACGTCCACCCATAAAAGGCCGGACTCAGATTGCGCGATGGACTTGATACGCGCAGCGTCCAGATCGTGTGTTAAGCGTCCATCTTTGCCGAAATGGTAGGAGGTAAGAGCCACTTAACTTATCTCAGGATCAATTTAACTGAATGGTAATCTCGCTTGCCGAGATGTTGACTCCAACAATTGTATGTGCAGACGTTAGTCTTGCTCATCAACCAGTAGCATATCACGGATGTGGACGCGAGTAGTGACAGTTGTTTGGGAAGCTCTCGGTGGTGCTTACTGGCAATGAATGGCATGGCGAGCATCGCCGGTGGATTGTCGCGGTTAGGATTCGCTCCAGGTGACTTGTTTGCCGACACCACGGCATCGCAGGAGCCTGCTCACAGCGGTGATTGGGCGTGCCAGTTACGACGCGCCGATGTCCTTGCCGATGCCTCGCCGAAACGAATTGATTGTGATGCTGGTCGCGACTGGCTGATCGGCCAACGAGATTTCGATCGTCAGTAGGCCGCCGTGACGACCTGCATACCGGCTCGCAGGCGCACGCGCCACTCGCGTTCCAGTTGCTTACTCCACTGCGGATCCAATTGCGCGACGGTAGCGCAGACGCTATCCAGCCAGATTTCGTAGAGTTCGGGACGGATGTTCCGCCCGTGTCTGCTGTGCGTCGTGCCCAGGTGTTCCAGTAGCTGGCGCATTTCGACATCAGCCACATCGCGCGTGACCATCAGGTGGACTGAATCGCGAAGAACTGTGCGTTGCCGGCGAAAGTCGGTGTGTTTGAAGTGCTCGGGGACCTCGGGCGAGGAGGCGAAGAAATGTCGATAGAACGTCTCGGCGAAGTTTCCGTTTGACTCACATCGTTCGAAGCTGTGATTGACGTCGTCATCGGCGTACCAGCCCGGCGTTCGCATTGGCGTATCGTCGGTTTCTCTGAAAAAATCAATCCGGCATCGAACTGGACCCATGGCCTTGATCCTATGCGGAACTTCCGGGTGGATGGTTATGAGATCCGGCGCCGAAACGACCTGATGTCCCGGCGGATCAATAGTCTCGAAGCGAAGTGTCCCCTGAAATAAGTGCAATATGCCCCAGTGACCAGCTGAGAGCGCGTGCTCGCGGGTTAGAGGCGCTGGAATTGTGTCGGCAGTGAAATTGATCGTGCCGCTGGCTGGCACGACATTCTTGGGAAGTCCGCCTGGCTCCATTGACCGGTGGTCCTCAAGGCTGCGCTGCGCTTGCGAGCAAGTGTATTGCCGTTGGACGCAGCTACCAAGGGAAGGTGAAAAATAGTCTTAAGGCACGAGAATAAGACGGATTAGCACGCGCAGGTCAGTTCGTCAATAAGGACAACGACCATTCCAGTCGCCTGCAAAATGAATCGGCCAATGTCAGGCGATACCTGGGGTGCCCCCTTGGGTTGGCGCTTGTGAAGCCGGTCACCAGCTGATGCCTGGACGGACGACGATGACGCAAGCTTGGTTCGCTAGAGATTCGTCCGCTGGTCAACTTCGTTGGAAGCGTCCGGGACATCGTGCAGCAGGGCATTGAGCGCGGCTTCCCTGACTTGCGTACGGCGGCTTTCGGGTAGTTCGGCCGCGGCGTCGACCGCGGCCTGGGCCGCGAATGTTGCGGCATCCTCCTGCGAAAGATCGAGGTGGGACGCCGACTCTCGGGCGGCTCGGATGGCGTTGGTTGCTACCGAATCGAGGTTAAGGCCAGTCTCGTATCCACTGTGGATGGCGCCAACCACAGCCCCGCGAATCGCGTCCAATGGGTCGGCTGCCGCCTGTGCCGTGGTGTCGATTGCTCCCAGGACGGACGATCGGACAAGCCGCCCCGCACCGATTCCAGTGCCGACAGCTGCCTGGATAGCGCCCTGGACGGCGCCAAAAGCCAATGCCGGAGCATCGCGCGAGGCGTTCTCCGTCTCCTGGACCTTTCGGGAAACGACCCGATTGACGCGCGTCTGTACCTGGCGAGCCGTTGCGCCGCTGCGGGCGGCGGTTGTCGCGATCGAGCGGATGGAGGCGGCGAGTTGGAAGGCTGTCACGCCCGCGGCGATATCCAATCCCGCGACGGCCGGCACGAATCGTCGGCGTCCGAGCGGCAGGCTGCCGACCAGGTTCATCCCAGGGACGGAATTCAAGACGCGCAGGTTTTCGCGGGTCTGCGCCGCGAGCTCGCTCATCACGGCCTCGCGGTTCGACTCGCCTTCTTCCTTAACGCGACCAAGGACGCCGAGGGTGACCAGTCCAAATACGAAGGCCAGGGCAAAGAGAAAGTCGTAACCCGTGAGGAAGACCGCAGGGAATTCGACGGTTCGTGCGGGGTCGACCCACCCGATCGAGATTTCGAAGCGGCGAACGCTAAAGAAGTCGACGAATATGCCGCCGAGGATTGGGCCGACACCCGCGCCGAGACTGGCGGCAAGGGAGGCACCTGTCAGATACGAGGTGGACTGCGCCTGCGGCGCCATCTTCATGCGGATCGTGGTGGACGAGAGGTTGATGCCCGCGCTGGCGATGCCGATCAGGAAGTGGAGCACGATGAGCAGCGGCACGGTGAGTGCGTGCTGGTCGGGCGTGGTTGTGAACGTCCAACCAAGAATGACGAGGAGATAAAGCGATGAACTCGTCGACAGAATCACCTTGCTGCCGAAGCGATCGACGTAGCCGCCCCATACATTGACAAACAGCACACTGGTTGCCTGGCTGAGCACGGCAAGTCCGACGACGGCCGTCAGGGGCATTTCGAGCTTGGTAAGCATGTAGACGGAAAAGAAAGGCACGGCCAGCTGCGAGGCAAGACTCCAGACCATCAGAAAACTCATGAGCTGCCGATAGTTGGCGTCCCGCAGGGGCGCCGCCAGCATTTGTACGATGGTGGGCCGCTGACCCTCGGAAGCAACCATGCGCGGCTCAGGCATGCGAGCCATAAAGCCAACCGCGCCGAAGCCGAGCAGAATGCTGCCGAACAATATGGCGTAGGAGTAGCCGTAGATCTTCTCGGGCTCGGGTACGAGGCCGGCCCACCAGTCGATGTAGAAGGCTCCGATGAGCCCGGCGACGGCCGCGGCGATCGTGGCGATGCGCATGCGCTGGGAGAAGAAACTCCCCATGACGTCCTGCGGCACGATGTCGCGGATCCAGCCGATCCAACTTGGATTCAGGAATGCCTGGGCCACGCCCCGAAGCGCAACGAACACAAGCAGCAGCGTTACGGCGCCGGCATTTGGAATGTCGATGATGAAGGGGATAAGGGCAACCGGAATCCAGGCCGCGTAGGCGATGAAATAGCTCAAAACCGCAAAGGGCTTGCGCATGCGCAGCCGTTCGATGAGCACGACGGCGATCAACTGAACGGGCTGCAGAATGGGTGGCAATGCCGTGATGATGCCGATGTGAACGTTGGAGGCGCCGAGCAGCAACGCGAAGGCGGCCAGGAATCCCCCGGAAACCAGGCCGTCGGCGCCCGACGCGGCGATGGCCTGGAATTTCATGGCGTGCAGGCCCGACCGCCGCTGCTCGTCTGTTAGCGCGTCCCGCGGCTGAAATACCGCTGCGAGCGCTGCTGTTGCGCGAGTTGTCAACTCATACGACCGGCACAAGTGCCTGAGTTCAGCCTATCACCGGCCTTCCAAAGGAGACTTCCTGTCTGAGGTGATCGAGTGTCAGTCGGTGAATCGAAGCGATTCGGGCCGTGCTAGCGGTCGGTCGGAAGAACCAGTCTTTGCGCAGAACTACTGCCGTGGGGCCGGCAGTCCCACCTCTGCGTACCGTCCCAGCGGCCCCCCGCGGATTTCCCCCGAATGCGCAAGGTGGGCAAGCACGACCTCATGAATCGTGACGCCCAGGGTCCGGGGCGCGGCCGCCTGGCGGAGAACTCCAAAACCGGCGTTTCCGCCGGCAAGAAAATCGGATGTCGCGACCGTGTAGGTGTGACGGGGTCGGAGCGGCTCGTCGCCAACCATGACTCGCGTAATCCTACGACCGCGCGGCCGTGTCAGGTCGGCCGTCACTGTCATTCCCGAGAAGGCAAGGTTGTTGTAGGAGCGCTCAACGCTGAATTCCAGGGCCGCACGGATCTGGCTCCCACGTAGCTTCAATTCCCACAATTCTTCGTCATACGGGACGATCTCTCGCAGCTTTGACCGACGCACAGGCCCAGGCGCCAAATTGTGGTGAATGCCCCAGGCCTTCTGTATGGCGATCTGGGATCCCGCAGCCGTTCGAAGAATGTCGAGCAGCCAGTTCCCCAGGCGGGTCTCGGACCGCAGATTAATATTGTTGCCGTCAATGTCGAGCCAGTACTGGTCCGGCCGGAAGTCTGAGGCGGCTACTGCAATGACCTCCGAATCAGGGTCAGCTTCCGAGGCTTCCGCGATTGAGGCATCGACCGCCGCGTTCGTAGGGTGCGACGGCGTGACCGTGCGATGACGTCCGTGCCAGGATCGAATCTCGCCGTCTTCGATTACGAGTTCTAAGCGACCCAGCGAACGCACGTTGCTATGAGCCTGACCAACGATTGTTGAATCGACTTCGCCATAGCCGGCGACCAGATGATCGTGTCCGCTGATCACGACATCGATCTGCGGAAACGCCCGGACGAACCGCTCGCGATCAGGCAGCCAGCCATGGAACAGCGCGATGAGGAGGTCTACGCGTCGCCTTGCACGACTGACCCACTCGCCGCCCGCGCCTACTGGATCCGTAACTTGCACGCTTGGTGGGTAGCGCTTGCTCGAGTAGAAGCCGTCGTCAGTACTCGTGAAGCCAAGGACGCCGATTCGCAGGCCGCTGCGGCGCATCTCCCGAATCCGTCGGCACCAGGGCGGCTGCTTGGACTTGACTGAACCGGCCAGCCGCAAATTGACGTTTGTGCCCACAAACCGAAGTGACGTGGACGCCGCGGTCAGCCACGGAAGGGCGCCTGCAACCAAGTCCTCGTTCCCAAGCGCGACGGCATCGTATGGGATGTGGCGCATGAGGTGGAAGTACTGGAACCCATCTCCTGCGTCCAGCACGACACACGGCGCCTTAGCCTCACGCCGCTCCTCCGCGACCAGGGCGGCCAGCCGGGACACGGCATCGGGGGTCGCGTCCTGAATGTCGTTGGTGTGGAGAATGACGAGGCGCATCAGTCCACTGCCGTCGTGGCCGGCCGCGCGACGTAGGGGGCACCGTCTTGGTGGTGGCTATTCACGCTGGCTGGGACTTTCTCGAAAACCCATCCGACAAGGAGGATGCCGAGCGCGGCGAGGGCACGGAACGCAGGCCCGGTCAGCCAATCAACTACAGAGCTCCATTGCGCCAAATGCATGCGTTCAGTGCTCGGACTATTCGCTACGACGTCCCAGCTTTTCCGTCCATTCATCGAGCAATCGCCGAGCCGTCTCGCGTCCACCGATTCCGAAGGCGATAGCCGCCGCAATGGCGACTGACCCGAACGAGACGCCAAAGGCGAGAAGAATGACCTCGTCGGCAATACCCATCTGAAGCAGGGCCATTGCTCCGGAGAGAATCAGGATTGAACTGCGGGCCACGACGGCCAGGACGGTCGCATTGCCAATGCCGGATCCGCCCACCGCGCGCGCGGCCAGGTTTGCGAGGTATAGACCAATCGCGAAGATCACGAGCCCGAACAGGATCTGAGCGCCGAAGACCGTGAATCGCGAAATCAGGTTTGCCAATTCCGAGAATCCGAGCAGTCGCGATCCCTCGATTGCGGCGAACAGCATGACGGTCACGACCACGAGCGAGGCCACAATGCGCGAAGGCGGCCAGGTCACCGGCGTCCGCTCCGCGCGAATACCCAACCAAGCAGAAATCTGATCAAATCCGGTACCTGAGAGCAGTCGCTCCACGAGTCCGGCAACCAGCCGTCCAACCACAAAGGCGATAGCCACCACTAGAGCTGCGGCAAAGATGTTTGGGACGGCCGCAAGGATGGCGTTCAGCATGTTGCTGGTGGGAGCTGTGACGGCTTCAAGTTGCAGAGCATTGAGTGTGCCGATCAACACCGGGATGAGAATCAGGACGTAGACGAGCAGCCCGAGCAACTCCGATAGCCGCTGGGTCGGGCCGCGATCGCCGAAGCCGACGCGCTCGCCAAGACGATCCGTGCCAATGCTGGCCAGAAATCCAGTTGCGGCGCGACGCACGATTCGCGCAACCAACCAGCCAATGACCAGAACCAGCACGGCGGCAAGCACGTTTGGCAGGAAGTTCAGCACGGCCCCGACCATTCCCTGGGCCGGACCGAGCAGACCGTCGAGGCTGAGGGTTCCGAGAATTGCCGGAAGGAAGAGCAACAGTGTCAACCAGTAGGCACCGTCGCCGATGCTGCCGGCGATCTGCTCGCCCGGCGCATCTGCTGTGTCCTCGGGATCGACGAGACGCTCACCAAGGCGGCTCACATCAACCGCGCGGCGCGCCACCACACGAACGATGCTGGCGGTGATCCATGCGACGAGCAGGAGAATTGCCGCGCCGAGCAACTGGGGACTAAAGGCAAATACCTCTCCCACAAACCTGTTGAGGGGTTGCGTAAGTGCGCTGACCCCGAGGATTTGGAAGAAGCCCATGAGGGCAACGACCATGACCACCCAGAAGACGACACGGGCCAGTCCGCGTTCCAGGTCGATTGGAGTGTCGGAATCGCCCATCCAGCGATTGATGCGATCGCCGATACGCAGCCGATTCAGGCCTCGTCGAATCGCACTTGAAAGAACCTTCGCAATGATCCAGCCACCGAATAAAACGGCAAAGGCCGCCAACAGGTAGGGCAAGAACCCGCCGACGCTGTCCCCGATCAGCTGCAGAATCCTGGCGAAGCTGAAGTCGTTGGTCATGTTTTAGTGCCTTTGACAAGGAACCCGGGTGAGGAATCTCCGGGAAAGGAAAATCCGGGTAAGGAAATTACGGGAAATGAATCTCAATCTATTTTACATAAGAGATGTCACGATCAGCACCTGACCCAAGGGGCTGGGCACTTCTCGACTCGGCTAACGAAACTGGGCGAGACAAGCGAGCCCGGTCAGGTTCTGGCGTAAGGCTCAGGACTTTCGGGTTACGTGTACCTGGCCGTGTGGTGGCCCATCCCAGCGGGGGGATTCGCGGAGGAAGTCGAGGATTTCGCCGAGTTCGTCGATGGAAGACTCGATCAGGCTTTGGCCGACCTCGCGGTTTCCCTTGCGAGCGTCGCCCAGGGCGCCGGAGGGGGTGTGGGCGTTGATGGCGTTGGGCCACTCGAGTTCGAGGTCCGTGAGCGGTTTCAGCATGGCCATGAAGGCCTTGTCGAGGGTGCCAAGGGCCAGGGTTTCCTCGCGGATGAGGTCGGGCGCCAGGTAGTAGTCGTGGGAACTTTCCATCTCGCAGGCGTGGCCGCCGGGGATTTCGCCGGCGATGGCTTTGAGCTTGGAATCGTCGCCCAGGGTGTAGTGGCCGACGCAGCCGAGGAAGTCGATGTCCAGCCTGAAGCCCAGGTCCTGCACGGCGACGGACATCAGCGCCCGGTTGCCGCCGTGCCCGTTGACGATCAGAAAGCGGCGGAAGCCGTGGTGGCGCATGGAGCCGATGATGTCTTCCAGTAGCTCCAGAAACGTCTCCGGGCGCAGGGTCATTGAGCCGGGGAAGTTCATGTGGTGGTCGGAAATGCCCCAGGGGATGGCGGGGAGGGCCAGCAGGCGCGGGGCCAGGCGTTCGGCGGCGCGCTCGCAGTAGGCGTTGGCAATGACGTGGTCCTGGCCCAGCCCCAGGTTGGAGCCGTGCTGTTCGGTGGAGCCGATGGGGATAAGGACCAGTTCCACCGTCTCGGCGGCGGCGGCCACCTCCGGCCAGGACATCTTGTGGAGGGCGAAGGTGCTGGGTTCGCTCATCGGTTTTGCAGCGCATGGCGCCAGCCGGGGATGCGGCCTCGGGCCAGCAGGTCGTCGGGCGAGTCGAGCAGAGAGGTGATCAGCTTGTCGGCGCGTTCCTCGATGACCTCGATCATGCGCCAGCCATCCTCGGCGGTGGCCAGCGTGGCGTCGCCCACGGCGCCATTGGCGGAGAAGTCGGAAAAGTCGTGGTTGCGGCGGATGGAGCGTCGCCAGAAGCGCTGGCGCAGGCGGCTGCCGCGCGGGCTGAGGTCGCCGGGGGCCAGGTCGTCATATTTGACGCGGTCGGGGCGGAGGGCCATCAGCTCGGCGGTTTCCAGTTCGCAGGCGTGGCCGGAGGTGGGGGACTTGACGATCTCGTCCTCCAACTCCTCGTCCTCCAGGTTGTAGAGCGAGATTGCGGCCAGGAATTCCAGGGGCAGGCGCGTTGGCAGGGTCTGCATGGCCAGGGTCATGATCGACGCGTTGCCGCTGTGCCAGTTGGTCAGCAGGAAGCGCGTGAACCCGTGGTGCAGCAGCGAGGCCAGTTGGTCTTCCAGCACGTGCAGGAAGGTCTGGGGACGCAGCGTGACCGTGCCGGGGAAGCCCATGTGATAGGTCGACATGCCGTAGGGCATGGTGGGGGCGACCAGCAGGCGCGGGTGAAATCGTTCGGCCAGCCGCAGGCTCAGGTCTTCGCAGATCACCAGGTCGGTGTCCAGCGAGGTGTTGGGACCGTGCTGCTCGATGGACCCGATCGGGATCAGCACCAACTCCACGCCGTCGCGGGCGCGCTCGACCTCGGGCCAGGTCAGGTGGGTGAGACGGAGCGGCGATGGCAGGTCAGTCAAGGGTGCGGGTCCGGGGCTGGGTCGGCGATATCATAAGCGGCGACGGCTGGGCGAGCAGTATCCATGGTTCTGGTCGTCGATGTCGGCAATACCGACACGAAGTACGGCGTCTTTGACGGCGAGGAGCTCGGCGCGCGCTGGGCGGTCCACAGCGATCTCAACCGTAGCGCCGCCGAGCACGAGGCGTTGTTGCACGCCATGCTGGCGCACCAGGACGTAACCGGGATCGAGGCCGCCGTGATCGGCTCGGTGGTGCCTGCGCTAACCGAGCGAATCGCCGCGGCCGTGCGCTCGGCGGCCGGCTGTGAGCCGCTAGTCGCCCGGTCGCAGGACGTGCGGGTGATCGACCTGGCCGTCGACCGCCCGGCGCAGGTCGGCATCGACCGGGTGGCCAACGCGCTGGCGGCCCGCGAGTTCTACCAGGCCCCGGCCATCGTGGTGGATCTGGGCAGCGTCACCACCTTCGACATCGTTAACGCGGCGGGCAGCCTGGCGGGCGTGATCATTACGCTGGGGATGCAGAACACGGCGCGGGCGCTGACGGCGGCTGGAGCTCAACTGCCGTCCATCGACCTGGCACGGCCGGCGCGGCTGGTGGGAACGGAAACCACGGGTTCCATGCAGTCAGGGGTCTATTGGGGGTACGTGCAGATGGTGCGCGGACTGCTCGAGCAATTGCAGTCCGAACTCGGCGCGGATTACCGGGCCATCGCCACCGGAGGGCAGGCGCCCGTGGTGGTTGAGGACGTTGGGCTGTTCGAGATCGTGGACCTGGACCTGACGCTGCGCGGTCTGTGGTTAATCCAGCAAGCGGAGGCGGCGGCGTGAGTGTGCTCATGGGCGCGCGGGTGGTGCTGTACGTCACCGGCGGCATCGCGGCCTACAAGGCCTCGGACCTGGCCAGCAAGTTGACGCAGGCAGGGGCGGAGGTGGACGCCGTGCTGTCGCGCGCTGCCGAAGATTTCGTGGGACCGCTGACGTTCCAGGCGCTGACGCAGCGCACCGTTTACCGGGCCGACGACGCCATGACAGCAGACAACGAGATCGCCCACGTGCGCCTGGCCACGGACGCGGACGTCTTGCTGGTTGCCCCGGCCACGGCCAACGCGATTGCGCGCCTGGCGCACGGGCAGGCCGACGACCTGGGCTCGGCTGTGGCGCTGTCCACCCAGGCGCCCATCGTGGTCGCGCCGGCCATGGAACCCGGGATGTACGCCAACCCGGCCACGCAGGAGAACCTGGCAACGCTACGGCGGCGCGGCGTGCAAGTGATCGAGCCGGACAGCGGCCGAATGGCCTCAGGCGCACGGGGCCAGGGACGATTGCCGGAGACGCCGGTGCTACTGGACGCGATTCGCGCGACGCTAGGTCGCAATGGTCCGCTGAAGGACCGAGTGCTGGTGGTTTCGGCCGGCGGGACGAGGGAATACATGGACCCCGTGCGGTTCATCGGAAACCCGGCGAGTGGCCGCCAGGGCGTGGAGTTGGCGCGGGCGGCCATCGAGCGCGGGGCGACGACGCGGCTGGTGTTGGGTTCCGCGACGGTTGAGCCGCCGGCGGGCGCGGACACGGTGCGCGTCGAGTCTGCCGAGCAGATGCTCGATGCGCTGCGCGAGGCGGTGAACGGCTGCGACGCCTTGATCATGAACGCCGCGGTCGGCGACTACCGGCCGGCCGCAACCTCCGACGTCAAGCTCAAGCGCGGCGGCGAGCCCGCAGGCATCGACCTGATCGAAAACCCGGACTTGCTGCAATCCTTAACGGGCGACTTTCTCCGAATCGGGTTCGCAGCGGAGACCAACGATCATCTCGAGAACGCCCGGCACAAGCTGCTCGGCAAGGAGTTGGACGCGCTGGTGGTCAATGATGTGGCCGGGTCGGACACGGGCTTTGCCGCCGAGACCAACGCCGTCACCATCCTCCGGCCGCGGCACCCGGACCTTGAGGTCTCGTTGACCAGCAAGTCCGGCGTGGCGTCAGCCGTGCTGGACGTGGTGGTTGAGATGATCGGCGGGCGCTGACGACTTCGGCGGGGGCGCAGCTCACCGGCTGGCCGGCGGACCGGCCGGCGGGCGCCATGGCCTTCCACGCGTTGCAGGCGGCGCTGGCGGCGATGGGCATTGAGCGATCGCTGGACTCGCTGGTTACGCAGTCGGGCGAGGCTTTCTGCGTGACGTGGAGCGAGACCGCCGACATCGAGACGATGCGTTCGACCCGGCCAATTTCCACGCTGTTTCGAGCGGCCGATCTTGCCCGCGTATGGCTGGATGTCGGGGACGAGGATGAGCCGGGCAGCGCCCTGGCCGAGGTACGCGAACACACGGCTGCCGGACGCCTGGTCCTCGCGCCAGTCTTTGACCACGCTCGGTGTGGCGTGATCCAGTCCGTCGATTCAGCGGGTATAGCCAGGGCCGTTGGTCCGGATCAGTTGGAACCCGCCGAGATTGACCTGAGTCGTGGCTGGAGCGGCGCGTTTCCCTCGCTCAGTCCCTACAAGGGCATTTACGGAGCCATATGGCGCGACTCACCGTTGACACCGAGTCGGACTCCGGTGAGGGACCTGGCGGGAATCCTGTTCGTGATCGATGGTGAAGACCCCGGCATCAACGGCGTTCGCTTCGGGATTGCGGCCATGCGCGAAGCCACCGAAGCTGTCCGCGCCGGCGCGGCCTTCAGCGACGCCGAGTCGCTGGAGCGCCTGCTGGTGATCTTCGAGCAGACGGAATTCGGCTTCGGCTGCGCTGAGCGCTGGCTGGGATCGAACGAGGCCGAACGGTTGCGGGATGCGCCCGACCTGGCGCGCCTGGCGCGGAGCCTGCGGGCGGCGTCCGGGGAACTGGCCGAGCGGCTCTGGGACACCAGCGGAACGGCTTCGGCCACCGCGTTGGGACGAGCCGTGACGGGACGTAAATCCGCGGTGTTCGAGTTGCCCGCGAACCTGGACCGCGAGCCACCCGGACAGGTTGTCGAGCTGCCTCGGGGTCGGGCCGTGATGGTGGACACGCCTTCCCGCCGCGCGGCACTGGCGCGCCTGGCCGATGTGGTCGAGCGTGCGGCGCTGGCGTTCGGGAAGGCTGTCGATCCGCTGGGCGTGCTTTCCCGGTAGCGCCCGGGCAATCTGACCGAGACGAGGCCGGTGGTAGCCTCGCCTATGCCTGATGCGGGCCGCTGGGTGAACGACCTACAAGTCGGGGCAGTCCCCGGCTTCCCGGCATTCGCGCCGTCGCGTTGGGGCCAGCTGCCGGAGATTCGCTGGCCGTGAGCAGCCAGAAGCCGGTCATTGAACCGGTCTCGCCCGATCCGGCATTGCTGCGACGCCAGGAAGGGCCGCGAGCGCCGCAGTCCTCCGCGCCGGGCGGCAGCGCCATGTGGCTGCTGGTGGCCATTGTGATGGGACTGGCCGTAGGCGCCGCCATCGGTGCGGGTGCGGGTCTGTACGTCTTTGGCTGGGTGGGCTAGAACGCAGGCAACTCGGCCAACGGCACGCGGCGGGATTCGGAGGTCGCCGAACGCTCGGCCGCCGCCACGACGCGAATCACGTCCACCATCTCCGTGTTGCTGATCGGCGGTTCACCGGTCTTCAGCATGGTCAGGAACTGCCTGATGACCTCCAGGTACATGCGGGGGAAGCCGTCGATCGTGTCGCTCAAATGCATGTCGGCGTGGGTCCAGCCCGTTTCGCCGAGGGCGACGCAGAGCATGCCCATCCAGGCCTCGCGCGCCTGGTTGGCGATGCCCACCTGACCGTCGGGCCAACGGATGGTGACGACGTCGCCCAACTCGCTGCGTATGGACGTTACGTCCACCGCGCCGACGCCGAACACGGCGTGCATCACGTCTACGGCGTGGACCCCGTAGAGCTGCCAGTTCTGGGGCAGCGTAAACATGATGGAGCGCGTGCGGCCGAGGTCGGGAAGGCGCTCCAGCAGCTGGCGGATGGCGCGGTCGTAGCGCACGGCTGACGCAGACATCAGCGGCACGCCGTGCGCGGCGGCCGCTCGGACCAGCGTGACGGCCTCTTGCGGGTCGTCGCAGAGCGGCTTGTCCACGAACAGGGGCAGCCCGCGATCCACCGCCTGCATGGCGGGTGCGAAGTGGTCGGGGCCCCAGCGGTTGAGCACCAGCACGGCGTCCACGCCCTGCATGGCTTGGTCGGGAAGGTCGACGACCTCGTCAATGCCGGTTTCAAGCGCCTTGGCGCGGGCCTGTTTGGGGTCGGCGCCCCAGAGCTTTGTGACGCGCAGGCCCGGACCGGCCAGCCCGCGGTTGATGATGCCGGCGAAATTCTCGGTGTGCGTGCTATCGGCTCCGATAATCGCGAGGTTCATGCAGCCACTCCCTGGGCGGGCCAATCGTCCGCAGCCTATCGCGCCGCACGCCTGCAACTCGTTACGCTGACGCCGTGGCTGACACGCGCGACGATCCCAGGCGCAGTCTCACGGGGGCGGCGTGGGACATCGCGCCGCGCGCGCCCGCCGCGCTGTTTGCCGCGGTCGACGAGCTTCCACCGCTGGCGGTCCAGGTGCTCCACAACCGCGGCCACGATACGGCCGAGAAGCTGAACGAGTTCATGCTCGGTCCCCTGCACCCGCACGACCCATACCTGCTGGACGAGATGCACCTGGCGGTGGCGCGGATCGCCCAGGCCATGCACAAGCGCGAACGCGTATGCATCTACGGCGACTACGACGTGGACGGCGTCAGCGCCACCGCCATGCTGCTGGAGAGCGCCGATGCGCTGGGTCTCGACGCCTTTCCCTATATCCCTGAGCGACTGACCGAGGGCTACGGGCTCAACCCCGGCGCGATCGACGCTGTCGGGCGGGAACGCGCCACGCTGATCATCACGGTGGATTGCGGGGCCACGGCGCACGAGGAAATCGACCGCGCGGCCGCCGCTGGCATGGATGTGATCGTGACCGACCACCATCCCACCGAAAGTCGCCCACCCAGGGCCACCGCGCTGCTGAACCCCAACGCGCCCGGTTCCGGTTATCCGTTCGGCGGTCTGTCCGGGGTGGGTGTGGCCTACAAGCTGGTGCAGGCGCTGGCCGACGAGTTTCCGGAGCAACTCCCGGATCCCGAGCGCTTCCTGGACCTGGTGGCGCTGGGCACGGTGGCGGACGTTGCCCCAATCCGAGATGAGAACCGGGCCTATGTGATGGAAGGCCTGGAGTGGATACGGGCCTCTCCGCGCCCCGGGCTACGCGCGCTGGCCGAGGCGGCTCGCCGCACGCCGGAGGCGATCAGGTCGGACGACATCGCCTTTGCGCTGGCGCCCCGGCTCAACGCAGCCGGACGAATAGCCAGCGCCCAGCTGGCCCTGGAGCTACTTCAAGCTCAGCATCCCGTGCGCGCGGATGAGATTGCCGCGCAGCTGAATGACCTGAACGCTGAGCGGCGCCGTTTGACCCAGGACGTCGTCGATGCGGCGCGGGACATGGTGAACGGCAGTCCGGTGATTCTCGCCACCGATCCGGGATTCGCTCCCGGAGTGGTCGGACTGGCCGCGTCGAGGCTCAGCGAGGAATTCGCCGCGCCCGCGTTCATCGGCGCCGAGATCGACGGGCTGGTGCACGGCTCGGCGCGGGCGCCGGACGGATTCAACCTCCGCGACCTCCTGCGGCGGCAGAACGACTGGCTGGAGAACTGGGGCGGGCACGCGGGCGCCGCGGGATTCTCGGTGCTGCCGCACAACGTCGAGGCGTTGCGGCGCGGCCTGGCACAGGCCCTCGCAAGCCTCGACTTGCCCGAAATCACGGGGCCGCGCCTGCGCGCGGACGGCCGCGTGTATCCACGCACGATCGCCTGGGAGACCTACCAGGCGCTGGATTCGCTGGGGCCCTGGGGACAGGAACATGAAGAGCCGCGGCTGGTCGTAGAGAATGTACGCATCCAAGACACCCGACTGGTAGGTGAGGATCACGTGGTGGTGCGGTTCGAGGAACTGGCGCGCAATGTGGAAGCCATCTGGTTTCGCCACGGCGACCAGCAGGCCTCGCTGGGACGCGGACGCTGCGTGGACGTGGCCTTCAGGTTGGGGCTACGCAACTTCCGCGGCGAAACTCGGTTACAGATGCTGGTGGACGACATCCGGCTGCGGCCGGTCTAGCGGCGGATAGGGGAGTCAAGGTGCCGTCATCGGTCACGGCCACGCTGGCGCCCATGGTCGGCGCGGGCCGCGCGGAGACCACGCTGGAGGATCTGCTCGCCGCGGTTCGCTCCTACACACCGGCCGACGACGTGCCCGCTGCCGAGCGACTGATTCGCAGGGCCACCGCCCTTGCCGAACGCGCCCATGACGGGCAGCAACGCCTGACCGGCGAGCCCTTCGTGCAGCACCCCATGAACGTGGCGCTGATGCTCACGAACCTGCACCTGGATCCCGACACCGTCGCCGCCGCGCTTCTGCACGATTGCGTCGAAGACACCAACGTCGATATCGGGACCATCCGATCCAGATTCGGTTCACGCGTGGCGGAGCTGGTCGACGGCGTGACCAAGCTGGACGACATCACGGTCGTGAGCCTGGACGACCGCCAGGCGCAAAACCTGCGCAAGGTCTTCTTGGCCATGGCGCGTGACATTCGCGTGGTCCTAATCAAGCTGGCCGACCGTCTGCATAACCTGCAAACGGCGCAGGTCTATCGACCCGACAAGCGCGCCCGCTACGCCGGCGACACGCTGGAGATCTTCGCGCCGCTGGCTGGACGGTTGGGCATTGAGGAGTGGCGCTGGCGCCTCGAGGATCACGCGTTCAAGCTGCTGCAACCCGAGCGCTACCGTGAGATCGCCAGCTGGCTATTGTCCGAACGGGCCGCCCGCGAGGACGTCGTGCAACAGGTGACCGACGGGCTGCGCGGGGCGCTGGACGCCGCCGGCACGGACGCGCTCATTCAAAGCCGGATCAAGCACGTCTACAGCATTGAGCAGAAAACGCGGCGCAAGAACGTCCCGTTGGAAGAGGTCTACGACATTCTGGCCGTGCGGATCATCGTGGACGACGTGCACGACTGCTATAGCGCGCTGGGCGTGGTACACGGCGCGTGGCGCCACATCCCGGCCGAGTTCGACGACTACATATCGGCGCCAAAGGAAAACGGTTACCGCTCGCTGCATACGGCCGTGCTCGGGCCGGATGCACGGCCGATCGAGATCCAGATACGAACGCACGAAATGCACGCGGCCGCCGAATATGGCGTGGCGGCGCACTGGCGCTATAAGGCCGGTCATCGCGATGGCGAGGAAGACTTCTCGGAGAAGCTGGCATGGGTGCGCCAGATTCTGACCTGGCAATCCGACGAAGAGACTGCCGGGTCGTTTGTGGACGCGGTAAAGACCGACTTTTTCAGCGACACGGTCTTTGTGTTCACGCCGCGAGGGGAAATCAAGGACTTCCCGGCTGGCAGCACGCCGCTGGACTTCGCCTACCGCATCCACACGGACATCGGTCACACGTGCATTGGCGCCAAGGTGAACGGCCGCCTGGTACCGCTGGAGTACCAGCTTCAAAACGGCGACGTGCTGGAGATTCTGACCAGCAGGAACAGCCAGGGGCCCAGCCGCAACTGGGTGTCGCTGGTCCATACGGCACATGCGCGAGACAAGATTCGCCAGTGGTTCAAGCGGCGACAGCGCGCCGAGAACATCGAGTCCGGCAGGGAGCTGCTTGAGCGCGAGCTGCGACGCCTGGGCCAGGGCCGAATCTCCCAGTTGCCGGGCGACGGCTTGCAGCCGGTGGCGGCCGACCTGGGCTATCGCGACGTGGACAGTCTCCTGGCGGGCGTCGGCTACGGCGCAACCACGGTTCCGCAGGTCATCAACCGGCTCAAGCTGACCGAGGAGGTGGAAGAGGCCGACGTGGAGCCGCTGCCGGCGGACGAACCGGCCGTGCGCGACGTGCAGCCCCTGGTTCGTGTTCTGGGGGTCGGCAATCTGCTCACGCGCGTGGCGTCGTGTTGCAATCCCCTGCCGGGTGACGAGATTGTGGGCTTCATTACTCGAGGCCACGGCATCAGTGTGCATCGCCGGACCTGCGCCAACGTCAAGAATCTGCGCGAGCCCGAGCGACTGGTCGACGTGGAGTGGGGCGGGCAGTTGGTCGGTGCTGATCTGGACCTGCCGGTGAGGCTGGGCGCTTGCTGCGAGCCGAGGCCGGGAATGAAGATCAGCGGCATTGCCGCGGACAAGAGCATCGAGGTTCATCGACCTCGCTGCCGTGAGGGTGCGCGGCTGCCCGGCGCTCGTGTCCGCGTCTGGTGGATCGATGAGACTAGCCAGCTGCTCCCGGTACAGATCCGCATTCAGGCCGACGATCGAGAAGGCCTGGCGCACGACGTAACGGGCGTGATCCGCGACGAGGGCTTGAATATCACCTCGGCAAACGTGCATACCAACCGGCAACGCCAGGCGACCATGCGCATAACGGTCGGCATGGGCAGCGTGGCCCAGATGGCTCGGCTCATGCGACGTCTCGAAACGATCCCCAGCGTGTATTCGGTCTCGCGCGACTCGGTCGGCGCACGCCGCACCCGAAGTCGTCAGGCGGCGGCGCGGCGGAATGGCCAATGACGACCCTGCTTGTTTTGCTCCTTGCCTATTCCATTGGCTCCGTGCCGTTTGCGTACCTGGCGGCCAGGATGGCCGGGCACGATCTGCTGGCGGAGGGATCTGGCGGCGTCAGCGGGTCCGCGGCCATTGAGCGGATCGGCAAGGTCCCTGGAGCCATCGCCGGACTGGCCGATGCGCTCAAGCCGGCGTTGGCCATCTTCATCGCGCAGCAACTCGCCACCTACGACGTGTCGGCCGTGGCGGGCGTGGTGGCCGTGGCCGGGCACGTGTGGCCCTTCACGCTGCGATTCCGAGGTGGGCGGGGCATCGGACCGGCCGGCGGTGCGCTGGCCGCGCTGGGGTCGTGGCACATGGCGCTGGCCTTTGCCGGGATGGTGCTGGGCAAGGCCATCATCAAGGACTCGGCGCCCGGGGCCCTGATCGGCTTCTTTGCTACCGCCATCGTGCTGAGTCTCACGGGCGCGGCGCTAACGTTGAGCCTTGTGGGCTGGACGCTGCTTGGACTCCTGGTCACCGCCCGACTCGTCGGCTACCGCAAGTCAAACGCGCCGGACGACGTGTCCACGGCCACGCTGCTTTGGCGGAGATTCCTGCTTGACCGCGACAGGCCCTGACCATGCTCGGCGCGTTCGGCTAGTAACCGACTCGAGCGCCTGTCTTCCACGGCATGAAATCGAGCAGCACGGCATTGCCATCGTGCCGACGGTGCTGGTCTGGAACGGCGAGGAGCTTCGCGACGGACTTGACATAACGAATGAGGCGTTTTGGAAGCGACTGGCAACCGACCCCACCTTGCCAACGACCAGCGTCACGTCGCCTGGCGCCTACGCTGCCGAGTTCGCCAGGGCGCGCGATGACGGATTGGATGTTCTGTGCGCCACGATTCCCCGTCGCATTTCGGCAATGACCGACGTGGCCGAGATGGCGGCGCGCGAATTTCCCGGCCCGCCGCGCGTCCGCGTGATTCAAACCGGGGCGGCGACCATGGCGCACGGGTTTCCCGTGCTGCTCGGCGCTCGGGCTGCCAGCGCCGGAGCCGACCTGGATACGGTTGAGCACACGGTGTCGCAGTCGGCGGATGACAGCGGCATCGTTGCGTTGTTGGGATCGCTCGAATACCTGGCGCGTGGGGGGCGCGTGCCCTGGGTGGTGGCGCGTGTGGCGGACGCATTGCCGTCCACGCCCATCTTCGGGATGCGGCACGGACGCATCCGCTTTCGTACCGCGTTCGGTTCGAGGAAGCGGGCGCTGCGGGCGCTGATCAGGCACGTGCAGCGTGCCGCCCGGGGCGCCAGTTATCTCGGGGTGGCGGTACACCACGCGGCCTCCGTTGACGAAGCGCACCGGCTGGCCGAGCAGGTGCGGCGGGAATTGGCGCCCGACGATCTCTACGTCACCGGTTTCACGCCCGTCATGGGCGCGCACGTCGGGCCCGACCTTGTAGGACTGGCCTATTGCGCCCGTTCAGACTGACGCGCTGCCTACACTGGATACACAGTTGACTGGGACGGAGCCGACGCCCGTGCGGGATGACGCGATGCGGGCCACGATCATGGCAATCGGGCGGGCGGCCATTGCCGCCGTGGACCCCGCGACGGCCGTTCACGAGACCGTCACGTGCGCTGACAGCAGTGTCCAGTTCGGACGCCTGCGAATCCCCGACGCCGACGCCCGGCGCGTGATTGTGCTTGGCGCCGGCAAGGCCAGTCCCCGAATGGCGGCGGCGCTGGTGGACATTCTGGGTGACCGCGTGTCGGGGGGGCTTGTCATCACCAAGGACGGCTACGCGTCGCCGGCCGGTCAGGTCGAAATCGTGGAAGCGGGCCATCCGGTTCCCGACGCGCGCGGGCAGGCGGCGACCCGACGCCTCCTGGAAATGGCCGGCGACGCGGGCGAAGGCGATCTGGTGCTGTGCGTCATCTCCGGCGGCGGATCGGCGCTTACGCCCTGTCCGCCCGAGACAATCTTGTTGTCCGAGCTTCAGCACGTGACCGATCAGCTGCTGCGCTCCGGCGCCACGATCAACCAGATGAATGCCATTCGGAAGCATCTGTCCGAGTTTCACGGCGGCTTGCTGGCGGCGGCCGCGGCCCCAGCGCGAGTCGTGGGGCTTCTCGTGAGCGACGTCGTGGGCAACCCTGTGGACGTGATCGCCTCCGGCCCCACGTCGCCCGACCCGACAACCTACGGCGATGCGCTGGCGGCGCTGGATGCGTTCGACCTGCGTGCGTCGGCGCCCGCCTCGGTCCGCGCGCGTCTGGAATCGGGGGCCCTGGGCGGCCTGGCCGAGACGCCGAAGCCCGACAATCCGCTCTTCGAGCGCGTCTCGAACCTGGTAATCGCTGACAACGCCCGAGCGGGGCTAGCGGCCGTGGCCGCCGCGGAGGCGGCAGGCCTGCATGCTCAGTTCGTGACTTCGCGGGTGCAGGGCGAGGCGCGCGAAATCGCCAAGCTGGTTGCCGGCGCCGCTGTTGACATTGCTCGCAGCGGACGCCCGGTTGGGCGGCCGGGGTGCGCGATTTTCGGTGGTGAAACCACGGTGACGGTCCGAGGCAATGGCCGTGGCGGCCGCAGTCAGGAACTTGCGGTTGCGGCGGCTCAGGAGTTGGCCGGCGAGCCCAACGCGGCCGTCTTTGCGCTGGCTACGGACGGTACCGACGGTCCAACCGACGCTTGCGGCGGCTTGATCGATGGGACCACGCTCGAACGCGCCGCCGCCGCCGGTGGTGACTGCGCCAGGGCCATGGCGGCCAATGACTCATACAACTACCTCAGGTGCTGCGGTGACCTTGTGCGCTTGGGGCCAACCGGCACCAACGTGAACGATCTCTACATGGCGTTTGGATGGTGATGGACTCCGAGTCGGGCCCGCCGGTCCAGCCGGAGCTTCGCTGGGTCAAAGTCACGGGGCCCGATGCCCTGCGGCCGCTGGATCGGCATTGGGTCCGCTACGTGCGTCTGGCTCTGCTGCTGGCCGCCGTCCTGATCGCTTGGCGAATCCTGGCCTGGCAGGAGGACGGCTACCGGGCCGCGGCGTCCGAGGCCGGCAGTGCGGCACAGCTGCAGCCGCTGCCAGTCTCGATTTCGGGCCAGACCGCAACCGCCACGCCGGAGGCCGCGCAAGTCGGAGTTTCGATTGTGAGGCTTTCTCCCACCCCCACGTCCACCCCCACGCCGATTCCTACGCCAACGCCCACCCCGGCTCCGACGCCGGCGACGCATGTGGTGCGACCCGGCGAAACGCTGTCGCAAATCTCCGAGCTTTATGACGTGCCCGTCAGCGAGATCGTGGATCTCAACGATATTCCCGATCCCGACAACGTGGCGGCGGGCCAGGCGCTGCGGCTACCGGAGGGCACGGAGGTGCCGGAGCAAGAGGATGAGCCTGCGCCCTACCTGGTCCAGGCCGGCGATACGCTGAGCGCCATTGCCGTTACCTACGGCGTCAGCATCGATGATCTGATGGCGGCGAACGGCCTCACCGACGCGAACAACATCTTCGCTGGACAGCAACTGCGGATTCCGGGCGGACCCGGGTAGCCCGGAAGCGGTTGTTGCGGGCCGTTATTACTTCGTACACTGCGGGTAGCCCCGATGGCCGCGCACTGCACCATCGTGGGCCTTATGCTGTAGGCGCCATTCCGAGAGAGAGTTAAAGCGCCGGGGCGCCGGCGGCGTACTCCATTTCGTCAATCCGCGAGTCCGGAGGCTCTAACGCATGGTTGAAGTCGAAACCATCGACCCGGCCGTCAATCGCTGGCAGCGCGTCGGCGGCCAAGAGGGCGGTACGGTGACATCAATCGCGATGGCCTCGCATGGCGAAGGCCGTCGCATTTTCATTGGCACCATGTCAGGTGTCTTCCTGTCTGACGACGACGGCGAGACTTGGCGCATTTCCAACGCCCAGCTCACCAGTCCGTATATCCAGGCCGTTGCGGTATCGCCGGACTACAACCGGGATAGCAATGCCTTCGCCGGCGCCGTGCAGGGCGGCGTGTTCAAGTCGTTTGACGGCGGCGAGAGTTGGAACCGCCTGTCCTTCTGGGGCGCGATTCCCAACGTGGTGGCCCTGGCCCTGTCGCCGTCATACGCCACCGACCGCATTGCCCTGCTGGGAACGGATGGCGATGGCGTCTATCGCACGACCAACGGCGGCCGCAGCTGGAATCCCTCGAACGTCGGGCTGTCCGGGCTCTCAATCCAGACCCTGGCAGTCTCCTCCGGCTTTCGCAACGACCAGATGGTCTTCGCCGGCGTCGTCAACGGTGGGGTGTGCCGCTCCAGCGACGGCGGCCGCACGTGGGAGCAGCTTGGTGGCGACGATTTCGGCACGGCCACCGTGCAGGCCCTGGCCCTGGCTCCGGACTTCAGCACCGACCGAACGATCGTCGCCGCCACCGAAGAACGCGGCCTGTGGGTGTCCAAGGACGCTGGCCGTAGCTGGGCGCAAGTCCAGGAAGTCGGTGACGAGGCTGTCAACGCCGTATGTGTCTCCCCGTCGTTCACCGACGATCAGACGATCGTTGCCGGCACGGGCGCGCAAGGCGTTGTCATCAGCACCGACGGTGGCGAGACCTGGGAAACGCGGGAACTGGAGGACAGCTACGGGTCGATTCTGACGCTGGCGCTGCTCCCATCCGACGACGCCACGCAACTCTGGGCGGGCACCTTCCTTACGGGTCTGCTTTGCTCAAGCGACCTGGGCGCCACCTGGGAACCGCGCAACACCGGCATCACCAGCCAGAACTGGGTAAGCCTGGCCATCTCCCCTGACTTTGGGTCCGACCGAACGATGTTCGCGGGCGGTTCCGGCAGCGGTGTCCACGTTTCGACCGACGGCGGCGAAACCTGGGAAGTGCGCGGCGAGGACATGGCTGAGTTGGATATCGCCGGTATCGCCGCTTCGCCCGACTATTCGGACGATGGCATTGTGCTGGTGGCCACGCAGGCGGGACTCTTCCGCAGCGCCGACCACGGACATACCTGGGACGAAGCCGTTGACGGCTTTGACCTGGACGACGTGCGGGCCGTGGCTTTTTCTTCGGACTTTGCGAGCGATCGCACCGCATTCGCCGGCGGTGCGCTGGGGTTGACCTATCGCAGCACGGACGGTGGAGAGAGCTGGGAGCGGCTGTCGCACGACTTCGACGGCGAGACCGTCGTGGCGCTGGCCACAGGCCCCAATTTCCAGGTAGACCGCGCGGTATTCGCGGGCACCGTTGGTCAGGGCGCCGCGGCGGTGCACGTGAGCTACGACGGCGGTGAGTCGTTCGAACGATTTGTCGAACACGAAACCAACACACCGTGGGTATCGCTGGCCATTCCCGCTACCTACACCGACAAAGAGCGGTCGTGGCTATTTGCCACGGCCAGCCAGGTGTTCCGACCGGCCGCCCGGTTTGAAGACGTATGGTCGGGAACCTACCCGGGCGACGCTGAGACGGCCGTGCTCTGGATCGACGCCACGCCCACATTCGCCGATGACACGACGGTGTACGCGGCGACCAGCCGCGGCGTCTTCAAGTCGGCGAACGGCGGCGCCGGATGGTCGGAATTCAACCCCAACCTGCGCAACCGGGCGGTTCTGCGCGTGGCGGCATCGCCGAACTTCGCCGAAGACCGCACGGTCTTCGCGATGGCGCTGGGCGGCGAAATCTGGCGGCTGGTGGACGACCCGTCCACGATGCGCGGCGAGGAACTCCGCCCCACCGACATCATCTAGCGGTCGGCGATTCCTGATCCGACGGGCGCCGGTCGCTGTGTGGTCGTTTGGCCTGAGTTAGGGAACGACCGAGTACAGCCACGTTCCCAGCACGAGCGACGCCGTGGCTAGCGTGAGGACGACAATCAGCGTACGGACCGTGACTCGGGCTCGGCTTGGGCGTCGCAGCATGGGGAGGTTTCGAGGGAGGGCGCGGACCCGGTGGCCCGTCACACGGCAAGCCTAGTGCCGCATGCCGCTCTTCCGCAACAAGCCCGACAACTCCGTGATCTGTGGTTCTGGACCGGGTTGGGGCCTTTGCTAAACTACCGGCGGCGAGAACGTGAACGTTTTCACAAAGTCGTGAGGTCTGCGTGTCCCGGTGGGTGCGCTACGGTCTGCCGCGCTTGCACTTGAGTTCGGATTCATCGTGGGCGCGTTCATGGTTGCCGGCATCCTGGGAGGACGCTGGATTGATGACCGGTTGGGCACCGCGCCCTTCATATTGCTCGGGGGAATCCTGCTTGCCCTGGCATCCAGCGTCTACGTGATGTACCTGATCTCCAGTTGGCAACGCGGAGGCGATCGCTAAGCATGGCCGCACCGGGCCAAGCTCTCGCACCCCACGTCAGCGCGGCGGCGGAGCCGCTGGCCGGCCCATGGGAAACGCCCCTCGGGCCATTCACGGTCACCAATTCCATGTTCACCATGTGGCTCACCATGGCCGGCATGCTGGCACTGGCCTGGTTCGCCACCAGGCACATCCGTCGCGACTCCGACGCCGCCTTGGTGCCCCGGGGGCTCCAGAACGTGGCCGAGTCGGTTACCGAGTTCCTCATGGAGCTTGTCGAATCCACCGTGGGCCGGCGCTACGCGGGTCGCGTCTTCGCGTTTGGGGCCACTTTCTTTGTCTTCATCACGATCTCCAACTGGTCCAGCCTTTTGCCGGGCATCGGGACAATCTGGAAGCCCTCGCAGGTCTATGTCGGCGGTCACCTGGAGACCATCGCCGCGCCGCTCTTCCGGCCGGCCACCGCCGACATCAACATGACCATCGCGCTGGCGCTGACGGCCTTCGTCGTCATCCACGCGTCCGGCATTTCGTCGCATGGTCCGCTGGGCCATCTGAAGGAAATGACGCAGGTCGCGTTCCTTGCGCCGGTCTTTATCATCATTGAACTCTTCGTCATCATTTCGCTGTCCTTCCGACTCTTTGGCAACCTGTTCGCGGGCGAGGTGCTGCTCAATGGACCGATCCTGGGCGCATTTGCTCTCGGGCACCTGCCGTTGGTGGGGGCAGTGTTTCTGGTTTTGGAGATTCTTTTTGGTCTCGTTCAAGCCGTGATCTTCTTCATGCTCAGCATGGTGTTCACGGGCCAGTCGGTTGGGCCGGATACGGCCGAAGCGCACTAGTGCGCGCAGGAGGAGAGTGACCTCGTGGAACAAGCAATGGACCTCACGCCGCTAGGCGCGGGCCTCGCTATCGGTCTCGGCGCCATCGGGCCGGGCCTCGGCATCGGCTTCGGAGTTCAGGCCGCCATGAACGCCATCGGGCGCAACCCCGAAGCCTCGGGCGACATCCGCAACACGATGATCGTCGGCTTGGGCCTTGCTGAGGCCATCGGCATCTACGCGTTCATCATCGGGATCCTGCTGGCATTCGGATAACCCCGACGCGTACGACGGCTACGGAGATGTGGGTATGAGTGAGCCTGCGCCGCTGGGCATCAGCTTCCCGAGCATCCTGTTTCAGGTTGCTAACTTCCTGATCTTCCTGTGGGTGCTGCATCGTCTGCTCTTCAAACCGCTCGTCGCCATGCTGGAGCGTCGGCGCCAGCGGATTGCGGAGAGCCTGGACGAGGCCGAAAACCTGCGGAAACAGGTCGAGACGGAACGCGCGGAGTTCCAGGCGGAACTTGCCAACGCGCGGGCCGACGCGCAGCGCATCCGAGAGGAGGCCAGCCGCTCCGCGGAAACGCTGCGGGCGCGCGAGCTTGAGCAAGCCCGTGCTGAGGCCGAACGCATGCGCACGGAAGCCGCCGCCGAGGTCGACCGTAACCGCGCCCGCGTCGCTGCCGAGCTTCGCTCGCAGACGGCCGAACTCGTGGTTGGGGCAACCGCGCGCGTCCTGGATCGCTCCATCGACGATCCCGAACACCGTCGACTGGTCCAGGAGGCAATTGCGGAAGTCTCCGGAGGCTCAAACTAGCGATGCGCGGCAGCCGGCGCCGCCGTGCCGCGCGCTACGTGGAAGCCGTCGTGGCCGACGCCCAGGCAGCGCAGGCATGGGACGGCTGGGAGGCCGACCTGGACGTCCTCAGCGTTGTCGCTGACGACGATCAGTCGCGGCGCTTCCTCCAGAGCACCTCGATTGCTCTGGACGATCGTCTGCTGGCCGTGCAACGCGCTGCGGGCGAAGCGATCTCCGCACGCGGCCTTGGTCTGCTGCGGCTGCTCGCCGAGCAACGCGAGGTGGACCTCACGCCGGAGATCGCCCGCCGCTTTCGCGACGCCGCCGACGAGGCGCAGAACGTCGATCGCGTGCACGTCACCACCGCCGCGGCCCTGGGTGAAGCGGAAGTGCGCGACTTGCGCGACAGCCTGACCACCCCCGGCCGTTCGCTGCGACTCACCACTGATATCGATCCCGCCCTCCTGGGCGGATTCGTCGTCCGACGCGGCGACGACGTACTTGACCTCAGCGTCCACGCCAGGCTGCAGGCTCTGGCGTCCACCTTGCGCTAGCGGGAGCCCCGAATGGCTATCAGCCCACAAGAGATCGCAGACGCGCTTCGACAGCAGATCGAAGGCTTTCAGGCCCAGGCCGAACAGGCCAACGTCGGTCACGTCCTCGAAGTCAGCGACGGCGTGGCGCGGCTCTCCGGCCTGTCGCAGGCCATGGCCGGCGAACTATTGGCCTTCCCCCACGACGTGACGGGCATGGCCCTGAACCTCGAGGAAGACACGGTGGGCGCGGTCATTCTGGGCGACTACCTGCGCATCGAGGAAGGGGACGAGGCCCGCACCACCGGCCGTGTTGCCGAAGTTCCGGTCGGACCTGAACTGCTTGGCCGCGTCGTCAACGCCATCGGCGAACCGGTCGACGGCAAGGGACCGATCAACGCCTCCCGCACCGACGTCATCGAAAAGGTGGCGCCGGGCGTCGCGCAGCGCCAGAACGTCGACACACCCGTGCAGACCGGGCTGAAGGCCATCGACTCCATGACGCCCATCGGCCGCGGCCAGCGTGAACTCATTATTGGCGACCGGCAGATCGGCAAGACCGCCATTGCCCTGGACACGATTATCAGTCAGCGGGGCGGCGACCTCGTCTGCATCTACTGCGCCATTGGACAGAAGGAGAGCGCGGTCGCGCAGGTGGTGGCAACCCTGCAGGAAGCCGGCGCCATGGAGCACACCATCGTGGTGCTGGCGTCGGCCAGCCAGCCCGCCGCCTTGCAGTTCATGGCGCCGTTCGCCGCCTGCACCATCGGCGAGTACTTCCGCGACAACGGCCAGGACGCGGTGGTGATCTACGACGACCTGACCAAGCACGCCTGGGCCTACCGACAGGTTTCGCTGGTGCTGCGGCGCCCGCCCGGACGCGAGGCCTACCCCGGCGACGTGTTCTACCTGCACTCGCGTCTGCTCGAACGTGCCGCCCGCCTGTCCGACGAGCACGGCGGTGGCAGCCTGACCGCGCTCCCGATCATCGAGACGCAGGAAGGCGACGTTACGACGTACATTCCCACCAACGTCATCTCGATCACCGATGGCCAGATCTACCTCGAAGCCGACCTCTTCAACGCCGGTGTCCGTCCCGCCATCAACCCGGGCATTTCAGTCTCGCGGGTCGGCGGCGACGCCCAGATTCGCGCCATGAAGTCGGTCTCCGGCGGTCTGCGGCTCGACCTGTCCCAGTACCGTGATGTGGCCGCCTTTGCGCAGTTCGCCTCCGACCTCGACCAGGCCACCCGCAACCAGTTGGAGCGGGGGCAGCGGGTCACCGAACTTCTCAAGCAGGGCCAGTACGCCCCGATGGAAGTCACCGACCAGGTGTGCGTGATCTTTGCCGGCACCGTAGGTCTGTTGGACGACATTCCCATGCCGGATGTCGCGCGATTCGAGCAGGAGATGCTGGACTACCTGCGCGACAGCCACCCGGACCTTATGGAGGGCATTCGCTCCAGCGCCGATCTGGATGACGATGCTGAAGCGGCGCTACGCGCGGCCATCGAGGACTTCAAGACCAACGTGTTTGTCGCAAGCGCGGTTACGGCTGGCTAACGCATGGCCAGCCCGCTCGAACTTCGGCGCCGCATCCGCAGTGTCGACAACACCCGCCAGATCACCCGAGCCATGCAGCTCGTGGCGGCGTCGCGCATGCGCCGCGCCCAGGAGGCTGTCCAGGCGGCGCGTCCGTATGCCACGCACATTGCGGGCATGATCGAGCGGCTGGTGCTGGCCACCGGCAACGACCGGCTGCCACCAATCCTCCAGCCGCGGCCCATCAAGCGAACGGCATTCCTGGTCCTCACCACGAATCGCGGTCTGGCTGGACCCCTGAACACCAACATTGTCCGGACGACGGTCAACGAGATCGAGGCCGTCAGCGACGAAATCGAAGTCAGCGTCGTGGTCGTTGGCAGGAAGGGGCACCTGGCCCTGCGCGGTCTCTACACCCTGGCGGCCGTGTTTACCGAAATAGGCGACCAGCCGAGCGCCAACGACATGGCGCCCGTCACCCGATTGCTTGTCGACGGATACCAGCGGGGCGAATTCGACGAAGTCCGAATGGTCTATCCGGAATTCGTCAATATCCTCACCCAGCAACCGCGCGTTGTTCGGCTGTTCCCGGTCGTGTTACCCGAGGTGCAGCAGCAAGCGCGCGAAGCTGACATCATCTTCGAACCGGACCCAGCCTCGGTACTGGAAGCCCTCATCCCGCGATTCGTCGAAATGACGGTCTACCGGGCCATGCTGGAACTTGCGGCCAGCGAGCAGAGCGCGCGCATGGTCGCCATGCGCGCGGCCACCGAAAACGCAACCGAACTGATCGAGGGACTGCGCCTGGCGTACAACAAGCTGCGGCAGTCCCGGATTACCAGCGAGATCATCGATATTGCCTCCGGCGCGAACGCGCTGGCGGACGCCTAGGGCGTAGGGGAGTTAACTAATGGCTGAAGGCCGTATCGTCCAAATCGTCGGCGCAGTCGTCGACGTGGAGTTTCCACCCGACAACCTGCCTCCCCTGTACAACGCGCTGGAACTCGACACCGACGCCGGCGACAGCGTCGTGCTGGAAGTCGAACAGCACATTGGCGACAGCACCGTCCGCTGCGTGTCCATGCGTCCTACCGAGGGCCTGCGCCGCGGAACCGTGGTCCGCGATTCCGGTGGGCCTATCCGCGTTCCCGTCGGGTCTGAAACCCTCGGCCGCGTCTTCGACGTCACCGGGGAGCCGGTCGACGGCAAGGGCCCGGTCAAAGTCAACGCGACCTATCCGATCCACCGGCGTCCCCCGGCATTCACCGACCAGAGCACATCGGCCGAAGTCTTCGCCACCGGTCTCAAGGTCATCGACCTCATCGCGCCATTCACGCGCGGCGGCAAGACCGGCGTGTTTGGCGGAGCCGGCGTGGGCAAGACCGTGATCATCATGGAGATGATCAACAACATCGCCGTGCAGTACGGCGGGTACTCGATCTTCTGCGGCGTTGGCGAGCGCACGCGCGAGGGAACCCAGCTCATCGGCGAGATGACCGAGGCCGGCGTGCTGGGCAACACCACCATGGTCTTCGGGCAGATGAACGAGTCGCCCGGCGCCCGCCTGCGCGTGGCCCTGGCCGGCATGGCGATGGCCGAGTACTTCCGCGACGAGGAAGAGCGCGATCTCCTGGTGTTCATCGACAACATCTTCCGATTCACGCAGGCCGGATCCGAAGTCTCCGCGCTGCTCGGTCGCATGCCCTCCGCCGTCGGCTACCAGCCGTCGCTGGGCACGGAAATGGGCGAGTTGCAGGAGCGCATCACGTCAACGACCCGCGGCTCCATCACGTCGCTCGAAGCCATTTACGTGCCGGCGGACGACTACACCGACCCCGCGCCGGTTACAACCTTTGCGCATCTGGACGCCACCGTCCGCCTGGAACGTTCGGTCTCCGACCGCGGCATCTACCCGGCGGTGGATCCGCTGACTAGTACCTCCAAGATTCTCGACCCGCGAGTCGTCGGTGAGCGTCACTACAACGTGGCGCGTGGTGTCCAGCAGGTTCTGCAACGCTATAAGGACCTGCAGGACATCATCGCGATCCTGGGTATTGAGGAGTTGTCGGAAGAAGACCGACTCACCGTGTCCCGGGCGCGCAAGATTGAGCGCTTCCTCTCGCAGCCGATGAACGTGGCCGAGGTCTTCACGGGCACACCAGGCGAAATCGTTCCGCTGGAGGAAACCGTGGCCGGCTTCGAGTCGATCCTCAACGGCGACCAGGACGAACTGCCCGAGCAGGCGTTCCTGATGGTCGGCAACATTGAGCAGGCCGTGGCCAAGGCCAAATCGCTTGAAGTCGCTGCCTAAGCTGGCCGCTCAGGCCTCCAGACCCCCTTTGATAGACTCGACCCGGAGGTCGTGATGGCTGATTTGACCCTCACGGTCGTTTCTCCAGAGCGCGAAGTGCTGCGCGAAGAGGGCGTAACGCTGGTCTTGGCGCCGTCGATTGATGGCCAACTGGGCATCCTGCCGCGCCATGCCCCGCTGATCACGCAGTTGGCGCCTGGCACGCTGGAACTCCGGCGAGGCGCCGAGTCTCAGCACTTCTCGATCACCGGAGGATTTCTGGAAGTCATGGACAACACGGTCACCGTGCTGGCCGACGCATCGGAAAACGCTTCGGAGATCAATAGAGATCGCGCTGAAGCCGCTCGCGAGGCTGCCCTTCGCGACCTGGAATCGGCCCGCCGTACGCACGACGACGTGTTGACCACGCAGGCCCGGCTGTCGCTGCTACGCGCCCTGGCACGTCTCCGAACCGTCGAGCGGGCCAGCCGAGGCTGAGTCCACCGTGGATCCCGACGCCGGACGGGGCGCCCACGACGAGCAGCGAGTACGCGCGACAATCGTAGGTGGCGTTCCGTTGCGCGGCAGCTACCGTACGCCCGGCGCGAAGAACGTCGTGTTGCCCATGATGGCGGCCTGCCTGCTGACCGATGAAACCTGCGTCATCCAGAACGTGCCGATTATTTCGGACGTACTGGTAATGGCGGATCTGCTTCGTCAGCTCGGGGCCAGGGTCGACGTCGACTCAGACGCCCGCACGGTGACGATAACCGCGGCCGGGGTGGAGTCCAGTTCGCCCAGCCCGGACCTCGCCCAACGAATGCGCGCCTCGTTTCAGGTGGCCGGCCCGCTGCTTGCTCGCTTCGGTCGTTTCGACTGTGCCGCCCCCGGCGGCTGCCAGTTAGGCGCCCGGCCTGTCAGCGTCGACATCTCCGGTTTCCAGCGGATGGGCGCAACGGTGGCGCTGGCCGAGGGCGTATTTCACGCTGAGGCCGATGCGATCTATGGGCGCCGCATCTATCTCGACTATCCCAGCCACACCGGCACGCAGAATCTGCTGATGGCGGCCACGCTGGCCAACGGCTACACGACAATCGTTCACGCTTCCCGAGAGCCCGAGGTCGTCGCGCTCGTACAGTTCCTGCGCAGTATGGGCGCCGAAATCAACGGCGCGGGGACCAGCGAGATCGGTGTGCAAGGACGCAGCCACCTGTTCGGAACCGTGGCGCGCGCCATTCCCGACCGCATGGTCGGCGGAACCATGGCCGTCGCCGCCGCCCTGACCGGTGGCGATGTCGATTTACTCAACGTGCGTCCGGACCACCTGGAACCCGTCACCGTGCAACTGCGGGAGATGGGAGTCGACGTCGTGGAAACAAATCGGTCCGTTCGCATCATCGCTCCGGAGACTCTCGGTGCCACCGACGTGCAGGTGATGCCGTTTCCAGGTTTCCCAACCGACGTACAGGCGCCGATGGGTGTGCTGATGACCCAGGCCTACGGCGTAAGCACCATCGTCGAGCGCGTCTTTGACGGCAGCATGGGCTACATGGATAGCCTGGCGGCCATGGGCGCGGACGTCTCCGTTGAGGGTACGCGGGCCGTTATCCGCGGACCGCGCTCGCTTCGCGGCCGCCACATTGACTTGGAGCACAGCATTCGTGGCATGACTGCGCTGGCGCTGGCCGGGCTGGTGGCCGAAGGCGAGACCGTGCTCGACGGGTTCGAGTTCGTACGGCGCGGCTACGAAGATCTGGCCGGCGACCTGCGCGGGCTTGGCGCCGCCATCACCACCGAGCCGCAGAACGCACCCGTTCGGCGCGCGGCCGCGGCGGTCTAAGTGCCCTTCGGCTTTCACGCACCGCGGTTGGGTATTGACCTCGGCACCGTCAACGTCGTCGTCAACCGGATCGGCCAAGGCATCACGATCAACGAGCCGTCGGTGGTTGCGGTGAGCATGGATCGAAGAATCCAGGCCATTGGACACGCCGCGCACGCCATGGTCGGCCGCACCCCCGGCAGCCTGCGGATCATTCGACCCATGCAGGACGGCGTGATCGCCGACTACCTGGTAACCGAGGCGATGCTGCGGTACTTCATCGACCGGTCATGCGGCCGGTTTCGCCTGGTTCGCCCTGAAATCATGGTCGCCGTCCCATCCGGTGTCACGACGGTCGAGCAGCGGGCGGTGCTGGACGCCGGTCTCGCAGCAGGCGCGCGTCGGGTTCATCTCATCCCGGAATCGCTGGCGGCCGCCATTGGCGCTCAGGTCCCCGTCTCCGAGCCGTCCGGCAGCATGATCGTCAATGTCGGGGGCGGGACCACGGAGATCTCCGTGATATCGCTCAACGATGTTGTTGCCGACTGCTCAACGTCCTCGCGCGTGGGCGGCAACAGGATCGACGACGCAATCGCCGCCTACATCAGGCGCAAATACAACCTGATGATCGGCGACCAGACGGCCGAACAGATCAAAATTGGCATCGGCAGCGCCATCGTGCTCAGCCCCGCCGAGACCATGGAAGTTCGCGGACGTGACCATGTCCAGGGCCTGCCGCGCACTGTGACCGTGACCTCAGACGAGGTCACGGAGGCCATCATCGAGCCGCTGGGCCAAATCGTTCGCGGCGTGCGCACGGTGCTGGAGAGCACGCCGCCCGAACTGTCGGCGGATATCATCGACAAGGGCATCGTCATGAGCGGCGGCACCTCGCTCCTGCGTAACCTCGATCAGTTGCTGTCGCAAGAGATCGGGATTGCGGTGCACGTGGCCGATCAGCCGCTGATGTGTGTAGCGCTTGGCTGCGGTGTCGCCATTGAGCATTCTGATGTCCTGCAGAAAGCCCTGACGTCGAGCCCATGACCCGAGGTCGCCCATGGATCTAGTGCTGCAAACGTTTCCAATACCCGAGGCTGTAGAGCAGAAGCTCCGTGCCCACTGTGACGTTCGACAAGCGTTCTTTGTTGAAGGCGATGAACTTATCCAGGCGGCGCGCGGCTGCCGAGGTGTCGTGGCCGGGACCGAGTTGTGGCCGCGGGAGGCGCTCGCGTCGGTGCGCGGCGATTTGCGAGCCATATCTCGGGTCGGGACTGGTGTGGACAGCGTCGACATCACCGCGGCCACGGAGTTCGGCATTGCTGTGCTGAACGCACCCGGCGAGAACGCCCAGACAATCGCGGAACTGAGCGTTGGTCTCATGTGGTCACTGGCCCGACGCATGGTCTTGGCGGATCAGGCGGTCCGCACCACCGGGTTTAAGATGCGGACTGAACTGGACGGGATCGAGTTGACGGGCAAGACCCTTGGGCTAATTGGATTCGGCGAGATTGGACGCCGTGTGGCCGCCATCTGCCGGCACGGCTTCCAGATGCAAGTGCTCATCACCACGGCGCGCCCCGATCCCGCTCGGCTGACCGCAGCTGGTCTTGATGCGGAATTCGTAAACCTGGACAAACTGCTTGCAGAGTCTGACTTCGTGGCGCTGCATGCGGCGGTGACGCCGCAGACGGAGCGCATGATTGGGACCGAGCAACTCGAGGCGATGAAAGCCGACGCCTACCTAGTCAACACGGCTCGGGGGCAGCTGGTTGACGAAGACGCGCTGGTCGCAGCGCTGCAGTCGGGCGAAATTGCCGGCTACGGCGCCGATGTGTATGAGGTCGAGCCGCCCCCGGCCGACCATCCCCTGTTCGCCTTGCCCAACACCGTGCTTGGTCCCCACTTCGGAAGCGGGACGTTCGAGGCGATGACGCGTATGGGCGGCCGAGCTGTTGACAACCTCATCGAGTTCCTTGCTGGCGGTCAGCCCGAACGGACCGTAAACCCCGAGGTCTATTCCAGCCGCTAAACGAGCGAAACCCGCACCAAACCTGGTGCGGGTTTCGCAGCGATTCACTTGAAGATCGCTCGGCCGTCACGTTTCGGCGACTCAGGCCCACGCCTGCCGACGCCTGGCATTCGTCAAGCTGGCGAACTGGCCGCTTAACTGAGGGTCGCGAATCCGCTCGGCCTGCTGCCCCGTCGGCTCGTTAGGCCGCGGGGCGCGACCTGTCGACTTGCCAGCGCCCTATGAGCACGCGAATGTTCCGTCGGCGTGCTCCAGTCTGTCGGCGCCGACGGTAGGCAAGCGCAACGTCGCGCATGGAAGTACCTCCAGTCGCCGAAACTCCAAGCAACCCTGCTTGCAGTTAGTAGATCCTATATGATCTTCCCGCCGCCGTCAATCTCCCGAGTCTCGAGGGCTACGCTCCTGGCCGCGCCGGCGCGATGCAGGTGGTCGCGAATCAGCGACTCAACGCCGGACGTGTCAGCTCCCTGCACCGCCGCCACGATTGCACGGTGTTCGATTTGCGACGCTCGGCCCCGAGCCCGCGTCGGATAGGCAGTCCGCACTCGTTCCTTCGTCGCCCACAGTTGCTCAACGAGCATCAGCAACTGCTCCGACGGGCATTGAGCGTAGAGCCTTCGATGAAGCTCTTGGTCCAGACGCGCGAGCGCGTCGACGTTGTTCGATTCGATTGCGGCATCCAGATTCGCCAGCGTCTCCTGCAACTGCCGATGGTCACTCTCAGTCATGTGCGGGGTGGCCAGCGCCGCGGCCGCGCCCTCGACGATGGCGCTGGCTAGGTACACGTCTTGCACCTCCAGCGGATCCAGACCGGCCACCGTGGCGCCCACATGCGGTTCGTTGTCAATCAGCCCTTCGGCCTCGAGCTGGAACAGCGCCTCGCGCACCGGCACGTCGCTGACGCCAAGCTCCGAAGCGATGTGACTGATAACCAGCCGGTCGCCGGCTCGCAGGCGACCGGCTTGAATGGCGTCGCGCAGCGCGCCGTACACCAACTCGCGCTTGGTGTGATACGCCGCCGTGGGCCGCAGACTTCCGGGAGCTGGCCGTGGTTGCCGGGCGTGTGACCTGGTGTCCGGCTCCGGCGTCATTGGGGCAGAACTACTGGCGCTGAACCGCGTCGAAGAACTCGGCCCGGGTGGCAGGGTTGTCGCGGAAGGCACCGCGCGTGACCGAGGTCACCATGCGGCTCCCAGGCTTTTTGACGCCGCGCATCGTCATGCAGGTGTGCTCGGCTTCAATGGTGACGGCCACGCCCACCGGATCGAGCACCTGCTCGATGCGGTCCGCGATCTGGCAGGACAGCCGTTCCTGCACCTGCGGCCGTCGGGCCAGGTGCTCCACCACCCGCGCCAGCTTGCTCAGCCCGACGATCCGCTCGTTTGGGATATAGCCCACGGCCGCGCGCCCGAAGAACGGCAGCAGATGGTGCTCGCAGACCGAATAGAACGGGATGTCGCGCACCACGATCATCTCGTCGTGGGCGTGTTCAAAGGTGGTTTCCAGATACTCGTCGGGTTCGCCGTTCAGCCCGGCGAACAGTTCCTCGTACATTCGCGCCACCCGCACCGGCGTCTTTACCAGCCCCTCGCGATCGGGATCCTCGCCAATCGCGATCAGGATCTCACGTATCGCCGCTGCGATCCGCTCACGGTTGGCGTCTAGCTCTCCATTCGGCGAGACGCTTAACGCGTCGGTCGTGTGTTCGACGGACACTGGTGACGTTCCGTCGTGTATGGGCGTTGAACTCATGCCTGAAGCTCGTTTCTTCGGGTATTCGTGGCGTTAGACCGGCGTTGCTGAGGGTTCCACCCGGTCAACACAGGCCTTGTCGTCTGGATCTTCGCCCAACGGCGTATCGAACCAGGCGGTCAGAATCTCGTCGGCCAGCGCCGGGGTGGTCAACCGCAGGCTCAGCGCCAACACGTTGGCCCGGTTCCAGAGTCGGGCTCCTCGGGCGGTCTCCGCGTCTGCGCATAGGGCGGCGCGAATTCCAGCCACCTTGTTCGCCGCAATACTCACCCCCGTGCCCGTCCAGCACAACACAATGCCCTCGTCCACGGATCCGTTCATCACGGCCTCGCCCACATTCCGTCCGGCTTCCGGCCACTGCTGATCCATGCCGGCCAGGGGGCCGAAAGGCGACAGCGCATGCCCGCGTTCCTTGAGATTCGCGATGATGTGGTCGGTCAGGTCCGTTCGTTCGTCGCTCGCAATGGCGATTCGCATGGTCGGCACTGTCCAGGGCATTCCAGCCGAGTATACGAACGGACACTCAAGTCATCGTGATAGCCCTTACCGGATTCCACGTCTCGCCTCGAACCTGGACATCCGTGTTCGCCATTGCGTCTAACCGGCCGGAACGCTCCGCCGAGGCCAACTGGTGGTCGGGTACGCTGTTGAGCGTTGCCAATGAGTGTGAGCGGAGGCGTGTCTCTGTCTACGGCCAATCCGCGCGAACCGTCGCCTCTGGTCGTGGGGCGTTCCCCATGATTGGCGACGGGAACTAGGCATGGCCACCGCCAACGGTTCAACCGCTCCGGAAGACCTCCCCGGCCGCCTCTTCATCGTCGAAGGCATCGACGGGTCGGGAAAGAGCACGCAACTCGACCTGCTTCACAAGTGGCTCGTCAGCCAGGGTTACCTGGTCATCTTCACCGAGTGGAATTCGTCGCGGATCGTCCGCCGCACCACCAGGCGTGGGAAGCGTCGCCGGATTCTCACGCCCCTGACATTCAGTCTCATCCATGCGGCCGACTTCTCCAGCCGCGTGCACGAGCAGATCATTCCGGCGCTGCAGGCGGGCGCTATCGTCCTCGCCGATCGCTACGTCTATACCGCCTATGCCCGCGACGCCGCTCGCGGCGTCAGCGGCAACTGGTTGCGACGGCTCTATTCCTTTGCTCCAGGTCCCACCCTAGCCTTCTATTTTGACGTTCCACTTGATGAGGCGATTCGCCGTATTGAGCTAGGGCGCGACGATCTCAACCACTACGAAGCCGGTCTGGACCTGGGGTTGAGCCAAAACCCCGCTGAGTCGTTCCGGCTGTTTCAGGGCATCATTCGCGAACAGTACGGGAGGCTGGTTGACGAGTTCGGCCTGGAGCGCATCGAAGCTACCGACACCCTGGTAAATCAGCAGGAACAGATGCGTGCGCTCGTTCAGCCCCACCTTGAGGGCGCCATGCGCGCCGAAGATTCAGGGCTGCAGGATGCTCTGGCGGCCACCGGCCTGAGTGGACGGTACTTGGCCGACATGTGGCGGGCGTTATGAGTCGTCCTGTCAACCGTCCGCTGAGGTTCTACGGCGACCCGCCCCCGGGGATCGACGTGAGCCCGCTTCCGGGTCGCTTAATTGTGGTTGAGGGTCAGGACGGATCCGGTCGCTCGACCCAGATCCGCCTGATGAAGGAGTGGCTCGAGGATCACGGGTTCGGCGTCGTCGACACCGGGCTGACCCGATCCGAACTCGCCGGCCCCGGCATTCGGCGCGCGAAGTCAGGTCACGATCTGGACCCAATTACGCTCAACCTGTTCTACGCCACCGACTTCTTTGACCGCGTGGAGCGGCTGATCATCCCCTCGCTGCGGGCCGGAATGGTGGTGCTGGCCGACCGCTACATCTTCTCCATGATTGCCCGAGCGGCTACCCGCGGCATCGATCCGGCCTGGACCGCTGACGTTTATGGCTTCGCACCGGTGCCCGACGCCATCGTGTATCTCGATGTGGACATTGAACACCTGCTGCCCCGCATCCTGATCAACGGTGGCTTCGATTTCTGGGAATCAGGCCTCGACGTGATGCGGGGCCAGGATGTGTTTGAGAGTTTTCTGCGATATCAGGCACAAATCAGCTCGCATTTCCGTGAACTTGCCGAGCAGCATAACTTCACTGTTGTCAACGCTAGAGGTCCAATAACGCAAACCTTCAGCGCTATCCTTGTCGAAGTTCAGCGCGTGATGAAAGAGATGCGTTCAACAGGTACGAACGCAACAGTTTAGGACCGTAGTAAGTCTAAACTGATACGGTGAATCGCTTCGGTCAAGGTTTTGGCCAGTTGATTGCCTGGCCCCTTACCGTTTGGCCTTAATTCAAGCTGACGTTACCTCAGCAGACGGTCAATCAATTCCTCGTCCAACTCCATTCGCTCGTCCGCTGTTTTGAATAGCTCGAACGAATACGTCGGATAACCGTGATTGCCTTGCGGTGGGCCGTGAATCAGCCAGACGATAATGCCCTCATTCTTTAGCACGCGAACGGCGGGTACAAAGTCGCCGTCGCCGGCAACCAGGGCGATGTGCTGAACGTGGCCCTTGCCCGCCAACAATGCCATGTCAAGACCCAGCAAGAGATCAACTTGCTTTTGCTCGAAGATCGGCACTCCCGACTCGTCCATGCCCGACATCCGCAGGTGACCCAGCCGGACTTCAAATCGCGGCAGGTAGCGAAGCGCGTCCTCAAACCTTCGCGAGTTCGAGTACCGCTCCATCTCTTCAGGTGTTGGCGGATCGCTGCGGTACGGCCGGCAGTGGTAGTAGTACGCGCGCAGCAATTCCACGGCGTCGGCACTCTCGCTCTCCACATGACGCAAGATCTCGTCAACAAGCTTCTTGACGTCGAGCCGAACATCGAACTCATGCTTCTGCAGAGCTTCGAGATAACCGCCGTCAATAAATACCGCCAGATTCCCCATGTCACAGCCTTTCGATCAGAAATCAACTTGGCGCGACGTTGCCGGTCATGAATGAAAACTCTACGGTGCGTCGCCGGCGCGGACGCGCTTTTTCAGATGCGCTCAGGAACGTCCGCCCAGAGCATTCTGAAACCGATCTGACTATCCGTCAAGCAGAAACGTATAATTTCTTACTAAACGGTTGGTAACTGTCGCTCGGTCAAGCAGACTCCGATAGCTCGGCGCGAGAGCGACTGATAGTAACCGAGGCTTCGCGCAGCACCGACCCGGCAATCGCCACACCGGGTTTTGCAATGCGGACACGTGCGCGCTCGATCTCCGGAAAGCGTTTGAACGCGGTGCTGATAATCCGTTCGCCCAACGTCTCCAGCAGGTTGACCGGCTCGCCTTCCGCAATCTCAGCCACAAGCGCATAGACCTCGCTGTAGTTGACGGTGAAGTCCAGGTCGTCGGTCGCAGCCGCGTTTCGGAGGTCGGCATCCAGGTGCACGTCAACCACGAACCGCTGACCCAACGTACGCTCTTCGGGCCGTACGCCGTGATAGCCATACAGGGTGATTCCCACCAGGCTGATGGTGTCAGACGCCATCCTGAGCTGCCTCGACGCGCGAGCGTACGGCGTGATACATCACGATCGCGCCTGCCACCGAAACATTGAGCGAACCCACGACGCCGTACATCGGTATCCGCAGCGCGGCGTCACAGGCTTTGCGGACCCCCGGCCGAACGCCGCGGGCTTCGTTGCCAACCACAAGACATGTCGGGCGGCTGAAGTCCGCGTCGGTGAAGTCCGTATCCCCGTCCTGATCCAACGCATAGACCCAGGCGCCGGCCTCCCGCAGTTGGTCCAGCGCCCGTGCGATGTTCGCTACCTGGACCAGCGGCGTCCGCAGACTGGCGCCGGCGGATGCCCGCGCCAAACCGCCGGTCAGCGCGGCCGAGCGTCGGGTCGGAAGAACGGCCCCCGCGCCGTCCACTGCCTCAAGCGTTCGAAGGAGAGCGCCCAGATTGCCCACGTCCTGGACCTGGTCCGCGGCGAGGATCAGCGGTGGCCCGCCGGCGCTCTCGCTCGCAAGCAAATCCTCAATCGACGCCGGCGGCGGCGGTCGCACCGCCGCAACCACACCCTGGTGTTGCCCACCGATGCTCAACTTGTCGAGTTCCGATGTGTCGGTAAACGTCACGGCTACCGCCGCGTTCGCGGCCAGCGAACGGATGTCCGCCATCGCTTCGGCTTGCGGCCGGGCGATAAAGACGCGCTCCACACGTGCACCGCCCTGCAACGCCTCGGAAACGGTGTGCCGCCCCCAGACGCTGGCCTCGGCCGGAAGTTGCGGGCGTCCTACCCGCGACGCCAGACCGTGCCGTCGGGCTTGTCCTCGATTACCACGTCGAGCGCGCCCAGATCGTCGCGGATGTTGTCGGCGAGCTCCCATTGCTTGGCCTCTCGCAGTTGCTGGCGCAAGTGCACCAACAGGTCAATGAATGGCGTCGCATCGTCGGACGCCGTGTCTGGTTCACGCAGCTCAATCCCGAGCACGCCCAGCAGACGGGTCAGGGTTCGCTGCGCCTCTGCAACGTGCTTCGTTGAGCACGTTGGCGCCAGTCGATTGATGGCGCGTCCGAACTCAAAAATCGCGCCCACAGCGCGCGGCGCGTTGAAGTCGTCGTCCATGGCGGCTTCGAACGCCTGCCGCGCCGCCGCCGCTTCGGATTCCAGGACTGCCCCGTCGCCCTCGGTGCCGCCACCGCGGGCGCGTGTCACGGCCAGCAAACGCTCATATCCCGCCCGCGTCTGTTGAATCGCCGCCGGCGAAAACTGCAGGGTCGACCGGTAGTGCACGCCCAGCAGATAGAGCCGCAGCACGTCCGGCGGCACATCGGTCAGCACGTCCGCCGTGGTTGTGAAATTCCCCAGCGAGTGCGCCATCTTCTCGCCGTCGGTCAACACCAGGCCGGTGTGCGTCCAGTACGAAACGAACGGCTGCTGATCGGTGGCCGCCTCGGCCTGGGCCAGCTCGTTTTCGTGGTGCGGGAAAATCAGGTCCGCGCCCCCGCCGTGAATGTCGATCCGTTCGCCCAGCGTGCGCCGGATCATCGTCGAGCACTCGATGTGCCACCCCGGCCGTCCGCGGCCCCACGGACTGTCCCAGGCCACCGAACTCTCGTTGTCCAGCTTCCACAGCGCCCAGTCGCGCGGATCGCGCTTCTCGTCGTCAACCTCGATCCGGGCGCCCGCCGAGCCGTCCTCTTCGGTCCGGCCGCTCAGCGCGCCGTAGTCCTCGAACGTACCGGCGTCGAAGTAAACGCCCGTCGACGTCGGATACGCGTGCCCTGCATCGATCAGTTCCTGCACGTCCTCGATGATCCCCGAAATATTGGCGGTCACCAGCGGGTACTCGTGCGCGCGCAGTACGTGTAGGTGGTCCATGACCTCGTAATAGGCCTCGGTGTACTCGCGCGACCAATCCAGTGGATCGCGGCCCGCGGCCCGTGCCCGGTCGATGATCTTGTCGTCGATGTCCGTAAAGTTCTGGACGTGGCGCACCGCGTAGCCGCGGTATTCCAGGTAGCGCCGGATCACGTCCATCTGAACGAACATGAACGCGTGGCCAAGGTGCGGCCTGTCCTTCGGCGTCATCCCGCACACGTACATCGTGACGGGATCGCCCAGCGGCTTGAAGGGTTCTTTCTTCCCGGTGAGGGTGTTGGTGATCGCGAGTGTCAAACGATGTGATCCAGGCTGGCGCGCATAGACGGCATTCTACGAAGGAGCCTGACCGGGCCAGCGCTCAACCAGCACGACCGCATGACAAGCCACGGCCTGGCCGGCGCCCACCGCGTCAACGCCTTCGTTGGTCTTGGCCTTCAGGCTGATCAGCTCGGGATCGACGCCCAGGGCCGACGCCAGGTGCTGTTGCATCGCCTCTGCGGAGGGCGAAACCCTCGGCCGTTCCAGCACGATGGTCAGATCGGCGTTCACCAGGTCCCAACCGCCGGCCCGCAACTCCGCCATCGTTTCCGCAACGAACCGCGAACTGTCGGCGTCGCGGTTGGCCGGGTCGGTGTTGGAATAGCGACGCCCTATGTCCCCGCCCCCGGTCGCTCCCAGCAGCGCATCCACCAGCGCGTGCATCGCCACGTCGGCGTCCGAGTGACCAATAGCGCCGCCCTCTGGCGCAATGTCCACCCCGGCGACACGCAACGGCCGCTCGGCGCCCAGCCGGTGCAGGTCATAGCCGTTACCGACCCGGTACTCCGGGAACGCCTGCTCGCCCGGGCCGGGACCCGGCGAGTTCTGGTCGGCTACCAGTAGTCCTCGGTGATGACCTGGGACTCGCGGCCTTCGGTCAAATACCCCTGCTCGGCCAGCACGCCCTTGGCGTCCGAGATCATGTCCGGGTTGCCGCACAAGTAGACCGCCGAGCCTTCCGGCGTCAGGCGCTCCTGCAGCGCGGCCAGCGGCTCGTCGGGCAGCCAGGGTTCCACGCGTCCGCTCATTCCCTGCCCGCAGATCAGGCGCACGGTGTCGTTGGCGCGCCCGCGGCCCATGCCCTCAGCGAAGTTGGGGTCGCTGTCAGGCCGGCTGACGGTCGGGATGTAGACCAGCCCGAATCCGGGATCCGCCGCCATGCGCTCCAACTCGTCCTTGTAGCCCAACTGATCGGCGTAGGAAACCCCGTGCACGATGGTCAGCCGCCGGTCCACCCGGCCGGTTTCCTTGTACCCGTGCCAGAGCGTTCGTGCCATCGAGACGAACGGCGCCAGGCCTGTTCCGGTGGCCACGCACACCGCGTCGGGCTGGCTGGTGCGGGACAGCGTGAACCGACCGGCCGGCCGCGGCATATAGAGAATCTCGTCGCCCGGCTTGTGCTGCCAGAGCGTGCCCGTGAACACGCCGGGAGTGTTGGACCCGTCTTCCCGCGCGTCCCGCACCAGGATCACGTAGAACTCCAGGTGGTCCAGGTCCAGCGGCGTGGAGCCAATGGAAAGCTGCCGCGGCCGCGGGTCGTCGGCGGGCTGGTCCCAAAAGGCCAGCATCGTGTACTGCCCGGCCTCGAACTCGGCAAAGTCGCTGCCGTCCGGCCGCCGGATCGTAAAGATCGCAATGTCTTCGTCATCCAGCAGTTCCCAATGGTCCAGCACGGCCCGTTCCATCCGTTCGCGAATGTCACGGCGCTTACGTGCGGTGCGGCGTGGCGTGGTCGGGGCGGATCGAGCGTCAGACACGCGAAACTCCAGTGCGGGCAGGTGAGGTTCTCGCCGCGTCAGCTAGCAACGAGCGGCGTCTGGTCCGCTAATAATACGCACCAGGCAATGCAGCTTCGGACGCTTCAGGCGCACGGCTTATTGTTCGGGCTTCCTGGCATACACAAGCGCCCCTCGCTTGGTCAGCATGAACGGCATCGGCGCGGTGTCGGCGAATTTTGCGGCCTTGCCGGGATCCGCCCCACGGCCGACGGTGTATTCCATGAGATCGGCTCGTGTTGGTAACCGCACGAACGGTCCATCCCAACGCTCGACTTGAAGGTCCGTGAAAACCTGGCCGACGAGATCAGGGGCGTTTTCGCTGTTGAAACTGGCCGGGCCGCGACTCGGCAGTACATCCGCCAGTTCAGGGTCGTTGTCACGGCTCGGGGCCGAGACGGCGACGAGGCCGCCAGGTCGCAGAACGCGCCGAATCTCTGCCAGCACGACCGTCGGTTCATTGAAGAAGTAGAGCATGCACAGCGCCGCCGCCGCACTGAAGGTGCTACGACAAAAGGGGAGACGCCGCGCATCGCCCCGCGCGACGTTGGCGTGTCTGGCCGCTCGCGGTGCCAGATCGGGGGACAGATCCACACCGACAGGCTGGATGCACCTGGTCTTGAGCAAGGCTGACAGCCGGCCGTCTCCGCAGCCCACATCCAGCGCCACGCGCACGCCTTCGGCGTCGAAGCGCCGCGCGACGTCCGCATGCTCGGACTCGGCCAGCGTGTGACGCTTCAGCAGGCGGCGCTCACGCCGAAACCGCGCGGCTCGGGCGGGTTTCGTCCACTCGGATGTCATGGGCTATTCGATGTCCGGGAACAGAAGACGTTGCGGCACTGTTGGACTGCCTGGACGTCGTATCCACACCCTTGTTGCCTTGATTTATTGGTGATAACTAGTGCGAGTTTCCGCAATGCTTCTCACCACCGGTGGCCAAGGCGGAGAACGTCAGTTCCCAGGCTCTTTGCACTTCAACTATTGAAATCATGATACTGTCATGATTGTCTGGATAATATCAAGCTAGATTTGGATGGCTTCCGTAGGCTGGACCGTGGCGCGAACTTCGAATCCGATAGCGTTTCGGTTCGCCGACAAATTCCACAAAACCCTGCGCCTCCAGATCGTGCAGAATGGCGCGAGTAAAGTAATGTCCGATTTCGGAGCGCATGTCCCCAAATCCGGCGGCAGCAATAATGTCTTTCTGCCGAGCTCCGTCGCCAGTCGGACGACAGGGGTCAAGCTGGGCCATCGTCCAGAGAACATGCTCACGACATTCCGCGACAATTCGACGTCCACGTAACGTAGTCGCAGACATATTTCGCTCCGGCACATTGCGGTCTGATGGAATACTACCAAACAGGGGACCCTTGCGTAACCTGGGGGTGGTTGCTGGGAAGACCCTCACCCCGACCCTCTCCCGGAGGAGAGGGAGAAAGAACGCACCCAAAATATGAGGAATAGGGGAGCTGTGCAAGGGTCGCCCTGGGGATGGAAAGATGGCAGTGCGCTTGGTGGAGGGGACTGCAAAGAAGATGACCCACCACCATCCAACGGGCTGGTGCAAGGGCCGTTACATTGATGCTGTGCAAGCGGTACGTGGATTGTAACTAGTAACGCAAATGTGGGATCAGCATGTACATCGCTGGTCTGAAAGCGCAAACCAATGCCGGGCGTTGATCGAGAACGAGCGTGAGGATATGCGGCGTGTGATTGGGGGCAGCAAGATTTCCGATAGATAGTGGTGCGATTATCCATGGGAGGGAGATCCTCCCAAACTCCAAAAATTCAATCGTAGAGGTTGATTAAACCGCTTTTCGACGTGCCGAGGTAGCACGGAGGGCGCCGTCAGCGGGCGAGGCTCCTTGGAAGCGCCTGCTCAGATGCTCAGGACGGGTGGTTATAGCCTGCCGTTGGCGAGGTCGACGGCCGTCAGCGACCAGTCGCAGAGGTTGGCGAGGCGGAGGGGCAGCGGGGCGCCGTCTTCCATGCCGGGCCAGACGGTCAGGTCCACGCTGCCGTCCGGCTGCTGGAGTTCGAGAAAGCGCCAGCCAACGGAAACGGCGTAGTCGGTGAGCGCCGGATCGGGCCGGTTGACGTTGAGCTGCAGGACCGCCCAGCCGGTCTTGGAGGCGAACGGCGAGTCCCACGGCCGGCCCCGGTGCGACAGGATTACGTCTGCATAGGCGCGGGCCAGGTCGAAGTGCCGGTCGTCGCCTGTTTGGCGCCCCAGCCAGGTCAGACCCGCGATGGCGGTGGCGAACATGGCCGGGCGGCAGGGCTCGTTGAGATCGAAGTAGTTCCGGCCGGGTTCAGCGTCCGAGTCGGTGATGACCTCGCCATTGGCGTACAGCCCAAAGTGGAATCGGCGATCCGGCTCCGGCTGAAGTTCAATCAGGCGCCCCATAAATCCGGCGGCCAGCTCCGCCGCATCCAGTTCCCCGGCGGCGGCGCAGCCGGCGGCGGCGGATGAGCTGTTGAGCACCCCTTGCTCGCGGCCCTGGTGGGTCTCGTTCCAGAAGCCGCCCAGGTTTGAATCCTGTTCACGGATCGCCCGCCGCGCGACTCGTCGAGCCAAGTCAAAGCGGCCCAATGCGGCGCTGCTCCAGGCCAGCCAGCCGGCCTGGTACAGAAAGGCGCTGGCGGGGCCGTTGAACCGGTCGTCCCGGAACGATCCGTCGTCGGCCATGAGGTTTCGCTCGATGTGGTCCAGCACCTTCAGCGCCAGCTCGCGCCGGTCGCCGTAGGAGAACACGTAGGGCAGCTTGAAGTGCAACCCCGGGTCGTTGGGGTCGACGCGACTGCGGCCGTGGTCGTCAACGTGGGCGGCCAGGAAGTCCAGCGCGCGATCGGCGGCCTGTCGGAACTCGTTCGCCGTGTCAGTCGTCATGAGTCGCATCCCCGCCGGTCTGGCATCTCAGCTTACGCCCCACTTGGCTGTCCGACCCAGGTCGCGAAGGCGGATAGTGGGTCACTCTGTCCCTAGGGCCGACGGCGGGTTTTCCGACAACGGGGGCAGGCTTTCGTGGCGCACGTCCCAAGTCCGAGCGCCCTTACTGGCATTGCACGAGGCGTGTGCCAGTTGCAGATTGTCGCGGCTATCCCTTCCGCCCTCGCTATGGGGATGCACATGGTCAACCTCGATCTCGCCCCAACGGTACTCCGGTAGCTTTAGAGGCTTGCCACAGATTCCACAGCGCCCAGAGTCTCGTAGGAACAGCGCGGTGAAGTGTTCGCGTCGAAGTGCTTCTGACGACGTACGTGGTTTCAACTCCGGCTTGGGCATCGGTGCCGGCACCGGCACCGGAGGATTGACGCGTGGTACTGCCGGTTCGGGTTCGGGCTTTGGTTGAGACAGTGGGGCTGTCGGGGGCTTGTCGGGCTTGGGCTTGTTCCCCGTGAGGCCACCGATGAAATACACCACACCCATCAGCCCGCCGATGAATGCGGCCAGCCCAACGTCGGCACCAGCAAACGTGAGCAGCGCAGTCGTCAGGGCCCAGAGCCATAGGCACACGAACAGCCATGTACAGCCAAAATTCAGCGGCGGCCCCTCAACACTGAGGCGGCCCCGACGTGCGACCACTGGACGAATGACCTGTTACAACTCACGTCGTCCGCAGCAGCCTCACCCGAGGCCGCCAAGTCATTCCTGACGTACGTGGTGCGAGGAGTGTAGCGGGATTGTCGCGTTGATAGTGGGTTGTTTTGAGTTGTCAGCTTCGAAGCCCCTTCACCGATTTCCGGCGAAGACGACGGAATCTGTCTCTCCCCCAAGGCGAGGGGAATGAACGGTGTCTCCCCGAACAGATTGCCACCGCACCTCGCCGCCGAGGACGCGGGAGTTGTGCACTTCGTTCCCAGGAGAGGGGAAAGATGGCAGCTCGCTTCGTGGAGAGGCTGCGATCAAGGTGACCTACTACCCGGAGGTGGCTGCCCGCCGCTGGCGGATGATGCGCGCCGCCGCATCCAGATCGTCCGGCGTCGTGATCTTCAGGTTCTCGCGGCTGCCTTCGAACACCCGCACCGGCAGACCCTCGGCCTCCAGCACCGAGACGTCGTCGGTATAGAGAACCAGCATGGCGGTCTGCCGCTCATGCGCGCCCAGCAAGTCCGGGAAACGAGCAAACTGCGGCGTTTGCGCGTGCCAGACCGACGATCGCAGCGGCGTGCGAACCACCAGCCGATCGCGGTCAACGATCTTCAGCGTGTCCGTGGCAGGGACGCCCGTGACGGCCGCGCCATAGACCCGCGCCATCCGCAATCCTTCCTCAATCAGCTCGGGAGTGACCAGCGGGCGGGCCCCGTCATGCACGGCCACATACTCGGGCGGCGCACTATCCAACTCGCGCAAACCGTGCAGTACCGACTCGGCGCGGGAGTTGCCGCCGCGCACGTAGGCTCGAACCTTGGTCAACCCGGCCTGCGCCACGGCCTTGCGAACGTCCGCCTCGTTGTGCTCCGACGCAGTAACCACAACCGAGCGGATGCCCTGGCAGCCTTCAAAGGCTCGCAGGCTCCACACGATCACCGGATCGCCCTCCAGGTCGGCCAGCAGCTTGTCCGCGCCGCCCATGCGGGCACTCGAACCCGCGCCCAACACCACCGCGTCCGCGCTCACGCCAGCGCCGCGTCCAGGGCCTGGCGGATATTGGCGACGGGTACGGCGGTCGTCTGGCTGCCGTTGGTTGGCGCGCCGGCCGGGACCACGCAGCGGGTAAAGCCCAGCCGCGCCGCCTCGTCCACTCGCTGGGCGGCCGAGGGTACGGTCCGCAGCTCGCCCGCCAGTCCAACTTCGCCCACCGCCGCCGCTCCCATGCGTAGCGGCTGGCCGCTATGACTTGAGGCCACCGCCAGCGCCACGGCCAGATCCGTGGCCGGTTCCCGCAGGCGCAGCCCGCCCACCACGTTGACGTACACGTCATGCGCGGATAGCCCAACGTCGGCTCGGCGGGCCAGCACCGCCAGCAGCATGTTCAGGCGGTTCAGATCCAGCCCATTCGCCAGCCGCCGCGGTTGGCTGTACGTCGTGGGCGCGACCAGGGCCTGGATCTCAACCAACAGCGGCCGCGTGCCCTCCATCGCAACCGCCACGGCCGACCCGGGCGCCGTCGCATCCCGTCCCGCCAGCAGCATGGCCGACGGATTCGTCACTTCGCGCAGCCCCGACCCATCCATCTCGAAGACGGCCACTTCGAACGTGGGTCCGAAGCGGTTCTTCACGGAGCGCAACAATCGGTGGGCATGGTGATCGTCGCCCTCCAGGTACAGCACCGCGTCCACGATGTGTTCAAGCATTCGCGGCCCGGCCACCATGCCTTCCTTGGTGACGTGACCCACGATCAGCACCGGCGTGTTCGTGGCCTTGGCGTACTGCAGCAGCCGCAGCGTGGATTCCCGGACCTGCGTGACGCTGCCTGGCGCGGAGGCCAGCCCGTCCGCCCGAACCGTCTGGATGGAATCCACCACCAGCATCCCGGCTGTCAGCCGCTCAGCCTCCGCCAACGCGCCATCCATGGCCGTCTCGGCGTAGACGAACAGTCCATCGCCGCTTATCCCCATGCGCTCGGCACGCATTCGGATCTGCGCCGACGATTCCTCCGCGGCCACATACAGGCACGGACGCTTGGGCGACGCCAGTTCGGCGGCCAGCCGTAACACCAGGGTGGACTTGCCCACGCCCGGATCGCCCGCCAGCAGCACCAGCGATCCCCGCACCAGTCCGCCGCCCAGCACCCGGTCCATCTCGTCCATGCCCGAGGGCAACCGGTCGTCGGCCGAGGTGTCAATCTGATCCAGCGCCACCGCCTGCGGCACTGCTCGCGAAGTGCCGGGCCGGTCCGCTACCCGCCGCTCGGCCAGCGAGTTCCACGCCCCGCAGACGCTGCACTGCCCCATCCACTGCCGATGCTCCGCGCCGCAGTCGGCACACGCGAAGAGACGGCGAGGTTTGGCCACGGAACGTTAGCCCTGGATCACGGGCTTCGAATAGTAGCGCCGGACGGACCGTCGGCTCCCCGAAGGGCCGCTACCGGCGTGACGGCCTAGGCTTCGACCGGCGAGCGCGACGTAATGGCGAGTTCGTCGCCGTCGCGGTCCACAATCACCTGCGAGCTTGGCTCAAAGGCGCCGCGTAGCAGTTCCTCGGCCAGCGGGTCTTCGATCAGGTTCTGGATCACGCGCCGCAGCGGGCGAGCGCCAAAGTCGGGGTCGTACCCCTGTTCCGCCAGCAGACCCTTGGCGTCCGCGGTGACTTCCAGTTCCAGTTCGTGTTCGCTGAGCTGCAGCCGCACGCGCGCAAGTTCCAGGTCCACGATCTCGGCCACGTCGGCGCGGGTCAGCGCGTGGAACACGACGCTGGCGTCCACCCGGTTCAGGAATTCGGGCCGGAATACTTTCTTCAACTCGTTGAGCACCTTGGACCGCATGTTTCGGTAGTAGCTGTCCTCGGTTGACGAGTCATCGCTGTGGAAGCCCAGCGTGGCGTTGCGCTTGATGTGCTGCGCGCCCACGTTGGACGTCATGATCACGATGGTGTTGCGGAAGTCCACCGCGCGACCCTTGGCGTCGGTCAGGCGACCGTCGTCCATGAGTTGCAGCAGGATGTTGAAGACCTCGGGGTGGGCCTTCTCGATCTCGTCCAGCAGGATCACCGCGTACGAGCGGCGGCGGACGGCCTCCGTCAGCTGGCCGCCCTCTTCGTAGCCCACGTAGCCGGGCGGCGCGCCGACCAGCCGCGACACCGCGTGCCGCTCCATGTATTCCGACATGTCGATGCGAATCAGCGAGTCCTCGCTGCCGAACATGAAGTCGGCCAGCGCCCGGGCCAGCAGCGTCTTCCCGACGCCCGTGGGCCCCAGGAACATGAACGCGCCAATGGGTCGATTGGGGTCCTTCAGTCCGGCCCGCGCACGGCGCACGGCGCGTGAGATCGACTCGATGGCTTCCTTCTGGCTCACGACTCGGCGCGCCAGTTCATCTTCCATGTGCAGCAGCCGTTCGGACTCCTCCTCGCGGATGCGCGTGACCGGAATGCCGGTCCACATGGAGACCACCTGCCCGACCTCTTCCTCGGTCACGCGTGGCGACTGGCCTTCGTTGGCCTTGGTCCAGCCTTCGCGCAATTCATCGGCCTTGCCGCGCAGCTGCTCTTCTTCCTGCCGCAGCTGGTTGGCGGTCTCAAAGTCCTCGGCGTCAATGGCCTTGGACTTCTCCGCCGCCACCTGGTCGGCGCGGCTCTCGAGTTCACGCAGCCCCTTGGGCGGCATGCCGTATCGAATCTTCACCCTGGCCGAGGCCTCGTCCATCACGTCGATCGCCTTGTCCGGCAGGAAGCGGTCGGTCACGTAGCGGCCGGCCAGTTCCGCGGCTGCGGTCAGGGCGTCGTCCGTGATCTCCACGTTGTGGTGGTCGGCGTAGCGGCTGCGCACGCCACGCAGGATGTCCACCGTCTCTTCGATCGACGGTTCCTGAACCATCACCGGCTGGAAGCGACGCTCCAGGGCGGCGTCGCGCTCGATGTACTTGCGGTACTCGTCCAGCGTCGTCGCCCCGATCACTTGCAACTCGCCGCGGGCCAACGACGGCTTGAGGATGTTGGCGGCGTCCACCGCGCCTTCGGCGGCGCCGGCGCCCACCACCGTGTGCAATTCGTCGATGAATAGCACGGAGTCGGTCGATCCCTTGATCTCGTCGATCACCTTCTTCAGGCGTTCCTCGAACTCGCCGCGGTACTTGGTGCCGGCCACCAGCGTGCCCATGTCCAGCGTCAGCACGCGCCGGTCGCGCAGCGAGTCGGGCACTTCGCCCTCGATGATGCGCTGGGCCAGGCCCTCCACGATCGCCGTCTTGCCCACGCCGGGCTCGCCGATCAGCGCCGGGTTGTTCTTGGTGCGGCGGCTCAGGATCTGGATCACCCGCTCGACTTCGTCGTGCCGGCCGATCACCGGGTCCAGTTGGTCGGCGCGGGCCGCGGCTGTCAGGTCGATGCCCATCTGGTCAACGACGGGCGTTTTGGATGAACGCTTGGACGGGGCCGTGGTTGCCGCCTCGCGCGGGCGCTCGCTCTGGCTCTGGCTGACTACCTGCACCACCTGGCTTCGAACCTTCTCCAGGTTCACGCCCAGGCTCTCCAGCACCCCCGCCGCAATGCCCTCGCCTTCGCGTACCAGGCCCAGCAGCAGGTGTTCCGTGCCGATGTAGTTGTGACCGAGTCGCCTGGCCTCTTCGATCGACAGCTCGATAACGCGCTTGGCCCGGGGCGTCAGCGTGATGTCGCCCACGACCATGCGCTCGCCGCGGCCAATGATGAACTCGACCGCGCTGCGAACCTTGTTCAACTCCACGCCCAGGTTTTTGAGGACCTGCGCCGCGATGCCTTCGCCTTCGCGCACCAGCCCCAGCAGCAGGTGCTCGGTGCCGATGTAGTTGTGGTTAAAGCGCGTCGCCTCGTCTTGCGCGTAGACAAGAACCTTTTTGGCGCGCTCCGTGAACTTATCGAGCCTGTCGTTCACGGCAACCTCCGGTAGCGGCGACCCAGAGCCTACGAACCGCTCTTGGTCTCGTCGCTCGCCTCTATTGTGGCATCCACGCCGTCGGAATCCGTAGCGATTGCTTCATCTACACCATCGGAGTCCTCGGCGACGGTGGCGCCCACGTCGTCGGAATCCGTAGTGATGGCTTCGCCTACATCGTCGGAGTCCTCGGCGAAACCGGCATCCACGTCGTCAGAGCCCTCAGCGACCACGTCATCCACGACTTCGGAATCTTCGGCGAGTGCGGCGTCCGGGCCCTCCGCTACCGCAGCCAGTTCGCCCTCAAACTCTGAGTCGTCGTAGTCCTCGTCGGGTGGCGGGTAAATCTCAACCGGCGTCAACCGGATGCGCCGGCGCGCGGCGTCGATGCTCAGGATGCGGAACTGCCCAATATCGTCTTCGTTCACCATGTGCAGCGCCGCGTTGCCCAGATCCGAGGAATGGGCCAGGCCCTCAACCCCGTCCGCCAGTCGAACAAATGCCCCGAACGGTGCCAACTTTGTCACGACCCCCGGCACGATCTCGTTTTCCTGGAAGCGCGACGCCAGATCGGCCCACGGGTCAGTCGTAGCGCGCCGCATGCTCAGCGCGATCTTCTTGTCCACCCGGTCCAGGGCCAGCACGTAAACATCCACTTCCTCGCCTGGCCGCAGGATTTCCTCGGGGCTTTCCACCCGGCTCCATGAGAGCTCGGAGATGTGCGCCAGGCCGTCTGCGCCGCCAAGGTCAATGAAGGCGCCGAAGCTGCAGATGTTGCTGACCATGCCCTTACGAACCTGGCCCACCTGCAACTCGTCCAGCAACACTTCACGCCGCTGGGCACGCATCTCGCGCTCGGCCACTCGCTCCGACAGAATCAGGCGGTTTCGGCGGCGGTCGAGCTCGATGATCTTCACGTAGATCACCTTGCCCACCAGTTCCGACAGCTTCGCGTTCAGTTCCTCTTCGGTCTCGTCGGCAGGCCCGCGTCGCAGACTGGTGAGCTGTGACAGCGGCACGAATCCACGCGGCCCCACGTCAACCAGCACGCCGCCCTTGTTGAATTCCTGAACGGTCGACTCGATGATCGTGCCGTTCTCAAAGAGCTCCTCGGTTGCCCGCCAGACTTTCTCCTGCGCCGCCCGGCGAACCGAGAGCACGGCCGGACCGTCCCCCTCGGGGCGGACGACGTACACAAAGGCCACGTCGCCAATGCTGAATTCAGGCTTCGGCTCCTCCGATCGTGAGTCCCACAGCTCTCGCTGCGGTACCACGCCCTCGGACTTCAGGCCGATATCCACCAGCAGTTCGTCGGGATCGACCCCAACCACCAGGCCCTCGATCACGTCGCCTCGGGAAATTCCCTGCATCGCGCCGCCGGGCTCGTTCAGCAGATCTTCCATCGACTCCAGTTCTTCGATCGGCTCGGGTTCGGCAACCGAGACGTCGGCTGGTGCCACGGCGTCGTGAGTCGCGCTCAAGCGGGGGCGCCTTTCAAAACATGGGGTACATCGCTGCCTTCAGGTGGCGGCGACCTCGTTGAGTATATCAACGGCGCGGCAAAGGTCTGTAGCTTCTTCGAGACGCCTACGGCATCACCATGCCGCCGTCGTAACTGATGTTCTGGCCGGTCATGTAGTCGCAGGCGTCCGACAGCAGGTAGGCCGCGAACCCCGCCACGTCCTCCGGTGTCTCCACCCGCCCCAGCGGTATCCGCGTAATGGCCTCAGCGATCACCTCGCCCGGCTGTTTGCCCAGCAGTTTGGCGCGTTCCCGGTCGATGTACTCCCACATCGGCGTGTCCACGACGCCGGGGCTGATCGCGTTGACTCGCACGTTCACGGGACCAAGTTCCGTGGCCATGACCCGCGTCAGCCCGTGCAGCGCCGTCTTGCTGGTGTTGTAGGCATTGGTGGCGAAGGACCCCAGGCGCGACGACGCCGAGGCAATGATCACGATGCTTCCGCGCTTGCGCGCTGCCATCCGCTCGGCCACCGGATGCACGAAGTAGAAGGTGCCGTCCAGGTTGACCGACATGATCTGGCGCCAGATCTCGGGCGTTAGGTCCAGAAAGGGCTGTACCCGCATGATCCCGGCATTCGCCACGGCCCCCGTCAGTCCGCCCAGCTCGTCGTCGACCTCGTAGACCCACGCGCGAACCGCGGCGTGATCGGTCACGTCCAGCTGGGCCGACAGGGCCGTTCCGCCGCCGCTACGAATGTCCTCGGCCAAGGCGGCCGCCGATTCACCGTCCACGTCGGATACCGCCACGGCCCAACCGTCGGCCGCCATCCGCAGCGCCGTGGCTCGGCCGATACCTCGGCCCGCGCCGGTGATCGCGACGGCTCCGGCCATCGGGTTGCCGCCTATCCGTCCAGCGCCGGCGGCACCGCCACCGAAGCCCCAGTAGTCAGCGCACGCACGCCCGCGTCGATGATGGCCACCACCTCCCGGTTAAACCGGAAGCTCCCGCGGCCCTCGATCGGCAGGCCCTCCCGCACGCAGTGCGCGAAGTAAGCCACACCGCTGCGCCGCTCGGGAGCCGCTGGCGGCGTTTCGATTACCTCGCCCGCGCGTCGCGCATCGCCGTCGTAGATCCTCAATTCAACGCCATCCCCGCCGGGTGTCATGACCAGGACGCCGGTTTCGCCGCTCACTTCGATGTGCAACATCGTTCCCTGCGGCCCCGGGTATCCCACCTGCACGTGCGACGTCTGAATGGTGCCCAGGCCGCGCGGGAACTTCAGCACCGCGGCCGCGCTCTCGTCCGCCCGTGCGTTGCGCTCGGTCACCGAGGCGTCCCGCGCCACCAGTCGACGCGGCCGGCCCATCCACAGCAGGCACGGCGCCGCGCCGTAGCCCGCGTAATCGATCCACGACCCGCCGCCCTGCGCCGCATCGAATAGCCATTGGAACCAGTCCGGCTGCTCGGCCTTGCGCGTCGCAATGGGGTTGCCGCCGCGAAACACGTACTGCCGCGGCGTCCCAATCGCTCCATCCGCAATCAGCCGCGCGCCGGTCTCGAACGCTGTCTGCCCCAGGGTCGGCCAGTTGATCAGCGCCGGAATCCCGGCGGCCTCGGCTGCTTGCACCATCCGGTCGGCGTCCGCCAGTGAACTCGCCATCGGCTTCTCGATCAGTACCGGCAGCCCGCGCGCCGCGCAGGCCTCCACGATGTCCGCGTGCTGGGTGTTGGGCAGGGTGGACGTCACCACGTCCAACTCCTCCGCCTCGAACATCGCGTCCCAGGTCTCATGGATCGCCGGGATGCCCCACGCGTCGCTGGCCAGGGCTCGCGCGCTCGGGAAGCTATCCGCCGCCGCCACCACCTCGGCGTCCTCGATCTCGCCCCACTGCCGGACCAGCGTGGGCGTATGGCTGTGACGGATCCCGGCAATCCCGACGCGCAACTGCTTGGGCATGGGCGGCTAGCCCTTCGAATCTGTTGACGCTGCCGAAGTCTGCGACCCGCTCCGCTCGGATGCAACCTGGAGAGACTCGTCCAACCGCACCATTGGAATCAAGCTGGCGTCGAACTCCGCGATGCGCTCTCGCCCCAGCCGCTCCACCTCCTCGCGACACCGCAGCGCCGCCGCCCGCAATCCGTGCACGTCCACGCCCCGGCAGGCCGGCTCAAACGGCGCCAGCCGGTCCATCCCGTAGGTCAGCAGGTTGCGCGCCCCGCGAAAGTTCTGGCGTTCCAGGTGATAGAACCCCACCCCGATCTGCAGGATGCCCCGGTACAGGTCCCGCACCGGCCCCGGCTCCGCCAGCCAGGCCTCCTCCAGCGCCTCGTGCTGCTCAAAGAACTCCCGCGCGTTGAACAATCGGATGCCTTCCAGCACCTTCGCCGGCAACGGACCATCGCCAGGTTGGCTATCGCCCATCAACTGCGCTCCCTCGGCCCGTCAACCGAGCGATTGTCCGAAACTACGACTGAGTCCTTCTCCGGCGGGGCTATAATTCGACGGTGAACTGGAGGGGTGTCCGAGAGGCTTAAGGAGGTGGTCTTGAAAACCACTAGGCGGGCAACCGTCTCGTGGGTTCGAATCCCACCCCCTCCGCCAACTTCCTGATCCTGTCTCACCAACGCCTGGAGGAGTCGCATAGTTGGTCTAGTGCGGCCGCCTGCTAAGCGGTTACCGGGAGTATCCCTTTCGGTCGTGGGTTCGAATCCCACCTCCTCCGCCACCCACAGCGGATGAACCCGCTCCCCGATTTCGGGGCAGTGGCTGGCGTCGGAATCGTGGTGCTTCACATGAGTCGTTGGGCGAGCCGGGGCTCCGACTAACTGACGAAGACTGATTCCAGCCGGCCGCCCGACACGGTCTGAGCGCAAACTCTCCCACCAAAGCGCTCGCCAAGTCATCGTTCCCGACAGCACTTCAATCGAACTGTGTCGTTTCGGCCCTTGCAATTTAATGAATACATGTATGACATCGCATCCGAGCCCTTGCCTTGCCAACCTCCATTCGCCTGACCCCTGAGACCGAGCGGCGCCTGAGCTTCCTGGCGACCCAGACCGGACGCTCAAGAGCCTTCTACCTTCGCGAACTCATCGAAACCGGGTTGGACGATCTGGAGGATTACTACCTGGCCGCCGATGTTCTCGAGCGCGTCCGCAAGGGTCGGGAACGCTTGCATTCCGCCGAGTCAGTGAGAGCCGACCTTGGCCTGGGCGGTTGAGTACACCGACACCGCTCGAAGTCAACTCCGCAAGCACGATCGACGGACGCTGCCTCTATCGGCTGGCTAGACGGATATCCGCAGTTGCATTCCGAGCGCGCGGCTAATCCGCATTACCGTGGCAAACGACGGGTTACCCGTCTCGGAGAGCGCCTTGTAGAGCCCCTCGCGCGTCATACCGATTTCACGAGCCAGCTGGCTCATGTTCCGTGCACGTGCGATGTCATTCAACCCGGCGCGAATCAAGCTGCCGTCCCCCGGATCCTCGTCCGCACAGGCTTCCAGGTACAGCCGCATATCCTCCGTAGTCTGCAGGTGATCGACCGCATCCCATCGAGTAAACGCCTCAGTCATGGCTCATCTCCAATCCAAAGCCACTCGCCTTGCACGCTTGATGTCTCGTCGCTGACTTCCCTTGTCGCCTCCACAGAGCAGCACGACAACGGTCCGGCTGCTCCGCATGAAGTAGATCCGATAACCCGGTCCGTAGTGGATTCGCATCTCTGATATACCGTCGCCCACGGCTTTTGAATCGCCGAAGGCGCCCAACGAGACGCTTCGGAGTCGGGCATTGATGCGGGCCACCGCGCGCCGATCCGACAGTCCTCGAACCCATCGCTTGAATGTGGCGCTCTCGACGATCTCCAGCACATTCAGACTGTAAACTGTAGTTCACACTCTGTCAATTTCGATTCGAAATGGTCGCCACTGATTGGACTCGACGACGTGGCGGCCTACGCCTTGTAACAAGCCACCCGCTGCCCCTCCCCCTTCTCCTCCAGCCCCGGATGCGGGCTGTCCCTACAACACTCATCGGCCTCGCGGGTTCGATTCCCACCCCCTCCTCCGCCATCCGGTGCGGATAGTCTTGCTCCGGGTCAGAAACTAGACTCGGCTAAGGATTTCAGTCTCTCGCGTCTTGATGTCTCCGGCTTGACTGTCTGGTGGCTTCGTGAGGCGTTGAGTATCCGTTTGCTCTGAGCCGTTGAAGGGCGGGGGTTCAGATGTATTGCGTGATCGGTGCGGCTCGAATTCGGGGCGCTATGCCGCTTGGGCTAGTTCAAGCAGGTCGATCGAATTCGCCAATCTCCATCGGCCAGTCCGCCGTGTCTCACCGCCCGAAGACCACTGCCGTCCGTGCGAAAGAAAGTCCCTGATGAATGAAGCGTCCGCCCGAATCAAGATCAACAAGCTGCTCGAAAAGGCCGGCTGGCGGTTCTTCGACGAACCGGAAGGTCCCGCCAACGTCCAGCTTGAAGTCGGTGTCAAGCTCAAGCCGAGCGACCTGGACGCCATGGGCGACGACTTTGAGCACATCAAGTCCAAGCGCGGCGTAGTCGACTTTCTGCTGCTGGACGCGAGCGGCTTTCCCCTTGTCGTGCTGGAAGCAAAAGCCGAAGCCAAGCACCCGCTATCAGGTAAGGAGCAGGCCCGAACGTACGCGCGCTCGCAGAACTGCCGATTCGTCATTCTCTCGAACGGCAACTTGCACTTCCTCTGGGATCTCGAGCAAGGCAATCCTCGGGTCATCCCAGTCTTTCCGCCCCAGAACTCTGTTGGCGCCTATCGGGAATTCGTGCCGAAGCCAAAGCAACTAGTGGACCAACGGGTGCGCGATGACTACATCGTCCTCACGCAGCGGCCCAACTATGCGTCGGAGGCTGCCTGGCGCAACGAGGATGAACGCCCAGACTTCACTCGCGCCAACAACCTGAGGTTCCTGCGTCCGTACCAGCTGAGGGCCGTTCACGCACTCCAGCGGGCGGTGGGCGACGGCGACGACCGCTTTCTGTTCGAGATGGCAACGGGCACCGGCAAGACCCTCACCGCGGCCGCGGTCATCAGGCTGTTACTCAAGACCGCCAACGCCCGCCGCGTTTTGTTCCTCGTGGACCGGCTGGAACTGGAAGAACAGGCTCGCAAAGTCTTCACTGGCCTGCTGTCGAACGACTACAAGACGGTGGTCTACAAGGAGAGCCGCACTGACTGGCGCTCGGCCGAGATCGTGGTCAGCACCGTGCAGTCGCTGTTGTTTGACAACAAGTACCGGCGTCTGTTTGCGGCAACCGACTTTGATCTGGTGATTTCCGACGAGGCCCACCGCTCAATTGGCGGCAACGCCCGCGCCCTGTTCGAGCACTTTGTCGGCTACAAGCTTGGACTTACGGCCACTCCACGTGACTACCTGCGCGGCTTTGACGAACTCGGTCCAAGCGTTCGCGATCCGCGCGAGGCCGAGCGTCGGCTACTCCTCGATACCTATCGCACGTTTGGCTGCGAGAGCGGTCAGCCTACCTTCCGATATTCGCTGCTTGACGGCGTCAGGGACGGCATCCTCATCAACCCCACGGTTGTCGACGCGCGCACGGGTGTGACAACCCAACTCCTTTCAGACGAGGGCTTCATCGCCCAGTTCAGCGACGACCTGGGCGAAGATCACGAGGAGGCGTTCACGCAGCGCGAGTACGAGAAGCGCTTCTTCTCCGAGGCGACCAACGATCTCTTCTGCAAGACCTTCCTGGAGCACGCGCTGCGCGATCCCGTCAGCGGCGAAATCGGAAAGTCCATCGTCTTCGCCGTCAGCCAAGAGCACGCTGCCCGGTTGACACAGATTCTCAACCAGATCGCCGACCTTATGTTTCCGGGCCACTACCAGTCCGACTTTGCCGTGCAGGTCACGTCGCACGTTGCGGACGCCCAACGATTCACGGTCAACTTCGCCAACAATCACCTCCTGGGTGTCAGCGATGCGGTAACCGGTTACCGCACCAGCAAGGCCCGCGTGTGCGTCACCGTCGGAATGATGACGACCGGGTACGACTGTCCCGACATCCTCAACCTGGGGCTTTTTCGACCCGTCTTCTCACCGACCGACTTCGTCCAGATCAAGGGTCGCGGAACCCGGCTGCATGACTTTCGGGACGATCTGCTCGACAAGGACTTGGCTGAAGGCGTAGAGCGACCAAAGAAAACCGCCTTCAAGCTCTTCGACTTCTTCGGCAACAACGAGTACTTCGAGGAGGACTTCAACTACGACGAGGTGCTGAAGCTACCCGCGACTCACGTCGAGTACGAAAACGGCGGAGAGACGATGCCGGTTCAGAGCGAAGGTGTCTACGAACACTCCGGCGACGACACTCTGGCCAGCATCCGGCAGGAGACTATCGGCTTTCAGGGGATGAAAGTCGACCGGATGTTGTTCGACCGGTTTGCGGACACGGTGCGGGAGGATCCGGTCGTGGTCGAGGCCGTGGAAGCTGAACAATGGGACCTTGCCGTAGATCACGTCAGCCGCAACCACTTCGAGAAGCCTAAGGATTTCTTCAATCTGGCGAAGCTGCGCAAAGCTGTCGACGCGGACCGTCGCATCTCCTTGCGCGAGATTCTGGAGCGCGCCTTCGGGCGCATCGAGCGCTTCAAGTCCCTGGACGAGCTGCTGGACGAGGAGTTCGACAAGTTCATCGTCGACCGTCAGCCCGGCGAGCCAGGCGACCTACCGGCACTGCGCAGCTTCTTCAAGGCCTATGCCTCCGACCAGCACACCCGGCGCATCATCGACGACAGGACGTACACTGACCTTGACACCAACCCAACCTTCACGCTGGATGACTTCATCAGCCTTCCGGACGAATTCCGCAAAGTCATTCCCGAGTACATCAAAGACTATGTGTCCCTCAACCAATTCGTTGGTTAGTTTCGCAAGAAAGAGTATTGATCCACTAAGGACACAAAGTGACACGAATGATGAGAACGTTAGTTTCCTATCCGACTTCGTGCACTTCGTGTCCTTTGTGGATAAATAGATGGCGGGGATAATTCTTGCCGACGAATCCTATGCCATCGTGGGCGCCGCTATTGAGGTGCACCGTGAACTCGGTCCGGGATTTTTGGAAGCGGTATATCAGGAGGCCATGCAAATCGAACTGGCGGAAAGACGTATTCCTTTCGAGGCGCAGAAGAGGATCATCGTTCGCTACAAGGAACACACGCTGAACAGAGACTACGTTGCCGACTTCGTTTGCTATGAGCAGGTCATCGTGGAGATCAAGGCGCTTAGCCGTCTCTCTGGCAAGGAAGAGGCCCAAACGCTCAACTATCTGAACGCCACAGAATTCAAGCTGGGCATTCTGCTAAACTTTGGCAGCCACGGCAAACTCGAGTGGAAGCGGTTGGTCAATTGATCCACGAAGTTCACGAAGGAACACGAATAGGAACGACGTACTCGCCAAAGTACGAACCGTCAAAGCGCATTCTCACTGCCTTTCCACTTCGTGCCCTCTGTGCCCTTCGTGGATAACTCTTCCAACACTCCCCCATGCTAGACGTCGAGACCCGCCGCCGCATCGATACTGCCCGCGACATCCTCGTGGGCAAGGTCCCCGACCCCAAGTCGCAGGTCGAGCAGATCACCATTGCGCTGATCTACAAGTTCATGTGGGACATCGAGGCGAAGGGCGAGGAACTCGGCGGGAAGCGCCGCTTCTTTGTGGACGACTTCGAGCGCTTCGCTTGGCCGAAGCTGCTGCGGTCCGGACTTGGCGGATTCGAGACCCTCGGCCTCTACTCCGAAGCCCTCGACCGGATTCCGGAAAACCCGGGCATCCCGCCGCTCTTTCGCAACATCTTCAACAACGCCTACCTTCCCTACCGCGACCCCGAGACGCTGCGTGAGTTCCTGAAGGTCATCGACCAGTTCGAATACGATCACTCCGAACGCCTGGGCGACGCCTTCGAGTACCTGCTCTCAATCATGGGCGCCCAGGGCGACGCCGGGCAGTTCCGCACCCCGCGCCACATCATTGATTTCATCGTGGAGATCGTGAACCCGCAGCTTGGCGAGACCGTTCTCGACCCCGCCTGCGGAACCGCCGGCTTCCTGATTTCCGCCTACAAGCACATCTAGCGCGCCAACACCGACGAAGACGGCCAGAGCACGCTTACGCCCCACGAGCGCGGCCGGCTGGCGGAGAGTTTCACCGGCTATGACATCTCGCCCGACATGGTGCGCCTCTCGCTGGTCAATATGTATCTGCACGGCTTCGTCCAGCCCGACATCCACGAGTACGACACGCTTTCCAGTGAGGAACGGTGGGACGAGTACGCCGACGTCATCCTGGCCAATCCGCCGTTCATGTCGCCGCGCGGCGGGATCCATCCACACAGTCGCTTCTCGGTGCAGTCGAGGCGCAGCGAGGTCCTGTTCGTCGACTACATGGCTAAGCACCTCACCCACGACGGACGCGCCGGCATCATCGTGCCCGAGGGCATCATCTTCCAGAGCCAGAAGGCGCACACCCAACTGCGCAAGATGCTGGTCGAGGATTACCTCGTCGCCGTAATCTCCCTCCCCGCCGGCGTCTTCAAACCCTACTCCGGCGTCAAAACCTCCATCCTCATCCTTGACCGCGCCCTGGCTCGCCACACCGACCACATCGCCTTCTTCAAGGTCGAAAATGACGGCTTCGACCTCGGCGACCAACGCCGGCCCATTGACCAGAATGACCTGCCGCAAGTCAGGACAGAATTAAATGACTACCTGCGTCGCACCCGCGCCGACGAATCGCTTGATGACTTCCAGCCCCCGCTCGGACTTGTCGTCGAGAAGGACCGAATCGTCGCCAACGGGGAGTACAACCTCGGCGGCGAGCGATATCGGGAGGTATTAGCTTCGAAATCAAGCTATCCGCTAATACCGATTGGAAGGTTTTACAGGAAACGAGTCAAGTCCACGGATCCCCGACTGACACCAGATGAGACCTATGAACTCTGGAGCATTCCGGCTTTTGGCAAGGGGAAGCCGGAAGTCCTCAAGGGTTCGGAGATTGGTTCGCCAAAGAAGATTGTTTATCCGGGCGATGTCCTGCTGTCGCGGATCGTCCCACATATCCGAAGGTCATGGGTTGTCAAGAACAGCCAAAGCCAATTCAAACAAGTAGCGTCTACAGAATGGATCGTATTTAATAGTGATGAGATTGTCCCAGAGTATCTTCGGTCCATCGTAATATCTGATGCATTTCACCAGCAATTCATGCAGACGATAACGGGAGTCGGAGGTTCACTTTCTCGTGCTAATCCCAAAGCAGTTGCAGACATCAGGATTCCCGTTCCACCGCCCGAAGTGCAGCAGGAGATCGTGGCCGAGATCAAGGGCTACCAGAAAGTCATCGACGGCGCCCGCGCCGTCATCGACAACTACCGCCCCCACATCCCCATCGACCCCGAGTGGCCAGTGGTGGGGATCACGGATTTGGTGTCTGACAATCCCCACAGTTTCAAGGCTGGACCATTCGGGTCTGCCCTAAAGAAGGACTCCTATGTTCCGACTGGATATAAGATTTATGGCCAGGAGCAAGTAATTCGAGGAGACTCAGGTTTTGGAGATTACTATATCAGCAACGAGAAATACCACGAACTTCAAAACTATAGAGTCACGGCTGGTGATGTGCTCGTGAGCCTCGTTGGCTCCTATGGAAAGACCTTAGTTGTACCGTGCGAATTTGAGCCGGGCATCATCAACCCTCGCCTGGCGAAGATCTCGCTGAATCCTAAGAGGATGATTCCTGAATTCTTGGTGAGTCTATTTGTTCAAGAGATCGTCCTTGAACAGATTGAGGCATTATCTCACGGTGGAACAATGAACATCCTGAGCATCAAAACTTTGAAGGGACTTCGGTTGCCTATGCCACCCGTCGATGATCAACGGACAATTGTGGAGCAGATCGAACGAGAAGAAGCTGTGATCAATGGCAACCGGGAACTCATCGATCACTTCGAACGTAGAATCAAAGGCGCCGTTGGGCGAGTCTGGGATTGGGACTCCTGCTGATTTCAGAGGTCGACAATCTACGCCTTGTAACAGGCCATCCGCTGTCCCGACCCCTTCTCCTCCAACCCGGGATGCGGTTAATCCCGGTAAGAGTCGTCGTGCTCCTGGGTCCGGAGCCTCCGCCCTTTGCCAGCTGCGGCGGATAGTTCCTTTCGCTGTCAAGGATAAGGATCCGGCCGGCGGGCCTGGCACCTAGGATCTCCTCGTTGCCTACGCACGCCTTACACTTGTGGCCGTGACGGCTCAGCGAGGTCGTGGCTTCTCGCAATGAACTGGCGACTTGACAAGACTGTTGCCCCGACGACCAAGTGCCATTCTTCTCTGATTGTGGATTGTCGCTATCCCCATACCTGAGAAGACTCTGCTTCGAAAAACTTGATGCCGAGCGGATACGAGGACAATCTCTCGCTCTTCAATCTGTTAGCGTTGGCGATCATTTCGACATTGTGTTTGTCATTCAAGTCACCAAACACACTTACATATATATTGCTAATTTTGCCTCCCGAGATCTTTCGCAAAATGTGCCCGTCATTATCAGCCATGCTGTGACCAAACACAAACAGAGCATCTCTCGCCTGCTCCATTTGTCGAGAAAAGCTCTTGTATGAGTGGTACAAATAAGCGCTGTGTTTGATCTTATCTAGTTTTTCTTCACTCTCACCTTCAGCTACGAACAATGGAAACATGTCATGCTCAATGGCTATCTCAGCCTGTTTCCGGAGTGGTACACCTGTATCTGACCAGGTGTTTTTCTTCAACTCCGCTCCAGTATCAAAGAGGTGAAGAGCACCGTGCAGATAGTGAACCCTTTGAAAAGCGGCGGAGCTTTCTCCCTTCCAAACTATAAGTCTATCATTCCAATCAGTATCCCAATCTCCAAGAAACTCTAACTCTTCACGACCGAAACCGTCGTCGGTAGCAAGAGTGATGTTCCCGCCAGAGAGGAGTTCATCCTGCATTAATGTCCAGTAAAGTAACAAATCATAGTTTAGTGTGTACACCTTGCCGCCTTTATTGTCTGTTCCGAGAAAATACTCAAGGAACTTCCTGCAACTCCTAAATTGAATGGGATCGATATCACTTGGGTGCTTGGGGTGATTTCGCACTAGAGATTCTATGAAGATCTTCTTGAGACTCCTGGCATCGTTTTGCATTCTTGCGCTGATGGCTGCTCGCACTTTGGGTGGGCCATAGACTTGAAGAAGTCTTGAGCCTTCGTCTAGAGATCTAATAACCCGCTCAAAGTCCTTAGTCCCGAGAACCTCAAAGACGGTCTTAATTGCTTGATTTGACGAAAAGTCGGCACCTTCAAAAATCGATCCGTAAGTAAAGATGTCGTTTTTACAGGCAATGCTAAAGCCATTGCCGAGCAAAAGGTGTCTTTTCGCACATGTGGCTGATTCGGCTATAGCATCTTGAAAGGTGATTGTATTGGGGCTCATGCTCTCGATCTCCCGGCGTGCCTAGGTGTGGGAAGGGTGGTGCATGTGGCAAAACTGAGTTAGACGTGAAGCAGTCTGCTGCTTTGATACCGCCAAGTCCGCGACGCGGCTGAGATCAGAGGGAGCATAGGCATTCTCAGAATTCTCCTTAGGGTTCCAGCGGACGCACGCTTGGTTCATATGCCGCCAACGAGATTCCCTGCGTCGGCAGGGTCTGTGAACTCTGATTCATACTCTATCAGAGGGCATGGCGACGGCTATCTACGCCTTGTAACAAGCCACCCGCTGCTCTGCTCCCTTCTCCTCCAGCCCCGGATGCGGGTTATCCCGGCAGAAGTCATCCGCAATTGGACAGCGGCTATAGAACCGGCACCGCGGCGGCGGATCCAGCGGGGTAGCCACCCCGCCGGAGATCCGCACCGGCGCTCGCGTGGCCGTCGGGTCCGGAATCGGTACGGCCGACAACAGCGCCTGCGTATACGGGTGCTTCGGGTTCTGCAGCACCGCCTCCGTGTCGCCCATTTCCACGATCTTGCCCAGGTACATCACCGCGATCCGCGAGCACATGTAGCGCGCCACGGCCAGGTCGTGGGTGATGTACAGGTAGCTGATCCCCAGCCGCTCGGCCAGGCCCTCCATCAGGTTCATCACGCCGGTGCGGATCGAGACATCCAGCATCGAAGTCGGCTCGTCCGCCACCACGAAAATCGGCTCGATAATCAGCGCCCGCGCGATCGCCACCCGCTGCCGCTGCCCGCCCGACAGCTCGTGCGGATACCGGAACAGGTAGGTGGCGGGCGGCGTCAACCCCACCATTTCCAGCATGCTGGACACCCGCTCCAGCCGTTCCAGCGGCGGGCAGGCGTCCTGCACCTTCAGCGGCTCCGCCACCGTGTCGAAGATCGTCCGCCGCGGATTCAGCGACTCATACGGGTCCTGGAAGATCATCTGCGCCTTACGCCGAAAGGCCTTGAGTTCATCCCCGCGCAGCGTGGTTATGTCGGTCGATTCACCCTCGCCGTCGTCGAACAGCACGTGCCCGCCCGTCGGCTCCGCCAGCCGCACCAGCAGCCGCCCCGTCGTCGTCTTGCCGCAACCCGACTCTCCCACCAGCCCAAAGCTCTCGCCCCGCGCCAGCTCGAATGAGATCCCGTCAACCGCGTGTACTGAGCTGTGACTGCGCCGGTACCAGTGCGACGCCACCGGAAAATGCTTCTCAAGCCCCTCCACCTTGATCAGCGGCTTCGTCCCCACCGCGACCGCGCCCGCCTCGCCAATGGCCATGTCGCCTACGCCTCCAACGGGTGCCAGCAGGCCGCCCAGTGCGTATCCGAACCCTCGACCTTCGGTGGCTCTTCGGTCCTGCAAACGTCCGTCGCATAGGGACACCGCGGATGGAACCGGCAGCCCGACGGCGGGTTCAGCAGGTTCGGCGGCTCGCCGCCCAGCATCGCCAGCTCGTGCTTGGGCCCCGTCACGCTCGGAAACGCCGACATTAGAGTCTGCGTATACGGATGCATGGGGTTCTGGAAGATGTCCACCGTCTCGCCCCACTCCACAATCCGCCCCGCGTACATCACGCCCACCGTGTGGCTCACCTCCGCGATCACCGCCATGTCGTGCGAGATGTAGATCAGGCTCATGTTCAGCGACTGCTGCACCTCCCGCAGTTCCTTCAGGATGCGGTCCTGCACGATCACGTCCAGCGCCGTCGTCGGCTCATCCGCAATCAGCAGATCCGGCTCGCAGGCCAGCGACATCGCAATCCCGGCCCGCTGCTTCATGCCTCCGCTGTACTCGTGCGGATAGCGGCCGATGAAGCTCGGATCCAGGCTCACCAGCTCAAACAGCTCCCGCACCCGCGCCATCGAAACGTCCGGACTCGTCTCAATGTGAGTCTCCAGCGCCTCAATGATCTGGTCCCCGACCGTGTAGACCGGATTGAACGAGTTCATCGCCGCCTGGAACACCATCGCAATCCGATTCCAGCGGTGCGTCCGCATCTGGTCTTCTGATAGCGGCGCCAGGTCCGTCCCGTCCAGCAGCATCCGTCCCCCGACAATCCGCCCGTTCTCCGGCAGCAGCTTCAGCAGCGTCATCGCGATCGACGACTTCCCGCACCCCGATTCCCCCACCAGCCCAACCGACTCCCCGCGCCGAACCGCAAACGAAACCCCGTCCACGGCCTTTACGTCGCCCGACCGCGTCCCGTAATACATCGCTAGGTCTTCGACACGAAGGACCGGCGCTGACGTCGACTGGTCGTTCATGTGTTGTGCGGCTCTCCGCTAGCCAACGTCACGTCACCCGCACGGGATGCGGCACCGGCTGGTTGAACAGGTAGCCCTTCTCATTAAAGGGAATCTCGTCAGGCTGGGTGTTTCCAACCGCGTCCGTGGCCTTCGTCATGATCGCGTACTCGCCCGGACGCGGATCCCACCCAAACTCAAACCGCGCCCACGAATACTGCACCTGCGGCGTCAGCACGTCGACGTCGATCCATGTCCGCCCCGAGTCCACGCTCCACTCCACTTTCTCGATCGGCCCGTCCGGCGAGTGCGCAAAGCCATGAATCCGCCGCGGCTCGGCCGCCAGCGCCGCCGGCCACGGCAGCCCCAGCGCGCTCTTGATCACCTGCGTGGTTGTCACCTTCCCCAGGGCCTCGCCCTCCGGCGCATACGCGTCCCCGATCAGCACGTACGAGGTCGTGTTGTTGCGCGTCCAGATCGGCTGCTTCGACACCACAATCCGCCCCAGCCACTTTACGTTCGTGCTCCCCACCCAGCCGGGAATCAGCGCGCGCAGCGGAAATCCGTGATCTCGCGCCAGCGCCTCGCCGTTCATCCCGTAGGCCAGCAACGTGTCCGGGTGTAGCGCCTTCTCCGCCGACAGCACGCGCCGAAACCCCTCCTCCGGCGACTCCGTGTCCAGTCCAATCAGCAACACATTCGCCGCGTCGTCCGCAACCCCGGCCCGTTGCAGCACGTCGCGCAGCGATACCCCCGTCCACTCGCCATTCCCCACGCCGCCCGTTTTCCACTGTGTACCGCTGGCTTTCTGAGCCTTCACCAGGTCAAACATCGCCCGGTGATTCCCGGCGCATTCCAGGTAGGAAACGAATGTGCGGCTCGGCATCTTTCGGATGTCGTCGTATGTCAGTTGAATCGGATTCCTTATCGCATCGCCCTCAATCGACAGCCGCCAACTTTCCACGTCCACGTCCAGGCTTACCGAGTTATTGCGCACAAAGAAGTACCGCACCGGGGTAATCAGTCCCTGCATGTGCTCCAGCCGCGCCTCAAGGCTCTTCCGGTCGTCGTGCGCTATGAACGGCGTCGTGTCCTTGAACCATGCCGGCGCGGGCTCAGGGGTCGCCAGGCTGCCTGCGTCCGCCGTGACCGTAGGCGTATCCGCTTCACTCGATTCCCCGCACGCGGCCAGCACCGCCGCCGCCCCGCCAGCCATCAGCGCCAGCAGAAAGCGCCGCCGGTCCACCCCGCGCTGCCGAGCCATTCGCCACAGTCGCGCGACTCCCGCCGTGGAGGTGGACGTTTGCAACGTGCCCAGTCCCGACCCAAACAGCCTTTCGCTCATCGTCGCCGAGTACTCGGTCTCACGGCCTCACCCACCGATCCGCCCCCGGGCCTTGCCGGACTCGCTAGGCAGATTGTCCACGACTCCAGGCGCCCGCGCCGAATGAACCACGCCCAATTCACCGAACCCGCCCCCTATCCAGCCGATTCCATGCCCGGTCCCTACGTCACCCGAACCGGATGCGGAATCGGCTGATTGAACAGGTACCCCTTCTGATTGAAGGGAATCACGTCCGGTTGCGTGTTTCCCGCCTCGTCGGTGGCGCGCGTCATCAGCGTGTACGAACCCGGCGCCGGGTCCCACGCGAACTCAAATCGTGCCCATGAGTACTGCACCTGCGGCGTATGCAGCCTCGCGTCCTGCCACGTCGTTCCCGAGTCCAGGCTCCACTCAACGTTCGAGATCGGACCGTCCGGCGAGTGCGCATACCCGTGGATACGGTGCGGTTCTGCTCGCAGGTCGGCCGGCCACGGCAGCGCCAGCGCGCTCTTGATCACCTGGCAGTGCGTGACCTGCCCGTGCGCTTCGCCCTCCGCTGGGTATTCGTCGCCGATCAGTACGTAGGAGGTCGTGTTGTTGCGTGTCCAGATCGGTTTAGACGACACCTCAATCCGGCCCAGCCACTTCACGTTGGTGCTGCCTACCCATCCGGGCACCAGCGCGCGCATCGGAAAGCCGTGGTCCCTGGGTAGCACTTCCCCATTGAGGGCATAGGCCAGCAGCGTGTCCGGATGCATGGCCTTTTCCACCGGAATCACGCTGCGGAACCCCTCCTCCGGCGACTCGGTATCCAGTCCAACCAGCATCACGCACACCGCCTCGTCGGTGATTCCCGCCATCGTCAGCACGTCGCGCAGCGGAGTCCCGACCCATTCACCGTTGCTCACGCCGCCCGTTCGCCACTGCGTGCCCTCAGAACATTCGCCGTTCACCAGGTCAAACATGGCCCGCTGGTTGCCGGCGCAATCCAGGTACGCAATCACGGTTCGGCTCGGGAGAGTCAGGATGTCGGTGTACGAAAGCGTCAGCGGCTTCGTGACCGCGTCGCCCTCGATTGACAGCTGCCAGTTGTCCGGCTCCACATCCAGGCTCACGGAGTTATTGCGGACAAAGAACAAGTTGGTGGGCGTAATCACGCCCTGCATGTGCTCAAGTCGGGCTTCTAAACATCTGCCGTTGTCGTGCGCCACGAATGGGCTCGTGTCTTTGAACCAATTAGCGTCCGGCGCCGACGATTCGTCCTCTAGGTTCTGCTCTTCGCGCTGTTCCGCCGGACCCGCCAGGTCCAGGCACGCCGCCAGCGCCGCGGATAATCCCCCGTCAGAGAGCGCCTCTTCGAATCGTTCCCGATCCATTCCTCGTTGCCTGGCGAACTGCCAGAGTTGCGCAACGTCATCGGCGTCCCTTTCGGGACCGGTACACGCATGCAAAGTTGTCATGCTCCCCTCCTTGGGATGGCTGCCTATAGGCGTCGCAGCCTTGGATTGACGACTTCGTCCAGCGAACGGCCAAGCAGGTAAAACGACGAGCACAACAGCGTGATCGACAGGCTGGCCGGGAAGATCAGCCACCAGTAGTCGCCCACTTGCAGCAGGTAGCCGGCCGATTCGGTCGTGTGAATCATCAGCCCCCAGCTCATTCGCACGTCCAGCAGACCCAGGAAGCTCAACACGGCTTCCGAGAAGATCGCGCTGGTCACGGTGAACATCATGTAGAGAAACGAAAGTGGCAGCAAGTTCGGGACCACGTGTACCAGGATGATGTGCAGCGTTCCGCCTCCCGAAGTCCGCGCCGCCTCGATATACGGCTTCACCACGACCGATAACGCCTGCGACTTCAGCACCACGCCCGTTCCACCGAAGCCCGACAGAATCCCGATCAGCAGCGCCAGCTCCAGGTGCCCTACTTCCATCAGCGCGCTCAGCACGATCAGGATGCTGATCCCCGGCATCATGATCATGATGTCGGCCAGCCGCATCAGCAGCATGTCGACCAGCCCGCCAAAGTAGGCGGCCACGGCCCCCACCATGGTGCCGATGCACACCGTCACCACCGCCGCCAGCAGCCCCAGCAGGAACTCCGAGCGCGCGCTGAACATCAGCTGGCTCAGGATGTCCCGGCCCAGCGGATCCGTCCCCAGCGGATGTCTCAGGCTCGGCGGCGCCGGCTGGACGGTCTCGTCGAAGGCAAACCCGATCACCGGGTCGTAAGTCCGCTCGTCCCAGACCGTGTTCATCAGGATCGGATGCGCCAGCGCCAGCAGCATGTAGAAGCAGATGATCGCCAGCCCCAGGATCCCAATCTTCGTGCCGAGAAACAGCGACCAGTTCTGCTTCAGGCTTCGGGCCGCCAACCCCAGCCGCACCCGCCAAAGCGACCGCGCGGTCGGAACGGACCCGGTGTCCACAACCATCAGTAGCGAACCCGCGGATCCAGGTAGGCGTACAGGATGTCGGCCGCCAGGTGCGCCAGCAGCACGAACAGCCCCACAAACACGAAGGCCCCCACCGCCAGCGGGAGGTCCTCGCTGACGGTCGCCGACACCAGGGTTTGCCCCATGCCCGGCCACGAGAAGATCGACTCGATGATCACGCTCCCGTCAATCGCGAACGCCACGCTGAATACAAGGCTGGTCACCACCGGCAGCAGCGCGTTCCTGGCCACGTGCCGGTCGCGCACCGCCTTATCCGGCAACCCCTTGGCCCGCGCCGCCAGCACGTAGTCCTCGCGGATTACCTCCAGCATGCTGTTACGGGTCAGCAGCATCGTTCCCGCAAAGCTGATCAGCGTCAGCGTGGCGATCGGCAGCACCATGTGCTTCACGATGTCCCAGGCCAGGTAACCCACGCCCGACGACAGCCACACGGCCACCACGATCAGCACGGACCCGGCCACGCTCCCGACCTGCACAATGCGTGCCGAACCGAGCCGTCGCTTGCTCGTGACCAGGAATACGCCGAACACCACCAGCGACAGAACCACCGCCGTCGCCAGCATCAGGTTGAAGATCGTGTTCGAGTCCGACGGCGCGTCCTGCCACACCACCGGGTCCAGGAATTTCCCGATCGGAAACCACCCGGCCTTGAAGGCGAACAGCCAGATCATCATCAGCCCGAACCAGGGCGTAAACACGGTGTACAGCGTCACCCCGCCCAGCGTGGACGAGTACTCCACCCAGCCGCCGCGCCGCCAGGCGATGATCTTGCCCAGCCCGAAGCCGAGATAGAACGACACCACGGTCGCCGATAGGAACAGCACCAGCGTCCGCGGCAGCCGCTCCTTGATTACGTCGGCCACGGTCCGCGGGTACAGGCTGAACGACACGCCCAGGTCCCCCGTCACCGTGTTCTTGAGATGCACCAGGTATTGCTTCCAGAGCGGCTCGTTGACCCCAAACAATTCCTGCAGCTGCGCCCGCGACTCCGGCGGCAGGTTCGGGTCCATCGAGTACAGCCGGCTGATATCGCCGGGCTGGGCGTTCACCAGGAAGAACACGATCGTCAGGAACACGAACAGCGTCAGCACGATCTGGAATACGCGCTTGACGATGTACGCAGCCATCCTTCGTACCTGCGATCTCCTATGGCGTCCTCATCGCCGGGCCGTCGAGGGCACGGACCCGGCGATGAAGACGACTTGGTCTTACTTGATCAGTACGACGTGTTGCAGCCCTTGGGCCTGCGCCATTCCTCCTAGGACCGACGTGTACGGGTATTCGACCTTGACCGGCCTGAAGACGTCGATCTTCGGCGTCGTGAACAGCGTCACGTAGGGCAGGTCGTCCGCCAGCAGTGCCTGCATCTCGTAGGCCTTCGCGCGCGCGCCCTCGATCGTCGTCTCGGATAGCAATCCAGCGGCCAGCTCATCGAACTCGGGGTTCGCGTAACCGCCCCAGTTCACGCCGCCATCTTCCAGTTCAGGCGAGTGGCGGCTGTGAAAGATGTTCTCCAGGTAGTTGGGGAAGATCGTGAAGCCCCAACCCAGGATCCACATGTCCAGGTCCTTGTCCACCGTCTCGCTGAAAAGCTTCTCCACGATCAGGTTGAACCCGATCAGGCGCGCCTTGGTCGGAATGCCCAGGTCGTTCAACCAGCGCTCGATCCAGATGGCGAAGGTCGACCGCAGCGGGTCGTAGCCGGCGCTCGGCGCGATCAACTCCAGTTCCGGCACCTCGCTGCCGTCCGGCATGCGCAGGCCCTCGCCGCCGTTGACCACGAATGCGCCGTCCTCGCTGACCTCCGGTTCCGTTTCGTAGGTGAACCCCGCGCCCTTCAGCAACTCGACCGCCGCGGCGATCCGTTCGCCCCGGCCGAGGCCCTGGCCGATCTTGGACGTCGCATCGTTGTACCAGAACGCATTCCCCTCCGGAACCATGGCGTACATCGGAATCGCCGTGTCCTGCAGGATGGTCCGCGTCACGAACTCCTTATCGATCACCGTCGCCACCGCCTGCCGGAACGCCTTGTTGTCCATCGGCGGCTTGCGGGTGTTGAAGCCCAGGTAAAACACCCCGTTGTCCAGGTTCTCCACGACTTGCAGGTCCGCCGTCTGGCGCACCCGGTCCAGGAAGCCTTTCTCCAGGCCCAGCGGGTTGAACAGGAAATCGATGTCGCCCTTGGTCAGGGCCAGGATCGCCGAGTCCTGGTTGCCGTAGATGCTGAAGATCTCCGACTCGAAGTGCGGCCCGATCTCAAGCTCCAGCACCTTGTCGCCCGTGGGATCCCCATAGAAGGTCTCGGTGTAGCCCATCCGCTCGTTGGTCGCCTCGTAGGCGCCGTTGGCGTACTCGTTGACCACCGTGCCCTGGCTGAAGTAGTCGGAGACGGTCGTGTTCTCGAAGAACGCGCCCGGTTCCCACTGGCTGTACTCAAGTCCGTTGGCGGTCGGTTCGCCTTCCGGCACGTGCGCGAACAGGGCTTCGATCTGTTGAGCCACCTCGCCGGCCTGCTTGGCCTCCTCGACCACCGGCGCCCAGTAGTGCTCCGGCAGGATCGGCATAAAGGCCAGCCCGAACTGCCACACGCTCAGTCCCGGCGTCTGGGCATTTCCGTCGGCGTCGGTCGACTTGAAGTAGATCTTCAGTCGGTGGTCGTCCAGTGCTTCCGCTCGTTCCACGAACGCCGGATGCACCAGCTGCGCCCAGTTGGACCCGAGGTTCATTTCCCGGACCGTGCTCACCGTGAACACAAAGTCGTCGGCCGTCAGCGGCTCGCCGTCGCTCCACTCCACGCCCTGCTTGATCGACACTTCGGTCGTCCAGAACTCGGTTCCGTCAACCGCTTCCTTCGCCAGCGCCGTGGGCAGCCCGTCGGCCACCGCTGGCACCCAGTCGAATCGCTGCGGGGAGTAGCCGTACAGCGAGGTGTGATAACCGCCGATCACGTACCCGGTCCACACCGACCCGGCCGGTCCGCCCAGGTAGTTCCAGGTATTGCGCGAAATCGGATCCTCGAACAGCCCCATCTTGTAGATGGCCGGCCCGGCGGGAGTTGCGGCGGGCGTCGCTGTCGCCTGCGGCGTCACTTCCACCACGCGCTCGACTTCTACGACCCTCTCGACTGGTACCTCGACTGTCACCACCCGCTCGACTTCAACGACCTTCTCGACTTCAACCGGTACGGTCACAATTCGTTCGGTTGGCTCCGGAGCCTCGGCCCCGCAGTCCATCGCCGCCATCGCCAGCGCAAAACCGGCGACCAAGAGCACCGCTCGCTTACTAAGGGATTTGACCACGACTAAATCTCCGCCCGTGGACTCGCATTGACCCGTAAATCTACACGCTGCGCAGGCGTTCCGAACCTGCGGCGATCCGTCTGATGGCTACGCCGAACCCTCCGCCCACGCCCGTATCAGGTGGTGCGCGATCGCAAACGACGCCGGCACCCGCAACTCGGCGTGCTCACCGGCCAGCGCCCGCCGCACCGTCGCCCGCTCGAACCATTGCACGGACAGCATCTCCACCTTGTCGGGCTGTAGATCCGTCGTCAGCGCATCCGCGTGACACCCGATCATCAGCGACGACGGAAACGGCCACGGCTGCGACGAGTGGTACCGCACCGCGCCCACTCGGACGCCCGCTTCTTCCAACACCTCTCGCCGCACGGCCTCCTCAATCGACTCTCCCTGGTCCATGAACCCTGCCAGCGCCGAGAACATCCGCATCTGCGACAGCCGCCCGTGCGACTGACCCAGCAGGCAGCGATCCCCGTCCGTCACCACCACGATCACAACCGGATCCGTCCGCGGGAAGTGAGCCGCGCTGCAACTGCCGCAATTGCGCTGTTGTCCCCCGCGCACGGCCTCCGTGGGGCTCCCGCACACGCTGCAATAGCCGTGCCGCGCATGCCAGTCCACCTGCGCGCGCGCCTGCGCCGCAATCCCGGCGTCCTCGCCGGACAGCAACGTCGCCGCCGTCCGCACGTCCACGTACCGCCGCTCGTCGCCCGCTGCCAGGTCTCCTTCGTCGTCAGATACGTCTATCGCAAAATGCGTGGTTTCATCCCGCAGCCCCAGCAAGAACCGCGGACCCTCCAGGCCAATCGCCGCGTCGCCGCTAACCCACGCCAGCCGCGCAGGGTCCTCTCCCTCCAGCAGCACGTCCAATTTGCGCAGCGGCAGAAACCGGGTATCTGGATCGCTCTCCCGCGCTGCCAGCCACGACGCATCGCGCCGCTGGTGCTCGGCCCGATCCAGCGGGTTTCCCGCAAACGTATGTGGACGATTCACAGCAATCCGCGCATGCTCCCAGGTGTCATCAGCCTCTCCCGGAGCGCATCATGCAACGTATAGCCTTCGCTCTGCCGATCAAACCCGACCGCATCGACGACTACCGTCGCACCCATGCCGCCGTTTGGCCGGAGTTGCTGGAAGAAAACACCAAAGCCGGCATCCGCAACTTCACCATCATCCTGTTCGCCAACCACGCCATCGGCCTCCTGGAATGCGAGGACTGGGACGCCGCCTCCGCCTACCTTGACAAGTCCGACGTCCAGGCCCGCTGGCAGGCCGAGCACGCGGACATCCTCGACGTCGACACCGCATCCGGCCTCGTCCCGCTCCAGATGCTGGAGGAACTCTTCCATCAGGACTGACCGCCGGGGGCGGCCTGCGCGGGCGGAGTTATACCACCGCCCACTGAACCGCGAAATCGCGGGTCGTCACCCTTGAATCTCAGGCCTTTCACCCCCACCATGTAGCGCGACACCGCAGTCGTCCAAACACGTCAGGACTCTCCATGCCCGATCCACGCAAGCGCAACAGCGCCGCCATGACCGACGGCCCGGCCCGCGCGCCGGCCCGCTCCCAGCTCAAGTCCATCGGTTTTTCCGATGAAGACCTGGCCCGGCCCATCGTCGGCGTGGCGCACCAGTGGATCGAAACCATGCCCTGCAACTTCAACCACCGGCGCATGGCCCTGCGCGTCAAGGAAGGCATCCGCGCCGCCGGTGGCACCCCGATGGAGGTCAACACCATCTCCGTCAGCGACGGCGTCTCCATGGGCACCGAGGGCATGCGCGCCTCCCTCATCAGCCGCGAGGTCATCACCGACTCCATCGAAGTCGCCGCCATCGGCCACTCGTTCGACGCCCTGGTCGTCATCGTCGGTTGCGACAAGACCATCCCTGCCGGCGCCATGGCCCTCGCCCGCCTCAACATCCCCGGCCTGGCCCTCTACAGCGGCAGCATCGCCCCCGGCAAATTCCGCGGCCAGGACATCACCATCCAGGAAGTGTTCGAAGGCGTCGGCGCCCACGCCGCCGGCAAGCTCACCGCCGACGAACTGATGGAAATCGAGAACGCCGCCTGCCCCGGCGCCGGCGCCTGCGGCGGCCAGTTCACCGCCAACACCATGGCCACCGCCCTCGACTTCCTGGGTATCAGCCCGCCCGGCGCCAACGTCGTGCCCGCCATGGACGGCGGCAAGGCCGACACCGCCTTCGAAGCCGGCCGCCTGGTGATGGACCTGCTCGACCGCGACGTCCGCCCCCGCGACATCATCACCCGCGAATCCGTCGAAAACGCCATCTCCGCCGTAGCCGCTACCGGCGGCTCCACCAACGCCGTCCTCCACATCATGGCCATCGCCCACGAAGCCCGCGTGGACCTTGAACTTGAGGACTTCGACCGCATCGCCTCCCGCGTCCCCATCCTGGCCGACCTCAAGCCCTGGGGGAACTACGTCGCCACCGACGTCTTCCAGGCCGGCGGTCTCTCCCTCGTGGCCCGCGAACTCCACAAGCTCGGCCTGCTCCACGGCGACCAGCGCTACGTCGACGGCCGCACCATCGCCGAGGTGGCCAACGCCGCCGTGGAAACCCCCGGCCAGCAGGTCATCTACCCCGCCGACAATCCCCTCAAGCCCACCGGCGGCATCCTCATCCTCCGCGGCAACCTGGCGCCCGACGGCTGCGTCATCAAGGTCTCCGGCCAGGAGCGCGACACCTTCACCGGTCCCGCCCGCGTCTTCGATGGCGAGGAAGCCTGCTTCCAGGCCGTCATCGACCAGGACATCGAACCCGGCTCATTCATCGTCATCCGCAACGAAGGCCCCGCCGGCGGCCCCGGCATGCGCGAAATGCTGGCCGTCACCGGCGCGTTGCAAGGTGCCGGCATGGGCGACTCAGTGGCCCTGATGACCGACGGACGCTTCTCCGGCGCCTCCCACGGCTTCATGATCGGCCACGTTGCCCCCGAAGCCTTCCGCCGCGGCCCCATCGCCGCCGTCCGGGACGGCGACCTCATCACCTTCGACGTCGCCAATCGCACGCTCAACGTGAACCTCACCGACGACCAGATCGAGGACCGCCTCGCCGGCTGGCAGCCGCCACCCCCGCGCTATCCCACCGGCGCCATGGCCAAATACGCCGCCCTTGTCTCCTCCGCCAGCCAGGGAGCCGTCACCACCAACTGAACCGCCCCGCCCGGCCCCTCCGCGTAGGGGCAATCCTCTCGTGGTTGCCCTCTGCACTCGTGCCGCATCCCTGGCACCCCAGCCCCGGCTGAAACTCGCTCCCCAGCAAAAGTCGCTTGCGACTTACATCATGGGGTGCATGGTGAGCGCCAGCGACGTCTCGATGTCCCAGACCGCCTGCGAAACCTCCCGGCCGATGAGGTCCAGCTTGCGCACCTGTTCGATTCGTCCGGTCACGTGCTCCAGTTCCCGGCGCGACAGCAACTCGCGGAAGATCCCGCACGCCTCCGCCAGGCACACGATCACGATGTCCCGCGGGTCCGGGATCTCGTCGCTGAACAGCACTTCCATGATCCGCAGCTTCACTTCCCGGTCGGCCTTGCCGTCCACCGCCGGGTAGCGCCGCGCCTGGAACACCCACAGAAACTTCTCGTCCCGCACATGCAGGATCCCGCGCTCCACCAGCCGCTCCAGCACTTGCTCGCGGATTGGTCCCGCGCGCTGGGCGATGTCTTGAATCCAGAAGCGCGTGTCCCGTTCCCCGTCCGCCTGCGCAATCCTCTCCAGCGTCGAGTCCAGCAGCTCGTCGCCAACCGGCGTGGGGTCTACCACCGTCAGCCAGTTCGGGTCCGTATCGATCCGGTTCTCCAGCGCCAGGTCCATCAGCACTGCGCCCGCCAGCGCGCACTGCACCGACCACTCCGGCACGCGCACAAAATCGCCGCCCTCGTCGTCCAGCAACAGCAGCATGATCTCTTCAGGAAATCTCAGCACCGCCCACGCTCCTTTCCCTCCCGTCTCTGATCTTCCGTCAGGATACCCGCGCCCGCCCCACGCCGTGTCCGCGGGCCTTGAGGACTTGCCCAGTACAATCGAATTCGCGGCGAACGGGCCGTTCTCATGGGCGGTGGAATCGGACTTGACATGACGGTTGACAACGCCGACCTCTCGCTGGTGGTAACCCTCCGATACTGGCGCGAAGACGACCACTGGGTCGGCAAATGCGACGAACTGGGCGTGTCCACATTCGACCCGTCGCTCGACACCCTGGTCACCGAACTACAGGAAATGGCCGAAGACCACATCGCCTTGCTCCAGGAAACCGGAACCCTGGAAGATTTCCTCGAACGCTTTGGCATCAGTCCTGAACCTCAGGGCGTGGCATCGCGCTCCCTCGAAGTGGCGGTTAACTCAACCTCGGATCTTGTTCAGATCCACAAGCTCCGCATAGGCCAGCTAACGCACAGCACCTAGGCCGCTGCGTTGAGAATCACCGCGCGGGAGTTGGTGCGCCTGTTGCTGCGGGACGGGTGGACGGACGAAGGTCCGTCCCGCCATGGAATCAAGCTCTCCAAATTGTTTGGCGACCGCAGGCGCGTAACCCAGATACCGACGAAGAAGTACCGCTCGAGATCCGCGATCCTTCCGCAAGGCACGCTGAACGCAATCCTCGGCGATCGGCAGACCGGACTTGGCAGGCAAGGCCTGCAACGACTGATCGATCGGTTTGGCTGATAGGCCTCTCACCGTCACCTTTCCTTCGCCCGCTCATAAACCGACACGTGCGCATGACTCGTTGATGTAAACGGCCCACGCCGCCAATCGCCCCACCGCTCCCGCAGCCGCAGCCCCGCCAGCCGCGCCATCAGATCAAGCTCCGAAGGCCACGCATACCGCAGCCGTGCCGGGTACACGCGAATACCCGCCTCGCTGAGCAGTACGTGACGGAAATCCACCAACTGGCGCATTGGGTCATGCGTCGACACGTCCAGCCGGACAGTCTCCAGGTCAGGCAAGCGGGTTCGCACCTCCTGGCCCCTGTCGAACCTCGTCACATCCGGAACAAACGCATCCACCAGGAAGACCCCCGACGCATCCAGGTGCGCCGCCACATTTTCAAAACACCGGACCTGCGCCTCCTGCTCCGTCAGCATGAAAAAGGTGTTATTGAGCACGTAGATCAGCGAAAACGTCCCCTCCACCTCCACGTCCGCAAAGTCCCCAATCGTCACCGGCACCCCGGTCCCGCCCTCCTTGGCCCGCAGCTCTTCCACCATCGCCTCGGAAATCTCGATCCCGTGCACCTCCACCCCACGCTCCGCCAGCGGCAGCGCAAAACTCCCCGTTCCCGTCCCCAGCTCCAGCGCCCGCCCACCCGCGGCCAGCTCTTCCAGCACATCCATCCGTAGCTCGACATCTACCGACCCATAAAAGCTGTCGTAAACGTCGGCAATCCGTTCCCCATACGTAGAAGCCGTGTAGTCGTCCATGATTCACCTCGTTTCAAACAGTCCGAAACAACCAAAAAAGGCCTCCCGTCCAGGGGAGGCCTCCGCCGACTTCGACTGTTCGTGCTAAGTCGCTAGCTTCTCCCCACCGCGCCACACCCCGGCGCCCCCGTCGGGGCCGGACAAGTCGTCCCGGTCGGAAAGAAACTCGCCACCGCCACCGCCACCGCCACCAATCGGCTCGCGAACGCCGTCATCCTAACGCCGACCCTTCGTTCCCAACACCCACCACAGTTTTGGGCGCTCGGCCACTTCTTGCCCTCGCCCTCTGGGAGAGGCAGGTTCCGCCGTCTTCGGCGGAAACCGGTGAGGGTCTTCCGCTCGCAACCCTTCGGACCATTCGCCGAGCCTTTGGTGAGGCTGGCTGCCTATGGCGCTGTCATCCCTCCGCCTCCCCCCACGTCACCGGCGGCCCACCCTCCAGGTACGTCGTGTGCCCCGCCGTAATCGCCGCCGGAATCGGAAACACCACCATGATTTCCGAAGTCCCCTCCCCGGCCCCCACAAACCCATGCGCCGTATCCGCCGGAAACACGCACACGTCCCCCGCCTCCGCCGCAAACCACCCATCCTCGATCCGCACCCGCAGTCGCCCACTCAACACCACAATCGCCTCATCCACGTCATGCCGATGCAACGGCGTCAACCCGCCCGGCTCCACCTCAAAATGCTGCATCGACAACGAACTCGACCCCTGCGCCTCCCCCACAACCTCCCTTACCACCTGCCCCGGCCGCCAAGCCCCCGCTGCCTGCTCCCCTATCCGAACAATTGGCATGTCGGACTCCTCTCGAACGTCCTTTCGCGGCCCGGAAGCCTCCGCGGTCAATCCAGTCTCCAGCGCCTGCCTGATCAGCGGTAAACCTGGTCGCGCCTACTCACCCGCACCACAAGGACTCGCAGCACCCGATCCTGGATGTCGCAGATCACGCGGCAGTTGCCAATGCGGTACCGCCACAGGTCGCCCAGCGGCCCGGTCAAGGCCGCCCCGCGTTGGCGTGGGTCGTCCAGCGCCGCCACGCGGAATTCCATGTAGTCCAGGATCCGCCGCGCCGTCTGCCGGTCGAGCCGTCCAAGCTCTCGTCGCGCCGTCTCGGTGTACTCAACCGTCCAGGCCAAGCTCGGCCCTCACGTCCGCCCCCGCGTGAACACGCTCCTCGCCCTTGCGCACGCGCTCCAGCACGTCGGCGGCCAGGTAATAGTCCTCCAGGTCGGCCAACCCGTTCTCGATCAGCTCACGCAGGTAAAACGCCTTCGACCGCCCCGTATGCGCCGCCAGAAAGTTCAGCCGCGCCTCCGTCTCATTCGCCAACCGAATCGAAGTAGCCAAGCGTGTGTACCCGAGTTTGAATGCTTGTATTCAAAGTATCGCAAACTCTCTTGCTTCGGCCACCAGTCCACCTCGAGCTTGCCCACCGGATGCGCCTGTCGAATTGCGCATCCCCGACGAGCTGCCTGCGTCTTCCCGCCCCCGCAGTATCATTCCGCCCAACCCCCGCCAGCCCCCGCCCAGCCACAGGAGCTCCCGGATGCCACTGCCCCCACGCATGAAATTCGGAATCTTCCTGGCCCCCTTCCACTGGCTCGGCGAAAACCCCACCCTCGGCCTCGAACGCGACCTCGAAACCGTCCAGTGGCTCGACCACCTCGGCTACGACGAAGCCTGGATCGGCGAACACCACAGCGCCGGCTGGGAAACCATCTCCTCGCCCGAACTCTTCATCGCCACCGCCGCCGAACGCACCCGCCACATCAAGCTCGGCACCGGCGTCATCAGCCTCCCCTACCACCACCCCCTCATGGTCGCCAACCGCATGATCCAGCTCGACCACATCACCCGCGGCCGCGTCATGCTCGGCGTCGGCCCCGGCGCCCTCGTGTCCGATGCCTACATGCTCGGCATCGAGCCCCTCACCCAGCGCCCCCGCATGGACGAAGCCCTCGGCGTCATCATGCGCCTCCTCACCGAAACCGAACCCATCACCCACCACGCCGAGTGGTTCACCCTGCAACGCGCCACCACCCACCTGCGCCCCTACACCCAGCCCCACTTCCCCATCGCCGTCGCCGCCGCCCAGTCCCCCTCCGGCATGCAACTCGCCGGCAAACACGGCGCCGCCGTGTTGTCGCTTGGCATCCGCCCCGGCAGTGCCGAAACCGTCAAGCTCGACTCCTTCTGGCAAATCGCCCTGGACGTCGCCAAAGAACACGGCAAAGCCATGAACCGCCACGACTGGCGCCTCGTCATGCCCGTCCACATCGCCGAGTCCCGCCAGGAAGCCATCGAACAAGCCCGCCTCGGCGCCGCCCGCTTCCAGCGCGACTACTTCGAAGACACCATGGGATTCGAAAAAACCTTCGACGGCCCGCCCGAAAAACTCATCGACCACATGGTCGACAGCGGCGCCTGGTGCGTCGGCACGCCTGATGATTTGATCGCCGCCATCCATCGGCTGGATGAATCAAGCGGCGGCTTCGGCGGCCTCCTCGTCATGGCCACCGAGTGGGGCACCCGCGAGCAAGTCCGCCACAGCTACGAGCTGATCGCCCGCTACGTCATGCCCCAATTCCAAAACTCCCTCACCAGCCTCACCGCCTCCCAACAATGGGCCGCCCGCGAACGCCACAACCTCATGGCCCTCCGCACCAAATCCCTGGATAAGGCCACCAAGGACTACCAACAGCAATCTTCGTAGGGGCGCGGTCTCAGACCCGCCCGTCTTCCGCGCAACCTGCTGACGCTCCCCCGCACCCGGGGCCGTGCACCCCGCCGGGAACCCCCATCCTTCATACGGACACGATCTGCGACCCACCCCTCCTCCGGTCGTCGTGCTCTGGTTCGACCCGAACGCGCCCCTACCCCGAACCGCCCGCCCCCAATCCGTCTTCTCTATCCTTCTGCCTCAACCACCACCGCACCGGATTCCCCTCGATGTACTCCCGAATCCGGTTCAAATCCTCCTCATTCCGCACCACATGCTCGTAATACCCCCGCTGCCACACCGAGACGCCCGGCGTTCCCCGTAACTCATTCACCCGCCGCGCCGAAAACGACTTAAACCCCCGCACCACCTCCGACAACCCATGCCGCGGAGTGACGCCGCCCCTCGTAGGGGCGGGTCTGAGACCCGCCCGTCTTCCGGTCGTGCGCCCTTGGTCTTGTGTAGAGGCGGGTCTGAGACCCACCCGTCTTCCGGTCGACACGTTGATTCCGGCTTGCGTCTCTCGGTTGGTCTCGAACCCCACTTCGCCGGGCAACGGCACGTCTGCCAAAACAATCACCCCATGCACGTGATCCGGCATCACCACAAACACATCCAACCCCACGTGCGGGTAATGCTCCGGCAACCCCTCCCACACCCTCTTCACCACCCGACCGGCGGCGTTCACGTGCATCGCGCCGTCGGTAACGTGCCCAAACAGAAACACCCCATCCTGCGTACAGATCGTCACCGCATAGGCGCCTGCCTGCGAGTAGTCGTACCCCTGCAGTCGCAGCGTCTGACGATTCGGCAGACCCTCGTCCTCGTGCCTCGAAACCACGCGAACCCATGCCCCACAGCCCGCCCATGCATCCCGTCACCCCAAATCCTCCCCCACCACCCCACACCCCCGTCCAGTCATTCGTACAAGCAGGTCTCAGACCCGCCCGTCCTTTGCGTCCCCCGCGGGAGTGCCAATCTTGCGTAGGGGCGCGGTCTGAGACCCGCCCGTCTTCCGCGCACCCTGCCGACGATCCACCCCGAACCCCGGGCCGGGCAATCGTCAGGGGACCCCATCCTTCGTAGGGGCGCGGTCTGAGACCCGCCCGTCTTCCGCGCACCCTGCCGACGGCCCACCCCGCCCCCCGAATCGTGCACCCCGCCGGGGACCGCAAATCCTTCGTAGGGGCGCGGTCTGAGACCCGCCCGTCTTCCGCGCACCCTGCCGACGATCCACCCCGAACCCCGAATCGTGCACCCCGCCGGGAACCGCAAATCCTTCGTAGGGGCGCGGTCTGAGACCCGCCCGTCTTCCGCGCACCCTGCCGACGATCCACCCCGAACCCCGAATCGTGCACCCCGCCGGGGCCTCCCCTCCTTCGTAGGGGCGCGGTCTGAGACCCGCCCGTCTTCCGCGCACCCTGCCGACGATCCACCCCGAACCCCGAATCGTGCACCCCGCCAGGGCCTCCCCTCCTTCGTGGGGCCGCGGTCTCAGCCCCGCCCGTCCCCCGCGCACCCTGCCGACGGCCCACTCCGAACCTCGGACCGCACACCCCGCCGTGGCCCGCAAATCCTTCGTACGGCCGCGGTCTGAGACCCGCCCGTCTTCCGCGAACCCCCCAACGATCCACCCCGCACCCACGGCCGCCCAAAGAGCCGCCCGGTGCCCCCGATCATTCGTACGCTCGACGTCCGACACAGGTGCTCTCCGCTCAATCCTCGCCCAATTCCGGCGTCTCAGCCCCGCCCATCTTCCGGTCGTAATCACACGGAATCCTCGCGCCCCCAATCCCGACCGCCCCAGTCGCGTCCCCATCCTGCGCCGCCTCGGCAACTTCCGGCGCGAACGCCCACCCACCTGCCCGCCCTGCCGCACCGGCAGCCTCAACCTGTCCACCACCGGCCAGACCACGACCTGCCTGAACGCCCCCTTCTGCCGGTACCACGCCCCCCGCTGTCAGTGCTGCCGCCGAGGCTTCCTGGTCATTGCCGGCCGCTCGTCCCGCTGCACCAACCCTTTCTGCAACGCCACCCCGCCGGTCGACCACCCCTGCCACGCCGGCAACACGGTCATCCGCCAGGGGCCGCCCCGGCTCATTCCTAGGCTGCACCTAATACGCCTCCGGCCAACCCTGAACCAACACCCAGAGACTCCGCAAGCGCGACTAGCGATGTCTCAAACTCGAGAGTTCTCCGGTCGCGATCCAAAGACAACATCACAACCGTCCTGCTCTCTCCGACTTCTGTCGGTATTCGCCCCTCTTAGCCCACTCCCTATTCCCCTTTACCAATCCGGATCCATCACCACGATCGCCCGCGTATTTCAAATCCTGCCATGGAATGCAATCAATCACCGTGAACCGGCAATTAGTCCAAGAACTGGCCATCCCATACTTACTTGGCCACTTGCTTACGGTGTACCTCAACGTCGCCCAGATGAACGCCCCGTTTCGCAGATGGTTGGCGCCCCACTACTCTTGCCTGGGCGACCGGGCTGGGCAACATGAGTGGGCCGACCCGCCAGTGTCAGGTCAAGAGTGACCTCCTGGCAGTTGACAGTTGACTTCCGATACAATGTGCCTCGTGCGTCGCACCGCCGCGAGATGCAGAGAGTTAGACAGGAGCGCTGAAAATGGCCGGAAGAAGGACTGCACGAACACGAAGGAGAGTCTGATGGCCAGCCTTGAAGCCTACGCAGACGAGTCTCTGAAATCGAGCGAGGCAGAGGAACCGATCGAAGAAGAGGAAGACCATTCAGTAGCACCCGTACGCTATGGAATCACGAGCTTCGGAGTGGATTTCGATGTAGAAGGTTTGTATCGGAGGATTTCGAGAAATGAGATTGTAATACCTCACTTTCAGAGAAGCTACGTCTGGAGTATCCGACGGGCTTCTCGCTTTATCGAGTCATTGCTACTAGGCTTACCAGTGCCAGAGATATTCCTATCGCGAGACTTTGACTCGAACACATACGTGGTTATTGACGGCCAGCAACGACTGAGAAGTATACAGTTCTTCTATGACGGTGAGTTTAGTCCATCTGATGATCCCAATAGTCCGACCGTGTTCAAGCTGACGGGAGTACAGGATGAATTCGAAGGCAAAACCTATGAGGAGTTGAGCAGACCTGATCAGTTTCGCATTAATAATTCGACAATTCACGCGACCGTAGTCAAGCAGGACAGTCCGTCTAAGGATAATACAAGCGTCTATCATATCTTCGATAGAATTAATAGCAGTGGCATGCGCTTGACACCACAGGAAATGCGCAGCGCCCTTTACCACGGCAAGCTCATAGACAAGCTAAATGATCTGAATAACTGCACGGTCTGGCGTTCAATCTTCGGTAAAGTGAGCAGCCGCCAGAAGGATCAGGAGCTGATATTGCGCTTCTTGGCATTCTATTTCGACCGCGATAGCTACAAGGCCCCCATGACTGACTTTCTCACTAAATTTGTTGGTAAGAATAGGAATCCGAAGGATACTTTTCTGGAGAACGCGAGTAAGAGATTTGTATGCACGATGACCGCATTTGAAGGGTCACTAGGTAAACGTGCCTTTCGTCCTGATCGCGCCTTGAACGCAGCAGTGTTTGACTCAATGTCCGTTGCATTGGCTCGCAGGATTGCCTCAACTGGGCACCCTCCAAGCGCCGATGAAATTAGGGCAGCACACAGTGATCTGTTGGATGATCGAGATTACATCGACGCGGTGTCCCGCAGAACGGCGAACGAGCAAGCAGTGAAGACACGTATGAATAGAGCTGCGGAACGCTTCGGGTGCCAATAGCGTGCGTAATCGAAAACTGGTGGCTCAGCTCGCGTCACTAGAGGCGCTATTGAGCCGAACGGATGAGGCCACAAAGGGTGACATCGAGCTTGCCAGTCATTGGGGAAGATACCTTTGTGTCGTCACCGCTGGATTCTTGGAGAACGCTGTTGCGGAAGTTTATGGTGACTACGTCCAAGCCGCGGCGAGTCCGGCGGTGGCGAAGTTTGCTATGAGACGACTCGAAGACATTTCTAACCCAAAGGCTAGGAGGTTTGTGGAGACTGCAATGAGTTTCAAGAAGATGTGGGGCGAAGATTTGGAAGCGTTTATAAACGAGGATGGTCAGCGGCGGAGAAATGCCATAGACTCCATCATGAACAACCGTCATCAAATAGCTCACGGTCAAAGCGCAAGGATAACAGTCGGAAGCATCAGGGAGCACTTACCGGGTTGTGTTGAAGTTGTCGAGTTCATCGAGCATCAAGTGGATCTACAGTGAGGGATATTGTTAATGGTCATCAATGGTCTGGTAATTCCGGGTCGATCATTCTGCGTTCGATAAATCGGTCGCAATGTGCAATATCAGTGGAAAGTAGCACATAGAGGACGTCTTTGACAGTGCTTAGTCCGTGTCGGGAGTAGGGTGTCAAAAGGCGGGTGCATATTGTATGAAGAGATTAGCTGCCGGCGACGTATAGTCATCGATAGAACGCTGTGAGTGTGTAGATGTTGCGAACGAGTTAGCACTCGTGGGAAATTGACGAGGTCTTTCGAAGGAAGACCGTTCATGGTGCGCTCGGCAGGTTCGCTAGCCGTGGTATAGCACGTACGTCTGTGGAGCTGACACCGGCTCCTCTTGTTTCGCCCGAGCCTTCAGTTAAGTCGCTGATGAATCAGGAACCAGTTGACTCGCCTCTGGGTCGTTGTAGTCGGCTGTCATCCAGTCGGTCAAATGCGGCAATCATGACCGGTAGCTCGTGGCAACACTCTCTGCCGCACAGTGTAGGGGAGGGCATGCCCTTGAACATCAGCGAGGCTGTGGGGGATCGATTCGTACCGGGCAATCCCTTTTTCCGATTCGTTGCCTTGAGGCTGCCTCTTCTCGTCAACGGGAACCTGACGGGTAGGGCCGTTGGCTACCAACGGCCTGCAGGTACAGCGAACACAGCGGCTGGCTACGGGTCATGAACAGCCGGTTTCTCGTGGCACCGACAAAGCACAGGTTCGCGATGTTTCGGAAACACAAGCCGCCAGATCAACTCACGCTCAGGCGTCAGGCAGCGCACCCCGTCCGATCCCGACTCAGCCTGCGCTCGACCAGAGGTTGCCGTCGCCATCCGTTTGTATGCCATCGGCAGATCCGGGCGACATATGCGCAAACACCTGGCCGCCGGGAAGCTCACTCCCTTCCACCTCCTCAAACACCCGGATGTGGCCCGGTCATTTGGGATCGTGCGAGTTCCGGGAATCTGAGACATACAGCTGCGACTCGTCCGGCCAAGAGCACAGCCCACTCGGCTCCACTAGGTCTCCCGCAGCAACCGTCGCTTCACCGGCACCAGATCAGCGGCCAGTCAGGAGCGTCGGTGCGGTCACCGCAGGCCGAGGACGACGGAGCGTCGAAGTCTGAGCGAGCCCTGGCTAAGGATCGGCTATTTCGGACACCGGCGCGAGCCGTGACACCTCCAGTTAGCCAGCCCGTCCCCGCGCCTCCCACAGGTCATAAGCCGCCTGCATCCCCAACCACGTCTCCGGACTCGACCCAAACGCCTTCGACAACCGAATCGCCATCTCCACCGACACCGCGGACTTCTCATTCACCAGTTCCGACAGCGCCTGCCGGCTCACGCCCAACCCTTCAGCCGCTTTGCTAACGGACAGCCCAAGCGGCGCCAGGCACTCACGCCTGACAATCCCACCGGGGTGCGGCGGGTCAACCATAGCCATCGCTCGACTCCTCCCGGCGGCACTGATTACCCGTCTCACCGACACCGGCCGCATGCCCAACCCGGAACCGTAGGGGAAACGAGACGCGACCCACGGGCTACCTGACGACCACCCTTCCCGCCGAACCGTCCCAATGCCCTGCCCACAGTCCACTCGGCCCTCCGAACGTTCCCATATGTTCACTTCCCGACACCATGGCCACTCCGAGCCCCCATATGTACTCCTAGTGACAATTTGGCTGCCCCGGACGTTCCATATGTTCACTTCCCGACACTATGGACGCCGCGAGCGTCTATATGTACTCCTTCCGACAATATGGAGCACTTTGCGGTCCATATATGCTCTTACCGACAATAAGGCCGATGCCACTGATCCATATATGCGTCTTCGGATAATATGGAGCGGTCCCAGTTACATATTGTCGGTTCCGAACATATGGAAGCTTCCTCAGCAGCGCGCGGCGACATGTCCGCAGTTGACGGTCCCAAGGCAATTGCCGCCCACCGGGCCGGTCGATATGTGGTCCAGCCGCAGGGCTATCGCGCGTTCATGCCGGTACCCCTTCCGCCCGAACCGCCCGTTCGCCTGAAGGGCGAGCTTCAGGCTTTGCTCTCCCAGGCCGATCAGGCGCTGGGCCGTCTGGACGGCTCGATCCAGACGCTACCCGACCCCCACCTATTCGCGTCCATGTACGTGCGCAAGGAAGCCGTCCTCTCCAGCCAGATCGAAGGCACGCAGAGTTCCCTGCAGGACGTCCTGGCCGCCGAGGCCCGCCTTCGCACACCCAATCGCCCACGGGACACGGATGAGGTCATCAACTACGTCGCAGCCATGGACTACGGCCTGGAGCGCTTGCAGACGCTGCCGATTTCCAGCCGTCTGATCCGTGAAATCCACGAACGTTTATTGCGCGGTGTCCGCGGATACAAGATGCGTCCGGGCGAATTCCGCACCAGTCAGAACTGGATCGGCCCCGCCGGCTGCACGCTCCACGAAGCCACCTTCGTCCCGCCGCCGCATCGTGAGGTGCCGAACGCGCTGGGAGACCTGGAGAACTTCATCCACAGTCGCAGCGAACTGCCTGACCTGGTTCAGATCGGGCTGGTGCACGCCCAATTCGAGACCATCCATCCATTCCCCGACGGCAACGGCCGCGTCGGTCGCCTGCTCATCACATTCCTCCTGTGTGAACGCGCCATCCTGTCGGCCCCGGTGCTCTATCTCTCGGACTTCTTCATGCAATACCGTCCCGAGTACTACGAACGCTTGCAGGCCGTCCATGACACCGGCGACTGGGAAGGCTGGCTGGCCTTCTTTCTGCGCGGCGTGTCTGAAGTCAGCGCCGAGGCCACCGAAACGGTCCGACGCATTCTCACGCTGCGAGAGGAGCATCGAAGTCGAGTCACCGAGCATCTTGGTCGCGCCGCCGCCAACGGCCACCGAGTTCTTGAGCAACTCTATCGACGGCCCTTCGTGTCCGTTAGTGACGTACAGGCCATGTCCGGCACCGCCTATCGTGCTGCTAACCGCTTGGTTGCACGTCTTGTCGAAATCGGCATCCTCGAAGAAATCACCGGCGACCGCCGCAACCGCGTCTACCGCTACACCCCCTACCTCCAAATCCTCGAGAGCGACACCGCTTAGCCCACTCGCGACCCACCCCGTTCGTGGTGGGCCGGGTCGCCGTCCTCGGCGGCCCGTGTCGAACCACATCCCCGCCTCCCCACGACTATGCGCCCTCTGCCATACCTACAAAAAGCAAGTCCAGATCACCGCGCTCGGTTGGCTTTGCATGCATTGCCATCATTGCTGGCATCGCCAGCAACGCAGGCACCGCTAGCTCCGCACGCATTGCTGACAGAGCATCGACGCCCCGCACGGCCACCACCGCCAGCCCAAGCCCCGCCGCCGCCTCTTTACCCTCTCCAAGGGGAGAGGCAGAACCTGTCCTGAGCTTGTCGAAGGATTCGGCCGTCTTCGGCCGAAGTCGGTGAGGGGGCTTCCGTTCTCGCCGCTGCCCCCAGCACCCACGCACGGCGAGCAACCAACCTCCTTCGGGCCGCTGCTTCTTACCCTCTCCGAGGGGAGAGGCAGGTTCGGGCGTCTTCGGCCGAAACCGGTGAGGGGTCCTCCGGTCGAGGTCTCCACCCCAGCAAGCACGTTCCGGCGCAAGCTATTACAGGCCGCGCCGATCTTCACCCTCTCCGAGGGGAGAGGCAGATGTCGCCGTCTTCGGCGGCAATCGGTGAGGGGTCTTCCGCGCAACCAGCCCTATTCCATCCCCGCGTCCGATCCGCTCTAACTTCTCACTTCCCTCCGCTCACTCCTCGCCTCTCCCGTTCCCGAAACGCCAGCACCGCCTCCGGCACATCCACCCGAATCTCATCAGCCCTTCGCATCGCCTGCGCCATGTCATACGCCGCCTGTAACTGGTACCAGGTACTGGCGCCGCCACCAAAAGCCTTGTCCAACCGAATCGCCATCTCCGGCGAAATCCCCGCCCGACCATTCACCAGCGCCGACAACTGCTTCCGACTCACCCCCAGCACCCGCGCCCCCGACGTCACACTCAACCCCAGCGGTTCCAGGCAGTCATAGCGGACAGACGACCCAGGGTGGGGCGGGTTGTGCATAGGCATTACGAACTCCTTTTCTCCTTCCACCTCAGTGGTAGTCCACCAGGTCCACGTCACGAACGTTTCCCGCCTCGAAACGGAAGATGATGCGCCAGTTCCCCGAAACGCTGACGGCCCGGCACCCCGCCAGGTCGCCGCGCTGCGGATGCGGCTGGAATCCAGGCAGGTTCATATCGGCCGGCTCGCCCGCCACATCCAGCCGCGCCAGGATCCGCTCGATCTTGCCGGCGCGCTGCGCCGGCACAAACCGCCGATCCCCTCGCTCCTAGAGCCGCCGCAGCCCCTTATGCCGAGACCGCATGATCATCCTGGGATTGCAATCCGGCACGTATCAGGTATCAACCCACCCCCAACTCACGCAAACACCGGCGAATCACCGCCTGCCGTCCACCTCGACACGCCCTGAATCCATCCCGGCGCCCCGCCACGCACCACACCGTCCAACCCCCACGCCGGCCCACTCCCCCGTCCCACCCTTCTCTCACCGCTCACTCCCCTCAGCTCACTCCTTCCTCCCACCCCCGCCTCCCCACGACTCGGCGCCCTCTGCCATGCCTACAAGAAACATGCCCAGACCACCGCGCTCAGTTGCCTATGCGTGCATTGACATCATTGCTGGCATCGCCAGCAACGCCCGCACTGCTGACAGAGCATCGACCGCCGGCATAGCCACCACCGCCAGCACAAGCCCCGCCACCACCTCTCGCTGCGATCCAGCGTCCGCAGCGCAAACTGGTGCAAGATCGTCTGCGCCGCCTCCGTACCCCGAGGCCGCTGCATCTTCACCCTCTCCTGGGGGAGAGGCAGAACCTGTCCTGAGCTTGTCGAAGGATTCGGGCGTCTTCGGCCGAAATCGGTGAGGGGTCTGCCGGTCGAGCCGCCTACGCCCAGTGACCACCTTTGCCGAACTCCCGAAGCCGGGCCCGCTGCCTCTTCCCCCTCTACCTGTGGGAGAGGGTTGGGGTGAGGGTCTTCCGGTCGAGTCGCCCACACCCAGCAACACCAGCAGCCGCCCTCCCAACGCCAGGCCCGCCGCCGCTTCACCCTCGCCTGGGGGAAAAGAGAATCCCGGCGTCCACGCCGGAGGAAGGTGAGAGGTCTTCCGGGCACCTGGCCCACTCCAAGCCAATGCCCGGCCCGAGCTATTCGCCCACAGCCCGGCAGCCCCACAGCGATAGCCGATTCCGTGCCGGGTACGGAACCGGCGCCCCGTGCCACTCACTTGTCATTTGCCGTCTATACTCAAATAGAGTACCATAGACCCCATGAACACACAACCCCGATTCCCCACACTCGCCACCCACCCACCACCCCGGTCGCCCCGTCGGCCGCCCGACCACCCCGCCCCCTGCCATCCGCTATCCCGGCGTCCGCGGCCGGGACCCAGCGGCAACCAACCCGCCAGCCCTACCGCCGCACCCCGTCCGCCCGTGCCCCCCAGCCCACCGTCTCCTCGCTTCCCAGCCCGCCCATCCCGCCCCGTCCGAACCGCCCCCTCAGCCGCCCCGTTTCAGCCGAAATCCGAGCCCCCCCGCCCTCAAGAGTTTTTTAGAAAAAACTCTTACGCGCACGCAATGCTCCGCCACGACCCCACCCTCCCGGTCCGATTCCAGCCGCCCCTGCCCGTCCGTCATCCCGGTGTCCGCGTAGGGCCAGCTCTGAACTTGTCGAAGGGAGACCCGGCCGCATCCAACCCGCCAGCCCTACCGTCGTGCCCCGTCCAGGCCCGCACCCCACGCCGCCGCCTCTCGGTCCGACCCGCCTTCTCGGCGCCGCCAGGCCAACCCCGCAACCGGCTCAGGCCCGCCGACCATCCATGCTGCGCCGCACCGCACCCACGGCCCGAAAACCAGGCCCCGCTCGCACCCTCGCGAGCGCCCGCCAAGCCCCCGAAATCCACCCCAAATCCGAGCCCCCCCGCCCTCAAGAGTTTTTTGGAAAAAACTCTTACGCGCACAAGGCACCCCCTTCCAGCGCCCCCAGAATCCACTCCGAATCGACCCTCCCGGCGCACCCCGCCACCCAGCCCCTCCTCGCCCGACCGTTACACTCACACCTCGAACTCCCAAGGCCCGCGAAGGACTTGCTGATGGCCGTCGCAACCACCGCCCCCGTGGCTGAACGCGCGCTGATCCTCGGCGGCCGGCCCGTCCAAACCGGCGACCTGCTGGAAGTCCGCCGCCCCTACGACGACACCGTCGCCGCCGTCGTCCACCGCGCCACCCCCCAGATCGCCGAGCAAGCCGTCCAGCTGGCCGTCGACACCTTCCACAACGTCACCCGCGCCATCCCCGCCCACCGCCGCGCCGAGCTGCTCCACCGCCTCGCCGACCTCGTCGACGCCAACCGCGAGCGCCTCGTCGCCGAGGACATCGACGAGACCGGCAAGCTCCGCAGCGAGGCCCACGGCGAAATTGACCGCACCGTCGCCACCCTCCACTGCGCCGCCGAGGAAGCCCTGCGCATCCCCGGCGAGATCCTCACCCTTGACGCCGTCCCCACGGGCGTCGACCGCACCGGCCGCGTCCAGCGCTTCCCCATCGGCCCCATCCTGGGCATCACCCCGTTCAACTTCCCGCTGCTGCTGGCCGCCCACAAGCTCGGCCCCGCCTTCGCCGCCGGCAACAGCATCGTCATCAAGCCCGCCAGCAAAACCCCGCTCACCACCCTCAGCCTGGCCGAACTCGCCCGCGAAGCCGGTTTCCCCGATGGCTCGGTCTCCGTCCTGCCCATGGCCGGCGCCCAGGCCGAAACCCTGGTCCGCGACGACCGCTTCAAAGTCGTCACCTTCACCGGCAGCGCCGAAGTCGGCTGGGGCATCAAGGCCAATGCCGGCCTCAAGCGCGTCACCCTCGAACTCGGCGGCAACGGCGCCCTCATCGTCCACAACGACGCCGACATCAACGCCGTCGCCGCCCGCATCCCCTTCGGCGGCTTCCTCTACAGCGGCCAGAACTGCATCTCCGTCCAGCGCGTCTACGTCCACCGCGACGTGCACGACGACTTCGTCAACGCCGTCCTGCCCCTGCTCGACGACCTCAAGCCCGGCGACCCCAATGACCTCGAGACCACCCTCTGCCCCATGATCGACGCCGACGCCGTCACCCGCATCATGTCCTGGCTGGACGAAGCCCGGGCCGGCGGCGCCACCATCGTCACCGGCGGCAGCGCTGACGGCCCATTCTTCGAACCCACCATCGTCGCCAACGCCGACAACGCCATGAAGATCGTGCGCGACGAGGTCTTCGGACCCGTCGTGGCCGTGATCGCCTACGACTCGATTGACGAAGCCATCGACCTCGTCAACGACTCCGACTACGGCCTCCAGGCGGGTATCTTTACCAACGACATCCGCATCATCGAACGCGCCTACCGCGACATCGAGGTCGGCGGCCTGATCGTCAACGACACCAACCGCTGGCGGGTGGACCACATGCCCTACGGCGGCGTCAAGCGATCCGGTTTCGGGCGCGAGGGTCTGAAATACGCCATAGAGGAAATGACCGAGCCCAAGCTGCTGGTCGTGAACCTGGAGGACAACTAAGCCCGGCCCGACGCCGGGACCTTGCCGCAATCCCTGAGGAGGGAAACCTGATGGAACTTCGCCGCGTTCAGCTCGCCAGTCCCGGATCCAACCTGCGCATGCTCGAGCGCGGCAGCCAGAGCAACGCCGACCACGTCTTCCTCGACCTTGAGGACAGCGTCGCCCCCAACCAGAAGGTCGAGGCGCGGCAGATCGTCGTCCAGGCCCTGAACGACTTCGACTGGTCCGGCAAGATCGCCTGCGTCCGGGTGAACGGCATCGACACCGAGTGGTTCTACGGCGACGTGATCGAAGTCGTCGAAGGCGCCGGCCAGCACCTGGACACCATCATGCTGCCCAAGGCCAACCAGCCGCATGATGTCTACATGCTGGACATGCTGCTGACCCAGATTGAGATGCACCGTGGTCTGGAAGTCGGCCGCATCGGCATCGAGGCCCAGATCGAGATGGCCGAAGGCATGATGAACGTCAACCAGGTCGCCTTCGCCAGCCCCCGCCTCAAGTCCCTAATTTTCGGCCCCGGCGACTACTCCGCCAGCGTCCAGGCTCGCGGTCTCTCCATCGGTGCCAGCGAGCGCTACCCCGGCCACGTCTGGCACTACGCCATCCACCGCATCGTCGTCGCCGCTCGCGCCGCCGGCCTCCAGGTCACCGACGGCCCCTTCGCCGACTACCGCAACCTCGAGGGCTACCGCCAGTCCTGCGAAATGGCCCTGGCCCTGGGCTGCGACGGCAAGTGGGCCGTCCACCCCGGCCAGATCGACGTCGCCATCGACGTCTTCTCGCCCTCCGAGGCCGACGTCGACAAGGCCCGCCGCATCATGGTCGAGTACAAGCAGGCCCTGGCCGACGGCCTCGGCGCCATCGCCATCGACGGCGACATGGTCGACGCCGCCACCCTAAAAATGGCCGAAATCGTCTCCGCCAAAGCCGACGCCGCCGGGTTGTAGCTAGCGGCGCTGCCCCACCGGCATCGGTGGGCGATCGTCGGCCTGCCGGATCTCCTCCAGCGAGCGCACGCGCCTCCGCGCCGCGCCCTGCCAGTCCCGCGTCTTCACGTCCGACGGCGCTTGCAGTCGCTCCGTCGCCTTCGGAATCTCCTTCTCGTACTGCGGCAGCCATTGCGCCTGGGCCACCAGCATCTCGTCAGTCATGCGCCAGACTTCCGGCGGGTTGCACACGGCGCCAACCAGCGGGTCGTGCAGCATCGCCTGTTTGAGCAGGGTCGCGTCGCCGGTCGCGGCGGCCCGAGCGCCCATGCGCTGCACGTCTATTGAGGCGGTACAGGTGGCCGCGCAGGCCAGCGGCAGGTCGCCGACACGCGGGATGTGAATGCCCAGCGCGTCCACGTAGCCGGGTACTTCCACAAGTGCGTCATCAGCCAGGTTGTTGATCGCGCCGTCGTTGCGGACGTTGAAGAACCCGCGGTACGGCCGCCCGGTTTCCAAAGCCTCAATGATCCGGCTACCCCGCTCGTCCGAGCGGTCGGCTTCGCTGATCGGCGGATCATCGGCCGCCATCCATTCGGGGAAGTCGGTCTCGAACCAGTTGCGCTTCTCGGTGCTGACCCGCAGGTACCCGCCCGTCTCGCCGTTCCCCCAGCTGGCCAGGTCAATCCACCGCTGGATCTCCTCCGGCCGCTTCCGGTACCACGGCAAGTACTCCGACAGATGCCCGTTCGACTCGGTCGAGTAGTAGCCGAACCGCCGCAGCACGTCGATACGCACCTTCTCGGTCTTCGAGTAGGTTGGATTCGCTTCAAAGGCTGCCAGTAGCTCCTCGCTACCGATCTGGCGACCCTCGTGCTCGATTCGCGTGTACCAGGTCTGGTGATTGATGCCGGCGCAGACGATGTCCACGTCCTCGCGCTCTTCCGCGCCCAGCACCTCGGCGATCTGGGTCCAGCCGTGCTCGATCCCGTGGCACAGCCCCACCACGTTCACGCCGTGATCCAGCAGCGCCCAGCAGTTCATCGCCATCGGGTTGGCGTAGTTCAGCAGCAGCGCGCCCGGCTTGGCCACGTCCAGGATGTCGTCGCCGAAGGCCAGCAACTGCGGAATCGTGCGCTGGGCGTACATGATGCCGCCCGCACAGATCGTATCGCCGACGCACTGGTCCACGCCGTATTTCAGGGGAATCTCCACGTCCAACTTGAAAGCGTCCAGCCCACCCACGCGCACGCAGCAGATGATGTAATCCGCGTCGCGAAACGCCGCGCGTCGCTCCGTGGTGGCCGAGACCTTTGCGGGTAGCCGGTTGGTTCGGATGTCCTTCTGGCAGAGCTGTGAAATCAGGTCCAGGTTGGATTGGGAGATGTCGGTCAACGCGAAGTGCGTGTCCTGCAGCTCCGGTACCGACAGGATGTCGCGCATCAGCTTGCGGGTGAAGCCCACGCTTCCCGCGCCGATTACGGCGATCTTCAGACCCACGATTCCGACCTAACCCTTCAGCGGCCGACCGGTTGGATCGAGTTGCCCAATTTCTTCCAGCAGCCGCACGGTGTGAATCACGTCGTGAATATTCGTTAGCGGCTGCCGGCCTTCCGCGATGGCATTCAGGAAATCGGCGTGCAGCGCATCAACTCCGTCGTCTAGCGCCCCGCCGGGATGACCCGGAATCGGGCGACCCTCAATGATCTCCGGCTCCGGCCGGTCGTCCGCGTAGATCTGCCCGTGAATGGGCGGCAACAGGTAGGCGCTGACGCCGTTACCGTGCATCTCAATGCGGTAGTGGCGCGCACCCGCGTGGCCGGTCACCGAGTGCACCGCCACGGCCCCGCTGGTGAAATGGATGATGGAGTTGTAGGTGTTCATCCAGCCCGCGTAGGTGTCGTCGCCGCGGGTCAGCACCTGGTCCCAGGTGCCGCCGCAGAGCCAGCGCAGCCAGTCCACCATGTGGATGTCTTGCTCGTAGAGCCGGTTGATCTCGCGGCCGCCCTGGTCGTCTTCGAGCAGGTTCTTGCTCATGCCGGCGCTGGCCAGCATCACCGGGCCGTTGACTTCCACGCGCGCTCGGGCCGCCCGGATCATCGGGGTCCAGCGGCGTTGCAAGCCCACGCAGACGATACGAGCGTTGGCTTCCGCCGCCGCGGCGATCTTCTCGGCGTCCGCCGATCCCACACCGGGCGGCTTCTCGACGAATAGATGCGCGCCAGAGGCCAGAACTTCAACCGCAATGTCGGCAATGTCCGGCGGTCTTGTAACCGCGTAGACGACCTCGGGAGTCTCACGTTCCAGCATCTCCCGAAAGTCGCTGTAGCGGCCCTCGACGTCATACTGATCGGCGGTGTCGGTGAGCCGGTCCTCGTCCAGCTCGCACATGGCGGCGAGCTCGACCCGTCGATGGGCTCGATCGATCGCCGGATAGTGCGCGCTGGTAGCCCTGCGGCCTGCGCCTATGAACGCTGCGCGAACCATGGTCCCCTCCAAGCCTGCGGCCGGAACGCCAGTCTAGCCGTCAACGGCGTTACCGAGGACATTGCTGGTAAAGCCCAAGTCTGCCCGTCGCGGCGTCCTACATCGGCTCGTTCTTGACCAAGCCGATGATGTGACCCTCGGGATCGGCGAAGTGCGCAATAGTCACGCCCTCCATCACGGTGGTTTCGGGCATCAGGATGCTGCCGCCCAGGCTTGCGGCCTTCTCCAGAGCTGCCGTCACGTCGTCAACGCCCACGTAGAAGGTGACGAAGCCAGAGGAGCCGTCAAATGTCTGGCCTATGCCGCCGCCGATTCCGGGACCATCGCCGGAAGGACTAACGACCCCGTAGTTCATCGGGTTTTCGGCGGAAACATCCCAATCGAAGAGGTCGCCAAAGAACTTCTGAAGCGCCGGGCCGTCCTTGCCGTTGACTTCCCAGTGCACCACGTTATTCGCCATCTGTCCGCTCCTTGAAGTGGTCGCGTCACGCGAGGATGCCGACGGCGCTGCCCACTCACCGTCGCAAACCTTCCTGACCACTCCTCTGCTCGGTGGCATAAGCTACGCGTCCGGTGTCAAACGTTGCAGCGAGTCCCAAAAGGAGCCGTCATGAAAGTCCTTGGTGTCGACTACGTCTACTTCCCCGTTTCCGACCTTGAAAAGGCCACCGCCTTCTACCGCGACGTGCTGGGCCTGACGCCGGTGTTCAGCATGGGTGGTATGTGGGGTGAATTGCAGGCCGGCGACACAACCGTCGCCTTGCACGTGGAAGACGATGCCCCGATTGCTGCTCCTGACGCCGGCATGCGCCCGTCCACCGCATTTGCCTGTGAAGACGTCGCGGCGATGGCCGAGCGAGTTAAGGAAGCGGGCGGCAGCGTGGCCATGGAGCCGTTCGAGAGCGGTGTCTGCACAATGGCGATCATCAGCGACCTGGACGGCAACCCCGTCATGCTGCACCGGCGCAACGACGGCACCGTCGGCTAGCCAGGCGCCTCGGCCGCGCGGCGCGTACTACGCCAGCGCCGCCGCTCCTGGAGGCAGCAGGTGCCGGACTTGCGGCTGTACGTCGGCGGGCAAGTCCAGGTACACGTCCTCCGGAAGGTCGTCGATCCGCGATTTGTGATATGCGGGGTCGTACTCCTGTGAACTCGTCCGCGTTGGGTTGAGGTTCAACCACCAGGCGGCGTAGCGGATCACCACGGCCACGCGGTCCTCGGCCGTCAAATTTGGCGACACGGCGTGCCAGATTCGGCTATCCACGATTCCCACCGAACCGGCCGAACCGATCAGTCGTTCTTCGTCGCCGCGAGGCGTCATTGCGTCGCCGTAGGGTCCGCCGTCTCGTGGATGGTCGTGAAGCTTGTGGCTGCCGGGCACGATGATCGTGGCCCCGTTCTCGACCTTGAAGTCTGTCAGCATCCAGAACGTTGTGAAGTGCAGCGGAACGTCCGGATACGGCGCCGGTATCCGCGTGTTGTGCTCCTGGTTATAGGGCCAATCGGCGTGCCACACATCCCGGGTGCGTCCTGGCCCGGTTACGAATCCCGTAAAAAACGACAGTCGAAAGCCCGGTCCCAGCGTGGCATCCAGCACGGCCGTCAGCCGCGGTTCGGCGAGATAGGGCGCCAGGTCCTGGTTGATCCGCAAGAGGTTGGAGGTCTTGCCCAGCGCCGGAATGTCAATGTCGCTATTGGCCAGAATGTCGGCCCGAACGCGATCACGGATTCCGGGCACGTCGTCCGGCGGAATCACGCCTTCGATGAGCGTGACGCCACGTTCGACGAGTTCGTCGGCGTGAGGATTAGACATGGGGCTTCGGATCCGCAGGCGTCGGGCGGACGATTCTGGCACTCGCAGACCGGACGGAACAACGGCGGCAACCGGCTGATACCGTAGACCGCGCTTCACCGGACGCGGAGCGGGACGCCAATGGCTGACGAACTGGACCTGGGCTATCTCGGAATCGGCGAGGCGGCGGCGGCGCTCGCCAGTGGCGAACTTTCGTCGCTGGATCTGACCGAGGCCGTGCTGGCCCGCATAGAGCGGCTCAATCCAACCCTCAACGCCTACACGTATGTCATGGCTGATTCCGCAAGGGCGGACGCGCGAGCGGCCGACGCGCGTGGTGCGGCGGGCGAGCGACGCGGCCCGCTGGACGGCGTCCCCATCGCGATCAAGGACGTGATTGACACCGCCGGCGTCGTCACGACCTACGGATCAATCAAGTACGGCGACCATCGACCCGACGCCGATGCGCACGTGGTTCAACAGCTGCGGCGAGCCGGCGCGGTGATCCTGGGCAAGACCAACACGCACGAGCTGGCCCGCGGCATCACCACCGACAATCCGCACTTCGGACCGACCCGCAATCCCTGGGACCTGGCTCGGCATCCCGGCGGATCGTCCGGCGGTTCCGGCGCCGCCATTGCCGCCGGCATGGCACTGGGCGCTCTCGGCACTGACACCGGTGGCTCGGTTCGGATTCCCGCGCACATGACCGGCATCAGTGGCCTGAAGCCAACGCACGGTCTGGTCGGCCGCACGGGCGCCCGACCGTTAGTCCGCAACTTCGACCACATCGGACCGCTGACCCGATCCGCCGCCGACTGTGCGCTGATGCTGGAAGCCATGGCTGGACCGGATCCCAGCGACCCCGACGCGGTCACTCGATCCGCCGGCCAGTTCGCCATCGCCCTCGACCACCCGGTCGGTGGCTATCGCGCCGGAATCATCCAGGACTTCGCGGACGACACACGGCCGCGAATCCGCGAGCTCTTCGATGACGCGGTGCAGGTGATTCGCAGTCTGAGCGTCGAGATTGACTCGTGGACTATTCCTGCAAACCTCGAACCCAGAGCCGCCCAGGTTGTTTCCCGGTCCGAGGGCTACGCCAGCATTCACAAGATGTTCGACGGCGACTTCAGCTCGATCGACGAGTCCATCCATTCGAGGCTGAACGTCGGTGCCGACGCATCGGCCTTCGACTATCTTCGGGGGCTGCAAGCCCGAGCCGATATCGAGGCTGCGGTATCCGACGCGCTGGATTCCCGCGACATCCTGCTCAGCCCCGCCTATCCCTACCCGGCCGAACCCATCAAGCGGTTCGACGCCCGCGCCAACGACACCTACCACGCCTCGCTATTCAACGCGTCCCACCATCCGGCGCTTGTCGTTCCAATGGGCTTTGCCGAAGGCCTACCCGTAGGTCTCCAAATCGTCGGCCGCATGCACGACGACGCCACCGTCCTTCAGATTGGCCACGCCTTCCAGCAGGTCACGAGCCACCACAGGGAGCGACCTGACCTTAGGGTCTAGCTGGTTCGGTCTCGGACTGCGAACGGCGCGGGATCGATTGGTCAAGGCTAGCCGCTCTCAGCCGGCCTTACGTTCGTGCGGTTTCGCTGAATCAGGGCGGTGATGCCCAGGGCGATCCAGGCCGGCGCCGAGAACACCAGCGAGTAGGCCACGATACCGACGGGCCCGAACAGGCCGCCGATCAACGCGCCGAACACCGTGATCGGAGCAAGCACCGCGCCGCATACGTAGGTCACCATGCGCGCGCGTCGATGCAGCAGCTTGAGCGCCACGGTCAGCGGTATCGCCGCGATCCAGGTGAAGAGGACCATGGACCCAACCATGGCGCCAACAGCCAATGGTCCGCCCAGGCCGGAGTCGGTTGGCAAGCCGCCGAAGCGAATCACCGAAAGCACCAGGAGCGCCAGCGGCAGCCAGAGACATATGCCTAGCAGTCGAATAAGCCGTCGAACCTTTGACGATTGCATGTGCCCACCATTGCGCCACGCTGTCCCCGCATTCTATGCGGCACGGGGTAGGTGCTCTCGGTAAGTCTTCCTACACAGGCTCCAAATCCGAGCGAGCGTCCCGTTGCGCGTAGTCGTCCGTTCGCCGGTTAGACGCCGTAGATCCGGGCGGTATTCCCACCCATGATCCAGGCGCGGTCCTCAGGCGGAATGTAGGGGCAGTGGTCCCGCAGGTAGTTGACCTGCGTGGCGTAGTACGCGGGCGAGCGCGCTTGTTTATCCGTCAGGGCGTTGGCCTTCGTGAACTCGGACCCCCAGATCAGCTTCCGCGGCCCAAACGTGTCGTAGAGCGCGTGCAGCACCACGTCGCCCGGACCCCACCAGGCCCCCGGATATCCGGCCAGGATCTCGAGATTCACGTCATAGTTCCTGACCAAGTCAACGATGCCCTGGTCGAAGGTCACTCGGCCGTCCGCGTCGATCAATCCTTCCGGCGCCTTCATTCCCACGTACAGGCCATGCACCACGGTGATCGTCAGATCGGGCCACGCGTCCATCAGCTTGATCAGGGCCTGGAAGTGGTCCGGCGAATCGGTGCCATACGAGACCGTGCACACCGGCAGCTTCATCTGATCGACAAGTTCCCAGACGGGCCAAAACCGAGGTGCATGAAAGTTGGCAAACGCGTCGTCTGACGGCGGCCAGGGGTCGTAGTACAGCCCCTTGAATCCTTCGTCCTCCACGTACCGCTGAATGGTCGCCAGCTGGGGCGGTAGGTGCGCCTGCCCACCCTCCACCTTCACGACCGCGATGAAGCGGTCGCCGTGCTCGCGCACCATCCGCGCCGCGTACTTCATTCCCCAGATGTTGCAGGTGTGCAGCACGGCGTAGTCGACCCCCGTGGCTTCCATGCAGGCCAGCATGTCGGCCTCGGATTGCCCGTTCTTGCCCTCCGGCCAGTAGCCGGGCATGTGGTCCTGCGGTTGCTGCGTCCCGACGTGTGCGTGGGCGTCAATTACCGGCAGACTGACGGCTGTCATGTGTCGGCACTCCTTGAGGCTGTCAGCAGATCAACCAGACGGTCGCGCGCGGCGTGTTGCATGGCTACGCGGGTCGCCAAGTCAATCATCCCTGGAGTCTCGGTGGTCATAAAGTCGCGGATTCCAAGGTCGTAGAGATAGAACGGCAGCGGCCATTCGCCGTCTGCCATGTATTCGCGAAACCGTTCGTCCCGGGTCTCTTCATCGCCCTGCCCAACCACTCCGCCCTCGACAGGATGATCGTCAGCCTCGGGCGTTGAAATGATCGGCCCCTGCTCGGCCACGGCTTCCACGATGCGCCTCGGCCACGAGCGGTCGCTGAAGAATGCGTAGGCGTAAAACCCAATTTCCTCGGGGTCTTCGTGGGCATCGACGAAGGTGTCAAAGCTGTCGTTCGCCACGGCCGCGCGCAGGGCTCGGACCTCGGGCACCTCGTCACGTGCGAACTGGCGATTGATATCGATCCCATCCGCGTTCTCGCGGGTTCCCAGGTCGTATCCGGTGGGATTCAGACAGGGAAAAACACTGAAGGCAACGGCGGGGCTCCGCGCCCACATTCGCTGCTCCAGGAACTCCAGCGCGGTAACCACGGGCGCGGGCTCGTCGCCGTGGGTGCCGGCGAAGATCGCGAGTCGTGCCACGGCGGGTTCCTGCGCGGGAATGTCCACACGCAAGAGGTCCAGCCCCAGTTCCGCTATCGGATAGCGGGTCAGATCCAGGCCCGCCGCGGTTGCGGCGGCCTCGACCCGTGTCGTGATCTCCGCGTAGTCGACTGGCTGCCTCACGGTCACCCCAACTGCTCCAGAGCGGCTCAGCCTAGCGCGCACCCTACGCTCGGTTGGTGGCAAAGTGAACTCTGGCAAAGCCCCGGTGTGACACCATGCCGCCACGCGCACGTATCGGGACACCCGCCATGTTGAAGGGAATCGATCCGCTGCTGGGCCCGGAGTTGCTGCGGATCCTCGCGGCCATGGGGCACGGGGACGAACTGGTCATCGTGGACGCCAATTTCCCGGCCGAAGCCAACGCCAGGCGCCTGGTGCGGCTGGATAACGTGCCCGCGACCCGAGCCGCCGAAGCCATCCTGTCCCTGCTGCCGCTGGACGAGTACGTGGACGAGCCTGCGGCCGTGATGGCGGTGGTCGGAGATCCAGACGCCGAGCCGGAGGTTTGGGCCGAGTTTCGACGCATTGCCGAGGCAGCCCATGGCGGACCGGTTGGGTTCGAGCACGTGGAGCGCTTTGCCTTTTACGAGCGAGCCCGCCACGCCTTTGCCATCGTGGCCACCGGCGAGCGGCGCTTGTACGGAAACTTGATCCTGACGAAGGGCGTGCTCTAGGCCGCAGCTACCAGTCCTGGCGGTCCTGATCACGAGCCTGACGGCTGGCGCTGAACAGCAGAAAGCCCACTAGCGCCAGAATCAATACGACGCCCACCGTCATGATCGGGTGCCGCAGGCTGAACGGAATGAGGACGGCCGAGATGAACAGGAAGACGTAGCGCGTGACGACACTTGTCAGCAACCGTCGGGCCAATTCGCCCAGCACCACCAACACGCGAATTTACTCCCCAAGCGCGTGGTCAAGTCTACGGGCCACCTAGACCACGATCACGCGCGTCTCGGGCGGTGCCCCCGGTTCGTTAGGCGCCGTCGGCCGGCTGTCGCAATCGCTCGCGTTCCTCCAATGGCAAGTCAGTCCAGGGCACGTTCAGTAGTGCGGCTTCCAATGCACAAGTCGCTACGACGGTCACAGTGGGTCGCTACGACGGTCACAGTGGTCGGGCGTGCGGCCCATACCTGCTCATTAGGCATGAATGGCGCTGCGCGAGTCGAGATTCCCGACGGTCGCAGTCCGCATATCTGCTAGCCAGCCCGCCGTTGTCAGCGCAATGTTCTGAAGCCGAGCCACGTTGCTCAAGGAATTCCGAGCCCCGGCGTCTGCGGCGTCCGCCTAAGGATTGAACTCCAGGTACTGTCCCTGCACCCAGTTGCCGTCCTCGAGTTCGTACCAAACGGCGCCCTCTGCCTCCACGACTTGCCCCGTCAGGACCAACTCTTCACCTTGGAGAGCGACGTATTGGACCGCGCCATCGTTGGCGCTCGGCTTGTCGCGCACATTCAGACCAATCTCGGGAATTACAACGCCAATGGTCTGCGTAGTCGTCACCGGCGTCGTCTCGGGCGTTGCCTCCGGTGTGGCCTCCGGCGCGGTTTCGCTGACCTCAAGATATTGGACCTGTACCCAGTTCCCATCGGCCAGTTGACGCCAGACGATGCCGTCGACTTCATTGATCACGTCCGTCAACTCCAGCTCCTCGCCTTGCAGGGCAACGTACTGGATCGTGCCTTCGTCAACGCTGGGATTGTCGCGAACGTTAAGGCCGACTTGCGGGAGTACGACGCCCACAACGGTAGGCGCAGGCCCATCCGTCTCGGCCGCGAGCGGCTCCGTGGGCTCAGGTGTGGCGGCGGGCGTGGGCGACGTGGCCGCCGGGCGCGGAGTAACCGGCTGTGGGGCGGGCTGAGCCGTGGGCGTCGGCGTCGGGGCTTGCGTTGCCGTGGGAGTCGGCTCAGGGGCGGACGTCGGAATCGGCGCGGGACTCGGCGACATGGCGGGTGCGGTAACCAGCGGCGGCGGCGTGGCTGCGGGCGTTGGTGTTGCCTCCGGCTCCGCCTCGCCGCATCCCGCGACTCCAGCCAACACTACGCCTCCGACCAGAAAACTGGCGATTCGCGTTCGCTGACCGGACCCGGTCCATGCGCCGACAATGCGGCTCACGTAATCTTTCATCACCGGCATATTGGCTAGCACCGTACCGAGCGCGGGCGGTTGCGTCCAGTGAATCTCGGTTTACAAATGGGGTGATCTGTTCGATCCATGAGCGCCCAGGAGACCTCAATGTGACGCAGCCGACCATCAGCGACGCGGCCGTCCAGGCCAAGACCGGCCGTGTCTGGGCCGAGTGGTTCACGCTCCTTGACGCAGAAGGCGCGGGCGAAATGACTCACCGCCAAATCGCTGCGGCCCTTGCTGATCGCCATGGCCTGTCCGGCTGGTGGAGCCAAACGGTCACCGTGGCCTACGAACAAGCGCGCGGCCGCCGCAAACCGCACCAGACCTCCCGCGGCTACCAGGTCGGCGTCAGCAAGACCGTTCCGGTGCCCGTGGATACGCTCTTTACCGCCTGGGAAGACGAGGAGTCACGCCAGCGATGGCTGGGCGCCGAACCGATCACCATCCGTCGCGCCACCCGCCCCAAGTCCATGCGCATCACCTGGAGCGACGGCCAGACCAACGTAGACGTCAGCTTCTGGGACAAAGGCCCCGCCAAGAGCACCGTCCAGGTCCAGCACTCCAGGCTGGCGGACCGTGCGGATGTGGAGGCCAGACGCTCGTTTTGGCGCAGCGCCTTGACTCGAATGGCAGACCAGGTCGCCAGCTAAGGTCTGACCAAGACCTACTGCTGGGCCTCCAGGCTAGTGGTTGCCCGAGGGCTTCTATCAGTTCACGGTCTACACGAACCTGCACGGCTGACTGTATTGTGGAAAAGCCCGTCCTTTGAAGCTACCTATGTCCCTTGAACCAGGCGGCCGCACTTTTTTCCACATCGCACCTCAAGCTGGAAGAGTCCGCTCGTGTGTGGCGTATACAGGGCATTGCGGTGATGGATTTGGGCTACGGCGCGAACCTGGATCCGAGCGTGGTTCGTGCAGTGCCCGAACCTTGAGCAGAGCGCGCGCCTGCGCGACCGGTTGCGTGGTCTGCTGTAGGTCGTGCGGCAGTGGCGGCTCACTTTGGCGGCAACGCGCCTGCCCCTCACAATTGAAGACTTGACGCACTTCACGGTCGTGACCTGATGCCAAACCGCCTCGCCGCCGAGTCGAGCCCCTACCTCCTCCAGCACCAGCACAACCCGGTGGACTGGTACCCGTGGGGCGACGAGGCATTCGCCCAGGCCCAGGCCAGCGGCAAGCCCATCTTCCTCAGCGTGGGCTATGCCGCCTGTCATTGGTGCCACGTGATGGAGCACGAATCGTTCGAGGACCAGGAAACGGCTGACGTCCTCAACCAGCACTTCGTCTCCGTCAAGGTCGATCGCGAAGAGCGTCCCGACGTGGACCAGATCTACATGTCCGCGGTTCAACTGCTCACCCGTCACGGCGGCTGGCCCATGTCGGTCTTCATGACGCCCGAAGGTAAGCCGTTTCACGGCGGCACCTACTTCCCGCCGGAACCCCGTCAGGGCATGCCCTCGTTCCGACAGGTCCTCGCCGCCGTCCACGACGCCTGGACGAACCGTCGCAATGAACTGGAGTCTGGCGCCGGGCGTCTCACTGAAGCGATTCAGGCCGCTGACAGCCTTGACCTTCCCAGCGCGCCCGTAAACGACGATGATCTGCGCCGCGCCTCGCAGGCCCTGGCCGGCAGCGAGGACCGTACGCACGGCGGCTGGGGCCAGGCGCCCAAGTTCCCGCAGGCGATGGCCATCGAATTCCTGCTGCGCCGCCACCTCGCCACCGGCGAAGGGCTGCTGCTGGACATCGCCGACCGCGCGCTGCACCGGATGGCGCGCGGCGGCATCTATGACCACGTCGGCGGCGGCTTCCACCGCTACAGCGTGGACGCGGCCTGGCACGTGCCGCACTTCGAAAAAATGCTCTACGACAACAGCCAACTCGCCCGCGTTTACCTGCACGCCTGGCAAATCGGCGGCGATCCGGCTCACCGCCGGGTCGTTGAGGAAACGCTCGACTGGGTGCGCCGCGAGATGACCCATCCGCAGGGCGGCTTCTTCAGCACCCTGGATGCCGACTCCGAAGGCGAAGAGGGCAAGTTCTACGTCTGGTCGCTGGAGGAAGTTCGCGACGTGCTCGGCGCCGATGCCGATCTGGTAGCCGACATCTACGACGTTTCGGCCCGCGGCAACTGGGAAGGCGTCAACGTCCTCCGCCGGTTGAAGGACCTGGATGTGCTGGCCTACCAACACGACGTGTCCGTTTCCGATATCCAGGCCGCGGCGGACCGTGCCCTACCGCGCCTGTTCGAACGCCGCGCTGGTCGCATTCGTCCGGGCCTGGACGACAAGATCATCACCGCCTGGAACGGCCTCATGATCGCCGCCTTCGCCGAAGCCGCGCGGGCGCTCGACCGGGACGACTACGCCATTGCCGCCACTGAAGCCGCCGAATTCTGCTGCACCGAACTCTGGCGCGACGGCGGACGCCTCTGGCGCACCTGGAAGGACGGCCGCGCCCGCTTCAACGCCTACCTGGAGGACTACGCCTGCCTGGCCGAGGGGCTGCTGGAGCTCTACCAGACCACCTTTGACGAGCGCTGGTTTGTGGCGGCCCGCGACCTCTCCGATGCCATGCTTGAGCACTTCCAGGATCCCGAGGGCGGCTTCTTCGATACCAGCAACGACCACGAGCAACTCGTCACCCGCCCCAAAAACGTCCAGGACAACGCCACGCCCTCCGGAGGCGCAATGGCGGTCACCGTGTTGGGCCGCATGCATGCGCTGACGGGCGAGGCTCGCTATCTGAATGCCGCCGAGCGCGCGTTGACCGCAGTTGGCCCCGGCGCAACCAGCTACCCCACAGCCTTCGCCCAATGGTTCAGCGCCGCCGACTTCCTGGTTGGCCAGCCCGTTGGTGTTGCCGTGGTTGGCGATGGGGCGCAGCGCGAGGATCTCCTCCGGCTTGTTCGAGAAACCTATCGACCGCGCAGCGTGGTGTCTGCGGCCAGCGACGGCGACGCGGCCGAGATTCCGCTGCTCCAGGACCGCTACCCACTCGATGGCCAGGCCGCCGCGTACGTCTGTCACGGATTCGTCTGCAAACTACCGACGTCCGATCCCGAAGTCGTCGGGCAGTTGCTGGCGGAGGGCTAACGCCAGACGCGCCGTTGTGCAATTCTTGTAGAGACAACCCTGCCTGTTGACTGTCTGACCCATCCATGGACGTCCTACGCATAACGCCCCGCGGGTATTGCCACGGCGTGGTTGATGCGATTCGCCTCGCCAACGAAGCCGGGGCTCAGCACCAGGGGCCCGTCTACATGCTGGGCTATCTGGTGCACAACGCCCACGTTGTCGACGAACTGGCGGAGAACGGCGTGCGGCTGGTTGACTTTGATGACCGCATGGCCGGCCTGGATCAAATAGAGCACGGCACCGTGATCCTCACCGCCCACGGCGTCTCGCCGGCCGTCAAACAGCGGGCCATCGACAAGGGCCTGACCGTCATCGACGCGACCTGCTCCGACGTCTACATCACGCACGATCTCATCATCGACTTGACGTCCCGCGGCTACGAAATCATCTACGTCGGCAAGCGCGGACACCCGGAACCCGACGGCGCCATCGGCGAGGCACCCGGCCACGTTCACCTGGTTTCCACGCCCGCAGACGTCGCCGCGCTGGAACTGGACAACGACCGGCTGGCCGTCACCACCCAGACCACCCTCAGCATCTGGGACACCCAGGACGTCATCGACGCCGTGGTGGCCAGGTATCCGCACGTCGAAGTCCACAACGACATCTGCCTGGCGACCCAGGATCGCCAGGAAGCTGCTGTGAAAGCGGCTGAAGTCTGCGACCTGGTGGTCGTGGTCGGTAGCGATCGAAGTTCCAACTCGCACCGGCTGGTCGAGGTCGTGCGCAACGTCAAGCAGACTCCGGCCTACCTGGTCGACAGTGCAGACGACGTCGACCGCTCCTGGTTCAAGCCCGGCATGCGCGTGGGCGTCACCGCCGGCGCGTCCACCCCGGCCCGCATCACCCGCCAGGTGATCGAACTCATCGAGGCCTACGAGCCTGAGCCCGAACCCGTGGCCGTAGCCTGACTACCGGTCGGCTAGAGGCGGGTCGGAGCCCCTTTGCTCGCCGCGACGGCATTCAGATCGGCAATGATCGGCTCTAGCAAAGCCACGCCCTCGGTCTTTGCCTCGTTATAGGTCCGCCACTCGAGCTCCCCGGCAACCACGAGCTCCTTGACGCCCTCGGCCCGCGCCGAGCCCTTGAATTGCTCAATCTGGGCATCCATTCGCTCCTTGAACGTCTCCACTGGCATAAACGCCGCAATGTCCGTGGCCTGGAACATGTGCGAAATGGCGCCTTCGTCACCGTCCAGCCGGCCCACCGAGCGACTGAAGCCGGACCCTGACAGCACGCCCGTCATCGCATCCACGATCTGAGCCAGCCCCACGCCCTTCGGTCCCCCAATCGGCGCGCCGGCTCCATCGTCGGCAAAGGCCTTGGGATCGGTCGTGGGCAACCCGCGCTTGTCCAGCGCCCAGCCCTCCGGAATCCGCTGTCCCAGGCGCTCGAAGATGGCGATGCGGCTGTTGGCCGACATTGACATCGCCATGTCCAGCACCAGCGGCCGCTCGCGTCCGGCGGGAATGGCGTAGGCAATCGGGTTATTCCCCACCACCCGCTCGCGCCCCCCAAACGCGAACATCGTCGGCCCCGCGTTGGTTGTGGCGTACCCCACCATGTCGTGCGCAACGGCCATCAGCGCAAAGTGCGCCGCCGCGCCGAAGTGCCGGCTGCGGCGGCTGATGCCCGTAGCCGTGCCGGCCTCGCGTGCTTTCTCGATCACCGCCCGCATCGTCAGCGCGCCCGCCACGTGCCCTGGGGCAAAGTCACCGTCCACCAGCACCGTCGCGGCCGTTTCGCGCGCGACGCGAACACTCGGCCTCGGGTTCATATAGCCCTCGTCCAGCCAGCCGGAGTAGCGTCGCAGCAGCCAATGCCCGTGCGAGGTGACGCCCCGCATGTCGGCTTCAACCAGGTTGTCGGCCATGATCCCGGCGTGCTCCGGCGTCATGCCGTGCCGCTCCAGCAAGTCGCGCGTGAACGCCGTCAGCACGTCAACCGGAATGCGGCGCTTGTTGGCGTCGTACATGCGACCTGTCCCTTCGCTCTCATGGCCCAGCACGCCTGAATGCAGCCATGCTAAGTGACCGTGCCAGCGGCGACCTTGCTACCATCGCGCCGATCCGACGCTGGCTGAGACCTTGACTGCCCATGACCGCCGAACGCGACCTTGAGCCGATCGTCCGCGGCCTCTACGACCACCCCGAACACCGCCACGCCGTGGATGTGGCCTCGGAAGACGATGTGGGCACGTTGCGGGCTGACCTGGAAGCCACCCTCGCCCGCCTTTACGGTGAAGACGCCATGTGGGGCCGCGGCGTGCGCGTGCGCGTGGAACGCGACGACGCCGGCACCCCCCGCCGCGTCTGGCTCTGGCGCGGCCTCGTCGGCGGCCAGCGCACCGACCGCGAAGGCTTCAGCGGCCGCCAACGCAGCTTCCGCGCCTAACCCGTTCGCCGCTGGCGTTGGCCTGGTCCTTAGGGGATAGCCGTGTCCCGCTCGGCCGCTCGCGCAAAAGCAATCTGCGCGGCGGCGTCAAACTGGCCACGGGGTCCTTCCGTAGTCGCGTGGCCTCCCGGCGCATAGGCGATCACGTGTGATCCACCGGCTGCCCGGACGGCCACGTCAAACCGTTCTAGCTCCCGTGGCGGTGTCACCTGGTCGTCACGCCCCTGCCAGGTGCGCAAGGGCAACCAGGTGAGATCGACTGCGAGGTTGACCGGATTTACTCGCGGGCACACGTCCCGAATGAGTTCGGCCTTGTTGCGAATCCCATAGGCCGCGTTGAGCGACCGTGCACGACCTGCCAAATCGTAGAACGGCCCCAGGTTCATGACCGGGTTCATCCCAAACCACGCCACCGGCACACCGGGATTGCGGTGCGCCCACACCAGCGCGGTCAGCCCCCCGCGCGACGAGCCGCAGACGATAGGCCGCCTGACCTGCCACCGCTTTCGCGCCTCGTCCAATAGTCCGGTCAAAGTCGTTACCCCAGCTTCCGCGCCCCAGGTATAGCGATCGTCTCGAAAGTCGTACGAGGCAATGGCGTAACCGGCCGTCTGCCAGGCCTCGGTCCAGTCGCTGAATCGGCGAAGAAGTGTGGACGACCGGAGACCGGCCAGCAGCAGTCCGACGGGCTGGTTCTCTCCGGACCCACGAGCCCGAAAGAACAGCGCCTCGCAGTCGTTGACCACTGTTCGTTCGACATCCATCAGTTCACGATTTCGTTCGTGCTGTCGCCGGAGAGTCCCGCATTCTCGCAACCTCAACAACGGTTGCCAGTCGTGGTGAGCCGACCATGAGATTGTTCGACTCGCCTTACGGGAGTGGCACCGCTGCATCGTGCTCAGGCAGCCCAGGTCCCGGCGGTAATCGTCTAATAGTCCACAGTTTCCGGAATGGGCGGATCGGTTGTCAGGGCTATGGAGTCCGAATACCGGATGATGTGAGTGCCGCCGCCAATCCAGGCCCAATTCTTGCCATAGGCGTTGAACGTGTGACGCGGCGCAGCGAGCGTGAATACGTGGGAACCTGGATTGAGTGTCCGCTCGTTGCCGGCGTGGTCGGAGACGTGGATCGCGTCACTCCGCGTTTCCTCCGCCGCCGCGAAGGTCAGCGTTAGGTCTATCGGAGTCCGGGCACGGTTGTAGAACACGCTGGTAACAAACCCTGGACCCGGCAGATCGATCCGCACAGGTCCCAGGTAGGCGTGGGCCGCACGCTCTCCGCTAACGGCCGGCCACTTGCCGCGGTTGGGATGCTGCCTGGAAATATGTGACATATAGCGCACCGCCACGCGCGCGCCCTGCCCTGAGGGCCGTGCGAGCGGATAGTCCACCAGCTTGTGGAGGGCGACCTCGTCGGCGCCGCTCACAAAAGCGTTGGCCATGGCTTGAATGATGAAGTGGGCGACATCCACGTCATCGAAGTACGCGCCCAACCCGGGATCGTCTTGTAACCCAAGTTCCATCAATATGATCTTGCGCTTGCCGGCCAGCGGATCCGTTTCCCCCACCGACTCCGAGAGATTGTTCAGCGCCGTTCGGTAGCTGCTGACGATCTCCGCGACCCGCTCGGGCTCCTTGTGCAGCGTCAGCGAGACGTCGTGAAAGAAAAAGTTGTTGGCCACCAGGGCCTTGCGGTCGAGCTGGCCGGCCAGGAAGTCGGTCCAACCGTCCCAGAACTGCATGCGCCGGTCGGTGCTGTCACAGCTGCTGTCCACAAGGCTCAGCGAGGGAAAAATCAGGCGTGCCGCTGGGTCGGCCGCGATCATTGCGTCGTGCGCCACCTGCACCAGTCGGTAGAGCAGCTGCTCACGCGTGGCGTCGTCAATCTCGCCTTCGCTGGCCGGGCCCACGCCCCCCGTGCGGTTGATCCAACGCGCGTGCGGAGTCCCACCCCACGCGTATCCGGGCATAGGGGGACGGCAAATGTCCGGCTCGTTCCAGGGAATCCAGCGCGAAATCGGGTTGAGGCCGGACGCCGAAGTCGCCCCGCCGCTTCGGGCGATTGGTTTCCGGCTCTCGATCAAGCCACGGACAAATTGGCCGTAGTGATTAAGCGCATCGCTAGCCGGCCGATCGAGCCCGCTGGGCGGGTTGTACTTGGCCGGATGCGTCAGGCCGCCACCCGCATATTGCGGGGTGAACTGCAGCAGTCCGACGATCGGCCTCGCCACTCGAAAATTGCGGTCGGTGGCGATGGTCGGCAACGCCGCAACGCTGTTGCTCGTCAGGGTATTCCAGAGAAACTGCTCGCGGCTCCACGTCAGTCCAAGACCGTTCATGTGGTTCAGGCCGGCTGCAACGCCGGGCTCGCTGCCTAGCGTGCACCCGAATCCCGGATCTCGGCCCGTCCTTGTGCCGGGCAGGTTGTCGCTAATGCCGAACCTCTGGTCAACCGGCGGGTTCGTTGCCGTGCCACGGCGGTTCTCGGTCGTGTCGCCTCCCTGGTCGATCGGTCGTGTCGTTGCTGTGGCGGGGCGCTCGTCGGTCGTGCCTCGCACCTGATCGAACAGCGCAAACGCTTCTGGCTGAAGTGCCGCAGCCGGCAAGCGACTGGGTTTGCCTTGGAAATACCCGCGATATAGCTGTCCCAGAACGCCGGGACGCACCTGTCCGCTTACCTCTTCGAGCCCAAGGTTGGAAAAGAGATTGCGAACTCGACCGACCAGCTGTCGGGGCACGGACCGCGCGGTGCCGGTCTGTAGGCCTGGATTGGCTCTGATAAAGGCCTGAATGGTGTAGTGAACGCTGTTCCCGGTCCCATACTTCGGCCAGCCATCGAACTCCAACTTGGTAGCGTTCGAAAAGCTGCTGGACACCGCTGGGCCGGTGACGATCAACTCGACCATGGGCGCCAGGCGCGGTCCGCCGCCGCGCTTCGGTTGCAGGAATAAGACGGCGGCAAACAACTGATACCAGTTGGTCGCGTCTTCCCAGACCCGGCTGATCGGGGGCCCGTACCACGAGTGGCCGCCGGCGGCGTCGTAGAGCGACCAGAATCGCGGACTGCCCGGGTAGTCACGAACGTAGAACCCCATTGGTCCGCTGCCGCTCGGAAAGAACGCGCCGTCCTCCGTCTCGATCGCGCTGGGGGGAAGCGTTTGGGCCGCGCCCATGGCGGCTCGCCCCGTCACGGTGTGCGTAAGTCCGCTGGTCGCCAACGCAGCGACGCTCAGAAAGCGACGGCGGTTTAGTCGAAGCGTGCGGCTGGACAGAACAGTGCTCTGGGGTCGCGGGTTGCCGATGGTAGCCGCGTCAACGGGAGGTCGACGGCAAGACGAACGCGCGGCGGCCGAGATTCGTCAGCCGGAGTGTGCGGCCATCAGGTAGAGCCGACGTTGGGAGTCCGCGACCCTATCCGACCTCAGGACTTTGAAGCGCTGCCCGAACGCCGCCTCAAATGCCGCCCGCGTGTACCACGGAAACGTGTGATTCCGCATGGCCAGCAGGCGCCGCACCATCGGGTCTTCCGGCGGCACGAACTCGATCAGCAGGCTGCGCCCCAGCGACGCAAAGAACTGGGCCAGACGCTCAAACCGCGTGTTGTTGCCGATGGCCAGATGGTGGATCAGCGCCAGCGCCACGACCAGTCCGGCCGGCCCCCGCTCGGTCAGCGACCGGACTTCCCGGTTCTCCCATCCCAGCGCGGGGCTGGGGCTGGTGAGATCGGCCACGATTGGGAACAGGTTCCGATCGCCGTCGTCGACCATCCGCCTGAAGTTGAGGTCGATGGCGCCCGGGTCGCTATCGATCGACACAACCGAAGCGCCGCTGGACGCGGCGATCCGGCTAAAGATGCCAACGTTGCCCCCTAGATCCCAAACCGAATTGGCGTCAACCTGCGTGAGGTAGTCGGCCACCAGCCGCTCCTTGTCGGCCTGTCCCGCGTTGCTGTAGCTGGACTGGTCGCCGTAGCTGGCCCAGGGCGTATCACCCGGATTCCAGTTCAGCCCTCGAACCGCCGACTCCAGGCTTTCCAGCAGCGCCTCAAGCCGTCGCTGGCTCATGCGGCCTTTCATGGTGTCTCGAGACTGTGAAGAGTCCGCGTGCCGCGCCTGCGCCCGGCTGTGCAAGTGCAGGTGCATCAGCAGACCGGGCCGCAATCGCGTGCGCCCGGGTAGCAACCGCGCGGCCATCTCCAGCGGCAGCCCGTCCAGATGGCTCTGCAGCAGCGTGCCCAGCCGGACATCCCGATACGCCATCAGCGCCAGCGGCGCCAGGAAGTGCTGGCAGAACTGGCGATACCCCACCCACGGTAAGCCCGGCTCGTACGGCTCGAACGACAGCGTGTCGATCAGTGTGGGCCGGCCTTCGTGCAGTTGGATGTTGTACGCGCTGGCATCCTTGAGCGACAGGCCATGCGTCAGCGCCTGCCGTTCTATCTGAAGCGTCGCCAGGGCGGATGCCTTCAGCTGCGAAAACGACCACTCGAACGGGTACGAAACGAACGCCAACTGCGCGGGCTTGATTACCTCGACCGCGTCAGGCTCCGGCGCAAGCCCCAGGTCCGCACTCTCATGAGGAATCAGCAGACCCTGCTCGGTGAGCCTTGCGTACAGCCCAGAATCCATCAGCGCCGCAAAGGTCGCTTCGTACGAACGGTTCACCTGCCGAAAGAACGAGCCGTCCCTCTGAAACACGAAACCCGCCGGATCCCGAAACGAGCCCGGCAGGCGGCCGTCATCGTCGCTGCTCATCCAACCCTACCGGTCGGCCTCCTCGCCCGTAGGCTGCTCCTCGGTCTTCTTCCGCCGCACGAGGCCCAAAACCCGCCAAAACAGATGCCGCAACCACAACCGCGCCGTCAGCACCCCACCCAGCACCGCCGCAATAATGATCTGAATCGCAAAACTCCCACTCCCCGGATCGATATACCGCCGCCCAACTAACTGCACAATCGCCGACACTACGCTGCACAAGCCAAGTGCGACGTCTTGGCTGTCGGTAGTTGCGTTTGCCTCTGTCGAGCCCGGCACCGGGAAGTTGTCGGAGCGTCGCAAGAGAGTTTCTTTCAGAATCCTGCGTTTCACAAGCGTACTGTACACTACGCACCCAGCCAGCGCGGGGGCGTGCACTGCATAGGGCGTCGGTGCCGCCTCCTCATCTTGCAGTTAAGGGACAGTCCGCGGCGTGGTGAGATCTCCCAAGTACGCCACCAAGGCGTCTCTCGGGTACGCTAGGCAGTGTGCACCAGTTCAGGCTAGGGAGGCAGCGCAGCTTGACAGCTGGGACGGACGATGAGTCGAGCTTGAACGCGCCGCAGTGCTCCGTGACGCATGGTTAGATCCGCTTGGTTGGCGTTTGCGCTTGTGGCACTAGGACTGTGGGCCAGCCTTACTCCGCAGATTACGTACCCGTCAGCGTCTAGCAGTGAACCATCACATGATGTGCTGACTGCTTGGCCCGGATGGGGCGTACAGCAAGACCTCGGGCAATTGGGCGGCGTTGTTGGTGACTTCATCATCTGGATGGCGAGCGAACCGGATGCAGATATTCGGCTGACAGTAATTGCATCGCTGCTGGACGCCGAGACGCGTGACGTGCTAAGGCAGACAACTAACTACGTCACGCCTGCACACATTCCGGTGGCGCGAACTTTGAGATTCCCATCCTATGTCGTACCGGAAGGCCAGCGTCTGACGCTACAGCTACAAGTCGCGGGCCACGAGAAGTATTCCGTGAGCTATCGCTTGGCTCGCCAGCAAGACGCCTACGAAAACGTGAGAATAAACGGCGTGGCCAATGGAGGAGACGGGCCGCTCGCCTTTGTTCATCAAGTCACTAGCAGCGGCGTGCGAGCGGCGCTACATGGCGTGCCGCACGCACGCAGTAGACTCATCCTCGCGCTCGCCGCAAGCGCTCTGGCTTTGCTAGCCCATCCTCGCGTGGCGGTCGGCATCCGACGCGCCAGCGACGCAGGAATACCACTGACGCGGCGCGTGACAGTCTGGGGCCGTCGGCTTGCCGGTCCGATCGACGAGCCTGTTGCAGGCGGCTCAGCGAATGTGCGAGGTCGTGCGTTTGCTGTGCCTTGGTACCCCTGGCTGGCTGCAATCATTCCAATCCTGCAATTCCTGGCAATCAATTCGCTGCACTTCGCCTTTAGCGAGGCGATCATTCCGGTGGTCATCGCCCTTCTGGTTGTATCGGTCATCGTGTCAGGTCTGCGAATAGTGCTACCGAGCTGGCATCAGGCGGCGGCGGTGGCGACGGCCGTCATAGTCGTCCTCTTTGCCTACGGGCATGTCGAGCGAGCACTTGGTGGCCGACTACATGAACCGGTTCTCTTTTCTGCCTCGGTCATGCTTGCTGCGGTTGCCGTCGTAGCTTTAATTCGCGCACCTGTTCAGTTAGCCCGAGCGGCGCCACTCCTGAATATATCGGCTTCCTTGTTGGTCCTGTTTCAAGTGACGAGCTTGGCAGGAACCGCCTGGACTGGTTACGCACGCGAGATGCCATCCGAGCACTCAGGGGCGATGGTTACGACCTCTCACCTTTTTAGCCAATTACCAGCTACTGCCGCTGCCAATCGACCGGACATCTACTATCTCATCCTGGACGGATATGGTCGAGACGACGCGTTGGGAGACTTCGACAATACCGAATTTCTAATGGAACTTGAACAACGTGGATTCTTTGTCGCCTCTGATGCAACGAGTAATTATATGTTCACCATGCAATCGTTGGCATCAAGTCTTAATCTGGCTTATTTGGATGAATTGCAAGCCCGAGTGCCAAAGTCGCAAGGCGACCTTGTAGACCTTATCCAAAACAATGCTCTCGTGGAAATCCTGAAGAGCCTTGGATACACGTATGTTCACCTCGAGTCTGGGTGGTCCATTACGAATGACTCTCCGCATGCGGATATTGCAGTACAATTTACTCCCTCGGGCGTAGTGTCGTCAGTCCTGGACAAGGACACGGGACGATTTTATCGTACGAGATCAGCAGAAGGAGCAATTGCAAATGCGAGATTCCTTCGCGAGCTTTTAAATACCACGGCCTTGCGCGTGCTTGTGGGAAGCTTACTTCGTCCCGCGAGTCACGACCGATATAACTGGTGGGCACCTGAGCGTGCGTTACAGATGTTCGAGTATCTTGCCCAACCCATACAATCTCCCGGGCCGAGGTTCGTATTCGCGCATATTGTCAAGCCTCACAAGCCGGCGACTTTTGATCGTCATGGAAATATGTTCCTTAGCAAGGGAGGCGATGTTGGATTCAGTGATTTTCACGATGCATCGGTACCGGATGCCTATATCGGACAGCTCATACACACGAACGCACTTGTGCTGCGAGCAATTGATGGGATTCTGAAGAACAGCGACCATAGCGCGGTCATAGTCGTAGCAGGTGATCACGGTCGATCCGGGGATTATCCTCGGCATGCGATTCTGGCAGCCTTTCACGTACCAGAAAGGGGAGTTGTAAATCTTCCACCGTCAATCAGTTCGGTGAATCACTTCAGGTATGTCCTTGATCGCTATTTCAACCTTGGGATTGGATTGATTGAAGATCATGTGGTTTGGCATGATATGAAGGATGTTGATTTCACAAGAGCAACGAGCGATAGGCATGGATGAGGTGGCCCTCCCGTGAGGCTGGCGAATTCTGTATATGGGGTGGACATTAATTTTGTGACAGTGGGATATTCGTAGCTACAGAAGTTGCCAATCTATGTGCTGTAACTGCTCTGATACGCGGGTCGCTACAATATCAGTCTATTCTTGCGGAGATCCCGTAGGGAACTAATTTGCGAGAGGGTGTTTAGGGAATGGTGAGGAAGAATCTGGTGCCGAGGGCGGGATTCGAACCCGCACGAGCCGAAGCTCACAGCCTCCTGAGGACTGCGTGTCTACCAATTTCACCACCTCGGCCAGGCCGGTAGCGGAGGCAGGATTCGAACCTGCGGCCAAGGGCTTATGAGTCCCCTGCTCTACCTCTGAGCTACTCCGCCATTCCCGCCGTCCGTCCGGTGGGCCCACCTGGATTCGAACCAGGGACCTACCGGTTATGAGCCGGCTGCTCTGACCGCTGAGCTATGGGCCCGCGGCGCCTCGCGGCGGGCGCGCCGGGCGGTCCCGACCGGATTCGAACCGGCGATCTCCTCCTTGACAGGGAGGTATGCTAGGCCGCTGCACCACGGGACCGCGTTGAGTCGGGCGCGCCGGACGCCTGATACTAACCCACGCTCCGTCGCGCGGCGTCCGGTGGGCCGGGTAGGATTCGAACCTACGTAGCCGTAAAGGCGCCAGATTTACAGTCTGGTGGTATTAACCACTCACCCACCGACCCAAATGATGGCGCGCCCCGACTCTGCACTTGTAAACGATCAGGCGGACCCTGGGCGCATCGCGCCAGAACCCGCAGGCTGCGCCAATCCTACCAGTCACACCCTGACGCCGAGCCCCGCCCGTCGTTCACGCTGCCTGGCCGTTGCAGGCGCCCGTCGCCCGACCAATTGACGCGCTAGGCGACTCGGCCGACCACATTCGCCAGTTCCTCGTCGCGCCGCATCCGGTCGCGGTGGCGGCGGCCCTGGCCTTTGGGCTCTTCTGGGGACGAGCCGGCGCTCCCCTGCTGCTGGGTCGCCCTGGTGTCTGGTTTGGCCTGCTTCTTGGCGTTGTTGCCTACCCGTTCGCCCAGATCTGGCTGCGCGATGAACTCACCCGCGCCGTACTCGATGTAGTTACCGAGAATGTTGGCGCTGCGGCCATGCGTGATCAGGTTGAGGTGGTTGGCCTGATATCCGCCGTCGTCGCCGCCTATGCCGACGAGTTCGCCAAGTTGATCATGCTCCTGGTCGTCGGCTTCGTCATGGCGCGCCCGTCCAGCCCTCGCGCCATCACCGCCGCCGCAATCGCGCCCACGGCCGGCTACGCCCTATTTGCCGCTCAACTCACCCTCACCCAAGCCCTCCAGGCCGACCTGCCGGCGGCCGATTTGGCCTTCGCATTCGTTCGCGAATGGGCCTGGATTGCGTTGCAGTTCGGTACCGCCTACATGCTGGCCCGTGGCTGGCTCTCCGGTCGGTTGACTGGCTACGTGCTGCTGGCCGGCATCCTGCACACCGCCGCGGCATACACCGCCACACTTGACGATATCGGCTGGCATCCCGCCGTCGTCACGCTGGTACTGGCCATTCTGAGTCTGCTCGCCTTTAGCTGGGGCGCGTCGCTGATCCCCGCCGGACGCCGCTAACCCGTCGGTCCCGAACGCCCATAACCGCGCCGCCTACCAGCATCGCCCCCAGCGCCGCCAGCGACCCCACGCCCAGCCAGTCGCCCGTGGCCGTGTAGAGCGTTCCCGGTGTGTCGAGCGGTACCTCGGCCACCAGCAACGCTTCGCGGGCCTGGTCGAGCGACGTGCCCGCCACCACATCCCCACCTGGCGCAATCACCACTGACCCATAGCGCCAATCGGCCTTGGCAATCGCCAGCCGATGCTCGGCGGCGCGCAACCGCAGGTGTCGAATGTGCGGAGCCGTATACGCCGCCCAGTCATGCGTGGGAATAGCCACCAGCGAGGCGCCCATGCGGGCCAGCCGCGCCAGCGTGTCCGTATACGTCCCGTCAGGCCCGGCCGCCAGACCCAGACGAGTGCCGGCAATCTCGTAGGTCTCGTAGAGACCCGCTGTGACGCTGCGCTCCCCAATGGCGTACACCGGGTGATCCTTCGTGGTTGGATGTGACATCCGCCCGTCCGGCGTAACCACCACCAGTTCGTTCCGCGTGCGGTTCGGATCGATCCGAATGAAGTACGACCAGACGATCGGAACACCCGCCTGCCGCGCCGTCTCGCGAACGGCGTCCAGCTGCTCCGTCGCGTTCGGATCGTCCGGCGCCACCCAACCGGAGGCCTCCGGCCACACAACCAGGTCGGCGCCTTGTGCAACGGCCTCCAGCGTCGCCGGCGTGTGGAGGGCAGTGATCGTGTCCGTAAGTTCGCGGTAGCGCACCGTCGTGATCAGCGGCCGGGTCTTCGGGTGCGACGGCACGTGGTCCCCGGTCTGCACCGCAGCCACACGAATCGTCGCACTTTCAGGCTCGCTCTCCGCCGCTGCCAGCCCCAGCCCTCCCAGCCATCCCAACGCCGCGATTCCTATTCCAACAGCAAGGCTCCGCGACAGTGTCAACCGCCCAACGGCCACCAGCGCCAAGGCCCCGATTGCCTGGCCCGTCGCCACCGTCAACAGCGCCACCGGCCACATCCCCGCCACCGGCAGCCAGGCGCGCAGCGGCGCCGCGTCCACCTGCGTTGTTGCCAGCATTCCCCACTGGTGACCGGCCGTAGTGACCAGCCGCAAGTACTCGATTCCCGCCCAGGCCACGGCTGGCACCCAGATCCGCGCCCACGGTCCCAGCGCCCGAATGACACGTTCCGGACCTACCGGGACATCCAGCAGCAGGGCTGCCAGACCTGCAAGGACGCCCAGGCTCACCGCGATCCCAAACCAAGCCGCGCCAGTTACCACCTCGGGCGGATTGACCGTCGTGGCAATGAGGCCAAACAGCACGCCCAGCATCAGCCCGCCCAGACCTCGACGAATCGTTGGCGTCGCTCCGTCCTGACCGAACAACAGCGGAATCCAGGCGACAAACACCAGGCCCGTCCACTGCAGCGGCGGAAACGCGGCAAACAGCAACAGCGCCGTGATCACCGCCCCCAGTGACCTGGCGCCCAGCGTCGCGCGGCTTGCGCTGGCTACCATGCGTTTGGCAGTCCTCTGATGCACCCAGCCTGATCGACCATGCCAGGAGTTTGGCAACCCACCGGCAGTGCGCTCAACGCATGCGCATTGCTTGCGTCCCGATCCCGACCAATTCGCCGTCGGCGAGATTCGTACCAACTCCCCGGCGGCGCCGCTCATGCCGCGCCCGGGAGCATCAACCCGTGACCGACCGCGGCGAGCGCCGATTCCACCAGCTTGTCGTCGCCGGAGCGTTCTGCCTGGCGCTCATGATCGCCTGGGCCCTGGCTGCCCCCTGGCTGGTAACGATGATCGTTCTGCTGCTCGCCGCCGGCTCAATAAGCGCCGGCTGGAGTCTTACGCGCATGATCCATCGCTACTTCGTCTCGCCGCTGCAGTCCCAGGGACCAACCGAAGACCCAACTTCGTACCTTCGCGCCGACGCTCTCTACAGCGTCGGCGCCTTCGCGGGCGCCGTTTTCGTCATCGCCGGTGTGGCTCCGCTGGGCTGGGCCCTCGTCGGCCTCGTCACCCTAAACCTCCTCATGGACGGCCTCGCCGACGCCGCCCCCCTCCGCTGCCTCTTGGATCGAGTCTTTCCGCGGTCCGAACCCGGCGAGTGACCCGGCAAGTTCGTAATGCCCTGGCTTGTCCGTGATCTCGGGACACAGGCGCCGCGGGGCAGCAACGAGTCCAGCCCCTTCTCGGCTTGATGAGATTCGACGCGACCACCAACATCGCCGGTCGCGAATAGATCAGGGCCGCCGTCATGAATCTTGATCCCACGGTTTCGCCCTGGATCGGAATCTTCGCCTCGACCGGCGTCTGCCTCTGGATGGCCGCCATCGGCGCGCCGCTGTCAAAGGCTGTCTTCGGAGACCGCCCCCGCCTCGTCTGGCCCTTCTACGCCCCCGCCCTCGGCATCGTCGTGGTTCTCCTCACCACCAACCTCTCCGCCTACCTAATCCCCGGCGCCCCCAGCGCCTGGTTCGGCCTCGTCGCTCCCTCAGCCCTCGCCGCATATATCGCCTGGCGCACCCACCAGCGACACGTTCCCCCGCGCCGCGCCGCCCTCGCCACGCTGGTGCTACTACTGGCATCCGCTGGCGCCTTCGTCCTGGCGCTTGCTAATCGAACGCAGGTGCGTGCCGGCGAGGAGACCTGGCATTTCCCGCTGGTACTGCGCATGGCCCGCGGGGTCTTCCCGCCAGTCACGCCCTATGGCCAGGACGCCGGCCTTGGCTATCACTATGGACCGGACCTGCTGGCTGCCAGCATCGTCAACACGGCGGGCGCACCCGCGTGGACGGCAGTAGCGGTCCTTACGGCGCTTCTGGTCGTCGCCTTGGTTCTGTCGGCGGTCGGATTCGCCTGGGACATCGGCGCTCCGCTGCCGCTGGCTGTGGGGGCTGGTGCGGTGCTCGGATTAGTCGTCAACCCTGTTCACGTCGGGTTGCCACCATACGTGACGACGTCTCAGGAGCCAGGTGGCCCCCTGGGGATTCTGTCGGGCTTGGCGCCGACTGGCGCGGCCGAGGCGTTCGAGTGGCTACACAAGCCCCATTGGGCGCTTGCCGTGTGCATCGTGCTCCTCCTGGCGGCGGCCCTCGAAACCGGCTTCAGTCGCCGGCAGGCGGCTCTGATTGCTGCTGCGGCAGGCACCTTGGCGTTGGCGGAGGCTGCGGTGCTGGTCTTCGCAAGCATCGCGCTCGGCATCATCGGCGTAAGTCGGCTCGTGCGTCTGCGCCGCTACGACCGCATCCTTCTCCTGCTCGCCATGGCCATAGGCGCTCTGCTGATCGCGCTCGCCGGCGGGCCCGTGTCCGACGCGCTCTTTCAACGCGGCGGATCGGCGGGCATGGTGCGCCTCGCCTTTGAGCCGAACTGGGCGCGGCTGGCGCCATTGGACTTGACGGGACCTGCCCTGGTGCGCGTCGGAATCGTGCCGCTGATTGCCATTGGTGCCGTAAGTGCCTACGGACGACGGAGTTGGGGACTGGCCTTCCTTTCATCGGCCAGCGCCTTGGGACTTGTCGAGGCCGTTGTCCTTCAGTCGGCACTTCCGGGAAACGACGCTCGGATCCTCTACCTGGCAGCGGCCATCGCGAGTTTCGCCGCACTCTGTGGGGTCAGCGGCTTCGTCGCGAGGCTACGCGGCTGGCAGCGCACGTGGGCGATCGTCGCCGTCGTGCTTCTCGGAGTTCTGCCCACAGCCGTGCCGCGCACAGTTGCTGGCGTGCGGCTTGCGGCCGCCGGGTTTGCAGTAGAGCAACCCGTCCCGCAGGGCGTGGGATATCCGTACGTGGGCCAGACGCAGTTTGATCGGGAGCTCGATGACAACTGGGACTTCTATGCGTGGCTTGCGCGCACGCTTCCGAACGGTGCCCGCCTGCTCACCCCGCAACCTGCCGTGGTTGCTTCGGTCGCAGGAGTCGCCGCCCCCACGTCGGGGCGCAGGGTACAGGCGATCTCCAGCAGCTCAATGCCCGAGTACCACGATGCCCTGCGGTTTCTGAATGAAGACGATCTCGCTGAGATGGAGGTCACCCATCTGCACCTGACGGACGAATGGGAAGCGGTACTTACGCCCCAGGCACGGCGCCTCCTTGACGATCCGACGCAACTGAAGTTGCTTGCAGACCTGCGCTCGGTTTCGGGCCAGCGCCATCGAATATTCGAGGTGCTGCCAGGCGCTGGAACCCGCGCAATTGCACCCGCGAGCTTCCGGTTTCTGCGCGAAGTCGTCCCGCCTGAGGCGCCGGTTGTCGCATTGGTCGGGCTAACGCCTCACCAGAGTCGGATGCTCTTTTTCAACTTTGTCGATCGAAACAACCTGCGCGCATCTGCGACCTTCTTCGACCAGCGTGCAACTCGCATTCCGCGGGTCACCCCGCTCGCTGAACTACCCAGCCATGGCGTCGTCGCCCTCCTCAACCACGTCGAACCCACAGCCCTCGGACTGACACGCGACGACGCCATCTGGGCCGGCTACGGCATGCGGGTCTACGACCTGGCATCGGCCTGGTCGCCTGTCTGGCGCATCGGATCCGACTTCGCCGAACTACCTGAGCCCGCCCGCCAGGCCTGCGAGTCTTCGGAAGACGGCCGCCTGGGCCTGCGGTTGTTGGGCGAACCGGGTACCGCCGTAACCGCGGGCCTGGCCGATACCGACCTGACTGGTGCGCCGCAGGTCACCAACCTGACCGTTCGCGACTGCCGGAAACTGGCCTTCTCCGCCCTCGCCCCGGTGGCGCCCTTCGCTCAACTCCGACCGGCGGTCCTGGCGCGCGCCGAGCAGCCGAAATCTCACGTTGCCGGCCTTGGATTCGACGGCGGCAATGACGCCAATCTCGCCATCGTCAATCTCTGGTACCGAAACCCTCATGGCCTGCCACTCACATCGGGAACGGAATTCCGCCTCTACCGAGCCGGACCGTCCGGCGTGGTTCCATTGGAGACTGATCCCCGCGAATCTGTCCAGTGGTGGTCCGCTCCTCTAACCCTCGCCGTCGATACGCAGACGGCCCGAATCGAGTTCGACCCTCGACGACTGACGATCAACGGGGACCCCGGCGTCAAGTCGTCGGACGTCCGTCCTGGCCACTCCTATCTCCTGGCGCTCAACGTCTCCCGCTTCAGTCCTGAAACCTCAAGCCTCTGGATCCAACAGGTCATACCTCTCGTGCGAATCGATGTGCGCGACGGCGAAACCTCGTCCGAGGTGTTCTCAGGCATCGTCAGCATCGAACACCGCGAAGCCGGCGGACCGAGCCGCTGGTTCGACTACACCGGCATCATTGGCTGGGAAATCGACCTCACCCCCTGGCCGGAGACGCCCGAAGCCTCGCCATGAAATGAAGTGCCGAATACTGGTTCTTCTGTTCTCCGCGGCTTTAGTTTGGGCTTCTACATCTCCTGCTTTGGCCCTCGCTCCATCTGTCAGCCCCACGGCCACTCCCCCGGCCACGAGCCCACCCGCCACCGACCCCGGCCTCATCCTCGTCGTCGTCGTCATCCCCGTCATCCTGCTGGCCCTCATCTGGCTCGGCTACATCTTCTGGCTCATCTTCCACGAGGGCGAGAACGTCGGCTCCGGCGCTCCCCCGGCTCGAGAAGACCCCGGCCAGACACCGCCTAACGGAAGGCCGGAGCCGCCGGATCAGCCCGGTAGCGTAGGCTAGTCGGCTCCCTCTCAGCGCCGGGCGGTTCTGCATGGCGACAGCGGTCGAAGCTGTAACGCTCACCATCGACGGCCGCCAGGTCACCGTGCCCGCCGGCACTTCCATCCTCAGCGCCGCTGCCGAGTTGGGGATCGACGTCCCCACCCTCTGCTACCACCCCAACATCGCCGCCTCCGCCAACTGTCGCCTTTGCCTCGTCGAACAGGCCGCCAACGCCGACTCCGGCTCTCCCTCTGCAGAAGCCTCCCTCAACGGCGAATCCAAGCTCCTCTCCGCCTGCCGCGCCCTCGTCGAACCAGGCCAAACCCTCTTCACCAACAGCGAAGGCGTCCGCCGCTCCCGTAAAGGCTCGCTCAAGGCCCTCCTCTCCGGCGTCGACCTCAGCGAAGCCCCCGATCTCGCGTCCCTCCTCACCGAATACAACGTCCAGCCCAACGGCCCGGCCTCCCGCGCCGACCTGCCCGTCATCGACGACAACCCTTACTACATCCGCGACTACGCCAAGTGCGTCATGTGCTGGCGCTGCGTGGACGTCTGCGGCGACGAGGTCCAGCTCACCTACGCCATCGAACCCGGCGAGCGCGGCTTCCACGTCCGCATTTCGACCCGCGAGTACGACGGAATCATGGACACCACCTGCGTCTACTGCGGCAACTGCGTCCAGGTCTGCCCCTCCGGCGCCCTCAAGAGCCGCACCCAGTGGGAACTCGAAAAGCAGGGCATCGTCCAGGACGACGCGGTTGTCGAAACCACCTGCTCCTTCTGCGGCGTCGGCTGCGGCCTCGAAGTCCACGTCCGCGACGGCCAGATCACCCACGCCATGTCGCCCGAGGACCACCCCGTCAACCAGGGCTGGCTCTGCGTCAAGGGCCGTTTCGGCTGGGACTACGCCCAGAGCGACGACCGCCTCACCCATCCCCTCATCCGCACCGGCGAGCGCGGCGCCGGCCGCTGGCGCCGTGCCACCTGGGACGAAGCCCTCAACCACGTCGCCCGCCGCCTGGGGGAGATCCGCGACACCCACGGCTCCGACGCCCTCGCCGTCTACGGATCCTCCAAGTGCCTCAACGAGGACAACTACCTCCTCCAGAAATTCACCCGCGTCGTCCTCGGCACCAACAACATCGACAACTGCACCCGCCTCTGTCACGCCTCCTCGGTCGCTGCCCTAGGCCTAAGCATCGGCACCGGCGCCTTCACCAATTCCTTGGACGAAATCGCCGAAAACGACGTCATCTACGTCACCGGATCCAACACCACCGAAACCCACCCCATCACCGCCCTCAAGATGAAAGCCGCCATCCGCACCGGCGCCAAACTCATCGTCGCTGACCCCCGCGCCATCGAACTCACCCGCTGGGCCGACGTCCATCTGCAGTGCCGCACCGGCGCCGATGTCCCCATGTACAACGCCCTGCTCCACGTCATCATTCGCGATGGTCTCGTCAACGAAGAATTCGTCGCCGACCGCGTCAAGAACTTCCAGGCCGTCGCCGCCGCCGTCCGCGACTGGACGCCCGAACGCCAGGAGGCGCTCACCGGCATCCCGCCTGCCACCCTCGAACGCGCCGCCCACATCATCGGCAAGGCCGACAAGACCGCCTTCTACTGGGGCCTCGGCATCTCCGAGCACACCCATGGCACCGAGGCCTGCCTCACCCTCATCAACCTCGCCCTCGCCACCGGCAACGTCGGCCGCCGCGGCACCGGACTCAACCCCCTGCGCGGCCAGAACAACGTCCAGGGCACCAGCGACGTCGGCGCCATCCCCATGTACTTCACCGACTACCGCTCCGTCGAAGACGAAGCCTTCCGTGGCTATTTTGAGGAGCAATGGGGCGTGCCGCTGCCCGCCACGCAGGGCCTCACCACCATCGAAATCGGCCAGGCCGCCGGCGCCGGCGAGGTCCGCGGCATGTTCATCATGGGCGAGAACCCCTTGATGGCCGACCCCGACCTCCACGCCTCCCGCCGCCACTTCCGCAATCTCGACTTTCTGGTCGTCCAGGACATCTTCATGACCGAAACCGCCGAAATCGCCGACGTCGTCCTGCCCGCCTCAAGCTGGGCCGAAAAGGACGGCACCTACACCAACACCGACCGACGAGTCCAGCGAGTGCGGCCGGTCCTGCCGCTACCCGGCGAGGCCCGCCAGGACTGGGAAATCATCGCCGACTTAGCCCGCCGCATGGGCCGCCACCTCGGCCTCGACACCCCCTCCGAGATCTTCGACGAAATCGCCCGCGTCACCCCCAGCCACGCCGGCCTCAGCCACGAACGCCTGGACCGCGAAGGCGGCCTCCGCTGGCCCTGCCTCACCCCCGACGATCCCGGCGCCCTCTGGCTCTTCGGCGACCGCTTCCCAACCGACGACGGCAAAGCCTCCATGCACGCCGTCCACTGGCGCGAGAACGTCGAAGTCCCCGACCGAAACTACCCCTTCATCTTCAACACCGGCCGTGTCCTCTACCACTGGCACACCGGCGCCATGACCCGCCGTTCTCGCCTCGACGACGCCTACCCCGAACCCCTCGTCGAAGTCTCACCCGAAGACGCCGACCGCCTCGGCATTCCCAAGAGCGGCCTCGTCCGCGTCAGCACCCGCCGCGGCGCCGTCGAAGCCCGCGCCTGGATCACCCGCCGCGTCGCCCCCGGCACCGTCTACATGAGCTGGCACTTCGCCGAAGCCGCCGCCAACCTCCTCACCATCAACGTCCTCGACCCCATCTCCAAGATCCCCGAATACAAAATCTGCGCCTGCCGCATCGACCCCCTGGAAACCCGCGCCAGTCGCCAATCCCCCTCCCTCACCAGCGCCAACGCCTAATTGGCCGGTGTCACCAGAGGCCGACCACGTGGCACGACACCAGGGAGCGCTAGAATGGCCGTACGGCAGTGACATTTGACACCCTAATGGCGGCGCGGCGCCTCCAGGACGAAGCCGGCTTCGATGAGAAGCAGGCCGCCGTCCTCGTTTCAACCTTCGCCGAAGGTGTCACCGAAAATCTGGCCACGAAGACCGAGCTATCGACGGAAGCCACGGCGATCCGCGCCGACCTGAAGGATGCCGAAGCTCGGCTCGTAGGCCAGATCACGGCGATCCGGGCTGAGATGGGCGAACGCGAGCAGCGCATATACGTGCGCGTAGGCGCCATGATCGCCAGCGCCGCCGTCTTCCTCACCGCCGTCATCAGCATCGCCACCGCCATTCTGCTCGCCAACCTCTAACCCACCACCATCCCGCCGGTCTACGCCGCAATCTCACACCGCCGAATCTCCCGCCCATCAAACGGATTCACCGGATACAAGTCCACCAGCGTCGGCATTTCGTCCCATCTCTCGAGTCGCCGACCATCAAAGCTCAGATAGCCTTCAATCCCCGCTGACGAGTCCGTAACCACAAACACCGCTCGCCCCTGGCTCACTGATCGAACGCCATTTGGAAAAGCGCTGTCGCTCACCGGCCCCACCGGCTGTGCCACCCAGCGCGTACCGTGGCGATACACAAACCAGAAGTCATTCACCGGCGGTCCAACCACCCGCGTGCTGTGCCGCGTCAGCGACACCACCGCCTCCAGCGCGCCGTCGCTATTTAGGTCGCCCACCGTCGCTCGCCGCACCTCCACGCCTCGTGACGACAACCTGCTGACGATCGCCGCCTCCGACAGCTCGCTGCCTCCCAGGCCGCGCAGCCCGATCTCCAGCGCCTTCCCCAGCGCCAGCACCAGCCCCGCATCCATCGGAAATCCAATCGATCCATGCACGCCAGGCGGCGGTTCGCTCGTCAGGTCCACCTGCTGCAACGCCGCGAACGTCCGCATCGGATCCGGCGTGGCCACCGCTTCCTGCATGGTCCGCGCAATCAGGCCAACCACGCCCCCGCGTTCCTCTGCCGCGTCAAGCCGCGCCGGATTGAAGGCTTCGCCGCCCAGCAGCCCAATCTGCGCCAGCCGCAAGTTCGCCAGACCCTCCCAGTCCGGCTGAGAGCCAGTCGCGCTTCGCTGTGGAACTGGATCCTCGATCGCGGCCCGATATCCCGCCGCCGCGTCCTCATATCGGCCCTCCCAGAACGCCGCCTCCGCGCGGTTTATCTGGTCGTGCAGCGACACCGGCGGATCCAGGCTGCGTGCCGCCTCCTCATAGAACTTCCCGCCCCAGGCATACGTCCGGCGCAGGCCCGGATGCGGCAGCAGCGGCGCGTCAAAGTGTCCCAGCGCCGGACACACCGTTTCGATCTCGGCTGACGACACCCCGTCTCGCAGCTCCCAGCCCGCCGGCCCGGCGCCAAGCACTACCGGGAGATCAAAGACCCGCCGCGCTGTCTCACCATTCCACCGGTACACCCGCACCCGCTCGGTCTGCGTGCTCGCCGCCGGTGTTGTCGTAACCAGCACCACGTCCGCGATCCTGTCGTCGGTCAGATCAGCTGTCGAATGCACCATCGACATACCAGTCGCCATCTCCTCCGACCCGTCAACCGGAAACTCCCGTGCGGCAAACCCATCTTCCACCTGGTCGAACCAGACCGGCGGCACGCCAAAGATGTGCCATGCCGCAATCAGCTCATTCGTCCCGTCCCCGTCCACGTCCGCCGCCGCAATCCGCGCGCCAGTGGGGTCCAGGTCATATACCAGCGGCGGCAGCTGTCCAATCGTGAAATCCAGTCGAACCGCCGCCTCGGCATCCGCGCCGTAGCGATCCAGAAACGCCAGCACCGCCCCTTCCAGGGGCACCCGCAAGTTGGCGCCCGCCTCCATCGCCGCCGGAGATCCCGCCACACTCTCAATCAGGCTCGCGGCCTCCTGAAGTCGCTCAGTAATCGCCCCGTCATCCAACGGCTCCGGCGGCGGCGTGGCCGTGGGACTCGGCGTCGGAGTCGCCGTGGCAACCGGTGCCGCGGCAACCGGCGCCGAGCCCGGCTGGAAAGGCGCGTCAACCGCTGCCGCGGTGGTATCCCTTCGTGCGGGCTCGGCCGCTTCCGCCACTGCGGCCGTCGGGCTCGGCGGCGCTTCCTGCGCCGCCTGCATGACCTCCACCTCGATCGGCGAGGGCGTCGGCACCCGCGACGTCGGTTCCGCCGCGCACCCACCCAGCACCAGGCCCAACAACGCCGCCACGGCGCCCAGCCGCAAGACACACGACAACGCACGCAAGACACGCGTTGGCGAGCAGCAACCCGGAGCCATACCGCTCATCGTACGCGCCGCCCCCGTTCGTGGTCAGCCGGTCCTGAGCCTGCCGAAGGGCCGGCCCGAACTCTTCGAAATGCCGTGTCGAACCACCCCCGGCAACCAATCCCAAAGGCGCCTCCCGCCTTCTCTTCTCTCAGTTCACTCCCGTTTCCGTTCTCCCCTTCTTCCTCCCCCCAACCTGCGACAATACGCCCCAAACCCCACCCCCCAGCGGACCAAGGAACACATCGCATGGCAGAGAGAATTAACGTCGCCATCGTCGGCGCCGGCCGCGGCCGCTCCCAGCTCCGCTCCATCCAGGCCCTGCCCCAGCTCTTCAACCTCGTCGCCTGGGTCGACCTCAACCTCCCCCTCCTCCACGAACGCATCGACGAAGCCGGCCTTTCCAAGGACCTCGCCTCAGGCTCCCTTGACGAAACCCTCGATCAGCGCGACGTCGACGCCGTCGTCGTCGCCACCTGGGCCCGCACCCACGAATTGCTTGTCGGCCAGGCCCTCGATGCTGGCAAACATGTCCTCGTCGAAAAGCCCTACACGCTCACCCTGCCTGCCGCCAGGACCCTGCAGGACAAAGCCAACGCTGCCGGCCTCAAAGTCGTCGTCAACCAGCAGTGGCGCTACATGCCCGGCCAGCGCACCATGCGCCGCCTCATTGCCGAGCGCGTCCACGGCGAACCCCAAGTCGGCCACATGGTCACCTACAAGCCCCGCGGCGGGGAGTACCCCGACTCCGAGCATTCCCAGCTCTGGCAGATGACCGTCCACGAAATCGACTCCGTCATCTCCATGATGGGCCAGCCCATCGTTGAGGTCGCCGGCCACAGCTTCCGCCCACCCGCCACCACCTGGCGCCGCGAATCCACCGCCACCGCCGAACTCACCTTCCAGAGCGGCGCCCGCGTCGCCATGGTCTCCACCTCAGATTCCCGCCAGGGCGCCCACGAATTCCGCATCGAATGCAGCAAAGACGCCCTCGTCTACCGCAACACCCACGGCTTCGGTGGCGTCGAACAAATCCTCGCCGGCTCCGGCGAACTGGAAAATGTTCCCATCGACGGCGGCGACGAACGCCCACCGCTCGACGTCATCGTCATGCGCAGCTGGGGCGACTGGATCCTCGGCGGCCCCGAACCCGAAACCAGCGGCTCCCAAAACCTCCAAATCATCGGCGCCCTCGACGCCCTCCTCCAATCCACCCTCTCCGGCCAAACCGAACCCGTCGATCTGTAGGGGTACCCCCTTGTGGGTACCCATCCGAGTGCGCCGCCCATCCGTCGCGGTCCCTAAGTGGCTGCCCGTCGGCGTACGCCTCGCTGCCTTTCCCGTCTCCATCCCTTCGCGTCACGCGCTCCTAGGAAGCTACGCGCCGCCTCCGGCAAAGCGCCCAACCGCTCGATGGACCGGATCACCCTCAAAAACCAGCGCTGCCTCCGCAAAGAACAGTCCGCCCGCCTGACCCCCGTGACCCTTCTCGTCGGCGTCAGCAGCCACGATCATCCGGTCCGCCGGATCCGCGTGAAAGTCCTGCAGGCTCGCCGCCCGGATACCAATCGAACCGTCCACCGGAATCTCAATCACACCCAGCGCCAAGAGTTCGCCACGCCAGCGACCGACGTCGTCGGGAAACTTGATTCGATGGTTGCGCTTTAGCAATTTCAGTTCCCAAGACGAGATCGTCGAAACGCAAAGATTGTCGGCCCGCCATGCCGCATTGATGAGCGTCTGGATCTCTGTTTCCAGCAGTCGCCCCCTAACCACAGCCACACCAGAACGAGCGTGTCCAGCAGATTCACGGAGACAGGGGATCGCTGTCGTCCGGGTCCGTGTACCACTCCGCCGGTATCGGCGACACGATGTCGCCCAGAATCTCAGTCCGCTCCCGGCCCACGCCAAACAGGCTTCTCGGTCTCCGCCGATAGGGTGCCAGCCGCGCCACCGGCTTCCCCCGCTTCGTTATCACAATCTCCCACCCCGTCTCCGCCACCTCATCGATCAACCCCAAACACTTCACCCTGAACTCCGTCGCCGTCATCGTACGAGCCGACCCGTATAAACACCTTGACGCCATAAGTCAATGATGCTTTGATGCCTTCATGCGAACCACCCTCACCCTCGACGACGATCTCGCCGACGCCCTCAAGCAACGGGCGAAGCTGCTCGACGTCCCATTCAAGCAAGTCGTCAACGACGCCCTGCGCCGCGGCCTCGCGCCGGAAGCCCCTGAGGATCGGCCAGTGTTTCGTGTTCGACCATTCCGCAGCGGATTTCGGCCGGGAGTCGATCCCATGAAGCTGAACCAGCTCAACGACCAGCTCGAGGTCGAGGACTTCCTTGAAGAGCAGCGGGAGCTCCTCGAAGAGCACCACGAGTGATCGTTCCGGACGTCAATTTGCTGCTTTACGCCCATGACGAAGCGGCGCCCTTGCATCCCTCAGCCCGACACTGGTGGGAGCGTCTGCTCAACGGCACGGAACGCGTCGGCGTTCCCTGGGTCGTTGCTATCGGCTTTGTGCGCCTGGCCACGCACCCGTCCGCGCTCGAGCATCCGCGGTCTCCGGCAGAGGCCGTTGACTACGTGGCCGAGTGGTTTCGCTTACCCCATGTCACGCCCTTGAACCCCGGACGGCAACACCTCACCCTCGTACGCCGCGCCCTTGAAGCTGCCGGCGTCGGCGGCAACCTCGTCACCGACGCCCACATCGCCGCCCTCGCCATCGAATACCAGGCCGAAGTCCACTCCAACGACACCGACTTCAGCCGCTTTCCCGGCCTCCGTTGGAGCAACCCCCTCGAGCCGCATTCCCAACCTGCCACCCGGGCCTCCTAAGCCGCCTGCGCCTTCCTGAACTCGAACGCATCACGGATTCAACACCCGATCCGGATTTACCTCCGCGTCCCATTCCACGTCAATCGGTGCCCCAATGTCGCCGTGAATCCGAATCTGATCCCGATACAACCCGAACGGCGCCCCCGGCCTCCGCCGAAATGGCACCAACCGAGCCACCGGCCGCCCCCGCTTCGTAATCACAACCTCCCGCCCTGTCGCCGCCACCTCATCCATCAACTGGTAGCACCTCGCCCTGAACTCCGTTGCCGACAGCGTCCACTCGCCCGCCTCCCTACTTCCATCCGTCGACACGTCCAGCCATTCCAGGGCCTGATGAGCGCAGAGATCCTTCCCGCGCACTCATCGTCAAGACCCAATCCAAGACCGCCCAAACCCGGTTTCGCCCGTACTTCGCCAATCCCAGCTGGAACTCGGCATCAGACCCGCGCATTTAGCCGATCCAATGTCCCCGCCCACGACAGGATCCTCGTGTCGCTGGTAATCAGCCGATGCCCCTCAAGTGCAGTGGCCACAATCAGTCGATCCCCGGGATCGCCATGGATTCCCGATAAGGCGCCGCCTCTTGCTGCCACGTCGCCCGTAACCGGAACCTCAATCAGTCCGTTTCCCAGAAGCTCTTGCCGCCAAACCCCAACGTCTTCCGGGAAATCCAACCGACCCTTGTCCTTTAGCATCGCGACTTCCCAAAACGAAATCGCCGACACTGCAAGCCGCTCATTTTGGAGGGCAATGTCGATAGTCTCCCGCGCCTGCCGGCCTAACCGGGCATCGCCGGCCCATAGCCACAGCAGTGCGCTCGTATCCAGCAGCACCATCATCTGCCGTCCAGCAGCCCTTGCTCCGCTTCCCACACGATCCCGAGCGGCTCATCCAGGTCGCCCAGAATCTCCATCCGCCCGCGGCCCACGCCAAACAACGTCCTCGGCCGCTGCTTCAGCGGCGTCAGCTTGGCCACCGGCCGGCGGTTCTTCGTAATCACAATCTCCTCCCCCGTCTCCGCCACCTCATCCATCAACTTCAGGCACTTCGCCTTAAACTCCGAAGCCTTCATCGTCCGCACCCCAGCCATTCCACCGCCCGCATCCAAATCCATCCCAAGCTCCCGCCCGCCCTGAGCACCCCCATCATCCCATAGTCATGACCATGGTCATAAGTGACACCGTGTGCCTCCCCACATCAACCACCCCGGCCGCTAGCTCAGCTGTCCAAGCTGTTACGTTGAACCGCGACGACGGCAGGGCGAGACACCTGTGACGATTCCGAGCCTCCGCCTCGTCTTACAGAAACGCTTCTCGCGAACCCTCCGGCTGCTGCCCCTTCTCACCCTTGCGGCGCTCGCCCTAGTCGCCCCCTCCACCGCCCGCGCCGCCGACGCCGGCTTCCTCTCCGCCGAAGTCACCGCTGTTCAGTTCTTCGACCCTCTTGAACACAACGTCGTCAACGTCGACGGCGAGTTCGCCGACGGCACTCCCTACGAGGCCAACTTCCTCGAGAACTTCACCCAGACCGGCGGCATCGAACGCTGGGGCTACCCCACCTCCGCCGTCTTCGAGGAATCCCCCGGCATCCTCACCCAGTACTACCAGCGCGGCGTCATCGACTGGCAACCGCCCCCGGGCGGCGGCGATCACACCTTCCAGCGCCGCCTCGCCTGGGACTACCTGGGCGGCGGCCTCGGCGGCTCCGTCGACCTGGGCGTCGAGCTTCACCTGACCAACCCCAACCCCGGCGACCTCCTCGGCCCCTGGGGCCACAAGGTCGCCAATACCTCCGTCGAAGGCGTCCCCATCGGCTTCGCCGACTTCTTTCACCGCCTCGGCGGCGTCGCCTCCTTCGGCTTCCCCAAGACCGATGCCCGCCAGGACGATCATCCCCAGGCCGTTCTGCACACCCCCGGCCGCCCGGTCGACGGCCGCATCCGCCAGTACTTCCAATCCGTCGTGGTCGAATACCACCCCGAGTCCCCCGCCTCCCCCGTAAAACTCAGCCTCCTCGGCGACACCCTGCGCGACGCCCGCTACCCCCGCGGCACCTGGCAGCAATACCTCGCCTTCGGCCCCGAAGCCCCCCTCGCCGTAGGCGACCAGCTAAATCTCGGCCCGGCCCGTCGCGGACCGCACGGGTCGACCGTGGAGGACGTGGCGGAGTTCCTCGAACCGTCCCTGCTGCGCGTGACAACCGACCGGGCCTGTGGCGCCGGCTTCTTTGTGACCGACGACGGCTACCTCGTCACCACCTGGCGCCTCATCGAAGACGCCCAGAGCATCTCAGTCGAGAGCCCGCGCGGCTACGCCGGGCCGGTGCAACTCGTCGCTGGGGACGCCCAGCGCGGCGTCGCCCTCCTCAAGGCCGGCGGCGACGGCCATATCCCCGTCCTGTGGGATGACTCGGCGGGCCCGGCCATCGGCGACGAGTTCGTGGCGTATGGTTACCGCAGCACGCGCCTGTTGGACGGGCGCGGCGTGGAGTGTCAGTCGTGGCCAACCCCGGCGCTCACGTCCTACACCCACGTGGACGCGAATCAGCAGCCGAATTTCCGCCCGCCAATCGACGTCGGCGCCAGCGGCGGCCCCCTCGCCTTCCGATCCGGGTTCGTTGCCGGAATGATCGCCCGGGCCACACCGCAGCGCCCCAGCGCCGAGGCCTTTCTCCCTGCGGCCGAGCTGCAACCGCTGCTCGCGTCCTGGATCGCGGATCTCGACCGCGGCCAGTCCCCGATCATTCCGCCGCAACAGCACTTCGAGAGAATCGTCCTGGCCCAGCTTGATACGCTGGTTTGTCCGGCGGGGGCAAACACACGTGGGGCCTGGGACTTTCCGCTCGCTGTTCAAGTCCAGGGCAGGGAAATCGAGCTTACGGCGAGAGTTTCACTAAACAGCAGCACCTATTCGGCAGCCCTTATCGAATTCGGAAACGCTTTTAGTAGTAACCCATATAGAACCGACCTGATCATCCTCGGCGAGTACTATGACTATGAATCATATGCGACGTTTAGATGGCAGAGAGAGAGCATTAACAATCCCAATATCCTGAGGGGAGAGGTCCACGATGACCTCTACAGGGGTGCTGAGTTCGATGTGAAATTTGTCTACAATGGTGGGGCGGCGGCTCTCTTCGTCAATGGAAATATCGTGCATCAGGATGTTGGAATTCCCTATCAACATGACATAACGATAGGGATCGGCTGTGTCAACCCTGACTACTTCGACGAGAATCCCGAAATCCACCTTTACGATGTGCTTGTAATCGGCCGACCATCCCCAACCATCTAGCATTCCCCGCTCCATATAACCGGCGCGTCGCCATCGCTCCGGGTGTCCAATGCATGCCGCTGCGAACCCACCGGCCACCCCAAGCCACCAACACTCTGCCCACACCCTTGCCCGCTGTCCCCCAATAGTGTACGCTATGTGCAACCACCCCGCAACCCCGTCCCAACCCATGCCCACCCCCGCCTTCGTCCCAACCCAACCGACCCAATCCGACCACCGCTCACCCCACCCCCAAACAAGCCCAATTCCGCCTCGCCACAACGGACCCCCACCCCCGATAATCGCCCTGTGAACCTCACCTCCCAATCTCCCCGCCCTCTTCGCGGCCCCTACCAAACCGTCTTCGTCGACATCGGCGAAACCGTCGTCCACATCCACCCGCCGTTTCTCGAAACCGTCCTCGCCATCGCCACCGACTTCGGCATCAAGAACCCACCCGACGATTTCGAGCAGCAGGCCACCGAGATCTGGCGCCACGACGTCAACGCCAGCCGCTCCCGAGGCCACACCATCACCACCTCAGCCTCGTCCCGCTACTGGCACACCCACTACGCCCGCCTCGGCAAACTCCTGGGAATCGACGACCCGCGAGACTTCAGCGAGGCTCTCTACCAGCGCTTCAGCTCGTTTGAGGCCTACCAGTCAATGCCCGGTGCCGTCGATGCCCTGAGAGCCCTCAACCGCCTCGGTTTACGTCTGGTCGTCGCCTCCAATTGGGAAGGCTGGCTCGGTCGCCTGCTGGTCCTGCTCGACCTTGAACGATTCTTCGCCGCCCAGGTCGTCAGCGCCGACATCGGTGCTGAAAAGCCAGACCGCCTCTTCTTCGAACGCGGCCTCGCCATCGCCCGGGTCGACCGCCAGTCCGTCCTCCATGTTGGCGACAACCTGAACGCCGACGTCAACGGCGCGCTGAACGCTGGAATCGACGCCGTCTGGGTCAACCCGTCCTGTTCGGCAGACTCCCCCGTACCTGTAATTGCCACCATCGCCGAACTTCCCGACCTCATCCGGCCGCACGTCGCCCCAGTGCCCTGGCCGCTGCCGTAACCTCACGCAATCGCCCGGCCGCTCTCCCGGAAGACCAATGAACCTGAAGTGGGACGTCATCGCGTCGCAGCTAGCTTGGCGAGGCCGCTTCCCCATCGTCATCGACCGACTCAGAGCCCGCGAAGACGGCCGCGAAATGGACTACACCTACCTCAAGCTCTCGGGTGGTGCAGTCACGGTGCTTGGGCTGGACGACGACAACCTCGCCATCTGCGTGCGGCAGTACCGGCACCCCACCGGCCAGGTGATGCTCGAACTCCCGGCCGGCCATGTGGACCGCAACGAGACGCCGGCAGCCTGCGCGCACCGCGAATTCGAGGAGGAAACCGGCCTGCGCATTGGCGACCTGCAACCGCTCGGCTCCTTCGTACCCGTGCCCGCCCTCAGCGGCTTCCGCATGCACATGTTCATCGGCCGCAACCTCTCCCAGGGTGAGGCCGCGCTGGATGACTCCGAGATCCTGGAGGTCGTCCGCGTCCCCATCCGGGAACTGCGCGAGCAAATCCTCGACAACCACCACGACCACGCCGGCATGATCAGCACCGTGCTGATTGCCTCCGAGCGAGGCCTGCTCCCCGAATGATCAACCGAGCATTGATTGGCCACGGCCCAACCAGTGCGCTACGCCGCGCCGCCTACGAAACGGTACTGGGGGTCAGCCAGGTGAACTGGTTGAGACCCGATTCCCGCCTCTCCGACGCTGTGGTGGTGGATCTCGAAGATCCCGAAGCCCTGCCGGCACATCTGCGCGAGCGCCTGCTCGCTGCGGATGCGCTTGTCGTGACCGGAGCTCCACTACCAGCCGGTCCGGGCCCACGAGTGCGTACGGCGTGGCCCGACCTGCTCAGCGGCCCGGTTGCTGCAATGGCAGTTGACCTCCAGGCACTGGGTCGGCGCACCATGACCAAGGCCATCGTGGTCACTGAATCGCCAGGCATTGGTCCGTCGGTGTGGCAGGCAGTGCTGGCCCTAGCCGCACTGGGTGGCGAACTGGAACGCATTGCTGCGCGTCGCCAACCGTGCGGTGCCGGCTTCGAGGCGATCTATGGCGTGGGGCGCTTTCGTGACGATTCGATTGCCTACGTTGAAGCTGTCGCCGGAGCGCCGTCTGGCGCGGATCTGCGCTTCTATGAGGCCCTGGGGCGCGGTGGAATCCGCGAGTACGACTCGCGTCTTGACATCAACCGAGTGACGTTGCGCGGCGCCGCGACGCCGCTGCCTGCCACGGAGACCCATCCGTACACCCAGTTTGTCGCCGATCTCTGTCGCGCCGATCAACGTGCGCCGCCGGCTGAATTGGCTGCCGTGCTAGCCGATGCCCACGCCGCCTATCGCGCGCTCGTTCGAGCTTGTGATTCCGAAGCGGCGGTAACCGTATGAGCAAGCCAATCCGCATCGCCGCGGTTAGCTTCGAGCACGGTCATCAGTTTTCCTACCTTCGGGCCATGCTTGGCCTGCCCGAGATCGAACTGGCCGCCATTTCCGAGACCGACCCTGATCTGCGCATCCAGGCCGAGCAGGTGTTGTCCGAGGCCAACCTGCTGGAATCCGTGCGCATTCATGCAAGCCACGAGGACGTCTTCCGGGCGGACGACGTCGACGCCGTCAGCATCTGTGCCGCAAACGTCGCCCATCACGATCTCACGCTGGCGGCCGCCGAGGCTGGAAAGCATGTGCTGTGCGAGAAACCGTTGGCGGTGACCCTGGCTGACGCCTCGGCCATGGTGCGGGGCTGCGCCGAGCATGGCGTGACCCTCGCCACGGCCTACCCTGTACGACATGCCCCTCCCGTCTGGGAAGCCAAACGCCGCCTGCAAAGCGGCGAGTTGGGCGCCATTAGATCCATGTCGCTCACCAACGTGCTGGGAGCCAGGCCCAGCGGCTGGTTTATCGACCCGGCGCGCTCCGGCGGCGGAGCCATACGCGACCACATCGTGCATGCCACGGACCTGATGCGGTGGTTCGGCGAATCAGAGGTTGCGCAGATCTATTGCGAGGCCGGAACGCTGGCTCGGGACATTCCGGTCGAAGACACGGGCGCTTTGATTGAAGTCTTCGACTCCGGCGTCATCGGTACCTGCGACCCCAGTTGGAATCGTCTACCAAACTGGCGCCGGTGGGGTGATGTCAGCGGCCGAATCGTGTGCGATGGCGGCGTCGTTCAATTCGACATCAGCGACTACGTCGTCCGCGTTACCTCGGCTGATTCCGAGACCCCGTACCGGGAGGTCTCCTTCGCCTCCAGCATGAACGTCGGCCTGCTGCGCGACTTTGCCTCGGCCATTGCCGCTGGCCGTCAGCCCTGCGCCGACGGCCGCGACGGCTGGGCCGGCGTCGCCTGCACCGAGGCCGCGTACGAATCGGCCCGCCGACACGAGTTCGTCGACGTTCCCAGCTTCCGGTAGGCATCTTCACGCTGATTGGTCATCAAGTCGCCTCGCCCGTTCACGGCGGCGAGCCGGGTGTTCGCGCGTCACAGTCGGACCTTTCCGGGTCTGTCGCTGCTGGCCTACGATGTCGGGCAGGCGGCTGGCAGTCAGAGAGCGGGCGGCAATGTCGGACCAGGCATCACAAGAACCCACCTACACCATGGGTTACAGCGACGACTTTCAGCAGATGCTTGCGCGTCGCAGCGTGCACACGCACGCCGCCCACCTCCTCCCGCACCTCAAGCCGAGCCAGCGCGTGCTCGACTTCGGCTGCGGTCCCGGGACCATCTCGGTCGGCCTGGCCACGGCGGTCGAACCCGGCGAAATCCACGGCATCGACATGGAGGCATCGCAGATCGATCTGGCCCGCGCCGCCGCCCAGGCGGGCGGCCACGCCAACGCCACCTTCCACGTTGGCGACGTCACAGACCTGCCGTTCGACGACGACTCCTTCGATATTGCCCATTGCCACGCGGTGCTAATGCACGTACCCGACACCCAGGGGGCGCTGGCCGAAGTCAAGCGGGTCTTGAAGCCCGGCGGCCTCATCGCCAGTCGCGAGTCGATCATCTCCTCCTCATTCCTGCATCCCGGCGATGAAGACACGGCCGAGGCCTGGGCCACGTTCGCCAGGCTCCTGGCCGGCAACGGCGGCCACCCGGACATGGGGCTGGAACTCAAGGCCAACCTGATGGAGGCTGGGTTCGTTGACATCCAGGCGTCCGGATCGTTCGACTTCTTCGGCGCCACCGAGGACGTGGCCTTCTTCCACGGCTTCATCAACGACTGGTTCTTCTCGCCCAAGGTCAAGGCCGCCATCGTGCAATTCGGGTTGGCCTCCCAGCAGCAGCTCGATGACTGGCAGGCTCGGATTGACGAGTGGAAGGCCGACCCCGGCGCCGTCGGCGCGATTGCCTTTGGCGAGGCCATCGCGTATAAGACGTAACCTCGGACCTGGGCGAGTCGTGTCGGCGACCGAAACGCCACCGACCCAGACTCCCAGCGTCTGCCAGACTTACTGATGAATTCCACACCTCGTTTGCACAAAGGCCTGCGCGATAGCTGCCTGGGCAGTGCCATGCCCCTTCCCGAGGTTTTCCGTCTGGCCAGTCACGGCGACTTTGAAGGCGTGGAGCTCACGCTGCCGGCCGATGGTCCCTTCTCGCTGAGGGCCACGCAGGCAGAACGGCAGGAACTCCGGCGCCTGGCGGCCGACGGCCCGCCTATCTTCAATCTCAACGCCGGTCTGCCCTGGCAGCATTCGCCGTCGTCGCTGGACGAAGACATCCGCTCGGAAGGCCAGGCGCTGGTGCGCAGCAGCATCGAGCTGGCGTCGGACCTGGGTGTGGACACGCTGCTCTACATCCCAGGCGTCGTCACCGACGACCAGCCGTTCACCCAGGTCTGGGACACCGCCCGCGCCGCCACCGAGTCGCTGCTGCCGCACGCCGAACAGGCCGGCGTCACGCTTGCAGTGGAGAACGTCTGGAACGCGCTGATTCTCAGCCCGCGCGACATGCTGGAATTCGTGGACGACTTTGCCAGCCCGCACCTGCGCGTCTACTTCGATGTCGGCAATGTCATGCAGTTCGGGCGTCCGCAGCACTGGATCGAGGCGCTGGGCGCCGACCGGATTGCCCGGGTTCACGTCAAGGACTTCACGCTCAGACCTGGCGGCTGGCTGGGCTTCACCCAGTTGCTGCATGGCGACGTGGACTGGCCCGATGTCATGCAGACGCTGCGGCGCGTTGGCTACAGCGGCTGGATCACCCCCGAAGTCAGCCCCAGCAGCGCCGTGCCCGAGGCGTGGATCGCCGAACTTTCGGCTGCCATGGACACGATCATCGGCTACTACGAGGGTTGACCGATCGGCTGCCGGGAATGCCGCGCCGAGCGGTGAGATACTGCGCGCCATGACTCAGCCAATCCGCGTGCGCATGGCGCCAAGCCCCACGGGTGACTTGCATGTGGGGAACGCCCGAACCGCCCTGTGCAACTACCTCATGGCCCGCCGCGTTGGCGGCGCGTTCGTGCTGCGCATCGAGGACACCGACGCGCAGCGCAGCGATGCGTCCCATGAAGTGGGCATCTACGAGGGCCTGCGTTGGCTGGGCCTGGACTGGGATGAAGGCCCTGACGTCGGCGGCCCGTTCGGCCCTTACCGGCAGAGTGAGCGGCAGGACATCCACCGTGAGGCCGTTCAGCAGCTTCTGGCAACAGATCGCGCTTACTACGACTACACCACGGCCGAGGAGCGCGCCGTCGAGCGCGAGCAGCAGCGGGCCGAGGGCCGGCCGCCGCGCTACTCCGGTATTGGTCGAAATTTCAGCGCCGCCCAGATCGCGGAGCGCCAGGCCGCCGGCGTAGTTCCCGCCGTCCGGTTCCGGTCCGAGCCGAAGCCCGTTCAGTTCGACGACATTGTGCTCGGGAACATCAGAGTCGGTCCGGACGAAGTCGACGACTTTGTCATTGCGCGCGGTGACGGATCGGCGCTGTACAACATGGCGGTCGTGGTCGACGACCAGCACATGCGCATCAGTCACGTCGTCCGTGGCAAGGACCATGTGTCCAACACGTTCCGGCAGGTGCTGCTCTACGAGGCCCTGGGCTGGACGCCACCCGCCTTTGCTCACTTGCCCCTGGTAGTCAACCGAGGGCGTCAGAAGTTCTCCAGTCGGGATGGCGCGCAGTGGGTCGGGGAGTATCGAACGCAGGGCTATCTGCCCGAGGCGCTGGTCAACTTTCTTATCTTCCTGGGCTGGGCGCCGGGTGATGAGCGCGAGATCTTCGGCCTGGACGAACTGGTGCAGGAATTCAGGCTGGAGCGCGTGAACCGCGCCGACGCCGTGTTTGATCCACAGCGGCTGGACCACTTCAACGGCGTCTGGATTCGGCGGCTCGACCTGGCGGATCTGGCTGATCGCGCCTGGTCCTATGCGATCGCGGGCGGACTGGACCTCAGGCCAACGCAGCGTCCCTACTTCACCTCAGCCCTGGCCTTGGAGTACGAGCGCATTTCGCACCTCAATCGGACGGCCGAGTTGATGGACTTCTTCTTCGACGACGATCTCGACCCCGACATGCGGCAGGTGCGGTATCGACGGCATTCGCCAGCCGAGACGGCACAGGCCCTGGAGCGGGTGGCGGCGCTGGTTGATGAGGCTGAGCCCTTTGACGATCCCACGTTGGAAGCCGGCATGCGCGCGCTGGCCGGCGACCTGGACTGGAAGGCCGGCGACCTCTTCATGCCCGTCCGCATCGCTGTTACTGGACGCAAGGCCACGCCGCCGCTATTTGCCACGATGGAGGTGTTGGGACGCCAGCGTTGCCGGGAGCGTTTGCAGCGCGCCCTGGTCGGACTGGCCAAACTCGCGGTCGGCTGAGGCCAGTGTCCGACCGCTCGATTCAGTTTCTCCCCCACGAACTCGGGCCGCCGTGGGAGCAAGTGCGCGTCGAGGTCGACGGTGAGTTGGTCAGCTGGATGCAGACCTTCACGGTCGGTCACCGCCTGCGCGGCGTGACGCTGGATTGCGCGGGCGTGGTGGGCGTGCATACGCACGACGCGCATCAGATGCGGGGCCACATGCGCTTCATGCTGGAGGCCGTACTCCAGCGCGCCGAGGCACGCGGTGTGCCGCTATCCACGCTCTATGGCGGCGTGCCGGACGTGTATCACCGCTGGGCATACGCCACCGTGATGCCGGAGTTCAACTTTGAGGTTTCGACGCGACACGCCCAGGCGGTTCCGGCAAGTCATCGCATTCGGGCCGGCGAGCCTGCGGATCGACCCGCGATCGCTCGCCTGTACAACCGTGAAACCGCCGGGATGACCGGCGCGCGGGTGCGAGAGCCCGAACGCTGGCTCGGTCCCCGTCAGGGTCTCTATTTCGGCCGGCTCGATGCGTGGGTGCAGGTGGCGCTGAACGACGAGAGCCGGATCGTCGGCTACTGCATTGGCGATCAGATCGACAGCGACGCGCAGCAGCTTGACATCGTGGACGCGCAGGCAACGAACAGCGCGGTCGCGGGATCCTTGATTCGGGCCATGGTGGACGAGGCAGCCCGACACGGGATCGGAACGCTGGTATTTCACGTGTATCCACCAGGCCGCGTGGGTCGGTATTTGCGGAGTCTCGACGTGAGCTTGACGACCGAACGTCCGGTCGGCCGCTCACAGATGGTCCGGCTCGGCCTGCCGGGCCCGGTGCTGGAGGCGCTGCAGCCGTACGCGCGCGAGCAGGCCGGCGCACTGGGGAGCCAGTGTCCGTCGCGGCTCCTGATTGAGACGGAGCTTGGATCGGGCGAGCTTCCACTTGGGGGTGACTCGCCACCGCACCACGTGCTCCTGCCGTCGGAACGACTGGCCGAACTTCTGTTTGGATACCGATCGGCCAGGGATCTGCGAGAGATCCACGGCGAGCGGCTTGCGGGCCGCGACGTCCGAGTCCTGGACGCGCTATTTCCGCCGATTGACGCCTATTGCTACTGGCCGGACCGTTACTAACCGACGGGTTTTCAACTCGTGGATGGCTCGGTCAGCACTGCGCACTCATCGCAGCCGGCCCGCAGCGTGCGAATTCGCCGATACAGAACAAAGGCCATGAAGAGCGCCGTTAGCCCTCCGATGAAGGGGCGCGCCGGGTCAAAGACATTTGCGGCCACGCCGGTACCAAAGGCAGCCACCAGCAGCCCGTTGCAGAGCGGACAGGAAATGGCGAAAGCCGAGAGGAAGCCACCAGCGTAGATCGTACTTGAGCCGAATGACTGCCTTTGACGCGCGGCGTACACGCTCACGCCCGCAAGCGCGCCAACCAGCAGCGCATTGGCCGTCCAGATCGGGTAGTCGATGGCATAGGCGGGAGTTGCACGCTCGAATATCGGCGTGTCGATAGCTCCGGTGATCACGCCAACGGTGAGGCCAAACGCCGCCGCGGTAACCAAGCCAATCGCTACGGAAATCAGGAGCGTCGAGCGAGCGTGTAGTGCCTGTACGTGCGCGTCGGTGGTCATGTGCCCAGTCTAGGTGGTCAGTGGTCCCTTGGCCTGATCAGGCCTAGCCGGCCGGGCGCAGGACGTTCGACGTGGCGGGCGGATAGTAGGGTTGGCCTTCGCTGAGGGGGCCGAAGGAGCCGAAGCTGGCGAAGGCGCGATAGGTCGGATAGCGCCAGTCGCGCAGGGCGTCGCCAATGAGGAAGAGCTTGACGGGCTGCGCCACGTCGTCGGGGTGGTACTCGAGGACGGCGGCCTGGAAGTACTGGCGGATCACGCCCGGGGCGCCATTGGGCACGCGCAGCACGGCGCGCGGGTCGTCGTCATAGCGGGCGTCGGACTTGGGCAGGCCGAAGGTGGAGTCGCCGCCGAGCGCCGTGAAGAAGTCCAGGAAGCCGATGTAGGCCCCGTCGACCGAGAAGTTGGACACGCGATGGCCCCACGGCCCCAGCAGCTCGCCGGGTTGATCGCTGATGAGGGCGGGTTCCACGCCCAGGTCCGGGGCGCCGTCCACGCCGCCGCCGAGGGAGTCCCAGGCCAGGCGGCGTGCCACGCGCCATTCGCCGTCACGTTCCTCGCAGTCGAGCACGCCGCGCTGGAAGTACTGGGTCAGGGTGCCCGGCCGCTCTTCGAGCACCTCGGAAATGGCGTGGCCCCAGCGGGCGACGCCGTGGGTCGCTTCGTAGTAGGTCAGGAAGCCGCAGGACGCGGTGGCCCCATCGGGCAGCGTCAGCGCGAGGTCCGGGATGTTGTGGGCCAGGTGCACGTCCGGCGCGTTGAACAAGACGCGCTCGACCCGCAGCCCAAGGGTGGACGGCGCCGGCGGGGTCACGAAGGGCCTCGTGGCCGTCGGCGGGGCCGGCGGGGCGGTTGTGGGGGCGGTTGTGGGGGGGCCCGTGAGGCCAGGCGGCGTAATCCGCTCCGGCGTGTAGATCTGTCCCCTGGCCAACGGTACGGACGGGCCGAAGCTGCCGAAGGCCGTGTAGGTCTGGTTGGGATACAGGCGGTCGCGGACGTCGTCGCCCAGCAGCCGCAATTTGACGGGCTGCACGGTGTCGCTCGGGTGGAACTCCAGCACGGCGGACTGGAAGTACTGGCGGATGACGCGGCGCGAGGCGCCCAGGATGCCCAGGGCGGCCCGCGGATCGTCGTCGTAGCGGGCCTCGGTCTTGGGGAAGCCGAAGGTGTCGGCGCCACCCAGCGTGTTGAAGAAGTCAAGGAACCCGGTGAAGGTGCCGTCCACCGCATCGTTGGAGACGCGGTGGTTCCAGGGCCCGACGAGTTCGCCGGCCTGATCACTGAGTAAGTGGGCCTCGACCCCCAGGTCCGGCGAACCGGCGGCGCCGCCGCCCACGTAGTCCCAGGCCAGGCGTCGGGTGACACGCCACTGGCCGTCGTGTTCCTCGCAGTCCAACACGCCGCGCTGGTAGTACTGCGTGAGCACGCCGTCACGCTCCTCGAAGACTTCGGCGGTTGGATGGCCCCAGCGTGCCAGGCCGTGGTTGCCCTCGAAGTAGCTGAGGAAGTGGCAGGTGCTCTCGGAGCCGTTTGGCAGGAAGAGCGTGAGGTCCGGGATGTTATGGCCCAGGTGGACATCCGGCTCGCTGTAGGCGAAGCGGTCCACGCGCAGCTGCAGCGTCGAGGGCCGGGCCGTTGTGGCCGGCAATGGCGTGAGCTCAACCGGGGGCGTGAGCGTCGGTGCCGCTCGCGGGTCCGCCAAGACCAGTTCCGCCACGTAGATCTGCCCGACCCGCAAGGGCGGGACCGAACCGAAACTCACGAAAGCCTTGTACAGCTGGTTGGGATAGCGGCGATCGCGCAGGTCGTCGCCGAGCAGCCGCAGCATCACCGTGGCCAAGGTGTCCGGGTGGTACTCCATCACGGCGGCCTGGAAGTACTGGCGGATAAAGCCCTGGGTGGCGACCTGGATGCCCAGTTGCCGCCGCGGGTCGTTGTCGAAGCGCGCCTCACTCTTGGGATAGCCGAAGGAGGGCACGCCGCCGAGGGCCGTGAAGAAATCCAGGAAGCCGATGTAGGTGCCGTCCACGGCGTAGTTGGAGACCTTGTGTCCCCACGGGCCCAGCAGTTGGCCCGGCTGGTCGCTGAGCAGGTGCGGCTCAACGCCCAGGTCTACGGATCCATCAACGCCGCCGCCAAAGTGATCCCAGGCCAGCCGCCGCTCCATCAGCCAGTCGCCCTCGCGCACGTGACAGTCGACGACACCGCGCTGGTAGTACTGGGTGAGCGAGCCGGGGCGTTCTTCCAGGACTTCCGAGGTCACGTGGCCCCAGCGGGTCAGGCCGCCGGTGTTCTCGTAGTGGGTCAGGAAGTTGCAGGAGGTCTCGGTGCCGTCCGGCAGGGACACCAGCAGGTCGGGAATGTTGTGCGCCAGATGCGCGTCCGGCACCTTGAAGTCGACCCGAACTACGCGCAACACAAGCGCCGACGGGACCTTGGGCCGGACGCCCGTTGGCGGCTGGCCCGACAGTTGGCCCGGCGGCTGGCCGGATTGCTGATCGGATTGCTGGTTGACCTCGGTCGCCTCCGTGGTCGCCGGGACCACCTCGACGCGTTCGCTCGTGATGATCTCGGCCGTCTGGTCGGAGTTCGCCGCCACGGTGAGGATGATGTGCGGAATGTGGTCGTCCTGCATCGGCCCGAACGTGCCGGTCACCGACACCGAGGCACCTGACGCAAGATTGCTGAGTGACTGAGCCGCGGTCCCCGAGGTCCGGTCGCGCCAGGTCAGCCCGGTCAGCGGCTCGCTGCCGGAGTTGACGATGGTCACGGTGTAGGACAACGACTGACCGACTTCGATCGGTGTTTCAGGCACGGTGAGGATCAGTACAAGCGGTGCCCCTGGAGCTCCGCGCGTCGAGGCCGACGTCGTGAAGCCTGAAGGCGGCAAACTCGACGTCGTTGACGGTCCGGAGGGGTGTTCTCCGACCCTATTCCTCACCGCCTCGTCGGTCAGGGTTGCCGCGTCATTGCCGGTCGGATCCTGAATCGCGTTGAAGTCATTCACACCGTCGGTCGGGTCGGTGTATGTCACCGTGGTGTTCTGGCCCTGGGTTACCGCAGTCTCCAGGCCCAGGATCACGGTGCGTCCCCGGACGGTCACGGGGGAGGCTGATGAGAGGTCCACCGCTTCGTCATCGACTTTGACCGTGAAGTCGTTGGCCGACGGTGTGTTGACGTCGTCCAACACCTCGTCGAACGTAAGGATGATGCGGCCACCGTCAATAGAAGTTTCAGCGCGATCCAGGCTTGGCGCCTGCGAGTCGACCACGGTGGAATCGTTCGTAACCGGCTCGGTCAGGCTGGCTGCGTCATTGCCGACCGAGTCTTGAATCGCGTTGCGGTCATTCACGCCAGCCGTCAGATCGGTGTAAATCACCACAACCGTCTCATTGATTGCAATCGCCTTGCCAAGACCGAGCGTCACGGTTCTGCCACTCACGGCAACCGTCGAAATGTCCTGACGCTCGCCCTGCACCGTGACCGCGAACTGAGAAGTTCTCGGTCCGTTGCGGCCATCGAGCTCCTCATCGAACGTGAGAACGATCGAGAGCCCGTCGCTCGACGTCGTCGCTGTTACGAATGCCGGTGCTCGCTCGTCGGGCACCGTGGAGGCATTCGTGACGGCCTGATCGACCAGGCTGACCGCGTCGTTCCCCGCCGGGTCCTGAATCGCGTAGGTGTCGTCAACGCCGTCGGTGGGATCGGTGTAGCTCACCTTGACGTTCTGGTCAGCCGTCACCGCGTTGGCCAGCCCGAGGTTCACTGTGCGTCCACGAACGGTCACGGGCGAATTCGAGGAGAGATCCGCCGATGCCTCGTCCACCGTCACCGCGAAGTCGCCGGACGACGGTGTGTCGGTGCTGTGGAGCACCTCGTCATAGGTCAGGACAATCGTGCCGCCATCGCTGGATAGCACTGCCCGCATAAAGCTCGGGGCCGTCGTGTCGGCCACCGTGGAGCTATTTGTAACCGACTCGCTCAGGCTGTCCGCGTCATTGCCCGCGCGGTCCTGAATGGCGTTGGCATCGTCCACGCCGGGGGTCGGATCGGTGTAGGCCACCGTGACGACCTGGTTGGTCGTGATTGCGGCGCCAAGTCCGAGTTCAACCGCCTTGCCGCTGACGTTCACCGTCGAGGCTTCCCGTTGTTCGCCCTGCACGGTGACGCCGAAATTGGCGGTTCGTGGTCCTCGCTGGCTGTCGAGGATTTCGTCGAAGGTCAGGATGATCGTGAGACCATCGGACGAGGTTTCCGCGCTCACAAACTCCGGCGCCCGCTCGTCGGCCACCGTCGACGCGTTCGTGACGATCTGGTCGGTCAACGTGGCCGCGTCATTGCCCGCGGGGTCCTGGATCGCGTAGCCGTCGTCGTTGGCCGAGGGATCGGTGTACGTAACGGTGACGTCCTGGCCCGCCGTCACGGCGCTGTCCAGGCCAACCACCACCGTTCGCCCGCGCACGGTTGGCGACGAGCTGGTCGAGAGCGTCACCGACTCACCGTCAACCTTCACAGTGAAGTCGCTATTCGAAGGGGGCCGGTCAGCATCCAACACCTCGTCATAGGTCAGCGTGATGGTGCCGCCGTCGCTCGAGACCACCGCACGCAGGAACTCCGGCGGCGTCGAGTCCACTACCGTGGAGCCAATCACATTCGACAGGCTCAAGTTGGCCGCATCGTTGCCGGCCACGTCCTGGATGGCCTTGGAGTCATCGACCCCGGCGGTCGGATCCGTGTAGGTCACCGCGACGACCAAGGCCGAGGTGATCGCGCTAGCCATCCGAATCTGAATGTCGGTACCGTTGACCGTTACCGTCGAAATCTGCTGCTGTTCGCCTTCCGCCGACACGACGAAGTCGGCGGTCCGTGGACCGTTGCCACTGTCCAAGGTCTCGTTGTAGGTCAGCGTCAGCGTCAGGCCGTCGCTGGACATCTCGTCGCTCACGAATTCTGGCGGTGTCACATCGGGTACCGCCGAGGTATTGCTGACCGACTGGTTCGTCAACGTGGCGGCGTCATTGCCTGCCGGGTCCTGGATCGCGTTGGTGTCGTTGTCAGTGCTGGGGTCGGTGTAGGTCACCTTCACGTCCTGACCCGCCGTCACTGCACTTCCCAATTGCAATTCGACGTCCCGGCCGCTGACGTTCACCGAGGAAACGGTCTCCGAACTGCCCGCCACCGTGACCGCGAAGTCGGAGGTCGACGGTTGATTCGTGCTGTCCAGCACCTCGTCGTAAGTCATGGTGAGCGTGCTGCCGTCGCTCGACATGGCTGCCTGCACGAAACTGGGCGCCGTGGTGTCCGCAACCGTTGAGGCATTCGTGATTTCTCGCTCAATCAGGTCGCCCGCGTCGTTCCCGGCCAAGTCCTGGATTGCGTTGGTGTCGTCAACATTCGCCGTTGGATCGGTATAGGCCACGGTTACCTTTTCGCCAGTAGTGACCACACTTCCGAGCCCCAGGACAACCGTCTTCCCGCTCACGGTCACCCCGGAAACGTCAGTCGGTTCGTCCTGGACTTTGACCGCGAAATTCCCGGCTGCTGGCTGGTTCGTGCTATCCAGGACCTCGTTGTAGGTCAAGGTGACCTTGGTGCCGTCCGTGGACGTCGTTGCGTTTACAAACTCCGGCGGCGTCTGGTCGATCACCGTCGACGAATTGGTGACCACTTCGTCAACAAGGCTCGCGGCGTCGTTACCGGCCGGATCCTGAATCGCGTTATCGTCGTTGTTCGCGCTCGGATCCGTGTAGCTCACCCTGACGTCCTTCAGTGACGGGATCTGGTTTCTCACGTAGAGCAGGACTTCCCGGCCAATGACATTGCCGATCACGATTACGCTTGGATCCCCATCCACGGTCACCGCGAAGTCAGTGCTCCTCGGTTGGTTGACTTGGTCCAGCACCTCGTTGTACGTCAGGGCGACGGTGACGCCATTGCTGCCCAGAACTGCCCGCACAAACGTGGGTGCCGTGGAGTCGGATTCAGTCGAACTGTTCGTGACGTCTGTTTGGGCCAGGTTGGCTGCGTCGTTCCCGGCCCGGTCCTGGATCGCGCTTGTGTCGTCTACGTTGGCAGTTGGATCGGTATAGACGATGGTGACTTCCTGGCCTGCTGTGACTGAGACGCCAAGACCCAATTCAACCGTCTTGCCGGTCACGGTCACCGAGGAAGCATCCCGCGCCTCGCCCTGCACCGTGATGTCGAAGTCGGCGGCGCCCGGTTTGTTCGTGCTGTCCAGAATCTCGTCGTAGGTCAGGATGATCTTGGCGCCGTCGCTTGACGTCGCCGCGCTTTGGAACACGGGCGCCACTTCGTCAAGCACCGTCGATGCATTCGCAACCGACTGGTTGATCAAGCTCGCTGCGTCATTCCCTGCAACGTCCTGGATCGCATTCGTGTCATTGCCGTCTGCGGCGATATCTGGATCGGTGTAGCTGACCGACACGTCCTGGAGTGACAGCACCCCCGTGTCTAACTCCAGCACCACGGTTCGGCCGCTAACAGTCACGCTCGACGGATCGGACGCTGTTTCATCGACTGTGACCGAGAAGTCCGTGGTCGCCGGTCCGTTCCTGCCGTCCAGCACTTCGTCATAGGTCAGCGTGATCGACTGGCCGTTGCTGGACATCACCGCTCGCACGAACTTCGGCGCCGTGCTGTCGGTGGCCGTGGACACGTTCGTGACCGATTCATCGATCAGGCTGTCGGCGTCATTGCCGGATCGGTCTTGAATCGCGTTCAGATCGTCGATGCCATTCGTTGGGTCGTTATAGGTCACCGTGACCGTCAGGCCCGCGGTGATCGCACTGGCCAGGTCCAGTTCCACCGTCCTGTCGCTGACGGTCAGGTCCGAAACGCCGCGGCGTTCGCCCTGAACGGTGACCTGGAAGTTGGCGGTGGCTGGACCGTTGGCGCCGTCCAGCACCTCGTCGTACGTCAAGGTGATGGTGGCGCCATCGGTCGACATCGCCACGCTCTGGAAGACCGGCGGTACCTGGTCGAGCACCGTGGAGGTGTTGGTGACTCCACGTTTGACCAGGCTCGCCGCGTCGTTCCCGGCCGGGTCTTGAATCGCATTCGTGTCATTCCCGTCGGAGGCGATATCGGGATCGGTGTAGCTCACCGTGACCACTTGCAGCTCCCGCACAGTGCTGGCCAAGGTCAAGACCACGTTGCGGCCGCTGATTTCCACATCCGAGGGCTCCGCCGCCTCGCCGTCCACTTCTACCGAAAAGTCGCTGACTGCTGGACCGGCCTCGTCGTCCAGCACCTCGTCGTAGGTCAGGACAATTCGTCCGCCGTCGGTGGTGGTTTCCGCGCGATCGAGGCTTGGCGCCTGCGTGTCGGCCACGCCGGAATTGTTCGTGACCGGCTCAGCCAGGCTGGCTGCGTCGTTGCCGACCGTATCCTGAATCGCGTTGCGGTCGTCCACGCCGGCCGTGGGATCGGTGTAGGTGACAGCCACGGTCTGACCGCTCGTGATCGCGTCGCGTAGCTCCAGGGTCACGGTCTTGCCGCTCACGGTCACCTTGGAGACAGCCTGCCGTTCGCCTTGCACGGTCACTCCGAAATCGCTGGTGCGTGGCCCGTTCCGGGTATCCAGATCCTCGTAGAAGGTCAGGATGATCTTGAGCCCATCGCTCGTCGTCGTCGCGCTTCGAAACTCCGGCGCTCGCTCGTCGGACACCGCGGAGGCGTTGGTGACCGCCTGGTCGGTCAGGCTGGCCGCATCGTTGCCGGCCGGGTCCTGGATCGCGTTCGCGTCATCCACGGCGTCAGTGGGATCGGTGTAGGTGACTCTGACATCCTGGTTCGCCGTAACCGCCGCATCCAGGCCCACCCTCACCGTGCGTCCGCGGACTGACACCGGCAAGCCTGACGCCAGGTCGGCGGACTGGCCATCCACCGTGACCGTAAAGTCACCGGATCCTGGGATGTTTGTGGCGTCCAGCACTTCGTCGTAAGTCAGGACGATCGTTCCGCCATCGCTGGACAGCACCGCCCGCACGAAGCTGGGCGCCGTTGTGTCCGCGACCGACGAGGCATTCGTAACCGTTTCACTCAGGCTGGCCGCATCGTTGCCGGCCTCGTCCTGAATCGCATTGCGGTCATCAACGGCGGCGGTCGGATCGGTATAGGTGATCGCGACCAACTGCCCGGTCGTGATCGCGGCACCAAGTCCCAACGTCACGGTCCTGCCACTGACGTCAACGGTCGAGACGTCCCGGCGCTCGCCCTGCACGGTGATCCAGAAGTTGGCGGTCCTGGGCTTGTTCTGGCTGTCGAGGTCTTCGTCGTAGGTCAGGACAATCGAGAGTCCGTCGCTTGCCGTCGTCGCACTCACGAATTCCGGCGCCCGGTCATCGGTGACGGTGGACGCGTTCGTGACCATCTGGTCGGTCAGCGTGGCCGCGTCATTGCCCGCGGGATCCTGGATCGCGTAGTTGTCATTGCTGGCGGACGGATCGGTATAGGTCACCGTCACGTCCTGGCCCGCCGTCACGGCGCTGTCCACGCCAACCACCACCGTCCGACCGCGCATGGTCGGCGCCGAGCTGGTCGAGAGCGTCACCGACTCACCATCAACCTTGACCGTGAAGTCGCTATTCAGCGGTCCGCGGTCGGCATCCAACACCTCGTCAAAGGTCAGCGTGATGGTGCTGCCATCGCTCGACATCACCGCTTGAACGAATCCGGGTGGCGACGAGTCCAGTACCGTGGAGCCAACGATGCCCGAATAGCTCAGGTTGGCCGCGTCGTTGCCGGCCAAGTCTTGGGTGGCCTTAGTGTCGTCCTGGCCGGCCGTTGGATCGGTGTAGGTCACGGCGACCGCCAGTGCCGACGTGATCACGTTGGCCAGTCGCAGGACAACGTCCGTGCCGCTGACTGTCACCGTCGAAATCTGCCGACGTTCACCCTCCGCCGAGACGACGAAGTCCGCGGGCACCGGGCCATTGCTGCCGTCCAGATTTTCGTTGTACGTCAATGTCAACGCCAGGCCATCGCTTGCCAGCTCGGCACGTACGAATTCCGGCGGCGCGACGTCCGGCACCGTGGAGGAATTGGTGACCGACCGGTTCGTCAACGTGGCGACGTCATTGCCCGCCGGGTCCTGAATCGCGTTCGCATCGTCGCCCGTGGTGGGATCGGTGTAGGTCACCTTGACGTCCTGGCCGGCCGTCACCGTGCTGTCAAGCGTCAGTAGCACGTCGCGGCCGTCGACGTCCACTGCGGTGACATCAACCGATTGCCCAGCCACGGATACCGCGAAGTTGGAGGTCGCCGGCTGGTTGGTTTCGTCCAGCACCTCGTCGTAGGTCATGGTGAGGGTGACGCCATCGCTTGACATGGCCGCCTGGACAAACCTCGGCGCCGTGGTGTCGGCAACCGTGGAGGCATTCGTGATTATTCGCTCATACAGGTAGTCCGCGTCATTGCCGGCACGGTCCTGGATCGCGTTGGTGTCGTCGACACTTGGGGTTGGGTCGGTGTATTCCACCGTGACCGTTTCGCCCGTCGTCACCGTACTTCCGAGCTCCAGGACAACCGTCTTCCCGCTCACGCTCACCGCGGAAACGTCCGTCGGTTCGTCTTGGACCTTGACCGCGAAGTTTCCGGGTGCCGGCCCCTTGACGCTATTCAAGACCTCGTTGTAGGTCAGGGTGATCTCGGTGCCGTCGGTCGACGTCGTCGCGCTCTGGAATACCGGCGCGTCGTTGTCGACAACCGTGGAGGCATTGGTGACCGTCTGGTCCGCGAGGTTGGCCGCGTCGTTGCCCGCTGGATCCTGGATCGCGTTGACGTCGTTGTTCGCGCTCGGATCCGTGTAGCTCACCTTGACTTCCTTCAGCGACGAGATCAGGCCGCTGATGAAGAGCAGGACATCCCGGCCCCTGACATCCACTGTGTCGACTGTTCTCGAATCTCCATCCACCGTGACCGCGAAGTCGGTGGCCGCCGGTTCGTTCGTGTCGTCCAGCACCTCGTCATAGGTGAGCGTGATTGACCAGCCATCGCTGGCCAGCACCGCCCGCACAAACGCTGGCGCCGTGGCGTCGACGATCGCGGAATCGTTGGTGACTTCTGTCGCGGTGAGACTGGCCGCGTCATTCCCCGCCCGGTCCTGGATGGCGTTCGTGTCGTCGACATTGGCCGACGGATCGGTGTAGGCCACCGTGACTGTCTGGACCGACGTGACCGCGGTGCCGAGTCCCAGTTCAACCGTCTTCCCAACCACGGTCACCGTGGAAGCCTCCCGTGCTTCGCTCTCTACCGTGATCGCAAAGTCGGCCGTGGCCGGTTTGTTGGTGCTGTCCAGGATTTCGTCGTAGGTCAGGATGATCTTGGCGCCGTCGCTTGACGTGGCCGCGCTCTGGAATACCGGCGGCAGCACATCGAGCACCGTCGACGCATTGGCGACCGTTTGGTTGACCAAGCTCGCGGCGTCATTGCCGGCGACGTCCTGGATTGCATTGGCGTCGTTCCCGTCCGTGGCGATTCCGGGATCGGTGTAGCTGACCGTGACGTCCTGGAGTTGCAGCACGCCAGTGGACAACTCCAGCACAACCGTCCGGCCGCTCAGGGTCACCTGCGAAGGCTCTGCCCCCACTTGATCCACGGTGACCGTGAAGTTCGTGGTCGCCGGTCCGTTCGCGTCGTCCAGCACTTCGTCATACGTCAGCGTGATCGACTGACCAGTGCTGGACATGACCGCGCGCACGAACTTCGGTGCCGTGCTGTCGGTGACGGTGGATGTGTTTGCGATTGGTTCGTCGATCAGACTGTCCGCGTCGTTGCCGGAATGGTCTTGAATGGTCTTCAGGTCATCGATGCCGACCGTCGGATCGCTATAGGTCAGGGTGACCGTGAGACCTGTGGTGATGGCGCTGGAGAGCTCAAGTACAACCGTCTTATCGGTGACCGTTGCGTCGGACACGCCCCGCCGTTCGCCATGGACCATGACCTGGAAGTTGGCAGTGGCCGGCCCGTTCGCACTGTCCAGTATCTCGTCGTAGGTGAGGGTGATCGTCGTGCCGTCGGTCGACATCGCCACGCTCTGGAATACCGGCGGCACCTGGTCGAGCACAGTGGAGGTGTTGGTGACGGCCTGATCAACCAGGTCGGCCGCGTCATTGCCCGCGGCGTCCTGAATAGCGTTCGTGTCGTCATTGCCGGTGGGATCGGTGTAGCTCACGGCCACGTCCTGCAACTCCCGCACCGCGTTCGCCAGGACCAGGACGACCGTTCGACCACTGACAGCGACCGGCGCGTTCGACGACAGATCCGCTGTTTCCCCGTCCACCTCAACTGCGAAGTCGCTGGCTCCCGGACCGGCGTCGCCGTCCAGCACCTCGTCGTAGACGAGCGTGATGCTCAAGCCGTCGCTGGACATCGCCGCCCGCGAGAACATGGGCGCGCGGTTGTCCTGGGCCGTGGAGGCGTTGGTGATCTCATGATCGCTCAGGTCCGCCGCGTCATTGCCGGAGCGGTCCTGGATGGCGTTGGTGTCATCGCCGGATGTTGGGTCGAAGTAGCTCACGACAATCGACTGCTGCACCGTCGCCGGGCTGGCCAGGCGAAGCCTGACTTCCCTGTCGCTCACGCCAACGCTCGAGACGCCGCGCGTTTCGCCCTCGACTAAGACTCTGAAGTCCGAGATCTTTGGCCTGTTTTGGCTATCCAGAATCTCGGTATAGGTGAGAGTGATCGTGGTCCCGTCAGTCGAAATCGCAGCGCTTGAGAACTCGGGTGCGACTTCGTCGTCTACCGTGGATTCATTGGTAACCGCGGTTTCAGGCAAGTCGGCCGCATCGTTGCCCGTGCGGTCCTGGATCGCATTGTCGTCATCGTCGACTGTCGGGTCGGTGTAGGCCACGGTGACGCCCTGGTGCTCGGTCACCGCCCCGCCCAGGCCCAGACTTACTTCCCGGATTCGCACCGCCACCGTCGAGACCGTGACCTCCTGGCCGTCCACCTTCACCGTGAAGTCGGTGCCCGCCGGCACGTTGGTACTGTCCAGCGACTCGTTGTAGGTCAAGACGATCGTGAGACCGTCGCGAGAGAGCTCCGCCTCTTCAAACGTTGGCGGCACGTCGTCGGATGACGGCGGCTCCGCATCGGGCTGTCCGCGGGGACATGGGGTGCCGCTGGTCCAGCGCACGTATCCGATGTTGCTGAAGCTTGCGGGTCGATCCGCCGCCTCGGTATTCAGCTTGTTGTTGTCCAGCAACAGAATCGACAGGCCGGGAAGGTTCCCCAGCTCGCTGGGAGCGTTCCCGGTCAATAGGTTGCATGAAAGGCTGATGTAGCCGAGGGCCTTGTTGTCGTCGTCGGTTGACGTCGACAAGTTGCCCAACTCGGCCGGGATATTCCCGCTCAAGGCGTTGTCGTTGAGGTTCAGGTGCTCAAGGTTCAAAAGGTTGCCCAGCTCGGACGGAATGGGACCGCTCAATTCGTTCCGCGCCAATTGCAGGTCAACAAGCGCCGCAAGGTCGCCCAAGTCCGACGGAATCGAGCCGTTGAGCTGGTTCGTGTCGAGAATGAGCTTCTCAAGATTCGTGAGATCTCCCAGCTGCGAGGGGATCGAGCCCCTTAGCTTGTTTGAGCTCAGGTGCAACTCTTTCAAGCTGCTCAGGCGACCGAGTTGCGAGGGAATGGGGTTTTCCAAGCTGTTGTAGGCCAGGTCGAGGTATTCAAGCGCGGTGAGGTTGCCCAGCTGCGAAGGAATCGAACCGCTCAGCTTGTTCCCCCAGGCGCTCAGCGACTCGAGCTTGGTGAGATTCCCCAGCGACGATGGAATGCCGCCTTCAAAGTTGTTCTCGCTGAGGCTGAGACTGGTCAGTGCGCCGAGGTTTCCCAACGCGGAGGGGATGGACCCCGAGAAGCTGTTGTCGTCGAGCGCCAGCCCTTGCAGCGAACTGAGGTTGCCCAGGCTGGCCGGAATTGGGTTCGTGACCGCGGTGGGCGGGGGATCGCCGTCCGTGGGGTGGGTCACCAAGCCGAGGAAGTTCCGATCCAAACCCAGGTGCTCCAACGAGCCCATGCTGCCGAAGTCGCTGGGGACCCCGCCGCTCAAGCGGTTGATTGAAAAACTCAGATATCGCAGGTTGCTCAGGCTTCCCAGCCCGGTGGGGATGCTGCCGGTCAGCTCGTTCTGGTCCAGGCGCAACTCTTCCAGGATCGACAGGTTGCCGAGCTCGGCGGGAATCGAGCCGGTCAAGCCGACTCGCCACATCCTGAGAAACCGCAAGTTGGGAAGGCTGCCCAGACCGGCGGGGACAGTCCCGCCTAGTACCAGCGGGTTAGCGTCCGAATACCCAGCCATCGTGCCGTAGATCTCGATCGTCGAGACCCCGCGGTCTTGAGAGGCGAAAATCCCGTCCCAATGCTCCATGGGCAGGGCCTCGTGCCAGTTCAACTTGCTGTTGGGATCCAGATCGTCCTTGAGGTCGATCAGCGTCCGGCAGTCGCGGATCAGCGCCTCGCTGGCCTGCGACGCGCAGTGGCTGCTGGCGGCGCGACGCTCCAAAAGGCTGTCAGGAAGGCGAGCCCGACGATGGCCAGCGCCAGGGCGATCCGGCGCGCGGAGTAGGCCCGGAGGGGACGCCGAAACGCGCCCATGCTCATGGGACGCGGCTAGAGGCTGAGGCGAGCGTCAGGCGAATGACGCACGCAAGACACAGTTGTCCCGTCGGGGCTCTCGACAGGCTCAGCCTCCCTAAACTGCGAGTCTCTACAGAGCGCCCATGAAGTCACAGCTTCAGTCGGCAAGGGTAGCCGCGAGGGCCACGCAACGTCAACATTCGGGACTCCTGATGGCCGGCCTGAACCTCGCAGCTGGGGACAAGAGCAGGTCGCAGCACCCAATATGTTGATGCGCACGACGAGACCGGCCCAGATCTAGGGCTTGACTGCTCGCGCCTCGCTGAAAGCGCTAGCGCTCAACCCGCGCCGGATGGACAGCCACTCTTCGAGGCGGGTCGACCAGTTTTGAGATGCTGGTGTGGGACTTTCCTGAAGTGGGCGACAACGAGACGCAAGCCTCTAGGCGGGCGCTCAACGCGAGGCGCCGAAGACGTCAGTCGAGCCTGTTAACCGAGACGTAGTAGGCGCCCGCCAGCTTGTTGCCCAGGGAATCAAGCCACCAGGTCTTGAGCGTCGTGGGGCCTGCTGACAGCTGCGCTGAGAAGGTGGCACAGCGATCTTCGGGCGCCACGACAGCATCCGATTGGAAGTCGCCAGCTTGTATCCAGGCTTGAGCGACCGGCAGCGTCTTGCCGGCCGGGAGCGATCCGTCAATCGCTTGCATCTCGGGAGCGGAGGCTGAGACTGGCAGCTCGGATTCCTCTGGCCAGCGGTAGAGCGAGAATGCATAGGTGCCGGCCTGTTCGGCAATCAGGTGCCAGACACCGCTGTCCATCACGCCGCCGCGAATGTTGCCGGGGTTGTCGCAGTAAACGTAGGCCCAGTCGCAGCTACACAGCCGCGTCGGATTCTCGTGGTCCGAGCCGATTGTTATCGGGTGGTAGCTGTCGAGGTTTCCGCCGAGCCGGTCCCACCAGGCGTCGTACTGGTTGCGCATCGCGGTGCGAACCTCGGGATGTTCGCCAGCGAGATCGGTCGCTTGTCCCGGGTCGCGCGCAAGGTCGAAAAGCTCGTCGCCAACCAGACGCCATGTGTTCCAGATCACGGCGGCATCGCCTCGGCGCGTTTCTCCCGACCATCCGTCGCTGGTATGGCCGTATTGCACAAACAACATCCGGTCCGCGATGGGCTCATTCTCATGAAGGGTCGCTGTCAGCGAAATCCCATCGAACTCCTTGGGCACAGGACCCTCCAGGTCGCACAGGTCGATTAGCGTCGGAAGAACGTCCTGGCACTGGGTCGGCTTATCGATCTGGCGAGGTCCCACCAGTCCTCCCGATGGCCAGCGGATGAAACAAGGCACCCGGTGTCCTCCCTCGTACAGGGAGCGTTTCTTGCCTCGCATTCCGGCGTTGTAGACGTTTTCGCCCGTGGCCGTTCCGTTATCGCCCATAAAGACGAGCATGGTGTTGTCACGGAGTCCCGTCTCAGTGAGGTAGGCGTCCAGCCGGCCGATGTTCTCGTCGATGTTGGCGATCATCCCGAAGAAGCTGGCGACGTCGTAGTCCACGTGGTCGAGGTACGGCTGCCGGTACTGGTCCGGTACCCAGAGCGGGCCGTGCGGGGTGTTGGTTGCCAGGTAGGCGAAAAACGGTGCGTCGCGGTCCTGATCGATCCAATTGATCGTCTCGTCGAACCAGATGTCCGTGCAGTACCCCTCCAACTGCTCGATAGCGTCGCCGCGCCGGACGTAGGGGTCAAAGTAGTCGTTTTCGAAATAGTCGGCCGCCGAGGTGATACCCCAGGCCGGGTGATAAACCGTTGTGTCAAAGCCCCGGTCCTGCGGCCGGTAGGGGTAGTTGTCACCCAGATGCCACTTGCCGAAGTGGCCGGTTCGGTAGCCGTTGGCCGCAAAGATGTCGGCCATGGTCGGGAGTGCGGGATCCATCAGCGACCGGCCCATGCAAACAAACGTGGCGCCGTTTCGCAGGGCGTCTTGCCCTGTCAACAGCTGGCTGCGGGTAGGTGTGCACATCGGCGCGACGTGGAAGTCTTCAAGCCGCACACTCTCCGCGTGGAGCCGGTCCAGATTCGGCGTTCGCAGGATCGGGTTGCCGTGACACGACAGGTCGCCGTAACCCTGATCGTCGGTTAGCAGAACAATCACGTTCGGCTTCTGGTCTGGCATCTGGTCCCTTCCCGCCTTCGCGTTCTCTTCCGTGGCCGTGGACGGCGCTCCGCTTTGGAGCCGCCGGAGAAGAACTAGCCGGCGCGCGACGCCACTGTTCGCCCCAGTTTGCCGTCGCGCACAAATGCTTCGAATGCGGCCAGGTCCGCAAACACGCGAGTTGAGAGGAATCGAATCGCCCAATTGGTCACCATCGGCGAAATGGCGAAGACGAGCCGACCGGCAGCGTGGGCGCGGTACATCTCCACCGCCGTTCCCATCGTGGCCACGGGCGCATAGGCCACCAGGACGTCGGTCTCCGCAGCTAAGTCCAACTCACCCATAAACGCCTGACGAGCAGCGTCGTTGTCGTAGGCGACCGAGTCTGGATTGAGTTCCGCGGGACAGACCACTTCGGCTTCCGGGTGAGCAGCGGTGATGATCTCGCGCAGGTACTGCCGGTAGTCCTGGGTGTGCAAAACGCTCTCAATGTTCGATCCCTGCATGACGCCAGACAGAAATACGGTGAACGCGGGCCTTGTGATCATTCGGCCGTTGTCGGTCGAATCTGGCGACACACGAACCGAAACGGAATCGGCGTTTGCGGAATCGGTGACAGGCATCAGGGCTCCTTCTTGATAGCTAGCCAGAACGGATCGTCGCGAGTCAGCCGCAATGGTCGTCCCGCCCCATCCACGTAGGCGTGCGTGGTCGCGGCGGTGGCCGCAAGCTGTGTGCCGCGCATGATTCGGTAGGTCAGTTCCACTCGCGCGCGCGAAACCTTGTCCAGCATCAACTGCACGTCAACCATTTCGCCGGCGCAGACCGGCAGTTGAAACGTGCAACTACAGGTGGTCAACGGCAGGTAGATGCCTCGCCGGGTCAAGTCGCCGTAGGGCTGGCCGATGGTTTCCAGCCACCCGATACGCGCCTCTTCCAGCCAGCGAAAGTAGTTGGAGTGGTGGACGATCCCTTGCGCATCCGTGTCGGAATACCGCACGCGCAGAGTCTCGATGTGATCGCAGGCGTCACTCACCGATGTTGGAAAGGAAGTTGCCAATGGCGTCGGAACCGGACAGGCCCGAGAGTTCAATGTCGAACTCGGTCGTCTCGCCCGGTTCCAGAATCTGCAGCGTTCCGTCGGCGCGGTTGACGGCGCGCCCCAGCACGGTGCAGTTGGCCGGTTCGATGCCGGTGACGTAGTTGCCCACTCCCAGGAATTTCCACTGGTTCAGAAACGGCAACTGGGATTTCGGGTACGTAAAGCCCAGACCGATCCCATCGCCAAAGGAGCGGTTGACCAGGGCCGCGTGCACCATCCCGTCGTCATCCGGCTCCACGTCGTGGATCCAGACCGTGTTCTGCCAGCCCGGGGTCGGCGGACCGTAGGTGTCCCAGCCGGGTTCCAGCGACGCCGAGTGCTCGTCGTAGGGCCGTCGTGAGCGGCTGCGTACATGCAGCTTCGAGCCGTCATCCACCAGCGGATACCCGGGGTTGAAATGGAAGAGGATCATCGCCGGCTCGGGCTCGGAACCGAGGTTCGTGACCTCGTCGTGAATGCGAATCGAGGCCGATCCGAGCGACGTTGAAATCCGCCGCTTGAGTTCCAGGTTTTCTCCAAACAGCGCGGCCTGCCGCACGCGACCCTGCACCCACATCTCGTACTCGTCACCGTTCCACTCGCCGTCGGCATGAACGTTTGAGGCGGCCAGGTTTGAAAGTCGTCCGTGCAATCCCAGGTCGGTGTACAGGCGGTCGGGGTCGACGGCCGGGTCGCCTACGTTGTCCAGACCTCCGGTGACCAGCAGCCCGAGCACTGTGCTGCGCACCCAGCCCCAGCCTTCGGGTTCGTGGTACGCACCATGCATCTCGCCGGCCGCGCTCCGGAATCCCAGGGGGATGCCGTTGAACCACGCCCCGGTAATGTCCAGGGCACGCCCCGGAATGACGGTGAATCGCAATCCCGAACCGGTGTTGACGTCAACAACTGCCAGCCCATCGCCGGACCCGCCGTCCAGGCGGTACTCGCGCACCCCGCCGACTTGCGATACGTCTCCGACACGCGCCATCAATTCGGCACGGCTGTACTGACGACCCCACAGGTTCGGCATGGCGGCTCTCGGCTGGCGGCTAGCAGGCGGCGCCTATTGTAGGCGCGAGGACATTACGCGCTCGCGGGCGCTCGCGTGCCCGCGCGCTCCCAACCAAGCGCGACCAGCAGCAACAGCGCCGAGACCAGGCCTGCGGCGCCCAGCCAGCCCATGCCGGCGCCGCCAACTAGCAGCGGTCCCGACGAGACGCTGCTAAGCGCACCCACGACGCCGATCAGCACTTCGACCCGGCCCTGGACGCGGGCGCGCACGTTCAGCGGCAGCCCGCGCGACAGCATGGTGGATCCGGCCACGAAACAGGCATTCCATCCGTATCCCAGCAGGAACATGGCCGGCAGCACCGTGCCCACGCCCGCATCCAGCCCGGCCAGGGCACTGGCCAGCATCAGCAGCACTGCGCCCAGCAATACCATCGGCCGTGGCCCAAACGTATCCACCAGGCGACCCGTTACCGGCGCCAATGCAAACATGCCCGCCACGTGTGCGGTCATTGCCGCAGGGACCGCCTCCTCCAGGTTCGCGAAGGTGTGCAGGTGCAGCGGAACCACAACCATGATGAGAGTCATGACAGCCTGACCTGTCAGCATGGCCCAGATGCCCAGTTGCACCCGGCGGTCGCGCAATGCACCGCGCAAGTCCAGAGCTTTCCCGGCCGCTGCCAGGGTGTCCCGCGCCAAATCGGCCACATCGGCTACGTCGCGCGGATCGGGTCGCACGAAGGCCCAGGTCACCAACGCGGCGAACACCAACATTCCCGCCGCGGCCAGCCAGGGTCCGGCATAGGGCGACAGCCCGACCGAACTCGCGAGATCCTGTGTATAGCCGCCCAGCAGCGGCCCGCCCAAGGCGCCGGCAGTGCCGCCCCAAACGACAATCCCGATGGCTCGGCCACGACGGCTCGCCGGATAGACCTCGGCCGCGACGTAACGCGACATGTCGCCACCGGTGCGCGCCACGCCCACCAGGAGCGACGCGACCAGCAGCAGCCAGAACCACCCGGCCGCGATCGCCAGTGCGCAGGTAAGGGCGCCCACGGCTCCCAGCGCGTAGCTGCCGGCGATGGCCGGTCGACGCCCAAACACGTCCATCGCGCGGGCGATTGGCGGCGGGCCGATCGCCCTGCCGACCATCGAAATGGCGGCGGGCAATCCCGCCAGTTCCGCGTGGCCGCTGATCTCCTTGGCGGCGATGGTGACCACAATGAACCCGGCCAGATAGCCGACACCGATGCCGCCGCGCGCCACGAACAGCGCGCCGACGATGCGGCGCCGACCGGCATCGGTGATTGCGGGCGACGCCGCAAGGGTGCTCATTGGTTGGTCGGGAGTCTACGCGCCGACATACCGAGTCTGCTGTACGCGCCGCGACCGCTAGGCTGTCCCAGGCGAATATGCGAGGAACGTATCGATGGGTGAGCAGGTCGCGTTGGTTACGGGTGGCGCCATGGGGATCGGCGCCGGAATCGCGGAATCCTTCGCCGCCGCCGGCGCGGCGGTGAGCGTGGCCGACGTTGACGAGGCAGCGGCCCGCGGCCTGGTGGACCGCCTGAACGACGCCGGTCGGCGTGCCATCGCAGTTGTCGGCGACGTGAGTTCCATCGCCGACGCTGAACGCATGGTCGCGGAAACCGTCGCTGAATTCGGCGGCCTGGACGTGCTGGTCAACAACGCCGGAATCCAGCCGACGGCTTCATACATGACCGCCGAGGAGATGGACGAAGCCACCTGGGATCGCATCATCGACATCAACCTCAAGGGCCAGTTCCTGATGTCCAAGTTCGCCATCCCGCGCCTGCGGGACAGAGGCGGCGGGACGATTATCAACATCGCCAGCGTGCAGGGGTTGCAGTCGCAGCCGCAGGTGCCGGCCTATGCGGCCAGCAAGGGCGGGAGCCTGTCGCTGACCCGCAACATGGCGCTGGACTTCGCCAGGGACAACATTCGCGTGTTGGCCATCAATCCCGGAACCATCGACACGCCGCTGGCGCGCGGGGCGGCCCGGGCGTTTGGGGACGAGGACGAGATGCTGAACCTGTGGGGAAGCTCGCACCCGTTGGGCCGGGTCGGCCAGACGTCGGAGATCGGCGCCGTGGCGGTGTTCCTGGCCAGTGAGGGCGCTTCGTTCATGACCGGCGAGTTCGTCAACGTGGACGGCGGATACATGGCTCTGGGCGCCTGGGCGGCCGGAACCGACTAGCAGCCCACGCTCACTGTCTCCCGACGCGGGGCGCCAGCGCGTTCCAGGCGGCGGCGAGTTCGCGGTTTGCGCTGAAGCTGCCGTAGAGCGCGGCCCACATGCCGTCGACGGCTGCTTCGGCCGCCGCTCGATCGCCTTCGGCCAGGGCCTGCTCCAATGCCTCGATGCCTGTGTGCTGGGCCTCGGCGGCCGCCTGCGCGGCTTCTGCCGCTTCGTTGGCGGCGGCCGCGTGCGCGGAGGTGAGATCGGCGATGGGAGGCGGCGGCGTTTCCGCATCCATCGCCGCGCGCTCGGAAGTCGTAGACCCCCCGTAGCGCGGCGGCGCTTTGGCGCCGTTCTCGTCCCACCAGGTGTGCGTGGGGTCGATGTGCGGAGTGACCGAGAGATACATGGTCATTGGGGCGTCGCCGACGCAGCGGACGGTATGGATCTCGTCGCGGTCGGCGAAGCAGAGCTGGCCCGGACCCAGCACCTCGCTGTGGCCCTCGATCACGAATTCGGCCTCGCCTTCGAGGATCAGGAAGATCTCGGCGCCCAGGTCGTGGCTGTGCGGCACGTTCTCCTCACCCGGCTCCATCCGGAGGAAGCGCGCGCGGATGTCCGGCTGGATGACCAGGTTCTGAATGTCGGTCCGTGCATCGAAGACTCTGAAAGCCATGCTCAACTCCTGCCGGTGAACGAAGCCCGCACGATGTCGCGAACGAGCGTCAGGTGGTCAATCAATTCGGTGCCGGGCGTGTCAGGTGTCTGACCGGACTGAATGCAGTCGTGGAAGTGCTCGAGTTCACGCTTGAACGGGTTCTCGTGCCAGGACAGTTCTCGCCGGGATGGGGAGCCGTCGGCGTCCGTCTCCTGCACAACCGCCGTGGTCGGCAGTCCACGACTGAATCCGGTGGGGAACGAGACGATGACTCGCTCCGAGCGTCCGTAGACGGCGAAGGTCTCCTCGAATGCCCAGAGGTCGGGCAGGTCGACCCAGGTGAGCACTGCCCGAATGCCGTTCGGGTACCGCAGCGTGCTCGTGACCCCGCCGCCCTTCCGCCAGATTTCGGTATTCAGTACGGCCTCCGGCGGGCCGAACATGCCGTGCAGCACGCTGATGTCGTGGATCAGGCTGCCATTCGCCAACTGGTACGCCCGAACCAGTTCCTCGGCGGGATCTTCCAGGTCCAGCGCTTCCGCAATCAACGCGGTGTCGGCTGCCCGCAACCGAGCGACAACGTCGTCCGGCAGGTTGGCCCGGTGAAACGAGAACTCGGCCATATGCAGGTCATTCGACGGGTGCAGGTGGTTGATCTGGATCAGCCGCACGTCCTGCATGGCCCGCACGCGTCTCGCGGCATAGGCGTAACTGGGCTCGTAGCGCTTGGGATACGCCACCATCAGCACGACGCCGGCCGCTTGGCAGGCGTCGATCATGGACCGCGCCTCCGCCAGCGTGACGCAGGCCGGCTTCTCCACCAGCACATGCTTGCCGGTCTCCGCCGCGGCCAGAACCTGTGGGGCATGGGACCCGGAGGAACAGATCAGCACGGCGTCGATGTCGGAGGCCACCAGATCCTCGACTCTGGTGAAGCGCGCGCTTTCGGGGACGTGAAAGTCGTCGCCGACCTTGCGCAGCAGGTCCGGCGCGATGTCGCAGATGCCGCCAATCTCAAAGCGGTCACGGCCGTCACGCAGGTGCGGCAGGTGCTGGATCTGAGCGATCGCGCCGCAGCCGACGACGCCAACTCGTAGACGGGTCACTCGCGTTCTCCCGGTCCCGCCACGCGGCTCAGCCTAGAACGGTCAGGGCAGCGCGTCGACAGGTCGGAGAGCGCAAGCGTTGACATCAGAGCGCCCGCCCGTTGACGATGACCGGGTAGTTGTCCATCGGGGCCGAGCCATGCAACGCGTAGGACTGCTGGTTCCGTCGGTCAATACGGTTGTCGAACCTGAGTTCTGGCGCCTGGTTCCGTCCACCGCCACTGTGCACTCGGCGCGCATGCGTAACTCGACCTGCGGAGTGGACGACGCCCGCGAGATGCTGGCGCACGCCGAGCGGGCTGCGGACGAGGTTGGGAGTGCGCTGGTGGACATCGTGGCGTTTGCCTGCACCGCCAGCAGCTTTGTGGACGGGCGCGACGGTGAGACGGCGCTGCGCGAGTCCATTGCCGCGGCTGCGAACGCTCCTGCCATTACGACGTCCGGCGCGGTGGCCGAGGCTCTGGAATCGCTGGGGAGCCGGCGAGTTGCGCTGTATACGCCCTATCCGGCCGAATTGAACGATCACGAGGAGGACTTCCTGGCCACACATGGCGTTGAGACGTTGTGCGCGTATGGACTCGGGATCTCCGCGGCGGTGGAGATCGCCGACGTGACCTCGATTGAACTCCGCGACTTCGTCGACGCCCAACCGCCGCCGGCCGACGCCGACACGATCTTCCTCTCCTGCACCAACATGGCGACCTTCGAGGTCATCCGGCCGCTGGAAGCCGCGTATGGGGTGCCGGTAGTCAGCAGTAACAGCGCTACCTTCGCGGCAATCTCGCGGCGGCTCGGCTGGGACGTGCCGGCCACGCTGGGGGCGCTGGCCGGTCGAGCGACGGCACCGGCTCTCACGTAGCGACCTGCAACTTGAAGGCCGATAGTCCGACTTCCGGCCTGCGCAGTGCGGCGGACGTTGGGGGGACCTTCACCGACCTCGTGGCGGTGGACGCGGATGGCGCGGTTTCGCGGCACAAGACGCTGTCGACGCCGCCCGAATTCGATAGCGGGGTGCTTGCGGGTCTTCAAGCGTGCAGCGGGAACTCCCTCGCATCGCTGACCAGCCTGCTGCACGCCAGCACGGTGGCGACCAACGCAATCCTGGAGCGTCGCGGGCCGCGTACAGGTCTGATTACAACCGAGGGTTTCCGCGACGTGCTGGAGATCGGGCGGCTGCGCTATCCGCGGCTGTATGACCTGAGTTGGTCGCGACCCGAGCCACTGGTGGAGCGCCGGCTGCGTTTGGGGGTCGACGAACGTATGGCCGCCGACGGATCGGTGGTTACCCCGTTGGACGCGGGAACCGTTTCTGACGCGCTGGACCTCTTGGAGCAGGCCGACGTGGAAGCCGTGGCGATCTGTCTCCTCAATTCGTACGTGAATGGACGGCACGAGATTGAGGTCGAGCGATTGGTCAGGGAGCGACTGCCTGATGTGGCGGTTTCGCGCAGTTCGGCGGTGTTGCCGCTCATCCGTGAATACGACCGCACCAGCACCACGGTTATCAACGCCTACCTGCAGCCGATCATGGGGGACTACCTGGAGCGGTTGGCGCAGGGCTTGCGCCGGGCGGGGTCGCGGGCGCCGATCCTGATGCTGCAATCCAGCGGCGGGGTGATGCCGGCGGCCGAGGCGGCCCAGTTGCCGGCCTATTGCCTGGAGTCGGGGCCGACCGCCGGGGTGCTGGCGGCTGCGCAATTGGCCCGCGCGCGGAGCCTGGACCGGGTGCTGGCATTCGACATGGGAGGCACGACCGCCAAGGCGGCGGTGGTGCTGGACGGTGTCCCGGCCATCGCGCCGGAGATGGAGCTTGGGGGCGGCATCAGTTCCGGCACGCGCCTGACGCGCGGCTCGGGGTACCTGCTGCGGACGCCGACGATCGACCTGGCTGAAATCGGGGCCGGCGGCGGCAGCATTGCGCGGGTGGATCAGGCTGGCGGTCTGTCGGTTGGGCCCGACAGCGCCGGGGCTGACCCGGGCCCGGCCTGCTATGGGCGCGGCGGGCAGGAGGCAACGCTGACGGACGTGAATGTGGTGTTGGGTCACGTCAGCCCCACGGGTTTGCTGGGTGGCGACATGGCGATCGATGCGGCAAGGGCCGAACGCGCCGTGGCCGAGAACCTGGCCAGTCCGCTGGGCGCCGACGTGGCACGCGCGGCGGATGCCGCCCGGCAGGTGGCGGCGGCCGAGCTGGCGCGTGCCTTGCGGGCGGTTACCAGCGAACGCGGTGTGGACCCGGCGGCTTTCACATTGGTGGCGTTCGGCGGCGGCGGCCCGGGCATGGCTGCTGCTGTGGCCGACTTGCTGGGGATCCGGCGGATCCTGGCGCCGGCCGGGCCGGGGGTGTTCAGCGCGACCGGGCTGCTGGGCGCCGACCTGCGCTGGATGGCCACCCACTCGCCGCTGATCGATCTGGGCGCACCCGATGCGGCCGACCTGCTGACCGAGTCCCTGACGGTCCTCCGCGAACGCTGTACGACGCTGGCGGCGGCGGGTGGATACCAGGCCACTGATCTGGAAGTCGAGTCCGTGGCGGAGTGCCGGTATCGGGGGCAGTCGTTTGAGATTCCGGCGACGATTCCGGCGGGGCGCGTTACGAAGCGGACGCTTGAGACCATCCGCGACAGGTTCGAGGCGCTGCACGAGGCCACGTATGGGCACCGGGATTCGACGAGCGCGGTGATCGCGGCGGTGCTGCGGGTGAGTGTGGTGCGGGGGAACGACCCGATTGCGTTGCGCGAGGCGCAGGCGCGGAGTGAGACGCAGATAAAGCGCCGGGCCTGGTTTGAGGGGCGGTGGCGGAGCGTGCCGGTGCTGCGTCGCGGGGACCTGGGCCGGCGGCCGATGTTGGGTCCGTTGATCGTGGAGGACTATGACGCCACCACCGTGGTTCCGCCGGGCTGGCGCTGTTCGCGTGAGGCGGATGGGGCGCTGCTGCTGGAGTCGAGCCGATGAGCACGCGGCGTCGCGCGGTGGATCCGGTGCAGCGGGAGCTGTTCCGTCATGCGGTGGCGGCGCTGGTGGACGAGATGGCGGTGGCGATGGTGCGGACGGCGCGGTCGACCCACCTGAAGAACTCGATGGATCTGTCGGCGGCGCTCTGCGATCCGCAGGGGCGGCTGATCGCGCAGGGGCTGACGCTGCCGTTGCACCTGGGCTCCGTGCCTGACGCCATGCGGGCGTTCCTGGCGCGGTTCGGCAACGAGATGCGGCCGGGCGACGTGTATGCGCTGAACGACCCGTACGCCGGGGGCACGCATCTGCCGGACATCTACACGGCGCAGCCGGTGTTCCGCAACGGCCGGGTCATCGGGCACGTGGTGACGATTGCGCATCACGCCGACGTTGGCGGCAAGACGGCGGGCGGCAATGGGTGCGACGCCACGGAGCTGTTCCAGGAAGGAATCTGCCTGCCGCCGGTGCGGCTGATGGCCGGCGGCGAGCCGGTGGAGCACGTGTGGCGGCTGCTGGAGCGCAATGTGCGGGTGCCCACCCAGGTGCTGGGCGACCTGCGGGCGCAACTGGCGGCGGGACACGTGGGCGAGCGCGGGTTGCTGGCGCTGGCCGAGGAGCACGGGCCACGACGCCTGGGCGAGCTGGGCGCCGCGGTGCTGGACTACGCGGCCGAGCGGGCGCGGCTGGCGATCCGGGAGATTCCGGACGGGGTGTACGAGTTCACGGACTACCTGGACGACGACGGGATCGACCCGGAGCCGATACCCATCCAGGCGACGCTGCGCGTCGAGGGGGACCGGATCGAGGTCGACTTCACGGGGTCGGGCGGCCAGGTGCGGGGGGCGATCAACTGCCCGATGCCGTTTACCAAGTCGGCAGCGTACGCCTGCGTTCGCTGCGTGATGCCCGCCGATATTCCCAACAACGAAGGGCATTTCCGGCCGATCGAGGTGACGGCGCCGGAGGGGACGATCGTGAATCCGCGTCCGCCGGCGCCGGTGGCGGCGCGGGGGCTGACCGGATTCCGGATTGCCAACGCGGTGCTGGGGGCGTTGGCGCAGGCGGTACCGGACAGGGTGCCGGCGGCGGAGGCGGGGGGCGACACGGGGGTGAGCCTGGCGGGGTACGACGCGCGGGGCGAGCCGTTCGTGATGCTGGAGTTCCTGTTCGGGTCGTGGGGCGGGCGGCCGTTCGCGGATGGGCCGGACGGGGTGTCGAGCGTGGTGGTGAACTTCGCGAACAACCCGGCGGAGGTGATCGAAGCCGAGCATCCGATTGCGATTGACCGGTACGAGTTCGTGCCGGACAGCGGAGGTGACGGGCAGTTCCGCGGGGGGCTGGCCGTCGAGCGGCACTACCGGATGCTGGCCGAGCAGACGACGCTGAACCTGCGCTCGGACCGGCGGACGAGGGGGCCCTATGGCCTGCAGGGCGGGCAGCCGGGGGCGACCTCGAGCAGCGTGCTGGTGCGGGACGGCGAGCGGATCGAGCTGGCGGGGAAGGGGACGACGGCGCTGCGGCGGGGGGACGTGTTCGAGCACCGGACGGCGGGGGGTGGCGGCTGGGGTGCGCCGGAGCAGCGCGAGGCGGCGGCGCGGGAGCGGGACCGGCGGGCGGGGAAGGTCAAGAACTGAGCCGGATCGGCGGCCAAAAGCGAGCGACTTTGCGCGCGTAAGAGTTTTTTCCAAAAAACTCTTGAGGTACCGGGCGGCCCATCCGGGCCTGAATCGAAGCGCGCCAAGGCCCGTCCGGCGAGGGGTGGTTGCGCTTGCCAGCGCGGCCCGCCAGGTCCCGAACCGGGGCGTGCTGGGATGGCCGCGGTGGGGGTTGGGGCGGGTTGGCGGGGTGGGCACGAGGTGGTCTCCGGGAGCAGTTGCGTACACGTCGGCGGATAGTGTACACTATCCGAGAACAATCCACCAATTCAGGTCGACAGGCCGACGGTTGACGGGGCTGGCGCCGGTTCGCTGGGGACCGGTGGCAGCGTACAGGGGCCGTCGGATTGCGGCGTCGACGCCTGCGCGCGGCTCGAGCCGCAGTTTGGGTTGCCCTGACCGCTGGTCTTTCGTGTCCCCCTGCGGCAGGACGCCGAGCGATTGGTCGGCGCGGTTGCGGAGGAGGTGGCAAGCCTCGGGGCCCGGGTGCAGGGGATCCGGCGAGCGTCATTCGACGAGGTCGGCGCTCCCTGGGATCAAATGAGGGCCTGGCACCGCTAGGCAGCCACTACGTGAATTTATCCACATGCTCCTCTTGCATATATGTAACATTTCATATATGATCTTCTCGGTTCGTGGCTCGCTGGAGTCAGGATCAATGGCGATTCTCCTGGCGAGCAGAGCCGAGGAGGATTGCCATGCGGCAGTCAGTGCTCCGAATTGTGTTTGCCCTGCTGATCACAGCAGTCGGCGCGTCCCTATTGATCGGGAGCGCATTTGCCAAAGGTCCGGTACCCGAACAACCTCATGGGGATGGGCCTCCAAATCCATTTGGTGAAATAGAGATCGTCGAGGAATACAGCGTCACGCTGACTTCCGACATTGACTTTCCGACTGGCCTGCTAGCGACAAGCGGCGGCTGCAAGTCTCAGAACTACTCGAAAAAGATCAAGCAGAAAGTCAATGGTCAATGGTTGACGCGCGTTCATGTGTGGTCAGATACGGATTTCTGCTACGACGGCACCTACATCGTCGATGAACCAGACGAACTCGATTGGGACAAGGGCGACTGGTACAACCAAACGGCTGGTTGGCAACGGGTCCAGTTCAAGACCAGGGAATCCGGCGGCCATGGTTGGGAATTCCATAGTGATCTTGTGGACGCCGAATACAAGCAGTGCCTACCATTCTGCACGAATCACACTGACATTTACGTGCAGAAGACCCAGCGCGGAAACGGAACGGTAGAGAAAAGAACGTAAGATTCGACGGACCCTGGGTAGGTGCGATGCCTACCCAGGGTTTCTGTTGCTATATCCCCGAAACGTGAAAGGCAACAATCAGATCGACAATTTCAGGCTCGATGAGCTGGTACACCTGCGGTCCGGCGGTGGCCTTCCGAATGACAGTTGAGCGCGAGGAGCAGTTCGTCCGTGGCGTCGAACGCATGCGGATCATCCTAAAGAACGTCGGCGCGATCTTGCGGGCAGTCGCTGATGTTCTTGCGCGCTGGCTGGCCAGGCCGCTGCTCGAGACGTTTGGCCGGTTAGCTATCCTCATCGTAGCTCAGCAGCGATATGCACGTCTTCCCATCTATTTTGGAAATTTGCTATATAAACCCCACATTTACATAAGGGAAGAGTAGGTCGGAGACGGAACCACAGTCAAAAGCTTATAGAGCTTCACAATCCCGACCGATCTCTTTGTTCGGTCGTGGATCAGTTATTTATAGTCTTTTGCCAGTAGCTCTCAGATACCGAATACCTTCAACAAGCAGCCACAACAAGACAGTCGTCGGAATAGTCAGTAGTACCAAATGTACAACCAGTATTGTCGTCCAATGTTGTTGGTTGGATGTTGTGATCTGAACATCACCATCTGCTGTGGTACGTGTCTCCACTGTCGTTTCTGAACCTACCGATAAGTCACTGAAATATGAAAACACGCCATAGGCAATGAATCCGCCAAGGAAAGCTGCAACGATCATTCCTAAGACGAGTCGTCTCATCACGTCATCCTTTAGTTGGAAGGCATGGTTCCTCAATAGGAAGCGCTTCTTAGTATAGCAGACTTGATTTAGATTCTGCGGGCGTCCATTCTTCAGCGGTGCATCAAGGTGGTGGTGCTGCCGAAACTGGGTGCCGGTTGGTGCCAAGATTAGCTAGCGGTGCAACCAGCGTGATTAGCGACATATAAGACAGTACGCTACAAATGACGGCGTTGATGCGGCCGGGTTGCGCACTGCACTCCTTGGGAGACTCGACCGCTAGCTCTCGTCTATTTTCCAGTGGAGGGCGACGCCGGGGGTATGGTTGGGGTGGTCGTGGAGGAGGTCGAGGACTTCGGGGACTCGGGTGTAGGGGAAGCGGTGGGTGGTCATGCGGTCGGGGTTGATGGCGCCCGACTCGATGAGGGCGAGGGACCGCTCCATCGACCTTAGATAAACGGGGCTACATTTGTGAGTTGATTCATGAAGTGTATGTCATATACGATCCTTTCGGTTCATGGTTCGCTGGAGTCAGGATCAACGGCGATTCTCCTGGCGAGCAGAGCCGATGAGGATTGCCATGCGGCAATCAATGTTCCGATTCCTCGCCGCTGCGTTCGTCGCAGTTCTCAGCGCGTCCCTATTGATTGGGAACGGCCAGCGCCGAAGGTTCGGTCCCCCATCAGCCCCCTTGCAGCGATAGGGCGCCAATGGACCTCTATGACGCCGGAACCGACGTGATGGTCGAGGTCACGTACGCCGACCCATCTGTGCCACAACAGACCGGGACCTGGAGCCTCGAACCGGGTGCAAGCATGTCCGGCGTCATAGCGAGTATCAACGACCTGATGGCCGCCTCTGAGAGCGGCTGCACGACAGCCAAGGTGACGAAGAAAATCGGCGGTATCGGCGGACAGGGGTCGGCCAAGTTCTACTCGCAGACCTGGTGGTGCTGGGACAGCCGAATCATCACGAACAATCCGAAATTGAGCGCATGGGGCAAGAGCACCCCAACGGTCAAGTTCAAAGGCGTCACCTACAAGGCCATCGAGCGTGGCGGCAAGGGCCAGAGCTACGCCGATGACCGGGCCGAGGGCAAGTTCTGCGGCTTCTACTGCGTTACGGCGTGGATTACCAAGTCGATCGACGCGAACGGCCGCCTGACGTCCTCGAATTCGGGGCTCAACTAGTCATGGTGTTGGCCTGGGATCCGCTCATTCCGGTCGCCCTGACGGTGGTCGCGCTGCTCGTCAGCGCCGTCATCATCAGGCGCGCGCCGGACCGATCGGACGCGTGGAAGGTGAGGGTCCTGGCCAAGTCGCTGGCGCTGGTCGTTGCAGCGGTGCTGGTCTTGACGATTTTGGACCTGTTGATCCCCGGCAATCCCTTCATCCTGTTGGGGTAGCGCGCGATGCGGTGAGTTTCGGGCAATAGCCGGGCGGGGCTGCTGAGCCTGTCACTCAGCAGCCCCGCTGCCACCATCCGGGACTGCGATACACGCTGGCGTCCACTATTGATCGGACGCGTAACCAGACCAGCCCGTGGTTCGGCGCTCTGCTACATAAACCCAACCATAGTAATAGGCCCGCATCTTTCGGAGTGCGGGCCTCTATTATTAGAAAACTGAAATGAGATACCCAATACCAGCTATCAGAGCGATGATTCCTAAACCTACAAGAACTCCACACAAACCGCCGCCGAACCACGACTCGACATACTCATCGGACGGCATGTCGTCAGGTTTTGGCGGCGGCCAATCGTGAAGGCTCATTTGGCACCGAGGGACAGGCCATTAAGTGAGCTCCACCCGGAGCGGCCCAGGTAACTTAAACGATGGCATTCCACACCTTCATTTTGATCTCACACCCAGGACTTCAACGAAAGCCACTTGCTCGCCGAGGCCGCCCTGGAGGCTGTGCGGAGCCGAGTACGTGTATTCGCCGTTGGCCGGCACGGTAAACTCGTCAGCATAGTTGTAGCGTGCAAGATCAAAGCTTTCAGAATCAAAGAATCGGATGTTTAAATCATAAGCGTCGACCACGATATCCTGGCTTGTAGGATTGCGCACAACAAACTTGAATGAAATACGCGCACTATTGCCAAACTGGTCGTTGGACGGTGATATCAGCTTCCATTCAATGGAGTCCTCAACCAACACAATGTTTTCATTGGGCTCGTCGTCGTCCGGCAGCCCGCTGTAGCGAGTGATCGAACTTAAACCCAACCCCCAGACCGCGAGGGCGACAATCACGGCTGAAGCGATGAACACCCATGCCCCGATGCCCAGCAGGATTTTCTTACGCATCACTTCCTACGATCCGGCATGCCCGCCGCGGCAACGAGCGCCACCACGCTGAAGGCCAGGCCGCCAATCCACCACCATCCGAAGCGGTAGCCTTTGGCTGAGGCGACCGTGGCCGTGTAGAACCCCACGGCCATCCAGCCCGCGACGATCCAGAGGAATATGAGCGCATTCAGGAACCCGAGGACTTCGAACATTGGCCTTCCTTTCGGGCGTATCGCGGGTCCTACCCTAAGTCCTCCGGACACCAGACCCGACGAAATGTCAAGGTTCGCGGCTCCTTGATGGCCGACGAGCTCAGTACCATCGGTCCCTTCGTTCATTGATACGCCCGTGACGCGCTGGGTCAAGAAACGCATGATGTACTTCACGGAGCGTCGTTTCACAGCAGCCGAATCTGGATGCTCTGCCAGTGTCTGAATCGATTCGTTTGCTCATGGCTTGCTCTTCACAGCTATCTACCCAGGAGCCGAAGATCGACGATTTGTTCGTACAATTCAGCTTCAATACGCTCAACGCCGGTGTGCGTGTACTCCCCGTTGGCCGGGACGATGAACTCACCGCCGGTTGCCGCTTCATGAATAGCGAAGCCGTCCGCATCAACAAACACGGGTATGAAACTGCGCCAGTTATTGATGGTTAGATCCTCGTCCGTCAAGTTGCGGACGGTGTATTTGAATGTGACGCGTTGGCCAAAGTGATCGGTAGCACCCAGCGTTCGCCATGCAACATCGACGACTTCGATACTGTCAGTGAACTCCTGGAATTCGTCGTAGGTGGTCTCGATGCTTGTATATGAAGTCGAGGTGGCTAAACGTGACCAGAGGAATGCCGTGCCAATTTGGCCAGCGCCGAGGCCGACCGCCATCGCCAGGGCCACCAACAGGAATCCCGCGAAGGTCAGGCCGATCTTTTGTCGCATGACAATCTCCTATCGACTGATGTGACCGTCAGCTGTTCGCGTCATTGAATTGTCAGCCAGGGAAATGTGCTCGCTCGATTCCATCGATGTGCGCGGCGTGGTCCTTGTGGTCGTAAACGCTGTATCGGCAGATCACGCCGGGAAGTCGCCTACGATTACGGCCCGAAGGGTCACGCGCACAATGTTGGGCTGTTTGAGATATCAGTCCTTTCTTGCTGCCGTATCGGACACATATTTCACCGCTGTCCGGCCGGGGTGAGCCGGCCAGGGCATTGGATTGCTCGCTGGTTGATGACAGCCCCTTGCAGGTTTCAGGCCCAGCGCAGGAACCGGCAGGGGCAGTGCATGAGTATATCTGCGCAGCTAGTGTCGATCACGCAATGCTGAGTAGAAAAAATCATGGACCGAACCGATCGAGATCGACGAGCTGTGGCAGCGATCTGCGGTGCCGATTGCCGGGCGGCCGCCGGAATTGACATGGGGCCACCCGTGGGCTGACGGCGGCCTCCTGAGTAGCGGTGAGCGCGTAGAGCAGTGCGTCCTCGTGGTCGAGCACGCGTGATTCGTCCTGAACGCACGTCGACGCCTTCTGGCGGCCAGTCCTGATGCTCTTACGGGCTGGACGGCCAGGTGGGTGCTTGAGAGGTTTGGCGGGCTAGCTGTCGTCGACGTCCCAGTCGAGGAGGACGCCGAGGGTTTGGTGGGGGTGGTCGTGGAGGAGGTGGAAGGCCTGGGGGGCGCGGGTGTAGGGGAAGTGGTGGGTGGTCATGCGGTCGGGGTTGATGGCGCCGGACTGGATGAGGGCCAGGGCGCGGCGGGCCGAGCCGAGATGCCACTGGCCGCCGAAGAAGCCGCCGACGATGCGCCGGCTCTGGATGATTCCGGAGCTGAGGGGCAGGTCCTGCTGCTCGTACTTGCCGACGAGGTGCAGCGTGCCGCCCTCCGCGAGCATGTCCATGCCCTGCCGGAAGGCCGTGGGGCCGGCCGGTCCGCCGACGGCGTAGACGACGAGGTCCGCGCCGACGCCGTAGCTGATCTTTCGGACCGCGGCCACGGGGTCTTCGTCGGCGGCGTTGACGACGTGGTTGGCGCCAAGTGTGGCGGCGAGCTCGCAGCGCAGCGGCGTGGCGTCGACGGCGATGAGCGTGCCGGCGTCGATCGCGCGCATGACCTGGAGGATGAGGCTGCCGACGAGGCCCTGGCCCAGAACGACGATGACGTTGCCGGGTTCGAACGGGGCGATGTCCGTCCAACGCACGGCCGAGGCGCTGAGCATCCAGTAGGGCGCCTGGTCCCAGGTGACGTTGGGCGAGAGCGGAAGGATCTCGGGCAGCTTGGCCTGGCGCTCGGGGATGGCGGCCGCCACCACGAACTGCGCGTGCGGCGAGACGGCGCAGACGCGGTCGCCGAGGTCCAGGTGATCGACACCGTCGCCCAGGGCATCCACCACGCCGGCCATGGAGTAGCCCATGATCTGGGGATCGACGGCCTCTTCCAGGACGTAGCGACGACCGATTTCCGAGCCGCGGCTGATGAGGCTGCGCACGGCTTTGACGCGGACTTCGCCGTAGCCGGGTTCGGGGATGGGGGCGTCTTCCAGGACCACGTTGCCCCGGCCTGCGGGTTTGGCCATGCGTTTCATGGGTGGGCTCCTTGCGGCGCGGCTAGACGCCAGTGCGACGGTGCAATCATGCCAGCGGGCGCTCAGAAGACTCGAGGGGTGATCCATTGGCCTAGACTGATCGTCCTGAAGAGCCTGGGTACGGGCTCCACGCTCACCGCACGCTGGCAGAAGTGCCGGACACCTCAAATGCCGATAGAACGAAACGTAGTGGATGCCTCGCGCTTCAATGCTGACATTCACTTGCCTTTTGAGCTTCGACTCCAGGATTTTGAGATTGCGCTCCAGGACATTTACGACTTCCTTTTCGACGTCAATTCGCACCTCACGAAACGAGGCTTTCAGCGGCTCGACGACATGTTGCGTCCGGCCATCATGTCAGGCGTCTTGTCCGACATGTTGACGTCAAGTCTTGCCAAGCATTCGCGGGTTCTCACCGAGAACAGGTATCACAACGGGCACCCCGACCTACTGGTGCAAGGGGTATACCCCAACAACTCGATCAAGTCCGGAAGCGAGGGCGTGGAGGTCAAGTCCACTCGCAAGCCTGGTGGAGCGGTCGACATGCACGGCGCCCGTGAGCAGTGGATGTGCGTGTTTGTGTATCGAGTGGATACCGAGACGGAACCCGCTCGCGATCGATCGCCGATGACATTCACCGAAATCTATCTTGGCCACGTGACGGTTGAGGACTTTCGGCGAAACACTCGAGGGGCGCTAGGAACACCGACCTCAACGCTTCACAGGGACGGAATCCAGAGGTTTCGAAGAAGCTGGGTTTACCGGCTCGACTGACCGTTGGTGGGGGAATAGTCTGTCAGTTTGGGTATCGCCTCTTTGGCCATCTCGAAATAGAGCGGGTCCTTTTCGATCCCCACGCTTCGGTAGCCGACGGCTTCCGCGGCGGCCAGCGTCGAGCCAGCGCCCGCGAACGGGTCGAGAATGACACCCTCGCCGACCGGCAATGCCGCCCGCACGAGCGTCCGGAGAAATGCCTGTGGTTTGAGGCTCGGATGCGGCGCGAGGTCGCGCTCGGCTTTACGGGTCGGCGCGGAAGCGATGACGTCGCCAAACGGCTTGTCGGGGCTCGGCCGGCGGAATCCGCCTGCCTTCCAGGTTCGCAGGTTGTCCTGCACTCGTCCCTCGATGGGCTTTCGGTAGACGACCCAGGGCTCCCACATGGAGCGGGGCATCACGCTGACTTCGCGAAACTCGTTGTGCGCGGCTTTCGGCCGGTCGCCTCCGCGCATCGTCATTGTGAGGCGCACAATTTCACCGCGGCGCTCCAGCCCCGCATCCGCCAGGGCCCCGGAAACCAGATACGACAAGAGCGGATTGGACGCCACGACCACCTGCGCGCCGGGAACCAGCTTGGGGAGCAGCAGGCGGGCCCAGACGAAGAAGAACGTACGAATGTCGTTGAGTTGCTCTTGGGTGAGCGTTGTGAAACGGGGTAGCGGTGAGCGCCGATGGCCGTCGAACGATGGGGGTATCCGCCAGACCCCACCCTTGCCCTTTCGCAGCTTGGCCTGCTGCTCAGAGGTGTATTCGTGCAGCCCATACGGTGGGTCCGTCACAACGGCGTGGATGCTGTTGTCGTTCTGCTCCCGCAGCCAATCGAAGCAGTCGGCATGGTGGAGGGTGGCCCGGCCAAATGACGCCGGCGCCTCCCACGCGTTAAGCGCCGGAAGCTCTCGCTGGACGCCGGATTCGGCCGATGATCGAAGCTTGTAGACGCCTCGCCGTTCGCGGGCAAACACGTTCGGGGTGTTCAGCCGCAGGTATGAACGAATTGAGGAACCGCGCGTCGGTCCCACAACCTGGGATACGCGCGCCTCGATCTCCTTGACCGACAGCGGCTGCGAGGTGTGCGACATCACCTGAACGATGCCGTCGCGTACGCGTCCGGGCGCCTGGCGCGCGTGCTCGTAGGTCATCTTGGGCCGTAGCCTAGACGTCGGGACGTCTTAAGGCAAGGTCGGATGGAATCAGTGCCAAGCTTGGCCACTCGCCATGCCTCAGACCCATGCAGCGCGGAGCCGCAACCTTGCCTGTGGGCGGCCATAAGTGGCCGGCAGCCCAGCGCGTCGTCAGCGTATTCTCTGATCGTGGTATGCGAGGTGAGCTATGAAGCTGAACGTGGATCGGGAAGCGGACGCGCTGTACCTGTGCCTGGACGACTCGGAAATCGTCGAGTCCGAAGAAGTCTCGCCGGGCGTAGTGCTGGACTATAACGAGGCGAAGGAAGTGGTGGGCGTGGAACTGCTGCACCTATCGAAGCGGTCCTCGGACCTGAATCTGTCGACGCTGGAGTTCGAGACGGTTTAGCGAAGTGTCGCGGCCGATTCGCGGCAGGGACGGGGCGTCCGAAGTCCACGCCAATGGAGTCACAGCGTCCCGACAACGGCGAACGTTGCGCACGCGCCCGAGAGTGCTCAGGCTCCCGGCGAAGGATTCAAGCAAAAGCTGAGAAGGCCTGCCGCAGCGAACAGTCCGAGCCAGAAAAGAGCGATGAACAAGCCTTGCCTGGGTGTTAGGTCCGGGATGTTTCTCGCGCCAAACTGCGTCAAGCAGTAGTTCAGATCAAAGTCTATCGGGCCTGGGGAGCGAATGAGGAGCATCGCCAGGGCCGCGGGTTGGGGTGCTTCGGCGGCGCCAGACCGTCCCGCTGAGCGATTGCGCAGCATGAAGTACACGGGCGGAAAGCGAGATTCCTCAGTGGAATTCGAAACGTCAAGGGCGTGTGTCTAGTCGGCCAGGCCGGCTTGGCGGAGATTCAGGCCGAGGGCGCGGACGTTGGGGAAGGGGTGGATGGTGCGGAGGGCGGCGAACCCTCGCGGTGGGCAGGGTCACGTAGCCTGACTGGTTGCGACGCTTGCACGGGAAGGCGATGGCGTGATGCCGGAACGGAACGTCTCATTGGCTGGCCGCGAGATTCTTTCGTATTACGAGGGGATTGATGAGGCGGGGCGGTTGGTGCGGGGGGCGGGGCCGCTTGAGTTTGCGCGGATGCAGGAATTGATTGGGCGATTTCTGCCGGCGCCGCCGGGGGTGGTGCTGGATGTGGGCGGCGGTCCGGGTCGGTATGCGTGCTGGTTGGCGGGGCTTGGGTACGAGGTCCACCTGCTGGATCCGGTGGAGACGCATTTGGCGCAGGCGCGCGAGGCTTCCAAGGCGCAGCCGGAGCATCCGCTGGCACGCGTGACGCTGGGCGACGCGCGTTCGCTGGATCAGGCCGACGGGAGCGCGGACGGCGTCCTGCTGATGGGGCCGCTGTATCACCTGACCGAGCGAGACGACCGGCTGGCGGCGCTGCGCGAGGCTCACCGCGTGCTGAGGCCCGGGGGCGTGGTGATCGCGAAGGCGATTAACCGGTTCGCTTCGCTGCTGAGCGCGCTCAGCAGGGGCCACATCGACGACCCGGAGTTCGCGCCCATCCTGCGTCGCGATCTGGAGGACGGGCAGCATCGCGGTCTTTCCGATGACTTGGGCTACTTCACCACGGCGTTCTTTCACCGGCCGGAGGAGCTGGAGGCCGAGGTCGTTGCGGCGGGATTCGTCCGGCCAGATCTCTACGCGGTGCAAGGGCCCGGGCTTGCCGCCACCGATCTTGACGAGCGGCTGTCCGACCCTGTGAAGCGCGTGCGGTTGCTGGACTGGATTCGTTGCGTCGAACAGGAGCCAACGCTGCTTGGAATGTCCAAGCACTTCGTGGTGGCTGCCAGGAAGTGAGGGCCAGACGCGGCGGCCGTGCGTCAGGCCGCGGGGTCGATGCTGGCGCGGGTTTCGGCGAGGACGAGGTCGACGACCTTTAGGAGGGCTTCGTCGTGCGAGTCGCCTTCGAGGCGTCGCAAGCGGTAGAGGTCCACCTGGCGGTCGGCGCCGGCGCCTTCGGTGATGATGGTGAGGGCGTGGCGCAACTCGGGTTCGCAGTCGAGCGCGCGGGCGTCCTCGGCGAGGGTTTCCACGAGTTCTTCGGTGACGTCGATGATGTCCTTGCGGCCGCCGCCCCGCTCGTCGCCAAAAAAGGCCAGGACGCCGTAGCGCTGGGCGAGCCAGCGGTTCTCGGCAATGATTTCGGTCGGCGGTTCGGGCGGTAGCTTGCCGGCCTGGTCCTGGCGGAGCAGGTAGCGGATGAGGGACGCGTAGAGGGCGACGATGCACATGGCATCGTCGATGCGGGTGCAGACGTCGCCGATACGCATTTCGACGGTTGGAAACTTGCCGGAGGGCCGGATGTCCCACCAGAGTTCGCTGGCGTCGCCGATGAAATCCAGGCGCTGGTAGTCGGCCACCAGGCGGTCGAACTCGGCGCGCGAGCGGAGCGGGCCGGGCAAGCCGGTGCGGGGAAGGTTGGTCATCAAATTGAGACGAAAGGACTTGAAGCCGGTCTCGCGACCTTCCACAAAGGGCGATGAGGCGGAGAGCGCGTGGAGGATGGGCAGGTAGCGCCGGACGGCAGTCATGACGCGAATGCGCGAATTGGGATCGCCGAAGCTGGCGTGGATGTGCATGCCGCTGATCAGGAAACGACGGACGCTGTCCTGAAAGGTGACGACGAATCGCTCGTAACGCTCCCGCGGCGTGGGGGCCTGTTCTTTCCAGTCGGCGAACGGGTGGGTGGAGGCGGCCATGACGGCGGCGCCGTAGGTCTCGGCGGCCCGGATGACCGTGCTGCGAGTCTCCAGCAGCGCCGTGCGGACGTCGGCCACCGATTCGCAGACGCGAGAGTTGGACTCGATCTGGGTGCGCAGGAACTCCCTGACGAACTTGTGCGGTCCACTCTGGGCCTCGCATGCCTCGAATATGCGGACATCGGGGTCGGCCAGCAGGTCGCGGGATTCCGGGTCGACGAGGAAGAACTCCTCTTCGATGCCCAGCTTGATATTCAAATCGTCCACACATCGCCTCCGTGCTGACCGGCCGCTGGTTGGACTGCCCGTTGCGGACGTTGGCTCCCGTCGGGCGCTTCCAAGCCCGGGAGCATATTCGATCCGGGCGCGCCGACCGGCCCGAAGCTAGTTGCAGGAGATTATGTGTTCAACCTGCCCAGGCGTCGGGCTGCGGATGGCCTGTCGTGCCCGGTCAATGAATACGCACTTTGCGGAGGCCGACGTCCGGATGATTCGTTCGACGTTTCGGGACCAGCAGAGGCCCGATCCAAATGACTGATTGCCGCTTGCGGATGCCGAAGGCGGCCAGATCAGTTGGGTGGGAAGCCGGCAGGCGTCGTGCTTATCGCTCGGGGGCGCGGCGTGAGCGTTGCCTGAAGGTCCTCCAGCTGGCCCAGGCGCCGGACCGAGAGGGTGATCGGCTCGCCGACGCGCGCGCCGTCAATGGCGTGTGAGAGGTCGAACTCGCGGGTCAGGGTCTGGCCGTTGATCGCCATGATGAGATCGCCGGCTCGCACGCCCGCCGCTTCCGCGGTTGTATCCGGCATGACCGCGCTGACCGCGACGGCGTAGGGGTAGGGCGTTCCGGCGAATCTGTCGAGTTCGGGATCGACGAGTTGATAGCGCACGCCCAGCAACCCGCGGGCCACGGTCCCCGTGGACTCAAGCTCCGACAGGCGGCGGACGATGTCGACAATAGGTAGTGCGAACCCGATGTCGTTGGCATTGGACTGCACCGCGGTGTTGATGCCGATGACGCGGCCATCCGTGGTGACCAACGGACCGCCGCTGTTGCCCTGGTTGACGGCGGCGTCGGTCTGGATGAGGCCGCGCAGCGGAATGGCCATCGGGCCGCTGTCGGTGTTGACGGTTCGCGGGATGAGGCGATCAAGGCCGCTGACGATGCCCGAGGTGGCGGTGTTTCGGAAGTTGCGGGGGCTTCCGATGGCCAGGACGGGTTCGCCGACCCGTAGCTGAGCGTCGCCGGCCAGTTCCAGCGCGGGGAACGGGCCGCCTTCGGCCTGAAGAACCGCGACATCGCCCCAGACATCGCGACCAAGAATCTGCGCGGATATGCGCTGTCCGTCGGACAGCGTGACGCGCACTTCGCCGTTGGAGTCCTCGGGAAGCACGTGGGCGTTGGTGAGGATGCGGCCGTCCTCGCTGTAGAAGAATCCGGTCCCGATACCGACGCCGCGGTTGAGCACGCCTTGCCGGGCTTCGACGGTCACGACGGCCGGCATCAACTGTTCCAGCAGGTTGGCGTACGACGTGGGAGCGGCACCGGAAACGACCGCGGCCGTCGCGGCGGGGGATGGTTGTGGCTGCGGCGCGACAGGCGCCGGCGTTGGGGTCGGTGCGGCCACGCGCCCCGCCAGATATCCGCTGAGTGCGCCACCGCCGGTGCCCACAACGACCGTGAGCGCCAGGAGCCCGATGATCAAGCGCGAAACGCCCGGCGGCGGCCGGGGGGACGGCGACTGAGACATGGGACGATCAGCCATTCCTGTTATTCGAGTATAGGCAGGAACTGCGTGGCCTCTGTGTGAATCGTTACGACCAGCCTGGCGGTCGAGATTCGCCGCTAGACTGACGCCGACCGACCGACCGCCCGGCGAGGCGCCGTGCACGACTTTCGGCTCGCATTGGCCCAGATTCGGCCGGCTCTGGGCGACCTGGATCACAACCTGGCGCTGCATCTCGAATACATCGACCGGGCCGCGTCGGCGGGCGCAGACGTGGTGGTGTTCCCCGAACAGTCCCTCACCGGGTACTTCCTCAGCGACCTGGTGCCCGACGTCGCCCTGCCGCTGGACGATGCGCGGCTGGACCCGCTGCGCGAGGCCAGCCGCACGCTGGACGTGATCTTCGGGTTCGTGGAAGAAACCTCGGACCACCGGTTTCTGCCGGCGGCCGGCTATTTGCATGACGGCGAGTTCGTTCACGTTCACCACAAGGTGTACCTGGTGACGTACGGCCTCTTCGACGAAGCGCGCGACCTGGCCGCGGGCGGGGCGGTGCGCGCGTTCGACACGCGGCTGGGTCGTCAGTCCATGCTGATCTGCGAGGACCTGTGGCACCCAACCACGGCCAGCATCGCGGCCGCGGACGGCGCTGACGTGATCTATGGGCTGTCCAGCAGTCCCGGGCGCGGCGTGGCGGGCGGCACGCACGAATTGGGGTCCGCCGAGACCTGGCGTGCCATGAACCGGCTCTACGCCACGCTGCACGTTTGCTACGTGGTGCATTGCAACCGGGTCGGCTTTGAGGACGGCGTGAACTTCTGGGGCGGATCCGAAGTGGTTGGCCCGGACGGCGAGGTCCTGGTCCGAGCGCCGGACTTCGAAGAGGCCCTGGTATTCGCCACGCTGGGCGACGGGCCGCTGCGTCGCCAGCGCACGCGCCTGCCGTTGCGTCGCGACGAAAACGTGATGCTGAACGGCCGCGAGTTTGCCCGTATCGCCGCCCAACGGCACCGGGTGGACGACGGCTAGGGTGAACCTGCTCACACGGGCGCGGCGCGGGCTTGATCTTGATCCGGGCCTGACCTGCCGGGTGCTCGAAGCATTTATCCGTGACGAGATCGAAAAGTTCGGCATCCAGCGCGCCGTCGTGGCGCTTTCCGGCGGGATCGACTCGGCCGTGAGTTGCGCCCTGGCGGCGCGTGCCTTCGGTCCCGAGCGGGTGCTGGCCGTGCTTATGCCCTATCGCACCAGCAATCCGGCCAGCCGCGCCGATGCCGAGACGCTGGTGGACCAACTGGGGATTCACTCAACGCTGATTGAGATCTCCGCGTCCGTCGACGGCTTGCTGGGCGAATTGGACGACGATCCGAGCCCGCTGCGGCGCGGCAACATCATGGCGCGCGCGCGCATGATCGCCCTCTACGACCAGTCCGAGGCGTTTGGCGGATTGGTGGTGGGCACCAGCAACAAGACCGAACTGCTGCTGGGGTATGGAACCCAGTTCGGCGACATGGCCAGCGCCGTGAATCCGATCGGGGACCTCTACAAGACCCAGGTGCGCGCTGTCGCGGCAGACCTGGACATTCCCGGCGCGATACGCGAGAAGGCGCCCAGCGCCGACTTGTGGGAGGGGCAGTCCGACGAGGATGAGCTTGGCTTCGACTACGAGCGCGCCGACCAGATTCTCTACCTGCTGATCGACGAGATGTATACGGCGGACGACCTGATCGGGGACGCCTTCGAGGCCGATCTGGTCCACGAACTACAGCGGCGTGTGGTGCGCTCGCAGTTCAAGCGTCGGTTGCCGCTCATCGCCAAGCTCTCGAACCGTACGATTGACCGAGATTTCCGCTACCCACGCGATTGGGGACGTTGACCCATGCCCGAATACAGCCTGGCCACGGCACTGTGGCCCAACGGTGTGCCGTTCGATCAGGTTATTGCCGAGGTCGCCGGCGCCGGATTCAGGCAGTGCGAGCTCTTCGCGTCCAAGGACTTCGCCGACGATCGCACGGCCGCCGAGCGCCGCCGCACCCTGAACCGGCACGGCGTCTGGGCCCGCACCATTCACCCCCATCTCGGCGTCGATCTGGCATCGCCTGACGACGACATGCGCGCGCGGGACATCGACACCGTAGTTTCCTGCTTCGAGCCGTTTGCCGAACTTGGCGGGTTCGCCTCGATCTTGCACCCATCGCGCGGGGACGTGCGCGCCGGCGAGACACAAACTCGAGTCGATGCCTTTCGGCGCTCGCTGGACACGTTGACGGCGCGGGCCGAGCAGCTGGGCATCCGCCTGGCCTGCGAAAACCTGCAACTGCAGGGCCAACCGCGTCCGCTCTGCCGGATGGAGGACTTGCGGCGCGTGGTGGACGAGTATCCGGAGTCGGTCGGCATCTGCCTGGATACCGGCCACGCCAACAACAACGGGTTGGACCCGGCCGACGAGGCCCGCATTGCGGGGGAGCGGCTGATCGCCCTGCACCTGCAGGACACCGACGCCCTGGAAGACCGCCACTGGCCGCCGGGGTTGGGCAACATCAACTGGCGCCGGGTTGGGGCGGCTCTGACGGAAATAGGGTTCGACGGCGCCTGGACGTTTGAAGTGGGAACAGGTGCGTCAGGTCCAGCGGCTACCGCGGCCCTGATACGGCGAATCGCCGACGCCTGGCTGGCTGGTCGCGCGCCCTCAGATCTCCCAGAGACGGAGACCGCCGGCGGCTTCAACGCGCTCTAGCAGCGTCCGCGCCTGGTCAACGCGCACCGGCGGCTCGCCGCGGGTGTGTCGCAGGTACGCCTGTAAGTCGGCGGCCGCTTCGCGGTGCCGGCCCAGCAGGCGATACACGCCGGCCCGGTCAACCAGCAGGCTGCGGTCATTGGGGTCCATTTCGATGGCTCGCGTCAAGTCAAGGAGCTCGAATTCGGGATTGGTTCGCAGGTTGGCCAGGGCGCGGCGCTGATGCCGGCTGGCGGTTGAGACCGGCATAACCGCAAACACCGCGGCGCTGCCCGCCGTTAGCAGCCCGAGGCCAATGAGCGGGTAGGCGAAGGGGATCCGCTCGGCGCCAAGCACAAGGCCGAAAGCGACCGACGATGCGAAGACCGCCACCAGCAGCGCGTAGTAGCGCATTCTGGGCGAGCGACCGTGCAGGAGGTCTTTACTACAGTTACTGCAACGGGCGACAGGACCATACTGTCGCGTCCAACACCGCGGACACTGCAACTCGCGCGTCACTCCCCAGACGGTCCCTGCCCAAGCCGACGCAGGCCAGCCGGAACACGCCTTATAGATATTAACAAGGTGACATAACGCACGCAACGCCTCTTATTGGCGTGGCGTGCATTCACTCGCTGGCGCCCGCCCTGTTCGGGCAGCAGGCGTTGGGCGTTCCGCCTTCTCGCTATACTTCCAAAGCATCCCGCGCGTACGTGCACGGCACGCTCTCCAGTTGTTCGCGGGCCAAACACCATGATTCGCAGTCGGCTGTCCGCTTTGTTGTCCGAAGGACTCGCCGCGGCCCAGGCCGCCGGCGCGGTTGGCGTCACGCCAGCGGTCGAATTCACCTTGGAGCGGCGCGACGACGAGCTGGCCCACTACTCGAGTTCCGAAGCCCTGCGCCTGGCCCGCATCGTGGGCGCCCCCCCGCGCACCATCGCCGAGGCCATCGTGGCCAATCTGCCGGCGTCGCCGGTCGTCAGCCGGGTCGAAACCGCCGGCCCGGGGTTTATCAACTTCTGGGTCGATGACGCCTGGGTGCTGCGGCAGTTGCGGGCGGTACAGGAGGCCGGGGCGGCGTTTGGCGGTTCGACGTCCGGCGGCGGCTCTCGAGTGCAGGTTGAGTACGTCAGCGCCAATCCGACCGGGCCGCTGACGGCCGGTGCAGGGCGCGGCGGCGTCGTTGGCGACGCCCTGGCCCGGCTCCTGGATGCCTGTGGCTATGACGTCACCCGCGAGTATTACGTCAACGATGCCGGGCACCAGGTCGAAATCCTGGGTCTGAGCGTCTATCACCACTACGCCGCGGCGCTGGGGGAACAGGCGCCGTTTCCCGCGGACGGTTACCTGGGCGACTACGTGGCCGAGTGGGCCGGGCAAATCGCGCGCGACGACGGCACGCGTTGGCTGGGCAACGGCGCTCCGAGCGACGTGCGCGCGTTCGAGGCTCGAGCGGTTGAGATAGGCCTGGGGGAGATTCGCCGGGATCTGGATGACCTGGGGATTGACTTTGACGTGTGGTACTCCGAGCAGGCCATGCGTGATCGGGGCGCCGTGGACGACGTGCTTCAGGCCCTGGACGGGCGCGGGTTTGTGGCGGAGCGCGACGGCGCCGTCTGGTTCGTCGGGGGCGCCGGCGCGGATGATCGCGAGAACGTGCTGGTGCGTTCGCGCGGGGATCCCACCTATTTCGCGGTGGACATCGCCTATCACCGGGACAAGTTCGAGACGCGCGGGTTCGAGCGCGTGATTGACGTGTGGGGAGCCGATCACCACGGCCACGTCCCGCGCATGCATGCGGCCATGGAAGCCTTGGATGCGAGCGCGGACGCGGGACGCCTGGAGATCCTGGTGACCCAGATGGTCGGCATCCGCACCGACGGCGAACTTGGACGTCAGGGCAAGCGCAGCGGCAAGTTCGTGACGCTGCGCGAGGTGCTGGACGAGGTCGGACCGGCAGCGACCCGCTACTTCTTCCTCTCCAAGGCCATCGACAGTCAGATGGAGTTCGACCTGGACCTTGCCAAGCGCGAGGACCCGGAAAACCCCGTCTACTACATACAGATGGCGCACGCGCGCTGCGCCGGGATCCAGCGAACCGCGGCGACGGCCCCTACGGATGCCGGTGCCGCGACCCTCACGCCCGACGACGTGTCCCTGGCGCGGCGCCTGCTCGCCTATCCGGAAGTCGTGGCCGACGCTTGTGAGAATCGCGAACCGCATCGGGTCACCCACTATTTGCTCGATCTGGCGCGGGTGTTCCACTCCTACTACAACAAGCACCGCGTCGTGACGGATGACGCCGGTCGGACCGCCCGGCGGCTGGAACTGGTCCGGGCCGTTCAGCAGGTGCTGGCGAATGGCCTCGGCTTGCTGGGAATCAACGCGCCGGAACGAATGTAGGTCGGAGCTAGGCGAGCGTGGCCAGGTTCGGCGTTGGCCAGGTCGCCACGCCGCCCTCGGCCAGGCGGACGCGCACGAACTGCGTCGCGATACCCGAGTCCAGGCGGCCAACATCAGGCGCCTCGCCAAGCATGATTCCCTCCGCGCCCGAAGACGTACCGATGGTCAGGCGCACCGGCAGACCCTGAGACCTGCGTCGCGAAAGGCCAGCGGCGGCCACGGGTGGCAGCAGGACTTCCGACTGCCCGGGCCGCCGCGCACCGATCACAGCGCCAATCTCGCCCTCGGCGGCCCGAAACAGGTCCTGCAGCGCGTGGGGCATGCGGGCAAAGCCGACGCCGCCCGTGAGCACGATGGCCTGCGGAGGGCGGCCGTAGCTGCCCTCCGGCGGCGCAAGACCGGCGATGGGCTGGGCGAGCCCGAGACCTGTCACCATTTCGGCATCGGCCGATGGGGCCACGATGCCGGCTGGCCGGGTTTCCAGGGCGCCTCGCACCCACTCGGCGCGCAGTGGATCCGGGGTGACGAGAATGCCCGGCTCCTGATCGTCGGCCCGGGCGTCCGGGCGCTCGCCGGACTCCACAAATCGGAGGGGTCCAAAGGCGCGGCCGCCGCCGCCCAGAGCGCCGACGACGGCGACGCCATCGCCCTCAACGACGATTCCGTCGTCCGGATCGGCGCTGATAACCTCGCCGCCAAGTCGGCAGGCGAGGGCGGCGTCGCGCTCCTCGCGGACAAACGCCGCAACCCCGGTCCGGGGATTGAATTCGGCGAGCATCCCGCGCGTTGGCGCCACCCAGTTGCGGTTGCCGCGCAGGCGGCCCGGCGTTCCGGCGAGCAGGGTTTCGGCCTCGACCGTCTGGCCGGGTTCGACGACCAGCAAGTCGTGGACGTCGTCGGGCGGAACCTGGAGCAGCCGGGGAAGATCGACCACGACCACGCCGCGCCTGACGCGGCCGCGACACCAGATCTGGCCCGCGGCAACCATGTCGCCAACGTCGACCAGGATGCGACCGGGAAACGGCAGGGCGTGCCGGCGGCGCAGGCGTCCGACCAGCACGCCGCGCGGCTGCGCTGGATGGTTCACCGGCTCACGAGACATGTACAGGGTCCTGACGACGCGGCCGCGCGGCGGGATAGGCGTTCAAGGCCCGGTGCCACTGCGCGACCCAGGCCTGGCGTGCATCGGAGGCGTCCGGCCACACTAGTGGCCGGCCGCGCGCGTCCACGATCAGGCCGACGCTGCCGGCCACAATTGGCGCGCGCAGGTGCACCGGCCGCCCGTAACCCAGGCCCGCATCAAACTCGGGCGCCGGCCAGATGCGGACTTCAGCCTCCACGTCCGCGTCCCACTGAATGACATCCATGGAGCCCGCGGTGACTTCGCGCTCGATCACGGACGCGCCGGCCGGATGGACCTCGACGGCCACGGCCGCATTGCCCAGCGAGGCGTCACCACGCAGCGCCGCGCAGGCGCCCAGGCGCACCAGCGAGGACTCAACGGCCGCTGGCAGTCCCGCGTGAATCAGGGATCCACTCATCACCAGCGCGTTTGAGGCGTCAAGCGCCAACTGCGTGACGCCCGCGGTCTCAAGGCTGTTGATCAAGACGAGCGCCGCCTGCACAGGTCGCGCCAGCGTGCGGGTAATGTCGCCGGTGATCACGGCCAGGTCGACCGACGGCGACTGGCCGCGACCGCCGCCGGACTCGCTGAGAGTCTCCCGTGCCGCGGCCGTCCAGATTGCGTGGGCCAACTGCAGTTCCGACGACGAACTCGGCAAGGCGGTCGGTTGGGCCGTGCGCTCGAGCACGAAGACCTGCAGGGCCTCGGGCAGCGGTTCGTCGGCTGTCCAACGCGCGACGCGGTCAACGGGGGTGTACAGCCCCAGGTGGAATGGGCGTCCGTGCGCTCGTTCCGCGTTGAGCCGCGTCACCACTGACGTCTCATCCTGCGCCGTCGCGGCCGTCACATCGCCGTAGTCGAAGGAGATGATCGCCACGTCGAGTTCCTGGCCCGCGCTCAACCACTGGGCGGCCGCTCCCAGCGCCGCCTCGCGCGGGACCTGGGGCGCGCGACTCACGGCTGGCGGGATGACCCGATCTGCCGACTTTGCACGCTGCACCGCGCGCGCCGAATCTTGCAGCGCGGCCAGGGGCGTGCCCATGTCCATAGGCTCGGTCGGTGACCCGCCGTACACCTGGAAAACCGTGGTTGGCAGCGCGGCCGTAAGGCGATCGGCGGCCGTGGTTGGCGCGGCACCGCCGTAGAGCACGACCACGCGCGGGAGGTAGCCGGACTCATGGTCGGCAAGCCCGAGCGTCAGCAAGTCAACGGCATAGTCCAGGCTCTCGTCGGCGTCATCATCGGTAAGCGCGACGACGATAGTGTCGGGCATGCGCGACACGATGACTTCCAGGGCCGCCGGCCCGTCAACGCGTTCTCGAAAGGCGCGGACCGACGTGGCGGCGCCAATCTGCTCGAATCCGGCCTGGGTAATCGTGCCGGTCAGCTCGTCGAGATCGCGCTGTACCAGGTTGCCCAGCAGGAAGGCTGTGGGCCTGCGCACTGCCTCGTCGCCAGTCACCGCCGAAATGTCAGGGGCGCGATCTGCGAGCGGTCCGTCGCGCGGCGGACCCGGAAAGGCGAAGCTGCCGGCGCGGGCAGCGATATCGGCAAGCGCACCCTCAAAGGCCGGCGTGAGGTCGAAGTGAGGAGCATCCAGCGTGGACGGCGCCGAGCCGGCCGCCAGGATTCGGTAGCCGCCCGGACCACGGGCATAAACGCCCGCGCGCACATAGGGTCCGAGGTCCACGACCATGAGGCGTTCCGCGTCAGAGTTCACACGCATCGGGGAAGGCGTCGCATACTCGTATCAGTATGAACGAGGCGAAGCGAACACGCGCGGTTCGGCAGCCACGCGCCAGCGGCCGGCTGGATCCATGAAGTCAATCTCCTTCCAATGGACGCCGGGGGTGGAAAGCTGGGAAGCCGAAACCGTGGTATCCACGGTGGCGCACCTTCAGGAAGTCGCGCTCGTGCTGGGCCAGCGCGCCGGGTTCAGTATCGAGCGCGGGCAATTGCGGCCGTTCGGAACCTGGGTGATCCCGCAGCTTCCTCGCGGTTCCCCGTACTGGAGCACGCTCTGGTACGTGGAACAGAGCCTTGACGCCGAGAACGGTCAGATCGTCGGGCCCCGCTACATCCGGGCGTTCGAGCAGGAACCGTGGCAGCAGGCCGGACCGCACTATGACGTGGCCATCCTGGACCAGGATCTGCGGGACGCCCCCGAGCACAATATTTCGCCCCAAAGCGATCCCCATGTGTTCGCCAGTTGCCGGCCGAACCTGGCCGCGGTGATGTCGGTGCACCGCCTGCGCGCGATAGGTCGGTCGTCGGAGCGGCAAACCGCGTTGCGGCGGCTGGCCATGAACGCCTTCGGCCAGGTGCTGGAGCTGCCCGGCGCCGATCGACAGACCAACGTCGCGCTGGCCCTGGGCCGACGCGTGTGCCTGAACCAGTGCGCACTGCGTTTCGCGCCCGACCTGGGGCAGCTGCTGGAGTTTGCGCGGGAAGAACACGAAACCCGCACGATTTACTGCGCCGAGTGCACCGCCGACCTGCTGAACCACGTCATCCGGACGCACTTCCACCCGAACTAGGTCCCGCGCGCGCGGCGGAGTCCGGCGTCGGTTCGTCGATGCCGGTCGGGGTCGCGCGGCGTGCGGGGTGTTGCGCCCGTGAACTTTACGTAACAAACTGGATGCCCGACCGTTGAAAAACGTGGCGGCGCAACGTAGTGCCTTGCCGCCGGTCGTCGCCCAGGGAGTTGAAATGCGCAAGCTCGTCGTTGGTCTGGCCGTTTTGCTGGTCGTGTTGGCTTTGGCCGCTCCAGTCCAGGCCTTCGAATGCGATGGCATTCCACTGAACGACGGATGCCTGTTTACCGCCACTGGCGGCGATACGCCCAGCCGGGACGACGATGGGTACGCCGTGACCAACGCCGGCGGGGTCCCGATGTGGGACTTCATTCGCGACAAGGACCTGCAGGCGCTCGGGTATCCGATCAGCGGGCGCTGGGTGGAAGGCCCGTTCACGTTGCAGGCCTTCCAGAAGGTGATCCTGCAGTGGGATTCCACCAACCGGCGGATGAACTGGTACAACACGCTTGACGCGCTGGCCAACCGCTATTCGCACATCGCTCTGCCGAACGTGCCGCCGCATCAGGTATTGCCCGAGGATCGAGGGGTTACGGACTTCTCGGTCATCGTCCGGAACCACCTGGCGCTGCTTGACGCGAATCCAAAGATCAAGGCCGAATTCCTGGCCGACCCGGACTGGCTGAATCTGTACGGGCTGCCGATTCGCTACGAGGAGCGCGAGGTCAACGGGAACCCGCAGGGTCTCCAGTTGCTGCGCGCGCAGCGAATCGTGTTTGAGGTCTGGAATGTACCCGCGCCCGGGACGTCGATCGGGGCGGTGGGTCGGCAGAACGTGCCGGACAAGGTGAAGAGGCTCAGTAACGTCATCATCCCGGACGCGGCCAAGCCGCCAATCACGGCGGACGAGGCGGGCGGACGTGCGGCGACGGCTCCACCCAGGCCTGTCGCACAGCCAGTACCAGCCACGCCGCCCCCAACGCCGACTCCTACCGAGGCCCCTGACACCACGCCGAGGACCACCCCGGTGACCGTCGGCTCGATTCCCGCACCGCGGGTTCTTGCACGCGGGCTGACCGGTTTCGGCATTCAGGGCGAATACCGTCGTCCGGACGACGGCCGCCTTGCGGATATCGTCAAGGCCGCCGGTCTGAACTGGGTCAAGCAGCAGATTCCGTGGGAGGAAGTCGAGAATCGCCCCGGCGTCTTCAATTGGGGTCCGACGGATCGCCTGGTGAACACGATGAACGCCAAGGGGCTCAATATCCTGCTGAGCGTCGTGAAGGCGCCGGACTTCTATAAGGCCGAAGCGAGTAAACGGGGCACCGGCCACGGCCGACCCGCCGATCCGGCGAAGCTCCGCGACTTCATGCGCGAGATCGCCGCCCGCTACAAGGGCCGCGTCCAGGCCTACGAGATTTGGAATGAGGAGAATCTCTCGCTTGAGTGGGGCACGTTCTCCAACGCCTCCTATGGCCAGTTCGTCCAACTCGTGAAGAACGGCTACCTGGGCGTGAAGGAGTCCGATCCCAACGCAATCGTCATCCTTGGGGCGCCGACTCCCACGGGTGTGCTGAGTAACACGATCGCGATTGACGACGCGGTGTATTTGCAGCGCGTCTTCGACTACAACAACGGCGAGGTCTTCGACTACTTCGAAGCGCTCGGCGTACACCCGAACGGCGGCGCCAACGCGCCGGACGACTGGGTTGGCTCCGCGCACAACAGCAACGCCAAGTGCGGGGGCGGATGGTCCACCCATCCCAGCTTCTTCTTCGACCGCTACAAGGAGCTGTACAACCTGATGGCGGCTCGCGGACACCCGGAGAAGACGGTCTGGTTCACCGAGTTCGGCTGGGCCACGATCGACGGTCCGGGCGCACCCGGGGCGCCGGCTCGCGGGTACGAGTACGCGGCTTGCAACTCCGAGGCCGATCAGGCGACGTTCCTGGCGCGCTCCTTCGCCAAGGTCCGGGCTGAGAGTTCATACGTCACCCACATGATCATGTGGAACCTGAACTTCCAACAGGTCGTGCCGAACACCGACGAGAAGTGGGCATTCGGCATCCTGCGGCCCGACTTGTCGCCGCGTCCGGCCTATGACGCGATCAGGGCGATGCCTAAGTAGCCGGCACTGCCAAGAGGGGCCGGGCCATGGACAACTGTCCAGGCCCGGCCTCTTGCGTTAGCGAACGTACACCTGCGGCGCTGCGTAGACTCGCCCCATGGGCACGCTCTACGTCGTCGCCACGCCGATCGGCAACTTGGAAGACCTCACGTTTCGCGCGGATCGGGTGCTGCGCTCGGTTGCGGTGGTGGTGGCTGAGGACGTGCAGCGCGCCCAAAAGCTGCTGGGGTACGTCGGAAGTTCCCCAAAGATCATCACCTACCGCGAGGACAGTCCCGAGAGCCGTGAGGACGCCATCATCGAGCGGCTCCGCGGCGGAGACGTGGCCCTGATCGTCGACGCCGGCACGCCAGGCGTCTCCGATCCCGGTCCGGACCTGCTGGCGCGCGTGCGGGCCGAAGGGCTGCCGATAGTTCCCATCCCGGGGCCATCCGCGCTGACCACGGCGTTGTCCGTGGTCTCCTTCGCTCGCCAGCCAGTGGCCTTCCTGGCCTTTTTGCCGGAGCGTCGGGTTCGGCGTGAGCGCCTGGTGCGTCGGGCCGCCGACACCGCGCGAACCCTGGTGATCTACCTGCCGCCGCACGGCGCGGCGGAACGCCTGGCCGAGTTGGAGTCGTGGCTGGGCGACGTGCCGGCCGCGATGTGCCGTGAACTCACCAAGCTCCACGAGGAGATTCGCGAGTCAACCCTGGCCGACATTGCCAACTACGTCGCGGTCGTGGGCGCGCGCGGTGAGCTGACGATCGTGGTCGATGTCGGCGGCGTGGCCGAGTCGCCCCAGGTCGACCGCGCGACGGTGGAGGAGCAGCTGCGAATCCACCTGGACGCCGGAACGCGACCGGCCAAAGCGGCCGGGGCCGTGGCGCGCGCCCTGGAGTTGCCCCGCGAAGATGTCTACCGAATCGCACGCGAGCTGCGCGAGCCGCCGGGCGATAGCGCGTAGAATCGCCCAGACATCAACTCATATCTAACGGCCCCACTTTGTCCCGCTATTACCTGACCACGTCCATTCCCTACCCCAGCGGCGAGCCGCACGTCGGTCACTCGTTCGAGATGATCACGGCCGACGCCATGGCGCGCTATCGCCGGCTGCGGGGCCAGGACGTCTTCTTTCTTGGCGGGCTGGACGAGAACAGCCAGCGCGTCAGCCGGTCGGCTCGCGAGGAAGGGATCGACACGCAGGCGTACGTGGATCGGGCGGCGACGCGTTTCCAAACGGCCTGGGACCTGGTGGGCGTGGAATTCGACGACTTCGTGCGCACCACGGAGCCGAGGCATCTGCAGACCGTTCAGGCCTTCTACAACCGCGTCTACGAAAGCGGTGACATCTACAAGGGCCGATACGAAGGCTGGTACTGCGTCCGCTGCGAGGCCTTCTACGGCGATGAGGAGCTCGTCGACAACTGCTGTCCAACGCATCGCGTGCCGCCCGAGTGGGTGGAGGAGGACAACTACTTCTTCGCCCTCTCGAATTACCAGGAGCGGCTGCTCGAGCTCTACGAACAGCGCCCGGACTTCGTCTGGCCCGAGTCGCGGCGCAACGAAATGCTCGGTTTCCTCCGGCAGGGACTGAAGGATTTCAGCATCTCGCGAGCCACCGGCGGCTGGGGCCTGCCGCTGCCGAACGATCCGGATCACGTCATCTACGTCTGGTTCGACGCGCTGATCAACTACATCACCGGAATCGGCTTCGGCCAGTCCGGCGGCGATGCCCTGTTTGAGAGTCGCTGGCCGGCTGACGTGCACGTCGTCGGCAAGGACATCGTGCGTTTTCACGCCATTTACTGGCCGGCCATGCTCATGGCAGCCGGCGTCGAGGTGCCGCGGCAGGTATGCGTGCACGGCTGGGTGAACTTTGCCGGCGAGGAGTTGAGTCAGAGCGGTGGCCACGTGGTGCGGCCGGCCGAGGTGGTTGATCGCTTCGGTTCGGATGCTCTGCGCTACTTCCTGCTGCGCGAGGTCGCCTACGAGCGGGACGGCGATTTCACTTGGGAAGGCATGGCGCGCCGCTATCAGCACGATCTGGGCAACGACCTGGGCAACCTGGTGCTGCGCAGCACATCCATGCTGCACCGCTACCTGGACGGCATCGCGCCCGAGTTGACCGAGCTCACGAGTCAAGAGTCCGAATTGCGCGCCGCCGAGCAGGCGGCCTGGGAACTTGCCGCCCACCACTTCGAGGGCTGGCGATTTCACCTGGCCCTCGCGGCCGTCTGGCGCTATATCACGGCTGTGAACCAGTACATCGAACGCACCGAACCCTGGCGGTTGGCGCGGGACGAAGCGCAGCGGCCGCGCCTGCGCACGGTGCTGGCGATGCTGATGGATGCGCTGCCGCGTATCGCCACCATGGTCCGTCCCGCGATCCCGCAAACGGCGGACGCTATTGAAGCGCAGTTGGGGATTGTGGGTCGATCAGCGGTCTGGGGCGATGACGCCGGCGTGATCGAAGCCGGCCAGCACGTGCCGGGTGGACCGCCGCTGTTCCCGCGCCTGGACGGTTAGTCCACCTGTTCGACAGTCACGCGCACCTGGCCGATCCGGGGTTTGCCGACGACCTCGACGCCATCCACAAGCGGGCCCGAAGCGCTGGCGTCTCCGAGACGCTGATGGTGGCAACCGACTTGAGCACCAGCGGCCGGGTGATTGCCATCGCCCGCAGGTTTGCCGGCTGGCATGCGACCGTGGGCGTGCATCCGCATGACTGCGAGGGCTTCGATGACTCGACGGTCGAAGCGCTGCGCACCCTGGCCGCGGACGACTGCGTGAAGGCTATTGGCGAGAGCGGCCTGGATTTCTACCGCGATCATCAGCCGCGAGCGCTACAGGAGCGGGCGTTCCGCGCCCATTGCCGACTGGCGACGGAACTGGATCTACCGATCGTGATCCATCAGCGCGAGAGCCTGGATGCCGTGGAACTCGTGCTGCGCGAGGAGTTGGGACCCGCCGGCGGCGTCATGCACAGCTTCACAGGACCGCCGGAGGCCGTGCCGCGATTCGTGGATCTGGGATTGCACATCTCGTTTTCCGGGATCGTTACGTTCAATAAGGCCGATGACGTGCGAGCGGCGGCGGCCGCGGTTCCGTCCGAGCGGCTGCTGATTGAAACCGATGCGCCCTACCTGGCGCCGACGCCGATGCGCGGGCGCCGAAACGAGCCAGCCTACCTGCCGCATACCGCGGCGGTGGTCGCGGCCATGCGAAATGTCTCGGTATCCTCGCTGTGCGCAACCACGACGCACAACGCTCGAGAGTTGTTTCGGTGCGCTCCTCCGCCGTGACGAACCGACGGCCGCCGCGTGACCTCGCGGAGATCCTGGCCCCGGTGCAGATGGGACAGTCCCAGGTCGAGGCGGAATTGGACCGCTGCGTAGCGGATAGCCAACTCCCCATGCTGCAAAGCGTGCTGACGTCGGTTTTGGGCGGCTCGGGCAAGCGATTGCGACCGGCAATATCCCTCCTCATCGGCCAGGCCTACCGGGTCGACCCTGCGGAGGTCGTGCTGCTGGCGACGGGCACGGAAGTGCTTCATAGCGCGACGCTGGTCCACGACGACATCGTGGACGAGGCGGATTCGCGGCGGGGTCAGCCTTCGGTTCATGCCGCCTGGTCGACCAAAGTGGCGGTCCTGGCGGGCGACTACCTCTTTGCCAGCGCAGCGGACCTGGTGGCCAGGCTCAACCGCCCAAAGATCGTGCGCCAGTTCGCGGACACCATCCACGTGATGTCGCGCAGCGAATTCATCTTCCCGAGTTTCGACGGGGACGCCGAGGCAACACGCCGCCAGTACCTTGAGAAAATCGGAGGCAAAACGGCCGCGCTGATTGCCCTGGCCTGCGACGCGACGGCGGTCCTGGCCGATGCGCCAGACGCCGAGGCACAGGCGCTGCACGACTTTGGATGGTCGCTGGGCATGGCATTTCAGGTGACGGACGACGTGTTGGACATCGCGGGTGTTGCGCGAGAAACCGGCAAGCCGGTGGGTGGCGACCTGCGGGCCGGTCTGCTGACCTTGCCGGTGGTGGAGTACCTGGACGGCGCCGCCTCGCCGTCACCGGTGATGGAGCGGCTGGCGGACGGCGAGGGCCTGTCCGAGGCCGAGGCGGCGGAAGCCATCGAGACGCTGCGAACCTCGGGTTCCGTGGACGCGGCACGCGCGGTCGCCGAGGGGTTCGCCGACCAGGCGCGTTCGGCCCTGCGGCAACTGCCGTCCGATCCCGCGTTTGACGCCCTGGCCGATCTCGTCACGTACGCGACGAATCGGCACTCCTAGGATTCGCGGCAAGCGCCGTGTCTGAGCGCAAGGCCCCCTGGGTGCGGCCGATGTTCGACGCCATCGCGCCGCGCTACGACCTGCTCAATTTCCTGATCAGCTTCGGGATGCACCACGGCTGGCGGCGGCATGCAGTGCAGGAGACGCTGTCGGCCGAGCCGCGCCTGGTACTGGACGTCGGAACGGGCACGGGCGACCTGGCGCTGGCGCTCATGCGTGAGGGCGCCGGTCCCGAGGTCGTGGGCCTGGACTTCGCCGGGGCGATGCTCAATGTTGCGAAGCAGCGCGCCGCCGGGGCCCGGGGGAGCGAACGCGCGCGGTTCGTCATGGGCGACGCCCTGCGCCCGCCACTGGCGAACGCGTCGGTTGACGCGGTGGTGAGCGGGTTTCTGCTGCGAAATGTGGACGGGTTGCCCCAGGTCTTTGCGGCCATGGCGCGGGTGCTGCGGCCGGGTGGCCGCCTGGTGATTCTGGAAATGACCCCGATGCGCAGCCGGCTGCTGCGCCCGTTCTTTCGTCTCTACTTCAATCACTGGGTCCCGCTAATGGGGCGCCTGGTGAGTCGACATGCCAGCGCGTACTCATGGCTGCCGCAATCTGTTGACGAATTCGTTAGCGCCGAGGAGCTGGCCGCCCTGATCGCCGCGGCCGGGTTCGAGGACGTGCGGGTGCGCCGCCTGGGGCTTGGCTCGGTGGCCCTTCACACCGCCAGTCGGGTCTAGCGGTGCCGTCCGTACGGTCGGTGTCGAACGCCGACGAATGGAACCGGTTGGCCGCCGGGCTGCGGGACGCCAACCTGCTGCAAGCCGGCGCCTGGGGTGACCTGAAAGCGCGCTACGGCTGGCGCGTCGCGCGCCTGGCCGTGGGCGATGCCGAGACGTTCCGCGCGGGAGTCCAAATCCTGACGCGGACGCGCCGGATCCCGCCGCTTGGCCCGTCGGTCGGTCTCGCATACGTTCCGCGGGGTCCGCTGGCGGCGTCGGACGCGGATGCCGACGCGCTGATCGAGGCGTCGGTGAGCGAAGCACGGCGCCGCGGCGCCTCGCTGCTGCGAATTGAACCCGTGTGCGCCGCGAATGAGGCGATGCTCAAGGCTCGGGGCTTTCGGAAGTCGGAGGCATTCGTTCAGATCCCGCGGACGGCCGTTGTGGACCTCGGGGCGGACGACGACGAGTTGCTGGCCTCTTTCAAATCCAAGATGCGCTACAACATCCGGCTGGCGGCTCGGCGCGACGTTCGCATCGAGAACGATTCGAGCGAGTCCGCCTTTGACGAGTTCTACGAACTGACCAGGACGACGGCCCGGCGCCAGGGGTTTGCCATACACGCCGCCTCGTACTACCGGGATGTGACGCGAACCTTCGGCGATAACGCCGCGCTATTCGTGGCGCGCTATGAGGGACGTGCGCTGGCGGCCCTGATTTGCGTCGCCTTCGGTCCTGAAGCGGTGTACCTGTATGGCGCGTCCTCGGACGCCGAACGCGGGCGCATGGCTCCGCACGCCGTGCAGTGGGCGGCCATGCAGTGGGCGCGCTCGCGCGGCTGCCGGCGCTATGACCTGTGGGGCATGGCCGATCCGGACGACCCCAACGATCCGATGGCCGGCGTCCATCGCTTCAAGTTGGGGTTCAATCCGCAATTGGTGGAGTATCCCGGGACCTTTGACCTTCCGCTGCAGCGCGTTCGCTCGTGGGTGCTCACGTCGGGCGTGTTGCGAGCGCGCGCCGCGGCACAGCGGTGGCGCGGACAGCCCCAGAGCTGAGGCCACGCAGGTGCATCCGACGTTCGACGAGCTGATCGCCGGCCTGCCAGGCGCGGAACTGATACGTGCGTCCAGCGCCCGCATTCGTGACATCGCACATGACTCCAGGGACGTGAAGCCGGGAGCGTGCTTCGTCTGCCGGCGTGGATTGCGGGTCGACGGTCACGTCTACGCACCGGCCGCGCTGGCGGCCGGCGCGGCGGCGATAGTGGCGGAACGTCCGGTCGACACGCCGGCGGGCGTTGGTCTGGCGATCGTGCCGGACGGCCGCGTGGCCCTGGCCGGCCTCTCCCGCAGGTTCTGGGGTGAACCGGATCGCCGGTTGGGACTGGTTGGGGTAACCGGGACGGACGGCAAGACCAGCACGTCGCGACTGATTGCCTGGATGTTGGGGGGGTACGTCGCGCGGGTTGGTGAGCTCACGACCGTCAATGCCCGCGCGGGCGGTGTGGAACTGAAGAAGGCCAGTCGGCTGACGACCCCGGAGGCGCCTGTGGTTGCCCGGCTATTGGCCCAAATGGTCCAGGAGGGCGATGCCTGGGCGGTGGTGGAGGTCGCGTCGCATGCGCTGGAACTGGCGCGGGTTGACGGCTTTGGGTTTGACCGGGCCGTGATCACCAACGTGACGCATGAGCACCTGGACCTGCACGGAACCCTGGAGGCCTATCGAGCGGCGAAACGGCGACTGTTGCACCTGCTGGAACAGGGTCCGGACGACGGGCGGGGTAAGGCCGCGGTGCTCAATGCGGACGATCCGGTTACCGCTGCCTTTGCAGACGGGTGCGGGGTTGACGTGCTGACGTTCGGTGAATCGAATCCGGCCGACGTGCCGGCGCGCTGTACTGGCGTCACGCCCGAGGGCCTTGTGGTCGCCGGCTCATCGCCGTGGGGCAATTGGGAAGCGCGGACGCGTCTGCGCGGGCGCTGGAACGTGGCCAACGTGGCGGCCGCCGTGGCCTGCGTGGGCAGCATTACGGGCGACCTGTCGGCGGGCGTGGACCGGCTTGCTTCGTTCGCCCCGGTCAAGGGTCGGATGGAGGCGATTGACGCCGGGCAGCCGTTCCAGGTGATCGTGGACTTCGCACACACGCCGGCCTCGCTGGCCGCCTGTTTGGCGGAGGTCAGGAAAAGTACACCCGGCCGGGTGCTGGCGGTGTTTGGCAGTGCGGGGAACCAGGACGCGGAGAAGCGCCCGCTGCTGGGCCGGGCCGCGTCGGAAGGCGCGGATGTGGCCATCGTGACCAACGAGGATCCGCGATGGGAACGCCCCGAGGACATTGCGCGGGCGGTCATCGCCGGGAGCACCGGTGGCGGTGCCCACTTCGAAACCATTCACGACCGGCGCGAGGCCATCGCCAGGTCATTCGAACTGGCCCGCGCCGGCGACACGGTGTTGCTCGCCGGCAAGGGTCACGAACAGTCGATTCAATTCGCCGACCACGAAGAGCCGTGGGACGAGGCCCAGGCCGCGCGCGAGGCGCTAGCGGACCTGGGTTACGGCGGGGATTGAGTAGTGCTGGCCGCCTAGGCCGTGCAGCCGCCCGGCTTGACGCCGCCGCCGTTGGTGTTGAAGGAACTGCCGCAGCCGCACGTCTGTTCGGCGCTGGGGTTCCTGACCGTGAAGCCGCGGCCCATCATGCTGTCAACGAAGTCGATCTCGGCTCCGACCATCATGTGGGCGCTGGAACTGTCCACAAAAATGTCGACGCCGCGGGATTCGAGGACGATGTCGGTCGGTTCGGGCGCGCGAGCGATGGCCATGGCGTACTGGTTGCCGGCGCAGCCGCCGCCCATGACGGCGACCTTGAGCGCCCCGTAGGACTCGCCCTTGCCGTCCAGAATCTCGCGAAACGCGCGGGCGGCGCGCTGCGACAGGGCTATTGCGGCGGCCGGTTCCGGTGGCGTCGGCGCCGCCATCGGCAGTGTCATCCGCTCGGCCGCTGGCTTGTCCTGCGGCAGGCCAATGCGTTCGCCCGTTTCAACCGCGCTCATACGATCCCCCAGGGACTGTTGCGCCCACGTATCGGTTCACTCTCCTGAACCTAGCATGAGACGGCGGGCCGTGGGTAGCCGGGGATCCGGAAGGCTTACCGCGCCGATAAGATGGGCGCAGACCGTCCCCTATCGCCCGAGGACATCGATCCATCCGCGACGCAGTTGTCGAGCCTGATATGCGTGGCGCCGTTGCGGCTCAGATTCGTCGTGCCAAGCGTCCGCTGATCGTCTCCCATCGATATCCGGATCCGGACAGCCTTGGTTCGGCCCTTGGCCTGGCGGCGATCCTGGAGACGGAGGGCGCGGCGCCTGTCCTGGCGGTCAGTCGGCCCGAGACCATCGATGCTGTGATGGCCACAATCCCGGGGACTGAGCGATTCCACGCTTTGACTGCCGAGTTGCTGGCGGCGCCCCCGGACGGCCGGCCGTTTGACGTTCTCTTTTCCGTCGACACGGCCAGCATGAGCCTGTTGACCTCGGAGCGGGACGTCCAGACGGCGCTGCGCGCGATTCGACCGATCGTGAATATCGACCACCACGTCACCAACGACGGTTTCGGCGACGTGAACTACGTCGTTTCGGACGCTGCCGCCGCGGCGGAAGTGATTTGGATGCTGCTCGGCACGTTGGGGAGCGAAATCTCGCGCGAAGGCGCGATCGCACTTCAGGCCGGGCTGGTGGCGGACACCCTGGGTTTTCAGACCAAGGAGACCGGTCCGCGCACGCTGAGGGCGGCCGCCGCGCTGCAAGCGCTGGGCGGTGTTACGTCGGACATCCCCCGCCGGGTGCTCAACGTACGAACCTTCGAAGCGTCGCGCCTGCTGGGCGCCGCCCTGGCGGCGGCGCTGCGCTCGGAGGACGGACGGGTGGTCTGGACGCAGGTCAGCGCGCGGATGACGGCGGAAGTCGGAGCTCGCATTACCGACGCGCAAGGGATTCCGAACGCCCTGCAAGACGTTGCGGACGCCGTCGCGGTCGCCGTGTTCTACGAAGTGCACGCTTCGCGCACCCGTGTGAGCCTGCGCTCCCAGGGCCCGCGGATCGATGGCGTAGCCGCGGCCTTCGGAGGCGGCGGCCACGCGTTGGCGGCGGGCGCCACTCTGGACGCGCCGCTGGCAGTTGCAACCGATCAGGTGCTGGCGCGCCTGAGCCAGGTGCTCAACGGTCAATAGATCGTCAACCCGCGTAACGCGGGGGCGGTCTGATTCGGTTTCATAGTGTCCAGAGCTTAGGAACGTGGCGTTGCTAGACTTATCTCACGCTGAGCGAGTGTCATGGCTGCCTGGTTCAGCCGAGGCCTGATGCTCGATAAAGGCTGCGGCGACTGATGATGACCATCGTGCGACGCTGCATTACACGATCATGGCCCCTTGCGAGAGTGGTGGTTCGCATTGGGCTTCTGGGTCTTGTGCTCGTGTCGATAGCCGCCTGCGATGGCGACGTGCCCGAGACGCCAAGTGTCACGGTGCCCACGCGAGCGCCGCCCGCCGACGCGAGCCCGGCAGTAACTGCCGAATCGACGGACGCCACGCCGCCAGCGACTCCCGTGGCCGCCGTGGCGCGCCCCGCCTCAACGTCGGTTCCCACGGCCCCGGCGGCGCCGGCAAGGACTCCCACGCCGCCCGCGCCAACCCCCGCGCCGATGGCGGCGCCCGGCGAGCCGCCGCCCACGGCGACCGGCACGGTGCCGGCGCCCTCGTCTGGTCCGTCACCCACGGCGTCACCCGCCGCAGCGCCGTCACCTTCCCCCGACCCAACCACGGCGGCCGCGACGGCATCGCCAACGGCAACCGCACAGCCGGTGGCTTCGCCTTCGCCGACTCCCACGCCGGCGCCCACCCCGCTGCGCGCGAGCATCGGTCGGGTCGCCACTGCGCTGAGCGTCGACGGTCTGCAGCGCCCGCAGGACGTCTCGGAAACGTTCGGGCTCGAGGACCGGGTGTATATCAGCGTCGAGTTCCGCGATGTCCGTGAGGGCGCGCGGCTTGGCATCCGCTGGAAATCCGACAGTTGCGGCGGCGAGTACGAGACGGGCCCGCAGGAGTCGCTGCGTCGCGGGTACTTCGCGTTTTTCGTGGAAGAGACCACCTGCGTCGGCGAGCACTTGGTCGAGATTACGGTGGACGGCGTAGTCGCGGCCGTGACCGAGTTCACGGTGCTGGACCAGCCAAGCGTCGCCCGCTAGTGATTGACCGCCCGTCCGCTGCCGTGGTTTGCTGCGGGCGATCAACTCAGCCCATGCGAGCCGCCGCGTGAAGATCACCGACGTAACCGCCGAGTTGTACGCCAAGCCGTACGACACGCCAATCAGCAATGGGAAGTACACCTACACCGCCTCCAAGAACGTGGTTGTGCGGATTTCGACCGACGATGGTCTGGAAGGCTTTGGGATCTGCGGCGCGGGCGGCATCGCAACTACCGCGCAGGGTGACGCAACCATTGCCACCGTCAACGACATGCGGCAGGCGCTGGTCGGCGAGGACCCGCGCAACGTGGAACGCATCTGGGAGTCGCTCTACCAGCCCAAGATCTTCGGTCGCAAGGGCCTCACCACTCGGGCCATTTCCGCCATCGACATCGCGTTGTGGGACATCGTGGCCAAGTCCTTTGAGTGCCCGCTGTACCAGGTGCTCGGCGGCTTCACCGACGAGGTGCGCGCCTACATCGCCGGTGGCTATTACGCCGCAGGCAAGGGCCTGACCGAGTTGCAGGACGAGATGCTCGGCTACGTGGAGCAGGGGGCCAACGCCGTAAAAATGAAAGTTGGCGCGGTCCCGCTGCGGGAAGACGAGGTTCGCATTCGCGCCGTTCGCGACGCTATCGGCCCGGACATCGACCTGCTGGTGGACGCCAACAACGCCTACGTGCAGGCCGACGCCGTTCGCATGGCCCGCATCCTTGAGGAATACGACGCCTTCTGGTTCGAAGAGCCGGTCTCACCGGACAACATGCGGGGCAGCGCCGCGACGGCTCGGTCGTCCACGGTGCCAGTCGCCGCCGGGGAGAACGAATACACCCGTTGGGGCTTCCGCGAACTCCTGGAAACCGGCGCGGTGGACATCCTGAACCCCGACGCAATGGTCCTGGGCGGGATCACCGAGTACCGCAAGGTCGCGGCCCTGGCGGCGGCCTACGAGATCCCCATCGCGCCCCACGGCCTGCAGGAGATCCACATCCATCTGCTGGCGGCCTTCCCGATGCCGCTGATCCTCGAGTACTACAACCCCAACGTGGCCGGATTGAACGACGTCATGTTCCACGAGAAGTTGGAACTCACCGAGCGCGGCACGGTTCGTCTCCCGCAGGGTCCTGGCCTTGGCATGAACGTCAACTGGGAGGCTCTGCGCGAGTACCTGGTCACCTGACCGTCGCCCCGGACTGAGACGCCGTCCGCGCCGGTGTGAAACACTGCGCGGCAGCCGACTCGAACTGGTAACCCTTCATGCGACCTAACCGTCTTCGCGAACTGCTGGATGCCGGTAAGCCCAGCTACAGCACGCACGTCCTCATCTCCTGGCCCGCGATCGTTGAACTGGTCGGCCAGACCGGTCAGTACGACTACGTGGAATTCGTGGCCGAGTACGCGCCTTACGACCTGTATGCGCTGGAGAATATTGGGCGCGCCATCGATCTCTTCGACAACTTCAGCGGCATGATGAAGATCGAGCAGGAGCCCCGGACATACCTGACCGTGCGCGCCATCGGCTCGGGGATTCAAAACGTGCTCTTCGCGGACGTGCGAACGCCGGAGGAAGCGCGCGAGTGCGTGCAGGCCGTCCGGGCTAGCACGCCGTCCACCGGCGGCGTCCACGGCGCCGGCGCGCGGCGTGACGTGGGCTACGGGCGCGAAGCTGGCAGCCCGGCGTTCGTGGAGGCGCTGGAAAAGGCCGTTGTCATGCTGATGATCGAAAAGGACGAGGCGGTCCGAGACCTCGACAACGTGTTGGGCGTTGGCGGCGTCGACATGGTCCAGTTTGGCCCCGGGGACTACGCCATGAGCATCGACACGCCCGGCCAGGGCGGCTCCCCGGCCGTCCGCGAAGCCGAGGCCTACGTCATCAAGACCGCGCTGGGCATGGGCATTCAGCCACGCGCCGAGATCGGCTCGCCGGACCACGCCAAGCGCTACCTGGACATGGGTGTTACCCACTTCTCGATCGGAACCGACATCGGCATCCTGTCCAGCTGGTGGGCGCAGAACGGCGAAGCGCTGCGCGCCGCGGTTGACGGTGCCTAAGCGGAGACTGCGAATCCGAAAGGCCTGAAGACGGTGGGGGCCGGCAGAACCGCCGATGTCGCAATAGTCGGCGGCGGCATCATCGGCCTGGCTTGCGCGTGGGAGCTGCGTCGGCGCGGCCTCGCCGTCACGCTGATCGAGCGCGGGCGGCCGGCGCGCGAGGCCAGCTGGGCGGCGGCGGGGGTAATTGCCGCCCATCACTACGGGGCTGGACCCGGCCCGCTGTTCGACCTGCTGCGCCTGTCGCTGGCGGCCTATCCCGAATTCCTGGCAAACGTTGGCGCGGGCCAGGCGGACTGGCGTGGCGACGGGATGCTCGCCGTGGCTCGCACCGCCGGGGAGGCTGCCGAACTCACGGCACGAGTCTCCTGGCTAACCGAGGCTGGATTCGAAGCCGAGTTGCTCACGCCCTGGGAGTTTCGCGCCCTGGAGCCGTTATGCACCGGCAGCGTGGAGTCCGCGGCCTTGTTCCCCGCTGACGGATCGCTCGATCCGCGGCTGCTGGCCGCCGACCTGGAGACAGCCGTTCGCTCGGCGGGCGTGGAGATGCGAACGGACACGAGGGCAACGTCCATAGATGTCGTCGGCGGCCGTGTAACGGGTGTGGGCCTGGTCGATGAGGTCGTGGCGACACCCGCTGTGATCCTGGCCGCGGGCGCCTGGTGCGCGAGCCTGGCGCCGGGATTCCGGCTGCCGGTGCGTCCGTGCAAGGGGCAGATGTGCGCCGTGCGGGCCGATGGCCCGCGTCGCTCCGTCAACTATCCGGAGGGCGTCATCGTGCCGCGCGCCGACGGACGAGTCGCCCTGGGCGCCACGCAGGAGGACGTGGGCTTCGACGCCCACATCGACCCGGACGCCATTTGGCAAGTGCATGCGGATGCCGCGGCCATCGTTCCTGGGCTTGCCGACGCCGAGATCGTTGAGACCTGGATGGGATTCCGCCCGCAATCCGCCGACGGCTTTCCGGTAATCGGCCCGACGCCGGTCGAGGGACTTGTCGTCGCGACCGGCCATTTCACCAAGGGCATCGCCCTGGCGCCGGTGACGGCCGATCTCGTAGCCGACCTTGTGTGCGACGGCCGGCTGGACCCGCTCCTCAGACCTTTCGGACCGGACCGCTTCGCCTGAGCCCCAACCGCCGCAACCGCCGGCCTGCTCCACGTTTCCAGGGACCCGGACCGGAGACGCGCTGAACGCCTGCGCGGACTCACTGAACACATCGAGGCGAAAACTGAACACATTGGCGAAAAAACTGAACACATTCGGCCGCAACCGTGAACACCTGGCCCAAAATGCCGGGTGAACCCCCGCCGCCCTCCGGTCGGCTGCCCCTCCCGGGTACCCGTCCCCGCCCTGTTCCGGTATGGGCGCTGCGCGCAGCGCCCACCAGCCTTCCGCGGAGGACCGTCCGATCCAACCAACCATCCGCTCGTTGACAGTCGTACTCAGGATATGTACGATGGATCTGCTATCTCCATCCCATACCCGAACTTCCCTTGCTCGCGTCCCTTGCCCGTTGGCGCCCCGGCTTCCGTTATCCAGCCGTCTTCCTCGAGCTCGTTCTCTCCCCACCAGCCTGGCCTTTCCAGCCCCCGCGTGTCTCCGCGCAACCTCGCAATGTGTCGCCGATGCACCTGGAAAATCCGCCTCAAGCTGACTCTGGCCAGCCCGACCCCTTAAGGGGTCGGGCTGGCCAGAGTCAGCTCCCCCTTCACCCCCGCTCGCCGCCGGAGCCGGGCTTGACAGTCATGGGCTGGTGCGTGACGTTGTCGCCGGTACCGATCGGAAGCGGTTGAACCACAGGATGTTTGCGGCCAGCACAATGCCTCTCCGTTCACTTCGCCTTGCTGTCATCCTGGCGGCTCTGGCTTTCGCAGCAGCCTTGGTTGTAGGCCCGGGGAACGTCGCCGCGTCGCATTCCGGGGCGCCTGGCCTGTCGGTCAGCGCTACCTGCGACGCTGCGTCGGCAACGCCCGGTGACACGCTGGACTGTCGGGTTCGAGTGTCGAACACCGGTGGGCGCATGCTGACGGGTCTCTTCCTGCTGCACTATCCGTACCAGACGGATCGGCCGACCGCGGACTACGCGGGCTATCCACCGCTGCAGCTGGGCGATCTGGCGACGCACGAGTCGCTGATCGTGCTCACCTCATACACGGTGACCGCCGACGATCTGCCCGGACCGCTGGTTCAGACCTTCGGGGCCGACAGCGATCAGACGGACGAGGCCTGGGCCTACGCCACCACTACGCTGGCCGCGCCGACCGCCGCCGCGCCGCGTGGCGCGAGCGTGGCCGAGTTGCAAGCTAACGCCAGGGCGTTCGCGTACACCGTCGGCGCGCCGGGTGGAAGCGTCACCTACTCCACCATCGGCGGTCCGCTGACCTTGAATCTGGCTCTGGCCAACGACTCATCATCTTCCGGCATCCTTGGTTATCTCTTCGAGGGCCTCACCGAAATCTCCTGGCTTAACAACCAGGTCGAGCCGGGTCTGGCGGAGTCTTGGGATCGATCCAACGACGGGTTGACTTGGACGTTTCATCTGCGTCGCGACGTGACCTGGCACGACGGCCAGCCCTTCACCGCCCACGACGTGGACTTTACGTTCAACCAGATCATCTACAACGACGACATTCCGACCAGTGATCGCGCCTCGTTTACTTTCCGAGTCTTGGACGAGGAAACCGCCTCGTGGCGCGAAGAGCGGATGACCGTCAGCACCATCGACGATTACACCGTCCAGTTCGTGCTGCCGGTTCCGTTTGCGCCATTCCTGCGCTCAATGACCAACGCCATCTATCCGAGGCACATCCTCGAGCCGCACGTTGATGACGGGACATTCACTTCTACCTGGGGGATCGAGACCGATCCGACCGAGATCATCGGCACGGGCCCCTTCACTATCGAGATCCTCGAGCACGACGAACGCATCGTCCTGCGACGAAACCCGAATTACTGGCTGACGGACAGTGCCGGCAACCGCCTGCCCTACCTGGAGGAGATCAGGTATCTGATCGTCCCGAACCTGGCTGCTGAACTCCCGAAGTTCCGGTCGGGCGAGACGGACGTCCACGGCGTGCTCGGCGAGGAGTTCGCGACCCTCGATCCGTTGCAGCGGGCCGAGAACTTCACGCTCTACAGCCGCGGCCCCACCTTCGGTTCGACATTCCTGGCCCTCAATATGAATCCCGGCAGGGACGCCGAGACCGGCGAGCCCTTCCTGGCGCCCGAAAAGCTGCGCTGGTTCGAGAACACCCGGTTCCGCCAGGCGGTGTCCTATGCAGTGGACAAGGCAGCAATCATCCGCGACGTCCAGCATGGGTTGGGCTACCCACAGTGGGCCTTCGTGAGCCCGGCAGCCGGCGACTTCCATAACCCGGATGTCCAGCGCTACGAGTACGACATCGAAAGAGCCAACGCCATCCTGGACGGCCTGGGCTGGCTGGATAGCGACGGCGATGGAATCCGCGAAGACTACGCCGGCAACAACATCAGGTTCACCATGGCCACCAACGCCGGCAATGACCTGCGCCTGCGGGTGCTGGAAATCATCCAGGCCGGTCTCACGCAGATCGGCATTCAGGGCGACATTGAGGTGATCGAGTTCAGCGAGATCGTCGATCAGCTGACCAGCAGCTACGACTGGGAAGCGATCCTGATTGGCTTCGGTGGCGGATCGGAGCCCCACTTCAGCATCGGGTTCTGGCACAGCAGCGAGTCCCTGCACCTCTGGAATCCGAACCAGTCCGAACCGGCCACGAGGTGGGAGGCCGAGCTGGATTCCCTCTTCATCCGGGCCAGCCAGGAGTTGGATCACGAGCAGCGGGTTCGGCTTTACCACGAAGCACAGGCGATCGCGGCTAGCCAGGCGCCGGTTGTCTACACGACGCATTCGGAGCGGCTCACGGCGGTCCGCAACGTATTTGGCAACCTGACGCCGACCCTGTTCGGGCTTTGGGATATCCGCTACGTCTACCGAACGGACCTGTAGACCCACGTCACCTGGTGTCGGGGCACTCTTGATACGTTCCGGTAGCGCGCAGCGCCCTGGTCGCGCGCTGGAAATTTGGAGGACACCCCGTGGGCACTGGCATGACGGTGCTGGTGGTTCTGAACGGAGACATCGACCCGGGGTTTCTTGAGCGAACACTCGAGACGGTGGACCGCGTCATCGCCGCCGATGGCGGGGCGCATGCGGTCACGGCGGCCGGCGGCATCTGCGACGTCATCGTGGGCGACGGCGACTCGCTGGACGCGGCGGGGTTCGCCCAGGCACGAGCGGCCAATCCGGACCTGGAAATCCATCGCTTCCCCACCGCCAAGGACGCAACCGACGCCGAGTTGGCGCTACGCACCGCGCTGGAAGTCGACCCGCGCCGCATCGTGGTCGTTGGGGCCTTTGGCGGCGCTCGCCTCGATCACGAACTGGCCACCGTGATGCTGCTGGCCAACTCGCGCTGGCGCGACCGCGATGTCGTGCTGGCCGACGGGCGTCGTGAAATCCGGCTGGTGACCGACAGGGCCGAGGTCCACGGCCGCGCCGGCGACATCGTCACGCTGCTCGCCCTGAACGGACCGGCACGCAACATTCACTCCCACGGCCTCGCCTACGAACTTGGCGGGCGCAGCCTGGAGGTCGGAACGAGCCTCGGCGTGAGCAATGAACTCACCGGTTCCAGCGCCACCCTTGAGGTTGGTTCCGGCATGCTGCTTCTCGTGCACGAACACGGTTCGGGCGGCGATTGACACGCCCAGCAGCGCGTGCGAGCGTTAGGTGCATGAACTGATGGCTCGCGTTAAGTCGAGCCGCACAACTGAATCGTGGGGAGCCGGGGGCTAGCCCGGCTGAGAAGGTGACCTGAGCCGTCACCGACCCGTGGAACCTGATCTGGGTAATGCCAGCGTAGGGAACAGGCTCGGGCAGATCCGCAGGTTGCACGGCAACCCGCGGATTTTGTTGTTCTTGAGGGGGATGGCGATGCCACGAGCTACGTTGGCGATTCAAGTGCAGTCGCTGGCCGGCTGCGACGACCTGGAGCCGATTAACGCCGCAATCGCGCATATCCAGGCAGCCGGCTTCGAGTACGAAGTCGGATCGTTGGAAACCACCATCGAAGGCGACGACGCCGGCGAATTGATGCAGGTGGCGATCGACGCCCACCGCGCGGCGATCGAAAAGGGCGCGGACGCAATCCAGAGCAACATCCGCCTGCTGGAGCGGCCCAGCGGTCTGGACACAATGCGGGAGCGTGTTGCGCCGTACCGGAACCAGACCACCGCATGAACTTGACCCGCGCTGTGCGGATTGCTCCGGCGCTGGCGGTGCTGGCGGCGCTGTTCGTCGTCTGGGAGCTCGTGACTCGCCTGGCCGCGGTGCCCGAGTGGCTGCTGCCCAGCCCCACTGTGATCGTGGTCGAATTCGTCGAGTCGCTACCGCAGCTCGTCCCGCATACCGCGCGCACGTTGCTGGAAGCAGGCGTCGGCTACGGCGCGGCCCTGCTATTGGCGTTTCTGGTGGCCGCGCTGATTGACCAATCGGGCCTGGCCCGGCGGGCGCTTTCGCCGCTGCTGGTGACCTCGCAAACGATTCCGATCTTTGCGCTCGCACCGTTGCTGGCGATCTGGTTCGGATTCGGAATCACGCCCAAGATCCTGATCGTCGCGCTGGCTTGCTTCTTCCCTATCGCCGTCAGCCTGGCCGGCGGGCTTCGCAACGCCGACCCGGACACGCAGGCACTGGTGCGCTCGATGGGCGGGAGCCGTTGGCAGGTCTTCAGCAAAGTGAAACTGCCGTCAGCGATTCCGGCCCTGCTCAGCGGTATGAAGATTGCCGCCAGCTACAGCGTGATCGCGGCCGTGATCGGCGAATGGGTTGGCGCCAGCCAGGGGCTTGGCCTGTACATGCTGCGCGCGTCCAGCTCATTTCAAACGGCACGGGTGTTCGCGGTGATCGCGGTCATTGCGGTTCTCAGTGTTGCCGTGTTTCTGGCAGTCGATGTCGTCGGGCGCTGGATCGCGCCCTGGATTTACGTTCGAACAGAGGAGGCCCAGACATGAGATTCACACGACGGCGCGCCCTGGGCGCGCTCGGCGCGGCGGCGGCGATTCCGCTGCTCAGCGCCTGCGGCGAAGAATCGTCCGGCCCGGCTAGCGTGACCGTCATGCTCGACTGGGTGCCCAACACCAATCACACCGGCCTCTACGTGGCGCAGGCCAAGGGCTACTTCGCGGAAGAAGAGCTTGACGTCACGATCGTGGAGCCCGGCACGGCCGGCGTCGAGGCCGCCGTGGGTTCCGGGGCGGCCAGCTTCGGCGTCAGCTACCAGGAAGGCGTCACGCTGGCTCGCGTGCAAGACGTACCCGTGGTTTCCATCGCAGCGGTTATCCAGCACAACACCTCCGGCTTTGCCTCGCCCGTCGACCGTCGCATTCGCCGGCCCAGGGACTTCGAGGGCAAGAAGTACGGGGCGTTCGGCTCAGACGTCGAACGCCAGGTGCTCAGCTCGCTGATGGAGTGCGACGGCGGCGATGTCAATGCCATCGAGTTCGTCGACATCGGCTTCACTGACCCGTTCGTAGCGTGGGAACGCGGCGACGTCGACTTCGTCTGGATATTCGAGGGCTGGACCGGCGTCGAGGCGCAGCTGCGCGGGGTCGAGCTGAACTTCGTGCGGATGACCGATCTGGACTGTGTGCCGGACTACTACACGCCGGTATTCGTCACCGGCGAACAGCTGATCGCCGACCGACCAGACGTCGTGCAGCGCTGGACGCGCGCGCTGAAGCGCGGCTACGACTACGCAATCAGGTATCCCGAGGATGCTGCTGAAATCCTGATCGCCGGCGCCGAGGGCATCAACGCCGACCTGGTGCGTCTGAGTCAACCGTGGTTGAGTCCACGCTACGCGGAGGACGCCGATCGCTGGGGCGACCAGTCGCAGGCGGTGTGGGACGCCTATTCAAACTGGATGGTCGCGAACGGCCTGCAGTCCCGCGTGATCAAGACAGCCGACGCCATGGACAACAGCTTCATCCGGAACAGCTAGCCGCCGATGGGCGCTGGACCGCCGGTCTTGCGTCTGTCGGGTGTGTCCAAGACCTACCGGGACGCCGGCGGGAGGCCGGTGCCGGCACTGCGCGACGTCAGCCTGGAGGTCGGTCCGGGCGAATTCGTCTCGCTGGTCGGCCCCAGCGGCTGCGGCAAGAGCACGCTGCTGGGGCTGGTCGCGGGCCTCGACGGCCCAACCGCCGGCGACATTGAGATTGCAGCCGGGACCGGCGGCGCGTCCGGTGAAGTCGCCTACATGCCGCAGCGCGATCTGTTGCTGCCCTGGCGTTCGCTTATCGACAACGCGACGCTGGGCGCTGAAGTCGGCGGCGGCGACCGCGCCGCGGCGCGCAAGCGCGCGCAAGCGCTCCTGCCAGCTTTCGGACTGGAAGGCTTCGCCGACGCGCTGCCGCACACCCTCTCCGGCGGCATGCGCCAGCGCGCGGCGCTGCTGCGCACCGTCCTGCTCGACCGTGAGATCCTGCTGCTGGATGAGCCGTTCGGCGCTCTGGACGCGCTCACGCGCGCGGCGCTCCAGGAGTGGCTGCTCGAAATCTGGGAACGGCTCAAGGCCGCCGTGCTGTTCGTCACCCACGACGTCGAGGAGGCCCTCTGGCTGTCCGACCGCGTCTACGTGATGACCCGACGCCCCGGCAGCATTCGGCTTGATCTGGCGGTCGACTTGCCCAGGCCCCGCACGCGAGCCGTGCGCGGCACGGCGGAGTTTGCAGCCCTCAAGCAGCGGCTCCTGGACGCATTGCTGGCTGATACCGCCTAGCTGCACATTGGCATCATGGCCTCCACTGAGATCGATGGAGATGGAGCCATGGAGCCGAACCCGCTGATCGGAGCCTGGCGGCTCGTAACCTACGAGGCCCACGCGGGGGATGAAGTGTCATACCCGTTGGGCGAGGACGCGTCGGGCTTCATCATGTATACGGCCGACGGCTACATGTCGGTCCTAATCATGGCCGCCGGCCGGCGCAACTTCGCCTCGGATGACATTTTGGGTGGCACCGACGAGGAAAAGCTGTCGGCGGCAAGTTCCTTCATTTCCTACTGCGGCGGGTATGAGTTCCTGGGTGACCGGGTCATTCACAAGATCGAGACGGCCTTCTATCCCAATCGCGTCGGGACCGAGCAGGTCAGATTCATTCACCTGGACGGCAATGAGCTTGTCCTGACGACCCCGCCGATGGTCATCCACGGGACATCGCGGTCGGGGCGTCTCCTGTGGGAACGTGCGGCACCGCGCAGCCCGGAAGCCTGAAGCACCAGAAGCCGGCTGCCACGGCCTGGCGACGACTTGGCATCATGGCGAGGCTGGGCGCTGCCGAGTTCACCGCCATGACGAGCAATCCCTCACGCGATCTCGCCGAGTTTGCGGCCGCGGTTTCTCCGGACGAATTACAGCCCAGAATCGAGGCGCGTGCTCGCGGCCTGTTGCTCGACTACTTCGGCGTGTTGATTGGTGGCAGCGCGCTCCCCGTTTCCGCGCGCGTTGCGGCGTACGCCGAGCAGGCAGCTGGCGAAGAGGCCTCGGTCCATTTGCGGAACAGGGCTTCGCCGCCGTTGGCGGCGCTGGCCAATGGGATGGCGGCTCACGCGCTGGAACTCGATGACGTCACCAATGAGTCCTCGCTGCATCCCGGCGTCGTGGTCTGGCCCGCTGCCATGGCGGCCGTGGAGCGACGCGGAGGAAAGCTCGCCGATCTGCTGGCGGCCGGCGTTGCCGGCTATGAGGTAACCATGCGGGTGGGCGATGCGCTCTACGCGCCCGCAACGTATGCGCGGGGATTCCATCCCACCGGTGTTGCCGGCGCCCTGGGCGCGGCGGTTGCCGCCGCGCACGCGGGTGGATTGGACGCTGACGGCATTCACCAGGCCCTCGGTCTCGCCGGCGGCCTGGCAGCCGGATCGATGGCGTACATTCAGAACGGTAGCGACGGCAAGCGCCTGAATGCGGGCTGGGCCGCGCATGCCGGTATTGCGGCCGCCGACCTGGCCGCGGCCGGCGTTGTCGGTCCCACCGACGCCCTCACCGGAAGCTACGGCCTCCTAGAGGCTTTCAGCCGCGACCCGCGACCCGAGTTGCTGGCTGCGCTCGACCGCGACCATCCGGCGCTGCTGGATGTCGCCATCAAGCCCTACCCCTGCTGTCGCTACATCCATCCGGTGATCGACGCCTGCCGCGAGTTGCGTGACGCGAACGGCTTTCAACTCGACCGGCTGCGGCGCGTAAGCGTGAGCGTGCTTCCCGGCGGAGGCGAGATCGTCGCCGATCCGCCTGAACCAAAGCGGCGTCCGGCCAACCGGGTGGACGCGCAGTTCAGCGTCTACTACGGCGCCGCGCAGGCGCTGGTCCACGGCCGTCCTATGCTCGAGACTTTCGGCGAGCCGCATCTCCGGGACCCCGAGGTGCTGCGTGTGGCTGACTGCATCCAGGTCACGAGCGACCCGGCGCTGGACGCTGCCTATCCGCAACGCTGGGGCTGCGTGCTCAACGCCGACTTCACGAGCGGTGAGGCTCGAAGCGTCCGTGTCGAAGACCCACGCGGCGACCCGAGGCGGCCGTTGAGCGATGCGGACCTCGTGGAGAAGTTCCAATCCGCCGCTGGTCCGGTCGATTCGGAGTTGGCCGAGGCTGCGCTCCGAGGGGCGCTTCATTCCCCGCTCGACACGCCCCTGGTCGAATTGGTTCAGGCGGCTCAGCCCGTATAGGACGCGCGGGCGACTCACGCTAGAATGTGGGCTAAGAGTCTCAGTGTTGGAGATCTCTTTCCGGGGTGGCCATGAGTTCCAACGGCGCTGTCAGCAAGAACACCGAAACCGTAAAGCGCGGCCTGGCGCAAATGCTCAAGGGCGGCGTCATCATGGACGTCGTCACGGCCGAACAGGCGCGCATTGCGGAAGACGCCGGCGCCGCCGCCGTGATGGCGCTGGAGCGTGTCCCGGCTGATATTCGAGTCGAGGGTGGCGTCGCCCGCATGTCCGACCCGGAGAAGATCCTGGAAATTCAAGCTGCGGTCACCATTCCCGTGATGGCCAAGTGCCGCATCGGGCATTTCGTGGAAGCCGAAGTGCTGCAATCGCTCGGTGTCGACTACATCGACGAATCCGAAGTCCTCACGCCCGCCGACGAGGAGCATCACGTCGCCAAGGCCGCCTTTGACGTACCGTTCGTCTGCGGATGTCGCAACCTGGGCGAGGCGCTGCGCCGCATCGGCGAGGGCGCCGCGATGGTTCGCACCAAGGGCGAGGCCGGGACCGGTGATGTCGTCGAGGCTGTGCGCCACATGCGGCGGGTGATGTCCGAGTTGCGGCAGATCCAACACATGCGCCCGGATGAGTTGTTTGCCTACGCCAAGGACATTCAGGCCCCGTTGCACCTGGTGCAGGAGGCCGCCGAGCTTGGCCGCATGCCGGTCGTCAACTTCGCCGCCGGTGGTATCGCCACTCCGGCCGATGCCGCGCTCATGATGCGGCTTGGCTGTGACGGCAACTTCGTGGGCAGTGGAATCTTTAAGTCCGGCGACCCGGCACTACGCGCCCGTGCGATTGTGGAAGCGACCACGAACTTCGAGGACTCGGCGCTGATTGCCGAAGTCTCGCGGAATCTCGGTGAGCCAATGGTCGGCATTGCCAACAGCTCGCTCCAGCCCGAGGAGATGCTTGCCGGCCGCGGGTGGTAACGACACGAGGCACGCGTGAGCGTTCGCATTGGCGTCCTCGCGCTCCAGGGCGATTTCGCCGAACATGGCGCCATGCTCGGCAGGCTTGGCGCCGAGGCCGTGGAAGTGCGGCAGCCATCTGACATCGACGGCATTGAGGGGTTGATCATCCCTGGCGGCGAAAGCACCACTATCGGCAAGCTGATGGAACGCTACGCGCTCCGCGAGCCGATCCGGGGATTGGCCAGGATCGGCAAGCCGATCTGGGGCACCTGTGCCGGCCTGATTCTCATGGCTCAGGATGTCGGCCGCTGCCAGCCGCTGCTGAACTTGCTTGACATTACGGTCGAGCGAAACGCCTTCGGGCGACAGACCGACAGTTTCGAAACCGACCTCGAGATCGAGGGCATTACCGGCGGGCCGTTTCCTGCCGTCTTTATTCGCGCGCCGGTCGTACGCGCGGTGGGACCTGGCGTGCGTGTGCTAAGCCGACTGGACGATGGAACGATCGTGGCGGTTCGGCATGGACGTCTGTTCGGAACATCCTTCCATCCCGAGCTGACGGGGGATACGCGGCTGCACGCCGGCTTTGTTGAGATGGCCAGGAACGCGTGACGCCGAGCGTCTCGCGACTTCGTCCCTGGCACGCGCCGGCGCTGGCGCGCAACTTTATCCTCGCGGCTGGTCCACGCGAACACGTGGCGCCGGTTGCCGGACCCACGCCTCCGGCCTTCATGGCCCTGGCCGCCACGGTGCCGGGGCTGGTCCCGGACGTGCAGGGGTATGCGGCGTGGGCGGGCGACAACCTGGTGGGCTTCGCGCTGGCCGAGTTCGTGCCCGATCGGCGCCGCGCCAACGTCTCGGTGTTGACCGTCGCCCTGTCGGCTGACGAAATCGCGCCGGACTCGGCTGAAGTTGCGGCCTGCGGAGCCCTGCTCGAGCGACTAACCGCCGACGCCGCGGCTCGTGGCTACGTAAGCGTGTTCGCCCGCCTTCCGCGCGACAGCAGGTTTCGTGAGGTCTTCGGGCGGCTGGGCTTTATCGGCGCCGTCAGCGAGGACGTCTACACGCGCCGTTCCGCACCCATCGCGAACCCCGGGCCCATATCCGGGCTGCGGCCGGTTGAGCAGGCGGACGCGTGGGAAATCTCTCAGCTTTACCGCACCATCACTCCCGCGGCGTTGCAGTTGGCGGAATCCCCCGGCGGCGAGCGACCTTCAGTCCCGCGGCGCAGGTTGTCCCTCCTCGGCGGTGGCCGCGCGCCTGAGGAGTTTGTCGTCGATGGCGAGCGCGGTCTGGACGGCTGGCTGCGCGTTCATCCCGGGACGCGAGGTCGCCACACCGCCGCCCTAATGGTCCATCCGCGTCGCGCGGCTCTCACGCGCCCGCTGCTTGGCTTCGCGGTCTGGTCGCTTATGGACGCCGGACGTCTGCCCGTCCGAGTCGTTGTCCATGCGCATGAAGACGCGCTGCGGCGCGCGGTTGAGGCTGAAGGCTTTGCCAGGACCGAGGAACGCGAATTGCTGGTGAAGCACATGACCGTGCGAATTGCTTCCGAAGTGCCCGCGCAGGCGCTCGACCGGGCGACAAGCTAGGCCGGCGTGGCGACCTCCGACCTTCTACAGCCGCCCACGGCCGTTGACGCGCCGCATATTCAGTCGGGAGACGACGACGAACTCAGGGACCTGGTCGCCGCCTTGCCGGTCCGGTTGCAGGACGACCTGCGTACGCTTGTCGGCTGGACCGAGGTGGTTGAGATCGTGCTCGATCTTGGCCGGGTTCCGGAGATTCGGCTCAGTGACGGGTCCGAGCGCCGGCTGCCCTGGAAGGTCGACGAGGGGCACATCGCGGCGGTCGTGGAAGCCATTGGCGAGTTCACCGACGACAACCGTGCCGGCGTACCAGGCACCCTTCACCGATTCTCAGCGATTCGGAATCGATCAGGCCGGGTTGTTGGGCTGACGGTCCGGCGTGGACGTGCGCTTCACGGCACCACGGCGATCGTGCGCGACATCGTCGCCGGCGACCATAGCCTGCTGCTGTTGGGCCCCCCCGGCGTGGGCAAGACGACCATGTTGCGTGAGATGGCGCGGGTGCTGGCAAACGATCACGGCGCGCGGGTGGTCATCGTTGACACGTCCAACGAGATCGGCGGCGACGGTGACATTCCCCATCCCGGCATCGGTCGCGCCCGGCGCATGCAGGTCGCCGCCCCGGACCGCCAGCACCGGGTCATGATTGAAGCCGTGGAAAACCACATGCCCGAGGTCATCGTGGTGGACGAGATCGGGACCGATCTTGAGGCCGAGGCCGCCCGCACCATTGCCGAGCGCGGTGTCCGTCTCATCGCAACCGCCCACGGTCAGACGCTGGACAACGTGCTGCTGAATCCGCTGCTGAGCGACCTGGTGGGCGGAGTCGAATCCGTCACCCTCAGTGACGACGAGGCGCGGCGGCGGCGCACGCAGAAGACCGTGTTGGAGCGCCGGTCGCCCCCCACCTTCGATACGTTGATCGAGTTGCACTCGCGGGATGCCTTCGTGATCCACCACAACGTGGCCGGCTCAGTGGACGCCATTCTTCGCGGCAGCGCCGTGCGCGCCGAGTCGCGCATGCGGCTTCCCGATGGCCGGGTGCTTCGCGACACCAACGCCGAGGCACGCGTGAGTGTTGAGAGTTCATTGCCTCAACCGGCGCAGTCCGACGACGCGCCCGAGGATGACGGACGACTCAACGTCTTCCCCTTTGGCGTCAGCAAGAGCCGGTTGGAACACGCCATCGCCAACAGCGAATCCGACATGATCAGGCTGGTGCGCCACCTGGCTCAGGCTGACGTGGTCGTGACCTTGCGCAGCTTCCATCGCAAGCGCGCCCGCGTGCTGCGGGACGCCGAGGCTCGCGGCGTCCCGGTTTATGTACTCCGGAACAATACGATTACGCAAATGGAGGCCTGCCTGGCGACGCTCCTGGACATGGAGCGTCCGGACGAGGCGGCACCGCAGCATCCCGCGCAGGCCAATGCGGGCGCGCGCGGGAACGGCGCGCCCCGCCAACACCTGCGCACGCCCACGACTTCGCGGCCCAGGCCTACATGACTGGCGAGCAGCCGGCAGGCCTCTTCATCGTGTTCGAAGGACCTGAAGGCAGCGGCAAGACCACCCAGGCACAGCTGCTCGGAGATGTACTCCGTCAACAGGGGCTGGATGTTGATCTGACGCGAGAACCGGGCGGTACGCCGCTGGGTGAACGTCTACGCCGCGTCTTGCTCCAGGAACAGGACATGCAGGCCGTCGATCCCCGAGTCCAGGCGCTGTTGATGTCGGCCGCCCGGTCGCAGCACGTGAGCGAGCGGATTCGACCGCACCTGGAACGTGGCGGCGTGGTGATTTGCGACCGGTTCTCAGCCTCAACCCGCGCCTACCAGGGCGGTGGGTTCCGGCTGCGGCGTCGCGATCTCGAAAACCTGACGTCGTTCGCCATACAGGGTGTGATGCCTGACCTGACGGTGTTGCTGGATGTCGAGGTCGAGGCCGGGCTGAAGCGCAGCCTCAGTCACCGGAATACGGACTGGGAAAAGGCCGGCGGCATCAACTGGCACGGGTTGCCCTTCCACCGGCGCGTTCGTGCCTCCTATTTGGACCAGGCCGCCGATGACCCTGATCGGTGGCTGGTGGTGGATGGGCTTCAGCCGCCAGGGGACATTGCCGCTGAAATCCTGGGTCGTGTGCAGCCTGAAGTCGATGGCCGGCAACTCCGCCAGGTAACCGCACCCGTCCAGCGTCTGCTCCCGCTCAGCATCGCGTAAGCTGCCCGCGTCGCGCCGGTAACCCCGCCCGATTGGACCCCCGCTGAAGCTCTTTTTTGGGATCGTGCAGGATCCGGATGCCGACCTGATGGCCGACTCGCTCGTATCGGGCGGATTCCGGTTTACCCGTGTCCCCACGGCCGGGGGCTTCCTGCGCGAGGGCAACACGACCTTCATCATTGGCGTGGACGAGGATCGAATTGGCGACTTGCTCGGGATCGTTCGTCGCAACGCCACGACGCGCATGCAAATCGTCAGCCCAGGGCAGACAGCCCAGGATTCCGCGGAAGCGCCCTTGCCATTCCCCGTCGAGGTTCAGGTCGGCGGGGCCACCATGTTCATGTTCGACCTCGAGCGAGTCGAGCAGGTCTAGGCGGCTCGGACTTAGCGCGCGGCGGCGAGGACCGGGCGCATCCGCTCGACGGCGCGTTCGAGGTTCTCAACCGAATTGGCGAACGACAGGCGCAACGAATCGGCGCCCACCGTCCCGAAGGCCGTCCCTGCCAACACCGCCACGCCCGCCTCGTTCAGCAATCGGTCCGCGATTTCATCCGTGCTGACCCGGAATCCGCTGAGCTGCGGGAACACATAGAAGGCGCCCGCCGGCCGCTGGCAGTCCACGCCCTCCAGGCTGTTCAGGCCGTCCACAATCACGTCGCGCCGCCGTTGAAACTCGGCCACAAATCCGTCCACGGCATCCTGCGGCCCGGTCAGGGCTTCGACGCCGGCCATCTGGATGAATGCCGCCGTGCAACTCGTGCAGTTGGTCTGCAGTTGGGCCACCGCCTCCGCCAGGCCCTCGCTCATCACGCCGTAGCCCAGCCGCCAGCCTGTCATGGCGTAGGTTTTGGAAAAACCGTCCAGGATCATGGTCTTGTCGGCCATGCCCGGGCACGCCGCAATCGAGGCGTGCTCGATCTCGCCGTACATGATGCGTCCGTAGATCTCGTCGCTGAGAACATGCAATGGTCGGTCCGCAACCAGCTCCGCGATCGCGCAAATGTCCTCCGGCGGCAGCACGCCGCCAGTGGGGTTCTGTGGTGAGTTGAGTATCAGCAGCTTGGTCCGCTCAGAGAGCTTGGCCTTTAGCTCGTCCAGATCCAGCCGGAACTGGTTCTCCGGCCGCAACGCCAGCGGCACGGGCGTGGCGCCCACGAAGCGAATCACCGACTCGTAGATCGGAAATCCGGGGTCCGGATACAACACTTCGTCCCCGGGACCGCACAACGCCGTAATCCCGAAATACATGATCGGCTTGGCGCCCGGCGTAATGACCACCTGCTCGGGCGTGACATCGATTCCGCGCGACTCCGCCACGTCGGCGGCGATGGCCTCCCGCGCCTCGGGGATTCCGGCTGACGGCACGTAGTGCGTGAAACCCTCGTCCAGCGCCCGCTTGGCAGCGTCGATGATGTTGGCCGGCGTGTCGAAGTCCGGCTCCCCGATCTCCAGGTGGATGATGTCGCGACCTTCGCGCTCCAGGGCCTTGGCTCGGGCCAATACTGAAAACGCGGTTTCGGTGCCGAGACGGCTCATGGCGCCGGCCAAATCGGGATGAGGCATGGTGGTCATGGGCGTGGCAATTCGTTTCCGGTGACAGACTGCGGCTGACTGAGGGTCGCTGTGGGAATTCTATCGTGGCCGACTCGAATCCAGACCAGCGCGCAATGGTGCGACCGATGCGCGACGACGACGCCGCGGCGGTGGCCCATCGGCTGCGCGCGGCTTATGGGACGCCCGACGGCGGGGCAATCTCAACCGTCGACGGCCCGAATTTACCGCTAACCGCAAGCCGGATTCGCCGGTGGCGACAGAGGTCCGCGGCTGCCTGGGTTGCCGAAGTCGCAGGCTACGGACCCGTTGGCGCCGTGTTTGTGGTGCTCGAGCCCGAGGCAGCGTGGATGGCCGGTTTGGGAGTCGCCCCTGGCTTTCGCGGTGCGGGGGTGGGCGCTGCCTTGTCGGACCAGGCGCTTGAGTTCCTGGCGGCCAGTGGACGTAACGTGACGGGCATGGAGGCAGCCGCAACGGCGGCGGGCGCCGCCGGCTTGTATGCGCGCCGAGGATTCCGGCCCGCCGATCTCACGGTGCGCGTACGCGGCAAGGCCTCGGAGCTCGCGGCCACACCCGGCCTTGAAGGCTGGCGAGAGGCTCCGGGCCCGGACCTTGTCGCCCACGGTCAAGGCCATGAAGCGGAGGTAGCGGCCAGAGTCCGAGCGCAGCCGCTCTCACCCGCAAGCTACGTGCTGATCGGCCCAGGCGCCACGCTGCTGTGCGATCCGGATCCATTGATACCGGCCGCCGGCGGCTCGCTCGATCTTCGGCTTCTCATGGCGAGTGCCTGGTCAGACCGCGATGCTGGGGCCTTGGTGGGCGTGGCCGCGCAATCAGCCGTGGCCAGGGGCCTGTCCGCCCTGGAAATCGATCTGGCGCTGGCGGATGGCCTCTTGCTTCGCCGGCTGCTTCGCCTGGGCCTGACGCCAATCGCCTCCACGATTCGACTCGTCAGCGACCTCGACGCCTACGTGGCCTGGCGCAGGCGTCACGGGCCCATCGGGCGCTGGTCGTTCTAGCGCCTAGTCGTCGGGTCGGGCTGCCACGAAGATCATACGGTCGCTGTCGGGGTCGAAGGCATCCAACTGCGTGCTCCCGTAGAGCTCCACGGTCCCGAAACCTGCGGCCCGCAGCGCGACTTCCACTTCAACTCGTTCCAGGTAGCGTAATCGGAACTTTGTCGTGCGTCGGCGCACCACGCCATCGTCACCCAGCCAGTCATAGAAGTGCGCCGTGTCGATGGTCTGGGCATCGGGATTGATGTCCCACGACACAAAGTGCGTGACCTCCGCGTCCTGCGGCCCGGCAAATGTCGACTGGTGCCGCAGCACGCCGTCGCGCATCGCCAGCAGGTCCGGCGACGGATTGACGATATCCAGGGCCAGGAGTCCGCCTGGCCGCAAGGCGTCGTACGCGGCGCGAAATGTGTCGCACACGTCGTTTACGGATTGCAGGTGCAGCAGGGTGTCCAGCGAGCAAAAGACCAGACCACAATCGCGCTGGCTCCCATAGCGCCGCATGTCGCCGCGCGCGAAGGTCACCGGCAGATTGCGTCCGTTCAGCTTGTCTCGCGCACAGGCCAGCATGGCCTCCGACGTATCGATGCCGTGGACTTCGCGCCCCGCTTCGCCCAGGGCTATGACCACGCGGCCGGAGCCACAGCCCAGTTCCAACGCAGGACCGCCGGCGCGCGCCGCCAGGGCCTGATACAGATCCAGGTCGTCGATCCAACCGCTGTGCTCGGCCTCGTACAGATCGGCAATTGGCCCGTAGGGATCGTCCGACGTGTCGTCGCGCACTACCGGATGCGCAGCCGGCGCAGCACGATGTCGGCCACCAGCAGCGTGAAGATCACCAGAAGCAGCAGGCCGAAACTCGCCGTGCCATTCAGCGCGCTTACGGCCAGGGCGGCCACGCCCACTGACACGAGGATGGCGTGGCGGGTGAGACCCCAGGTTGGGATTTTTTGCGGCGTGGCGGCGGTGCCGCGCCGAAGCCAATACTCAAAGGTCCACATGGCAAACAGCGCACCAAATGACATGGTGACGACCACCGCAAGAACGTTCAGCCCATGTGCAGGATTCGTGAACACAAGCTGAAATCCCAACAAGATGGGGCAAGTCACAGCGCCCATGCCCATGGCCAGCCAGAGCCAGCGAATCGTGTCGATCCGCTCGCGTGGAGCTTTCGCGGATGCCTCATAACCGCGTGGCTCTGGGTCGCTGAGGTCAAGCGTCAACTGCAACTGGCTGTCGGGATCGCCTTCGTTGCGGGCAGCGGCGGCGACGCCTGGGCGGCCCGGACGAGGCGTTCGCTTCTCGGGCGGCTTAGTCGCGGGCTTCGCTTTCCTGTCGAATTCGTCGCGGTGAATTCGAATGGCCTGATTCGCGTCCGTCCTGTTGCTGCTGAGCGAGGTTGACTCGCCGCTCGGGGTCCTGATGTTGGACGACTTGCGGGTGCCTGGCTGACTCAGCGTCTTCGGGCGGCGCTCTCGGCGTGGTCTACCTCTGGCGGCGGGTTGCCGCGATACGCGGCGATTGGTCTGCGAGGCCTGCACTATCCAGCCTCGCGGATGCTGCTGACGGCTGGCGCAAGGTCGGACGCATGCCCGTCCGTCAGTGAAGTCACGCGGTCAAACCGGCCAAGGCCGGGCACGAGCGACTGTCCGGTGGCGATTACCTGCGGATAGCGTTGTGCCGCCTCGCCCAAGCTGGCTGCTGCCGTCAGGGCCTGCAGGATCGCTCCGTCGTGATCCGTTGCCGATTGCTCCAGCCAGATGAAGGCTGGCAAGTCCGTCGCGTCCAGCGGCGGACCGGCGACGGCGAAAGCCAGCGCAATCGCCCGCTCCACTTGCTCGCGGCTCTTGCCATCAAGGTCGCACGGCGCTTGCCACGCGGCAGCCTGCGGATTCCACACGTCCACGCCAAGACTCTCGCCGCAGCGAGCGTCCCAAAAGCCTCCCGCGCTAACGGCCGGCAGGATGACTCGCAACTCGTGCTCGATTGACGATGGCAAGCTTTCCAGCGAGGCGTCCAGGGCGCCGCGCACGATGGTCTGCCCGATTTCGCGAACTCTGCGCGCACGCAATGCTCGGTCCAGGCGATCCTGGGCATCAGCCGGATCAACGTCCGCGCATTCCACGCCGGCCCGCAGTTCCAATGTCTGCACGCGTGTCTCGGCGCGGCGCGCCGCCTTGCGCGCCTGACGCAACGAGTGGCGAATCTCGTCGGCTTCGATCGGGTCCGCGTCCAGATCTGGGATGGCCGCTCGCGCTTCGGCCGCGGTTGGATCGGCGTCACAGTCGACTCCCAGCGCTCGCATCGCCGCCGCCAGATCGGTCGTGTGCCGCCTTGAAGCCGCCTGTACGGTTCGGCCGCGCAGGGCGGCGCCGCGTGCGACGCTGTGGGCCCGTTCGCCGCCAACCTGGGCGGCGATGGCCGCAAATCGCGCAATCTGCACGGACCGCGCCCGCTGCGGCGCGCCTTCCGAGTCCGGTCCTCGCCGCCTGGTGATCTCGGCGTCCAGTGAGGCGACGTCGTCGTTGGCCCGGGTCTCGTCCCGGATCGCCACTTGTCGCTTGAGTTCCAGGTCCGCACCGCCGCTCAACTGTTGTGTCAGGTCCTGGACTTTGCGCAGCGTGGTCCGGCGCGAATTTTCAATGGCCTCGCGGGTGGCCCCGATCTGCAGTTCCCCGGCCAGGCGTTCCGCCGACCGTCGGGCGCTGGCGGCTCGTTCCAATTGCGTGCGTCGCTCGGCCGCTGCGGCGACCTGGTGCTGCTCTGGATCACTGCGGTGCATGGTTGCCACGCGCGCCTCCAAACGCCGAACTTCGCGGGCCGCATCCTCGGCTGCCTGGGAGGCCGCGTTCGCTTCCCGGCGAAGCTCTGGCGAATCAGTTCGACTGTCGCCATCGGCCAGGTGGCGTAGACGAGCCGTGGCACTGTCGCGGAGAACAACGGCCCTGTGCGCATTGGCGGGGATTTCCAGACCCAGAGCCTCTAGCTGGCTTTCGATGCGAGTGCGCACGTTTCGTGCCTCCGCGGCAGCCAGCGTTCGGCGTTCCGACTGCCGGAGTGCGCGCGCCACGGTGTCCAGTTCGCGTTCCAATTCCAAAACGCTTACGGCATTGCCACGGTCTGCCATGGCTAGCCAGATGCCGGCCAGCGCGCCCACCATTCCCACGGAGAGGCCCAGGGGCGCTAGCGGAGCGAAGACCAGGAGCCCAACCACGCCCGCGGCAAGGCCGGCTACGGCTCCACCGGCAGACAACCGCCGCCAGCTCGCCCGCAGCTGGGCATCGCGCTGCTGGGTGCGAACTGCCGCCTCTAGGGCATTCAGTTGATCCTGGAGCGCCGCTGCTTCGGTCTCGGCAGTCTCGGCGTCGTCATCGTCCTCGACCGCATGGTCCAGCCACTCGCGCCAGAGGCGGTGCGCCCTAGGAAGATGGGCATCCTCGTTGACTCTGTCACTGAGCGTTCGCGCTCGCTCTGCCTGAGCGGCTAAACGTTCAGACTTGCTCCGGCTGGCTGCGAGTTCCTGGCGAGCGCGTTCGAGAGCGGCCACGCCCTCGCCGACGGACGTACTTGCGCGTCGCGCCTGCTCGGCGGCCGCTGCCGCAGCGTCCGCCCGGTCGTAGGCGGCCAATCCGCGTTCCAACGTCGTCAACCGCTGTTCGCTCGTCGTCAGCGCTGAGCGGAGCCCACTCAGGTCAGCGACCTGCGTCTCAAACTCGTTTCGCCGCTCACGCGCGGCCTGTAGCCGCTTGACCGCGGCGTCCCGATGGTCCAGCAGGTGTGCCAGCGCAAGAGCATGCTCAGCCCGTTCGACGTGGCGCTCAAATCCCTCCGCCAGCGACATCATGCGCAATCGCTCATCTTCGGACTCGGCGATAAGCCGTTCGGCCTCCTCCAGTTGCTGAACCGCACGGGCGGCGCGATCGCGCTTGCGCACGTACTCAAGCTGCTGGACCTCGCTGGCGGCCGCGTTGTTGGCCTCGGCCGCCTTGGCCAGCGCGACGTGCAGCGACGCCAGGCGCTCGGCCTCCTGGAGATCCCGGCTCACCTCGACACTGGCGGCGAGCACGTTCATTCGGCGAGAGCCGAGCCAGGCTCGAACGACATCGCGCAGCCGACCGGCCAACGGCTCAAGGTCGTGTGGAGGCCAGATGAGAGCAGCCAATGCCTCACTGTCGGCGCCGCACAGGCGCTCAAGTTCGCGTTCGATGCGCTCGCTGCCCGAAACCGGGATCAGCCCGGATGGCCCGCCGCGTGCCAATGACGTCGTGAGACGACCGTTCCGCTCGATTCGCCGCTCGATGGCGTACGTCGCGCCGCCGGCGACGATGGACGCTCCGACCCGTGCGCCTTCGCGGCGGCCGAACCCCGGCGCCACGTCGCCAAACAGCGCGCAACGCAGCGCGGCACTAAGCGTTGACGCCGTCTCGGGCGTCGCCTCAATGAGGTGACGCCCGCGCGGCAGGAAGGCGATATCCACGTCCTCAATTTCGCCCACGTGTTGGGCGATCAATCGCTCAAGGAAAATCAAGACACGGCCTTGGTCAGTTCTCGGCGTCGTGCGATCTCGGCCACGTGCGCCCGAGCGGCGGCGACCAACTCTCGTTCGTCGTCGTCGGCGGCGTCTGCCAGGAGCCCTTCGCTGACGCGCCTGGCGTTGACCAGGAATGAGGAGCGCGTAGAGGCGCTGGCGTGGTGCGGGGAGTCGGCAACTTCCAATTCGTCTATGGCGAAGCGCAGCAGCGTGCCCATCGCCGCGGCCCGTTCAATCAGACCTGGCGGATCCAGTTCGTGCCAGACTCCTCGTGAAATCTGACCGTGCAACTCGACATCAAGGATGCTGGACGTGCCCAGCTCCGACGCGATCAGGTCGGCCACCTCGCCGCTCGACCTCGGCGAATCGAACGAGAGACGCGCCGGCCGCAGAATTTCCGTCTGCACGAACGAGGGAGTCGCCCCAACCGCCGGGTCGATGTCCAGGATCACAAAGCCGGATTCCGCGCGCCGTTCCAGTGAGGGGCCGGCCCATCCGGTCGAGACGATTGGAATATCGTCCAGGCGATCCGACGGGGAAGCAGCGGCACGCGTATCGACGACCACGTCCGCGGATCCGGCGGTTTCGCCCGCTCCCGTGAAGATTTCGATCGTCAAGTCGGCGGCCTCACTGTCAGCAAAGGCGCCGCCAGTCACCAGGCCAATCTGCAGGTTGGCGACGGGCACGACGACAGACCCCGGAGCTTGGGCAGGCAACAACGCGTCGACGAGACCGACTTCAGCCAGAAAATCCGTGCCGTCCGAAACGGGGCCCGGTGGTTCACCAATCGCTATCACCGTTATCCCCGCCCGTCGCGCTGAGCCGAGAGTGGCCATCGCGGCCCGCACGTTATCGAGCGATGGCGGCGACTCGGCAAACAGTCCTTGCCCGCAAACAAATACATGGCATCCCGACCGCGCCGAATGCTCAAGAACTTCGGCAAAGGCTCGGTGCGTGAGCGCACTGAAGAGATCGCGCTGGGATGGCGGGAGCGCTGCCGGGCGCGCGCCGAGTTGAAATCCAGCAGCTACGGCGAGACGGGCGCGACCCTCACGAGACCGAACGATGCGCACGGAGACAAGCTCATCCTTGCCTCCCGTGTCGCAGGCTGCACAATCCGCACGGCCTGACGCCGATGATGGTAGCACCCTGGCGAATCGTGGCCTCGGCCAGTATCGAGGGCGCAGGCGGCCGAAAGTCAGTCGCCTAGGCCGATGCCAGGAGCGGCGACGTGCGTTTGCCGAGCTGTCGCGCTGATCCGAAGAGGGTGCGTGGGGCACTAGATTCCAGCCGAATACCGCATCCGTCGTGCACGTATCGGCGCGACCCATCTTCAATGATCAGGGTGTGGTCGCGCATCCGGCGATGCAGGTCTCTCAGGACCAGATCGACGACTGGAAACGTGAACTTCCAGGCAGCTACAAGCTCATGCGAAGCGCGCCCGGGCTGGAATCGCAGTCCGGCGCGTGCTGCGAACACCTCGCGGTGCACTTGATGGCCCCAACTGACGAAAAGCCGGGCCTCGCGCGTTCGGCGGCCCAAGACGTGCGAGGCGCCGTGACGCAACGTCTGGCGGGCCACCTGCCGTATCACCTCGTCCCGCCCGGCGGCCGGGTGCCGAAGGGCGTAGCGGTACAGACGGCCAAGCCTGGCCATCGCCATTCGGCTGCCGGACGTTCTGGCGCCGCCCGCCTCGGCCGTGGCGTGACCGCTGGCTGCTTCAAGGCGCAGCAGGTCGTCGAACTGATCGGGCAGTCGCGGCATTAGGCACTCCTTTGGTGGTGTCGGTTGCTGTATGAACACCAAGTAACCGACGGAACGCAACGGCTCATCCCAGAACATCCTCACGCCACGCGTAACGCTCGCGATCCATGCGCGCGCTCGATCCCAGAAGAGCTGCATGCGTAATCACGGCATCGCCAAAACGCGCGCGCACTTCGTCCATGGCTGTCTCAAGCGGGCGCGGATCGCGCTCGGTAGGTGAAATCAGCGAAAGCTGTCTCGCTGACGCTGGCTGAATGCCCGTCACGTGAACGCCGACTAACCGGAAGACCTTCTGACCACCGGTCTCCCGCGTGAGCAGATCCCGGATGGCGCCGAAAATTGCACGGGTCTGGTCGGTTGGCTTGCGCAGCGTGACCTGCCGCGTGATTGTTCGAAAGTCGGCGAAACGCAGCTTGAGAACCACGGTTCGTCCTGCCAGGCGCTTGGCACGCAGGCGCCGCGCCACGTGGTCGGCGAGCTGGCGCAAATAGCGCAGCACCAGGTCGCGGTCGCCGGTGTTGTGGCTGAACGTCACCTCGTTGCCGACGGACTTGGCCGTTCGCTCGCTCTCGACATCGCGGGGATCGATTCCGCGCGCGAGGGTGGCGGGATTGCGAAGCTCTCCTATCCGCCCCGGATCGTGGCGCGACAGCTCGCCGATCGTGCGAATGCCCCGAGCGGCCAGGCGGGCTTCACTCTTCGGGCCGATGCCCCAGATCATTCGAACTGGCAGCGGATCCAGGAAGTCCTGCTCGGAGCCGGGTGGCACAATGCGGCGCCCGTCCGGCTTCGCCAGTGTCGAGGCGATCTTGGCGACTGACTTGTTGGTCGCAATGCCCACGGAAATCGGTAGGTCAACCGCCAGTCGTACGGCGTCCCGCACGTGGTCGGCAGTCTCTTCAGGCGTTCCGTAACGTCGCTCGCAGCCCGTGACGTCCAGAAACGCTTCGTCAAGCGATAGCGGCTCAACCAGCGGTGTATAAGTCCGAAAAACCCGCATGACTTCTGCGGACACGTCGGAATACAGCCGCATGCGTCCCGACACGAATTCGGCGGGCGGGCAGAGCCGGGCAGCCTGGCGCAGCGGCATGGCCGAACGGACGCCGTAGGTCCGTGCCTCATAGGAAGCGGCCGCGACAACTCCGCGCGCGTCTCGCGGACCACCCACGATCACCGGGCGACCCTTCAGTTCCGGCCGTTCCCGCTGCTCGACGGATGCGTAGAAGGCATCCATGTCGGCATGCATGATGACCCGCTGCTCCTGCCACTCACTGGGCAGACGGTTTCGAGCCCGGACGTTGGATCCTGTCGTGTCCATGCGCTCAGTATACCGAACAAATAACGTACGGGCAAAATACGAACACATGCTCGGCAAACGGTGTGTCGATACCAGGGTGCGTCTGCCGGACAGTGCGTATTGCCGAGACATACGGTCGCGCAGCGTCCGTGCGGTGTTGGCTAGAGGATGCTCCGCGCCTGCGCCAACTCCTGCGCGCCCAGCTCACCGTCCGCGTGTTCCAGGACACGCCGGAAGGCCGCTCGCGCTTGCGCCGAGTCACCGCCCACTTGATACGCCCGCGCCAGGGCGAAATCCCAGCGAACCGAGGCCTGATCCGGCCGGCTGGCTTCCAGGCGGGCCAGAGCGCGCCGCGCCGCCTCCGACGATGGTTGAACCGCCAGTTCGGCCAGCACGCGATCCGCGGTGACGGCGGCCGTGGGATTCAGCCGCTGGGCGTGGTTCAGCGCTTCCAGCGCGCCCGGCGCGTCGCCGGCTTTTAGTCGCGCCCGGCCCAGCGCCTGCCACACGGCGGCGCCATCGGCGCCATGCTCCACGGCCGCTTCCAGACAACGTGCGGCCGCGCCATGGTGGCCGGCGGCATCCAGCGCGGCCGCCACATTGCGATAGAGCCGCGGCCTCAAATCGTCATTGCCCGATTCGCCGGATGCCGTGTCGAGCGCCAGGTCAAACGCCTCACGGGCCGCCGAGATATTCCCTTCGGCGGCGTAGCGAACCCCCAGGCTGGCCAGGTGCAGCGCCGACAGCCGGGCTTCGGGGCTTGGTGCGGCGGCGTCGACCGCCAGCAGCGCGCATTGTGCGGCCGCATCCACGGCGCCCGCCGCCACCAGGTCCGCTATGTCGTCTCGGCGATCCTGGATGTCCGCCACGTGTGTTTCCGCGCTAGAGCCGCCGCATGATCGAGGTCACGCGCCCGCGAACTCGAATCTCGTCGGCGTAGATCGGCGCCATCTCGGCGTTGGCTGGTTGCAGTCGCACGCGGTCGTCCTCGCGGAAGATGCGTTTCAGCGTCACCGAGCCATCGTCCAACATGGCCACGCCAATTTCGCCGTCGCGAACCGTCTCGACCGGATCCACGATCACGATATCGCCATCGCAGATGTGGTCCTCGACCATGCTGTCGCCGCGCACGCGCAGCGCGTAGGCCGTGCCGTCGGGCGACACGTCCGCCGTTACGGCAATGGTATCCAGCCGCTCTTCATAGGCGTCAATTGGAACCCCGGCGGCGATTTCACCCACGATCGGAACGTTCACTATCCCGCCCGGCATACCGCCGCTCAGGATTTCGATACCGTGCGACTGGCCCGATCGCCGGATGTATCCCTTGCGCTCCAGCACCTCCAGGTGCTGTTGAACCGTGGCCGGCGCCAGGCCCAGCACGGCGCCTATCTCCCGCACGCTCGGCGTGTATCCCTCGTCCTGCAGGAACCGCTCAATGGTCTGCAACACCCGATGCTGACGTTGTGTCAGTGGATCTCCCACCGCAAGCCGTCCTTCGTCGCGTCTCGGTGCTCGCCTCATGCGCGGCTCCTCGCCGCGCCCGGGGCCCGAGTTCCTGAGGTGCGACGCTAGACTACCGGACAATAAGCGAACGGTCAAGCTGCGCAAAGCCGTCGGAGTGATTAGGCGTCGCAGTCAGGCGGCGTCGATCCGAATTGCCGTACCCGTGCGCACGCGGCGCAAGGCGTCAACTGGCGGATCGTTGAGTCGGCCCACCACGTTTACCGGACTGGCCGCCCGTACCTCATTCCCCTGGCTGGCTGGCGTCCGACCGAAGAACACGCAGAACGCCAGGCCCGGCGGCCAATACGCCAGGTCGCCGACTTCCACGACGTCCGAGGCGTCGGGCTCGGGGTCGGCCTGCACGCCGATGTCGAAGTAGTACTCGTGCCCCCAGGTGTTCACCGTCCGGGCAATTGGCAGCGCGTCCCAAATGGCGTCGGCCGTCGGGGTATCAAGTAACTCGCCATTCATCTCAATATCGCCGACGGTGATGGTGATCGATCGGGCCATGGCTCAGTGAACGGGAGTTGTCGCTGCTGACCTTAGCAATCCGGACGCTACGGGAGGGCATTTCGGTGCGAATGCGGTCGCCGTGGAGCGCCCTTGCGCTGCCGGCGGAGCCTCGAAATGTCGCAAAGCGACCTAGGCGATCTGCGCAGCCTTCTCCGCGTACTTCTGCACCGTGGTGGCGAACTCAGCGTGGCTCCATGTCAGCGGGCTCACACTCAGGGGCGCTCCCGAATAGGGATGCACCTGCTCGGCCAGGGTGCCGCTGGGTAAAGCGCGATCCGCCACCCAGGCCAGGATGTCCCGGGCCGGCTTCAGATCTGCCTCCGATTCCGCCAGCGCCACGTACCACTGCGCCAGCCACAACGTGCATATGAACCACGGGTTGCCCGGAACGTTCCGGATGTCGCCGCTGACCTGGTGGTAATAGTCGTTCTGATAGCGCGCCACGCCGCCAACCCGGGTCTTCACGGTCAACTCGTCGCGCACACTTTCCATCGTGGACCGCACGCGCGTGTCACCCGCGTCGAACATCCCAAACCGCCAGATCCCATGCACGCTGGCATCGATGTTGAGATCGGGCGTCAACGAGCCGTCGTCGTTCACCTCGACCCGTCGAATGAACCGCCGGTGCTCCTCGCTGTACAGGTGCTCCAGCGCCGCGGCCCGAATCTCAGACGCCGCCGTTCGATAGCTCAAGGCCGTGTCGAGCTCGCCAAACCCTTCGGCAAACTCCGCCGCCGCTTCCAGGCCGGCCCACACCGAGGCAACCGTAAACGTGTGGATGCCCAGGCGTTCTTCCCACAGGTCCCAGGAGGCCGCCGGCAGTCCGCTGGGCTCATGCCGGTAGCGGACCATGAAGTCTGCCGCGCCCTTGATCAGCGGGGCGTAAACGCCGCGGATGAATTCGGTGTCCATGAACCGCTGGTTGTAGAGACGCAGCGCCCACAGCACCAGCGCCGTCTCGTCCTCCTGGATCGGGAGCACCCGTTGCCGGTTGGCATCGGCCCACGGATGCCAACTGCTGCCCGGTGAACCGTCCGGGTGGTACTTGTGCAGCATGAAGCCGCCCGGCTGTAGGGCGCGGCGGCAAAATTGGAAAAATCGGCCGACCAGCTCGCGCTGGTTGGCGCCAATCAGCGATTCGGCGACCAGCGCCCCGTCCCGCGGCCACATATAGCTGTAGGTATCCCGACCGAATTGCAGGATGTCGCTGTCATTCGCGGCGATGATCGCGCCGCCGTCGTCGATCTGTGTGCGCACCACCAGCATGCTGCGGCGGTACAGGTCGCGGCTGGACGGTTCCAGCGGCCACAAGTCGGTCGGATCGCGCGTGACCCAGTATGACCAGTAGTCGCTGGTTCGCTGGATAAAGCTCTCCGGCGTGCGATCGACGACGGTGTCGTTGTGGTCCTTGGCGCGAAAGAAGTCGTCCGAGGCCACGATCCAGTAGTGCGCCGTGCCCTCGCCGCCGCCGCCGACCGTGACGCGCACCGAACCCACGCTATCCACTTGTCCCTGGGCGATGGGATTGCCTTCCAGGCGTCCGTCCTCGGCGTCCAGCCACGTCCCTTGTGAAGCGTCCTCGGACTTGCTCCCGACGCTGTACTCGTCGAACCCAACCCGATCACCCACCTGTGCGTTGCACAGGAAGTTCACGTTGCGCTTGTAGTGCACGATGCCCTCGGTCCACGGATCGAAGTACGCCGTGTCGCCGATACCGTCGCGCTCCAGCCAGAAGTCGGCATGGAAGAAGAGCGTGAAGGTACGCTCGCGGTCCGCCAGATTCCGAAGCCTGATCTTGCGCACATAGATCGGGCGGTCGAAGTCCACCGCGTCGGCGCAGACCAGCTCCACGCCCAGCCGAGGATTCCGCAGCCGGACGTTGGTGATCAGGGTGTTCTCGGCGTAGTCCAGATTCCGAGACCACTCGTCGTTGCTGATCCAGGAGAACTGCCCATCGACGCCGACGCCGAAACGGCAGGCGCGCCCGCCAGTCTGATTCTCGGCGCCCACCCGCGGGTAGTAGATGTCGCGCACGCGGTAGCGCGAGTCGAAATTGATCAGAAACGATCCGTTGCCCAGGGCGAGGTCACGCGGCATGGCTTGAGCTCCATTACTCGAAGCGCCGGATGCATTGTCGCAATTGCCAGCCGACGCGTGACGCGTTGACATCGGATTTGGGCGCTCCCTAAGCTCGCGAGGCTGCCCGCTCGTCATACAGGGAGTCGCTCGCGTGGCCGATCGGCACAAGATTCTGATTACCGACTACGTCTGGCCCTCAACCGATCCCGAGCGGGAAGTGCTGGCCGAACTCAACGCCGAGGTCGTGGAGTCCGACTCCGGCGACGAAGACCGCCTGACCGAATTGGCCTCCGACGTCACCGGCATCCTGACCTGCTTTGCCAAGGTCACCGAACGCGTCGTCCGCGCGTCGCCTCGTTTGCGCGTCGTCGGTCGCTACGGCGTCGGCACCGACAACATCGACGTCGACACCTGCACCTCGCTGGATATCCCTGTCACCTTCGTCCCCGACTACGGCTACGAGGAAGTCGCGGACCACGCCATGGCGCTGCTCATGGCGCAGGCCCGCGGCATTTCAGTCCTGGACCGCAGCGTCCGCACCGGCCAGTGGACCAACCAGCCGGCCCGCCCCATGCACCGGATGCGCGGCCGCGTGCTCGGCATCCTGGGCTACGGCCGCATCGGCTACGCCCTCGCCCAGCGCGCCATCCCGCACGGGCTGAAGATCCTCGTCCACGATCCCTACATCACCGCCGACCGCGTAGCCGATATCGGCGCCGAACTGGTCGACAAGGACCGCCTGGTAACCGAGTCCGACTTCATCTCCGTCCACGCGCCACTCACCCCCGAAACGCACCACACCATCGGTGAGCCGGAACTGCGGGCCATGAAGCCCACCACCTACCTCATCAACACCGCGCGCGGACCGCTCATTGACGAGTACGCCCTGGCCCGCGCCATTGACGAGGGCTGGATCGCTGGCGCCGGCATCGACGTCCTCGAACAGGAACCCCCGCCCCCCAACCACCCGCTGATCGGCCTGGAGCGCGCCGTCGTCACCCCGCACGCCGCCTTCCTCTCCGAGGAATCGCTGCTGGAACTGGAACGCCGCGCCGCACTCTCCGTCGTCCGCGTCCTCCAGGGCCGGATGCCCGAATACGTCTGGAACCGCGAGGTCCTGGAACGGGTCAGCCTGACCGAGGAATGAGGACGCTGCGCCGCGTCTCTCCTACATGAAGTTCTCGTAGAACCAGGCCGAGCCGACGCCAAGGGCCGATCCGACCACGATTCCCACGACGTCGACGACGATGTCGCCGCTGAACGGCGTCAGGGACGCCGTTCCCTCTTCGGCGCCCTGCCATACCCACCAGCGCGCCAGGAGCCACCAGAGAGCCACGCTGCCCAGAAAGATGACGACCCGCAGTCGGAGGCGTTGGCTCGCCCCGCTCGTAGCCGGCCGCTTCAGCATCGTCCGACCCGGTCCCGTGCTGTCCGGGTCCTGCCCGGCTCTCGCGTCGGCGGTGGCAATTTCGCCCTCGATGATGGAGCGTGCCTGCCCGCCTGCCGGAGCATTGCTCACCATCGCCAGCGCCGTTGGATAGCTCCGGTAGAAGTAATAACGGTAGACGAAGGTCAGCGGCAGTCCGATATACAGGCCAAGTCCAATCACGGCGCCGGCTTGGGCAATCTGCTGCAGCGCCAGCACAACCAGCAAGACGACGTACAGAAGCCCTTGGTACAACAGGTATTGCTGATCGGACGGCTGGACCTTGAACTCTCGTAGAACGTTCTCCCGCCGCCAGCGCCAGCGCTCGATCACGCCCAGGCCGATCCCCAAGACGCACAGCAGGAGCGCGGTCGGAGCTGCCTGAATGAGCACCAAAAGCAGGGCCGGAATCACAGCGGTCAGGAACCCGGCAATTGCTATGGCCGGCCATGCCGCGATCGCCGCCCGCACTCGCCCACGATATTGGACGAACGCCCCTCCGGCCTCATGGGGCGCATACCCGGCGTTGATCAGCGCCCGCACCGCGACTTGCGTGTGTTGTGGATCTTCAGGCCGGCCCTGCTGTAAGCGCGTCAACACGTGGCCCACCCTTCGGCGTCGGCATTCGTGACGGTCCTATTGTCAGTTATTCGAACTCGAACCGCTAAGCCGCCCGGATCCGTTGATCCACCGCGTTCCGTATCAGCGTCGGCAGCAGCTGGCTGTCGTGCACGATCTCGCCAAAGCACGCCCCCAGTGGTCGCCCGTCGATTCGGGGCATATACGCGCGCTCGAACTCCGCGCGCAGCACCCCGACCCCAAAGGCCAGCACTTTCGTCGCTTGGCCGCCCGCACTGTTGCGATTGCGACGGTCCAGGTCCGTAAGCACCCGACGCAACTGGGCCGGATCGCTGCTGATCCCATCCGTGATTGCGATCACGCTCTTGAGCCCCTTTTGCGGCTGAATGTGCGTCAGCGCCCGCCGCATTGCCCCCGCGTCGTCGGTCTCGCGGTGGTCCAGCTTGTAGATGGTTCGGACAATCTGGCTGTGATTGCGCGGACGGTAGGCCGCCTCCGAGGGAATCCCGGCCGCCGTCCAGACGCTCTGCTCAAAGCGCCAGTGCACCACCGCCTCCGTGCTGAAGCTCAGCACGGCATAGGGGATGCGTAGCCGCTCGTGGATCTCGATGAAGACCACCGCCGCCTCCACTAGCCGGTCGAACTTCTTGGTCGGAAACCCCCGCTGCACCATGCTGCCGCTGATGTCTAGCAGGATGGCGCTGGCAAAGTCCCGTTGCCGGTCTTCCCGCGCCACCCGCACCCCGCGCAGAAATGCTGAGGCAGGATCCGTGACCAGGCGCTCCGGATGCTCCAGGTCGATCTCGCCCGTGTCGCCTCGCCGCTGTTTCCGTGGACGCCGCCACGGGTCCACGGCTCCATGCCGCCGCCGGTCCATGATCTCGGCCAGGCCGCGCCGTCGCCCGCTTCCGTGAATGGACTCGCGAATCAACGGCTCCAGCTTTCGAACCGCCGCCAGGTAGTCGAACTCGTCGTAATCGACTTGCGGTCCTCGACCCTTCCGCAGGTACGAGATGAGCCCCGGATGCCAGGACTCTCCGGTTGAACTGAGAATCCGGTCCCGCACTTGCCGCCGGCTCCAGCGCCGCCGCTGCCCCTGGGTCACTGAACTTGGGGCTCGATCTTCCGGCGCTTGTCGCGCGCCTTGCCGCCGCCGGCTCTGCAGCGGCCGGGTCGGCGTGCCCGGCGCACGCTCGTCGGGCTCCGCTGGTTCGTCGCTGGCGCGCCCGTCGCTCGGCGAGCCGGCTACGCCCTCGGTCGGCGCATCCTGCGGCTCTGGCTCGTCCTCCGTCGGCGTTGCGCCCGGATCGCTGGTGTCCGGCGCGCGTGTCGCATTTCGAGCCTGCTCGGCCGCTTGCCGCCGTGCCTCGTGCTCCGCGACGACCAGGGCGCCGTAGGTGGGCAGAACCTCCTCGGTGAGTTCCTCCAGCAGCGCTGAGACCTCCGAGCAGGCGGCTGCGCGACGCACCGGCGCCAGGGTGGCGTCGAATGCTCGGGCCGCGGCCGGGTCCAGCGCCGGCGCGTTCCGCGCGCCCGGCCATTGCCGTTCCGTCCACGCCTGAATATGCGCGTCCAGGAACTGGTGATGCAGGGGCACGCCGCCGGTGTCGCGAATGCCGGACACATCGGTCATCGGTTCCAGTTCAACCGCGCGGCCGTACAGGCGCTTGAACAGCCGCCCGATGCCCGGGTAGCGCCCCATCTGCAAACGGTTGACCCGCATGTCGTTGACCACGTTGACCAGCAGCGTCAGGGCTGCCGCCGAAACGGCCGGACTGGCGTGGTGTTCGATCCACCGCGCCGTCGCCATCGCCCCGGCCTTGCCGGTGAATCGCACCTCGGCCGCCTCGTGCGCCAGCCCCGCCACCATCAGCTCGGGAGGCCATTCCGAAAGCAGCGCCCGCGGGTAATCCACCACCGCCTGCGCCGGGCGGTAGGCCCACCAGGGGCCCGGTTCGAGGCGCACCGGCAGGTCGTTCAGGATCAGGCGACCGGCCAGCTCGAACTGTTCGGTCGTCAGCCGCGTTTCGTCAGACCAGGCCATAGCCGGCCAGGGTTGCTTCGAGTACGGGTCGAATGTCGTCGCCGGCTCCGTCCAGCACGCCCCGCCGCAACCAGCGCACGAAAGTGGCCGCATCGTCGCCCGCCCGGGCGCTGGTCACCAGTTCGGCCGTCGTCAGGCTCACCCGTTCGGCCGCCGCCCCCGCCAGGTCCGCCGGAACGTCGTTCAGCGGGTGCCGCGCGTCCCGGTCCCAGGCGCCCGACAGAATCGCCCGGCCTGTAGCCGCCAGCTCCGCCGCCGAATGCAACAGCGCCGGGTCGATCAGGTCGTCGGCAACGAACGCCAGGATCGCCGCCTCTTCATCAAGCGGCGGGTAGTCCATCCGAATCACTGCCCCAAATCGGTTCTCCACCGCCTCGTTCAACGGCTTCACGCCCGGTCCCTCGGCGAAGCCGGTGGCAACCAGCCGGAAGTCCGGATGCGCACGCACCACCCGCCCATCCGGCAGCGACAGTCGGCCGCCCTTGTCGAACAGGCCGTTGATGATTGAGTGCACGTCCGGATACGCCAGGTTGTATTCGTTGACGATCACGAACAGCCCCTCGCTGGCCGCCTCCAGGAAGCCCTGGATCGACCACGACGTCGCCCCGCCGGAAAGCCGTCGCGCCGCCGTCAGGTCCGTCTTGCTGGTCTCGCCCGTCAGGCTGAACTCAACCGCCGGCAGATTCCACAAGTGCGCCAGCGTGCGCGCCAGCGCCGACTTGCCGCACCCGGTTGGACCTCTCAGAAACACCGGCCGGCCCGCGATCAGCGCGCCCTGCGTCAACCGCAGCGCCTGCCAGCTTGAAGCCGTCAGACACGGCAATGCACTCGTTGCCGGCGGCACGTGCCCCAGCGACGTCGCCAGGTTCAGCCCGTACTCCGCCCGCAGCGCCCGCCGCAGGTCGTCCGTCGATGTTCCGTTGATCCCGTTCACGCTCTCGATGACCGGCGGTCGGTCGACTCTCGCTCGAACTCGCACCCTGCGCCCATCGGCCAGGTGCAGCGTCGCGCCGGACCCGTTGTCGGCGGCCTCGGGCTCTTGCCGCGGTGTAGGCGGTGGCAGTGCCACGGCGGCGCCCGCATCCGGCCGCTCGATCTCCAGCATGGCCTGCCGCAACGCGTCCGGATACGACGTCGACGCCACCGCCCGTCCCAGCGCCTGCCGCGTCGTCTCAGCCACCGGCTGCATCAGGTCGTCCGGCGCGATGGATAGCACCGCCTGAGCCCCGATCTCCGCCAGCGGCAGCCCCGTCGCGTGCCCCAGTGCCAGCCAGTGAACCAGCGAACGCGTCGAAATCCGGTCCCGCATGGCCCCGCCCAACTCGTCGTGCCCCCGCAACTGGCTCGCCACGCCCACCAATCGTTCGACAATTGACGGATTCGCCCGCAGGTCCAGCGCTTCCGCCAGTTCCAGCCGCCCGAACTCGTAGGCCACCGCGTCGGCTTCCTCGTCCGGCGGCAGGAAACCCATCGGAATGGCCCCCAGCCCCCAGCCGAACCTGCGCTGCAGCGCGCGCCCGATCTCGGCGGCCCCCACGTAATTCGGATTGGCTGTCGCGAACACCCCGAACTGCTCATGCACCTCGATTTCGATGTTCCCCAGGTCGGTCCCCGAGATCACCAGCCGCCCCGTATCCATGGCCTGCGTCAGCGCGCTCACCAGGTCCGGCGGCAGCATGTTGATCTCGTTGATCAGCAGCTTGTGCCCGTGCAACATCGCCTGCACGGCCGGACCCAGCGCCGCCACCGTCGACTGCCCCGTGTCCCCGCGCACCACCTCGGTCCGCTGGAAGAAATCCGCCAGCGTCGTATCCCCGCTGAACGTCAGTTCCACGCACGGCTCGTTGGCTAGGTGGCAGTAGGTCTTCACCATTGTGGTTTTGCCGCAGCCGGTCGGACCCGTCAGCAACACGAACGTCCGCAGATGCGGATTGGCCTCGATCTGCGCCATCCGCCGCAGGATTCCCGCCATCGAGGCGGTGATCCGAATAAACACTTCGTCCCGCGTCGGCACCAGCCGCGCCGCATCCGGCGCCTCGCCCCCGAACCCGCCCAGCTCCTCCCGAACCTCCGCCGGCACCGCCCGAAACCGCCCCGCTCTTAGGTCGCGTCGCCCAAACCGCTCACCCAGGATCTCCAGCGCCGAGTCTTCGAGAACAATGTGCTCCCCAAACACGGCGCGGCCGTCGCCAGCCGCCGAGCCGTCACGGCTCTCCGCCGCATCCTCCGCGCCGAATAGAGATCTCAGAAAACTCTGCATAACCAGGCTCATCCGTCACGCGCTGCCCGCATTCTAGGCGCGCGTGAGATCAGCCCATCCGGCCAATCTCAACGTCTTGTTCAGGCTCCAGCCAGTTGCACATCAGCGTGATACGTTTGACTTGCACATCATCCAGCCGACTGGAATCCCGCCCCGTGACACTCGAAACTGCCGATCTGCTGGCCATCGCCGGAATCGTGCTACCACTTCTCTTGGCCGTCGTGGGCGGGACGCTGGCCTGGTTGAAATCCGATATCCGAGACCTGCGAACCGAGACTCGCGCTGAAATTCGCGCAGTGAATGCGCGAGTCGATGTTCTGACGCAGGCAATACTCGCGAGCGCACTAGTTCGCAATCCATCCACCGGCCCGTCCGAGTCTGCTGCTCCACCTCCCTCGACAGGAGGCGAGTCCGCGACGGCTGGCTAAGCCGCGAACGAAAGGGTGAACGGTTTTGCGCGCGAGCGTGGCATGTTCGCGCCTAGCTGAGCCCGACTCGTGGCTCTGTACGTCTTGACCCTCGAAGCTGTCGACCTGCTGGCCATCGCCGGCATCGCTTTGGTCTCCCTGCTCGCCGTCGGCGGCGGCGCATTGGCTTGGCTTCGGTCCGATAACGCAAAGTCGAACGACAGCCTGCGTGCCACTGGTGCAAGGGTGGAGGTCTTGGTCCAGGCGTTCCTGGCCGGCGCTCCGGCTCGGGACTCAATGGCCAACTCGCCTGGGCCCGGCTCCGTCGATCCTGCCGAACTCAGACGCTCTTCCGAGGGAATCGAATGACGATGCGGCGTAGAGACGGCTCCGTGACTCTTCACTCCTGCTCGACACGCCCGCGGGGTACGTATGTGCTCATGAGTGCTGATCTGATCCCGATTCTCGGAACCGTAATTGGCGCGGCAGGTGCCCTGGCCGCGCTGATGGTGGCACTAGCCGCTTGGCTTCGCGCCGACATCCGTGCCGATATCCGCGCTCTCGATGGCCGCGTAAACGTTCTGGCCGAACGCATCGGCGATCTCGGCGAGCGCGTCGCCCGTCTCGAAGCACGCCCAGACTAATTGTATTCGATAGGCGTACTAGCGCCTCGGAGAAGAGCGCGGTCGAATTCGATTTGCACGGACACGGCGTGCGACTTGTGCGACCGTGCTTCGCGAAGTGTTGAATCCTTGTTGAACGCTGGAGAGGCTTGGTTGCTATCGTCAAAGAGCGCGTCCGCTTGAATCCTTGTCCTTGTCCGACGTAGAACTTCCCGGCGATCTTGAGCTGACCGAACCCGAACGGCGCATGTGGAGAGCCGTGGTTCTGGGTAAGACGTGCAGTCTAGGAGGCGGGGACCCGCGCAACCTTGCATCGCCGGACGATTGGGGTACGAATCGAGAGATCCGCGGGTATGTACTAGCGGAGTTGCTTCTACGTGCCAGGACTGATGAGCTGCCTGAAGTACGGCAAGTTCGGATCCGAGGCGCATGTGTAACCGGCACTGTGGACCTGAGGCACGCCGAGGTGGCGGCTGTGCACTTCGAGTGCTGCGTGTTCAAGGACGACGTGATCCTGGAGTTCGCGCGCACCCGTTCGCTGAGGTTGGATACTTGCGTACTGGCCTCCGTGAAGGCCAGAGGCGCTTCCATATGTGGAATGCTGAGAGTAAGGCGCTCAAATGTTCAGGGTTCTATCTTTCTCATCGATGCCACAGTCAGCCAGTCCGTCAGGCTCTCCGGCTCGACAATTGCTGGTGTTAATGGACGGGCGCTTAGCGCTGATCGACTAAAGGTCGGCGGCAACTTATTCCTAAACAGATTCGTCACCAAGAGAGAACCACCTAATAAGGCTGAGGTCTTCATCGCATCCGGCGAGGTGCGACTGTTGGGCGCGCAAATCGACGGCCAGCTCAATTGCATTGGCGGACGATTCAGGAACCCCGGGAAAGTCGCGCTAGTCGCCAGCAGCGCGCAGATTGGCGGCAGCGTGTTCTTGAGCAATGGATTCAATGCGACTGGCCAAGTGCGACTGCTGGGCACGCGAATCGGCGGTCAATTGAACTGTTCGGGTGGGCGATTCAAAAACCCGGGGAAGACGGCGCTCAAGGCTAGCAGTGCGCGGGTCAGCGGCAGTGTCTTCTTACGCGACGGATTTCGCGCAATCGGTGAGGTGCGGATGCTAAGTGCGCGAATCGGCGGGCAGTTGAATTGCTCTGGAGGTCGGTTTAAAAATCCAGGAAAGGTTGCGCTCAGTGCAAGCAACTCGGACATTAGTCGTAGCGTGCTCCTGTGCGCCGGATTTCGCTCCAAGGGTACGGTGCGCCTAGTTGGCACGAAGATTGGCGGTCGACTGAGCTGCCGCAGCGGCCAATTTGAAAATCCTGGTATGACGGCGCTTGACCTCCAAGAAGCGCGAATGACCTCGCTGGTCATGTGCGGTTCAGGTCTCCGGGTTGCTGGCGATGTTCACTTCTTTGGGGCGGCGACCTCGACACTAGCGGACGATCCTGTCGCGCTCGAGAATCAAAGCGCCTCTCTACATCTGCACGGATTTGTCTATGAACGTTTCGCTCCGAGTTCACCGCAAGACGTTAGGACCCGCTTGCGATGGCTGGATTCTCAGCCTGAGAGCTATTACCCACAGCCTCTCGATCAGCTCGCCGCCGTGTACCGGCGCAGCGGTCAAGAACAGAAGGCTAGGCACATACTGATCGCCAAGCGTCGCAAACGTCGAGATAGCCTTCGCGGATGGCGAGGTAAAACGTGGGACTACTTGCAAGACCTGACGGTGCTCTATGGTTGGGAACCATGGCGGGCGCTCGCGATCGGTCTCGGTCTCTTTCTGACGGTGTTTGGGCTTGTCGCGTGGGCGCAAGCGCTAGATCTTGTTCTCGCTCCTTCAGACGTGTTCTCTTCTTACCACCCATTCATTCATGCGCTGGATGCCTTTTTGCCGGTAATTGACCTAGGTCTTGATTCTCACTGGGTAATCGACACCGCCCGCGGTGGCTGGTTTGCTTGGTTGGTGAGAGTTTGCTTGTGGTCGCTACCTGTAGTGGGCTGGGTTACGCTCGCACTAACGGTGGCGGCCATGACTGGAATCGTAAAGCGGGAGTAGCCGAGGATACCAACAGTAGTTCGTGTCGCGTGCGTCACCCAACCCGCCCGTACACCTCCACCGTCCTCGCCGCACACCGTTCCCACGTAAACATCTGCACCGCCCGCCGCCGCCCGTTCGCGCCCCAACGCCGCATCCGCTCGCCGTCGCTCAGCGCCTCGCCAATCCCCCAGGCAATGTCCGCCGCATCGGCCCCGTTCACGTGCACTCCGCACTGTTTCGGCCCGTGGTTCACCACCTGCTCGCGGAATCCCACGACACCGCGCGCTCCGACTACCACCGGCTTGCCGCAGGCCATCGCCTCCAGGCACACGATCCCGAAGGGTTCGTAGGTCGACGGCAGCACCACCAGGTCGGCCGCCGCGAAGTGTGCAATGCGCTCGTCCTCCGAAACCCATTCCGTCCGCAACGTGACCGACTCCTCAATCCCAAGCCCGGCCACCAGCCCCCGTATCTCATCGTCCTGATCGCCCGTCCCAAGCGCCACCAGCCGCGCCTGCGGATGTTTAGCCACGACCCGAGGCCACGCTTCGATCAACGGCCGCGCGCCCTTCACCCCCGTCAACCGGCCGATAAAGAACACCACCGGCGCGTCGTCGGGCAACCCATAGCGAGCCCTCAGCTCCGGCCCGCCCGGCGCAGCGGGCGCAAACTTCTCCGTGTCCACCCCATTCCAGACCCCGTGAACTCGCTCCGACTCCCAGCCGTGCGCAATCAGGTCCCGGACCATCGCCTGGCTCACCGTAATCGTCGCCGCCGCGGCCCTACCCGCCGCCGTCTCCCACTGCGACACGATCGGCGACGGCCCGCCCGGCTGCCGTCCCCACTCGGCGCTATGCACGTGAAGCACGATTGGCGCGTCCACGTGCTGCGCCAGCGTCAGTCCGGCCGGCGCCCCCAACCAGTCATGCACCGCGATCACGTCAAACGCACGCCGCCCGTGCTCCACCCGCACCGCATCGGCCCAGAGAATGTTTGTCGAGTACAGCTCCCCGAAAAATGCGCCCCAGCTGGACGCTTCCTGGTTATAGACCCCCAGGTACGTCGGGCTCAGGTCCAGTTGACGCGCCCAGTGCGTGTCCGGCTGCGGCGCCGGCGTTTCCCCGTCCCGCAGCGCGGCAAACACCTGCACGTCGTGCCCCGCCGCCCGTAGTGCCGGCGCCATCGCGCCTGAATACGTCCCAAGCCCGCCCACAACATGCGGCGGGTACTCCCACACAACCATGGCAATCCGCATCGTGGTCTATCCCATTCCTTTGGTCAGCGCGTCGCGGTCGGCGATCAGGCGCAAGCGTCCAGCGCTCGGCGCTGATCGGACTCAAGCTCCCACTCGACTGACTTCGCCAGTTCCGGCACCCGCTCCGGCCGGTCCGTCTTGGGAATCGCAATCACCCCGTCCTGCCCCACCAGCCAGTTCAACATCACCTGTGCAGGCGTCCGCCCCGTGGCGCGGCTGACCTCCCGCAACACCCCCGACCCCACATGTCCATCAAAGTCCGCCAGCGCCAGCGGCGTGTGCGCAATCACCGTGACCTTGGTCTCCTGGCACAGCTCCAGCACGTCTTCTGCCACGTCACGATCGAACAGGTTGTAGCGAATCTGGTTCGACACGATCGGATACCGCCGCGCCGCGTCCTGCGCCGCCTTCAACTGATCCGCCGAGAAGTTGCTCACCCCAATGAACCGGATCAACCCCTCGTCCACCAGCCGTTCCAGCGCGCCAATCGTCTCGCCAATCGGGATCGACGGGTTCGGCCCATGAATCTGGTAAAGGTCGATCACTTCCACGCCCAGCCGCCGCGCGCTCGCCCGCGCATGCACCGGAACGTCGTTGGCTGCCAGGTTCCGCGGCGAGATCTTGGAGGCGATAAACGTCTGATCCCACAGCCCCGCAAGCTCCGCCCCGACCAGCGACTCCGCCTGCCCGGGTTCGTCGCCTCGTGCGTTGTAGGACTCCGCCGTGTCGATCAGCCGCAGACCCGCCGCCAGCCCTTTCACCAGCACGCCCCGCCCGCCGAAATACCGGGCCGTCCCCAGCCCAATCTTCGGCACGGTCGTCTGTGTCGGGCCCAGGTAAACCTCGTCCATGCCGCCCTCGCTAGCTGATCGCGTCAATGAAATTGATGTACACGCGCTGGTGCTCCCACAGCAGTCGATCCGCCCCCAGCCACATCCACTCGTTCGGCGTGAAATAGGCGGACACGTCCGCTTCCGAGCCTTCCTTGCCCACCCACTGCAGCCAATGCAGGTTGTCCGACTGCAACAGCAAGTGCGCCAGGTCGATCAATGCCGGATCTTCCGTCAGCTGCGCCGTGCCGTAGGCCGCCGTCATCAACCGGAACACCGCCTGCTGCGCATGATTCCCCACGAAGAACTCCAGGCCGCCGTGCTGCCCCGCCCAGGTGGCCGGAAACGGCGACATCGGCAAGTCATGCGCCTCGCCGTCGAATACCTCAACGGCTGCGCTCGGCGTCAAACATCGAATCCCGCGCTTCGCCAATGCATCCGGCAGCGCGTGCATGAACTCAAAAATGCCGGTGTCCACATTGTGGTGCTCGCCAAACGTCTCAAAGTCCCACGCCAGCGTCACCAGGTCTCCGGGCGTCGACGCAACCCAGTCGGCGTATCGATCCGCCGTCAGCGGCCACCCGTCCCAGCTCTGGTTAGAAAACCGGTAGCCCACGTCGTCGCTCAGATCGAAGTGCCTTGCCAGCAGCGGCAGCCCGCCCCGTTCCCTGTACACGTGAGCCGCACTCCGCCACTCCATGATCCACGGCCGCCCGTCCACGAATCCGGCTTCGAATCCCGTCCGCCCCAGCGTCCGCGCAATATCCGACGACATCAGCATCTCGGTCGTGTCCGCCACCCGCGGCCGCTGCCCGCAGATCTCGGCTAGCTTCTCAGCCGACCGTTCCATCCCCCTGGCAAACAGCGGCAGGTCCAGCAGCATGCTCACCGCGTGATACGGCTCCGTCGCCACCGGCTCGCAGTTCTCGTGCTCTAGCAAGGCCTTGAGTTCGCCAAGCAGCTCCGGATCCCACGCCTCAAACTGCGGCAGCGTCGAAATCGGAATCCCCAGCCCCAGCGCCATACCCCGATCCAGAAGGCTTTGCCACATCTCGATCGCCGGCCGGTAGCACCAGCGCGCAACCTTCTCGAAGTAGAACTGGTTCAACTCGTCGTCGAACAGCGCCGCTTCGATGGTCGCCGCGTCCGCCCCGTGCGGAATCTCAACCGCCGGAATGCGCACCCGCCGCGGCTGGTGAATCAGCGTATAGATAACCAGGTTTTGGGCGATTGGAGGTGCGCGATCGTTGGGGTGGGGCGGCCGGCTGGCGCTCCCCGAATGCTACCCGACCACCACGTCCTGCCCGGCGGCCATGTGGCTCATCCGGGTCAGGAAGATCGGCGTCACGGCTTCCCAGCTAAACAGCTCAGCCGCCTTCCGCGCGCCGGCCCGAAGCGATGTATTGAGCGCCTCGTCATCCTTCAACTGAAGCGCAAACCGAACAATCTCGTCCGGCTCCGCCGCATCGTCCAGCACCACGCAGTTCTGCAGCGGCCGCGCGTAATCCTCGCCCGTGGACCCCACGTAGGCGACTCCCCCCGCCGCCATCGCCTCCAGTCCCACCAGGCCGAACGGCTCATACCCGCTGTTGGCCAGCGTGCCGTCAGCCGCGCAATAGAACACCGGCAGAATCTCGTCCGGCACGAAGAACCGCAGGTCCAGCACCGCCGCCTCCGGCGCCGCGGCCAGCGCCGTGGCAATCCCCGCCACCGAACGGTCCTCGGTCACCACCTCGGCCCGTTCCAGTCCCCGCCACACCATGTGCCGGTACAGTTCCTCGCCATAGGTCTCGTAAGCGCCCGGCTTGATCACCAGGCGGGCGTTGAGCCCCTGGGATCGCATCCGATGCACCGCCTCCACGGCCTCCAGCCAACCCTTGTCGGGATCGGTTCTACCCAGCTTGAAGAACCACAAGTCGCAGTCCAGCGCTCGGCGAAACGCCGCCACCGCATCCGGATCCACCGGCGCCAGCCGCTCCGACGGCACCCCGTTCGGAATCACCACGGGATTCACGCCGCAGTCCCACATCTGATGCTTGACGTACTTTGAGACCGCCGCAAAATCCGCCACGTAACCAATCCGGTCCCAATTCATGCGGTTGAAGGACATGTCGTTGTTCGCGTTCCACACCAGCACGCAGCTCTGGCGCAATCCGTTGAAGTGCAGCGAGTCGCTCAGTCGAGACAGCGCGTCCGCCGTGTGCCACTCCTCGGCCATCACCACCACCGTGCGACCCTTGGCTACGGCTGGACCCACGATCTCAAACGTCACGTGTGCCGGAACGGATTCCTGAAAATCGTGAACTTTCTCGATCTCGGCTTCGTACACCCCGCCCCGGTGATGCTCGCTCAGCCACTGGCACCATCGGTGCAAATGCAGGCGGCCGTCCTCTTGCACTTCGTGGCCAGGCCGTTCCGGATCCCCAACAAAGATCAGATGCGTATTGAATCCCTGCCGAGCCAGCGAGCGTGTGAACTGCGCCACCCGCACCCCCAGCCCCCCGGCCTGCGAGTAGGGTTGATCCGGCCCCTCAAATGAGAGGAACACGATCTCAAGGTTCTCAGGCGTGAAAGTTGGCGTCACGTATCCGTTCTCTTACGTTCGGCGTGTTCTTCGGCTTAGCGCCGCCGCCTGCAATTCCTTGAACAAGCTTAACCCCGGGCGGCGCCGTGTTCTGCAAGGGGACTTACGCTCGTCGTGACGCTGGATTCCTCCCGTCCCGCCGCCACGCCCTCCACCGTCACCGACGGCCTCGGCGGAGGCATCGCCGCTGCCGCCGGCATCGTCCTGGCATCCATCGCCCTCAGCCGTCTCCTGGGTTTCGTCCGCCAGGCCGCCATCAACGCCCAATTCGGTGTCGGCGCCGAAGCCGACGCCTGGTACGCCGCCTTCCGCATACCCGACACCATCTTCATGCTGCTCGCCGGCGGCGCCCTTCTCTCGGCCGTCATTCCCGTATACGCCGACGTCAAGTCCCGCGGCGACCCCGAGGCGTTGCGGCGACTCCTGGGCGGTGTGGCCACCCTGGTATTCCTGGCCACGGCCGTCTTCGCCGCCCTTGGTGCGCTCTTGGCGGAACCGTTGATGTCGGCCATCGCCCCCGGTTTCCAGCCCGATACGCACGATCTGGCTGTCGACGCCTCGCGCTGGCTCATGCTCTCCCCGGTACTCCTGGGACTCAGCGCCCTCGCCAAGGCCGCCCTCCAGGCCGAACGCCGGTTCGTCCCGCCGGCCCTCAGCCCCCTTCTCTACAACGTCGGCATCATCATCGGCGCCCTGGTCTTGGCCCAGATATTCGGTCTGCGAGGCCTCGTCTTCGGCACGCTGATTGGCGCGGCCTTGCACCTTGGAATCCAGGCCCCTGGTCTCGCGTCGTGGGGAGGACTCAGGCTCACCTGGGGCCTCGGCAACCCCGACGTCCGCCGCGTCATCGTCCTCATGCTGCCGCGCCTCCTCGGCGTGGCGGTTCTCCAGGTCAGCCTCATCTACGTCAACATCCTGGCCTCGCTGCAGGGGCCTTCGGCCGTGGCTGCCCTCAACAACGGATTCCTGCTGATGCTGCTCCCGCTGGGCGTCTTCGGCATGGCCCTGGGTGAAGCCGCCCTCCCCGAACTCGCCGGCCGCTGGGCCGGCGGCGACCGCCAACTCTTCGCCGCCCGCGTCAGCGGCGTCGCCCGCCACATCGTCTTTCTCAACCTGCCCGCCGCCGTCGTCCTCGCGATCCTGGCCGAACCGCTCGTCGCCGTCCTTTTCCAGCGCGGTGCCTTCGACGCCCACGCCACCGAAATCACCGCCGTCGCCCTCCGATTCTTCGCCATCGGCCTGGCCGGACACGCCGCCGTCGAGATTCTCGTGCGCGGCTTCTTCGCCATGCAGGACACCCGCACGCCCGTCGCCATTGCCGCGGCATCGCTGGCGTTCCACATGCTGCTGTCCTGGTTCCTGGCCCAGTGGCTCGGCATCGGCGGCATCGCCCTCGGCCTCTCGATTGGCGTGTTGGTGGAATCCGTGCTGCTCGCCTTCGTCCTCCATCGCCGCGGTGGCCTCCAGGTTGGAACTCCCGAACTCCAGGTCGCGGCCACGGCCCTGGTCGCCGCCACCCTGATGGGCTTGGTCATCGCCATCCTCCGCGTCACAACCTGGACCAAGGGCCCCATCGGCCTCGACTCCGCCCTGCTCCTCGCCGCCTACCTCGCCGCCGCCGCCCTCGCCTACCTCGCCGTCGCCTGGCTCCTCGCCAGCCGCGAACTCACCGAACTCACCACCCGCCTGTCTCGACTACGACCGCGCTAGGCGCCGTCACGTGCTCTTTGGTGACGATCCAGGTGCCACGCGGGCAATCGTGGTCCCAATGGCATGGTGTATCGCCAGGCATCGCTGCGGTCCATTGATCGCAAGAATCGAGGCCGCGGGCGCGCTGTGCTTCATCGGCCGTCGACTGTCCGCACCAGCGGAACGTGGGTCGAAAGCACTCCGGACACACTCAACGCTGGCGCTCTCCGATAGCGCAATCCTTTGACTAAATCCGGGCTTGATTCGGACCCCCAACCGTTCGAGAGTTTGGGAAAAACACCCAGGCTCGGTACCCTCACCTAGCCCACCGGGTGACTTGCTGAGGCCTGATCCGAAGGGAGTAGTTGTGAGCACTGTCATGCAAGCATTTACGCACCGTCGCCGCACCATTCTTCTAGTGGCGGCAGCAGCGACGCTCGGACTATTCCTGGCACGGCCCGCCGTGGCACAGGCCCAGGGCGTGGAAGCTGAAACCGTCTACGTCCTCAACACCTTCGCGTTCCTGGTCTGGGGCGCGCTGGTCATGTGGATGAGCGCCGGCTTCGCCATGCTCGAGGCCGGGTCCGTGCGGACCAAGAACGCCTCCATGATCTGCTTGAAGAACATCGGCCTGTACTCAATTGCCGGACTTGCCTACTTCATCGTCGGCTACAACCTGATGTACGGCGACCTCATCGGAAACGTCATCGGCTCTTTCAGCCTGTTCTACGGTCCGTCTGCCGAGGAGATCGCGCTGGTCAACGGCGAGGGTGATGCCGCGGCCGTGCTCGCCGGTGACAACGCCTACTCCACCATGTCCGACTGGTTCTTCCAGATGGTCTTTGTGGCCGCGGCCGCGTCCATCGTGTCGGGCGCCCTGGCCGAGCGGGTCAAGCTCTGGTCGTTCTTCTTGTTCGTCGTGATTCTGACCGCGGTCATCTACCCCATCGTTGGCGCCTGGACCTGGGGTGGCGGCTGGCTGGACGGCCTGGGATTCCAGGATTTCGCCGGCTCAACCATCGTGCACAGCACCGGTGGCTGGGCCGCGCTCGCCGGCATCCTCGTCGTCGGTCCCCGGCTGGGCAAGTTCAAGCGTGACGGCACCGCCCGGTCGACCCCGCCGTCAAACGTCCTGATGGTCACGCTGGGCGTCTTTATTCTCTGGCTCGGTTGGTTTGGCTTCAACGGCGGTTCCCAGTTGGCCCTCGGCAGCGCGGCCGACGCCATCGCCATGAGCCACGTGCTGGTCAACACCAACCTCGCCGCCGCGGCCGGAGCCATGGCCGCCCTGGTCGCGTCGCGGCCGATCTTCGGGCGGACCGACGTGTTGGGTGGCTTGAACGGCGCGCTGGCCGGGTTGGTGTCCATTACCGCCGGTCCCGATATCGTCGATCACTACTGGGCGATCATCATTGGCGCCATCGGCGGCGTCATCTGCGTGGCCGGGATGAAGCTGCTGGAGAAGCTGCGACAGGACGACGTCGTCGGCGCCGTCCCCGTGCACCTGTTCGCGGGTATCTGGGGAACCCTCGCCGTCTGCATCGCCGCTGGCGGCCAGTTCCACGTCCAGCTGATCGGCATCCTGGCCATCGGCGCGTTCGTGTTTGCCGTTTCGTTGGGTCTCTGGAAGCTCATGGAAATGACCATCGGCTCACGCGTATCGCCGCAGGTCGAGCAACTCGGCCAGGACGCCGGCGAACTCCGCATCGAGGCCTACCCCGAGTTCGTGCTCATGCCGGAGGAATACGACGGCGAGGACGACTAGACCGTGCGGGCCACGGGCGCCTGCCGCGCCTGGCCCGAATTCGCGTGAGCCGCTTTCCCATCCGGAAAGCGGCTCACGTGCGTTAGGACGAAATTAGCCCATCCTGGGGTTGGGTCCAGGGGACCGCCGGCAGGTGGGCCTGCAGCTTGGCGCGCGGCAGACCCAGGTGCGCGACGGGCACGTCGATAACCACCGGCGCTTCAAGCTCCAGCGCCTGTGGCAGCAACGTTTCCAGCTCCATGGGGTCGTCGGTCCGCAGGCCAACGGCGCCGAAGGACTCGGCGAACTTAAGCAGGTCCGGATTCAGCAGATCCGTCTCGTACGTGCCGCCAAAGAAGTCCTCCATGTCCCGGGCCACGTTGCCGTACGCGTCGTCTCGGAACACAACGGTCGTCACGTTGATGCCGTACCTGACCGCCGTGGCCAGCTCGGCCGCATTGAACAGGAATCCCCCGTCCCCGTTGATGCACACCACCGGTCGCTCCGGCGCGCCCACCTTGGCGCCCAGCGCGGTTGGAAACGCAAACCCCAGATTGAATGAGTACCCCGAATCGATATACGTCTTGGGATGGTTGACCTGGTAGTGCGTACGGGAGTAGTAGCCGAACTGTGACACGCCCCAGACGATGAACGAGTCTTCCGGAACGCTGCGCTTGATGGCCTCCATGATGGCGTACTGCGGCTCCCGGTCCCTGATGTCGTAGTAGGCAATCAAGCCCCGCGCTGCGGCAACCGCCTCCGCCGGCGATGGCCGATCGCCGGCCCCCGCCGCCATCAGCATCGGCAGCATGGCTTCCAGGGTCGCCTTGGCGTCACCGTGCAGCGGAATGGTGTTTGCCTGGACTCGCGTGAGTTCCGCATCGTCGATGTTGATGTTGACCAGCGTGGACGAATTGCCCGCCGGGTTTCCCATCGAGAATCTCGCGCCGATGCCGATAACCACGTCGGCCGCTTGCATGACCTCGAAGAGCTGATTCATCTCATGCCGCTCGCCCGCCGGGCTCACGCACGAGCCGTACGCCAGTGGGTGGCGGTCCGGAATCGTTCCCTTGCCGCCGCCGGACGTAATCACCGGAATGTTCGTTGCTTCGGCCAGCGCCACCAGGGCCGCTTCAGCGTCTGACCGCGCGACGCCCCCGCCGGCGAATATCACCGGGAGTTGGGACTCGGCAATCACGCGGGCGGCTTCCCGCAGATCCTCCTGGCTCGGGACGATGCGTGAGAACCTGGCGGGCTCTCGCAGTACAACGTCGTCGCGTTCCACCCCCGCTTCGGGCGGAATCTCGATCACGACCGGACGTGGTCGGCCGGTTCGCATCTGCCGGAACGCTTCGCAGATCGCGTCCGGAATCTCTCGCGGCGTCAGCGCCTGCCGCTGCCACTTGCTGACCGGACGAACGATATCGAGCTGATTCAGAACTTCGTGGTAGCTGCCGAGGTCTTTACCCATCTGGCCGCGGGGGATCTGGGCGGCAATGGTGAGGACCGGGACTGAGCGAGAGTAGGCCGTGGAAAGGCCCGAGGCGGCGTTATAGAGGGCAGAGCCTGGAACGACCAGAACCACACCGGGCTTTCCCGAGGCGCGCGCATAGCCGTCGGCCATGTGCGCTGCGCCTTGTTCGTGGCGAGTCGTCATCAGCCGGATGCCAGGCTCATCCCGTATTCCCGCAATAATCCCGGACGTGTGGATGCCGCCAATGCCAAAGACCGTCTCAACGCCTTCGCGCGCCAGCGACTTCGCGACCGCCGCGCCGCCAGTCATTCTCGGCATGTCCTCGCTACTTTCTGCGACCCCGAAGGGTCACTCGCTCGCGAATATGCCGAGCCCCGCCTGTCGGATCGGCGAATTCGCAATCTGAAGGTGAAATCTGGCTAAGTCGGGTTGTCACCACCTCAATCGCCGATGCCTGGCCCCCACGTCATGGAAAAAATGCGGGAAACGGTTGGATGCTGTCAAAGAGATGCCCGCGTCCGGGGTGCTGGTGACGCAATCGACGACCCCCGCGCGGTCCCAATCGCCAGGCGGCCGTCATGTCCGGCAGCGGGCTCGTTCTCGATCGAATTGGCTCAGCGAGCCGCCTTCGGAGCGTGGACACTCGACACACGCGGAACGAGCCCTCGCATGATCGAAACGGCGATTGGCCGCTTCCTGTGCTGACGAGGGTGCGCGGTGTTCCGATAGACTGCTCCGGCGTTTTCGGCTGAGGCCCGTTGGTTTCCGAAATGCTTGGAGATGGCGCTGCGTGCGTCGACGTGTACCTGTCGAAGCCTGAGACGATTTGAAACTGGTGACATAGCAACATGGACTTTGATTCCTATGATATTGACCAGCGTATCTATGACGAAATGTTCCATTCAAATCGGGATCCTCGTGACCATTACCACGGCATCCACCAGGCGCTAAGCCAAACCTCGCTGGCCGATCTTGCCGACATTCAGGAGCAGGTAACCGGGTCGTTCTCGAGCGAAGGTATTTCGTTCAAAGTCTATGGCGATGAAGAGGGCGACGAGCGCATCATCCCGGTTGACTGCGTGCCGCGCGTGCTTCCGGGCGATGAGTGGCGGCAGTTCGAGCGTGGCCTGACCCAGCGCCTCAAGGCCCTGAACCTCTTTCTGGCCGACGTCTACGGTCCGGCCCGGATCGTCCAGGACGGCGTGATTCCGGTCGACGTGGTGCGCGGCTGTCCGCAGTACCGGGTCGAAATGCGCGGATTCGAGGCCCCGCACGGGGTATGGGTCGCCATCTGCGGCACCGACCTCATTCGGACGAACGATGGGTTCATGGTCCTCGAGGACAACCTGCGCGTGCCCTCCGGCGTTGCCTACATGCTCGCCAACCGGAAAGCCGTCAAGGCCAGCTTCCGCCGCCTCTATCGCTCCTCGCGCGTTCAGGACGTCGAGCACTATGGACGCGTCCTCCGCACCACGCTCCAGGAGCTCGCGCCCGCTGGAACCACCGATCCTGCGATCGCGCTGCTCACGCCCGGTGTCTACAACTCGGCCTTCTACGAGCACATGTTCCTGGCCAGGGAGATCGGCGCGGAACTCGTCGAGGGACGCGATCTCCTCGTTGACGACGGCGTCGTCTACATGCGCACCACCGCCGGATTGCGGCGGGTCGATGTGGTGTACCGGCGGGTTGACGATGACTTCATAGACCCTGTCGTGTTTCGCGAAGACTCCTTGCTGGGTGTTCCCGGAATCATGCACGCCTACAAGCAGGGCAATGTGACCCTGGCCAATGCTCCGGGCACCGGCGTTGCGGACGACAAGAGTGTCTACGCGTACGTTCCGGACATGATTCGCTACTACTTATCGGAAGAGCCGATCATCGCTAATGTCGAAACCCATCTGTGCCGTAATCCCGAAGGACTCGAATACACGTTGGACAATCTGGCGGATCTGGTAGTCAAGCGCGTCGGCGAGTCCGGCGGCTATGGAATGCTCATCGGACCGCACGCGACGCCCGCTGAGCGCGCGGCCTACGCGGAGCAGTTACGAGCGAATCCCGCCGACTTCATTTCCCAGCCGGTGCTTGCCCTCTCCCGGGCGCCCTGCCTGATCGAAGGCCGCATCGAACCTCGCCACGTCGATCTGCGTCCGTTCGTGCTGCACGGCCACAAGACCCGCATCGTCCCTGGGGCGTTCTGTCGGGTCGCCCTGCGGCGCGGCAGCCTGGTGGTCAACTCCAGCCAGGGCGGCGGCGGCAAGGACCTCTGGGTGTTGGAGAACTAAGCCGCATGCTGTCGCGCAGTGCTGAAGGCCTCTACTGGTTGGGCCGCTATCTGGAACGCGCCCAGCATCTCAGCCGCCTCCTGCGCATGCAGACCGAGACACTGGTCGACCGGCCGGTTGAGGAGATTCACTTTGGCTGGTTGCGCATCTACGGAAGTCTGAACCGCCAGCCGCCCGTTGGAAGTCTGGAACTGCTCGCCCAGGACGACTACAGCCTGGCGGATTCCTACACCCTGGCCGACGACCTCACGTTCGAACCGACCAATCCGGACTCGGTGTGGAGCGGTGTCGCGGGCGGGCGAGAGAACGCCCGGCACGTCCGCCACTGCCTCAGTGCCGAAATGTGGACGTGCCTGAACCGGACCTATCTGCGCATGCAGGGGCTGACGATCCAGGAAATCTGGGCCTCGTCGCCCGAGCGGTTCTACGCCGATACCGTGGCTGACATTGATACGTTCGCCGGCGTGACCGCGGCCACCATGTATCGCGACGAAGGCTGGAGATTCCTGAACCTCGGTCGCTCGATCGAGCGCGTGCAACTCGCCTCCGCCCTCCTCCAGGCACAGATCACCGCCGCCGAACGCACCCAGGATGTCTCCGAGGCTGCCTGGACCGGCCTGCTCCGCTTGTACCACGCCCTGGAGGCCTACAACCGGACCTACAGCCTCGCGGTTGAGCCGCGCCAGGTCCTTGACTTGCTGGTGACCGACCCGCGGCTCCCCGACTCGCTGAGTCGGTCACTGGACATGCTCGCGGCGGAAGTCGCTGCTAGCGTCTCCAGCCCCAACGACCAGGCCGCCGGCGCCGCCGAGCGCCTCATGGGGCGCATGACCGCCCTGGTCAACTACGCTTGGCTCGACCGCGATGACCCGAGTTCCCTGCTCCAGCGGCTGAATGCGCACGGACGAGAACTTCACGACCTCGTGACGGAAACCTACTTCCAATACCGCGTCCATGACGCTCCGGTTCGCTGAATCCATGGCGGGCCCCATCCGCTACCAGGTCGAACACGTCTCGCGCTACGCCTACTCGACGCCGGCGAGTTCCTGCGTCATGCGGCTCTGCCTTAAGCCTTTGGCCGACGCTCGTCAGCGGCTTTTGCGGTTTGACGTCGCCACTGAACCCCCGGCCACGATCAACGCCGAAACCGACGCCTTCGGCAACACCAGGCACGTCCTCAATCTCCATCGCGAGCACGCGGGCCTTGCCATTTCAGCGTCGTGCGCAATCGAAGTTCAGCCGCCGGCGTCCCTTCCACGCGCGCTGGGCGCCGACGCCTGGCCGGCCATCCGCGCGCAGCGCGACTCCTTTGCCGCCTGGGACTTCCTGCAACCCAGCGCTCTGACCACTCCTTCGCCCGTCCTGTCGGCATTCACGCACCGGCTGGGCATTCGACCCGGCGCCGACCCGCTGGAGAGCCTGCGGCGGCTGTCGGACACCCTGCACGACTGTCTTACCTACAGCCCCGGCAGCACCTCGGTCATTTCGCCAATTGACCACACGCTCGAGACGGGCCGCGGCGTCTGCCAGGACTACGCCCACGTCATGATTGCCATTGCCCGCTCCTGGGGAATCCCCGCTCGCTACGTCTCCGGCTACCTCCACGTCACCGGTGCGCAGGGCGAGCAGGCGCCGGCCACCTTGACCCATGCCTGGGCCGAATGCCGCCTGCCTGACCTCGGCTGGATCGGCTTCGACCCCACCAACCACACCCTCGCCGACCAGCGCCACGTCCGCCTCGCCGTCGGCCGCGACTACCAGGACGTCCCCCCAACCCGCGGCATCGTCCAAGGCGGCGGCCAAAGCCACCTCCACGTCAACGTCCGCATCCACCCGCTCCCACCCCCACCCGCCTGACGCCCCAACGCACCACGGCGCAGCGCGCGCTAGGTATCGCTAAGAAAGCCCCAGCAGGCGACGGTGCCGTCGGTCCGAACCCCGCAGGTGTCCCAGTACCCAGCGCTAACGGTCGCGAACGTCCCGGCGGTGGCGTGACCCACGGAGTCAACGCCCCAACGGTCAATCCCGCCGTCTGCCCGCACCCCGCAGCCGTGCAAACCCCCGGCGCTGATGGCAACGATCGTTCCCTGCACGCGGTGTCGCCAGCCCGTCAGCGGCCGACCCTCGCGCGACCGGTAGCATCGGACCCGGATGGTGCCGATTCTGGCGCCTAGCCGGGAGTTGGCCACCAGACGGGGGAGTCGTCTCCAACTGAATTGTGCGTGACTTGTGTCAGGCCGCTGCCGTCGGCGTGCATGACATAGATCTCCCAATCTCCGTCGCGATTCGACGCGAAGGCGAGGCGACGCCCATCCGGCGCCCAGGCGGGAGATTGATCGCGCGTTGCATTGTTCGTGAGTTGCGTCGGGCCGCTGCCGTCGGCGTTCATGACGAATATCTCGCGATCCCCATCTCGATTCGACGTGAAGGCGAGGCGACGCCCATCCGGCGCCCAGGCGGGCTCTATGTCGCGCGTTGCATTGTGCGTGAGTTGCGTCAGGCCGCTGCCGTCGACCTGCATAACGTAGATCTCAAAATCCCCGTCGCGATCTGACGTGAAGGCGAGGCGGCGCCCATCTGGCGTCCAGGCGGGATCCGCGTCCACAGCGGAATCGTGCGTCAGCCGCGTCAGGCCGCTGCCGTCGGCGCGCATGACGTAAATCTCAAAATTCCCAGAATTCCCGTCGCGATTCGATGAGAAGGCGAGGCGACGCCCATCCGGCGCCCAGGCCGGGTTGATGTCACTAGCTGCTGTGTCCGTCAGTTGCGACTCGCCGCTGCCGTTGGCGTGCATCACGAGAATCCCGGAGTACCCGTGGCGGAGCGACACAAAGGCGAGACGGTCACCGTCGAATGCCCAGGTGAAGACGCCCTGCACATCCGCCCGGTGGTCGTTGCGGCAGGCCGCCTCCGCCCGCTCGCCGAACACGCGCTGATAGATCTCCACGTTGTTCTCGTTGCCCAGGTGCGCCTCCACGATGTCGTTTAGCTCCACGCAGTCCGTCGGCCACGCCAGGTCGGGAGTGGCGGTGTCGGCGGACGGCGCCGCGTCGGCGAACGCCCAGGCGAACACGCCCCGCACGTCGTCCCGATGATCGTTCTGGCAGGCCGCCTCGGCCTGCGCGCCAAACACTCGCTGGTAAATCCCCACGTTGCCGTGGTTCCCCAGGTGCGCCTCCACCATGTCGTTGAGTTCAATGCACGTCGTCGGCCACTGCGCCAACACCGGCCCGGCCCCCACCGCCGCCACGACGGCCGCCAGCACCACCCCCACGATCACAACTCGGACGCTTCGCATGGTTGCTAGCTCCCCACCACGACGGGACCAGTGCCCAGGAGGCCGCGCCTTCGGCCGAATAGTCGGCCAGCGGAGAAACTGCGCCTCTCGCGCCGGCTTGCCTGCGTTTGCACGCGGACGCCGAAGTGTTGTCGTTCTATTCGCATTGGACAAATGGCCGTGTCGCTCCCGTGGGCTGCGGACCGCTTGACTGGCCGCTTGGCCGCAACGGATAGGCCCCTGCGGTCCGCTCGCAATCCCTCGCCGGCTGCTCGCGTTCGCAGTGGCTGCGGTTAGTTCACAGATAGTGTACACTGGGCGCGATGTCATCGCAACTCGGATCCCGCATGCCGCTCGCCAGCACGCCGCTCGCCGTCGCCGTTCCCTCGCCCGGCGTCAACTGGCGGTGCCGCTGCGTGCCTTCGGCCCCCCTTCACGGTCACTGCGCCTCGACGCCCCGTGCCGTCCTCGCCGCTCCGGCCCATTCCGTCCCCGTTCCCTCGCCGGAAAACGCCCCCCGGTACCTCAAGAGTTTTTTGGAAAAAACTCTTACGTGCGCGAACCCGCCCCGATTCGCGCCGTTGTCGGGTCACGCACCGCCGCCCGCCGCCAGTGCCCTAGAATCGCCCGTGAGCGCCACAGACCACCCCCAATCCGCCGGTCTGCTGTCGCTTGATCTCGACGGCCTGAACGACCAGCAGCGCGCCGCCATCGACCACGTCCACGGCCCGCTCCTCGTCTTCGCCGGCGCCGGCTCAGGCAAGACCCGCGTCATCACCAGCCGGGTGGCCAACCTCATCGCCCAGGGCGTCGCCCCCTGGAACATCCTGGCCGTCACCTTCACCAACAAGGCCGCCAACGAGATGCGCGAGCGCATCGTCGATCTGGTCGGCCGCATGGCCGCCGGGGTCCACGTCGGCACCTTCCACGGCCAGGCCCTCCGCATCCTCCGCCGCGACATCCACCACCTCGGACGCGAGCCCGAGTTCACCATCTACGACGCCGACGACCAATTGCGCCTCGTCAAGCAGGCCATGGGCGACGTGGGCATCGGCCTCACCACCATCAGCCCCACTTCCATCCGCAACGCGATCTCGCGTGCCAAGGACGAATTGGCCGACCCCTTCGTCTACGCCGAACGCTCCGAGGGCTACTTCGAGGAAGCCGTCGCGCAGGTCTACCACCGCTACCAGCGCCTGATTGACAGCGCCAACGGCGTCGACTTCGGCGACATGATCGCCTTCTGCGTCCGCCTCTTCCGCGAGTTCCCCGAGCTGCGCGCCTTCTACCAGGACCGCTACCGCTTCATCCTGGTCGACGAATACCAGGACACCAACCGCGCCCAGTACGAGTTCGTCCGGCAACTCGCGGCGGGCAGCGGCAACGTCTGCGTCGTCGGCGACGACGACCAGAGCATCTACACCTGGCGCGGAGCCGACATCCGCAACATCCTCGATTTCGAGACCCAGTTCGCCGAGGCGCGAGTCATCCGCCTGGAACGCAACTACCGCTCCACCGGACACATTCTGGAGTCCGCCAACGCCGTCATCTCCAAGGTCGCCAACCGCGCCGAGAAGACCCTGTGGACCGAGCGCGACGACGGCCAACAGCCCGAAATCATCGAGGCCTTCGACGAAGACGACGAAGCGCGGCAGGTCGGAAACCTGATCCGCGAACTGCGTGGCGAAGACATCCCAAGCCACGACATCGCCATCATCTATCGCACCAACGCCCAGTCGCGGCCCCTGGAGGAGTGGTTCGTCCGCCAGGGTCTGCCGTACCAGCTGGTCGGCGCCACCGAGTTCTACGGACGCCGCGAAGTTCGCGACGTGTTGGCCTACCTGCGGGCAATCTCCAACCCGCGCGACCTGGTCAGCTTCGAGCGCATTGCCAACACCCCGCGCCGCGGCATCGGCGCCAAAACGCTGCAGGTCCTTCGCGAATGGGCCGAGCACACCAGCCGCTCATCAGGCGAACTTACGCGACTGCTCGCCGCCGACGCCGACTCGGGCCAACCGGTCCAACGCACGCTCGACAACCCGCTGCCCACGCGTGCCACTCGCGCCCTGATTGAACTCGGCCGGCTCCTGCGCCGCCTGGACACCCTGGCGGACGAAGTGCCCGTCGGCGGCCTCGTCAACGCGGTCGTCCGCGAGTCCGGCTACGACGAAGTCCTCGACAACGACCCCGACAGCCCCGAGGAACGCTGGGAGAACGTCGTCGAGCTCCAGACCGCCGCCTCCAAGTACGACGGTCTCGGTCCCCGCGAAAGCCTGTCCCGCTACCTCAGCGAAGCCGCCCTGGTTGCCGACGTGGACAACCTGGCAACCGGTGGTGACGCGGTCACGCTGCTGACCGCTCACTCGGCCAAGGGCCTCGAATTCGGCGTCGTCATCCTGGTCGGCCTGGAGGAAGAACTCTTCCCCCACGCCCGCAGCTACGACGAACCCGCCCAGATGGACGAAGAGCGCCGCCTGGCCTACGTGGCGCTTACCCGCGCCAAGGACCGCCTGTTCCTCACCTACACCCGCCACCGCTCCGGCTGGGGCGCCCCGGTGCGCTTCCCGTCCCGTTTCTTGCAGGACATCCCAGCCGAACGGCTCACCTATCGACGACGCCTGGACGCTCGGCCGACCGTCCTGGCTTCCGGCTTCGGCGTCGAAGATGACGACGATCAGCCGCAGCCGCCCACCGAGCGCGCCTATCACGACGGCCAGCGCGTCCGACATCCCGTCTTCGGCGAGGGCCTGATCGTCGCGGGACAGATCACCAACTTCGACGAGGAAGTCACCGTGATGTTCGAGGGCGACGTGGGCCTGAAAAAGCTCGCCGTCAGCTACGCCAAGCTCGAGGTCGTGACGTGACCGCCCCAAACGCCCGCTGGGCCTTCGTCTTCGACTTCGACGGCACCATCTCGCCCAACGACATGGGCCACGTCATCTTCGACGCCTTCGCCCACCCCACCTGGCGCGACATTGACGACGAGTGGATCCGCGGCGAAATCCCCACCAGCGAACGCGCCCGCCGCCAGTTCGCACTGGTAAATGCCCGCGAACCCGAGTTCCTCAAGCTCATCAAAGAGCACGCCGTCGATCCAGCCTTCCCGGCGCTGGTCGCCGACCTCGCGGACCACGACATTCCGGTCCAGGTCGTCAGCGACGGCTTCGACGCCTACGTGAAACCAATGCTCACCCGAGCGGGTCTGTCCGACCTTCCGTTCCGGTCCAATCGCCTGTACTTCCGGAACGGCTCGATTGAGCTTGAGTTCCCTCACGAACGCCCCGGCCACGACCCCCGCGGCGGCTGGAAGGCTGGGCCGGTGCGAGCGTTGCAGGCCGAGGGCTGGCGCGTCGCCTACGCGGGCGACGGCATGAGCGACTGGGCCGCTGCCGGCGCCGCCGACTTGCTGTTCGCCCGCTCCCAATTGGCGGTTCGGTGCCGGCGAGACGGCATTCCCTACCATGCGTTCGAGGGCATGCGCGACATCCACGATTGGGTGCGCGCCAACCTGCTGCCCGTGGGTAGGTCCGCATGACGTTTCGCGAACTGGCCGAAGTCTTCGAACGCATCGACGCGGTCTCCGGCCGCAACGCCATGATCGAAATCCTGGCCGAGCTTTACCAACGCGTCACACCGGAGGAGGCCGCCCAGGTCACCTACCTGATGCAGGGCCGCCTGGTCCCCAAGTTCGTCGACCTTGAGTTCGGCATGGCCAGCCGCCTCCTCCTGCGCTCGATCGCCCAGGCCTTTGAGGTCGGGCCGGACGAAGTACAAGCCGTCTTCCGCGAGGCCGGCGACCTGGGACTTGCGGCCGAAGCCCTAACGCCGACCGAGTCGATTTCCACGGCACCGCCGCTTCCACGTGCCTGGGGTCTGGCGACAGGCGGAAAGCCTCGTCGGTTGACTCGACCGCGCAGCTTCGGCCAGGGCCAGACCTGGTGGCGCACCGCGGTCGGCAATCCGTCCTGGCGGGCGCGACGCCGACGCGAGCTTGCCCAGGACTGGGACCGCGACGTCTCGGTCGGCGGAGTCTTTGCGCGCCTGCGCGTGGTCGCGGAGGCGGAGGGCGCCGAGTCCCAGGAACGCAAGGTCGCCGGCATCGCCAGCCTGCTTCGCGACTTGGACCCGCGTTCCAACCGCTATCTCCCGCGCATTCCCGTCGGCCGCCTGCGCCTGGGCATCGGCGACCCCACCTTCATGGACGCGCTGTCGTTCGCACGCGTCGGTGACAAGTCTGATCGCAAGGCCATCGAACGCGCCTACAACCTGACCTGCGACCTGGGTCAAACTGCCCGCGATTACCTGCGAGGCGGTGCCGACGCCATGGACCGCGCCCAGGTGCGCGTAGGCAATCCCGTCCGCATGGCGCAGGCCGCCCGCATGTCCAGCGGGCAGGAGATCGTCGACAAGATCGGCTCGGCTGCGGTCGAACCGAAGCTGGACGGATTCCGCGTCCAGATTCATCGCGACGGCGATCAGGTCCGCATTTACAGCCGCAATCTCGAGGACATGTCCCAGATGTTTCCTGACGTATCGCAGGCCGCTCGCGCCCGCCTGAAGAAGCCCCAGGTCATCATTGAGGGCGAGGCCATGGGCGTGAATCCGGAGACCGGCGAGTTCCTGCCCTTCCAGGTCACCACTTCGCGCCGCCGCCGCCATGGCATCGAGGCGGCAGCCAAAGAGATTCCTCTCCACGTCCACGCCTTCGACCTGCTCTACGACGGCGATAACGTGATCGAACTCCCCTTCACCGAGCGCCGGCGCCGTCTCGAAGAGATCGTCGAGAACGACGGCGAGGACCTTCAGGTCTCGGAGTGCATCATCACCGACGACCCCGAAGCCATCGACGTCTTCTTCAACGAGCAGGTCCACGCTGGATTCGAAGGCGTGATGGCCAAGCGCCTCGATTCCGTTTACCAGGCTGGCCAGCGCAACTTCAACTGGATCAAGTACAAGGCCAGCTACTCCTCGGCTCTTACCGACACGCTCGACTGCGTCCTGATCGGCTACTGGCGCGGCCAGGGCAAACGCACGCCCTGGGGCATCGGCGCGCTGCTCAGTGCCGTCTGGGACGCCGATGAGCAAGTCTTCAAGTCCATCGCCCGCATCGGCACCGGCTACTCCGACGAAGAGTGGGTTCGCATCCGCGAGAGGCTGGACGAAATCGCGGTCGCCGACCGCCCGGCCAGCGTCCATTCCGATGTCGTGCCCGATGTCTGGGCAAACCCGAAATCGTGGTCGAAGTCCTGGCCGACGAGTTGACCCGGAGCCCCATGCACGTCGCCGGCCGCACCGACGACGAACTCGGCCTGGCCCTCCGCTTCCCCCGCGTCATCGGCTTCATCCGCGAGGACAAATCCCCCGCCGACGCCACCACGGTGACTGAGGCCCGCGACCTCTTCGCCCGCCAGGGCGGTTCGAGCTAGGCGGCGAACGGCCCCCGTGCCAGCGCCGCCGTCCGCGCGATCAGGTCGCTCAGCCGCAGCGTTCCGATCCCGCTGACAATCGTCTCAACCCGGTCGTGAAAGTGCTCGGTCCATTCCGCCGGCACCACCTCCACGCCCTTGGTCGCCCCAAGGATCGATCCAGCCGTCGCTCCATTGCAGTCCGTGTCCTCCCCACACTCCACCGCAATCCCAACCGTCGTCGCGAAATCCCCGCGCCCATACGCCAACCCCAGCACCACGAAACAGGCGTTATTGATCGTGTGCACGAAGTTGTAGTGCCCATAGGCCTCGTCCACCCGCTCCCACGCCTCTTGCCAGTCGGCGTACTCCTCGCTCCACTGCAGCGTATTCGTCAGAGCCGCGTGCAGCCGGCTGTTGGCCGGAATCTGATCCATCCCGGCCCGCACCGCCTCCAGCGGATCGTCCAGGCTGAACGCAGCAGCGATGGTTGCCGCCGCCCACATCTCGCCGTAAATCCCGTTCTTCACATGCGACAGCGCCGCATCCCGATACGCCAGCGCCGCCGCTGCTTCAGGACGGCCCGGATGCACCCAGCCCAGCACGTCGGCTCGAATCTGCGCGCCAATCCACTCGCGATACGGGTTCCGCGTCGTCGCTGCCTCGCTTGTCGGCAGGCCCAGCACCAGGTTGCGGTAGGCCGCGCGCTCCGCCGTATACACGCGCCAATACGGCAGCATCTCCAGCCAGGCCTGCCCGAAGTCGGCCGTCGTCACTCCTGGGCCATAGCTCTCCAGGATCTCCAGCGCCAGGATGCAGTAGTCGATGTCGTCATCGCGCGGAACCCCATCGATCCGACCCTGCGCCGAATACACCGCCGACGGATGCCACGCCCGACCGGTCGGGTTGGGATCCAGGTACGGCACATAGAAGCGAAGGTCGCCAATGTCGGCCGCGTCCAACAGTTCGCGAATCTCGGCCCGCGACCAGCCCTCCACAGGTTTGCCCAAAGTGCAGCCGGCACACCGCCCGATCCAGGCGCCGCCTAAGCGCCGATCGTAGTCTCCGTCCTCCGCTGCAGGTACGGGATGACCAGCAGGCCGGCCGGCCTGAATCTCGGCCAAGTCGCTCGGTTCCTCGTACGGGAAGTCCGCCCGCATGGGCAGGTTGTCCAGCCGCCCAAGGAAGACCTCAACGGTGGCGGCATCCATCGACAGCACGTCCGCCGCTACTACCTCGGCGGTTACGGACTCGACGTCGCGGCCTTCTTCGTCGAGCTGAACCAGCTCGTCCACCAGCGTCTTGCGCAGATTGACGACAGGATCATCCGGACGCCGGCGCCTGTACTGCTCCTGCAACTGCCGGTCCACTCGTTCACGAAGCTCCAGGATCCGCATCAACCTGCTCCTCCTGCCGCGCTCTCAGCCGGACTTGCTGCCACTTGGCCGCTGCCCGTGCGTCCGGGAATCCAGCGTAGCGCTGCCAGCACGGCGACCTGGGCTACGGCCATCAGCATGAAGGCCACATTGAGTCCGGCGGCATCGCCCACGAACCCTGTGACCGGGTTTCCGATTGCAGCGGCCCCAAATGAAACGCCCAGGATTACTCCGGTGCCCACACCCATGTGCGCCGGAACCAGCCGCTGCATCAGCAGCACGGTCGGCGTGAATCCGGCCCCAATCAGCGCGCCAACCGCGGCAACCGTCACATAGGACGAAGTGCCGACCGGCAGCAGAGCAAAGGCGGACACGGCAGGGATCAACAACAGCGACGAGTATCCGATCATGCGCCGGACTCCCAGGCGGTCGGCCAACACGCCGCCGCTGAACGCGCCGGCCGCGTGGAACCCCAGGTACACCGCCAGCATCGATCCCGCGAAGCCCGGGTTTGGTTTGTCGGGAGACACAAAAAACGGGATGTAGGTGTTGAGGCTGGCGTACGCCCACCCGCGAACCAGGGCCACGACTAGGACCGCCGCCAGCGCGGCGCCAATGCCGCCCAGGGAGCCGAATCCACCGAACCTGGCCGTTGACCGGACGCTGGAAAACCCACGTAGCCCAAGCGGAATCAGTGCGGCCACGACCAGCGCCGGCAACGCCAGCAACGGCATCCAGTCCAGCCCGCTGGCCGCCAGAACCGCTCCAGCCGCCAGCGGCGCCACCGTGAATCCCAGGTGTCCGCCCAGGAAGAACGTGGAAACACCAGCGCCCTTATTTCGGCGCGACGCCTCGTTGGCAATGGCCCCGCCCTGCGGGTGGTACCCGCCGACCACGATGCCGGCGGCGCCCAGCAGCAGCAGCAGCACGCCGTACGACGGCGCCATCGGCACAAACGCCACCAGAATGGCCATCGTCCCGATTGTTCCGGCGGCCAGCCAGCGCCGCCCGTAGCGGTCGCCGAGGTATCCGAAGATCGGTTGCGACGTGGAGGAAGTGATGGCCCAGACGGCCGACGCCACGCCCACGATCCCGAGTGACAGATCAAGGCGCTGTGCCAGAAACGGGTACATCATGTTGGGCAGCATGGCCGTGAAGTCCACGGCAAAGTGCCCCAGGGCGACCGTGGCCACCCAGCGCCGGGCCGCGCTGAAAACGGAAATCTGCCGACCTTCCCGGAAGTACGCGACCGCGGGCGCGTCCGGGCGCGATGGTACATTCGAGAGCCGTGCGCGCCGTACCCCCGCGGCGCACTTACCCTAGAGCCGGAGCCGCTTTCGCATGTCAGCCACCGACCACAAGTGGGTCTACCTGTTCCGCGAGGGCGCCGAGTCGATGCGCAACCTGCTCGGCGGCAAAGGCGCCGGCTCCGCCGAGATGACTCGCGCCGGCATCCCGGTCCCGCCGGGTTTCACGATCACGACCGAGGCTTGTCTCGCCTACTTCGAAACCGGCCGAAAGTTTCCGGCCGGCATGCAGCAGCAGATCGACCTCGCGCTTGCCGAGGTTGAGGTTCAGACCGGCAAGCGCTTCGGCGACCCCACGAACCCACTTTTGGTTTCCGTGCGCTCAGGCGCCCGCGTGTCCATGCCGGGAATGATGGACACCGTGCTGAACCTGGGACTCAACGCCCAGACCCTCGAGGGCCTGACCGAACTCACAGGTGACGCGAGATTCAGCCGCGACTCCTACCGCCGCTTCGTCCAGGGTTTTGGCTCGATCGTGCTGAACCTCGACAGCCGTGCGTTCGAAGACATCATTCACGAACACAAGGAGCGCCTCGGGAAGTCCGAAGACCCCGAACTGACCTCGGCCGAGTGGGAGGCAGTGACTGCCGACTTCAAGAACTTCATCTTCGAGGAAACCGGCCAGCGCTTCCCGGAAGACCCGCACGAGCAACTCGAACGCGCGATCCGGGCCGTCTTCGACTCCTGGCACGGCCGCCGCGCCGTCGACTATCGCAACTTCCATCGCCTGCCCCACGACTGGGGCACGGCTTGCAACGTGCAGACGATGGTCTTCGGAAACATGGGCGAGCGCTCGGGAACCGGTGTGGCCTTCACTCGCGACCCCAACGACGGCGCACCAGAGCTTTTCGGCGAATACCTGCTCAATGCGCAGGGCGAAGACGTGGTGGCCGGGATTCGCACGCCGGAACAGATCAGCACACTGCGAGACACGCTGCCGGAGGTCTACGGCGAATTCCAGGCCTACGCCCACGCGCTCGAGGCCCACTACGCCGAAATGCAGGACCTCGAGTTCACCATCGAGGACGGTCGTCTGTACATGCTGCAGACACGCGCCGGCAAGCGCAGTCCGGCTGCGGCCGTACGCATCGCCGTCGACATGGTGCATGAGGGCAAGATCGACCGAGAGACAGCAGTTCGACGCGTCGAGGCCGAGCAAGTCAGTGCCCTGCTGCATCCACGTATCGACGCTTCGGTACCTGTCGACCCGATCGCACGTGGGCTGAATGCCTCGCCTGGCGCCGCGACTGGTGAAGTCGCGTTTACCGCTGACGATGCCGCGGCACTGGCCGAGGAGGGCCACCCGGTCATCCTGGTGCGTCCTGAGACCTCACCCGACGACTTCCACGGCATGGCAGCGTCGCAGGCCATCCTCACGTCGCGCGGTGGGGCCACCAGCCACGCGGCCATCGTGGCTCGCCAGCTTGGATTGCCAGCTGTTGTTGGCTGTGAGGTGCTCGACATCGACATCGAGGCCGGCGAATTCCGGGTCGGCAGCGAGGTGGTGTCCACCGGCGAAACGCTCACCATCGACGGCACTTTGGGCAATGTGATCCGCGGCGAGGTGCCGCTCATCCCGGGCGAGATGACGCAGGAACTCCACGAGCTACTCAACTGGGCCGACGAGATTCGCCGGCTCCAGGTTTGGGGCAACGCCGACACGCCCGAGGAAGCCGAGTTGGCGCGCTCGTACGGCGCCCAGGGCATCGGTCTCTGCCGCACCGAGCACATGTTCCGCGAGGGCGACCGCTTGCCCATCGTGCAGGACATGATCCTGGCCGAGTCCGAGGCGGAGCGGCGGCGCGCGCTCGACCGGCTGCTGCCCATCCAGCGCAATGACTTCATCGGCATCCTGCGCGCGATGCACGGCCTGCCGGTCATCATTCGTCTACTAGACCCGCCGCTGCACGAATTCCTGAGCGGGGTTGACGAAGAACTGGCCAGCCTGGAGCAGAGCGGCGCGTCGGAGGAGATGCTGGCGCTGGCGCGCCGCAAGGTGGCGCGGGCCGCCGAGTTGCATGAATTCAACCCAATGCTCGGCTTGCGCGGCTGTCGTCTCGGGTTGGTCTATCCCGAGGTCTACGAGATGCAGGTGCAGGCCATCGTGGAGGCCGCGCTGCAGCTGAAGGCCGAGGCCGTGCACGTTTTGCCCGAAATCATGATTCCGCTCATCGGCCACATTTCCGAGCTCACCACCATCGAGTCCCGACTGCGGGCCACGGCCGAGCACGTGCAGCAACGCTCTGGCGACCGGATCGAGTACAAGTTCGGAACGATGCTGGAAATACCGCGCGCCTGTCTGACCGCAACCGAGATTGCCGGCGTGGCCGAGTTCTTCAGTTTTGGCACCAACGACCTCACCCAGACCACCTTTGGGATCAGCCGCGACGATGCCGAGGGCCGCTTCCTGCTCAAGTACGTGGAAGACGGCATCCTCGTCGACAACCCCTTCGGCGTGCTCGATCGGGACGGCGTTGGCGCGCTCATGCGCACGGCGACCGAGCAGGGACGCGCCGCCCGCCCCGACATCGAAGTCGGCATCTGCGGCGAGCACGGCGGCGATCCGTCATCCATCGACTTTTGCGAGTCGCTGGGCCTGGATTACGTCAGCGCCTCTCCATATCGAGTGCCGGTAGCCCGCATCGCCGCCGCCCACGCACGCCTTGAGCAGGGCTTCCGCGACCGGTAGCTCAACCGAGGTCGAAATCGAGCCGCCAGATGGCAGAGTTCGTCGTAAGGCGACACCCGGACGTGCAGGCGTTTCTGGCCCGAGTGCAGGGATTCCTCGTGCAGCGCGAGGCCGAGAACGTACTGATGCTCGGCCTGGCATCCAGCACGGCCGCGGCGACACATCTTCTGACCGTCGCGCGAGGCCCGGACTGCGTGATGGCTGGGCTCGTGTCCGGCGCGAATCTCATTTTGTCCCGCGGGCCTGCAGGCGCCGCCGAAGCGATTGTTGAGCGACTGATCGCTGATGAGGCTTCGCTACCCGGGGTAACCGGTCCAGTCGAGGCCGCCGGTCGGATTGCGGACCGTTGGCAAGCGCAGACGGGCCGCAGAACGCGCCTTCACATGCACATGCGCGTCCACGAGCTCACCGAGGTCGTCCCGCCAAAGCGGCCGTCGGGCGTCTTCCGACGGGCCGAAATATCGGACGTTGAGCCACTGGCTTCGTGGGCTGACGATCTGCACGTGGTGCTACGGGTTGAAGCTCCTCCGCCAGGCGAAAAGAGTGTCACGGAGCGGATCGGCCAGGGACGCATGTACGTCTGGGACAACGAGGGTCCGGTGTCAATGGCCGCCTGCGACGGGCCCACGCCTCGCGGAATGAGAATCAACTTCGTCTACACGCCACCGGAACACCGAGGCCACGGGTACGCCTCGGCATGCGTCGCGGACTTGAGCCAGCTGTTGCTTGACCGCGGGCGCCGCTTCTGTGGGCTATTCACGGATCTGTCCAATCCTGTTTCCAACCGGATTTACGCGCGAATTGGCTATCGACCGGTATGTGACTTCGACGAATACACCTTCGAGCGGTAGGACCCACCGGGCAGGGACGCGTCGCAAACTCGGCCATTGATACCGGATCCTGCGGTGCGCGTCGTTGCCGCTCTCGCGCGCCTCGTGAGGGGCCGCCGCACCCACAAACCCGAACAGCTTTTCTGGCCCGGTCGTGTCTTAAGCTCAGCCCGAGATGGCGACGCCGGTAGAGGAAGTCAAGGCCCGGCTGGACGCGGTCGAGTACATCGGCCGTGACGTTCGGTTGCAGCGCGCCGGCCGCAACTGGAAGGGCCTGTGCCCCTTCCACAGCGAGAAGACGCCGTCGTTCTTCGTCTTTCCGGACCGCGGCAGCTACAAGTGCTTCGGCTGCGGCGAGGGCGGCGATCTGTTGTCGTTCGTCATGCGTCGCAACCGGATCGAGTTCCCGGATGCGCTGGATGAACTCGCTCGAGAAGCCGGCATCGAGATTCAGCGCGGACCCGCCGATCCCGAACGACGCAGCCGACAGACCTCGATGCTTAGCCTGTTGGCGGAGGCCCAGAACTTCCTGCACCGTCAGCTTCTGGAGTCGCCGGCGGCGGAGGAGGCCCGCGTCTACGTGCGGACGCGTGGGCTGGCAGCAACGACAGTCGAGCAATTCGGGTTGGGCTATGCCGGCGCCCAGGGATCACCGCTGCTGGCGCATCTGCGCAAGCTTGGATTCAAAGCCGACGCCATCGAGGCCGCCGGTCTTGCCCGTTCGGATGAGCGCGGTGTCCGCGACTACCTGTTCGACCGGCTGATCTTTCCGATTTGGAACCGCTCGGGCGCGGTCGTCGGCTTCGGCGGACGCACCCTGCGCGACATCGAACCGAAGTATCTGAACACTCGCGATTCCGAGGTGTTCACCAAGGGCAACCTCCTCTACGGATTCCACCTGGCCCGCGACGCCATCCGCAAGGAGCGTGCCGCGGTGATCGTCGAGGGCTACATGGACGTGATCGCGGCGCATGAGGCCGGGTTCGTCAACACCGTGGCGTCTATGGGAACGTCCCTCACGGCGCAGCAAGCGCGCATGCTCACTACGTCAGGCGCGTCGCGGGTGGTGATTGCCCTGGATGCCGACGCGGCGGGCGCCGCCGCTGCCCGCCGCGGACTGGATGTCGTACGTGAGGCCGGCACGTACGAGGCTGGCACGACCGTCGACGTTCGCGGCCTGGTCCGGCACGAGGACCGCCTCACCACGGACATTGGGATCGCGGAACTTCCGGTAGGCAATGATCCCGACTCACTGGTTCGATCAAAGCCTCAGCGATGGCGCGATCTGATCGCTAAGCCCACGCCACTGGCGGACTTCGCCTTCCGATGGGCTGGCGGGCAGCACGATTTGACCGGCCTTAGCGGACGCCGCGCGGCGATGCGTGAGCTACTGCCGATCGTGGCCGAGATCAGCGATGCGGTGGTTCGTGCTCACTACTTCAAGCGCCTTGAGGAACTGAGCAACGTTCCCGTGGATGAGTTACGCCGATTGGCCGGCCGCTCTGGGCGCAGGGGCGCGCCCAGAGCGGCCGCACTTGGTGAGGAAGCAAGTTCGTCGGAAGAGCCGATACGAATAGACCGTCTGGAAGAAGGGCTGCTGACCTGCACGGTCCGTGCTGGCAGCGAGTCCATTCACTTGATTAGCGGCTTGGATCCGTTGTTGCTAGGCGATCCGATGGCCCGGTACGTCCTAATGCGAATCGTCACCTATGCGTGCCAACATCGAAGCCTGGACTGGGATCGCATTGCCGTAGCACTCGATCCGACTTCGCGCCAACTCCTAGAGCATGTCCGAAAGAAGGCGGCTCTTGCCCCAGGTGATCCAGAGGAGCTCGGCCACGAGATTCAGTTTATTGTGCTGCGCCTGCGTGACCGACAGCTCAAGGATGAACTGAAGGAAACCCAACTAGTTGCCGACTATCAGGACAATCCTGACGGGACGATTGCCGCGCGGCAACAAGAGGTGATCAGCAAGATGCACAGCGTGCATCTCGCGTTGCAGGAGTCGCGCAGCTTTGCTCCAGGCTAACTCGGACCTGAACGGCACCGACCACAGAACTGGGTTGGCTGTCCGCTATGCCCCGTTCAGCGCCTGGTCCAGAGCCGCAGCCAGGTCCGACTTTGGACGGAACCCGACTATGCGACCAACTTCGGCACCGTCGTTGAACACGAGCAAGGTCGGAATGCCGCGTATGCCAAATTGGCCGGGCGTCATGGGGTTGGCGTCCACGTCCACCTTGGCAAAGGTGACGCGGCCGTCGTACTCCTCGGCCAGTTCGTCCACGATGGGGGCAATCATCTTGCAGGGTCCGCACCACTCGGCCCAAAAGTCCACCAGCACCGGCGTGGAGGCTTCAAGAACTTTGGTTTGGAAATCGCTGTCGCCTACTGCTTCGGGCGCTGCCATTGAATCTCCTCAGGAAACTGATTCACATGCTGATTCGAGCGTAGGCAGGCGGCTGCGTGAAGTCAACGGATGTCCGGCAGAGTGACTGGCCCCAGGTTCTCGGTCGTCATACTGGCCGGTGGACAGAGCCGCCGCATGGGGCGTGACAAGCGTGCGCTGCCGTGGGCGCCGGCGGCTGACGGATCGCCACAGACGCTCCTCGGGCACGTGGTGGCCACCGTCTCGCGGCTGACGGACGACGTGGTGCTGGTGGCAAACGACGATCCCGGCGTGGCCGGTGCGCGGGTCGTCGGCGATCTGTATCCGCGAGCTGGGAGTCTGGGGGGCATCTACAGCGGTCTGGCTGCGGCGGCCTATGACCTTGCCTTCATTGCGGCCGCCGACATGCCCTTTCTCAACCCGACACTCATTCTCGATCTGATCGGGCGGGCAACGCACGCGGACGTGGTGGTGCCCGTGACCAGCGGTCGGCCCGAGCCGCTGCACGCGGTCTATCGAAAAGCAGTCCTGGCGCCGGCCCGCCGACAGATCGAGCGCCGCGAACTGAAGATCGCGCTCGTATTCGACGCCGTGTCGACCGTCAGAGTTCCGGAGGCCAACGTGCGCCTGCTCGATCCGGACCTCCAGTCGTTCTGGAACCTCAACACGCCGGAGGACTACCAACGCGCGTTGGTTTCGGCCGGAAGCCAGGATTCCGGAGTCGCCTAAACTGGCAGCACTCGATCCACGAACCGAACGCTCATCGACCTCGACCTGAACTCGTTTCGCCTGCGTATCCATGATGCGGCTGCGCGACCGCTGCGCGTCAACCGCGATGAGTCCGGCTCGCTGGTCGAAATCCTGCGCACCGACTGGGATGACGTGTACGACGCCGAGCAGCGGCCGTTCGCTCAGACCTACTTCTCCACCACGCCCGCGGGCCTAGCCCGCGACGAGGACGAGTGGCACGTCCACCAACACCAGGAAGATCGTTTCGTGGTGGCCGACGGTGACATCATCCTGGCCCTCTGGGACGGCCGGGCCGGTTCACCGACCGCCGGCACGCTGGACTTGCTGCCCATGGGCCAGTCGCAGCCGGACGAGGCGCAATTCACGGTGTTGATACCCAGGCTGGTCCACCATGGCTTCATGGTGGCCGGCGACGGCCCCGCGATCCTGCTCAACTCGCCAACACAGCTATACAACCCGAGCGACGAGGGCCGCGACCGCTTTGATGAGGTGGGCGCGACCTTCGACGACGGTGCGCCGTTCAACTGGGCGGCAGTTCGCGAGTTGCTGCGCGGCTAGGGGTAGATTCCTCGAAGCCGGGTGGCCTCGGCTACGCGACCCACGGCTATCTGGTAGGCGGCTTCGCGCAGGTTGACGCTCTTGGCCTGCGACAGGTCCCATACCTGCTCCGCCGCCTGCCGCATGTGGTCCGCCAGCAGCTTGTTGATTTCCTCTCGGCTCCAAAAGAAGTGCTGCATGCCTTGCACCCACTCGTAGTAGGAGACCGTTACGCCGCCGGCATTGGCCAGGATGTCGGGGACAACCACCACTCCAGCCTCGTTCAGGATGGTGTCGGCTTCGGGCGTGACGGGACCGTTGGCGCCTTCGACGATCAGGTTGGCGCGTACGGTCGCGGCGTTGTCGACGTGGATCTGGCCTTCGATGGCGGCCGGCGTCAGCACGTCCACGTCCAACGCCAGGAGCTCGGCGTTCGAGATGTGCTCGGCTTCACAGTATTCGGCCAACCAGCCGCCGTCCGATACGTGCTTGTACACGCTCGACTCATCGAGTCCCGTCGGGTCGTAGACCGCACCGCTGCTGTCGCTTATTGCCACAACGGTGAAGCCCGCCTCGCTAAACAATGGCATGGCGTTCAGGCCAACGTTGCCCGCACCCTGGATGGCGACGGTCCCCGACTGCGGACGCCCGAGTCGCTCGAGCATGACCTGGGTTGCGACCAGCATTCCTCTGGAGGTGGCCCTTTCGCGCCCTTCCGATCCGCCGATGGCTACCGGCTTACCGGTCACGACCGCTGGAACCGAGTAGCCCACGTGCATGGAGTAGGTGTCCATGATCCAGGCCATCACCTGCATGTTGGTGCCCATGTCGGGGGCCGGAATGTCGCTGTCGGGACCCATCAGCGGAATGATCTCGGTGGCGTAGCGCCGGGTCAGGTTTTCCAACTCGTGCCTGCTCAGCGTGCGCGGATCCACGGTCACGCCGCCCTTGGCTCCGCCATACGGCAGGTTCATGACGGCGCACTTCCAGGTCATCCACATGGCCAGCGCGCGAACCTCGTCCAGGTCGGCGCTGGGGTGGTAGCGGATGCCGCCCTTGGCCGGGCCGCGGGTGACGTTGTGCTGGACGCGGTAGCCGGTGAAGCAGGTGATTGAGCCGTCGTCCATCTCGACCGGGAAGTTGACCGTGAGCTCGCGCTTGGGACAGCGCAATACCTCACGCAGATTGGAGTCCAACTCGATCTGGTCGGCCGCCTGGTCGAACTGGGCCAGGGCAGCGGCGTAAGGTCCTTCCTTCGGCGCTGCTCGGATGGTCATGCGGCGTACTCTGCGTGCGAGGTCATGGCGAGCATCTGATACATCTGCTTCTACTTCATCCTAATTCGCTGGCCATGTATCCGGCGACGCTCGCAATCGCTGAGGGCGCGCTGCGACTCCGGTTGGGCGTGACGCTAGGGCTTTTGCCAGCGCATGACGGTGAATTCGGGGATGCGGTACCAGTCTTCGAAGCGGGGGTTGTCGCGCAGGCTGTCGTTGGGTGGGACGGGTTCGAGGAAGCGGCGGAGGATGAGGTTGGCGGAGAGATAGGCCTGCATGTAGGCGCTGAGGGGGCGGTGCCAGTTGACGACTTTGTGGCCGCGCCAGTCGAGGGTAATTGGTCGCTCGTCGACATATTGGTCGATCGGCCGGAAGAGGCGGCGGCCGTCGGGTGAGCGTTTCCAGCCGGGGGAGGCGGTGATGAAGCCGAGGTTGGCGGCTATGAGCTGTCCGCCGGGCTTGAGGACGCGGGCGGCTTCGGCGATGGCTGTCTGGAAGTCCGGGACATCAACCCAGACGATGTAGCTGATGACGGTATCGACGGTGGATGAGGCGATGGGCAACGCGGTGGCAGGGGACCTGACGACGGCACTATTGCCAACTGCACGCGTGCGGGCTGTCTGAACCATGGGCCAGAAGAGGTCGAGCGCGATGGTGCGGGCGCCGCGCAGGGCGAGCATGCGGCTGAAGCGGCCTTCGCCGGCGCCGATGTCGAGGACGAGTTGGCCTGCAACGTTTCTGCACTCCTCCAGCATGACTGCATCGAGGAGCATGGTTCGGCTGGAGTCGCCTTCGTCGATGAAGCGGATGTATTCGGAGGCGAAGGCTTGCCAGCCGGTGGCGTCGTTTTCTTCGGGTATGAGGATCTGGATTGTGGAAAAGGGCGGTCATTATGCACTGGTGCAAGGCACGACGGTTTGCATGTCTGCTTCGTCGTTCTCGACGAGTGCGTTATGGGGGCGCGCCGGGCTTCGGTTGATTCCCGTGGCTGGTCTCGTGGCATTGCAGCCGTCGAAAGCCTAGGCTCAAGTTCCGGTTTGGAGAATTGCGATTGGTCAGTGACAAATGGCTGAATTCCCCGTAGTTGATGCGGCCGGGTCGCCGTATGAGGTTGGGCGGGTGCATGGAGCGGCGGTGGGCGGGATGGTTCGGGCGGAGGTTGAGGCTCGGCTGGGCGGACTTGATCGGGATGCGGCGTTTCGTCATGTGGCGGGTGTGGAGGCGTTTCTAAGGGACTGGGCGCCGCATCTGCTGGATGAGGTGCGGGGGATTGCGGACGGGGCCGGGATCGATGCGCGGGCGGCGCTGTGGTTGCAGTGGGGGATGCGGGCGCCGGAGGCGTGCACGGCGTTTGCGGTGGGGCCGGAGTTCACGGGCGACGGAACGGTGTACGCGGGGCAGACGAAGGACACGGGGCCGGGGGCGAATGAGCGGTCGATCGTGCTGAAGGTCCGGCCAGCCGGACGGCCGGCGATTCTGAGTTTCAGCTACGCGGGGCACCTGGCGCAGATTGGGATCAGTTCGACCGGGGTCTCGCTGTGGGGGATGTCGCTCTATATCGACAGTCCCGGCGGCGGCGGCGGCCCGCTGCTCAAACGGATGCTGCTGGAATCCGACAGCGTAGCCGCGATGCGCGAACTGGCCGGGGCCATAGCGGACGACAACAGTGGCGCGTTTGGGTTCAGCGACGCCGCGGGTAACGTGGGTGTGCTGGAGCAATTGCCGGGGCGTAAGATCTGGCTGGACGGCGGGCGCGACTCGATTGGGCACGCGAACATGATCGTCTCGCCGGATCCGGCGGACCGAGCGCTGGATTGCTATCCGACGCGGTGTCCGAGCGCCGGGGCGCGGCACCGACGGGTGAATGAAGCGCTGGCGGAACGGCGCGGCGCCTTCGATGTAGCGGCCGGCTTCGGGATCCTGTCCGACCAGCAGGACCACCCGAAGTCGATCTGCCGGGAGACGCCGGAGGTGGACGGCATCCTGACGAATTCGGCGATCGTGGCGGAGCCGCTGGCGGGGCGGCTGCATGTGACGTATGGGCCTCCGACGCAGGCGGCGCCGCAGACGGTGAGCTTGAACTAGGTAGGTCGCTTGCGCCGTGGACGACGTTGCCCAGCCGACATTCGACCGGCCGCTATTCGTCGATTCGCCTTGCCCAGGGTGTTTCCGCGATTCCGCAGATCACTCCGCTGGGTGACGGGAAGCGAGCGGTGGTTTGTCCCCACGGTTCCGCTTTTGGCCCGTGGATCAGCGTGAGCGCCCGGCGTTCGAGGGCCTGGGAGGCTGCTGGGACTTCATCGACCTCGAATTCGACGGTGAAGCCTGGAGCGATCCGGTCGACCGCCGTCCTGTCTCCGTAGGTGGCTTCGGCAGCGGCCTCGCGGCTCCAGAGGCCGAAGTGGATGACGCCGGGGACTTTTACCGATGCGTAGTCGGCCGAGGCCGAGTCGTCGACCTCCAGGCCCAGGTGATTGCGATAGAAGCTAACCGCGGCCTCCAGGTCGTCCACGATTTCTGCGATTCCGGCGAGGTGCCTGATCATTTCGAGTGTCTTTCGAAGTTGGTTGCGGCAGCGAGTAATGACGCACGTGAGGCAACGCCAGCCTACGTCCGCAGTGCCTGGAAAGCGGTTCAGACCTACCGGCTGCGTTTAGCGATCGGCTTGGAGCCCCGGCCGTTCAATGGCGCGGCCGAATTCGGCCATGACTCGGTCCCTCCGCTGAGATACGAGGGCGCACTCGGCTTTGTTGAGCGGGCGGTGGGCATCAAGGGTGACGGTGTCGCTGTGGTCGGCGGGGTAGGGCGGGCTGGTGATGAAGAGGACGCGGGCGGATGTGTCGTCGGCCGCGGCGAACTGGAGAGACTGGCCGGGAAGGGTTATGACCGACTCGCCAGTGGCCGCCACAGTCTCGTGGGTTTCGCCGGTCTGTGGGTCGTGGGTGATGGCGCGGATGCGGCCTGCGAGGACGTAGGTGACTTGCTCGAGGGTGAGGTGGGCGTGGATGCCATAGGTGTGACCAGGCTGGATGTCGCCCTCGGCGAGGGCGAGGTGCGCGCAGGGGGTGATGTCGATGGGGTAGACGACGATGCCGTCGGGGGCGGTGACGGGTGGGCCGGCTCGCCTTGGATCGAACTCGCTCAATGGAGTGGCTGGGCGCCGAACGCGCACGCCTTCAACCGAGCCTCCCTCGTGACCAAAACGCCAATCCGGCGCCGGGCAGGCAGATCTGAAGTGGTCTGGCTAGCGGGCGTCTAGTGGGAGGCCTCGGCGACTGGAACACCTTCGAGGAGGCCAGCTTTGTGCATTTTTTCCCAGGCGGTGAGGAAGGTGGTGTTCCATTCGTCGGTGAGGGGGTTGTGGAGCATGTCGCGGAAGACTTCCCAGAAGACGATGATGCCGTCGGCGCCGGCCTGGAGGGCGGCGTTGGCGACATCGACCGAGCGGACGAGGGCGGCGGTGATGTAGGGCCGCTGCTCCCAGCCGGCGAACATGTCCGCGCACTCGCGCACGTGCCAGACGGGGTCCACGCCCACGCCCTTGTAGGGTTCGCAGAAGGGGAGGATGTGGGTGGCGCCGGCCTGCGCCACGACGGCGGCCTGGGTGAGGCTGAATGTCGTCGTGCAGAAGGTCTCGACACCCTCGGCGGCCAGGGTCGAAAAGGCTTCGAGGCCCTGGGTGGCACAGGGGATCTTGATGATGATCTGGTCGGACATCCTGGTGAAGACGTGGGCCACGTCCAGGAGTTCGGCCGTAGTGTGGCCGTCGATCTCGACCACGACCTGCTTGTCGGTGATGTCGAGGTAGCGGCGGATCACTTCGGTGAGCTGCCCGTACTTCTGGGTCATGTCGTCCAGGACGACGGTGTTGGTGACGATGCCGTAGCCGCCGCGGGGCAGCCAGACCTTGAGGTCTTCAGGGTCGCCGGCCAGCCAGATGGCGGGGCCGCGTTCAGTGAGGCGGGCCTGGGTGACCGGTCCTAGGTCGGTCTCCACGCCGTTTGAGGTGATTGTCATGCCAGCCATTACAGATGCTCCCCGTCCACCAGTTGCAGTCCCACGCCCAAGGTCTTTTCAGTGTCGAGAAATGAAATCCGCCAGTCGGACGAACTGACGATTGGGTCGGTGCCGCCGATGTCGTGTTCGCCGCTGAGGGTTGCCAGCGTGTCGTCCATGGCGTCGTCACGGAAGGCGACGTGGTGGACGCTGGGGCCGTGCTCGTGCAGGTGGGCGGCGAAGTTGCTGACCTCGTCGTTGGTGGGGCAGATGATCTCGAGATAGCTGTCGGTGTCGCCGATTTGGAGCGCGGCGTAGGCGTTGCCCTCTTCTTCCGACTCCCAGATCTTGAAGGGGGTCATGCCGAGCTTTTCCTGGAACAGGGCCAGGGCGGCTTCGCGGTCGGGCACGACATAGGCGATGTGGTGGACGGCATCGAACATGGCGGCCTCCGGGGGCGGTCTACAGAATTGGGGAAAGTGTACGCCTTTGGGTTCGGTACGGGATGCGACGCGGCTACTCGATGAAAGTGCGCCAGGGGTAAGCGGGTTCGGGGCCGTCGGCTTCATCCTCGAGCGCGTCGAGGTTGAGGTCGTCGATGCCGAGGCCGGGTTTGTCGCTGAGGTGCATGTAGCCGTCGTGGACTTCCATGGCTTCACCAGCGACGCGGCGGCGGAGTTCGGCCTCTGGGTAGGCGGTTTCGAGAACCTGGAAGTTGGGCGTGACGGCAGCGATCTGCATGGCCATGGCGGCGGAGATTGGCCCGCCGGAGTTATGGGGGGCGACCTGGATGTGGTAGGTCTCAGCGGCGGCGGCGATTTTGCGGACTTCGGTGATGCCGCCGGCGTGGGTGAGGTCGGGCTGGATGAAGGCGGCGCCCTGGCCTTCGAGCAGTTCGCGGTAGTCGTGGCGGCTGAAGAGCTTCTCGCCGCAGGCGATGGGGGTGGCCATGCGCGGGGCCAGGGCGCACATGGCCTTGACGTTCTCGGCGGGGATGGGTTCTTCCAGCCAGACGGGACGGGAGGGCGCGAGGGCCTGGGAGGCTTCGATGGCGAGGCGAGGGGTGAGCCGTTCGGCGCATTCGACGTGGATTTCGAAGTCGGGGCCGGTGGCCTCGCGGATACCTTCGACGAGCTCAGCGGCGAAGCGGATGGCGGCGACGTCGGTGCGCTGGCCGGGCGAGCCGAAGGGGGTGACTTTGACGCCGCGATAGCCCTGGTTCTGGGCGCGGATGGCGCCCTCGACGTGGTCGGCCACGGAGTCCATCCAGCGTGAGACGCCGCCGGCGTAGACGCGGACCTTGCGGCGGATGGGTCCTCCCAGGAGTTTCCAGACGGGCACGCCGTAGCGTTTCCCTTGCAAGTCCCAGAGGGCGCCGTCGATGGCGGAGATGGCGCTGTTGACGATGGGGCCGCCGCGCCAGCCGGTGTACAGGTCGCGCCAGATGAGTTCGATGGCGGAGGAGTCGCGGCCGAGTAAGCGGGGTGTGAATTGCTGGATGACGGCGGCCACGGCGGGGCCGCGGTCGGAGGTTGAGCCTTCGCCCCAGCCGTAGAGGCCCTCGTCGGTGGAGACGCGGACGAAGAGCCACTCGCGCCAGCGCACGTACTTGATGACGACATCGATGCCAGTAATTTTCATGCGCTTGCCGCCTTGAACGGTGACGTGGCCGGTCGTACCGGCGCGGCGGACGAGGGGCAGATGTCGTTCAGCACGCAGCCCTCACAATCGGGCTTGCGGGCGTCGCAGACGCGGCGGCCGTGCCAGATGACGGCAATGCCGGCAAAGATCCAGTCATCCTGATTCAGGGTGTCGGTGAGGTCGCGTTCGATCTTGACCGGGTCGGTTGCGCGCGTGAGGCCGAGGCGCTGGGAGAGGCGCTTGACGTGGGTGTCAACGACGACGCCGCTGGGGATGCCGAAGGCTTCCCCGAGGACGACGTTGGCGGTCTTGCGGGCGACCCCGCGGAGGCGCAGCAGCTCGGGCATGGTGCGGGGGACCTGGCCGTCGAAATCGTGGAGCAACTGGGCGGCGGTTTCGCGAATGGCGCGGGCCTTGCTGCGGAAGAAGCCGGTTTGGCGGATGACCTCCTCGACTTCAAGCTGGGGGGCGGCGGCCAGGGCGTGAGGCGTGGGATAGCGGCGGAAGAGTTCGGGGGTGACGCGGTTGACGGTTACGTCGGTGGTCTGGGCGGAGAGGATGACGGCGATGAGGAATTGAAATGGGTTGAGGTAATCGAGCTCGGCGGCGGCTTCGGGGTAGAGCTCGCGCAGACGGCGGATGATTTCGGCGGCGCGGGCACAGCGGACGGCCTTGGATTCGCGCCAGCGGCGGGTGGCGAATGCGCTTTTCCTGGCACGGGTGGAGCGGCGTCTGGCTGCCATGGCGGCAGGATATCCGGCGGGGCGGGAGGCGGCTATGTGGTGTTGCTGTTTGCCGGTGACGAGCCAGTGTCTTGGGTGCTGGGGGACAGAGGTAACTGGAGGCGAGTTAGGCGTAGGGTGAGGGGTAGTCTTGGTTCTACGGCGGTCCGACTCGGTTTGTGTGTGATCCAGTGAATCCGTAGGGCGGCGGCCGGTTACAACTCCGTTTAGCGGCTCGCGTAGGATGGGTCGGGCTTTATTGGGGTTGGATGCACGGAGATGGCTCGCGGTACCACAGCACCTCGGCAATTGGCACGACGGCAGATCTTGCGCGCCGCCTCAGTATCGGCCGTAGTGGTGGCTAGCGGCGGAATGGTGAGTGCCTGCTTCGGTGACTCGTCGCGGGACGAAGAGGGTTACTACAAGTTCGCCCGCACACGACCGCGGGGAACTTACGAGTACGACCCGCAGGAACGCGAGCGGTTGCGGCAGGAGTATCAGCCGAGCGGCGGTTCGTAGGCGCGGCAGCTCCAGCGCGGCCACCAGTTCCGCGACGCCACTGAGTAATGGCGCCGGCTGACGCGCCGGACGACGGTTCCGTAAGCGCGGCTGCCAGCGATTCCCACGGTGCGGATATACTTCGAGGTCATAGCAGGGGCTGACTGCGTACTCGCGAGGTTCTCATGGCGAACGACACAGATCGACAAGCTCAGACTGGACTTCGCGCCGGCACGCGAATCCAGCGACGGCGGCTTCTGGCATTGAGCGTCGCGGCCGTGTCCATGCTTGCGGTGACGGCTTGCGCACCGGAAGACGAAGGCGCCGGAACGCGTGACAACCCGTTCCCATACAGCGAAGAGCGAACCAACCGGCTGCGTACACGCATGTAGTCGCGCGGCGCGTGTGCCGCCGCGTTGTTTACGCCGAGATCTGACGTGTGACCTGGTCGGCGCATGCCCTTCGCCGGACCTGACTTCGAGGCTTTGATGTCAGTGGCACGCGAGCGAACAAAGATCAAGGCCCGGCGCCGAAGCGCCGGGCCTTGATTCTGTCGGCGTCCAAGAAATGGACGCTGTCCAGGTTTAGAGCGCCGGGAAGCCGAACTTCTGGCGACCCTCGTTGAGCAGATCGCGCTGACCGGCGAGCGAGGTACGCACCAGGTTCTTGGCTTCCTCGATCACCTGGTCGACCGGCTTGTCGCCCAGGTAGGCGGCATCCGGCGTCTTGCGCCACTCGTACATCTCCCACCAGGCGGGGAGCGCCATCATCAAGTGGCGGTTGACGTTGCCGACGTCGGCGTAGGCTTTGAGCCACTCCATACCCTCGGGCGGCGGCGCCTTGGCCTCGGTTGAGTCGAAGACGCCCCGGTGCATGGGCAGGTGGCCGCGGTCAATCGCCACACGGCCCTGATAGACCGGCCCCCCAAGGAACAGGATGAGGTCGATCGCCTCCTCGATGGTCCCGTAGCGCTGCGCGCCGTTGGTGACCAAGTGCGGCTGGTCGTTCCACTCGTGGATTTCCTGACCCAGCGACGCCAGCGGCATGGGTCCCAGCGACCACTTGAAGCGGTCCTTGATGCGCGGGACGTGGTAGCCAGTGGTGTAGACGACGGAACTCAACCAGGACCACACCTTGCCCGCAGCGAATGGGTTGCCAAACTCACCTGCCAACCGCTTGTTATCGGCGAGTGGGAAGGACACGTTCTCGTTGTGGATCAGTCCCACTGAGAAGTTCAGACCGAAGTCGCCGCCGTTGTCAAAGACGGCCAATTCCGTCTCATCCGCGTTGCGCATGGCCGTGGCGCCCGACATGAACGCCATCGGGCTCCAGTGAAACTCGTAGCCGTTGTGGGCCCAGGTGCCCCACTGGTCAATGTCGGGATCCGTGACCTTCTTGCAGGACTCAAGGAACTCGTTCTCGTAGGTCCATCCCTCGCTTGGGAATTCGACTCCATATTCCTCGCCCATGGTGGTGTTCATTACGATGCCACCGAGCGCGCCCTGGAACGGCATTCCAAACTGCGCGCCCTCGATCACGTTAGACGGGTTTGACCCCTCGTCGTGGGCGTGGTCGTGGTTGACGGTGTACAGGTCGGGAATGAAGTAGTAGTCCTCGGGGACATAGTCGTCGCGCTTGGCCAGTCCGTCGTTGATCTGGGTGAATCCACCGTCGCTGACGAAGGCGCCGAGCATGCCACCGTCAAGCATGGCCACTTCAGCCTGGGTGCCGGCGGCCATCTGCAACGGAAATACGCTGGTGGCGTAGTCGGCCGGTTGCGGGATGAACTTGACGAAGATGTTCGGCCGCAGGCTGGCGTACTGTTTGAGCCCCCACTGCATGGCTGCGCCACGCGGACCGGAGGTGTGGTCGCCAACATAGCTGAGCGTGACCGTCTCGGGCTGAGGCGCCGCCGCAGGCTGAGCCGGAGCGGCTGCCGGGGCAGGCGCGGCGGTGGCGGCCGGTGCCGGCGCTGCGGCTGCCGCGGGCGCCGCAGGTTCGGGTTCGGGTTCGGACTCACCACAGGCAGCCAGGATGGCCATGCTACTTACGCCAATGGCGCCGACGCCCGCAGCACGCAGGATTGTGCGCCTAGATGGGCGATTGCTCATGCGTTCCTCCCCGGAGGCAAAGCGCGTCAGCCATCGACAATCGACTGCCGCCATCACCTGACGACGCTCCGACACCAGTCAGAGCACGCACCGTCGGTGGACGTTTGCCTCAATGCACCGTGCTTTGCGGAGTCAGCTTGTTCTATTTGGAACTACACGTCAAGTGGCCTATCGTGATTGAAATTGGTTGCGCATTGTTTAGTTGCAGGCCAAATCACCTGGCGGGTAATGAGTGAACTTCGCGGCGACTATTCCGCGCGCGGCCTGGAAGGGCACCAGGTGCGGAGGCCGGTGCTTGATCTCCACGGCAAGAGCCAATCAGTCGGCAGAAGAAGGGCGTGCGAAATGGAGGCTCGAAGCGAGACAGGAATCGTCGTTGGGCAAGTGGCGGCGGTAGCGACGGATAGGCCGGCGATGTTTCGCAGCGGCAGCGGTAGCAGATGCGACGTCGGCCGACGACGCGTGCTGTTGACGGCGCCGGGCGTGCTGCTCGCCGTTGCTTTTGCAGCCTGTGCCGACAAGCCTCCACCGGCCGAGGTTACGCCGTTCGCGTTTCCGGCCGTGGGCGCGGGGCAGAAGGACACGGCGCAATTCGGCGCCCGCAGCGGTCCCACGGTTCCCTAATCGCGACATCGATCGTTCGCAGGCTTCGCGCAGTGGGGGTTGGCTATCCGCGAGCCGGTTCGTCCGCTGCCGTTGATCCGAGGGTCGCTACACTGGAGCTTGTGACTATCGTGGGTGGTCGTTTGGGTTTATGGGTCGCGTGAGCCAGGCGGAATGAACCGTCGCACGCTGCTCGTTGCTGGGCTTGGGAGCGCCGTCGCCGCCGCCCCAGCCGCCTTTGTGGCCACCCTGCTTACCAGCCGCCCGGACGGCCTGCCGGCAGGTGCGAGCGTTGGCGGAGTTGACGTTGGCGGACTCAACCCGCAGGAAGCGCTCGAGCGCGTCGAGGCGGCGTGGCGACCGTTTCTTGACAGCCCGGTCGTCTTTCGGCTCGATGGTCGTGCGTGGCGACCGTCGGGCGCCGAAATCGGGCTGCGGGCCGACTTTCAAGCTCCGCTGCGCGAAGTCGTGGGATCACAAGCCAGCGGCGGCGTGCTTGACCGGATGGGAGAGCCGCCCGCGGCCACGAGTCCAACAACGCCGGTCGTTTCGTATGACCGCGAGGTAGCTCGACAATACCTGCAATCCCTTGCCGTCGGCTTCGACCAGCCGTCAGTCGACGCCGCGTTGCAGTTACGCGACGACGGACGGGTGAGCCTGACCCCAAGTCAACCGGGCCGAGTCGTGGACGTGGCGCGGGCCCTGGCGGATATGGAGGTCGGCTTGGCGCAGCGTGCGGTGGGCCACGTAGTCGATCTCGGCTATCGCCAAGACGAGCCGGCCGTTTCCATGTCCGACGCGGAGGCCGCGCTGGCGACGGTGCGTCAGATGATCGGGCAGCCCATATGGCTCGTGCACGGCACTGGGGGCTGGATGATTGAACCAGCGCAGTTGCGGGGCGCGCTGGTGCTTGATCGCGATGACACCGGATATGCGCCGCGCATCGAGGTCACGCGCTTCAACGATGTCTTCCAGCGGATCGAGGACACCCTGAGCGCCGAACCCCGACACGGTGAGTTCGACTTCGATGAGAAGCAAGATCGGGTGCTGGCCTTTCAGCCGGGTCGCCCTGGTCAACGGCTCGATCGACCGGCGTTGGAACGCGCCATCCTGGACGCGGCCAAGCAGCCCGGCGAGCGGCGCGTGGATATTCCGCTGATCCTGCTGAACAAGGAATTCGACACGTTTGCGAACCCCCTGGGAATCAAGGATCTGCTTGGTGTCGGTTCGTCGATCTACAAGGGCTCGCCGGACTATCGCGATCACAACATTGCGGTGGGGGCGGCCAAGCTGGACGGCATGATCGTTCGTCCTGGCGAGACGTTCTCGTTCAACGAGCGAATCGGCGCCTTTACCAAGGCCGAAGGCTGGGTGGAAGGCAGCGTGATTGTTGAGGACCGGACGGAACAAGGGATCGGTGGCGGCATCTGCCAGGTTTCGACCACGCTGTTTCGTGCCGCGCTGGCGGCCGGCCTGCCAATTGAGGAACGCTGGCCTCATCTCTACCGAGTCCGCTACTACGAGATGGGCGGATTCGCGATCGGGTATGACTCGACGATTTTTTCGCCCGGCATTGACCTAAAGTTCACGAATGACTATGCGCATCCGATCATGCTGCGGGTCTTGATTGACCGGCGGCTTGCGATTTTGGATTTCGAGCTCTGGGGTACCGCCGATGGCCGGAATGTCACCCTGAACAAGCCGCGCCTCTGGGAATGGAAAGAGCCCCCGCCGGATGAGGGCATTGTGAACAGCGAGGAAGAGCCGGACTTTGAAGAGCAGGTGGAGTTTGCCAAGGACGGCGTAAAGGCCTCGATTACCCGCACTGTCGTGCTGGCCGACGGTGAGACCCGAACCGGCACCTTCCTCTCCACTTATGAGGCCTGGCCCAATCGTTTCGTAGTGGGGATTGACGAAGCGCGGGAGAGGTTTCCGGTGAGTTTCAATAAGTGGGTGGACGAGAACCAGGAAGAGGCGGCGCGCTGGGGCGCGACCAAGGTGCCGGGCGTTCCGGCGGATCCCGACGCGCCAGCAGGATAGGGCTTGCGACGGCGGAGCAACGCCCGCTGATTCCGAGCGCGGCGCTGTTGGTTCGGAGACGTGGGCTGGCTCCCTGGCTCACTCGAGGCCCTGCAGCGATACGATGGGCGGACACGGGGAGTGGCGCAGCCTGGCAGCGCGCGGCGTTTGGGACGCCGAGGTCGCGAGTTCAAATCTCGCCTCCCCGACCAGATTGGGATAGCCGAGAAGCGAGTACGAGGCTCGACGCAGGTTAGCGTGAGCCGTACGGACGTCGAACTCGTGCGGACGCGTCCTGAGACGTTGGGTCGAGTCTGGGCTCGATCTCGTGCCCAGAGCGACCGACGGCACGCAGCCCGAATGTCCAAGCACCCCAGGTCGTTCCTTCGATGCCCGTCTCCGGGCTGTCGAGCGTGACCTGCAAGCGATTCCAGCCGGCGCGCAAATGTACGCGATGCATTCGGTTTCGAAAGTAGGCGTGCTTCCCCGCTGACTGCCAAGGTTCGCCGCCAACCCGCAGCCGCAACTCGTGCGCCCATCCAAGGTGCAGGGTCGCGGTGGTGTCGGCATCGACGTGGAGCCAGGACTGCGCCAGGCCCATGGCGGGCCAGGTGACGGAATTGCCGGGATCAGACGGGCGGAAGGCGAGTCCGAAATCAACAAAGCCGTGAATATCCTCGGCGGGAACCCAACGAGCGACATGCCGGTCTTCGTGACGCCAGGGTGAATCGCCTGCGTAACCTGTGTCCTGCGTGACCGTGTCGAGGTCGTCTTGGTCCGCAGTTGCGTCCAAGGCTGCCGAGGCGTCGGGGTGGAATGGACCGAGCACTCGCCAGCGAGGCTCTGGCTGAGGTGCTCCGGTGGCCGCGTAGGGCAGTTCAGCGCCCCGTAGCAGTTGATCCCAATTGGGCATCTTGAAGAACGGTTGGTTTGGCGGCTCCTGGTACCAGTAGGCGGTGCTGCAAATGTCGTTAGCCATCGATCCGAAGCGAACGTGGATGGAGCGGTTGAAGGGGATGGCATCGGAGGCAAAGAAGCGATAGGCGGCGAGGGTGTGCCGGGCGAAGGCGGGCCCGAGGTCTTCCTGCGCGTAGTAGGGCACGCCCTGGTCAAGATGCGACGAGGGCTGGTGCAGGACCCCGCCGTAGGACGCGCCGAAGGTATCCTCGCCGCCGCCGCCGCGGAGGTAGGCGAAGGCGCCTTCGGGCGCGCCGGTTTCGTTGGCGATGTAGATGTTCTCGGCCCCGGCGTGCGACCAGCGAGCGCGACCGTCGCGCACGGCGACGCCGTAATTGAAGCCGAGGAAGTAGCCGCGGCCGACGGTGTCGAGCATTAGATAGTTGCGGCCGAAGGCCTGGCAGGGGTTCTCGCGTCGGAACTGGGCGTGGAAGCGCAGCGGCTCTTGGAGCGCGCCGTCGGGGTAGGCGTGCCAGTCGACGAAGAGGATGATTCGAGGCGGGTCGACGTCCGGTCCCGCCTCGGCCTCGATGCGCGCCCCGCTTGCAAACGGCATGTGGAATGTGGCTGTGTAGCCGGCGTGGGCCTGCGAGATGAGATATCGCGAGTTGAGGGGGTACGGCGGGAGGCCGTGAAGCTGGCCGAAGAAATCGCCAAGGGGCGCTTCAACCGCCGGTGTGTCCGAGCCGTCCCAGAACATCCGCAGCACAGTCTGGCGCTGGTTGCCGGGCGACGGGCGCCGGACGGTGGCGACGAAGATGCGGCGGATGCAGCCTGCGCCTTCCAGGTTGGCCAGGGTCATTGGCCCGCCGCCGCGCGGCAGGTTCTGGTGCGTGAGGACGCGGTTGGGGATGAAGCGGGCGGGGAGGTTCAGATGTGGAAAGTCCATGGGAAAGGCTACCCCTTGTTTTGTGACGGCGGCTAGACGCGACAGGGTGTGGACGCTTCCGGCGCTGGGCATGGTGCCTGGGATGCTATGCTTAGCTAAGGTTAGCTAGGTGCTCGTGGGGACGTTGTGATCGTCGACATTCGGGAGGCGGAGACTCAACTCGCCAAGCTGGGTGAATTGGCGTGGCAGGGGGAGGAAGTGGTGATCGCCCGAGACGGCGAGCCGTACGTGTACCTCTTGCCGTACCGAGGCGCTGCCAGTCCGCGGCGGCCGGGCAATTGGACAGGTGAGGTGTGGATGGCGCCGGACTTTGACGAGACGCCCCAGGAAGTGATCGACGCATTTGAAGGCTCCGGAGCCGATGACCGGGTCTAGCTGTAACGCAGGGAGGTCGTTGCCGGAATTCTCGGTGCCTCCGGCGCCTGGTGCATAGGCTGATAAGCTTTCCGATTGCCTTAGCTAAGGCTAGCTAATCCTGGACGGAGGAGTGCTGTGCAGGTGAATATGCATGAGGCCAAGACCCATCTGTCCAAGCTCGGGGAGCGAGCCTGGCAGGGGGAGGAAGTGGTGATTGCCCGGAACGGCGAGCCGTATCTATGCCTCTTGCCCTACCGAGGCTCGGCCAAGCCGCGCCCGTTGGGACTGCTCAAGGGCCAGATCTGGATGGCCCCGGACTTTGATGAGACGCCGCAGGAAGTGATCGATGCCTTCGAAGGCAGAGATAGCATCGACCCTGAGTAGCGTAGGCGGCCAGCGGTTGTTGCTGGACACCCACGCTTTGCTGTGGTCGCTAGAGTCGCCGGGCGTACTGGTCGCGCCGGCCCGCGAGGCAATTGCCAACCCACGCAACGCGGTGTACGTCAGCGCCGCTAGCGTTTGGGAAGTGGCCATCAAGCGCGCGTTGAACAAGCTTCGAGGACCGCCACACCTCATCGAGGCAATTGGGACTGTGGGGTTCAGCGAGTTGCCAATAACAGCGTTCCACGCTGAGCAGGCGGGGAGTTTGCCGTTGCTGCACAGGGATCCCTTCGATCGGATGCTGGTGGCGCAGGCGCAGGCGGAGGGGCTGATCCTGGTGACGCGGGACGCCAACATTCCGCGATATGGAATCCGCACGCTCGCGGCCTGAGGCTCTCGGCGCTCAATTGGCCGACGGCGACGCGGCGTAGAGCGAGTGATTTGATTTCGACTACCTCATGAGGCCGCGCAGATAGGCCAGGTCATCGACTTCGCCGCGCGCGCGCAGCGCGATGGCTTCGGTCGTGTATTCGCCGGCGCCGACGGTGCCGATGACGTCCTGATCGGTCGTGTACTCGGTGTGGATGGTGATTGGGCCGTTGAAGCCCCACTCCTCGAGCAGCGCGATGGCTTCGGGCCACTCGGCGGCGCCCTGGCCGAGCATGACGAAGCCGTCGGCGAACCGTGCTCTCCGGTCGGGGCGCTCGTCGGGGAAATGGCGCGCGTCCTTGCCGCCGATGGCTGAAAGGCGGTCACGCAACATGGCCAGGCCCATCTGGACGTCTTCGCCGTTGATGGCCTGGTGGCCGAGGTCCACGTAGGCGCCCACGTGTTGCGGGTCATAGTCCTGCAGGAGGTGGCGCAGGCCGGCGCAGTTGGAGCCAAGGCACTGGCCGCTGTGCGTGTGGTACATGGTCTGGACGCCGGTTCGGCGGCTGAGGCGCTCGAAGCCGTCCAGCCGGCGGCGGGCGAAAGACCAGCGTTCCTCGAATGCGTCGCCGGGATCGAACTTGAAGTAGCCGATCTTGATTCGCGGCACACCGGCCGCAGCCGCGGCCGCGAACAGGGTCATGGCATCGTCGGCGTCAGGGTCAACGAGATCTGTGGATGAGGAGATCATGGGGCAGTCGACGCCGAGGTCGCGCCAGGTACGCACGGCGCCGGGTAATTCGTCGGTCACGTTGTGGGCGCTGATGGCGTGGCCGTCGCGGACGGCGAGATCCAGGCCGTCATAGCCGAGTTCGCTTGCACGTTCACCGAGTTGGCAAACGCTCAAGTCTTCCCAGAACTTGGTAAACCGAACCAGTTGCATGTCAACTCCCGACGGGGCGACGCGAGTTGCCTAGCATCCCACGACCGGTACAGATTGGCCCTTCGGCGGCGGCACCTTGGACCAGCAGGCGGTTTACCATGGCACCGTTGATGCGCATGCCCTGAACGCTCACAGCTCATCGCCATGTCCAAAACGCGGCAGCAGATTCTGATCTTGCACCTGGCCGAACCCGACCTCGGCTCGTCGACCGTGGCCTGGGCGCTCTACGACGGGGCGCGTCCGTCCGGTGATCAGCAGATGCAGGCTGGCAACCAGCCGCAACCGCCCTACGCCTCGGTGGTGGATGCCATGCACCACGGCTGGCGCGTGCTGCAACTTCCGCAGCTGCCAACGTACCCGCGGGGAGCCGAGCACGAAACCGGCCCGCTGCCGTGGGAATATGTCCTGGAGCGTTTCGTTTCGCTGGAGCCGGCCGATGACGACAACCACTCCGACTAGCCACCGCCTGCGGGCGATGGACATGGCTCGTTTCGTTGTCGACGGCTTTGTGGAATACGGCGATCTGATTCCTGCCGAGTTGAACGCGCAAGTCCACCGGGACGCGTTGGCCTATCCAAAGAACCGGGGCTACAACCCGAATCGACCCAACGAGTTTTGGGACTACTCTGACGCGGTACGCGAGGTCTTCGACTTGCCGGCGGTGAAGGGCGTGGTTGCGAGCCTGGTGGGGCCTCATCCGGTGCACGATCACTCGTTCCTGCACACGGTGGCTCCCGGCAGGCGTGAGGCGCAGCGCTGGCACGTCGACTCGAGCCTGGCCGTAGATCATCCGCGGCAGTTCGACATCCTGGTCTGCTACTTCCCCCATGACGCGCCGGCCGAAATGGGACCGACGCTGGTGCTCCCGGGCTCGCACATTCGCCGGGTGAGCTATCACGACGTGACGCGCTACAAGAACTTCCTGGGGCAGCGACAGCTCACGGGTCCGGGAGGTCGGATTGCGTTCATGCACGAGTCGCTCTGGCACTGCGCCCAGCCAAACCAGACCGACGAGTGGCGATTCATGTTCAAGATCCGGTACCTGCCGCGCGTGCCGCAGCGCGGGCTGTTTGACACCGCAGGCTCTGATGCCTCGGAGGTCGAGGCGCTGTTTAACGACGCGCGCCGCAACCACCCGTGGGCGGGCGACGGGTTTGCGGCTATGGGGCAGGCGTGGCGAAGCTGGTGGCGCTATTTGGTGGACGCGGCGTAAGCAGACGGCGTCTACCTAGGCGGATTCCGAAGCAACCTTCTGGGCAATCACGCCGTACCAGAGGCGCGGCAGGAAGTCGAAACGGATCCTGTCCACCGCGGCGCTCATGGCGTCGCTCAACTCGGCCAGGCTGACGTCGCGTGGAAAGGTCAGGTCTTTGGCCATGCCGCGCACGAACTCGGGGTAGCGCGCGATGGCCTTGAGCGCGGTCTTGGTGAGAATCACTTCTCGATCTTCTTCGTGCACGACGCGAAAGCCCGCGTCCTGGATCATCTGCTTGTAGTCCTCGTGCGATCGGTAGGCCAGCGTCTCGATCTTGCGCTCGCGCTTGGCCCCGGTCAGGCGCATGAAGTGCAGCTTCCACTCGCCGTGGCCGCGCATGGAATGGCTGATGGCCATGGAGGTGGAGGTGAATGAACTGTTGATGGATAGAAAAGCGCCGCTGCGAGCAACGTCGGCCAGCGAGTAAAAAACGCGTCTTTGGTTCTTCTCGCCTTCAATCTCGTGAATCGCGTCGTGAATGCTCACAGAATCGACGCCGTCCGGCGGCAGCAGCTCTTCCACCGAGGGGCGCGCATCGCGCGCGTCACCGTGCACAAACGTCACTTCAACCTGATCGTTTCCGCGCACCGCCTGGCGCGCGATCTCAAGACCTCGTTTGTTTCGGTCGAGCGCGATCACTCGTCCGCTGTAACCGCGGGCGGTGGCCGCCTCGATGATGAGCTGAGGAATCAGGCCGGCGCCGGTGGCTACGTCCAAGTGCACAAACGGATTGGGTACACGATCAAGTAACCTGGCGACAAGGTCCCTGTTGACTTGCCGATATTCGGGAATGGCCGAGAAGTGGCCAAAGTGAAGATCAGTCACGCGCGCGGCGCTGCCGTTATCTGTTCGATTCGAAGGTTTCGAGGCATGGCCTACCCACTGGAACGAGGGCTTAGCGCTCCACTGAACGGCGCACACCCATCTGGCGGCCAGTATGGTAACGGATACGGCGCAGGCGGGTAACGGGAGAATCCCCGAATTTTGATTCGGTACGATCATAGCGGTCTGGTGTCGGGGACGATGCCGCCCGATGCGGGTGCTGGCTGCCGACATCGACCCCTTCGGCGGGGGTAGCTCAGATGGTAGAGCGCTAGCCTTCCAAGCTGGATGTCGCGGGTTCGAATCCCGTCCCCCGCTCCAAACGAACGTGGATTGACCGCAGCGACCGGCTTTCGGGCATCTCGCGACATCCAACGTTCCACCCGTACACTGCACGCTCCCGCATCGCCAGGTCCACCGTCGCTCCCCACGCGTGCCACGCTTGCGTGCGCGGCGCGCGGCTCTGGAAAAAGTTGAGCGATGCAACCCGAGTCGATCTAGCTGGCCCGGATCACCTGCGTCGAGCTGACCGACGGCGCCGGGCAGACGCTTCGGCCCGAAGCCAATGGCTTGGTACGTGTCAGCGTGCTGCATTGGCCGCGATTCAGGGCGATAGGCCGACGCTGGGCAAGTCTCGGCGCACCTCGAAGCAAGGGCTGTAGGGGGGCAATACCTGGTGTCTAACCCAGTCGCGGGGATGCCCACCGGCGCCACGCGACGGCGCATCCCTGGGCGCAGGATCGGGTCTAGACGCACCACCAGATCCTTGCTGACTGTCTCCGCGGCGCAATGGGCGCCCGCCTGAAACGCCTCGGCCGCAACCGCCCTGTGCCTATTGGCAGTGTTGCCGGACAGACTTGAGGCGAGGCGGCGAGATCCAAGTGATCTCGCAGGGATCAGACGTTGCGTTCAGGCGCGAAAGTCGACACTGTGACCGTTCGGAGTGACGTCATTCATGTTTCATTGGTGGGTCGGGCGATCAGCTGGCCTCATCACTCGGCTGGGTTAGTGCACAGCCCTCAAGCGAATTCGGCGGGAGAGCCGCGACGCTTACTGTTCGCTGTGAGGCTCGCCAGAGTGGATGACCCGTGAATTCCAGTGTTTCGTAACTCCTCCTCGTTGTGCTCGAAAGATCTGAAGGCCATGCGTGGACTAGCTTCGGCCGCTGTCACTTGGTGGTTGGGACTCGTGTTCAAGCCTCGAACGTCATTCGCCCTAGTGTCACTAGACGCAATGGCCACACATCGTCGGCCTCGGTGATTAACCGCACCAGTTGCCGGCCGATTACTCCCAACTTTGGAATGGGCCACTTCGTCGACTTGAGATTGCACCAGACAAACGTCACTTTCGGAGTCGTGTAGGCGACTGAAGTCAACATGCGAATCGGCGCCAAGTCCAAGCAATCTCTTATCGGCATCCATCTGATTCGAAGCCAGCCGGCCGACGTGGGCGATAGGACAATCTTCGAACACCCCTCATGCCGCAACGTCCAGAAAATCTCCGTGATTCCCACCCCGGCGATGTCACCTCCGTCTGGGGAGCCGAACTTAGGCTGCCAGGCGCATGCTGCTCCGGGAGGCGCTGAGTGGCTCGACGGGACCAAGTGAGGGGCGCCACCACGTCATCGAGGGCTTCGTAGCAATCGGCTTGATTCACAGACCACTGCCTTAATCGGAACCACTTGGCGCGCCGCCGAGTCTCGCAGGCCCGGCGCGGCTAGTTGTCCGAAAGTCGCTTGAAGGCACTGAGGTGTCGGGACCGACTGTCCGAGCGAGACTCGGCCGGGCAATCGGCCAGGGACATTCACCACTCGTGCATGTCGAAGACCAAAACACCGCAAAGTACGCTGCAACCGTTATAATCGTTACGAACGGGGTGCTACAGTTCGACTATGTTCAGCTGAGCGCGAATAGGCGCTGGAAGTCTATTCGCATTGGCGAAGGGCAGCGATAGATTCCCGATCGCAGACACGTTTGCTAGCACCGTAATTCACTTTTTACATTCATGAATCCTCTATAACATCGAAGCTCAGCGGACTCTCGGCCAAGTCTATTGATATCTTAGAGGAAGCGTATTACTACACCTATCTGGGGTTATTTAGCATGGGTAATATGCATCGGATATCATCGGGATGATGGTACTGCTAGTGCGTGGTGAGACCATATTGTAATACAACTTGGAGCTAAATATCGTCTTGTCAATGATCTCACGGAGTCGATCACTGGAAGCCGGGATCTACTGATAGCGGCAAGTGTTTAGGGAGCGATCAAGCATGGCCGAAGCTAAGCGCCGAATTGCGGTCATTTGGCAATGGCTTGAAGGTAACGCTCGAACTCATTCCGGTGAGATCCTGCACGCAGCTAATGCAGCCGTTTAGACGAGATGGCTATTCTTAGCAGGTTGTATTTTCCTGCTCTTCCACCGACCAGCGATCGACCTTTACTCCTATACGGCACTTATACTCCTGTCGGTCGCATTCGTGCTCTATCAGGAGTCTAGTGAGGTCGTGCCGCATCCGGACAATCCCGCCGTCCACCATCTGGATCTGATCAGGCGCGAGTGACGGAGTTCGTACGGCACCGAATGCAAGGCCTATCGGCATCAAGCCCTGCGCGCAACCATGGAGCGCGTCGGTGAACTGAGACTTGACTCCATCGTGAGTTCCAGGTCGCGCCGAGCGTGATCGAGGCACTTCGGGACTTCAGATGCGGCGCGTGCAGGAGCTGGAAATCACCCTCGCGGTGAATTAGCGCGAAACTCAGTGATCGTCTCGACCAACTCGGGATTTACCTGGGTCATTGAGCTAGGCCTCGAGGAGTTCTAAGGAGTACCGAATCCTCGCTAGGCAACGGGCCCTACCCTCAGTTCAGTTGACGCAGAAGGGCGTGCAACCGGTCGCATCCAGCCGACTTGGCCTTTCAGACGCGTCCGTGTCCGGGCGCCAAACGACGACAGGTCCGGGTCGTCGTCCGCAGGCGGATTGGGGGCGACGCGTCGAATACGACATTCGCTATCTGCGGAGCGCATGAGATCTCCAAGGCAATTCCTTGTGCCGACTCTCGGCGGTGACGGATCGTGCATCGGACAGCTATCGCGGACGACCCGAGGCTGAGCCACTTGCGTTGCGAAATCTGGCCGACGAGGCGGTCGGGCTCACCGGCGACCTGCTCGTGCGCCGATATAAGATGTTTCTGCGTCGCAGGGTGGAAACGGGCGACAACGCTGCCGTAGCTCTGGAAACGGGCAAAGATCGCTCGAATCTGTCGCGCGACTATCGACCGCAGGTTGTAACGGTCAAGACCGGCGTGTTCATTCGGCTTACCCGCAATGGTGACCGCTGCCGAAACAGCGCCCGCCCGAGCCGGGGAAGCCCCCGCCGCTAAGGAGAAGCGGCGACTCGGCTTCACTCCCGAATACCTGCGGCGGTGATCGCTGCGGGCATTCGATTGACGATTCGTCCCCCGCCAGGGATCGATGCCCGATACTTGCGGCGCGGCCCTCGTGACCATAGTGCTCACCGGCGCTCGTACAGCGTCATGCTTCGAAACCTGATGGACTGCTGGCGAGAACGGATCTGAGACGCCGGTGCGGGCGGCCTTCGGTGACTGAAAATCGCCCATAATTGCGCGCGTATTGGACGCGAATCTGACGAGAGAGCGACAGCAAGCCTGCAGGGCTGGCGAGGATGCGAAGGCGGCGGCGTAGACTTGCTAGAGCGGTGAGATCGGCGGATTCCGGACCAAACGTAGTTCCAAGCGAGACGCTGCGGGTTCGTATCGCGTTCCCTGCTTCAAATAGAGATGGGTCGGCCAATTCGCTCGACTTGCGTGTCGTGTGATTTCCAGCAATCTGGCTGTGCACTCCACGGTCCGCCAACGTCTGGTCCACAGTCGCTCGATACCCGCGTTATGCCCGTGTCTGCGGCATGTGATCCCGAGGTGGCAGGGGGCAACGCCGCGATCGAGTCCCCTTGGCCAGAGCCATCTCGTACGATCTGGCCACCCGGACCGGGCAGGAATTCTCCCTGGGGACTTTCCGCCTCTGGTGTGAGAGTTTCGCGCGGTTTGCCGCGTTCCAAGGCGGCGAGCGGACACTGGCCGACCTCACGCTGGAGAGCGCCCTGTGCTATCGGCAGCCCCTGCAGCGACGGTCCAGGAGGAACATGGCACTTTGCCGGTCGACGGGCGGCCGGAGTCCCTACACGATCCACGAACACGGCCGGACGCTGCCTGGCTTCAGCAGTTGACTCCGGCGCCTCGGCTACCGGGTGAGCAATCGCCTAGCGGACCTTCATCCGGGCCGCCTTCCGGAACGGGAACTGGAGCCACTAAGTCCGGCCGTGCAGAAGCGGTTTCTAGCAACCATGGATGGCAACTTGGACGCTGACGCGAGCGGGCGCGCCGCCGTGTTGACCGCGGCACTCGGGCCTCCGGGCATAGGAGTTGTGCGGCTCACGCTGGAGCGCCACGATCTGGAGTCCCGGGGAGGCGCGGGTGCGGCGGGGCACGGGCGGGCGGGCCCGTTACGTAGAGGTGGGTTGCACATGCCGGTGGCGCTGCGGGTGTACGTCTAGCGCTCTCGGCGGGAGTTGGCGCTGCCGACGCTGGGCGAGCCGCCCTTTCTGACCCAGCACGGTTACCCGCTGATCTTTGGGTCGTTGTACCTGTGCATCCGGTGCCTCCAGCCTGCGGGATCGAGCGGTTGACTGTGCACCTGTTTCGGCACTCATTTGCGGTGTCGAATTTCAAGGCTGGGGGTGACGTGCTGATCCTTTAAGGGATCCTGACCCTACGATCCTGAGAGTGGTGAACCACTACCGACGCTTGGCGCCTCCGGACGTTCTGGCCCGGCACCGACACTGCTTGCCGGCGGAGGGCCGCAGTTGCTGTCGACCGGGTGACCGGCGGCCAGTCCAGCCGTAGGGGGCGATCAAACCCGGTGGCCAGCAGGACGCACGTGACGACCGAGTCCGGTGGATCACTGAGGCACTGATGCCGAGGGACCCGCAGGGTACGCGCCGGTGGCGAATGTCGCGGCGCTGTTCGAAGAGGTTGAGGTGACGATCGAATTGGGTCACAGCCGACGCGCTGCCTAAGCCTGCCGCCAGCGGCGCTCGGGCGGTGCTCAGATCCGCTCAATGCGAAAGCCGGGAGACCCGATGCTACAGCGGGACGAGGGAGCCTTGGCTCTGCGCGGGGCTGCGCAGCTTAGGGTGAGAGCTGTGACCTCATACCGGCGCTAGACACGCCCCGCGCAAAGCCAAGACCCCCTCCTAGTGAACTGGACGAGAATGAAGATAACTTCACGATCGCATCTATAGTGAGTGTAAGTTTATCGGGGTCTTTGAGTCAAGACGTTCGCTGACCAGTCGGAATTCTCGCAGTGGCCGAAGCATGCGCGACATGGTGGCGGGCTGGACCTAACCCTACCGCGTGTGGGAGTTGGGCAAGCTGCGCCCAGCCGGCGACAGACCCAACGGTCGGTCAGTTCGCGGAAGCGCCACGCGTCCCCCGAAGCAGGTCAAGGAGCAGCGCACCTAGTCGCATCCAGCGACCCTCCAGTAAACGCGTCGACCCTATTATCAGTGCGTCGTGACACTCGGTCATGTAGGAGCGTAGGTTTACCGAACTGCCAGCGACTGGAGCGGACCGATGTCACGATTGTGCGATTCGTTGCGGCTTGGGATCACGTGCGTATGCCAAGAACTTCACGCTGAAGCTCTTGGAGATCGGGTCAGAGGGAACGCGACGGCGCGCGGCTGCCCGCTCGTGCATCATCGGACGGCGATATCCGCGTTTCGTGCCGACGAAACCGGACTGAGTTTCCATTTCGGTGAGCCTGTGGGACTTAGACGTGCGTCGAGCGATCGACATGCGGCTGTTCGTAGCTGGCATTACCCGCGCCATGGAACCGGCTCGACCGTGGGCGATGTGCAGATTTCGTGGCAAATCCGGCGGCATGCAACGAGATATCTGCTTGCGGCCGGCGGTCGAGGTCTCGTCCAAACGAAGGGTGGCGGACGTCGTGCGTTGGGCATGTGGCTCCTAGGGTGAAAGCGGTACGGCCGAGAACAATTGAGCATGTCGTCAGGACGTGTCAGGGCTGGACCATGCGGCCGTCGGATCCAGGGCATTACGTGATAGGCGAGCGTCGATATGAATCTGGCGGGGAAGCATTAGAGCGCCCCCTGGACTGTTGACGTCCGCCCTGTGGAGTGATGCTCGCCGACGCGTGCGTTCGTCGCCTCATTCGGGATGCAGGACTGTGCCGCATCCGACCGGAACCGGTGCAGTGGTGACCCAGAGTCCGTCGCAACTTCCGACGGCGCTGCGGCGTGGCCTCGACCGTGATCGGTTCGCAGCTATCCAGTTGCGCGCATGGCTGGTGGACGCAGTTCGGTGTGAAGGTCGTTCAACAGCGATTGATATCGGTGCTTGCCGCGGCCGAACTGGCATATGTGAGGCCAGAGGCGGTGCTCATCCGTCGGAGACTAGGCGGGACGGTCGGGACTCCGCCGGTTGAGGTGCTTATCGCCGCGGTGCTTGCCTCCTTGCGCAGCATCGGCCGCAAACGCTCGGACATGGGCTTCTTCAACGAGGCGGTCGATACAAAGATTTACGGACGCGATGACAGATGGCGGACCGCGACGGCGCAGCCCTGACTCTGACTGCATGGTGACGCCTGTGGTGGATGTCGTCGTCCGGCGGGGCCGGACATAGCCATATACGTGCTTTCCCTAGCGGTGCGTCGCGAACCTCGCAACGTCGCACACTTGTGGCTTCAGTTTGTGCGATGTGAAGCAACACAGAAGTCTGTGCAGAGCGTCATGTCGCAAGAGTCGCACGGTGGGAGTGGCAGAATGGCGATGAACTAATGCCACTAGCCGAAGGGTTTGATTTGACGGACGGCGACGACCTGCGATCGGAAAACGAGCGTCTGCGATCTCGGCTCTCCGGGCTCACCGACGCGATTCTGCGCATCAGTCAAAACCTTGAGTTGGACGTGGTGCTGCAGGAGGTTGTCGACAGCGCGCGCTCGTTGACGGACGCGCGTTACGCCGCAATCACGACGCAGGATGCCGCCGGCGAGGTCGAAGATTTGGTCTTTTCGGGTCTCAGCGAAGAAGCAATTGAGGAAGTTCTGGCGTTTCCGCAGGGTATGGAGCTATTCCGGTATCTCAGCGGTTTACAGAAGCCGCTACGCACCAGGGACTTCGTCGCCCACGCCAACCTGGCTGGATTCCCGGGCTTCAGTCTGCCAATTGGTGCATTTCTAAGCGCACAGATCCGTGTCCGGGGCAAGCAGGTCGGCAACATCTACATTGGCGAGAAGCAACGCGGCCCTGACTTCACCCTGGAAGACGAAGAGACCCTTGAGATGTTCGCTGCCCAGGTGGGGGCTGCAATTATCAACGCCCGACGCTACGGCGACGAACAGCGCGCCAAGGCGGACCAGGCCGCCCTTGTCAATACCTCGCCCGTGGGGGTTTTGGTCATCGATGCAAAAACGCGCGAGCTGGTGCAGTTCAATGAGGAAGCGCGCCGCCTCGCCGGTGGCTTGCGTGGTCAGGACCGATCTTTTGATCATGTCCTGTCGCTGTTCACCTTTCGGCGAATTGACGGGCGGGAGATTCCTCCGGCTGAGATGCCGGTGGAACGTTCCCTCAGGACGGGCGAGACCGTGCGCGCCGAAGAGATGACCATCCAACGGCAGGACGGTCAGACCGTGACGACGCTGGTGAATGCAACCCCAATCCAATCGGAGGACGGGGACATTGTGTCGGTCGTTTCAACGATCCAGGACATCACGCCGCTGGAAGACCTCGAGCGTCTGCGCGCCGAGTTCCTGGGCATGGTGAGCCACGAGTTGCGCACACCCCTGACGTCCATCAAGGGATCCGCCGCGACGGCGCGAAGCGCCCTATACGCGCTGGATCCTGCGGAGACTCGGCAGTTCTTCCGCATCATCGAAGAACAGGCCGACCATATGCGGGACCTGATCAACAATCTCCTCGATTTGGCCCGGATTGAAGCCGGCACGCTCTCGGTGGCTCCTGAACCGACGGACTTAGCGGACGTAGTCGACCAAGCACGCAACGCCTTCCTCAGCGGCGGCTACAGGAATAGCGTCGAAGTGTCCATCGCGCCAGACTTGCCCCGGATTCCGGTGGATCGGCAGCGAGTTGGCCAAGTCCTCTATAACCTCTTTTCCAACGCGTCGAAGTACTCGCGCGAATGGTCCACGATACGCGTCAGCGCCTTGGTGGAGGACGTGTACGTAGCCGTGAGCGTGATCGACGAGGGCCGTGGAATCGCGGCCGAGCAATTGCCCCGCCTGTTCAGCAAATTTTCGCGGATCGATCACGACGATGGTGCAGAGGTGGAGGGATTCGGGCTCGGCTTGGCGATCTGTCGCGGCATTGTCGAATCCCACGGTGGCCGTATCTGGGCCGAGAGCAACGGCGAGGGCCTCGGTACGCGGTTCACGTTCACGCTGCCCGCGGTTGTGGCGGCCGCCGAGACCGCGGACCCGACCAGCGCAGTCAGCACTGTCCGCACGCAGGGCGCGTCGGCCGCAGCGGAGCGCATCCTAGCCATCGACGACGACCCGCAAGTATTGCGATATGTTCGGAGTGTTCTCTCGGGCGCTGGCTATTCGGTCGCCGTCACAAGCGAACCGGGCGAGTTGGACCGACTCATTGAGCTCGAGCAGCCCCATCTGATCCTGCTGAACTTGGTGCTGCCCGGAACCAGCGGCTTTGAACTGATCAAGCGCGTTCCTAACGTCTTCGAAGTCCCGGTCATATTCTTGACCGGTCGAGGCAGGGAACAGGACTTTGCCAGGGCCTTTGAGATGGGCGCCGCCGACTACGTTGTGAAGCCGTTTGCGCCTACGGAATTGGTGGCACGAATCCGGGCGGCGCTACATAAGCGGTCCGTATACCGGCAAGCCCAGGCGGTTGAGCCCTTCCGCCTGGGCGACCTTACGATCAACTACCTGGAACGCAGCGTCACCCTGGCAGGCCGCCCGGTGAAGCTCACGCCCACGCAGTTCAAACTGCTTGTGGAGCTATCGAGCAATGCCGGCCGGGTTTTGACCCATGACGAACTGTTGATGAAGGTTTGGGGCCAGGGACACTCAGCCGACCAGCAGTTGCTGCGATCCTTCGTCAAGGGCCTGCGCGGAAAACTCGGAGACAACGCCCGGAACCCCGTCTATATCTTCACGGAGTCGGGGATCGGTTACCGGCTGGCCAAGCCCTAGCCGCTGGCGACGCGGCGGTTCGGTGCGCCCGGGCACATTGGCTCGGCCCAGTCGATCGGCCGGCCGAGTTCGACCAGACTTGGCGCGTCAGTCTTGATCGCCGGCTCGATTACTGTCTTCAGAATCGGCTAGCTCCGGCATCCAATTCGGGGCGTCCGGGAGCGCCGGCGTCAGTGGCGGACATGGCGTGATCGGGTGAGTTTCCTGCGTGCGGATTCGGTGGAGTCCACGCGGAACACGGTGGCCGATTCCCACGACACAGGGCCGCGGGGATTCTCCCGCGGCCCTGTGTCCAACTAATCGAGACTCTAAGCGTTCACACGCCGGCCTGGGCGCTGACGCCTCTGGTGAGCGCTAGGTGGCTGGTCGAAGCGTTTCTGCCTCTCCGGCCTGGTCCTCCTCGTCTCTCTTCTCTCGTCGCGTTATGAACAGGATTAGTGCCAGTACGAGAGCAAACAGTACCGTCCAGAGGGACGTCTGGAATCTCCACTTCAGAAGTGTCGAGAACATCCCGAGAAGACCGAGCAGCCCCGGCCCAAGGATGCTGAAGACCAGGGCCTTTTCGGGAGTCCACACCTCAAAGTCCGCCAGGAGACTCGGGCCCGGGTTCTGCGCTAATGGGTAGATTCCGTAGCCAGCCTGGGCGGCGGTTGCCCGGAGATCTTCAGCGGCGCTCGACTGTAACGGGGTCACTGAGGGACTGTCGGAGGAACCGCCGGGCGGGTTCGTAGGCGTCGGGTTGCCAGAGTCGCCGGGACCATTGGGACCGTTGGGGCCGTCAGGCGGGGCCGTGGGACCGTCCGGCGCGGGCGTGGGGTCATTCGTCGGGGGCGTGGGCGCATCCGGTGTGGGCGTGGGCGCATCCGGTGTGGGCGTGGGCGCATCCGGTGTGGGCGTGGGCGCATCCGGCGTAGGCGTGGGCGCATCCGGCGTAGGCGTAGGCGTAGGCGTAGGCGTGGGCGTGGGCGTAGGCGTGGGCGTGGGCGTAGGCGTGGGACCGTCCGGCGGCGGATCAGGCAGAGTTACGACCGTCGAGATTGCCGTGCGACCCTGGCCGGCGTCCGACCAGGGACCCAAGCCCTCCACGTTGGCCGCGGCCACCTGAACTTCATAGGCGGTATCGGAGTTCAGACCTGAGATTCTGGTCGTCGTGCCCGCTCCGACGAAGGGATGCGCGATCCACGATGCCGTGCCGACCTGCCGGTAGCGCAGGTCATAGTCGGTGATGGCCGGCCGGCCCTGGTTGGCAGGGGCCGTCCAGGTCACGTCAAGCTCGGTCTGCGGGCTGGCGCCCGGAACCACGGTCGGCGCGTCGGGCTGATCTGGCGGCAACTGGTCGAGCACCTCGATGGTCACGTCCACCGTGGCGTCCGCGGTCGCGTCCGGCTGGCCGCTTGCGTCCTTGCCGTCCGTCACGCTGACCGTGACCGCGTATGACGTTGTGGTTTCATAATCGAGCACGGCGCCGCCCGCCACGCGAATCTGGCCGCTGGCGGCGTCGATCACGAAGGCGCTCGCGCCGGACAGCGCGAAGGTCAGCGGGTCACCGTCGGCATTGGTCGCCGTGACCGGCGCGCCGACAGGGGCGCCAACCGGCGAGTTTTCCGCAATTGCGCGCGTGAGCGTGCCGCCGCCGCCGCCACCCGCTGGAAGATCGATCACGTTGAGCCCGATCGAGATTTCGGTGCGTCCGACCCCGGCATCCGACCAGGGGCTGGTACCTTCGTCGTTGCTCGCCGCCACCTGCACCTCATACGCAGTTCCGGGCTCCAGACCCGTGACGGTGGTTTCGGTTGCCACACCATCGAAGGCATGCCCGATCCACTCCGACTCGCCGTCCGGCCGGTATCGCAAGTCGTAGTCGGTGATGTCCGGCCGGCCGTCGTTGGCGGGAGCCGTCCAGCTCACGTCAAGCGCAGTCTCCGGGCTGGCGCCCGGAACCACGGTCGGCGCGTCGGGCTGATCCGGCGGCTCGGCCACGTCGATGACGTTGACGGTGACCGTCACCTCGGCGTCGACGGAGTGGGTGTCGCCGGACCCTACGATGTCGAGACCATCGCTGGCCTGGATGACCACGGTGTAGGACGTCCTGGATTCATAGTCCAGCGACGCGCCCGCGGCCACGCTGAGCTGTCCGGTGGTCGAATTCAGATCGAAGAGGGATGACGCCTCCCGCAGGGTGTAGCTCAGCGGCTGACCCTCGGGATCGATGGCCGTGACCGGATTGCCCACCAGGGTGCTCGCTGGCGAGTTTTCCGGTATGGAGCGCGCCGCAGCCGACTGGGCAAATTTCGGGGGAAGATTTTGTCGCGCCGTGGTGCCTTCACCTGGCGACGACCATCCGCTGCGTCCGTGGGCGTTGTGCGCCCGTACCCGGACCTCATACGTCGTGTCCGGCGTCAGGCCGGTGAGCGTGGTTTCGGTCGCCGTGCCGGTGAAGGGGTGGTTGATCCAGCTTCCGCCGGCCTTCTCTCGGTATTCCACGTCGTAGTCGGTGATGGCCGGACCGCCACGGGTGTCAGGCGCCGACCAGTCAACCTCAAGCGCGGTGGTGGGCTCGGAGGGCGACTGCGTCACCAGCGGCCGATCCGGCGCCAGCGGCGGCCGCTTGGTGCCCTGCTCGGGCGGATTTGTCGCCAACGCGGGTTTGGGCCTTACTTCAATGGTCAGCGCAATCGTCGCCGCCAGGCCCTGCACCGTGTAATCCACCTGGCCGGTGTAGGAGCTCTTGGTCTCGTAATCGAGGCTGGCGCCCTGCTTGACGCTGATCTGGCCGCTGGCGGCGTTGATTTCAAAGGCCCCCGAGGTGGCCGCCTCGCCCGTGAGCGAGTAGCTCAAGGCCACGCCGTTGTAGGGCGTACCGGTGACGGGGGCGCCGACGGCGGTGCCCGCCGCGGCGTCTTCGGCCACGCTGCGGGTTGCCGTCGCGGTGATGCCGATGGTCGCGGTGCGAGTCACGGCCCCGCCGTAAGGGTCGCTGGCCGTGTAGGTGACCTTCGACGAGCCCTGATTGCGGAGGGTGACTTGCAGGTGGGCCTCCCCGGGATCCCCGGACAGACTCAACCCGACCAACCCCGGATGCTCCGCTGCGGCGCTATAGGTCAGCGGGTCGCCATCGGCGTCGGCGAACAGGTCGCCCAGCGCGCCTTCCCCGGACTCGCGGTAATCGACAGTGCTGCCGACGGCGAAGGTGCCGTCAGTGAAGGCCGCGCTGGTGGCGGTCGGCGGGCGGTTGGCCTGGCCGGAGCCGGTGTCTGACCAGGGGCCTTCGCCCTCAAGCGACGTGACCGCGCGCACCTGGACCTCGTAGGTGGCGCCGGCGTCGAGGTTGGGCAGGGTGAGGTTCAGGGTCGAGGCTGCCAGCACGCTGGTCTCGGCGTTGCTGGCGTTGATGTAGGTATAGGTCGTCCACGCCTCGGGGGTCTCACCGTCGGCGACCTGTTCTCGGTATTGGACCTCGTAGCCGGTGATGGAGGTGCCGTTGGCGGCGGGCGCGGTCCAGCTCACGTCCAGGGCCGGATTCGTCGGCTCGCTGAATTCGGTCCGCGTCACTGTCGGCGCGTCGGGCTGCCCGACCTCCAGGTCCGTCACGTTGATGGTGACGTTGATGGCCGACGCATGGCCGTTGACCGTGTAGGTCACCTGGCCGGTGTAGGAGTTCTTGGTCTCGTAATCGAGGCTGGCGCCTTGCTTGACGCTGATCTGGCCGCTGGCGGCGTTGATTTCAAAGGCGCCGGAGGTGGCGGCTTCGCCCGTGAGCGAGTAGCTCAAGGCCACGTTGTTATAGGGCGTACCGGTGACGGGCGCGCCGCTGGCGGTGCCGGCGGCGGCGTTTTCGGCGACGCTGCGAGTCGTTGTCGCGGTGCCGATGAGGCTCACGGTGCGGGTGACCGCCCCGCCGTAGGGGTCGAGCGCCTGGTAGCTGACGGTGGAGGCGCCCGGATTGAGGAGGACGACGCGCAGTCGCGCGTGCCCGTTTTCCACCGAGGTGGTGACGCCCAGCAGGCCGGCATTGGCCGCTGCGGCCGCATAGGTCAGCGCGTCGCCATCGGCGTCTTCAAACAATGGCCCGACCGCGGATGGGCCCGTCTCGAAGTAATCGGTGGTCGTGCCGACGGTGAGCGTGCCGCCGGTGAAGGCCTTGCTCGTCGCGGTGGGTGGGCGATTGGCCCGGCCCGAGCCGGTGTCTGACCACGGGCCTTCGCCCTCGAGCGAGGTGACCGCGCGCACCTGGACCTCGTAGGTGGCGCCGGCGTCGAGGTCCGGCAGGGTGAGGCTCAGGGTCGTTGCCGCCAGCTTGCTGGTGACATTCTCGTCGGCGTCGGTGTAGGTGTACAGGGTCCACGCCTCGGGGGTCTCACCGTCGGCGACCTGTTCTCGATATTGGACCTCGTAGCCGGTGATGGTGGTGCCGTTGGCGTCGGGTGCGGTCCAGGTCACGTCCAAGGCGGGGTTGGACGGCTTGCTGAAGGTGGTGCGCGTCAGCGTCGGCGCGTCGGGCTGCCCGGCCTCGAGGTCCGTCACGTTGATGGTGACGTTGATGGCCGACGCATGGCCGTTGACCGTGTAGGTCACCTGGCCCGTGTAAGAGTTCTTGGTCTCGTAATCGAGGCTGGCGCCCTGCTTGACGCTGATCTGGCCGCTGGCGGCGTTGATTTCAAAGGCGCCGGAGGTGTCCGCTTCGCCCGTGAGCGAGTAGCTCAAGGCCACGCTGTTATAAGGCGTGCCGGTGACGGGGGCGCCGACGGCGGCGCCGGCGGCGGCGTTCTCGGCCACGCTCCGGGTCTCGTTCGCGGTAGCAATGAGGGTCAGAGTCCGCGCCACGGACCCGCCGTAGGGGTCGCTGGCCGTGTAGGCCACCGTCGACGAGCCCTGATTGAGGAAGGTGACTTGCAGATGGGCCTCCCCGGCGTCCCCGGACAGGCTGACGCCGAGCAGGGAGGGATGCTGGGCGGCGGCGGCATAGGTCAGCGCGTCGCCATCGGCGTCGGCGAAGAGGACGCCCAGCGCGTCGACCCCCGTCTCGCGGTAGTCGGCGGTGGAGCCGACCGCGAAGGTACCGCCGGTGAAGGCCGCGCTGGAGGCGGTGGGCGGCCGGTTGGCCTGGCCCGAGCCGGTGTCTGACCAGGGGCCTTCGCCCTCGAGCGACGTGAGCGCGCGCACCTGGACCTCGTAGGTGGCGCCGGCGTCGAGGTCCGGCAGGGTGAGGCTCAGGGTCGAGGCCGCCAGCTTGCTGGTGACATTTTCGTCGGCGTCGGTGTAGGTGTACGGGGTCCACGCCTCGGGAGTGTCACCGTCGGCGACCTGCTTGCGGTATTGGACCTCGTAGCCGGTGATGGAGGTGCCGTTGGCGGCGGGCGCGGTCCAGCTCACGTCCAGGGCCGGATTCGTCGGCTCGCTGAATTCGGTCCGCGTCACTGTCGGCGCGTCGGGCTGCCCGACCTCCAGGTCCGTCACGTTGATGGTGACGTTGATGGCCGACGCATGGCCGTTGACCGTGTAGGTCACCTGGCCGGTGTAGGAGTTCTTGGTCTCGAAGTCGAGGCTGGCGCCCTGCTTGACGCTGATCTGGCCGCTGGCGGCGGCGATTTCAAAGGCCCCGGAGGTGGCGGCTTCGCCCGTGAGCGAGTAGCTCAAGGCCACGTTGTTATAGGGCGTGCCGGTGACGGGGGCGCCCACGGCGGTGCCGGCGGCGGCGTTCTCGGCCACGTTGCGAGTCGCTGTCGCGGTGCCGGTGAGGCTCACGGTGCGGGTGACCGCGCCGCCGTAGGCGTCGCGAGCCACGTAGTTGAGGTTGGACGCGCCGGGGTTGAGGACGGTGACGCTGAGTTCGGCGGTGCCGGCGGCGCCGGCGAGGCTGACGCCGAGCAGGCCGGGGTTGGCCGCCGCGGCCGCATAGGTCAGCGAGTCGCCATCGGCGTCGGCGAAGAGGACGCCCAGTCCGCCCTGCCCGGTCTCGTTAAAGGTAGCGATGTCGCCAACCGCGAAGGTGCCGCCGGTGAAGGTCGCGCTGGAGGCGGTCGGCGGGCGGTTGGCCCGGCCCGAGCCGGTGGCTGACCAGGGGCCGTCATCCTCCGCACCCGCGGCCCGCACCTGCACTTCATACGTCGCCCCCGCCTCCAGGTTCGTTAGCGTGAGGCTCCTTGCCGTCGCGCCCAACGTTCCGCTGTACGTCGTCCACGCCGCCGCTTCCTCACCGTCGGCGGCTTTCTTGCGGTACTGCGCCTTGTAACCGGTGATGGTCACGCCGTTGGCCTCCGGCGCCGTCCAACTCACGTCCAGGGCGGGGTTGGAGGGCGCGCTGAAGGTCGTGCGGGCGAGCGTGGGAGCGTCCGGCCGCCCCGGCGCATCCTTGTCCGTCACCTGGATGGTGAGCGTGATCGCCGACGCATGGCCGTTGACCGTGTACGCCACCTGGCCGGTGTAGGAACTCTTGGTCTCGTAGTCGAGGCTGGCGCCCTGCTTGACGCTGATCTGGCCGCTGGCGGCGTTGATTTCAAAGGCGCCGGACGTGGCCGCCTCGCCCGTGAGCGAGTAGCTCAACGCCACGTTGTTATAGGGCGTGCCCGTCACCGGCGCACCGACGGCGGTGCCCGCCGCGGCGTCTTCGGCCACGCTGCGGGTTGCCGTCGCGGTAATGCCGATGGTCGCGGTGCGGGTCACGGCCCCGCCGTAAGGGTCGCTGGCCGTGTAGGTGACCTTCGACGAGCCCTGATTGCGGAGGGTGACTTGCAGGTGGGCCTCGCCCGGATCCCCGGACAGGCTGACGCCGAGCAAGGCCGGATGCTGCGCGGCGGCCGCATACGTCAGCGTGTCACCGTCGGCGTCGGCGAACAACACCCCCAGCGCGCCGGCCCCGGTCTCGCGGTAATCGACAGTGCTGCCGACGGCGAAGGTGCCGTCGTTGAAGGCCGCGCTGGTGGCGGTGGGCGGCCGATTGGCCCGGCCGGAGCCGTTGTTTGACCAGGGGCCTTCGCCCTCAAGCGAGGTGACCGCGCGCACCTGGACCTCGTAGGTGGCGCCGGCGTCGAGGTCCGGCAGAGTGAGGCTCAAGGTCGAGGCCGCCAGCTTGCTGGTGACATTCTCGTCGGCGTCGGTGTAGGTATAGGTCGTCCAGGCGTTGGCCGGTTGGCCGTCGGCGACCTGTTCTCGGTATTGGACTTCGTAGCCGGTGATGGTGGTGCCGTTGGCGGCGGGCGCGGTCCAACTCACGTCCAGGGCCGGATTCGTCGGCTCGCTGAATTCGGTCCGCGTCACTGTCGGCGCGTCGGGCTGCCCGACCTCGAGGTCCGTCACGTTGATGGTCACATCGATGGCCGACGCATGGCCGTTGACCGTGTAGGTCACCTGGCCGGTGTAGGAGTTCTTGGTCTCGAAGTCGAGGCTGGCGCCCTGCTTGACGCTGATCTGGCCGCTGGCGGCGGCGATCTCGAAGGCGCCGGAGGTGGCGGCTTCGCCCGTGAGCGAGTAGCTCAACGCCACGTTGTTATAGGGCGTGCCCGTCACCGGCGCGCCCACGGCGGTGCCGGTGGCGGCGTTTTCGGCCACGCTGCGGGTCGCTGTCGCGGTACCGGTGAGGCTCACGGTGCGGGTGACCGCGCCGCCGTAGGCGTCGCGAGCCACGTAGTTGAGGTTGGACGTGCCGGGGTTGAGGACGGTGACGCTGAGTTCGGCGCTGCCGGCGGCGCCGGCAAGGCTGACGCCGAGCAGGCCGGGGTTGGCCGCCGCGGCCGCATAGGTCAGCGAGTCGCCATCGGCGTCGGCGAAGAGGACGCCCAGTCCGCCCTGCCCGGTCTCGTTAAAGGTAGCGATGTCGCCAACCGCGAAGGTGCCGCCGGTGAAGGTCGCGCTGGAGGCGGTGGGCGGGCGGTTGGCCCGGCCCGACCCGGTGGTCGACCAGAGGCCGGGCTCGCCGTCGCTGCTGACGGCGCGAATCTGGACCTCGTAGGTGGCGCCGGCGTCGAGGTTGGGCAGGGTGAGGCTCAGGGTCGAGGCCGCCAGCACGCTGGTTTCGGCGTCGTTGGCGTCGGTGTAGGTGTAGGTCGTCCAGGCGTTGGCTTGTTGACCGTCGGCGACTTGCTTGCGGTATTGGGCCTGGTAGCCGCCGATGGTGACGCCGGCGACCGCCGTCGGCGCGGACCAGGTGACGTCCAGGGCGGGGTTGGAGGGCGCGCTGAAGGTCGTGCGGGCGAGGGAGGGGGCGTCGGGCCGCCCCGGCGGCGTCAGATCCGTCACGTTGATGGTGAGGTTGATGGCCGTGGCGTACCCGTCAACGGAGTACTCGACCTTGCCCGAGTAGGTGTCCTTGGTCTCGTGGTCAAGGCTGGCGCCCTGCTTGACGCTGATCTGGCCGCTGGCGGCGTTGATTTCAAAGGCGCCGGAGGTGGCCGCTTCGCCCGTGAGCGAGTAGCTCAAGGCCACGTTGTTATAGGGCGTGCCCGTCACCGGCGCGCCGACGGCGGTGCCGGCGGCGGCGTTCTCGGCAATGCTGCGGGACTCGCTGGCGGTGCCGGTGAGGCTCACGGTGCGGGTGACCGCGCCGCCGTAGGCGTCGCTGGCCACGTACGTGAGGTTGGAGGTGCCGGGATTGCGCAGCGTGACGCTGAGCTCGGCGCTGCCCGGCGTCCCGGTGAGGCTGACGCCGAGCAGGGCGGGATGCTGGGCGGTGGCGGCGTAGGTGAGGGTGTCGCCGTCGGCGTCGGCGAACAGATCGCCCAGCGCGCCTTCCCCGGTCTCGCGGTAATCGACAGTGCTGCCGACGGCGAAGGTGCCGTCATTGAAGGCCGCGCTGGTGGCGGTCGGCGGGCGGTTGGCCTGGCCGGAGCCGGTGGCCGACCAGGGGCCTTCGCCCTCGACTGACGTGACCGCGCGCACCTGGAACTCGTAAGTGGCGCCGGCGTCGAGGTCCGGCAGGTTGATGCTCAGGGTCGAGGCTGCCAGCACGCTGGTTTCGGCGTTGCTCGCGTCGATGTAGGTATAGGTCGTCCACGCCTCGGGGGTCTCGCCGTCGGCGACCTGCGTGCGGTATTGGACCTCGTAGCCGGTGATGGTCGTGCCGTTGGCATCGGGCGCGGTCCAGCTCACATCCAGGGCCGGACTCGTCGGCTTGCTGAACTCGGTCCGCGTCACCGTCGGTGCGTCGGGCTGCCCGGCCTCGAGGTCCGTCAGGTTGATGGTCACATCGATGGCTGTCGCGTAGCTGTTGACCGTGTAGGCCACCTGGCCGGTGTAGGAGTTCTTGGTCTCGTAATCGAGGCTGGCGCCCTGCTTGACGCTGATCTGGCCGCTGGCGGCGTCGATTTCAAAGGCGCCGGAGGTGGCGGCCTCGCCCGTGAGCGAGTAGCTCAAGGCCACGTTGTTGTAGGGCGTACCGGTGATGGGGGCGCCGACGGCGGTGCCGGCGGCGGCGTTTTCGGCCACGCTGCGAGTCTCGCTGGCAGTGCCGGTGAGGCTCACGGTGCGAGTGACCGCGCCACCGTAGGGGTCGAGCGCCTGGTAGCCGACGGTGGATGTGCCCGGGTTGAGGACGGTGACGCTGAGTTCGGCGCTGCCGGCAGCGCCGGAGAGGCTGACGCTGAGCAGGGCCGGATGCTGGGCGGCGGCCGCATAGGTCAGCGCGTCGTCATCGGCGTCGACGAACAACGCCCCAAGCGCGCCTTCCCCGGTCTCGCGATAGTCGGCGGTGGTGCCAACCGCGAAGGTGCCGCCGGTGAAGGCCGTGGGCGGGCGGTTGGCGCGGCCGGAGCCGGTGTCTGACCAGGGGCCTTCGCCTTCATTGCTGAACGCGCGCACCTGCGCCTCGTAGGTCGCGCCGGCGTCCAGGCCCGGCAGGTTGACGCTCCGTGTCGAGGCCGCCAGCTTGCTGAGGACATCCTCGTCGGCGTTGGTATAGGTATAGGTCGTCCAGGCGTTGGCTGTTTCGCCCTCGGCGACTTGCTTGCGGTACTGGACTTCATAGTCGCTGATGGTGACGCCGCTGACCGCCGCGGGTGCGGACCAGGTGACGTCCAGGGCCGGGTTGGACGGCTGGCTGAAGGTGGTGCGGGTGAGCGTGGGCGCGTCCGGCTGGCCGGTCGTCAGGTCCGTCACCTTGATGATGACGTTGATGACGGCCGCATGGCTATTGACCTTGTAGTGCACCTCGCCGCGGTAGAACTTGGCAATCACCTCGCCGTTGAATTTCTCGATTTCCCGGTGGCTGTCATCCGTTTCGTAATCCAGCGTGGCGCCCTGCGCCAGGCTGATCTGGCCCGTGGCGGAATCGATCACGAACTTGCCGGAGTCCTTCGCCTTGCCCTCCAGGGTGTAGCTCAGTGCCACGCCGTTGTACGGCGTGCCCGTCACCGGGGCGCCCACGGCGGTGCCGGCGGCGGAGTTCTCGGCGATTTCCCGGCTCACCTTGGCGGTGATGCCGATGGTCGCGGTGCGGGTCACGGATCCGCCGTAGGCGTCGCTGGCCGTGTACGTCAGTTTTGACGAGCCCTGATTGAGGAGGGTCGCCCGCAACTGGGCCTCGCCGGAATTACCGGAGAGGCTGACCCCGAGCAAGGCGGGATGCTCGGCTGCGGCGGCATAGGTCAGCGTGTCGCCATCGGCGTCGGCGAACATGACGCCCAACGCACCCTGCCCGGACTCGTTGTAATCCGCCGTGGAGCCGACCGGGAAGGTGCCGCCGTTGAAGGCCGTGCTGGTGGCGGTGGGCGGCCGGTTGGCCGTGCCCGAGCCGGTGTCCGACCAGGGGCCCTCGCCCTCGAGTGTCGTGACCGCGCGCACCTGCGCTTCGTAGGTCGCGCCGGCCTCCAGGTCTGGCAGGTTGATGCTCCGTGTCGACGCCGCCAGCTTGTTGGTGACAACCTCGTTGGCGTCGGTGTAGGTGTAGTCCGTCCACGCCTCGGGAGTCTCACCGTCGGCGACCTGCTTGCGGTACTGGACCTCGTAAGCGGTGATGGTGAGGCCGTTGGCGTCGGGCGCGGTCCAGGTGACGTCCAGGGCCGGGTTCGTCGGCTCGCTGAATTCAGTACGCGTCACGGTCGGCGCGGCGGGCTGCCCCACCTCAACGTCCGTTACCAGGATGCTGACGTTGATGACGGCATCGTGACTGTTGACCGTGTAATGCACCTCGCCGCGGTAGAACTTGGCAATCACCTCGCCGTTGAAGGTCTCGGTTTCCCGGTAGGCGTCGTCCGTTTCGTAGTCCAACGTCGCGCCCTGCGCCACGCTGATCTGGCCCGTGGCCGAATCGATCACGAACTTGCCGGAGTCCGCCGCGTTGCCCTCGAGCGTGTAGCTCAGTGCCACGCCGTTGTACGGCGTGCCCGTCACCGGGGCGCCCACCGCCGTGCCGGCGGCGGAGTTCTCGGCGATTTCCCGGCTCACCTTGGCGGTGATGCCGATGGTCGCGGTGCGGGTCACGGCCCCGCCGTAGGCGTCGGTGGCGGTGAAGGTCAGGTCCGACGAGCCTTGATTGAGGAGGGTCGCCCGCAGCTGGGCCTCGCCCGGATCACCGGAGAGGCTGACGCCGAGCAAGGCCGGATGCTCGGCTTCGGCCGCATAGGTCAGCGTGTCGCCTTCGGCGTCGGTGAAGAAGACGCCCAGCGCGCCCTGCCCGGACTCGTTGTAATCCGCCGTGGAGCCGACCGGGAAGGTGCCGCCATTGAAGGCCGTGCTGGTGGCGGTGGGCGGCCGGTTGGCCATGCCGGTACCGGTGTCGGACCAGGGGCCGAGCCGCACGCTTGGGGAGGTGACGGCCGGGCCCGGGCGCTCCTCGTCGATGATGGTGATGACCGTGCTCGCGACGGTCAGTCCCGCGGCCGTGCCGGCGACGATGATGCTCTCGCTGCCCTCAGCCTCCGTGTCGTCGACGCCGGTGAAAGTCAGGTTCACCGATCCGCTGGTCTGGCCGTCGGCAATCGTCACGTCGGGCAAGGTCCACACGCTGTAGTCGGTTCCGGCAGTCGCCGTGCCCGAGAGCGCCAGGTCAACGGTCACGGCGCCGGACGTGCCCGCCCGGGTCGCCGTCACGGTGATGACGGCCGCCAGGGCGTTCTCGCCGAAGGAATCGGGGCTCACGCTCAGGGTGATGTCCCGATCTTTCCGGGCCACCGCGCGCACCTGCGCCTCATAGGTCGCACCGGCTTCCAGATCCGGCAGGGTAACGGCGGTGGTCGACGCGGTGGTGGGCGTCCAATCCTGGGCGCCCTGCGTGCGGTACTGGAGCTGGTAGCCGGTGATGGTGAGGCCGTTGGCGTCGGCGGCCGTCCAGGCGGCGTCCAGGGCGGGATCCATCGGCTCGCTGGACGTGGTGCGGGTGAGCGTGGGCGTGCCGGGCTTGCCGGGCAACACTTCCGTCACGATGAGGCTCACGTTGATGACCGACGGGTTGTCATCGACCGTGTAGTGCACCTCGCCGCGGTAGAACTTGGCAATCACCTCGCCGTTGTATGTCTCGGTTTCCCGGTGGGCGTCGTCCGTGGCGTAATCCAGCGTCGCGCCCTGCGCCACGCTGATCTGGCCCGTGGCCGAATCGATCACGAACTTGCCGGAGTCCGCCGCGTTGCCTGTCAGCGTGTAGCTCAGTGCCACGCCGTTGTACGGCGTCCCCGTCACCGGGTCGCCCACCGCCGTGCCGGCGGCGGAGAACTCGGCGATTTCCCGGCTCACCTTGGCGGAGATGACGATCGTCGTGGTGCGAGTCACCGACCCGCCGTAGGCGTCGGTGGCCGTGTAGGTCAGGTCCGACGAGCCTTGATTGAGAAGGGTCGCCCGCAGTTGGGCCTGCCCGGGATCACCGGAGAGGCTGACGCCGAGCAAGGCGGGACGCTCGGCCGCGGCCGCATAGGTCACCGTGTCGCCATCGGCGTCGTTGAAGAAGACGCCCAGCGCGCCGGGCCCGGTTTCGTTGTAATCCGCCGTGGAGCCGACCGGAAAGGTGCCGCCGTTGAAGGCCGTGCCGGTCGCGGTGGGCGGCCGGTTGGCCGTGCCCGTGCCGGTGTCGGACCAGGGACCGAGCTTCTGGCCTGGGGCGGTGATGGCCTGGCCCGGACGCTCGTCGTCGATGATGGTGATGACGGCGCTCGCGACGGTCAGCCCTGCGACCGTCCCGGAGACGATGATGCTCTCGCTGCCCTCATCCTCCGTGTCGTTGACGCCGGTGAACGTGAAGGTCCGTGACCCGCTGGTGTGGCCATCCGAAATCAATATGTCGGACAAGTCCCTCACCCTGTAGTCGGTCCCCGAGCCTGTGGCCGTGCCGGAGAGCGCAAGGTCAACGACGACGGAGCCGGAGGTGCCCGCCCGGGTCGCTGTTACGGTGACGCTGGCGCCACGCGAGTCCTCACCGAACGAGGACTCGTCGAATGTGCTGCGGCTGACGCTGAGGGTGATGTCAGCCGACTGTGGCTTCGCGGCAACCGCGCGCACCTGGGCCTCATAGGTCGCGCCGGCCTCCAGATCCGGGGCAGGGTGACGGCGGTGGTCGACGCAGCGTAGGGCGTCCAATCCTGGGTGCCCTGCTTGCGGTACTGGAGCTGGTAGCCGGTGATGGTGAGGCCGTTGGCGTCGGCGGCCGTCCAGGCGGCGTCCAGGGCGGGATCCATCGGCTTGCTGGACGTGGTGCGGGTGAGTGTGGGCGTGCCGGGCTTGCCGGGTAGCACCTCCGTCACGATGAGGCTCACGTTGATGACGGCCGCGTGGCCGTCGACGGTGTACTTCACCTCGCCGCGGTAGAACTTGGCAATCACCTCGCCGTTGAACGTCTCGGTTTCCCGGTAGTCGTCGTCCGTGGCGTAGTCCAACGTCGCGCCCTGCGCCACGCTGATCTGGCCCGTGGCCGAATCGATCACGAACTTGCCGGAGTCCTTCGCCTTGCCCTCGAGTGTGTAGCTCAGCGCCACGTTGTTGTACGGCGTGCCCGTCACCGGGGCGCCCACCGCCGTGCCGGCGGCGGAGTTCTCGGCGATTTCCCGGCTCACCTTGGCGGTGATGACGATCGTCGCGGTGCGGGTCACCGACCCGCCGTAGGCGTCAGTGGCCGTGTACGTCAGGTTTGACGAGCCTTGATTGAGAAGGGTCGCCCGCAGCTGGGCCTCGCCGGGATCACCGGAGAGGCTGACGCCGAGCAAGGCGGGATGCTGCGCGGTGGCGGTGTAGGTCAGCGTGTCGCCATCGGCGTCGGCGAAGAAGACGCCCAGCGCGCCGGGCCCGGTCTCGTTGTAATCCGCCGTGGCGCCGACCGGGAAGGTGCCGCCGTTGAAGGCCGTGCCGGTCGCGGTGGGCGGCCGGTTGGCCGTGCCCGTGCCGGTGTCCGACCAGTCGCCCAGGCCTTCTTCATTCGTGCCGGCGCGCACCTGGACCTCGTAGACGGCGCCGGCCTCCAGGTTAGAAAGCCTCAACCTGGGGCTTTCCAGCACCGGATCGTCGTAAATCGTCCACTCGGCGGGGTCTTCGCCCTCGGCTGCCTGCTTGCGGTACTGCAACTGGAACCAGCTGATGGTGAGACCGTTGGCCGCCGGCGTCGTCCAGGTGACGTCCAGTGCCGGGTTGGTCGGTTCGCTGAACTCCGCGCGCGTCACTGTCGGCGCGGCGGGCGTCCCTACCTGCAAAGCCGTCTGTGGCGCCGGCTGCACGGTGATGGTGAACTCAAACGAGGCATCGTCGCCGGCCTCGTCGGTGGCGGTGTAGGCCATGGTGTAGTCGCCGGCCTCGGCTGGGGCGCCCGAAAGAGCGCGGCTCGCGGGGTCGAAAGACAGCCCCTCCGGCGGGTCCGGCGACAGGCTGTAGGTGAAGCCGCCGGCGCCGCCCGCGGCTTCGGGCAGCGTCTGCGTGCCGACGTCCTCATTCTGGTTGAAGACGTATTGGCTGATAGCCATCGGGAAGTAGGCGGACAATTCCGGATCTGACCCGGGTTCGGGGGTCGGCTCGGGCGTTGCTTCCGGCGTTGGCTCGGGGGTCGCTTCAGGGGTTGGCTCGGGCGTTGCTTCCGGCGTTGGCTCGGGCGTCGCTTCAGGGGTCGGTTCGGGCGCTGCTTCCGGGGTTGGCTCGGGGGTCGCTTCCGGCGTTGGCTCGGAGGTCGGTTCGGGTAAGGGCGTTGGGTCTGGTGTGGACGTGGTCTTGGCCGAGTCCGGCTGGGCCGGCGTCGATGGTGATGAAGCAGACGCGTCTCCGGAGAGCACGCCTGCCATCAGCATGCTAACCGCCAACGCCAGAGCAAGACCCCGTGCAGTAACTCCTGGTAAACGCCGTTGCTTGAATTCAACGACCTTGTCCGCGACGAAGGTAGGCACGGGTTCTTCACAGCGAACACGGGCGCCAAGCCGACTCCGCTCGCGCATGCCCGAGCGTTGGCTCGGCCAGCGCGAGGCCGCCTCAAAGCTGCGAGTCTGACCTGACCTATGGGCCTAAATTGAGTTCAGGCAGGCCAGACAATAGACTTGAAGCGTCGCTGCCCTGGGTTTCCCACCAAGGCATTGGCCGTCACGGTGGGGCCCAACTCTTGGTCGGGGCGGGCCCTACTGTGACGCAGCGCCAATGTCACCTTCCTCCTTTCGCGATTGGTGGCCTCGAGGCGTTGGCCGCAACAGCCCGAGCGGCACGAGCGTCGACCTGAAGTTCGTCGACCTGGACGCCGTTCAAGAAATCGGCATAGATCGCCAGTATTTCGGGCGTGAGCTGCCGTACGAGCGCCTGGCCCTTATCGGTAGCCTCCAGCCGAACTACACGCCGGTCTCGCGACTGGCGCTGTCGCCGTAGGAGGCCCAGTCGCACAAGCTGGTGGGCAGTGCGGCTGATTGATGCTTGATCGACGGGCACTAGCTCGGTCAGCGCGCTGATCGTGTTGCCCTGACCATTGGCGCAGCGTTCCAACACGCCCCATTGCGTGAGCGTGACGCCGGCGGCTTTGACAGTGTTCGACGCCAGCGACACGCAGCCGCGGATCACGCCGGTGCACAGGATTCGCAAGTCAACGACCGACTCGCTGATCCGTCGGCAGTGTGCTTCAGACAGCAACCGTCATCTCCGACCAAACATCTGGGCAATGCACTTGGTTGAATGCACAACCATGCACATGGGCATCCATCGCGTGAACATACAGTGCCGGAACATTGGATGTCAATTGCACTGTATGTCCACGCATGGAATGCGAGAGCATCTATTGTGGCGCTCACGCGCGTTGCGCTTCTCAGTAGGCGGGCGGTCCCCGGGTTGGCGGCGGCCGTACAGTTCTGCACAGTTCTGCCCGCCTCGACGCGATCATGCGACTCTGGGTTGCCACCGGCGGTCAACGCCAACGGCAGCCCGGCGCACAATGTCCGCCCGGCGCACAATGCCCGTTCGACTGCTCCTGCAAGCGAACTGGGCTCAGCTGTCTGAGACGCCTCTAGGGACCGCCGGTCACAGGGGGGCGTGTCACGCAAACGGAATGTTGTATGCGAGGCGCCTGGAACTGATTGGCATGCCCCGATATCGGTGCGAAGTCAGGTCGTTGGCGTTGGGTCAAGTCTTGGCCGGGCTCGAAGGCCGGACGGTACACGGCGCGGGCCGGCAAGCCTGCGAACGCGGCGCTTGCGCGTCCGCGCTCTGCCTTCGTGTCCGCGCACCATTGCCGGCGATGATCCACTGGCTTTAGGGGACTGACCCTGGGCAGTGGGTATGGCCGTGACTGGGAGGCGGGCTCCGGCCAACGTGTGCAGACCAGGGACATCACTCAAACGCATTCGGAGACTCCGGTTTCACATCTGTTCATGTGGTTGATCGCTTCGAGTACGCACCGCGAATCTGCTTGGGTTCTCGTCCTCGCACCGAAGTCCTCAGAGACCCATTTGCGCGGCAACGCAAGATTCGTGGGAATCTCTTCATTCTTGCTCCGGGTTCATGAATCTGTGAAGATATCGGTGGAAGCTGGTGCCGGTGCGTTGGCCCCGCATGCGCGGGCTCGGAAATACTCCGAGAACGGCCAGCATAGTGGGATGGGAATTGACTGAGCGAGAATCCGCGACGCCCGACTACACCATGGGCTATAGCGAGACGTATCTCCAGGCGCTCCTGCGCGTCTCGGCCCCGACTCACGCTGCCTATCTGCTCCCCTATCTGGAGCCCGGCCTGCGGGTTCTCGATTTTGGCTGCGGTCCGGGAACGATATCAATCGGACTGGCCGAGACTGTTTCGCCTGGTGAAGTCCACGGCGTAGACATGGAGTCCTCGCAGATTGAATTGGCGAGGATGTTTGCCAGGCGGTATGGGCGCGAAAACGCGCTATTCCAAGTTGGCGACGTGACGGATCTTCCGTTTGAGGACGGGTTCTTTGACGTGGCCCACTGCCACAACGTCCTTATGCACGTGCCGGACACCCAGGCGGTTCTGCGCGAGGTGAGCCGGGTCGTAAAGGCCAGCGGCATCATCGCCAGCCGCGAGATGATTTCCGGGTCATCATTCACGCATCCCGACTTTGAAGTCCTGAGAAAAGCATGGGACATGTTCGAAGACCTGGTGGCGGCGGACGACGGCCACCCGCAGATGGGGAAGGACCTGAAGACGCAGTTCCTAGAGGCTGGGCTTGTGGACATTCGGGTGAGCGCATCGTTCGACACCTTCACCACAGCTGACGAAGTCGCACTCATCCACCAACTCGCCGAGCAGTGGTTCCTGGCACCGGAGATCACGGACGCGGCGATTAAGTATGGAGCGGCGACTCAGGCGCTCTGCGACCAGATTGGCGTCGCCTATGACCAGTGGAAGGATCACCCCGGCGCATTCGCGGCCGTAGCCTACGGTGAATCGATAGCTTGGATACCCGCGTCCTGACCCACAACCGCCGCACGGAACCTGGCGCGGACGATGCCTTGGCTACCCGTTGAAGTCGCCGCGATTATCGTTACGTCCCAGCGCGAATCCGTCAGGCTGATCGTGACGTTATGGGTGGGGCCCGTTGACTGAGCCAGCGCCCACGACGCCCTTGTATACGTGCGGCTTCAGCGAGGCCATGCTGCGCCTCCTCAATGAGCACACGGTGCACTCCCACGCCGCACATCTGCTTCCATATCTCCAACCTGGTCAGCGCGTTCTCGACTTTGGATGTGGGCCGGGCACCATATCGGTTGGCCTCGCCGAGGCGATAGAGCCCGGCGAAATGCACGGTGTCGATCTGCAACGGTCGCAGATCGACCTGGCCAGATCGGTTGCCAACGCGGGCGGACACGGCAACGCAACCTTCCACGTAGGCGACGTGACCGATCTACCGTTCGAGGACGACCATTTCGACCTTGCTCACGGCCATTCCATCCTTACGTATGTTCCCGACACCCGGGCCGTGCTGGCTGAAGTGAAGCGGGTCTTGAGGCCCGGCGGTCTCGTCTCGGTTCGTGAAGGGATCATTGGATCTTCGTTCGTCGCTCCAGACTTCGAGATTCTCGGAGATGCTTGGGTTACCTTCGCGGAGCTCATTACCGCCGACGACGGTCATCCCCATATGGGAAGGGACCTGAAACGTCACCTACTTGAGGCCGGATTCACGGATCTCAGGCCCACAGCCTCTTTCACGTCTCATACCACAGCCGACGAGGTTGCTTCTTTTTGGGCTGTCATCAGGGATTGGTTTTTGTCCCCGGAAGTTCGCGATGCGGCAACCGAATACGGCGTGGTATCCCGGAGCCACCTTCAAAACCTGGAGCGGGCGTTCACACGCTGGAGCACGCATCCCGGCGCGTTTAGTGCCTTCGCATACGGCGAGTGCTTGGCCCGCAAGCCTCAGCGCTGACTCGTCCGGCTCGCGTTCGCTCGCCGCGGCCTCACCGCGGGTCGCGGACTAGGGAAACCTACGAAGCGTCCTTTCGTCGGGTGCGGCCGCGCCATCGTTCGTCGGAGAATACGGGAGCCCGGTCAACCCTTCTGCGTACTCTCCTGCACGTTGGAATCTTAAGCGTTTAGATCGGAGCCGCCGCGGCGGCGTCCGCCTGCAGACTACTACGCCTCTTTCAGAGTCTGAAAGTTCCGAGAGATCTTCTCGGAAAGCAACGTGAAGGCCTGCATCTCGTCCTCGCTCACGCCCCGCAAAAGCTCGGCTACGTGCTCCTGCACGCGCTCATCGACACGCGACGTCAGGTCGCTCCCTCTATCGGTCAGATGCAACAACACAACGCGTCGGTCGCTACGCAGCCGCTGCCGACGCAAAAGTCCAAGGTTGACTAGCCGGGTCACCATGCGGCTGATTCGAGACGCGTCAACGGGCAAAACCTCCGCGAGTTGCGTAGCCGTGCAAGGTCCGTGTTCCACGCAGGTCCTCAGGAGGTTGAACTCCGATGGGATGAGGCCGTACGGCGTGACCTCATCGGCCAGTCCCTTGTCAACCGCATTCACTAGGCTCGCCACACACGTGATCAGGTTCGAAGACGAGCGCTGGGACCCAGGATTCTCATCATCGGACGAAAGAGCATCGACGTGCGACGTTGCCAAGGCTATGGATCCCTACAACGGTTCGCCGCGCGTCCGGCGTCGCGGCGACGATTCACGATGTCTCACAGCATATGTCGCGGTGCTTTGTCGCCTGCGCGAATAGCCCACGGCCCAGACAGTCTGTCCGCCAGCCAAGTCACTCTCCAGACCCAGCACTCGAGCGCGAGGCTCATCAGCGTGACCCACCGACGGCTAGCTCAGCAAGAGCATGCCCGTTCCCAAATGGTGCATGCTTCGAAGACGGCGCGGTTTCACCAACAAGCCGGGCATTCTCGCTTAATTGACCGTCGGCCATTTTACATAAGCAAGGCGGAGCGCGACTGAGCTAGCGCCGTAGGCTGAGCATTTCTCAAACTCACGCACTTTTTCTGGCGGGTCTGGCGAGATCGAACAAGGGCGCCTCGGTGATCAGCACGAAATGCGACGTGCCAGGGTTCTCCTACATGAGTCGATTCACCGCGCAGCGGCCTTTGCCACGAAAGTCGACCGCTTGAAGCGACGGCAGTTCCGTGTCTTCGCGTGACGGCATGACGCAGCCACGCAGTTCGTCCGGGACCGGCTCCGAGGCAGCCCGCGGCGAGTTCCCCACGGGGATGACCTTGCCGAGGTCCTTGTTGTCCCTTCACAGGTACCCCTTGCTCCCACAACAGGGATCTTCAAGACCAGGGATCAGTAGAAGCTTCGGCTCCGCAATTCTCGTAGTTCAGGAGTGAACTTGGGAATCGGCTGGCAGACACTTTCAGATGGGCGCGACGCCGAGGCGATGTCCCACCGATTGGAGTGTGCACTCAGTCGATATAACGGAGGTCTTGGTAGGATTCGCAACGAACGCACCAACGACAGTTCCTTAAGCTTCAGAAGTGGCAACTGGTTGGAAGATTGAAAGCCGAAAGACGAGCTAAGTGATCGCCAAATTGAAGACAGCGATAGCCGTAGCCTGTTGGGCGCTGTCCGCCGCGGCGGTGTTGATTGCGTGCGATCCCAGCCCGCCTACGACGGCAGGTCCGGAGCCCGCGATCACCGCTGCACCCGTCGTTGCCTTGACTGCGCCTTCCGAGCCAGGGGCGACTGTCGCCCCGCCAGTTGCGGTGGCCACGGCAGCTAGTGAAGCCACGCCGGCGACAGCGCCGTCGGTCGCCCCAACCTCGACTCCGGCTACCCGAAGCCCGACGGCAGAAGCAGTTACAACCAGGGCAACCCAGGCGGCCACGCCTACCGCCGCACCCGTAGCCGTCACGCCGGTGCCAAGCCCGGAGCCAACGGCTAGCGCAACTGCCACGCCGATCGTCACGCCGACGGCAAATCCTGAACCCACCGTCGTCACCGTTACCCCGACACCGCAGCCCGATGTTCCGCTGGCCTTCGATCCCCTGGTGACCCGCGGGACGCTGAGCAACGGGTTGGTCTACTACGTCAGGCACAACGAAGAGCCGCGAGATCGGATACAGCTGTGGCTGATAGTCAAGGCCGGATCGATTCTTGAGGAAGAGGAGGAGCGAGGTCTCGCACACTTTGTCGAGCACATGGCTTTCAATGGCACGGAGCGCTTCGCGAAGCAGGAGATCGTTGAATACCTCGAGTCCATCGGCAGCAACTTTGGGCCCGACGTCAACGCATCGACAGGGTTCGACAGCACCAATTACTTCCTTGAGATTCCAACCGACGATCCCGAGATTCTCGAGACTGCATTCCAGATTCTCAGCGATTGGGCCTACGCGGTAGCGTTCGATGCCGAGGAAGTGGAGCTAGAGCGCGGAGTCGTCGTGGAAGAGTGGCGTCTCCGTCGAGGATTCGGCGCGCGCTTTCAAGACAACTGGTTTCCGCTGATATTCGGCGACTCTCGCTATAACGAGCGCAGCCCCATTGGGTTGCTGGAGGTCATCGAGACCGCGCCGCCGGAGCGCCTGCGGGGGTTCTACGAGCGCTGGTACCGGCCGGATCTGATGGCCGTCATCGCCGTCGGCGACATCGACACCGAGGAAATAGAAGCCAAAATCCGACAACACTTTGCACCGCCTCCGGACGGCGAAGCCGGCCAGGCGAGCGCTGCTAGCGCATCGCCAAGCAGCCGGCCGCGCTTCGAAGTGCCCGAGCACGAGGCGCCTCGCGTCAATGTGTTCAGCGACCCCGAGGCTCCAGGCACCCAGCTGTTCCTTCTGCGAAAACTGCCGCCGGAGACGGGCCAAGACCAGTCGGCACTTCGGCGTATCGTGGTGGACCGGCTCGCGTTCATGATGCTGAACGCTCGCTTGTTCGAGCGGGGACAGGTCGAGAATCCTCCCTACCTTGGGGCGGGCGGTTCGCGTGGGCCGTTTGTGGACCCAATCGACGTCGTTCAGTTCGGGGCATGGGTGGAGCAGGATGGTGTTCAGCCCGGGTTTGCGGCCGTGCTGGAGGAAACGCAGCGCGCTCGACAGCACGGCTTCACCGAAAGTGAACTGGCTCGAGAGAAGACCAACCTGCTGAGTGCCGTCGAACGGATCTATAAGGAACGGGATCAGCGAGAGTCGGCGGACTTTGCCCAGGAGTACGCGGATCACTTCCTACGCGGGATTCCGGCGCCAGGCATCGAGGCTGAGTGGGAGTTGTACCAGGCGCTGCTTCCCCAGATCTCGCTAACGGACGTGAACGACGTCGCGGCGACCTGGTCAGAGCCCGGCAATACGGTGCTCCTGGTCATGCGTCCCGAAGGAGGCGAGGAGCTGGACGACGAAGAGTTGGCCTTGGTGTTGCAGGCGCAACTCGCGGAGGCCGACTCACTGGTTGTTGAGCCTTATGCCGACCAATTTGCCGATGTCCCGCTGCTCGCGGAACTGCCGACGCCGGGAACCATCGTCTCGGAAGAGCAGATCGAGTCGATCGATGCCGTGCGATGGACGCTGTCCAACGGGATAACGGTGATAGCCAAGCAGACGGACTTCAAAAACGACGAAATTGTGTTTGGCGCATTCAGTCCGGGTGGGCACTCCCTGGTCGACGACGCCGACCACGTGTCCGCTTTGTACGCCGACCAGTTGACTGCCGGCAGCGGTGTGGGAGAGCACGACAATGTGGCCCTCGACAAGCTGCTGGCCGGCAAGCGGGTCTCGGTATCCCCTTTCATCGGTGAACTGCACGAAGGCTTTCGGGGCCAAGCTTCGCCGGAAGACATTGAAACGCTGTTTCAGCTGGTGACGCTGTATGCGACATCGCCGAGGCTGGATCCGGTCTACTTCTCGACGTACGAGACCAGCCTGCGGACTCTGGCCGAAACGAGAGCCGACCAGCCGGATGCCGTGTTCGCCGACACCGTGAACACGGTGCTGAGCCAGAACCACTTCCGCCGGCGACCGCTAACGCTTGAACTGGTGGACGAACTCAGCATTGAGCGTGCGGAAGCGGTGTACGCCGACCGGTTTGCGGATCTGGGCGACGCATCCTTTGTGTTCGTGGGCGCGTTTGAGTGGGAGAGCCTGCGTTCACTCACCGAGACCTACTTGGCCAGCTTGCCGGCCACGGGGCGTGAAGAGCAGTGGCGGGACGTCGGGGTCGATCCGCCGACGGGTCTGGAGGACCACGTCGTGCATAGCGGCATCGAACCACGCAGTCGGACGCGCGTGTACTTCGCCGGGGATCTGGAGTGGAACCGCCAGGAGGCGCTGAGACTGACGGTGATGGCGGAGATGCTTACGATCCGTCTGCGCGAGCGATTGCGCGAGCAGTTGGGTGGCACCTATAGCGTTGGCGCGAGTGCTCGAGCAAGTCTGTTGCCGGACGCCGAGTACCGAATCTCCATAGGCTTCGGCAGTGATCCCGCGCGCGCCGACGAGCTCTTGATGGAGGTGTTTGAGGAACTGGCCTGGCTGCGCAACGGGGGCGAGCAGGAGTACCTGGACACGGCGAAAGAGCTGCTACGCAATCCCAGAGAAGAGCAGCTGCGAGAGAATGGCTTCTGGCTCGGACAGATCCAAAGTTCACTGCAGCGGGGTCAGGGCTTTGCCGGGATTCTCGATTTTGAAGACCGTCTGGATGCTCTGACCCTCGAGGATGTTGTCGACGTCGCCCAGCGCTACTTGACCGAGGACCGCTACGTGCGAGTGGTGCTGCTTCCCAACGAGGGCTAGGCCAGGTCGTCCTGAGTCTCGGCGATTGCGCGGCCATTGAGGGGCTGCCGGAGATCGTACCGAGCGGCTCGAACTGACTGACGCTCTGCGTCGGCAGTATGTCGCGATGCCGGAAGACACTCCCGAGGCGATCAAGCGCTTAGGAAGCCGCGGCCGGTCCCCGCCTTTCCGGCAATTCCGCGTGAAGACCACGCCGGTAGAATGACTGCCCCATTCCGGCCCGCAACTGCATTGCCGGGCCTATTGATCAGCATGAAGCGTGGGCTATGCGAAGCGCTCCCAGAATCGTCTTTACGCCGACCGGGAAGGCCGCGCTCGCATCGATCCAACTTGCTGATCCAGCGCCCTGTGAAATCCTGGTCCGCATCCGCAAATCGCAGATCAGTGCCGGATCTGAAAGAAACGCCTACGAGATGTCACGGTCGGGTGACACTTCAGTCGGATATACGGCAGTCGGCGTTGTCGAGGAAATCGGATCGGAGGTCGACGACTACGTTCCGGGTGAGCGTGTCCTGATAATCGCCCCGCACCAGGGCGCTGACCTTGTCGATGTCGGAACGGTCACAAGCTGGAGCGGCTATGCGGGTCGTATCCCAGATGACGTGACGGACGCGCAGGCGACGTTTGCCGTCTTGGGCGACGTTGCGGTACACGGGGTACGACGCGCCAAGCCGTACCTGGGTGAGTCCGTCGCCGTCTTCGCGCAGGGCCTGGTGGGGCAGCTGACCACGTACTTCGCCGCGCGGGCGGGCGCCTACCCGGTGATCGCAATCGATCTGCTGGACGAGCGTCTGGAGCACAGCCGGCGGATGGGAGCCACGCACACGATTAACGCTTCCCGCGAGGATGCGGTGCGGGCTGTGCACGATTTGACCGGGGGCGGAGCGCGGGTGGTGTTCATGGTGGCGCGAAACCCCGCAGTCTTCGCGGACTGCTTGAAGGCGGCGGCCCACGGTGCCACGGTTTGCCTGTCCGGCAGCCCGCCCGGCACCGTGGAAATCGCGCTCCAACCCGAGGTGCTCCGACACGAACTCGACATCCTGGGCAACTATTCGCTCGACTATCCGCCGGAGCCGTACCACCGATTCCAATGGACTCGCCCCGCCAACCGCGCCTACGTATTTGATCTCATCGCGCGCGGTGAATTGGACGTGGATCATCTCGTGACGCACGACGTTCCCTATAACGAAGCTCCCGCGATTTACGAAATGATCGCGCGGGGACCAGAAGGGTGGCTTGGCGTGCTGTTCGACTGGACCGGTCAGGCCTAGCGGCCACTCGGCGCGAGCACTGAGGGATGACCGAGGCCACGGCCAGCGATCGTTCGGTCCGGGTGATCACGTTCGACGGACCGGCAACTCACCCGGACTTGCGCACCGTGCGGCGTCCATCCGTGCCCAACCGAGGCGCGCTTATTCGGATCGATGCCTGCGGTGTGTGCGGCACCGACTTGCACATCCTGCGGGGGCACTGGCCCGGGGAACTGCCCTGGCCGCTGACGCTCGGCCATGAGCTGGCCGGCGTCGTCGACGAGATCGGGCCTGGGCTAACGTGTGACTACATGGGACTCGCGCTGCGCGAGGGCGACCGGGTGATGATTCCGCCACTGATGGCCTGCGGGTCGTGCCACTACTGCATCCACTATCCGACGCGGGCAAACCGCTGCCTGAACCCGACGTACTACGGACGCAAGATCGGGTTCCAGCGGCCGCCGCACCTCTGGGGTGGCTGGGCCGACATGGTCTTTCTCGATCTTGAAGCGTTCCCGGCAACCAAGGTCTTTCGACTTCCAGACGATATGCCCAGCATGGTCGGGACGCTGGTCGAGCCCTTCGCCTCGGTGACGCGCGCCTTCAACCGGGCCTCAGCGCTTGGGCTCGAGGGCTTCAAGGCCGGCGATTCGGTCGTCGTCCAGGGCTCGGGCCCCATAGGCGTCCTTGCCCTGATCGCAGCCAGGCAGCGCGCCGCCGGGAAGGTCGTCGTGGTCGGAGCGCCCGAAGAGCCGCGCTTGGCGCTCTGCCGGGCCTTTGGCGCCGATGCCACCGTCTCGATTGACGAACATCAGTCGACAGATGCACGGATAGCCGCTGCCCGCGATGCCGTGGGCGGATTCGGGGCCGATCTGGTCGTGGACTGCAGCGGCGCCCCGCAGGCGGGGCCCGAGGGGATTGAGATGCTGCGCGACGGCGGGACGTTTGTGGAGATGGGCCAGTTCACCGACGCCGGCAGCATCGATACCAACTGGCATCGGATCTGCGTAAAGGAAGTGCAGGTGCTGGCGAGTTGGGCTTTCACACCTGACGAAGTGGCGCAGGCGATGGCAAACCTCTACGCCATCCAGGACGACTATGACTGGTCCCTGATGCAGCGCACCTTTCCGCTCTCGGAGTCCGGTGTTGCCGCGGCTATCCGAAGCGCGATGGCCATGGAGTGCGTGAAGGCGACGATCTTGCCGCGAGCCTAGGACTGTGGCTCCGGCAGCAACCGCTGCCAGAGTTTGCAGGCCCTCTCATTGAGCTATGGCTCAGCCATCTTTGATGCCAGCGGGGGCTGTAGCTACACGGCTGGCCTGCAATGACACAAAATCTGGAAGGCGTCATCTCGCAGGCCGTCTAGCAGTTCGGGCGGGCGTGGCTCGAACAAGCTGGCTGGCACGGTCATGCCTTTGTCGATTCCGATGGGGCGCTGCTAGTCAAGCGGATCGGGTAGCCGACAATTTCCGGCAATGGACACGTCGCAACGGCAGATCACGATGGGTCTCGCCCTGTGCTACGCACTTTAGGATGCACGGCAGGTCCGCCTGCGCGTCCACGATTTTGACTCGATTCGTCCCTCTGCTCGCAGATCAGGCATTTAGCGGCTGCGAACGAGTCCCTGTGGCAGCTGTCCGAGCCCAGCAGCTGGAAGAATGCCAGGAGTAGTTCGTTCGGCGCATGTGGCTCCACTCTCCGGACAAGCGGACTTGCCGAGGCCAATGGAACGATTCGTCGTTACCTCGCGTAGTTATTAGCAGACGGCACCAGGAGATTGGACCATGAGGGCGGCTTATGACCGATGAACAGGCCGTGCTGCGCTGCCAAAACGGCGAGCACGAGGCGTTTCGCCATCTGGTGGAGCGCTACAAGGACGTGCTCTTTGGCACGGCGGTCCTGATGACCGGGAACCGCGCACTGGCCGAAGAGCAGGTTCAGGAGGCCCTCCTCGCCGCCTGGCGGGGCATCGCGGGCTTTCAAAGCGGACGCCCGGTGAAACCCTGGCTCGTCCGCATTTTGGTGAACGCGGTCGTGTCGCAGCGCCGCCGGCGCGCGCTCGACACCGTTTCTCTGCAGAACCACAGCCACGCAGACGACCGCCCCAGTCCCGGAGAAACGATGGAGGCGAACCTCGACCGCCAGGCGATCCGGGAAGCGCTGGGCGGGCTGAGCCCGGACCACCGGCAGGTGGTCGTGCTGCGTTTTTTCGCGGACCTGACGGTTCCCGAGCTGGCCGAAGCCATTGGCGTGCGGGAGGGCACGGTCAAATCGCGGCTCAGTCGAGCCCTCGGCCAGCTCCGGGAGCAACTTGCAACGGGCGGAGCCCGAGAGGCGTACAGCCATGGCCAGTAACTACGGATCGGACCAGGAGATGGAACGCGCGCTGCGCGATCACTTCGCTGCGGAGGCGGAGGACCTGCGCGCGCCGGAGAACCTGTGGCAGACGCTTGAGGGCCAGATGGATCTGCCGCCGACGCGGCATCCGGTGACGCAGGTGCGCCGCAGAATCCTGGGCGCGCTGAAGCAGAACTGGTTCCCGATGATGGCCGCCGGCGGTGCCGCGGCCGTGGCGGCCTCGGCCGTATTCCTGGCCTCGCGGGCTACCCAGGACGAGTTCGTCATGTCGACGTCATACCCTGAGGCCGCTCCAGCCGCAATGGCAACCGCAGCGCCGGCCGCGGCAGCGCCAGCCGCGGCAGCGCCAGCCGCGACGGCTGCGCCGGCTATGGCGATGCGTGAATCAACTCCTGCCGAGAGAGTCGTCATCAAGGAGGTGCCGGTCGAGCGGGTTGTAGAGAAAGTGATCACGCGAGAGGTGATTATCGAGGTCGAGAAGGTTGTCGAAAAGGTCGTCGAGGTCGAGGCGCAGGCGATGCGAACGCCGGCCCCCGCCGCGGCGGCGGCTCCTCAGGCAGCCGCGTCGCAGACGGTCGGAACGCCTGCGCCGGCGCGGCCTCCGGCCACGACGTTCCAGGACTACGGCCGGCAGCCGTTCGTGGCGACGGCCGAGGACGCAGTGTCCACCTTCAGCCTGGACACCGATCGGACGTCGTATCAGCTGGCGCTGTCGTGGCTGCAGGAGGGCTACGACATCGAGCCGGACTCGGTGCGAGCCGAAGAGTGGATCAACGCCTTCGACTACCAGTACGAGCAGCCTGCGGACGACTGGGGCTTCGCCATTACCAGCGACATGGCCATGCACCCGCTGAATGGCAATCAGCATCTGGTGCGGATTGGCTTCCAGGCTGCTGAAGTGGCAGACAACCGACCGCTGAACGTGACGTTGGTGCTGGACGCGTCCGGATCTATGGGTGACGGCAACCGCGTGGACATTGCCCGCGCGGCGGCGGAGGCCATTCGCCAGAGCCTGCGACCGCAGGACCGGCTGGCAGTGGTGCACTTCACCGAGAACGTGATTCACGACCTCACGGTTGAACACACGTCACCCGATGCCACGGCGGTCGAGCGGTCAATCCAGCGCCTGGCGCCGCATGGCAGCACCAACGTGCAGGCCGGGCTGAACCAGGGCGTGCGGCTGGCGGACCGGATTCGCCAGGAGCGCCCGGAGGCATATAACTACGTCATTCTTATGTCGGATGGTGTGGCCAACGTGGACGCGACGAACCCGTTCGCGATCCTGGAATCGGCATACGACCGCAACGCGCTGAACCCGCTGCGCCTGATCACCATTGGGGTCGGCATCAACAACTACAACGATGTGTTGTTGGAGCAGCTGGCGCAGCATGGCAACGGCTGGTACCGCTACCTGGACGACACCGGCCAGGCGCGGGCGACGTTCAGCCGGGACAACTGGCTGGCGCTGTCGACGCCGTTTGCGGACCAGACGCGGGCCCAGGTGACGTGGGATCCGGACCTGGTGAAATCGTGGCGGATCATCGGCTACGAGAACCGGGTGAGGTCGGACCAGAGCTTCGCGGAGGACCGCAAGGAGTTCGCGGAGATCCCGTCGGGCGCGGCGACCACCGTGTTCTACGAGATCGAGCTGCATGACCGCGCGCTGGCGCGTGGCGGGCAGGACGTGACCCTGGCCAACGTCGAGTTGCGCTGGGTGGTGGCGGAATCCGGGCAGTCGCGGTCGCAGCGCGCCGAGGTGCGCGGGCGTCTGGACAGCAGCCTGAGCGCCTCGGGCGATCCACTGCTACAGCTAGGGGCCATCGTGGCCCTCTCGGCTGACCGGTACGGCGGGTTGTATGACGGCGAGTATGTCGCCGAAATCTCCCGCGATCTGACGGAGTTGGAAGATCAACTGGGGTCGCTGCAGCGCAGCCTGGGTGGGCTTGGCGCCTACCAGGACTTCCGGTTCATGCTGGAGCACATGGCGGATCGAGCGCGCGCGCAAGCGCCGCCGGCGACGTCATCTGGCTACAGCCGGTAAGGCGGACTCTTCTCGCCGCGGGGCGTCCACGACCCGGTCGTGGACGCCCCGTCGGCGTCTCAGGCGTTTGAGCGCACGGCCTGGACAGATTCTCTGAGGGCGGCGACCCAGCCGTGGGCGTGTTGGATGTCGCGGTGGGGGTGGATGGAGAGGCGGATGCGGCCCTGGGCGCCGTCGTGGCCGTAGGTTGCGCCCCAGCCGCGTCGGCGCAGTTCCAGGTAGATGCGTTCAACGTCGTCGCGATCGGACGTGAAGTTGACCACGGCGAGGAGAGGGCGGACGAGGAGGCGGAGGCCGTCGATGCTCTCGATGCCCTTGCTGACAATGTCCACCACTTCCATCAGGCGTTGGGCCGACTCGCGGTAGCCCTCGCGGCCCAGGCGACGCATGACGGACCACGCCGCGACGGCGTGATCGCCGGGCTTGGTGGCGGTGATGGTGTGGATGCCGGTGAACTCGGCCGGGATGGCGTCGAGCATCGCGGCGTCGCGGATGAGGAGGAATCCGGTCGCTACGGGAAGGAGGCCGAGCTTGTGGCCGTCGGTCATCATCGACGAAACGCCAGGCAGGCTGAAGTCAAACGCTGGGATTGGGTAACCCAGCTCGCGAAGGAATGGGAGCGCGAAGCCGCCGAAGGCGGCGTCCACGTGGAGGTACAGGCCCTTTCGCTCGGCAAGGTCGGCGAATTCTTCGACGGGGTCGAGCTGCCCGTAGTTGCCTTCCGGTGCTGAGCAGACCAGTGCGACGGTGTTGCCGTTGAGCGACCGCTCAACCTGTTGCATGTCCGGGCGCATGGCGTCGTCCACGTCAACTTCGCGGAGCCGCAGGCCCAGGAGTTCGGCGCCCAGGCGGAAGCTGTAGTGGGCCGTGGTCGGCAGAACGATTTCAGGTTCTGACTTAGAACCCAGGTTGCGGGCCAGGCGCATGGCCAGCAGGTTCGACTCGGTGCCGCCGCTGGTGATGAAGCCGACGGCTTCGCGATGGCCGAGCAACGAGCCGAGCATGCGCACGGCTTCCTTCTCGAAGAGGTCGGCGGCGGGGTTCATGTCGCGCGCCCACTCAACGAAGAAGGATCCGGCGGCAAGCGGCCGGATTTGTTCGGCGATCTCGTGGGGCGGGCCGACGTAGCTGACGCCGAAGTTCTGTTCGACGGGATACGGGTCCTTTGCCATTCGTGCCTTGACCTCGGCCAGCACGTCGGCTTCGGGGCTGCCGCGCTCGGGGAAGTCCATTGGCGGCGGCATGGGGACCGCGTGACGTTCCTGGGTTCGGTCGAACTCTCGGGCCACTAGTCGATCCCTTCGTCTCGGCTGGACCGGCGACCATAGATGGCAGCCGGGGCGGCGACGCTTAACTTATGGCAGGCGGTGGACTCACGCGATGCAGCGTAGGTGGGCGGACGGCTAGACATCGACGGGTCCGGAGATTCCGGGGCCGCCAGCGGCGAGGTAACCGTTGCTGGCGCCGGAGCTGGATGCGCTGACCCAGAAGGCGTACAGGTGGCCGTCACGCAGGTGGAAGCGGAACTGCACTGGGCGGCCGGCCAACGACGACAGCTCGTTGGCGCCGTTCCACTTCACACGGGTGCGCGTGGCGTTGACGGATACCGGCCGGCAGTTGGCGAGTGAGTACGGGTGAATGACCTCGCCGCGCTCGTCCAGGACTTCCACGCGCAGTTCGCCATGCGGGGCGTCCAGGTTGACGAATAGGTGGGAGCCGCTGAATGTGACCGGGCGGGTGGCCAGCACGCCGCCGCGGCTGCCGGCTTGCATGGAGGCGAAGCCATCGCGACGGAGGGTGGCCAGGCCGGTGTGGCCGCCGGCGTACATGGCGTTGTCCTGCTCGTAGTCGCCGCCGAACTCTCCGGGTTTCAACACCGATCCCTGGCCGGAGAAAGCGCCGTAGTAAAACCAGAGCTCGTCGCCGACCACGATGCAGACTCCGCCGGCCGCGTGGATGTAGCCGTAGTTCCAGTCGCCCCAGCGCCGACTGGACGCGATGAATGCCTGGCGGTGCGGGCGGTGCCAGTGGAAGCCGTCGCGGCTGTAGGCCAACTGCAGGTCGTTGATCTTGGGGCGGCTGATGCTGGCGGCGTCGGGGTTTTCCGGCCCGTGAAAGATGGCGAACGCGCCGAGCATGATGCTCTCGTAGGCGACGGCGTTGACGTCATACAACTGAGGGCGCAGTCCCAGAAAAGGATCGGGCCGGTCGAGACGGTCGGCCCGGGCCCAGCGGACCGCTTGATCGGGACCCCAGCGGGCGGCCTGCAGGAAGTCCGGGTGCTCGAAGTACAAGCGCGCACGTCGGTCCCAGCTCAGGCGGATGCTGAAGACGAACCGCTGGCGGAACGGGTTGTAGAAGAAGCTGGAGTTGTCGCCGCACTGGGAGGTCGGCCCGCGCTCGGTCCAGTGGATGCCGTCGGGCGAGGTGTAGATCAGGCCTTCGTGACGTTGAGGATGGCGCCAGAAGATGAACATCTTGAAGCGCTCGGGCGGGTCGGCGTCGGCGTCGAGCCAGACCAGTGCACCGTCGCGTCGCGAGTCCGGCGGGTGCGCGACGACGGCGTTGGTGCCGGGCACCACGTCAAGTGACGGCCGCTCCCAGTTGAGTCCGTCGCTGCTGGTGGCGAGGGCCGTGCCGTCGAACCAGCCGGCGTGATACCAGAGCTTGAATGTGTCGTCGGCCGGGTCATACCAGGCGCCGTCGTTGAACGGGGCGGCGACGGGGCAGTGGCCGCGGTTGAGTTCGAGGTCAGTTTCGGGCGACAGGACCGGCGCAGCTTCGTGGACTTTGGCGGCGTGGTAGACGCGGCGGAGCGTGGTGTGCTCGATCAGAAAGTCGTCGACGAAGAGCTGGCGGCCGACGTCGATTGGGATGACGCGCGGAGGATTGGCCAGATAGGGCACCGGCAGCGGATCGCCGCCGGGCTCGATGGTTTGGGGCGGCCACTCGGCGGGGACCTGGATGCCGTTGTAAAGGGTTGACGCGGTCATCGGTCGGCGGCGAAGCGGCGGAGGACGTTGCCGGTGACGCGGGAGACAGTGTTGTCGTAGTTGTTGTGGGAGAGGCAGCCGCGCCAGGCGATGGAGCCGACGGAGAAGACGCCTCCTCCGTTGGGGGTTTCGAAGTAGACCATGTCGGCGCGGACGAATGCGTGGGGGCCGTCGGCGGGAGGCGGTGAATCGGGGAGCATGCCGTCCTTGCCCTGGGTGAAATCGAGGCGCTCATCGATGAAGGCGGTGTAGCGCTCGGAGTGGCCGACGGAGGAGGCCAGCAGCAAGGCGTGTGACGGGGTGCCGAGGCTGAAGTCCAATCGATCCATTTCATAGCCAGCCGCGCCGTGACGGACGACGAGGGATGGGCAGTCGCCGATGGGTTCGTCGTCGCCGATGCCCTCGAAGATGAAGGCGGCGCGGGGATCGAAGCCGTCGGGCTGGCGGGCGTAGGGAGCGCCCTGGTCGAATCCAGCGGCGCAGGAGCCGATGCCGACGAGGCCGTTTGGCGGCACGCCGCGGTTGCGCCAGGTGCCGCCGGGTTCGCCGGTGGTGCTGTGGACACGCTCGGCAGGCGGCATTTCGAAGGGCCAACTGGTGCCCCAGCGGCGGACCTCGGCGATGTGGGGGCGCTGGGCGTCGATGGTGGTGACGCCGAAGAAGCCGTTGCCGCCCAGGTACATCAGCCGACCGCCCTGGTCCAGGTATGAGCGCATGCCGGCGAGCATGTCGGCGGTCCAGTACTCATGGTGCGAGCCGGAGAGGACGACCCGGTAGGGCTCCAGCAGGTCAGCGCCCTCGGCGTGGAGGTCGTGGTCGGCGATGACGTCGAACTGGTGGCCGGTGGCTTCCAACCAGTCGATGAGATAGAGGTCGGCGGGGAAGCGGGCGGGGGCGCCCCAGACGCGGTAGCGGAACTTGGGGCGCATGTTGAGGATGGGGCGCAGGTGGGAGACGTGGGTGGTGCCCGACCCGTCGGAGTGGCGCTCGTAGAGGCCGGGGAGGCCGTTGGCGCGGATGTAGGCGAACACGTCCTGATGCAGCGAGGCGTCGGCGTTGGGCACGCGCTCGTGGTCCACGAAGGCGCCGTCGATGTCGCGAAAATTGGCGTAGACGACGTAGGTGAGGGTGGGCATGAGGACTGCGATGCGGGAGGTGGCGGCGCCGCGGGGTGGCCGGACGCAGAAGGGCAGGTAGTCCTCGTCGTCGCCGGCGCGGAGGCGGGCGGCGTAGACGCCGCTGGGCAGGTCGAGCGGGACGGTGAGCTGGAAGTCGGACTCCCAGCCGACGTCCTCCACGTCGTCGTCGTGGAAGTAGATGGCGCCGTACTCGTGGGGGGCGAGGCGGAAGCTGGTTTGGGCGCCGGTGAAGTTGTGGCCGGTCATACCGCGGGTAGGCATGTTGACGGCCCGGCCGTGGAGGCCGTGGGGGCCGGTGTCGGTGACGCGGTAGCTGTCGATGTCGAGGCTGAAGTCCCAGGCGGCGAGTGGGTCGTCAGTCGCTTGTGGTTCGACTCGGCCCTCCGGAAGACTGCGGGCCGGCTCACCACGAACGGAGGTGCGGTCGGCGAGGGCGGTGAGTTCGTTGGGGGAGAGGGCGCGGTTGTAGAGGCGGGGGGTATCGAGTTTGCCGTTGTAGGGGGCGGCGATGGGGCCGGTGCGAGTGGGTGGGCCGGCGGTGAGGGCGGCGAAGAGGAGGGGGGCGCCGGAGGGTGCGCGGACGTTGGCGGCGGAGGTGTTGTGAGTGACGAGGGCGCGGTCGGGGGCGACGGGCCAGGGGTTGAGGGGCTGCTGGATCAGGACGACGCGGCCGGTGGGGGCGTGGTAGCTGGCTCCGACGAAGGTCCAGACGCGTTCGGTGAGCGGGGCGCCGGTGGCGACCTGGACGGGTGGGTTGCGGCCGTCGGCGAGGTGGAGGGCGAGGTCGCCGTTGGGGCCGATGACGAGGGCGAAGCCCTGGGGCAGCGGGTCATTGGTCCAGCGGGTGATGAGGCCCTGGAGGCCGTTGGCGGGGGTGGTGGGGTAGATCCAGGCGGCGAGGGTGAAGCTGGCGAGAGTGTCGAGGGCGGGGTGGGCGGGGACGAGGACGTAGGAGCCGCTGTGGATGGGCTTGGAGCGGCCCGGGTAGTGGCCGTCGATGGCGGAGGGGACTTGGCGTTCTTTGTAGCCGGGGCCGTCGGGGGACTCGTCGCCGTGGATGAGCTGGACGAGGTCGGCGCGGAAGCGGGGGTGCTGGCTGCTGACCATGAAGCGGACGGTGTCGCCGGGGGAGGCGGTGAGGTGGTCGGTGTAGCCGACGAGGTTCATGTGGGCCAAGCCTCCACCGGGTGCGCTGCGGTCCGTGAGAACAGCGAGTGTAGGCGCTGGAGAGCGCTGAAAAGCGGGCCTCGCGTGCGCGGTAAGAGTTTTTTCCAAAAAACTCTTGAGGTGCGGCGGGGCGCTTTGGGACGCCTGCGAGCGGGATAGCCGGGCGTCGCGAGCAGACACGTGCGGGGCGAGGCGCGAGGGTCGGTGAGTGACGGGTTGGGCTGGATGCAGGTGGCGTTGGCGGGTGCGGGCAAGGCCGGGGGTTGTGCGGCGTGGGGTGGCCGCGGCGGTGGGGCGCCAACGGCGAGCGAGGCTGAGGACGCCGACGAGGACGCGGGACAGCAGGAGCAGTAGGCGGCGGGCCAGGCTCGGCATTTGGTGCAGCCTCCGAAGGCTTGCGAATCGTCCGCGACTAGTGTACACTTCCTGCGTACGGAAGACAAACGGATGGGATCTCGGCGGGCGGCGGGATCCAACTCGACTTCATGGGAGATTTCATGTTGATTCCGCCGCTGGACGGGGTGATTCGGGTTACGAGTGTGTTTGGGGCCGATCGGGGGAGTTACCGGCATGGGGGGCTGGATTTGGCGGTGGCGGTGGGGTCGGTTTATCGGCGGCCGGTGAAGGCGCCGGGGGCGGGGGTGGTAGCGGCAGTGTGGACGACGGAGCGGCCGAGCACGCGGGACGGGGCGGTGCGGGATGGGTTTCCGTACGGGAACGCGGTGGCGCTGCGCGATGCGGAGGGGGTGCTGTGGCGGTTTCTGCACTTTGACGAGCCGCCGAGGCTGGCGGTGGGCGACACGGTGGAGCCGGGGCAGACGCTGGGGTTGTGCGATTCGACGGGGAACAGCACGGGGCATCACCTGCACCTGGACGCGACGCCGGACGGGGTGATCGATCCGGCGACGTTCCGGGTGACGGGCGAGCGGGTGAATCCGCTGGAACTGTTCGCGGATGGCTATGCGCGGGCGGTGGGCTACGACACGCAGGTGTTCCGCCGGCAGATCGTGATGGAGTCGGGCTGGAACCCGACGGCGGTGAGCCGGGCGGGGGCGGAGGGGATTGCGCAGATCATTCCGCGCTGGCATCCGTCGATGCGGGGGCGGACGTTCGACCCGTTCGCCTCGCTGGAGTACGCCGCGAACCTGATGGCGTCGCACATCGCCCACCGCGGCGGGGACTACCGCGAGGCGCTGGCGGACTACAACACGGGGCGGGCCTCGCGCGGCAAGTTCCGGGCCGAGGGCTACCGCTACGCCGACTGGATTCTGAAAGGACTGGACATGGCGACAAGCCGCGAATTGGATGACTTACGAGCCGACCGCGACCGCAATCACAACCGCAAGCTGGCGGCGCTGCATCACATTGGGGAACTGGTGCAGGCGGCGCGACGGGCGGGCGAACAGGCGTTCAAGCCGGAGGACTGGCGGGCGGTGACGACGGCGGAACGGTTTTATCACGATCCGGAGGGGGCGGGGTGATTGCATTGCAATCACTGATTGAAATCGCACGGTTGCCTGCATTGCGGTCAACGCATGCATCAGCAGCACGGCAGTAGGAGGGTTAGTCGGATGGCGAGTATCACGGTGCGCAACCTGGATGAGGACTTGAAGCAGCGGCTGCGGATTCGGGCAGCGGCGAATGGGCGCTCGATGGAGCGGGAGGTGCGGGAGATTCTGCGGGCAGCGCTGCGCGAGGACGAGGCATCTCTCGACAACCCTGGAACGGCGATGCATGCGTTGTTCAAGCCGTTCGTTGGCGTGGATCCGTTCCTTCCGCCGCGGGAGCCAATGCGCGACCCGCCGCGGTTCGACTGAGGTCGCGGGCCGATGATTGTCCTGGACACGAGCATTGTTTCGGAACTCACGCGGGCACGCCCGACGCCCGAGGTGCTGGCCTGGCTGGACCGACAGGACGCCGGCCGGTTGTTCGTGGCGGCGGTGACCGAGGCGGAGGTGCGCACGGGGATCGCGCTGCTGCTGGGGGGATGGCGTCGCGATGGGTTAGCGGCGGCGGCGGACCAGCTGTTTGGCGAGGTGTTCGGCGGGCGTGTGCTGGCTTTTGACGCGGCGGCTGCCCAGGCGTATGCCGAGATCGCGGCCAACCGCCGCACCGCGCGTCGGCCAATCAGCCAGGTGGACTGCCAGGTTGCGGCGATTGCGAAGTCGCGCGGGATGGCGGTGGCGACGGGGGATGTGGAGGGCTTTGTTGGGTGTGGGGTTGAGGTGATTGATCCCTGGGCTGGCGAGACTGCTGTCTGCAACTCTCAGACCTCAGGGGCAGAGGCGACTCCGGCCCGGCCACGACGTCGATCTGACACGGTGGAGTTGAACCCTGGGCTAACCTGCGCTTGAGGCGTGATTGTGAAATTCCGCCCCGGCATGGCGAGGAGCAAGCGGATGCGGATTGAGCAACTGGAACTCCGCAATTACCGGGTGTTTCGCCGCGCCGTGCTACGCGACCTGCCGTGCATGGCGGTGGTGGTGGGCGCCAATGGGTCGGGGAAGTCGACGCTGTTCGATGTGTTCAGTTTTCTCAAGGACGCGGTAGCCCAAGATGTCGCGGTGGCCGTTGATAAGCGCGGTGGCCTCGGTGAATTGAAGAGCCGCGACCAGGCCGGGCCGATCGGGATCACGCTTACTCTTCGTGACAATGGTGGGCGGTTGATCATCTATAAACTTGAGATCGGGATCGGCGGTGAGAGCGCGGTCGTGATCCGTGAGGTTCTGCAGTGTTCTGAGCCCGGTGATTTGCAGCCGCAATTCTATCTGAATTTCTCGCATGGGCGGGGAATGGTCGGAGATGCAAGGTCATTCGTCCCTGATGAAGTTGTACTTGACGATCCCGAGCTGCACGTATTAAGCGACCCGAGCGTTCTCGCAATCAACGTGTTCGGGCGGCTTAGCGAGTACTCCGCGGTTTCAGAGCTTCGGAGCCTGATCGACAACTGGCATGTCTCAAAGTTCCACATTGACGACGCCCGACCGAGCGCCGAGGAAGGGTACGCGGAGCACCTTTCAACCCGCGGTGACAACGTCGCGCAGGTTGCGCGGTACCTGTATGAGCATCATCCCAAGCGCTTTCGGCGTGTGCTCGACGCCATGCGACGCCGGGTTCCTGGGATTGAGAGTGTGGAGGCCAGGCCCACCGAGGACGGGCGACTGGTGCTGCGCTTTCAGGACGGGAGCTTTAAGGATCCCTTCATTGCCCGCTATGTGTCCGACGGCACCATCAAGATGTTTGTCTACCTCGTGCTCCTCTACGACCCGAAGCCTCATCCGCTGCTGGCCGTCGAGGAACCTGAGAACCAGCTCTACCCGGAGTTGCTGCATGAGTTGGCGGAGGAATTCAGGGACTACGCACGGCGCGGCGGCCAGGTGCTTGTGTCCACACATTCGCCCGACTTTCTGAACGGGGTCGAGATTGACGAAGTGTTCTACCTGGTCAAGCAGGGTGGCTATACCAGCGTGCGGCGAGCGCATGAATCCAAGCTGCTGCGTGATCTGGTGGACGAAGGCGACTTGCCAGGCTCGCTTTGGCAGCAGGGAATGTTTGAAGGCGCCGATCCTCGGTGAGACGAGTTGTGTTTCTGTTGGAAGAGCCGTCGATGCGAACGCTGCTGGAGGGGCTACTGCCGCGGCTTTTTCCGTGCTTGGTTTTTCAATGCGTCACGCATAGAGGCAAGCAGCAACTGGAAAAGAGCGTGCCCCGCAAGCTGCGTCGCTGGCGCGAGCCAGGGGTCCGGTTCGTCATATTGCGGGATAACGACGGTGGTGACTGCCGCGCCTTGAAACGACGACTGAGCGATCTCTGCCGGCAAGGCGGTCGGACCGACTCGCTGGTCAGGATTGCCTGCCAGGAACTGGAAGCCTGGTACCTGGGCGAACCGGACGCGCTGGCCGACGCCTATGGCCAGGACAACCTGCGCGGGATCGGAGGGCGACGCCGATTCCGCGACCCCGACGCGGTCGTCAAACCCTCCGGTGCAGTCCGTGAACTCGTGCCCCGCTTCCAGAAAACAGACGGCGCGCGCCGCATGGCGGAGCATCTCTCGCGGGAGCGCAACCGGTCGGCCAGCTTCCAGGCGCTTGTGCAAGGGATCGAGAGCCTCTCTCGGGACATGCGCCAGCGGCAGAAGGCGGGTGGCTGAATCTCTGTCGGTCAGTGACGTCTTCACCCTCATCCAGACGAGGTCGCTCGTCGCGGACGAGGGCGAAGAACCAGTTACCGGCTACGCCTTCTCGCTCTGAAATGCTGTTCCCGTGCCACTGGGACTGGGCGAGGCGCAGAGTCTGAGAGTAACCACTCTGGGCGGCTGAGCGGCTCTGGCGGGTGGTTGGAGGAATCTGCCGGATATAGGCCGACACTTTCGTCCTGAGCACAGATTGATTATCCGAATCAGTCGCGGAGCCGCTCAATCACTTCCCGTGGATGTTCACGTGTGTACCCGCCCGGCTTCTCGGCTAGCCGGACGCCGAGGCTGGCCGTTTGTCTATGGGAGTCCTCGAATGTGTGATCTCAGGCACCTGGCAGTTGGTGCGCAGATTGATCAGCGGTAGCGATCTGCTGACCGCCGGGCTCATCTTCTACTTGATCATGCCGGAGCACGCTGACGAAGATTTTCAACTCCCGGTAGAATTTCTAAGGAACTGATGGCGATTGTCAACTATTCAGGGCGGGGGAGGAACGGGTGTTTGCACAGCGGCTTCGATTGGCGCGGAAGAAGGCGGGACTGTCCATGCGCGAGCTTGCCACGCGAATGTCGCCGTCGGTTTCGGTCCAGGCGATCAGCAAGTACGAGGCCGGCAAGATGATGCCGAGTTCGAGGGTGCTGGTGGGTCTGGGCCAGGCGCTTGAGGTATCACTGGACTTCCTGATGGGAGGTCAGGTGGAGGGGCTTGAGGCGGTCGAATTCCGCCGGCACGCGGGTACGTCGGCCAAAGACCGCGCTCGTGCCGAGGTCTTGCTCACCGAGCAGCTCGAGAACTACCTGGCCATCGAGTTCATCCTGGAACTCGAAACGTCGCCTGACCCGTTCGGCGGATTGCGCCTCGATCAGATCCGGAGCCTGGAGGAAGCCGAGGACCTGGCGATCCGACTACGCCGGGAATGGAATCTGGGCTTCGGTCCCATTCCCAGCATGACCGGCTTGCTGGAGTCCAAGGGCTTCAAGCTGATCGAAGCCGACCTGCCGGAGCGCTTCGACGGTCTCGTCTGCACGGTCAAGCTGGCTGGATCTCGGCCAGATACCGAGGCCATCGTGGTCTCCAGCAGGGCCCAGATCGAAGGCCGGCGCCTGACCCTGGCCCGGGAGCTGGCGGCGCGTGCAATCCGTTCAGTTGCCGACTCGCACATTCGGCGTAACAAGGCGATTGACCGATTCGCGCAGGCCCTGCTCGTCCCGGGAGAGCACCTGCGAGCGCAGGCAGGGAGCAACCGGCATGGGTTTGCTTATGGGGAACTGGTCCGCCTGAAGCACATGTATGGCGTTTCAGCGTCGGTGATGCTTACTCGGTTGCGCGAGGTCGGCGTGGTGTCTGCGGCCGCGCTGGATCGCGCGTTTCGCGGCTATTTGCGGGCCTGGCGCAAGAGGGAGCCAGACCCGATTTCCCAAAACGAGGGCCTGGGCGCCTTCGAGAAGCCGCAACGGTTTGAAGACCTGGTCTGGCGCGGGCTGGGCGAGCAGCTGTTCGCACCCATCCGAGGCGCTGAATTGTTGCGGCGCTCGCTGTGCGAAGTCGGCGATGAACTACGAGGCCCGAGCCTTGCGATGTTTCAGGAAGGACGCGAGGAGGCCCCAAGAACCCAGCACGTCGTCCCGTACCTGGGACAGTGGGCGGTGAAAAGCGCCGGCGTTCGAAGACCAACGTCGACCCACCGGCTGCAGGCGGAGGCGATTGCCGTTGCGCGAGAGATTGCCGTCGGCAGCCGGTCGGAGGTGATTATCCATGATCGGCAGGGTCGGATAGAGGCTCGCACGAGCTACGCCACCCCTGAGGTCCACGACGCGTCGAAGGCCCGAGCGGCACTGGAAGCCGACATGCCGGTCTCTGAAACAGTGAGCCGTCGCACGGCGTGATCCGTCGGATCGTCATCGACGCGCGCTGCCTGATCGACCTGCACAAGGTTCAACTGCATGCGGTCACTCTGGAGCTGCCGTATCAGTTCCTTGTTCCGGCGATCGTCCGACACTCTGAACTGCTGAATCTCACAGACCTGGAGTGGCGAAACCTGCAGAGTGCCGGGCTGGCGACTGTAGAACTTTCACTCGACCAGACCCGCGAATCGTTCGCGCTGAGAACCGAGCATGCCGCTCTCTCGCTGGCCGATTGCGTCTGCCTTGTTGCGGCGCGACATCACGAGTACAGCCTGCTGCTCACAGCCGATAAGCGCCTTCGGCGGGTGGCAGAGGCGGAGGGCCGGCGCGTGCACGGAGTGTTGTGGACTATCGACCAGCTGTACGCGGCTGGCTTATGCGGCGCCGCGCGGTTGACCGATGCGCTGGAGCGCTGGATCGACGATCCCGAGGTTTTCTTGCCGCGTCAGGAAGTCAACCAGCGGCTACGGCGGTTTCTTGATGCTCGCGGGCCCCAATGACACCTGACCTGGCTGCGACGCGGGCTACAATGGGCGAGTCCCAACCAGCCAGAAGTGCTTGAGTGGCTGAGGCAATCTCCCAAGCGGGGATTGTGCAGATAGCGTGGGATGGGCGGCTCGACGCTGAGCGCAATTACCTGTATTACGCGGCGTTGTCCGACCGATACCGGCGGCAGCACCAGTGGCTGATTTCAATGGTTGCCGCCGCGTCGTTCTTTGCGGGCTCAAGCTTTGTTATTGACGTCCTGCCTCCGTGGTTGAGCGCGGTCCTGGCAATGCTAGCCTCGTTGCTTGCCTTGGCCCTGATCACCATCGATCCCTCAATGAAGTCGGCCAAGGCCGAAAGCGCGAAACAGCATTTCAAGTCGATCAGCGACGAGTGGAAGTACCTGTGGTGGCACCAGTACGACCCCGACGCGGAGGCGAAGGCTCGCCTGCTGGAAGTGCGAACGATGTCGGGGCCGGAAGTGCCGGTTGCCATTGACGACAAGCTGAACAACGCGTGTCACGACCGGGCTATTGAAGTCGTACGGGCGGAGTACAGCGTGCCGGCTGCGTGACGCGCGAGAGCCACGACGACTCCGCGCCACGCAGCGGGACTGCTCCACGACCAAAACCGAACCCACCGCCACCGCGGCCGCCGCCCAGGCGAAGCAAAACCTCGGTCGCGACGGACGAGGCGGCACGCAGACGCTGGTCAAAAGGGCCCGTCCGAATGCTTGGATCGGCGATCCATGAGCTGTTCGAGCCGCTGGGCGGGGTGGACCTGGAGATTCAGCCGCGGGAGCCGATGCGCGAGCCGCCCCGGTTCGACTGAGGCGGCGCGCGCCGGTGACGCTTCGGCGGTTTCGCGAACGCAGTCATCGCCTGTGTTGCGGCCGGCTGGTCAGGCTGGCTTCGACATGTCCGTTGATGTCGGCCGGGGCTTTCGGCGCTTCTTCTAAGTCCTAGGGGTCGAGGCGGAAGGGTGGGTAGCGGTCGGTGGTGAGCATGAAGGCGTAGGCCTGGACGCGGGCGCCGTAGCGAATGACGCCGACGATGAAGTCGAAGAGGGCGCGGGGGTGCTGGGCGGTGATGACGACCATGATCCAGCCGAGGATGACGGCGATGAAGGCCAGGATGGCGAGGATGGCCAGCACGATGTAGTGGGGGATGGCCAGGAACCACTTGACGAGGGGGAGCCAGCGGTTGAGGTCCGCCTGGGCGTCGGGGTAGTCGATGTCCAGATGGACGGCCTGGTGGTCGTCAGTGGAGGGGTATTCGTCGCGCAGGGCGAGGACGTAGACCTCGATGCGGTAGACGAAGCGGCTGAGTTCGAGATTCCAGTCGAACCACCAGCGCGGGTATTTGTGTCGGAAAACCAGAATCAGGACGAGGGGAAGCCAGACGAGTGGGATGGAGATTGCCGCCTGCTCCGAGCCGCTGGCCTGGCCGCTGTTGACGAAGCCAGGGATGAGGCTGGCCACGATGAGGATGGGGATGACCATGATGAGCCGAAAGAGGGTGGTGAGGCGGTTGAGGGGGCGGTCGGGGTAGTCGACGGAGAATTGGACGGGGTAGTCGGACTGGTTGCTGGCCATGGTCGTGGGTTCCTTCCAGACTTAGTGGACATAATCCTATGCTTCGGGTTCGTACTTTGGCGAGCGGGTGACTGCCTGGGTGTACGGACGGTGGCGGGGTATCGCACCATGCGCGGTCATGGATCGACGGGCCGAGCGCACACGAAAGAAGGCTGAATGACGGGCAGCCGAGGGCGTCCGCTGGCGCTGGTGATCGAGGACGACCTGCGGTATGTGCGGCAGCTGCGCGCGGACCTGGCGGTGGGCGAGTTCCGGGCGGTGTTTGCCGGGACCGGCGCGCGAGGTCTGGACGAGGCCGTCACCAATAGGCCGGATGTGGTGCTGCTGGACCTGGGATTGCCCGACGTGGAGGCGCTGTCTGTGTTTGGGCAGTTGCGCGAGCTGAGTGATGCGCCGGTGGTGGCGATGAGCGTTCAGGAGGACGAGGCGGGCATTGCCGGCGCCCTGGAGGCGGGGTTTGACGACTATCTGGCGAAGCCGTTTGACGAGGATGAATTGTTGGCGCGGCTGCGGTCGGTGCTGTGGCGGGCGCCGGGGACGAAGGTTGGGGCGCCGCCGCCGTTCGAGTCGGACGGGCTGTCTGTCGACTTTGCCGGGGCAACAGTGACGGTGGCCGGGCGGCCGGTGGCGTTGAGCGCCTCGGAGTTTCGGCTGCTGCGGTTCCTGGCGCGCAACCGGGACCGGGTGTTCAGGCCGGCTCAGCTGGTGGAGGAGGTGTGGGGGCCGGAGTACGCGGGGGACCGTCACCTGGCGCGGGTGTATGTGCGGCGGGTGCGGGAGAAGGTTGAGCGGGATCCGGGGGATCCGCGGCACCTGGTTACGAGGCCGGGGGTGGGTTACATGCTGCGGAAGCACGGGTGACCGCGGCGTCGTGAGGAGAACGGACACGCTGGTAGCCGGGCGGTTGGCGGGATGGGCGGGATGGCTGGTGTTGCTGGCAGCGGTGCTGTTCTGGTGGGGTGGGGTGGTGGTTCCGAACCTGGTGAGCCTGGCGTTTCCGGCGTGGTTGTCGCCGGAGGCGATTCCGCGTGATTTGAATCCGGATATTGACTGGGAGGGGCGGCTGGCGAATCGGGTTTCGGCCGCGGCGCTGCTGGTGCTGGCCGTGGCAGCGCTCGCCAGCGCCGAGGCCAATCGTCGGAGGTCGGCGGGTTGGCCGGCGGTGGCCGGCTGGATGGTTCTGGCGGGTACGTCGGGGTTTCTGTTCTGGGAGGAGACATCGGACTTTCACGCCACAGGGCTGCAGGGTCTGGCGCGAAGGGTCTTCAGTGCCGACGCTCTCTCTGAGGCTGGAACGTTCATCTGGGTTCTGATGGCGGTTCCGCTGATTGCGGGATTCCTGGTGGCGATGGGCGGGTTCTATTTCCGCGGGTTGCGCTCCCGGGCCGTGCGCGGGCCGTTCGCTCTGGGCTTGTCCGCCTGGGTGCTTGCGCTCTTGTGCGAAGGAGCGACGCCGGCGCTTATCAAGGGCCGGGCGTATGAGCTCATGGTGGTCCTGGAAGAATCACTGGAGTTTGGCGGCACGTTGCTCTTGACGTTGAGCGCTGTGGCTGCCTGGTCCTCGCGCAATGCGATGGCTAACGCCTTTCGAGGGCGCGGTCTGGGGGTGGCGGTGGCTGCGGCGGCCATTGTTGTGGTGGTGCTCGGTGGCCTGTTTGCAGCGCTGGCTTTTCGTGTGCCGCTTGTGGATGCGCGAGAGACCGGAGGGCATCTCAACTACTGGGTGAGCCTGGCGGATGGGCAATCGGTTGCTCAGGAGTTTCCAATGCCTGGAGCTCCTGTTGCCGGAGTGAGTCTTCGCCTGGCCAATCGGGATCCTGAAGAACGTCCTGGGACGGCGGTCTGGCAATTGGTGGATTCAGCGGCGGGGGTTTCGGGCGATGTGCTTCGGCAGGGATGGGTCGAGGCACCGGCCGGGAACTTGCCGGAATGGGTGGAGATCGACGTGCCGCTGCTGATGGCGACGGAAGGTACGCGGCTGCTGCTGCAAGTGGCGGCGGAGAACGAGCCCGGCGCTGCGTTGCGCGTGGGCATGGTGCAGGGTGACCGGTTCGCGGACGGGCGGCTCTGGATCAACGGCGAACTGACGTGGCCGGAGCAGGACCTGGAATTCGTGGCTCACAGTGCGGTCGAGCCGACGCGGAGCAAGCTGGGGGCGCTGTGGCACTTGATGACTTCAGATTGGCGGTGGGCGGCGCTGGGAGCAAAAGCACTCGTGGCCCTGGTCATGGTGACCCTGATTCCGGTGTTGCTGGTTGCTGCGGTCTGGCCCCGGTCGCGGATGGGTGGGATACCATCGGCGTTGCGCTGAGGATTGCGCTGGAGTCGAGTGATGCCGGCCGTAGACTCCCTGACCCGACCCGCCGAGCGGGCACCCACCGTTCGCAAAGTCGCGCCTTACCTGGTGGACTGCGATTGCCACCACCTGTGGCACAAGATCGATGAGATCTTTCCGTATCTGCCGCGGCAGTACGTGCAGGAAATCAAGGACTTTGGGTCCATGTTTCCGAACGGCGGCTGGACGAACATGCCGAACTCGCACGGCTACCGGACCGATCACGACGTGGACGAGCACACGGACTTTGCGGAGTTCACGGTGCGGGAGCACCTGGATCCGTACGGGTTCGACGTTGCGATCCTGACAGGGCAGATGGTCTACCCGACGGTGGGGATGACGAATCTGGACTACGCGGCGGCGATCTGCCGGGCGCATAACGACTGGACGATGGAACACTGGGTGGCGAAGGATCCGCGGTTCCGCGCGACGCTGGCGGTGGGTCCGAACGACCCGGTGCTGGCGGTGGAGGAGATCGAGCGGCTGGGGGATCACCCGGCGGTGGTGGGGGTGATGCTGCCGGCGGGCGGGCGCCATCCGTACGGGAACCGGATCTATCACCCGATATATGAGGCGGCGGAGCGGTACGGGCTGACTATCGTGACGCACTTTGGCGGCGAGGGGCGTGGTCAGACGAATCCGCCGACGGCGGCCGGATACCCGACGTATTACCTGGAGATGCGGATGGCGCGTCCGCAGATTGCGCAGGCACATACGGCCAGCCTGATCTGCGAGGGGGTGTTCGAGAAGTTCCCGACGCTGACGTGGGTGTTCGTGGAAGTGGATACGTGGTGGATTCCCGGTCTGCTGAACCACTTTGACGCGGACTGGAAGGCGGTGCGGGACTACACGCCGTGGGTGAAGCGATTGCCGAGCGAGTATTTCCGCGACCACATCCGAGTCGGCACGCAGCCGATGGAGCAGCCGGGGTCACGCGAAGACCTGCACTGGTTCCTGGAGCAGGCGCGGGCGGACGAGACGCTGGTGTACGCGAGCGATTTCCCGCACTGGGACTGGGACTCGCCGACGTCGGTGGCGCCTGACTTTCCGGCGGAGATGCGTGACAACATCTTTGGGGAGACGGCGCGCGCGGCGTTCCGGCTGTAGCGGGCAGTCTCGATGGGCTTGATTGACCAGGGGGCTCTGTGAAGACGGCTCCGACCGTGTTCCGACAGGCTGCATGACCGACGTCTCGACCCTCACCCCAACCCTCTCCCTGCCAGGGAGAGGGGGAAGACGGCGGCTGAAGCGTCTGCGGTCCCCGATTGTGATTCTCGACTTCCTATTTCCGCTGCGTAGGCGTATTGGGTGACATCGAGTGACGGCTGTGAATTCTGACGAGGTTGTTGTGTGCGCGGTCGCCGAATTGCCGGCGGGGGAGCGGTGTGAGGTTCGGGGGGCGCTGGGGTATGGGGTGACGGTTTTCAACGTGGGCGGCGAGCTGTATGCGTTGCTGAATCACTGTCCGCATCGGGGTGGGCCGTTGTGCCGGGGGCGGATACGGCCGCATCCGGTGTCGGACCAGGTGGGGTACTGGGAGTTCGAGCGGGAGGGCGAGATTCTGCGGTGCCCGTTTCACAACTGGGAATTTGACATAACGACCGGCGAGGCGCTGTACGACGAGAGAGTGCGGGCGCGGACGTTTCCGGTGGAGGTGCGGGGCGGGCAGGTGGTGGTAAGGGTGCGGGGCAGGCGGCGGGTCACCAGGTAGTCAAGGCCAGCGGCGACAGCCGGCGAGTCGAGGTTGGGGAACCGTAGCAAACCCAACACATCCGTTTTGGGCGTGCATGGGGCCTTGCCAGACTCCTAGTGGGAATACGTCCATTCAACCAAGTCCGAGGATTGCAGCCGATGGAACAAGGCCGAAACGGCAGCACCCCGATCGTGGTGGTGCGCGACGTTCACAAGTCTTTTGGGGACGTGCATGCGCTGGCCGGGGTGAGCCTGGAGATCGAAGCGGGGACGGTGCTTGGTCTCCTGGGGCCCAATGGGGCAGGCAAGACGACGCTGGTTCGGGTGCTGACGACGCTGCTGGATCCGGACGAGGGTTCGGCGACGGTGGCCGGGTTCGACGTGCGCCGCGAGCGGACACGGGTGCGTCCCCTGATCGGGCTGGCGGGGCAGTCGGCGGCTATCGACGACACGCTGACCGGCCGGGAAAACCTGGAAATGGTGGCGAACCTGTACCACATGGGACGGGCGACGGCCGCAGCGCGCGCGGGCGAGTTGCTGGCGCGGTTCGATCTGACCGAGGCGGCGGACCGTCCGGCCAGGACGTACTCCGGCGGGATGCGTCGGCGGTTGGACCTGGCGGCGAGCCTTGTAGCCGACCCGGAGGTGCTCTTCCTCGACGAGCCGACAACCGGACTGGATCCGCAGGCGCGGCTGGAGCTGTGGACGGTGATTCGCGAGCTGGTGGCGACGGGGACGACGGTGTTGCTGACGACGCAGTACCTGGAAGAAGCCGATCAGTTGGCCGACGAGATCGTAGTGATCGACCACGGGCGGATCATCGCGCAAGGGACGGCGACGGACCTGAAGGCCCGGTCGGGCGGCGAGCACCTGACGGTGCGGGTAAGCGACCTGGCGGCGCTGGAACAGGTGCGGGAGGTGCTGGAGGCCGAGGGCGATGGGCCGCCGACGGTGGACGAGGCGGTGGGCACGGTGTCGGTGGCGGTGTCCAACGGGCCGGCGCGATTGGCCGGGGTGGTGCGGCGGCTGGACGAGGCCGAGGTGGCGATTGCCGACATCGGGTTGCGCCAGCCGACGCTGGATGAAGTGTTTCTGTCGTTGACCGGGCATCGGGCCGAGAGTGAGCCGGCCGACGCCATCACGGGAGCGGTCTAATGGTGGTTTCGATGGAGGCGTTGCGGGTGGAGGCGCGATACGCGCCGGGCGACATCCTGCAACTGTGGAAACGGAACATGCTGGCCTACCGGCGGCAGCCGGACCTGCTGGTGTTCTCGACGATCCAGCCGGTGATGTTCGTGCTGCTGTTTGCGTATGTATTCGGCGGGGCGATCCAGACGGGGCCGGTGGATTACATCGACTTCCTGCTGCCGGGGATCCTGGCGCAGTCGGTGCTGTTCGGGTCGACACAGACCGGGGTGGGACTGGCGGTGGACGTGACCAGCGGGATGATCGATCGCTATCGCACGCTGCCGATGGCTCGATCGGCGGTGGTGGCGGGCCGAATTCTGGCGGACACCACGCGAAATGTCTTTGTGGTGGGGCTGATGCTGGGGGTGGGGTTCCTGATTGGGTTCCGGTACCACGGCACGTTGGCCGGCGCGATTGCGATGCCGTTTGTGGCGGTGCTGTTCGGGCAGACGTTTTGCTGGATTTCGGCGGCCATCGGCACCAGCGTGAAGCGAGCCGAGACGGCGCAGGTGGCGTCGTTTGTGTGGCTATTTCCGCTGGTGTTCGTGAGTTCGGTGTTCGTGCCCGTGGAGACGATGCCGGACTGGTTGAAAGTGGTGGCGGAGAACAGTCCGGTGACGCACACCGTGAACGCGATGCGCGGGCTGGCGCTGGGCACGGACTTCTGGGAACCGCTGGTGTGGGCGCTGGCCTGGATGGCGGGAATCATGGCGGTGTTCGTGCCGCTGGCGGTTTGGCGGTACCGGTCGATCCAGTAGGGAATAGTAGTTTCCGGCTCGTGGTGAGTGGCTAGCTGTGATTCCTAGTCATCTCGATGTTGCGTGTCCTTCACGATGGCCATGTCCGGCCGACGCTGACTGCAGCCAGCCGGAACGGTCAACACTCACCGTCGGCGGCAAAGTCGTCGAGCAGGCCGTTGCGCACGGCCCAGAGCACCAGACCTTGCATCGACCCGACGCCGAGTTTGCGCTGGATGCCGTAAACGGCGTTGCGAATGGTGACCGGCTTGACGCCGCGCTCCTGGGCGATCGCGGAGTACGACATGCCCTGCGCGAAGGCCACGAGGATCTCTCGCTCCCGCGGCGTGAGCCCGGCGGCCAGCGCCGCATCGCCGGGGCCGGCGGCGCCGCGATTCTCCGCGAGCACTCGTCGAATCGCGGCGGCGGGGACGCGCAGTTCGCCCCGGGCCACGCCGCGCACGGCGGACAGGAACCGCTCCTGATCGGTCTCTTTCTGGATGTATCCCGTCGCGCCGGCAGCCACGGCATCGACGACGGCGGCCTCCTCGGTCGAGGCGGTCAGCATGACCACGCGGGTATCGGGAGCGGACGCCATGATTTCGCGGCACGCCTCCACCCCGTCCATTTCCGGCATGAGTACGTCCATCACCACAATGTCCGGCGACACGGCAGCGGCGACGCGGATGGCTTCCGCGCCGTTCGCCGCCTGGCCGACGACTTTGAACTGGCCGGTCGCCTCCAGGACCTGCTTGAGGCCAACTCGCAGGATGGAGTGGTCGTCAACGATCATCACCCGGATGCGCTGATTGGTTGACATTCTGACTTGCCCTTCAGCTGCGAACCGTCGGAATCACGCAGGTCACGGTCGTCCCACCGATCGAGCCCCGCGTCTTTTCCTCGAGACGCCCGCCCAGGCGCTCGGCGTCCCGGCGCATGTTTGCGAAACCCTGACCACGCTGCGCGTAGTCGTGGGGAAGGCCGAGGCCGTCGTCTGACACAGACAGCCGGATCGTGTCTTCCCCGAAGTCAAGCCGGACGGCCACGTGCGTGGCCTGGGCGTGCCGGAAGGCATTGGTCAGCGCGTTGTGCGCAATGGCAAAGAGGCGCCCGCGAACCTCGACGGAAAGCGGCGGCTCAACGCCGGTCTGCGTGAACTCGGCTGGCACGTTGGTCACGTTGGTAAAGCTGGCGGCGTGGGCGCGGAGGGCCCAGCCCAACGCTCGGCCCTCGTAGATGCCCCCCATGCTGATGGGATGGCGTAGCTCCCAGACCGTGGACACCGACAGCCGGGACATTTCGTCGAGTGTGGCGCTGAGGCGGGGGCTTCCTTCCGCAGCCTGAGCTTTGGCCGTGTCCAGGCCCAGCCTGATCATGAAGGCCGACTGCGCGGTGGTGTCGTGAACGGCCTGCGAGAACGCCATCTGCTCGCGCTGCAGCGCCCGCTCGCGAGCTACCGCGGCCTGTCGTGTCCTTCGTTCGAATCGGGCAACGAGGCCGACGCACAACACCAGCGTGTACATCGCGCCCACTCGAACGAGCAATTCTTTTTCTTGACCCGCGACAAGGTCGAGCCCTGGGTCGACCGTCACGCATACGAGGGCATAGATGCCGGCCGTCAACGTCGTCCAGGCCAGCCCGAGCCCCAACGACGTGAAGACCACGATGAAGAGCGCCAGGGCCGGGTAGTAGGCCACAAATAGGAAGCCGGGGAAGCCGCCCTGAATGATGACGCCGAACGTGGCGAGGGCAATGTCCACGGCGCTCAGAAGGAGCAGCCACTGCCATGGCACCCATCCCTTCGCCAGCAGCCGGTAGTGGACCAAGCCGTTGAGCGCGATGAGCGGCACCAGCAGCAGGGTGTACTCGAAGTGTCCGTAGTACCAGAAGCCCGGCCGGTAGGCGAACTGGAACACCGTGACCACGACAACGAACCAGCGACCCCAGACCGACACGCCGGCGACATACCGAACGACGTCGGGGTCGATGTGCTTCGGCGTCCAATCGTCGATCCGAAACGCCCGGATGACTCTGGCAAACAGCGGAAGAACCCGGCTGTCGAGGGACGCGCGAATCATTTGCTTTTCCCAACACTTGCGTGCGTTTGAGGCGCTCTAACGCGTTGGCCCTAACCTAATCAGCGGAAGAATGCGTTCGCAAGTGTCAAATGCCCTCTAGTGAACGAGCAATTGTATCTGTCGTGGGTGTGACACGACGAAGTTTCGCTTCCCTGATACCGTGGGATTCTCGGTCCGGAGGCGCATAATCTAATGAGCTAGATGCGACGAGAACACCGGGGACGGGAGGGGAAGCAATCGAACCGTGTGTAATGTGTGTTTTGCCTCATCTAATACGAAGCATATGCCCCCAACAAACGAATGATTGACAGTTGACGACGGGCTCCGCTTGGTCGAGAGTATTGCGTTGGTCAAAGTCTTTAGCGAGATTGAAGCAGCGTTGCTTAATGTCGACTCCAGGGTGCGTCGCCTGCGTTTCGTCATAAGACCGAACGGTGCGATGTCGGCGCTTGCCGCGAGAGGCGCCGGCGCCGGCCAAGCGCTGATGCTGCCGGCGCGGGCGCCCGGAGTTGTCCACGGCGAATTAGCTCGAGGAGACGCGTGATGCGAAAGCTTCGGATGACCTGCGTAGCGGTGGTTCTGGCGGCCGCAACCATTGCGGCATTTTCGACGGTGGTCTTTGCGCAGTGGCCCACGACCTGCGTCGACCTCAACGACATCGTGGAGACGCACCTGGGGAACGACAACAACGTTGGCATCTACCAGCGGGTGTTTGGCGTGCAGGCCGAGGCGGCCTGCCAGAACGACCATCGGGACGATGTGCGCGGGGTGTTTGCCTGGGCGTTCGATGAGGCTGACCTGGCAACGCAGACCGACCTACCCGACCTGGCATGGCCGACAGACTGCGTGGAGCTCAACGACATCGTTGAGGCGCACCTGGGTAATGACAATAACGTGGAGATCTACCAGCGGGTGTTCGGCGACCAGGCCGAGCCAGCCTGCCGGAACGACCATCGGGCGGACGTGCGAGCCGTCTTCGCCTGGGCCTTCGACGACAACAGCCCGCCACAAGTGGCGTCCGAGAGGTTCGTCTCCATCAGCACGGGTTCGACTTCGTTGCACACGTGCGCGCTGCGGACCGATGGCTCAGTGGCCTGCTGGGGAGATGACCGGTGGGGCCAGGCCACGCCGCCGGCGGGGAGGTACACCGCCGTCAGTGCGGGCTGGTTGCACACCTGCGGGCTGCGGGCTGACGGCGCGGTGGACTGCTGGGGCGATGACTTTGACGGCCAGGCGACGCCGCCGGCCGGAACGTTCACCGCCGTCAGCGCTGGCGCCCGGTACACCTGCGGCCTGCGACGCGACGGCGTCGTTGACTGCTGGGGCGCTGACGATGACGGCCAGGCGACGCCACCGGCAGGAACCTTCGCCGCCGTCAGCGCTGGCGACCGGCACACCTGCGGGGTGCGGTCCGACGGCGCGGTGGAGTGCTGGGGCGATGACACGTATGGCGCGGCGACGCCGCGGGCCGGAACGTTCACCGCCGTCAGCGCCGGGCTCTGGCACACCTGCGGGGTGCGTCCGAGGGGCTCCGTCGAATGCTGGGGCGAGTACTACAGCGGGCAATCCACGCCGCCGGGCGGGACCTTCGCCAGCGTCAGCGCCGGGGCCGAGCACACGTGCGGCGTGCAGACGGACGGAACCATCGCCTGCTGGGGCCGTGACGATGACGGCGCGGCGACGCCGCCGGCCGGGACGTTCGCCGCCGTCAGCGCCCGTGACTACCACAGCTGCGGCGTACGAACCGACGGCACGGTGGAGTGCTGGGGCCGTGACCATGAAGTGCTGGGGCCGTGACCATGCAGGCCAGGCCAGCCCACCCTCCGGATAGTTCGCCGCCGTCAGCGCGGGTGCCGGGCACACGTGCGGCGTGCGGACCGATGGGGCGGTGGAGTGCTGGGGCCGTGACGGTGACGGCCAGGCGACGCCGCCGGCTGGGACATTCGCCGCCATTAGCGCCGGTCAGGTCCACACGTGCGGGCTGCGAGTGGACGGCGCGATCGCATGCTGGGGCGACGACTCGCTTGGCCAGCCTCCCGCCGGGACGTTTATCGCCGTTAGCGCCGCATCCCGGCACACCTGCGGGGTGCGGACGGACGGAACCATCTCCTGCTGGAAGGATGTCTACGATCGCTAGGCCACGCCGGAGCCCTCACGGTCGCGACTTGCCGACAGCCGCGTTGCTGAGTCCTCCTCTAGCCGGAATGACGAGGGCGTGATCCGACGTCGATTCCGGGTCGTGATCGTGGGGGTGGTGCTGGCGGCGGTCGTGGCGGCGGTGGGGACCGTGCCGGTGTTGGCGCAGTGGCCGACGACGTGCGTTGAGCTCAACGACATCGTGGAGACGCACCTGGGCAACGACAACAACGTGGGCATCTACCAGCGCGTGTTTGGCGACCAGGCCGAGCAAGCTTGTCAGAACGACCATCGGGATGACGTGCGCGGGGTGTTTGCCTGGGCGTTCGATCAGGCTGACGTGGCGACGCGGACTGTCCTACCCGACCTGGCATGGCCGACGGACTGCGTGGAGCTCAACGACATCGTTGAGGCGCACCTGGGCAATGACCACAACGTGGAGATCTACCAGCGGGTGTTCGGCGACCAGGCCGAGCCAGCCTGCCGTAGCGATCACCGGGCGGACGTGCGGGGCGTCTTCGCCTGGGCCTTCAACGACTTCAGCCCGCCGGCAGCGGCGTCCGAGAGGTTTGTCTCCATCAGCACGGGTTGGTGGCACACGTGCGCGCTGCGGACCGACGGCACAGTGGCCTGTTGGGGCTATGACCGGTACGGCCAGGCCAGGCCGCCGGCGGGAAGGTTCACCGCCGTCAGTACGGGTGGGCTGCACACCTGCGGGTTGCGACGCGACGGCGTCGTGGAATGCTGGGGCTATGACTTTGACGACCAGGCGACGCCGCCGGCCAGGACGTTTGCCGCCGTCAGCGCTGGCGAACGGCACTCCTGCGGGGTGCGACGCGACGGAGCGGTGGAGTGCTGGGGCGATGACCGGTTCGGCCAGGCGACGCCACCGGCGGGAACCTTCGCCGCCATCAACGCCGGGGCCTGGCACACCTGCGGCATACGACGCGACGGCGTCGTTGAATGCTGGGGCTCTAACTTCAGCGGCCAGGCGACGCCGCCGGCCGGAACGTTCACCGCCGTCAGCGCCGGGCTCTGGCACACCTGCGCGGTACGGTCGAATGGCGCCGTCGAATGCTGGGGGCATGACGGAGGAGGCCGGGCGACGCCGCCGGCCGGGACGTTCAATGTCGTCAGCGCCGGCGAGTTCCACAGCTGCGGGGTGCGGCCGAACGGCACGGTGGAGTGCTGGGGCGATGACCGACATGGCCGGGCGACGCCGCCGGCCGGAGCGTTCGCCGCCGTCAGCACCGGTCGCTACCACAGCTGCGGGGTACGGCCGGACGGCACGGTGGAGTGCTGGGGCCAGGAGCTTGCCGACCTGATCGCGCCGCCGGCCGGGGCATTCGCGGCCGTCAGCACCCGCTACTGGCACACCTGCGGCCTGCGAACCTCCGGCGTCGTGGAGTGCTGGGGCGATGACGACTACGGCCAGGCCAGGCCGCCGGCCGGAGCGTTCGCCGCCGTCAGCACCGGAGTCTGGCACACCTGCGGCGTACGAACGGACGGCGCGGTCTCCTGTTGGGGTATTGATAGCCAAGGGCAATCCACGCCGCCAGGCCGGGAATTCGCCAGCGTCAGCGCCGGGAGGGAGCACACGTGCGGCGTGCAGACGGACGGAACCATCGCCTGCTGGGGCCGTGACGATGACGGTGAGGCGACGCCGCCGGACGGGACGTTTGCCGCCGTCAGCGCCGGAACCTGGCACACCTGTGGCCTGCGGACCTCCGGCGCGGTCGCCTGCTGGGGCCGTAACCATGCAGGGCAGGCCAGCCCACCCTCCGGAGCGTTCGCCGCCATCAGCGCTCACGAGCACCACACGTGCGGGGTACGGACGGACGGCGCGGTCGAGTGCTGGGGCGGTAATCGATACGGCCGAGCCACGCCGCCGGCCGGGGCGTTCGCCGCCATCAGCGCCGGTCAGGTCCACACGTGCGGGATTCGAAGGGACGGCACGATCACATGCTGGGGTGACGACTCGCTTGGCCAGCCTCCCGCCGGGACGTTTATCGCCGTCAGCGCCGGATCCCGGCACACCTGTGGGGTGCGGACGGACGGAACCCTCACCTGCTGGAAGGATGTTTACGATCCCTAGGCCACGCCGGAGCCCTCACGGTCGCGACATGCCGACAGCCGCGTTGCTGAGTCCTGCCTCAGCCGGAATGTAGAGGGCGTGATCCTACGTCGATTCCGAGTCGTGATCGTGGGGGCAGTGCTGGCGGCGGTCGTGGCGGCGGTGGGGGCCGTGCCGGTGTTGGCGCAGTGGCCGACGACGTGCGTTGACCTCAACGACATCGTGGAGACGCACCTGGGGAACGACAACAACATCGGCATCTACCAGCGCGTCTTTGGCGAGCAGGCCGAAGCGGCCTGCCAGAACGATCACCGGGACGATGTGCGCGGGGTGTTTGCCTGGGCGTTCGATGAGGCCGACCTGGCGACGCAGACTGTCCTACCCGACCTGGCCTGGCCGACGGACTGCGTGGAGCTCAACGACATCGTTGAGGCGCACCTGGGCAATGACCACAACGTGGAGATCTACCAGCGGGTGTTCGGCGACCAGGCCGAGCCAGCCTGCCGGAACGATCACCGGGCGGACGTGCGCGGCGTGTTTGCCTGGGCGTTCAATGAGGCCGACATGGCAACACCCACGCTTGAACCCACGGTGCCGCTCACCCCAACGGCTCCGCGGCTGCAGGAAACGTACAACGCCTTGAGCCGCCCTGAACAGGAGTGCATACAGAACCAGCTCGGCGAGGAGAACTTGGAGATTTTCCTGCGGACCTCGCAAGGCGGGCTATATGACCACCCGGAACACTGGCAGCCAGCGGCAATATTCGGTTGTCTGAAACGGGATACCGCCAACGACGTCTTCATGGCCTTCTACGAAGCAAACTCGCAGATCTCGGAAGCAGTCCTGGCATGCGTGAGGGATCTCCTTCAAGAGATAGACATCGCCGAGGCCGCATGGGGTTTCCAAGAAAATGCCACCGATGAGCAAATAGCCCTGGCAATTAAGCTGCTGACAGGAGACATCGATTGCCGTGAGAATCACGGGCCGTCGGCAGACTCACCGGAGCCTCCGGGGCCGCCACCGCCAGAGCATGCCCTGCTGTGGGAATTCAAGATACCCCAGACGAATGCGAACAGCTTTCCCGGGATAGCCCCAACCACAAGGGGTGGAACGCTCTTCCTCGTCTCGCCCCTGGGGCAAGTCTATGCCCTGGATGCGAAGACCGGGCAGCTCCAGTGGCAGACCGAGCTGGACGACCAGCTCTACCCGCCGCCCGTCGTCACGGCCTCAAAGGTATACGTGGACGGCATAACGGACTACTACACACTCGATGTGAACACCGGAGAGCTGCTGGAAACTAACGAAGGGCGAGGACCGCGGCACGCCGACCCGCCGGACCCCGAAACCGGACGCACCTACAGGCTGGACGTAGGTCTGCCCCCCGGAACCAGAGTCCATGCCGTGGACGCGGCGACCGGAACCCGGGTCTGGACCTACGATGTCGGCTCCATCGTCCCGGTGGCCCCAACGCAGTCCGGCGGGACCGTGTTCGTCCGGTCGTACGAAGGAGCCCACGCGCTGGATGAATCAACAGGAAAACTCCTGTGGGAGACCGAGTGGGAATACGTCGGAGACTACCCGCCGTACATCGTTGACGGGATATGGCCGGTGGCGGGCGATGGAACAGTGACCGCCCTGGATGCCAGAACAGGAAAACGCCTCTGGTCCTTCGGCGAGGACCGCATCAGACGCATAGCCGGCGCCGCTGACGGATTGGTCCTGGCCCCAGGCAACGTGGGTTTCTATGCGTTCGAGGCCGCGACCGGGAAGAAGAGATGGAGCCTGAATAAAGACTGGGGAGTGTTCCATGTGACGGTGGCCGATGGCGTCATATATTCCCACACATTGGGAAGCGACCTGCACGCCCTGGACCTCCAGACCGGAGAACCTCTCCGGACTCAGAGAATTGGCTACTTGGGGGACGGGCGCTACCACGTGGCTGACGGAGTGGTGTACATAGCTCACAGGGAGGGCGTCCGCGCGTACAGGGCGCCCACAGCCACAACCACCTCTCCGTAGGCGGCAACACCCGCTCCGGTGCCCACGGTGCCTCCCACCCCGACGCCAACGCCCGAACCAACTTCCGGGGATTCCGGCCGACTGGAGCTGGATGACAACTCGCGGTGGCGGAAGGCGTACGACACGTGCAGCAACGCCGAACAGGAGTGCATTCACACCGAGCTTGGAGCGGACAAGCTGGAAGAATTCCTGGACGCGCGGGCCCGCGAGATTTGGACGGGGTGCTGGCGGTGGCCGAGGTGCGAGGCGCCCTGCACGGGCTGGACGCGGCCACCGGCCAAGCCCTCTGGTCCTCCCGGGATGGATACGCTTACGCGGTAAGCGCCGCCGCGGACGGCACTCTGTTCGTCCAAGGCAGCGATGGTTTTCGCGCGCTGGATGCCGCCACCGGAGAGGAGATTTGGAGCATAAGCAGGTCCTGGAACATCGGAAACGCAACCGTGGCGGACGGCGTCCTCTACGCCTACTCGGGATGGGGATATCTACACGCCCTGTACGCCCGCACCGGAGAACCCATCTGGACTGCAAGCAACTCCGGACCGCAGGGCGGCGGCTACGCACTACAGGACGGAGTGCTTTACCTAGCAGACGGGGGCATCATACGCGCCGTGGCGGCCCCCGAAAGGAGATAGCCAGGTATCACGGACGCGTTGCGCGAGCCGGACGACGCGCATGACGCCTTGGCGCCAATGAGACCAAATCACAATGGTCGTTTCGAATCACCTTCGGTTCGCATCGATCCAGTCAATCATCCTGTCGATCTCCCATGAGGCGCTGACTTCTTGAGTGATGAGCTCACGCCCCCTCGTGACGTACCTTCTTGGAAGCATCGCCTATTCCGGCCAAATGTAATGATATGTGGTGCTTGGAAGTCGATTGGACCTCCAAGTCTCCGCATCGATCAAGCTACGTCACCGAGGCGAACTCGGAAGGTGGCAAATGCCCGCAAGTAATGTAGCAATCGTATCTGCCGCGAGTGTGCCACTTCGAGGGTTCACCTTCTCGGAGGCGTGGGGCCAGTGGTCCATCGTCTCGCCGCTGAACAGCTGCATATGACGAGAACATCGGGACGCGAGAGGAAGCAATCGAACCGTGTGTCATGTGTGTTTTGCCTCATCTAATACGAAGCATGTGCCCCCAACAAAGGAATCATTGCCAGTTGACGCCGGGCTCCGCTTGGTCGAGAGTATTGCGTTGGCCAATGTCTTTAGCGAGATTGAGTCGACGTTGCCTGACTTGGACTCCAGTATGTGGTGCCGGTGCATCTTCCTAAAACCGGGTAGTGCGATGTCGGAGCTTGCCGCGGAAGGTGTCGGCGCTGGCCGAGCGCTGACGCTGCTGGCGCGGGAGTCCGGAGTTGTCTGCGGCGAATGAGCTAGAGGAGACGCGTGATGCGGAAGCTCCGTATGACCTGTGCAGCGGTGGTTCTGGCGGCCGCAGCCATTGCGGCATTTTCGACGGTGGTCTTTGCGCAGTGGCCGACGACGTGCGTTGAACTCAACGACATCGTTGAGACGCACCTGGGCAACGACGGCAATGTGGGGATTTACCAGCGCGTGTTTGGCGACCAGGCCGAGCAAGCTTGTCAGGACGACCACCGGGACGATGTGCGCGGGGTGTTTGCCTGGGCGTTCGATGAGGCCGACCTGGCAACGCAGACCGACCTACCCGACCTGGCATGGCCGACGGACTGCGTGGAGCTCAACGACATCGTGGAGGCGCACCTGGGCAATGAGCACAACGTGGCGATCTATCAGCGGGTGTTTGGCGATCAGGCGGAAATGGCCTGTCGAAGTGATCACCGGGCGGATGTGCGCGGCGTATTCGCCTGGGCTTTCGGCCACTTGGTCTCCCAGCCGTCGCGTCTTGCGTTCGTATCGAATCGCGACGGGGACTTTGAGATCTACGTCATGAATGCGGACGGCTCGGAGGAAACGCAGTTGACCGATAACGACGTTAGCGACGGTTGGCCCACGTGGGCGCCGGATGGACGGCGGCTGGCGTATCACTCGCCGCTCGACGGCGATTACGAGATCTATGTCATCGGCGCGGACGGGATGGGAGAGACCCAGTTGACGCACAACGAATATCTCGACCTGCGTCCTGCGTGGTCCCCCAACGGTGCCCACATCGCCTTTGTGTCAGATCGCGACGGAGACCGCGAGATCTTTGTGATGAACGCGGACGGGACGGGTGTTCGACAGCTGACCGACAGTGACGGCCGAGACCTGCATCCTGCGTGGTCACCGGACGGTACCCGCCTGGCGTTCATTTCGGATCGTGACGGCGACGGCGACGGCGACCGCGAGTTGGAGATTTACGTCATTAACTCGGACGGGACCAATGTGACACGGCTCACCCACAGCGATGGTTCGGACGCCTCGCCCGCCTGGTCGCCCGACGGCAACCGAATCGCCTTCACATCTAACCGAGACGGTGACCATGACATCTACGTCATGAACTCGGACGGGACTAATGTGACACGGCTTACCCACAGCGATGGTTGGGACGTGTTGCGTACCTGGTCTCCAGATGGCCGTTACCTGGCATTCTCGTCGAATCGTGACGGCGACTGGGAGATTTACGTCATGAAACCGGACGGGACCCGCGTGACACAGGTGACAGACAACCCCGCTTCCGACGTGAACCCAGCCTGGTCGCCAGCAGCGCCCTAGTCGCATGTAGCGGCAGACTTGCTGAGCGTCTTGCCGCCGGCTATTGGGGCGCTTGACCTGGATCTGCAATAGGAAGCATTGCGGGCTGGGTCATCCTGGATATCGGCCGCCGCTGCCAAGCGGGCAGATACACACCCATTCCTTTGAACTCGGTCAACGCCTTTGCGCACACAACTCTTGAGGAACCGTAGCCTCCCCGTAACGGTGGCACACGATGGGGAACCGCGTGCGGCCAAATCGCCTGCGCTGCGAGTTCGTGCGGGAGACTCTCATGTTGACTCGCGAAGCACGGGACGACTTGCGCCGGTGGATGGCGTGCTCGATTGGGGCAATGACGATTACTTCAGGCACGACAACGCAGGGTGTCTGGACATAGAGGACGGCCCCTATTGGGTCAGGGAGTAGATGTTCACAATCTCCAGTGGGCACGAGCCTGGTCTGCCGGATGGGAACGCCTCCTCTCGTGGAAAGCACCGCAAGGCTGCTCATGTCCGAGCCTTGCTTACGCAGAACCAAGCGCGACATCAGCCTGCGAAACAACGATCGCCTGACGTACTTCATCCTCAGTGTCACCTTCACCTACGCGCTAACTTCGGCCGCCGCAGGTTGAGGGCTACGCCTCCAGCTTGAAGCACAGGCTGAAGATTCAAGCTTTTGTCAAGCCTGGTGAGGCTTAACGGGACTTCAGCCGACGCAACAGACGCGACGATTGAGCTTGTGGGTCTTGACGGGTGGATCAAGCGGCTGCGAGATGCAGCGTGAGAAGGCCTCGCGCACTGTCTGGTGACACCGGCACGCGATCGTGGCGTCAGCAAGCTTCAGACCAGGCGGATCCGGAACGAACACCGACGACCCTTGATCAGTCGCTTTGCCCGGAAGGGAGCGGCGAAGCGACGGAGCAGCACTAGAGCGCCCATACCGTCAACAGTCGCTTGACTCCGGGCGAGAAGCAGCACTTGGATTCCGTGGCCTGCGCAGCCTGCGCGACGTGCCGCTCAATACGGCGGTCGATCACTACCTGGTGGCGTTGCGTCGTCGCGACCATTGGGGTTCTGGTCTTGCTGGTCCAACAGTCGGCAGACCGACCATGCCGTGGTCTGACGGGGAAGCGCCGCCGACGGGAAGCAGGCAAATCGACGTCCACTACACTCGGCCGATTCCGTCGACGCTGGGGAATGGCCGATGTCTGCGTTGCGGGCTGTGACGATTGCGAATAGCGACCTGGGCGGGGCCGGGCATGGGTTGCATCGGGCGTTTCAGGCGAACCCGGACGTTCGGATGGTGGCGCTGGCGGATCCGGTTGACGGGGGGCGCGAGGAGCTGGCGGCGGCCTGCGGGGCGGAGCGGACGTATGCGGACTACCGCGAGATGCTGGAGCGCGAGCGGCCGGACATCGTGGCGATTGCGCGGCACTGGTATGACGACGGGCGGGTTGAGGAAACCCTAGCCGCTATCGAGGCCGGCGCGAAGGGCCTGTACGTGGAGAAGCCGCTGGCGCCGTGGGCGGACCAGGCGCGGGCGGTGATGAAGGCGGCCGAGGCGGCGGGGACGCACGTGATCATGGCGCACCGCAGCCGCGAGCACCCGGGGATGCAGGCGATCCGGGCGCGCGGCGAGGCGGGCGAGTGGGGTCCGCTGACGCGAGTTCGCGCCATGGACAAAGGCGATCATCGCGTCGGGGTTGAAGAGTCGATGATCCACGCGCCGCACGTGTTCGACGCGATGCTCTACCTGGTGGGCGAGGCGCCGGTGCAGGTATCAGGGCTGGTGCTGCAGGACGGGCGGCCGGCGACGCGCGCCGATGCGGTTGGACACAGCGATAACGGGGCCGGGCCGATAGCGGGCGACCGCATATCGGCCACCTACCTGTTCCCCAGCGGGGTGATCGGGACCTTCGAGTCGGTTCCAGTCGGCGACGGGTCGTATGGCTCGGACCGGCTGGGGGTGGACTGCTACTACCAGCACGCGCTGGTGACCATGCGAAACCAGCCGCGCGGGCTGTTTCATCTGCTGCCGCGAGGGGACGTGTTTCCCACCCGAGGCGAGGTGGGCTGGGAGGAGATCAACGGCACCGAGGGCTGGGCGCCGGACGGCGTGGAGACGATGACCTGGAGCAATCACGTGCACGGCGGCGAACTGGTGCGGTTGATTCACGGCGGCGAGGTACGGCCCACGACCTGCACCGGGCAGGACGCGCTGATTGGCGTGGAGATGCTGGTGGGGGCGTACCGGTCGCATTTGGAAGGGCGGCCGATTGCGTTGCCGCTGGAGGATCCAACGAATCCCTGGGCGTAGCGGCAACCGGAGCTTCGACGAGGGGCTGTACGTCAGTCCCGTCGAGGCTTCGTGAGGGCGGGCGGTCTCGATGCCGGGTGACTGGGCGGCGGTCGAGCGCCTAAGTGTGGCGTTGGAGGCAATTCCTCGATTGAAGGAACTGGCTTTCCGGTCGCCGCAGCGAGTCGTTGGGTCGCGGGAATTCCAGGAGTGGCGAGAGGGTACGGCGTCAGCATTGGCCGACGCGTTTGGCTCGGAGTCGATACAGGCCACGTCGTTTGCCAGCATTCAGTACGCCCCGGTCAACTTCTACTTCGGAGCTTCGGATGAGGAGTTTCGGCAGATGTACTTCCGCGGGCTGGAGTTCGCGGCAGGTCGGATTGCAGCGATGATCGAAGATCTGGGTGAGCAGCCGGTTGAGGGCGACGAGGCTTTGGGGGCTTAGCGTCCGCTCGATTCGGTGAGACCTCGAACGTCTGGCGCGCCTTAGACTGTGCGGCGTCTGCGCGTGCGGGCGTCGAGCGAGGGTTGGGTCTGGTGAGCCGGAAGCTGGTTGGTCGCGTCATCGGGCGGCAGGTGCTTGTGTCGGCGTTGCTGGCGGCGGTGGTGGGGGCGCTGGTGGGCGCCGTTGTGTCGGTGGCGCTGGGTAGCAGCGAGCCGGAGGGTGTGGCCGGGGCGGCGGAGCGGGCGTTGATCGAGCGCTTTTACGAGGAGTCGTGGAACAACGGGGACATCAGCCTGATCGACGAGCTGTTCACGACCGACTACGTGCTGCACATGCAGGACGGGCGCACGATCGGGCGTGACGGGTTCAAGATCGAGATCCCGGAGCTGCGCAGCTCGTTTCCCGATCTGAGCATCACGGCGGACGAATGGATCATGGCGCCGGGCAAGATCATTGCGCGGGTGACGTGGCGCGGCACGCATACGGGCCAGGGCCTGGGAATCCAACCGAGCGGAAACGAGTTCGAGGCGTCGGCGATTTACATCTACCGATTCGAGGGGGACCGGATTGCCGAGAGCTGGGCGATGTTCGACTCGCTGGGGTTTCGGCAGCAGCTGGGATTGCTGTAGATCAACGATTGGGACAGGGGCGTCCGCCTGCTAATCTCGCCGCCGTTGCGCTGACCTCGTGAAGTTCTTCACGGTTTGAAGGTAGCGCGTACGACGCTCTGAAGCCGTAAACGTGAAGCGGGGCCCCCTGTAAATGTTTGGACTATTGGCCGGTCTGGTTGCGAGTTGGCAACGGGCGCTGGGCGTTGTGGCGGCCTGGGCCGTTGTGGGTGTCGTCATCTTCCTGGCGGCGCCGCCGCTAGCGGAGGTGACGACCAATAACCAGGAGGATTTTCTTCCCAGCGACTCGGAGTCGCGGCGCGCCCTGGAGCTGGTGAGCGAGAAGTATCCGCGCGGCCAGGGCATACCCGCCATTATCGTCTTCCATCGCCCGGAGGGGCTCTCGGACGCCGACCTGGCCGCGGTCGCGCAGGTTGACGCGGTGCTGCAGGCGGATGAGGCGCCGGACGAAATCTCGTCGGTGCTCTCGCTGAGCGGATCTCCCGAAGCGGCCGGCGCGTTGCTGGCCCCGGACGGAACGACCGTCACCACGATTGTCACGATCATCGGGCCGGCGGCGGAAGAACGGTTTGGGGAAGTCCTCACGTGGGTTCGGGAACAGGCGCAGGCTGGCGCTGAGGACGCCGGTTTGACCGTCGCGCTGACCGGTCCGGCGGGAATCATCTCGGACGCTGTCGAAGTGTTTGGCACGTTTGACTTCCGGGTCACGATTGTCACGGTGTTGCTGGTGCTGGTGTTGCTGCTGGTGATCTACCGGTCGCCGGCGCTGGCCTTGCTGCCGCTGGCGGGGGTGGGCTGGACGCTGTTGGTGGCGCAATCGGTGGCGGCTTTGCTGGCCGACAACTTCGGGTTGTCGCTGAACGGCCAGGTGACGGCCCTGATGTCGGTGCTGATGTTTGGCGCCGGAACCGACTTCACGCTGTTCATCGTGGCGCGCTACCGCGAGGAGCTGCGGCGCCAGCCTGACCGGTGGCAGGCCATGCAGGAGTCACTGCGTCGGATTGGTCCCGCCATTGCTTCCAGCGGGGGCACAACCGTGGCGGCCATGCTGGCGCTTTTGCTGGCCACCTTCGGCTCGTTCCAGGCCATGGGGCCCGTGCTGGCCATGGCGATCTTCCTGATGTTGATCGCCGGGCTGACGCTGATTCCGGCGCTGACCGTGCTGCTGGGACGCGCGGCATTCTGGCCGGGACGGATGCAGGTGACGGGCACCGAGCACTCGCGCATCTGGTCATGGGTAGCAAACCTGGTGACGCACCGTCCGGTGGCCACGTTTGCGGTCACGCTGACGCTGCTGGTGGTATTCGCGGCCGGCACGCCAACCATCAAGCCGAACTTCAGCTTCATTGACGGGTTTCCAGACGGCACCGAGTCGAAGATCGGCGCGCAGATCATGGACGACAGTTTTGGGGCGGGCGAACTTGCGCCGACCAACATCTACGTCAACACGGAGAAAATTGACAGCAGCCTGGTTGACCTGGATCGCCTATCGCAGGCGGTGGCCGCGGTGCCGGGCGTCGTGCGAGTCAGCGGTCCCACGCGACCGACCGGCGAGCCGCCGGCGGTGGACGCGGCGGCGCTGCAAGCGGCGATTCCGCAGCTACCGCCGGCGCTGCGCGACGGTCCGCCCAGCGGGCCGCCGGGCGGGGCGCCCGCCGTGGGCGCGCCGGCCAACGTCGACCCGCAGATGCGGGCCGTGCTGGAGACCTATTTCGCCGGTCGACGGTTCGTCTCCCCAGATGGAACAACGACCCGACTCGAGGTCGTGATGGCCGACCATCCGTACGAAACCCCCGCCATCGACCGCATCGTCGACATCCGCGCGGTGGCCCGGTCGGCCGTTGCCGGAACGTCGCTCGAGAGCGCCGAAATCGTGGTTGGCGGTGCGACCGCGCTGCAGACGGATGCACGCGACGCGGTGAACCGGGACACGGCGGTGATCGGTCCGATTGTCGTGGTGTTGATCTGGATCATTCTGCTGGCGCTGTTGCGCAGCGTGGTGGCGGCGACCTACCTGCTGGGCAGCGTGGTGCTGAGCTTCCTGTCGGCGGTCGGTCTCTCGGTGGTGATTTTCCAGAACATCATGGGGCACCCGGGTGTGGGCTATCAGAACCCGGTGTGGATGTTCATCTTCCTGGCCGCGTTGGGGGCGGACTACAACATCCTGATCATTTCGCGGGTGCGGGAGGAGATCCAGGCGCGCGGGCTGGTTGAGGGTGTGCGGGTGGCCGTGTCGCGAACCGGGGGCGTGATTACGTCGGCAGGCCTGATCCTGGCGGGGACGTTCTCGGTTCTGACCACGTTCCCGCTGCGGGACATCTACCAGTTGGGATTTGCGGTGATGCTGGGCGTGTTGATGGACACGTTCATTGTGCGGGCGCTGTTCGTGCCGAGCATCGTGCTGTTGCTGCGGCGCTGGAACTGGTGGCCCTCGCGAATCGAGCCTGCGACGGTGGCGCCTGACGAGACGGACCTGACGACGACTTCCTAGGCCGGGGCGGGTTCAGTATCGAGATTTCGGAGCTACGCAGCTCGTTGCTAATCTGAGCGTTACGGTCGGCGTATTGAGCATGGCGCCGGGAAAGACCTTTGCGTAACCCGAGGGTGGTTGCGCGGAAGACCCCTCACCGATTGCCGCCGAAGACGGCGGCATCTGCCTCTCCCCTTGGAGAGGGTGAAGAACGGCGCGACCAGGAGTAATTGCGGCCGAACGCGGTTGCCGGGGTGGCGACCACGACCGGAAGACGCCTCACCGATTTCGGCCGAAAACGGCCGAATCCTTCGGCTAGCTCAGGACAGGTTCTGCCTCTCCCCCAGGAGAGGGTGAAGAGCCGTGCGTCCCAACACAGTTGCCCGCCGATTTCAGCCGAAGACGCCCGAATCCTTCGGCTGGCTCAGGGCAGGTCCTGCCTCTCCCCTCTGTGCAGACCGGGGACATCATTTACACGTGGTCGGAGACATGGTTTACACATCCAGCGATGAGGGGGGCCGGATCGCCGAGAGCCGGGCGGTGTTCGACTCGCCGGCGTTCCGGCAGCAGCTGGGATTGCCGTAGGCCCACGCGCTTCGCGACAGCAGATTGCGTGGCATGGGAGCGCGGATTGGCTGCGTGAAGTTTTCCACAATCCGCGGGCGCCGCTTCAAACACTCTGAATCCATATACGCGTGATGGGGCAAGTGCGCATGTTTGGATTGCTGGCCAGCCTGGCCACGAGTTGGCGGCGGGCGGCGGGCGTGGTTGCGGCGTGGGTGATCGTGGGTGTGGTCGTCATCGCCGTCGCGCCGTCGCTTGGCGAGGTGACGACCAACAACCAGGAGGACTTCCTGCCCGGGGACTCGGAGACCATACGGGCCCAGGAGCTCGTGAGCGAAAAGTTCCCGCGCGCCCAGGGCCTGCCGGCCATCGTCGTCTTTCACCGACCCGAGGGCCTTACGGACGCCGATCTGGCCGCAGTCGCGCAGGTCGACGCGGCGCTGCAAGCGGACGACGCGCCGGATGAAATCGAATCGGTGCTGTCGCTCAGCGGGTCACCCGAGGCGGGCAGCTCGCTGCTGGGTCCGGACGGGACCACCGTTACCACGATCGTCACGATTACCGGAGCGCCGGCCGACGAGCCATTTGGCGAGGTGGTGACATGGATTCGCGAGCAGGCACAAGCGGGGGCTGAGGTCACTGGCCTGACCGTCGCACTGACCGGTCCGGCGGGAATCGTCTCGGACGCCGTGGAGGTGTTTGGCGCGTTCGACTTCAGGGTCACCCTGATCACGGTCCTGCTGGTGCTGGTGCTATTGCTGATGATCTACCGGTCGCCGGCGCTGGCGCTGCTGCCGCTGGCGGGGGTGGGCTGGACGCTGTTGGTGGCGCAGTCGGTGGCCGCGCTGCTGGCCGACAACTTCGGGTTCTCGCTGAACGGGCAGATCACCGCCCTGATGTCGGTGCTGATGTTCGGCGCGGGAACCGACTTCACGCTGTTCATCGTGTCGAGATACCGCGAGGAGTTGCGGCGGCAACCCGACCGCTGGCGTGCGATGCAGACGTCGCTCCGGCGAATCGGGCCGGCCATTGCCTCGAGCGCCGGGACAACGATCGCGGCGATGCTGGCGCTGTTGCTGGCGACCTTCGGGTCGTTTCAGGCGATGGGACCGGTGCTGGCAATGGCGATTTTCCTGATGCTGGTCAGCGGTCTCACGCTGGTACCCGCGCTGACGGTGTTGCTCGGTCAGGCGGCGTTCTGGCCGGGCCGGATGCAGGTGAGTGGTACGGAGCACTCGCGCATCTGGTCGCGGGTGGCGAACCTGGTGACGCGGCGACCGGTGGCCACGTTCGCGGTCACGCTGGTGCTGCTGGTGGTGTTTGCGGCCGGCACTCCGAGCCTGAAGCCGAGCTTCAACTTTATCGACGGATTCCCGGACAGCGCGGAGTCGAAGATCGGCGCGCAGATCATGGACGACAGCTTCGGCGCCGGGGAGCTGGCGCCGACCAGCATTTTCGTCAGCACTGCCGATGTCGACGGCAGCCTGGTCGACCTGGATCAACTGACGCAGGCGGTGGCGGCTGTGCCGGGCGTCACTCGGGTTAGCGGGCCAACGCGTCCCACCGGCGAGGCGCCGGCGGTGGACGCGGCCACGCTGCAGACGGCGATTCCCCAACTGCCATCCGCAGTGCTCGAGGCGCAACCCAGCGGGCCGCCCGGTGGCGCGCCGGCCGTTGGCGAGCCGCCAAACGTGGATCCGCAGCAGCAAGCCGTGCTGGAGACCTACTTCGCGGGCCGCCGCTTCGTGTCGCCGGATGGGACGACCGCCCGGCTTGACGTGGTGATGGCCGACAACCCGTACGAAACGCCGGCGCTCGACCGCATCATCGACATCCGCGCGGCGGCGCGATCGGCAGCGGTGGGCACGTCCCTGGCCGGCGCCGAGATCGTGGTGGGCGGTCCGACCGCGCAGCAGACGGATGCGCGCGCCGCCGTGAACCGGGACATGGCGGTCGTCGGCCCGATCGTCATCGTCCTGATCTGGGTGATTCTGTTGTTGCTGCTGCGTAGCGTGGTGGCCGCCAGCTACCTGCTGGGCAGCGTGGTTCTGAGCTTCCTGTCGGCGGTTGGGCTGTCGGTAGTGATCTTTCAGAACATCCTGGGTCACCCGGGGGTCGGCTACCAGAACCCGGTGTGGATGTTCATCTTCCTGGCGGCGCTGGGGGCGGACTACAACATCCTGATCATTTCGCGGGTGCGGGAGGAGATTCAGGCGCGCGGGTTGGTTGAAGGCGTGCGCGTGGCGGTGGCGCAGACCGGGGGCGTGATTACCTCGGCGGGGCTGATCCTGGCCGGCACGTTCTCGGTACTGATGACGTTCCCGCTGCGGGATATCTACCAGCTGGGGTTTGCGGTGGCGCTGGGCGTGTTGATTGACACGTTCATCGTGCGGGCGCTATTTGTTCCGAGCATCGTGTTGTTGCTGCGACGCTGGAACTGGTGGCCCGCGCGAATCGGGCCGGCGCCCGTTCCCGTTCCCGTGCCAGTGGTCGAGTCGGAGCCCGTCGTCAAGCGTCGCTAGCGAGCGGCGAGAGGTCGGCCGGCAGTCGCCGACCTCTCGCCGAATTGAAGCGCTTTCTCTACGCGGCCTCCGCCGGGTGAGGAACCAGCGCGCTGCGGGTGACCTGGCCGGCGTCCTGCTGGACGAAGGCGTCGTTGATGTCGGTGAGATTGAAGCGGCTGGCGAGCATTTGGTCGAAGGGCAGGCGTCCGGACTCGCGAGCGACGAAGGCCAAAGCGGCGGCGAGATCGCGCGCCCGGTAGTGGGCGACGCCAATCAACGTGACGCTGCGCAGTACGGCGTCGGACGGGTCGAACGAGCCTGGCCAGCCGACGTTGATGTTGCCGATTTCGACAAAGCGGCCGGCGGGGGCTGTCATGTAGACACCCTCTGCGACAACGCCCGGGTGGCCCACGAGTTCCAGGGTGACGTCAGCGCCGAGGCCGCCGGTGAGGTCGCGGACGGCCTGAACGCGGGCCTCGGGGGTGTCGGCCTGAGTGATGTCGACTGTTTCGTCAGCGCCGAAGGCGCGGGCGAGTTTGAGCCGCGCGGGAATGCCGTCGATGGCGATGATCGGGCCGGCGCCGCGGGACTTGGCCACGGCGGCGGCGTATAGCCCCAGGCCGCCGGCGCCCTGAATGGCCACGCTCTCGCCGGGGCGGAGCCTGGCGCGGTCCAGGCCGGAGACCACCTGGGTGAGGGCGCAGTTGACACCGGCGACGGACGCGTCCGTCAGTCCAGTCGGAACCCGGAACATGGTGTGTCCCGGATACAGGTAGTAGTACTGCGCGAAGGTGCCGCGGAAGTGGGGCCAGTGGCGAACGCCGCGAAGGCGCTGTCGCTGCCGGTAGGGGCAGGCGTAGGGGTGATCGCGCAGGCAGACGGCGCAGTGGCCGCAGGGGTCGAAGTAGCGAAAGACGACGCGATCGCCTTCGCAGACCGGCTGGCCGGCGGAATCCGTGGTGACGCCGGCGCCGAGGCGGTAGACCTCGCCGACGCCCTCGTGACCGAGGGCGTAAGGCATTTCGAAGCCGCGGCCGACCAGATCGGCGTCGCCGCGCCAGTAGTGCAGGTCCGACCCGCAGATGTTGGCGAGCCGCATCTTGAGCACGACGGCCCCGGCCGGGGGGTCGGGAATCGGAAAGCTAAGAAAGGTGAAGGGCTTCTTGATCCCGTGGAAGACGGCTATGACACCTTCGGAGTTATTGCCGGTCAGGCGGGCGCCTCCTCAAACAGGCGTTCGCCGCGTTGCAGGCGTTGGGCGATCTGGAAGGTCTGGCCCTGGGAACGGACGGTGGGCGCGTGCGCCGCGAGGTAGCGGGCGCCGGCCACGAGGGCCAGAGTGGCGTCGGCGGGGTCGTCGCTCAATCCAGCGTGATGGATGCTGGCTTCCACGGCCTGGATGGTGTGGAAATTGCGGTCCTCGCGTAAGAGGCCGCCGCCAATTGATTCGAGGAGCGCCTTGACCGGCGCCCCGGTGGCGCGATAGTCCACGACCAGGGTGGCGGCTTCGTCTACCTGTTGCTGGCGGTCCAGCAGGTCGGGCAGAAACTCCAGCAACTCGTCGCCCGACGTGTGGCCGTTGGCCGCGGGCAGGCGGGCCGGCGGGACGTTGAGGAAGCGGTCGAGGTAGACGCTCATGGCCGCGTCGTAGATCCCGCGGACCAGCTCGCTCGAACCGGAACGGACCAGACCGCCGCGGACGGCGTTGGCGAACGAGAGGGTGTGCAGGGCGCGGTCCCAGTCGCCGAACTCGTTGGTGACGTGGAACTGGGCGACGCGGGTGATGGCGGCCTGGGTGACGGCGTCGGCGAGCTCGACGGGATCGGCGCCGTGGCGGAGGGCGTCGGTGAGCGCGTCGGCGATTGCCCGGGGATCCTCTCCCAATACGGTTTCGATGAGGGCCGCGCGGCCGTCCCATTGGCTCAGCTTGATGTCAGCCGCCAGGATGTCGGGGAGCTGCTCGAAGGTGTCTTCCAGGATCTCCACGAGGTCGATGGGCCGGCGCCAGGCATTGGATTCCTCCATGCGTCCGGCGTCGGCGTAGCCGCGGGCGAGGGAGCCGATCACGGTGTCGGCTAGGTCCCAGCCGGCGATGTCGAGGGCTTCGAGGGCCTTGTTGGTGAAGTCGAGCACGTGGCCGCTGGACAGGTAGCGGTGGTCGGTGGCCGCGGCGAAGAGCATGTCGGCAATGGCGGCCTGGTCCATCCCGGCCTGTATGGCCGTGAGCAGGCAGCGCTCGGCGCCGGTGGCGTCGCGAACCTCGACGAAGCGTCGGAACCAGCGCTTGAGGGTGGCCGGGTCGGATGGGGCATCGGGCAGGGGCCCGACCTCGAACTTCGGAGGCGATCCGGAGGAGTCGCCGGCTACGTTGGACAGCCCGTGAAAGAGGGCGCGGGCGTGTTGCTCAGGCGGCAGATGGGGCAGCAGGTTCATCATGCAGGTGAGGACGGTGAGGCCCGGGCCCCAACCGTCGCTCTGGTAGCGGGTTCCGAACTCGAGCCCGATGCGGAAGGGCTCGCGCGGGTCGGCGCCGCCTTCGACGAGCGAAACGGCGGCCTTGGCGATGACGAGCGAGAGGTTTTGCTCCAGGCCGGCGCGCAGGCGGCGGCGGTGATGGGCCAGTTCGTCGCGGTCGCTGCGCAGGTCGATCCAGACGTCGCCATCGATCACCTGAGTCGGGAATGCGGGCACGTCGTCAGCCCAGAGGTCAAAGGTGCCGCCCGTGGTCATGTCGAAGCGGGCGTGGTGCCAGTGGCAGGTGAGAATGCCGTCGTCGACGCTGCCGCGATCGAGGGGGAAGCCCATGTGGGGGCAGCGGTTATCCAGGGCGTAGACGGCGTCGCCGTTCCGGATGAGCACCAGGGTGCGGTCGCCCGCGCGCACTCTGTGGCAGGTCTCGGAGGCGAAATCGCTCAAACGCCCGGCGTAGGTCAGTCCATCCGTGGTCATGGTTGAATCTCCAGCCGTGCGGTCTTTAATACTGCGGTGCGAGGGCGTGGTTGCCAAAGTCGCTGGGGGCGGCGCCGGGCGAATCCGGCGCGTGGTGGGGCGCCCGGGGATACGTTCACGGCCGGCCGAACCACGGCAGCCTGAGCGTACGTGATGCCTAGCTGTCCTAAACTGCGAGCAGGGCGGAGAAGTCAAACCTACCGTGCGGGAGGACCGACGATGACCGCCCTCGCTAGCGAAGACCGCGATCGAATCAGCCGTCTGGAAGGCGCTTACGCGCACCTGGCGACCAAAGCCGACCTGTACAAGGCCATTGGCGATCTGGAGACCCGGCTCACCAAGTGGATCGTCGGGCTGATGTTGGGATCCGTGAGCGCGGCCGTGGCTATCGCGGTGGCGGTGGATCGCTTCGCCGGTTAGGCGACTGGACGTGGGAATCGTCGTATACTGAAACGTCCCGTGCGGGCCTGCCGCCGGGGCTTTATTGTGCTTGGCGGGCGCGTGTGCCAGTGGCAAACACGAAGCGCGCCTCTGAATGGACGGTCGCCCAGCGGCCGCGGAGTTGGAAATGCCTCGCCGAGGTGATCGACTCGTTATCACGCTGGAGTGCCGGGACTGTGGTTCGCGCGGCTACGTGAGCAGCAAGAGCCGAAGGAACACCCCGGACCGGCTTGAGTTGCAGAAGTACTGTCGTGCGTGCCGTGCTCACACGGCCCACCGCGAGACTCGTTAGCGAGTGATCGCCGATGTTGTCCACGCGGGAACTGCGCCGAAACGTTCGCCGGGCGCCGCTGACTCGCTTCGTTCGCAGCGCCTACCAGGAATTGCGCAAGTGCCAGTGGCCGACGCCGGAACAGACCGCGCGACTGACGGCGCTGGTGCTGGCGATCAGCGTGCTGATGGCGATGATCCTTGGACTGGCCGATCTGGGCTTCGACCGCCTGTTCGAGTTGATTACGTCGTGATGGAAGGCGAAGGAGCATGATGGCTGAGACTAGCGGCGCATCCTCCCCGGCCGCCGTCGACGAAACCGCACCGGAACAGCAGATCCCCGGTGACGCCGAGTGGTACGTGGTTAACACGTACTCGGGCTACGAAGCCAAGGTGAAGCAGAACATGGAGCAGCGCGTGCGCTCCATGGAGGCGAAGGACAAGGTCTTCCGAATCGTGGTGCCGGAAGAGGACGTGGAGGAATCACGCCACGGGCAGCGACGGACCGTGAAGCGAAAAATGTATCCCGGCTATGTGCTGGTGCAGATGCTGTCGCTGGACGAGACCAAGAATTCCCTCGACCCACAAGCAAAGCAGAACGCGGACGACGCGTGGCAGGTTGTTCGGAATACGCCCGGGGTCGTGAACTTCGTAGGCGCCGATGCCGGATCAGGCCACAAGCCCATTCCGCTGTCGCCCGAAGAAGCGGGCACGATCTTCAGGCAGATGGAGGGCGAGGGGCAGCGGCCCGAGGTTCGCATTCAGATTGGCGAACGGGTCAAGATTATCGACGGGCCGTTCACCGACTTCTTTGGCACGGTGGACGAGGTGATGGAAGACAAGGAGCGCCTGCGGGTGCTGGTTTCATTTTTTGGACGCGACACGCCGGTCGAACTGGACTTTCTCCAGGTCGAGAAATCCGGCGGCGGGTCGATCATCTAACCAGGCGGCTTAGGAACTATGGCACGACGCGTTCTCGCCACGATCACGCTGCAATTGGACGCCGGGCAGGCGACGCCGGCTCCGCCGGTCGGCCCTGCGCTGGGTGGGTACGGCGTGAACATCATCGAATTCACCAAGACCTATAACGAGCGCACCCGCGAGCAGGTGGGGTCCGTGATCCCCGCCGAAATCACGATTTACGAGGATCGATCGTTTACGTTCATCACCAAGACGCCGCCAGCAGCGGACCTGCTTCGGAAGGCTGCGGGGGTGGAGAAGGGTTCGGGTGAACCGAACCGCGAGAAAGTTGGCACGGTTAGCGAGGCGCAGGTTCGCGAGATTGCCGAAATCAAGATGCCGGACCTGAACGCTTACGAAGTCGAGGCGGCCATGAAGATCGTGGCCGGCACCGCCCGCAGCATGGGCATCGAAGTCGAGGATTAGACATGGCGCGACATAGCCGACGGTTTCAGCAGGCACGGGCGGCCGTGGACCGCAGTGTGCAACACACGCTTGGGGACGCCATTGATGTGCTGCTGGGATTGCCGAAGGCCAAGTTCGATGAGTCCGTGGAATTTCACGCGAACCTGAGCGTCGATCCCACGCACGCCGATCAGCAGGTGCGCAGCACCGTGACGCTGCCCAACGGCACGGGCAAGGAGCAGCGGATCATCGTGTTTGCCAGCGGTGATCGGGCGCAGGAAGCGCGCGACGCGGGCGCTGACGAGGTGGGTACCGACGAACTGGCTGAGCGGATTCGCGGTGGCTGGCTTGACTTTGACGCTGCCGTGGCCACGCCGGACAACATGCGCATTATTGGACCGCTTGGCCGCATTCTGGGTCCGCGGGGGCTGATGCCAAACGCACGGGCCGGTACCGTAACGAACGACGTTGGCAGGGTGGTGAACGAGCTCAAGGCCGGCCGCGTGGAGTTTCGCGTGGACCGCCTGGCCAACCTGCACGTGGTGGCCGGAAGCGTGTCGATGGGTCGTCAGGCTTTGATCGAGAACCTGCGAATCCTGATCGAAGCGGTGATTCGGGCGCGCCCGAGTGCGGCCAAGGGGTCATATATCCGTACAATGAGCGTCTGCTCCAGCATGGGCCCGGGCATTCGCCTGGACACGCAGGCGGCGCTGGACGAAGCCAGGTCGGTGGCGGAATAGGACAGGAGCCCAAGCGACTCACACCCTTGACAACTGCATAGCCGGAGACAGCGGGCCAAGCAATCTCTCGCGTCGAGAGAGCCCGCCGAGGCGCGAATGGACGATCGAGCGGTTAGCCGACCCAGCGCGCCGTTCGATTTTTGTTTTGTCCCTACCAAAGGAGGAATAGCCAGTGGCGACACGTGCGGAAAAGGCCGCCGTGGTAGATACGCTCGCCGACCAGTTGGGGTCGGCCTCGCTGAGTATCGTGACGGGGTTTACCAACCTGTCGGTCACCGATCAGCAGGATCTGCGAGCGCAGATACGGGCGTCGGGCGCGACGCTTCGAGTGGTCAAGAACAACCTTGCCGCGCTGGCGGCTGACCGTGCCGGGATTCAAGGCCTGGACGCGCTGCTTAACGGGCAGTCGGCGTTCACGTTCAGCGGCGAGGACGTGCCGGCCGCGGCGCGTGCGCTGCGCGACTTTTCGCTGCAGCACCCGACGGTGGAGATTCGCGGCGGGGCGCTGAACGGCGAGGTGCTGGACGGCGATCGAGTGCTGAAACTGGCGTCGATTCCCGGCCGCGAGCAGCTCAATGCCGAAGTGGTCTGGGCAATTGGCGCACCGATTTCCAACCTGGTGCATACGTTGGATGGATTGATCTCAGGACTGGTCTTCGCGCTGCAGGAGCGCGTTGACCAACTGCAAACCGCCGAAGGAGGCGCGTGATGGCCAAGGTAACGAAGGACGACATTCTGGAGTCGCTCGACTCGATGACGGTGCTGGAGCTCTCCGAGCTGGTCGAGGCGCTGAAGGACAAGTACAACGTTTCCGGGGCGCCGATGGCCGTCGCGGCCGCACCGGCCGACAACGGCGCGGACGCGGTGGAGGTGGAGCAGACCGAGTTCTCGGTGGAAATCACTAGCGCCGGCCAACGCAAGATCCAGGTCATCAAGGCCGTGCGTGAGATCACCGGTCTGGGACTCCGTGAGGCCAAGGCGGTTGTCGACGCGGCGCCGGGCAGCATCAAGGACGGCCTGTCGCGCGAAGAGGCCGACGCGATGGTGGCCAAGCTGGAAGAGGTGGGCGCTACCGTCGAGGTGAAGTAGCGCTCGAAGCGCAGGCGGGCGGCGTGACGTCGCCCGCCAACCGTGAAGGATAGGGTCGGCCGAGCATGATCGATGCCGTGGTCGTAGCTCACGGGCAGGCGGAGATGGTGAGCCGCGCGGCTGCCAGCATTCGCTCGGCCGGCGATCTGGTGCGGTCGCTGACGATTGTGGACACCGCCGGCGACCCGGCCCTGGCTGCTCGTCCCGACGACGCAACCCTTGACGCGAGCCTGCTGTCCCGGCCCGACAATCCGGGCTATGGCGTGGCGGCGAATGCCGGCGTCGCCTCGGGGCGGGCGCCGCTGGTCCTGGTTTCCAATGCCGACGTCTGGGTGCATACCGGCGCCCTGGACGCCCTGGCACGAGAGATGGACGACGCGCCCGACGTTGCGTGTGCCGGTCCGATGCTGCTGAATACGGACGGTTCGCCGCAGGACTCCGCGTTCGCGTTTCCGGGACTTGGGCAGGCGGTCTTTGATCTCCTGCCGCTGCCGGCGCGACTTCGCGGCTCCCGCCTGAACGGGCGGCTCTGGTCGCACGGGCCCGCGAGGGACGTGGGTTATGTGCTGGGCGCGTTCATGCTGATGCGACGCCGTGCGCTGGAACTGGTGGGCGGATTCTCATCGGCCTACTGGATGTACGCGGAGGAAGTGGATCTGTGCCGTCGCTTCTGGGACGACGGCTGGCGGGTTCGCTATGTGCCCACGGCCCAGGTGACGCATATCCGGGCGGCGACGACCTCCGACCGGGATCGGGAGATGCTGCCGGAACTCTTTCGCAGCCGGGCGCGGTGGTACCGACAGCATCGCACCGGTCCAATGGCAAGCGCCGCCATCGGCTTGATGTGGCTGGGCCTCGGCGTTCGCGCTCGCTTGCCGGGACCTCGTCGCCAGGCCTACGCCGCGGCCCAGGTGGCCCTGAAGCCGGAGTGACGCCGATGACGGCGATCAGCGCAATAGTCATCGCGCGCAACGAAACGGCAAACCTCGCCGATTGCCTGGCCACCCTGGCCTGGGCCGACGAACGGCTGGTGATCGACTCATTCAGTACGGACGGAACCACCCGGGAACCGTTGCCAGGCGTACGCGTGGTGGAGCGTCGCTGGACGGACTTTCCCACGCAACGCAACGCCGGGCTGCGGCTTGCTGTTCATGACTGGGTCTTCTTTGTGGATGCGGACGAGCGGGTTACGCCTGAGTTGCGCCAGGAAATCCAGACACGCGTGGGGGCGGAGGCGTGCGACGGCTATTGGGTGCCGCGCCGCAACCGGATCTTCGGTCGCTGGATGCGAGGCGCCGGTTGGTGGCCGGACTATCAGCTTCGAATCATGAATCGTCACCGCGCCGCCTACGCGTCGGATCGTCCTGTCCATGAACTGGTGGAAGTCAACGGGGCCGTGGAGCGAATGCAGCATCCGCTGGAGCATTTCAGCTACGCGAGCGTGGCGCAGTTTCGCGCGCGCCAGCGGGCCCTGGCCGGACCGGTGGCCGAAATGCTGTTCGAATCGGGTATGCGGCGGCGTCCCACGGCGGTCGTGCTCCAACCCCTGCGCGAGTTCTGGCGGCGGACCGTAAGCCAACAGGGATACCGGGACGGGGGCGTGGGGCTGCTGCTGGCCGCCCTCATGGCGGAGCACGAATGGCAGATCCAGCGGGCCCTCAGAGCGTGCTGGAGCGCGGCGGACGGTGAGACGTCTCGGTGAGTTTCCGGTCGCTTCAATCGGTATCGGCGATCGTAGTGACCTGGAATTCCGCCGCCGATATCGAGCCGTGCCTGGTGGCTTTGAACAAGGCCGGGCGTGAGGCGCCGGGTTCGCTGGACGTTACCGTGGTCGACAATGATTCGGCCGATGAAACCGTGGCGCTTGTCCGGCGTGGTTTTCCGCAGGTTCGGATTGTGGAAGCGCACCGAAACCTGGGGTTTGGGGCCGCCGCCAACATTGGGATCGCCACAGCCGTGGGTGATGCCGTGTTGATCGTCAACCCCGATGCTCACCTGGATCCGGGATCCCTGGGAGCCATGCTGACGCACCTGGACAGCGATGCCGGTCTGGGCTGCGTGGCGCCGATGCACGTGGACGACGGCCGATCTCCCGTCTCGCCCGCGCGCCGATTGCCGACGCTGGCCGCGGCCGTGACTGACGGGACCATCATCGAGCGATTGCTGCCCGATCTGCCGGCTCTTCGGCGGTATTACATGCGCGACGCGGCGGATGATGACCCGGAGTGGTTGACCGGCGCCTGCCTGTGTTTTCGGCGCGAGGCCCTGGTCGAGACCGGCGGGTTCGACGTCGGCTACGAAATGTACGCGGAGGAAGTCGACCTCCTGCGCGACCTTGGCATTCGAGGCTGGCGCTGCGGCGTGACCCGGGACGCCACGGTCCGCCACGTTGGCGGGGCCAGCGCCGATCAGGATCCCATAGCTCGGGAGCGGCGCTTCTTTCACAGCCGTTATCGCTACGTGACCAAGACCTGGGGGTGGCCAGTGGCCGCGCTGCTGCGCCTGTTTGTTGCGAGTACCGGGGTGGTACGCCTGCTAGAACAGGCCGTGCGCATGCTTCGGCCGTCAGTTCGCGACGATGCCCGCCGAGAACTACGCCAGATTGCGACCGTCACACTCTGGCAGTGGACCGGGTGGCGGCGCTAGCCGCCGACGCTGGTGTGAGGCCGACCCGCCGCGTTCTTCTTGTCTCGGGTGAGTTTCCGCCTCGCGTTGGAGGCGTGGGCGATCACGTGGTGCGGTTGGCGGCGGCGTTGACCGCGTGTGGCGTTGACTGTCACGTGGCAACCGAGTCCCGCACCAGCAGCGACCCGGCCAACAACGTCCACGCGATATCAAGTCAATATCCGCTACGGGCGCTCTGGGGCACGCTTCGCCTGGCCAGGCGCATTCGGCCGGACGTAGTTCACGTGCATTACCAGGCCGGGGCGTATGCGCGGCCCGGGGAACTGATCAGTCTGGGGCGCGCGCTGCAACTGACCGGGATTCCCGGCCGCCAGGTCGTGACCTTTCACGACCTGTTGCCCCCATACCTCTTTCCCAAGGCTGGCCGGCTGCGGGCTCGTATGGTGCGGGGCCTGGCCGAGTCCGCACACGCCGCGATTTACGTTGACGAATCGGACCGGCGCCAGGCCGCGGCGCAGGTTGGCCATGGTGCGAGAGCGTTCTGGATTCCGGCCGGCCCGACGATTGAGCCGCCCGCGGGCGTTGGCAACCGGTCCGCCGCTCGGGCGGCGCTTGGCCTGGAGCGCGAGGATTTCATCGTTGGCTTTTTCGGCTTCCGCCAGCGCAGCAAGGGCGTGGGGGTGCTGGCCGAGTCCCTGCGTCGGCCTGAACTCACAGGGCCCGGAACGCTGCTGGCGCTGATCGGGGCCCCGGAACCGCCAACCAGCGTGCGACGTGCTGAACCCGCGATGGCGACTGGCACGTTCGAGGGGATTCGCCTGGTGGACACGGGCGAGCAGCCGCCGGAGGTGATTTCGCGCTGGCTCATCGCCTGCGATTCGATAGCCCTCCCGTTCCTGGACGGTCTGTCGGCTCGCCGTGGGTCCTTCATGAATGCCGTGGCACACGGTGTTCCCGTCATCACCACGCTTCCACCAGATGCGGGGACCGTTGACGTGAAGGACGGCGAGGTGGGTTTCGTCACGCGCGGAGACGCGGGCGCGCTGGCGAAGGCATTGGCGGAGATTCGCGACAATCCACCGCGACGCCGGCAGTTGACCGAGGGCGCCCAAGCTATCGCCGCGCGGCACACGTGGTCGGAGATTGCCAGGCGTACGCTGGACGCCTATGACCTCTCGGATTAGCGTCGGCGCGGCCGGTCGGCTCCAGATCGCGGAGCATCTGACTCGGCGTCTGACGCCGATGACAGCGTTGTTGGCTGTTGTTCTGGTTGGCGCCATTCTGCGCGGCTTTCGACTTCAGCACCTGGGCGACTTTGATTTCGACGAAGTTGCGGCGGTCTGGTACGCGCGTTCGCTGCCGCTGGATATCGTCGCGGCCATCGCCGAGGCGCCGTTTGAGCATCCCCCGCTGTACTACATGGCGCTGCATTACTGGACGACCTGGTTCGGCGAGCAGGAACCAATCGTGCGCTGGCTCTCGGTTCCTTTCGGCGTGCTGCTGATTCCCGCGACCTATCAGCTTGCGCGCACGTACCTGCGCGCGTGGCCGGCGGTGTTCGCCGCCGCCGTGGTCGCCGTGTCGCCGATGCTGATCTTCTTCAGCCGCGAGGCGCGTATGTACGCCGCCGCGGCCCTGTTCGGCACGTTGGCGCTGTGGTTGTTCGAGCGGGCGATGCGGCATGGCCGACCTCGCGACTGGATTTGGCTGGCGTTGACCGTTGTGGTTGGGGCCTACGTTGACTACACGGCTGCGTTAGCGCTGGTTGCCATGAACCTGACGCTTCCGTGGCGTTTCGGCCGCCAGCGAGGCCGCGTGCTCGCCTTTGTTGCCGTCCAATTGGTGTTTCTGGCCGTTGCATTGCCATGGGTGCTACTGGCTCGCGGCGTCCAGGACAGTCTTCCGGCTTTTGGAACCGGAGGCTTGGGGTTGGACCTGATACGCAGCGTGGCGTCCAGCGCCTGGCTGGACGTCTTTGTAGGCGATGCAACGGTACGCGGCGGAGGGCGAGCGGGAGGACTTGTCGCCGCAGTCCTGGGCGCCCTCGTACTCGTCGGCGCCGCCTGGGCCGTACGGCGCTGCTCGGCCGGGCTCATGCTGGCGAAGATCGTTGCCGTCATCGGATTCCTGGCGATTCTGCTTGTGTTCAACAAGGACTATCAGGCCCGCTACCTGCTTCCGGCGATTCCAGCGCTGGCAATCCTGGCGGCGGCCTCCCTGAGTCTTGCGCCGCGCCGTGCCTGGATGGTGGCTCCGATTGCCGCCGTGGTGCTCGTGGCCCTCGCCGGGCCCGTTTATGCCTCGCGCGCGTATTTCGACGACTACCGGCGAGGAGACTACCGGTCGATTACTTCAACCATTGAGAACCTGGCTCGTCCCAGGCGACCAGGCCGCGACGAAGGCAAGTTCAGGGATGCGGTTGTCCTTGCGGGCCCCTGGCAGGGTTGGTACTGGCGGCACTACTTCCCTGACTTTCTGGACAAGGTCGATGTTTGGTTTTTGCCAGACGAAGTGCCGCCGGCCGTGACGGCAAAGGAAGTCAACAAGAAGCTCGAGCGGGCGGCCAATAACCATCGAAGGCTCTGGGTGGTTCTGGCAGGACTTGAGCAGGCCGATCCCGAGGGACACGTGGAGGCCTGGCTGAGTTCGCAGTGGCAGGCCCGCTCCGAGGTTTACCGAAACGGCGTGCTTCAGTTGTATATGACAAACGTGCTGGACCTTGTGAATCGGCGCGGTCGGGTGGAGTTCGGCGACGACTTTCAGGTAGACCAGATCCAATTCACGGGTGCGCGCGCCGACCAGGGTCCGCGGGAAGCTGGGGACGGCGTGCGATTCACCGTATTCATCCGCGCGCTGCGTGCGGTGGATTACGACGTGCGAGTGCGCGTCTGGCTGCGCACGCCAAGCGGGCTGATCTACGCCAAGGACACGTTCGCCCAGGACCGCGGCCTGCGACGAACGTCCGAATGGCAGCCCGGCGACAAGCACCAACTGCGCACGGCCCTATGGGTGCCGGCTGAAGCGGAGGCCGGGTCGTACCACGCGTTCGTCGCCTTCTTACGACCGGACGACCGGCCCCTGACGGCGAACGGTCGGTTTGGCAATTCGGAACATCGGGGTGTGGACTATGTCTGGCTGGGGCCGGTGGACATCGTGGCCCCAACGGTGCCGCTCGCCAACGAAGCGGACTTGCGCGAGGCGTTGGGCGGCCCGACGCGCTAGTCGACCCGGTGTGCTCCACGGAGGGACAGCCTGATACCGCCGCTGAGGGCCAGCACCGCGGCATAGACCAGCAAACCCGCGACGGCGGCCAGCACCCACGGCGTGTCGGCAAGTAGCCAGGCCGCCAGTGCCATTCCGCCCGCGGCCAGGGCCGGTCGAACGGCTGGCCCGGCCAGACGCTGCAGGATCCGGTCTCGCCGCAAGACCCAGGCAAGCATCGCCAGCAGCACCACTTCGCTGGCGATGGTGGTGGCTGCCGCGGCGTGAAAGCCGAAGGTCGGCACGAGTGCCAGATTCGTGCCGACGTTGAAGAGCGTTGTCACGAGAAATGCCGGCGTGAGCCACCACTGGCGGTCCAGCGAAATCACCACGTATTGCAAGGTTCCGTTCAGGTAGCTAAACGGGAGAAACCAAATCAGAATCGCCAGGGCCTCGGCGGTGAAGGGCAGAAACTCCTGGCCGAGCAGGGTCGCCACCAGGGGCTCGGCATGCACGAAGAGCAGCACGCCCGCCGGCGCGGCAAGCGAAATCAGGACTCGCCAGGTTCGCGCGGTCCAGCGTGCGAGGGCTTCCGGGTCGGCCGCGGCCCGCGCCATGAGCGGAAACGCCGCCAGCACCACGGCAGCCGGGATGGCATTGAGCGCGTTGATGAACTTGTAGGCCGCGTTGTAGTGGCCCACCACGGCGGTGCCTTCGATCGCTTGCAGGATCAGGATGTCCAGTTGGACGAAGGCCGTAGCCAGGAGGCCATTGAGCATCAGCGGGAACCCGGCCGAGAGCAGCGCGCTGCGGTGGGCTCGGCCCTGCCCGCTCGTCTTGAGAAGACCCAGTCCGACCGGCCGCGCCAGGACTAGCAGTGAGGCCGTGCCTGACACCATTCCCGCGACGGCCAGCCCGATGACACCTGCTCCGGCGCCCAGCAACAGCAGTCCCAGCCCCACGGTCAGCGCCGACGTGCCGGCGGCGACGAGACCTCGGCGGTCCATGCGTTCCCACGCCCCGTAGATCGAGGCATAGGCCTGACCGAGGGCTGTTGGCAGCAGGCCGACCGCCAGGACGGCCGCCGTGATGACGCTGGCTGCGGAGATCGAACCTGTCGCGTAGTAGATCAAGGCCAGTCCAACCATGAGCGGGGCGCTGACAGCCACCAGCCGCAGGCGAATGACCAGGCCGGCGCCGAAGAGGGGTCGTAGGTCGTCGTCGCGTCGAGCGAGATCCCGTGTAAGCACCGTGCCCAGGCCAAAGTCGGTTAGTGCCGCGAAATACGTGAGCAGGTTCACCGCGAAGGCGTATTCGCCGTTGCGCTCGGGGCCGAGGATTCGCAGCGCCACGATCCAAAAGACCCAGAACACCGCGCGGTCGAAGCCGCTGGCCAGGAGAGGTGTGAGAGCGTTGCGGGTGAATCGACCGCGCGCCGCGGCCTCGGTTCGAAGCTCGGGCGGGGTCACCGGCCGTCTGCTCAGGACGGCAAGGTAGAGCGCGGCCAGCGCGGCAAGGACCGAGCCGGCGATAACGAGTGCCGGGCCCAGCACGGACTCAGGCATTGACAAAGGGGAGGGGGCGGGCCCGGGCCAGGAGCAGGACCACCGTCATGGCCACAGGCCCGCCACTACATCAATCGGTGTCATGCCCGGTAGTGTGACGGGTCCCGGCCGGTTTTTTTTGCGTGCTCCGCAGTTGGGCTACCCTGAACCTCACGATGCCCTCGCTGACCACCAAAGCCTACGACTGCCTGGACTGCGGCCGGCACTACGAGGTGCCGCTGCGATTCTTCGAGACGGGACGCGGCCCGAGCGATCGCGGCTGTCCGAGTTGCGGAAGCCGTAGTCGCAAGCGCCGCCGCAGCCTGTTTTCCTATCTGCGCGACGCCTATCTGACCTACAGCACGACCTGAGCGGTCACAGGAAGCGCCGGCGGGTCCGGCGCCACGATGGGCGGCATCCTGGACTTCAGCGACGACGACTAGGCCGCGCGAGCAGCCAGGGCGCGCCCCTACAATCGACCATCCCGACGCACGGCGGCCCGCATGATGCAACGCTTGTCTCCTCCAATGCAGCGTCTCGCCCTGACGCTGATGGTGGCCGTGGCCGTCTTCGCGATGTTTCTACTGTTCGAGCGCATGCTTGGGCGGTTTGGCCTGGACTTCATCGTGTACTTCGAACCGACGGAGTTGCAGGAGGACCGACGGCTGCCGCTGGATGGCCGCGAAAGCGCAGAGTATGCGGTCCGCACCGTCGAGACGTTTGACGACGCCGCATCGCGCCAGCCGACAACACTCATGGTGCACGGTGATGCACGCGCGGAGGTGGATTTCGAAGTGATCAAGTCAGAATTTGAACGAGGGACAGTTGTGATCGTGGTCAACATGACGCCCGAGGAACTGGCGCCGCTGGTCGATCCGGGTATCGCGGATGTCGCAACTGTTAACGAGACGCTGCAGGCGCCTTTCTATACGTTGATCGCCAAGAGCGAGGAACAATGTCCGACCGGCCTGCAGCCCGACTGCGGCGCCTATGTGGTGGAGGCGCGCAACTTCACCGACTTCAGCGAACTGGCCAGCCAGGCGCGCGACGCCCTGAACGTCCGCCTGCGCGCGCTGTTGACGCCAACCCCGGAGCCCTTGCCGGCGCGCTGAGTAGCCTAAGGAGCCGCGCGCCCGGAGTCTTGGTCCGGGTGCGCCAGGAAACCACCTGGAGAGAATCTCGCAAAGACGCTGATACGCACTGCGTTAAGCGCTTGCGGTGAAGGGCGGACGGCCAGAGGCGCGAGTAATTGGGCGCACCCGCTCGTCGGCTGTATCGGCGAGCGATACGCAGGACGCGACGATGACCGAGTCAATTGTCACCGCTGCCGCCGCAGTCGCGGCGCTGGTTGCCGCGGGCGGAGCGTTTTACCGATGGGGAAAAGTAGAAGAGGCCATCAACGGCCTACAGAAATCGGACGAACGCCTACAAGCCAGTATTGATCAGGTTCGTGAGGATGCGCGCGAGCTGCGCCTGATTTTGTTGAGCCAGCAGCGCGGCGACTAGATCCCGCGGTTTCGGCGTCCAAGCCGAAACTCCCTGAGCGACGTGGTGACCGCTAGCTCGGGCGCGACACCTCGCAGGGGCGGCCGGTGCGGGCGGACGCCAGGGCTGCGGCCACGGTGGCGACGATGTGGCGGCCCTGTTGGGCCGTGAGCAGGGTGTCGCCGCCGGTGTCCAGGGCGGTCACGAACTTGTCCACCTGGCGGCGGTCGGACCCCTCGTCCGTGCGTCGGTTGCGGTCGTCGTCCGGGGCAAGTCCGCGGGTGTATACGGCGACTTCCGGGCGAGGTTCCGCGACCACCAGGGCGCCCGTGGATCCAACGACATGCACCCGAAGCTCGCCGATGTTGGGGTGGCTGGGGCGTCCGATCCGGCCGCTGCAGAGTGATCCAATTACGCCGCCTTCCATTTCCAGGGAAACCGTGGCGATGTCTTCGACTCCGCGTTCGGCGTGGCGCCGGAAGAAATGGGCCGATGCGCGTCCAAAGGCTCGCACCGCGTCCAGGCCCAGGATGTACCGCATGTAGGCCAGCGGGTAGATGCCCTCGACGGTCAACTCGCCTTCACTGAGCCAGGAGTCCGGGATTTCTTCCGGCTCGTCAGAATCCAGCAGTACGCCCGCGTCTTTGCAGAAGAAGAAATCGACGTGGATGGCGCGCGGCTCGCCGATCTCGCCCGCGTGCACGACCCGGCGCGCCTCTTCAATCGCGGGTTGAGTGTTGCGGTTCCAGAGCAGGAATCGCACACCCGCGCGCTCCACGGCGTCGACGATCGCGTCGCAGTCGGCGACCGTGGGGGCCATTGGCTTGTCCTGCACAACGTGCAGGCCCGCATTGGCCGCTTGAACGCTGAGTTGCGAGTGGCGCGCCGCTTCAGATGAAACTACGGCAACGTCCGGTCGATGCCGGGCAATGGCCGCGTCGATGCCCGGCTCATAGGGAACGCCCAGGTCGGCGGCCAGCTGCCGGTTGCAGTCATGTACCCAGTCGGCGGCGGACGGCTCGTCGGATACGCCCACGACCTGGAACCGCGGGTGGTCTTTGAAGGCCAGCGGCACGTAGTCGTGCTTGGCTGCGCTCAAGGCCAGCACGCGGTAGCGCTCAGGCGAGGACATAGCCGGTTTCCGTCAGTTGAGCCGTCTGTCCCGATTCGCTGGACGCCGCCGCGGCCTCGGCGACTTGAAGAGCCGCCACTGCATCGGCGCCCGATACGGACGGATCTCGCCCCTCGTTAATGGCGCTGGCGAACTCATCGAGCTGCGCGCGTACGGCGGTGGCCCGCTGGTCACTCGCGAACGCCTGCGGACGTCCGCCCCGGTAGATCAGGTGCACGTTGTGGTGGTCGTCGGCGTAGGCGGCGCCCAGCGACCCGATGAGCGCCAGCGAGTAGTAGCCGCTGCCAAGCGGCAGACCCGTGGCAATGCCGCAGATCGCCATGGCGCCGGAGTCGTAGCCAAGATGAATCTGTAAGAGATCGGGCCCGGCCAACGCGTGCACGAACGTCGGGCGCTCGTCCATCAGCCACAGCGCCTGGTCGATCTCATGCACGCCTTCATGCACCGCCAGGCCACCGCTTCGAGCCTGGTCGTGCTTCCAGCCAGCGGGCGGCCCCGGGAAGCGACGCAGCCAGCGGTGACTGCGGAGCATGCCGGGCTTCCCCAATTCGCCGGCGGCCAGCGCCCGTTGCACCTGCACGTTGGCCGGCATGAAACGGAGCGTATGGGCCGCCATCAGCCGTACGTCGGCACGCGCGGCGGCCTGGCTGACGGCCCCCGCCTCGTCAGCGGTCAGCGCCAGCGGCTTTTCGACCAGCACGTGTTTCCCTGCTGCAATGGCGGTCTCCGCGACGGCGCCGTGCGAGTCGTTCGGTGTGTTGACAATCACCGCCTCAAAATCGGCGCCAGCTGATGCAAGCAGCGATTGCAGATCGCCGGCGTGCCCACTCACGTTGGCCGCGCGCGCTACCGAGCCTGCCGCCTGTGGATCGAGGTCGACGGCGACAGCGAGTTCGCAGTGGTCGGACTCGGCGGCCGCGGCGGCAAGGGCCGGAGCATTGCGTCCACAGCCAACGAGCGCCAAACGAACCACGGCCGCACCTCGCGAGGTTTGCAGGTGTGGATTCTAGCGCCGGTCAAGTGCCTGTGGGCCCGCGGACCATGATGCGGCGTCACGGCCGCGGGCTTCTGGCGTTGTACGAGCACGGTCGCCGTTGCGGCGGCCGGGCGATCCCGCGGCGCTAGACTCGTCAACTTGAGGAACGATGGCTCAGTCCTCCACCACTCAATGACCCGGATTCCCCGCCGCCGCGTTTTGCAGGCTGGACTCACGGGCGCCGTTGCCCTGGCTGCGGGTTCGGCGGCCGTCATCGCCGACGTTGGGGCTGAGTTTCTTGTGAACCTGGAACAGGGCGCCGGCAGCGCGCCGTGGGGCGTGGCGGTCGGCCCTGACGGTCTGATCTACGTCACCGACTCGCGACTCAATCAGCTTGCGGCGCATTCGCCAGCCGGGGGCATAGTGCGTGTCCTGGCCACGTCGGGCTCCGCACCTGGAGAGTTGCGGCGTCCGCAGGGCGTGACGGTGTCGCCCGAGGGCGAGATATTCGTCGTGGACGGCGGCAACCGTCGCGTACAGGTCTTCGACCTGCAGGGGACTTTGCTTCGCCAGTGGGGTCGCCGCGGCTCGGATCCGGGTGAGTTCAACGCACCGCGCGGCATCGCGCTTGACACGTTTGGCGACGTGTACGTGGCGGATGGATTCAATGATCGCGTGCAGAAGTTCGAGCCCGGCGGTGAGTTCCTGTTGGCCTGGGGATCGCGCGGCCGAGCGCCCGCCCAGTTCGGCACGCCGACAGGAATCGCCGTGGGGGCGTCACAGTTGGTCTACGTGGCCGATACCTTCCGTGATCGCGTCCAAGCTTTTGAGCTCGATGGGTCATTCGTTCGGGTCGTGGTGGACGCGCCCGTGATCAGGAACCCGGTAGGCCTGGACGTGGACCTTGACGATCGCCTTTACATCACTGACGACATCGACCAGCGACTGATCATCATCGAAAGCAATGGCACGACGGCCGGCTCGCTCGGCACCGAGGGACGGCAGACGGGGGAGTTCCAGTTTCCTCGGGGTGTGGCGGTTGACGCGGCGGGTCGTGTGTATGCGGCCGACTCGCTCAACCACCGCGTGCAGTCACTGCGCACGGATCTTCAGCAGACCACGCCAGCACCCGAAGCGGCCGACCTGTCGGTTGGGGTGGCCGCACGGGCGCCGCTCACGTCACCGACCGCACACAACCTCACCAACTGGCTCGTCCGCCGGACGGGTCAGCTCCGAGTGGCGCCGTTCGCCGCCTACTTCACAATCACCGGCGGTCTCGATCGCTGGGGATGGCCGATCTCCGAGCCGCTGATCGAGAGCGAGGGCAAGGTTTCACAGTATTTTCAGCGCGGGGTCATGGACTGGACGGCGGACGCCGTCGGCAGGCGGTCCGTCTTCCCACGCCCGGTGTGGGATTTTCTGGGCGGTGGGCGCGGCGGGGCGCCTGATCTGGGCGTTGAGGCCGGCGTCATCTCCGAGCAACCTGGCGAAGCGATCGGCACGTGGGGGCACCGCGTGTCGAATTTCGCCATTGACGGCACCGAAGTCGGGTTTCTGGATTTTTTCAACACGTACGGCGGCGAGGCCCAATTCGGCGCCCCGCGTACCGAGGCACGGCCGGATACCGGGGCAGTGGGCACGTTGCATACGGACGACGCGCCGTCAGGAGTGATCCGCCAGTACTTCCAGAACGCCGTGTTCGAATTCGCGCCCGACCGCCCGCAACCGGTGCGCCTCCGGCTCATTGGCCAGTCGCTGCGGAACCGCCTATATCCGGCCTGGGAGGAATTGGCGGTGTTCGCCGACCAGTCGCCCGTTGCCAAGGGCCAGTCGGTCGACATCCCGGAAATAAGGCCCTAGGGGAAGTAGCTCTCGCAGTTGTCGCTCACGAAGGTCAGGTTGCCCTGATCATCAAGGTGGGCGCGAGTGGACTCGATAAGGCTGTCCTGAACGAAGTCGCGAATGGCGTGCAGGTCGGGCCGCAGCAGATTCGCCCCGTCCAATCCCTGTACCGGAACCAACAAGTCGTGGCCGCGCGCATGCACCGCCCACGAATTGATGCGTTCAGGGGGGATGGCCAGCAACAGGTTGCCCAGGGCGGGCACGCTGCCAATGGGGAAGTCAGTCTTGAAGGCTCCGCTCAGACTTGCGATCAGCCCGGGCGCGTTGACGATCAGGGCTGGCGAGAGCGACTGCTCACGCAGCCCGCGAACCACCTGTTGCTGCCGGCAGATGCGGGCGAAGTCCCCACCGGCGTCGTATTTGCGCGAGCGCGCGTAGGCCACGGCCTCGCGGCCATCGAGCGTATTCCAGCCTTCGTCCAGGGTTAGTCGAAATTCCTCGTCCGTTTCCAGGTAGATGAAGCGCTCATCAAACTCCCGGTTCGACCACACGCGCACGCCGCCCAACTGATTGATGATGGCCTCCACGCCGTAAAAATTCACCAGCATCCAGTGGTCGATCCGCAGTCCGGTGACGTAGCGGATCGTCTGCTTGAGCGCTTCAATGCCCTGGCGCTTGAAGACCTCGTTGATTCGCGACGAGTGTCCGTCGCAGGCGCCCAAACACAGATCACGCGGCAATGACAGGACGAAGATCGTGCCCGTGGACTGATCGATGCTCACGATCATGAGGACGTCGGTGTTGCCCATGAAACTCTCGGCCTGGTCCACACCGAGAACCAGCAGGTTGAGGCGTTCGGCCGGTTCAGGCGCCGGCTCCACGGCGTATGACGGAGGGAGCGTTGGCGTAGGCGTGGGTGCGGGCGCAGGCGTAGGCGTAGGCGGCGGTGGTTCGGGGGTCACCGCGCCGGGTGGAATGACCGTGGGTGAGGCTGTGGCTGCATCAGCAGCCTGGGAGGTCGGCAGGTTGGACGTGCGCGGAACGGCGATGACGCCGGGAGGGGCCGACGGCGCCGCGGTCACGAGAGGCCCGGCGGCGTTCGGCGCCGGATCGCCGCAGGCCCACAAGGCCAGTGCGCCGATCAGCACGAGACACGTCTGGCGTAGGCTGCGCGTCAATGCATCTCCCATTGCCCGGGTCGGCCGTCTGATCGTGAGCAGAATCTCCGCAAGTATCACGGACGGTTCGATCCCCTCGCGTCACCCATCGGCCCGGGCGTTCGCCGCGTGACGCCGTACGACGCGAAGGAGCCGCCGGTTAGCGTAGATCCGCGGTTCCGCCGTGGCTTTCAGGATCGGATCGTGCGGTGGTATCGCCGCGAGGGGCGCGACCTGCCGTGGCGCTCGATCTCCTCGGCCTACCAGGTTGCCGTTTCCGAAATCCTGCTACAGCAAACCCAGGTGACGAGGGTCGCGCCGGTGTTCGAGCAGTTTGTGGCGCGATGGCCTTGCATCCAGGATCTGCATGCGGCCCCGCTGGCGGACGTCAAGCAGCTCACCGATCCGCTGGGCTACCACATCCGAGGGACCTGGCTGAAGGAACTGGCTCGCATCGTCGTCGAGCGACACGGCGGCCAAATGCCGGACTCGCTTGAGGCCCTTCGTGAGCTGCCCGGTCTGGGGCCATACGCGGCGGCCGCCGTGTACGTCTTTGGTCTGCGCCGACGCGCGGCTCTACTGGATACCAACATCGCGCGGGTGCTTACGCGGGTGGTGGGTCTTCCCGCCGACGGCTCGGTCCACCGGGACACTCGGCGGCTGCGCGATCTTGCCGAGCAACTGGTTCCGGCTCGGCGCCACTACGACTATCACCAGGGCTTGATGGACCTGGGCGCGACCGTTTGTCTGCCGCGCTCGCCGCGTTGCTCCAGCTGTCCGCTGCGGCGCATGTGCCGTGCGGTGACCGGCGGTTCGCCGGTTGCCGTCTGGCAGGAACACGGAGTGGTGATGGCGGCCGAGCGAACCGTGGGGTATCGCGTGGGATCTACCACGGCAGTCAGTCCGACTGCGAGGGAATCCTCCGGCCTCAAGTCCGACTAGAGCCGCTCGCGGCGGGCCGTTCTGACAGCAGCCGCCGCACCGCTGCGGTAACCATGTCTACCGACGGTGGACCGCCGAGCCCCCGGTCACGGCTTCCGGTGAAGACGGACATTGCGCGCCGTGAAGCTGTGCCGTATATCCACGGCTCGGTCGCCGTGAACACTGTCACGCTGAGCGTCTCGACGCCCACTGCCAACTGTGCGCTCGCCGAGTCATTGCCAATGAAGAGATCGCTCCCCGCGATCAGAGCCCCCAGCTGTCCAAACGTGGTGTGCCCTTCGAGATTTGTGAGCGGCCGGGCCATGGACCGCGTCATGGCGGCAATTGACGGGCTATCCGGGGCCGTGCCGACCAGGCAGATCCGAGCGCCATACTCATCGACCAGCCAATCCGCCACGGCGGCGAACCGCTCGGCCGGCCAGCGCTTTGTGACGACGACGGCGCCCGGGTTGACGCCACCGCCGGGGGCCATGACGACCCGCAAGCCTCCGGAGTCCAGGTCGAATTCCTCGGCCAGCCGCTGGGCCGCGGCGACGTCGTCTCGTGTCGGCCGGAACACGCACGGGGTGTCGACTGGCTGCAATCCCGCGAGCGTCGCGACGCGTCGATAGGTCTCGACCTCGTTGTCGTCCATGTCGACGGGTACCCGCGTGGTATGCGGGAATCCGCGCCGCCGACTGTCGAGCCCAATGCGGTATGGAATCCGCGCGAAATACGGCAGCAGAGCCATCGCCGGTGACCGGTCGAGCACAAAGGCGGCGTCAAAGCCTCGCCGCCGAAGGCGTCGAACGAACGCTACGTACTGCGCCGCGTCGTAGCGTCGCGGCGTGCCGAGCATCCCCATCGGCAGGATCTCGTCGATGTCCGGGTTGTTCGCCAGGGCCGGCGCGGCGTAGTCGCCAACCGCAAATGTGATGCGTGCCTGCGGTAGTTCCTGCCGCAGCGTCGCCGTGAAGCCTGTCGCGCGCAGCACGTCCCCAAGCGCAAGCGGCTTAATCACCAGCACGGACATTCGTGGATTCCGGGGGAGCCGGCGACCTTCAGGCGGACGGGGACGAACACCCAATTGGGCGAGCCAGCAAAGGGCCGTAATGCCGGCGGCGCGTGGCCCGGTGCGCCGCCGCCAGTCGCTTCGAAACGGACCACGCCGACGGAACCTGGGACTGTTCATCGGTATGATCGGGACTCCGTCGCTGGCACCGCTCTATCGCCTCGGTTTCAGTGGAATCGACCGCGCGAGCCTACAATCGCGTGCCACGACCGCAGGGGATGCGCAGGATGCCCGTATACGAGTATCGCTGCATGGATTGCGGCCGCCGCTCGTCGCGCCTCTTCAAGACCCTGGCTGCCGTGGTGCATCCCGACTGCCCGCACTGTGGTGCGTCGTCCCTGGAGCGACAGTTTTCCCGGCCCACTCTGCTACGCGGCACGAACGTGGACTCGAACGACTTTGGCGGCGATGACTTTGGCATGGACGACGCCGACCTGGCCGAAATGATGCCGGGACTGGAGTCCGGCGATCCGCGCAGCCTGGCTCGCATGACGCGACGCATGTCTGAAGAGATGGGCGAGGACATTCCCCAGGAATACGAAGGCGTACTAAACCGTATGGAATCGGGCGACATGCCCTCCGACGACGAATTCAACGCCATTGAAGCCGACGACGGCGACGCGTCGGACACCGACGACGATTAGCATCCGCCTCGTCGCCCTCGACGTCGACGGCACGCTCGCGCAGGCAGGCTCGTCGATCGAACCAGCCCTGCTGGCGAGGCTGCGCGAGATTGCTGACGCCGGTGTGCACGTCGTAATCGCAACCGGTCGCGGTTGGCTGACAATGCGGGAGGCGGCCCGTGCGCTTCCAGCGTCTGCTCTATTCGTGCTCAATAACGGCGCCAGTACGCGCACGGCGGACGGTCGACTCCTGGATTCGCGCGAGATCCCCCACGCCACAGCCAATCAGGCCCGGCTGGTTTTTCGTGCAGCCGGTGTACCTGCCATTTGGATCGAATCCGCCACGTCGGGCAGCCGTTATCTGGTCGACGGGGATTGGCGCAGTCTCGACCCATACGTTCGCTATTTGGACCCCAAGGGGGCGCACGTGTGTCGCATGTCGCATGCTGAACTGGCGCCGCCACCGGCCCAGATCTTTGGGCTTGCGCCGCGCGAGCTGGGGGCGGGTCTTGAGGCGGAGTTGCGGTCGGCGCTGGGCGCCGACGCCGCAATCGTCGTATGGCGCAGTCGGCGGTTGGCCTCCGTCGGCCTGGAGGTATTGCCGCCGGGCGTCACCAAGGGCGCGGTCGTGGCAAGCCTTGCAGACCGGCTGGGCGTGCCGGCCGCACAAGCACTGGCCGTGGGCGACGACCTGAACGATCTCGAAATGCTCGACTGGGCGGGGCGCGGGCTGGCAGTCAAGGGCTCGCCGCAGCCCCTTCTCAACGTGGCCGACGGTGTCATCCCCAATGACGGCCACGGCCTGCGGCGCGTGCTCGACGATGTTCTTCACGCGTAGCTGGGCGTCCGGGGTCTAGGGCCGAAGAGACGGCCGTCCGGCGGTTACCCGCTTACGATGGCGGCTATGCCTCCAACCCTGCTGGTTGTCAGCGGTCCCCCCGCGTCCGGCAAGACGACGCTCGCCCACGCCCTGGCGCAGGCGCTTCACTGTCCGGCCATTTGCCGCGACGAGATAAAGGAAGGGCTGGTCAGTGGCGCGGCGACCGAATCGTTTGTGCCTCAAAGGGGCGATGCGGCGAACCTCGTAGCCACTACGGCGTTCTTCGACGTGGTCGACCTCCTGATCCAGCGCGGCGTCACCCTGGTCGCGGAGGCGGCGTTCCAGCACCATCGGTGGGCGCCGCGGCTCAACGCGCTGACTGAGTCGGCCACGATCCGGGTCATCACGTGCGAGGCCAGGGACGATGTCATTCGCGATCGCCGACTGCGGCGCTGGCGTAACGAGTCCTGGCGTCGGCGCTTCCACGCTGATCCCGAACCGCACCAGTCACCGAGCGTCGAGCAGGCACAGGACGAACCGCGGCCTTTTCAGCCGATTCGGCTGAAGCTCCCTGTTCTGGTCGTCGATACCAGTGATGGATACCGTCCGGCATTCGACGAAATCGTGTCGTTCGCTTGCGGCTAGACCATCGGTTTTCGCACCAATTGAGCGTCGCTCGCCGCCTGCGGCGCGGAAGTCACCCGGTGCTACGATTCGAGCGAGTGCGCCGACGTAGCTCAGTTGGTAGAGCAGGGCTTTCGTAAAGCTCAGGTCGTCAGTTCGAATCTGACCGTCGGCTCCCACCCTAACGCCAAGCACGGCCAATCCAGCATTCACAGGTGCTGATGTGGACCATGGCGACGGCCGCTCAGCGCCAGCCGGGTCTCGACCGCGATCTGGTCTAGCTCGGCTGGGATAGTTGTGCGCATGCGCCGCGGTCGTCGGCGTCCACCACAAGGGCCGAGACCTCAATTCCGCTGAACCAGGACACTTCTTCTTCGACCATTCCAATGGTGAGGGTGTAGGCGCCAAGCGACTCGGGGGCCTTGACAGAGCCCTCAAATACGAATGCAGATCCAGGCGCGATGCTGGTCCAGGTTGTCGTTCGCGAGTCGTAGGGGACAACCAGTCGATCTTCAAGCGTGGTCAGATCGTCCGCGATGAATCGGTCGTCCGGCAGCGACCAGCGCGTGCCCAGCCGGTGTGAATCGAGCCAGTGATTCGTACCTGTATTGAAGGCCGCGACACGCAGGAAAGCGCTATCACCGCGAGTAAGACAGATCGGCGGTGGAAGGACCATAAGGTCTGCTGTATTGGTGCCGGTATTGCCGACGACCGGCGCCCGGATTTCGATCTTGGTACTCGTGAGCTCGTGCCCATCGACCGAAAGTGAAACCCGGTACGTCCCGGGCGACGGTGGCGCAGTTCCCAGGACCGGGCCAAGTGCCTGGGTGTTTCCGCGGGCCGGAATGATTGGTGGCGGCCGCAGGAGAACGTGCTCCCGGGACTCGTCGTCAGAGTTGAGTGATTCCCAGGTGAGTTCGGCAGGCCGGGTCCGGCGTCCTGTCGGTGGCTGCCACGGAAGCTCTGCGGTGTTGCGAAATGTGACGGGGATGGCAACGTCCGCGCTCGGCCGTGCGGAACGCACAACCAGTTGAAGCTCCACGTCGGACCATGCGGACGCAACGGGAGTGCTCGCGTCTCCGAGAGGAATCACAACGAAGCGTTTGCCCACGAAGGGGACAGCGTCCGGATTCCTCGACCGGACCGATGCCAACCACGCCTCGGTCTCCGCGTCCGCCAGATGCTTGCGGTCCAAGACCAGCGTGCGGATGCCAAACGCAAACAGCGAATCCAGGACCTTGGGCTTCGCCGTGGCGCCTGCCCGGTCGATCATTCTCGCCAGGTACTTGGTGCCGCGGGGCTCGAAGCCTGAGTATCCGCTCACCACCGGCTGCCGACCGCCGTTGAGTGACCACCACATCCGCCTGACATACGGTTCCGGCGACGTGAAGTCTGCGCCGGACTGGATGAAAGCGACGGTGCCGTCCGGCGCCTCGGCCAGCGCGGCTTGCAAGTCGGGTTCCGAAGGAATCGGGGCCACCGGAACCGGCGGGCGCGAGAACTCGACCGCGAGCACGACCAATACAAGCGCCGCCAATACGTGCGCCTGCCATCCCCTCGTACGCCGCAATCGAAACGGCTGTGCCACGGCAACGGCCGTCAGCAGTGCCATAGCCAGAACCATGCCAGAGGCAAAGAACGTGGGGTTTCTCAAGGAGGCAAAGCCCGGAATCACCGCGTGTGCCGCCGCGAACGGAAGTAGAGTCCCTGTGGCCTCGTCGTGCCACCAGAGTTCAGGGCCCAATGACAGCAGAAAAAGCAGCAGTCCGGCAAAGCCAAGGGCCAGGCTGACTGATCGGAGTGGTTGTCGCGCCAGGCCAGCGGCCAGCCCCAGCGCTGCCAGGGCCGTGGGTACCACGATGGGAAAAACGGGCTGCAGACCTGGCATCCGTGCCCAGATCGCCTGAAACCAGTTCAGCGATTGCGAGATCCAGGGAAGGTAATTGGGAAGCCGGGCGCTCAGCACGTGTGCTTCGTTGATCGTGCGCGCTTCCTGGTGGTCAAGCCAGAAACCGACATAGCCCACCAGCAACGGCAGGAAGGGCAGGGCGGCCAACAGCGTCCCGGCTGAGGCCTCAGCGATCAGCCGGCGGTTGAGATGTTGACGCCACCAGGTCGGGAGGGTGGCCACGACCAGCGGCAGCAAAAACACAAGGGCCATAAAGCCGAGATACACACCGCTGGCGAACTGAATGAAGACGCACAACCAGACCAGGCTGAACTTCCACCACGTCGGCCGCCGCACGAACAAGAGCCAGAGCGCCAGCGCGAGGGGCGTCCACCAGAACATCATCAGGTGGTGAAACTGAAAGAACTCCTGCTGGATCGGCGCAAAGGCAAAGACGAATCCGGCAGCCACGGCTGGCCACCAGCGCCCGACCAACAGCCAGGCCGCCACAGCGGTCGCGAGGCCGTTCAGGATCGGGCTGGCAATGGTCATGGCGTTCAGCCCGGCGCCGGGACCAAACACCGCGGCCACCGGCGCGTAAATGGGCAATCCGCCGAGCAGCAGATGGGTATAGAAGAGCGAGTCGCCCATGCCGTGGTAAGCCAGTCCCGTAAACAGCCGCTGCGGCTCCGCCACAATCGCGTAGCGCATCCATTCCAGCGTGTAGAGATTCAGCAGGTTGTCTATGTGGCCGTAATGGATCTGATCGCCCGCTGGCAGCGGCAGCGCCCGGAGAGCGGCGATCAGATAGATCGCAAAGGTCGCGCCGAGCTTCAAGAACCAGTTCGAGGTCCGTGCGGACGCAAGGTCGACCGTGCGTCTGAGCATTTGAGTTCCGGTCACGCTACGGGCGGCGAGCGGCCGGGATGGGACATTGGCACGTCAGCCCGAGTGACCGGTCGGTCGCTGAAGTCCCAGTCGGCCGCCGCGCTGCTGCCCCAGGTCGCCAGGCGCCGTCGCCTGCCTAGCGGATATACGACGTCGGTCTTCGCCGGCTCTCATAGGTTGCGGTTGGGTCCGCCTTGCGGATCACTTCCGGGATTGGTCGCGTCCACCAGGTGGGGGCGTTCGGGAACGGAAACACGTCGTGCCAGGCCAGCACCAGCGTGCGCCGAGCGTCCGTCGTGTTGGCCCGCGCCGCGTGCATGACCCTCGCGTCGGCAATTATCAGGTCTCCGGCGCTCACGGGCAGGTCAACCGCGTCCGAGTGCTCGACAAAGGCCGCGTGAGCTTCGTGATCGTCAACGGCCTGAATGTCGGCCTCATGGGCGTCCGGCAGCGTGTCGTGCAGCTCGATCCGCTTCGTGTGCGTACCTGGAATTACTTGCAGGCAGCCATTCGCCAGCGTGGTGTCGGTCAGGTACACGGAGAGGAATACCTTTGTTGGCCAGGGCGTGGCGGCCTCCGGGCTCTCCCACTTCATAAAGTCCTGATGCCAGTACAGCGGGGGACCCTTGGGGGGCTTGGAAAGCACGATGATGCCGCCGCTGGCCGTCAATTCCTCAAGCTGAATGGCTTCACAGGCGGCCCGCAAGTCCGGGTACGACAGAAAACGCTCGGCGATGGGGTCCGGGAACACGCGTTCCGAGAGCTCACGCGGCCGCTCGTCCCAGCGGTCCGGGGGGATCACCTGGATGTCGCTGCCCTGGTAGCGGTACTTCGGATCGACCTCGTGATTGGCAAAGTAGTCCTCGGTCCACGCCCGCAATTCGTCCAGCATTGGCTCGCCCACGACGCCGGGGATGACGGTATAGCCGGCATCCACCAGTTGGTCGCGCTTTTGAAGCGCCTCGGACTGGGTCAGGTGCATTGGCGTGTGCCCTTCAACTGCGGTACGACGCGAGTTTCGCGGGCAGTCTACGGGCCAGCGTTGGACGCGACGATTCTGCGACCAACTGTCCCTGCGTCCTCGACTGGAATCGTGGTCCTAGGGCGAACCTCGCCTGCCCTGTAGACAATGGACCTTCAGTGGCGGCTGGACCACGCTTGGATTCAGACGGCCTCTCACGCCGCTGGCGCTGCCAGCGCGATGAGCAGTTTCACAGCTGCCGCCGGCGCGCCATGCTGCGCCTGTTGGACAGCAGCGCGACACCCGGGCGCCGGAATCCGCCTTCCTCCTGAAAGCGTTGCGTGACTACGGCCGTTAGGACTATCCTTCCGGCATCGAAAAGCGCTCCCCTTGTCTTGTCGTTGAATCGTGTAGTAGGGGCGCGAGGAGGCATTGATGCAAAAGACTTTGAGCCGTCGCGCGGCGCTCCGCGCGGCAGGTGCCGGTGCGATGGGCATCGGCGCGGCGGCAGTCCTGGCGGCCTGTGGCGAATCGGAGCCGGAACCCGCGCCGCCCGCGCCTGCGCCAGCAGCCACGGCCGCACCGGCCATGACCGAGGCCCCGGCCCCGGCCGCGGCCGAGGCCATGACTCCCCAGGCTGGGCCGGTCACGGTTCGCTACGTCAGCGACCACACCTCTGGTCCGCGTGGCGCAGCCATGCAGTGGGGTCTGCGCGAGTACGCCAAGTCGCGCCCAAACATCAACGTTCGCTTCGAGCCGCAGCCGGCCGACTACCGCGAGACGTTCCCGTTGCAAATGGCGGCCGGGACGCAGGCGGAAGTCGCGATGCTTGACGGCGGGATGCTGGGTGCCTTCGTCGCCGACGGCGGCTTCACCCAGATCAATGACGAGCTGGCCAAGCGTGATGACTACAACGTAGAGGACTACTACTTCATTCCAGACCTCTACACGGTCAACTTCGACCACTCCCACGGTGAGGGTGGTTCAGTCCCGACCGTCATCGAGGGTGACCAGTTCGGCATGCCCTTCCAGGGCGCGACCGGCGGCATCCTGATGAACGTGGATATGGGCGAGAAGGCCGGAATCGAGTTCCCGAGCGAGGGCTGGACCTACGCCGAGGACTATCTGGAATCGGCCCGGAAGGCGACCGACCCGGACACCGACGAGTGGGGATCCTGGGCACGTAACGACTACGAGTTCCAGTGGGCGCCCATGTGCTTCGGCTCTGGTGGTCTCGCCTACCGCAACGCGGACGAGACCGGCCTGGCTGTCTTCGACAACGGCGGCGACTGGGGCCTGAAGTTCTCCGTCGGGATGATTCACGACACGAACGTGTCCTTCCCAGACGCGGAGAGCAAGCGCGTCTCCGGTGAATTCGGCAACCCGTTCGCTTCCGGCAAGGTCTGGTCGTGGCTGGGGTCCGGCGTTTACTCGTCCGGTTTCCACGTGCCGCGCATCAAGGACCGCTTCTCCTGGTCCTTGGGCCCCATGCCCATCGGTCCGGAAGGATTCGAGGTCCATTCCTGGAACGACCAGCCGAACCTCGTGACCAACGGCGCCATTCGCCTGGGCACGATTGAAGAGGCTGTTGACCTGACGGTCTTCCTCGCCAGTGACGTCTACCAGGGTCGCGTGGCGATTGACCGCGGGCACCTGCCGATGATCAAGACCGCGTTCAACGACGCGAGCGCCACCAACCCGCCGCCGGACGGCATGGAGTGGTTGCAGCGCTACGCCGACGCGCCGGAGAGCCGTCACCTCATGATGGCCCTGCCCAACTGGTGGGAAATGAATGAATGGCGCAACGCCTTCATCTCCGCCGCCTACCTGGGGGACGTCTCGGTTGACGAGGCAATCTCGGGGGCAGATAAGTGGGTTGCCAGCTCTCTGGAGTCGCAGCGCGACCAGCTCAACGCGGCGCGCCAGAAGTTCGGCTTCCCCGCACTGTAGGCGAATCATGGCTTGCGACCGCCTGTGCGGTTGCAGTTCCCGAGGCCCGGCGCATTCGCGCCGGGCCTCGGTGCGTCTGCCGCCAGAGCGCACGGTGAGCCGGATGCCTCGACGAGGGGCGCCAGGCGGGCGGTGGTATCCGGAACCACATCGGCGGCCAGCGTCGCGGCTCATCGCTAAAAGATCCGTTGACCGGCCGCTGGCCTTCGCCTATGATGGGTCGTTGCCCCGCGGAGCAATCCGCGCGAGGCCCTCAGCTAAGCGCTCAGGCGTTTTGGCTGCGAACCTTGACAAGTGAAGATTTACGCGAATGCGTAAAGCTGCAGTTTTGCCGGCCTAACGGAGATCAAGTTATGAAGGGCGCTTGGCGGATGCCTTGGCGTCAGAAACCGAAGAAGGGCGCAGCAGGCTGCGATAAGCCACGGGGAGCCGCGAGCAGGCTTTGATCCGTGGATACCCGAATTGGGAAACCAGGCGGGGGTAATGCCCCGTCACCTCGGGCTGAAGGCTTTCGAGCCAAAGTAGGCCCCAGGAGGGTACCGGGGGAACTGAAACATCTAAGTACCCCGAGGAAACGAAATCAACCGAGATTCCCTGAGTAGTGGCGAGCGAAAGGGGAATAGCCCAAACCGTCTTTGTGTAAGGCCCACGCCGTTGCAAATACGGGGTTGTAGGACCTGGTGGACGCTTGTGGGAGCGTCACGCAGTTATCAAGTCGCTCACTAGCCGAAGGGGTTGGAACACCCCGCCATAGACGGTGAGAGCCCGGTAGGCGAAAGTGAAGCGACCTGCGACCGGTGTTCCTGAGTACCACGGGACACGTGTAACCCTGTGGGAACCTGGGGGGCCCACCCTCCAAGGCTAAGTATTTCTGGCGACCGATAGTGAACAAGTACCGTGAGGGAAAGGCGAAAAGCACCCCGGAAGGGGAGTGAAATAGAACCTGAAACCAAGCGCCTACAAACAGTCAGAGCGCTATGCCGACTAGAGATGCAGCTTGCGTGGCGAGGCGTGGATGGCGGTCTTCGGACCACTGCCCGCGCAGCAAAGCGTGAGTTCGTGTCTCAACATGACGGAATGCGTTATGGCGTGCCTTTTGGAGTATGAACCGGCGAGTTACGCTACGCGGCGAGGCTAAGGATCTTTGGTCCGGAGCCGTAGGGAAACCGAGTCTGAATAGGGCGACCAGTCGCGTGGAGTAGACCCGAAACCAGGTGAGCTACCCGTGGCCAGGATGAAGCGTAAGTAACATTCCGTGGAGGTCCGAACCCACCAGAGTTGCAATTCTGGGGGATGAGTTGCGGGTAGAGGTGAAATGCTAAACGAACCTGGAGATAGCTGGTTCTCCCCGAAATAGCTCTCGGGCTAGCGTCGGGCTTTGGTGTCGTGGAGGTAGAGCACTGGTTGAATGCGGGTCCCAACGGATACCAATTTCTGTCAAACTCCGAATGCCACGGCACGCGCCCGGCAGTCAGACTGTGGGGGCTAATCTCCATGGTCAAGAGGGAAACAACCCAGACCGTCGGCTAAGGTCCCAAAGTTCCTGCTAAGTGGGAAAGGAAGTGGGGTTGCAGAGACAGCCAGGATGTTGGCTTAGAAGCAGCCATCATTGAAAGAGTGCGTAACTGCTCACTGGTTTAGGAACCCCGCGCCGAAGATGTAACGGGGCTCAAGCAGGACACCGAAGCCACGGACTCGCGCGCTGCGCGAGTGGTAGGGGAGCGTTGTACAGGCCGCGAAGGTCAAGCGTGAGCATGGCTGGAGCGTGTACAAGTGCGAATGCCGGTATGAGTAGCGTCAATGCAGGTGGGAATCCTGCACCCCGAATGTCTAAGGTTTCCTGAGGAAGGATACTCCGCTCAGGGTTAGTCGGGCCTAAGCCGAGGCCGAAAGGCGTAGGCGATGGACAACAGGTTTATATTCCTGTACCACCTGGCCAACGTTAACAGCGAAGGGGGGACCCGGGACGGTACGTTGAGCGTGCTGATGGCTATGCACGTCCAAGCGCGTAGGAAGGCACCGCAGGAAAATCCACGGTGCTAGTTTCGAGGCGTGATGGGAAGCTCAAGGGCAACCGCGAGCAACTCGATGAACCCGACCCGGCAAGAAAAGCCTCGTAGCGAGTTGGCCTGGTGTCCGTACCGCAAACCGACACTGGTAGACACCGGCGAGAACCGGAAGGGGATCGGGACACGGTCTGCTAAGGAACTCGGCAAATTAGCCCCGTAACTTCGGGAGAAGGGGCGCCTCGGTAGAGTGATGGTGCTTCGCGCACCTGAGCTCGAGGAGGTCGCAGTGCACAGGCTCAATCGACTGTTTATCAAAAACACAGGTCCCTGCGAAACCGAAAGGTGATGTATAGGGGCTGACACCTGCCCAGTGCCGGAAGGTTAAGGCAACGGGTTCACGCCCGGAACCGAAGCCCCGGTGAACGGCGGCCGTAACTCTAACGGTCCTAAGGTAGCGAAATTCCTTGTCGGGTAACTTCCGACCCGCACGAATGGTGTAACGAATTGAGCACTGTCTCGGCAGACCACCCGGCGAAATTGCAATGCCCGTGAAGATGCGGGCGTCCTGCGGCAGGACAAAAAGACCCCGTGGAGCTTTACTGCATCTTGGGATTGAGTCGCGTCTGCACATGTGAAGGATAGGTGGGAGACGGTGAATCCGGGGCGCTAGCTTCGGTGGAGTCGCCCTTGGGATACCACCCGTGTGCAGCTGCGTCCCTAACCCGTGTCCGTGATCCGGCGCGGGAACAGTCTCAGGTGGGCAGTTTGACTGGGGCGGTCGCCTCCTAAAATGTAACGGAGGCGCCCAAAGGTTCCCTCAGGCTGGATGGCAATCAGCCGTAGAGTGCAAAGGCACAAGGGAGCTTGACTGCGAGACATACACGTCGAGCAGAGACGAAAGTCGGGCTTAGCGACCCTGCGGTTCCGAGTGGAAGGGCCGTGGTCAGCGGATAAAAGTTACCCCGGGGATAACAGGCTAGTTGCGCCCAATAGTTCACATAGACGGCGCAGTTCGGCACCTCGATGTCGGCTCGTCACATCCTGGGGCTGAAGAAGGTCCCAAGGGTTGGGCTGTCCGCCCATTAAAGTGGCACGCGAGCTGGGTTCAGAACGTCGTGAGACAGTTCGGACTCTATCCGCCGCAGGTGTAGGAGGCTTGAGAGGGTCTGTCCGAAGTACGAGAGGAGCCGGATGGACGGACCGCTAGTGCACGAGTTGTCGCGCCTGCGGCATCGCTCGGTAGCTATGTCCGGTTTGGATAAGCGCTGAAAGCATCTAAGCGCGAAGCCAGCCTCAAAACTAGGCCTCCCACTGGGCTAACCAGGTAAGACCCCAGCGAGATGAGCTGGTTGATAGGCGGTATGTGTAAGCGGTGTAAGCCGCTCAGCAGAGCCGTACTAACGGTCGAGGGCTTGGTAGCTGTTAGGTCGGCAAAAGTGCAGCTTTACGTGACGCGCGGTCAGGTTTCCCGGTGACCTATGCGATGAGGCCACACCTGTTCCCATCCCGAACACAGTCGTTAAGTTCGTCAGCAGCGACAATACTGCCGGGGCAACCTGGTGGGAAGATAGCCCGTCGCCGGGAAACTTGACCGCGCGTCCGTAGCTTGCATGACGTAAACGGGTAGTTTGCACGGACGGCATACTATGCGCCTCACGAAACTGTGGCTGACAATCGTTGTCTTGGTTATCGCCTCGGTGATCGTAGGCATCGTTGCTGCTGAGCCCTCTGAACCAACTGCCGTTGATGGGCAGCGGTTGTCCGACCAAGCCTCAGATGTCCAGAAGAGCCACAAGGCCGTGTATGGCGAATCAGCCGAGTGGGCTTGGGTCGCCAAGCACAACGCCGCGCTTTATGCGGAAATCAAGGCGGATCGCGACCGTCTGGCGCAGCTGCTCGCTGGTCAAGCTGGCTCGTCTGCTGCCAGACCAGGGTCCACTGCGGACGCCGGTGCCGCTTCTTATGTCCAGGTGTACTGTGAACACGATGGCACGCAGCACTATTACGACACCCGTCGCTACAGTGCGCGACTGGTGGGAAAGGATATCATTGAGATTACATACACTTGTACGGTCGACCAAGATGGAAACCCAGCATGGTCTGCCGAAGAAAAGAATGTGGGGCGGGGAACGTGTCAAGTTATGAACGGTACTATTGGTATTGGAGAGTCGCGAATCGACTTTGACGGCAACAGGCCGGATACATACTTGAAGTGCATTTTCGACGCGAGTTCCGGTTCCCCCCCGTGGACTCGTATGACAGAGATCAGCCAAGCCGATTACTATGCAAATAAACCGCGAGAGTCATGTGGTGTTCACGAAGGCAAAGAGCAATTTGCCGGTGACCGATGGGGTCACACCGAATGGACGCCGTGGACCACCTGGAATACGGGATCGGATGGCGTGGAGATGCGACAATGGCACCGGCAGTACTATCATTGTCAGGCAGCCTACGATCCACCCCGAGTTACAAGAGTGGGCGAGCTTCAGTGGTTTCCCGTGGGTGTAGACGCGAACGATTGATGTAGCGGGTACTAGGTCGCGAGCTTCGAATCGTGACGTCAGTTTCGGAAGTCCTTGCTGATGGGCGAGGCTGTCGAACATCGAGAATCCAGTGACGTCGTCACTTTTAGGGTTTCTCCACGGCCGGGTCGCCCTCGTCGCCGGCGCCACCCGCGGCTGCGGGCGCGGCATCGCCATTGAGCTAGGCGCCAGGGGGGCCACCGTCTACTGCACCGGCCGCACCACCCGAACCCACCAGTCGCCCATGAACCGACCGGAGACCATCGAGGAAACGGCGGAGTTGGTTGACGCCGCCGGCGGACAAGGTATCGCGGTGCAGGTCGATCACACCGAATCCGCGCAGGTCCAGCGCCTCGTCGACCGGATCCGTCAGGAGCAGGACGGCCGGCTGGACATCCTGGTCAATGACATTTGGGGCGGCGAAGACATAATTGTCTGGGGCCGCCGATTCTGGGAGCAATCGCTCGAGGATGGATTGTTCCTGCTTCGACAGGCCATCCATTCACACATCATCACAAGTCACTACGCCCTGCCGCTCATGATCGAGCGCGGTACCGGTCTGATCGTCGAGGTTACCGACGGCAATACCCTGCGTTATCGCGGCCAGCTCTACTACGACCTTGTCAAGACCACGGTGATGCGTCTCGCGCTCGCCTTCGCCCATGAACTTCGCGCACACGACGAGGAAAGCCGGATTACCGCGCTGGCGATTACGCCCGGCTACCTGCGTTCCGAGTGGATGCTCGACCACTTCGGGGTCACCGCGGAAACCTGGCGCGAGGCAATTGAACAGGACGTCGACTTTGCCGTCTCGGAGACGCCACGGTTCTTGGGTCGGGTCGTGGCAGCGTTGGCGGCCGATGCCCGGGTGCAGCGCTACGCCGGGCAGGCGCTGACGAGTTGGGATTTGGCCAAGGTATACGAGATCGATGATGTGGACGGCCGGCGACCGGATTGGGGAGCGCACAATCCCGTCAACTGAGGACGAACCGGTCTCCGCGTCGAACACCTGGTCGAACAATTGTCCTCAGAGTTGCCATACTTCAGGCAACACGCACCTGGGTAAGCAAACGTTGGCAGCAAAGCCGTCGCAGGAAACCGTCGACCTTCACGCCTTCTATTCGCGCATGGCGAAGTCGGCCGGAAGCCTTCCGGACCTCTATGAGGCCATGGAGGGCTGGTCAGGGGTCATCGTTCGCGACAATCCCATCTTCGAGTGCCAGAGCGGTTGCGCCCGCTGCTGCATGCACCAGGTGCTGGCCGGCGAACAGGAATGGGCGCTCATACATGACTGGATGCGCGAGAACCTGAGCAAGGAGCAGCGTCTCACGATCTACAAGCGGATCACCGACCAGGTCCAGCAGTACGGCAATCCGCTGAGCCGTTGGCTCAAGATGCGCAACAAGCAGCCGAAGGCCTTCGTTCGCGCCGTTGGCCAGGGCTTCCGTACCGAATCCACCCGCTGTCCCATGCTCGGACCCGATAACCGCTGCGAGGTCTATCCGGTCCGACCGTTCGTTTGCAGGGCCTACGGTCGTGCGCGAATGCCCAGCGGCCACGCCATGATCTGTGAGGTCTTTGCCGGCCGTTTCCGCCAGCAGGAACGCACGACCACCGACATCCCGCTGGAAGACATGTCCATCATGTCGCCCAAGTACTTTGAACTGGGCGGCCGCCGAAACTCGGACGACGGGCTCTACACCTTGCTGGCGATCCACCTGCTCCGAAACCGTACGGCCTCGGGCGACCTGGCCAAGCAGCCGACGCCGCTCAGCGCGGAACGAACCTACCCGGTAGTAACCCGGGACGATTTCCCGACCAAGCGGTAGGTCGCCAGCCGTCCGAGCTTCCACTCCCTCGGCGGCGTGCAGAAGCTGGAACAAAACCGCCCCGCGTTTCCCTTGGGAAACGCGGGGCGGTTTCTTGTACCCGGCCGCGAGAACTAGAACCCCCGCGACGGATCCTTGCGCGTCAGGCCTCGCTGCTTGGCGTAATCGTCCAGGTTGAACCCCGGTTCCAGGTAGCTCAGCCGCGTGGCTTCCTCGCCTTCCAGGATTTTGTGGGCCGCTTCCGCCACCTTGTCGGCAATCTCCATTGGAATCGTGCACACGCCGTTCTCGTCCCCGTGCACCAGGTCGCCGGGGTTCACGTCCATGCCGTCGATCGCCACCGGCACCTGGGCGCGAATGATCCGGTTGTTGGCGTGCGACGGCGCCAGCCCGCGGGCAAACGGCTTGATGCCCGCGCCCTTCACACCTTCCAGGTCGCGCAGGGCCGCGTCGGTCACGATGCCGTCTGCCCCCAGCACGTGCGCCAGGGTGGCCATCCCGTCGCCCGCGTGCACGGAGTGCGTTGAGTCGTCGCCGAAGTCCTTGATCACCAGCACCACCGGGTTCGGCGATTCGTCCACGGCTTCCCACATCTGGAACATGCCGTCCGGGCTCTTGGGCGCGTCTTCGCTCATGGTGTCGCCCAGCGCCGTGACGGCGTAGCCCAGCATCACGCCCATGTCCGGGGCCAGGTAGCGGATGTTGGTGCCGGTGAATCCCAGCGTGTTGGGCCGCACGCCGAACGTCTCGATCGCGTTCAGAATCGTGGGCGTGTCGATCTCGCGAAGTTCGTCAAGCTGCGCCTGGGTCAGGGCCACGGCGACCTCCAGATAAGAATTGCAGGAACGTGAGGATATCCGACGTCGGGCCTAAGCCTCGGCGCTGGCCAGTTCCTCGTAGGCGTCCGCGTCGAATCCAAAGATCCGAACGTCGCCTGCGGCCAGAGTGGGACGCCGCACCAGGTTCTGGTTCCCCAGCATCAGTTCCAGCGCTTGCGCGTCGTCGATGCTGTCCCGCTCAAGTCCAAGCTTGCGAAACGATGGGCTGCGCGGATTGATGACCTCGCGCAGCGGATGCTCGCCGCCAATCGCGCGAATGTCGTCCGCGGTCAGCGGCTTGCGCGCATAGTCCCGCGGCTCATAGTCCATCCCGGTCGCGTTCAAGGCCGCACGGGCCTTACGGCAGCTCGTTCAGGTGCTCTTGAAATAAAACGTCGGCATCGCCACCGGGATCCTCCTTACGCGTCATCCCACTCGAGAACGATCGACAGCCACCCGGCCGGACCGCGCCGAATCATGGCATACAAGTCCGCAGCCTCCGTGTACGGCTCGCGATGCGAAATCAGCCGGTCCACCCGGAACTCGCCGCGCGCAATTGAATCCAGGATGTATTGCCGGTTGGCTGCACGCGTCCACTGGAACATGTGATACGGCTCGCGCGGGTACATCGACTGGTAGGTGCCGATGATCGAAAGTTCCTTGCGCAGCAGTTCCACCTGCAGGCCGATCGCCACGGTCCCGGGCGGACTGCCGGTCATCGAAATCGTTCCCCCAGCCGCGGCCGCCCGCATGCAGTCGGGCAGGATCTTGGGCGTTCTGGTAACCATGAACACCACACGCGCCCCGCCGCCGGTGAGGTCCTGCACCGCCGCCACGGCGTCCTCGCGTTGCGCGTTAACCGTATGCGTGGCGCCAGACCAGCGAGCCAGCTCCAGCCGTTCGTCCAGCAGGTCGACCGCGACAACCGGATAGGCGCCCGCCATGCGCGCAAACTGCGTGACCATCTGCCCCAGGCCGCCCTGACCGAAAACCGCCACTGAGTCGCCCAGTCCGGGCCGCGCCCGCCGAACCCCGTGCAAGGCCACGTCCCCCAGCACCGCGAAACTGGCGGCCTCATCGCTGACGTCATCCGGGATGTGGCCCGCGTAGGCAGGCACATCGTCCAGGTCGGGGTCGATGGTGACCAGACCCGCGCCCTGGTGAGGCAAACACGTGAGAACGCGATCACCAACGGTGTAGCCCTCGACCTCACGGCCAACTTCGGCCACCTGACCAACCAGGGCATAGCCGGGATCGCGGCGTTCCGTCGCCGACAGTTCCAGGATGTTCAGTTCCGTCCCGGCGCTGATCAGCGACCGCGTCGAACGCACCAGAACCTGGTTGGGCGCCGGCTCGGGAACTCGAATGTCCTCAATAGCGACGGCGCCGCCTTCAAGAAAAACGATCTGCGGCGTGTTAATTGGCACAGGCAGTCCAGGTGCAGCAGGCCGCGCGCATCATGCCCCAGCCGGCGGCTCGCGCCCAATCCACCTCCGCCTGCTACCAGTCTTTCAGAGTCCAGACCAGCCGGTGAGTTGTCCTGACCCTGCGATACGATGCGACAAACGTCCCGCGACATTTGAGGCGACGATTCATGCCGAGTAATACAAACCTGCCATCGACGCACGCGGTGAGCGGCCTGGGCCCGGTCGCCCGCCGCCGGCTCCTGCTACTCGGCGGAACCCTCGCGATAGCCGCGGCCCTGGCCGCCTGCGGCGGCGACGATGGCGGGAAGGGCAGTCGCGACGACCCGTTCCCCTATAGCGACCCGCGTAGCCGCAACACCAGGCTCTAGCAACAGCAACCCGCGCTTCGGGGCCAGGCCCTACCGACCAATGCCGAGGTCCGGTGCCTTGGCGGTAAGGTTGTCTCCAGGCTGTTGCCACACCCCGTAGGACCACACCCATGCAATACCGCGTATTTGGACGAACCGGCTGGCGAGTTTCGGCTATCGGCCTCGGCTGCTGGGCCCTCGGCGGGCAGTGGGGCCCGGTCTCCGAGAGTGACGCGGTGGCGACAGTGCATGCCGCCATCGAGTCCGGCATCAACCTGTTCGACACCGCTGACTCCTATGGACCGCGCCGCAGCGAAGAGATGTTGGGCAAGGCCTTGGCCGGCGGCCGCCGCCCGCATGTGTTCATTGCCACCAAAGTGGGCAATCTGGCCAGGCCCGACGGCCATTCCTTCAGTTACACCACGCCCGAGCACATCTACGCCTGCTGCGACGCCAGCCTGCACCGCCTGCAAACCGACTACATCGACCTCTACCAGTGCCACATCCGCGAGCACCCGCACCACGAAGTCTTTCTCGAGGCCTTCGAACGCCTGCGAGACGCCGGGAAGATCCGCGCCTATGGCACGTCCTCATTCATCCCCAGCGAGATCGAGCTCTTCGACAGCCATGGCCGCTGCCAGGTCGTGCAACTCCCCTACAGCGTGCTCGAGCGCACCTACGAAACCGACGCCCTGCCGCTTTGCCAGGAGCGCAACATCGGCGTCCTCGTCCGCGGCCCGCTGGCGCAGGGCGTGCTGTCCGGCAAGTTCTCTCCGGACCACCAATTCGACGACGCCACGCGCTCCGGCTGGAACACCGGTGCGGGACGCGAGCGGTTCGTGGAGCGTGTGGCTGCCGCCGAGGCATTGCGCCCAATGGCTGGCGATGGCAGAAACATGGCGCAAATCGCCCTGGCCTTTGCTATCGCGCATCCCGCCGCCACCTGCGCCATTCCCGGAGCGCGATCGCCCGAACAGGCGAAGGCCAACGCCGCGGCGGCTGACGTGACGCTCAGCGATGACGAACTCGCCGCGCTGCGCGCCATCGCCCCGCCGGCGTAGCACGGCCAGACGGCTCAGTCGCTGTCCGGCTCGATCTCCCAGTAGTCGCGACCGGCCCGCGCGCCGCGTCGCAACGGGTTGGTCGTGGCCGATCTGGCACATGCACGGTCCACGTAGCGAGACTGGCGTCCGTCGTCCCGCTCCGGTCGAATCCCAAGGCGCGCGGTCGCGATGATCTGCGGCGCCGCCCTTCGCGCCTCGATGTAGAACCGATCCGGATCGAACTGCCGCCCCGTCCATTCGGCCACCGTCAGACCCAGTGACCGGCACAGCAGCGTCTGTCCCGCGCAAAGCCGCCGCTCGGGACGTCGCGACTGCCCATCCGGCGCCGGATTCAACCGGTGCATCGCATCCAGCGCGGTTCGAGGCGAGACTTCGTCGACAACCGCCAGTCCCGCCTTGATCAACACCGCCTCTGGCCCTGTACCACAGCTCACGTTCAGCGATGCCCCCGCCCTCGAGTGATACATGTAGATCGTCCCCGGCGGCATCCACATCGGCTCCCGGCTCGGCGTTCGTCCCAGGTACGCGTGGCTCGCGGGGTCGTCCAGCCCGTAGGCCTCCGTCTCCACGATCCGAACGCCCAGCCAGAGTTCATTGAGCCGCCGCCGCAGCACGCAGCCAATCAGGTCGCGCGCCACGGCGTCGACCGGCCGTTGGTAGAAGCTCAGATCCAGCAGAGGACGACAATCAGTAAGCGGGCTGTCGATACTAGGCGGCTAGGAAGCTCGATTTCGGCCAAGCCGCGCCACCTTCGCCGGAATTACTACCAGTCCGTCCGCCCGCCCTGCGGAACCTCGCGCCCTTCGTCCAGGTCCAACCGGTCGTAGTGCCGCCGGATATCCGTCCGGTGACCCTGCCCGCACTCCTCCAGGAACTCGCGAAACCTCGGCCAGTCCCAGGTTGACCCTTCCCGCGGCTCGTCCGTGGCCATCTCGCGGTTGAAGTCGTCTATTTCCTCCGCCGTGCGCGGCCGCATGTGCGCCTGCACCCAGGCCAGCACCTCAGCGTCCGTGGGCCGGGTGCGCAGCGACTCGATGAACGCATCGGTCCCGATCCCCAGGAAATCCAGCATGCGCTCCGTGCGTCCCCAGCGGACCACGTACTCGCCCATCGTGTCCGCCAGGTCGGCCCGCCCCTTGTCGATCGAACGCGGCAGAAACCCAATCCCGCCCAATTTCTCGTAACCGCTCCGAGGAACATCCTTCGTCAGATCCATTGCGCATCTACCGCACAGGCGAACGACGGCACCGTAGCACGGCCCGGAAACTGTTGTGGAAGCGCCTGGGGTCGGCCTCGCGAGGGTTCAATCCACTGTTGCCAGGCGATTCCACGGCTGCCAAACCCGACGACGTCCCTCGCACATTCGGAACGCGCTGATTTGGTCATCTCGCCTATCGAACGGCGTTCACTTCGAGTTGGACACCCTCGTGCTGCTGAATGCGACTGATGACCTCAAGAAGATTGCGAGCATGGGGGTTGCCGGACGGCCCGAACATGCGCATCAGGCTCTTGGGCGGCTTGCCGGTAAGGGAACCAAGCTCCTCGAACCCGACGGTGGCGTTGATGTAGTCACGCAGGACAATCTTGCCCGCATCGAGATCCCCGGCAAGCAGGCACTCGACACCTTCCGTTAGCAACCCCTCTCGAAATTCCGGGTCGCGTTCGGCGCGGGACTTCACGGTCCTTTTGAAGTCACGGGTGAGCGGCATCTATCACACCTCCGGCTGCTTGCGACGCTTGTACTCTCGCCAGAACTCACGAGCATTCTCAATGTCCCGCTGCTGGCGCACTTTCGTTCCGCCGCCGAGAAGGACCACCAGAGTGTCTCCGTGCCTGCCGAAATAGATCCTGTAGCCCGGGCCGACGTTTATGCGGTACTCCAGCACTCCTCTGCCAACGCCTCTGACATTGGACAGATTGCCAGCCTCCATTCGGGCAAGGGCCGTCCGCACCCGAATTGCCGCCCCGGCGTCGAGACGTTGAACCAGCGACCGAAGGGACTGCGTCCCCTCCTATCGACATATTCTCTGATTTCGATCATCGAAGCTATGGTAACATACTTGTTACCAACAGGTGGGGATTCGCGTCGGCTTCGGATTGAAGGTGGCGCCCGCTGGAAGCATCTCACCCTTGGGATTGCCCCAAACAGGATCTGCCTGGACAAAGTGCCGCTGTGGACGAGTCCCTATCCCTTGCGACAGCTAGCGCCATTCCCATCGGCCATAAGTGCCGACGCACGAACGGCGAACACGTCGACCCGGGAGCCATGCGGACAGCACACGTCGGCTGGAGGTGGTGGAGACGGGGGGACTCGAACCCCCAACCCCCGCCTTGCAAAGGCGATGCTCTACCAATTGAGCCACGTCCCCTGCCGTGATTCTACGTGCGGCGGGCTCCCTGAAACGCCGATGCGTCGGGCGTATACTGTCCAATCGCGGCGCCGGGTTCCCGGTGACTCGGCCGCTCGCGGGCTCTTAGCTCAGTCGGTTAGAGCGCGCCTCTGATAAGGGCGAGGTCCGTGGTTCGAATCCACGAGGGCCCACCGCTGTAGGGTTGCGCGGGAGGCGATTCTGGCAACGGCACCACTTCAGAACCCCCGCTACGAGGCGCACGAAAACCCGCCCCTCCTCGCCTCGCTGGGCTACGGCCTGCAATTCAGCCTCATCGCCTCCGCCACGCTCCTGGTCACCCCTGTCATCGTGGCCAGCGCCTCCGGCCGGGACGAGTCCTACGTCATCTGGATGGTCTTCGCTTCGCTGTTGGTCTGCGGTCTGTCCACCATCCTTCAGGTCCGTCGCCTTGGCCCGGTTGGCGCGGGCGCGGTCCTGCCCATGTTTACCGCCGCCTTCGCCATTCCCTTTTGCATCACGGCCGTGGCCGACGGCGGCCCGGCCACGCTCACGGCTCTCGTCCTCGTCTCCGCGGTAATCCAGCTCGTCATCGGCCGGTGGCTGGTCATTCTCCGGCGAATCGTCACCCCCACCGTCGGCGGCACCGTGATGATGATCCTCTCCATAACCCTGGCCTCCGTCGTCTTTGGTCTGCTCGACGACGCGACCGAAACCGAGCCGGTGGCTGCCCCCCTTACGGCCTTGGCCACGCTGATCATCGTCGCCGCCCTGGCCCTGCGCGGATCCGAGCTTCTCCGACTGTGGGCGCCGCTTATCGGAATCGTTGGCGGCTGTGTCGTTGCCGCTGCGTTCGGCATCTACAGCTTCGATCGAGTTCTGGACGCCCCCTGGATCGGTTTGCCGCAGGCCGCGCCTGGCCTGGGCCTCGACTTCGGCCTCTCGTTCTGGACACTCCTTCCGGGATTCCTGTTCCTGGGGCTCATCATCTCCATCCAGGCCAACGGCGCTGCCATCGCCGCGCAGCGCGTCTCCTGGCGTGACGACCGTGCCGTCGACTTCCGCCAGATCCAGGGCGCTTTGTCCGGCACGGCCACGTCCAACCTCATGGCCGGTCTCTCCGGCGCGGTTCCAAACATCATCAACCCGGGCTTTGCAGCCTTCACCCAGATCACCGGCGTCGCCTCCCGCCGCGTTGGCTACTTCATCGGCGGGATCCTGGTCATCCTGGCGTTCCTGCCCAAGGCCTCCGGACTGCTCAGCACCATCCCCGGTCCCGTGATGACCGGTTACCTCATCCTCATCACCGGCACGCTGTTCGTCGATGGCGCGCGCACCGTCATCCAGAACGAGGACAGCCGGGACAAGGTCGTCGTGGCCGGCATGTGCTTCTGGATCGGCGCGGCCTTCCAATTCAACCTCTTCAACCTGCCCGACCTCGGTCCCGTGTTGAGCGCCCTCTTCAAGAGCGGGATCACCACCGGAGGCTTCGCTGCCGTCGTCATGATTCTCTACCTCGAGCTCACCAGTCCCCGCCGCATGCGCTTCCAGTCCCGGCTCCACATCGACGCCCTGCCCGAACTCAACAAGTTCGTGGCCCAGTTCGCCGACCGCCGCGGCTGGGACCAGGCCATGAAAGACCGGCTCAGCGCCGTGGCCGAAGAGACCCTGCTGACCCTCGCGCCTCTCGATCTCGACTTGAGCCTGGATCTGGACGAAGAGGAGGACGACGAGGACGAGGAGATTCGACGACTCGTCGTCGTCGCGTCCAGCGAAGGTCCCGTCGCCGAACTGGAATTCATCGGCGGCGGCGACGAAGACAACATCGAAGACCGCGTCCGCCAGCTCCAGCAGCACGACGAGGCGATTCCGTCCGAAGGCGAAATCTCCCTGCGCCTCCTGCGCCAATACGCCTCATCCGTCAGCCACCAGCAATTCCACGGCACCGACATCATCACCGTCCGCGTCGACCCACCCTGAACCCGCTAGCCGATCATGAGCCGCGACGTGGCCGGAAAAGTCTGCTAGCGCCCTCGACTAACCGGGGCTGGAGAGCCAGCCCCTACGTCCTGGCGCCCGCCCGCCGATAGAATCACCCATGCCCCAGCTACCTGCCCCAATCCAAGCGCGCACCCGCAACTTCTGCATCATCGCCCACATCGACCACGGCAAATCCACCCTGGCCGACCGCATGCTGGAGCTCACCGCCACCCTCAGCCGGCGCGAGATGCGTGAGCAGGTCCTTGACTCCATGGACCTCGAACGCGAGCGCGGCATCACTATCAAGGCCCACCCGGTCCACATGAGCCACCAGGTCGCTGGGGTCGAGTACTCCCTCAACCTCATCGACACCCCCGGCCACGTGGACTTCAGCTACGAGGTCTCCCGCTCCCTCGCCGCCTGCGAAGGCGCCGTACTCCTTGTCGACGCCACCCAGGGCATCGAAGCCCAGACCCTCGCCAACGCCTACGCCGCCCTCGAACTCGACCTGACCATCATCCCCGTCGTCAACAAGACTGACCTTCCCACCGCCCGCACCGAAGAAGTTGCCCGCGAATTGACCGACTTCCTCGGAGCCGACCCCTCGGAAGTCCTCCGCGTCTCCGCCAAGACCGGCGACGGCGTCCGCAACCTCCTCGACCGAATCGTCGCGGAGACCCCGCCGCCACCCGGTGACCCAAACGCCCCCCTCCGCGCCCTCGTCTTCGACTCCGCCTACGATCAGCACCAGGGCGTCGTCGCCTACGTCCGCATCATCGACGGCCAACTCCAACGCGCTGACCGCCTCCAACTCGTCCAGGCCGGTACAAAGGCCGAAGCCGTCGATGTCGGCGTCTTTGTCCCCACCCGCCGCCAGCAGGACATCCTCCGAACCGGCGACGTCGGCTACGTCGCCACCGGCCTCAAGGACACCCATGACCTCCCCGCCGGCGACACCGTTGCGCCGCAGGGAGCCGACGGCATCCAACCCCTCCCCGGTTACCGCCAACCCAAACCCCTCGTCTTCGCCGGCCTCTACGGCACCAACCCCGAGGCCTACGCCGACCTCCGCGACGCCCTCGAGCGTCTGCGCCTCAGCGACCCCGCCCTCACCTTCCAGCCTGAAAAGTCGTTGGCCCTCGGCTTCGGCTTCCGCGCCGGCTTCCTGGGCGTCCTGCACATGGACATCGTCCGCGAACGACTGGAACGCGAGTTCGACATCGAACTCGTCATCACCACCCCCCAGGTCGAATACGAGGTCGAAGCCCGCGACGGCACCATCACCCTCCTGGACAGCCCCGCCGACTTCCCCGAGCTCTCCCGGATCGCCGCCATCCGTGAACCCTGGATGCGCCTCAGCATCATCACGCCCACCGCCTACATCGGGCGCGTCAGCGAACTCCTCGCCAACCGTCGCGGCTCCCACCACCGCATGGAGCACATCGAACCAACCCGCGTGCTCATCGAGTACGACCTGCCCCTCGCCGAAATGCTCACCGGCTTCTTCGACACCCTCAAGTCCGTCAGCCGCGGCTACGCCTCGCTCGACTACAACTTCCTGGGCTACCGCGAAGCCGATCTCGTCCGCCTGGATATCCGCGTCAACGGCCAGGTCGTCGACGCCCTCTCAACCCTCGTCCTTCGCCACCAGGCCCCCGTCATCGGCCGCGACCTGGCCCTCCGCATCCGCCGCGAAATCCCCCGCCAGCTCTTCGAGGTCGCCGTCCAGGCCGCCATCGGCTCACGCATCGTCGCCCGCGAAACCGTCCGCCCCCTACGCAAGAACGTCCTCGCCAAATGCTACGGCCGCGACGTCTCCCGCAAGAAAAAACTCCTCGAATCCCAAAAAGCCGGCAAACGCCGCATGAAACGCGTCGGCAGCGTCGACATCCCCCAGGAAGCCTTCTCCGCCGTCCTCCAACTCAACGCCCCCAGCATCCGCTAGCCATCCACGTGCCGCGCTCCCAAATTTGGGATCGTGATAGACTCCTATTCGCGGCCAGCGTGGCTGCCAGTCGCACGGGTGAGCGTTAGGAAGACATGGCGATAAAGGACAAGGTTAAAGCTCCCAAACCTACGGTCCGCCACGCTGATCCAGTGGCTAAGGATGCCACGTACCGGATCCCTAATGCTGAGACCATTGAGGCAATGCGGCAGGTGGATGCTGGCGAAGACTTGGTCGAATACAACGACGTAGATGAGTTTATGGAAGAGTACGCCAAATATAAGAGTAACGAATCGCAAGACCAGTAGGCCGATATTTTGCGGCCTGTTTTTCGCAAGCAATTCAATAAAGATCTGAGACGCGCCGAAAGGCGTGGTAAAGATCCCGAGAAGTTAAGATCAATCATTGATCAATTACTCGCGGGCCAGCCACTCGATCCTCGCCATCGACCGCACAAGCTGAGGGGAAACTGGTCGCAATACTGGGAGTGCCACATCGAGCCTGACTGGCTGCTGATCTGGAAGCCGGAAAAAGACAGGCTGATCTTCGTTCGCACCGGCACTCATAGCGACCTATTCCGGTAGCTAACGTTCCCATCCTTTCCCCATGATCTCCCAAAGTCCTGTGCCTGTTCTCATCCCTCAGAAAGCCTTCTCCGCCGTCCCCCAACTCAACGCCCCCACCGTCCGCTAGACGGGGAATCATCGCGAAGGCCGGCACCGTTGCTCACCAAGCCTTTGAAGAGTCGAATGACGATTGCCGCGGGGCTCGCCTTCCCTGACGTGACGGCGCTGGTCGCCTAGCCCGCCAGTCGATCGACAGCGATTACGACACCGGCTGCGGCAGCCGCTGTCGCCAGGACAAGACCCGCAAGCCAGCGCGTTTGCGCGGCAATAGCTGCCGTCAGATCGGCCTTGAGTTCTGCCAGGTCAGCCTTCGTCGCCAGGTGACCGTAGGCGCCTTCCAGCCGGCTCACCCGGTCACTTAGGCTGACGTTGTCGATTCCAGGCTCGGCGACAATCTTCTCACTGCCCATTGCAGCCTCCAGCGCAACAGTTTCCCGCCCGCTGTTCCGTTGTCAGTATAGAAGGACGCTCCTGTCGGGTCTCAACCGGACTCGCCCGGCGCTACCCAGGTCTTCGGATACCCAGTCGCATCGCTCGTGTGTCGTAACCACCCCCTACACCAGCGCCACCCTCCCCAAATGCCCCTCCTCATACGCCTCCAACCGCTCCTCCGGCATCAGCAACACCAAATCCGGCTTCAGCCCCGCCACGAACTCCACGTCGTGCGACACCACCACCAGAGACGCCCCATAGCTTTGTAAGGCCTCCAGCAGCCACGCCTGCGTCGTCCGGTCCAGGTTGCTGTTCGGCTCGTCCAGCAGCAGCAGATTGCGCCGCTCCAGCATCAGCCCCGCGATCGACAGCCGCGCTCTTTCACCGGCCGATAGCGTCCGCAACGGCCGAAAAATATGATCCTCGTGAAACATCAAAGTGGCCAGGAAGCCGCGGATCGTGGGTTCGACCGGACCCAGCAGCAACCGCACAAAGTCATACGCCGACTGCCTGGCCGTCTCCGGATCCAACGCATGCGTGAAATGCGCCATTGAGACGTTGTGACCCACCTCGGCCGACCCGCGTTCCGCCTCCAACACCCCCGCCGCGATATTCAGCAACGTCGACTTCCCGGCCCCATTCCGACCGATCACCGCCAGCCGCTGCCCCCGTTCCAACTCCAGCGAAACGCTCCGCAACACTCGGTTCGCCCCATACGCATGCGCCACACCCTCCACCCGCAGCGCTACCCGTCCCGACCGCGGCGCCTGACCCACCCGCATCCCGATCTCGCCCGGCTCCAGCGGCAACTCCACCTGCTCCTCGCGCATCCGGTCCAGCCGCCGGTCCATCACCTTCACCCGCCGCGCCACCTTCTCGCTCTTCATCGAGTGCGCTCGCAGCCGGTCCGTCGACGCCTTCAGCCGGTCGATCCGCCGCTGCTGCTGCTCGCGCGTCACCTCCAGCGCCGCCCGCTGCTCCTCGCTCCACACCAGGTACTCGCTATACGTCCCCTTGAACGCCGTCGCCTTGCGTGACATCCCATCCAGCTCATACACCCGCGAAATTGCGTGATCCAGCAACCGCAGGTCGTGCGAGACAATCAACACCGCCGCCGGCGAATCCGCCAAAAACCCCATCAGCCACCGTGTCCCGTCCACGTCCAGGTGATTCGTCGGCTCGTCCAGCAGCAGCAGGTCCGCCTTGCTCGCCAGCACCCGCGCCATTTCAACCCGCGTCCGCTGACCCGACGACAGCGTCCCCAGCGCCCGGTCAGCCAGTTCCGCCCCCAGCCCCAGCCCGCTCAGAATCACCCCTGCGTCCGACTGCGCCCGATACCCATCCGCATTCCGAAACTCCTCTTCAACTTGCCCGTACTCCTCCACCGCTCCCGTCAGTTCGTCGTCGCCCGCCGTCGCCATCCGCCGCTCCGCCGCCGCCAGCCGCCCTGCAATCTCCGCCGTCGGACCACTTGACATAACCACGTCCATCACCGTCGCCTCCGCCGCAAACGCCGACGACACCTGCGGCTCCTGCGGCAGCATCCCCGTCCGGTTCGGCCGGCTCACCCCGCCGCTATCCGGTTCCACCGACCCCGCCGCCACCTGCAACAGCGTTGATTTGCCGGCCCCATTCACCCCGGCTAATCCCACCTTCTCGCCCCGCCCCACAAACAGCGACACCTCGCGCAGCACCTCCTGCGGCCCCCACGCGTACGAAACCTTGCTGAGACTCAACATGCGTCAGCCCGAATCCTTCTGGTCTGGGAAAAAGAAAAAACCGCGGACATTCCCGGCTCGAAGGCCCATCCGCGGCAAGCGTTTCGCAACCAGTCGTTCGCTACCTCAGAGGGCACACTCCTCGCGCAAAAAGTCGGCGCCCGGAAATCCGGCGCCACATTTCAGGTCGATACATCTAGGTCATTACCCCGTTCATCCCACCCAGTCTAAACCCACCCCCCACGTCCGTCATCCCGGCGGCCCCGGCCTTCTTCTGTGCGGGCCGCGTCTCATACCGGCCTCTTCCTGGCAGCCAACACCCAGCCGGCTCCCACCCCTACGATCCCCGATCTAACTCCTCACTTCTCTTCACTCACTCCTTCCCCATCCCGTCCTCCCGGCGTTCGCTGCCCCCGGTGCAACGATCCTCAAGACCCTGCGTGCTCACTCGAACAACGTCCTGGGCAGCCCCGATTGCCGGATGATCGACATCAACGTTCCCACGCGAAGTTCCCTGTGGTCTGGCACCGGAACCGTGGTCGTATCTCCGCCGTCGACCCGTTGCATCAGAATGTGGCTGCCCCGGCGTCGCACCTCAGCGAACCCGTGTCATGCCAGGATCCTGCAGGCCTCCCGGCTCGAAAGCACTCGAAGCCTAGCCAACCGCCACCTCAACCTGCGTCACATAGATCTCACCATGCAGCCGACGCTCAATCTCGTCGGCGGAAGCCGCCTCGTAAAAGAGCTCCAGCGCTTCCTTCAGATTGGCGCGGGCCTCCGACACGCTCGATCCCTGGCTTGCGATGTCCACTTCAGGGCAGAGCGCGACGAAGAAGTCGCCATCCCGCTCGATAATCGCCGTCATCTGTCGAAGCATCGCTTGGCCTCCATTTCTTCCGGTTCACCTTCCGGCACGGCTACGTCCTACCCCTCAAGCTCGGCATCCGTGCCCGGATCCGAGTCTTCGGTGGCCGTTGGCGCCGGTTCATTTCCATTCCCCAGAAGCAGAATCGCCCCAACCCGCCGCTGAAACACAGTATCTCTTCCGCGCCCCCCAAGATTCCCACCCGTTCGCGGTGAGCCGCCCCGGAGTCCGTCGGAGGTCCGAGTCGAACCACACCCCCTGGGCGCCCACACCGTTCATGCTGACCCGCCCGTCTTCTCTTCGCCATCCCGGCGTCCCCGGCCGGGACCCAGCACCGTGATCGACCCCGGCCCACCCAAGCCACCCCGTTCTCCCAACCTCCCGAGCCCCTCTTTCCCCTCCCCCTTCCACTCCGGTCTCACTCCTCTCAGCTCACTCCTTCTTCTCCCATTGCTCTCACCGCCTCCCTATCGCATCATCCCCCCACGCCGGCACCCCGAAACACCCCCCAAATGCCCACCACCTGGCCCGGCGCCGCGCCCCCATTCCATGTCGCCGCCGGCTACCACCCCTTCGTCGACTACCGCTACGTCCACGCCGGCCGCGCCCGCTGGCTCGACGCCCAGGGCAACGAGCCGGGCTCTTGGAACCCCGTTCCCGGCCCCGACTGGATCACCCCCGCCCACGCCGCCGTCCCCCACGGCATCCGCCTCCAACTCCAACCCGCCACCAAAACCGACCCATTCATCCGCGGCGACAAACCCTGGGAATACTGGCTCGTCGACAGCGTCGACACCGTCATCCGCGATGGCGGCCGCTACCGCCTCTGGTACGAAGGCGCCCCCGAAGACCTCTGGGACGCCCAGCGCCGCCAGCACCTCCCCGCCCGTGCCATCTGGGGCGTCGTCCTCTGCTACGCCGAGTCCGACGACGGCATCACCTGGCGCAAGCCCCAGCTTGGTCTGCAGGAGTGGAACGGCTCCCGCGCCAACAACATCGTCCTCGGCCGCGAGCTCATCGGACCCCGCGGCCTCATCGGCGCCGCCGTATTCCTCGACCCCACCGCCCCCGCGCACGAGCGATACAAGTGCGTGTTCATGGGCCAGACCGACAGGGTCCCCGGCCTCGAAGGACTGCCCCGTCCCGGCACCCCCGTCGACCCCATGACGCGAATGCACGAGGGCCAGGCCGCCATCTTCGCCGCCACCTCGCCCGACGGCCTCGGCTGGACCGTCCACCACCAACCCATCGCCTGGCACTTCGCCGATACCGGCAACGTCGCCGAGTGGGATCCCGCCTTGCAGAGATACGTCTGGTACACCCGCGGCTGGACCTGGGGCCGCCGCACCATCGCCCGCGCCGAAACCGCCGACTTCTATGACTGGCCCCTCGCCACCCCCCTCGTCACCGCCTCGCCGATCGATACCCCCTGGAGCGACGTCTACACCAACGCCAAAACCACCTACCCCGGCGACCCGTCAACCCACCTCATGTTCCCCACCATCTACAACCGTTCCAGCGACACCACCTCCGTCGTCGCCTTCGCCAGCGCCGACAACATCGGCTGGAGCGTCATCCCCGGCGGCCCCTGCCTCGAACCCGGGCCCAAGGGCTCGGTAGACGGCGGCTGCGTCTTCGCCGGCACCGGCCTCGTCCAGCTACCCGGCGACCGCATCGGCATCCCCTACGGTGCCTTCTCCGTGCCCCACAAACACCCCCCGCTCGGCCACGGCGAAGGCGTCGCCTGGGCCACCTGGCCCCGCGGCCGCCTCGCCGGCCTCGTCGCCGACCACCACGCCGAATTCTGGACCCCACCCCTCCAACTCCACGGCCAAACCCTCCACCTCAACGCCAATATCCAGGAAGGCGGAACCATCCGAGTCGAACTCCAGGACCAAACCTTCACCCCCCTCCCCAACCACACCCTCCAACACTCCACCCCCATAACCGGCAACCACCTCAGCATTCCCATCACCTGGGCCCCCACCACCCAAACCGTTCGTGGTGAGCCGGACCGCCGTCTTAGGCGGGCCGTGTCGAACCACCTACCTACCGACCGCCCCGTCGTCCTCCGCTTCCAGCTAAACCGCGCCACCCTCTTCGGCTTCGAGGTGGCGACTTAAGTCACGCGCCCCATCTGTCATCCCGAGGTCCCCCGAGAGCCTGCCCTGAGCCTGCCGAAGGGGATCTCGACTTCCGCTCGTGCGCGATACCGAACCAACGCGCATCCTCCAAACCCCGCACGCCCCCTTGTCATTCCGAGCGCAGCGAAGCGGAGCCGAGGAATCCCGACTTCACTCTTCTCCCCTCCCCGTCCGTCTTCTCTCAACGCTCTCTTCTCTCAGCTCACTCCTTCCTCATCCCGTTCGTGGTGAGCCGAGCCAATGTCCTTCACGGGTCGTGTTGTGCCAAAGCTGCCGGAGCCATGGCCTCTCCTCATGCCACGCTTTCCGCGCTACCCTGTATATGACCAAGTCGCCGCATTCCCTAGGGGCCCTTCTGTCCAGCGTCACCGTCTCTTTCGTCACTGAATGAGTCTCAGGTCTGGCGCATACCGAGATAAGTGATCTGCACATGCGACTTCGCAGAATCCTCTCCGACTATCGGATGTTCCCTACCAGTCCCGCTCGGGTGCGCGGTGTGTTGCTAGAACTCCACCAATTCCCCGCTCGTCAGTGTCGTTGCCTTATGAAAGGAGCACGGCAGTGGATGCGGTAGATCGGTACCACCAGTTATACAAATGCTCAGATATACGGCTCGCATCGTCAGTCCACATAGTGCCATGGCACCAACAGTTACGGTGATGGTTAGGCGAACCAACAGTTTTCGTAAAATTGCGAGGTCTGAGCAGATCAGATGAGTAGGTCACAACCCGCAGTAACACACCCGGAGAGTAATGCTGAGGCCCAAGCATGGATTGGACGGATGGCTAATGAGCTCGACAATTTAGCACCCGTTATGCAAGCCTTCGTTGGCATCAAGTCCAACGAGGGTGACGATTCTGGTGTGTACAAGACGTCATATGCAGTCACACTTGGGGCATTCCGTGCGCTTGCAAGACGCGCCAGATATGACCCTAACATGCGAAATTTGTTCGAGCAGTCCGTTGTGCATATCTATGGGAAAGTACCGATCGATACAATAGACGTTTTGTGTTCGCATCCAGTTATTCACTCCGATGACTACGCATCAGATGATTCTCACCAATTGGAAAGCCGTGAAAGAGGAAGATGGCTTCGCGAGTTCTTGGGGATTGGTATCAAAAAAATGCTTGGTAATCTATTCAAAATGAGCCTTATGGTTGATGCTCGGAGAGCTGCGAGTCTGCTGCACAAATATATATTGCAAAGAAAGTCCAATCAATTATCGGCGTACAACATCAGGCTGATCTACGGACTTGAGCTGCACCGCTGTATCGAGCTGAAGGATGGATTATTCTTGATGCCATACGCGTTCGCAAGAGAGATTTACGACCTCCCTGTTGACCCTGAGCAGGCTTTTCCTATTCCACGGACTTCGGAATCTAGAGGGTCCGAGCGAAAGACTGGTGTGGAGTCTGTCGCCGCTCTCGTGCGGGAAGCGACATGGGGGATGTCGAGGGAGCTGAAGACATGGGACGACGACTACGACGTACTCTTCGCACTCGCTTCAATCGCCTTAGGTCGTCCAATCGAAGTTCGATCAAATTTTGTAATTTACCCCAGATGGATGGAGAATATCGGTATGGATCGTAGCGGCGGTGGAATAGGGACTATCGGTGAAGGTCAAAACCCGTACGTAGGAAACCAGAAACTGACGAGAGATTCATTGGCAAGATTTGTGGATATGTATCGAGGCTTCGTCAGCTTCCGAGGGGACAGACAGAAAATTGGCTTAATTGTCGGCAGAATGGCCCAAGCGTATTCGCGACGTGGAGAGTATTGGCTTGAAGACAGTATTCTGGACACTTCTATAGCCTTGGAGATGATGTATCAGATTGACAATCCAGAATCTACGTATAAGCTTGCCACGAGGGCAGCGGCTCTACTTGAATCGGAGCCTGATAGACGAATGGACACGTTCTTACTGATCAAAGATTTTTATGGGCTGCGTTCGCGAATCGCCCACGGCAGATACCGTCCCGCTCAATCTCAGCATCAGGCCGACACTGATGAAGGATTGCGTCGTGATGGTCTCGAACTTGCAGTCCACACGCTGATGAGGTTGCTTGAAGAAGGGACTCCGGAGGACTGGAACTCTTTGGTTGTCGCAGGCATTCATAGGTAAATGTTCAACTATTGATTGAACGTCCTATTTTGGCAACACCTGTACCCCGCGCACGTAACCGCCGCACCATCTCGTGTGTTGGCGCTTATATACCAATGTCGTCGGAGTATAGGAATTGGTGACTTGAGTAGCTATATTGTCTTGACGGCTGTCGGCATTCGTCTCATTGTATCCGGTGCGCCCTTCGTCGATGAGATGAAAGTCAAAATTACGAAATAGCACGCTATCAGTCTTCATTTCACTGTCAAATTTGCTTAGCAATCTCATTAGTGCACTTCTCCTGCACGTTACGAGAGAGATTTCCTGTCGTGAATTGCGTTCGGTCACGGATATCGCGATATCGCAAGTGCTTTTGGATTTGGAAGCAACACAATACGCGCTTCTCCGGTCGCTCCATGTCACGCCTAGGAGGTCACTGCAGAACGAATCCACCGTAGGTGGCAACGGTGAGCCATAAGGGGATGCTATTCGTCGGATGTAGTCGGAGGATAGACTTAGCATATCAATCAGCAGTGGATCGAATGCGAAGTGTGAGGAAATATATTGATACGTTATATTATCCCATGGAATTTGGTTGTTGAGGAACGCCTCGGCTAGGCACCTATTTGCAATCATTGTGTCGATATGTACTCTTGGGCCACTTGCGAGCAAGATGACTTCATCACTAAGCATGTTCTCAGCTATGTAATCAAGCTGTTCTTTGCCGGTTATCCAGTTATTGTATTGAGCCCAGGTGCTTGGGGATGCGAACAAGCTCTCGAGATTATGCAGAGCCTGTGTATGTTCGCTAGTCGGCATTGTGCGTTCCTATGGTTCGCTTCTAGTCTTGGTGTGGAGCATTAAGGGCATAGCTTGTGAAAGTTTTGGCACGCGTTGTGACTGCACACGACCATGAGTGCGGGAGGCTGTGGTCATATTGCCCGCTGAGAATTCACTGTCAACAGTGCTTGAAGTGCTTCGTCCTCGGAGCAATGCGGATCCCACTCGTAAGCGAGCGCCACCGCCGCATCCAACTCCGCATGCGCGTCCGCCAACCACTGCGGCCGCTCGTTATACAGATTCGTCAGCGTGCGTCGCCCAAGCTCGCGCAGTGGTGCCGCCGCCGTCGGCACAGCCCGCTTCGGATACCCCGCCACCGGTTCCTCCACCCACTCCACCCATTCCGGCGGATTCAGCCACCGATCACGAAGTTCCACCAGTCGACGAGCAGCCTCGGCAATGGCGATCGCGCGCGGATCATTGGAGTAGTCGGCGGCGGGGATGTCGGGCGTCAGACCTTCGGGGAACGGAAAGGTCTGGAAGGTGGTGGTCGGGGTGTAGCGCGGATCGTTGCCTACGCCTAGCCACGTCCCTAGTCGCAGTGACCACAGTTCGTGGAAGCGACTGTGCAGGATGCCGAACGTCGTGTCGTCATCACGGGCAATGGCGATAACGGCACTGTCGGGACAAACGGCCCGGTGAGACCAGACGAATAGCCGGTGTTTGGCAACGCGCGGTGTGATGATGTACCGAGAGAAGCCCTCAAGCGTTCGCCACACGCCTGGCCGCGGTTCCACGTGTCGCCACCAGCTCAGCCGATAGGCCTCGCGCCGATTCTTTTGGCGCATTGGATGGACGCGCTCTTTGATCCACTGGAACGGTGCTTCATATAGCGCGGCCTCGGTCTCGGACATCGTCCATCCAAAGTCGACAATCCACTTCCCGCGAAGCCGCCGCGTCAGGTCCATGCCGTTGACCCAGGGTTTGAGCACGTCCGCGTTCGGCCGACCGTTCGGGTTGGCTGGCAACTGCAACCACTCCCGTGCCTGACCGCCTGGGATATCAAACGGCCCGCCCTTGGTGTCGCCCATGAAAGCAACGCCGGCGTTCTGCGGCAGCCGGACGGCCTGCGTCAGGTCGACGCTCGCGCCGGTGAGATCGGCATTGATTCGCGGCGCCTCCTCACCATCCAGTTGCGTAGGCAGCCCGGTTTTCTTGCCGGTAAAGCAGACCAGCGACACCCGCGCGGCCGCCCCGTCCACCACCCATGGCTCGTCTGACCACGCGTCGTAGATAACGCCTCGTTCGACGATTCCATCCAGCACCGACCGGTTGCGTCCGCCCCGGATGGAGTTGGTGCCCACTAGGCCGGCGCGTGCGACCTTGCTGTCGGTTACCAGACGCTCAGCCTTGTCGAACCAGTGGCACACCAGGTCGGCGTCGCCGTGAATCCGTTCGCCATAGAGTCGCTGTAATCCCTCAACGTACTCATCGCCCAGCACGCCGCGTAACAGCTTCCCGCCTAAGAACGGCGGATTCCCAATCACCACATCCGCCTCCGGCCACTCCGATTCTTGACCGTCCACCGTCAGCACCGCATCCCGGCACTCGATCGTGTCCAGCGGCTTCAGAATCGGGTCGCGGTCCTCGCGGAACCCGTGACGCCGCATCCACTGGATCTCGCCGATCCAGACCGACACCCGCGCCAGTTCGGCCGCATACGGGTTCAGCTCAATCCCCTTCACGTTGGCCGGACCTACCGCCGGAAACGGCGGCTGCAAGCCCAACGTCTGCGCCTCCACTCGGATCCGGTGTTCCAGGTCCTTCAGCGCGTGCAGCGCCAGGTACAGGAAGTTGCCGGACCCGCAGGCCGGGTCCAGCACCTGGAACGCCGCCAGCCGCTCCAGGAACTCGCGCAGTTGCTTCGAGGCCTCCTGCCGACGTCGGCTGGCCGTTTGCCTCGTCTTGGCCTTTCCAGCCCGGTCAAGCAGCGCGTTCAGGTCCTCCTTGCAGGCTGCCCACTCCGCCAGCCACGGCCGCACGATCACCGGCTCCACGATCTGCATGATCTTGTCGCGGTCCGTGTAATGCGCGCCCAGTTGCGAGCGCTTGTCCGGGTCCAGCCCGCGCTCGAACAGCGTGCCCAGGATCGACGGGTCGATCTCCGACCAATCCAGCCCCGCCGCCTCGCGCACCGCATTCACCTGCGGCCGGTCCAGCGGCAGTGCCGTGTCGTCGTCGAACAGCCCGCCGTTAAACCACGCCACTTCCTCGAACCCCACCGCGCCGCCGTCTTTCATCGCCGCAAACAGGCTGCGGGCCATCCCGGCAAACCGCTCGGGCCGCAGCCGCGCCTGGTCCAGCATCCGCCGGAACATCTGGTCCGGCAGCAACCCCACGTCCTCGGCGAACATGCAAAACACCAGCCGGTTGACGAAGTGCGCCACCGTCTGCGGCTCGTGCCCGGCCTCCCGCAGTCCCTGCGCCAGATCGGCAAACGTGGCCGCGGCCTGCTCGGTCAACGCCTGCCGCGTCTGCTCCGGCCGCAGCCGTTCCGGCTCGCTGAACGCCCACTTCAGCAGGTTCCGCGTGCCCGGGTCGTCCAGCTCGTACAGCGTGAACTCGTGGACCGTGCTGACGCTGTTGGTCCAGTTCGTGTGAATCCGAAACCACCGCATGTCCGAAACGATCAGCAGCGGCGGGTTCTCCAGCGCCAGCGCGTACTGCCGCAACTGCTGAAACGCCGCGTCCAGATCCTTCCCCTGGCTCTTGTATTCCCAGGCAAAGCACCTCCGCTTCCACACGTCCGCCCAGCCGCCGCCCCCGCTGTCCTTGCGGGCGCCCCGCTCAAAGCAGAACTCATCACCCTTAGGATCCGCTTCAACCGGCGTCGGCTCGCCCAACAGGCGGCACAGATCGATGAAATGTTCTTGCGCCACCGCCCGCTCATTCAGCGTCACCGCCCGCCACTTGTCGATGAACTCCGCAGCCGTCATCCCATTACCCAAAACAGTTCCTCACAACACCAGTAAACCCCGTCACCGCTCACATTCTGCCCTCAGCCCGCCGCCGATCTCATTAAGCAGCTTCGCCAGCGGCCCATACCCCGACCGCTCCCCCGTCGCCCCACCCGACACCCGAATCCGCCGCAGGTCCCCCAGGTAGTCCTCAACGACACTCGCAAACTTCCTCATCCCAGCCCGTCAACCTCCCCACCCATTTCCCGGCCACGCTACCCCGCCACCCCAACCAATGCGAGAAAGTCGCCGGGTCGTCCTACGAGCCATCGACCCTTAGGAGCGACCTCTGCATAGCTCAAGGCCTCGGCGGCGGGGGTGCGAGGTCAATCTCTTCAAGGAGCCGCCGCTCTTCACCCTCTCCGAGGGGAGAGGCAGATTCCGGTGTAGTCGCCGGAAATAGGTGAGGGGTCTTCCGGGCAACCAAGCCCAGGTTGAGCAACGGTCTCCCAAGAGCGCCCTAACTGCCCGTGCTACCGTGTCAACCACCGGGCGGACTCGACTCACCTGCGCACCTGGGAGCCGCCCATGACCCCCGAACTCATCGCAATCCTCGCCGTAGGCGCCACCTTGATTGGCGTAGGCGCCACAATGATTGGCCTGCTGCTGGCGCTTTGGCGCGATGCGCGCGCCGATACTCAGGCCTTACGAATGGAAGTCCGCGGCGACTTGGCGGATTTACGCAACGACGTGCAGGGACTGACCGAGCGCATGTCTCGGCTCGAAGGCGTTATCCAAGGCCTTTTCGCCAGCCGCGATTGCCGCAACAACGCTGCCTGACTCCAAACGCGTGAGGGTCGCACCCCACCAACTCCGTCGACCTGGCTAGGCCACCGGCCCCCGCTCAAAGCACTACTCGTCGGCCTCCGGATCAGCCTCCACCAGCGTCCGCTCGCCCAGCACCGCGCACCGATCATTGAAAGGCGACTGCGAAACAGCCTTATTCGCCTGCCTCACTTGTCAACGACGTCCCCTGCTGTCGACCCATTACCCAAGACAGGTCCCCACAGCAATGGCGCGGTGCGCCGCTTCTTCAGTCCCCGCCGGCCGCTGCCAGCCAATCCACAAACGCACGCGGTCCAACAATCCTCACCCCTTCGTATTCGCCCAGATTCCGAAGCTGGCGATCACCCGTGACCAGATGTCTCGCCGCGCCGGCGACCGCCGTGGCCAGGATCAGGTCGTCGGCCGGCGTCGTCGCCACGCCCTGCACGTCGGCTAACTCAACCACGAGGTGGATCCTCGTGCGCACGAAGCTCAGCGCTCGCCGAGCGCCCCTTGGCCCGAGGCGCTGCGTGAAGTAGGGCTTCGCAAGCGTCCGTTCGAGTTCGTCGATTATTGGGACCGAAGCAACTAGGTCAAAGCGACGCTGCTGCCATGCCCGGAGCAGAAGCGCCGCCGGACCCTCCAACGCGTCGTACCCCGCCAGTCCCGAGGCCAGGACGTTTGTGTCCGCGACGACCCGGATCATTCAGGCACAAGGTGACGCTCCGCCCCGCGTCGATTCTCGGCACGCACTTCGGCGACCGCTTGAGCTACCGCTTCCTCAATCTCCTCTGCGGTCTGGTCGCGAAACGCCCGACCGAACCGCTTCAGAATCTCATGACCCTCCGCCCATTCCGCATCCAGCTCCGCCAACCGTTCGACGTCGCCGGCCGAGACGACGCCCGCCACCGGAATCCCATGCTTCTCCACCACAAACCGAACCTCGCCGCTAAACGCCCGGTTAATCACCTTGCTCCAATTCCGCTTCGCCTCCGACGCCGCCACCGTCCGCGTCACCGCCTCACGCCCCCGCATCATTGCCCCTTTCCGACCTGTTTAGGCCAGTATAGGTCCAAAGTGAACAAACCTCTGCCCACCACCAAACCCTCCGCCATCCCGGCGTCCCCGGTGCATCCCCTTTGGCGTAGGGGCCGCGTCTCGGACCGGCCTCCACCGCTCGCAACCCAAAGCCCCGGCCCAACAAGACGGGTCGCGCTTCCACTCCATCCCGTCCGACCGCTCTAACGCCCACCCCTACAGCGGCAACAACCGCCCCGCCTCCCGCAACCGCCCCCGCCGACGTTGCGCGTCCGGCATCGCGTTCACCACCAGCGCCCAGTAATCCGGCGAGTGGTGCTTGATCGAAAGATGCGCCAGTTCATGCACCACGATGTACTCGATCAACGCCGGTTCCAGCATCATCGCTCGCCAGTTGAACCGCAGCGTCCCGTCCGGCGCGCAGCTCCCCCAGCGAAGTCGCTGGTCGCGAACCAGCACCCGTGGACGCTCGCCCGTCCCCAGCCGCGGCCACCACCGCGCCACGCTCATCGGCAGACGCGCCGCCGCCCGTTTCCTGTACCACCCCACCACAGCCCGGCGCGCCCCCGCATACCGCTTGTCGTCTGACCAGCCGTGCGGAATCGTGAACCGGAACCGCCAGTGATCGAACCGCACGCTCGCCGACCGCACGTCCGCGTGCTCCACCGACATCCGCATGTTGCGACCCAGGTAAGGCAACGTCTCGCCGCTCACAAACCGTTTCGGCGCGGCCGTCAGCGATTCCCCATTGCTCTGACGCAGGATCCACGCCGCCCGCTTCCGCACGATCCGCTCTAGTTCGTCCTCGGCAGTCGACACCGGCGCCGCAACCTGAACCCCGCCCCCATCCACCGTGATCTGCACCGTCTTCTTGCGCCGCCCGCTGCGCTGCACCTCGTACTCAATCGTGCTCTCGCCAAAGCGCACCGCGCCCCGCTCGCTCACCGACCCGCTCGCTGTCGTGCCGCCTCCACGATCTGGTGCGCCAGTTCGTCCAGGCGCTCCTCGGTGTACTCGCCGGTCTCCCGCAGTTCCCGCTTGATGTCCCGTCGCATCTCCCGCTGAACTTCCAGGTTCGACGTCCAGTCAATCACGTCGCGATGCCGTTCGATTGCGCTCTCCACGTCTTGCGCTACTGCTGCCACCTCGGCATCCGGCGCCGTCCGGTAGACCTCCCGTTCGGTCGCCCTCGCAATCCCTGCCGTTTCGTTCCCGTCTCCCGCTGCCAGCAACTCGCACACCGCAAAAGCCACCGGCGACAGCCCGTATTGCGCCGCAATGTCGGCCTCGCTCAGCACCTGGCTGCGCAATTTCGCCATCTGCCGGCAGGCCTCCGCCGCGTCGATCAGGCGGTCACGCAACTCCCGGATAATCCGATCCAGTTCCTCCGAGAGCGTCGTAAAGAACGCCGGGTTCTCCCCCAACCGCTCGTTGATCTGCGCCCGCACCGCGTGCTCCATCAGCGACGCCCGCGCCTCGTCGTGCGGCAATTGCTCGATCTTCGCCTCAAAGTCCTGGTCCAGGATCGAGACTGGCCGCATCAGTTCCCGCACCTCGGCGTCGATCCGTTCGTCGATCAGCTTCTTCACCTTCGCGCCAATGGCCGACCAATCCAGGTCCGTATCACGTAAAAAGTGCGCTCGCACATACGTCCGAATCACCGTCAGCCGCGTCAGCCGTTCGACGTAAGGCTCCGCGCCTGGGTCAGGCAGGTACCGGTCCATCAGCCGCCCAAATTCTCGGTAGTCCGCGTTGAATCGCTCAAACAGGTCGGCCTTGAACTCGCCCTCGCTCGACGCGTCCGGCGCGAACACCGCCACGCAGTCCCACTCGTTGTCCAGGTCTCGTCCCTTGAAATACGACTCCGCTTGCACCGCCGCCGCCTCGATCGCCGGCCCCGGTTTCTCCTCCAGTTTCTCCATCGTGTCCTTCACGTCCGGCCACTCGAAGGTCTCCAGCGCCGCCTCCAGGTCCCGCGAGACCCCGTGGTAGTCCACCACCAGCCCATGCGGCTTCTCCGTATCCACGTTGTCCGCCTTGTGCGAAAAGCGCCGGTTCACCCGCGCAATCGCCTGCAACAGCCCGTGCTCTCGCAGTCCGCGGTCCAGGTACAACACCTGCTCCACCGGCGCGTCGAACCCGGTCAGCAGCATGTCCACCACCACCAGGATCTCCGGCTCGCCCTCCGGGTCCACAAAGGCGCTGGTCACCTGCTCCTGGTTCAGGTCGCGCGCAACCGCAAACTCCGCCCCGTCGTTGGGACTGGTCGTAATGATGGGGTACGCGTTCAGGTTGAAGTCCTTCAGCCGCTCCGCGTAGCGCAGCGCCGCCGCCCGGCTCGGCGCAACCACTTGCGCCTTGAACCCATTCGGCTTGATCTTGGTCTTGAAGTGTCTCGAGATATCCAGCGCAATCATCTCGATCCGTTTCTCAGCCTCGGCAACCGTTTCCTTGTTCGCATAGCGCCGACGGATCCGCGCCTGCTCGTCCTCCGACAGATCGTCGAACATCTCCTCGAAAAGCGTGTCCAGCGTTTCCGGTCCCTCGATGTGTAACTCGGGCAGTCGCGCTTCGTAATAGATCGGAACCGTCGCCCCGTCTTCTACCGACTGCGGAATCGTGTACGAGTCGATCAGCGGACCGAATCGCTGCATCGTGCTTTGACCGAACCCCCGGTCGATAGGCGTGCCGGTAAACCCGATCAGTGCCGCGTTCGGCAGCGCCCTCGACATCCGCGCGCCAAGCGCGCCGTACTGCGTGCGGTGCGCCTCGTCCACCATCACCACCACGTTGTCCGAGGCGTTCAGCACGTCCAGCCGACCCGAAGGCGCCTCCAGCGCGTCTTCGAACTTCTGAATCGTCGTCATCACCGTCCGGGTTCCGCCGCTGGTAAGCAGCCGGCGCAGCCCCCGCGTGCTGGACGCCTGCTCTGGCGCCGGGAACCCGCACCGCTCGAACGTCCCACTGATCTGCCGGTCAAGCTGCCTGCGGTCGGTCACCACCACGATCGTTGGGTTCTGCAATCGCGGTTCGCGACGCAGCTTCGTCGCCAGCCACAGCATCGTCAGCGACTTGCCCGAGCCTTGCGTGTGCCACACCACCCCGCCCCGCTCCTCGGGGCCTTTGCCAAGCGCCCCTCGTCCCCCCAGCCGCGGCCGCTCTTGCTCCCTCTCCCTCTGGGAGAGGGTTGGGGTGAGGGTCTTCCGGGCAACCACGCCCGGGTTACGCAAAGGTCTTTCATCGGGCTTGCGGCCACCTAGCAGACGCTCCAGTGCCGCCCCCACCGCTCGGTACTGCTGGTAGCGCGGCAGCTTCTTCACCACCTTCCCGCCCTGCGGCTCGTACACCACGTAGTCCCGCAGGATGTCCAGCAGCGTCGCAGGCGCCAACAGCCCCACGATCAGCTGCGCCTGCCCCTCCGGTTCCACCCCAAAGCGCTGCCGCACCTCGGTCTCCGAGTACGGCAGCACCGACTTCCATTCCACGTACGCGTTCTCCGGCGCCCCCAGCGTCGCGTAGGCCGCCGCCGCCCCGCAGTTCGCCACGCACAGCAGGTTCGTATGAAACAGTTCCGGCGCGCCCGTCCCGTGCCACTCCGGCCCTGCTTCCTGGTAACGACGCAGTTGCCGCACTGCCTTCGTTCGCCATACGTCCATCAGCGATGGCGACTTCGCCTCCATTACCACCAGCGGAATCCCGTTCACGAACAGCGCCAGGTCCGGCTTTACCACCCGCTGGTCGTCCTCCAGGTCGCGCCGTTCGTTGCCCCTCCGCACCCGGAACTGCGTCGTCACCACAAACTCGTTCAGCCCGCCCTCCGGATGCTCGAAATCGAAGAACCGCGCAATCCGGCTCTGCCGCCCACTCGCTGTCGGGGTGCTCACCGGCTTCCCGTAGATCAGGTCCTCATGGACCCGCTGATTGCGCGTGATCCCACTGCCCTCAGTGTGCTCCAACTCAGAGATCACCCAATTGGCCTGTGACTTGGTCATCCACTCGTTCAGCCGCAGCAACGCCCGCCGCAACCGCTCTTTCAGCAACACCTCCCGCTCGTCATCCCGCTCCGCCGCCAGTACCTCTCGCGGCACATACGTCCAGCCCAGCTTCTCCAGCAACTCCCGCGCCGGATTCTCGGCGTGGCTCAGTTCGTCCAGCCTGTCCGTGCCGGTCATGCGATCTAAACGACGGTCAGGCCGGCAATATCGGAGAAATCGCCGTCATGTGACATCAATGGGCAGTCCAGCAGGATTGCCGTTGCCGCAATCCATGCGTCCGCCCTCTGCAGCGCTCGACCCACGGCTTGGCTCTCGCTCCGCAACCGGGCGCATATATTCACCAGTTCGGGGCTCGACCAGATGACTTCATACTGTTCCAGATGACGCGCAAGTTCATTCATCCGCCGCCGCCCCCAGCCTCCGGAGTATGCGCCGAACCAAAGCTCTTCCAGCGTCTGGAACGAGATGAACGCGCGCTGACCTCGAATCATTGCCGCGTAGTGCCGGGCCCTATGGCCGCCATTGAAGATGTATGACACGGTATTCGTGTCTAGGACCACCACTCAGACGCTTCTTCCCGTCCCACGTCCCGGCCCTCGTGAATGACGCGCACGAACTCGTCCACGTCGAATGGCTCGCTGGCGGTGACAACACGGTCGGGGTCGAACAGCTTGGGATTCGGGTCGTTCAAGACGGCGTCCAGATCGAACGGTTCGCGTCCCGAAGGTGTTCCGCTGATCGAATCCACCTGGACGCGGGCCCAGTCGTCATCCGTGTTGAATCTGCCGCTGCCCCTGACCTCGACAAATTGCGTCGCGAGCCGCTGCATGTCGAGGCTCAGCTCGGATTCGAACGCGAGTCGCGTATAGCTGCCCGTCACGTCGTGAAGCTGGGCGATCCCTTTGTCCCAGTTCACTTCCTTAAGCCAGCCGTGCAGAAGCGCGCGCTCAGGTTCGGAATGGGAGATCCCGGCCCGCTGGACCCGCCGAATTTCGACCTTGCGACGGTTGCCGACACTGCCCAACCACAGCCGCGCGCCGATGGACAGCGCCGACGATATGCCGTACAGCCTGTCCGTGACCGCTCGGGGCAACCCCGAGTCCTCGCAACCGTCCCAGTTCAGCAGCGTCCCCAGCGCCTGCGGCCCGTAGTCGACTGTATCGGTCCGCGTGTCCCTGCGCTGCAAGCTCAGCGTGGCGGCAAATGAACCCTGGTCGATGGCCGTCAGCCGCAAAGCGCTCTGCTCGCGAACCCAATCAGGAGGCCTGCCGCGCCCCGATTGGCGACCGCCAAGGTGTCCGACCATCAGCCGTAGGGCGTCTTGCACGCCTGTCAGCACAGCAGTCAGATCGTCGACCGCCACAGTGAACTCGCCGATTCCGGGTCCGTCCAAAGTAATGGTGAGTTGCTTCACTCGGTCTGCGACGTTGCCTCTCCTTCGAATCGTCCACGCCAGCGTGTCCGCACTGGTGAAGCCAGAGCCTAGCAGCCCAGCAACGCCCATGATTGCCACCACAAGCCGTCCGTGGGGTCGCAGCGTCTTGAGAAGGTTACGACCCGGGTTATCGACTTACCTGAACTCATTGGTCCTAGTAAGGCTTCTCACGAATTGCGCGAGCCTCTCGGCTGATGCCCTGTCCGTGCCGCACCATCCAGTCGCCGCATCAGGTGATTCGCTAGAACGAGAAGCTCGAGTGCGACATTCGGCTGATCAGCAAGCCTGTGCTCATGCGCTCTCGGATTTCTTATCCCGGTCATCACACCTGCATATATGTCCATATAACCACGCTGCTCATCCTTCTCAGAATTCGACTTGAAATCGTTGATCTTAAGAATCGGTGAGTTAGCACTGAACACTGTTCGCATGAGCTTGTCACCATCTAAGTTAAAATGACCCGATTTATCCTTCACGGCATTGTTAAGACACTTGAATGCTTCTTCTACGGTCCTGGCATAGTGACCGTCGGTGAACAACTTGCAACTCGCTTCTCTGAGAGATTCATTCGTGACGATCTGATCTAGTAGGGCAGTCATTGGATGAGATTTGGTTCTGCGAGGGATTTGGACATTTGACTCACTTCCTGGAGGTCCCGTTATAAATTCGTCTGTCACTTCTTCACCCACATTTGCAATGAGCCATTCGACCGAGATAGGTGTCCCACCGGCAACGAAAACGGGTCCTGTTGCGTTCTTGAGTGCTTCCTCCTTCTGTTTTTGCTCCACATGAGGGCGAATAAAACTGGAGTCTTGATCGGTTTCAGTGATCCACACGCGTTCAATATCGTCTTTCCAAATAGATTTACCATTGATTGTTATCGGCTGCCCTCTGCGGTAAGGTCCGAGGACCCGTTCTTCAAGCCCTTCAAGAGTGAAGTCCAGCTTTGTCTCAACTCTCGACCTAGATGACTTCCGTATGATTCGAACATGATAGAAAGTCATACTCGATTTACTTGATCTGTTGGAATCCACACCCGACCTGACAGCAGCGCATCGGCGAGTGATGCCCTTAGTGATATGGAGCATATATATTCGCTCTTACATCGCTCAATCGATTCATCCACACGGTTAAGGACGGTGGCAATGTCTTGCTGCTCCGGCAGCGAGATAGCATCGTGTTTAGCGGACGCAGATCATCCAAATGGAAATCAGTTTCATTAGCTAGGCTCCATGTGAGCTAAGAGGTGGAACGGTTCGTGTTTGCCCTGAGAAGAGCGAATTCGCCAAAGAGAGTTTGAATTGCTGGAGTTTCTGCTTCTCAATCCTCATGCAGTCTACTCGGTTTCCTACAGCCTGAACCGTGTCAGCTATCCCAATCTGCTCCGGTCTTGTTGGATGTGGGACTCGCATCTGGAGTAACCGCGTGCGAGTGAGGTGAGAAATGCTGGTTCGCTCTGAGTGTTCGAGCAGAGTCCCTCTCTGGTGAAATGACATAAGGACTGCCAGCATGAATCTTGGTATGGAGTCACCGTCCACAGGCCGGAGTCTGTGGAGAGCCTTCTGATAATAGCAATTCGGAATCTGCTCTTCCCACACTGCGCTTCGACCTACATCGCCGCCTTCGCAGACCAATAGATCACCTGAGCGTAATTCAAACTTCTGCATTTCGCATTCATCAAAGTCCATTACAGGCAAGGCTGACAGATCGAAATGCCCCCATTGAACGTGTCGGTTTGTCAGGTATGGCTGTGGATTCCGTCCCAGCCTAGCTCTCGGTGAGAGCATCTTTCCGAGCTGAATTTCATAAACGTCACCCAAGCGCACGATTCGCCAATCGGACGGGATGGTTCCCAGGCCTGGCACGGCCCGCCAATCTGTATGCCAACCACGTAGTCCACGGCTGAGGAGTTCGTACACCAGAGCGTCGCGCAGGCACTCAGTAGCGCTGATCACCGCCTCGGCGCGCTTGATGGCCTTGTCTATGGAATCCAGCACGGCAGCGATGATGAGCTGTTCAGAAACGGATGGAAGGTCAATAGGTAGACATCGAACTTCGTCGCGCCCGACAGCTTCAAACGTGCTGCCCTGGGCAACACGCTGAAACTCTCTCCTGGCGTGGTTGACGATATGCCAACCATAGTCCGGGTTGGCGTGAGTAAAGCGAATTGCAGCCAATCCTCGACCTATAGCCACTCGATTGTTGGCACGATTAGTCTCACCGACAGGTGCCCGAACACTTATTAACGTATCACCATATTCTGCTATTTTTATAGGCTTTGTGCACCATTTTTTTGGCTCGGGATGGTCGCTACCGAATTCTGCATTCCCCTGAATAAATGGAAGACCATCTTCGCTAAGAGGTTGACCGTTCCAGTCGAGTACAGTCAATCCGGGCGGCGACTGGCCCATTACAATCTCAGCCACGTCACCCAGCTTTGCCAGCTGCCACTCGTTGCGCGACCTGCTGAAATCACGCATCTAAAGCTGATCTTACTAATATATACTCTGTCATTTTAAGCGCTCTCATACGGCTTGTAACTACACCCTGCCTAGGTGATCGCCTTGCTGCGACGATTGGCTCCAGCCAATCATACTCTCGTAAGCAGGGCACCTGCGTCTGTCTCGTGAGACGTCGTTTCAGTCACCTTCGTTGCCCGGCCAATCCAAGAAGTCATCGACCATACCCAATCTCCGCGAGGAGTTCGTCCATCTTGGCCACCGCCGCATCCCGTTGCCGTTCGGCCTGTCGCAACTCCGCCAGCGCCTCCTCCACGCTCGGAACCTCAATCGGCTCGCTGGTGTCCACGTACCGGCTGATGTTCAGGTTGAAGTCATTGGCCTCGATCTCTCCCAAACCCGCCACATGCGCGAACCGCTCAGCGTCCTCGAAGTCGCGGAACGCCGTCACGATCCTCTCGACGTGCTCCCGGTCCAGGAAGTTCTGGGCCTTGCCCTGGCGAAAGCCGCCCTCCTGGTTGGCGTCCACGAACAGCACTTTCTCGCGTCGCGTGGACGGCTTTGACTTGTTCAGCACGCAGATGGCAACGGGAATCGTGGAACCAAAGAAAAGGTTTGGCGCCAGCCCTATCACGGCCTCGAACAAGTCGCTCTCAAGGATACGCCGCCGGATCTTGCCCTCCGCGCCCCCGCGAAAGAGCACCCCGTGCGGCATCACCACGCCGACCATTCCTTCCGCGTTGGTCGCCGCCAGCATGTGCAACAGAAAGCCGAGGTCGCCCCGCGTGCGCGGCGGGATCGCGTCATAGCGGTCAAACCGGTTATGCGGATCGCTGGGCGCGAACTCGTGCCCCCAGTCCTTCAGGCTGAACGGCGGATTAGCGATCACCCGGTCGTATGCCAGGAGCCGCCCAGCCTCGTCAAGCAGCCTGGGATCGGCGATCACGTCGCCTTCTTCCAGCCGCGCGGCCGACAGCCCATGCAGCAGCAGGTTGAGCTTGCCTGCCGCCAACGTGCCTCGGTTGCGCTCCTGCCCGTGCAGCACCAGGTTGCGCCGGTCGCCGCCCTGCTCCTGCACGAACTGCGCGGTGAAAATGAGCATGCCGCCGGAGCCCGCCGTGGGATCGCAGATGCGCATCCCCTCGCGCGGCTGCAGCAGTTCGACGATCAGCCGCACCACCGGTCGCGGCGTGTAGAACTCGCCGCCCTTGCGGCCCGCGTCGTCCGCGAATTGGTGGATCAGGTACTCGTAGGCGTCCCCCAGCACATTGCTCGTGCCCCCGTCCGGCTGCTCCAGGTTTTTGTCCCTCAAATTCAGTTCGCTGAAGTGATTCAGCAGCCGCCGGATAATCCGCTCCCGATTGGCTGGACCGCCCAGCCGTGTCTCGTCGTTCCAGTTCACGCTCGTCAGGACAGAGTCTAGCCGCGGCGTGTTGGCAGACTCTATGTCCACTGCAGCTACGTTCAGCTCCTCGCCCAGATTCATCGTGGACGCCATCAGCGCCGGCCACCGGGCCGATTCGGGCACTACGAACTCGTGCTCATCGGGATCCGCCAGCGCCGCGTCCCGCGGCACTCCCGACGCGACCGCCGCCTCTACCTCTTCGTCGAAACGGTCCGACAACCGCTTCAGGAACAGCACCGCAAAGATGTAGTTCTTGTAATCCGCCGCGTCAATCTGCCCCCGCAAAATATCCGCGGCACCCCAAAGCTTCGATTCCAGTTCCTGCTGCGTAAGCGGCATGTCATCTCCTTATTACTCCGCCCGCAACTTACCGGCGATTTCCTGAATCAGCGAGTCCCGCAACTGCTCACGGCGCAGCCTCGCCGCTCGAATGCTGGCTTGATATGCCAATTCCGAAGCTTCCGTGAACTCGGCAAGCCGATGCAGGTCCGCGTCCGACGGCACAGGCACGGCCACTTCAGCCAGCGACGATGCCGGCAGTGTCGGGATCATCATTCCTGGTCGAATCTGCCTCTCGACCGCTGACCGACCGAAGGGCGACGTCAGGAAGTACCAGAGCCAGTGGCTGATTCCCGATTCCGGGAAGCGCGGCCGAATGACCAGCAACGTCACGCTTGCCACCGTCCGAGACACCGCGGGCGAAACCAGAGCCGCCTTGGTTGCCCGCGACCTGCCGGTCACGAGTACGTCGTAGGGGCGCAGGAGATGCCTTTCCGTTCGAGGGTTCTGCTGAATGCTGATGGTCTTGAGTCCGTCGACCTCAAGCCGGTCGTCTGAGATGTTGGCGCTCTCGGCCAGCCGCACCTCCCAGTCGCCCGGCCTGGCCCCGGCGCCCCGACCGCTGACCGCGATCCCCTGGCTGACGTACGCAATATCGCTTATTTGGCTTATCATGCCGTCAGTGTATCACAGAAAATACGGACCACTACACCGTGCTTATCATAAAACTCAACAAAAGACATCTTGACAACGACTCAGCGGAGACCCAAAATCAAGGTGAGTCCGTTCTCCACTAGTCGAGGTCAGCATCATGAGCCGGAATCCCAACGACAGCATCCGCGAGCGAATGCTGCGCTACTTCTACGACCGAAACACCAACGCGACCAGCGAGCGCGGCAAGCGCGGCTCGCAGGTACGCATCAGCAATGTGAAGCGCGAGCTCAAGGAGCTTCACGGACTGTCGCAGCCGCAGGTTATGGCCAACCTCACCTATCTGATCGACAGCGGATGGGTCGACCGCCTCGAGGAGCAGCGCACGTTTAAGACTCGGCAAGGAACCACCCAGCCGTCCACCACCATCTGGTTCAAGATCACCAATACCGGCATCGACAAGATCGAGGGTGAGTCGTCCGCGTTTCAGCGGTCCGATCCCTTCGCCGGCATCAACATCACGGCGCTCGGCAGCACCGTTCAGGTTGGCGACGACAACTACGCCGAAACCCGTTTCAATGGCCTGTCGTCTGACTTGGACACCCTGCGCCAAGAAGTCGTGGAGTCCACCAAACTGGACGAGTCGACCAAGGTCTCTGCGGCCGCCGACATCGAGACCCTACGTATGCAGATCGCCAAGCCGGAACCCAACCAGGCCATCGTTGGCGAAGCACTGACCGGAATCAAGGACGTTGCAGCCGCCGCTGGCCTGATGTCACGCATTACAGGCATCGCCGAGCAGCTGCGCGACTACATCTAGCTCAATCCCTCAGCCACCCGCGTCACCTCCAAGGCTCCCCGACGACTACGGTCAACAGCCCCAACAACCTCAACCCGCCCTCCAGCCGCGAACACGACCAAGTCCACGCCCACACACACCCTTCGCCCGGCTCCAACCCCAACCCCACTTGACTACCATCGTACTCAGAGTGTACACTATCCGAGCAATTCCCACAACCCCTCTTGAAATGCCTACCGCTCACCTCCTCCCCCCGCTCTTCCCGTTCCCCCTCACCCCCCTCGCCCTGTGTCTCTCCCCGCTCCTCCGACCCAACCTGCCGCGCCCCCTCCAAACCCTGCGCCGCCTGCCCCCCTCGCCCCAATGCCCCGTCCCATCCGAACCAGCCTGCCTCCGGATCCCGCCCAGCCCGCCAACCGTCCCTGCCCCGTGCCAGTCCCACGGGCCTGCCCTGAGCCTGTCGAAGAAGAGAAATCCAACCCTCATCGCCGCCGCCCAAACTCGCCCCAAAAGCACCCCGCGCACCCTCAAGAGTTTTTTAGAAAAAACTCTTACGCGCGCAAAGCCGACCCATTTCACTCCGCCAACCGCCCACCCATCGTCCGTACCAAACACTCCACACCCCACCCCTATGACCGGCGATAATCAGATAGCCGACCCGCTGCCCGGGGGGACCCGATGATTCACTGGACCCTCCTCCCCGCCATCCGCCGCCTGGTTCTCATCGGCTCCCTCCTGGCCCTGCTGCTGGCCCCCGCCGCCCAGGCCCAATCCAACGCCGTCATGACCCTCGAACTCGACGGCTTCATCGACCCCAACGCCGCCCGCTACGTCGACCGCGCCATCAACGAAGCCGACGACGCCGGCGCCGCCCTCCTCGTCATCCAACTCAACACCCCCGGCGGCCTGGCTCAGTCCGCTCGCGAAATGGTCAGCGTCATCCTCGAGTCCCCGGTACCCGTCGCCGTCTTCGTCACCCCCCGCGGCGCCCAGGCCGCCTCCGCCGGCATGTTCGTTCTCGCCGCCGCCGGTGTTGCCGCCATGAGTCCCGGCACCAACGTCGGCGCAGCCTCCCCCATCGACGCCACCGGCCAGGACGTCCCCGAAACTCTCGCGTCCAAGGTCCTTGAGGACACCCGCGCCTTCGCCCGCAGCATCGCCGACGCCCGCGACCGCGACCCCGCCCCCCTCGAAGCCGCCATCACCGAAGCCCGCTCCTACTCCGCCTCCGAAGCCCTCGACCTCGGAATCGTCGACATCCTGGCCGATGACCTGCCCGATCTGCTGCGCCAGATCAACGGCACGTCCGTGCCAACTGCCGTCGGCGAAGCCCAACTCAACGTCGCCGATGCCCCCGTTCAGCCCGTCGACCGCACCCTCCTGGAACACTTCCTCTCGGTCGTGGCGTCACCAGACCTGGCCTTCATCCTCCTCACCGTCGGCGGCATCGCGCTCCTCATCGAGCTGGCCAACCCCGGCCTGGTGGTCCCCGGAGTCACCGGCGCCATCGCCCTCGGCCTCGGCTTCGTCGGCCTCGGCCAACTCCCCGTCAACTGGCTCGGCGTCGCCCTGGTCCTCATCGCCCTCGGCCTGCTGTTCCTCGAATTCCAGGAACCCGGCGCCGGCGTCTACGGCGCGGGTGCTGGGGTCACCTTCATCGTCGGCGCCATCCTGCTCGCCGGCGGCGCCCTCCGTCCCGTCGAGCTCGACTTCCCCGGCGCAGAGACGTTCACGGTCAGCGTCTGGGTCTTGGTGGCCATCGGCGCGATCCTGGCAACCCTCACGGCCACGCTGATCGTGATGGCCAACACTGGCAAGCCCGTCCCCTACCGCAGTCAATTCGACCGCGTTGGGATGGTCGGCAACCGCGCTCGGGTTACCCGACGTCTGGACCCCGACGGCGAAGTCCAGATGCTCGGCGAATTCTGGCCGGCCCGACTTGCAACCGATGACGACCCAGACGCCGCCATCGAAGAGGGTTACGCTGTGGAGATAACCGCCGTGGACGGCACCACGCTCATGGTCAGGCCCGCGGACAACGATTCGATGGCCGACCGCACAGGGGCGCCGAAGCCCCCTTCGAGCGAGTAGCCAGGGAGGCACCAATGGCAATCATCAACTTCATCCGCGACTACGAGCGCCTTGCCCGATTCCGCTTCGGACGCTTCGAAGGCATGCTCGGCCCCGGCATCGTGCTTTCCATTCCGATCATTCACCAGATCACGCGCCTCGACACCCGCACCGAGGTCCTGGACATCCCGCGCCAGACCAACATCACCCGCGACAACGCCCCCATCGAGATCGACTTCCTGGTCTACATGCGGGTGGACCTGAATCAAGCTGAACGTGCCGTTCTGGAAGTCGAGAACTACCACCAGGCCGTCGTTGGCCTGGCCACCACCACCCTGCGGGCGGTCATCGGCGACATCGCGCTGGACGAGGTGCTGTCGCAGCGCGAGCGCATCAACGAGTCCATCCGCGTCAAGCTGGACTCCGAGACCGAGCGCTGGGGCATCAAGGTCACCAACGTCGAAATCCGCGAGATTGACCCGCCGCGTGAGATTCAGGACTCCATGAACCGCCAGATGTCGGCCGAGCGTGTGCGCCGCGCCGTGATTCTGGAAGCTGAGGGGACCCGTCAGTCGGACATCACGGTGGCCGAGGGCCAGAAGCAGGCCGCCATCCTCAAGGCCGAGGGTGGCCGGCAAGCCGAAATCCTGCAGGCCGAAGGCGACCAGCAGGCCGCCGTGCTGCGAGCCCAGGGATTCGCCGAAGCCCTGCAGCGAATCTTCGAAACAGCCCGTGGCATTGACGACAACACCATGCGTTTGCAGTACCTCGAGACCCTCAAGGCCCTCGGCGCCGGCCCTGCCTCGAAATTCATCTTCCCGATGGAGTTCACCCAGATGCTCGGCAACCTCGCCGGCCGCCGCGACTCCGATGACTGAGTTCTCAGTCCGCCGAGGTGTCCAGCCGCCGCGTCATGACAATCTCGCCGAAGTGCCGCCGCACCAGGTTGAACACCCACTGAAACCGGCGCGGATCCTCCACAAACCCATGCCGCCGAAACAACGCCTGCGCCGCGGCGTTGTCGGCTTCCACCCGCAGCGTGACCTGGTGATACCCGCGCTCACGAGCTAGCTCGATCACATGGTCCAGCAACGCTGAGCCATGCCCGCGTCGACGCGCCGGCGGAGCTATCGCCAGCGCGCTGATATACGCCTCACGCCCGTGCAGCCAGTGCGGCGGCAGCGGCGGAATGTGAAACGCCACCCAAAGCGCCCGCCACGCCCCCAGCACCCGCGCCATCGCCAGGAACGCTCGCAGCCCTGTTATCGGTGTCGACCCGTTGTCCCAACGAACCAGCACCAGCCCCTCGCACACACCCTCGCGCTCTGCCAACCACGCGTTCGGCATCGACCCAAAAGCCCGCAAGCCATGTCCCACCGCCCGCGCCGCCTGCCGGTCCCGCTCCCCAAAGACACGCGTGAAGGTCTCCGGGAACGCGTCCAACATCAGCCGACCCACGATTTCCGCGTCGGAATCCGATGTGCTGGCCGGGCGCAAGATCCGCATACGTCAACCGCTGTCTCGTCATTGAGGCGGCGGCGCCATTCTAGGCGCCGCTCGCAGACGCCAACTTCGGATCAGCCGTCCGCCAGCGCCTCGAACCCGAACACCGAAGCCGTCCGCAGACTGAATCGCAGCGAAACCGCTTGGTCCCTGGGCGGCTGCACGCCACCCGACCAAGTCACCGTCGCGTCCAACTGGTCGCCCGTGATCGGCTGACAGTCCGCTATCGACAGCCCCGGCAGCTCATCCCACTCCTCGTTCGTCACGCCTACCCTCAGGCTGCCACCCGGCTGTACCCGACAGTTCACGCGCAACCCATTGCCGGCCAGCCGAATCGGCGGCGTCCAGAACTCCCCTTCCGTCGCCGCGTGAATGCCGGCCAGCCGTCCGCGCGTCCACGTACACCAGCAGATCCCGCTATCCGCCAGGTTGGCGGGAAACTTGTGCGGATAGCTGTACCCGCCATACGGCAAGCCAACCCGGTCACCCGGCAGTGGAACCAGCCCGGTGCCCACGAACATGCTGCCGCCGTCAACGCTGCCCGGCGGTCCGACCGGCAGCACCGGGTTGCCTGGCGTCCAACTCCACGCGACCCCGTCAACGCTCGTCGCCATCCCGATGGATGTCAGGTCGGTCGCCCGGTCGTACAGCGTTGGGAACATCAAGTGCGTGGTCGAGTCGCCCGGATAACGGGTCTTGCCGTTGGTGTAGATATCCGTCTGCTCCGGCGCGGTTGGCGACGCAGTCAGCACGTCCTGCGGCAGCGGCCAGCGGCTGAAGTCGGTGGTTTCCGCCCGCGTGATCGTGCGCCGGCCCCACGACCAGCCGCGCCCGTACCAGACGTACTGCTTCCGCAGCGCATCCCATTCCACTACCTGTAGCGTGTCGCTGCTGAACACGACGGCTGGATCGTCTTGCACGGTCCAGTGCAGCCCGTCGGGTGACGTGCCCACGTACATCGCCCGCGCGTGGCTTTCGTCGGTGGTCCGCGGGTCCACCGCATCGGGTCGTTCCCGCCGTACGGCGTCGACGACTTCGGGTGTTGCGTCGCCGTACCAGAACATCTTGTAACGAACCTCGGGCGCTGCGTCGGGATCGATGAACGGACTGGCCCCGTGCAAGCCCATTGGCCCCACGGTCTCCCGGCCAAGCGAGATGTTCGTCTCCTTCGACCCGTCCCACACGCCGATTCCGAGAGTTGGCTTCGTCCAGTTGAAGCCGTCGTCCGACTCCGCGTAGCAAAGCAGCCCGCCAAACACCGGATTCGGCCAGGCCAGCTTGGGGCCAATCTCCGGATCCCAATGGTCGGGTGGAACCGCCTCGTACCAGAGCCGGTACCGACCGCCTTCGTGCATGACTTTGGGCCACCACACCAGCTTTTCCCACGGCTCCGTGGCCTTGAGCACGGGTTCGGTCCGCACACCGGGTTCCGCCCGCAGTTCAACGCCTCGTGGCACCGCCGGAAAGTCGGCATGGAGCGACATCGGGTTCTTGAGCCCCCACGCGCTGTGGGGGTGTCCGTCGTCGTCCACCCAGCGCGCCCGTCCTGGGTGGATGAATCGGTAGTCCACAAACGGGTGATAGCCCACCGCAACAGGAAGCGGCGTCACCAGCCCGGGATAGAGATTGTCAATGCTCATGCTGGGGACTCACGGTGCGGGAAGTTAGCTGTCGAACTATATACCGCTGGCGGCTTGAGACGTGCTATACACCAGCGGCCACCCTCGCCGGATGCTCCGATGGCTCCTTCCCTCCCCGCCAACCGCATCTACGATGAACTCGGCGTGCCGCGCGTCATCCACGCCGGCGGTCCCACCACGGCACACGGCGGTTCGCTCATGCTGCCGGAAACATTCGAGGCCATGGCCGAAGCCGGTCGCGCCTTCGTTCCTCTCGACACCCTCAATCGCCGCATCGGCGCCTACATCGCCGAGGTCACCGGCGCCGAGGCCGGCATGGTTGTCGCCGGTGCTGCCGCCGGCATGGTCATCTCCATGGCGGCCTGCATGACTGGTACCGACGTCGCGGCCGTCCGGCGCATTCCCGACACCACTGGCCTCAGCGACGAACTGGTCATCCAGAAGATCCATCGCGGCCCCTACAGCCACATGTACGGCTTTACCGGGGCCCGCTTCGTCGAGGTTGGCAACGTCGTTTCCTGCCTGCCCGAGGAAATGGAAGCGGCCATCACCGACCGAACGGCCGCCGTGGCATTCCTCTTCGCGCCGGGAAACCCGCGCGGCGGCCTGACCCTGCCCGAGGTGGCGGAGATTGCCCATGCCCGCGGTGTCCCGGTCATCGTGGACGCATCCATGACAGTGCCTCCGCGCGACAACCTCAAGCGCTTCATCCGCGAAGGCGCCGATCTGGTCGCGATGAGCGGCGGCAAGGTCATCCGCGGCCCCCAGGCCACCGGTCTCCTCTATGGCCGCGCGGACCTGATCGAGGCGGCCCATCTCAACAACAGCCCCAACCACGCCATCGGCCGCCCGTCCAAGATCGCCAAGGAAGAAATGGTGGGCCTCTACGCCGCGCTTCGAAGCTACATGGATTCCGATGAGGAGGAGATGCTCCGCGAGTTCCACGAGCTCGTGGAGATCATCGTTGACGACGTGGGCGAGCTGGACGGCGTTCGCGCAACCGTTGAGTTCGATGACGACCGCTATTTCGTGCCCACCGCCGTCATCGGCTTCGAACCCGATTGGGAGGGCCCGGACGTCCAAACAGTCGTCGACGCGCTCCTCGCCGGCGACCCACCCATCGTCGTCCGCTCCGACCTCCCTCGCGGCCTGGTCGAGGCGGCATCGGCCAACCTGCAACGCGGCGAACCCGAAATCATCGGCCAGCGCCTGCGCGAGATTCTGACCGAGTAGGGCCAGAATCGGGGCTGCGTCGAGGGACTCTATGCGTGCTAGCGGCGGCGGCCAAGACTCAGCCTGCCCGGCGATCCTCTAGTGCCGGCGTTTACGTTGCAGGGTCGCCTGCGACCCCGATTCTCAAAGTACCTTTTGGAATCCGACCCGCATCGGGTGACGGTCACTTGGTCGAAGACCCGAGCGCGGGCAGGGTATATGCTCGAAACCCACCCGTCGAGCCTTGCCGTCTGGATCGAGATTGAGTCGGAGATCGACGGCGAACCAATTGATGGACCGATCCCTTTCAGTGCCCACGCTCCCTTCCTGACGAGCAAAGAGAGCGCCCTGATGTGGATGCAGACTAGGGTGTTCGCCGCTGGCTACGAGGCCAGCGGCGACACGCGCTACGAGTGGGAGGACGACCCGCCCGGCACGATCTACTAGCCGCCGGTAAGCCGCGCCTTAGAATTGTTCAATTATGGCCACCCTTCCGCAAAGCGGCACCCGTGCGGGCTTTGAGATTGCCGCCGAATTTCAGCCGGCCGGCGGCCAGCCCCAGGCTATCGACCAGCTCGTTGACGGCGTCCAGGAAGGTCACCGCGCCCAGACCCTGCTGGGCGTAACCGGCTCTGGCAAGACCTTCACTGTCGCCAACGTCATCCAGCGCATTCAGCGTCCGGCGTTGGTACTGGCTCACAACAAGACTCTCGCCGCCCAACTGGCAACCGAGCTCAAGGAATTCTTTCCCCGCAACGCCGTCGAGTACTTCGTCAGCTACTACGACTACTACCAGCCTGAGGCCTACATCGCGCGCAGCGACACCTACATCGAGAAAGAGACCGACATCAACGCCGAGATCGAGAAGCTGCGCTACTCGACGACCCGCTCACTCTTTGAACGCCGCGACGCCATCGTCGTCGCCACCGTCTCCTGCATCTACGGCATCACCCCGCCCGAGGACTACGGCGACATGAGCCTGTCGTTGGAGGTCGGCGCCGAGTACGACCGCACCCGACTGCTACGAGTCTTGGTTGGCCTCCAGTACACCCGCACGTCGGCCAGCCTCGAGCACGGCCGCTTCCGCGTGCGCGGCGAAGTGCTCGAGGTCTACCCGCCCTACGACGACTTCGTGCTGCGCCTTGAGTTCTTCGGCGATGAAGTCGAACGCGTGGTCCGTCTGGAACCGCTCACCGGCGAGATCCTGGAGGAACTTCCCAGCGTCACCATCTACCCGGCGCGCTTCTACGTCACTCCAATTGAGCGATTGCAGCGGGCGATCGAAGCCATCGGCCAGGAGCTCGACGAACAACTCGCCCGACTCGAGGCCCGCGGCAAGGTCCTTGAGGCCGCCCGCCTGCGCCAGCGCACCAACTTCGACATGGAGATGCTCCGCGAGACCGGTAGCTGCACCGGCATCGAGAACTACAGCCGCCACCTCAATGCTCGCGAAGCGGGCGACCCGCCCTGGGTGTTGCTGGATTACCTGCCGGAGGACTACCTGCTGGTCGTCGACGAGTCCCACGTCACGCTGCCTCAGGTACGCGGAATGCTGGCCGGCGACCGTGCCCGCAAGGAAGCGCTGGTCGAGTACGGCTTCCGGCTGCCATCCGCCTTCGACAACCGGCCCCTCTCGTTCGACGAGTTCGAGCAGCACATCAAGACTGCCGTCTTCATGTCCGCCACGCCGGGACCCTACGAATACGAGCACAGCGAGCAGATCGTCGAACAGATCGTACGTCCCACCGGTCTAGTCGACCCGGCTATCGAGGTCCGTGCCACCGAGGGGCAGATCGACGATCTCATCGCCGAAATCAACAAGCGCGTTGACGTGCACGAACGGGTCCTGGTCACCACGCTCACCAAGCGCATGGCCGAAGACCTTGCCGAATACCTGGCCGAAATCGGCGTCAAGGTCCACTACCTGCACTCGGAAATCGACACCCTGGAACGCGTCGAAATCCTCAGCGACCTGCGCCGCGGGGTCTACGACGTGGTGGTAGGGATCAACCTGCTGCGGGAAGGGCTGGACCTGCCCGAGGTCAGCCTTGTGGCCATTCTGGACGCCGACAAAGAGGGCTTCCTACGCTCAGAGACCTCGCTGATTCAGACCATCGGGCGCGCCGCCCGTCACCTGCATGGCCGGGTCATCATGTACGCCGATTTGGTTACGAACAGCATGAAGCGCGCCATCGACGAGACTTATCGCCGCCGCAGTCTGCAGGTGGTCTACAACGAACAGCACGGCATCACACCCGCATCCATCGTGAAGGGCCTGCGCGACCTGACCGAACGCGTTGCCCAGGAAGCCGGCCACGACGGCCTGGCCCGAGCGGCTGAAGAGTCCCCCGCCTACGACATTGGCTTTCGCCGCACCAACGACCTCTCCCGCGTCGAACTGGCCCAGGCCATCAAAGACCTCGAACGCCAGATGCGCCTCGCCGCCGACAGCCTCGCCTTCGAGAAAGCCGCCGCCCTCCGCGATCAAATCAGCGAACTCCGCCGCGATCTCGAAACAGCCAGGGCCTGATCGGAAGCGTCCTCAAGCCAGCCAGTCAAGCCTGTGGCGTGGTGCTTGCCGGGACAGTTTGGCTTGTGTGCTCGGTTGGGGCGTCCGCCGGTGACCTGCGAGCAATCGCGCTCGTGATGATGGTCTGGGTCAATGTGTCCAGTCGCATGTTGATAGCGGCGGCGTCGGCTCGCTGTCGTTCGTCCAACTTTGCTAAATCGGCTCGCACGCGTTGATCAAGCTTCGCCATGTCGGCCCGCTGGCGTTGGTCTAGCTTTGCCATGTCGGCCCGCAGGCGTTCCTCAAGCTTGGCCATGTCGGCGCGGAGCCATGCCAATGCGCCGCCGCCAATGACAAGAAGCGGACCGAAGATGACGCCTGCGATGGTCAACAGGTCGGCGATGGTGAGCGTCATCGTGGCAAGCCTTCGCGACCGCCCGGACACTTGCGTCAAGGGTAGCAGCCCACCTTCTGTTGTGTGGCGATGGCTGCAGCGATCGCCACATAGTCTTCTGGTGGCTGTGAGGCATTTTGCGCGGTGTGACATACGCACGACCCGGCTCTGACTGCCCGTTGTGCCGCATCGCCCTCAGCGACTTCGGCAGAGGTGTGATCGGCGGCGCGGAAGCTGACGTGCTGCGGACGCCGGAAGTTACAGCCATTGTCGGCTCACACTGGTGGCCCCGGGAATGAGTGATCGGTCATCGTCATCCCCAACACCCACTTCGAATCCATCTTTCGATCTGCCGGCTGAGGCGGCGGCGCAGATTCACACCGTGGCGCAGCGTTTGACTGTTTCCATGACCAGCGTCTACGGATGCGAAGGCATCTCGACTCGCCAGCACAACGGTCGCGCGGGAGGCCAGGACGTCCGGCACTACCGCCTGCACGTCCTGCCGCGCTGGCGCAATGACCGACTCTATGAGCGCACCGCTGAAGGCTCTCGGACTCCTCAGCACCAGCGTGCCGACCGCGCGGCCTTGCTGCGTGCAGCCCTCAGTCCCAATCTGCCCTGAGTCTCGACACTTCCGTTGCTGCGCTCAGTTGTCGATCAAAGCCGCAGCACTAGGAAACGAGGAAACCCAAACCCGGCCTTAAGAGACCCAAAACCGGTCCGTCCGAATGTGGTTGCCGTTAACGTGCAGTGCAATATCGAGCGTTCCGCCCAGATCCGTGGAAGCTCGAGTCGGATTGTGCCAGGCCAGCTTCATAAAACCTCGTTCACACCGCTCGTCGTCGGTGTCACACCACCGCCTCGGGTCAATTGAGGTTATCCCGCCTCCCGGCCACGTCCAATGCGACTCCACACTCCAGTCCGCTGGCCACCACTTCACCTGGTAGACGACACAGAAGTACTCGGGCATTGGGTGACCCGGTAATGACTCGTGCCAGGTGCCACGCTGATCCGGACCCGATGTACAGTCCGAGCCCGTAGCCAGACCTACCGCTTCGATCAACTCTGAAGGATGCGGCAGCGGCTCCGGTTGGGGGGGTGGCGGAAGGATTCCGGCGCGGTGTCGGGAGATCCAGTCGTCAACAGTTCGGCGCACTAGATCGCCGTGGATCAGGAAGTTCGCCGCCTCAACTCTGTCGATGCCCCCCAGCTTCGCGGTTGCCACGCCGATGACCCCGCCTCGAAGACTGAATGCTGGCCCACCACTATTTCCTGGGTTAGCCGCCGCATCGGTCTGCAGCCAGTCCGAGTGCCGCGCCGAGAGAATGCCACGGGTAACCGTGAGCGTATCGAAGCAAAACGGATAGCCGAGGATGACGAGATCCTCCCCGAGCCCTAGGCTCGTGGAGGCGCCAAAAGGCACGAAGGGATGTTCATTGCCCGGCAACTTGAGCAGCGCCACGTCCGACTCCGGATCGTCGGCAATAACTGTCGCTTGTTGCTCCCGGCCGTCGTGTGTTCCCACGATCGCCTGTCGTGTCCCACTGAGCACATGGCTGTTGGTGACCACGTAGCCGTCCGGACTCACTACGAAGGCGCTTCCGCAGGCCTCGTCCGTCGTTCGGATATAGCGAACTGCGTCCTGGTGCCGCTGCACCAGGTCGGCCACGGAGAGCGGCGGCCCAATGGCTGTGGCCGTGGCGACGTCAAACGCCCAGGCAAACACGCTCCGGACATCGTCCCGGTGGTCGCTCCTACACGCTAGCTCCGCTTCCACACCGAACACACGCTGATAGATCCCGACATTGCCGTGGTTGCCCAAGTGGTTTTCGACTATGTCATTGAGTTCAACGCAGTCGGAAGGCCAGACCTGCGCCGGCGAGTTCAACGTTGTCGCGGAGGGCGTCTCCACAAAGGCCCACGAAAAGACCCCTCGCACGTCTGCTCGGTGATCACTCTGGCACGATTCCTCGGCTTGGTCGCCGAACACGCGCTGGTAGATGCCGACGTTGCCGTCGTTGCCGAGGTGCGCCTCGACTATGTCATTGAGATCAACGCAGGTCGTCGGCCACTGTGCCAGGACCGGTGACGCCACAGCCAAGCCCACACCCAGCGCAAGCAGCAGGGCGCGGATGAACCGCATTCAGGCACCGTCAATACGAGGCCGCATGACTCGATACTAGCCGTCCCGCGTACGCGAACAGGCGCGCTCTGCACCGGAGAGCCGAGAGGCCTGGCCGACGACAGCAGTCATCACGATTCCTTGAGGGCGCAAAACTACTTCGCGCCAAGTGAGTCACCACCGGCAATGTCGGTATTGTTGGCGGACGCTGACACGGAGACGCATGAGGTGAGGAGTCGGATCAAGCCGGAGGTGTCGCTCTCCCGTAGGTATTAGATCCCCAGCAGGTCACATTGCCATTCGCTCGAACGCCGCAGGAATGGGGCCACCCGACATTCACCGACTCGAACGCGCCCGGTGGCGGCGCGGCTTGACCGTGTTGGTTCGCTCCCCAACAGGTGACGCTGCCATTGGGTCGTACACCGCACGACGAACTTCCGCCGGCGCTGATCGATACAAATGGACCGGGTGGCGGCCTGGATTGACCGGCTTCGTTCCCACCCCAACAGGAGACCGTACGGTTGGTTCTGAGCCCGCACGTGTGCAAGAGACCCGCGCTGACGGATGTGAAAGCGCCGGATGGCGACGCCGTCTGCCCGTACTCATTCCAGCCCCAACAGGCTATTGCGGCATCCGTCCGCACCCCGCACGCGTGATGGTGACCCGAGGCCAAATCCTGAAATGTGCCCGTGGGTGGCGCGGCTTGCCCATGCCCATTCCAGCCCCAGCATGCCAAGCTTTGATCGGCTCGGATGCTACAGGTGTAATGATCGCCCGCGCTCACGGAGCGGAACGCACCGGGTGGCGGCGCGGCCTGACCGTGATCATTAGAACCCCAGCAGGCCAGGGTACCGTCGGTCCAGATTCCGCATGTGTGATAGCCGCCGGCGCTGACCGAGCGAAAGGCACCGGACGGCGGTAGAGCCTGGCCGCTGTGCTTCTCCTGCCAGTCGGTGTTCGAGCCCCAGCACGTCACCGTGCCGTCGATTCGGACGCCGCAAGTGTGCTTGGTCCCAGCGTCTACGGCGGTCCAGCTTGCGGTCGCCGTTGCTGGCGGGGATGGCGTGTCGGCCTGCGCTCGGTGGCCATTAATCCAGTCATCGATCATCCATCGCGCTGAATCGCCGTCAATTAGCAGATTCGCGTCGTCCGACCCAGTCCCGATGCCAGGACTAGCCCGCTTCGTCGTCACGCCGATAACCCCGCCCAAGACATTGAGTGCCGGTCCACCACTGTTGCCAAGATTTGCTGCCGCATTCGTCTGCAGCCAGCCCGGTTGGCGATCCGTGAGGGTGCCGCGCGATTGCGTAAACGTCTCAAGACACAGCGGATAACCGAGGATGGTTAGTACATCTCCAACCTCGAGGTCGTCGGATCGCCCGAAAGCCAGAAATGGATGCGGCCCGCGACTTGGGAGCTTAAGCAGCGCGAGGTCGCGTTCCGGGCTGTTGGCCACAACCGACGCGAACTCCTCTTGGCCGTCGCTTGTTCCTACCACCACCTGATCCACGCCGCTCAACACGTGGCTGTTGGTCACTACATAGCCGTCCGCCGTCACCACGAAGGCGCTTCCGCATCCAGTCCCGACCGTACGGATATATCGAACAGCTGCCTGCGACCGTGCGACCAACTCATCAAAAGGCAGCGGGGATCCAATGGCACTGACCGTCGCAATCTCGAAGGCCCAGGCAAATACGCCCCGCACGTCCTCGCGGTGCTCATTCCTGCAGGCGGCTTCGGCTTCCGACCCAAACGTGCCTTGATATATGCCGACGTTGCCGACATTGCCTAAATGGGTCTCGACAATGTCGTTGAGTTCCACGCAATTGGACGGCCAAGCCAGGTCCGATGAGGCCGCATTCGAGGTTTGGACCGATTCAAGGAAAGCCCAGGCAAACACCCCGCGCACGTCGTCTCTATGATCATTCTGGCAGCTTTGCTCGGCCTGGTGCCCGAACGTTCGCTGGTAGATCCCGACGTTCCCCTCGCTCCCTAAGTGCGCCTCAACTATGTCGTTCAGGTCAACGCAGGTCGTTGGCCACTGCGCCAGCACGGGAGACGCCAATGAGAATGCGGAAAGGGTGACGACCAGAACAATCGTAACCGCCCGCACGCCTCGCATTGTGCCGTGGCCTGTTCAGGGTTCTGCCTGCAAGCGGATGGCGGAGAGTCTAGCAACGCCGCGCGGAATCTAAGGCGCGAGCAGCGGGAAGTTGTGACTACCGCCGATTGGCGGATCGCCGCCGAGGCGACTCGGTCGTCCATCTCCCGTGGACCTCGGTGACTCTTCACCCATTCTCTCGACTGCGAACGGCAGCCTGTTCGCGGAATTCCGAAGCCGGCTACGTCGGCGGGGACGTCTGGCCATGCCCATTCCATCCCCAGCAAGCCAGGGTTCCATCGGTCTTGAGTACGCAGGTATGACTGTGCCCGGCGCCGACGGCGGCATATGAACCCGCAGGCGTAATGGACTGTCCGACATAGTGTCGTCCTCGTTCTCTGTTCGAGCCCCAGCAGGCGACCGTGTGGTCCGCCCGCACGCCACACGTATGGTGTAGTCCTGCGCCGACGGAGCGGAACGCACCGGTTGGAGGCGTGGCCTGACCGAAGTCGCTGGATCCCCAACAGGCCAGAGTTCCGTCGGCTCGCACACCGCAGGTGTGGTACTGACCAGCGCTGATCGACTGGAATACCCCCGCTGGGGGAGTCGCTTGCCCCTGACTGTTCGAGCCCCAGCAGGTGACCGTTCCGTCAGACCGAATTCCGCAAGTGTGGTCCGAACCGGCACTAACCGATCGGAAAGTTCCCGGTGGCGGACCGGCTTCGCCCTTGCTGTTGATTCCCCAACAGGCCACAGTCCCGTCGATCCTGACGCCGCAGGTGTGAAAGATGCCGGCGCTGACAGACTGAAACTCGCCCGGCGGCGGTGTCGCTTGTCCGACAAGGCTGCCGAAATAGGCAGTGTTCGCCCCCCAGCACGCCAAGGTGCCGTCAGTTCGAACCCCACAGGTGTGATTGAGTCCAGCGCTCACTGATTGGAACTTGCCAGGGGGCGGATCCGCTTTGCCCTTGTTGACCCCGGCGGCGTCCGTCTGTTGCCCCCAGCAGGCGACCGTTCCATCCGTTCGAATTGCACAGTTGTGAAACGCGCCGACCGCGACTGACGACCAACCAGCCGCTACTGATGCCGGCTGGTCTTGGCTAACGACGACCGCGCCGCCAAAGGCCCACGCGAACACACCACGCACGTCGTCGCGGTGATCTCCTCGGCAGGCAAACTCGGCGGCGCCGGCAAAGGCGCGCTGGTAGATGCCGACGTTTCCGTCGTTGCCCAGGTGCGCCTCGACGATGTCATTCAGTTCAACGCAGCCCGTTGGCCAGGCCAGGTCCGGCAGTTCAGCCGCGGATGACTGCGTGGTGTCGTCGAACGCCCAGGCAAACACGCCGCGCACGTCGTCTCGGTGGTCGTTCTGGCAACCCTGCTCTGCCTGGTCGCCAAAGACACGCTGGTAGATGCCGACGTTTCCGTCGTTGCCCAGGTGCGCCTCGACAATGTCGTTCAAGTCAACACACGTCGTGGGCCACTGCGCCGAGACGGAGGAAGTAAGAGCCATCGCGGCGAGAGCGGCAGCGACTGTGGCGAGCAACGCTCGAAGCGGTCGCATCACGAGGTGGCCAAGCCGCGAAAGCCCCAGTCGTTCGTACGCGTGAGCAGGCTAGCAACCTCGGGCGAGCGCGGGCGGGTCAGACAGAGCGGCGCGACGTGGCGACGGCGGCCTCTGGGCGCCGGTTGCCCAAGTCCCCACTCATCCCCCACACTCCGCCGGTACCCGAAGGTTTCGGGGCGTAACCGCTGATCGGATCGTCGCCCATCGATTCCGTGCTCCGGCCACTGGTTCGGCTGCGCGACCGTGTCGCGCCTGCCCTGGCCTACCAGCAGTACTCTCGGCTCTGGCAGGCCAACGCCGGCAGCCAGGTTGCCTTCTGGATGCAGCAGGTGGCGCAGGGTTGGCTTGTGCTGGAGTTGACCGGATCCGAGTTCACGCTGGGCTTGCTCGCGTTTTTCCGGTCAATCCCGATGCTGCTGTTGTCGCCCCTCGGAGGCGTGCTGGCGGACCGTCTGGATCGGCGGCGCATGGTCCTCGTGGCGCAGCTAATCCTGGCTGGACTGATGCTGACAATCGCGATCCTGGTGGTCACCAATCGCGTGCATGTCGTGCATCTGGCCGTGTCGTCCTTGATCGTGGGCACAATGTTTGCGGTCAATGTGCCGGCCCGAACGGCTCTCGTGGCCGGCCTTGTGCCACGGGAGCACCTCGCCAACGCCATCGGTCTGCATAGCGCCACCCTCAACACGGCGCGCATCATTGGCCCCTCCCTGGCCGGGCAGGTCATTGCGACCGTGGGAATCGCGGGTTCCTACTTCGTCCAGGTGGGCGGCTATCTGTGGAGCAGCCTCAACATGCTGCGGGTCGTTCCACCGCCTCGCACCCGCCGGCCGCGCTCGTCTACCTGGGCCGACATGCGTGGCGGCTTCGCCTACGTGGCGCGCACCCGCATCATGATGGCGCTGATGCTCCTGGCATTGGGACCCTCACTCTTTGGCATGCCGCTCATGACCCTTCTGCCGGCCTTCGTGCGCAAGGACCTGGCCGGCGGGCCCGTAACGCTGGGACTCCTGATGGCGGCTCTTGGGATTGGTGCGCTCGTTGGCTCGGCCCTGGTGGTTACCTACTCCAGGTTCCGCGACAAGGGCCGCGCGCTGGTTTGGGCCATCCTTACGTATGCCGCGCTGCTCATCCTCCTCTCGTTCACTCGCACATTCGCGGCCGCTGCGTTGGTCGTGGCCTTCATGGGCTTCAGCCAGTCCGTCTACATGTCCGTGAACCAGATGGCTCTCCAACTGATGGTGCCGGATGCCCTGCGCGGTCGCGTCATGGCCCTGCGCATGATGACGTTTGGTCTGTCCCCGCTGGGCTTGCTTCCGCTGTCCTGGGTCGCCGAAGCCCAGGGCACACCCACTGCCATCCTCATCGGCGGTGTGGCAACCGCGGTGGTAGGGATTGGCGTCCCGCTCTGGGTGCGCGACATCTGGCGTCTGCGCCCCGAGGACGCTGATCCTGACGGACTTGCGGCGCCCAAGACGGCAGGCTAGCTCATTGAGCCTGCAGCGATTCTCCGCCGCATGACCACTCGTCATGCCATCGTCGGCTGCGGTAGCCGCGCCGCGGCACATTTCCAGGCCCTGGCCGAAGCGCAGAGCCTCACGCACTCACCTGACCCATGCCCCGCATCCGCTTGATCCATTGGAACGCCGCCGAAGCCGCCGAACGCGCCGCGCGTCTCCCCGCCGACGAGTTCGACATCGACCACGCTGCGCTCGACACGGCTGGCCTTCGAGCGATTCGCACGGATCCACCGGACGCCTTGCTAATCGACCTCGGCCGCCTTCCGTCCCACGGCCGCGATGTTGGCGTGGCCATGCGCCAGACGAGGACCGCGCGCAGAATCCCCCTCGTCTTCGTCGACGGCGACCCTGCCAAGGTCGAGCGCGTACGCCAGTTGCTACCCGACGCTGTCTACACCGATTGGACCAACATCCAGTCCGCCCTGCGCCAGGCCATCGCCAGCCCGCCTTCCCAGCCCGTCGTACCCGAGTCCGGTCTGGCCGGCTATTCGGGCACTCCGCTGCCCCGCAAGCTCGGCATCAAGCCCGGCTTCGCCGTCGCGCTCCCCGGCGCGCCTGATGACTTCGAGACCACGCTCGGCGAGTTACCCGAGGATGTGGTTTTCCGCCGTCGCGCCCAGGGTCGCTGCGACCTTATCGTCTGGTTCGTAGGGTCTCGCCGCGAACTGCGGCAGCGAGTCCAACGTTACGGTCAACGCGCCGGCCCCGGCGGCCTCTGGATCTGCTGGCCCAAGAAAGCCTCCGGCGTCAAGTCGGATCTCTCCGAACGCGTTGTTCGCGAGACGGGCCTTGCCAACGGCCTTGTCGACTACAAGATCGCGGCCATTGATCAAACTTGGTCCGGCCTCCGTTTCACCCGCCGCAAGGCGATCTAGCCTCGCCGAAGCACGTGTGTCAGTCTCGCTTTCGCCACAGACGAAAGGGTCGGGTTCGAGCGGCGGCAACCCGCTGCAAATAGACTCCGGCACTGGTCAGTCCAAGACTTGCAGCCGAGCTACATTGCCTTGCGGGCGTGCGTCCAGTCGGGCGACCCGCTCGCGACAGCTCCCGGCGTGCGCTGAAACCCACCGGCGCTATGCTTCGCCCCAGCCACCGGCCATTAGCCACGACTTACGGAGCACCACGCATGTACACCGCCGTCATCATCGGAGCAACGGGCGCGGGCAACTACGGCCACGACCTGGATCTCGCCTGGCAACTGGTTCCCGAAGTCGACGTGGTAGCCGTGGCGGACGTCGACGAGGAGTCGGCGCGGGCCAAGGCCGACCAACTGGGGGCGCCCCAGGCGTTTGGGGACTACCGCGAGGCCCTGTCCAGCGTGCAGCCGGACTTCGTCAACATCTGCAACCGCCAGCCCGACGTGCATGCGGAGATGATTCACGCCGCCATTGAGGCCGGCGCAAAGGGTATCTACTGCGAGAAGCCCTTGGTCCGCACGCCGGCCGAGGCCGACGCGGTCATCGCCGCCGCCAGCCGCAGTCACACCAAGATCCAGGTCGCCCACACCTGGCGAATCGATCCCGCCGTGATCCTCATGCGTGAGATGATTCGCGACGGTGAAATCGGGCGGCTGGTGGCCGTCCACGCCACCGGCAAGAACGACGACCGACGCGGCGGCGCCGAAGACCTGTGGGTGCTCGGCGTCCATCTCATGGATCTGATGCGCCAGGTTGCCGGCGATCCGCGCCAGATGAGCGGCGCCGTGTTCCAGTCCGGCCGCCCCGTGGGCCTGCCCGACGTGCACGAAGGCAACGAGAAAATCGGTCTCATCGCCGGCGATCAACTATTCGCCACCTACCAATTCGACCACGCCGTCATCGGCACCATCTGCTCGGTCCGCACCGGCCCTGGTATGCACCGCGCCTTCGGCATCGAGGTGGTCGGAACCGAGGGCATCATCTCCATGCGCAGTCACGGACAGCGCGGCCGCGAACTGCTGATCAACCGGCGCCCGGGCGACGATCCCGGCGTTGACAGCACCTGGGAAGTCGTGCCGGTACCCGACCTGGACGCCGCCGCCATTGGCGACAGCGAAGGTGTCGCCCACGAGCTCCAACTGCTGCAAACCAGCATGACCCTCGACCTGCTCCGCGCCGTCGAGGAAAACCGACGCCCCGTCTGCGACGCCATCGATGGCCGCTGGACGGTCGAAATGGTCCTGGCCGTCCACGAAGCCGGCCTCACCCAGCAAACCGTCCGCTTTCCCCTCCAGGTCCGCGACAACCCTTACGCCGCTCGCCGTCAGACGGCCCTTGCCGACGTCTAAGGAGGGCCGAAGCGTAGGGCCGCTGACGCAAAGCCATGACAACTGCCCCGGCCGCACGATGATCACCGGGCACCGGGCTGTCCCGAACCCCTAGCCGCGTGTAATCGCCACGAGTCACGGAGCACATCTCATGTACACGGCCGTCGTGATCGGAGCCACGGGTACTGGCAACTATGGGCATGACCTGGACCTCGCCTGGCAATTGATTCCCGAGGTCGAGGTGGTGGCCGTGGCGGATGTGGACGAGGAACCGGCGCGAGCGAAGGCGGACCAGCTGGGAGCGCCGCAGGCATTTGGTGACTATCGCCAAATGCTAAGCAGCGTCCAGGCGGACTTCGTGACCGTCTGCAGCAGGCAGCCGCACCTGCGTGCCGAGATGATGCTTGCCGCCATCGAGGCCGGGGCCAAGGGCATCTATTGCGAGAAGCCCTTTGTGCGAACGCCGGCTGAGGCCGACGCCATTGTGGCCGCGGCCAGCCGCAGCGGCGCCAGGATCCAGGTTGCCCACAACTGGCGGGTGGATCCCAAGGTTTGCCGACTGCGCGAGATGGTCCGTGATGGCGAAATCGGGCGGCTCGTGGCCATGCACGCCACCGGCAAGAACGATTCCCGCCGGGGCGGCGCCGTGGACCTGGCGGTGCTCGGCGTGCACCAACTGGACTTGATGCGGCAATTCGCGGGCGACCCGCGTCAGATGAACGCCAGCGTGATGCAGTCCGGGCGACCCGTGGGTCTGCCGGACGTTCATGAGGGCAGCGAAAACCTGGGGCTGATGGCCGGCGATCAGATCCTTGCCACGTATCAGTTCGACCACGGAGTGATCGGGACCTTCTCGTCCGTCCGCACCGGCCCCGGCATGCACCGCCAGATGGGCATCGAGCTGGTTGGCACCGCCGGCCTGCTTTCCTTGCGGGGCGGGCCCACCACCGACCAGCCGCTGCTGATCAACCGTCGACCGGAGTTGGATCCGGGCTTGCAAAGCAATTGGGAAGCCGTCCCGGTGCCGCCGCTGGATGCCGAGGCACTCGGTGACAGCGACGGCACTGCCGACGTCCGCCAACTGCTGCATACCACCATGACGCGCGACCTGATCCAGGCCGTGGAACAAGACCGCCGCCCCGTCTGCGACGCTGTTGACGGTCGCTGGATCGTCGAGATGGTGATGGCCGTCCACGAAGCCGGCCTCACCCAGCAAACCGTCCGCTTCCCCCTCCAGATCCGCGACAACCCCTACGCCGCGCGACGGTAGATGGCTCGGGCGGACGCCTGGGCCGCTTTTTGGTTATTGCTGCGGATCGCGGGCTCGACGGATCAATAGTCGGTAAGTGCCGTGAGTGTGTTCGTAAAATGTTCGGTATACTGGCAGCGGGCAGGGGCCTTGAAAGGCGTCTGCCGTGCGACTGGACATCCGCGAGATCACCTGCCGCAATGCGCTCAACCGGGTGCGCGGCATGCCGTTTGGGTGGAGCCTGAATCCCTACCGCGGCTGTAGCCACGCCTGCTGGTACTGCTACGCGCGCGAAACCCATACCTACTTCGACCTGAACGGGGGCCGCGACTTTGAGCGCGTGATCTTCGCCAAGATCAACGTGGCCGAACGGCTGCGCGCCCAGCTGCAGTCGCCGCGCTGGAAGCGCCCGACGGTGGCCGTGGGCGCCGCCACCGACCCCTACCAGCCGGTGGAGGGGCACCTACGGCTGACGCAAGCCTGTTTGCGCGAGTTCGTGGCGGCGCGCTCACCCATCGGCCTGATCACCAAGTCCACGCTGATCCGGCGCGACCGTCACCTGCTGCAGGACCTGGCGCGAGCAGCCGGCGTCAACGTGACCGTCTCCATCCCCATCACCGACCCGCACCTGGCGCGCCGTATCGAGCCGGGCGTCCCGCCGCCCGCCGAGCGCTTCCGGGTGGTTCGCGAGTTGGCCGACCTGAACCTGGACGTTGGCGTGAACATGGCGCCGGTGCTGCCGGGACTGACTGACTCCGACGCCGCCATCGCCGAGTTGATGCGGCTGGCGCGCGAGCACGGTGCGCGCCGGGTGGGCGTGCGCATGCTGCACCTGAAGCCCGAACCCAAGCGCTGGTTCCTGCACAACCTACGGCGCTACTTCCCGCACCTGGAACCGATCTACGCCGACCTGTATGCCACGCCTAACCCCTACGTGGACGACTCGGTCGAGGATGACCTGGAAGCCCGCGCCGGCGCCCTCCGCGACTTCATCGGGCCCGCGCAGACCGACACCCCGCCGCTCAGCCCGCCGCCCCCGCCGATCCAACTACCTCTCGCCAGCGGCTTCTAGGGGCGAACTTTCAGCCCAGGTCGGCACGAATCTCGTCGATGCTCACCGCCCGGCCGCTCGTCAGGCTCATGGAGATGGCCTCCAGCGCCAGCAGATTCTCGTACCCGTCCCAAAGCGTGGGCTTGCCGGGCTCGCCACCCCGTACGGCGCCGGCGAAGGACGCCAGCTGGTCCACGTAGCCCCAGGCCTTTTCGGCCGGGTATTGCCGGGGCACCTGCCAGGTTTGGCCCGGCATCACCTCTTTATAGATCCCGAGCCCTGGTTCGGCCGGATCCATGCGCCGGTGCCCGGCATCCTCGGGGCGCTGCAGATAGGTGACCCGGTCCAGATCGATCACGTCCACGCTGGTTCCGGCGCTGCCGGTGACGGTGGTGCGGATCTGAAAGTAGGGCGTGGCCGTGTTCTGGTCCAGCACCGCCAGCGTGCCGTTCACGAACTCCAGGATGACGACGATCGGGCCGCCGCCGGGAACGCTGCCGCTCCGAGCCTGGAAGGCCGTGACTGTCTCAATCTCACCCAGGATGCTGCGCGACGTGTCGACCGAATGCACCGACTGGTAATAAAGCAATCCACGCACCAGCGGCTCCAGGCCCCAGAACGGCTCGGTTGGAATCTCGCCGCAGTACTTCGTAAAGACCGTCGTCGCTTCACCAAACTCCGGCGAAGCGGCGATACGCCGCGCGGTGCGCATGGCCGGCGAATGCCGTTGGTTGTGGCCCACCTGCCCAATCAAGCCGGTGGCGTCCGCCGCTTCGGCCAGGCGGCGGGCGTCGGCGGGACACAGCCCGGGTGGTTTGTCGATGAGGAGATGGCACCCTCGTTCCAGGCACTCATGGCCAACCGGGTTCTGCATGGCCGGCGGACCGATCACGATGACAGCCTCGGGCTGCTCGTTCGCCAGCATTCGGTCGGTTTGGGTGTAGACGGCGGAAACGCCCAGCCGTTGGGCGGTGGCGCGGGCGCGAGACTCGTCCAGGTCGCAGACGGCTACCACCTGTATCTGGGGCAGGTAGCGCAGGCTGGGATGGATGCAGTGGCTGGCGTGCCCGCCGCAGCCGATCAGCCCTACGCGCACCGGTGACATCCCGGATTCAGCCACGAAGTCCTCGGCCTGCATTGGCGCCGCCCATCATCGGCGGCTCATCAGGAGGTAGGATATCGTAGGCGACTGCGACTTGAACCGCTGTGGCACGGTCGGCAAAGGACCAACTGAGATGAGACTCGGTGGCCTCTACCCAATCTTCGAGCCGGATGTCGCCTTGCGTCGAGACCCCGCCTACGCGCCGGTCACTCCGACGAATCTGCTCTTTGTGCGGCCGGACTCGATCGCAGACTTTGATCACATCGCCCCCCAACTCGACCGCTATGGACTTTCCGCCATCGGCGCCCCAAGCGCCCTGTGGAACCGGAGCCGCGACGAATGCGCGGCCTTTGGCGAACGAGCACGCAAACTTGGAATCATGGTCGGCGAGGCCAATTTCAACGACAACCTGCTGGTGGCCGACCGGGAACTGGCGGACCAGCGGATCAAGGACATCCGCCGTGGGCTCCTGAACGCCGACGCCATGCAGTGCCGCACGCTCCACATCCTGCCCGGCACCATAGACCCTGCCGGCGGCCTGCTCACGCCGCATCCCGACATGTTCACGGACGCCTACAAGGCCGAACTACGCGAGGTCGTGCTTCGCGTCATGGACGGGCTGGACCTGCAGCACACCCGCTTCCTGATCGAACCGTTCAACCACAGCTTCTTCTACCAGCCCGAGGACATTCGCGAGTTCTTCGACTCGGTGAATCACCCGCGTGTCGGGTTCCAGATGGACGTGGTGAACATGATCGCCATGGACACCTACTTCGATACCACCTCCCTCATCCACCGCACCTTCGACCTGCTGGGCGATTTCGTCTTTTCCGCGCACGTCAAGGACATGCAGTGGGACCATGGGCACCTGACGCTGAAGTGGGACGAGGTCCTTATCGGTGAAGGCACGCTGGACCTTGCGACCTACCTGCGGCGACTGGACGAACTGGACCCCGACACGCCCTGCTACTGCGAGCACCTGCCCGACGAGGCCTCCTACGCCCACAACTTTGCGAAGGTGCACGAGGTCGCGGAGCAAGTCGGGGTGGCAGTCAAGCGGCGAGGGAACTGAAAGGTTGAGCCGATGGTCTACGAACTGCGCGTTTACGAGATTCTCCCAGGCCGCATGCCTGCGATGTTGGCCCGGCTGGAACGGGCGTCGGCGGTGTTCCGGCAACACGGCTTCGACATCGCCGGGGTGTGGACCGAGATCGTGGACGGCAACCCGCGCCTGATTTACATCAACGTCTACGACAGCGTTGAGGACCGCGAGCGCCAGTGGGACGCCTTTGCGCAGGATCCGGCCTGGGCCGCCATTGAGGCCGAGTCCGAACAAGACGGACCCATCGTGGCAGGCGTCACCAGTACCTTCATGGACCCCGCCTCGTTCTCCCCGCTCAAGTAGACGAACTCCAACGTGCGCTGTCCGTAGACTAGCTGCGCACGGGAATCCCGGGGGGCTGCGGTGAATAGCCGGAGGCTGGGGATCGGCATCATCGGCGCCGGGCAGATCGCCCAGTTGGCCCACATCCCCGGCTACCAGGCGATTCCCGACCAGTGCGAAGTCGTCGCCGCGGCGGACGTTTCGGCCGATGCGCTAGCGGCCGTCCAGCGGGACTTCGGCGTCCCGCGCGTCTTCCGGGACTATCGCGAGATGCTGAGGCTTGACTCGATCGACGCCGTCAGCGTCTGCGCCTCCAACCCCATCCATCACCCCGCCACCCTTGCCGCGCTGGCCGCCGGCAAGCACGTCTTTTGCGAGAAACCGCTGGCGCTGAACGCCGCCGACGCGCGCGAGATGGTCGAGTCCGCCGAAGCAGCCAACCGCATCCTGGCCGTCGACTTTCAATCCCGCTTCATCCCCCAGGCCGTCGCCCTCAAGCAGATCATCCAGCGCGGCGACCTGGGCGAGGTCTACTTCGTCCGCGCCGCCTGGAACCGTCGCCGCGGCTTCGCGCCCCGCACCAAGGGCGCCTTCCACTCCAAGGCGCTCAACGGCGGCGGCGCGCTCATTGACGTCGGTGTGCACGTAATTGACACCGCCTTCTGGCTCATGGGCGGGCCGAGTCCGGTTTCGGTATCCGGCGCCACCTACCTGAAGATCGGCAACCAGGCGGAAGGCGGCTACAACCCCTGGGGCCCCTGGAACCACGAGGAGATGGATGTCGACGACTTTGCCCTGGCGATGATCCGCTGCGACAACGGCGCCACGCTCTCGCTGGAGTGCAGCTGGGCGCTGAACATCGTGGAGGACGAGTATTACCGTGTCTGGGTTGCGGGTGACCGCGCAGGCGCCGAGCTAATCCTGGGCCGAACCGAGGAATCCGCAACGCCGCTGCGAATCTTCAGCGCCGAATCCGAATCCTGGGTCGACCGCGTGCATCAGAACTTTGCGCCAGTGCCCTGGCCCCAGCACGCTGCGGTCGCCGACTTTGTCCGCGCCGTCCGGGAAGGCGGCCAGCCCAGATCGACCGGCGAGGACGGCCTGCGGGTGCAGCAAGTCGTGGATGCCATCTACGCCTCCGCCGACAGCGGTCGTGAGGTCAGCCTGGCGTAGGCGGTCCTACAGGTCGTGGAGCCTGGCGATGGCGATGCCGGCCTCTCCGGCCACGGAGTACAACAGGTAGGTCTCCCCACTCTCCTCGTAGATCCCGGGGTCTCGAAGCTGACGAACGCGTACCTCCGTCAGCCCCCGTTGCGAGGGCTCAAGCGGCAGGTCTGCGCCCTCGTAGTCCGTCTCCGGCGCCAGAACCAGCGACGGCGCCGACTCGCTCCAGTCCATCCAGTCCTGGGTGAGGTCGATCTCGGACACCAGGATTCGTTCCGGGCAGTCCCCGGCGTTTGAGTAGAAGACGCTCAGCGTGTCGCCCGCCAGCCTGACGGCGCAGTGACGCATGTTCTCGTTGAATAGCATCGGCCCCTCGACGAATCCCGTCAGCCCGTCCATCGACCTGTAGAACTGCCCCGGCATGCCGATCGCATAGTGATAGCCGCCGTGCTGGAAGACTCGGAAGTAGGAGTTTCCCAGGAGCTCCTCGCGGGCCTCAAATTCAATCCCGTCCTCGCTCAGCGCCACCCGGGTACGCTGAATTCCCTTGGCTACGACACCGTGGTAGTACATCCGAATCTGGCGGTTCTCCCTGTCCACGTGCACGTCCGGCGATGCCACATGATTGGGGTCTCTTGAGTTGCCGAAGAACGATTCCCCCAGGTCCAGCACCCCGGGCCCGTACGTGGACCACGGCCCCTCCAGATTCTGGGCGTAAGCCATTCGTATGTACTGGCCCTTGTGATGGGCAAAGTAGAGGTAGTAGGCGCCCAGTGGATCTCTGATCCACTCCGGTACGCGCACCAGAGAAGGACCGTTTATGTTGCTGCCAATCGTTGCATCTATCGCGGGCGTAACAATCGGATTATTTCGCAGCCGTTCGACTCTCAAAGCTCCAGTCCCTCGTCTTCTACGCCGAGATTCTCGTCGGTGACCGCGATCCGCGACTGAGCTTCGTTCAGCCTGACGCCTGCTCCTCGGAACTGCCGGCTGACTGTGGCGTCAGCTGCGGTTCGAAGACCACGTCCAGATTCTCGCCCTCCAAGACCGGCGCGTCGTTGTAGCGGAAGCAGGCGGCCGCACGCGAGGGGTGCTCGTGATACAGCGGCGGGCGCTGGCCGCGGCAGGGGTCGAAGGCCACGGGGCAGCGGTCCACGAACTTGCAGCCGGTGGCGGCGACTTCCATGGACTCGGGGTCGCCGGCGATCTCGGCTTCCGCGCCCCAGGGGATCGAGGGGTCGGGCTGCGGAATCGACGACACCAGCAACTGTGTATACGGATGCTTGGGATCGCGAATCACCTGATCCACCGATCCGGCTTCCACCACCGAACCCTTGTACATCACCAGGATGTTGTCGGCGATCTGGTACGCCGTGGTCAGGTCATGGGTGATGTAGACCACCGAGATCCCAAGCTCCAACTTCATGCGCCGGATGCTTTCCAGGATCGTGGCGCGCAGCGAGGCGTCCACCATTGAGACCGGCTCGTCGGCCACGATCAGCCGCGGCCGCAGCAGCATGGCGCGCGCCACCATCACCCGCTGGCGCTGACCGCCGCTCAACTGGTGAGGAAACCGTCCCAGCGTCTCGGCTGGCTGCAGACCCACCATGTCCAGGGACTCTTCGATTAACCGCGTGGTTTCCTCCCTGGACGCGGACAGCTGAAACTTCTTGGCGGGGACGGTGAGAACGTGGTCCACCTTGTAGAACGGGTTATAGGACTCGAATGGGTCCTGGAAAATCGGCTGAATCTCACGCAGGTAGGTCCGTCGCTGCTCGCGCGAGAGGTCGTCCACCGACTGGCCGCGGTAAATCACCTCGCCCGACGACGGCGGTATCACCCCGAGCAACAACCGGGCCAGCGTGGTCTTGCCGCTGCCGCTCTCTCCGGCCACCGCCAGGATGGACGGCGTCTGCTCGTCGATCGTCATCGTCACGTCGTCCACCGCCACCGTGCGGCGACGCCGAATGATGCCGGCCGAAAAGACCTTGCTGACGTTGGCCATCTCCAGGAACGCCGTCATGCAGCTTCTCCCGGATACAGGTGGCAGGCCACCGCGCGGTCGTTCTGCGATATCGCCTCCGGAACCTCCGAGTCGCACGGTTCGAAGGCGCTGGGACAGCGTGGATGGAAGGGGCAACCCGGCGGCACGTTGATCAGCGTTGGCGGTGCACCCGGAATGCTCGCCAGCGCACGTTTGGCCGTAAGCGTCGGCACACTCTCGATCAATAGCTTCGTGTAGGGATGTTGAGGGTTGGTGAACAGGTCGTTCACCGGCGCCAATTCCACCAGCTTGCCGGCGTACATGACGCCCATCCGGTCGGCAATCTGCGCCATCAGCCCCATGTCGTGCCCGACGATCAACACCGAGGCGCCGATCTCTTCCTGCACCGAACGCAGCGTCTCCATTACCTGCCGCTGCACCACCACGTCCAAGGCGCTCGTGGGTTCGTCCGCGATGATCACCGACGGACTCAGCGATGTGCCGATGGCGATGGCCACGCGCTGTTTCATGCCCCCGCTCAACTCGTGCGGAAACTTGCCGCCGACTTCGGCATCCAAGCCCACCCGGGCCAGTTGCGCTTGGATTCGCTCCGCCAGAACTTCGCGGGTATCACCGGGCTCGTGGGTCTTGATGCCGTCGGCCAGCTGATCGCGGACCCGCATGACGGGATTCAGGGAGTTCATTGCCCCCTGCGGTACCAGGGCCAGCCGGTCCAGGCGGATGCGACGCAGCCCGTCGTCGTCCAGCTGCATCACGTCGCCCACGCCCTCTAGCAGCACCTCGCCGCCGGCGATGCGGGCCGGCGGCTTGTGCATGCGCATCAGCGCCAGCGCCATCGTGCTCTTGCCCGAGCCCGACTCACCTACCAGGCCCAGGCGCTCACCCGGACGTAGGTCAAAGCTGACGCCGTCTACGGCCTTCACCGTGCCCGCTGGCGTGTCGTAGTAGACCCGCAGGTCGTTGACCGTCAGGACCGCGCCGTTGTTCACGTCATGCATCCTCGACGTGGCATCAGGTCAGGCACGTGCGCCCGGCGCCACGACCGGGTCAGGACTGCTTTTGCCCGGGAATGGGCTGCGGCGTGGGCGTTGGGTAGCTCGGGTTCCGGCCGCCGGCGCGGAAGAAGTCCAGCGTCGGTGTTTTTGTGGGCTCCGTCGTCGATCTCGACGTGTCCGACGACTCCGACGACTCCGACGAATCACTCGGCGAAGCCCCGCAGGCGACGCCGGCAACGCCAGCGACGCCGGCAAACAATGTCGCCGCCAGCATCCGGCGGCGCGAGAATGTGCTGCGTGTCATGGGTCTAAAGCCCGCATCCTCTCCATACGGCTGCCAGCCAGCGGGATGCCGTCCGCAGGGCCTCGCTGGAGCCAGTCCCGAGCATCTCAGACGAAGACTTCCCTGGTTCGATAGTACCCGGCGGGGGGGCTTCCCGCAGCCGGGAAGCCCCCCGCCGATCAGGCCAACGCTACTGCGTGGGCTCGATGGTCAGGACGCTGTGGTAGAAGTTGCCCCACCACTGCGAAGGCGCCTGGTAGTCGTTCGCGATGTCGGGCCAGTTGCTCCAGTACGTGTAGTTGTTGGGCGTCAACAACGCCGTCTGGACCAGCGACACGATGGGCATCTCGCGGAGAATGATCTCCATCGAGTCGTAGAACAGGCTCTTCATCTCCGGGTCGCTCGTGGTCAACCCGGCCATCGCATCCACGATGGCGTCGAACTCGGCGTTCTCGAAGCGCGACCGCTGTCCGGTTGCAACCTCGCCAATGGGCGCCGAGTGGCTGCTGTGGAGCAGCCGCCAGGTGCCCCATGGGTCCGCCACGTTGACCGTGTTGCCGCCCACCAACTGCATGTTGGTCAGGATGTCGCCGCGGGCGATGCCGTCGAAGAAGGCGCCGGCCTCGGTGATCTTGAACGTGGAGTCGAACCCGGCAACCCGCAACTGGTCGGCCAGGATCGGCGCGACTCGCTGCTGGTCTTCCTCACCGCCGCGCACGTTGATTTCCATTACGACGGTATTGCCGTCGGCGTCGGCCCAGAGATCGTCGGAGTTCTTGGAGTAGCCCGCGGCCTCCATGCGTTCAGCGCTCTTTTCGAGGTTGAACTCCTTGGCCGGGTACTGCTCGAACAGGTCCGCGGCGTGCTGGTAGAAGACGTCCATGGCCGGCGTGTGCGGGAAGAACACGTCGGTGACGGTGGTGATGCCCTCGTACGCGAACTCCACGATCTTCTCGCGGTCAACCGCGTAGGAGATGGCCCAGCGCACGTCCGCGTTGTCGAACGGCGGGGCCTTCAGGTTGAAGGCCAGGTGCCGTGGCGCCGGGTCGAAATAGGCGTACGGCAGGTCGGGGAACCAGGCCCTGATGTTGGGGTTCTCCTGGTTGACCTGCTCGTAGACGCTGCGTGGCATGTGCCAGAACGTGTCCTGCTCGTTGGCGATGGCCTTGGCGGCTCGCTTCTCGGCGTTCTCAACACCGACGAAGATCACGCGCTCCGGCTTCGGCAGGGCCAGTGGCGTCTGGCGGTCCACGCCGCCGATGGACGGCGCCGCCTTGGCGCCCCACCAATTGTCGTTCCGGTCCCAGACCGTCTCAAGCTCAGTGGTGGACGTCAGCGTGTACGGACCGGTGAAGACTGGCCAGCCCTGCTCCGGGTCGTAGTTCGTGAAAGTAGCCGGGTCTTTGCCCTCCCAAATGTGCTTGGGAACGATGTACACCGACCAGTACAGCGTCGCGAACATCTGCGACATGAACCGCGGATTGGGCTTGTTGAACGTGATGTGCACGTTCTTGTCGTCCATGGCGTCGGCCGACTCCACCCACTCCTGAACGTCCACGGCCCAGCGCAGGTCGGCGGTACCGTCGCGCAGCATGTTTAGCGTGAACGCGATGTCGTGAGCCGTAAACGGCATTCCGTCCGACCACTCCACGCCGTCGCGCACGCTCATGGTGACGCCGTTGAAGCCCTCGTCGTACTCGAACCCGTCGATCTGCCAGAGCTCTTCCTGGCCGGTCTGCAGGTTGATGTAGATCACGGATTCGATCGCCAACTGCTGCGAACCCGTGTGCATCGTCATGCTGTTGCTGAACGGGTTGAAGACCTCTGGGTTGGCATTGCGGCCCGAGATGTTCTCGCCAATCAGCGTCCGGTTGCGCGGCACGTTCTCGCGCGGACCGGTCGGCCCCATGGCCATGACTTCCTTCTCCATGGCCTCGGCCGTTGGCGTCGGCGTTGGAGCTGCGGTCGCTGCCGGGGCTGCCGTGGGGGCTGCGGTCGGCGCCGCGGTCGCTGCTGGGGCCGCGGTCGGAGCTGCAGTCGGAGCCGCAGTTGCTTCTGCCATCGCCGTAGCTGCCGGCGTCGGCGTCGGTGCTGGTTCTTCGTCTTCGCCACAAGCGGCAATCAACACAGCGGTACCTGCCGCCGCTCCGCCGCCCATCAGCTTGAGCAGCCGTCGTCGGCTCAGTCCATTCAGAGAACTCATAAGGGTTTCCTCCCCAAAGCCGCGCACGGCGACACTACGCAGCGTGCGCCTTCGCGGATAGTGTGGGGGGGGGGTACGCCTGTCAAGTAATCGGCGGCAACACCGTCGGCGGCGCCGAGCCGCGCCTATTGCCGGTGCGCACACGAGGCGGCCGGATGGACCGGCCGCGCGCTCCCTATACTTGAACAGGCTTCGCCGTCGAATTGCTCGCTGGGAGACCCTTCGGGCAGTTGCGCCGCGAGCCAGTACTCGATGCTTCACCAGGCTGACTGCGCACAGTTCAGGAGATTGCACTCGTGTCGCTGGGCTACCTACTTCGGCGGGTCGGGATGTTCCTGCTGGTCGTGTGGGTCGCGGCGTCGATCAACTTTGTCATCCCGCGCCTGGCCCGCGGCGACCCCATCCAGGCCCAGTTCGCGCAACTCGAGACCCTGGGTATCCGCACCTCCGGGATGGACCAGGTTGTCGCGGCCTATAAGAAGCGGCTGGGGTTGGACCGACCCATGGTCGAGCAGTACTTCTCCTATCTGTGGAACGTGGCGCGATTCGACTTCGGACCCTCGATCTCATATTTCCCGGCCGATATCGGACGCCTCATCATCCAGCGGCTGCCCTGGACGATTGGGCTGCTCACCGCATCCACCATCATTGCGTTCATTGTCGGAAACCTGCTTGGCGCCCTGCTCGGGTGGCCGGGATCTTCTCGTTGGGTGAGGTGGCTTGTACCCATTCTGATGCCACTATCGGCCATTCCGTATTACCTATTGGGCCTGATTCTGATATTCACGTTTGCGTTCAGTCTGAAGCTATTCCCATTGGGCAGCGCCTATAGCACCGGCGCCAAAATCGAACTAGCCCCGGATTTCGCCTTCGACGTCTTGTATCACAGCATCTTGCCCGCGCTTTCTATCGTTCTGTCCGTCACCGGATTCTGGATGTTGGGCATGCGGGGCATGATGGTGACCAATATGGGCGAGGACTACATGATCATGGCCGAGGCCAAGGGTCTCTCGCCCCTGCGTATCTTCCTGCGCTACGCCATGCGTAACGCCATGCTGCCCCAGGTCACCGGCCTGGCCTTGACCTTCGGCGGCATCATTGCCGGCTCTGTGCTGGTCGAAGTTATCTTCGACTATCCCGGCATGGGCTGGATTCTCTGGCGCGCCATCCGCAATACCGACTACTTCCTCATCCAGGGCATTGTGTTCGTGTTGGTGGTCTCGGTGGCGCTCGCGATGCTGGTGCTGGACCTGATCTACCCGTTCGTCGACCGCCGGATCATTTATGTCCGCCGCTAGCGCCGCTCCGGCTCCGGTCGAATCTCGGTCGCCGGAAACGTGGAGCCGCCGCCGCGAGTGGTTTTCCTACGGCCGGCGCAATCCCACCCTCATCGCCGGGCTGGGACTCATCGGTGTGATCGTGCTCTTTGGCCTGCTGGCGCCGTTCATCATCGACCAGGACGCTACCCGCACCACGGCCTTTGCCAAGGACCTGTCGCCCAGCCTTGACCACCCCCTGGGCACCGACAGCTTCGGCCGCGACATGCTGGCGCTGATCATCGTGGGGACGCCGCAGACGGTGAAGATCGGTCTGATTGCCGGCTTCATGGCGCTGATTATCGGTTCAGCCTTGGGCTTCATTCAGGGCTACTACCGCGGACCGATAGGGACCTCGGTTCGCGGGGTCACCGATATCACGCTCACCATCCCGGCTCTGCTCATTTTGATCACCGTGGCCAGCCAGGTGCGGCAGGTGACCGTGGAGTCGATGGCCATCATCATCGCGCTGTTGGCCTGGCCCGGCACTACTCGCGCCATCGGTTCCCAGGTGCTCAGCCTTCGCGAACGCGCTTTCGTTCCCATCGCCCGCTTCAACGGCATGTCCGGGCCGGAGATCATCTTCAAAGAGTTGATGCCCAACATGCTCCCGTATCTGGGCGCCAGCTTCGTGGCCGCCGTATCCACGGCCATCCTCTTCGCCATTGGTCTGGAGGTCCTCGGCCTCGGTCCCCAGACCACCAACACCCTGGGCATGACGATCTACTGGTCCCAATTGCACTCCGCCGTGATTCGCGGCCTCTGGTGGTGGTGGCTCTCGCCCATGGTGGTGATCGTCCTGTTATTCATTGGGCTGTTTCTCATTAGTCACGGCCTCGACGAGTTGGCTAACCCACGCCTGCGACGGAGGGTTTAGTCGGGTCGGCGACGCTCAGTCGAATGGTCATTGATGCGGACGCTGCTTAGCTCAGAGATTCAGCGGCCGTCTGTGTAACTCACGGAAACTTCGCAGCCCGTCCGAGCCGATTCCCAGCACGCTTCATTGACCCGCAGCACGTCCAGCCCACCTTCGCCACCGGAGTGCACTTGGTCCCGACCCAATATCGCGTCGACGAAGTTGTGATCCGGGCTGGACGAGGCCGGCAACTCGCCAACCTCCACTAGTTCCTGCTTCGCGTCGTAGTGCCGTAGCTCGTCCAGCGAGTTGTATTCGACGCCCCGCACCAGCAGCGTTCCCTCGCTGCCGTAGAACCCCATATCCTCCGCCGCCGGCGCCGACGCGTTGCCCACGTGCGCAAAGCTGCCGATCGCGCCGTTCTCGAACCGGGTGCTGATGGTCATGTCCACATCCACGTCCAGGTCGTACCGGTTCTCCTGCGCCATCACCGCGCTGATTCTTAGCCCCGTCGCGTACATCACGTAGTCCATCAGGTGGCTGCCCCAGTCGATCAGTTGGCCGCCGCCCGAAAGCTCCGGGTCCTGCCGCCACTGCCCCCGCTGCTCCCAGTACCACCCGTGGTGCTGAAGCCCCGTTACAAACTGGATTCGGCCGATGGCGCCGGCCTCAATCTGCTGACGGATGTAGCGGTGGGCTGGCGAGTAGTGCCGCTGATACGACACCATCAGGATCGTGCCTGCGCGATCGCGGCGCCTCAGCGCTTCTTTGCCCTCTGCCACCGTGCAGGCGAGCGGCTTCTCGGTCATCACGTGGCAGCCGGCGTCCAGTGAATCCACGATCTGCTCGATATGCAGCGCGTGCGGCGACCCAATCTCCACCGCGCTCGGATTCGCCTCTCGCAAGAGATCCTGGTGCGACCCAAACTCGGCCACCCCCGCCAATCCCGGATTCCGCTCCTTCATCCGCGCAATAGACGCCGCACTGGGATCGGCCAGACCGACGATCTCCACATCCTCGATACCCAGCAGCCGTGGAATGTGGGTTGACATAAAGTTCCCGCAGCCGATGATCCCCATCCGAATCGCTGCCATGCTGATCCTCCCGCTGCGCGGCGCTCGCTCGGCGCCCCTCAGGTGGATTGGTGCCGAGGCGCTCCGCGGCTACTGCTCGTCGGTGCCACCCGCAAACGTGTAGGGCCGGCCCATCGACTGCTCCCGCCACCGCTCCGGTTCCACCGGCCTCGGCGGATGCGCCGCAATGAAGTCCTCGTCAGGCTCCACGCCCAGTCCCGGCCCCGTCGGAAGGTCGTAGTGCCCGTCCACGATCCGAACTGGCTCTTTCAGCAGGCCCTCGATCGCAAAGTTGCCGCTCTCCTGGATGAGGAAGTTGGGAATCGACGCGTCCACCTGCGCCGAGGCCACGAAGTTCAGCACACTAAACGGGTTGTGCGGCGCCACGGCGATTCCGTAGGCCTCGGCCATGCTGGCGATCTTGCGCAACTCCGAAATCCCGCCCGAGTGCCCGATGTCCGGCTGCGCGTAGGCCACGGCCTCCCGCTCGAACAGCTCGCGGAACCCCCAGCGCGTGTACAGCCGCTCGCCTGTTGCCAGCGGAACCGTCGTCTCCTGCGAGAGCTTCTCCATCGCCTTGGTGTACTCCGGCCCGCACGGCTCCTCCAGGAACATCGGCTTGAACTCCGCAATCCCTTCGGCAAGTTTCCGGATCATTGCCAGGTTCAGCCGGCCGTGGGTTTCGACCATGAGATCCACGTCCGGTCCCACCGCCTCGCGAACTGCACCAACCTTCGCGATGGCTTCCTCGAATTGCGCGGGCGACAGGTAATAGCCCGCCGTCGACAGCGGGTCGAATTTCATCGCCGTCCACCCGTCGGCCACGGCGTCCTTGGCGCCCCGCACAAGCTCGTCGGTGTCCGCGCCGCCAATCCCCCGGTAACACCGCAGCCGTGTGCGGATCGGCCCGCCCAGCATCTCGTAAATCGGCAGCCCCGCCGCCTTGGCCTTGATGTCCCACAGCGCAATGTCGATGCCGCTCATCGCTGACATGTACACCACGCCGCCGCGGACGTTGTGCCACATGTAATACATGCTCGACCAGATCTGCTCGACCCGGCGCGCGTCGCGACCCAACAGGTAATCGCCAATCGTCTCCACCGCGCCCGCCACGGCCCCCGGCATCAGCGAACACTCGCCGTACCCCACCAGCCCGTTCTCGGTCTCGATCCTCACGTAGCAGTAATTGAAGGATCCCCGGCCGTAGTAGACCTCAGGATTGAACGTGAGCGGGGTAACCGATTGGATTTTCACGGGCGTGCTCGATTCATCGGCGGTCCATCGACATCTAACCCGAGGGCCGCATAGGCCGCGAGTTCCCGTTCAGCCTATACCGCTCACCCGACGTGGTCAGCCGCCGCCGACGTGCCGAGTTTCCCTTCCGACCCGTCCCTCCAATTCGGCCAGCCATTCGTCCACGTCACGCTGGCTCCGCAACCGGACGACCTCGCTTCCGCGGACGAGCGCTTCTTGCATCAGCCCCGTGTACGTTCGGTGCCGCCGCCGATGCACGCGCAGGTTCCAGAGCACCAGCCCGTCCCAGGTCAGGAGGGCGTTACGAAGCGTTTCCCGCTGCACGTCCCAAAGCAACTGGTCATTGCTCCGGATGCGCCGTAGCGTTCTAAAAAAGACTCGCCAGCAGGCTGTCCGCAGGGGCAGATCCAGCCAGGCCATCAGCTGGACGCGTGGCCAAAAGATGTCGCGTGACCGCGTGTAGTTGCCTTCCACCACCCAGCAGTTGCCGGCCGTGGCCTGCTGAACGTCAGGCAGAAACTCTTCGTCGCTCGGCATCCCCCAGTCCGGCCGATGTCTCCAGTGCAGGGCATCCAGTTCCACGTGGGGGACATCGAGGATCCGAGCAAGTCGCGCGGCAACGGTCGTTTTGCCGGAACCAGACAGACCGCAGACCCAAACGCGTTGGGGTCGATACTCAGGCATCGAAAGCGGGAATGGCGGCTAGCCGCCGGATCGCAGCGCTCCGCTCAGACGGTAGCCAGCCGGATCAGACTGGTCAGTTCGCCCGACGCCAGTGCATCCAGCCGCACGTGCGCCGCCATCATCGACTTCGCCAGGTCCGGCAGCGGACTCAGCCGCGCCCGCCGCCGGTCGGCGTCGATCACCAGCGCCGGGATCCGGTCCAGCGCCACCCGGCGCGCCGCGCGCATCGCGTCGTCGATCGGGTCCGATCCGGGCTCCATTCCCACGTTAGCCACGCCGTCCGTCAGCAGGATCACGATCGGCTTTGTTTCAGCGTCACGTGCCCGCTCGCGCAGAATCACCCGTCGTGCCAGGTCCAAGCCTTGCGCCAGCGGCGTGCGGCCGCCCGTGGGCAGTTCCCGCATCCGCGCATGCGCCAGGTCCAGGCTGTTCGTCGGCGGCACCGTTTCGTGAGCGTCGGTCTTTCGGAATGTGACCAACCCCACTCGGTCACGCCGCTGATAGGCATCCGCCAGCAGCGACAACACGGCCGACTTAGTCAGTTGCATCCGCCGCTGCGCCGCCATGCTGCCCGATCCGTCCACCACGAAAAGCATCAGGTTCCCGACCTTGCGCATGCGCCGTCGGATCCTGATGTCGTCCTGGGTGATGCTGGGCGCCCCGTTACCAACACCGCGCAAGGCGGCGGCTCGAATCGTGTCCAGCAGCGCCACGTCCGGCGGGTCGTTGGGCTTCATATGCCGGCTGCGAACCGAGCGCCCGCGCCGGCCCTGCACCTCGTGCTGCGTTCGACGCCCCGAACGCGGCCGCGTCATCGGCAGTCGCTCATGGGCTGCAACCGTTGGCGACTCCGGAATCGAGTCAGGATCGATCTGTCGCTCGGCGCCGGCTTGGGTCGGCGCGCCCGCGTTCTGATCCGATGCCGCCACTGTTTCTTCGCCGGTCGCGGACATCTGCCGCTTCTCCATCCCGGCTTCGGCGGCTTCGCTGCCGCTGGCCTGCCGCGAGGCGTCGAATGACTGGATTGCCTGATCAAGCTCGTCCGGATCCAGGTGCGGCGGCGTGAACGGATCCCGTCGTCGCCGGTGCGGTAACGCCAGCTCGGCCGCGCGCCGCACGTCGTTTTGCGTGACCTCGTCGCGCCCTTCCCATGCCGCGATCGTCGAAGCCGTCTTGTGCATCACGATGTCCGCCCGATGCCCGTCCACCCCCATCGCGATGGCGATGTGGATGATCAGCGACAGCATCTCGGGGGCTACGTCCACCGACGGCAGCAACTCCCGAGCCCGAACGATCTGCTGTTGCAGTTCCGCGCTCGCCCCGGTCCACTCGGCCAGGAAAGCCGCCGGGTCGGCGTCGTAGGCGATCCGCCGGCGCACGATCTCGGCTCGAATCGCCGGCTGCGTATCGCCGCGTATTTCGGCCGCCAGCCCGAACCGGTCCAGCAGCTGCGGCCGCAGGTCGCCTTCCTCCGGATTCATCGTGCCGACCAGGATGTATTCGGAGGGATGCCGGAACTGAACGCCTTCGCGTTCGATCAGGTTCGTGCCCGAGGCCGCGCTGTCCAGGAGCGTGTCCACGAGGTGGTCGTCCAGCAGGTTGACTTCGTCTACATACAGCAACCCGCGGTGCGCCGCGGCCAGCAACCCGGGCTCGAACTTTCGCTCGCCCCGCGACAATGCCGCCTCCAGGTCCAAGGTGCCGATCACGCGGTCCTCGGTGGCCGACACAGGCAGGTCAATCACGCGAACCTGCCGGGTGGTGTATTCGACGTCGCCGTTCTGCTGCGTTTCCCGGCAGTCCTCGCAGACGTTCAGCGATCCGGGCGCGCATCCGTACGTGCAGGTGGCCACCTCGATCTCCGGCAACACGGCGGCCAGCCCACGCACCGCCGTGGACTTCGCCGTCCCGCGCTCGCCACGAATCAACACCCCGCCAATGCTGGGGTTGATCGCGTTGAGCGCCAGCGACAGGCGCATCAGATCCTGGCCGACGATCGCCGCAAACGGAAACGTCGCGCCGTTAGAGTGAATCATCCGGTAATCGTCGCACACCCGCGCTTCAATCAGTAGTTCGTGAGTACAAATCTCCGGCTGGAGACTCGCGGACGAATGCGGGCAGGATTGCGGTCTCGAAGCTCAAGGCCCTGTGGCGGTACCAGTCTCTGACGGTGTGGTCACCGTCGTCGCCAACGGCACGTGCGTCACCGACGGTGCGAATCCCGCGTCAGCTTCGGCTAGCCGGAAAATCGGACCACCGTAGGTCAGAATGAGTAGTTCCCCGTTCTCGTCCATGCCAAACGAAGTGATGAGGTGGTCCAGGTCTGCGATCTGGATCATGTGCCAGCCGGCGTCTGCGTCTCCATCAAGCGCCCAGATTCGGCCGCTGCAGAAGTCGCCCCACAAATAGGTCCCGTTGAGCCACGGAATCGCGGAACCCCGGTAAACCAACCCGCCAATTATCGCGCAATTGTCAGGTCGACGTGTGCTATATGAGATAATCGGTAAACTGAAATGCTCGATGTCAGTGCAGGGATGATCATCGTAAAGTTAGTGCTCTTCGAGGCCGTACTCGTTTAGCTTTGACAAAATCGTCGACGTTTCTGCAAAGCGATCCTTCGAGTACCGGCCATCCGAGATTTGCGCCAGGTGTAACAACGGTTACCTCTTCCTCGAAGCGTTCGCCAACGTCACCTACCCACAGGCCGCCATCCTGTGAATCAAACGCCATACGCCACGGATTCCGCATACCAAGAGCCCAGACTTCCAGTCGTGCCTCGGGAACGCCTGCGAACGGGTTGTCTTCTGGAATTCAATAGGGTTGATCGGTTGATGCCTCGCGAACATCAATTCGAATGGTTTTTCCATGTGATGAACTCAGATCTTGTGCGCAGTCCCAGCAAGTAGAGTCGCCGATTCCCAGATACAGCATGCCGTCCGGGCCGAAACGGATAGCTCCTCCCCAGTGTATTTTCGATTGTGTGTTTCGGTGTACGTCCAGAATAACCAACTCCGAATCTCCCTTGACTGTTTCGTTGGCCACAGTAAAGCGAGACAAACGTGCAAATGCAGTTGTCGGATCATCTCCTACGTTCAATGTATAGTATACGTAGATGAACGTGTAATCTTTGAACCGTGGATCAGCTGCTACGCTCAGGAGTCCTTTTTCTCCGCCGTTGGATTCGACAATCGTAGAGAGATCCAACAGTGGTTCTACGTTGAATTCAGAAGTGAGAACTATGATCGCTCCCGATCTCTCGGCAATCACCAGGCCGCCACTGGGCCACGGTAGGATTTCCGTGGGTACTGGCATCGAGAACCCGGGTGCAACATTGTCTAGAAGGAGACGGCCATACGACTTGGGAGGTTGTGGGACATGCGCTGACGGCCAGCACGCCACACGGTTGGTGGCGATAATTCCACATCCAGACTCCCATCCGAGGCTAACGGACTTGAGTCGTCCGGGTGGGGCATAGATAGCATGTGCCGCACCGCTTGCATTGCCTCCCCAGCACTCCAGGTGACCGGTCTCCAGGGACCCGCACGTGTGATCTGCTCCAGCGCTTATGTCGCTGAAGGGCGTGATCGACGGGCTGGACTGTCCGCCTGAGTTCTCCCCTTGGCAGAGGGCTGTGCCGTCCCCATGCAATACGCAGGTATGGGCGATTCCGACCGCCAGTGCAATGAACGGTCCGCTGCGGGCATCGGCGCGGCCGTTGTCGATCTCCCCCCAGCAGATTAGGTCACCGGCCGTGGTTATCCCGCAACTATGCTCAGCACCGGCGCCGATTGCTGAGAATTCGACATCGGCAGGCGGACTCGCCCGGCCGTTCGCGTTGCGGCCCCAGCAGATGGCTGTTGTGCCGCTTAGGCCACAAGCGTGGTCCCAACCGGCGTCGATCGCCGTGAACCGGCCTTCCGGAGGATCGGCCTGCTGATGATTGTTGCGCCCCCAGCACGTGAGGTGGCCGTCAAGTTGAATCCCGCAGGTGAATCGCCAGCCGGATGAGATTTGTCGAAACTGTACGTCCGCGGGCACATCCATTTGGCCCTGATCGTTGGGGCCCCAGCACACAGCCTGTCCGGTCCGCCGCAGCGCACAGGTGTGATTTTCGCCGGTGGCCACCTGGACGAACTCCCGGCCGCCCGTCGCGGCAGCAGTCTCGGATGCGGCGGCCGCGGCCGAGGCCGGTGCCATCGGGATTGTTGTGGCCACCGGGCGAGGCCGGAGCACTGGATTGTTGCACAGGCGACGTCCGAGCGACCGACGGCTGCGCGGACTCCGAGGGATCCCCGCAGGCCACGAGAAGCACTAGCCCAAGGATGAGGGTGGTGCCCAGGGACGGGAGAACTCGGCGAAGTTGCCCCAAGTCCGCCGCAGGCATACCGATCAAGCACATGCTCCGTTCAAGGCTGTTTGATCATCTGGCCACGCGTGGCCTACTCCAAGTGCTTACGCCGACATTGCCGCAGGCGAAACGTCGAGACCGTAAGCTGAGCGCTGCGGCCATTTTCACACAGCCGGCGAGTATCATCGGACTGGCCTTCACCTCGAGATTGGCGGTAACGCGGTGGCCAACATGCGAGCTTGGATCCCAACGGCTTTTCTTGCTGGCAACTGTGTGCTGGTCCTCCTGCCGACTACGGGTGCATCCGGCTTGCGCTGGCCCTGGTTCAGCTCATGGGTCGATCATCTAAACTCTGACTTCGGTAACTCTCTCGGTAACGCGTGGTCCGTCACGCTGTGGATCGCGGTCGCAGTTCTGGCTCTGGCCCAACTCTGCCGGCCGCCCATGGGTCGTCGCTGGCTTTGGGTTTCTGGTTGGTCAAGTTTCGCTTTCTTGGCCGCCGCAACCGCGCTTCTCGAAACCAACGACTCGTTTAGAAATCGGTTGGATGGGACCATTCCAATTGACGAAATAGCGCCGCACTTCCACTGGATGATATTGGCAGCACCGATGGCCTTGCCATTGATAGCGATTGCCGCCTATATGCTATGGAAGGTCGTAGGACTGAATCCTACCCTGCGAATCCTCGCTGGGATCTCAGTCTTGCTTGGATTTGCTGCCGTTGTCAGGGACTCTTTCTTCTACTTGTACGATGCGGAAAGAAGCGCTTGGCCTCTGTTTCTCGAGGATGGTTCCGAAGTCATGTCGTCTGCAATTCTAGTGACTATCTTAGCTGGCTCTTTGGGGAATCTCAGACCATTCACGGGCCGACAACCCTGGGGCCGCCATCTTGCTCTTGGAGTTGCTTTAACTTTGCTCGCGGGGACATTGGCGTCATTGCCGAATTACAAATATGCGTGGGGGTCCGGACTGCCGGACAGCTACACGGGACCTATTTCTCTAGTTGAGCAGGACATTGCAGTTCATCATCCATTCTTGTCTCGAGTCGATGTTTGGTCGTTTGTAAGTGCCGGATCAGCGAAACAAGCGGACATCTTCATGCGGCTCACTCCACAAGGTGAAGAACAGCCGGTGCGTGAAAGCGCGGCCAGTGTTCGCAGTACTGACTGGAGTGAAGAGCCGGTGACGTTCACATTTGCTCCACTGGCCGAGAGCCGCGGACGAGTCTATCGACTCTCCGTGGGAGTACTTGGCCCACCATCGGCATTGGTGTACCTGGGTCTGACGGGCAACGATCCGATCCCGAAAAGCTCCGTTATCATCAACGGCGAGCCAACTCTCTGGGCCAATGACTTGTCCATGTATGGCCACTGGGAAGGTCGCGGTGCACGGGTGCTGGTAGACGCGATTAGATACAAACCTACACACCTTCTGTTGCTGATTGACTTAGTGCTGACTGTTTCACTTTGGATTCTGGCTGTCCTTCTTCATCCGTGGCGCGCTGGATCCTTATGCTCTCAAGCGTAGATTGCGCTGGTTGGTGCGTCGGATTGATCGCGCCTAGCGAACTGTCGAATGTCCATTGGTGGTTGCCTGAGCTACCGGCGCGCATTGGCGGTTCCCGCTTGAACGCATTGCCTTAGGCAAGCAATCGGACTTTAGCAGGTTGAGTGAGGTGTCACGCCGCTCGCGCTGGAGGCGTAATGGTCCTGGGCACGATCTCGTCGGGAACCGAATAGCCTGAGTCAGCTTCTACAAGCCGCAGGATCAGCCCGCCAAACGCCAGCACCAGCACTTCTCCGTTGTTGTCGATCCCGAATGACACCACCAGGACATCCAGGTTCGCAATTTCAACGAACGTTCGGTCGCCGGCCCCGTCATCTTCAAGCGCCCAGATACGTCCGCTGCACAGATCGCCGAAGACGTACGCACCTTCCAGTTGAGGAATCGCGGCGCCGCGGTACACACCTCCGCCGATGACGGCGCAGCCGTGCGAATGGTTGTAGGTCGCAAGCGGCGGTGTCGTCTCCGCCACCTCGTCGCAGATCTCCGAGTGGCCACGACGACAAAAGAAACCTTCATAGAGCGGCCAGCCCATGTCCGCGCCCTTGGTGACGATTGACACTTCTTCCTCAAACCCCGCGCCAACGTCACCCACCCAGAGCTGTCCAGTATCCGGGTCAAAGCTCATCCGCCACGGATTGCGCAGCCCCAGGGCCCAGATCTCGTGTCTCGCATCTGGGTCGTCACGAAGCGGATTGTCGTCAGGAATCCGATACGGCTCCGCAGCCGTTGCCCCACGAACGTCGACTCGAATGATCTTTCCCAATAGGGTGCTGAGGTAACGCGCACACTCACCGCAGGTCCCGTCGCCGATACCCAGGTAGAGCATGCCGTCAGGCCCAAACCTCGGGCTGCCGCCCTGGTGAAGGTCATACAGCCCGGGGTGCTCAAGAATGACCAATTCGTCGTCACGAACTGCCTGCCCGTCCACCACCGGGAATCGCGAGAGCCTCGCTCCCGGTTCCACCCCTTCCTGGTCGCTCCGAGCGGTGTAGTACACGTAGATGAACGGGTAAGTCTGGAATTCCGGGTCTAGGGCCAATCCCAGCAGACCTCGTTCGCTTCCCATGGTCGAAATCTTGTCGGCGATATCCAGGATTCGTCGGGGCTCCGAGCTGCCGTCGTAGATAGAGATATCGCCGCTCAGGTCCGCAATCAGCATGCCGCCGCGGGGCCACGGTAAAGCTTCCACAGGCTGCTGCAGTGCATAGTTCGGAACGGCATTCACGAGGTTCAGATTGTCGTACGGCGGCGTAGAAGTAGCGATGTATGGGTGGCTCCAGCACGCCACGTGTCCCTCGGCTTTCAGCGCACACGTCTGACGAAACCCGGCGCTGACCGACTCAAATACGCCGTCGGGCGCAGTCAGCCGGATGTTGCTGATCTGGCTACCCCCGCCCCAACATTCCAATGTTCCGTCGGGTCGCGTTCCGCACGTGTGATCGTCGCCGGCGGAGATGGCGATGAAAGGCGTCGCCGGATAGTCCGATTGCCCCTGCGCGTTTTCCCCCTGGCAAAAGGCCGTGCCATCCCCTCGCAGCACGCACGTATGCGCCGTCCCCACGGCCAGGTTCCGAAACGGACCTGGCCGAGAGTCCGCCCGCCCGTTGTCGTTTTTCCCCCAGCACTGTAGGTCGCCGGCGATCGTAAGGCCGCAGCTGTGCTCGGCGCCGGCCTCAATGGCGATTAAGGGAGCGTCGGGCGGCGGGGTTGCCCTGTCGTTCGCGTTCCATCCCCAGCAGACGGCCCCGCTCGCTCCCAGCGCGCAGGCGTGGTCCCACCCGGCGTCCAGCGCTGTAAACCTCCCTTCCGGTGCTTCAAGTTTCTTGTGGTCGTTGTTTCCCCAACAGGTGATTCCGCCGTCCACGCGAATCCCACACGTGAAGCGATTCCCGGCCGATATCTGGCGAAACCGGATATCGGCGGGGACATCCAGGTGGCCGTCGTCATTGTTCGGACCCCAGCAATGGACCTGGCCGCCAGACTCCAGCGCGCACGTGTGGTCTCTGCCCGGTGACACGCTGGTGAAGACTGTCGGCGCCGGCGTTGCTGTCTGAGTGCTGGGCCCGGAATCGACCACCGCTGGCGTCGGCCGGGACTCGGCTGTCGGCGCGGGAGCTGTCCCGAACCTCTCGGGTGCCGCCGGCACCTGACTGGACGCTGTGGTTGAAGGCGGCGTTGCTCCTGGAGCCGCTGTCTCCGAAGGAGGCTCCGTACGGCCGCCTGTGTCGCGAGTCGGCATCGCAGCGGCCGTCGGCGATGGTTCCCCGAACGCTGTCGGTGATGCGCTCGGTGCCGACTGAAGGTGCGGCGGCGCCTCTGTCGCTGCAGGTGTTGGAAGCGACACCCGCGGCCGTAGCCCCGGCTGCTGTGCGGTGATCTCGTTGCGTGGCTCAGGCTCAGGCCGCGGCCGCTCGCCGCAACCGCCAAGCAATAGCGCTCCCAGGACCAGTCCTGCGCCTAATCGAACCGCGCCTGCTTGCCAGCGCTCGTTCCGCTGCTCGGCGCCGGTGATCATCAGCGGTTTGTTCAGGCGCAACGGGCGCCGCCGTTTCCTATCTACCAGCCAACCAGCGAACCCGCCCGCGGTTCGCGAGCCATGCCGCGAACGCCAGCATCGCCAGCACTCCAATGATCTGCGACTGCTGGAGACCCCAGAGATGCTCAGGCTGATCGATTCGCAGGAATTGCAGACCGAAACGCATGGCGCCATACCCCGCCAGCACCGTCCAGAAGATGTACAGCCGCCCGATATATCGGCTCGCCAGCAACATGGCGATTCCAAATATCGCGAAGTCGCCCAGCATCTCGTAGGTCGTGGCCGGATGCACGGGCGTAGTCTGGCCGATCGCGTTCGGGTGCGTGTAAAACACTGCCCAGGGCAATCCGGTCGCCAGCGCGTGGTGCTCGCCGTTGATCAGATCGCCGATCCGCCCAATCCCCATGCCCAGAATCAATCCCGGTGCGCCAATGTCCAGCCCGCTTCGCACGTCCAGCTTCATCCACCAGGCGGCGAGGGAGACCCCAACCGCGCCGCCGAGCGGCGCCCCCCAGACCGTGATTCCGCCATCGTTCAGCGCAAAGATCCGTCCCCAGTCGCTGGAAAACAGGTCCAGGTTGTCAATCACAAATAAGGATCGCGCGGCCAAAATGCCGCCGCCCACCGCCCAGAGCGCCAAGGTTATGACCTGGTCATCGGAGATCGACGTGCGACGGCCCAAACGACGCGAAACCCAGATTCCCGCCAGGATGCCCAGGACGGAAAAGAGCGAGTGCCACGTAAACCGAAACGACCCAATCTCAAAAAGGTCCGGATCCCACGGAATCGCGACGGCAGGCATTAGCTGGGCTCGTCTGATTGAAGCCGTGCCATGGTACTGGCCGGTCCGAATCACCGCCGGTCCAACTCCCGGCCGTCCGCTCCTAGCCGATAGCGGCTGTCGCTCGCGCGAATTCAGCTTCCAGCGTGGCTGCCGCCTCGTGCACCGGATGACCGAGAACGAGACTGGACACTACGGCCGCGTCAAGACTCGACACACGCCGCCGCCACACAGAGTCCTCCGCCAAGGGCGCAGCCCACGCGTCCCTCGACTCCAACAGTTGCTCGAGGCCCAGTCCCAGTCGGATTGCGGAGTCTTCCAGCGCCGGCGTCCACGCGGGCGTTCCAGAAACGACGTCGTGAATATTCGCGGGCCCAGCCAGCGCCACCGCTGCTTCCAGCGCCGTGACGTCGCTCTCAATCCTCGCTGCCGTATAGGCAGCGGCCAGCGGAACTTGTCGCGCTTGCTCGACCCATGCTGGCAGCGGGAGCGCCTCCCAGGCGGCGCGTGAATCGGGTGGCAGATCCACAAGCCGGTGCAACGCGCGTCCGTGTGCGATTGCAAGCGCAACCCGACCCGACGCTACTGCCTCACCAGCCCCGCCCTGGCCGTCCCACGCGTTAGGCGGCGGCGACACTCCCTCCCGCAGCCACAAGTCTGCGTACCACTGCCAAGCAGCTACCGCGGCAGTATTCCAGGGAACCTGTCCCGTTGATCGAGTCACCGTCTCAAGCTCCGGAAGACTCGAGACAACGCCAAACCCGTAGCGGTACGTCTCCAGATCGGTCAGTCGGCGTGCTGCGTCGCCCAGGTCGTCATACGTGCCACCAATGTCGACGACACCGGCGCGCTCCAGCCGCTCGCGGCTGGCAAGCAGATATGTCGGATGTCCGGCAATCGGCATTCCAGCAAGTCCACGCCCACGCCGTCCCAACGCCGTCATTTCCGGCAAGAATCCGTGCTCTGGCCCCAACGCCGTCTCGAGCGGAGCCAACATCTCCAACTCGTCCAGCCCGGTCACCAGGCCGCCGGGAATGCCAATCAGCACGTCTGGCAAGTCGCCTGCGGCCGCACGCGCCAGCATTCGCTCCGCTACGTTTCCGCTGCCGTCCAGCATCTCCAGGTCCAGGTCGGCAATCGAGTCCACGGCGCTGAAGTCGGGCGTGCCATCCCGAACAAGAGCCGGACTGATGGCGGCACGGACCTTGGAGAGTGCCGTCTGCGCTGGCCTCTCGGTCCGAGGTGTCGCCGTTCCCACCGTGACACCGGCGGTCGCTGCAGGCGTCGGTGAAGGCTCGGGTGGCGGCGAAGGCGTGACGAGTCGCGTTACCACCACCTGCCGCTCTACCACCACGGGCTTTTCGACAACAACCACGCGTTCGGTGAATACCGGCTGCTCAATTACGATCTCGCGTTCCACGACCTTGGGAACCACCACCACTCGCTCCACCACAATCGGCGCGCCGCAAGCCGCCATGATCAGAGCGGCGCCGGCGGTCGGGCCGGCCTTCAACACGCCTCGTCGGCTCAAGACGCGGCCAGTCTCGGCAGCCATGCGGGCGATTCCGGTTTGATGTGTCAGGATTTGCGCAAGACCTGTGCTGTCGTCGTGCAACGATGCTACGTGAGCAGGTTTGAGCCAATCCTCAGGCGTCAGGTACGGGAGGACCCGATGCACGATGTCGCGATTCTGGGTTCAGGGCCGGCTGGGCTGACCGCCGCCATCTACGCCGCGCGCGCCAACCTATCCACTCTGGTGTTCACCGGCGATGCCCTGGGTGGCCAGATCGCCACCACCTATGACGTCGAGAACTACCCCGGCTTTGAGGAGATCACGGGCCCCGACCTCACCCAACGCATGCAAGGCCAAGCGGAGCGCTTTGGCGCCGAAATTGTCTACGACCAGATCACTGAGGTCGACTTTAGTGGCTCACCCTTCACCCTCACCGGTCGGTCGGATACCTACCGCGCCCGTGCCGTTATCGTCGCCACTGGCGCCAGCCCAAGGCTCTTGGGCATTCCCGGTGAACAGGAACTCTGGGGCCGCGGCGTTTCAGTCTGCGCCACCTGCGACGGAGCGTTTTTCAAGGACCAACCCGTTGCCGTGGTGGGCGGCGGTGATAGCGCGCTGCAGGAAGGCCTATTCCTCACGCGTTTCGCATCCAGGGTCACAGTCATCCACCGGCGCAATGAACTGCGCGCCGGTCCATATCTTCAGGACCGAGCCCGCGCCGAACCCAAGATCGACTACATCTGGGACACCGTCGTCACCGGCGTTCAGGGTGAGCAGGCCGTGGAATCTCTCCAGCTACGGAACGTCAAGTCGGGCGAAGAATCAGAGTTTGCTACCGAGGGCCTCTTCATCTTCATCGGCCACGACCCCAACACTGAGATCTTTAGGGGCAAGCTGGACATGGACGACGATGGCTACATCATCTCCAGCCGCCATATGCACACTAACGTGGAGGGCGTATTTGTGGCCGGCGAGGCCCAGGACCACTACTTCCGCCAGGCCATCACGTCCGCCGGCGAGGGCTGTCAGGCCGCCATGGAAGCCGAGAAGTTCATCGCCCGCCTCGAGAGTCAGCAGCCCGCCGCCGCGGCCGGTGCCGCAAGCGGATAGCGCCACGTGCTAGGGCGCGTGGATTCGGCGCGACGGAGCGTCGTCCGCCGCCTGCCACTGCCTGGTGGTACCGTCGCCGCCCTGGCGACATTTGGAGTCGTGGCGGCTGCCGTTGCGCTGCTGGCCGTGCTTGGCACGGCACAGCCCGGCGCGTCGGTACCCAAACGCCAACCGGTCACGCCAAGTCCCGCTCAGCAACGGTCGACCCCGACTGCGTCCGTTCGGTCGCCCACGGTGCCCGTCATAGATGCCACGGTCGTGCGTCGCGCCGGTCGGGCGCTCGGCGCCTCCGCGCTGCCGCGCCCAACGCAGCGGCCTGTAGAAACCACCCTTGCTGCTTACACCGAGGCTACCGACCGGCTGCGCCGCCAATTCGAGAGTGGAGCCGCCTATGTCAGTCTGATAAACGTGGCTCACAGGAGCGGTACGGTCAGCGATGAACGGCGCCTGGTGGCGCTGCTGGGACTGGCTGAAGTTGCAAGGGCGACCGAGCAGAGTCTGCAAACTCTCACTCCGCCGGGAATAGCCGTCGCCTATCACCAGAAACTGCTCAATGTGCTCGATAGCTACAGCGTTGCCGCCCGCCAGTATTGGCAGGCCACCGTAAGGCCTACGACCGACACCGTCGACGCCGGAACTCGTCGACGCCAACTCAACGGCGTCCTCGACGCCGCCTTCCGCTACAACACACTCCCCAGAGGCCCCCTCGACGCCGACGCCCTCGGCGAACCCTAGCGGCAAGTAGTTCCAGCACCGGCCGGCCAATCGCAATGCTTTCCGTCAGCCTCAGTTCACCTCGTGAACGAAGGGCCCGCCGTGAATATGGTGATACCAATGCCGAACCTCATCACGCAAATCCAGCGGAGCGTGCGTGAGAAACGTACGATAGATATCCTTATCGCTTGGGGTCAAAACACCCTCAGCGTTTTTCCTCTCGCCATCCCTTTCCGCGAGAACGTGGAGGTCGCGCATGGCCAACGACATTCGCTCCTCTCCGAGCGTCGTAAAGAGCCTATAGAGCAGCATCCTCCCGTAGAGGTCGGCGCAATGCCTCAGCGGCTCTGCTCGAGTATAGAGCACAGTTCTTTTCTGCAACGATAGCTCATAGATGTTTGAGAATCCCATTTCCCCACACTTCGATCGAGCCTCTGTTTCCCATTCGTGGTTTTGATCCGAGAGGCTACGCGAATCTTGCCAGTCGTTAGTGAATGCGTTAATAAACTCAGGAGCGCTGCGCGTCAACCACTTCGGATTAAGCAGCCTTGCTCTGGGATCAGGATGCTCATAGTACGGATAATTGGGACCCGCGCTCTCGTCGAAGTATAGGCTCGCAACTATCTGGTATATCAGATTAGTTCTATTCGCATGGATTCTGATTAGCCCATCCTGATTCACTGCAATGGTCTGTGGCCAAAAGTCCAAGGTGCCAGCGAAAGACGAGGGTTCATTTGCACCAAAGTCTCCTATATGCCCTCGCGTCATTAATATCACTAAGTCATTGAACGGCAATGGCGAGTTCACGATTCGTTCCGCGCCACGCAGTCCTTGGGCGAACGTACTGAGGATGTTGTGACCCTGAGGTATCGGTTCATCGTCGAACACCCAGAGTCTGAATGATCCGGTCAGTGGAAGAGAGAATGTCAACGATCTGGTGTGCTGGTGCTTGAGCAGACGACTGAAGTGTGAGTCGTGATCAATCTGTCGCTCTATGTCGATAGCATGATCGTTAATACCCACGATGCTCAGAGCATTGATTAGCGCCCGTTCCCGAGCGTCTAGCCCGTCCCTGAACCAAGGCGTGTTCACAATCCGGTGGTAGCGGTCGGTTCTATTTCCCTGGGAGTCAGTGTGACTGGCAAGGTCTTGTAGCGCTGTGATAATCCGAATATCGCTCGACCAAACTGGCGCATGCACGGTATTCGCCAGCAGTTGTCTGGCCAGGTCCGGGTCTGTAAGGAACAATGCACCTAGCGACCCAAACGCGCCCTCTTCGTAGGCAACGAGTCCATCTTTGACCCAGGGGGCGCTTGCCATGTCCAGCGTGAACTGTAAGTCTCTTTCTGCGATGCGATTCAGACTCCGTAGCGCAACTGTCTCGTTGTCAGTCAGATCGTCCTGAAGCCACGTGAAGGATCGAAGCAGATCACCTAGGCTCTGGCTCTTCTGTGCTATCAGTTGAAGGAATTGGAGCGAATACAGTTCACCGCTGTACATATCCGTGGAGTTTGTTCCATCGGCAAACCAGTCGGCGCTGGCCACGAACATTGCGAGATCGCGGTTGATGCCGTCAGTCAGCAGGAGACTATTGAGCGCCATTTGGTCAGGGTCTGAGATGCCGTCAACGAGCCATGAATAGGTGAAGCAGCCGAGCCAGGGCATGACTAGGAGAAGCCGCTCGAGCTGACGATTTGACGTGGCGAGGTCACCAACGGTTGGTCCGGCAGCATCGAATGCGCGGATGTAACCGGCTCGGGCTGCGCGGGCAACGGTCGCCGCTTCACATAGCCCCACCCACGCAAACGTCTGGCGTACGTCCTCCGCATGATCCTGCTGACACCGGATCTCAGCCTGATCGCCAAACGCCCGGGCATAAATGCCGACGTTGTGATCATTACCCAGGTGGGCTTCGACCACATCGTTTAGGTACACACAGGTCGTCGGCCATCCTCCCACTGGCTGCGGCGCTGGTGTTGAGGTCGCGGTATCGGCTGCAATCGAAACTGACGAAGATGTCCCAAACGCCCAGGCGAATGTTGTCTGCACATCCGCGCGGTGGTCGGTTCGGCACGCAGCTTCCGCCTGGTCTCCATGGATCCGCTGGTAGATGCCGACGTTGCCAACATTCCCCAGATGCTGCTCAACGATGTCGTTCAGCTCCACGCAGCCCATCGGCCACTGTGCACTGACTGTCACAGACGTCACTGCCACAACCGTGGCAGCCAGCACAACCGCCAATAAGAGGCGGGACAAACGCCTCACGGCACGAGCTGTGGGAGAGCCCTCGAGCACAGATCACCTAGCCCGTAATGTTGGGCCTCACGCTATCTAACCTGCGCATACCTGTCGAAAACGGATCCGCCACGCGATCTCCAACAGCAACGCCCACACCATCCGGCGCTCCGCCGAGACTCTAAACAGGTCATGAACCGAGGTGCGAGTGGCTCGGTCTCCCTGATCGGCGCGGCCCGCGCGAGTGCCCGCCACGTCAACCGGCACCCAGGCCGCTGTCGGCCTTGTCTATCCATGCCACCGTAGCCGAGACGCAAGCCGTGGCCCCGGAAGCCTTGAATCCAAGACCTTGCAGGGTTTTCACCGCCACCTCGGGCGTGGCCGAGGTCCCCTGACCGTATACCGACACGATCAGCCGGCCCGGTGACGCGACCATCTCGCGCAGAACTCTGGCCACGTAGGCGCGCTCGTCAGCCGGCGGCACGGCATCCAACAGCAGCTGGACGAAGCGGTAGCGTCGCGGCGGCTGCCAGAAGAAGGCGTTGGCGACGTGGAAGTTGGCCGCGTAGATCGGAAGGCGCTGCCTGGCAAGGTCGACCAGTTCAGGAACGAAGTCGACGCCATGGGGCGTGATCGTGTAGCCGCGATCGGCGCACCAGCCCACCAGCGATTCGAGCAGGAGGCCGTTGGCGCAGCCCAGGTCAAGATAGTCGCCGTTAGCGTTTACGGCCTGCGCAATGCAGAGGCGCGTGATCGCCCAGTGCTTCGCCCCGCCGGTCTTGCCGGACTGCCGATACGGGTTGCTGGGGTCGGCGAGGTAGTAGTCGCGAATGGCCCGCTCGCTCTGGCGGAAATAGGCTTCCCGCCTGGCCTTGTCCGTCACTCGTCACTCCTTGTCATCTGGGCCGCCCGATGCATCGCGACTCAAGCTCTCGGCACTTCCAAGACGCACCTGCTATCGGCCTGTTCGCCCGGTAACTCGAGAACCTCGCCAGTCGCCGGTTCCTTCCCGGAAGCCCGCGGCGCACTCGCCGCCAAAAAAGACCGATTGCCCAACCCAGCCCACAGCCTGCGATGATTGGAGTATTCACCACAGACGGCCGATGCGGCGTGCGCAATCCTGCGTCGCATTGAGGACGGGTCAACTCAATGGGCGAGCTCATGAATAACCGTTTGGTCCGGGCGGCTGCAATCGCCGTCCTGTTGGGCATCGCCGTCGCCGGCATCGCCTGGCTCTTCATCTTCTTCACCGGTGGCACCGGCGAAGCCAGCCAGCCCATCTCCGCGCCCCAGCTCACCCTGCCGCCAACCACCGCGGCCCCGGCCACGGCCGCCCCGACCACCGAGGCTCCAACAATCGCCGCCCCCGCCACGGCCGCCCCCGCCACGGCCGCTCCGGCAACTGCCGCTCCCGCGACTGCCGCCGCGTCCACGGCAGCCCCACAGCCCCAGGCCACCCAGGCGCCCGCGGCCGCCCCGGCCACCGGCGAGGCCACGCTCTACCGCATCGTCCCCGACGAATCCGAGGCCCGCTACGAAATCGACGAAATCCTGCGCGGCGAACCCTTCCGTGTCGTCGGCCGCACCGACCAGGTCGCCGGCGACATCATCCTCGACTTCGCCAACGCCGCCGCCTCGCAGGTCGGCGTCATCCGCATCAACGTGCGCACCCTCACGACCGATGAGGAACGCCGCGACCGCGCCACCCGCTCCCGCATCCTTCAGTCGTCCGAAGCCGCGTACGAATTCGTGGACTTCACGCCCACCGCGCTCGAAAGTCTGCCTGACACCGTTTCCGTCGGCGACACGGCCACGTTCACCATCGTCGGCGACCTCAAGATCCGCGACATCACCGCCGAGGCCCGCTTTGAAGCCACGGTCAATGTCGTCGCCGAGGACCTCCTCGAAGGCACCGCCGAGGCCACTGTCCTGCGCTCCACCTACAACCTCATCATCCCCAACGTGCCCTTTGTCACCGACGTCAGCGAAGAGGTCCTCCTCGGCATCAAGTTCGTCGCCACCGCCGTGGAGCAGTAAAACTGCACGGCCGCGCGGCAGTCACCATGCGGTGCGGCCGAAGCTAGAAACCACAGCCAGAGCGGCTTGCCGCCGTCGCCGCCTAGGCGTTCAGGATCACCTGTGCCGTCACCTGCGTCAGCTTGCGCAGCTCCGCGTGCGGCATCCACTCGTTCACCGAGTGGATGTCCTGGTACCCCGTGCCCAGGATCGCCGAATCGATCCCCTTCTCGTTGAAATTCTGCGCGTCACTGCCGCCGAACGTGTGCACGAATTGCGGCTCCAGCCCCGCCGCCTGCACCCCGGCATACGCCACCCGCAGCGCCGGGTGGTCGTGACCAAAGCGCGTCGGCTTGAACCGCTGTACCGTCTCGATCTCCACTCGACCCCCAAACGCCGCCGCCCCGTCCTCCAGCGCCGCTCGCATTGCAGCCACCTGCCGGTCCAGTGCCGCCTGCGTCAGCGCCCGCGCCTGCGCCACCAGCTTCGCCTCGGGCGGAATGATGTTCCGAGCCTCCCCGCCGGACACGACCCCCACGTTCGCCACCGTTAGCTCGTCCACCGGCCCGAGCGGCATCCGATCGATCGCCCGCGACATCATGCTAACGGCGCTCTTTCCGGTCTCGGGATGCGCCGCCGCCGCCGCGTTGCCGTGAAACGTGACATCAAAGTTGCACGACGCTGCCTGCCGATCGCAGATCACGCCCACCGGACCGCCGAAGTCCAGCACCAGCGCCACCCGCGACTCCACGTCGTTCGGATCGAACGCGGCTGCCCCAAACTGCCCCACGTCCTCTCCCACCGTGAACACCAGGTCGATAGGCCCGTGCGGCAGTCCCGCTTCGTCCACCATCGCCACCGCCTCAACGATGGCTGCAACCCCCGCCTTGTCGTCCGCCCCCAGCACGCTTGAGCCGTCCGAGTACACCGCGTCCGCCTTCACCACCGGTTTCATCTCCGGCGTCGGCAGCACCGTATCCATGTGCGCGTTCAGCATGATCGGCGTCGAATCCTTGCCGTTCGCCGGCCACCGGCAAATCAGGTTCCCAATCTGGTCTCGACGGCACACCACTCCCGCCGCCTCCAGCCGCGGCTGGATGATCGCCACCACCCGATCCTCGTTCCCCCAGTAGCTGTCCACGCTCAAAATGTCCACAAATCCCCGCAACAACCGCTCCCAATTCAGCGAAAGCAACGGCGTCGATCCACTCGCCTTGGATACAGACATGCGGTCAGCCTCTCCTGGATCTCTGGCTCGTCACGCCAGCAGGTCGTTCAAGATCTTGCCCACCAGGTAATGCTTCCGGTCCGGATACCACCAGATAGCCCGGCCCTCATGCTCGAAGAAGCTCCCATACGTCGCCACCTGCGTCTGACCCTCCGGCGGCACGGCCACCCCATCGTTGTCCGCCAGAACCTGCGGCTCGCCGAACGCCAGCGGCTGCCCCTCCGCCGAGTTCCGAACCGTCCCGATGCTGAGCCACGCCGGCCGCCGGTTCCGCTTCGAATCATGCGGCCCCTCGCCCCCGTGCGCCGTGCCCACGTTGTTGTGAAAGATCAGCACGTACCGCCCGTCGCTCAAGCGGTAAAGCGGACACGGTGAAATCGGATGCGGCACCGGCCGCCCGTCCGACGCAAACCGCAGCACCTCCGCCTCCGACCACGATTCGCCCGCGTCCTCCGACACCGACCACCACGCATGCCCCGTCAACGTCCGCAGCAGGCAGATCATCCTTCCGTCCGGCAGATTCTGGATCGCAGGCTCCTGCGCAATGCTGTGCTCCGGATCGCCCGGCTTCGGCACCCGGATCCCGTGCGGCGCCTTCGGCCACGTGCTCACTCGCAGCCGCGCCGGATCCCTCTCCGTCAAGATGTTCTCGAACCTCAGGAACCAGCACTCCGAGTGCCGCTGAAACAGGTGCAGCTCCACGTGATACTCGGTACTCGCCCACCGCGTGAACCCGCACATCACCTCGCCCCGCGGATTCAGGATCGGCGTCTGGTAGCAGATCCAGTTCTCCGGCGTCCCGGGCACCGTCGGACTGATCGCCGCCCGCTCCATCGGCAGGCTCAGCCGCTCGCTCCAGGTCTCCCCCTCGTCGTCCGAATACTTGTAGGCAAGCAACCCCGTCGTGTCCTCCCGCACGTCCACCACGCCGATGTTCTTCGTGTAGAACACGTACACCCGCCGCAACTCAGGCGCTAGCACCGGGAAGCCCCACGAGGCAATCCGCCCGTCATTCCCCACTGGCCCGTCCACCACTGCGGGCTCGCTCCACGTAACCCCGGCGTCGTCGCTGCGCGCAAACACCACCCGCTGGTCCGGCTTGCCCTCGAACGTCGCCATCGTCCAGACCGCCAGGAACGCCCCGCTCCACGACCGGACCACCAGGAAGTGCTGGTTCGTCCAGTCGTTCGCGGCCCCGCCCCGAGGCACATACGCCACGTAATCCGGCGACGTCCGCAGCACGTCCTCCCCATACGCCGACAGGTCCGAAGCGCTCATTCGCAACTCCTTACCCGTCCGTGCAATGCACCACGGCCACGTCCCATTGCGGGATTATCAGGTCGAAGTCGGTGTCCTGGACGTCAACAGCGCGATCCGCCAGCAAGTCCCGCACCCCGCTAATCCGCCCACGCGGTCGCAACCGACACTGCGCCTCACCCCGCTCCAGGTTGAACACGAACACCAACCACCCGCCCAGCCGTGACCGCCGCACGATAGGCACCACCCGGTCACCCTCCGCTGTAACCAGCGCCGTAACCCCGGCCTCGCGCGTCAACCCCCGCACCAGGTCCGGCTGCCCCACGTCCCCGAACCCCGCCGACAGCGTCAACCCGTACCACGTAAACCGCCCGTCCCCGCTCCGCACCGCCACCGTCTGACCCTCGATGGTCGCGATCCCTTGCGTATCCCCCTGCGGCTCCAGCACCGCGTATCCGCACGGCGAGGTAATCCTCACCGGCCCATACGGCGTCTCCAGCACATTCCGCCCCTGCTCGATGTCATACGCCGTCACCGCCGAGAAATCCGCCACCCGCACGCCCAATTCCTCGGCCAGCCCCTCCGGCGGCCCATAGCTCGACTGCCCGTCCGCCGAATACAGCCCAAGACTGCCCTCGGCTACCAGCCGCGGCCCCGCCGGATCCCCCAGCGTCCGCTGCACACTCCCCAGCGCCGCCTCGTCCATCAGCGCCACGTTCGGCAGGAACAGCTGCCGGTACCCCGACCAGTCCATCCGCGGCGAGATCACGTCCGGCGCAAAGCCCTCCGTCCAGAGCGCCCGGTATGTCCCCCGCAAGTCCGCCAGGAACCGGTCGTCCTCGTTGTTGTAGCCAAACAGCTCCTGCGACTCCGGGTGGTACACCACGCCCACCTCCGCTTGCGGACACTCCAGCGGCAGGTGTTCGCTCAGCCCGTCGATTTGCTCGATCGCCCGCGCCACCGCTGCAAATCGCGCATTCGGCGAACCGTCCAGCGCCGCCAGGTTGTATCCCGGCGACTCGAAGCTCATGTACTCCGGCCGGTACTGCCAGAACATTGCTCCCGCCGCCCCGCAGGCCAGCGTCATCCACAACAGCGTCGTGAGTTCGCGCGGGTCCGCCTGCTTCGACCAGGTCACGCCCCCCGGCGACATCCCCGCGTAAATCTCCTCGTTCCACCAGCGTCCGTGCTTCCCCGCGCTCCGCGACCAGTCGAAGCTGAACGCCCGATCCGCGACCTGGTACGGGTCCTCCACTGTCAACAGGCTGCTCGACGGCAGCGACATCCCCCAGCTATCCGCCACCGCCGCGCACCGTTCGTCCCAGGGCCGCGGATACCAGGCCCCGTGCGTCCGCGTCTCGTGCAACGGGTCCAGCCGCTTCGTCTCGCCGATCATCCACTCCAGGTGGCAGGCCAGGTTCTCGTAGTGGAACTGGCGGTACAGCAGCATCTCCACCGGGCTCGCCTTCGAGCGCGGCGGCTCAACGTCCTCCCAGCGCCGGAATCGACGTAGCAGCCGCTCGTTCAGCTCGTCCAGCGTGAACCGTTCCCGCAGCCACGCCTCGTACCGAGCCAGCGTGTGCGGGCAGTAACAGGGCAGTCCGTCCGTCTGCCGGCTGAACGCCGACGAGATCGCAATCCCGTCCCACAACCCCCAGATCAGCAGGCTCGGCCGATCCCGGAACCGCGTCACCACGTGCTCGATCAGCGCTCCGCCGAAGTGCCGCCACAGCGGGTGGTCGTAACAGTGGATCTGCGACCCCTGCGGCATCGCCGCGCTCGCCACCGGTGTCGCCGCCTGTCCCTGCTGGTTGACCACCCGCATGTCCGGGTAGTCGCGCGTCATCCACTCCGGACCCGCCCCGTGCGTCGCCAGCGCCATGTCCAGCCACACATACAGGTCGTGCTTCTCGGCCAGGTCGAACAGCCGGTCGAACTCGTCCAACTCGTACTGCCCCGGCCTTGGCTCCATCCAGTTCCACATCGTGAAACTGCGCACGATCCGCATCCCGCCCGCTCGGATCCGCGCCAGGTCCTCGTCCCAGACCTCCGGCTTCGGCGCCGGCGCCCGGTAATACTCCACCCCCACCGGAAACGGAACCCCCGGGATGCCAAAACGCTCGTCTCCAGCCATCAGCCGCCCATCCGTTTCACCTCGTAGGCCGGGTCCCGTGCGGCTCGGGTTACGACTCCCATTGGCACCAGGAGCCACTACAGAGTCTGCGACGACTTGAAGCGACCGGTTTCGTCTTTCTTGGCGCCGGGGAAGTCGTAGTGCTCGCGAGTGAGATTGTCGTCTCCACCGCAACCGGCCAGGGTGGCAAGCGCGCCGGCGGAAACACCGAGCAGGACGACCAGCCGCCGACGCGACATCTGGCCGGCGGGGCGACGGTTTGCGCCGAGGGTGGACAAGTGTCGTAGAGCACGAAGCTTCATTTCTTCACTCCCCTGCGAATGCGGGGCATTGAGGCCGGCGTTCGGTGCCTGCGCATCGGACCCATCCCTCTTCCCGGGCGCATATCTGACCGGGAGGCCGCGCGACGTACAGCGTACGCCGCCTGCTATACGGCATCTACGGCGCCACCTGCGCCAGCCGTAGCCGGGCAACCGCGAACCACCAACCGCCGTGCGAACCAGCGCCCCGCGACACTCCGGGAGGCCTGCCAGCCCAGGCCGGGCGGCGAGCAGAGGCCAGTCCGCATTCGGAAACCACGCGACCGTTACGCATTTGGCGGCTATCCTTCCAACCCAAACAGCTCTTGTCCGGGAGAATTCGCCATGCTCCGAGTTGGAATCGTCGGACTCGGCGGCATCTCCCGCGCCCACGGCGACGCCATCGAGACCCTCCCGAACGTCGAAATCGTCGCCGCTGCCGACCTCCTCGAAGCCCCGCGCCATGCCTTCTGCGACCGCTACGAAGTCCCCCGCGCCTACCCCAATCACACCGAACTGCTCGAGGACGCCGAAGTCCAGGCCGTCGCCGTCACCCTCGGCCACCAGCTCCACCACCGCCTCACCGTGGATGCCCTAAACGCCGGCAAGCACGTCCTCGTCGAAAAGCCCATGGCCCTCTCCCTCGAGCAGTGTGACGACATGATCGAGACCGCCCGTCGCAACAACGTCAAGCTCATGATCGGCCTCACCCAGCACTTCCTCGGCCCCAACATGAAAGCCAAGCAGATCCTCGACTCCGGCGAGCTCGGTCCCCTCATCACTGCCGTCTGCTACTCCGTCAAGAACTGGGGCTACCCCAACCGCCGTCCTCAATACCGCAGCCGCTTCCACGGCGGCGGTTACTGGATGACCAACGGCGTCCACATCGTTGACCGGCTCACCTGGCTCGTCGGCTCCCAGGCCGCCCGCGTCAAGGCCCGCATCGGAACCAAGAGCCACTACCAGGCCGGCGACGACTACGGCGTCGCCTTCGTCGACTACAAGAACGGTGTCCCCGGCATCGCCATCGCCATCGGCTACCGGGATGGCGCGCCCAACTACCAGTCCGAGATCATCTGCACCCGCGGCGGCGTCCGCATCAGCGGCTCGGGCAACCGCTTCGTCGCCGTCGGCCGGGGCAACGAATGGACCCGCGTCCCCTTCGAGGATCCGCCCGCCACCATGACCGAGGAGTGGCGCGCCTTCGCTCGCTCGATCGAGCAAGACCTCGAACCGCCCACCTCCGGCGAGTGGGGCCGCCACATCATGGAAATCCTCTTCGCCGCCGAACGCTCATCCATTACCGGCCAGCAGGTCACCCTCGCCGGCGGAACCCAATACAACGTCCAGACCACCGGCCAGGTCATCGCCCCGGACCAAGGTTGGGTCTAATATGCGCACACCATCCGTCGGCGCTGTAGCTGCGCGTGCGCAGGGGAGCAAACCTATGAAGTCACCCGACCTGCGAAGTGCGTTCACCCGGCCCGACAACCTGCCCGTCCCGAACAAGCTTCCCCGCCGCCGCCTCGTCCTTCTGCTCGCCGCCTCCACCGGGGCGCTAGCCACCCTGGCTGGCTGTGGCGGCGACGAGAAACTCACCCGCGACAACTACGATTTCCCCGGCGCCAGGAAGGACAGCACCGGCAACTACCAGATGCGCAACGCCCAATAGCACCGTTATCCGGCGTTAAGGTGAAGCCGGCAGCCCCCAATCCAGCCCCGTCGAAATCAGCCCCAGTAAACTAGGTCGTGAGACGACGGTCCGCCGAATCGCCACCCGTGCACGAAAGAATCCAGATGAACGACATGGCTCCCCGCCACGCGTCCGACCTTGAAGCCACCCACCGCCCTGCCGGCCAGCTCTCCCGCCGCCGTCTCGGCGTCCTCCTCGCCGCCTCCACAGCTTCGCTGGCCGCTCTGGCCGCCTGTGGCCAGGAAGAGAAACTAACTCGCGACGACTACTCCTTCCCCGGCGCCGAGAAAGACGAAAGCGGCAACTACAAGATGCGCGGCTTCCGCTAAACCGAGGATCCCCTCACTCACCACACCCAACCCTTTGCCCAACGCCTCGAGTCCCCGAGGGTGCGCTCGTCTCAATCCCTCTCCTGGGGGAGAGGGTAGGGTGAGGGGTCTTCCGGGTAACCCTCCCGCGGTCTACGGAAATGTCCTTACAGCGGGAGGCCGTAGAGGCTAGGTAACCGTGGGCCGGTCATATGCCGAGCAACGCAACGGCGATCAAGAGACTGGTGTGAAGAGCGGCTGCCACTTCGACGCCGTAGTCATCGGCGCCGGCTTCTCCGGTCTCGGAATGCTCCACCGGCTTCGTGACGTCATGGGCCTCTCCGTCCAGGTCTACGAATCCGGCAGCAGCGTCGGCGGCACCTGGTACTGGAACCGCTACCCCGGCGCCCGCTGTGACTCTGAGAGCTACATCTACTGCTTCTCGTTCTCGAAGGAACTGCTCCAGGACTGGACCTGGAGCGGCAAATACCCCGAACAGCCCGAAATCCTCTCCTACCTCGAACACGTCGCCGACCGCTTCGACCTGCGACGCAACATCCAGTTCGACACCCGCGTCACCGCGGCTATCTTCCGGGAAGACGCCAACCTCTGGGAGATCGAGACCGACCAGGGCGACCGCGTCACCGCTCAGTACCTCATCACCGCCATCGGCTGCATCTCCACCGGCAACGTTCCGAGGATCACGGGCCTGGACTCGTTCCAGGGCGACTGGTACCACACTGGCGCCTGGCCCCACGAACCCGTTGACTTCTCGGGCAGGCGCGTGGCCGTCATCGGCACCGGCTCCAGCGGCGTGCAGTCCATCCCCGTCATCGCTCGCCAGGCCGGCAGCCTCACCGTCTTTCAGCGCACCCCCCAGTTCACCGTGCCCGCCCGCCACCGCGCCGCCGACCGCCAGTTCATCGAGCAGGAGGTCAAGCCCAACTACCAGGCAATCCTCGAGAAAGCCCGCTGGAGCCAGGGTGGCGGACCGCGCGAACCCATCGAGCAATCTGCCCTCGACGTCACCGAAGCTGAACGCAACAGGATCTACGAGGAGCAATGGAACAAGGGCGGCCACGAATTCATCGGCGGCTCATTTGCCGATCTCATGACCGACAGGGCCGCCAACGACACCGCCGCCGACTTCATCCGCAACAAGATCCGTCAAATCGTCAGGGACCCCGAAACCTGCCGGAAGCTCCTCCCCCACGACCATCCCTTCGGCGCCAAGCGCTCCCTCCTCGACACCGGCTACTACGCCACCTACAACCGCGACAACGTCAATCTCGTCGACCTGCGCCGCACCCCCATCCAACGGATCACGTCTACGGGCATACGCACGTCCGAACAAGACTTCGCCTTCGACATCATCGTCTTCGCCACCGGCTTCGACGCCATGACAGGCACCTTCTTCAAGATTGACATCCGCGGCCGCAACGGCCTCGCGCTACGCGACAAGTGGGCGGCAGGCCCCAGGACCTACCTCGGCCTCCAGGCCGCTGGCTTCCCCAACATGTTCATGATCACCGGCCCCGGCAGCCCCTCCGTCCTCAGCAACATGCCCGTCAGCATCGAACAGCACATCGACTTCATCGCCAACTTCATCACCTGGATGCGCCAACGCGGCATCCACACCGCCGAAGCCGATCCCCAGGCTGAGGATGACTGGGTCGCCCACGTCAACCAAGTCGCCAACTCCACGCTCTACGTCCACGCCAACTCCTGGTACCTCGGCGCCAACATCCCCGGCAAACCCCGCGTCTTCATGCCCTACCCCGGCGGCGTCGGCCCCTACCGCAAACGCTGCGACGAGATAGCCCGCCGCGGCTATCCGGGCTTCGTTCTACGATCAGCGGCGCCCACGACCGCGCCGGTCGGCTAAGGCCCGCGAAACCGAAGCCCATTCCCCCAAACCCGCCTACGGATACACCGGCTCCCGCACAAACGGCTTCGGCCCGTCGTAGTAGAACCGAAAGTACCGCTCGCCCCATCGCTGGCACGCCGCCAGCGACTCCTCCGCCGACATTCGTCCAGACCATCCCCGCCCGGCCAACTCCTTGTGATACCTCCACCAGAACGTCGAGCCTTCAAACGGATACGGACTCCGGTTATCCGGCCGCTCCGCATACACCTTCAGCCACTTAATCCCCTCCGGCAGCGGCTCCTCAGACTCGTGTGATTCGAGGGCCCGCCGGTTGACCGGCAAATGCCCTCGCTCAGCACCCACCCGCCCTTGAAACCGCGGGCCAGCAAGAAACACGGCGAAGTCAACGGCCTGGTCAGTTGCCCCGTCCATCTCGGCGCTGACGGTAACGAGATTCGATGTCATCGACCACGAATGCCCAGGCGTGCCACCGGCGGACGCGATCACTTCGGGCAAGAGCGTCCATGCAAACCGGCCATTGATCCGAGGAGCATCAATCCCCGTTGTCGAACTCTTGTCAGTCGGCCAGATGCCGATCTTCCCGGCGGCGAATGGATTCTCGTCCTCACCTGCCAGCAACTTGGCCTCGTGGGCCGTGGGGGACGTCTTGCGATCGAAGATCTTGTCGATGAGGTACGTCCATGCCGCCATCGCTTCAGGTTGATCGAACGTGGTCTTCGTCAATCCGTCGTCCAGAGGCTTCTTCAGTCCATTCGTATACATCTGCGGTAGGTACTGGCCCGCGTAGTCATCGCGTGCCCATGTGCCGAATGTTCCGGTTTCGGGGTCGGTAATCCGAGCGTCCCACTCAGTCCAGTCATCCCAGGTCCACGAGTCCTCGCTATCCGGCAGCCGGACGCCGGCGCCATCAGCCAGAGACACGTTGGCTAGAAACCCGCTGATTGCTAGCCCAAACGGCAAGCCAAACTGCCTACCTGCGATCACCGTCGACTGCGGGAATGAGTGATCGAAGCCATTGTCCGTATAACTGTCGGGCACGAAGTAAAGTTCCTCGTCGTGGTGGAAGTCAAGCTTGGCCAGGAAGTCGTTAATCTCAAGGAATAGATCTGACTTGGCAACGCGAAGAAACTCATTTTGACGTAGCAGCACGACATGAGGCAGGGGCTCTGGGTCGCGAATTGGGAGTATGCGATGAATTAGGCGCGCAGCCCCGTAGTCAGTGAATAGAGGAGTCACAGGCTGTGGATCAGAGACTTGAAGAAGGCTCTGCACGGAAGTGCCAATGAATGACAATTGGATCTTGACGTTGATGTCCGGCCGCATCTTGTCGAACTCAATCAGCCCCCATTTCAGGGCATCCCCACGCGGACCCCGAACATAGTCCGTTGCATATCGCACTTCTACGGGATATGAGTGCGGCCGCCGCTCCGTCACAACCTGCGCATCGTCCGAATCTGTGACCCGATCGGCTGCTCCCGCCTTCGGCGGCCGGCCACTCGCCACCACCCCGCCCAACGCCACCGCTCCGCCAACCCCCAGCCCCAACCGCCCTACCGACCCCAGCACCCCCCGCCGCGAAACCCGCCGCCCCAAACCCGGCAACCGTCCCGCACCCACCATCCGTCCCTCGCTCACCACGCTCCCCAACCCCACCTACGCATACACCGGCTCACGCACATACGGCTTCGGCCCGTCGTAGAACGAGAAAAACCGCTCGCCCCAGGCCTGGCACGCCGCCAGTGCCTCCTCCGCCGACTGTGTCCCAAACCACCCCTTCCAGGCCAACCCCTTGTGATGCCGCCACCACCGCTCCCAGCCCACAAACGGGTACGGACTGCGGTTATCCGGCCGGTCCGCATACACCTTCAACCACTTCATACCGTCCGGAGGCGAGGCCAACGACTCGGATTTCTCCATCACGGACTTGCAGACCGGTACGTGCCCCCGCTCGATGCCAACTCGGGACTGGTAGATATCACCCGCGAGGAACAAGGCGAGTTCTAGCGCCCCTTCGACCGCCCAATCGTCCTCGTGTCCGGCAGGCACCAGATTTCCTCGCATTGACCAGGAGTGCCCCGGCTGCTCGCCGCCCGGCGCGACCACCTCGGGAAGCAGCGACCATCGGAATGAGTCCTTGATCCGAGGAGCTTCGAAACCCGTTGAGCCAACCTGCTCGGTCGGCCAGATGCCGACCTTCCCGGCCGCAAACGGATTGCCATACTCCCCGGCAAGTTCCTTCGATTCGCGAGACGTCGGAGATGTCTTGTGCTCAAAGATCTTGTCGATCAGGTACGTCCATGCTTGCAGCGCCTCGGGCCGATCGAACATGGTCTTGGTCAGCCCGTCGTCAAATGGCTTCTTCAGTCCCTTCGCATACATCTGCGGCATGTACTGGCCCGCATAGTCGTCCCTCGCCCACGTACCAAACGTCCCGGTCTCGGGATCGGTCATCCGCGCATCCCACTCCGTCCAGTCATCCCAGGTCCAGGAATCCTCGCTATCAGGCAACTGAACCCCAGCTTCTTCGGCCAGAGTTGCGTTGGCCAGGAATCCGCTGATCGATAGTTCAAACGGCAATCCAAACTGGCGTGCCTGACCAAATGTCAACTCGGCGGGCTGTCGATACGAGTGGTCGAGACCGTCGTCCGTAATGGTGTCGGGCAAGAAGTAGTGATTCTCCCAAGGGTCGTAATCGGGATGCCTGGCTAGCAATTCAGAGACCTCCGCAAAGGCCCCCAGCTCGCGAAAGCGCAGGAATCCCTCTTGTGAGAGCAGCACCAGATGCGGTGGGTCGGTACTGCCATGTGCCCCTAGGAGGCGAGCCGGCGTGACCGTGGATTCCAGCCGCACGATGAAGTACGGGTAGATCTTCTCGAACTCAGCCGCTCCCCACCCCATGACCGCGCCCCGCGGGCCGCTCGTGTGGTCGGTGACAAGGCGAAGTTTCACGGTTTCCCAGTGAGGCCGCACGTCGGCCCCCACGGTCGGAGTTGTCGGATCCCGTGCGGCCTTCCTCGGGCTGAATGCACCGGCAGTCCTCTCGAAGTCCAACGACATCCCACCCAAGGCTGCTGCGCCAACCCCCAACCCCAACCGCCCAACCAACCCCAGCACCCCCCGCCGCGAAACCCGCCGCCCCAAACCCGGCAACCGTCCCGTACCCACCATCCGTCCCTCGCTCACCATCCCCATTAGCCCCACCTACGCATACACCGGCTCACGCACATACGGCTTCGGCCCGTCGTAGAGCGAGAAATACCGCTCACCCCAGGCCTGGCACGCCGCCAGCGACTCTTCGGCCGACTGCGTCCCAAACCATCCCTTCCAGGCCAGCCCCTTGTGATGCCGCCACCACGTCTCCCAGCCCTCAAACGGGTACGGGCTCCGGTTGTCCGGCCGCTCCGCATACACCTTCAGCCACTTCATCCCCTCCGGCGGCGGCTCTTTCGATTCCGGACTGTCCATGACAGATCTATGCACCGGGACGTGCCCGCGCTCAATGCCGACTTGTCCTTGAAACCTTTCACCAGCCAGGAACTCGGCAAACAGCGTGGCTTCTTCAACATTTCCGTCTAGCTCGGCGCTGACTGTCACAAGGTTCGCCTGCATTGACCACGAGTGCCCAGGTGGGCCGCCGCCCGGCGCGACGACTTCGGGCAACAGGGTCCAGGAGAAACGGTCGACGATCTGTGGTGCCTTAAGTCCAGTTGCGCCAACCCTGTCGGTCGGCCAGATCCCGACTCTACCGGCAACAAATGGGTTGCTGTACTCGCCAGACAGGCTCCTGGTTTCACGCACTGTTGGTGACGTCTTCCGTTCGAAGATCTTGTCGATAATGTACGTCCACGCCTCTAACGCTTCAGGCTGGTCGAACATGGTCTTCGTCAGGCCGTCGTCGAATGGCTTCTTTAGTCCATTCGTATACATCTGCGGCAAGTATTGGCCCGCAAAGTCGTCCCGCGCCCACGTGCCGAAAGTCCCGTGCTCTGGGTCCGTCATCATCGCGTCAAACTCCGTCCAGCCGTCCCACGTCCAAGAGTCTTCGCTGTCCGGTAGCCTCACACCGGCGTCATCGGCCAGCGACTGGTTGGCCAGGAATCCGCTGATTGACAGCGCGAACGGCAATCCGAACTGGCGACCTGCCATCACCGTAGGCTGCGGAAATGAGTGGTCGAGGCCACTGTCTGCATCTGTAAAGGTGTCCGGCACGAAGTAGAGATCGTCCCTCTGGAAATAGTCGGACTTGGCAAGCACGTCGTCAATTTGAAGAAAGCCGCCCAATTCTCCGAAGCGCAGAAACTCTTGCTGCGACAGCAACACCACGTGAGGAGGTGGCTCCGCTTCACGTTGCCAAAGTGCGCGCTGAATCTGGACAGCATCGCCCGTATACGTGCTGAGCGGAAGCGGTGGAGGCTTCGGACCAAGGAATCTCCTCAGGTCGGTAACAGCATTGCGAAGCGGCTCTACACGGACCAAGATGTGCGGGAACACTCGGGCAAATAGCTCCCACCCCCACTGCATCGTGTCGCCGCGCGGTCCGAAGACATGGTCGGTTGCATATCGCACTTCTACGGGATATGAGTGCGGCCGCCGCTCCGTCACAACCTGCGCATCGTCCGAATCTGTGACCTGATCGGCTGCTACCGCCTTCGGCGGCCGGCCACTCGCCACCACCCCGCCCAACGCCACTGCTCCGCCAACCCCCAGCCCCAACCGCCCCACCAACCCCAGTACCCCCCGCCGCGAAACCCGCCGCCCCAAACCCGGCAACCGTCCCGTACCCGCCATCCGTCCCTCGCTCACAGCTCCCCCAATCCCACCTACGGATACACCGGCTCACGCACAGACGGCCGTGGCCCCTCATACCTCGACAGATGCTCCACACCCCACGCTTGGCATGCCTCCAACGACTCCGCCGGCGTCTGCTCCCCCGTCCAGCCCTTTCTGGCGAGCTCGCGGTGCTTGTCATACCAGTCCCGCCACGTGCTGAACGGAAAGAGACTCCGGTTATCGGGCCGGTCCGCGTAGTACTTCAGCCACTTCATCCCTTGCGGCGGCGGCGTCAGCGACTCCGGCGCGCCAATAGCGGCCTTGTGCACCGGCATGTGCCCACGCTCGATACCAACCCGTCGCTGGTACGCCTCGCTCGCCAGGAACGCCGCCAACGCTGTGGCCTCCTCCACGACGTGGTCCAGCGCGGCTGCGCGAGTCACGAGGTTCGGCTGATCAGACCAGGAATGCACGGCCGGCACGCCGCCCGGCGCGGTGACGGCTGGCAGCAGTGTCCACTCGAACCGATCCTTGATTCGCGGAATCGAAAACCCGGTTGTGTACGCCCGATGGGATGGCCAGAGCCCAATTCGTCCCGCGTCGAACGGACTGCCATACTCCCCAGCGAGTTCCTTGATCTGATCGAGCGGCGGCGCCGTCTTGTGTACGTGAATCTTGCTGATCAGGTACTCCCACGCTCGTAGAGCGTGGGGCCGGTCAAACATCGTCTTGGTCAGCCCGTCGTCGAACGGCTTCTTCAGACCTGTGGAATACATCTGCGGCATATATTGATTCTGGTAGTCGTCATGCGCCCAGCTACCGAACGTCCCAGTCTCGGGATCGGTCATCACGGCATCCCATTCGATCCAGTCGTCCCAGGTCCATGAGTCCTCGCTATCCGGCAACTGCACGCCGGCGCTTTCCGCTAAGGAAGCGTTGGCCACGAATCCGCTGATGATCATCTGAAACGGCATTCCGAACTGTGGGCCATCCATCAACGCAGGCTGCGGCAGCGAGTGGTCGACGTTGTTGTATGTGTAAATATCTGGCACGAAGTAGTATTCCTCCTTTACCACTCCGAACTTCGGCAATAAGTGAGATATGTCCGTTAGGTGGACCTCTTGATGGAGTCGTAGAAAGCTCAACTGCTCAGCGAGAATTAAATGTGGTTCGTATCCCGCGTCGAACACTGCAACTAGCGCTTCGCTCTGGTTGTACGGCGCCGGCTCAAGCTTCACGTCGAAAGCCGGCTGCCACTCCGCAAACCTCTTCAGTCCCCACGATAAAGCCGCGCCGCGCGGACCACTCGTGTGGTCCGTCATGAAGCGGATATAGTTGAGCCATCTACGTGGCCTTGGAGTGGGCCTCGGCGTTCGAACGTTCTCTTGCTTGGTCTTCTCGACAGGCACCTCTGTGAGTCGCCTGACTTCCTTAGTGACAATCCTCTGTACTGCCTGAGTCACGCTCTTCTCGGCAGGCACTGTTGTGAGTCGCTTGATTCCCTTGGTGACAGTCTTCTCTACTGTCTGTGTCACGATCTTCTCGACTGCTTGAGTCCCCCCACATCCCGCTAGCGCCACCACGCCCGCCAGGCCCAGCGCGAGCCCGCCGGTCAACCTGAGCACCCGCCGCCGTGTTACCCGCCGATCCAACGTCATCGCTCCAATCTCCCCATCGCGACCCTCACGTCCCTCCGGCTGTCCTCGTCCCACTTACGGACTCACCCGCCCGGCACGAAGAGTTCCAGCGCATCGTAGTAACACCGAACCCGCCGCTCCCCCCATCCCTGGCACTCTGCCAGCGTCACGCTCGCCGACATCCACCCCCCCGCACGCCGAACCGCCTTCCGCCAGCCGAGACTCGGTCTACCGGCTCAGTACCGGTCTCTTTGTCGACAGGCTCACGTTGCCACCTGGCGGCCACCGCCGTGCTTCCGCCCGGCAACACGTCCACGCGCAAGGGCACGCCTACCAGTCACCCAACCTGGTTGACTGCATTAGAAGCGCCGTCGTCACCACGCGAAACTGCCTTTCCAGGGGACACGAACAGTGTTCACGGACCGCTCCGCAGGATCCCTCTGACAGTTAATACGCCCGTCCGGCCCGAATCGTTCCATCGAAGCCATCGAATCCGGGGAGGGAATCGCGGCCGCGATTCCCGGAGGCTCGCGCTCGATCTGAATGCCTGCCAAGCCAGATCCCGGCAAATCCCGGATGGCATCGAGACTGCCCAACTTCCATCCCGCCAGATGCACAGCCGCCCGACGGCACGGAACGGAGAGCCTCTGTCGTGACCCGAGCGCCAACCGGTTCAGACTGAACCCAATCACCACCACCCCCGCTATAAACTAGAACCAACACCCGCCGGCCATCAGCGCGGACCCCCGATCGGTCCCGACCCCCGACCGCCCCACCGTCCCGCCTGCGAGACCTGCGGCCACCGGGCGGCGGAGCCATCACCATGACCCAGCAACACCCAACCCAATCCACCCACTCCCTCGCGGCCCCCCGCTCCCTCACCCGCCGCCGCGCCCTGCGCCTGGCCGCAATTGCCGGCGCCGGTGCCCTCGCCGCCGCCTGCGGCGAGCCCGAGATCCCCAAAATCCAGCCGCCCGTCCTTCCGTCCACCCAGCGAACCCAGGGCGCCGCTACCCAGCGCACGGAATCCGCCTCAACGCCCCAACCCACCGTCGTCGTCTCCGCCGGCGAGCGTGCTCCCAGCCGCGAAGGCGCCCTCCCGGAGGCCGGCGCCAACCGCCCCATCTCCATCGCCCTCCCCACCTTCGCCGGCGGCAACTGGGACGTCGAACCCATCCTCCTCTCCGCCGAAATCGCCGCCCGCCAGGACACCGAGCAGCGTTACAAGTACTCGCGCACCCCCTTGCCCTCCAATTTCGGCTACCGCTGGGACTACGCCTCAACCGTGGACGACGGCTTCGGCAACGCCCGAACCGACCTCGTCATGCTCGAGCAGTGGGACCTCGCCAACCTCGTCGCCGGCAACAAGCTCCTGCCCCTTGATGAGCACCTCACCAGCGACTCCACCTTCAATCCCGGCGCCTACTGGCCCGGCATCCTCGAAACCGGCAAGGTCCAAGGCGTTCAATACGCCCTCCCCGTCGCCGCCTCGCCCTGGATCACCGTTGTCAACCGCGATCTGGCCGCCGCCGCCGAGTACGAAATCCCGCCCCGCAGCGCCTGGGACGGTCAGGCCTTCGTTGAAGCCGCTCTCGCCATGCACGGCGATCCCGAAGCCCCCGGCGGAAGCGACACCCTTGGACTCCTCCTCAACGTCGAACCCATGTGGGGCGCCCCCGACCAGCTGTGGAGCTGGTCGCCCAGCTTCCTCTTCCTCCAGTCCGCCCTCGGCGCCCTTCCTGACAGCCAGGGCTCATTCGCCCCTTTGCGGACGGATTCGGCCAAGGCCATCGCCGAGACCTACTACGACCTCGCCACCACCTACGGCCTCGCCGAAAGCGCCAACAGCGATAGGTCGCCCATCTGGTACCGCTACACCCAGGGCCAGATCGCCATGCTCATCATGTCCCTCGGAGGCCTTGGCTTCGGCTGGATGACCAACAGCCGCGGCCCCGACAACGTCCTCTATCCCTTCCCCCGCTTCGGCTCCGGCGGTGCCCCCGTCAGTGTCTGGATGATGATGGGAATCGGCAACGGCACCCAGGAACCCAAAGTCGCCTACGACGCGCTCCGCGCCCTCGACCGCAACACCCAGCGTGTCGCCAACGTCCCCGCCCAGCGCCTCGAACCCCAGGCCCTCCGCCGCCTCTTTCCCGCCTACAGCGACGAAGCCGCCCAAATGGTTATTGACATAATGCAGACTGCCAACTTCGTAACCATCGACCGCCCCCAATGGGGTGCCTTCGTCAACCAGCTCGACGCCGGCATCATCCGCGACGAACTCTCCGCCAACGAATCCCTCACCAACCTCACCCACCGCCTCCAAGAACTCGGCGCCCAGGTCTAATCCCGCGACCGGCTACGCCAGTCAGCCTAAGAACTGCTCGCGCTTAACGGATCAACTTCGTCGACTGGACTCGTCAGGCTTCTGAGGTAAGTAAACTCCCGCCGAACTTCGTGCCCTCCTAGACGAGGCCGCAAACACGTGCCAAGACTCGCAGCCGCCGGTGTTGCCACCGCGCTGCTCAGCGTTGCCGCACTAGTGCTGTTGGTCCGACAGCCATTCAGCGTCATCGCCCCGGCGCCCGATCTCCGCAGCTACGGCGACGTGCCAACGGTACTCGCCGGTCCGGCGTTCTACGCAGGGCCTTTCGACTCGGGCGTCGTTCTCGATCAGGAACTTCGCTTGAGCGAAAGCGACATCGCAATCCGCGTGTGGCTCGCCCCCGCGCAACAGGCCGCGACGGCACGCGCCCGCCTCGAGCTGCTTGCCGGCCCCCACGGCCCCAGCTTGCGCTCTGGCGAGATCACGCTTGATGGGACCTCGCAAAGTCGTGTCGCCCGAATCGTCCCCCCATTGCGTCCGGGCGAGTTCGGCACAGGAGGCCTCGTCTTGCTGCGTATTGCACCTGCCCGCGATTCAATTCCCATCCGCGTCGGCATGGCGCACGGTGCGACCTACGACGCAGGACGCGTCTCTATTTCCGGTGAAGTGCTACCCCGCGACCAGGACATTATGTTCGAGGTCGCCCGTCGTCTAACCCCCGCTGGAGTCTGGTCCGAGACTCTGACGTTGATCGGCAGCGACACGCTGCCGATTCGTACCGCAGCCTCATTTGGACCAATGATCCTGGCTGCGGGACTGGCGGCCGGCGCGCTTGCGCGCAGTCGAAGGTTGCCCTTGGGCCTCATCGTAGCTGCCGCGGCTCTAATCGCCGGGTGCCTCATCGTCTTGGACCGCACGCCGCTGGGTCTGCTTCCGGGGCCTGATTTCAACCCAGACGTGTACCTCCGCTAGGCCCATGAGCGCCCGCGCATACCTGCTGGTTGTGATGCTATGCGCCGTCTGGCTCGGCATTCGCGCCGCCACGCAGCCGTCTGGCTTCGACTTTGACGAGGCCGCGCATTTGGGAACCATCGCAGACATGCGCGAATTTGGTGGACTCGCTCCGGCTGATCGATTCCCCGGGATCATCGTCAATCCGCGCACTGTCGAACCGCGCTTTCACATGTTCCCGCCAATCCCATACTTGACCGTGGCTGGCGCAACGGCGGTCGCCCAGACCGACTCGACGTCAGCCGGAGTGCTGGGCGTTGGGCGCGCCTTCTCCGCGCTCATGGCCGTACTCGCCGTCGTCTCTGCTGGACTGGCCGTACGCAACCTGCAGCAACCTGGATCCAACTGGAACTTGCCCTCGGTTGTCACGGCTGGCCTTGCCCTCACCCCGGGCCTGCACTCTATGGGCGCTAGCGTCACCGCCAGTACCTGGGCGCTGGCTGCGGTGGGTCTGAACTGCGCGGCCACCTCGTGGGCTGTGCGAAGAGACTGGTCACACGGCGCTACTGTGGCAGTCGTCGGCGCTGCAGCCTTCGCAGTCGCGGCCCGTGCCAGCGCCTATCCCGTCCTCATCCTTATTCCGCTGGCCATGTTTGCCTCTCGCATATCGCTTCGGGCCGCAGCTGTGCGTCTGGGCGCCGTCGCAATCGCTGTCGTTATTGCCAACGGCTGGTGGATGCTACGCAACCTGCTCGTAACCGGGGACCTGCTCGGCGCAGACGTCTACCTCAGCACGGTTGCCGATGTGGCTGCCTGCAACATCGCGCGAGAGAGCCAGGCATGGTGCGCTGCAGCCTCCGGCCCTTGGCCCGCCTGGACCCTGCTCACGTCCACCGACGTGTTCTGGGTTTTTCTCTCACGAATGCTGGTACGGAGAACGTGGATTGACTCGCTCACAATCGCGCTCTGGATTGGTATGGTCGTCGTACCGTTTGCGGCGGTCGCCATCTATCGCGTCCGCCGCGAATTCACCAGCCCGCTCACCTCTTTTCCGCTGTTCTTGGCGGCCAGTGGCGCCGGAATGGCCGTGCTGGCACTCGCGCTCGCCGTCAACTTGTCCGCCCAGATGGGCTGGTCCATCTACGCCCGCGATGCCTTCATCGCCTTGGTCCCTCTCGTCGTGGCCCTAGCCTTCCTCGCCGACCGTCGCCGCGACTGTCTCCGTGGCCTATGCCTGGGCTCAGCCCTCGCCTTCGCCGCTGCAGCCAACGCGGGCTTCATGCTGGCGGTCCTTCCCTAGGTTCCGAGTCCCCGTAAGGCATGCAATCGGCAGGACTAAGAGCGGAACGCGCAAAGCGATCATTCGACTGCATTCCACGTAGTATCGATGGATTTCTGGCCTGCCATCGCTCCGGAGTTGAGCCGACGTTAGTGACTCAATCCTGATGCTCGCCGCAGCCTCCGGAGTCCGCGGGTTCAAACGAGAGTCGTTCGACATGGCCAACCAACAAAACCTCGGCTTCACATTCACCTGCGTCATCAACGCGCCCGTCGAGAGAGTCTTCACCACCATCACCGACCAAGCCGCCATCAGCACCTTCTTCACCGATGCCTCCAGCGGCCCCCTCTCCACCGGTGCCACCGTCCACTGGCGCTTTGACGAGCTCGACATCGATGTCGATGTCCACGTCGAGCAAGTCATCCCCAACCAGCGCATCGTCTGCAACTGGCCCGCTGCCGGAGACGTTGACTACCGCACCGCCTTCACCTTCACTTTCCAACCACACGGCGACAGCACCGTCGTCCACGTCAGCGAAACTGGCTGGCGCCGCGACGACCCCGGATTCGCCAGCGCCTGCGACCAGTGCTCCGGCTGGACCCACTTCTTCGCCAGCCTCAAAGCCCGCCTCGAGCACGATATCGACCTGAAGCACTTCTACTCTGACGCCGATTGAAGAGGCCAGCGCGACTGGACCCGAAGTCGGACGATTGAGTTGGCTTCCGGCCACCCAACGCGCGGCCCCTAATTCACGCCGCTGAATACTCAGAGTGCTCCCTGCGGTCCCGACGGACGGATGATTGACGTATGCCAGCCGGGCAAGACTCCTTCGCGTGGCTTCAGCGCGCGATAGGCACAATCTCTGCCAGCGACACGTAGCCCCCGTCTCCAAACGACTCGCTAATCCGGACCGTCACCACCCGCACTACGTCGTCCGGCATGTCAACCACATTCTCAATGTCCGGTCGCAGCGGCTGCCGCCGTACCCACTCGGACGTCCCACTTCCGCCGTCGATCGCAACCTCGACCCACCGAGGCCAGGAATCCAGCGGCTCCGACCCTGCGTTGTAGAACACGATGCGCTCCAGCGCGCGCGGCGGGTTCAACCGAATCGTGATGTCTTGCGGCAACCCGGAATCCGCCGACCGCCACGCCGGCGTCGTCCCATCGATCACGCTGTCGATGAGCAGCGACGCCGGATGACCGTCAGCCTCGCTCGTAACTGATTCGATGCTTCCGCCAATCGACAGAAATCCGAAGACCTTGTTCACGGACGGGTCGTCGATGATTCGAGGTTCGTGCTCGGCGCCCACGAAGCGCTGCTCGACGAATCCGTAGCCGATCACCGCCACCGGCAAGGCCAGCATGAGAGCCAGGGTCAGCAGCGGAATAGGCGCCGTACCGCGCTCACGCGTGTGCACCAGCACGAGCACCAGCGGCGTCAGCAGGAGCACCAGGATCAGGACAATCGGCGTATCCAGGATGCTGTCCACGCCTCGAGCCCTGAGCAGCACGTACGTGGCCGGCAACGCGAGCGCGGCCGGCAGCAGGATGAGCCGACGGCCCAAGACCTCGAACGCGATGCGCTCGTGCGGAAGGATCACGACGACGACAAAGGCAAGCACGAACCCCACGAATGCCGGAATGGGATTGCGAACGTCAATCGACCAGACGACCAGCCACACCAGGATGAGTACGAACGAAGCCAGAGACGCCGAGCTTCCCGGCGGCCGCCCGTGGTCGAGCGTTACCGGCTCTTCCTCGATGGAGCGTCCGGCCGCGTAGCGCCGCGGTCGGTAAAGACCCTCGGGAGGTGGACGCGTTGCCGGCGGCCGCTCGGTCTCACCCGTCATCTGAACTGTCACCCCTTGGCTCGACGGCTACATTGAGTCGGCAAGCGTAGCGAATCCACTTCGGCGGCTTCGCCCGTCCGGTTAATCCCATGAGCGCACAGAGCAACCGGTCGACAGCTCCCGGTCGCCGGGAGTTGCCCGTCGACCTGCCCGGTCTTCAGCCCGGTAGCATTCCGCTTCCTGCCGACTTCGGCCTCGACGCGTTCATTGACGCAATCGCGGCCACCGAGACGGACGACGCGCGCACCAATCCGCAAACCGCCGCCGAGCGCGTCCGCGCGGAGCTTCGAAGCTGGATCCTCGGATTCGAAACCGACGCTGCCACCATCCGCCAACGGCAGGCAGTCGTTCGAACCTTTTGGGACCGCACCGTACTCCGCCAGGTGGTCCAGGATCTCGACATCGCGCCACACGATCCCAACCAGGAAGCACGAGGCGGCTATCACTACGCGCTGGAACGCTTCGAGTCCTACGCGGCCGCGCTGACCCGACTGCGCGCAGCGCTCGACGGTTCCTTGCCCGCCTGGCTCACCGAAGTTCGTGACGCTCTGGATCTTCTGGCCGCGGGAGTGTCCGACGCAACGGGCAAGCTCAACCCGCGCCTTGCGCTTGAAGTGCGCCTGACCGGCCGAGTGCGCATCTCCAAGCGCGAGAGTTTGCTCGGCGGAACCACGCAGCAGGGTCGACTGGGCTACACCTACGCGCTGGTCAACGAGTCAACCGGCGAATCCGTCGAGCGCCGCACGCCCGGCGGCTTCGGCGTTGGCGACGTGCTCAATCCCTGGGATCCGCCCCCCGAGCGACGTTCGGCGTTCGAGCACCAGTTGGACAGCGAGGTATTCCGGCAGCTCGCCCGAGTCGTCAAGGAGTCGATCTTTGCTCGCCTCTACGACCTGACCGGCGTTGTTGGCGTCGAAGAAGCGGACGGCGTCGCCAGGGGCACTATCTTCTTCAAACGCGCCTCGCGCGAGCCGTTGCTCAAGGTTGTGGCCAACAACGTCCTGGGCTTCATTCCCGGGGCGTCAGGCCTTGGCTTCGCCTGGGAGAGCCTCAAACCGTCCGCCGGGGAAGGAACGCTTTACGTCGAAATATCGGCCGAGCCCACCGGCGCTATGCAGGACGAAAACACCCTGTTCCGCATCCTGGAGAAGATCCGCTCCGATCACAACCTTTACCACCTTCGCCAGTTCGCACCCGCCATCAGCCGCTTCGAGCGCTTGCTGGTCACGCTCAAGGCCATCGCCGCCGCCGTGCGCTTCCTTCGCGGCCTTCAGGCCCGCGGAACCCCCGTTACCTTTCCCACGGTCGTGGATCCAGCCTCGGATGCGCCGACCGGAATCCAGGGCCTCGTCCCGCCCGAACTTGCCGTCCTGTCCGGTCATGCCTGCGTCCCCAGCGACGTCGAGTTTTCATCACGGCAGCCCACCGTCCTGATCACCGGCGCCAACAACAACGGCAAGACCACCTACCTGGACTCCATCGGCATTTCGCAGGCGCTCTTCCAGGCAGGCCTCCCCGTCCTCGCCGCGGAGGCCGCGCTAGAGCCACGCGACAAGATCCTCTCCCACTTCATCCGGCCGGGTGACGTACGGGTGGGCGAGTCCACCTTCGCCCACGAGTGCTCCCGCGCGGTCCGTTTCGTCGAGCAACTCACCTCGCGCAGCCTGGCCCTCTGCGACGAGCTCTTCCGCGGCACCTCGCCGCAGGACGGTCTGGTGGTGTCCGAACTGGCCCTGCGTTCCTTCATGCGCTCTGGCGCCGCCGTCTTCTTTGTCACCCACTACCACGGCTTGGTTCAGCGTCTGAACGGAGAGGACAGGCTGCGCTTTCTCGCCTGCAAGCTCGACCACTCCGTCGAACCCGCGCGCTACACCTATCGCATGCAACCTGGCGTCTCGACCGAGTCGGACGGACTGCTCGTGGCCGCCCAGCACGGTTTCAGCGCCGAAAGCCTGAACCGGATTCTGGCCTTCAAGGCATCCAAGGGCGAGATTCCCGAGTCGGTCTGACCTCTTGCCCTGATCAGGCTCGCCGCAGCTTTGGAGCCAGCGTCAACACGGCCAGGCTCGTCAGCATCACCACCAGCCCGGCCCCGCCGATCGCCCAGCGCACGCCAAACGCCTCTCCAACCGCGCCCATTGCCAGGTGCCCCACCCAGCCGAAGCCGATCGCAAATATCCAGCCCCCGATCACCCGCCCGCGCATGTCGTCGGGCACCGTGGCCTGCAGCAGCGTCCATTGCATGGCGTCAAACCCGGCCGCCATTGCCCCCACCAGGGTCACGAGCACAATGGCCATTCCCAGGCTGGGGCTTAGCGCGACGCCAAGCAGACCAAGCCCGTAGCCCAGCGTGATCGCCAGCAACAACGGCCCCTTCCGCCGAAAGTCCCCCAGCAGCGACAGCGCGGCTACGCCTACGACCGCGCCGATGCCCGTGGCAAATCGCAGCGTCCCGAGACCCGACTCGGCCACGTGCAACTCGTCCCGTGCCATGGCCGGCATCACCGCCTGGTAGGCAAAGCCGAAGATCTCCACCACGATCGCCAGTCCCAGCAGCGTCGACACCGTCGGCATCCCCACCATCGACCGCAGCCCTGCAAATGCTTGTCGGAAGATTCGGCTGATGGGCTCCTGGACGTCGCGCACCGAGCGCTGCACCGTCGGAACCCACAGCACAATCGCTCCGCCCACCAGTACGGCCCCCGTCGCCGCCAGCAACGCCGCCGGGATCCCCACCAGCTCCGCCGTCACCCCGCTCGCCAGCGCCCCCAGCGCCCCCACCGCGCGTCCGCCGACCGAATGCACCGAGATCGCGTTCATCCGCGCGTGGCGCGGCACGATGTCGGTGATCAACCCCTGCGTGGCCGGCGTCTCGAAGGAGTTCACAACACCTTCGATCGCGATCAGCACGAAGATCGGCCACGGATTCGAGAATCCCCGCAGCGCCACCAGCGCCATCAACAGGATCACGCAAGCTCTGATCAGCGCCGCGATCGGCAGCACCCGGTTACGCGGAAACCTGTCGGCCACCGCCCCGCCGATCGGCGCCGCAATGATCCCGGGAGCGCTGCGTGCCCCAAACGTCGCCGCCGACAGCAGCACCGACTCGGTCTGCACCAGCACCAGCCAGCCCACCGCCAGCCGCTCCGCCCACGAGCCCAGCGCAATACAGTTCGACCCCAGCCACAACACCCGGTACGCCGGATTCGCAAACGCGTCGAACGCTCTCAAAGCCCACACCCTGATCCGCGGACGCCAGTTGGCCGCCGCTCAGTATCCGGCTATCGTCGGGCGGGGCATTGGCCGGCCCGAGGCCCTTGCGACGCCGCACCCCGCGTGGCCTGGCAACCCGGCCCCGACTTCAGAAGGACGAATGGCCCGAATGACCAGGCACGCCACCGTTGACCAGCTTGACGCCGGACTCGCCCACATTCGCCAGTCGCCCGCCGACGGCGGACCACTCCGGATGATTGTTCAGCGACCTGGCGTGGATCAGCGCGAGGTCGTGGCCGAGGGAGTGCTTGATGTCGACGCTGGCCTGGTCGGCGATAGCTGGCAGACCCGTGGCAGCACCCGTACGCCCGACGGCGGTCCCAACCCCGAAGCCCAGATCACCATCATCAACGCCCGCCTGATCGATCTACTCGCCCGGACCGAGGACCGCTGGCCCCTCGCCGGCGACCAACTCGTCATCGACATCGATCTGAGCGAGGAAAACCTTCCCGTCGGCACGCAACTCGCCATCGGCGCCGCCGTACTCGAAATCTCCGAGGAACCCCACACCGGCTGCGCCAAATTCGCCCAGCGTTTCGGCCACGAGGCCCTTCGCTTCATCAGCACCCCAACCGGTCAGGCCCTGCGCCTCCGCGGCGTCAACACCCGCGTTATCCAATCCGGCCCCATCCACCTCGGCGACCTGGCAACCAAAGGCCAGCCCTGAGCCACCGGCCGGTCTCGCATTCCGCACCCGGCTCCGGCGGTCCTGGAATCAGGCGATGCCCTCAACCAGCACCGTCACGATATCCACCCCGTGAAATTTCTGGTGGCGCACCGTGCTCGCGCGGTAGCGCAACAGTCGCAGCGAGAGATCCTCAACCGTCGGCAGGGCGGCTTCATCGGTCAGAAACGCCAGCTGGTCCTCGATGTTCTCGTGTCGAGTTGTAGCGACGAACTCCAGCTCAACCATCGCGTCCTGGGGCCGCGCCACGACGACCAGGCGCGGTCGCTCAGCCCCCTCGTCAGCGTCTTCCTGCGACAGCAGGACGGCCAGCGTTTCTTCCCCGGCCGACCGCAGCCGCAGCGTTGAGGCTTCGTTCCAGCCCAGCCTCAACGCCAGCCCGGCCAGGAAATCGTCGATCGCCGAAAGCGACGCCATGTCCAGCGTCACGTCCAGCCGTGAGCGTCGCGTGCTCGTCGCTTCCAGCAGCAGCGTCAGCCCAATGGCTACTAGGGCGCCAATCGTCACGCCGCTACCCACCAGCCCGCCCAGCTCCTCACCAAAGATGTCGCGCGTCACCGGGTGACCGTGCAGGCCCAGGCCCAGCGCGCTCGCCAGCGCCACCACCAGCACGCGCCGCGGGTCCAGGCCGTCGCGCATGATCGTCTGACAGCCGCTGACGAAGAGGATGCCCATCGCCAGCATGAGGTACGCGCCCAGCACGGGTCCGGGGATCGTCAATAGAACCGCGGCAATCTTGGCGAGGAAGGCCAGCGCCGCGATCACGATCGCCACGCCAACGCCGACGCGTCGGGCCGCGACCCCGGTCAAACTGATGAGCGTCAGGCTGTATGAGGAGTTGGACATCGGCGGCAGCGTGCCGGCGATTCCCGCGAGTAACATCCCAATGCCGTTGACGCTGACCATGCCCTGGATCTGGCGGAAATCGATAGCCCGCGGCTGTCGGCGGGAACGCTGCTGAATCACCACGCCGTCGCTGATCGTCTTGATCCCGAGCACCAGGGTCAGAATTGCGAACGAAGGTAAAAGCGCCCAGAACTCCGGGCCCGGCGTGAGATCGAAGCTCAAGTCCGGCGCCGCCGGGATCCCAAACCAGCTGGCGCTGGCGATTCGGTCTCCATCGAGCACGCCAAATCCGGCGGCCACCGCACACCCCACCAGGATGCTGATAAACGGCGCCACCAGGCGCCAGCGTCCGCTCGCCCGCATCGTCACGATCGCCGAGACCAGCAATGTCACGCCGGCAATCACCGGACCCGCCGCCGGAGGGGCGTCGGCAGGGAGGTCTCGGACGCTATCGAACGCGATGGGCAGCACGCTCACGGCGATCAGCATCGTCACCGTGCCGGAGACGGCCGGCGTGATGATTCGCCGCAGCGTCGGCAGCCACCATGCCAGCCCCACCTGGACCAGGCTGCAGAGCACCATCAGGCTCGCGAACATTGCGGGCCCGCCCGCGGAAACCGTCGCCACCATGAGCGCGATGAACATCGCCGCGGGCCAGGTAAGCACGACATGGCCGGCGCCGAATCGGCCTTGCTGCATCGCTTGCAGCGCTGTGATGGCTGCACAGATCAGCATCGCGGCAAATACGCCCCAGGTGAGATAACGGTCATCGAGACCCGCGGCTCGAATCGCGATCGCCACAGTCAGCACGATCGGTGCGAGCCCCAGGGCAGCGCCCTGGAATCCCACCGCCAGGGCGATCAACGGCGGACAGGCCTCCTCGGGCTCATACTGAATCGGCTGTTCGGAGCTACTCGCAGCCAACCGCTACCCAATCACCAGGACGTTCTCCACGTCAGACAGCTTCTGGAATCGGCCGCCACCAATCAATCGAAGCAATCGGCACAGCCAGGCACGTTCAGACCCGTACTCACCCCCCGGCCGCCCGTCGCCATTCATGTCGAGCCTGCCCTCAACCTGTCGAATCGGTAGACCCGTCTTCGTCCCCGTCCTCGCTCACTCCCCGGGTTACATCCCTTCAGCGACCACAATCTTGGACTTCGTCGCCTGCCGGCGCAGGTCGCCCAGGGCCCCGGAATAGGCGGTGCCAATGAAACCCCGAGCCGCTTCGACATTGTCGAACTCCACGATCACCAGGCGCTTCGGCGCCCAGTCGCCCTCGATCGTCTCGGCGTCGCTGGTGCGCACCAGAAACCGTCCGCCATGCGCGGCAAGGGCCGCGGGCACCTGCTCGACAAACTCCGCGTACGCCTCGGCGTCGATGACCTCGGTGTCAATGACCACATAGCCCTTCATCGTGACTATTCCCTTCGTCTAGACCGTCCCAGTTGAGCCACGTGAGTGTGACGCCTTTCCGGCACACTGGCTAGCGTCCCCTCCGCCATCCCCGCTCGTGCCGTGCGTGGGAGCGCGGTCCCCGACCCGCCCGTCGTCCGCGCAACCATCCCCCATTCCACCGCCCTAGGCCGCTATCTGATTGCCCGGGCCGCCGCTCTTCACCCTCTCCGAGAGACCTTTGCAAAACGGTCCCGCGCCCCCAACGGTGCGGTCGCTCTTGCTCCCTCTCCCCGTGGGAGAGGGTTGGGGTGAGGGTCTTCCGGGCAACCACCGCTGAGTTACGCAAAAGTCTCTCCGAGGGGAGAGGCAGAATCTGTCCTGAGCCTGCCGAAGGATTCCGCCGTCCTCGGCGGAAATCGGTGAGGGGTCCTCCGGTCGAGGTCTCACGTCCACCCCGTTCGTGGTCAGCCGGCCCAGAGCCTTCGGCGGGCCGTGACGAACCACATCTCCCGGCAACCAACCCTCCCAGGCAGTCCCCTCTCGTTCCCTCGTCTCCGCCTCTTCTCTCACTCCTCCCCCAGCACATGCTGCAGATCAACTGGCACCGGTACCCCCTCGCTCCACACAATCCCGCCCAGGCACAGGCCCTGCAGCGGCCCGATCAGCGGACGCAGCCGCGTCGAGGGCTGCCCAAACGGACGCAGCGCGTGCGTAATGAACCAGCGATCCTGCTCGTCGCTGAACACGCTCGCCCCGTGCCAGGGCCCCAGCACCGTCCAGTCGCCAAAGTGAAACGGGTCGTCCCCGCTGGCGTACTGAGTGCCCCAGAAGTTCATCACGAAGATGTAATAGCGGCCGTCCCGCTCGAACACCCGCGGCACCTCGAAACCTGAGGGACCCTGCAGCTCGTTCTCGATCCGCTGAAACGTCATCAGCGGCCCCCGGTCCTCCCAGTGAATCAGGTCGGAAGATTCCGCCAGCGCCAGGCACGAGTCGCCCCAGCGGTTCTGGCTCACGAAATACATCAGGAACCGGTCCTCGTAGCGGATCAGCCACGGGTCCTTGCACTCCAGCACCCCGTCCTCGGTCCACCCCGACCACTCCGGCAGCGGAATGAACACCGGCGAGCCGTCCCCCGGCACCTTGTCCCAGTGCCACAGGTCGTCCGAGACCGCTAGCGAGAATCTCCGGCTCGCCTCCGGCCGCGGTTGGCACGCGTAGATCATGTACCAGCGCCCCTCGTGCTCGATCACGCTCGCCTCGCTGACCTCCGCGTGATCGCACGCCCCCGGCCCGCCCGCCAGCAACACCGGCGCCTGCCGCGTCCACACCACCAGGTCATCCGACGTCGCATGCCGCTTCTCGAGGTTCTGACGGCCCGGCCACGGCCCATAGAACAGGTGCCAGCAATCCGGCCCCCGCACGATCGTGTGCGGATTCACCGTGTCCTGCCCCGCCCCATACACCTCCTTCATCGCACTGCGCTGAGCCAGGATCTCTCGACGGCGCGCGTCGGATGCAGAGTGCACGACCTTGCTCCTTTCCCGATATGCCAGTCGCTGGCCGCTGCCTTCGGAGCGGGGGCTAGTCCCAGCGCACCGTGCTGTCCGCCGGCAGGTGTGCGCGGCGAATCTCGTTGAACTCCTGCCAGGTCCGCACCACCGCCTCCGGCCGCGAGCGGCTTCGCACCAGGAAGTCCGATTCCGGTGGATAGCAGGTGAGTGGCACTTCGGGCAGCGACTCATCCGCGCTGTCTGCACCGTTAATCGAGGCCGAGCCGTTCCGATCCATTGCCAGCGGCGGGAAGTTTGTCGGCAGATCCGCGCTCTGGTAGCGGATGTCGATGCTCCAGCGGATCACGTCGCTGCGATTCGGCGTCGAGCGGTGCGGCGTCCGGTTCGTCAGCAGAACCACCCCGCCGCGATCCACCGGCGTGGCCACCACCCGCCCACCCGGCAAGTCGTTCTCAAGGATTTCCAGGTAAGCGCGCCGGCCTTCCTCACCCGCTTCCAGCTGCGTGTGCCGCACCACGCCGCCCGTATGCACGCCCGGCATCACCTCCAGGCATCCGCGCTCGACCGTCGCGTCCACAAACGGGACCCAGACCGTCAGGATCAGCTCGTTGTCGCAGACCGGTTCGAAGTAGCCCGAGTCCTGGTGCCAGGGCACCTCGCCATGCCAGTGGCCCGGCAGCTTGGGTCGCAGCCGATACACCGCCGAGCCAATGATCTCCGGACCCACAATCGACTCGGCCAGGTCCAGCAACTCCTCGTTCGACACCAGCGCGAAGATCCCGTGCCCCTGCAACTGTCCGTAGATCACCGACCAGTACAGATCCTCGTACTCCTGGTGAATCTTCCACAGCCGTGTCTCAAAGGGCTCATCGGCGTAGGTGTGGCTCAAATCGCCACGGGCCACCGCCTCGGCGGCGTGCCCATCAATGGCCTCGGTGATTTCGTCGATCGCCGGCTGCAGACCCACCGGATCCAGCGCGCCGGGCACCACCAGGTACCCCTCGTGCTTGAAGAACGCCAGTTGCTCGCTGTCGAGGCGCATGCCCAATCCCGGCTCGTCAATGTCCGCGTGCGCTGATTCTCGCCCGTTCCCACTCCCCTGTCACGCACCAGAGGCGCTACAGCGGACCGCTCACCGGCCTTCGGAACATCGCCGCCGCCACCCGCGGCGGCCACCACGACACGTCAATCAGCCAGCGCACCAGGGTCGGCGTAGCCGGATGCCCCTGCTGAGCGCGTCGCTCCAACTCGCCCGGCCACACCTCCATGTACAGCGCATACGTCGCCGCCACCAGCGGCGGCCGGATCAACTTGATCGCAATCCACACCTGCGCCGCCAGTGTCGCGATAAACACCTCCAGCGCCGGCCCTGTCAACGTGAGGTAGAACCCCATGAACACCGCCGCCAGCGGCACCGCAAGCGGGCCCGCCGTGATCACGAACGTGGCAAGCACTGGCCCAAACACGCGTCCGCTCACCCGCCACGACTCCAGCGTCGCCAGCGAGCCCGGCACGTTCCCATGCACCGCGATAAACGGCGCCAGCAACGTCCGCGAATGCAAGTAAATCCCGATCCCCCCGATCACCACGATCCATAGAACCGAGACCAGCCCACCCGGGAACGACTCCGCAAAGGCGGTCCGCTGGTAGCTGATCAGCCCCAGCGTCAGGATCCCCACCGGCACCCAGAAGATCACTGTCGTGTGCAGATTGGTCCAGATGTACCGCGGCAACCAGCGCGTGCCGTCCTCCAGGTGCCGCCACAGTCCCGGACGCCGCCCCTCGTGCGCCGCCGCCACGGCTTTCATAAACATCACTGGTGCAACCGTGCCCGACAGCAAGTTCAACACTGTCGTGCCGGCCGTTCGCCCGAAGCCCTCCGGCAGGTCGACGGCGGTGATCCAGATCACCCCGGCCGCCGGCAGCGAAAACAGCACCATGATCGCCGCGATCACGAGCGGCGTGACCCGCAGCGTCGCCAATCCGCGAGCTGCGTAGCGCGACCCCACGCCCCACGAACCTCGCATTACGGCGCTCGGTGAGCCGGAATCGCCGAGTCCATACCCGTTGGTCCTGCGTCTGACTCACACCGTAGCGAAGCCAACTCTACGCTCTCCGTCCGCATGCCAGAATGATCGCCCCATTCACCCGGCCCCCACCCATGCAGGAAATCGCACGCATCCAGATCGAAGCCTCGCCCGAGGCCGTCTTCGAGCTCCTGGCCGACAACACCCGCCGCGGCGAGTGGGCCGAGGGCATGGAGACCTTCGACTACACCTCCGACTTCGATCCCGACAACCCGGTTGGCACCACCTTCACCCAGCGCATCCGCGAAGGCGGCCGCATAACCGAGTACCACGGTGAGATCACCACCTACGACCCGCCCAGGGCCTGGGGCTCGCAGGTGTCCGGCGGCTCCTACTCGATGGTCGTTGAGTACCACCTCACCTCGGCCAACGGCGGCACCGAAGTCGTCAACGTGTGCGACGTGAACTCGTCCTCCTGGTTCTTCCGCCTCATGGGCGTGCTGTTCGGCTGGTTCACCAGGTACCTCGGCCGCAAGCAACTCCGCAAGCTCAAGGAGCTCGTCGAAGCCGCCTGAACCGCCGCCCACCGCGGCCGCTCGCTAGGCGAGCGGCGCGGTGGCGAACACGACGTGGAACGGCACGCAGTAGATCACCACGGTCTTGTATTCACTCACGTCCGTCCCGTCCGGAACCTCGTAGTTCTGGTTCCCCACGTTTCCCTTCAGCGGCCCCAGGTCCAGGTACTCGCCCAGGTTTTCGCTGCTGGTGATCCCTTCGGCCTTTGAGATCAACACGCTCAGCGCCGGCCCGTTGGTCACCATGAAGTCCTCGAACCGCAGGATGTGACTACCGTCCGGCCCGCGGAACATCGTGGCCGAGCCGGAACCCCGGTGGAAGTCGTCGGCGTCCATGAACATCCCCATGGCCACCGCGGCAGGCCCGGTGTCGGGCATGGCCGTGGGTTCGGGCGCCGCCGTCGCGGTTGCTGCCGCGGTTGCGGTCGCTGTCGCTGCCGGCATCGCGGCAATCGCCACCCCCGCCAGGCCGGCCGGCATGGGCTCTTCCATCACCGTGTCCGGCATCTTGGCCGCTACGTCCATCACCCGCTCCTGGACCTGCGCCCGGTCTTCGGCACTCAGAGACTCGATGGTCTCGGTGCTCGGCATGGCCGCGTCAAACTCGGCCTTCAACTGCTGCTTCTCTTCAGCCGGCATGCTCGCCATGGCCGCCGACTCCGGCATCTCGAACGGAAAGGCCTCGTCCACAACGTTGCTCACGAATAGCGGCGAAATCAGCCACCACCCCACCGCAACCGCAACAATGGCCCCAACCCCGCCTCCGGCAAAAATGACTCGTCGCATCGACATGTCAGCGCCCTCCTGCCCTCCGGCCTGTGGTTGAACTCGTCGTCTCGGTGCCACAGCCGGATACGCTCACTCCATTAATCTACTCTGCGCCGCTCCTTGACGTGATTTCCCCTACAAGTCGCAGGCGATGCCTCGGGTTGTAGGCCCGCGGATCGCAGCGTCGACAACTTACCCGCCGCCGGCCGTAGCGCCGCAGGCGCGCCACCTCATGACCGGCCGGACAGCGGTACAGCCATCGGCCGTTCACCACCAACTGCACGGTCGGACAAGCCCGTGGACGTGCCCCGATCGCCCGCATTCGCTCGCGAAACCACGGCCCGTGCGGCCGCTCATCCGGCGCGCTGATGAACTGCTCCACGTGCACAAGCTCATGCACCAGTACCTCGTCGCGCAGGTTGAACCGCGAGCCCTCCACGGTGGCATCGCCGGCCGGCCCGTCCAGCAGACGGGCAATTCGCATGACAAAGGCCGACCGGTCCGCATTCGTTCGGACCGACCCAAGCTGGCGCACGGCGGCGGATGGCAGGAAATCGACACTCATGAGCGGAAGGCTGCCGCTAAACATCTCGTGGTTGAACTCCTCCGCCCGAGTCTTCAAGCCAGCAATGAAGCTGGCGTCTGAGCCATTCAGACGACGTGGAGTCCGCAAGCGCTTCACCGTGGCTCAGCAGCCTCCAGACGCCGCGCCAACTCCTCGTGGCCGCCGTCGCGCGCGTAGTCGGCGGCCGACTTCCCGTCGTCCGACCGCAGACCTACATCCGCGCCGTGTGCCAGCAACGCCTCGACACTGGCGGCGTCTCCCAGATGCGCCGAGGTGTGCAGCGGCGTGTTCCCACGCGCCTGCCGACTATTCGCGTCCGCCCCGGCCTCCAGCAGTTGCCGGACGCAAGCCGTCCGTGTCTCGGCGTTCGGTCCTGCCACCGCGGCATTCAGCGGCTGGTTGTTCAGCGGGTTCTTGCTTTCCGCCGTCAAATCCGCGCCCCGGCTCAGCAGCAGACGCGTCGTCTCAGGCTGCCCCGCCCACGGCGCCAGGTGCATCAGCGTCCAACCGTCGGGCGAATAGGCGGTCAGGAGACCGGCATCGTCATCCAACCGCGCCGCCAGCTGCCCCGCATCGCCCACAATCGCCGCCTCAAAGGCATCCAGCTCAGGCTCAGCCGCCAGCAGCGCCGTAACCACCGCGTGCCGACCCATGAAAAATGCCGTCTGAATCGGCGAAAGTCCCTGGGCATTCCTGTCGCGAATGGCCTTGGGATCGCTGGCAATCCGAGCCGTCACCGCCGCGACGTCGCCCGCCTGCACAAGGTCAAAGAAGTCGTCAGGCATTCGGCGCTCGATTGGCGGCTACTCGCGCGGCCCGTGCGCGACCCACCCGCCGTCCACCGTCAGGATGTGACCGGTTACAAAGCCGGACTCGTCCGACAGCAGGAAGATCGCCGCGGCCGCGATCTCCTCAGGTACGGCCAGGCGCTTGAACGGAACGTGCGAAATCAGGCGGTCAATCTCAACGCTGTCGCGCTCCTTGCCAGCGTTGAACAGCGGCGTATCCGTATAGCCCGGCGCCAGCGCGTTGACCCTGACCCCGTGCTCCGCCAACTCCAGCGCAAGCACCTGCGTCAGCATCACCACCGACGCCTTCGAGGTGCAGTACGCCGCCCGCTGCTTCACCGCGCGTTGCCCGTACATCGAGGCCACGTTCACGATCGAGCCGCTGCCGTTCGCCACCATGTGCCGTCCCGCGGCCTGCGCGCCAAAGAACACGCCCTCCACGTTCACGTCCATCACCCGCCGCCATTCCGCCCGCGTGTGCTCCAGCGCAAACTGGCCGGATCCGGTGCCGGCGCTGCCAACCCAACCGTCCAGCCCGCCAAGCTCGCTGACCGCCAGCTCCACCAGCGCTTCCTGGTCGTCGTCCGTGGTCACGTCGACGATCCGCGTCACGGCCCGCCGCCCCATGTCCTGGATTTCGGCCGCCGTCTCGTCCAACCCATCGGCGTTGATGTCTCCCAGCGCCAGGTCGGCGCCCTCGGCCGCCGCCGCCAGCGCGCAGGCCCGCCCGATACCCGAGGCGCCGCCAGTGATTCCGATGACGCGATTTGCGAGCCGCATGCTCGAATCCTCGTCCCTGCTCTGCCTTTCAACCGCCGCTCAGCCTAAGGCACGCGCGGCCGGCCCGACTGTGTGTGGCCATTCGCACGACACGCCCGCACTCTCGCCCCTAAGCTGAGGGCAGCCACCGATTCGCGGATCGAACGAATGAAGGCTCCTCAACTAACCCGGCGGCGCGCGCTTGTCCTGGCCGCAATGACCGGCCTGCTTGCCGCCTGTGAGCCCGAGCCCGCCGAGCAGTCGGAAGCTCAGGCCGGCGAGGACGACCTGGCAACACGCATGTTCACGACTTTCCGATCAACGACCAGCCTTGATGAGCTCGAAGCGGCCATCGCGGAAGCCGGCGCCAGCGGCGACCAGCGCTTCGTCTCAGTCCTGATTGAAGTCCTGCGCGCCCAGGAAATCGGCATCCTGCCCGGCGAACCGGCCCCGGCCATTCGGGCACTCAGCCAACTCACCGGCATCCCCGAGCAGCCCTGGCCCGACTGGGTGAACTGGTACGCCACCACCGATCTCGAGCCGCCGCCCGGTTTCCGCACCTGGAAAGGCCGCATCTACAGCCGCATCGACGAGGAGTTCCCGTCCTTCTTCCGCGAGGACGCCCCCTCTCAGATTCGCGTTGAAGAGGTCGTCTGGGGCGGCGTTGCCCTCGACGGCATCCCGGCCCTCGTCAACGCCCGCATGCTGCCCGCGGCGGACGCCGACTACATCACCCCCACCGAACTGGTCTTCGGCGTCGAGATCAACGGCGACGCCCGCGCCTACCCGCTCCGCATCCTCGACTGGCACGAGATGGCCAACGACGTCGTCGGCGGCGTCCCCGTGGCCCTCGCGTACTGCACCCTCTGCGGTGCCGGCGTGCTCTTTGATACCCGCGTCGGCGACGCCACCTACGAGTTCGGCTCGTCTGGCTTCCTCATGCGCAGCAACAAGCTCATGTACGACCGCACCACCTACACGCTCTGGAACCAGCTCACCGGCGAGCCCGTCCTCGGCAGGCTGGCCGACGGTTCCATTGAGCTCAAGCGGCTCCCGGTCGTCGTGACCACCTGGCAGTCCTGGCACGAGCGCCATCCCGACACCCAGGTGCTCAGCCTGGAAACCGGCCACCTGCGCGACTACACCCCCGGCAACCCCTACGGCGGCTACTTCGCCAGTCCCCAAACAATGTTCCCCGCGGGCGATCCCGCCCAGCGCCTGCCCGACAAGGCCCGCATCTTCGCCCTCCACATCGATGGCCACCCGCACGCCCTCGCCACCACCGACGTAGTTGAAGAGCGCGTCGTCAACGATCAGGTGGGCGACACGCCGATCGTGGTCATTGCCGGCGGCCCCAACCTCAAGGGCGTTGGCATCGACCGCAGGGCTGGCCCGGTCGTCTGGGACGCCGGCGCCGAAATCCGCGCCTACCAACGCGGCGACCAGACCTTCGAGCCCACCGAGGGCGCCGAGCAGGTGCGCGATGCCCAGGGACGCCTCTGGCAGATCACCGAGGACGCCCTGGTCGGGCCCGACGGCCAGACGCTTGATCGCCTCGGCGGCCATCTCGCCTATTGGTTCGGCTGGGTCAGCTACTTCCCACGCACCACGCTCTATGGCGAGTAGGCAAGCGTGGCCTCCGGCTAGAATCCGCCTGCCCGAGGCTCAGGACTCCATACGTGAGCGCCCAGATCCAGGCCGCGCGTGGCGTGACGATTCGCCGGGTCACCTCGGGCCCGGCCAGTCACTTCTTCGGCTACTACGACATGCCCTCGTGGGACGTGTCCGGCCGGTTCCTGCTGACCCAGCGCGTGAACCTCGACGTGGAGATCCCCACGGCCGATGACCCGGCCACCATCGGCACAATCGACCTCGAAGACGACTGCCGCTTCCGCCCCGTCGCGAAGACGCGAACCTGGTCCTGGCAACAGGGCGCCATGCTCCACTGGCTCCCGAAACACGGACCGACCACTATCGTCCACAACGACTGCCATAACGAGCGCTACGTGGCCCGTGTCACCGACATCGAGTCCGGAGCATCCCGAGTCCTCGACCGCCCAATCGCCGCCGTCAGCCACGACCAGCGCCAGGCCCTCAGCCTCAACTTCGCCCGCCTGCGCGTCCGCCCCGAGGTCGGCTATCCCGGCCTCCCCGATCCCTGGGAAGGCGTGGACCATCCCAACGATGACGGCATCTACCTCGTCGACTTGCACAGCGGCACCGCCGAGCTAGCAGTCTCGCTGGACGAAATCGCCTCCGTTCGACCACACCCGTCCATGCACGGCGCGGTCAACTGGGTCAACCACCTGATCTTCAGTCCCGACGATGCCCACGCAATGTTCGTCCACCGCTGGTGGCCGCCCCGCGCCCCGCGCTTTCGCACCCGCTTCATGCTGCTGGGCATCGCCGACGGGTCAGTCCGCGAAATCTGGCCCACCCGCGCCTCCCACATGTGCTGGCGTTCGCCCACGGAGATTCTGTTCTCGGCGATTCCCAGGGACGTGCCGGACGACCCGGAATCCAGAGCAGGCCAAATGGGCTTCTGGCTGCTTGACCTCGCCGCCAACCAGGCCCGCCCCGTCGGACGCGTCGTCCTCCCGCCCGATGGCCACTGCAGCTACCGTCCCGGCGGCCGTTTCGTCCTCATGGACACCCAACCGGATTCCAACGGCCTGCGCCGCCTGCTGATCTACGACGAAGCCACCGAACGCGCCCTGGAGCTTGGCCGCTTCCACTCCCCGCCGCGCTACGCTGGCCCCGTCCGCTGCGACCTGCATCCGCGCTGGAGCCGTGACGGCGGGCAGGTCTGCATTGACTCCGTTCACGAAGGCAGCCGCCAGATGTACGTGATCGACGCCGCCGAGGCGCTGGACGCCTGGATCGAAGGGGCCTGAGCCATGCCAACCCGACCCGGCCGCGACGTCTTGATGGAAGTCCTCGAAGCCGAGGGCGTCCAGTACATCTTCGGCAACCCCGGCACCACCGAGGGCGCCATCATGCACGCCCTCGAGGATCGTCCCGATCTCGAATTTGTCCTCGTTGCGCAGGAAGGTGTCGCCGTTGGCATGGCCGACGGCTATGCCCGCGAAAGCGGCCGCCCGGCCTTCGTGAACCTGCACATCGAAACCGGCCTCTCCAACGGCCTCAGCCTCATGTGCAACGCCTTCGCCGGCGGCACCCCCATGGTCGTCACCGCCGCCAACAGCTCCATCGGCAAGGTGGCCGAAGGTCGCACTGACCTGGTGGACCTCGCCCGCCCCTTCAGCAAGTGGGGCGCCGAAGTCACCAACGCCGATCAGCTGCCGGCCGTCATGCGCCGCGCCTTCCGTGAAGCCAAAACGCCCCCCACCGGCCCCACCTTCGTCTCCCTCGCCCAGAACGCCCTCGACGAAATGACGGATGTCCGCGTCGCCCCCTCCGGCGACCTCAGCACCGTGCTCACTCCCGACCCGCGGGAAATCCAGGCCGCCGCTGAGCTGCTCGCCTCAGCCGAACGCCCCGCCCTCCTGGTCGGCGATCGCGTCGCCCAATACGGCGCGGTCGACCAAATGATCCGCGTGGCCGAACTCCTGGGCACGCCCGTCTATGGGGCCTCCTACCCGACGATGATGTTCCCGACTTCGCATCCCCAGTGGATGCATCAACTCCCGCCCTACGTCGGGCTCTACCGGGAAGCCTTTGCCGAATCCGACGTCCTCCTCGCGGTCGGCGCCCGCGTCTTCCACGACTTCTTCGCCCCCGCCACCGGCATCCTCGCCGACGACGCGCGCCTGATTCACCTTGACATAAATCAAGACGCAATCGGTCGCGTTGAGCCTACCGATGTGGGCATCTGGTCTGATGTCGCGGTCGGCTTGGACGAGTTGTACGCCGCCGCGAGCGAGTTACAGACGCCCGCCCAGGCCGAAGCGGCTTGCCTCCGAGCCGAATCCCTGGCCGCCGCCTACCCCGGTCGCCGAGCCTCGCCACCGAAAGCGGACGGCGCCCGGCCCATGCCTTCTACCGCCATGATGGCCGCACTGGCCGAGGGCCTGCCCGCCGACGTCATCGTCGTCGACGACAGCATCTCCTGCCGCCCGGACCTGCATGCCGCCGTCACCTTCGACCATCGGCGCCGCGTCCAGGCTGAGCGCGCCGGCGGCGCCATCGGCTGGGGCATGGGCGGAGCCCTGGGTGTCGCGTTGGCCGCTCCCGACCAGCGCGTCGTAGGCGTCATCGGCGACGGCAGCGCCATGCTCACCGTCCAGGCCCTCTGGACCGCCGCCGCCTACCAAATCCCCGTCGTCTACTGCATCTGCAACAACGCTGGCTACCGCGTCCTCAAGCTCAACCTGCGCCGCTGGTTCGGCGAGGTTCTCAACGAACCCGATCGCCCCAGCCAGTACCTCGGCATGGACCTCAACCAACCCTTCGACCTCGCCGCCATCGCCAAAGCTATGGGAGTCCCCTCCGAACGCATCGAAGACCCCACCCGCATCGCCCCCGCCCTAACCCAAGCCCTCCACCACACCGGCCCCACCCTCCTAGACATCATCATCGACGGCACCGTCTGAGTCCGATCGATCACTCGGCTTGGCTGTGACTGGTCGAAACCGACGCACTCTGCACACGCGCATGCAGCCAAGCGGCTAACAGAAGTGGCACGTTTCACGGCCGTTTCTTCCTGTCGAAGCCCGGCACAGACCGATCCGTCCCGGCAGTTTCAGCGCGCAATCGGTGCCACAGCCGCCGTGTTCGACTACGTCGCTAGGAGCTTGTTCGCCGTGGCTAGTCGAAAAATCGCAGTCTGTGCTGCGGAGTGCCCGAATAGAGACTTCCATTCGCACGCTGCGGGAGGGTATGCGTCCGCCCGGACGAGGACTCTGGTTGTCCTATAGTCCGGTGACAATCCCGCCGTTTGGGACCGCCGTGCGAATAGTTGCAGCTCTTTTGGTAATCGTGGCCGTTGCTCTGCTGAGTTCCTGCGGCGAGCCTTCGGATCCCCCTGATCAGCCCGTATCTCCCGCTGCCGAAGCCGGGCAAGTCGTTCAGACTCCGACAGTTACTACAACGGCGGAACCTCCGACTCAGCCAGAAGCCACCAGCGCGGTAGAAGCGTCGTCCCCGGCGCCGTCCCCGTCGCCGTCCCCGACGCCGGCAGCAACCGCCGAGACTGCAACGCCCGCGCCCGAGGCTGAACCGACACCATCGCGAGCCGAATTGATACGTCAATGCTCCAACGGCATCGCCGTGCCTGATCCGGAGGAGAATCCGGGACTCGTTCAGGACTGCGCCGTCCTGTTGTCTGTGCGTGATGAACTGGCTGGCTCGATTCCTCTGAATTGGAGCCCCGAGCGCGGGATCCTGCTTTGGTGGGGCATCAGTGTCAAAGGCCCTAGGGCCGGGCGAGTGACCGATCTCAACCTTGGTCAGGCACAGCTGTCGGGAGTCGTTCCGGCGGGGCTGAGCGAGCTCTCCGCGCTGGAGACCCTGTCGCTGATTGACAACAAACTGACCGGCGAGATTCCGCCCGAACTGGGCTACCTTTCCAGGCTCCGGCTGCTTCAGCTCTGGGGCAATCAGCTGACCGGAAGCATTCCGCCCGAACTGGGCAGACTCACCAACCTGACGTCGCTTGGTCTGTCATACAACAAGCTCACCGGCTCGATTCCCCCCGAATTGGGATCCCTCACCTATCTGTGGGAGTTGGGCCTTGATGACAACCAGCTGACCGGCCCGATTCCGTCCGAACTAGGGTCCCTGACCGAACTGAGGGTCTTGTTTCTCAACGACAACCAGCTTTCCGGGACTATTCCACCGGAGCTGGGAGCGCTGGTTCACTTGGAAGTTCTGGACCTCAGCAACAACGACCTGACTGGAGACATACCGGACGGATTTCGAAACCTGGATAACCTGCGGGAGTTGAGCCTGGGAGGCAACCGACTCACACGCTGATTCGAGCGCCGCTGCGCCTCCCGATCCCTGGTTGCCCGTCTGCCGTTCTGAATCAGGGTTGGGCGCAATGGCCGGCTAACCTCCGGGAACCAGCACAACCTTCCCAATCGGCTTCCGCGCCTCGATCGCCGCATGCGCCGCCGCCGCTTCCGCCAACGGATACGTCCCACCCACCACCGGCCGCAACCGCCCCGACTCGGCCAGTTCAATAAGCTCCCGCATTATCTCGGGCCCATGAGCGTCGGCGTTGCTCTGCCCGCCCCATCCAATCAACCGCAGGTTCTTCACCCAAAACGCCCAGAACTCCACCACCCCCGACCCCGTAAACGAGTTCGACCCCAGGCTCACCAACCGCCAGCATCAGCTAGACGTTGCGGCGTGCCCGGCCAGCCGCTGCTACTGGCGTATAGTCGGAATCTGGTTCCGGGGCGCCTGGCAGATCATGCGGGTTCTTGTTGGCTTAGTTATAGCCGCGGCCTTCGCCGTGCTCGCGGCGTGCGATGGTCGGCAACCGGCCAAGGCTCCGACGCATGCGGCTACCTCCGGGACGTCTGAGCAGCCGAGCGTTCAGCCACCGTCGATGGAGGCGCCGACAGGGACGCCCACGTCGAATAGCGACCCTCCAGCTTCTCACGCATCCCTTGTCCGCCAGTGCTCAAACGGCGTAGCTGTGCCCGATCCCCAAGCTACTCCGGGGCTGGTAGAGGATTGCGCCGTACTGCTGGCTGTCCGCGACGCACTGGCCGGCAAGACTCACTTGAACTGGAACACTGGCCGCTTCATCGACGATTGGTACGGCGTGGTTGTGGGCGGCTGGCCGTGGCGCGTTGTCGAGCTGGATCTGACGTCGTACAGCCTGACCGGGATGATCCCACCAGAATTGGCCTCTCTGACCGAGTTGCGCGTGCTTGACTTGTGGAATAACAACCTGACCGGGTCGATTCCGCCAGAGCTCGGCGCGCTTGCCAATCTGAAGAAACTATCGCTCGGACACAATCGGCTGACGGGACCGATTCCGTCCGCCTTGGGCGAGCTGGCGAACCTCAAGCTGTTGGCTCTTTGTTGCAACGCGCTGACCGGATCGATCCCCTCGGAATTGGGTGAGTTGGCCGTGTTGGAGGAGTTATATCTCTGGGACAACCAACTCACGGGCGCGATTCCCCCGAGACTAGGTGACTTGCGTAGCCTTTCCAGACTCAGCCTTGAAGGCAATCGGCTCTCGGGATCGGTCCCCGCCCAGCTAGGCGGTTTGGCAAACCTCAAGCTCCTGGACTTCTGCTGCAACAACTTGACCGGCGAGATACCTCGGGAGCTGAGCGCCTTGGTCAAGTTGGAGGGCTTGTATCTCTGGGGTAACCAACTGTCCGGGCAAATCCCGCCGGAATTGGCCGCGTTGACCAGGCTGGAAGAGTTGAACCTGGGAAGTAATGCTCTGGTGGGGACGATCCCGCCGGAACTCAGTGCGTTGATCAGGCTCCAGAGACTGAACCTCTCGGTGAACGCACTGTCCGGGGATATCCCTGCCGAGTTGGGCGCGCTCGGCAACCTGAAGTCTCTAGTCCTGGCGTCCAATCAACTGACCGGCTCGATTCCCTCGTGGCTGGACTCGTTCTCCGAGTTGCGGGTGATGGATCTGGCCAATAACCGACTCACGGGAACGGTCCCGCTGGAAGTGGACCGGCTCGCCAAGCTTGAAGTGCTCAACCTTTCCGGCAACCGGCTCACGGGCGATATCCCGCACCGCTAGCCCTGAAGCCCCGTCGTCAGATGAGGCATCGCGACTTGGGGCTGGTGTCGACAGTGGCGTGAGGATTCTTGGACCTGGCGCTGATCGCACGAAACCTTGCGTAACGTAAGGCGCGGCGAACTCGCGCACGGTGCGATGGTTCGCGCGGTCGGCAACTCTGGCTCGCGTATAGTTCGCCCGAAACACTAAAGCGCCGAGCGACTTTGCGGGTTATCGTTGCCCTGTTCGCGGCTGCAATCTTCGCTGCACTGGCCGCCTGTGACAGCGAGATAGTTACATCCGCGCGGGAACAGACCTCTCCGACTGCGGCAGTCGAGCAATCCTCCTTCGCGCCTGCGGCCACGACGACCTCGCAAGCCCCCGCCCAGCCCGCACCCGCGGTGACTCGCGAGACCTCACCCCGGCCAACGGCCGCAGTTCCTCAGGTGGCGACGCCCACGCCGGAGGCCACGCCTACACCGCAAGCCAAGCCCACGCCATCGCCTGGATCCTCTCAACAGCGTTGCGCCAACGGTGTCGCCGTGCCGGACCCGCAGAAAAATCCCGGGCTCCTGGAGGACTGTGCTGTGCTTCTAGCCGTACGCGATACGTTGGCCGGCACAGCTCCATTGATGTGGAGCGCTGACCGCGACATATCCGATTGGTCGGGTGTCTATCTGGACGAAGATCCAAATCCGGCCAAGCGCGTCATAGGGCTAGACCTTTCGTGGCTCGACTTGGGGGCGCCGATCCCGCCGCAAGTGGGCGAACTGACGGAGTTGATATTTCTGGATCTGCGATTCAGCCGGCTGACAGGTGCCGTACCGGTGGAGTTGGGCGCGCTCACGAACCTGAGAGGGCTGTATCTCCGCGGCAACCAGTTGTCCGGTCCTATTCCGTCCGAGTTGGGCATGCTCACCAACCTCACGGAGTTAGACCTCGCGGAGAATCAGTGGTCCGGCGGGATCCCGCCAGAACTCAGCGCGCTGACCAACCTGCGATGGCTGGACTTTACTCGCAGCGGATTGACTGGCGATATCCCCAAATGGTTGGGCGAACTCACAGAGCTGGAATGGCTGTTTCTGGGGGGGAATCAACTGACGGGGGGCATTCCGCCGACACTGAGCGAGTCGAACCAACTGGAAGCGTTGCACCTCGGCGGTAACCAGTTGACCGGTGAGGTGCCTGAGTGGCTGGGCGAGCTCACGCAACTGAAAGATCTGTATTTGGATGACAACCAGTTGACCGGCACGATTCCCTTGAGCCTGCGCTGGCTGACTCGGCTTGACCGCTTAAACCTGAGCGAAAACGCACTGACCGGCTCCATCCCGCCCGAACTGGCTGGACTAGTCAATTTGGAACAGTTGGACCTGCGAGGCAACCGACTGACTGGCGAAATCCCGGCTGAATTAGGGCTGCTGAGGAAGCTCAGAGAGCTTGATCTGTCGTGCAATCAATTGACGGGATCTGTCCCGCCTGAACTGGACGCACTCCCCAACCTGAGAACGGCGAACCTCGCGGGCAATCGGTTGATCGGACCTGTCCCGTCGACATCCCACCGGCCCTGCACCGCGAGGTAGCAGCCAAAGTTCTCCCTGTGAGCTGAGTCGGGTTGACCCCAGGTGAGACTCTTCGGTACGCCGTTGCTACGGAACCAGCACAACCTTCCCTATCGGCCTCCGCGCCTCGATCGCCGCATGCGCCGCCGCCGCTTCCGCGAACGCATACGTCCCACCCACCACCGGCCGCAACCGCCCCGACTCGGCCAACTCAGTCAACTCCCGCATGATCTCCGGCGCATGCGCCTCCGCATTGCTCTGCCCGCCCCAGCCGATCAGCCGCATGTTCTTCACCCCAAACGACCAGGACTCCACCACGCCCTTTCTCATAAACGAGTTCGACCCAAGACTCACCAGCCGCCCACCCTCGGCCATCGCGCGGTGGCGTAAACCGGATGATTGCTTCTGTTGAGGTATGTTCGGATCCCGGTACTACGAGTCCAAGCGAACTTTGCGAGTGCGAATCAGCTTGGCTGCTATCGTGGCCTTCGCTTGCCTGGCCGCCTGCGATGGCCAGCCGCCTGCTGAATCTCCAGTGCGCGCGTCGTCCACCCCGACAGTCGAGCAACCTGCCGTTCGGCCGCCCGCGACGAAGGTGCCGGAAGTCACGACCTCGGCGGACGCTTCTTCTAATATTCCGACAACTTCGCTTGAGCTTCAGTGCGCCAACGGCGTAGCCGTGCCCGATCCGCAAGAGAACCCCGGTCTGGTCCACGACTGCGCCGTGCTGCTGGCTATCCGTGCCAAGTTGGCCGGCGCCATCCCGCTGAACTGGGACACGACTCGGGCTGTTGCTGGCTGGTGGGGTGTTGAGCTCGCTGCTGGTCCACCCGCGACCAAACGCGTAGTCAGTCTGAACCTTGGATCGCTTCCCCTGATGGCGCCAATCCTGCCGGAGGTGAGCCAACTGACCGGGTTGGAATACTTGGACCTCCGACAGAGCCAGATCACCGGCAGCCTCCCAGCGGAATTGGGCGCACTCAAGAATCTGGAATCGCTGTACTTGAGGGGCAACAACCTGACGGGTCACATTCCGCCGCGGTTGGGCGACCTTGCCAGCCTGAAGGAGCTGGATCTCGCCGAAAATCAACTGCGAGGGACGATCCCTCCGGAGGTTGGATCGCTCACCCGAATGCTGGGGCTAAATCTCAGCGGTAACCGACTGACAGGTGGGATTCCACTGGAACTGAGTGAGCTAGCTGATCTTAGATTGCTGGACCTCGGTGACAACCAGCTCACCGGCGAGGTCCCCAAACAGCTGAGCAGACTCGCCGATCTGCAGTACCTGGACCTGGGTAAAAACCAGTTGACGGGCGAGATTCCACCGGAACTGAGTGGGCTTGCCGGCCTCCTCTTGCTCGACCTCGGCCACAACCAGCTGACCGGCCAGATTCCCGGACAGCTGAACGAACTCGCCAATCTTCGCTTCCTTGAGCTCGAAGAAAACCAATTGAAGGGCGCCATTCCGCCGGAAATGCGAGAGCTCCAGAACCTGGAAGTGCTGGATCTCAGTGGCAATCAGTTGACTGGCGGCATCCCGACATCAATCGGCGAGCTCACCGGACTTGAATGGCTCGCGCTGTCGGACAATCAGCTGAGGGGTGGCATTCCGCCGAACCTAGGCGCCCTGACCAACCTGAAGGTCCTGAGCCTCGAAATCAACCAGGTCACAGGATCTATTCCAGCTGAATTGGGTGCCCTGACCAGCCTGGAGTGGCTGAGCCTTGGGAGCAATCGCGTGTCGGGAGAGATCCCGCCTGAGTTGGGTGCGCTTTCCAACCTGGACACGCTGTATTTGTACCAAAACAACCTGACAGGCCAAATCCCGCCGGAACTACGAGCGCTCACCAAGCTGACCGATTTCGATCTCAGTGTTAACCACTTAACGGGCGAAGTTCCACCATGGTTGGGCGAGTTGGTGCAGCTAGAGCGGTTGTCGCTCACATATAACCAACTGACAGGTCAAATCCCACCCGAGCTGGGTGTGCTTGTTGAGTTGACGAACCTTGAACTCGGTGGCAACGAGTTGACCGGCGAGATTCTCCCTGAGTTGGGACGACTCATCAGGCTGGAAACGCTCGGCCTTTGGGGCAATGAGTTGAGCGGCAGCATCCCAGCTTGGCTGGGCAGACTCACGCATCTGAAGGAGCTGGATCTCTCACTCAACAATCTGAGCGGCGAGATCCCTCCCGATCTGCGAATGCTCGCCAACCTGGAGATACTCGAATTCGGCGTCAATCGCTTGACGGGCTCGATCCCATCGGAGTTAGGACAACTTGCGTCCTTGAAAGAGTTGGATCTGTCCGACAACGAATTGAGCGGCGAAATCCCTCCCCAACTGGGAATGCTTGCCAACCTGGAGATACTCGACCTGGGCGACAGCCGACTGACCGGCGGGATCCCGCCGGAGTTAGGCCAACTCGTCCTCCTGAAGGATTTGGATCTCTCCTACAACCAGTTGAGCGGGGAGGTCCCGACCGAGTTGAATGACCTCTCCAATCTGGCGAGCGTGGATCTAAGTGGCAACGAGCTGGTTGGCTCGGTCGGCGGAATCCTGTCCAGATAGCGTCCCGATGCCTGGCCGTCGCCGGGCCCGATGGGACTTGCCACAGGCAAGCGTTACTTAGGGGACTAACACAACCTTCCCAATCGGCTTCCGCGCCTCGATCGCCGCATGGGCTTCAGCCGCTTCCGCGAACGGAAACGTCCCGCCCACTACCGGCCGCAACCGGCCTGCCTCAGCCAATTCAATCAACTCACGCATGATCTCCGGCGCATGCGCATCCGCATTGCTCTGCCCACCCCAGCCAATCAGCCGCAGGTTCTTCACCCAGAACGACCAGAACTCCACCACCCCCGACCCCGTAAACGAGTTGGACCCCAGGCTCACCAGCCGCCCACCCTCGGCCATCGCCCGCGGACTCTGCTCAAACACGTCGCCGCCCACCGGATCCCAGACCACGTTCACGCCTTCGCCGTCTGTCAGGCGCAGCGTTTCCTCGATGACATCGGCGGACCGCGAGTTGATTACATGATCCGCCCCAAGCGACTGCACGAGCTCCAGCTTCTTGTCGCTGCTAGCCACGCCGATCACCGTCGCTCCAAAGTGCTTGGCCAGCTGCACCGCCAGCACTCCGGTCCCGCCCGCGGCCGAGTGAATCAACACCGTCTCGCCGGCCGACAGTCCCGCCGCCACCCGCAGCGTGTGGTACGCCACCGGCGCGTAGTCGAACGCCGCGGCCTCCACGGGGCTGAAGTTCGCCGGGATCGCCGTGGGACCCGGCGCGTCCGGACTTCCCAACGAAAGACTGCTGGCTGAAACCACTCCGTATTCCACGTAGGACCCGGGCCGCAGCCCGCCCGTCAGATGCCGTTCACCGACCTCGACGTCCGTTACGCCCGCGCCGCACTCCACAACTTCCACGCACGCCGTTCCACCCGGAATCCGCGGCAGCGGCGCCAGACCATACCCCGGCTCCTTTGGCGATCCGATCCGCCCCGATCCGCCATGCCGGATGTGCAGCTGGATGAAGTCCACCGCCACCGCCAGCACCCGCACCAGCACTTCGTCCTCGGCCGGCTCAGGCGTCGGCACGTCCGCCAGGTGCAAGACCTCCGGACCGCCAACCTCGTCATATACCACGGCCTTCATGGGACGCGCCTGCTATTCCTTCAAAACCAGGTAGATCATCAACCGCACCCTGGGGTCCTCCCCCTCCAGCCCGCAATCCAGCCGCAACCACCCGCCAAAGTCCCGCACCGCCAGGGAACTCATCCCCGGCGCCGACATCGGCTTGAACGCCGACCCCTCATCACACCAGAACAACCCGTCCGGCGACACCTGCACCCTCGCGCTCAGGCTCGCCCCGACGCCCTCCAACTCCGCCACGTGAACGAACCACCGCGCCTCTGAAGCCCACGCGCACTCATACGGCTCCGTCTCAAAGTCTTCGTGAAACGTCGCGTTCTTCTCAATGACTGCGGTAAACGAATGCCGCATGCTCGCCTACCAGTCCGCCGAGATCACGACGGAATCCAGGTACAGGAAGTTCCGCACGTTGCTCGTGGTGCGCACGTCCATGCACAGGTTCAGCAGCCGGCTAATGCCCCAGTACCCCTCCTCGAACCGCAGCACCGGAATATCCCGCAGGTCCATCGTCAGGTCGTTGACCTGCAACTCCGTATTCCGCCGCGTGGACAGATCAAACAGCCACCGCAGGTAGTGCCAGTTCACCTTCGTCGGCACCTCGTTGAAGCACAGCTGCTGGTCCCCGCCTGGAATCGGCGCCCACATGTCCGGCTTCGCCACGTGCACGTCGTTCTGGTTCGAGTCGAACCCTTCCCGCAGCATCCGCGTCGTCGGGTGCAGCCCCGTCTTGTACAGCCAGCGCTGCGTGAACTCCCCTTCTTCGTTCGTGTTCTCGTAGCGCAGCGCCGCCTGGTAGCGGTCCTGCGGCTTGGTCCCCTCGCAGATGTCGTTCCACAGCGTGAACGATCCAAAGTGCGCCTCGGATGGGTGGTAATTCCCGTCCCACGCCCGCGCCCCCGCATCCTGTGTCCCGAACGTCTGCTCCGCCTTGTACGTAAACCAGGCCTCGAACTGCACCAGCCCATCCGCCGCCGAGGTCAACCGCTTGATCGCCACCGCCTGGTGAAACTTCCGCGGCCGCGTCGCCAGCTTCATCGAATACGTGCCGTCCACCGACCCGTGCGTCCCCAGGTCGAAGTACGTGCAGGTACTCAGCTGCGCCGGCCGCATGTCGCTGAACACCGGTTGCAGTTCGTTCAGATCCCCGTTGTGATTGCCGACCAGCTCACACCAGCCGTGCAGCCCGTCGTCAAAATCGTCAAACGCCAGGATTCGCGGCAGCGGGTTGAATCGGCTAAGCCGAATGTCGGCGGCAACGTGGGACACGCGAATACTCCGGCCGGCAGAGTCCTGGGAGTATGGCAGCTTTCGCGACCTTCGGTTCGGCCCCGCATCCCCCCTTCGGGGTAGCTGCCTTTTCGCCACCGTCTCCCCGATTAACAGGCGTTGAACAACAGGAGTGCCCGCCCGTCCCCGCATTCCTGGCCTGCGTATAGTGAATACCCGGAAGCAGCCCGCCCGACCGCCGGGCGCGCGCGGAGACACACAGTGGCCCGGGTCCTGATCGTCGAAGACGAAGCAAGCCTGGCCCGCACCATCGCCTACAACCTTCGCCGCCAGGGCTACGACGTTGAAACGGCCTCCGACGGCGAACGCGCCCTCGACCTGGCCATGGAGACTCAGCCCGACATGGTCGTGCTGGACCTCATGCTCCCCGGCATCGACGGCTTCGAAGTCTGCCGCCAGATCCGCCGCACCAGCGCCGTCCCGGTCCTGATGCTCACCGCCCGCGACGACGAAATCGACCGTGTCGTCGGCCTCGAAATCGGTGCCGACGACTACATGACCAAGCCCTTCTCCATGCGTGAGCTCATTGCCCGCGTCAAAGCCATGCTGCGCCGCCGCGAACTGCTCCAGGAAGAAATCCGCCACGCCGACGCCCCATCCCGCGACTCTATCGAAGCCGGCGAACTCACCCTCTCCCGCGCCACCCGCCAGGTCACCCTCCGCGACCAACCGCTCCGCCTCAAACCCAGGGAATTCGACCTCCTCGAATTCCTCATGCGCAATCGCGAACGCGTCTACTCCGCCGAGCAACTCCTCGAACACGTCTGGGGCGACACCTTCACCCGCGACACCCGCACCGTCCCCGTTCACATACGCGGCATCCGCCGCAAGATCGAAGACGACCCCTCCAACCCCGCCCGCATCGAGACCGTCCGCGGCGTCGGCTACCGGTTCGTCGGCTGATGCGCCCGTCCGGCGGCCTGCGCGCCCGCGCGGCCCTGGCGGCGGCGACCGGCGTGCTCGCCGCCCTGCTGATCGCCGGAATCGTCCTGGCAGTCCAATCGGGCGACGGTCGCGAGGGCATGGTTGGCGCTCTGGTCCTCGCCGCCGTGCTCGGCGCACCCCTGGCTGCTGGCTTCACCGCCTGCTTGATGAACCGCGAAGTCCGCGCCCTCCGCCAGGTCCGACGGTCGACCGAGAGCCTCCTATCCCCGGAGGGCCCGGAACCATTCCCCCGCACCGGCGGCCCCGAAATCCGCGACCTGTCCCAGGCAACCTCCGAAACCACCGACGCCCTCCAGGCCGAATCCCGCGCCCTCCAACACGACCAGGAACGCCTCGAAACCGTCCTGGCCTCCATGACCGACGGCGTCGTCATCGTCGAAGCCGACGACACCGTCAGCCTCGTCAACCAGGCCGCCGCCGGCATGCTCGATGTGCGCGCGCGCCTGGAAGGCCACGCCTCTCTCGCCGACGCCCTGCGCGACAACGACCTGGTCGAGTTCATCCGCGCGCCCACCTCCGCCGAGCAGCCCACCGCCCGCCTGCTATCGGTCGGCGCCACCGAACGCGAAGTCCACGCCATCGCCGTCCCCCTCGGCCTCCCCGGCCTGCGTCAGCGCCTCGTCCTGCTCCGCGATCTCACCGACCTCCGCCAGACCGAAACCGTCCGCCGCGACTTCGTCGCCAACGTCTCCCACGAACTCCGCACGCCCCTCTCGGCTCTCCGAGCGTTGGTCGAAACCCTTCAAGACGGCGCCGCCGACGACCCCGCCAGCCGCGACGAATTCCTCCACGGAATCGAAGTCGAAGTCGAGCGCATGAGCCAGATAATCGCCGAGCTCCTGGACCTGGCCCGCATCGAATCCGGCATGGCCGATCTGGACCTGGCCACTGTGGATCTCAATCAGATCGTCGCGCCCGCTGCCGAACGCTTGAGCGCGCAAGCCGCTCGACACGAGGTCACCTTAGACGTCGTGACCAACGGTGAAGCCCTCCCGGTCCACGCCGACGCCGACCGCACCGCCCGCGTCGTCATGAGCCTCGTCCACAACGCCATCAAATTCACCCCGCCGTCAGGCTCCATTCGCGTCGCCACCCAGCGGACGGGCGACGACGCCATAGTCAGCGTCTCCGACACCGGTACGGGACTGGCGCTCAACGAACTCGACCGCGTCTTCGAACGCTTCTACAAAGCTGACCCCTCCCGCAGTGGCGCCGGCGCCGGTCTCGGCCTCTCCATCGCCCGCCACACCGTCCGCCAGCACGGCGGACGCATCTGGGCCGAATCCCCCGGCCTTGGTCGTGGAGCAACCTTCAGCGTCGCCCTCCCCCTCCGGACAGCCGCTCCCCAGCAGGTCGCTTCAGAAACTTGAGCACCCTCGCAGCCAGCGCCTTCGCCAGCTTCACCGACCGCTAAGTCAACGCTAAGCGCCCGTTAATCACGCTGCGCCGCCCGTTGACGCACACCCCCTAACGTCTCATTGGTCGATTCGACCGCATAGTCCTTCAGAGAGGCAGGCCATTTCATGAGTGCAATCAGCCGACGGCGCGTCCTCCGCGCAGCCGGACTCGGATCCCTGGCGGCCGCTGGCGCCGCGCTCCTGGCCGCCTGCGGCGAGTCCGAGCCCGCCGCCACCCCGGCAGCGGTCGCGGCCACCCCGGCAGCCGACCAGCTCTCCGGCACCATCCTCATCGACGGCTCCAGCACCGTCGGCCCCATCAGCCAGGCCGTCGCCGAGGAATTCCAGAAGCAGTTCCGCGACGTCCGTGTCCCCGTCGGCATCTCCGGCACCGGCGGCGGCTTCAAGAAGTTCTGCGCCCTGGAAACCGACATCTCCGACGCCTCCCGCTTCATCAAGCCGACCGAGCAGGAACTCTGCGACGAAAACGCCGTCGGCTACATTGAACTGCCGGTCGCCATCGACGGCATCGCCGTCGTAGTCAACCAGCAGAACGACTGGATCGGCGACAGCATCACCACCGCAGAACTCAAGACCATGTGGGCGCCCGAGTCCGAGGGCGCAATCATGGACTGGTCCCAAATTCGTGAGGGCCTGCCCAACGAGCCCCTCCTGCTCTACGGCCCGGGCACCGACTCCGGCACCTACGACTACTTCACCAAGGCAATCAACGGTGAGGAAGGCGCCAGCCGCGGCGACTTCACCCCCAGCGAGGACGACAACGTCCTGGTCCAGGGCGTTTCCGGCGACGCCGGCGCGGTCGGCTACTTCGGCCTCGCCTACTACGAGCAGAACGCCGACGTCCTGAAGGCGCTTCAGGTCGACGGCGGCGCCGGTCCGGTGTTCCCCACCACCGAGAACGTCCTCACCGGCAAGTACGCGCCGCTCTCGCGCGTGATACTCATCTACGTCAGCACCGTCGCCGCCGAGCGGCCCGAGGTGCAGACCTTCGTGGAGTTCTACCTCAAGAACGCCGCAAACCTGGTCGGCGATGTCGGCTACGTCCCCTTGCCCGCCCAGATGTACGACCTCGCGCTTGAGCGCTTCACCGCCCGCAAGACGGGCACCGTAACCGCCATGGAGGGCGTCAACGCTACTCCGAATTCGGTATTGGAAGCCTGGAAGGCAGGCGCGTAGTATCCGGCAGGAATTCCGCGCGCGGGAATCGCGGCTCGTTGGAAGCCGAAGCGTCGCCGGACGCGAAATGCGCCAGCCGCCATCGACCGAAAATCGCCATGAATAACCTCAAGTCGCTTCCCCGCGCGCAGCCCACGGCTGACGCGGCGGCACACGAAGGCGACGAGAGTCAGTTCGCTGGCTCTCGTCGCGATTCGCTCCGCCGCAAACTCGTCGAGCGCAGCGTCCACGTGGTGCTCTTCCTCTGCGCGCTCATTTCCGTCCTGACCACCACCGGGATCGTCATCACCCTCCTGGGCGAGACCATCCAGTTCTTCGGCGAAGTCCCAATCGTGGACTTCCTCACCGGCACCCGCTGGACCCCCCTCTTCGCCTCCAAGAGCTTCGGGGTTCTTCCCCTCGTCAACGGCACCATCGTCGTCGCCCTGGTCGCCATCGTGGTAGCGGTGCCGATCGGGCTAATGACCGCCATCTTCCTCAGCGAATTCGCCCCCGCCCGCCTGCGCAGCATCGTCAAGCCGGTCCTCGAAGTCTTGGCGGGGATTCCCACCGTCGTCTACGGCTACTTCGCCCTCCAGTTCGTGACTCCGATTCTTCGAGACATCTTTCCCCAGACGCAGATCTTCAACGTCGCCAGCGCCGGCATCGTCATGGGCTTCATGATCCTCCCCATGATGGCCTCCATCAGCGAAGACGCCCTCCGCGCCGTCCCGCGCGACCTGCGCGAAGGCGCCTTTGCCCTTGGCGCAACCAGGTTCGAAGTCGTCAGCCGCGTGGTCGTGCCCGGCGCGCTCTCCGGCATCCTCGCCGCCATCATCCTCTCGATCTCACGCGCCATCGGCGAAACCATGATCGTCGCCATCGCCGCCGGCCTGCAGCCCCAACTGGGCTTCGACCTGCTCCGCTCCATGGAAACCATGACCGCCTACATCGTCCAGACCAGCCTGGGTGATACCCCGCAGGGCGGCATCGAATTCCGCACCATCTTCGCCGTCGGCACCCTGCTCTTCGTCATGACCCTCGTCATGAATCTCCTCAGCGACCTGCTGGTTCGCCGCTACCGCGAGGCCTACGAATGAGCGCCCAGGCCACCGCCGCCGTTCCGTCCCCCGACGTCTGGCGTGCCAGTCAGGCTCGTCGCCGCTGGTCCGGCTGGCTCTTCTACGCCCTCGCCGTCGTCTCGACCTTGATGGGCCTCGTCATGCTCGGGGCCTTGCTGTTCGACATCTTCACGGACGGCGCCCGCCAGGTGGACTGGCACTTCCTCTCCAACTACCCGTCCCGCATCGCCGACAACGCCGGATTGCGCTCCGCCCTGCTGGGCAGCCTCTGGATGATGGCCTTCACGGCCATCATTGCCTTCCCGCTCGGCGTCGGCGCGGCCATCTACCTGGAGGAATACGCCCCGGACAACTGGCTGACCCGCTTCATCCAGCTCAACATCGCCAACCTCGCCGGCGTGCCCAGCATCGTCTACGGCCTGCTGGGTCTGGGTCTCTTCGTTCGCTGGCTCGCCCTCGGCCGCGTGGTGCTGGCCGGATCGATGACCATGGCGCTGCTCATCCTGCCCCTCATCATCGTGGCCTCCCGCGAGGCCATCCGCGCCGTGCCGGACTCGCTGCGCGATGGCTCCTACGCGCTGGGCGCCACCCGCTGGCAGATGGTTCGCCAGACCGTGCTCCCTTCGGCCTCCGGCGGCATTCTCACCGGCACCATCCTCGCCCTGGCCCGCGCCATCGGCGAGACCGCGCCCCTTATCACCATCGGGGCGCTGACCTACGTCGCCTTCGATCCCAACGGGCCGTTGGACATCTTCACCGTGCTGCCCATCCAGATATTCAACTGGGTGTCGCTGCCTCAGAAGGAGTTTCATAGCCTTGCGGCGGGCGGAATCGTCGTTCTACTGGTCGTGCTGCTCACCGCCAATTCATTCGCGGTCTATCTCCGATTCCGCATGCAGAGGAGGCTTCAGTGATCAACCTGCGCATCGATGCGCGCGCGCCCGAATCGACGGTCACGCCGTCGGAAAACGGGCAATCCGACGTGATCCTGATGACCCGCAATCTCAACTTCTGGTACGCCGACACGTTGGTGCTGGAGAACGTTGACTGTGAAATCCGCCCGCGCGAGGTCACCGCCATCATCGGACCCTCCGGCTGCGGCAAGAGCACCTTCCTGCGCTGCTTCAACCGCATGAACGAGCTCATTCCCACCGCTCGGATTAGCGGCTCCGTCATCTTTCGAAACCGCGACATCTACGACCGCTCGGTCGACCCGGTCGAGGTCCGCCGCCAGGTCGGCATGGTCTTCCAGAAGCCCAACCCCTTCCCCAAGTCCATCTACGACAACGTGGCCTACGGGCTGCGCGTCAACGGCTACAAGGGCGACATGGACGAAGCTGTCGAAACCTCCCTCAAGCGCGCCGCCCTCTGGGACGAGGTCAAGGACGACCTCAAGAAAAGCGGGTTGGCCTTGTCCGGCGGTCAGCAGCAACGCCTCTGCATCGCCCGCGCCCTGGCCGTGCAGCCCGACGTGCTGCTGATGGACGAGCCCTGCTCGGCCCTCGACCCCATCGCCACCACCCGCATCGAGGACCTGATTCGCGAGCTGCGCGAACAACTCACCATCATCATCGTCACCCACAACATGCAGCAAGCCGCGCGCATCTCGGACCGTACGGCCTTCTTCACGGTGGCGGAATCCGGAGCCGGCACCCTCGTCGAGTTCAACGACACCCAGCAACTCTTCACCACCCCGACCGACCCCCGCACCGAGGCCTACATCACCGGCCGCTTCGGCTAGGACGGAGATCGTCATGTCGCCGCAATATCTCCGCTCTCGCTCGAGACCTCTGGATAACTCCCTCGCCCTCGAAGGCGTGATCTCTCGTCGCTCCCGAGAAGCCACGGCAAAACGCCCCGGGTACTTGAGAGTGCGCCCGCTCTTGCCCCCTCTCCCCGAGGAGACCTTTGCAAATCACCCTTGGTCCTCAAGCTTGGGGCCGCTCTTTCTCCCTCTCCCTCTGGGAGAGGGTTGGGGTGAGGGTCTTCCGGGCAACCACCCCGGGGTTACGCAAATGTCTCCCGTGGGAGCGGGTTGGAGCCTTCCCCGGACGCGATCCGGGGGTGAAGGTCTTCGGGGCAACCACCCCCGGGTCATGCAAACGTCACTGTTGGAAGTCGGCCAAGCGAGGAAGTCCCATGTCGCCGCGCACTGAATACGAAAGCCAGCTTCAACAGGTGCAGGACGAGCTCCTGCTCATCGGCAGCATGGTGGAAAAGGCGATCAAGCGCTCGATCGAGTCGCTGCGTTCACGCGACGTGGAACTTGCCCGCCGCATCGTCGAGGAAGACGACGAAATCGATGAGCGCTACCTGGCGCTTGAAGAGTTGTGCATCGACGTCATCGCCAGGCAGCAGCCCATGGCCAGCGACCTGCGAAGGCTGATCACCGGCATGCAGGTCGCCTCCGAATTGGAACGCATGGGCGACTACGCCGAGGGCATCGCCAAGATCAGCATTCGTATGGGCGATGAGCCCCCGCTCAAGCCGCTGATCGACATCCCACGCATGGCCGATATCTCCATCAACATGCTCCACAACAGCCTCACCGCCCTCAACGAGCGCGACGACGCCCTCGCACGCCAGGTCTGGCATGCCGACGACGAGGTCGATCAGCTCTACGACCAGGTCTACCGCGAGCTACTGACGTACATGTTCGAAGATCCGCGCAACATCCAGCGCGCCACTTGGCTCACCTGGGTCGCGCACAACCTGGAACGGCTCGGCGACCGCGCCACCAACATCGCCGAGCGCGTCATCTACCTCAACACCGGCCAAACCCCCGCCCCCAACGAACGCTGGCCCGACGTCGGCGACCCCACCCCCCAGGACCCCACCCCCGCCCCAACCAACGGCTCGCAATCCGACTAGTAGCCAGCCACCCCATTTGGCCGCCCACCAGGTCCGCCCCATCACCTCCCGCCTGGGCCGGAATCCCCCATTCTGGACGCCGATCTTTACCCTCTCCCCGTGGGAGAGGGTTAGGGTGAGGGTCTTCCGGTCGAAGCGCTCCGAGTCACCCCCACGCGCTTTTCGCCCCCGTTCTCATGGCACAGTTCCACCATCCGCCGTTCCGCGTCTTCACAGGTCTCACGTCGTTCCTCACACGCAAGCCACAGAGCCTCAGCCACCGCGTCCGTTTCCTGGAGCACCTCAATGTTGGTGAACCGGATCACCTCAATCCCCAGCGCTTCCAGCGCGGCCGAACGCTGGCGGTCTTCTGCGCGCTTCGTCGGCTGCATATGTCCGGCGCCATCCACTTCTACGGCCAGACCCAACTCGTGGCAGTAGAAATCCAGCACATAGGGCTCAATCGGGTGCTGACGGCGAAACTTCACGCCAAGCTGCCGGCGACGAACCAACTGCCACATCACCCGTTCGGTGTCCGTCTGTCGTCTCCGCAGCGAGCGTGCCAGCGAAAGCAGCTTGGGCGGAATCTTCTCGAACGGCGGGTATTTTCGACGCATGTCCACCCAATAGGCGGCTCGAGGCCAACCAGCTTTCAACCAGGCGAGATCTCGACAAACTACCGCGCTCCTGCGTCTGACCTCGGACTTTCCCTCGACGAGCGGGAGAGAGGTCCTTCGGCCGAGATGCCTCGCACCACCGCCCCCGCCGTCGCACTTCCCCGCATGGTGCCAGTCTTTCCCCTCTCCCCGTGGGAGAGGGTTAGGGTGAGGGTCTTCCGGTCGAAGCGTCTCGCACCATCCCCCACCAGCGCCCCACCTCCCGCGCCGGTTCGCTGTCTTCCCCCTCTCCCTGTGGGAGAGGGTTGGGGTGAGGGTCTTCCGCGCAACCAATCCCGGGTCACCAGTCAACTTCGCCAGAAGACTCGTTGCCAAATCACCTGCGGGGATTCCGTCAAGGTCGCGACTCCACTCGCACTCCGTACCTTTCTATGAAATCCCCTCCATCCCTCCCAATCCGCACCCTCGCCGAGTTCCTCGGCACCGCCTGGCTCCTCATCGCCATCGTCGGCTCTGGAATCATGGCCGAACGCCTCACCACCGACCCTGGCCTCCAACTCCTCCAGAACGCCCTCGTCACCGGCTTCGCCCTCGCCGCCATCATCGCCGCCCTTCGGCCTGTATCCGGCGCCCACGTCAACCCCGCCGTCACCCTCACCGCCGCTGCCGTCGGGCAACTCCCCTGGCGTGAAGCTGCCAGCTACCTCCCGGCCCAGATTGCTGGCGGAATCGTCGGCACCCTCCTCACCAACCTCATGTTCGGGCTGCCCCTTGCCGAAATCTCCGGCACCGTCCGCGACACCCCCATCACCTGGCTAGGCGACCTCGTCGCCACCGTCGGCCTCCTCAGCCTCATCTTCACCCTCGTCGCCACGAGGTCCTACAACTACCTGCCCGGCGCCGTCGGCGCCTACGTCGCCGGCGCCTACTACTTCACCTCATCCACCGGCGTCGCCAACCCCGCCGTCGCCATCGGCCGCATCTTCACCGACACCTTCGCCGGCATCGCCCCCCAATCCGCCGCCATCTTCATCCTCGTCCAACTCATCGCCGCCGCCTTGGTCGCCCTCGCTTGGCGACTTTTGGCGGCCGCGAATCGTTCGCCGTAAGCTCGCCTTCCCGCGACAACAGCAAGCAGTGCCGTCCGGTTCGTGGTGAGCCTGTCAGGCCACGAGTTCCCAGCGTCCCGATACATAGGAAAAGAAAATGAGCGCCGAACCCCAACTCTTCAGAATCAACCCCGAGAACCGCGAATCCGAGAAGATCGCCGAGGTCGAATTCGCCAGCCTGGGCTTCCAGGAGCGTCGCGACATCCAGGAGTGGATCGCTGCCAACCCCAAAATCCTGGGCGATGACCTCCTGATCATCGGCAAGGAGTTCAGCGACTTCGACCGGACTGACGAGCGCCTGGACCTGCTGGCCGTGGACGCTGACGGCGATCTGGTCGTCATTGAATTGAAGCGGGATGACACCGGTGCCGATGCCCACTGGCAAGCAATCAAGTACGCCAGCTACCTCCAGCGCGCCAGCGCCGACGACATCATTCGCATGCTCGCCGAATACAGCGAAGCATCGGAGGACGACGCGACAAACAGACTTCTCCAGCATCTCAACGCCGACGACCTGAATGCGCTGAACAATGACCAGCGCATCATTCTGGCCAGCCACCGGTTTGCACCGGAAGTGACCTCCGCCGCCCTCTGGCTGAATGAGAAGGCCCCAAGTGACAACCTGATTTCGTGCGTCCAATTGACGCCGTACCAGGACGGCGACGCGGGACCGCTCTACGTACAGGCCAGCACAATCATTCCGGTTCCTGGTGTTGACGACTACATCATTAGCATTGGCGAATCATCCGGTGACAATATCCCGGTTAGCCCTGGACCTAGCAAGTTGGCTCAAACATTCGCGAGGAACAGGCAAGATGAAATCACACGCTTCCTTCGAGGAGTTTCCAATCGATCGATTGCTAGCTTGCCGTTTGATCAGAGGCCGGATAAGACAAGCCGTTGGGCAGGCGGTAATCCCTCTTGGCGCTATTGGCACTTGTGGTATTCGCGACCGTTTTGGGGCAACTGGAAGATGTCCTACTTTATCCATCTTGTCCGGGAAGAAGAAGGCCCTAGTGAATGGCGAGCCTGGCTGGGTCTAGGATTCTGGGACTGTGAGATTAAAGACTTGGAGAAAAGGCTCGAGGGTCTAAGCGTTTTCGAAGATCAGCGATTCGCCAATGGGGAACTGCACGTTTCCCGTGTCGGGAATGTATCGGAAGACTCGTTCGCCAATGAGATATCCAAGACAATTTGCCACTTTATTGAAGTAGTCACACCAAAGATAGATTCCATCTCGGACGATATCAATGAGTGACGTGAACGAATGTGTAGTGTAATATTCAAGATAGTTCGGTATGTTGGCTAAGTCTATCTTGCATTAGTCTATCGTGCAGGCGTCTGCGTTCGGAGGACTCGAAGATTCCGGCTTCCATCTAATGGCAATGATTGGTCACGTCGTACGCTTATGTCAGCGTTCCAATCTGCTTAGTCGAAATGTACGAACTCAGCCTGATACAAGCATCCAATGGGCCGTGGGCGGCCGATTTGCGCACCTTCCGATCCTCGGCCAGAGGCGTGCAGTCAGTAGACCTGTGCAGCCTGGGACAGTTCGGCTCGTGGCGTCCCTACTCCCGCCCCCTCCGACCGATCCGCACCCCCAGATACACCGCCCCACCCAGCAGCAGCACCCCGACGACTCCAGCAACGACTCCCGTGACGAGCGTGCCAACAGACAGGCCGTCGCCCCCGGCTTCTGCCGCTGCGCCTTCGTCGCTCGCCCGGAAGACGGATTCACTGAATGACTGAAGCTGCCCTATCGGAGAAGCCGCCCGCTCGTCTCGCTCGCACTGGTACAGCCCGGTCGTTCCGCGCAGATCCCGAACGTTAGACACATCCTTCAGATTGGGGTCGTAGTCAAAGATGGGATCCACCGTCATTTCTTCGGGTGAGATAACCGTATTCAGCCGCGTCACATAGGTAAACCTGCGCGACAGTTCCCGCAGCAACGGATGCGTAACTCGCAGCTCGCTCGTCGGAGCGGCGTATTCCGTGATGAAGGCCTTTCCGTCGTTCTCGTCGGCCTTCTGACCCATCAGTTGCCGGTAGTCGTTCGATCCCCAGTCCGTGAACGTCAACTCGTCGTTCGCAATGGTCATCTTGGCGTAGTTCATCGGCACCGCCTGGTGTTCGCCATAGATCCAGACCATCACCGCCATGTCCGGGTTCGCCGCCACGGCCGTGAGTCGCAGCGGAATCATTGGACGCTCCGAGGGGTACGTCACCTTGACTGGCTCAACGTCCTGCGCCCCCTTGTCGGGGCGCAGCTTCATTGCGAGGAACACAAACTGCTCCTCCACGTACACGTCGATCAAAGGCTCCATTTCCTCTGTGACTCGGTAGCTGTTATCTCGCAACCATGTCACCAGGGCGTCAGGATCCTCGGAACCAACCACGTCAAAGCCGTACGGCCCGACTTCGCCGCTGGCGAATACTGTAACTGGGGCGGCTGCAGCCATCGGCGCCGCCGTTGGTGGACGAACGCATGAGGGAGGAGCTGGGGCCATGACTACCGGGTCAGTCGCCACCTCAAGCTCCCGGAATGCCGCCATCGCGTCTTCCGGAACCTGGACAGACTCCACATCGATGGCCTCCGGCAACGGCAAGATCCACGAGAAGTCCGGCGCCGATCCTGTGTACTCAATCTGCACGTAGGCCGACACGGTCCCATCGCCGTTCTGCGTAAAGATGATCCGCTCGGCGTTCTGATCGACGGGCGTCGTCGTGCAGAAAAACCCGCCACAGGCCAATGCCGGCGGCGTCGAGGCCAATAGGACAGCGATCGCGACAACCGCGGCCAGCAGTGCAATCGCCCACCGCCTCGCCGGCAGCCACGTGTTCACCGCTCCCAACGCAAGCTCCCCACAGAAGAAGCGCCCGCCACGTCCGCGCCAGCCTTCTGAACCGACCGTTGACTTCGACATGTGCTCAGGCACTCCTCGCCACTCTGGAAGTAGTACGCACGCATCGCCCGAATCGTTCCATGCCATCGCCGAATTGACGACGGCATGTGCCGCCTGCTATAAGCAATCAACGGGCCGTGGGCGGTCGGTTCGCAAACCTCCCGAGTCACGGCTGCCAGCGGCGAACTGGCGGTCCGCATCCGCGGAACGTGGCTACCAATCAAGGAGAATCGCCACGGACGCCACACCCATCATCATCGCCATGGTTACGGTCGGAGCAACCATCGTCTTTGCTGTCAGCGGCGCGGCTTGGCGACTCGGCAGTCGGCTGGGAGCCGTCGAGAAGGGCTTGGCAGTCTGCGAGTCGGACATCCGTGACTTGAACCGCAAAGTCGACCGCATCCTCGAGCGACTCCCTCCACCATCTGCCTAGCGGATTCGCACATCGCCCAGCGGTGCATGTACCTACCGGATTGACGAGTCCGAACGCCGCCTGATACAAACAATCAATGAGCCGTGGGCGGCGGGTTCGCGAACCTTCCGAGCCACGGGCCGGGGGCGTAGTGGCGGAACGCACCGGCGACGCGTGGCTACCTGACAAGGAGCACCGCCTTGGACGCCACACCAATCGTCGTCACCATGATCACTGTCGGCCTCACCCTGGTCTTTGCCGTCGCCGGCGCGGCTTGGAGAATCGGCATGCGCGTCGGTACCGTCGAGGAAGGAGTTGCTGGCTGCGACACCCGGCTGCGTGAACTACACATCAATGTCCGCGAACAGGGAACGCGGCTGCACACCGACATCCAGGATCTGCGGTCCGATGTAAGAACCGGTAACGAGGCGCTGCGCTCCGAGATTAAGGCCGATATCGAGGGGCTGCGGTCTGGAGTGAAGGCTGACATCCAAGGACTGCGCACCGAGGTCAAGGCCGACAACGCGGCGCTGCGCACTGAAGTCAAGGCCGACATCCAGGATTTGCACGCCGAGGTCAAGGCCGGCAACGAGACGCTGCGCACTGAGGTCAGGGCCGACATCCAGAATTTGCACGCCGAGGTCAAGGCCGACAACGCGGCGCTTCGGTCGGAAGTGAAGACCGACATCGAGGGATTGCGGACTGGGGTGCAGGCCGACAACGCGGCGCTGCGGTCCGAGGTCAAGACTGACATCGAGGGGCTGCGGACTGGGGTGCAGGCCGACAACGACGCACTGCGATCTGACGTAAAGGCCGACAACCAGGGACTGCGCACCGAGGTCAAGGCCGATATCCAGGAGGTGCGGACCGAGGTCCGCGACTTGCGGACTCACGTGCGAACCGACATCGGCGAACTCCGCTCCGAGGTTCGCCAAACCAACGACAAGCTCGACCGCATCCTCGAGCGCCTCCCACAGACAGTCGCCTGACGCAAATCTCCCGTCCCAAACTCTCCGCAGCGCGCACGCGGCTTGTCCACCGTCGGCAGGGTCCAGCCAAATCGGTAGCCGACCACGACTGGCCGCGTGGTTGACTGCATTGGGAGCGTGGTGCTCCCCGAAGTCGCACGACGACAGCCTCGGCTTCCCGCCTACCCCATCTCTCCCGGGCCGGTGACCCTCGCTCTACCTCGGCGCCTCGGCCGCCAAGACTTGCGTAATCCAACTGTTGATACTTTGCCCGCTTTCCGCCGCCGCTTGCGCCACCCGCCGGTGCAACTCGCTGCCCAGCCGCAGCTGCAACTTGCCCGAGAAAGGCGCCGCCGGTTCCACGCCATCCTCGCGGCAGGACAACAAATACTCGTCGACCGACCGTTCAAATTCCGCCCGCAGCTCCCGCACGTCCGTTGCCTCGAACGTCGCAATTGGATAGCTACCGGTGTTCACGACCCGTCCATGCAATCGTTCTACCGAGTCGTCGTACTCCACCGTGGCCAAATACCCCTGGTATTCCATCATGGTTCCACTCCCAGCGCCGACAGAAACGCCGCAATGTCGCGCACCGTCGCCCGCCCCGTCTCCGGCCGCGGATGCGGCCGATGCACCACCATCCGATCGACGCCCTTTCTCAGCAGCACCCGCGACCCTGAACGCTCAATCACCTCGACTCCCACCGCTCGTAGCAGCGCTTCTATGCCGCCCCAGCGAATCCCAGCGGGCGTCGGGCGTTGGGCGTTGGCAAACCCGCTGCAGGGTGCGCCGGTGAGTAGCTCGCATGCTCACGACAATGGTACTACGATCGGTATCACCGCTGAACTCCGACCGTCGCGAGTGCATCTCACCTGAAATCGACGTACCCCGACCATGGAACACGCCAGCCACCGGTCCCCAGCGAACCGGCCCCCGTCGCACCCACCCATCAGAGACCCCGAAGCCCTGAAACTTCCTATCCGCCACTCCTCACCTTGCCTGTGGTACCCATTCAGTGTACGATAGGCATGACCAACCTGCAACCCTTCTCGGAGCTTCCTCGTGGCCGTCGCCTCTACCCGCTTCACCAGCCTGCGTCCGGCGCTTCCCAGCACGCCGCGTCTCGGGCGCCCGCGGGTCCCGCGCCGGCTCAGGAGTTTCTTAGAAGAAACTCCTCGTTTCGCGGCGGCGGCCCTTCAAGCCGTCGCCAGGCTCGCGGCGCTCGTCCACGCCCTCGGTGCGCGCAACCGGCCCTTTCCCACACCCCAAAGCAGACCCAACCAGGCCCCGCCGCACCTCAAGAGTTTTTTAGAAAAAACTCTTATGCGCGCAAGGGCCCGGCTTCCAACTCCCTCCGCCAGAGTTGAGCCACACGCCCCGGAGCGGTACGGTCAGGTGTCGCCTGCCCACCGGACGCCCCGCATGAGCCACGACCAGAACCGCCCCAACGTGCTGCTCATCGTCACCGACCAGCAGCGCGGCGACTGCCTCGGCATCGACGGCCACCCCGTTCTGCAGACCCCCGCCATGGACTGGCTCGGCGCCTCCGGCACCTTCTTCCGCCGCGGCTACTCCGAATCCCCCTCCTGCATCCCCGCCCGCCGCGTCCTCATGTCCGGCCGCCCGCCCGACGAGGACGGCATGGTCGGCTTCATGAGCGCCCCTTGGGATCCGCCCGCCACCCTGGCCGGCGAACTCCGCGCCGCCGGCTACGAAACCCGCATGGTCGGCAAGCTCCACCTCCACCCCAAACGTCAACGCTTCGGCTTCGACGTCCTGGAACTCGCCGACTCCACCCGCGCCGACGACAACGAGTACCTCGACTGGCTGCAGGGCGAGTTCCCCCTCGATCGCTGGGCCATGGCCCACGGCGCTACCCCCAACGGCTGGATCGGTCGACCCAACCACCTCCCCGAGGAGAAAACCCACACCTTCTGGTGCGTCTCCCGCGCCATCGAATACCTCGAAAAACGCGACCCCTCCTGCCCCTTCTTCCTCAACGTCTCCTTCATCGATCCCCATCCCCCAATGACCCCGCCCGACTGGTTCTACGACCGCTACGCCGCCATGGACCTGCCCGAGCCCGCCATGGGCGACTGGATGGAGCCCTGGGACGGCCCTCCCCGCGGCATCCCGGCCGAGAAGGGCCCCTACGGCCAGCGTGGCCCGATCGATCCGGGCGCCATGCACAACCTGCGCGCCGCCTACTACGGAATGATCAACCACATCGATATGCAGATCAGCCGCCTCTTCCAGTACATGCGCGACAACGGCTTGCTGGAGGAGACCTTCATCGTCTTCGTCAGCGACCACGGCGAGATGCTGGGCGACCACCAGATGTACTCCAAGTGCCGCGCCTTCGACGCCTCCGCCCGTGTTCCGTTCCTTGCCCGCGCCCCCCAGCGCATGGGTCTCCCGCGTGAAGTCGTCTGCGATCAGCCCGTCGGCCTTCAGGACGTCATGCCGACCATTCTCGAGGCCGTCGGCGCACCCATCCCCGAGTCCGTCAGCGGCCGCAGCCTCCTGCCGCTCATGCGCGGCGACGATGACGGCTGGCGGCCCTATCTGCACGGCGAGCACTCCGGCATGTACCGCTACATCGATGGCAACCACTGGTTGGTCGATACGCGCTACAAGTACATCTGGATGAGCCAGACCGGCCGCGAACTCTTCTTCGACCTGCACGAGGACCCGCTCGAAGAGCGCGACCTATCCGCGCAGGCAGACCTGGCCCCCTGGCGCGAGCACCTGATCGAGAAGCTCCGCGATCGGCCCGAGGGCTTCACCGACGGCCAGCGCCTGATCCCCGGCCAGCCCCACGAACACATGGTCCCCACCAAGGTGCCGCCGGGCGTCACCGTGGCCCGGCCGAAGCTCTAGCGGGGCGCGCGATGGCAGACAAGCAACCCCACATCCTGCTCATCATGACCGACCAGCAGCGCAACGACGCGCTCGGCATCGCCGACCACCCCGTCCTGCAGACCCCCAGCATGGACTGGATTGGCGCCACCGGCACCCGCTTCCGCCGCGGCTACACCGAGTCGCCCGCCTGCATTCCCGCGCGCCGCGTCCTCATGTCTGGCCAGGCGCCGTGCGTCAACGGCATGGTCGGCATGACCGGTGGCATTCCTTGGGATCCGCCGGCCACGCTGGCCGGCGAACTGGGCAACGCGGGCTACGAGACCCGCATGATCGGCAAGATCCACCTGTTCCCCCAGCGTCGACGTTTTGGCTTCGACGCCATGGAATTGGCCGACTCGACTCGCGGCACTGGCAACGACTACCTCGACTGGCTGCACGGCGAGATCCCCCTTGACCGCTGGGCCATGGCCCACGGTGCCACCCCCAACGGCTGGATTGGCCGACCCAACCACCTGCCGGAGGAACTGACCCACACCTTCTGGTGCGTCTCCCGCGCCATCAACTTCCTGGAGCGTCGCGACCCCAGCCAGCCCTTCTTCCTCAACCTGTCCTTCATCGACCCCCATCCACCCTTCACCCCGCCAAAGTTCTTCTTTGACCGCTACGCGGAAATGGACCTTCCGCAGCCCGTCATCGGCGACTGGGTGGAGCCCTGGAAAGGCCCGGACCGCGGCATCGACCCTGAAGTTCGTTCCGAACGTCGCTTCTATCGGCGCGGCATGAATCTCGACCCGCTCCCCATGCACTACATGCGCGCCGCCTACTACGGAATGATCAACCACATTGACATGCAGATGAGCCGGCTCTTCCAGTACATGCGAGACAAGAGCCTGTTGGAGGACACCCTGATCGTCTTCGTCAGCGACCACGGCGAGATGCTCGGCGACCACTACCACCTCGCCAAGGGCTATCCCTTTGAGGCCTCGGCCGGCATACCGTTCCTCATCAACTCGCCCGAGTCGTGGGACGCTCCTCGCGCACAGGTGCTTGACCAGCCCGTAGGGCTACAGGACGTAATGCCCACCCTCATCGACGCCGCCGGCGGCGACATCCCGTCCTCGGTCACCGGTCGCAGCCTTCTCCCGCTGGTTCAGGGTGAATCCGCTACCTGGCGCGACGCCCTGCACCTCGAATACGCCAGCGGCGCGTCGTCCGAGCTACCGCCCGGTGGTTCGCCGAACGAACCGCCGCCCGCCGAACAGCAGTGGGCCCGCGGCTGGCATTCCTTGGTCAGCGACACTCACAAGTACATCTGGGAAAGCCAGACCGGCCAGGAACTCCTGTTCGACGTCCGCAACGACCCGTTCGAAGAGCACGACCTCTCATCGCAGACGGATCTCAACCCCTGGCGCCATCGCCTGATCGAGCAGCTCCGCGGACGCCCCGAAGGCTTCACCGACGGTTCCCAACTAATCGTGGGCCGCCCCCACGAACACATGGTCCCCGACCTCGCCCCACCCAACTACAACCCCGGCCCACCCGTCTACTAGCGGCGTCCCCCCGCCATCCGCACCGCCTCCGGCCTTCGCCGCAACGCCAGCATCGATACAACCCCAAACACCGGCCCCAGCGCCAGCACCCCAAACGCCAGCGCCCAATTCGGCCCGCTGTCCACCAAGAGTCCAACGAGGTGAATGCTGACAAACGTCAGCAGAAACCCAATGCAGATCTGCAGCGTCAGCGCAGTGCCCACGTATTGCGGCGGACTCAACTCCGATATCGCCGCCGAAAACTGCGCAGAGTCCGCAATCACGCTGAACCCCCAAAGCAGCATGATCGGCAGCAACACCAACAGCGGCGCATCCACCAGCAGCGCCACAGCAATAGCCGCGCTCCCGCTCACCGCCATTGCCCCAGCCGCTGTCACGGATCGCCCAACGCGATCGGCCACCAAACCACCCACAACCGCCCCTCCTCCACCCACCGCAATAACCGCAAACCCCAGACCCGCCGCCAGTCCAGCCTCCCCGCCTTCCCGCGCCACAACCTGCGCCAGGAACAGCGGAGCCCAGGCCCACATGGCATACAGCTCCCACTGGTGACCCAGATAACCCAGCGTCGCCAGCCGCAGCCCGGGCGCTCGGACGATCTGCAACGCGAACCGCGGATTGAAGCGAGCCGGCGGCGCCGCAAACGGTCCCTGCCGAACTCCGCCCAACACCAGCACTCCCGCGGCCAGAGCCAGCCCGGCGGTTACCAGCACCATTGGCCGCCAGGACGTGTCCAGCAGCGCTCGGACCAGGTGTGGGCTGGCCGACCCGACGGTGAGCGCCCCCACAATCAGGCTCAGAGCCAACCCTCGATGTCGCCGCGTCCACGTGGTCGCCAGCTTGAGTCCAGGCGGATACACCCCGGCAAGAAAGGCGCCGGTGAGGAAGCGCAGCACCGCGCCATCGAGCGGTCCGTCCGCCAGCAGCGCAAAGCCGGCGGTCGTCAGGGCCGCACCGACGGCACTGAGGGCGAACAGCCGCGAGGCGTCAAAACGATCAGGAAGGTTCAGGACGCCGCTTACCAGCGTCCCGGCTACAAAACCCAGCTGTACGGCCAGCGTCAGCCAGGCCGCCGCCCCCGCCGTTAGTCCCCACTCACTCTGAATCAGCGGCGCCACCGCGGCGGCGCTGAACCACGGCGCCAGCGCCAGCAACTCGGCCAACGTCAGCAGGCTCAGGCTGCGCCACTGCCGAACGCCGTCTTCAGCGAGAGACCCAATCCTCGTCATCCGAAAACCCTATCCAGCCGACGGCGACGAGTTCGCGGGGTGCCGAAAGCGAACGAGGCCCCCGCCGAAGCGGGAGCCTCGTTCCAACGGCGAATCAAGCGCTAGCGCTTGACGTCACCGGCGTCCAACTGCCCCTGGAACTTGGCCAGCAGGTCGTTGACCCTCTCGCTGGCCGTGTCCGTGGACTCTTGAGCCGAGATCTCGCCGACCAGCGCGCCATCCATAACTGGCCGCCACAACGAGCGAATCTCGGAGTAGAACCCGCCGGGTACATACCACTGCATCGCGCGCAGGTTTGGATTCGCGATGTACTCATACAGGTAGTGCATACCTTCGGGCGGTCCGGCGAGGGCTTCAGGAAGATTGGCGACATCTTTCCACGTCGGCAGGTGACCGCGGTCGATGGACACGCGTCCCTGCACCTCGGGACCGGCCAGGAAGTAGACCCAGTCGACCGCCTGCTCTTCCACGCCCGTTACCGTAGCCGTACCGGCCACGATGTGCGGCTGGTCGTTCCACTCGAAATTGGCGTGATCGGTGTTCTCGCCCCACGGCATTGGACCGAGTGACCACTGGAATCGGTCACGAATCCGCGGAATGTTACCGCCGGTGCCATAGACCGATCCGCCGATTTCCACAGCCTGCCTGCCGGCCGCGAAGGGGTTTCCAAACTCACCGGAAAGCCCACTTCGCTCTTCGGGCGTGTAGGAGACGTTCTCTGTGTGGATGTAATCCACAATGTCCTGCCATCCCCGCCAACCGTCGTCCAACGGCGGACCCCAAATCTGGTGGCCGTTAGGTCCATCTACCCGCGCCTGCCCGTTGTTGTAGCCATACATCTGGGGAAAGACCTGGAACTGCTCGGAGCGCGTGGCGCGAATCCCCCAAACGTCGTTATCGGGATCGCGGGTCTTTTTCATTTCCTCCAGCAAGTCGCTATAGCGCATGCCTTCCGTCGGCTGGTTGGCACCGGCTCCCTCGAACAGCGTGATGTTGTACATCAGACCGCCGATGGCGCCCTGGTAGGGCATCCCGTAGAGCGGACCCTGCAGACGCGTGGCGTCGTAGGGATAGCTCTGATCCATGTTGTCCGAGTAGATGTCGGGCTGGAACCAGTAGTTCGACGGGTCGTAACCGTCCTTCTTGGCCAGGATGTCGTCGATCTGTAGCCAGATGCCCGCACCGGAGAACTGCTGGAAGGACACGCCGTTGAGAAGGTTGGTCTCCGAGAGCGTGCCAGCCACCGCTTCCACCGCGATCTTCTCGTAGTAAATGTGGTCCTGCGGGATGAACTTCACCTTGATGTCCGGGCGCTGCACGGCAAAGCGCTCAATGGCCCACGACATGGCCGCGCCACGCGGACCGGACGTGTGGTCGGTGGCGTGCTCGATCTTGACGGTGCGTGTTTCAGGCGGAGCCTCCACCATCACTTCCACGACCTTCTCGACGACCTTCTCGACTTCGACCGTCTCTGTCACGACCTTCTCGACGACCTTCTCGACCTCGACCGTCTGCGTGATGATCCGATCGACCTGTTGGGTCACGATCTTCTCGACCGGGACTTCCCTGACCTCGGTCTCACGGACGATCTTCTCGACCGGCACTTCCTTGATCACGGTCGTTTCGACCGGGACTTCCTTCGTGACGACCTGTGTCTCACCACAGGCTGCCAGCGCAGCGACACCGGCTAGCCCGGTTGCGCCCGCGGCGGCGCCGCGAAGCATGTGCCTACGTGAAATCAGTCGACGCATCGGTCCCTCCCTGGATCCGGCGTGAGCGTCTCGTGACACTCAAAGATTCGTCGCAACGCTAACTCTATCGCACTCGCTCGATTGACGTTGAAGCAGAGGCGCGCCAGAGTTGTCCCTCGGCCTAGACAATCGGCCGAGCCAGCGTGGCAGGACGCGGCGGAGGCTGTACGACCTCGGGCCACGAGTCGCCAGTCTCGGTGCACCAGCGGCGCAATGCCCGTCGACAGCGTTCAAGCTGATCAGCGTAGTCCGGATTCCTGATCTGGTTCTGCAGTTCAAGCGGGTCGTCGCGCAAGTCATATAGCTCGTCGCTATCGTCCTGCGATTCCACGTACTTCCAGCGCTCGTCCACCCACATGCGCAGCAGGTGGAGGGGATCAGTCCAGTTCACCGAGTGGAATTCGGCGGCAACGCCAGCATTGACGCGGTGGTCGCCGCCGCGAACCAGGTCGCCGAAGTCCACGCCCTGCAGCACGTCGGCCGGCTGACCGCCGCACATGGCGACGATGGTGGGAACCAAGTCCACTAGCGATACCACGCGATCTGAGCGGTGCGCACGGCCCAGGCCGCCGGGCGGACGGATGATCAGCGGAATCCGAACCAGGTCTTCGTACATCACGGCGCCCTTGGCGGCCAGCCCATGGTGTCCAAGCATCTCGCCGTGGTCCGAGAAGAATACAAACAGCGTGTTGTCCCACTTGTCGGCATCCAGCAGCGCCGTGACGAGTCGGCCGACCAGGTGGTCCACGTAGGACACGGCGCCCCGATAGGCCGCCCGCATCGACCGGACCTCATCATCGGTCCAGTCCGATATGACCCGAAGCTGCTCGGCGTCGCGGTGGGCGACCAGCGCCGGACCCGCCGGGTCGTGCCGGTTGGCCGGCAGGTCCATGTCGTCCGGGTGGTACATGGAATGGAACGGCTCTGGCGAGGTGTAGGGCGGGTGCGGTTCGTGACAGGAATAGACCAGGCAGAACGGCTGATCGTCGCCCTTGCGGCTGCGCACCCAGTCGGTGGCGTGGTCCATGTGGAAGACGGACGGATGCTGGGCCAGCGGCAGGAGCGATGGTCCGACGTTGGTTTTCCGGTTATAGACGGCGGGATCCGGCTCGACCCCATGTTCCTTGCCGCCGATCTCAACGCCGAGCTGCTGAGTTAGGCGCAGGACCTCGTTTTGGGCCCTACGGTCCACATCGTTATCGCCTGAACGGGAAGTGAAGTGCGGAAACCCGGGGCGGGCGGCGCCGCTTCCCAGGTGCCACTTCCCGGCGTAGCCGCGAAGGTAGCCGAGGTCGCCGAGATAGTCGCCCAGATTCCGCACGTCCTCCGGGTAACGCATCAGATCGCAGCCGGGCCGCATCTGGTGGTTGGCCACCATGCCGTTGGTGTGCGGATACAGGCCCGAGAGCGTGGCCATGCGCGACGGCGAGCAGATGGGATACGGACAGTAGGCGCGGTCGAAGAGTGCGCCGTCGCCGGCAATCCAGTCGAGGTGTGGTGTCCGAATACCCTCCACGCCGCCGGCGGCGATGGTGTCGGCATGTTGCTGATCGCTGATAAACAGCACGACGTTCGGATGATCGGTAGCCATAGCTCTTGACCTTTCCGGTACGGCGCCGCTAAGCGCGGGTCGTCAACGGTGAATGCAGTGACCATAAGTCATCAGCGGAAACCGCATGCACGGGCCATAAGGATTGGCTCGCCACTGTTGTAGACGGATGCCTGGCCGCTAACGCGCGACTTGCTCGACCATCCAGTCCGATGTGACGCGAGCGGCTTCGGCCAGAACGTCGTCTGCCGTTCGACCGGAGCGCTTCAACACCTTGAAGCCGTGATCCGCACCGCCAATGACATGCAGACATGCGGCAGTTGGCAATTCACTTACAACTCCACGCAGCAGATCCGGCCGAGCCATGGCGTCGCGGTCGCCCGATACAAACAGCGTTGGAGCGTGGAGTTTGGCCAGGTGACGGGCCCGAGCAATATCTGGCCGCCTTGGTTGGTGCAGCGGAAAAGCAAAGCTAACGATTCCCGCCAGCCCGTCGATCAGTCCTTTCGAGGCCGCCTGCGTGAACATCCGACCGCTCATTGAATGTCCGCCGGCAAAGATTGGCAGATCCGATGCGGACTCCTTAGCAGCGGCCACGGCTCCTTGCACGGTTGCCAGGCGTACGCGTTCACCGTCCATGCCGCCGCGGCCCGATTCCGAGTAGGGATAGTTGAAGCGGAAGGTCGCGACCCCTGTGGCAGCCAGCGCCCGGGCCAGCTGCTCCATGAACGGGTGCCGTGCGTTGGTGCCGGCTCCGTGACCAAGCACAAGCAGTGAGTGCGCCGTTGGTGGGTGCAGCAGCACAGACGACACGCTGCCGCGCTCGTCCGAGACCTGGAACGAACTGACGACATTGGGGATGTCCAAGCGGCTAGCCGTCGTTCAGTTCGGGCGCGCCTCGCGCGCCGTGACGTCGCAGCGCATCGGCCACATCCTCGCGCCCACTGGCCAGGGCCCGGTCCAGGTGCGTCTGGCCATCGTCCCCCAGCCGGTTGAGATCGGGTTCAACGGCTGCCAGCAAGCCGACGGTCCTCACATAGTCGCCCTTGGGATCGCGAAAGTTGCCTGCGCCCCAGATCGCGCCGCCCAGCGGTGTACCGCCGAAGTCGTTGGTGACGCCCAGCGACGCGTCGTGACGAAGGAGCACTTCCACAATGTCGGCGTAGCCCCGCACCGCCGCACGATCCAGCGGCGTGCCGTTGTCGTCGCCTCGGGCATCGACTGGAAATCCAACCTCGAGCAGGAGGGCCACACCGTTTCGGTAGTTGTTCCAGGCGGCGTCGCTTATGGCACGCGACTCGTCGGGGACAAGCGACGCGACGAGTTCAGGGTTCGCCTGCACGAGTGCCAGCGCCCGCGAATGGTCCCCGGTCCACGACGCGTGAATCAACTGCTCCGCTGGACTGGCGCGCGTCAGCAATTGTTCTACGAACTCGTCATGGCCCTTCGCACTGGCGTACGGAAGCGGTCGCATTCCCACTCCCATCCGATAGATGTACATGTGGCCGCCTGGCGGACGGTCGGCCATGTGAGGGCCGTGGTTGCTGCGGGATTTCAGGGCGTCAGGGTGAGCCGCGATTACGCGATCCGCGAGGTCAATGTCGCCCAGCGCGCAGGCGACGTAAATGTCGGGCGTGGCCCCGCGCTCGAGGAGTCGTCGACATACGGCCGGTTCGTCAATGGCCCACTGCGCCGGTGTCGCGCCGTGGTCGATGTCCCGCATGTCAGCGTCGGCGCCGTGATCGATCAGCAGGTCCACGATTGCCGGCGTGCGCGCCATGTGCAGGGGCGAAGCCCCGTCGCGTCCTCGCTCGTTAACGCAGTCCGGCCGCTCGTCGATCAGCCGTCCCAGTTCAATCGCGTCGCTCAGGTTGGCGGCGGCGTGCGCGTCAACCCGCAGTCCACGCCGCCGGAAATCCTCGAATAGATCGGTCATCACGGGAGAGCCGTCCGCGCGCCACTCGTTCACCCACAACTCGACATGCTCCGCGTCCAGCACGCCCGAACCGCCCGGCTCCCAACCTGACCGAGCATTGACGTCCGCACCGGCCTCCACCAGCACTCGCATCATGTCCGCGTCCCCCCGCGCGCTGGCCTCAACAAGCGCTGGTGCGTCGAAGTATCCCCACGGCGCGTCAACGTGCTTGCGCAACCAAGAATCTGTGTCCAGCAGCTGCCGCAACTCTGCCGCATCGCCACTGCGCAAGGTCGCCAGAAACTGGCGGGCGGACGGAGATTGTTCGGACAAGTTCGACTTCCTGGTCGGGTGTTACCGACCCTAGTACGGCCGCCGCCCCCACGGCTGCGGGTTGCGCTTGCCGAACCTGGTAGTCGACTCGTCGTAGTCGCTGCCGCGCAGGTCGTCGTCCTCCAGGGCCGCGTGGGCGCCGTGCGAGCGCACGATTTCGACCAGAGCGGCCCGCATCCGTCCCAGTTCGTCGTCATAGGTCGGGTCGTCGGCCAGGTTGGTGAGTTCAGTTGGGTCGGACTGGCGGTCGAAGAGTTGCTCGAAGCGGCCGTTGGCCCACCAGATGTACTTGTAGCGCTCCTCGATCAGCGCGAGCTGGCGATTGGCCTGATTGCCGAAGACGCCGTGAACGGGCGCGCCCGCGTGACGCCCGGCGATGACATCGGCCAGCGGCGGCGCCGTGCCGACGTCCGGCGGGATCTCGGCGCCGGCGGCGCTGAGCATGAACGGCATCAACTGCTCCTGGCTGGTCAGGGAGTCAACGTGCCGCGACGGGCCCAGGTCCAGTTCGCTCCGTATGGCCTCGGGCGCCCACACGATGAGCGGGACGTGCGTGGACTCCTCGTAGAAGTTGCCCTTGAAGAACAGGTTGTGGTCGCCCATCAGATCGCCGTGGTCGGAGTTGAAGACGATGACCGTGTTCTCGCGCAGTCCGAGTCCGTCCAGCACGCCCAGCAGGCGGCCGATGCAGTGGTCCAGGTGGGTAATGTTTCCGTAGTAGAACGCGCGCGCCAGCGCGATCTGCTCGGGCCCCAGCGAGTGCCACGTGTACTCGAAGTTGGCGCGGCGTAGCTGGGGCGGGCTCTCCGGCATTTCCTTGCCGTTGCGCCAGGGCTCGGGCACTTCGTCAGGTGCGTAGAGCTGGTCGTAGGGCCGTGGCGGGTCGTAGGCGGAGTGCGGTTTGGTGAAGCTGCAATGCAGGTAGAAGGGGCGCTCGGACTCGCTCGCGTGATGCTGGTGCAGGAAGCCAATCGCCTCGTTGGCGGTCCAGGTGGACACGTAGTGTGACTCCGGCACCGGCGAGGGCGCGGCAAAGATGTCGTTGTTGCCGACGCCGTGCGCGCGTTCCAGGCCGGCCCAGGGCGTTGTTTGCAGCCAGTGGTGGTAGTCGTCGCCCTCTCGCATGCGGCCTTCTTCGCAGATGACGGTGCTCTCGAAGCCGTTCAAGACGCGCTGGTCGGGGGAAAAGTGAAACTTCCCGGCGCCGTGCGTGCGATACCCATGCCGGGTCAGCACGCCCGGCAGCGTGTTCTCCGGATTCATCGGATTCCGTGAGTTGCCAAACACCCCGTGCGCCCAGGGATGCTGCCCCGTCATCCAGGTCGTCCGCGCCGCCACGCAGACCGGGGTCTCGCTGTAGCAGCGGGTCAGGTAGTAGCCGTCCCGCGCCAACGCATCCAGAGTCGGCGTCTGCAGCCAGGATTGACCCGCGACGCCCAGCGCGTCGCCTCGCTGCTGATCGGTCGTAATGAAGAGAATGTTTGGACGGCGAGTGGCCATGCCGGGACTCCGTGAAGCTGGCTAAGAGCGCATTGTGAATGATTCTCGGCGGCCTGACGAAACGCGGACAGGCTTAGAGCGCCTTCAGTTCCTTCAGGACGTTGGTCAGACGTTCCGCCAGCAGCTCAATGTGGTCGGCTGCGGCGCTGTAGTTGACAGTCCAGCCTCTGGCCCACCGCGTGTCTTGTGGGTCGTGAAAGTTTGCTGGGGCGCTAAATCCATCTCCAGCAAATCGGTCGATCCAGGTTTCAAGAAGGGACCGAAGTATTTCTCCGGGCGGCGTGTCGTACCCGGAGAATATGGCTGCTCCAAACGTGATGTCGGTCAAGCCCATCCATCCCGGAACTGATGGCGGATAGAGCCACGCAACGGTCACTGGAGGTTTCCACGCAGAGCAGCGCGCTCGAATGCTGACCCCGCTCGAACCCCATTCAAGAGAAGCACCCGATTCTTGGGCTGCGTCAAGGAGAACTTCGGCAGCGCCACGAGCGGAGTCGTTCCCCAGATCCTGCATGAACATCTCACGGTTCAGCCTTCGGCGTCGCCGGGACGGACCTGGCCCAGGACGGTCGGGAGTGCGACCAATTATCCGGGGCACAAGCGCCTGTCCAGACGCTCCCTTGAACTGCTTTATCTCCACTGCCAACACTTCAATCTCCAGCATATGTTCGTTGAGAAACTTGACCACTTGTTCCAGTGGATCGGGAATCTCATCCGCCACGAACAAGAGCCTCAGGCGTCGAGCGGCCAGATTTGTCGCGACCTGCTCCCAGAACTTGTCGGCATCCGGTTCCCTATCCGTCTGTAGCAAGGCAGCGAGTTCGCTGTCCGAGTCACGGCCCCGTTCCCGAATGGACTCCTCGAACGTCTCTCGCAGGCCATCCGCTGACCACGTCTGCGAGGCGTGCGCCGCATACTCCAGCAGCTGTCCGACAACGGCTCGGCGGATTTCAGTGTTCGAGCTGCGTTTCACTTCCACCAGCGTTGGCATGGCGTCCTGATCGATGATCAGATGGTCAACCGCCCAGCGGTCATGTGCGCCGGTCGTATCGGCGATGCCTTGCTCGCGGGTGATCAGAATCCAGCGTCGCGGGTCGCCCGGCCGCATCTGCTCACCGTCCAGCAGTTCGGGATGCTCAGCAATGAGTTGCTGGAGCTCGTCTTCACTGTCGAATGGCTTCTCCTCGAGCGGCTCAAGGCCGGCCTCACTTCTGGTGTAAATCCGTTCGGCCATTTCTCAATCCTGCGTGGGCGCCAGTTGCATTCTGATCAATTGCTGGTCATCTGACGAACATAGGACGCCGCCGCGCTACTCTGGAATGGCCGCGGGCCACAAACGCCGAAGTCGACATTCCTGCTCATCCCGCCACGCCTGAACGCACTTTCCTAACCGCCGAATGGCGCGATCTGGCGCTGCTCAACTACGAGATCGAGCCGGACGTGCTGAGGCCGCATGTGCCCGCGGGCACCGAGCTCGATCTCTGGGACGGCCGGTGCTTTGTCAGTGTGGTTGGGTTCCGGTTTCTGAAGACGCGGCTGATGGGGGCGCCGGTTCCGTTTCACTCCGACTTCCTGGAGGTGAATCTCCGGTTCTATGTGCGGCGGGAGGTTGACGGCGAGGTGCGGCGCGGGGTGGTGTTTATCAAGGAGATCGTTCCACGGCGCGCCATCGCCTGGGTGGCCCGGGTGGTCTACAACGAGAACTACGTTGCGCTGCCGATGCGACACGCGGTGAATGACGCCTCGGCGCGTTACGAGTGGCGCTTCCAGGGCGCGTGGAACCGCCTGGCGCTGTCAGGACTGGGTGACTGGCGGATTGAGGACCCGGCATCCGAGGCCGCGTTCATCACGGAGCACTACTGGGGATATGCGATTCAGCGGGACGGTTCGACTCTCGAATACCAGGTCGAGCACCCGCGCTGGCGGGTTGCACAGGCAGCAGAAGTCGAGTTGGTGTGTGACGTGGGCCGGCTGTACGGCGACGAATTCGCACAGGCCCTGAGCCGCGAACCGGCATCGGCTTTCCTGGCGGACGGATCGGAGATCGTCGTGCGGCGCGGTCGGCGCCTGGCTGAACGCCAGGCCTGAACAGTCGAGCTCTCTAGACGGCGCCGGACAGCCGAGCGGCCGCGCTACGCTGAGCCGCGCTTGCATTCCCCCGGTTGTGGTCCATGCCGCCGAACTTCCTGTTCCTGATTGCCGACGACCATCGGCACGACGCCATTGGGTCGCTGGGCAATCCGGCGGTTCACACGCCGACCTTGGACGCGCTGGCCGCCGCCGGTACCGCGCTGACCAGCACCTACATCATGGGGTCCACGTCCAACGCGGTCTGCATGCCCAGCCGGGCCATGCTGATGACCGGACGGTCGCTGTTCCGGGTTTTCGCTCCGAATCCACAGGACGTTTCGCCGTACCCGATGGATCCGGGGATTCCCACGTTTCCACAGCTCCTACGCGGAGCGGGCTACCGAACCTACGGCGTGGGCAAGTGGCACAACGAGCCTGAACTCTTTGCCCGTAGTTTCGACGGCGGCGGCAGCATCTTCTTCGGCGGGATGTCGGACCACGACGCCGTGCCGCTACATGACTACGACCCGAACGGCGTGTATCCGCCCGAAGCGATGACTGTTGGCGACGGTTTCTCCACCGAGGTTTTTGTCGACACGGCGATTGGGCTGCTGCACGAGCACCCCGCCGACCAGCCGTTCTGCATGTACACGGCGTTCACCTCGCCCCACGACCCGCGCACACCGCCGGCCGAATTCGCTGAGATGTACCCGCCGGAGGAGATCGAACTCCCGCCCAACTTCGCGCGCATGCACCCCTTCGACAACGGTCACCTGCACGGGCGCGACGAATCCCTGGCGGCGCATCCGCGCGACCCGCGCGAAATCCGTCAGCACATCGCCGACTACTACGGGATGATCAGCCATCTCGATGCACAGATCGGCCGGCTGCTCGATGCGCTGGCCGCCTCAGGCCATGCCGAGGACACGATCGTGGTCTACGCGGCCGACCACGGCCTGGCCGTGGGCCAGCACGGCCTGCTGGGCAAGCAGAACGTCTACGACCACAGCCTGCGCGTGCCGCTCATCTTCCGAGGGCCTGGCATCCCCGCCGGGCAGCGCCGTGAGGGGCTGTGCTACTTGCACGACGTCTTCCCGACGATCCTCGACCTGGCGGGCCTTGAGATTCCGTCGGGATGCGAGGGCGCAAGCCTGGCTCCGGCGCTGACCGGGCGGGACGCGGAGATGCGCGACTGTGTCTTCGGGGCATTCCAGCGCAGCCAGAGTCTCGGTTCCGACGATTCCACGCAGCGCATGGTTCGGCGAGGAAACCTGAAGTTGATCGAAGCCCGATTGGCCGGTCGGACGCATCGTCAACTCTTTGACCTGTCGGTCGACCCATGGGAAACCCGCAACCTGGCCGGCGACCCGGCGTATGCCGCGGAACTGGCGGACATGCGCCGGGTGCTGCACCGCGAACGCATGGGAGCGGGTGATCCGGCGTCAGGCCACGCAGACGGGGACTAGCAGGCCGGTCGGCGCCCGCCTGCTAAAGCAGCGCACGTCGCCCGAAAACCTATAAGCCGAGGGCGCCTCGGATGTTCTCGCTGAAGATCTTCCGCTTCTCGTCGTGGCTCAGGTCGGCTTGTGCCACGTTACCCATCTGCCAGGTCTGGCCGAGCACCGGGTAGTCGGAGCCGAAGACGGCACTTTCGACGCCGGCCACCTTAACGAACGCCTCAATCTGCCCCCGGCGGTTGCCGGAACCGGACATCTCGCAGTAGACGTTGGGCAGGTCCCGCACGGTCAGGGCCAGGTCCGGCGTGCGGATGTGCTGCCAGATGGCATGCGCCCAAATGAACCGCGCGTTGGGATAGGTGGTTGCCAGCTGCCGAATGCGTGCCGGCGTGTCGTAGGTATGGCTGAGGATCGGGAGCCGGTGATCGTCGGCGAACTCGTACACGGGAATGTAGTTTGGGCCATGAATCGGGTATTCGTGGCTAGTGGAGTGAATCTTGATGCCGCGGAATCCCTGCTCGTCCACTCGGCGAATCAACTCTTCCTTCGCCAACTCGGGGTAGTTCGGATTGGGAACCGCGAACCCGATCACTCGCGTCGGATGATCGCGAACGGCCCCGGCAACTAGCTCGTTGCCCCGAACAAAGTCCGGTCCGATGGCCGTGTAGGCGCTGAAGCAGGCGTAGTCCACGCCGGTGCGGTCCATCACGCGCAGCAGGTCGTCCACGCCGCCGCCCTGGTAGAAGAAGTTAGTGCCCGGCCCCGGGTGGCTGTGAACGTCGATGACGAAGTCTTCCAACGGCTCGCCCGCCAGCGCGTCGGCGGCAACGGGATCCGGCTGGTGGTGATGCGGGTGCGGCGCGTTATGGCGCCAGACGTGTCCAAACATGCGCGTTACCAGGCCGCCATGGCCAGCAGCCGCTCCAGGTTCGACGCGCCAATGGCCTGGCGCGCGTCAGCGTCGATATCCGCGTACATCAGCTCCGCGTGGGGTGGACCGACCGCCTGCCAGGGTAGCTTGGTGCCGAACACGAGACGCTCGGCGCCAACGGCCCCGGCCAGGTATTCGATACCCCGGTGCGTGCGATAGCCGCCGGTCTCCAGCCAGATGTTGGGCGCTTCCCGCATCAGCGGCGTCATGGTGCGGTTGATCATCTTGTCCACATCGCACACCACGATTTGCAGGTCTGGATGCGACGTGGAGACGCGGTACAACTCCCGGGCCGTGAGTGTGTCCAGCCTATCGATGTGCCAGAACAGCGGGACCTGACCGGCCAAGGCCGCGAAGAGCTCGCCCAACACCCAATCATCGGTAAGAAACCCTTGTTGGTCCGGAAAGATCCGAACGGCGCGCACGCCGGCCGAGCGCAGCTCCTCCACAAACCGCGCCGGCTTAGGGAACTCCCCGGTGTGATGCGGCAGTGCCAGCCAGGACGGTGCCAGCGTGTCGTGGCCTTCCAGCGCCTGCATCAGTAACTCGTTGCCGGCGGTGGGATGCTCTTCCAGCGCCAGCGAGTGGTACACCAACGCCCGGCCGATTCCGAAGCGCGCCTGGTGCGCGACCAGGTCGTCAGGCGTCAGAAACGCCCCGGCCGGCCCCGGACGGGAGACCATGCCGACTGCGCAATTTGCGTCAAAGAGTTCAGCCACGATGGCGATGGTACGGAACCGAAGCGGCGCGGCCAAACAATGCCGCGGGGAACCGATGAAAAAACCGCCAGGGACGGGAAACGCAGACCTACTCCGCTGGTGAGGTCTCCGTCGTTCGTCCGCGTCGCCGGTCAATCACGAAGGTGCCGGCCATCTTGTCGTGAACGCCCTGCCGGTGCTCGTCGAACGAGGCCCAAATGAAGCCAAGGCAAAGTGGAATCTGGATGGTCCGGACGAGGGCACGCTCGAGACCAATGGGGCCGCCGGATTGGTCGACCACTCGCAGGCCAAAAATCAGCTTGCCCGGGGTCGCTCCCCACACCCACCAGAACACGGCGAAGTAGATGATGGCGTAGTAGAGGTAGTAGGGGACGATATAGATGGCGAATTCGGATTCCAGGAGGCGGGAGTGATCGAGGCTGAAGGCCAGGCTGGCCAGCATCATCACCAGGAGCAGCACGCAGAGATCGAGCAGATTCGCGTCGAACCGGGTTCGGAACTTTGCCAGCGAATAGCCGCCAAGTGACGGCTTGTCGGTCACGCCGGCCTCGTCGCTCTCAGACGTTGCCGATGGCCGGTCTGCTTGCGTAGCCACGGGTCGCCTCCGGTCAGGGTGCGCGCCGCTACCGCGGGGGGCGAATTGTACCGCTTGCCGACGGAGGCGGCAGCCGCACTGAATCCGGCCGACTCGTGCTCAGCAAGGTTGCGCGCGCGCAAGCGAAGCTACCACGGCCGGAATTGGTTCGGCCCACGGCGGCATCGCAGCCGGCGTTTGGACTAGTGGGCCGCGCACCAACGACGCATCCGTGCGCCTGTCTCCGGCCTCGGGCCGCAATCGGCCTGGCTCCGGCGGTTCGCTACTCAGTTGGCCAATCGCTGCGGCGCCGTCCCGTGCCCGTCGTGGGCGGTCGCCGCGTCAGGCGCTGGTCGCTGAGACGCCCGTCACCGGTGTAGGTGACGTACGTGCCGGCAATCTTGTCGTGCCAGCCCTGGGATGAATCGTCGAACAACACTGAAATGAAACCCATCAGCAATACCGGGGCGGAAACGAGGTAACAGAGGTGCCTGGCGAGCACCCTCGATAGACCTGCGTTTTGGCCGCCGACATCGACGACTTGTAAGTGCATGATTCGCTTGCCGACCGTGGACTTGAACATCCAGTTCGAAACAACGGGATAGACGAAATAACCAACGACCAGGGCAATGATTATGGAAATCCTGATGGCGTCCTGCCTGGCCGTATCTTCAGCGGCGAGTCCGTCAGGCGCAGGCGGAATCCCAATGGACAGGACGAACAGCGCCGCGAGCGACGTAACAAGCGACGCGAAGACATCAAGCCCGAACGCTATCGACCGACGCGAGAAGTCGGCGACCGGATAGTCCCCGACGGCGGGCCGATCCGTACTGGGTTGCCTGGCATCGTCCACATCCACGACTCGCACACGCCCCGTACCCTGGCCCTGGTCCTCAGCTCCCGAGTCCCGCTGTGCGGTTCTGGCCGAGACCGGATCCGTGAAATCGCGTTTCCTTGGTGGACCGCCCATGAGGTCCTTGTAGAGGTCGCCGGCCATGTCGCGGGATCTCGACTTCTTCGGGCCCAGGTAGACGACGTACGTCCCGGCGATCTGATCATGCCAACCACGACCGAAACGACTGACGAAGATCCAGACGAAACCAAGCCCCACGCACAGCGTCGATATTCCGTAGCCAATGAGACGCCCAATGGACTGGACAATTCCAATCCGCCATCCGTTGCGATCGACGATCTGCAGATTCAGCATCATCTTGCCCGGAGTCGCGCTGAATGCGGTCCACATAAGAACGTGATAGAAGACCAGAAAAGCGACGGTGAGCAGGCCGGCTGATTCCGGCGAAATCCCGGATTCGTTCCCCGCGACGGCGCCCACGAACAGCATCAAGACAATCAGACCGATGATGGCGCCGTCGATCGCCAATGCGCCCAGGCGGCGGCTGCGGCTCGCGAGTTCCTGGCCGTGGAGCGCGTACACGGTCTTCTCAGGACCGCTTGAAATCTCGGGCGTCTCGGAGGCTTTCTGCTCTGCCGTGGCGGCACCTTTCCGGTAGCTTCTCGCGGGTTCGCAAGAGCAAGTCGCCTCATTCTACGACCGCGGCCCACTTGAAGCCGACGCCGGGGTTGTTCACACTGCGGCCACCCCAAGCCGCACCGCGTCCCGCGAACCCGCCCCGCGGCGTCAATACGCGGGATCCAACCCGAAGGAGGCCCACATGGCGTCGATGAAGGGCCCTGCCATCCTGCTGGCGCAGTTTCTGCGCGACGAGCCGCCCTACGACAACCTGGAGAACATTGGCCGCTGGGTTGCCGGCCTCGGCTACACGGGGGTGCAGATCCCCACGTGGGACCCGCGCGTGATCGACCTGGACAAGGTGGCCGAGTCCAAGGCCTACGCCGACGACTACCTGGGCGGGCTGGCCGACCTGGGGCTGGAAGTCACCGAACTCGCGGCGCACCTGCAGGGCCAGGTGCTGGCCATGCACCCGGCCTACGCCGACGGATTCTCAGTGTTTCATCCGCCGGGACTTTCGGGGTCGGAGGTCACCGCGTGGGCGACGGACCAGCTTGGCAAGGCCATCAAGGCTTCCGCCAACCTGGGCGTCAGCGCCCTGCCTGTGATGTCCGGCGGGTTCGCCTGGCACATGATCTATCCGTGGCCGCAGCGGCCGCCGGGCGTGATCGAGACGGCCTTTGAGGAACTGGCCCGGCGCTGGCGCCCGATCCTGGACCTGGCCAGCGATCACGGCGTGACCATCGCGTACGAGCTTCATCCGGGATCGGATCTCTACGACGGCGCCACCTTTGAGATGTTCCTGGACGCCACCGACAACCACGCAGCCGCCTGCATCAACTACGACCCCAGCCACTTCGTGCTCCAACAGCTGGACTACCTGGACTTCATTCGCCGCTACGCCGACCGCATAACGGCCTTCCACGTGAAGGACGCCGAGTTTCGACCTGACGGGCGCGTGGGCGCGTACGGCGGGTACCAGGAGTGGGCCGGACGCGCCGGTCGCTTCCGGTCACTGGGCGACGGCCAGGTTGACTTCACGCAGGTCTTCACCCTGCTGACCGAGGCCGGCTACCGCAGCTGGGCGGTGCTGGAGTGGGAATGCTGCGTCAAGAGCCCCGAACAAGGCGCCGCCGAAGGCGCACCGTTCATTGCGCAGCACCTGATCGATGCCTCCGACGTTGCCTTTGACGACTTTGCCGGCGGCGAGATGGACGCCGACGCCAACCGCCGACTGCTGGGCCTGGACTAGCCGCCGGGACCTGACTGAAAGGACGCCACTCATGGACTCGTGGAACCGCAAGCTGCGGATGGGCATGGTCGGCGGCGGCCCGGGGTCCTTCATCGGCCCGGTGCATCGCATGGTCGTGGCCATGGAACAGCAGGCCGAGATGGTCGCCGGCGTGTTCTCTCGCGATCCGGACCTGAACCGCGAAACCGGCGCCGAGCTGTACTTGGATTCAGGTCGGATCTACGACTCCTACCAGGCGATGGCCGCCGCCGAGGCAGCGCTGCCGGCCGACGAGCGCATCGACTTCGTCAGCATCGTCACGCCCAACGTTTCCCACTTCGACATCTGCCGCGCTTTCCTGGAAGCCGGTATCCACGTCGTCTGCGACAAGCCGATGACTTACACGCTGGAGCAATCCGAGCAACTCGTAGAGATCGTCGAAAAATCCGGCCTGGTCTTCGCCCTAACCCACAACTACACCGGCCACCCCATGGTCCGGCAGGCCCGCGCGCTGTTCCGTTCAGGCCAGATGGGGCGGGTGCGCAAGGTCATCGTGGAGTACCTGCAGGACTTCCTGGCCACGCCCCACGAAAAACTCGGCATGCGGCAGGCCGAGTGGCGGCTGGACCCGGCCCGATCGGGCATCGGCGCCACCATCGGCGACATCGGCACCCACGCGTTCAACCTTCTGGAGTACGTCAGCGGCGAACGCGTCAGCGAGATGTGCGTCGATCTCAGCACGTTTCTGCCTGATCGCACGCTGGACGAGGACGTCAACGCGCTGTTGAGGCTGGAAGGCGGCGGCAAGGGCCTGTTGACCGCCAGCCAGATCGCCACCGGCGAGGAAAACGGCATCACCCTGCGCGTCTACGCCGAGCACGGCGCGATCCGCTGGGGCCAGGAGAACCCGAATTACCTGGACGTCTGGCGCCTCGGCGAACCGCGCCAGACCTTCAGCCGCGGCCAGGGCTACCTGGATGCGCACGCCTCGGCCGCCGGACGCATCCCGCCGGGCCACCCCGAGGGCTACCTGGAAGCCTTCGCCCAGATCTACGTCGGCGCCCTCACCGCCATCCGCCGCCACCTCGACGGAAACCCGATGCCGACGGAGGAATACGACTTCCCCACGGCCCACGACGGGCTGCGTGGGATGCAGTTCATTTACCGCGCGGTAGAGTCATCGCAGAAGGGCGCGAGCTGGGTGTCGCTGTGATCGCTCGGCGCATTCGGAGGATTCTTAGTGACAGCGACTGATCTAGCTCGGCTAGAGCCCGTCGATCTGAGAAAGGTCTGGCATAGCGAGCCAGAGGATTTCACTCCTTGGCTGGCCCAGCCGGAAAACATCACGCTGCTTGGCGAATCGCTGGGTCTCGAGCTGGATGTCGAAACGACTGAGGCAGGTGTTGGCCCTTATCGCGCCGACATCGTTTGCCGAGATACTGCCGATGGCTCCTCTGACGGCGCACTAGTCCTCATCGAGAACCAGCTCGAGCGGACGAATCACGGTCACCTGGGACAGCTGCTGACGTACGCAGCGGGGCTCGACGCGGTCACCGTGGTCTGGATTGCGGCGCCGTTCACCGACGAGCACCGTACGGCGCTCGACTGGCTTAACGAGAAAACAGATCAAAGCGTCAACTTTTTTGGGTTGGAGATTGAACTCTGGCGCATCGGCGATTCGCCGATCGCGCCGAAGTTCAATGTCGTCGCGCAGCCGAACGACTGGACTAAGACAATTCGCGTCGCCACCGGCCAAGGCCGTGAGATCTCTGAAACTCAGCGCCAACAGCTTGATTTCTGGATTGAGTTTGACGATTTTGTGAAGTCGCGTGGTGATGGCATTCGGTGTCAGAACCCAGGAGCTCGACATTGGCTGTACAGTTCACTCGGTAGGACTTGGATGACATTCGCATGTGTAATCTCAACGTCCCCGCCATTTGTGCGAGTCGAATTGGCTCTTGATGGCAATGACGCGAAGGCTTGGTTTTCACTGCTTGAGAGCGACAGCGAATCTATTGAAGAAGAAATAGGTGAAGATCTGATCTGGCACAGTCCTCCAAATAGAAAAGGTGCCAGAGTCCAGATCAAGAACGATCTCGACTTTCGAAACATCTCGCATCGCGAGGATGCCAAGAAATGGCTCTATGAGCGTCTGAGAGTATTTCACGAAGTGTTGAAACCTCGCGCACTTGCACTGAACGCCGCCGATGCGACCATCGACATGGATGAAGTAGGCGAATCCGACAGCTAGTTTCTGCATATATTGGCGTTTTTGAACTCAGGCTTGATGTCGTAACTACGGCTACCGGTTGGCGCTGGTTGCGTGAGTTCGTCATAGATTCGTCAGGATGTCGCCCTCAATCCGCTGAAACTTGCTGTTCAAGACCGCCTCATCCAACTCAATCCCCAGCCCCGGCCGCTCCGGCACCGTCACGTAGCCCTCCACCGGCAGCACCGGATCGATTACCAGGTTGTCCATCAGCCGGTTGTTGATCGTCTGGTGCTCCAGCGTGTAGCGGTTGGGAATGGCGGCGACGAAGTGCGCGGTGGCCGCAAACGAGATCGCGGTCGTCCAGCTATGCGGAATGCACAGCTTGCCGCGTGCCTCCAGCCAGCGGGCGAATCGTCGCGCCTGGTCCAGGCCGACCCAGGTGACGTCCAGGTTGACGATGTCCAGCGCATCGCTGTCGATCAGGCGACGCACGACCCGCGGGTCAAACGTTGTCTCGCCGCCTGAGATCGTCATCCCGGACGCTTCCCGCAGCCGGCGGTAGACGGCGACGCTGTCCGCGTCCGTAGCCTCGGCGGTGATGCCGCGGTAGGAGGCGTCGTCTTCCGCGCGCATGATCGGATCTTCGAACCAGCGGAAGTCCAGGTCCCGCAGCCCGCGCGCCAGTTCCAGCACCTCGTCCGCCTCGTCCGGGCTGAATCGCATGTTGGCGTCGAGCATCAGCTCGAAGTCAGGTCCGACGGCTTGGCGCAGGCTTTCGAGGAGGTCCAGGAAGCGGGCCGGCGTGACGTCGGAACGGGCCCAGGAGGTCCCAATCCGCAGCTTCATCGCGGTATAGCCGTTCGCCCGATGCTCCAGCGCTTCCTCGATCAGCTGCTCAGGCCGATCGAACCAGGCCCACCCCACGCCGCCGCTGGCGTAGCAGCGCAGTCGCGGCTCGGCCCGGCCTTCGGTATCCAGCAGCCGGTACACGGGCGTATCGGTGGCCTTGCCAACGATGTCCCAGCAGGCCAGGTTGGCGGCGGCCAGCGCCAGGTTGGTGTCGAGGTCAGGTCCAAATGTCGTCAGCTTGTCGGCGTCGAAGGGGCTGCGACCCAGGAGCCGGGGGCGCACGACATCGCGGACCGCGCGAAGCCGGGTGTCGATGTCGGACCAGGGCATGATCTCGCTAAGGCCGGTGATGCCCTCGTCGGTGTGCACGCGCAGCACGATGGCGTTGAAGTGCATGGCCAGCGGTTCGCGCTGGCCGCGCCCGCCGGCGTACCAGCGGTCGGCCTCGGGGAAGGCGTAACTGCAGACGAAGGTCTCGATGTCGGTGATACGCATGTCGGCCGGGGCCTTCCTAGAGCCGGAACTCGCGTCCGAGCGGATTGCGCCCCTGGGCTCGCAGCCACTCCTCGAACTCGGCCAGGACCTCGGCGTTGGGCGGGTAGTGGGTGTGCAGGCTGCCGCGGCCGGCGCTGATCTCATCGCGAATCCAGACTTCCAACTCCTCGTGGGTGGAGGCTTCGGCGATAACTTCGTCCACGGCGTGCGGCGGAATCACCACGACCCCGTCGCCGTCGCCCAGCAGAATGTCGCCCGGCATCACGGCCACCTCGGCAATCTGCACCGGCTCCTGGCTGCCCACCGACATCAGCCGCCGGTCGATGCCCTCCCCGTGCACGCCGCGCGCGTAAAGCGGCAATCCCACGTCGCGTATCGCCGTGACGTCGCGGCAGACCCCGTCAATCACGATGCCCAGTCCACCGCGCGCCTGGACTCGCCGGGTGAAGATGTCGCCCACCACGGCGGCTTCCAGGCAGCCGCGCGCGTCAATCACCATGATTTCGCCGGGCTGGATCGACTCCAGGGCGTTGCGATGGGGTGAGCTTTCAAGGTCCGCGTACTGTGCCCGTACCAGGTCCTCGCGCTTCTGGATGAAGCGCAGGGTGCGCGCGCGGCCCACCATGCGGCTGCCTTCCGGTGGCGCCAGCGGGTTGATGCCGGTCGCGTAGGTGAAGTCGAATCCGAGCTTGGCCAGGGCGGCCGTGACGGTGGGCGTCGCCAGTTCGGCCAAGGCGTCCAGGGTGGCCTGGTCTACGGATACGTCGTTCGAAGGCGCGAAGTCGGCCATGCGCGTGGATTCCATAGCGCGTGCAGCCCCGATTGTGCGCGTTCGACAGTCGTAGCGCATAGAGGCAGGTCCACGCGCGTTCGCCGCGCGGCGCGTAGGATGCGAACCGTACGGCGGCCATTCGAACTCCCCAGGAGCGGGCCTCATGGCGGATTCCATCCGCGTCACTGTTTGGAACGAATTCCGGCACGAGAAGCGCAACCCCAAGATCGCGGCGATTTATCCCGACGGTATCCACGGCGCGATCGCGGGACCGCTGGCGACGCATGACGGCCTGGAAGTCCGCACCGCCACGCTGGACGAGCCGGACCACGGCCTCACCGACGAGGTGCTGGCGGCTACCGATGTGCTGACCTGGTGGGGTCACACGGCCCACGGCGAGGTGGACGACGCGATCGTCGAGCGTATTCGCACGCGTGTCTGGGAGGGCATGGGCCTGGTGGTGTTGCATTCGGGCCACCTGTCCAAGATTTTCTCCTCACTCATGGGCACCAGTTGTTGGCTGAAGTGGCGCGAGGCCGACGAGCGCGAGCGCATCTGGGTGGTCGACCCGTCGCATCCCATCGCGGCCGGCCTGGGCGAGTACTTCGAGATTCCGCAGTGCGAGATGTACGGCGAGCACTTCGACATCCCACCTCCGGACGAACTGGTCTTCATCAGCTGGTTCGAGGGCGGGGAGGTCTTTCGCAGCGGCTGCACCTTCCGGCGCGGGAACGGCAAGATCTTCTACTTCCGGCCCGGGCACGAGACGCTGCCCATTTACCACCAGGCCGAGGTCCAGCACGTCATCGCCAATGCCGTGCGCTGGTGCGCCCAGCCCCGCGGGGTTTATCCCGGCTACGGCAACTACCTGCCTCGCGAGCACCTCGAGGGTTACACCGGCCCGGACTTCAGCGGGCACCCTGACGACGTGGCCGCAAAGGGCTAGCTGGCGTCCCGGTAGAGCCTTCTCGCTGATAGCGGCAGGGTTGCCCAACGGCCGCGCGCCGTGGTCCTTTCGGCGTAGGATGCGGCGTGGCTGATGCGGGGAGGTCTATCCAATGGTGCAGGGCTATCCGGGACAGGCGGGCATCTGGTTTCAGGGTGATCCCGAGGTCATCAAGGACTATCTCGAGTTCAACCCCGTGGGAATCGTGACCAACACACTCGTCTTGGACGGTTTGGTCGACACCTACGGTCCGATGCTAGGCGTGATCGAGCGCTACCTCGAACTCGACAACGACGGCCCGGTGGTCGTGGAGGTGGACGGCGACACGACCGAAGACATCGTCAACGCTTCCGCGCCATTCCAGGCGCTCTCTCCGCGGGTGGTGATGAAGATTCCAAGCGCCAGCAAAGGCTTTCGTGCAATTGCACGCATGCGGGCCGAGGGCCGTGAGTCCATGGTCACCACCCTGTTTTCAGCCAGCCAGGCCGTGGCGGCGGTGCAGGTCGGCGCGACGTACATTGCCCCATTTGTCGGCCCGCTCATCGATTCCGGTGCCGACGCCCGCACCATCGTCAGCGACATCGTGCAGGTCGTGCGCGGGCGCGCCAATCAGCCGTACGTGCTGGGCGGGATCATCCGCAACTGGATCGCGGCCGACGTGGCGTTGCGCGCCGGCTGCGACGGCGTCGTGGTGTTTCCGCACCACTTCGAGGAGATGATGATCCACTCGGGCACATCCGAATGGAACGCCACATTCCGCGGGCACTGGGACAGCATGGTCGCTAAGGGCGCGCTGGCCGGCATAGCCTCCGACTAGGTTGCCCGATTCTCTCGCCCGCGCGTGGCGGCGCGAGGGCTGGCGGCGCTAAACCATAGTAGCGCCGAAATAATTGCCGCTGGCACTGCCTTAGGGCACACTCGCACACCGTATGCCGGTGACAGCCACGCGGCTGTGTAGGAGGACCTATGGGGCGGTTTCGTAAGTACCTGAGGCTTGGGCTGGTCGTTGTGGCCCTCGCGCTAGCAATCGCCGCAATCGCGGCCTGCGGAGAAGAAGAAGAGGCGGAGCCGACCGTTGTCAACCGTCTCGCCGCCGTCAAGGAACGCGGCACCCTCATCTGTGCCAGCCGTAATGACGTACCGGGTTACGGTTCGCTTGACGCGGCCGGTCGCAATGTCGGCTTTGACATCGACCTCTGCCGCGCCGTCGCCACGGCTGTTCTGGGCGACCCCGAAGCGATCCAGATCAACTACATCACCGCCGCTGAGCGTGGCCCGACCATCCAGTCCGGTGAAGTTGACCTCCTGGTCCGCACCGTCACCTGGACGACCTCCCGCGACGCGCAGTGGGGCAACTACGTCCACACGACCTTCTACGACGGTCAGGGCTTCATGGTTCCACGAGACCTGGGTGTCTCCTCGGCCCTCGAGTTGGGTGGCGCCGCGGTCTGCGTGACCTCTGGAACCACGACCGAGTTGAACATGTCCGACTTCTTCCGTCAGAACAACCTGGAATACAACCCCCAGGTGTTCGAAGACACGGACGTGGTGCTTGAGGCCTACCAGGAAGGCCAGTGCGACGTCTTCACCAACGACCGCTCGCAGTTGGCCGCGCTCCGCAGCGCCCTGCCGAACCCGCAGGACCACGTGATCCTTCCGGAGACCATCTCCGAGGAGCCGCTGGGTCCGGTGGTTCCGCACGGTGACGAGCAGTGGTTCGACATCGTCAAGACCGTTGTGTCCGGCCTCATCTACGCCGAGGCCTACGGCATCAACAGCGGCAACGTCGGGCAGATGGCAGCTGGTGAGAACGTGAAGGCCAAGCGACTCCTGGGCACCGAGGGCAGCTTCGGCCAGGAGACCCTGGGCCTGAGCGAAACCTTCATGCAGGACGTGATCACGGCCGTGGGTAACTACGGTGAGATCTACAACCGCAACCTCGGCCCGGGCGGCATCGACCTCCCGCGTGAGGGCGGTCGCAACGCGCTCTGGGCTAACGCCCCGTGCACGGACTGCCCGAAGGGTGGCCAGATCTACGCACCGCCGCTCCGCTAATCGCGGCAACCGGCGAGCGTGCTCGCCGCGGATTTGGGGGGACGCGAAGGCGTCCCCCCAAAACACTTAAGGGCGTTTCTTGTAGGCTGACGCGGGCCTACGGCAATGAAGGTGACTGCACAGCGCCGTGACACGACTGCTCTACGTCCAGGGTGTCCCGATTTGGCGCAACGTGGTCGTCCTGCGCTGGGCTGTGCAAGTTGTATCCGCGGTCGTGGTGCTTGCCACGATCGCCCTGTTCCTGCTCAACGTCGCGCGCGAGATCGAGGCGCGCGACATCCCCTTCGGTTTCTCTTTCCTCCAACGCGAGGCCCAGATTCCGATCGGGGAAGCCGTCATTCCCTATCACCCGTCCGACTCGTACTTGTATGGCCTTCTGGTGGCCGGCCTAAACACGGTCAGGGCCTCGGTGCTTGGCGTCATTCTGGCCACCGCCATCGGAATCTTGGTCGGCGTAGCTCGCATATCGCCCAATTGGCTACTCAGTCGAATCGCCCTCGCCTACATCGAGGTCTTTCGCAACATCCCCCTGATCGTCCAGTTGCTCTTTTGGCTGACCATCGTCCTCACCCTCCCTAGGGTCGTGGAGGGCTACGTAATCGCCGACGCGATTTACATCAACAACAGCGGCTTGTTCTTGCCCTGGCTCGCCGCGCAGGATGGATTCTGGCCGTGGGCGCTCATCACCGCGATGGGCGCTGCATCGGCGGTCTACGCGTACCGGCGGCTGAGCCGACGCGAGATCGAAACCGGCCAACCGAGCTACCCGGTGCTTGTCAGCGCCGGCATCGCTGTCGGCGTCAGCTTGATCGCTCTGCTGGTCTTGCGGCCGCTCGTCGTCGACATCCCGCAGATCGAGGGCCGCTTCGGACGCCTCCAGGGCGGCGCGCAGCTCAGCGGCAGCTTCATGGCGCTGCTGGTTGGCCTCGTGGTCTACACATCCGCCTTTATCGCCGAAATCGTCAGGGCTGGCATCCAATCCGTCGGCAAGGGCCAGACCGAGGCTGCCCGCTCGGTCGGTCTTTCAGGGATGCTCACCCTTCGGCACGTCACGTTCCCCCAGGCGATGCGCGTCATCATTCCGCCGCTGATTAGCCAATTCCTCAATCTCACCAAGAACTCCAGCCTGGCCGCCGCCATCGGCTACCCCGACCTGGTCAGCGTGGCCAACACGATGACCCAGATCGCGCCCGCCATCTCGCTCTTCATGATTGTGATGCTCAGCTACCTGTCCATGAGCCTCCTCTACTCGCTCATCGGCAACGTCTACAACCGCATGATCCGGTTCAAGGCCGCATGAGGCGTTCTCCATGACGGCACGAGCCGCCCCAGCTCCCCTTCCGCCGGTCATGACCGTGGGTCTGCTTGGCTGGCTCAGAAAGAACCTCTTCAGCTCCCTGGGCAACAGCGTCGTCACGGTCTTGGTGGCAGTGCTGCTGGGCTGGTTCCTCGTCAACCTCGGCAGTTGGGTCGTTCTTGAGGCTGATTGGACCGTCATCATCAGCCGCGTTCCCCTCTACATCGTGGGTCTGTACCCATACGAGGGGTACTGGCGGCTGACGCTCTGCCTGCTGCTGATCAGCGTGTTGCTGGGCATGTCGTGGCGGGCCTGGCCCAACGCCGCGCGTCGCTTCGCCTTCGCCTTCGGCGCGATCATGCTGTTCGTCGGCGTCTTCCCGCACGAAATGGCGCCCTCCCACCGGGCGCTCCTGCTGCTCAACCTTCCGTTCATCGGCCTCGGCTACCTCCTGACCCCGCGCCCCGCGGATGCAAATCCTGGGCGCTTGGAAGCCATGGCGGGCAGTGCGCTATCCCCCGCCCTCGAGCGCATCGCGATCCTCTCAACCCCCAGGCGCAAGATCATCGCGGCCCTTGTCGCCCTGGTTCTCATCATGATTCTGATCCTGGGCATCGCCGGCGTCCCGGGGCTCGATCCGGTCAATCCGCAGGACCTCGGCGGCCTGATGATCAACCTCCTGCTGGCCTTCTTCGGCATCGTCTGTTCCTTGCCCATCGGCATCGGGCTGGCCCTCGGGCGGCGCAGCAGTCTGCCGATTCTCAGAGTCGCCTGCGTGATCTTCATCGAGGTCATCCGCGGCGTACCCCTCATCACCCTGCTTTTCATGTCCCGCCACATCCTCCCGCTCACCTTCCCCGAGGACCTCAACATCGACCGCGTCTACCTGGCGGGCATCACCATCACCATCTTCTCGTCGGCCTACATGGCCGAAAACGTGCGTGGCGGCATGGCGGCTTTGCAGGCGGGCCAGACCGAGGCGGCCCAGGCGCTCGGCCTCCGCGGCTGGCAGACCACGCTCCTCATCACCCTGCCGCAGGGCCTGCGCAACATCATTCCCGCCATCGTCGGCCAGTTCATCAGCCTCTTCAAGGACACCAGCCTCGTCTACTTCATCGGCATGCTGGACCTGGTCGAAATGGGCCGCGTCAGCGTTCAGGGCAACCAGGAGTTCATCGACAATGGACGCGAGGTCTACCTGTTCATTGCCCTGGTCTTCTGGGTCTTCTGTTTCAGCATGTCGTTCATCAGCCGGCGCATCGAGGGCGTCCTTGGCGTCGGCCGGCGCTAACCCGGACCGCGTAGGAGTTCAGCCATGGCGGAAACCAACGGATTTCAAACGGCCGTCGACATCCCCGCGGACAAGGCCGAAATCCTCGCCCGCCCGCTCGAAGAGCGGGACGACATCGTGGTCTGTGAAAACGTCCACAAGTGGTTCGACGACTTCTGCGCCGTGCGCGATGTCAGCATGCGCGTCAAACGCGGCGAAGTCGTCGTCATCTTCGGACCCTCCGGTTCCGGCAAATCCACCTTCATCCGCATGATCAACCGGCTGGAAGAGCACCAGCAGGGCCGCATCGTCATTGACGGCATTGAGATGACTAACGACGTCCGCAACCTGGACGCCATTCGCCGCGAGGTCGGCATGGTCTTCCAGCAGTTCAACCTCTTCCCGCACATCACCGTGCTCGGCAACATCACGCTGGCGCCGCAGCGCGTCCGGCACTTGCCGCGGAGCGAAGCCGAGGCCCTGGCGATGCAGCTTCTCGAACGCGTCGGCATCCCCGAGCAGGCCAACAAATACCCCGCCGAACTCTCCGGCGGCCAGCAGCAGCGCGTCGCCATCGCCCGCGCCCTCGCCATGCAGCCCCAGATCATGCTCTTCGACGAGCCCACCTCCGCCCTCGACCCCGAGATGATCAAGGAAGTCCTGGACGCCATGCGCGAGCTCGCCGCCACCGGCATGACCATGCTCTGCGTGACTCACGAAATGGGCTTTGCCCGCGAAGTCGCCGACCGCATGGCCTTCTTCGACGAGGGTGCCCTGGTCGAACTCGCCCCGCCCGACCAAATCTTCAACAACCCCCAGGAAGATCGAACCAAGATGTTCCTGGACCAGATTCTCTAGCGAAGCGCGAGGCCACCACGGACAGCGGCCTGGGCGGCTGCGGCGAGCCGGGTGTCAGGGCGACCGATTCCAGGCGTCCCCATGGGAGAACGGCGTAGCGCGCCTTCGGCGTCGTCCGCCCGCTGTGGTCCGGCGATCCGCCTTCGAGGTGGCCGCATTCCCGTGATGTACACCGGGGTTATGTCATAGCATCTGGACTTTCCGCGGCGACAGGAGCGACTACCTCGAACGGCGTAACGCGTCACTCGATCATGGCCGCGCGGCTTGTCGTGTTCGCGGCCTTCTTCGATCTCTTCGTGCAGTTCCCCACCATGGCGCCGCACGCCCGCAACCTTGGGGCGTCGGCCGCGCTCGTCGGCATCGTCGTGGCGGCCTACTCCATCACCAACCTCTTCGGCAACCTGGGCGCTGGCTTCGTCCTCGACCGGTGGGGTCGCCGTGGCCCCATCATTTTCGGTCTGGCGATCACGGCGCTCGCCGTCCTCAGCTACGCGTTCGTGCAATCGCCGGAGCAACTCCTCATCGCCCGCGCGATCCACGGCCTCGGGGCGGCCGCGCTCACGCCCGGCGCGTTCTCCATCATCGGCGACTGGGTGGTCTCGGATCAGCGAGGTCGCGCCATGGGCCTCGCCGGCGCCATGATTGCGGTGCCCGCCATGATCGGCCCACCCGCCGCCGGCATTCTCCGCGACGCCTGGGGCGCCGATTCGGTCTTCTTCCTCGACGCGGTTGTGCTGGCCGTCGCCCTGGTTGCCTTTGTGGCCCTCACGCGCCAGCTGCCGTCCAGGGCGCCTCGGCGCGCTGTGAGCGGCGCCGCAGGCCTGCAAACGTCGCCCAGCCGACCACTCATGCTCTCGGCCAACGCCACCCTCTTCGCCATCACCATCGGCGTTGGCGTGCTCGTGGCGCATCTGCCTCTGGTCCTGGATAGCCTGGGAGAATCGGCGTCTCGCTCCGGCTACAGCTTCGCCATCTTTGCGTTGGTGGCCATACTCGTCATGGCCAGTCCAATTGGTGGTGTCAGCGACCGCTTCGGTCGCTTCCTCCCCCTGCTCGTCGGTCTCATCGGAGTCGCCGCGGGCCTGGCCGTGCTTGGCCTCTCCGAGACCTATGGCGTGTTTGCCGCCGGGATGGCCGTGTTCGGCCTCGGCTACGGGCTCGTATTCCCTGCGGCGACCGCTATGGTGACCGAAGCTGCGGGCCCCGCGCGCCGTGGCATGGCCTTCGGCATCTTCTACGCCGTGTATTCGCTCGGCGTCGCCATCGGTTCCGCCGGCAGCGGACGGCTGGCCGGGCTCTACGAGGACTCAATGGGGCTGCCCTTCTTCGTGGCTGCCGCCGTCGTCCTGGTCGCCGTTCCGATCGTGGGCCTGATCAAGCGCCTGTCAGGTGCGCGCTAACCGGCAGGCGCCCCGCGAATCCACGACAGTTTCAACGCCTACCCATACCAGGGAAACATCGGCTCAATCGCCAGGATCAGGAATACCAGGGCCAGGTAGAGCAGCGAGTACTTATAAGCGGCCAGCGTCTGATCAGGGCTCCCGCCCTTACGCAGCCGCCACGAGGCGCGCAGCCAATACGCCGTCAGCAGCGTTCCGGCCAGCGCAAAGGCCAGCCCCCCGTACCCGGCCGCCAGCGGAAGCCACGTCAGCGCTGCCAGCAAAAGGATGTACAGCTTGATCTGCAGCACCGTGTCGCCCCGGCTGGCGATAGCCCCAAGCATCGGAACGTTCGCGGCGGCGTAGTCCTTTCGCAGGATCAGCGAGAGCGTCCAAAAGTGCGGCGGCGTCCAGAAAAAGATGAAAACAAACATGTACAGACCCAGCGCATCCACCTGTCCCGACACCGCGGCCGCGCCAATCAGCGGTGGAAAAGCGCCGGCCGCTCCGCCGATCACGATGTTGTTCCAGGAACGGCGCTTCAGCACCACCGTATACACCAGCACATACACCACGGCTGCGGCCAGCGTCAGCATCGCGGCCAGCAGATTCGTTGACACCGCCAGGGCTATCACTGCCGCCGCGACAAGCACCAGCCCCGCGGCAATCACGGCTGCTGCGCTGACCTCTCTCGAAGCCACCGCCCGCCCGCGCGTACGCCGCATCACCGCGTCGATGTCCGCTTCGAGCCCCTGGTTGACCAGGTTGGATCCTGCCGCCGCCGCGGCCACCGCCAAGATCACGGCCACCATCGTCCCGGGATCAGGCTGACCGCCCGCGGCTTTCAAGACCCCGGCTGCCGCGACGAAGACGATCAATACAACGATTCGCGGTTTCGCCAGCGGAAACAGGTGACGCGCCAGCGCCGGCATCAACCGCTTCGGTGCTTCAGGGCCAGCATGAAGTGGATCACGATCACCCACCACAACAGCGCCGCCAGCGTCAGGTGCAGCACGCGCAATTCCGGGTACAACCCAATGGACTTTGAGAGCACGCCCACCGCCCCCTGCGCCGTCGTCAGCGCGGCGGCGCTCAAGCTCAGCAGAATCGCCGCCCGCGAACCTCCGCGCTTCCACACCTGCCAGGCCGTGACATAAACCGCAATCGCAAGCAGCGACGCGGCCACCCGATGCAGCGTGTGCAACCCCATCGCCTCGGCCCCCACGCTGCCGTCACACAGTGGCAACGTCGGACAGCCCGCGCTCGCGTTCCTACCGACGATAGTGCCGCCAATCAGCACCACAAACGCCGTGGCCACCAGCAGGGCCCGCGTCCGCTTCACGCCCGGCAGCTCCACGCCCGGAACATTCAGTCCCCGCAGCGCCCCCGCCGTCAGCAGGGCCAGCGTCAGCAGCGAAAACGTCAGATGCGCCAGTCGAACCATCCCGTCCAGGTGCGTCAGCACCGTTATCCCGCCCAGCACCGCCTGAATCAGGATCGCCACCAGCGCACCGCCGATCAGCCGCGCGGTTTGAGCGTCGGCGCTGCGACCGCGAATCGCGTACCACGCCGCCACCGCCACGGTCAGCATGGTCACGCCCGCAAAGACACGGTGGCCGAACTCGATACCGGTCGCGCCCTCCAAATCCGGAACCACAACGCCTTCGCACAGTGGCCAGTCCGGGCAACCCAGGCCCGACCCCGTGGCGCGCACCCACGCCCCGTAGGAAATCAGGCCAATCGTCAGGATTGATGCGGCGGCGGCCCACAGGCCGGCCCGGCGCACGTGGACCGAGGATGTTGGGATGGACATGGCCAGGGATTCCGTCGGTCCTAGCTGGCGTCGAGAGACAGGAGAGCCAGCGCCGCCAGCAACAGCGCCGGCAGCAGCGTCCAGACTATTTCGGCCGGCCGCCCGCCAACCACGCTGCGAGCCGCCAGCGGCCGCAACCGCATGCGCAGCGCCGAAACAATGATGGCCGCTTCAACCAGGACCAGCGAACCCACCACAAGCCAAAAACCAGGAACAGTCATCCCCCCAAGAGTAGCGACCCCCCGCCCCGCCCGTCTTCCGCGCACCCACCATCACCCGCCCACCCCCGTTCGTGGTGAGCCGGACAGGCGTCTTCGGCTGGCCGTGTCGAACCACACTGCCCGGATGAAGCAACCAACCCTCGCGGGCATGCCCTCCTTATCCTTCGTCTTCTCTCACTCCTCTCCCCTCTCCCCTCGCCTTCCCGTGGTGAGCCGGGCCAGAGTCCCCGGCGGCCCGTGTCGAACCACACACCCCGGATGAACCACCCAACCCGTCCGCTCCGCTCGGCTCCGAATCTTCACCCTCTCCTGGGGGAGAGGCAGAACCTGTCCTGAGCTTGTCGAAGGATTCCGGTGTACCCACCGGAAATCGGTGAGGGGTCCTCCGCTCGTGATCTCAACCCCACCAACCGCGCTCGGACGCAATCAAATGCAGGTCGCGCCGCTCTTCACCCTCCCCGTCCCCCTCTTGCGTAGGGGCGCGGTCTGAGACCCGCCCGTCTTCCGCGCAACCACCATCACCCGCGCAGCCCCCGTTCGTGGTGCTCCGACAGCGCCTCATCGGCCAGGCCTTCCAGCAGATCCTCCGATTCCGGACGGGTAAACAATTCAGCCCATCGCCGCTCAGATTCCAGCTCAGCCAGCAGAAAGCGGGCAAATCGGTCCTGTTCCGCTTGAGGCAACTCGCCGGCTCGCGCAAAGGCCTCTTCAAGTAGCTGGGTCATCGGCTCGTCCTTCGTTTCACAAGACAACCCCTTCGTACCTTAGCCAACGCCACGGCTCGCCACCCTCGTTCAGCAAAGCCCACCCGCCCCTTGTCCCTCCGCCCCCTCCGCTCATCCCGGCGTCCCCTCTTGTCATCCCGAGGTCCCCCGAGAGCCTGCCCTGAGCCTGCCGAAGGGGATCTCGACTTCTCTTCTCCCTCCGAATCCCCCGTCCCCGTCCTGCTCGTGCGTACGGGCCGGTTCCCAACCGGCCTCTTCCGCGCAACCTGCATCACCCACCCACCCCGTTCATGCCCCGCCACGCCCACAAGCCTCTCGGCCGCTAATACGTAAAATGACCATCAGGACAAGTGCACACGGGGCGGATGTGCACGCCAATAACAGACCCAGTCACACCCTCATTAGCAAGCGCCCCGCCAGGCCCTATGCCATCTCGCTCCGAGACCATTCGCGAAGAAGCCGCCAACGTCCTCCTCGCCCAGCTCCTTCGCGACCACGGCCTCTCCGCCCGCGCCGAGCGACGCAGCCGCGCCGGCGCGCCCGACATCAGGGTTGACCTGCGAACCGGCCTCGCCATCGTCGAGTGCAAGTGGGACGGCGGTCAGGGCCTCCTCGAAGACCAACTCGATGGCCGCCTCACAGACTTTCCCCAGGCCCTCGGAACCTTCGGCGTTCTCTATCCCGAACACCTCCGGCACGCCGAAGACACCAGGGCCGGGCTTGAAGCTGCCGACCTCCAATGGTGGCTGCACGGCACCCGCGGCTCAGCCCGGGCCCAGGCGCCCGTCCGGCAGGGCTCTGTCCGCGAACTCGCTGATGAACTCCGCACCTTCCCCCTGGACCTCGAAGATGTCGACCGTGTCACCGCCGCCGCCGGAGTAGTGGGCCACGCGCTCGAACAGGCCGTCGGTCCAGTCGCCCGGCACGCCCGCCTGTCCCGTCGCATCGCCGACATCATCGCCAAGACCGACCAGGAAAAAGACCGCGCCGCCGCCTTGCGTATCGGCAGCCTCGTCCTCTTCAACGCCCTCGCCTTCCAGGACCGCCTCGCCACCGCCAACGACGCCGTTCCCACCGTCAGCGAGGCCCTCCGCCGCGGCATCCCCGGCCTCCGCGACGCCTGGCAATTCATCTGCGAACGGATCGACTACGTCCCTGTATTCGAACTCGCCCTCGAAATCCTCGAAGTCCTCATTGACGGCCCTGAAGAAACCCGGCAACCCGTCATCCAGCCCTTATTCGACGCCGTTCAACGCACCCGCAGGGTCGAAGGCCACGACCTCTCCGGCCGCCTCTTCCACACCCTGCTCACCGACGCCAAGTTCACCGGCGCGTACTACACCTCCGTTCCCGCCGCCACCCTGCTGAGTCGCCTGGTCTTTGAGAATTGGCCGCTGGACGTGGACTGGCACGACCACGAGTTCCCCGGGTCGTTAAACGTGGCTGACCTCGCCTGCGGCACCGGAACCCTCCTCATGGCCGTCGCCGCCGAAGCCGAACGCCGTCACCGCGAGGCCGGCGGCACGCGCTCAGCCGATCTCCACAAGGCCATGGTCGAGGAAGCCCTACACGGCTACGACGTCCAACTCTCCGCCGTCCACTTCGCCGCCACCAGCCTCGCCATGCTCAATCCCGCAATTCAGTTCGACCGCATGAACCTCAGCGTCATGTCACTCGGCGCGGAAGGCTCCGAGATATCGCTCGGCTCGCTGGACTTCCTGCAGTCCGACTCCGTCGCCGTCCAGTTCCCCCTCTCCCCCACCGGCATGGGCATTGCCACCCTCGACCGTGCCCGAGTCACCGGTCACGGCCCTCGCGGCGCGGCCCAAGGCGAGTCGGTGACTTTGCCTGACCTGGACCTGGCCATCATGAACCCGCCTTTCACACGCTCGGTCATCGGCAATTTGCTGTTCGGCAGCCTGCCTCAACCGGAGAGAAGGAAACTTCAGGACGAACTTGCGCGGCGGCTCAAGTCCCGGCAGGCCTCGTCCACCGCCGGACTCGGCGCGGCATTCGTAGCGGCTGCCTCCCCCAAGCTGCGTCCCGGCGAAGGCCGCCTCGCCCTCGTTCTACCCGTCACCGTCTGCACCGGTCCCGCCTGGGAACAGACTCGCGCCTTGATCGAGCGCGACTTCGCCCTCGACATGGTAGTCACTTCCCACGATCCTCAGCGCTGGAATTTCTCGGATAGCACCGCCCTCTCCGAAGCCCTCCTCATAGCTACCCGCCGCTCGGAGAATGACGAGACCGCCGAACATCGCACCACCTTCGTGAACCTATGGTCCAACCCAGACGGCGTACTGCCTGCCCACAGAATTGCCAGGGCGATCGCCGCCGCTAAACCCGCGCAGATCGAAGGCTCGGGTACCGCCCTGCTGGATGTCGACGGGCAGCACGTCGGCGAGCTCGTTTCTTTGCCGGAGTCCCAATTGGCCCGCAGGCAGTGGTCCGGCGTCCAATTCGCCCGCGCCGACGTGCTGCGCTCTGCCCTCCGGCTTCTGGACGAAGGCGAAGTACGAGTACCCGGCGAAGTCAGCGCGGCAAGCATCCCGCTTTGTCGGCTAAGCGATCTGGGCCAGATCGGCCCCGACGTACGAGATGTCCGGGATGGCTTCGATCCGACAGATGCCGTAACCGCCTATCCCATGGTCGAAAACCACGACACTCGGAAGCGGAAGCGCCTCGCAACCAACCCAGATAGGTACTTGGCGCCGCTGGTTGAGCCCCGTCCACGCCGCCGGCTTAAGCGTGTGGACCAACTCTGGCCTAAGGCGGGCCGGCTTCTCATCGGTGCCCGCTTCTGGCTTAACACGGTCAGGATTGTTGCCATGAGGTCGGACCGAAATGTCCTGGCCAGCATGTGGTGGCCTGTACGGACTGATAGTCAGTCTGTCGAAAAGACGCTGGCTGTCTGGATGAATAGCAGTCTTGGCCTCCTAGCACTACTGGCTGTTCGCAACACAACACGGGGCAGCTGGGTGCAGTTGAAGAAAGCAGACCTTCAAGTGCTGCCAGTCATTGACCCGCGACAGCTTGCACCACCACAGCTCCGAAATCTCTCCGACCTATTCGACCAACTGGCCGAAGCAGAGTTCCAAAGCCTCCCCGCCATGCACCACTGCCCCGCCCGCCGCGCCCTCGACGAAGCCCTCGCCCAAATTCTCAACCTCCCCAACCTCACCACCCTCCGCCACCTCCTAGCCACCGAACCCACCATCTCCAACCACCGCCTCTAATCACGGCTCTGACGCACTCAGCACCTACATTGCCGAGCGCCAATCCCGAGTCCATAGAGGCGGAGATCTCGACGATCGGACTCTACGGACTTCGTGCTCTCCACTTACCTCCTGCGGTATTAACTTAGAGGATTAGGAAGTCGATTGCTTGCTTCACTGGGTCACAGCTAGTTCAGAAGTAAATATATTCATATGATGTCCGTGATTCCCATACTGCCCTGAAAACGCGAGCTGTAAAACCGATGTCAGCGGTCAAGCCTCTTAGCTATAATGATCCAGACTCTTGTAACCGACGCTTTCGCATGGCGCAGATCGTCCCAGATTGCGCTAAAGGATGAGCATTGGATGACTGGCGCACGCGATTCCTATGTTGAAGACAACTTCGAAGAGGTTGTGGCGGCCTTCGAAGCCTGTGGTTGGAAGTCAGTCTTTGAGGACGATTCCCACAAGGGCCTCGCATCGAAGTCGTTCGCACTATTTCAAGCAGCCAAAGAGGCCGAAGAGGACGGAAAAGAAAATCGCGGACGAGTATTAAGGCTTTTGGCCGAAGCCTGCTCAATGACGCTATCATCGGAGCGATCCAACGAACCCTTCGGACCTTTGTGGCGAGATCGTCAAGACCGCTCGATAATTCCGAGCGACTTCACCAAATCCGAGATTGAATTCTTCGCTAAGATCACTGACTCAGTCGATGAACCAGCTCTGAAAGCTCGACTGGCAGACTTGTTGTGGGTCAGGGGCGTTCCAGGCGCCTTCAGATTCGCCCTTGAAGCTATCGACAGCTACACACAGGCTCCGCCGAGTCCCGACACTTGGTTCCGCGACGGAGAAGAATGTTGGAAGCGAGCCATTAGCCTATCCTGTATGGTCGGGAAAGCATCAGGTAACCGTCTCGACAAAATAGAATCTTCAATCATCAAAGCGATTGATACAAAATCAATGGACGACACTTTCTTCACTTACAAACTTGCCAACACCCTGAAACTCGGTAAACTTGGCAAGACTCACTCGGCGAAAGTAGCCAAGAAGCTACGATCCCTTGCAGACGCATTCTGTTCGGCCGGTAAATTCTATGCTGGAGGCAGACACTATGGCGCTGCTGCGCGGTGGTACAAAGTCTCCGGTAACGAAACTATCTCTGTTAAGATGACGGTCGCACAAGCGGAGACATTCGTCAACGATGCTCACGCTAGACTTTCGTCTGATGATCCGAGCCACGCCGTCGCAGCACATTTCTTGGAGAGCGCCGTAAAAGTCTATCGAAGCATCCCTGGAACTCACCGAGATATCCATAATGTAGATAAACGTATCCATAGACTCAGGCTTCGCCTCCATGAACACGGCGACAAGGCTCTCGAACAGATGGCAACAATAAGTAGTTCTTCCATAGATGTCACTGAGAGCGTTGAGAAAGCGCGTATTGCAGTAAGCGGGAAAGATACGCTCGAAGCACTCTCTTCGTTCGCTAGTCTCTATAGAACCAATGTTGCACAGTTACGGACCTTTGCAATCGATGGCCTCAACCGTTTTCCACTTCGTTCACTCTTTTCGACTGTAGTTATGAGTGCCGATGGGCGTACGATTGCCAAGCCTCCCGCTATGAATCGTTCCACACCGCTTGAAGAGAATGAAGAGGCAATTCTCGCAGAGATGACGAGTATGCACTACGGACCGACCGTCAACATAGTCGTCCAGTCGTTGATTCTCCCTGCATTAGACGTCTTAACTCTGGAGCATCGTCTGCATGCTGGCGACTTCATTGAGATAGCTAGGAGGTCGCCTATCGTTCCACTTGGACGGGAAGTGCTTTTTGGTAAAGCCCTGGCTGAAGGCTACAATCGCAACTTTGACGTCGCTATACATCTCCTGGCACCTCAAATCGAACACATGGTGCGGACTCAACTGAAAGTCGCGGACGTAAGTACAACCCGTCTCGACGTGGATGGAACAGAAACCGAGAACGGCCTGAGCACTCTAATTGATTTTCCGCAAACGAAAGAGATATTTGGTTCAGACCTGACGTATGAAATCAAGTCCCTATTCTGTGACCCCTTGAGTGCAAACCTCCGTAATAACATTGCCCACGGCCTGCTCGATGATCGACAGGCCAGTTCTATTGAGGCTATTTATGCGTGGTGGTTCGGGCTGAAGTTGGTGTTCAATACCTTCTGGAACTCATTGGTAACTGATTCGGTCGACGAATCGCAAGGACAGGATGATGACGACGAATTGAGTGCCACAGCGGACTGCTGACTCTGGAAAGATTCAACAACTCTTTTTGGAACAGACTCGGTGGACCGGGATGCGCGCAGCCTGAAACCTCACAATGCCTCTTATAGTTCCGAGCCGTGGAATCACCTACGCCGTCGGTCATTCGTCCAACGGCTGTCCCGGCACGCCGACGCCTCGTTGCAACCACCATCCCTGCCAGCTTCACCTGCACTGGCAGCAACACATTCTCTGCTTGTATTGCCATCATTGACGTCATTCCCAGCACTCGCCATCACCGCCACCGCCCAGCCCCCGCCCCCGCCTCTCACGCCCCATCCCTTTCCGCTCAATCCTTCCTCATTCCCCTTCCCTACCCGCTTTTCTCTCACCTCTACTCTCAGCTCTCTCCTTGCCCCTTCCGTCATCCCAGCATCGGCGAAGCGCCTGCCGAAGGGACCTGTCCTGAACCCTGCCGAAGACCCGCCTTCGGCCACTACCGCTCCAAAGAACTTATCCTTGCCGACATGAACGCCCCGGCCGTCAGCGACCTCACTGAAGATTGATGGAGTCCCGACAACTCGTAAGCGTTCTGGCTGTCATCGCCATCGCCAATATCGCGATTGCCGCCGCGCTGTGGTTGTCGCTTCTAGGGGTTGCGCCCCTCTTGAATGACGCGCCGTCCGCCATCGAGACCTCAGCCGAATCACTCGACGCTCCAGGGGCAGAGACTGATGCCCCAGCGGCTGAGACTGTCGATGTCCCAGTCGCCGAGACCACTGTCGAACCCGTGGTCGTTGAGACTGTTGTCACCGAGACTGAGAAGGGCATCGCCGGATACGGATCGGCCAAAGTCCGCATTGATCTCGACCCTGGCATCTGGGCCATTCGCCGCGTGTCGCCAAGCGGTGCCCGCGTATCGCTGGAGACAGTTGCTGTCAGAGGAAACTGGTCACGCCCGGTTCAAATTGTTGCCGTGTCCAGCGACTATCAGGGTTTCTATCAACACCAGCAGGACATCGACCTAGCCGTTCCGCCCGGCCCCGCCCTCGTGAGTGTCGAGACAGACGGCAGGTGGGTCATCACGATCACCCCAGCGACAGTCGGCCGAGGCTAGCCAGACATCCCGGCCGTCAAACCACCCACGCCTTCGCTCACTCGCAAAAGACCCAGACGCGCCCACCCGCGCCGCACTCGTCATTCCACGTCGCGTCCTACGCAGGCCCCGATCAGCCTCCGACGCCAGGTACCAAGATCTGGTTGACGGCAATCGCAACCCCAGCGGCCGCGGCCGCGCCGGCCACCACCAGCCCCGCAATCCACTTGATCAGCCGCGCCTCCCGCGCGTGCAGGTCGGCCTTCATCTCGCCAAGGTCAGCCTTCCACTCCGACCGCATCACCTGGATGTCCGCTCGCAGCGAGTGAATGTCAGCCTTGGTCGCGAACGTCGGCAGCGTGGCCTCGATGGCTGTCAGTCGTCGCTCGATATCGAGCGCGGACAGGTCGGCCGTCATCGTTTTTCGCTTGAGCCGGTTCCTGTTCGGCTCCAGACCAGTTCACGCACGTGGGCGCCCCTTGTTGCTGTATCGGCTAACCAGCCGACTCGATCTCAATCGTCCCCGCTGCACGCACCGGGGCCGCCCCTTTGATGCTGCCTGCATTGTAGCCGTCGCAATCCGCTCCGAGAGTCCGCCCACAACCCCGGCGTGAGCCCACCGCCACCGCCCGCCCTCGCAGCCCTGCCTGCTCCGATATCAACGCATGCACCGATCGCATTGCCAGCATTGACGTCACTGCCAGCACCCGACCCCACCGGCTCCCGTTCGTTCCACGCCCCCGGCCAGCCTCCGAAGCCACCCTCCCCGCCAACCACAGACCACCTGCCATCACCCACCACATCCCGCCCCCATCCCCGCACCGGCCACTGACCGCAACGACCTTTACTTCCCATTACTGCGAGTGTACACTATCTGAGTAAGCCCCTCAACCCGATCTCAGATGCCCGCCGCCTGCTTCCCCCTGATCCTCTCGTCCCTCCTGCCACCCTTCCGCCCCGCCCCCTTCCTGCGTCACCTGGCAACCCGCCTCCCCCTCCCAACCCGCCGCTACCCCTCCGAACCACCGCCGCCCGCCGCGCCCGTCCAACCCCCCACCCCGACCCACCCCGCGCCCACGCCCAGCCACCCCTCCGCTGCCAACCGAACCGCTCCAACCGCCCCCCAAGACGCGCCAAAGCTCACACTCGCCGGCCCGGGTACCCCACTAGGGGTACCCGGGCCGGCGAGTGTGCGTTCCCCCAAAACCCACCCAATCCGCCCCTCACCACCCCCCCGCCCACTCCCCGCCCCGCGCCAAGAGCCCGCCTCTTCCCCCATCGCCCTGCGGGAGACGGTCGAAACCTGCCCCAGACGCGATCCGAGGGTGAGGTTCATCCGCGCACCCCGACTCGCCTCACCCCCCTCGCCCCAGCGCACCCCCAAGACCAGCCAAAAAAGCGCCCCGAATTACCTCAAGAGTTTCTTAGAAGAAACTCTTCCCGCGCACGAAGCGCCCGCTTCCACCCCCCAACCGGCAGCCCAGCCCACGGGCCCCTGCACCTACCCGCGGCAAGCCCCGCCCCCGTCCGCCTCTTCCTCCCTCGCCCGCTGGGAGAGGGTCGGGGTGAGGGTCTTCCGCGCAACCCGCCCGGCCTCACCACCCTCGCCCCGGCCCACTCCCAAAACCCACCAAATAAGCGCCCAGCCACACCTCAAGAGTTTCTTAGAAGAAACTCTCATTGCGCGCGAAGCCTCCACTTCCACCCCCCAACCGGCAGCCCACCCCACGGGCCCCTGCACCCACCCGCGGCAAGCCCCGCCCCCGTCCGCCTCTTCCTCCCTCGCCCGCTGGGAGAGGGTTGGGGTGAGGGTCTTCCGCGCAACACGCCCGGCCTCAGCACCATCGTCCCAGCGCACTCCCGAAACCAGCCAAAAAAGCGCCCCGAATCACCTCAAGAGTTTCTTAGAAGAAACTCTTCCCGCGCGCGAAGCCGCCTCCACCCCCGCTTCCAGCCCGCCGTCCGCCCCGGCGGCCTGCACGGATCTGCGGCTACTCTGGCGGCTCTACCGGCCGAGGACCACGGCGTCGTGGCAAATCCCCCCGGACATGAGTTGGATGAATTCCAAATCTGAAAACGGGCAAAGCGCCAACTCGCTCGACCGCGCAACCCTGGTCCGCGACCTGACCCGTCTCGGCGTCTCCCGCGGCGGCCTGCTCATGGTCCACAGCTCCCTGCGCAGCCTCGGCCACGTCGCCGGCGGCGCCGACGCGGTGCTCGACGCCCTGCTCGAGACCCTGGGACCGCACGGAACCCTGGTACTCCCCACCTTCACCTACCCAATCGCCCGGGACCCCGGCTTCGTGTTCGACCCACTCCACACCCCCTCGCTCATGGGCGCGATTTCGGACGTCGGCCGCCGGCATCCCCGGGCTCGCCGCAGCCTCCACCTCCAGCACAGCATCGCCGTCATCGGCCCGCTCGCCGAAACCATCGTCACCTCCGGCGGCGAATCGTCCTGGGACACCGACAGCCCCATGCGCCAGATCCGCGACCGCAACGGCCAATACCTCCTGCTCGGCGTCCCCTACCAAAACCTCACCGCCGTCCACGTCTGCGAAATCGAGCTACAGGTCCCCTACCGCAAGCCCGTCCGGGTCGAAGGGACCATGCGCCGCCCGGACGGGTCGACGGCGCCCTTCGCCAGCATCGGCTGCCCCCCGCAGCCCGGCCACCCCGGCAGCGACTTCAACCGCCTCGGCCAGCGCATGGAAGACGCCGGCCTCGTGCGCTTCAACCAGGTCGGCAACGCCGTCGCCCGCCTCCTCGGCGGACACGACCTGACGCGCATGGCGCGGGAGCTTTACTCAGAAGACGTCAACGGGTTCTTGAGACAGGACGGCCTGGTCACACCCCTGGCCCACGGCCACACCCTCGAAACCGACCGCGGCGAGCACTGCGTCGTCGACCCGGCCCGCATATACGGCGTGAAGCAATGAGGTCGAATCCAACTAACCCGAACACGCCGCGCGGGTGCGGGAGCGCGACGCCCCCGCACCCGCGGCTACTTCCGACGCTGGGCTATCTCTCGTCTTCCGACGCCGAGTCTTCCGCCTCGACAGCGCCATTCGCCGTCGACTCGTCCGACACGATGCCGGGCAGATTCTTGAGCGAGCTGATGAGATCAACGCCCGTCAGCGACTGCACCAGTGCCGGAAGCTGCGCAATCGTGGACGACACGTCCTGCGTCACCTTGCTGGCCCCGGCGCCCGAATTGCCGTCGCCGCCGTTGCTGATCACCACGATGCTATCGGTCTTGGCCAGGGGTTCTGCAACCGCGCTCGCGACGTCCGGCAGCGATTCGAATAGCTGCTGGATCATCGCTGCCTGGCCGTACTCCTTCCAGGCGTCGGCCTTCTTGTTCATCGCCTGGGCCTCACTGAGACCCTTGGCTCTGATGGCGTCGGCGTCGGCCTCACCCCGCGCCCTGATGGCGTCGGCGTCCGCCTGGCCGCGCAGCCGAACCGACTCGGCGTCCGCCTGGGCCTCGGCGATGATCCGGGAGCGCTCACCCTCGGCAACCGTCTCCAGCTTGTACCGCTCGGCCTCAGACTCGACCCTCACGCGCCGCCGGTTACCTTCGGCGAGCAGTTCCAGTTGGTCTCGCTCGGCCTCGGCGGGACGCCGAACCGTGGCGTCCAGTTCACGCTCGCGCCGAACGATCTCCTGCTGTTGGATTTCGATTTGCTTCTGACGTTCGACAACCTCAACCTGCAACTCTTCCTCACGGATCCGCTGGCGAGTCTTGGCCTCCTGCAGCGAGTAGGCCAGCTCGGCCTCGGCCTGCCGGGCGTTGACCTCCTGGTCGTACCCGGCTTTTTTCGTTTGGAAGGCACGTTCGGACTCGGCAATCTCGGTGTCGGCGGCAAACCGCGCCGCCTGCCGCATCTGCTCCGCTTGGGCTTCCCTGATCCCGGCGTCCCGTTCGGCCTGGGCTACACCGATGGCGGCGTCCCGCTTCACTTCCGCAGTCCTGCGTACACCCAGCGCCTCGAGATAACCCTGCTCATCCTGGATGTCGCGGATCGAGAAGCTGACGATCTCCAACCCCATGTTGGTCATGTCGGTCGCCGCCACGTCCCGCACCTGCTCCGCGAATGCCACACGGTCGCGGTAGATGTCCTCGACCGTCATCGTTCCCAGGATGGCGCGCTGCTGACCCTCGAGGGTTTGCAGCGCGATTTCGGCAATCTGCCTGGCGTTCTTGCCGAGGAACTGCTCAGCCGCGGTGCGAATAGCCTCTTCGCTGCGACCGACCTTCACCTGCGCGACGCCGTCGACCGAGACCGAGACACCTTCTTTGGTGTACACCCGGGCCGTGTTGACCTGGAGCGTCATGACCTCCAGGGAAATCATCTGGGCTCGTTGCAGAATCGGCAGCACGAACATCCGTCCGCCGACCTTGAGCTTGGGTTGCGCGCTTCCGCCCGAGACGATCAGCGCGTGGTTGGGGCCTACTGTGTGAAAGCCAGCCATGGGTTGTCCCTTGATCTACTTGTTCAGGCTCTTAGTATGCCCGACTCAGCGCTTGCGATCCTGAAGCAGGCGTTCAACTTTGAGAACTTGCCCATAAACGCCCGTGACTCGAACTTCGTCGCCTTCACGAATTGAAACCCCCGGATCGGTGGAAGCCGCCCACTCCTTGCTCGCCACTCTGACCCTTCCTGACGGTTCAAGGTCGGAAAGCGCCACACCCCACGCTCCCTCTAACGACGCCTCATCCTCCGACTGGAATCCGCTCGACGTTCCACCCTCCACCCGTACAAAACGAATGAACAGAATCCAGATCACGGCCGTGAGTGCGGTTGCAGCCGCGATCATGATCGGGCTCACCATGTAGCTCGGCTCCTGAAGGTCCGAGGGACCAGACGTGTTCCCGAACAGGAAGATCGAGCCAAGGACCAGCGCAACCAGCCCACCAGCACCGAAGAGGCTGAATCCGGGCGCCGCCGCCTCGGCGTAGAAGAGCCCAAGCGCAAGCGCGATAAGCAGCAATCCGCCCCAACTCCCAGGCAAACTGAAGAAGCCGACAAATGCCAGGGCCAGGGCGATAGTCCCAGCGATCCCTGGCCCCAGCATCCCGGGAGCGGAAACCTCCACGAGAACAGCGATCCCACCGAGGAGAAAGAGCGCAAGGACGACATTGGGGTTCGCGAGGATGTCAAGCGCATGCTCGAAGAACGTTCGATCGACCCTTCTGATATCTCCACCCGCCGACGAGATAACCACCGGGCCAGCGGCGGTTTCGACGGTTCGACCGTGCAACTGCTCGAGCATCGAGTTCATATCGGGGACGATTAGGTCGGCGATGTTCTCCGCCAGTGCTTCCTGGGCCGAGTAGGCCAGCGCCTTGGACACGGTGGCTTCCAGGGCCTCGGCGTTGCGGTCTCGGACCTGAGCAATGCTCCGAATGAAGGCTTGAGTGCCTTCACTGACTTTTCGCGAGAGGGTTGCAGGTAGGTCGGCACCGCCCGAGCCAACTGGAGCGGCTGCCCCCACGCTTGTCCCAGGTGCCATTACGGCAACATGGGCTGCGGCTAGTACGAAGGTTCCGGCGGAAGCAGCTCTGGCTCCAGCCGGCGACACGTAGACCGCAATTGGGATCTCCGATTCGAGCATGCGCTCCACGATTTCACGAGTCGATTCAAGCAGTCCGCCTGGGGTGTCCAGTTGAATGACGAAGAGCGTGGTTCCGTCGCTATGTGCCTGATCCAGAGTCCGTCCAATGTGCCCGGCTGTACGGGGATCAATGGTCCCGTCAATCCTTATCACCGAAACTCGCGGCTCGGCTTCAGGGGCCGCACCGGTCGATTCCCAGCCGAGAAGCACGATGGCCGCAATTGCCATCATGAAGACAGTGAGGCGACGAACGACGGGGCTGTCCCAGGAATTGCTCGCGGTGGCTAGTCCCACAGCTGTGTCACCTTTGGCGCGGCGTACAGCAAATCGCTCGAAGCCGCGCACTTGCGAGCCGTCCAAAATGGCTTCTGAACGACGGCACCCGACTCTGTGGCATTGCGCACGCTTTCTTGCAGTGCGTTGTGCGCGCCGTGCATTCGAGCGGTCATCGACGCGCCCAACAAGGAGCGCGGGTGCCGAGGGCGGGACTCGAACCCGCACAGCCCGAAGGCCACTAGCCCCTCAAGCTAGCGCGTCTACCATATTCCGCCACCTCGGCCTGCGCCCATTGTAGACGGGTGTCAGTGAGGTTCCGTGCAAGCTCGCTCCTCGGCGGCCTCGACCAATGCTTCAAAGAGTGCCCTGTGAGGCGCGGAGTGCAGCATTTCTTCGGGGTGCCACTGCACTCCCAGCACAAATCGATAGCCAGGATCCTCAAAGGCTTCAATCAAGCCGTCGGAAGTCCACGCTACCGGTTGCAGTCCCTGCCCGAGCCCTCGAACAGCCTGATGATGAAACGAGTTGGTACCGAGGCGCTCGGATTTGACGACCCGGTGCAACAGGGACCCTTCCGCTATCCGGATTTCGTGGCCGGAGGAGTGCGGATCGCCACGTTGGCTGTGTCGCAATCCGTCGGGCTGCTGGGTCGGAAGGTCCTGCCACAGCGTTCCGCCGCGTGCAACGTTCAGGATCTGGTGACCCCGGCAGATTGCAAGTATCGGGACGCGGTGCTTGAGCGCACTTTGTAGCAGGGCCAGTTCCAGTGCATCGCGCTCTGGGCTTGGGTCGACGGTGTCGTTTAGCGTCGGTTCCCCGTAGTTGGCGGGGTGCACGTCCAGGCCGCCCACGAGCATAAGACCGTCGATGCGAGACACAACCAGATCGGTTGCCGACGTGGCTTCAGGGGCAATCACGACCGGGATGGCGCCCGCGCCGGCGACCGCGTCCAGGTAGTCCTGCTTTAGCGCGGCGTGGGGCCGGTTCGGCACCCCTTCGGCTGAGCGCTCCTTGAGCGCATCGCCGGCCGTCACGCCAATGATTACGGGCATGTCACTTCCCTTGAACGCCAGCCCGCGTCGCAGCGTCGCGGGTTCGATGCAACAATGCGACCATGCGTTTCAGATTATCCGGATTCGGCGACGAAATCTCCGACGAGCTGTCGGTTCAGTTGCGCGTGATGTCTGAGCTCGGCGTCGACGCGCTGGAGCCACGACGGGTTCAACTGCCGGGCGGCGATACCAAGAACATCGTCGAAATGTCCGATTCCGAACTCGGAGTCATGCGTCGAATGCTGGACGACCACGGGATGGGCTGTTCCCAGATCGGATCGCCGGTAGGCAAGGCGCCCGTGGAGTCCGACCTCCAGATTCAGTTTCGCCAGCTCGAGGGTGCCGTGCGCGCGGCGCACGCGTTGGACGCGGCTTACATCCGAGTCTTTGGATTCCAGCCTACGCAGGGCGAGCCGCGTCCCGCCGACCGCCCGGCGGCGCTGGACAAGTTTCAGCGGGTTGCCGAGCACTCGGCGACGCTGGACCCCGGAGTCACGCTGAGCCTCGAGAACGAGCATGATCTGTACAACGACACGCCCGCCGCCTGCGCCGAGTTTCTGGCGCTGGCGGGCGCGCCGATCAGCATGTGTTTCGATCCAGGGAACTTCGTTCGCGGTGGCATACGTCCCTTCGACGACGCGTGGCCGGTGCTTGGCGCGGCGACGCGGATGCTTCACGTGAAGGACTACGACACCGCCATCGCCGACTGGGCGCCCGCAGGCGCAGGTGACGGTCAACTGGCTGATGTGCTGGGCGCGGCGAATCCCGAGAATGTCGCCTATCTGTCGGTCGAGCCCCATCTGGCAGGGACCGAGGCTGGTCGTGGTCGAGATCGTGCGGATGTCTGGCGCGAAGCGCACGCGGCGCTGATATCGATCCTCGACGGCACGTGAGCCTGCCGCCGCACGTGGCCTGGGTTCGGGTTTCGCCGAGACCTGGTCGCAACGAAGAAATGTCCAGTCTCAACCTGATTGAAGGTCTTGGCATCGAAGGCGATCGCCACGCTCGGCCCGAGAAGCGAAACCAGGTCCTGGTGATGGACCTCGAGACGTTGGATCAGTTCAAGCTAAGGGCGGGCGATATACGCGAGAACATTGCAACGCGGGGTCTCGATGTTGCCAGCCTGGCCGAAGGCGACAGACTGCGATTCGGCACCGATGCCGAGGTGCTGATTTCGCATCCCTGTGCGCCCTGTCACAAGATGGACGCCCTGCGTCCGGGTCTCCAGGAGGAACTGCGCGGACGCCGCGGCATGCTGGGCGTCGTGTCGCGGGGCGGGGTCGTGCTTCCCGGTGACGTCGTCGAACTTATTCGCGGACAGGGCTGATACGAGTCCGCGACGCCGCTAGTCCCGCTCGATCGACACCTCGCGCCCGCTGTGCGCGGACTCGTATGCCGCCTCGACCCAGCGGTGGGTGCGGAGAGCCTCGTTCCAATCGGGCGTGTAATCGCCGCCGGTAGCGACGCTGCGCACAAATCCGCGTAGCTGAACTTCAAACGGATCGACCGCCGTCGTCGGCACTGAGTCCCATCCGTCCAGCGGATCTCCTTGCTCGGCGGCAGGGTCGTAGGAAAACAGCGGGCCGTCGCCGCGCTGCACCCAGCAGCGATTGGCCGTCACCAGCAGTCCCCCGCGGCTGCAGTCAATCTCAATGGTTGGCACATCCTCATGACGTCGGCGGACCCAGCTCGAAAAGACCTGGCCTATGGCGCCGTTCTCAAACCTCAGGTTGACAGCGCAGGAGTCCTCGACGTCGCTGTGGAATGGCCCGCTGTCCGGGTCCTCGCGCTCGGTGATGCCCTCGAACGTCAGGCAGTGCGTGCTGGTTATCGGGCCGACCATCCAGCCCAGGAGGTCGTAGAAGTGCGCCATCATGTCGTGGACGACACCACCCGCCGACTCCTCGCGCTTGAAGAACCACGGTGGACGGTTGCTGACCAGCGGCGGGACGTAGTAGCCAAAGACCACTCGTGCGTGAAACACGTCGCCGAGGTCACCTGACTCCAAAATCGCTTTGGCCGCCTGCGGACCGCCCTGGAAGCGCATGTTCTGGATGATGCCGTGGCGTACGCCGGCAGCCGTCGCGGCCTCAAGCAGCTCCTCGGACTCTTCCAGCGTGGCGCCAAGGGGCTTGTCCGTGAACACGTGCTTGCCGTCGCCGATGGCCTGCATCAGAGGGTCGAAGTGCAACCGGTTCACCAGGCAGTTGTCGACCACATCCACGTCGTAGCGCCCTACGGAGCCTTCCAGATGGTCACTGGAAAAGTCGGCGTTGTAGGCGTGGAAGATCTCGCGCAAGCGCTCGGGCGTGCGGCCGTAGACCCCCAGGATTACCGGGACTTCGTCGCCGTCGACGACTTCAGGCTGCGCGCGAATCTTCGCCAGGGCGGCTGCGTGCCGGTGGGCCATGCGGCCGGTTCCGAGAACGAGAAACGTAATGGGGTTGGCGGGCACGGGCAATCTCACGGGCGACAGTGGGCGAAGTCTATATGAGGTCGGGCCGCGATCCTGCGCATTGACTCAAGCGGTCGTACGTCGCCGCTCGGAAGGTCGTGGGCGCGCGGGGTTGCTGGATGGTTGGTCTCCAGGAAGCTGCTCGGCTAGCCTCTCTCGTCAGGCGCGCAAGGGGACTGCGAATGGTTTCGCCGAGAGGCAGCAGCGGCCTGAAAACCCGACGCAACGCACGGCGGGCCGCGATGCCATGAGCGGAGACTCGCAGCTCGCCGAATCGCGGCCGTCGGGTTGGTTCTTCACGCGCATCAGCCTCTTCTGGGTCGGCCTCTCGTTCATGTGGGGCGCGGTGAACATCCAGGTGCTCCCTTCGGTCGTGCCCGACATGGTCGGCTCGGAGCTCCAGGGCACGGCCATAGGCGCCATTGTCTTTGTGGGCCTGGCCATAGCGGTCGTGGTGCAACCGCTTGCGGGGGCTGTTAGCGACCGCGCCCGATTCCGTGTGGGACGCCGTCGGCCGTTCATGCTCGCGGGCGTCCTGTTCGCGATTCCGTTCCTGGTGGTCATTGGGCTGACGCCCTACTACTGGCTGCTGTTTCTCGCCGTGGTCGGCGTGCAGGTTGGCGGGAACATCGCCCACGGCCCGTACCAGGGCGTGATTCCGGACCAGGTTCCGCCGCCGGCCCGAGGGCGCGCGTCGGGATTCTTCGGCGTCGCGAATCTCATCGGCACGATCCTCGGCGCCGCGGTTGCCGGACAGTTCCTAGCCGAAGGCCAAGTGTTTCTGGCCTTGCTGACGATTGCCATCGTGCTGGTGGCGATGTCATTGATGACGTGGGTCTTCGTGCGGGAAACGCCGCCACCGCCACCGGAAGCGTACGGCCCTGTCTGGAAAGAAGTGCGCCGCCGCGTTCGCGAACTGAGGGGCAAGCCGGCCTTCCTTTGGCTGATGGGCTCGCGGCTCCTGTTCTTCATGGGCTTGCAATCGATGGACAACTTTCTGCAGCTTTTCATTGGTCAGGGCCTGGGCGAAGAGGGTCCTGAGGGCAAGACCACCATTGTCTTGGGGACCGTCCTCATCCTGGCGGTCCTTACAAGCGTGCCGGCCGGCTGGGCCTCTGACCGATTTGGTCGGCTGCGCCTTGTGGCCACGGGCACGTGCCTGGGGCTGGGGTCGGCCGTCCTCCTGGTATTCGCACAGGACTTCACTCAGGTCGTTGCGTTTGCCAGCCTGCTCGGCATCGGGTTGGGGCTGTTCACGGCCGCGGACTGGGCGGCGGCCATTGACCTGGTACCTGATGTACGCGCGGCGGGACTCTACATGGGGCTGACGAACGTGGCTACCGCCGGCGGGGATGCCCTGGCCACACTCTCTGCCGGCATCGCGCTTGATGTGGTGAACCAGCTCGCGCCGGGCTACGGCTTCCGCGCGGTCTTCGCCCTCATGGGGCTCTATTTCCTGCTGAGCGTGGTGGTGCTGGCCAAGGTGCGAGCGCACGTGCACGCTGCGCCGGATTCACCCGTGCTAGCTCCCGAGGTATAAGTCCGTAGCGACCGGCCGTTGGCTGTCCGCACCGAATGAAACGGCATGATTGGCGGTCATTTAGGGGCCTTGGCGGCGGAGTCGGCGCTCCCCGGTATGCGCGAATGTGGGATGTTAGGCATAATCGCTCCTGCGGCCCCGTCTGGCGTCTGGGCAGGGCCAATTCGTCTGAGCCAGCACAGCCAATCGCCTACGGGCCCAACTGGAGGCAGTCCGGAATGCAGACAGTTGTTTTTTATCTCGTGATCGGGGTCTCGTTCGGAGGCCTCATCATCGGACTCCTCTACTGGATTTACTCGATGATCAGGGGATCTTCTGAGGAATAGCTAGCAACGAGAGGCGCGCAGCGCTTCTTGGGTTAGGGGCCCTGCTGGTCCAGGTCGTCATCGCCTCTGCGACGTAGGCCTCAGCATGGCTTCTCGCGTGTCGCGTTGATTCTGATCAGCGGCGGCTTGGTCAGTTGTACGGGTCGAGTCTCATCGGAATGCCTGCGGACGCCATGAATTCCTTGGCTTCCTGCACGCTATAGACACCGAAGTGAAATATCGACGCCGCCAGCACGGCATGCGCGTTGCCCAGCGTTATCGCGTCGCGCAGATGCTCGAGAGATCCGGCTCCCCCTGAGGCGATCACCGGGATCGACACGGTATCGGTAACGGCCCGCAGAAACTCAACGTCGTAGCCCTCGCGCGTTCCGTCCGCGTCAATGCTGTTGAGCACAATCTCGCCGGCGCCCAGTTCCTGACCACGCTGCGCGGTCTCGACGGCCTCAAGGTCCGTGCGCACGCGGCCGCCGTTGAGGTAAATGGTCCAACGCGGCGGATCGCTGTCCGGATCGCGCAGCGCGTCGATTGACAGCACCACGCATTGCGATCCAAAGCGGTCGGCGCAGGCGCGAATCAAGTCGGGGTCGCGATGGGCGGCGCTGTTGATGGAGACCTTCTCGGCGCCGCTGCGCAACATGAGGTACATGTCGTCGATCGTCCGAACGCCGCCGCCAACTGACAGGGGAATGAAAACTTGTGACGCCACGCGCTCCACAAGGTCCACCATGATGTTGCGGCCCTCCGCCGACGCCGTGATGTCGTAAAAGACCAGTTCATCGGCGCCTTCACGGTCGTACCGGGCCGCTAGCTCGACTGGGTCACCGGCATCGATGTCGGCCGAGAAGCGCACGCCGCGGACGTTTCGCCCATTCTTAACGTCCAGGCACGGAATCACGCGACGCGTGAGCATCCGCTAGCCCCGGGCCGCCCGTCGAGCGTCGGCCAGGGTGACGGCGCCCGTGTACAGCGCCCGCCCAATGATCACCCCGTCGGCTCCAAGCTCCGCAAGCTGCGTCACGTCGTCGCGGCTGTGCACGCCACCGGATGCGATCACGTCCAGCTCTTGACCGTGGCGTCGAACCAAGTCCGCGGTCCCAGCAAAGTTCGGCTGGGCCAGCATGCCGTCGCGGTCCACGTCCGTGTACACCAATGCCGCGACACCGGCGTCGGCCGCCATTGCGGCCAGATCTGTCGCCGCCAGCTCGCTATCTTCCGCCCATGCTTCAATTGCCACGCGTCCATTCCGGGCATCCACGCCGACGGCTATCTGCCCGGGGTATGCCACGGCGGCCGCACGCATCAAGTCAGGGTCGCGCACTGCGGCAGTTCCAACCACCGCGCGAGCAGCGCCGGCGTCCAGCACCTCTTGGATCGCCTGCAGATTGCGGATGCCGCCGCCAATCTGCACGGGAACCGAGCCGGCCAGGTCAATGATCTCCTTAGCCAGCGAGCTATGAACGCGAGTGGCGCTGCGCGCCGCATCCAGATCCACCATGTGGATCCAGTCCGTCCCGCAGTCCAGGAAGTAACGGGCCGCCTCGCGCGGGTCCTCGTAGTAAACGGTCTCCCGCGCGAAGTCGCCTTGAATGAGATTCACGCACTTGCCGCCTCTGAAGTCGATTGCTGCGTAGATGTCCATGCTCAGCCAAACTCCGGCGTGGGTGTCTGGCCGGCTAGACGGATGAAGTTGGCGTAGATCCGAAGCCCCACGGCACCGCTCTTCTCAGGGTGGAACTGGGTTGCGTAGAGGTCATCTCGCCGAACGACGCTGGTGAAGTCCAATCCATAATCCGTGGTCGCTGACACACAGGCGTCATCCGCCGGGCGTGCGTAGTAGGAGTGCACGAAGTAGAAGTTGGCGTCCTGCGGCACGTCGGCAAACAGTGGGGAATCCTCGGCTTGGCGCACCTGGTTCCACCCCATGTGGGGGACTTCGAGCCCCGGCGGGAAGCGCACCACCTCACCCGGCAACACGCCAAGGCAGGGAGTTTCGTCATCTTCCTCGCTCCGCTCAAACAGAACTTGCAGCCCCATGCAGATGCCTAGGTAGGGCACACCCCGCGCAATGGCCGTAACCACTGGGTCGTCCACGCGTGCCTGACGTAGCCCCCGCATGGTGTCCGCCGCGGCGCCGACGCCGGGCAGGATGACGGCATCGGCCGCCGCCACCGCGGACGGATCGTCCGTAACGGCAAAGGTTGCGCCAACGCGATTAAGCGCGCGCGCCACACTGTGAATGTTGCCGGCGCCGTAGTCCACAACCGCGATCATGCGCTGCCCGCCAGAGCTTTTCGGACGCGCCGTACAACCCCTGCCAGCGGAACTTCTGTCTGGGCGGCGCCGTTCATTGGCTTGAGCGCCACGACGCCGCGCTCCAGTTCCCGCGCTCCGATCAGCATGGCGGCGCGTACCCTGGCTCGGCTCGCGCGTCGGAGCTGGGATCTCGGGCTCGCGGCGCGGAATCCCGATTCCACCGAGATGCCAGCCAGACGTAGCTGGCGGGCCAGACGCATGGCCTCGGCCACCGCTTCGTCAGCCAGCGGCGCAATGTACACGTCCGTTGCGGGCGGACCGGCGGAAGTTGAGCCGCCGCGTTCCATGTTGAGGAGCACGCGCTCGATGCCGCTTCCGAACCCTACGCCGGGCACGTGGCCGGCGCCGATAAGTTCAGCCAGGTAGTCGTAGCGTCCGCCGCCACCCACCGTGCTCTGCGATCCAGCGTCGGGCGGAACGAACTCAAAGACGGTGCGGTTGTAGTAGTCCAGACCACGAACCAGGCGGTGGTTGACCGTGTACGGGATTTCGAGGGCATTGAGCAGATCCAGAAGTTCCGCAAGGTGTTCGCGCGCAGGCGTACCTAGAAAGTCCAACGACCGCGGCGCACCTTCGCACAGCTCGGCAACCGCCGGGTGCTTGGAATCCAAAATGCGCAATGGGTTGGTGGCCAACCGTTCGCGGCTTTCGTGGTCCAGGCGGTCCGAACGTGGGGTGAAGTAGTCCACCAGCGCCTGGCGGTACGTCCCTCGGGTGTCGGGATCTCCCAGTGAATTCAGGTCCAACCTCAGGTCAGCGATGCCGAGCGCCTCGTAGGTCGACCGGAGCAGATCAATAATCTCGGCGTCAACGGCTGGACTTGGGTCCCCCAAAGCCTCGGCGCCGATTTGGTGGTGTTCCCGATAGCGGCCGGCTTGCGGGCGGTCGTAACGAAAAATCGGGGTGATGTAGTACAGCTTCACCGGCTGCGGCAGGTTGTGGAGGCCGTTCTGCGCGTACGCACGGACGACCGGAGCCGTGCCCTCGGACCGAAGCGTCAGCGAGTCGCCGCCACGGTCCTCGAAGCTGTACATCTCCTTCTGCGCAAGGTCCGTTGCATCGCCTGTCGTGCGTGTGAACAACTCGGTTCGCTCAATCGTCGGCGTGCTTATCGGAGCAAAGCCGCGCAGTTCACACTCGCGCTGAAACGTCTCGATCACCAAACGCCAGGTGGGCGCCATGTCGGGCAGACGGTCAGCAGTTCCTCTGGGACGTTGGATCATGCGGAGGCTTTCAAACCATCGATAGCCGCCTGCACGGCGGACGGATCGTCGGTCGTTACCGTGACTCGCTTGTCGCGAGAGCGCTGGCCCCGTTCGATGCTGAGATCGCGCTGCGGCAGGCTGAATGCGTCCGCCAAGAGCTCAATCAACGCACGGTTGGCGCGGCCGTTGGTCGGTGGCGCAGTGATTCGAGCGGCCAGCGACCCGTCAGCTCGTCGCTGAAGGACGCTGGCTCGTGCCCGCGGAGTGGCTCGGACGCGGAGTCGAATAGTGGTCGGCATGTGGCGGCTCTGTCATCGTTTGCTCACCCGAGTGCGAGTGAACGCACAAGGCTCCAGAGCACCTGAATGACCAGAATCGCGATGAGCGGTGAGAGGTCGATCATCCAGGATTGCGGCAGCGCCCGGCGGATTGGACCCAGAATCGGCTCCGTAACGTCGATCAGTAGTCGCATAAACGGATGGGAAGGATCGCGGACGAACCAGGAAAGGATTGCCCGACCGATGATGGCGAAGACGATGATCGTCACAAGCCAATCGAGAAGTTGGATGAGTGCTGGGAGCACGTTTGGTCAGGGACCTGGAGCCGGGGAACGCATGCCAAAGATAGCGCGTCCGATGCGCACGATGGTGGCACCTTCCATCAATGCCGCGTCAAGGTCGTCGGTCATACCCATAGAAAGTTCGGCGATCGGCTGATTGGGAAGGCTGATTTGCAGGGAGTCGCGCAATTCACGCAACCGGCGAAAGCAGGCGCGGCTGGCTGCCGCGTCCGTACCCATCGGTCCGATGGTCATGAGGCCGCGCAGCGTCAGGTCGGTCTCGCGGTCGAGGACGTACGCCAACTGCAAGAGTCCGGCAGGTTCGATGCCGCCCTGCGTCTGCGCGCTGGTGAGATTGACCTGGATCAATACGTCACAGGGTCGGCCGTCGCGCACAGTCTCGAGGCGGCGGGCCAAGCGCACTGAATCCACAGAGTGGATCAGCGAAAAGAGTTGGGTTGCCACGCGGGCTTTGTTGCGCTGTAGGTGCCCCACGAGATGCCAGCGCCCCCCACCGACCTGGGGAACCTTGGCTTGCGCTTCCTGTACGCGGTTCTCGCCCAGGTCGGTCAGACCCGCAGCCACGCCGAGGCTCACGGTCGCGGCGTCGAAGGTCTTGGACACTGCTACCAGCGTGACGGAGTCCGGGGAGCGGCGGGCTTGGCGGCACGCTGCGGCGATTCGCCCGCGGATGTTTGCCACCCGTGCGGCAATCGCGGCGGCGGCATCAGGCTGCGTCATGCCGCGCTCTGGGCGTGGGTCAGCGACGCTCCGAGCGGCGACGAAGGAAGGCCGGAATATCCACTTCGCTCGATTCGCGCGAGCGGCTGGAGAAATCGAGTTCTCGAACCACGGGGCTGCTTGAAGGTCGCGAGCTACGGCGCCTGGTCGGCCGCGCCTCGACCGTGCCGGTCTGAAACCCGGTCGCAATGACCGTGACCTGGAGACGTCCCTCCATGGCTTCGTCAATTACCGTCCCGAAGATGATGTTGGCGTTCGGCTCGGCCGCCTTGGCCACGATGTCGGCGGCTTCGTTGACTTCGTGAAGCGTCATGTCCGGGCCACCGGTGAAGTTCAGAAGCACCCCGCGCGCGCCGTCCACCGACACGTTGAGCAGGGGGCTGTTGAGGGCTTGCTGAATCGCTTCGGTTGCTCGGTCCTCGCCCTGGGCCTCGCCAATGGCCATCAATGCCGTGCCGGACTCCGTCATAACCGCACGCACGTCGTTGAAGTCGAGGTTGATCAAGCCTGGCTGAGTAATCAGGTCAGAGACACCCTGGATACCCTGGCGCAGCACGTCATCGGCCAAAGCAAAGGCCTCGGTGACCGACATTTTCGGGTCGGCGACAGCCAAGAGTTGTTGGTTGGGAATCATGACAAGGGTGTCAACGCGCTCCTGCAGGTTTCGGACACCCTCTTCGGCGTACCGTGCGCGCGTACTTCCCTCGAAATCAAAAGGTCGAGTTACGACACCCACAGTCAGGGCACCCGTTTCGCGCGCGACGTCGGCGACAACCGGGGCGCCGCCAGTTCCGGTGCCGCCGCCCATACCGGCGGCAATAAAGACCATGTCGGCGCCTTCCACGGCTTCGCGAATCTCGTCCAGCGACTCTTCGGCGGCCTTCTGGCCCAGGGATGGTTGGCCACCTGAACCAAGTCCACGCGTGGCTTTGTCGCCTACGCGTATACGTGTAGGTGCACTTGAGCGCACCAGCGCCTGTGCGTCGGTGTTGATAGCAATGAAGTCAACGCCTTGCACATGCTCATCGATCATTCGATCGACGGCGTTGCTTCCGCCCCCGCCGATGCCAACAACCTTGAGTTCTGCGAGCGAGTCCCCACTGACGGGCTGTCTTGATGCGCGTCCCGCAGGTGCCGAATGCGGCTCACCATCTGCGCCCGTCAGCCGCGTGATTCGACTTCCACCGCGGCCATCACTCTCGGCCATGTCCACTCACCCTTCCCAGGCGCGCCAACGTTGGACGGCCAGACCGCTCTCGGTGCAACGCCACAACAGTAACGCCATTATGCCCAAACTGAATCACGCGAATCGCCTTTCACCTGACAGTCGGCGAGACGACCGAACGCATCCAGCCGCCCAGTCTGTCCAAGACACCCCGGTGCCGGAGGCTCGCCGCGGTCACCCAGCCATCCGCTTCCTCGGCCGCGGCCGCCGAAAGAAGAAGGCCGACGCCAGTGCTGAATTCGGGTGCCCGGAGGTTGTCGCCCAGTCCCCAGAGTGCCCGTGGTCGACCCGTGGCTACTGGCATATCCAAGATGGTGCTAGTTAAGTCCTTGACGCCAGCGAGGCGTGAACCGCCTCCAGTAAGCACGACCCCCGCGGGAAGAATGTCGTAGTAGCCACTGCGCGTGATCTCCTCGCGCACGAGGTGCAGCAACTCCTCCATTCTGGCTGTGATGACCTCGGATAGATCGCGGCGGCGAACGGCCACCGGTGCGCCGTGGTCGAACCCCGGGACGGCGACCGTTGCATCGTTTTCGTCGACTGGCCAACCCACGCTGCCGTGCTCGACCTTCAATGCTTCGGCGACCTTGGTGGGCAGCCGGAGGCCTCGGGCAATGTCAGCCGTGACCAGCGCGCCACCGATAGGAATCACGGCAATGTGCCAGCACGCATCATCCACAAACAGTGCGACATCAGTTGTTCCACCACCAATGTCGATGAGCACGACGCCCTCGCGCCGCTGCTCCGGCATCAGGCAGGCGCGGGCCGAAGCCAGCGGCTGCAGAACTCGGCCCTGGGTTGACAGACCCGCCTGGCTCACGCAGTGCTCCAGGTTCGCCATGGCGTTTGTAGCGCCAGTGACCACGTGAGCCTCGACGGCAAGCCGGCGCGCGGTGAGGCCACGCGGGTCAAGCACGTCGGTGAGGTGGTCGGTCGCGAATGTCTTCGGTATTACTGCCACGACCTCTCGATCTTCAGACAGGTTCAACATGGTTGCGCCGCGGACGACCGCACCTACGTGGCGTTCGCGTACCTCGCGCTCACCCGACGGCAGACGGACTTCGCCGCGCTGGCTGTGAGATTGGAGGTGGCCGCCGGCGATGCCGGTGACGACGTGCGACGACCGCGCTCGGGCGGCCTTCTCGGCTCGGTGGATCGCTTCGTCAATAGCCTTGACGGTCAGCACGACGTCAACTACCTGGCCGCCCTTGAGTCCATACGAAGGCGCCGTGCCGACGCCCAGCACATGCAGTTGCGCGCCTCGGTACTCCTGCCCTATCACCGCGCAGGTTTTGGTCGTTCCGACGTCCAGTCCCACGAACGTCCGTTTGCGGCTCATGCCCCCACCCTCGGCCAAACGGAATGTACGGAAACTGACAGTTTACATAACACGACTAAGGCGTCCGAGGATTCTGAATTTCGGCGAGCGGCGGCGCGTCAACGGTGCGATAGGTGGGTCGCTCGATCGGCCGGAGGTCCACGCTGGCGATGCGCTCTCCGAGACGGTTCGCCTGCTCAAGGACGGCGTGCAGTGCGACGAGTTTTGCGTCGAGTTGCGACGTGTCTCCAAAAGCAAGTTGCCGCCCGGCGTGATCGACGACGGTCAGCTGGCCGTCTGAATAGCGAATGTGGCTGGGAATGACCCGGAGCAAAGGTAGATTGCTTTGCAGTTGATGCGCGGCGATTAGCGCTCCCACGCTGACCAGGTCGCCGGGTGCCAGCGGGTGTATCGAGTCATCCTCGACTGTGAGCGGTACTTTCGGCTCGAACTGCTCCGCCAGGACCTCGCCCGATGCATTGACCAGGTAACTCTGACCGTTGGCGACCCAGTTCGCGACCGGTGCCTCGTAGGCAACTGTCACAGTCGCCCGCCCGTCAATCCCAACGTGAACTGTTGCGTCTGCTACTCCCGGTAAGTCCCGGAACTGCCGCTGAAGCGCGTTGGTGTCGATGCGAAACACATTCTCGCCAACCAGGGGACGTGTGGCGGATTCGATGCTGTCCGGATCGACCGCTGGAGGTGGCGAAGAGTCGGCCCGGTGTACGGCGACATTCCTGACGTCGAACACAGGTGAGTTGAGGAACCAGATAAGGACACCAGACGAGAGCATGGCTATGACGAGCGACAGCGCCTTGGTGAAGAGGCTCCCACTGAAGTCGGTCATGCGAACAACGCCTGCACGTGGCTGTTCCATCGGCCCAGGAGCCGGACTTCAGGTGTGAGCCGGACACCTGTTGCCTCGGCCACGCGTTCGCGAACTTTAATGGCCAGATCCAAGACGTCGCGAGCCGTCCCGCCCGGTCTGGCTGAGAGGAAGTTTGCGTGGACAGGCGAAACAAACGCGCCGCCAACTTCGTGACCCTTTAGGCCGCTCGCCTCAATCAGCCGTCCGGCGTAATCGCCGTCGGGGTTCATAAAGAACGACCCCGCGTTCTGTCCCAGCGGCTGGGTGGCGCGTCGTCGTCGGGCGAGGGCCAGCAATTCACGGCGGAGCGTGGCGGGGTCGGCAGGCTGGACGTGAAAGCTTGCTGCCAGCACCACTGGCCCTGTGGCATCGTCGTGGAGGTTGCTTCGCCGATAGTTGAAGTCGAATTCCGCTGCGAGGACTTCGACCTCGTGACTGCGCCGCCAGACGCGGGCTGACTTCAGAACAGCGGCAACGTCGGATCCGAACGCTCCTGCGTTGCCGTAGATGGCGCCGCCTACGGTGCCTGGAACACCGATGGCAAACGACATGCCACCAAGCCCCAAGCGCGCACAGCGCCCGGCCAGGCGCGCCATGCTGTGGCCGGATGCAACCCGCACGGACGCGTCGGCAGGGTGCGCGGCAAAGTCCAAGTACCGGTTATAGATCACCAGGCCGTCGATCCCAGCGTCGGCTACAAGCGAGTTCGTGCCGTGGCCCAGGATGGTTCGAGGAATCCCTAGGCGATCCGCCGTTTCCAGGGCCAGGCGAAGGGCGTCCAGGCTGCGCACTTCAACCCAGTAATCGGCAGGTCCTCCGACGCCAAGTGAGGTGTGGCGATCCATTGGCTCGAGCGCGCGAACCCGAAGCTTGGAAGGGAATTCCAGGTTTGCGCTCATGCGACCGTGCGATGTGTGAAGCACGCCGCCAGGCAATCTGCCAGTGGTGTCACGGACTCCGGACCCATTACGAGGACGATGTCACCCTCGCGGGCCACTTTGAGTATGCGGTCCGATATCGATTTGAACGTGGGCAGCGCCATGGCGTTTGGGTGGCGAATGGCCTCGGCCAGGTGACGAGCAGAGATTCCCGTGGACGTTTCGCGCCCTGGCGGCGAGTAGATTTCCGCCAGAATCACCTGATCGGCATCCTCAAACGCATCCAGGAAGTCTTCAAATAAGTCTCGCGTCCGCGACTGGAGGAGAGGCTGATACACCGCCAGGACTCGCTTCGGCTGCAGTTCCCGCACGGCTTGCAGGCTTGCGCGCACGGCTGTTGGGTGGTGGGCGTAGTCCTCAATGACGGCTATGCCTTGGGCGTCGGTCCTAAGCTCCAGCCGGCGTTCGGCGCCTGAGTAGCTCTCCAGGGCGCGCGCGGCCTCGGGCCCGTCAATCCCGGCCAAGCTCGCTGTCGCTAGCGCAGCCAGCGCGTTATGTGCGTTGTGGCGCCCGGGGATCGGCAGACTGAGCACCAGTTGCCCGTCGGGGCCCCGGATGTCGAGCGTCGGGCCTGATGCGCCAGGGGAATATCGCTCTATTTGCCAGTCACCGCCAGGCCCAAACCATGTGACGTCTCCTGGATGCCGCTCTGCCACCTGCCGTAGAAGAGGTACGTCGCAGCGTGCGACAAGGGCGGAGCCGTCGGGCAACTGGTCGACAAACTGCTCAAATGTCGAAACCATTCGGTCGACAGTGCCGAAGTGGTCAAGGTGATCCGGTTCCAGGTGCGTCAATGCGGCGATCCGGGGCCTGTAGGCCAGGAAGGCATCGTCAAATTCATCGGCCTCCAGGACCATCCAAGACCCAACGCCGATTCGGCCATTTACTCCGCCGAGCGACGGAATGTCGGCGCCAATCAGAAACGAGGGCGCCAGACCCGAGCTTTGCAGGACCGTCGCGATCAAAGCTGAAGTGGTGGTCTTTCCGTGTGTGCCGGCCACCGCGATCCCGCGGCGAGCGTTGAACAAGGCAGCTACGGCCTCGGCTCGCGTACCGACGGCGGTTCCGGCGGCATGGGCGGCCGCAAGCTCAGGATTGTCAGAGGGAATCGCCGATGAGTGAATCACGATGTCGGCGCCGGCGATGTTCTCGGAGCGGTGACCCAGGGCGATTCGGGCGCCGCGCTGCTCCAGGCGTTCGGACTGTGGCGAGTGCTTCAAGTCGCTGCCGCTCACGGTCTTTCCCAGATCCAGCAACGCCGCGCCGATTGCGCTCATTCCCTTCCCGCCGACGCCCACAATGTGGATGTGGCGAACGGTGGGATCAGTGACCTGTGGCGACATCATCCGTCGACCGTTGCAACCCGGCGCGCGAGACTGAGGGCGATCTGGGCAATTCGCTTGGCCGCACGTGGTCGTCCCCTTGCCCGCGTGGCGTCACTCAAGCGGCGCAGCTGACTTCGATCATCCAGCAGTTGGAGCAGCGTCGCGCCCAACTGGCCGGATTGGAGATCCGATTCGGAGAGCATCACCGCGGCACCGGCCTTCGCCATGGCTTCCGCGGTCGCGACTTGGTGCCCTGCCCCGAACTGTCCGGGAATGAGCACGGCGGGAGCGCCCACCGCGCTCAGCTCGGCAACTGACGTGGCGCCGGCCCTGCAAACGACGATGTCCGCTGCGGCTAGAAGGTTTGCGAATCCACGGCGAATGAATTCGTGGAGGCGGTAGCGGTCGCGCAGCTCTTTGGGCAGTTGATCGCGTTCGGCCGCAAGGGTTTGGTAGTCGCGTTGACCGCTCACATGAACGACCCGGGCTTTCTCGAGTAGGTACAACAGGTCTGCGCGCAGCGCCTCGTTGATGACATGTGAGCCCTGGCTCCCGCCCATCACGACAATCAGGGGGGCGGTCTCGGGAATACCGAGTGCCGAGCGACCGGCCGCCGCGTTGGGTGCGGCAAAAGTGCCGCGAACCGGGTAGCCCACTGTTTCGACCGGCGTGCGCCAGATCTGATTTCGGGCTTCCTCGAACGACACTGTGGCCACCGATGCCAGGGGCGCCATGACACGGGTGGCCCAACCAAGCGCGGCGTCACCCGAGAAGATCACGGACGGGATGCGACGTATCCAGCTGACGAGAAGCACGGGGACGCTGACGTAGCCGCCACTGGCAACCACGGCGTCCGGGCGCCGCCTGCTGAAGTCGCGCCAAACGAAAAAGACTGATTGAATGAGGAGCAAAGCCCGCCACGGCAACCGCCACCAGGCAACTCCCACGATGCCGCGAGCAGGTAGCGGGACGACGTCAAGGTCGACATCTCGATAGAGCATTCGATCGAGTTCACGGGATCCGCAGACAGCGCTTAGTTCAACCTCCGACCCTGACAGCACGGCCAGCTGCCGGGCGACAGCGATGGTTGGAAATATGTGACCGGCTGTACCTCCGCCGACCAGCACGAGTCTCATGTGCTTCGCTGGAGATCGGACTGGCGGGCGACATTCATCAGAATGCCCATCAAGATCATTGAGGCCAGAAGCGATGTGCCCCCGCGGCTGATGAACGGCAAGGTAATGCCCGTCACCGGTGTCAAGCCCGTTACGACGGCCATGTTCACGAATGCCTGAAAGCACAGTTGTGTCACGATTCCGATTGCCAGCAACCGGCCAAATACGTCCTCGGTGGCAGCTGCAATCTGAATCCCACGCACGAAGAGCGCGAGAAATAGCACCAGTACCAGACTCGTGCCGACGAGACCGAACTCCTCTCCAAGGACCGCGAATACGGCGTCGGAGTCTGGAATGGGCAAGCGGAATTTCTGAGTCCCCAGACCGAGCCCGCGACCAGTGACGCCACCCGAACCCATGGCAATTTGCGCCTGCGCCGCCTGGTAGCCGGTGCGATTGATGTCCGGATCGCCGCTGAGGAATGTGATGAGACGCTCGCGCTGATAGGTGTTCTGGGTCACGGACACAAAGGCGACTGGCACCAGTGATGCGAATCCCAAGAGCAGGTGCCAGAGGCGGGCGCCTGCGGCAAAGATCATTACGAAGCCAACAAACGCAATGGTGATGGCGGCGCCCAAGTCCGGTTCCAGCACAATTGGAATCACCACCAGCGCCACTACGCCACCCATGTACAGGATGGAAACTCGCAGTTCCCGGATTCGTCCGCCGAAGTGCTGGGCCAACGCGGCCAGCATGATCACCATGGCAACTTTGGCGAATTCGCTCGGCTGCACCGTCAGATCGCCTACCCGAAACCAGCGACGGGCCGCAAACAGACTGGTGGCGTCTTCGACAAATAGCACCCCGACAAGCGCGATCAGAATGCCTACGAAAGCAAGTGGCGCGACTCGTGCATAGCGCTGGTAGTTCACGGCACTGAGCGCCAACGCCAGCGTGACGCCTACGGCCGCCAGAATCATCTGCTGGACAGACACACGTTCAAAAACCGAATCTCCGCCCAGGACAACTGGCACTCGGGCGCTGGCCACCAGCACGACGCCCCCAAGCGGCAGGACGAACGTCAGCAACAGCAGGTACGGGTCCCGGGAAGGCCAGTTCGGCAGCCGCCCGACCAGCCACTGGCCAGTTCTCGTGCTCATGTCCTGCCTGTGCGCGGGGGAACTCGAAGGTGAGCGAAGACTCGGCGCATGACGCGGGCAAACGTAGGCGACGCGACGTGAGCGCCGAAGAAGGCTGTCTGCGGTCGTTCGATGACAACCAGGGCCAGGACTCGGGGCAATTCCAGTGGTCCGAATCCCACATACGACGCTATCGATGTGTCTTCAAGGAATCGACCGCTCGACGCAATCTCCGAGGTTCCCGTCTTGCCTGCGGTTCGGTATCCGGGGATGCGGGCCAGATTGTTCAACACGCCGGATTCCGCTGCCTCCATCATCTTGATCAGGGTCTGGGCTGTTTCGCGTGAAACAACCCGTCGAATCGGTTGCGACTCGATCGTTTCGCGGCGACCGTCTACCTGGGTCACCGCACGCGCCACGTGCGGTCGCATCATCACCCCATCGTTCGCGATAGCCCCGACGGCGGTCGCTAGCTGGAGTGGTGTGACAGATATGCCCTGGCCGAAAGAATTAGAGGCAAGGTCGGGCAGAAACCAGCCCTGGTCGCCCCGGCGTCGGACGATCCCCGGTACTTCACCGGCCAAGTCGATGCCGGTTCGGATGCCGAAGCCGAAGCGCTCAATGTATTCGTAAAAGGAGTCGGCGCCGATAGTGTCCGCAACGAAGATCGTGCCGGTATTACTGGAGTGCTGCAGCACGCTGACCATCGTCTGTTCCGGGTACGTGCGCTCGTCCCAGTTCTTGAACTCCTGTCCAAAGTAGTTGACGGTTCCGGACAGGTTGTGCGTGGTCTCGGGTCGAATGGCTCCGACATCGAGTCCTGCGGCCATCGTTATCAGCTTGAATGTGCTCCCGGGCTCATAGATCAGGCTGCTCGCCCGGTTCGCAAACTCGGGGCCGAATTCGCGGTAGGTGTGAACCCGACCCGGGTCGTACGCTGGCCTGTTGGCGAGTCCCAGCACTTCACCGGTCCGCGGATTAGTGATGAGGATTGTGCCTGCGGTCGCGCCGAACTGCTCGATTGCGGCCTCGAGTTCCTGCTCGGCGACGTGCTGAATCGTCCGATCGATCGACAGCGAGACGTGTGCACCATGGCGCGGCGGCTGAAGTGCGTAGCGGCCAATTGGGATTCGCCGGCCGAGTCGATCGATATCCGAACTTACAAGCCCGGATTGTCCGCCGAGCACGTCGTTGTACCAGGCTTCGACCCCGGCTTGGCCCACGACATCGCCTGGACGTGCCGTTCCTTCGCCCACGAAGCCCACGACATGTGCGGCCAGCCGTCGATTGGGATAGACGCGCACCCGGTCGGGATCGAGTCGCACCCCTGGCAGTTGGCCGTCCAGGATCGCGGCTTCCACGACATTGGCTGGCTCGCCAATTAGACCGCGTGCGATTTCCGAGTAGCGAAGACTCGGATTGCCGAGGCGTTCGGCTACGGCGGCCGAATCAAGGCCCAGCAGCACACTTAGTCGATCGGCGATTTCAAAGGGATCGGATTCCTCGTGGATGGCAAGCGGATCCGCCACCACGCGTACCGCTCCCCGGCTGATCGCCAGGACGTCTTCGTCGCGGTCGTAGATACTGCCACGCCTCGGATTAATCTCGCTGCGCGTGAGTAACGCGCTAGCCCCGCGCGCCGAGAGTTCGGCCGACTGTTGGACGTGCCAGTCGTAGAGGCGCCACCCCAGGACGCCCGCAGCGGCCACGGCACCCCCCAGCATGACGATGAGCCGTCGTGTGGGGTCAGGCGGCTCTCCGTTTTTGTCCGCCGTCTGGCGGTTACTCTGCGAGTCGCGAAATATGTGCACTGATCTCTCGAACTACGGCTTCCCACCAGGGCGGCTCGATCAGTTGTTGCGTGGGCGCGGCCCACAGCGGCAGGTCAAACGAGACTCCTGGCGGTAGTGGCTGAGCTCTTGTGAAGACCGGCTGTCGAGCTTGGCGCATATTCAATTCGGTAAATGCGATTCGCTGGACCTTGGACAAGTCGTTGCGCACAGCCAGTTCGGCCAGGATTCGTTGGCGTTCGAGTTCGACCGTCTCAAGCTCACGCTCCAGCCGCTGAATCTCGCCACCAAGCCGAACCAGGGTTTGCGTTTGTTGCACCCAAACCATGGCCAGCACGAAGGCCGCGATGATGACCACAAGGACCAGGCGCGACAGTGGAATCGCTGATGGAAGTCTGCGCGTGACCCGAAGCGGCCACACCGAGTCGCGCAGCAACGGTTCCTGACGTAGGGCCATCAGGTGCCCCCGACCGCGGCAAACACACGCAACCGAGCGCTGCGCGCGCGTGGGTTGTGCTGCGCCTCAGACCGGTCTGGCCGGATCGGCCGTCGAGTTAGGACTTCGCCGACGCCCTCCTGGGCCCACCGGCGGAACGTCTGCTTGACAATTCGGTCCTCAAGGCTGTGAAAGGCGAGCACCGCAAGCCGGCCACCGACACACAGCGCCAGGCGCGCGCCGGCCAGACCTTGGTGCAAAACGTCGAGCTCTCCATTCGTCGCGATACGAAGGGCTTGAAAGGTCCGCGTGGCCGGATGCAGACGTCGTCGTTGGGGAAACGCTCGTGCGACCACGCGGGCGAGTTCGGTTGTGGACTCGATCGGTCGGCTTGCAACGATCCGACGCGCGACTGTACGCGCCCGTCGCTCCTCGCCGTATTCGCGAAGCAGCGCGGCAAGATCAGCCTCGGGTAGGCGGTTCACCAACTGCGCGGCCGGCGCGCCGGCCGTTGGGTCAAACCGCATATCCAGCGGACCCTCCAGCCGAAACGAAAAGCCACGCTCCGGTGTCTCCAACTGACGTGACGACACCCCGAGGTCCAGGAGGACGCCCGTCGCCCGTTCGCCTCCAAGCAGGTGTGGCAGGTCCGAATAGCTGGCGTGTAGCGGCCGAACCCGCGCGTCGCCCTGAAACCGAGTTGAAAGGCAGCGAACCGCATCGGGATCGAGATCGATGGCCAGAACCCCCGTGGCCCCTGCGCTGAGCAAGGCGTGCGTGTGACCGCCGAGTCCGGCTGTTCCATCCACAATCAGCCCGGAGAAGCACGGCCGAAACGCGTCGACCACGGCTTCTGTCAGAACCGGCTGGTGACGACCGGAGGCGGTGGTCATGGAGTTCGGTGTGTGTGGGGCGCGGGGGAGGCGCCGCGCCCCACACAGAACACCCTAAGGAGAGTGCGGTACGCCTCCGCGGGCGCGCCGCATGATGTCGGACGCATCGGCGGCGATGCGGACATGGCGCTTCTGCCAGGCCGTTGCGTCCCATAGTTCAATCACATCACCCACGCCCATGACGACCACTTCCTTGGTCAGTCCCGCGTGGTCGCGTAGGTGGATGGGAATCGGAATCCGACCTTGCTTGTCGAATGTCACGTCCTCGGCGGATCCGAAGAGCTGTCGTTTGGTATCGCGGGCATCGGGATTTAAAGGATCCAGCTTGGCCAGCTCGCGCTCCACGTCGCTCCACAGGGCCGCCGGATAGAACGTGAGACAGTTCTCGGCGCTCACGGTCAATGTGCCCCCTTCGGGAATCTGGGCGCGAAGCCGACTGGGAAACGCAAGGCGCGCCTTGGCGTCCAACTGGTGGACATAGGTCCCCTTGAAGCTGGCCATGCCCAGTATCTAGGCCGAAGCCTACCCCTTTGTTCCCCACAACAACCCACCAATCACCACATTTGTGGTCATTTGGCCCAAGAAGTGAAGCATATTCCCCACCACGTGTCAACAACAAACCACGGATCCCCACGAGGGTTCTTGACGGAGTGTTCGGTTGGCCGGTGCTGTTGGCGCTTAGAACGGGCTAGGGCTGTCCGGCGAGGTGCGGTCGAGGGCCCAGTTCGCCAGTCGGTCTGCCAGCGAGTTCTCCGACCGTGCGACGTGCACGTAGGTCACCGGCACGTCCCGTGGAGCAGCGGCGTGCACCCGGGCCGCCAGCGTGCGCAGACCGGCGTTCTTGATCTTCCACGCGCCGGACAACTGACGCGCCGCCAACTCGCTGTCGAGTCGAAATTCAATCGCGCTGGGCCGAAGCTGCGCCACCAGGTGCATTCCGGCCAGCACCGCCTGGTATTCCGCCTGGTTGTTGGTCAGCACGCCCAGGCGCACCGCGATTCGTCCGGCGATGGCGCCGTAGGCGTCGAGGATCACGACTCCCGCTGCTGATTCGCCCGGATTGCCGCGGCTGGCGCCGTCACAGTGGACCCGATAGCGCATTCGTGTGTCGAAGCCTGTCGCTGGGTGGGCGCACAATGCATGGTACGCATGCAGATGCGCACGAGGGTGATCCGTCTGTCCAATCGACCGCGGAAATCTATCGTCTCTGCGTCGGGCGGTTTGCCTGAGGCGCCACCGGATCCGCTCAGGCGCTTTGACGCCGAGCTCGATGCCGGTGTCCACTGGTATCCAGCGGCGCTGCGTGCTTGTGGTCAGTGGCGACTGGCCAGCGAAACCCACCAGGGGCGGCGTCTGACCTATCTGGTCGCGCGCGAAGCGTTGGACTTGGTGCTGCTCATTGATCGGATCGTCAGTACCCGTCGCGACGTGGTGCCCAGGGCGGAGCGGAACGAGCTTCGGTTTCATGGGCGGCCTCCGGTCTACGTGCCAGGCCAAGCGTTTGCCAGTGCCCTGGGAGAGGCTCGCTACAAGGCGTATCTGAATCATTTCTACGGAATCGACGTTGAGGAAGCCTTGGTGCATGCCGTTGAGCTGGAGGCGGCGAAGGCCCATCGGCTTGATCGGGCATCGGCGGATGTCTATCCGCTGGTCTATGGGCAGACGCTTCAGGAACTGCTGGCTGGGTACCGTGCCGAGCGTGGTGGGAAGGGCGGCGATCGAGTCCGGTGGGCTGACTGGAAGGCCTTCACGTACTGGCGATTTCGGCTGCGGTTGCGGACCCAGGTTCCGGCACGTATTGCCAGCGATACGCGCAAGGGGATCGCGCTGCTGCAGCGGCTGCGCGGCGTCGGAGCGGACGAGTCACCGGATCCGCTGCGGCCCGGCGCGGCGCCGGAGGAGACGCCGGATGCGTCCAGCGAGACACCGGTGATTGACTTGCGGCGGCTTGCCTAGGGCGCATGTTTCGAGCTTCGCAGGGGCGCCAGGGTTGCGAGGACTCCCAGGAGCACGACGGCGCCGGCGGCGCCGAAGACGATCCGGAAGGCGCCGACGGTGTCGGGGCCGGCCGCGGCGTCGGGGCCGGGTACTCCGAGTTGGAGTACGACGATGGAGGCCCAGATGGTGCCCCAGAGGGCCTGGCCCGTGGCCTGGGCCATGTTGCGGGCCAGGGCCAGGACAGCGCTGGCCTGGTTGCGGTGCTCGGCGGCGGCTGAGCCCATGAGCATGCTGGCGTTGCCGCTGTTGAACATGGCCATGCCGATGCCGATGACGGCGAGTCGGGGAACGACGGCCCAGGGGGCTGTGTCGGCTGCGAGCGTGGTTAGTAGCCACAGTCCGACGGCGACGAGGCCGATGCCGAGGGCGCCGACGGTTCGGGGGCTTGTTCGGTCGGCCAGCATGCCCGAAGGGGTGCCGAGGAGACCCATGAGGGCCGGGACCGTGACCATGAGGAGGCCGACCTGCTGGACCGGGAGCTCCAGCACGCGCTGGAGGTAGAACGGGAGCAGCAGGATCTGGGTGGCGGCGCCGGCGAAGGCCAGGTAGCCGGCCAGCATGGAGGCGGTGAAGTCGGGTACGCGGAACATTTCTGGCTGGATCGTGGGCCAGCGCGTGCGGGTTTGCCACCAGCCGAATCCGACGAGCAATGCCAGTCCCACGACGATCAAGGCGATGACGATGGGTGAAGCGATGCCGAGGGTCTGGATGCGGTTGAGGCCGACGACCAGCAGGGTCAGGCCGATGGTGAGCAGGGCGGCGCCACGCAGATCGAAGCGGCCGCCGGTGCCCTGGGCTCCCTCGGGCAGGATTCGAGCGCCCAGGGAAATGGCAGCTACGCCGATGGGGACGTTGATCAGGAAGATGAACGGCCAGCCCAGGGCGCCCAGGATGAAGCCGCCAACGACCGGGCCGCTGACGAGGCCGATGGATACGGCGGAGAGGATGAAGCCGATGGCTTTGCCGCGTTCGCTGGGCGGGAAGGCGGTGACGACCAGCGCGGGACCCAGGGCCTGGGTGATGGAGCCGCCGATGCCCTGGATGACCCGGAAGCCGATGAGCGCGCCGGCGTTGGGCGCGAGGCCGCAGAGGAGCGAGCCGATGGTGAAGACCAGGAATCCAGCCAGGTAGAGGCGCTTGGCGCCGCGCATCTGGGCCAGGCGGCCGGCGGGCAGGAGCAGGCTGGTGATGGCGATGACGTAGGCCAGGGTGACCCACTGGACGCGGTCGAAGGGGGCGTCGAGTTCGCGGACGAGGGTGGGGAGGGAGACGTTGACGATGCTGGCGTCGAGCGTGGCCATGAAGACGCCGCTGGCGACGACGGCCATGGTGGCCCAGCGGGTGGTTACCGCGGGCGGTGGGTCGCTGTCGACCTCCGTGCTGGTCACGCGAGCGAGAGGCCGAACTGCACGAGGGCCGAGGCCAGGCGATCCATGTCGGCGTCGCCCAGTTCAACGGTCAGCGGCAGTTCCACAAGCGACTCGGATTCGCTGGGGACGTGGGTTGGGAAGCGGGTGAGATCGTCGCGGAGGCCGTCGATCTGCTCGGCGTCGACGCCGCGGCGCAGGAGCAGGTCGAGGGCGACCTCGATTCGCGCCGCGGGGTGGCGGCGGTCGGGGGCGTAGACCCAGGCGACGGTGGTGAGGCGTTCGCCGTGGGGGGCCTGGAGGGCGAAGCCGCGGCGGGCGGGGCGCAGGGGCATGCCGGCCTGCTGCCAGCGACCCATGAGGCCTTCGACCAGAACGAAGGTTTCCTGGGGCGTGGCGCGTTGAAGGGCGCGGACTTCGGGGGCGTCGATGTCGTAGGTGCGGAATTCTTCCTCGAACACGGGTGTTCTCCGGGGCCGTGGGTCGGGGGTCACTTTAGATCGTGGGGGGATGGCGGGGGTGAAAGTGGGGGGCTTTGCGCGCGTAAGAGTTTTTTCCAAAAAACTCTTGAGGTGCGGCGGGGCGGGGGAGGAAGGGGAGAGGGGAGAGGGCAGAGGAGTGAGAGCGGGACGGGAGGCGTCGGGGGTGGGGAAGGGCGATTGGCGGCGGCGGCCGAGACGGGGGGACGTTGGAGCCTCGCGCGCAATAAGAGTTTCTTCCAAGAAACTCTTGAGGTGCGGCGGGGTGCATTTTGGCGGGGTTTGGGGGCATGGCTGAGGCGGCGGGCTGGGACTTGAGGCGGGGTTGGATGCCGCCTGATGGGCGACCTGAGGCGGGTCGGGGTGGGGGACGGTGGTTGGATCGGCTCAGCACGGACAGGGCCAGGCTCGGCATGGGCGATGGGCGCATGGCCGCGAGGGAGGGCAGGCGGGGCACAAAGCGGGAAAGGCGGGCGGCGAGCCGGCGCACGAACGGGGTGAGCAGGCAGAGGCTGAGCAGGAGTGGAGGGAGGGATATGGCGAGCGGGGTGGCGGGCATCCGGAGCAAGGGTTGCGAGGCATACTCGGATAGTGTACACTTTCTGAGGGCGAGTGGCAAGTGGTTGGGGGGAGAGGCTGGTGGCGAGGGTGACAGGGGGAAGGTGTGAGCGGCGAGCAGTGAGAGGTGAGAGAAGAGGGGAGGAGAGGACGAGTCAGGGAGGGTGAGACTGGGACGTGTGTTGGGCTGCCGGGGTCGGGGAGTGGACTGGCGCGGGTAATGAGAGGTGCCGGCAGTGATGGCAATGCAATCAACGCAGGCACCGGAGGCGTTGCCGGCAGTGCCGGCAAGGCTGGCGGGGATGGCGTTGGCAGCGATGGGCGGGCGGATCGGGGCGGTGGTGGTTCGAGAGGCGCACCATGACTGGAGAGGCGGAAGCGTGGTCGGATCGGGGGAGCAGGGGAGTGGGGCGAGGGAGCGAAGCGCAGCCCTTGTCGGCACCGCTAAGGGACGCTAGCTTAGTCGGAGGAGTGGCGCACTCACATTTCGGAGGTCGTGGGTTCGAATCTCATTCGGTCCACCAAGCTGAAGAAGCACAAGTATTCTGATCCCCTTGTCGGGAAACTAGGGATCCAGTCCAGGATGTAAAGCATGTCAATAGCGCGGCGTAGGAATCGTAGAGAAACCCGGCAGCGTCGTCTCCGAGAGCGCGTGGGTCATGTGTCGCACGAAACGCCCACGGCGTCACCCGCGCCGAATGTAGCGGACGCTTCAACTGCCGCCTGGAAAGGCCCAGCCGGGAGTATTGGTGCCTATATACGCGAAGAGTCAGAGAACACACTGTCAGCTTACTGCAACCAGCCGAACCTTGTTCATGAACATGCGAACCATGAGGAAGACACGGCCAGGGGCGGCTATGCGCACCGGCAACTGTTCGAATTGGTACAAAACAGCGCCGACGCACTGGTCGGTTCGGGCCGTGGGCGTATTTTGATTCGGCTGACGCCCACACATCTCTACTGCGCTGACGAAGGGCGCCCGATCGACAACGATGGCGTGCGCGCTCTCATGTTCTCGCACTTGTCGAGCAAGCGCGGCACGGCGGAGATTGGACGCTTCGGCCTAGGCTTCAAGTCAGTGCTGGGTGTGACTGACACGCCCGAGTTCTTCAGCCGCTCAGGATCGTTTCGCTTCGATCGAACGAAAGCGGTCAACCAGATACAAGCCATAGGCTTAGCCGCAGAACGATATCCAGTCTTACGCCTGCCTGAAGCCGTTGATCCATGGCAAGCAAGGAGAGCCGATCCAATCCTGCACGAGCTGATGGCTTGGGCCGTGAATATCATTCGCTTGCCACTTAAGTCGGATGCTCACCAGGGTTCTATCATTCGTGGTGTCAGAGTACATGGTATTCGCATGCCATCTAAGTCGGACGCTTACCAGGCTCTTGCCAAGCAGATTGAAGATTTTCCACCAGAATTCCTTCTGTTTGTAGAACATGTATCCAAGCTAGAATTGCTGAACGAAACTCAATCTTTCACTCGCAAGTTCAGTTTGAGCCAACGTGGCGACAAATACATGCTCACTGATGGATCAACAGAGACTGAATGGATGATTACAAAATCTGTTCACACGCTATCCCCTGAAGCTATGAGCGACAGCAGAGCGCTGGATAATGCAACTGAAGTGCCTCTGACATGGGCGGTACCAACTAGCCGGCTGAATGAGCAAGGACTGTTTTGGTCCTTCTTCCCCACGCTATCTAGAAGCCTTCTATCCGGCATTCTCAATGCTCCCTGGAAGACCAACGAGGACCGTCAGAATCTCCTGCCTGGCGCCTACAACGATGAGCTGATCGACGCAGCCGCCGAATTGGTCGCCAGAGCGCTGCCCTCACTTGCAACGGAGGCTGATCACGCAAGGCACCTTAGCGCTTTGCCTCGAAGGGAAGAAACTGGCGACTCAGACCATAGCAAGAGGCTCCGAGATAAGCTGTATAAGAGTCTACGCGAACGTCCGGTAGTTCCCGATCAGAAAGGCAAGTTGGCGAAAGTGACGGAGATATCCTATCCGCCACCCAATCTAACTGGCAGTGGAACCCCGGAAAAGTCGCCGCTTCAGCGGTGGGCAGCATATGAATTCCGGCCCTCGGGATGGCTGCACCATCGAGCGCTAACACCAGACCGTATAGCAAGGCTAGATACCCTATACAATTATGCGACAAATCGTGTGCGTTACTATACTTATTTGCGGTCTTCGTCACTCTCGCTTCCCAGATCTAGCATTGCCCGATGGCTCGAGGCACTAGCGGAAGATGCAACGTCTGAAGGACGCCGTGTCCAAGCCTCTATGGCAGCTGTCCAGACGGCGTCTTTGATTCCTGATGATATACGAGAATCCGAAGATCTCGGTAGCATTGTGCTTACGTCCAATGGTGATTTCGCAGCCGCACGTTCAGGTTCTGTTTTTTTGGGCACTGATGATGACCCAAGTCTGAGTAATCTCGTTCACCCGCAGTTGCAGGGCGACCCAGAGACCATGGAAGCATTACGCGCTTTAGGCATAGAGCCTATCTCTCCCGCAAGTAAGTTCAAGGATCTAGCTTCCACACTCTTGGGACCCTCATCTTCAGGGACTGTATCAGAATCAGACTGGATTGCCTTCTGGAAACTCGGACGAGACATCGAGCCTCAGGCAGCGGCCAATATAGTCGCGAACAGTTCGGACACTTGGCGCAGCCATCTCCGCGTACGGGCGATCGACGGCGTATTTCGTTCGCTCTTTCTCGTCTTGCTGCCAGGCAGCATCGTGCCTGACGATGGCAGCCGAGACGAATGCGTCGCCATCGACGTCCGATTTCACGAGTCCGAGTTATCGCTGCTGAAGTGGCTCGGTGCGTTGGAGGTCCCGCGCGAGAATCACGAACTGTCCTCCGGCATGTTCAATCTCTTTGTGAAGTCGTATAGGCAACAATTTACAGAGATTACTCAGCGTGAACTGCATAGAACCCCGCGCGAAAACATGCTGAATTTTGATTCAACCGTGACTAGCGGCCCACTGGAAGTGCTGTCTCGCCTCTCCGAGAAGGGTCGAGCCATATACACATGGCGATTGCTGGACATTCAAGCAACGTACGAGCCGTGGCACATGCGCCATGACACTCAGGATCTCTATGGACAGCGGCAGTTTGAATCGCCTGCACTTCAGCTGCTCCGGGCACTCGGTCGGATCCAGACGGATGAAGGAATACACCAGCTCTCAGACGGCCTAGAGGATCCACCACGAAACCGAGCGGTGCTGCACAAGCTGCTGTCCCACCCGCAGGCTGCATCGATTCGCGAAGCTTTCGGAATCAAAGCTGAAATGGGCGCATACGTGGAGCCGGTCGGAGCCGAAGAGCCCTCCCTCCTGATTGAGATATGGCCTGGATTAGAGCGTCATCTCTCGATCCACGAGACGAACTTCCAGCTAATCCGCTGCGACGACTTTACTGCCTATGGCAGTGCATCGGGCGACGACAGTGGCATCTGCCTAACCGTAGACAGCACTGTCTACCTCAAGCGCCAAACTGCTGAACAAGATGAGCTTCGTTGCGTTCTTCGGGAGATGGGACGACAGAACCTTGTAGATCGCATAGACGAGATCATCAATTACCGGACTCCTGAGCAAGTACGCGAAGCCCGGGATGCGGTCCGGCAGCATCGGACTGATGATGCGCGACTGCTTGCTGCAGTCGGGGAGGTCGAGCTTCGACGGCGACTGCCAGAAGGACTGATCACCATCCTCGAGCAGACGCAGGGACCATTGACAGGCATTCGGACGGCACAGGCCGCTATTGCGACGTTTCACACTGGTGTGCTACGGGAATACCGGAGCGCTCTGAGTCACTTGGATCCTCCCAAGCAGTGGGCAGGCCGGCTCCGGACGATCGAATTCGTTCGCTCACTGGGATTTGGTGAAGAGTGGGCGGGACAGCCCAATACACGCCGAGACCCCTATGTCCAGGTGGACGGCCCATACTCGCTTCCCAAGCTTCACGGCTATCAGCGGAAAGTCGTCGGAAACGTCCGACGGCTGCTCGAGTCAGACGGTGCCTTCGGTCAGCGCCGCGGCATGATCAGCATGCCCACGGGTTCGGGCAAGACGCGAGTCGCTGTCCAGGCCATCGTGGAAGCCATGCGAGAGGACGGCTTCCGCAGCGGAATCCTCTGGGTAGCGGACCGTGACGAGCTGTGCGAGCAGGCCGTTGAAGCTTGGCGTCAGGTCTGGGCCAGCGAGGGTGCGCAAGCAACTCAGCTGCGAATCTCCCGACTGTGGGCTGGGCAACCACGCCCACTGCCAAGCACCGAACTCCATGTCATTGTGGCGACTATTCAGACTCTCGTTGCCAAGATCAATAGACAGCCCGAGGCCTACGAGTTTCTGGCTGACTTCCGAATCCTGGTATTTGATGAGGCGCACAGATCTATCACGCGCACGTCCACGCAGGTTATGCAGGAGCTTGGGCTGACTCGCTGGCGAAGATCCGATGAACCATTTCTGCTCGGATTAACCGCGACTCCCTACCGAGGGCACAGCGAAGAAGAGACAAATCGCCTCGTAAATCGGTACGGAAAGAATCGTCTTGATTCGGGTGCATTTGAAAGCGACAATCCGGAACAAGTCATTCGTGAACTTCAGGATATGAGCATTTTAGCTCGAGCCTATCATAAGACTATTGAGGGAGGTACGTTCTCTCTATCCTACGATGAACTGAGTCAGTTAGTAGAGACTCCATGGCTGCCGGAGAGTGTTGAACGACGGATCGGAGATAACACCGACCGAACACAACGCATTGTTGAAGCCTACTTGGATCACATTCATCGTGTCGGTCCCGACTGGCCGACCCTGATCTTTGCCACGTCGGTCGATCACTCACGTGTCGTGGCGGCATTGCTCAGTTCAAGAGGTATCAAGGCTCGCTCGGTGAGCGGAAAGACCGATGCAGCTACTCGCCGTCGCGTAGTCGACGAGTTTCGGGCTGGAGACGTCAAGGCACTTGTAAATTACGGGGTTTTCCGCGAGGGATTTGACGCGCCGAAGACCAGAGCAATTATTGTCGCGCGTCCAGTTTACAGCCCCAATCTCTATTTTCAGATGATCGGCCGAGGTCTGCGCGGTGTCAAGAACGGCGGCAATGATCAATGCCTCATTCTCAATGTTGAAGACAACATCGAGAATTTCGAGCAAAAGCTGGCCTTCACGGAACTGGATTGGCTCTGGGCGTAAGGCAACGGATATCGCAGAGTCCGGAAGACTCAGACCTAGCAGGATGGAATACTACGACTGGGTCCTCCCAGAGTGGAATGGCAAGGCTCTAGAGTTTGGAAGATCCATACGGGCGGTGATAGTGGTGTCTCAAAAAGCGGGTTTCACGATACGGTTCGCGACGGAGGGGGACGTACGGCGGCTGGGCTAGATTCCAGACGTGGTGGTGTGCGAGAAGCTGTCGCATGGGGTGGTGGCGGCGAAGGAGAGCTTGCGGGCTTCGCTGTTAGGGGGCGGCTGAGGCGTTGCTTGTGTTTGCGGATCGCGAACTGGCGGGATTCGTCGCGTACTTCCACACGTATTCCACGTTCCTGGCGGGGAAGGGCATGTACCCGCACGACCTCCATGCGTTGCCTGCGTAGACAGGATGACGGTGGGACGGGGGCGCCGTTCCCTACGAAAGACTGGACGCGGGCGGCGAGATTGCGGGTGAGGGGCAACGGCTGCAGCGGAGGCTTGGGTGCTGTGGGCTGGGTGCTTCGACATGGTTCTGCGAAGCGGCTCACCACGGGGTGGCGAGGAGTGAACTGAGAGAGGTGAGTAGTGAGAGCAGGAAGCAAGGGGGTGTGTCCATGGGGCGCGGTGCGTGGAGTTCTTGTAGTGCTTTTGGGCGCAGGGGTGAAAGGCGAGATCCCTTACGGCAAGCTCAGGACGGGCTGACCACGAACGGTTCGAGGGCGCGACTCTTGGGGGGCGGGCGGACGAGACCGGTTTGAGACCGGCCGGTACGCAGGAGGGGATGCGGGCTGGGAGAGTGGTGGGGGACATATCGGTGGAACGGGGGTGACGGCATGACCGACTGGGAGCGGTGCCCGGCGGTGGAACGCCGTCCCGGCAAGCTCAGCGGGGCGTGGACGTTCGCAGGCACCCGGGTGCCGGTGTCGGCCCTCTTCGAGAACCTGGAAAGCGGCGCGACGGTTGGCCAGTTTCTGGATTGGTTTCCGGGCGTTGACGACTGGCAGGTTGGAGCGGTGCTGGAACACGAAGCGGAGGCCCTGCGAGGTCCCGCGCAACTGTGAGGATTCTGTTCGATCAGGGCACCCCGGCGCCGCTGCGTCGTCATCGGGGCCGTCATGTGGTGGATACAGCGGCCCGAGGGAAGGAGTGAGCGGAGAGAAGTGAGTAGTTAGAGAGGAGGAAGAGGGTTGGGTCTGGGGCGGTGGGTGCGCGACGGGTGGTTCGACACGGGCCTCCGAAAGACTCCGGCCCGGCTCACCACGAACGGGGTGGATGGGTTTACGTGGTTGCGCGGAAGACGGCCGGTCGGGGACGCCGCCTCTCATCTGATGCCAGAGTCTAGTCCGAAGCACCCCCGTCGGGCTTTGATGCTTCGCCTTCGCTCTGTTGGCTTGACGAACTGGCAGGCTTGGCGCCGCCAGTGCCGCCGAAGGGCGGGGGCGCGGGCGGGCGCTCGGTGATGCTCGACTGAGCCGGATTCAGGCCGCCTTTCCGGGTCAGGCCACCTTCGAAGACATATCCCTTGATCGCTGGCGACGACTTATCTTTGCTCGCCATTGTCGTGCTCCCTTTCCCCACCAGTAGATGAGCGACGGAATGGGAACTCGATATGAATGTCCGTCCCATCCCGTTCCAGGTACAAAAGTGGAACCTCGGTAGGATTGTCCCCTTCCTTGTCATACATTATAACATCCCTGAGCAGAAGCTCACGAGACTTCCCTGTTTCAGAAAACGCGCGCACCCAGCCTGCATAAGTTGTGCCTTTTCTAAAGTCTCGCACATAGACGTACTGGATCTCCTCTTGCGATGAGTTAAACGTAAAGTCCCAGACATCCTCATCCCCATACTTTTTTGTCGCTCGAATCTTGATTAGCAACCGGACCAGCAGCTTATACGTCGCCGCATACATCCATACGATGGCTAAAACAAATGCGACTAAAACTGACACCAATATCTCATCCACGAAGTCGTCCAACAATAGCCTTGTTGGACCTGACGCTTCGACGCTCAAGGCAGAAAAGGTTTGGCCGGACAATCTGTAGGCTACATAAACTATCGCATATGTTGAGACACCAAACAGAAACGCTCGAATGACGAACTCAGCCTGTCCGGGCTTTTCCTTTGCAGCGTAACGCGCGTCGATTTGCGCCCAGATCAATCCGGGCAGGAAGACGATGGCTAGCTGAACGAGGATGATGTCGATGTGAGTCAGACCTTCCACTGGTGTGGCGCCTGACAGTGTTGGGTCAACGCCTGGTCATACAGGCAATTGCGCGCAGCGTTGAACCGCCCATCCCACGCTATCTGCACAATCCCCGTGTGGGGGATTGGCCCGGCCACTTGAGTGCCACCGGCCTTGCAGGGACAGGGGATTTTAGCAGGAGTGTTTGGGAGTATCGGTGCGTCGGTGGTGGTTCCATGCGGGTTGTGGGGACGGCGATCCGGCCAATTGGACAGGCTCAGGCCCGGCTCACCACGAATGGGGTGAGTAGGGCACGGTGGTTGCGCGGAAGATGGGCGAGTCGGGGACGCCGCCCCAACGAAAGAACCGCGCGCGGGATGGGGATGTGGGCGCCGACGGGAGGGATGGCGCGCGGGATGGGGATGTGGGCGCCGACGGGAGGGATGGCGCGCGGTGAGTTGAGACGCGTGAGGGGTTGGAGAAGATGCGGGCGGGGGAGTGGGATGTGTTGCGTTGTGACTAGATGACGCGCCACCAGGGGGTGGCGAGGATGTTGGGGGTGATCCAGTCGATGAGGGTTCCGGTGTGGAGGAGGAGGCCGGCTCGGCTGCGATCGCCGTATTCGGCCTGGAAGGTGCGCAGGGCGGTGGTGTCGCGGCGGCGTGGGCGGGTGGTGGCTTTGACTTCGATGGGAAGGAGCCGGTCGCCGGTTTCGACCACAAAGTCGACTTCTTCGCCAATCGTGGTGTGCCAGCAGAAGATTTCCGCGAGATCGAGTCGGGCGTCGCGCCAGGCCAGGAGGTCGTGCAGGACCAGGCTTTCCAGATGGGCGCCGCGGGGTTGGGTCTCCTGGCTGAGGTGGAGGGCGACGCCGGTATCGCCCCAATAGATTTTGGGGGACTTGATGAGGCGCTTGGTGCGATTGACGGCGTAGGCGGGAAGGCGAATGAGCAGGTAGGAGGTCTCCAGCAGGTTCAGGTAGCGACGGACGGTTGGCTGCGGCAGCCCGACGTCGCGGCCAAGCTCGGTCTGGTTGACGAGTTGTCCCAGGCGCAGGCAGGCGGCGCGCATGAGGCGACGGAAGTCGGGGAGGGCGGTGATGGATGACAGGCGCTGGAGGTCGCGTTCGAGGTAGGTGCGAACGTAGCCATCGAACCAGACGGCGCGCGACTCGGCGTCGGCGAGGTGGATGGCCGGGGTGGGGAAGCCGCCGCGCCGCGCCAGCGAGCGCCAGTCCTGGGGTCGAGCGGACTGGTCATGCAGGAGGGCCGGCCAATCGCGGTCGGGCGCCTGCATGAGCTTGTCCCAGATGCCCGCGCGCCCCAGCCCGTGCTGCTCGCGCCGAGTCATGGGCCAGATTGTCAGGTAGCTGGCCCGGCCCGCGAGGGACTCGGAGACGCGCTGCATCATGAGCAGGTTGGCCGAACCGGTGAGAAGAAACCGGCCGGGTTGGCGTTGCCGGTCGACGGCGAGTTTGACGGCGTGCAACAGGTTCGGCTCGCGCTGGACCTCGTCGATGGTGACGGGCTGGTCGCCGCCGACCAGGAGCTCGGGGTCGCGTTGGGCGGCATCCAAGGCGTCGAGGTCGTCCAATGTGATGAAGCGTCGATTTCCCGGCTTCAGTTCCTGGGCGAGCGTGCTTTTGCCGGCCTGGCGAGCGCCGGTGACGACGACGGCCGGCATGACGCGGAGGCGGTGATTGAGGCTGGGTGTGACAAGGCGAGGGAGGACTTGGTCCGCCATGATGTGCATGATAATCATTCATGGTGTGAATGACAAGCATTCGGGGGGTGGTGAGTGGCGTGGGACTAGTGGGGCGGTTGGGAGCCGTTGGTGAGGCTGGGGTGCCGGGGGCGGTTTGGTGGTTGGGTGCTGTTGGGTCGCGGCCCCATTCGGCAGGCTCAGGGCAGGCTTGACGCCGGGACGGCGGAGGAAGAGAAGGATGGGTGGGTTGGGGAGGGCGGCCCTGCGAAGGAGTGGGGGTGGACCGTTGGATCACGACCGGAAGTCGAGATCCCTCGGGGGACCTCGGGATGACAGCGGGATGCGGGGGCGTTAGGTGGCGAGGTTGTGGACGATTTTGGCCGAGAGGGTGGGAGGGATTTCGACGTTGACGGTGGCCTGGCCGATGGTGGTGGGGAGGACCCAGCGGATGATGCCGTTTTGGACTTTTTTGTCACGGAGCATGGCGTTGAGGACCTGGGTGGGGTCGATGCCGCGGAATGACGCGGGGAGGCCGACGGCGGCGAGGAGGTTGTTCTGGCGGGTGAGGTCGGCGGCGGACCAGTGGCCGGTTTCATGGGCCAGGCGGCCGGCGCCGACCATGCCGATGGCGACGGCTTCGCCGTGGCGATAGGCGCCGTAGCCGGCGACGGTCTCGATGGCGTGGGCGATGGTGTGGCCGTAGTTGAGGATGGCGCGGATGCCGCGGTCCTCGGGGTCTTCATCAACCACTTTGGCCTTCCAGCGGACGCAGCGTTCGACGAGTTGGGCGAGGAGGGCGGGGTCGTCGAGCTTGTCGGTTGAGGCTTCGATGAGGTCGAAGAGGCCGGCATCAAAGATGACGGCGGTTTTGATGACTTCGGCGTAGTCGGCGATGAGCTGCTCTGGCGGCAGAGTGGCGAGGGCGTCGGGGTCGATGATGACGCGGTGGGCGGGGTAGAAGGCGCCGACGAGGTTTTTGCCGGCGGGCAGGTCGACTGCGACTTTGCCGCCGATGCTGCTGTCGATCTGGGCGAGCAGGGTGGTGGGGATCTGGACGAGGGGGATGCCGCGGGCGTAGGTGGCGGCGACGAAGCCGACGAGGTCGCCGGCGACTCCGCCGCCGAGGGCGATGAGGGGCTCGCGGCGCTCGGCGCGCTGGGCGGCGAGCCAGTCGTAGAGGTTGGCGGCGATGTGCAGGGACTTGCTCTCCTCGCCCGCGGGGAAGGTGTGGGCGCGTACCTGGAGGCCGGACGCGGTGAGGGCTTTGGTAACGCGATCACCGAGGAGGTCCATGACGACGGTGTCGGCGCAGAGGAAGACGCGGCCGGTGGGGGCGACTTGCTGGACGATCTGGCCGGCGCGGGCGAGGAGGCCGCGGGCGATGGTGACGCCTTTGAGGGACTTTTGCGTGCCCCGTCGGGTGGTGTCCGGAAGTGGCTTCACCCTGACCGTCTCTCACAGGAGAACCCTGCGTAACCCGAGGCTGGTTGCGCGGAAGACCCCTTGTCTATTCGGGGGCAGGTATGTTCCGCGGGTCTTGGACTGTCCAAGACAGGCGTAGGGCCGGGACAGACCGTAGACCCCTGGGTCCTTTGAGACCGTCGGTGAGCGAGGTCGTCCCGGCCCTTCACGCTGGCGCAGAGCCCGAACAGTTGCCGGGGCCGCGGACGCGAGCCCGAAGATCCAAGGCCGGGCGGGACGCCAGCGTCCACGGGAGGGTACCGGAATGGCGGACCCGCCGTTTGTCGGGATTGATGTCGCGCGTGATGCCCTGGAGGTGGCGGTCTATCCGCCCGACGCGGGCTGGCGCGTGCCCAACACGCCGGCGGGCCACGCCCGCCTGGTGGCGTGGGCGCAGACCCACCAGCCCGGCCGCGTGGTGCTGGAAGCCACCGGCGGCCACGAGCGCGCCGTGGCGGCGGCGCTGGCGGCCGCCGGGCTGCCGGTGGTCGTGATCAACCCGCGCCAGGGGCGCGACTTCGCCGGCAGCCGCAACGTCCAGGTCAAGACGGACCGCGTGGACGCGCAGCTGCTGGCGCGCTTTGCCGCGGAGGTCCGCCCGCCGCTGCGGCCGCGCCCCTCGGCGGCCAGTCGCGATCTGCAGGATCTGGTGCGCCGCCGGCGCCAACTCCTGACGCATCGGGTGGCCGAGCAGCAGCGGCGCCCCCTGGCTCAGCCCCGCGGCCAGGCCAACATCGACGCCCACCTGGCCTGGCTGGCCCAGTGCCTGGCCGAGTTCGACGCCGAGCTCGCCGCGGCCCTGCAGGCCGACCCGGCCCTGGGCGCCCGCGCGACCTGGCTGCAGAGCATCCCCGGCATCGGCCCCACGGCCAGCGCCACCCTGTTGGCCGAGCTGCCCGAACTCGGCCGGCTCTCGCGCCGGCAGATTGCAGCGCTGGTCGGGGTCGCTCCCTTCAATCGCGACAGCGGCACCTGGCGCGGCCAGCGCCGCATCGCGGGCGGGCGCGCCGCCGTCCGCGCCGTGCTGTACATGGCCACCGTCGCCGCCACCCGGGCCAATCCGGTCATCCGCGCCTTCTATCAGCGCCTGCGCACGGCCGGCAAGCCCGCCAAGGTGGCCCTGACCGCCTGCATGCGCAAGCTGCTGGTGATCTGCAATGCCCTCTGTCAGAAGCAGACCACCTGGGATCCCACCGTGACCTAACCCCGGCTGCCCCAAATACAGTTGCTCACCGATTTCCGCCGAGGACGGCGGAATCCCTCGGCTGGCTCGGGACAGGTTCTGCCTCTCCCCTTGGAGAGGGTGAAGAGCGGGGCGGCCTGAATCGGATTGCGCCCGAACGTGGTTGCTGGGGTGGAGATTTCGACCGGACGACCCCTTATCCCCACCCTTGCGCGCAGGAGCGGAATAAGAGCGGGTGTCTCGGTGCGGGTTGCTGGCGACTCTGCGAGGTTGCTGGGGCCGGCAGCCACCCTCATCCCAGCCTTCTCCCTCAAGGGAGAAGGAGTACGAGAGGCGCGACTCGATTACGGCGGAGTCCGCGCGCCGTTGCTGGGGCCGGGTCCTCGACCGGAAGCCTCTGACCCAGCAGACCCACCTGCGTAACCCCGGCGACGGATGTCCGGAAGGCCGCTCGCCCCAGGCTTTTTCCCCAGGAGAGGGAATAAGGACGGCCGCATTGTCGAGGGCATTCATGCCTGGGGCTTGAGGGCGGTGGCGATTTGGTTGGCGATGGTGTTGATGGATTTGGTGGTGGCGTTGATGTGGAGGTGGGCTTGTTGGTAGGCGGCGAGACGTTCGGCGCGGAGGGCGCGGAGGCGGCCGATGGGGTCGTCGCCGAGCATGGGGCGGGGTTCGTCGGCGAGGTCGGGGGCGAGGCGGCGGGCGGCTTCGTCGGGGTCGACATCCAGCCAGACCACGAGGCCGCGGCGCAGCAGGGTGGCGCGGGTGAGGGGGTTGACGAAGGCGCCGCCGCCGAGGGCCATGACGTGGCGGGGACGGGCGGCGAGTTCGAGGACGGCGGACTGCTCGAAGCCGCGAAAGACGGATTCGCCCTTGTTGCTGAACAGCCAGGGGATGGTGCGGGCGGTGCGGCGTTCGACCTCGGCGTCGCTGTCCTGGGCTTTCCAGCCGAGGCGGCGGGCGAGGACGGTGGCGACGGACGATTTGCCGGCGCCGCTGATGCCGACGAGGAAGACGCGGTCGACGTTGGACGCGGTCATTGGTTCTCGGGGGGTATGGCGTAGCCCTGGCGGAAGCGTTCGAGGTTGTCGCGGGTTTCGGGGAGGCTGTCGCCGCCGAATTTGTCGAGGATTGCGTCGGCCAGGACGAGGGCGGTCATGGCTTCGCCGATGACGCCGGCGGCGGGGACGACGCAGACGTCGGAGCGTTCGAAGTGGGCGGTGGTTGGCTGGAGGGTGGCGACGTCGACGGTGCGGAGGGGGCGGCGCATGGTGGAGATGGGCTTGAGGGCGCCGCGGACGACGATGGGCTGGCCGTTGGTCATGCCGCCCTCGAAGCCGCCGGCGCGGTTGGAAAGGCGGGCCCAGCCGCGGTCGGGGTCGATGGCGATTTCGTCGTGCACGTCGTGGCCGCGGGCGGCGGCGTTGGCGAAGGCGGGGCCGATTTCGGCGCCCTTGACGGCGTTGATGCTGACGATGGCCTGGGTGAGGCGGGCGTCGAGCTTGCGGTCCCACTGGACGTGGCTGCCAAGGCCGACGGGGGCGCCCCAGGCGACGACCTCGAAGACGCCGCCGAGGGTGGAGCCTTCAGTCCTGGCGGCGTCGATCTCGGCCATCATCTGGTCGGCGCGTTCGGGGGTGACGGCGCGGACGGGGGAGGCTTCGACGTCGTCCCAGGGCCAGTTTTCGGGGCGGGCGTGGTCGAGGCCGGGTTCGTCAAATATGGGCCCGATGCGGGCGGTGCGGCTGCGGATCTTGATGCCCAGTTCGGCGAGGAACTTGCGGGCGACGGCGCCGACGGCTACGCGGGCGGTGGTTTCGCGGGCGCTGGAGCGTTCGAGGATGTTGCGCAGGTCGCCGGTGCCGTACTTGATCATGCCGGCGAGGTCGGCGTGGCCGGGGCGGGGCTTGGTGACGGGGGGGATGTCGTCGGGCCGGGCCTCGATGGCCATTTTTTCGCCCCAGTTGGCCCAGTCGCGGTTCTCGATGAGGAGGGTGATGGGGCTGCCGAGGGTTTCACCGAGGCGGATGCCGCTGCGGATGACGGCCTGGTCGCGCTCGATTTTCATGCGGCCGCCGCGGCCGTAGCCGCCCTGGCGGCGGGAGAGGTCGGGATTGATGTCCTGGACGCCGAGGGGGACGCCGAGGGGCAGGCCTTCGACGATGACGGTGAGGCCGGGGCCGTGGGATTCGCCGGCGGTCAGGTAGCGGAGGTTGGCCATGGGGTCAGGGTGAGGTTTCAGGTGCGCGGGCGTCCAGCGGGTCGTGGGTCATCTGGACTGGTGAGCGGCGACGACTCTCTGCTACAGGAGACCTTTGCGTAGCCCGAGGGTGGTTGCCCGGAAGACCCTCACCCCAACCCTCTCCCACGGGGAGAGGGAGAAGAGGACGGTCTCCGAAGTCGGGTGCGATCACGGTGCTTCGGTCCGGTGCAGGGCGGTGCGGGCGGCTGTGAGCATGGTACGTGCCGGGGCGGGGCGGCCGGTCCATTGTTGGAGGCTGGCGGCGCCCTGCATGACGAGCATTTCGAGGCCGCCGAGGGTGGATGCGCCGATCTGTTGGGCGGCTGCGAGGAGGGGCGTGACGGCGGGGCGGTAGACGATGTCGTAGACGAAGAGGTTGGGGTGGAGCCAGTCGGGGGGCACGGGGCTTTCGGCGGGCGCGGGGCCGCCATCCATGCCGACGCTGGTGGTGTTGACGAGGAGTTGGGCGTGGGGCATGAGCAGGGGCAGGCGGCTGTCGGTTAGCGCATAGGCGTCAATGGGCGGGCCGTCGGGCGGTTCGAGGTTTTTCACGAGTTCGTGGGCGCGGGCGGGGGTGCGGTTGGCGACGATGATGCGGCTGGCGCCGCTGTCGAGCAGGGCGAGGACGGCGGCGCGGGCGGCGCCGCCGGCGCCGAGCACCACGGCGGACGAACCGGCCGGATCGAAGCCGCCGAATTGGCGGAGGGCTTCGATGAAGCCGTAGGGGTCGGTGTTGTCGCCGAGGAGGCGCGAGCCGTCGCGGATGACGGTGTTGACGGCGCCGGTGCGTTGGGCGGCGGGGGTGAGGCGGTCCATGGCGCGGAAGGCGGCGAGCTTGTGGGGGATGGTGACGTTGAGGCCGTCCAGGGCGCCGGTGCGGACGTCCTGGAAGCGGTCGGGTTCGGTGCCCGGGGGCGTGGGCAGGGCGGTGTAGGTGGCGTCGAGGCCGAGTTCGTCGAGAGCGGCCTGGTGCATGACGGGGGAGAGGGTGTGGCCGAGGGGCCAGCCGATGACGGCGTAGGCGGCGCTCATCTGGCGAGGCGGGCGAGGTCGTCCCAGAAGCTGGGATAGGAGACGTTGACGGCCTGGGCGCCGCGGATGGTGACGGGGCCGGTTCCGCTGACGGCGGCGACGGCGGCGAGCATGGCGATGCGGTGATCACCGGCGGCGTCGACGGTACCGCCGGCCGCGCGGGCGCCGCCGGCGATGGTGAAGCCGTCGGATTCGGCCTCAAGCTCGAGGCCGAGGGCGGAGAGGGCGCGTTCGGTGGTGTGCAGGCGGTCGGATTCCTTGACGCGGAGTTCCTGGGCGTCGGTGATGCGGGACTCGCCGTCGGCGCGGGTGGCGAGGAGGGCGAGCAGGGAGGCTTCGTCGATGAGGCGGGGGATGAGGTGGCCGCCGGCGTGGACCGATTTCAGGTTGGATGAGCGCGCGGTGACGGCGCCCGAGGGTTCCGGGTCGGTGGTTTCGATCCGTACGTCGATGTCCGCGCCCATGTTCTGGAGGGCGTCGAGGATGCCGGTGCGGAGGGGGTTGAGGCCGACGTTGCGAACGGTGATCTCGGCGTCGGGATGGAGGACGGCGGCGGCGATCCAGAAGGCGGCGGAGGAGATATCGCCGGGGACGTCGAGATCGAGTGCGTGGAGGTCGTCGGCGGGTTCGCAGCGAATCTCGCCGCCGGTGGTGTGGAGAACGGCGCCCTGGGCGCTGAGGATGCGTTCAGTGTGGTCGCGGGAGGGGGCGGGCTGGCGCAGCAGGGTGGAGCCGTCGGCGCGCAAGGCGGCGAGGAGGATGGCGGACTTGACCTGGGCGCTGGCGACGGGGACGTCGAGCTCAGCGCCGTGGAGATGGCCGGGTGCGAGGGCCAGGGGGGCGTAGGCGCCGTTGGCGCGGCCGTCGATGTGCGCGCCGAGGGCGCGCAGCGGACGCACGATGCGGTCCATGGGCCGGGTGCGCAGGGAGGCGTCGCCGGTGAGGACAGCGTGCAGGGGCCGCCCGGCGAGCAGGCCGGCGGCGAGGCGCATGGTGGTGCCGCTGTTGCCGCAGTCGAGGACGTCGGCGGGTTCATTGAGGCCGTGGAGGCCGAGGCCGGTGACGCGGAGCTCGTCCGCGTCGATCGAGACTTCCGCGCCGAGCGCCCGGACGAGCGCGGCGCTGGCGCGAGTGTCGGCGCCGAGGCCGGGGTTGCGCAGGCGCGAACGTCCGGCCGCCTGGACTCCGAGCAGGAGGCCCCGGTGGGTAATGGACTTGTCGCCGGGAACCGTGAGCTCGCCGCGCAGGCGGCGGGCCGGTTCGATGACGACGGCGCCCGGTGGGGCGGGGGCGTCGGTCACGCGCCGACCACTGCGCCGAGCGGGCGCCCCAGGGCCGCGGCCATCGGTTCGAGCTGGGCCATCAACTCGCTGAAGTGCCTGAAGCTGAGGCTCTGCTGGCCGTCGATCAAGGCGGACTCGGGCGAGGGATGGACCTCGACGATGATGCCGTCGGCGCCGGCCGCGACGGAGGCCAGGGCCATGGACTGGACCATGTACCAGTGGCCGGTGCCCTGGGAGGGGTCGACGACGATGGGCAGGTGGGTGCGGCGCCGCAGCAAGGGGATGGCGTTGAGGTCGAGGGTGAAGCGCGAGGAGGTTTCGAAGGTGCGGATGCCGCGCTCGCAGAGCATCACGTCGGGGTTGCCGGCGGCCATGATGTACTCGGCGCACATGAGCCACTCGTCGATGGTGTTGCCCATGCCGCGCTTGAGCAGGGCGGGGCGGCCGCAGCCGCCGACTTCGCGCAGCAGCGGGTAGTTCTGGGCGTTGCGAGTACCGATCTGCATGACGTCGGCGTATTCGGCCACGACTTCGACCTGACGTGGGTCAAGGACCTCGGTGATGACCGGAAGGCCGGTGGCCTCGCGGGCCTCGGCCAGGAGTTCAAGGCCGCGGACGCCCATGCCCTGGAAGCTGTAGGGGGAGCTGCGCGGCTTGTAGGCGCCGCCGCGCAGCAGCTGGGCGCCGGCGGAGGCGACGTGTTGGGCGGTGGCGGCCATTTGCTCGGGGCTCTCGACGGTGCAGGGGCCGGCCATGACGGTGACGGCGCCGTTGCCGATCTCCATGTCGCCGACCTGGATGACCGAGCGCTCGCGGCTGTCGGTACGGGCGGCGAGCTTGAAGGGTTCGCTGATCGGGATGGTGGCCTCGACGTGGGGCATGCGCTCAAGCTGTTGGAGCAGCTCGGGCGGACGGGTGCCGATGACGGCGATGACGGTCTTGTGCTCGCCGGGCAGGACGCGGGTTTCCAGACCCTCGGCCTGGACGCGGGCTTCGACCGCATCCAGGGCCGCCTGGCCGGCGGTATTTTTCATGACGATGATCATCGGGCGGGCTCCTGATGTGGGCGGTGGCGGTGGGTTCTCGGAGAAAGAAAAAAGCAGAGGCTTTCACCTCTGCTGCCGGCGTCCGCGAATCGTTGGACTACATAGAGTCACGATCCGGCTGCGCCGGCCCTGGAAACGCAAAATAGACGCCGCAAGCTGGCGAGTGACCGTGGGTCATGCGTACTCGTAGCCCAAGAATTCGAGGCGAGTGTGCGGAAGGATGCGGTGCGCGTCAATAGCGGGAGGGCGGGACACAATTGGGGCACACTAAGCTGTAAGTGTTTTAGTGCGCGGTGACGGAGTTGTCGTTGACGCGCGACGCAATCGGGGTCGGCGACCCGCCGCGGCCGGGGTCCGAAGCCGAACTGGTGCAATTGTGGCTGGAGGTTGCCTCGCGCGTTGGTCCCATGCGCGATTCGCTGGGGCGATCGATCGAGGTGGTATACCCCGGCCGACGGACGGGCCTGGCAGGTCCGGACCTGCAGGACGCGATCGTAAGCATTGAGGGCGGTCCGGCGCGCCGGATCGACGTGGAAGTCCACCTGCACGAGGCGTCCTGGGGGGCGCATGGGCACGACGCGGACGCGCGCTACGCCGGTGACTTGTTGCACCTGGTCTGGACGGCGGCGGCCCGCAGCGACTCGGCCCGGCCGCCGTGCATTGTGGCGACGCAGGCGCTGGCCAATCGCGGGGAGCGTCGAGGTCAGCGTGCGAAGCCGGCCGGGTGGCCGTGCTGGATCGCAGGATCGCGGCCGGCGGCCCGGGAGGACGTGCGCGCGACGGTGGAGGCGGAGGGTCTGCGGCGGCACAGGGAGCGGGCGGCGGTGCTGGAGAGCGACATCGAGGCGCTGGGTGCGGACCAGGCGCTGTATCGGGCGATTATGCGGGCGCTGGGATATAGCGCCAACACCGAGCAATTCGAGGCGGTGGCCGAGGCGGCGCCGATCGAACTGCTGAGTTCGCTGGCGGGGCCGTCGCTGACGTCGCGGCGAATCCGGGTGGAGGCTGAGCTCCTAGGGGCGGCGGGGTTGCTGCCGAGCCAGCGAGGACAGCAAGCGGAGCACTCGCATGAGCACGCGCTCGAGGAGGCCTGGGCCAGCGGCTCGCCGCGCGCGGCGCCGGCGGTCGAGGACTGGACGCTGGCGGCGGTGCGCCCCCACAACCGGCCGGCGCGGCGACTGGCGGGGGCGGCCAGGCTGTTGAGCATGGCGCCAATGGCGCGGCGTCGGCTGGCGGAGCGGCTGGCGGGGCAGGTGCTGAACGCCAACGACGAAGGGCGCGGTCGCGACCTGGTCGAGTGGTTCCAAGTACGGGTAGGTCCGGAGGACTTCTGGGCGCGGCACCTGGACGTGGGGCGGCGGGCGGCGCGGCCGCTGCCGGCGCTGATCGGGCGCGGGCGGAGCCTGGAGGTGCTGGTGAACGCGGTGCTGCCGTTCGCGGCGGCGCTGGGGGGCTGGTCGCGGCGGCCCGAACTGGTCGACGCGGCCGCCACGGTGTTGGCCGGCCTGGGATCGGTTGGCTGGAACCGTCACACGCGCTACATGGCCGACACGCTGCGGCTGGAACGACGCGGGCTGGGATCGGCGCTGGCGCAGCAAGGGCTGCTGCGGATATACCGCCGCTGGTGCCGGGAAAAGTGGTGCGGCGAATGCCCCGCGGCAGGTGTGGCCACGGCCGCCCCGCCGGGCGTGGGGATCCGCGGTTAGGACAGGGCGGACGCCCCCGATCTCGCGGAGCAATCGTGGTGAGTGCCGGTGCGGGCAGCGAGATGATACTGACTGGAAGTAAGTAAGATTACTTGACAGTGACTCACTCAATACCTACTATCGTGCCTGATATGACTGGATCGAAACGCGCCGAGGCCGAAGCCGACGGCAGCGAGGATCAGGGAAGCGGGCAGGCGGTACCGCGGCGCACCGTGGTTTCGGTGCGTCCGGAGTCGACGCGCCTGCCGGTGGTGCCGTTGCCCGACTGGGTGGCCTATCCAGAGTTGACGATGCCGCTGCACGCCAGCCGAGCCGTCTCGGTGGACGCGCTGGCGGCGGCGGCCGACAGCGGCGACCTGGTCGTGGTGGTGACGCAGCGCCGGGCGCGCAAGACCGTGGATCCGGAGCACCTGTGCTCGGTGGGCACGGCAGCCAAGGTGATCCGGCGGCTGCGCATGCCGGACGGCGGCGTACAGGTGTTGCTGGAAGGCCAGTATCGGGCGTCGGTGGACGAGATCACGCAGGTGGCGGAGCACTTTGAAGCCCGCGTGACGCCGCTGACGGTGCGGTATAGCCCGTCGCTGGAGCTGGAGGCGCTGCGCCGGGTGGTGGTGACGCACGTGGAGGGGGTGGCGGAGGAGACGAACATGTTCGCTCCCGAGACGGTGGCCATGACACGCCGCGCCGGCGATCCCGGCTGGCTGGCGGACTATGTGGCGTTCTCGTCGGACATGTCGGCGCACGAGCGGCAGACGGTGCTGGAGACGCTGGATCTGACCGAGCGGCTGCGCTTTGTGGCGCGCTATCTGGCCAAGCAGGTCGAGATTCTGAACATTCGCAACAAGATCCAGGGCGAGATCCAGGACGGGATCGAGAAGGTGCAGCGCGACTATTACCTGCGCGAGCAGCTGCGGGCGATCCAGCGGGAACTGGGCATATCCAGTCCGCAGACGGACGACGCGCAGGACCTGAGCGACCGGGTGGACGCCTCGGACTTGCCGAAGGACGTGGCGGCGAAGGCGCAGCAGGAAATTTCGCGGCTGGACGCGACGCCGCCGACCTCGCCCGAGGTGGGAGTGATTCGAAGCTACCTGGACTGGCTGCTGGCGCTGCCGTGGGCGCACGAAACGCGCGACCACCGCAGCCTGGCGCGCGCGCGGCGCGTGCTGGACCGCGATCACTACGGGCTGGAGAAGCCCAAGGAGCGGGTGCTGGAGTTCCTGGCGGTGCGCGCAATTTCGTCCAAATTCCGGACCCCGATCGTTTGTTTCGTGGGTCCGCCGGGGGTGGGCAAGACGAGCCTGGGCCGCTCGATCGCGCGGGCGCTGGGTCGCGAGTTCGTGCGCATCTCGCTGGGCGGGGTGCGCGACGAGGCCGAGATCCGCGGGCATCGACGCACCTACGTGGGGGCGCTGCCGGGCCGGATCATCCAGGCGCTGCGACGGGCCGGCTCGCGCAATCCGGTGATGCTGCTGGACGAGATCGACAAGATCGGCCGAGATTTCCGGGGCGATCCCTCGTCGGCGCTGCTGGAGGTGCTGGACCCGGAATACAACCACAGCTTCTCGGACCACTACCTGGAAGTGCCGTTCGATCTTTCGCGGGTGCTGTTTGTGACCACGGCGAACACGGCCGAGGACATTCCGCCGGTGCTGCGGGACCGCATGGAAGTCATTGAGTTGAGCGGTTACACCGAGTACGAGAAAGTGCGGATCGCGCAGGGATACCTGTTGCCGCGGCAGATTCGCAGCCACGGTTTGCGGAAGCCCGGCATTACGTTTACCGATCGGGCGGTGCGCGAGGTAATTCGGCACTACACCCGCGAGGCGGGGGTGCGGAACCTCGAGCGCGAACTGGCGGCGGTGTGCCGCAAGCTGGCTCGCCGGATCGCGGCCAACAACCGAACGGCCGCGCGGGTGACGCCGCGCCGGGTGCGATCGGCTCTGGGGCCGGCGAAATATCTGCCGGAGGACGAGTCGCGCACGCCGGAAGTGGGCGTGGCGACGGGCCTGGCGGTGACGCCGGTCGGCGGCGAGGTGCTGGACGTGGAGGCGGCCTGGATCGCGGGCGCCGGCAAGGTGCGCCTGACCGGGCAGTTGGGCGACGTGATGAGCGAGTCGGCCCGCGCGGCGCTGTCGTTTGCGCGGGCGCGCACCGGCGTGCTGGGCGTGGATCCCGGGCTGTTTGCCGAGCGCGACCTGCACGTGCACGTGCCGGCCGGCGGGGTGCCGAAGGACGGGCCGTCCGCCGGGATCACGATGGGCGCGGCGATCATCTCGGCGATGACCGGCCGCCGGGTGCGGCGTGAGATTGCGATGACCGGCGAAGTGACCCTGCGGGGCCGCGTGCTGCCGATCGGCGGGCTGAAGGAAAAGGTGCTGGCCGCGCATCGCGCCGGCCTGCACACGGTGATTGCGCCGGAGGAGAATCGCTCGGACCTGGAAGACATCCCCGCGCGCGTGCGCAAGCAGATGCGCTTCGTGTGGGTGAACGACATGGACAGCGTGCTTGCAACCGTATTGATGAATGACTCGGCGGCACCGGATCACAAGGGACCGGCGGCCGCGTCCGGACCAGCCTAGGAGGCAGCAGATGGCGAGCAAGATTATTGGGATTGACCTGGGCACGACGAACTCCGTCGTGGCCGTGATGGAGGGCGGCGACCCGAACGTGGTCACGAACTCCGAGGGCAGCCGCCTGACGCCGTCGGTGGTGGCGTATGGCGCGGGCGGGCAGCGCCTGGTCGGGCAACTGGCCCGGCGGCAGGCGGTGATGAATCCCAAGAACACGATCAATTCTTCCAAGCGGTTTGTCGGCCGGCGGCTCACGGAAGTTGGGGACGAGTCGGCCGCGGTGACGTTTGACGTGACCGAGGGCCGCGCGGGCGAAGTGCTGATCAAGATCCCGGAAAGCGGGCGCGAGGTGACGCCGGAAGAGATTTCGGCGGTGGTGCTGCAGAAGCTGAAGGCGGACGCGGAGAAGTACCTGGGCGAGGACGTGACCGACGCCGTGATCACGGTTCCGGCGTACTTCAACGACTCGCAGCGGCAGTCCACGCGCAACGCCGGCGAGATTGCCGGCCTGAACGTGCGGCGCATCATCAACGAGCCCACGGCGGCCGCGCTGGCGTACGGCCTGGACAAGCGGGGCGCCGAGACGATCCTGGTGTGGGACCTGGGCGGCGGCACGTTCGACGTGACCATCCTGGAGGTGGGCGACGGCGTGTTTGAGGTCAAGGCCACCAACGGCGACACCCACCTGGGCGGCGACGACTACGACCGGCGGGTGGTGGACCACGTGGCCGATGACTTCCTGCGAGCCGAGGGCATTGACCTGCGCAAGGACCCGCAGGCGCTGCAGCGACTGATCGAGGCCTCGGAAAAGGCCAAGCAGGAGTTGTCGTCGGTACCGCAGACGCAGATCAGCCTGCCGTTCATCACGGCGGACCAGACCGGGCCGAAGCACCTGGACGTGGCGCTGACGCGGGCGGAGTTTGAGCGGCTGACGCAGGACCTGACGCAGCGCTGCGTGGAGCCGTTCCGGCGCGCGCTGGGCGATGCCGGCATCCGGGCCTCGGAGATTAACGAGGTGGTGATGGTGGGTGGGTCGACGCGCATGCCGGCCGTGCAGGCGCTGGTGCGCGAGCTGACCGGCAAGGATCCCAACCAGGGCGTGAACCCCGACGAAGTGGTGGCCATTGGCGCCGCGATCCAGGGGGGCGTGCTGGCCGGCGAGGTCGAGGACGTGGTGCTGCTGGACGTGACGCCGCTGTCGCTGGGCGTGGAGACGCTGGGCGGCGTGCTGACGGCGCTGATTCCGCGCAACACGACGATCCCGACCAGCAAGTCCGAGATCTTCTCGACGGCCGACGACGGGCAGACGGCGGTGGACATTCACGTGCTGCAGGGCGAGCGGCCGATGGCGCGGGCCAACACGACGCTGGGCCGGTTCCGGTTGGAAGGCATCCCCTCGGCGCCGCGCGGAGTGCCGCAGATCGAGGTGACGTTCGACATCGACGCCAACGGGATCGTGAACGTCTCGGCCAAGGACCTGGCGACGGCCAAGGAACAGCGCATCACGATCACGGCCAGCACCAACCTGTCCGACGATCAGGTGGAGGCGCTGGTCAAGGAGGCTGAGCAGCACGCCGCGGAAGACCGCCAGCAACTCGAGGAAGCCGAACTGCGCAACAACGCCGACAGCCTGGCCTATCAGACCGAGCGCCTGATCAGTGAGAACGGCGACAAGATCGAGTCGAATGACCGGGAGGCGGCGGAGCGGGCGATCGCGGACGTGCGCAAGGCCCTGGAGGGCGAGGATCTGGAGGCAATCCGGAGCGCGGTGGCGGTGTTGCAGACCGCGGCCCAGAAGCTAGGCGAGCAGATGTACCAGGCGGCGCCGGGCGCCGACGGCGCCGAAGCGGCCCCAGACGCGGGCGAGGCTGCGGCGGACGACGATGTGGTCGACGCTGAATTCGAGGCCGCGGACGAGAAGTAGGAGGCCGATGAACGCTGATTCACACGAGCGCGAGGCCGATGCCACCAGCGAGCGCGAAGCCGAACTGGAGGCGGAAGTGGCGGCGCTGAACGACCAGCTCTTGCGCCTGCGCGCCGAGATGGACAACTTTCGCAAGCGGGTGAATCGCACGACGGATGACCTGATCCAGCAGGCCAAGTCGTCGCTGTTGGGCGACATCCTGAGCGTGGCGGACGATCTCGATCGGACGCTGGCGGCGCTGGACGCGGGATCCGACGCGGCGAGCGCGCGAGAGGGCGTCCAGCTCACCCGCGGCCGGCTGGACGCGCTGCTGCAGGCGCGGGGTGTCCGCTCGATCGAGACGGACGGCGTCTTCGACCCTCACTGGCATGAGGCCGTGGCCACGCGTCCCAGCGCCGACGTGCCGGCGGGCACGATCACCGCCGAAATCCAGGCGGGGTATCGCTGGGGCGACGACGTGTTGCGCGCGGCGCGGGTGGAAGTGGCCGTGTCGGACGACGGGATGTAGGCGACGCCCGTGGAATACAAGGACTACTACCAGACCCTGGGTGTTCCACGGAACGCGTCGCCCGACGACATCAAGTCGGCCTACCGGCGCCTGGCGCGGCGCTACCACCCGGACGTTAATCCGGACGACCCGGCGGCGGAGGCGCGGTTCAAGGAGATCAACGAAGCGCACGAGGTGCTGAGCGATCAGAAGAAGCGGCAGCAGTACGACCGCTTCGGGTCGAACTGGCGGCGCACGGGGTCGTTCGACGAAGCGTTTCGGCAGAGCGGCGCGCGCATGGATGGGTTCGGCGACCTGTTCGGCGGCGGCGGGGCGTCGGGATTCAGCGACTTTTTCGACGCGCTCTTCGGCGGTCGCGCGCGACCGCAGCGACCGCAGCAGGCGAATGTTGAAGAGACGCTGCCGGTGAGCCTGCACGAGGTGCTGAACGGCGGGCGGCGGGCACTGACGATGCAGGTGCCGTCGCCCGACGGCCGCGTGCGCCAGCGGCGGATCGACGTGACGATTCCCAAGGGCGTCCGCGACGGTCAGCGACTACGGGTGGCCGGCGAAGGCGCGGTGCGGGCCGACGGTACGCGCGGGGACTTGTTCCTGCGCGTTCGGGTGGAAGACAGCGCTGGATTTGAGCGGAAGGGCGACGACCTGACGACTGACGTCTCGATCGGGTTGGCCGAGGCCATGCTGGGCACCCAGGTGCAGGTGCCGACACCAGCGGGCTCTGCGCTGACCGTGCGGGTGCCAGCGGAGACCCAGCACGGGAGCCGGCTGCGGCTGCGCGGGCAGGGGCTGCCGCGGGCCGGCGGAAATGCGCATGGGGACATGCTGGTGCGGATCCTGGTGCGGCTGCCGCGCAACCTGAGTTCGCGTGAGCAGGAATTGTTCCGGGAACTGGCCCAGCTGCGCGGCGAAGTTCCGACGCCGACCGCGGTGAACTGACGTGGTGTTCGACCGCGACGGCGACGAACCCGGCGACGACCTGCGCTCACGGCCGGCGTACTTCATCGGGGTGGTGGCGGAGATCACGGAGATACATCCGCAAACGCTGCGGCACTACGAACGGATCGGCTTGCTCACGCCTAGCCGCTCGCCCGGCAACGTGCGCATGTTCTCGCAGGAGGACATCGAGCGGGTGCGGCTGATCCAGCGGCTGACCTCCGAACTCGGCGTGAACCTGGCCGGGGTTGAGGTGGTGTTGAACATGCGTGACCGGTATCAGCGGCAGGCGGCGGAGCATCAGCGCGATCTGACGGAACTCCGGCAGCGCTATGAGGCCGAGATTCAACGACTGCGAAATGCGCTGCAGCGCGCGACCAGGGAGCCCGGCGCCGGTCGCTACCAAGACAGACGGCCGCCGCGATGATGAATTTCGAGAAATTCACGGAGAAGGCGCAGGAGACGATCCAGCGGGCGCAGTCGATCATGCTGGAGAGCAGTCACAACCAGCTGGACGCCGATCACGTGTTGATGGCGCTGCTGGATCAGAATGACTCGCTGGCGGTGCGGATCCTGCAACGCCTGCGCGTCTCGCCGGACCTGGCGCGCGGCGAAGCGAAGCGCGCCCTGGGGGCAAAGCCGCGGGTGACCTCGGACCAGGCCGACGGACCAATTGCGCAGGGCCAGATGTTCGTGACGCCGCAGGCGGTGGCGATCATCCAGGCGGCGGGCGAGGAAGCGGACCGGCTGGACGACGAGTACGTGGGCAACGAGCACTTGCTGCTGGCGCTGACCAAGTCGCAGGACACGCAGGCCGGGCGCATCCTGCGCTCGATCGGGATCGACGCGGAAGGGGTGTATCGGGCGCTGCGCGAGATTCGCGGCGCGCAGCGCTCGTCCACGCCGAGCGCGGAGAGCCGCTACGAAGTACTCGAGAAGTACAGCGTCAACCTGACGGACCTGGCGCGCGCAGGGCGGCTGGATCCGGTGATCGGGCGCAAGGCCGAGATCCGGCGGGTAATCCAGGTGCTGGCCCGGCGGACTAAGAACAACCCGGCCCTGATCGGCGAGCCGGGGGTGGGGAAGACGGCCATCGTGGAGGGTCTGGCGAAGCGGATTGCCGGCGCCGACGTGCCGGAGCTGTTGCGCGGGCGCGAACTGCTGGCCGTGGACATGGGCGCCATGCTGGCCGGCGCCAAGTTCCGGGGGGAATTCGAAGAGCGGCTGAAGGCGGTGATCAACGAGGTGCGGGCCTCCGAGGGCCAGATCATCCTGTTCTTTGACGAGTTGCACCAGGCCGTGGGCGCGGGCGGGGCCGAGGGCGCGATCGACGCGGCGACCATGCTGAAGCCGGCTTTGTCGCGCGGCGAATTGCAGGCCATCGGCGCGACCACGCTCGACGAGTACCGGCAACACGTGGAGAAAGACAAGGCGCTGGCGCGCCGCTTCCAGCCGGTGCACATCGAGGCGCCGAGCATCGAGGAAACGGTGCAGGTGCTGGAAGGCGTACGGGACCGCTACGAGCAGCACCATGGCCTGACGATCAGCGACGCGGCGATGCGAGCCGCGGTGGAGCTGTCGGAGCGCTACCTGACGGAGCGTTTCCTGCCGGACAAGGCCATCGACCTGATCGACGAGGCGGCGGCCAAGGTGCGGGTGGACATCTTCGACGCGCCGGACGAGCTGCGGCAGGCGATGAAGGTCATTGACGACCTGAAGGCCGACGAAGAGGCGGCCTGGCGGCGGCGCGACTACGAGCGCGCGGCCAACCTGAAATCCGAAGTCCTGCAGAACGAGGCGCAGTTGGAGTCGGCCCGCAAGAAGTGGCTGGCCGAGCAGGACCTGACCGAGACGGTGGACGCTGACGACGTGGCGGAGGTGGTTTCGAGCATTACCGGCGTGCCGGTGGCGCGGATGTTCGAGGAAGAGGCGGAGCGCCTGCTGGGCATGGAGACGGCGCTGCACCGGCGCCTGATCAACCAGGATGAAGCGGTGGCAGCGGTGGCCGACGCGATTCGGCGGTCGCGCAGCGGGATCGGGGATCCCTCGCGGCCGATCGGTTCGTTCATATTCCTGGGACCGACGGGCGTCGGAAAGACCGAATTGGCGCGGGCGCTGGCCGAGTTCATGTTCGACGACGAAGCGGCGCTGCTGCGGGTGGACATGTCCGAGTACGGGGAGCGGCATACGGTGAGCCGCCTCATAGGCGCGCCGCCGGGATACGTGGGGTATGACGACGCCGCGCAGCTCACCGAACGGGTGCGTCGTCGCCCTTACCAGGTGGTGCTGTTCGACGAGATCGAAAAGGCGCACCCCGAGGTGTTCAATGTGCTGCTGCAGGTGCTGGACGACGGCCGGCTGACCGACGGCCACGGCCGGCAGGTCAATTTCTCCAACACGATCATCATCATGACGTCAAACGTTGGGGCGCAACACATCCGGCGCGAGAACCAGCTGGGCTTCGGGGTTCCCGCCGGGGACGACGCGGCGAGCGAGGCGCGGGACCATCGCGAGATGCGGGCGCGCCTGATGACCGACCTGCGGCGGCGATTCCGGCCCGAGTTCCTGAACCGGATCGACGAGATCATCATCTTTCACTCGCTGACGCAGCCGCAGCTTCGCGACATCGTGGACCTGATGGCCGCCCAGCTTGCGGGACGCCTGGCGGAGCAGCGCATTGGTATCGAACTGACGACAGCCGCAAAGGACCGAGTCCTGGCGCAGGGTTGGGATCCCAACTATGGGGCGCGCCCGTTGCGCCGGACGATGCAGCGCGAGATCGAGAACGTGATTGCCCGGATGCTGCTGCGCGAGGAGTGTGGCGCGGGCAGCACCGTGCGGGTGGATGTGGTGGACGGTGAATTCAGCTTCGAGGCGGAAGAGAGCGTCGAAGCTGAAGCGCCGAAGGAAGCCACGGTGGGGGCCGCCGCCGAGGAATAAGCCGAGAGCGGCGCCGCAGGCCGACGGCGCACCGAGTTGCCTACGCATATGCGGTTACCCAGGTTTGGGGCAGCGAGCGCCCGGTGGGCGCGGGTGAACGACCGGGCGCCGGATTGCCTTGCCAGCCTTCTCGCGGCGGGGCACGATTCGCCGGATCGACGCTGCGAGGTCACCCGATGGCGTATACGGCGCTGGAACGTCTGAACCGCGATGAAGTTGGGGCGCGTGCGCCCGAGGCCGTGGCGATTCTGCCGACAGCGGCGATCGAGCAACACGGGCCGCATAACCCGGTCGGGCTGGACACGATGTGCTGCATGGCGGTGGCGCGCGGTGCGGCCGAAGCGGCCGGCGACATTGACGTGATCGTGAGCCCGCCGTTGCATTTCGGGAGTTCCGACCACCACCGGCCGTTTCCGGGTGTGCTCACCCTGCGCAGCAGCACGTTCAGCCTGGTTCTCCACGAACTGCTTGAGAGCCTGACGCTTTCCGGGTTTCGGCGCGTTCTGATTCTGAACGGGCACGGCGGCAACATCCTGTTGATTCAGCAGGCGGCCCGAGATTTCGTGCTCGAGCACCCGGACGTGCGGGTGGCCGCGGGCGCCTACTGGGACATCGCCCGGCCGCGACTGGAGGCGGTTCAGGCCAGCCGCCAGGTGCACGTGCCAGGGCACGGGGGCGACTTTGAAACGTCGCTGATGCTGCACCTGGATCCGGACCTGGTGCGCGACGACCTGCTGCCGATCGAGCACGCGGACCGGGACGACCCGCGAAGTTCGGGGTGGCCAAAGCTGGGGATGTCGACGATGGGCGCGTCCGTTAACGTGGCGGACGTGGTGTACATGTCGTTTCCGGGCGCTCGAATCACGGGCCTGAGCGACGATGCGCGGGCCGCGACGGCGGACCTGGGACGGCAGTACTACGAGATTGCGGTGGAGGAAGTGGTCAGGCTGATCCACACGATCTCGGCGGGGGCCCGATAACGGCCGACGCGGGTTCCAGGCACAGCCAAGCGCCAGGCGCGATGGAAAGAACCGGTCACCGGAACATCATCGGCGTCGGGGGCGTGGTGCGCATGGACGGGGGCGTGCTGCTGGTTCGCCTTACCTACAGCGACATCAAAGGGCGCTTCATGTTCCCGGGTGGGAAGGTCGATCCGGGCGAGTCGCTGGAGGGAGCTCTCGTCCGCGAGGTGGAGGAAGAAGCCGGGGTTGTTGCCAGGCCAGACTCCCTGGTTGCGGTTCGCCATCGGGTTGATGCGGACGAGCTGAACACCTACGTGATATTCAGCATGCGGCATGTGCGGGGCGAACCGCGTCCGAACGGCCGGGAAACCGACGCGGTTGCGGTGGTTGGCGCCGAGCAGTTGCAGGCGCACCCGGAGCGGTTTGCGTCACTGGTGCCGGAAGTTGCGCTGCCGGTGCTTGCGGGGGCGACGCGGGGACTGTCCCGGCGGGGCTACGTGCCGGCGCACGGCCGCTACTCCACCGACACGTTTCAGTTGTACGGGACGGCGACGCCGGCCGGCGACTAGAAGCGGTCGGCGCTCCAGTACATGAACGGCGAGTTGGGGAACAGGCGGCGCAAATACACGTCGACGTGGGGCGGGATATCCAAACCGTCCAATGCTTCGTAGCCGCCGGGCATACCGAGGTAGAGGTCGAGGAACTGGCCGCTGGTGAGTTCGACGACGGGCTCGCTGCCGTCAGGTTCGCCGATGATCACGTTGGCCAGCGGCGTCTCGACGCGGGCGGCTTCGGCGCCGACCTGGAGAACGAAGGTGGGTCCGGGCAACGGGGCCATCCGCCGCCGGCGGCGGATAAGTTCGGGGACCGCACTCTCCAGGGCGCCGTGGAGCGAATTCAGCCTGACCATGTGGCGCTCGACCGGCTCGAGCGTCCCGCCGGCTCGCTTGCGCAACAGGTCAAACAGCTCGGATGCGGGGTGCATTTCACCGGTCAGGCGGCTGACGCCGCGCGCGGCCGCACGGGCCCGCCAGACGTTCAGCAGCGGTATCGCCAGATTCTCGGACTGGACCCCACCGTCCAGAATCTCCAGGCTGTCGTCGGATAACTCGGTGATCGCGTAGGCCACGACGGTGCGGACCTGGACGAGCACGTCGAAGTTCACCTGGGCTCCCGGACGCAGGCGCGGCAACCAGTCCATCATCGCCAGCCAGTAGGCCTCGCTACGTTCGAGCGGGCCGACCCGGTCGGCGGCGATGTCCGTGTAGATTCCAGCCACGGCGGGCAGGTCGCCGGCCTGGAACGGACGGACTACGTAGCCGCCCGCCCACTCGATGTCGCCGCTGGGGAACTCGGCTTGCAGCCGCGCGGTCGGGACGACATGCCAGCCGCGGCCGGCGTAGACCGCGGGCGTGGCGGCGGAGAGCAGGGACAGCGGCTGGCCGTTGGCCTGCATCCGCTCGACAGCCGCGTCGAGCAGACGACGGGCGTGTCCTCGATTGCGGTGCTCCGGGTCGACGGCGACATCGGCAATGCCGCCGAAGCGTATGCGCGCGACCCCGTAGTGCATGGTGCGGTCGGCGATCCAGAGCTGACCGACGAGCGAGCCGCCGTCTTCAACGACGAGGCTCTGGGCAACGTCCCAGGCCGGGTCGGCGCTTTGATGCCGTTCAAAGTAGTCGCGGGGCGTGCCGTCGAAGGCACGATCGGCGACGTCAAGGGCTTCGTCGCGCCGGTCAAGGGTCAGGTTCGAGACGGAAGGGTTCATAGGCAATGGTTTGGTGCGGCTTGGTCACGTAAAAGCGGCCCGACGCGCTAGCGTCCGGGCCGGCATGAAATATAGCAAATGGAGAGCGTTAACCGAGGCTAGACTCGGAACACGAGTTAAACGTTCATTCACGACAGCAACCATGCCGTCAGCCAGGCAAGCCCAAAGGAGCGCCGCCGGCGATCCCGTGGGCGGCCGGATGTGATGGCGCATCGACTTCGCCGTGAGCTGTTGACGCTGCGCGGCCTGTTGTTTGTCTTGCTGGGCGTGCTGGCGCTGGCTGTGGCAGCGCTGCTTCTGGCGATGTTCGCCACGCAACCGGCGACTCCGGTGCCAGTGACCGGACGCGGACGGGCGCCGGCCGCGCCAGCGGAGCCGCCGTCGGGACTGCTCAGCGAGGATGTGGCGCCGGAGGCGACGGACCCTGGTCGACGACCGTTAGTTCGGCTGCCGCCGCGACCGCCGCCCGCACGACTGCAGGCAGTGGAAATGCTTCCGATCAACATGGTCGACGATCCGAACTTGCATGCATTTCTGCGCGAGGCGGATCGAATGTTCACCGCGCTGGATCCAGCCACGAGTTACCTGGGGATGCTGGCGATCCAGGCGCTTCGCGACGAGACTTCGCGACTGCGAGTGATGGCGGAGAGTGGAGGGGCGGCCGCCGCGCTCAGCGAAGTCCGCCCGGTCCGCGGGACGTCCGAGCTACCGGCGGACGCCCAGACGCTGGCGCTGCTGCTGCGCTCGATCCTGGTGTCCAGCGCGGCCGGTCAGCAAAGTCTGCTGGACAGCTCTGCCGGGCAGCCGGCGATCACGGAGCGGATTCAGCAGGCCAGGGAAGCGCGGGCGCTGGGCCGTTTTGTGGAGGTTCACGACGCGCTGGAGTTTGGCGCTGAGCTGCGGAACCACATGGTGCTGTCGACTTCGATTGACCGTCCCTAGCCGGCGGCCGGCTCGATCTCGGGTAGCTGCCAGGCTTCGATCGCCCGTTCGGCATTGGCCGTCAGCAGAAGGTTGGCGGCGGGGGCGGCGGCGACGGCCCGGATCTGGGACGAGGTGACGAGCTGTCCGAGCCGCGTTCCGTCGGGTCGGATCACGACGAGCGCGCGCTCGGAGGTTTGCGCGATCACATAGCTGTTGGTGACGAGTAGCCGCTCGACGGTCAGACCAGGGACCTGCCACAGCTGGGTGCCCGTGAGGCTGAAGGCGCCGAGCCCGTTCGGTCCGGCCAGCACGATCGTGTCGTTTTCGGGCATGCGCAGCGCGGCGGAGGACGGATAGCCGATTTGCCACACGAGGTCGCCACTGGCGCTATCGAAGATCTGTGAGCTCTGATTCGTGACGGCCACCGTGTGTTCGCCGGAGCGAGTGAACAGCACGTTGTGGACTTCACCATCAACGCCAAAGCGCTGATCCAGGTTTCCGTCTGACGTAATGAGAACGATCTGGTTCTCGCCCTGGTTGGAGGAGGCGACGGCCACCGTGCCTGTCTGCGGATTGAGCGCGACGCCGGTGGCGCTGATGTAGGGCTGCGTGGGTCCCCAGCGCTGGCCGCTGTGATCGAATGCAAATACATGGCCCAGACCGCTGGCGTTGGTCGAGCGAGCGACAAGCCAGGTGCCGTCCGGCGCGAAGACGACATCCTCGAGCAGCTGGTTGTCGGGTCGCGCCGGCGAACGCCAGATCGGCTGGCCTTCCGAATCGAGCAGCATGAGGTCAAAGCCGTGCGCCGCCATGAGCGCCCCGTCGTCCGAGACGGCGGCGCGCGCGAGCGGAACGCGCAGACTGCGCGACCAGCGCGGTTCGCCGGCGGGCCCAAGCGCCTGGACCGTGCCGTTGCGGGCGATGGCGATTATAAGGTCTCCGGCGGCCGAGGCGGCGAGGCCGGTGATGTCGAACTCGGTGCGGGACAGCCAGGCCCGCTCGGTCCAGCGGCCCGCGGACGGGGCGCGGAGTTCGCTTACGGTGAATGCAAGGTCGACCACGTCTTCGATGCGAGTCGCGAAATCCTCGAGTTGCCAGTCGCGAGCCGCAGCGTCGGCTTCGTCCGGCGTGGGATAGCGCCCGGCTTCCACCCAGCGGGGAAACACGCGGGACATTCGGATCACGGGCAGGCGCTGCCCGATCCGCGCCCGGGCCTCAGCTTCATCCGTAAAGGGGCCGATGAGCACGGCGAGCATGGGGACGCGGACGGGCTCGATGTGGAAGGCGCCGAGCTCGTCAATAGTCTTGAGCAGCCAGTCCTTGGTTCGGCCCGGACCAATAGATTCCGCGAAGGCCCCGATGGCGGCGCGGGCGCGCTGCTGCAGGGTTAGCACGTGCACCAGGCGCTCGGGCTCCTCGAGGTCGTGGTAGGCCCGCACGGTTGGGATGATTTCGACGAGGGCGTCAACAGTCACCGTGAGGTGCTGGTGGGCGACGGTCGCCGACGCCGGGGGGCTGAGCGGCACGAGGCCTTGCCCCAACGCGCCAATGGCGTCGAAGCGAGCCTCGGCGGCAGCGGCGAACTGATCAGGCGTCTGTGACCCGGCACCGAGTTCACGGATGTTGAGCTCGAATGTTCGGATGACATCCAGCGCACCGGTCGCGACCCTGAGGGCCGGTTCCCAATACGGTCGCGCGGTGAGCGGGGCCGAGCGCGGGGCGGTTTCTCCACAGGCGGCGAGCATGGCCGCCAAACCGGACCCTATAAGGAACGCGCGCCGCGACACAGCGGTGCGCCGCAGTCCCAGCATGCGCGGGTCAGTCCGGGACGTCGGCGACCGCCGCGCCTCGCAGCGACCAGGGCGTGGCCGCGGTGATCTTGACCGAGCGCAATTCGCCCTCCGCGAGTCCGGCCTGATGCGGGGTGAAGACGAGCTTGTTGGTGCGGGTGCGGCCCCTCCAGCGCGGTCCGTCAGCGTCGCCCTTGCCCGGGGTCAGCTCCTCCAGGAGAACTTGGGGCGCGGCACCGACATAGGCGCGGTTGATGTCCTCGGCAATGACGGTCTGCTCGCGCTCTATTCGGTGGAGTCGCCGCAGTTTTTCCTCCTGCGGGATGTCGTCGGCCCACTCGGCGGCGACGGTTCCCTGACGGGGTGAGAACGCCGCCACATGGACCTGATCAAAGCGCAAGTCGCGGACCAGCTGCAGGGAGTTTCGAAAGTGCGTTTCCCGCTCGCCGCAGAAGCCCACGATGATGTCGGTCGTGAGGGCCACGCCCGGTACGGTGGCGCGCAGCATGGCAATGGTGTCGCGGTAGAAGCCGGCGGAGTACCCGCGCGCCATGCGCTTGAGAACCCAGTCGTCACCGGACTGGACAGGAAGATTGATTTCCTCGCACACGCCGGGAATGTCACGCATGGCCTCGGCCAGCGCCCGGGTCATGTAGCGCGGGTGGGCGGTGGTGAAGCGAATCCGCTCGATGCCTTCGACGTTGTCCACGGCTTCGAGAACACTCGGCAGAGCCGTTCCGTCAAAATCGAACCCGTAGGCGTTGACGATCTGGCCCAGCAGGACGATCTCGCGCGCGCCCTCGTCGCGGAAGCGGCGGACCTCGTCGACGATCTCGGCCAGGGGACGGCTGCGCTGGGCGCCGCGGCGAAACGGCACGATGCAGTAGGTGCAGCGCTTGTCGCAGCCGTAGATGACGTTGACGAAGCGGGAGACGGCGCCGGCCCCGGGGGCCGGCTGAGCTTCGACGTCCTCGTAGGCGGGAGCGTCGGCGGGCGCCGAGCGGGCCAGGTGGGCGAGCAGCGGTTCGGCGTTGAGGGTGTCGAAGAGGATGTCGACGGGTGCGAGATGGGGCGCCAATTCGGCCTCGTCGGCATGCACCGTGCAGCCGGTAAGACCAACCACGAGGTGCGGCTTGGTCTTTTTCAACCCCTTGAGCATTCCGAGCATGCCCCAGACCTTGCGGTCGGCGTTGTCACGCACCGAGCAACCGTTGACCACAACGGCGGTGGCGTCGGCCAGGGTGTCGGCGGATCCATGGCCGGCGCGCTGGAGTTCGCGTTGAATGCGTTCGCCGTCGGCCCGATTCATCTGGCAGCCGATGGTCCAGATGAACACACGGTGGGCGGCGAGGAGTGTTGGCGGCATCGAGCGAATGAGACCTCGGGTAGCGGCGGGGACCGAAACGCCACACTGGTATGATAGCCCTCAAGGGTACGCGCGCCGGATACGCAGCCTGGACGGTGATTTTCTGCGCGACCGACTGACACTTTTGCTCCGCCCCGCGGTGATCGCCTTTCTTGTCCTGGCGGCCGTTCTGACGGCACTGGTCTTCGTGGTTTCGGCGGGACGAGCCCTGGACGTGGCGCAGTACGCGGGCCTGGTGGCAGTGGCCGTGGTGACGGCTGCCTTTGCCGTGGGGCTGATGTACGCCGAATCGGGATCGGGCGATCCTGAGTCCTAGGGTGGCCGGCACGACAGTCGTCACGGGCGCCGGCGGACAACTGGGAATAGAACTGGCGCGGCGGCTGGATGCCCGGCGTGCCGTGACGTTGAACCGGGCGCAACTCGACATAACAAACGCACGGCTGGTCGAGCGAACGCTGGCCGAGATCTCCCCACGCCTGATCATCCACGCGGCGGCCGCGACGAATGTCGACGGCTGCGAGCGTGACCGGGCGGAGGCCTACCGAACGAACGCCGTGGGGACGTGGAACGTCGCACGCGCCGCCGAGCGGGCTGGCGCGCAGATGGTGTACGTGAGCACGAATTACGTCTTTGACGGCAAGAAACTCGGTCCCTACCTGGAGTATGACGACGCCGCGCCGCTGAGCGCCTACGGTTGGACCAAGCTGCACGGCGAACGGGCGGCGCGCCAGGTCCTGGAACGGCTTTTTGTGGTTCGAACGAGCTGGCTCTACAGCCGGTGGGGCCACAATTTCATCAGCCGCCTCAGGGATGTGGATGCGTCCGACGGTCCGCTGCGGTACGTGGGTGACCAGGTTGCCAATCCGACGAACGCCGGCGACCTGGCAGCCGCAATTCTGGATCTGGCGGAGACGGAGGCGTTCGGCGTGCACCATCTCGTGAACGAGGGGGCCACCAGCTGGTACGGCTGGGCGGCGGCCGTGTTGGCGGGACTGGGACGCGCCGACATCGCGTTGGAGGAAATCAGCGCGGAGGAGTTTCCGCGGGCAGCGGCGGTGCCGGCGAATGCCGAACTCGCCAATGAGACGGCACGCGCGGTTGGCGTGACGCTGCGTCCGTGGAGCGAGGCTTTGAGCGCGCACATTCGAGAGATCGCCGCCTAGGTGACGGCCAGCCGTGGCACGGACTCGCCGCGCTGGTCGGTCTTGATCCCGACCTGGAACGGGCGGCATCTGCTGGAAGAAGCGCTGGACGGCCTGGATGCGCAGGTGTTGCGGGACTTCGAGGTGGTGGTGGTGGACGATGGTTCCGACGACGACACGGTAGCGTGGATGCGAGCAGAGCGTCCGGCCGACCTGGTCTTGGAGTTGCCGAGCCAGGGCGGACTGGCGGCAGCGCTCAATCGGGGCATCGCGGTCGCCCGCGGGGAGTTCATCGCGCTGCTGAACAACGACGCGGTGCCGGATCCAGCATGGCTGGCGGCGCTGGACCGCGCGTTCGCGACGACTCCCGACGCCAGTTTCCTGGCGTCGCGGATTCTGCTTTATGACGATCCGTCGCGCCTGCACGCCGCCGGCGACACGTTCAGCCGCGACGGGCTGCCGGCCAACCGGGGGGTCTGGCAGCCGGACGGCCCGGGATTCCGGGAGCCGTGCGAGGTCTTTGGCGCGTGCGCGGCCGCCTCAGCCTATCGCCGCGAGCTGTTCGACGACATCGGCGTTTTCGACGAGGACCTGGTGATGTACTGCGAGGACGTTGATCTTGACTGGCGAGCGCAGATGGCGGGGCATCGATGCCGGTATGTGCCGGACGCTGTGGTGCGTCACCGCCTGAGCGCAACGGCGGGCGGACCGATCGCCAGCTACCTGGTGGCGCGCAATCGACCGCTTGTCGCGGTGATGAACATGCCCGGGTTTCTGTGGCGGCGCGGGTGGTGGCGGATTGTCTGGGCTCAACTTAAACTGGCGGTTGCGGCGCTGCGCGCGATTCAGGGGCGAGCGGCGCGCGCCACGCTGGCGGGCCAGGTGGCGTCGGTTGCGCATCTTCCCCGGGCTTGGAGCAAGAGGTCGCGCCGCCAGCGTTCACGCCGTGTGGCAGATGACTATATCGACGCCCTGCTCGAGCGTTGACGCAGGTGGAGGACAACGATGGGCTTTTTCCGGAGACTCTTTGGCGGCGGCGGCGACGACGGTCCGAAAGAACCTGTCGATAGCGCATGGCACTTTTACGTCAAGAGCAAGTACGCGGACGAGATCATCGATATCCGCGTGGATCCGAATGCCGACCTTTCGCCCGAGTTCGACGGTCCAGGTGACAACGCCTCGCACTACACGTCGAACAAGGACATCATCGGGGCCAAGAGTTTTCGAACCATCAACCTTTACCTGGTCTTCGATTCAAGCCGGGCGTTTACCGGCGACTACACGATCGAGGGCGGCGAGCTGGTCGATCAGGCGGTCTACGATGCCTGGCAGGCACGGGAGACTGCCGCAAGCGCCGGCGGCAACGACACCGACGACGGGTAGTTCCCACACGACCTCGCGGGCGTTAGTGCGGTGAGCGCCGCCCGGCTGCCCAGCGGGCGCGCGTCGCTGACGATGCTCGCGGCGCTGGCTGGCGCCGGCCTGCTGGCGGGCGTTCTGGGCGGCGCTCGGCCGCCACCGGCAGCGCTGGCGGGAACCGTTGCCGCGCTGGGCGTTGTTGTCGGCTTCGCTCGTCCGACGGGTGGATTGGCGGTGGCGCTGCTGGTGGCGTTGCTGGCCCCGTTTCTGGTTGTGCCCCAGCGCTTCGGCGCACAGCCGCCGGTGCTGGACGTGGTGGTTGCCGCAACGTATCTGGGAATTGCCATCCAGGCGATTCAGCGCCGGCACAGCGTCTTGTGCACGTGGCAGCGGATGCCGCGCTGGCTTGCGCTGGTCGTTGCGCTGGGAGCGTTGCTGCCGCTGGCGTCCGGCGCGGCGGCCCTTGCTGCGTCGGGCGACAGAGAAGCGACGCAGGTTGCGGTCAAGATGTCGCTTTACGGTCTGACGCCGCTGATCGTCGCGCTTACCTGCCGTTCCGCGACCGTGTTCCGGGGCGCTACAACGCTTGTGGTTGTCGCGGCTGCGTTGCAGGCACTGGCCGCAATTGGCCTTCACTTCGCCGGATCAGCCGGCATTGAGGCTCTGCGGTCGCTGGACGCCGCCGGTTACCCGTCCACGAATGTCGCCCGATATCTTCCGGATGAAGCCACTCGTCGCGCCACGGGACTGCTGGTCGATCCGAACGTGCTGGGCGTCACCCTGGCGGCCGCGCTCCCGTTTGGCTTGACGTGGTTTGGGAATGGCGTTCGTCGCACGGCGTTCGGAGTGGCTGTCATGCTGTTGATTGGCGTGGCATTAGCGCTGACGATTTCGAGAGCAAGCTGGCTTGCGACCGCGGCTGGCTTGCTGACCTGGCTGGCGCTGGTCCGACCACGGGCAGCCGCCATGGCGGCTGCGCTGCTCGGCGGAGCCGTGCTGGCCGCTCCGGTGGAACCGTTCGAGCGAATTCGACAGGGATTCCTGGTTGCTGATCGTTCCGCGGCACTTCGAGTCGGCGAAATTCGCGAAGCAACGCGCGTTATCGGCCGGTTCCCGCTGCTGGGCGTGGGCTACGGCGAGGCGCCGCATCCGGACATTTTTGCCGGGGTATCGAATGCCTGGCTGTGGCTGGCCGAGCGCGCGGGCATTCTTGCCGCGCTGATGCATCTGGCACTCGTGGGCGGCGCTGCGTGGGCGTCCTTGCGGACCGTTGCCGCCGATCCGGCGATGCGGCCGGCGATTGCTTCGCTGGCGGCGTTTGTCGTGGCCGGGGTGTTTGATCATCACATCGTCAGCTTTCCGCACCTGGTATTTCTGGTGGGCGGGCTCGCAGGCTTGATCGTGGCCCGCGCGTCTGGCCCCGAGGCGCCAGCGGCATGAGGACCGTGGTGCTGGATGGGCGGATGCTTCGGCACGACCACGCAGGTATCGGTCGCTACATCTGGCGGCTGCAGGAGGCACTGGCGGCCCTTTCACCGGACGGCCTCGATATCCAGTTGCTGGTGGACCGGCGCGGCGGGCTTCCGGGCAGACCCACGCTGCGTGCGCGGCCGGTCCTTGCCCCCGTGCGGGGCCGGCTGGAACGGGTGTTGCTGCCGCAGGCGTTGCGCGGCGCCGACCTTGCGCACTTTCCGGATCACGGAATCCCGGGCGGAGCCAGCTGTCCGGCGGTGGTGACGGTCCACGACATTTCATTCCTGACGCACCCCGAAACACATTCCGCTTCAAGTCGACGCCATTACGAGGGCGCCATTCAGACCATTCGGGACGCTCGGGCGGTCATTGTTCTGTCGAGACACGTGCGGGCGGCGCTGGTGGATCGAGGTCTCGTGGACGCGGCGCAGGTGGCAGTTATTCCGAATGCCCCGGGCTTGCCGGCCGCGGCGCAGGAGTGCAGATCAAGGGTGTGGCCTGCGCCGTTTGCGCTGATGGTTGGAACGATTCAGCCGCGGAAGAACATCGAGCTGGCGGCGCGCGCCTTCGGTGAATCGACGCTTGCGCGGCACGCAACGCTGCTGATTGCGGGGTCGATTGGTTACCGTGGGCCAGAGATCATTCGCGCCGTGAGGCTCGAGCACGGCGCCGACGCCGTGCGGTTCCTGGGGCGGGTGAGTGACGACATGCTCGCTGGCCTGCTGGCCCAGGCGGAGTTTTTGCTGATGCCGTCGCTCGATGAGGGATTCGGACTGCCGGCGGTGGAAGCGATGTCGTGCGGAACGCCCGTGATCGCGGCCAGGGCCGGTACCGTGCCGGAAGTGGTTGGCGACGACGCCCTGCTCATTGAGCCCGACGATGCCGAGGAGTTGACCGAGGCCATCAACCGGCTGGCCGACGATTCGGAACTGCGAACCGCGCTGCGGAAGCGTGGGCGGATTCGGGCCGGCGAATTCAGCTGGGAGCGAACGGCGCGCGACACGCTGGCGGTGTACGAGGCCCACGCGTGAGGATTCTGGCGATCACGTCCACGCCGCCCTGGCCGGCGACGCACGGCGCCTCGATACGAAATGGCCTGATGCTCGAAGCCCTGTCGACGGAGCACCAGGTGGACCTGGTCACGCTCGACAAACCGGGCGCGCCCGTCGTTCCGGCGCCGTCCTTGATCGGCGCCGTCGTTCAAGTTCGGGCAGCGCCGCCCAGCAAGTGGCGAAGGCTGCGGGGCGGTTGGCGGGGCGGTGTTCCCGACTTGCTGATTCGCCACGGTTCGCGCGTGCTGCGTGGCCGTGTGCAGTTGCTCCTTAGCAGTGGCGCTTACGACGCGGTGCACGTGGCCCAGGCCCAGCTGGCACCTCTGATCCGCGACGTTTGGACCTCGACGTCAGGAACGTCACGGCGACCGCGCGTCGTGTACGACGCGCACAACATCGAGTGGACACTGCAAGCGGCGCTGGCGGGAGAAAGCGCGCGTCCGCGGGCGCTCTGGGCTCGCCGGCAGGCCGGGTTGTTGCGGCGTGTGGAAGCCTGGATCGCGCGGACGGCTGACCTGTCGGTTGCGTCGTCGCCCGACGACCGCGCCGGGCTGGCCGCCCTGGGCGCCGACTCCCCGGTGTATATCCCTCATCCAGTACGAATTGGGCCGTCGAGTCCGGGCACCGATGATCGGACCGCGGACCTGCGCGTTCTATTTGCCGCAAATTTCGCCTATCGTCCTAACATGATGGCGGCGGAATGGCTGTTTGGACGGGTATGGCCAGCCGTTGCGCGCGAGTTGCCGAAAGCCGAGTTACGAGTCGTTGGCCTGCAGTCGGAGCGGCTGCGACCGATCGCTCCCGTGCGCACAACGTTGGGCGGCACCGTGGACGATATCGATCGCGAGTACCAGCAAGCCTGGATCGCCGTTTCCCCGACGTCGGTCGCGGCCGGAGCGCCGTACAAAGTCCTTTCGGCCCTGGCGGCGGGCCGGCCGGTGGTTGCGCGCGCTCAGGGGTATGTCGGGCTGCCGGCCGGCGATGGCACGGGGGTGGTTTTGCCTCATCGGCCCGACGAATTTGCCGCTGCCGTGACGTGCCTGGCGACGGATTCCGGGCTGTATGCGCGAACGGCGAAGGCCGGCTTCGCGTACGTCAAGGCCGAGCATGATGCCGCGATTGTGGGGCGGCAGGTTCTCGATGCATACGCACGACTGGCGACACCGGCCCTGGCGGCCGGCGCGCCGTGAAGGTCGCGGTCTGCGTCACCGTTCGGAACGAAGCGGCAGACGCCGGGACGCTGGTGACGAGCCTGCGAGAACAGGCGCTGGCGGCCGACGAGATTGCAATCGCGGACGGCGGATCCACGGACGGAACTTTCGAGGCGTTGCGGGCGGCCGCGGCCGGCGATGCACGGTTCAAGCTGATTCGTGCGCCAGGGACGAATATCTCCGCCGGACGAAATCGCGCCATCGCCGCGACCGAGGCGCCGCTGGTGGCGGTGACCGATGCCGGTCTGAAGCGGTCGCCGGAGTGGTTGGGGTCGCTGGTCGCCACCGTGCGGGAAGAGCCGTCGGCCGCCGGGTCGTACGGCTACATCCTGGCAGCGCCCGAAACGACGTTCGAGGCGGCGCTGGGCGCGGTGGCGCTGCCGTTGCCGTCGCAGATCGACCCGTCGCGATATCCGCCAAGCAGCGGGTCTGCATTGTTCCGTCGCGAGTGGTTGCAACGGGTCGGCGGATACCCCGAGTGGCTCGCCCACGGCGAGGACCTGTGGCTGGATCGCGCGATCTGGCGCGCCGGAGGGTGGTTTCGGCATGCCCCAGGCGCCGATGTCGGCATTCGGCCGCGTTCCACGGTTGCGGCCTTCTTCCGGCAATATTTTCTGTACGCGGCCGGTGACGGGCATGCCGGCATGCTGGTCCCGCGGCACGCACTGCGATATGGGGCCTATGCGCTTGGGCTGACAGTGCTGCAGGCTTCGGCGCCGGCTCCGCGGGTGCTGTTGATCCTCCTGGCGAGTGTGTACCTGGGCCGTTCCCTGCGCCGTATGCCAACGATGGTCCGTCGTACGAGCAATGCCAATCCGCTGGTAGCCGCTGGGTTAGCGCCGCTCCTGCGCATTGTGGGAGACGTGGCCAAGATGACGGGCTTCGCCGCGGGCCTGAAGCGCCGGTTGCCTTGATGACCTCCGCGACCCCGGATGTCGCCGTGGTCATCACCACGTATAACGTTCGTCCTCTGCTGGAGCGATGCCTCAACAGCCTGGATGCCGCTCGCGGATCGCTGGCCGCGGAGGTCGTGGTGGTGGACAACGGGAATGGGGATGACACCTGGCCGATGCTGCTGGCGCGTGACGACGTGCGCGCCATTCGCGGCTCGCCGGCCCTCGGATTCGGCGGCGCCAACAACCTGGGGGCGGCCGCGACGGGCGCACCGCTGGTGCTCTTCCTGAACCCCGATACGGAGCCGGAGCCAGGCTCGATCGAGACGCTGGCCAACGAGCTCGGACGGCGCCCCGCGGCGGCCGCGGCCGGATCTCGGCTGACGCTTCCCGATGGGCAACTGGATCCCGCCGCCCGGCGGCACTTTCCGCGTCCTGGTAATGCGCTGTACCGGCTCGTGGGGTCCCCGCGGTTCCTCGGTCCGCAGCCAGCGAAGCCGTATAACGCCGGTGATCCAGCAGACTCGACCGTGAGCGAGATCGACGCCGTTTCGGGCGCATGCCTTTTGGTTCGCCGCGAGGCGTTCCAAGCCGTTCGCGGGTTCGATCCCGAGTTCTTCATGTATGGCGACGATCTGGACTTGCACCGGCGACTTGCCAACCGCGGCTGGACGTCGCTCTACGTGCCAGCGGCCCGCGTATGGCATCACAAACGCCAATCGTCGCGGCAGCGCCCGCTGCGAACACGGTTTGAGTTCTACCGGTCCATGTGGCGGTATTACGCAAAGCACCATGACGACGACCCCTGGCCGCTGCGCTACCTGGTGTTGGCGGCGATTGTGGCCGTCGGGTGTGGCGGAGTCTTGCGCGCCCTGGCGCTATCCCGACCAAGACGCAGCGGCGGGCCGCCGTGCTGATCTGGGCGAGGCGCAACTGGGGAGGCATAGTCTCCACGCTGTCGCTGGGAGCCGACGTAGCGACGGTGGCGCTGGCGTTTATCGCCGCCTATTACATGCGTTATCGCTTTGGGTGGTTTGAGGGGACGCCGCCAAACCGATTCCTGTTTCTTGCACCGGTCACGACTTCATTTGCCGTTGCCACAGTGATCGGCGGACTGACGCTGGGCATGTACTCGAGATTCCGTACGGCGGGGCCATTCGACCGGGTCGCGCGCAGCGCAGGCATGGTCACCATTGGTGCGCTGCTCGCCGTTGCCGCGACCTTCTTTGTGTTTACGGACCGGCTGGAACCTGTACGAAACGTCATGCCCATTGCCTGGCTGCTTGGCATTGTCTTCGTCGCGTTCGGCCGATCATTGCTGGCCGGTCTGCTGAGATTCCTGGCCGTGCGCGGGCACGGTGTGCAACGCGTGCTGGTGATAGGCGCCGGGGCCGAAGGCCGTGAGGTCGGCGGGCGACTTCTCGAGGATCCGAGTCGTCGCTATCAGCTAGTTGGCTTTGTGGACGATTTTGAATCGCGGGTGACCGTTGGGGAACGCGAATGCCCGGTGTTGGGGGCATCCGCCGTGCTGGCGGATGTGATCGCGGAGCACGAGATCGACAAGGTGGTCGTGGCTATCCCGTCGCTGTCGCACGAGGATCTGCTTTCGATTCTGGCTGAGGTCGAGGCGTCGTACGCCGATGTCTGGCTCTTGCCCGATCTCTTCCAGTTAATGGTGTCGCCGGTGATCGAAGGCGGCGTGCGCGGGCTTCCGCTGATTGCTGTTAACGAGGTGCGCCTGCAGGGTATGAGCCGGTTCAGCAAGCGAACGCTCGACCTGGTCGTGGCTTCGATTGTGCTGGTCGCGGCCTCGGTACCGATGCTGCTCATCGCCCTCCTCATCAAGCTAGACTCCAAGGGACCGGCCTTCTATGTGCAGACTCGCGTGGGCCGCGACGGACGGCCGTTTCCGATCGTGAAGTTCCGCACGATGATTAGTGGCGCCGATGAATATGGACAGACCTGGACCGTGGCCAACGACCCTCGGCAGACCCGCGTCGGCCGGCTTCTTCGGCGCTATTGGATTGACGAATTGCCACAGCTTCTGAATGTGATTCGCGGCGACATGAGCCTGGTTGGCCCACGTCCGGAGCAGCCCGATTATGTGGCCAGGTTCCGCAGCGAATTCTCTCGCTACATGGTCCGGCACCGCGAGCGCGCTGGCGTGACGGGCTGGGCGCAGGTCAATGGAATGCGTGGCGACTCGTCGATCGCCGATCGAACGCGCTACGACTTGTACTACGTGGAGAACTGGTCAGTGCTCTTTGACTTACGGATTCTCTTGCGAACGCTGCTCATTGTGATCCGTGGCGATGCGAACTAGCCGGAGGTTGGGCTCGGTTTCGCGCCGGCGAATCCTGAGCCTGCTTGCCCTGGGATCGACCGCGTCGGCCTGCGAGATTGCCGGTTTCGGGGGGGACGCGGCGCCGACTACGGATCCGGATGCGGCACGGATCCCTCCTCCCTACCTGGCGCCTCTTTCGCAGCCGTTGCCGCCGCCGGTGCGACTACCGGCGCTGCTGGTGGACTTTGCGGGAACCGGTGCAATTGGTGACGCGGGTGACGGCGGCCCGGCCATGGCTGCCCACTTCCGCAGCGTTGGGGGCGTGGCGGTTGGCTCGGACGGACTGGTCTATGTGTCGGATCCGAGCGCCAGTCGCATCCGACGCATCCGACCGGATGGAATCATCGAAGCGCTGGCGGGTACGGGCACACGTGGCTTCGGCGGCGACGGCGGCCACGCGCTCGCGGCGGACTTCACCGATCCCACTCGCCTGCTGGTCGATCAAGCGGGCGCGCTTTTCGTGTCGGAGCTGGATCGTGTGCGACGGATCGATCCGTCGGGGCTGGTGTCGACGATTCTGGGCGACGGCCACGCCGGTCTGGATGGCGACGGCGGCCCGGCCGCGTTTGCAAGGACCGCGGGCAACGAAGGCATGGCGATTGATGGCGACGGCAATCTGTTTATCGCCGAGCGGGCGGCGCATCGGGTTCGCCGCATCGATACGCGCGGCAACGTGACCACCGTCGCCGGTACGGGCACGCCCGGAAGCGATGGCGACGGAGGGCCGGCGCTTTCGGCATCGCTGAACCAACCTGTCGATGTTGACGTGGACGGTTCAGGCAACCTGCTGATTGCTGAACTGGCGGGCAATAGGATTCGCCGGGTTTCCACCAGCGGGTTGATTGACACGGTTGCGGGCACCGGGATACCCGGTGGCGGCGGCGATGGCGGGCCTGCCTCACGAGCCGAACTTCACGGGCCGCAGAGCGTTGTAGTGGACGCCAGCGGGGCAGCGTTTGTCGCCGACTGGAACAACCGGCGTATTCGCCGCATTCACCCCGACGGAACCATTCAGACGGTCGCCGGGCTGGTGGGTGGTCGCGTGGAGTCCGGTGGTCCGGCGCTGGAGTCGCGACTGACGTTGCCGTTGGACGTTGTGCCGACGCTGGACGGCAGGCTGTTAATCGTGGAGCAAAGCGCCCGGCGGGTTCGTGCGCTTGTGCCCGCACCCGGTGCCGAGGCAGCGCCGTTGGCCCCGGGGACGCAGGCGCCCGGGCCGGGAGACGGCCAGCCAGTCGAGGCCCAGCCTGCGGCAGCCGCCTTCGTCGCGCCTGCGCCTGCCCTACCGAGCGGGGCGCCGCTCGCCGGTGACCTTCTAGCTGAGATCTACGCCGGTACCGGCGAGTCCGGCAGCGCTCCCGATTCGGAGTTCCGACTGAACGCCGCCCTGGCCTCCCCGCGTGGGATCGCCATCGATGGCGTTGGGCGGCTCTTGATTGCCGACACGGGCAATCATCGGATCCGAAGGATTGAGCCTGACGGCCGTGTCAGCGTTATCGCCGGCACCGGCGAGCCAGGCAGCGGCGGCGACGGTCTGGCTGCCGTAGCAGCTCAGCTCAACCGCCCATCAGCGCTGGTCGTCGATTCCAACGGATCGATATACGTGGCCGACTCGGGCAATTTCCGCATTCGCAAGATCGATCCGGACGGTGCAATCACGACTTTTGCCGGCGGTGCGCAGCCCGGCGTGGCCGGCGACGGCGGTCTCGCCCGGGAAGCTCAGTTCACGGAACCTGGCGGGCTGGCCCTGGGATCTGACGGATCGCTCTATGTGGTTGACGGGCCCGTTCACCGGGTACGCGTGATCCGACCTGACGGTCTCATTCACTCGTTCGCGGGGAGTGGCGTGGACGGCAGCGGCGGCGACGGTGGGCCGGCTTTGGAGGCGACGCTCGGCTTTCCGCAGCGCGTGGCACTCAATGCCGACGGCTCGGCGCTCGTCACCCAACTCCACGCGGGCGTGGTGCGCCGAATCGGCGCTGACGGCGTGATCGACCTTTTGGCAGGCTCGGGACGGTCGGATGTGTCTACCGAGGGGCCGGCTCGCGAGATCGGACTGGACGCGCCGATTGGGGTTGCCACGGACGCTGTCGGCGCCGTCTATGTGGTGGCGAGCGGGAGCGGCCAGATAACGCGGATCGATCCCGGCGGGCACGCGCAGATCATTGCCGGCAACCCGCTGGGCCAGGGGCAGTCCGGCGATTCGGCACGGGAGATTCCGCTATTTACGGCGTTAGACCTTGCGCTTGGGCGGGACGGTACGGCCTATCTGCTGGAGGCGCGTGGCTTGATCTGGCGGATAAGTTCCCAGAATCCGGGCGCCGTGCCGTCGTCGACGCAACCGCAAGCCACGCCGACGCCGACCGAAACCGGGACGCCGGCGCTGGACGTCGGCGCCGTCGAATCGGCCGAGGCCACCGGTGTTGTGCTCGCTCTGCAACTTGGGTCCGGGCAGGAGCCGATTCAGCCCTCGCTCACGTTTCATCCCGGGGAGCGCGTCAACGTCTCGATTGAGTTCGAGAATGTCACGCAGGGTTCACGTCTTGGAATCCGCTGGTATGCCGGCGATGCCCTGCAGGGAACGTTCTTGACGGATCCACAACCGGCCTACAACCAGGCGCGGTTTGGATTCTGGTTCGGCCTTCCACCCACTGCCGCGCCCGGCCCGTGGCGCGTCGAAGTCATGGTGGGCCCCAGGCCCATTGCTTCGGCGGATTTCGTTGTGACGCCCGGTGACGTGCGAATCGTCGCGCCTCCGGCCTAGCCGGCCGTCGCGTTGACGGAGCGCAGGGCGATTGAGCGGCGAGATCCGAGTCCAGCCGTAGAATGTGGCTGAACGACCCCGAAAGACCAACACTGCATGGCCGATGACAGAACCGACGCCGACGGCGTCGATGCGGAACCGCCGATTGAGCTAAAGGTCACCGACCATCGGGCGGCCTCGGCTGTCGATGACGACTCACCCGAATCTGCCGGGACGGACGACGAGCCTGAAGCGCCGGCGGATGAACTCGAGGAGTTGAAGTCGGAAGTCGCCAGGCTTGACGCGCGCCGACAAGACGTATTGAACCGGCTGACGCGCGCGCAGGCCGACTTTGCCAATTACCGTCGGCGTACGGCTGAAGAGGCCCAGGAAATCGCCAAGTTCGCGAACCAGGCGTTTGCCTTCGAACTGCTGAGCGTGATGGATGCCCTGGAGCGGGCTTTCACATCGATTCCTCCCGAGTTGCGGCTGCTGACCTGGATTGACGGCGTCGCCCTGATCCAGGCGCAGTTGAGTCGGGTGCTGGAAGCCGCGGGCGTGACCCCAATTGAGTGCCGTGCGGGCGATCCTATCGACGTCTCAATCCACGAAGTCGTGCTGACCGAAAGCGATGCAGCGACCGTCGTTGTTTCCGAAATGCAGCGGGGTTATCGGATGCACGATCGCGTCATTCGGCCCGCCCTCGTCAAGGCCGGACCGGAGCCCGCGGCCGACGAATCGGCAGGCGTTGACGACGGATCGGCCGACCCGTCGCCAGACGACTCCAGCGAGACCGTGTGAGCGCCAAGCCCGACTATTACGACGTCCTGGGCGTCGAACGTACGGCTGGACCCGACGAAATTCGGAAGGCGTATCGGGATCTCGCGCGACGGCATCACCCCGATGTCAGCCGTGAGCCGGATGCCACCGAGCGATTTCAACAGATCAACCAGGCCTACGAGGTTCTGCGCGACGAGGAGAAGCGCGCGAACTACGACCGCTTCGGTCACGACGGACCGGGAACTCAGTTTGGCGCCGGGTTTGATGACTTTGGCGGCATCGGCGATGTGTTCGACGCCTTCTTCGGCGGCGGGCGCAGGTCAAGGCCCGGGGCGGCGCAGCCGGGCACGGACACGCGCGTACAAGTGGACTTGGAATTCCTGGACAGTGTGTTCGGCGTTGAGACGGACGTGAACTACCAGCGCCTGGAGCCGTGTGGCACGTGTGCCGGCAACGGCGCGGCGCCCGGCACCAGTCCCAGCACCTGCGGAGCCTGCCGAGGTACGGGACAAGTGCAGCGAGCTCAGCGGTCAATCTTCGGTCAGTTCGTCAACGTCACGACCTGCGACAGGTGCGGCGGGGCGGGGCAGGTTGTCGAAAGCAAATGTCCGACGTGTACAGGGATCGGTCTGGAGCGCGTTTCCGTGGAGCGCGCGGTGCGGGTGCCCGCGGGACTTCAGCCGGGGACCGAATTGCGACTGACGGGCGAAGGCAACCACGGGCCGCGCGGTGGCGCACCCGGCGATCTGTATATCAGTGTCGACGTCAAGCCGCATCCCGTCCTGGAGCGTGACGGCGAAAGTATTGTGAGCAACGTGGTTATCAACGTGGCCGAGGCAGCCCTGGGCGCCAGTCTCGAGGTGGAGACTGCTGATGGGCCCACTTCCGTCAAGATTCCCTCCGGCATCCAGGCCGGAACACCGATTCGGCTCCGCGGAAAGGGCGCGCCGCGCCTTCGCGGCTCAGGGCGCGGCGATCACTTTCTTTTTGTCCACGTGGCGACGCCAAGCAAGCTGAGTCGGAAGCAGCGCGATCTGCTTGAACAACTGCGCGAGACCCTGCCCGGCGGCAGCGATTCGGGCGGGCGCAGCTTTGTTGAGAAAATCCGAGCCGCCTTTCGGTGAGTAGCCGGTGGGCTGCGATCAGCGTGCCCATGCGACCGGAAGCCCTGGACGATGTGTCCGTAGCCTTGCAGCGGCTGGTTGGTCGAGCGTTTGCCGTGGAGACGCGACCCCAATCCGAGGAAGGCAACTGGCCCGTTACGGCCCACGCGTACGTGGCGCCCGGCGAACGCCAGGCGGCGGCGCGCCACGATCTGCTGCGGGCGCTCGAAATGCTTCGAATCGCCGGGGATGGCCTCGTCGGCGCGGCAACAGAGACATTTGTAGACGCCGACGCCTTCCGCACGAGCTGGCGGGAGTACTACGAGCCTCTGGCGGTCGGCCGCCGCCTATTGATCGTACCGGCGTGGCTGGATCGGCCCCGGGAGCAGCATGAACGGATTCCGATCTACCTCGACTCGGCCATGGCATTTGGAACCGGACGTCATCCCACGACCCAGCTTGCGTTGGCGGCGCTCGAGGATGCGCTGCAGCCAGGTGAGGTCGTCGTCGACGTCGGGACCGGGTCGGGCGTGCTGGCCATCGCCGCGGCCAAGCTTGGCGCAGTTTGCGTCTATGCCTTCGACCGAGATTCCGAGGCCGGTCCGACGGCTGCCGCCAATCTCCGTCGAAACGGAGTGGCCGACCGGATCGTGCTGACCATTCCAAGCTCGACCCTTGTGACGCCCGAGCCAGCCGCGCTGGTCGTTGCCAACATCGTGGCCGCGGTGCACGTGAAGTTGATGCCGGAATACGCAGGGCTCTTGAAACCCGCCGGGCGTCTGCTGCTTGGCGGAGTGATTGACACTCGGGTTGACGAAGTGGTCGCCGCGGGCCAGCCCTTCGGCTTCCGTCTGCAGGCGACCGCGGCGGACCAGGAGTGGCGGTTGCTCGACTTCACGAGAGTGACCCTACCCGTTGCCGACATGGAATCGGAGGCCGCTATGGGAGATCGTTGCCAATGAGTTCCGACGCCAGTGAAGAGGCCTGCATTTTCTGCGCCATTGCCCGCGGTGACATACCCAGCGACGGGGTGTATGCGGACGACCATGTCATCGCGTTTCGAGACATCAATCCGCAGGCACCGTCGCACGTGCTCGTAGCTCCCCGGCGGCACGTGGCCAGCATTGACGAGCTGAAGGACGACCGGGAACTGCTGGGTCGGGTGATGGCGGCGGCCGTGACCGTAGCCCAGACCGAGAACCTGGCCAAGTCCGGCTATCGGCTTGCGACAAACCACGGACGCGACGGCGCTCAGTCGGTTGCGCACTTGCACGTTCACGTGCTGGGTGGACGAGCCTTGAGCGGGGAGTTGGGATAGGACTCCATCCCGGTCTGTTATCGTCCGGCGACCCTGAACGAGACTGACCGCCGGGCTTTGGCTTGGAGTGCGTCCGACGACGTGGTATGGTGTAGTCCACGTGGGGGGTGCTCGAATAGCTGCACGGTTTCGAGTCAACTGAATAGCCACTGCCCGACCGGTGTGTGCCGGTTGGGTTTTTGTGCCTTGCGGACAACGGGTGCCTAATCGAAAACGGACGTGACGCGCTGACGCAGTTTTTTCCGCAGGATTCTCGGTCATACGCAACTCGCGTGTGCCGGCGCCCTGCGCACATCCACCGATCCCGCGTTTGGCTGTACACCAGGGCTCGTCCCGTGTGCCGCGGCCACGGCATTAGCGGGCGAAATCGATTGCACACCTCGTCGAACGAAGGAGCAGGCAATTCATGAGTTCAAACGGCACGACTTCGGGCATTGAGGAGCGGCACTACGGACGTGTTCCGAGCGTGCTTGACATGCCACACCTGGTCTCCACGCAACTCGAGTCGTTCGAACGGTTCAAGAACGAATACCTGCAGGAACTGTTCGCTGAGATCTCGCCCATCCAGGACTTCACCGGGAAGAACCTGGAACTTCACTTCGAGGTGCCTGACGACGCGTTCGACGAGCCGCAATACGGTGAAGAGGCGTGCCGCGAGCAGGACCGCACGTACCAGGCGCCGCTGCGGGTCAAGGCTCGGCTGCACAACAAGCAGACCGGGGAAATCAAGGAAATGGTCGTATACATGGGCGACTTCCCGCTCATGACGCGCCAGGGCACGTTCATCTACAACGGGGCCGAGCGGGTGGTCGTGAGCCAGTTGGTGCGGTCGCCCGGCGTCTACTTCTCGGCCGAGATCGATCCCTCCACGGGGCGCCGGCGATTCGGCGCCAAGCTCATTCCCAAGCGCGGCGCCTGGCTGGAATTCGAGACGAGCAACCAGTCCATGGTGAACGTGAAGATCGACCGAAAGCGGAAGCTGCCGGTCACCACCTTTCTACGGGCAATCGAGCCGGCGTTGGGAGACGACGCGTCCCTGCGCGAAGCGTTTGCCGACGTCGATACGGACCCAGAGCATCAGTTCATCGAATCGACGATCGGAAGCGCGGAGTCTCGACGCGACCTGGCCTTCAGCACGGAGGACGGCCTGATTGAGCTGTATCACCGGCTACGCCCGGGCGACCCGGCCACCGTCGACAACGCGAGTTCCCTGATCGAACAAACCTTCTTCAACATTCGTCGGTACGACCTGGGCCCGGTCGGACGCTACAAACTCAATAAGCGCCTCGGGCTTGAGACCGACGAATCCACTCGCACGCTCGAGCCGAATGATCTCGTTGCCATCGTGCGTGAGATCGTGCGTCTGAACGTGACGCAAGGGGTCCCGGACCACATCGACCACCTGGGCAACCGACGCGTCCGCGCCGTTGGCGAATTGCTGGCTGACCAGTTTCGTGTCGGTCTGCTTCGCATGGAGCGCGTGATCAAGGAGCGAATGAGCATTCAGAACGCGGCGGAAGCCACGCCGTCCGGGCTGATCAACACGCGGCCCGTGACCGCCGCCGTGAAGGAGTTCTTCGGCGGCAGCCAGCTTTCCCAGTTCATGGACCAAGCGAACCCAATGGCGGAGCTCGCCCACAAGCGGCGGCTGAGCGCCATGGGGCCGGGGGGGCTGTCACGAGAGCGCGCCGGATTCGATGTGCGCGACGTGCACTACAGCCATTACGGGCGCGTGTGTCCCATCGAAACGCCCGAAGGGCCGAACATCGGGCTCATCAACACGCTCGCAACCCTTGCCCGAGTCAACTCGTATGGGTTCATCGAGACGCCGTATCGGCGTGTGATCACACGACTGCCCGCCACGGACGCCGAGGCGCTGCTTGGCCGGACGGTCGCCGAACCGTTTGGCGTCAGCGACGACGGTGAGCCTGTGGCGCAGGTTGGCGACGTCATAGATGAAGCCCTGGCGGCGGCTATCGGCCAGGTCGATGGCGCCGAAGCACTGGACGTGCGCATTCGGCCGGTGGTGACGGATGAGGTTGAGTACTTGGCGGCCGACGAAGAAGAGCGTCACACGATCGCTCAGGCCAAGACTGCGCTCAATTCGAAGAGTGAAATCGAACTGGAGCGCGTGTCCGTTCGCCGGGGACCGAACTTTCACGAGGCGGACGCGAGCGAGGTTGAGTACCTGGACTCGTCGCCGCAGCAGATCGTGAGCCTGGCGACGGCCATGATTCCGTTTCTCGAGCATGACGACGCCAATCGCGCGCTTATGGGCGCAAACATGCAGCGACAGGCCGTGCCGTTGATCAAGCCAGTGGCGCCGCTGGTGGCCACCGGTATTGAGGAGGTCACCGCGCGCGACTCCGGTCACATGGTGCTGGCCGCCGCCGACGGCACGGTGAAACACGTGACGTCGCGAGAGATCACGATCGACCATGACGACGCCGGCGGCGAACGAAGCTACCGCCTCCGAAAGTTCGATCGCTCCAATACCGCAACTTGCATCAGCCAGCGGCCGGTAGTGGCTGCCGGCGACACGGTGGTGCCCGGTCAGCCGATTGCCGAGAGCATGGCCACGGCCGACGGCATGATCGCCCTGGGTCAGAACATCGTGGTGGCCTTCATGTTCTGGGAAGGCGGGAACTACGAGGACGCCATTGTCGTGAGCGAGCGCCTGCTCAAGGATGATGTCTTTACGTCGATCCACATCGAGAAGTACGAGGTGGAGGCGCGAGACACGAAGCTGGGGGCCGAAGAGATCACTCGTGACATTCCAAATCAGAACGAGGAGGCCCTTCGCAACCTGGACGACACCGGCGTGGTCTATGTGGGGGCCGAGGTTGGGCCGGACGACGTTCTGGTCGGCAAGATCACACCCAAGGGCGAAACCGAACTGTCGGGTGAGGACCGCCTGTTGCGCGCGATATTTGGTCGCGACGCCCGGGAAGTGAAGGACACGTCGAAGCACGTGCCGGCCGGCGAGTACGGCCGCGTGATCGATGTTCGCCGCTTCTCCACGGAGGAGGGCGACGATCTTCAGGCCGGCGTGACCGAGATGATCCGGGTCAGCGTGGCCTCGAAGCGCAAGCTGATGGTTGGCGACAAGATGGCGGGGCGTCACGGCAACAAGGGGGTCATTTCCATGATTCTTCCGCAGGAAGACATGCCTTACCTGGCGGATGGGACCCCGGTCGACATCATTCTCAACCCGCTGGGCGTCGCCTCACGCATGAACGTGGGCCAGACGTTGGAGACGCACCTTGGTTGGGCCGCGGACAAGCTTGCATTTCGCGCAATCAGCCCGGTCTTCGACAGCGCCGATGAAGAGACAATTGCCGAAGCGCTGCAGGAAGCCGGCTTGCCGGCCGACGGCAAGGCAGTCCTGTATGACGGGCGCACGGGCGAGGCGTTCGACCAGGAAGTCACGGTTGGCGTGATCTACATGATGAAGCTTGGGCACATGGTGGATGACAAGATCCACGCACGGTCGACGGGGCCGTATTCGCTGATCACCCAGCAGCCGCTTGGCGGCAAAGCACAAATGGGCGGTCAGCGATTTGGCGAGATGGAGGTCTGGGCGCTGGAAGCCTACGGGGCGGCGCACACGCTGCAGGAGATGTTGACGGTCAAGTCCGACGACATTCTCGGCCGCGTCAAGACCTACGAAGCCATTGTCAAAGGCGAATCCATTCTCGAACCCGGCATCCCCGAATCTTTCCGGGTGCTGGTTAAGGAGTTGCAGAGCCTTGGCGTCTCCGTGGACATCCTGGACGACGCCGAGGAGGAAATCGCGCTGGTCGGCGAGCACATGCACGACCAGCTGCCCGACCTGGATGGCATCAACATCCAGGGCCGTGAATACCGCCTCTAGGAGGACCCGAACGAATGCTTGAAGTCAACAAGTTCAGTGCGATTCGGATCCACCTGGCGTCTCCAGACCAGGTTCGTTCCTGGTCGTATGGTGAGGTTGCGAAGCCCGAGACCATCAACTACCGCACGCTGAAGCCGGAGCGGGAGGGCCTGTTCTGCGAGCGCATTTTCGGTCCGACCAAGGACTGGGAATGCGCCTGCGGCAAGTACAAGCGCGTGCGGTTCCGAGGGATCATCTGCGACAAGTGCGGCGTGGAGGTCACGCGGTCGCGTGTTCGACGCGAGCGGATGGGACACCTTGAACTGGCGGCGCCGATCACCCACATCTGGTTTCTGAAGGGGACGCCGAGCCGAATCGGCCAGGTGCTGGACATTACGCCGCGCGACCTTGAAAAGATCGTCTACTTTGCTTCGTTCATCATTACCGACCTGAGCGAGGCTGAGCGCGACGAGGCCCTTGGTCGAGTCGATCAGGATCTGGCCGGCCGAATCGAGGAAATCGAGGATTCGGCGGCTATGCGGCTTGCGGATGAGAGCCGGCGGTTGGACGATCAGACGGCGCAACTCGACGCGCAGCTGGACGATGAACTGAAGCGCCTTGATACCGAGGCGCAGGCCAGCATTGACTCCATCAACAAGGAGACGGCAGGCGTCCGCAATCTGCTGGCGGCCGTGGGCCAACGGAAGCTGGAAGACGACGCCGCGCTGAGTTGGCTCTCGGAACCCTTCGTGGCTGCCGGCGACGTACCGCCCGAGGACGCTCTGGCCAAGCTTGACGCGGCAACCGAGGCGGCTATCGCCGAAGTCAAAACCCGCTTCGAGGCTGAGAAGTCCGGCGCGCGTGATCGGTTCAACGCAACCAAGGCCGTCGAGCGACGCGAGAGCGAGCAAGCGGTAACAGCTATCGAGGAAGAGCGCCGCCAGGAAATCGACGACGCCCGGGACTATTACGAGCAGCGTCGCAAGGATCTGGGCACGCTGGAGCTTCACCAATTGCTCTCGGAGCCCCGTTTTCAGCAGTTGTCGCATACGTGCGGCGACATCTTCGAAGCTGGAATCGGAGCGGAAGCCATTCGTGACCTGATCACTAACGTCGACTTGGACGAGTTGGCAGAGTTTTTGCGCGAGGAGCTGGAAGCCAACTCCATTCAGCGACGCAAAAAGGCCGCCAAGCGCCTTAAGGTTGTGGAGGCCTTTCGACGCTCAGGCAATCGGCCGGAGTGGATGATTCTGAACGTGCTACCGGTGTTGCCGCCCGAACTGCGACCGATGGTCCAGTTGGACGGCGGACGGTTTGCGACGAGCGATCTAAACGACCTCTATCGCCGCGTAATTAATCGCAACAACCGGCTCAAGCGCCTGGTGGAGCTCGGCGCGCCGGAGATTATCGTGCGCAACGAGAAGCGCATGCTGCAGGAAGCCGTGGACGCGCTGATCGACAATGGCCGGCGCGGCCGGGCCGTGACCGGCTCATCCAACCACCCCTACAAGTCATTGAGCGATCTTCTGCGCGGAAAGCAGGGGCGGTTCCGCCAGAACCTGCTGGGCAAGCGTGTGGACTACTCCGGTCGGTCCGTGATCGTGGTTGGGCCGCACCTGAACCTGAACCAGTGCGGTCTGCCGACCAAGATGGCGCTTGAGCTCTTCAAGCCCTTCGTCATGCGGAAGCTCGTGGATGACGGGCATGCCAGCAACATCAAGAGCGCAAAGCGGATGGTCGAGCACCCCGAACCGCTGGTCTGGGACGCGCTCGAAGAGGTCACTCGTGACCATCCGGTCTTACTCAACCGTGCGCCGACGCTGCACCGTCTGGGGATTCAGGCGTTTGACATCGTGCTGGTGAGCGGCAGCGCCATCCAGATTCATCCCCTGGTCTGCACAGCTTTCAACGCGGACTTTGACGGTGACCAAATGGCCGTGCATGTGCCGCTGAGCCGGGCGGCGCAAGACGAAGCCCGCAACATCATGAAGAGCACCCACAACATCTTGTCGCCCGCGGACGGAACTCCGATCGTGAGCCCGACGAAGGATATGGTGCTCGGCGCGTACTACCTCACGGAGGAAAGAGACGGCTCCAAGGGCGAGAACAAGCTCTTTGCCAATTTCGCTGACGCCGTGCTCGCCTTCGAGCATGGGGTTGTGGATCTGCAAGCGCGCATTCGCCTGCGAGTCACGCCGGACGACTTTCCAGTCGAAGTCATGGGGCAGGACAGCCCGGCCGCGATTGAGACGACGGTCGGCCGCATCATGCTGAATCAGGCGATTCCCAGGGAGCTTCGCTTCGTCAACGAACGCCTGGACAAGGGCGGCCTTCGGCGAGTGATCGAAATGGTCTTCTTCAATACCGACATGGACGTGACGGGTGACGTGGCCAACCAGCTCAAGAACCTGGGCATGTACTGGGCCACGCGTTCCGGCGTCACCATGGGGATCAAGGATCTTGAGATTCCCGAGATGAAGCGCCGGGTCGAGCGGGAAACCGACGATCACGTCAGCGGCATCCGGGCGAGCTACGAGGACGGGCTCATCACGGATGACGAGCGCTACCGGTTGACGGTGAAGGCCTGGACCGACGCAATGGCTACGGTTTCCAGCTCCGTTGAAAAGAGCATGGACCAAATGAGCCCGGTCTTCATGATGGGCAACTCAGGTGCTGCCAAAGGTAATTTCGACCAGATTCGACAGATTTCGGGCATGCGAGGCCTGATGTCGAACCCATCGGGACGGATTATCGAGATGCCGGTGCGGGCGAACTTCCGCGAGGGCATGTCGGCTCATGAGTACTTCATTTCCACACATGGTGGGCGCAAGGGTTTGGCCGACACGGCCCTGCGCACCGCGGACAGCGGCTATCTCACGCGCCGCCTGGTGGACGTGGCCCAGGACGTGATTGTCATGGGGGACGACTGCGGAACGCTCGAAGGGATTCCGATCGAAACCGGCGACCTGGACGAGGTGCTGGATTCCGTCGGCGTTCGGTGCTTTGGTCGATTTCCCGCCCGCCCGATCGTTCATCCGGAGACTGGGGAAATCATCGTGCCCCTGGGCACGCTGATCAACCATGAGCTCGTGAAGGTGATTGACGACGCCGGCGTGGAAATGGCCGCAGTTCGCTCACCAATGACGTGCGCCAACGCACGCGGTCTTTGCCAAAGGTGTTACGGCATGGATCTGTCCCGCCACGATCTTGTGGCCGAAGGAGCGGCAGTTGGCATCATCGCCGCGCAGTCCATGGGCGAGCCGGCGACGCAGTTGACGATGCGGACATTCCACCTGGGTGGAATCGCCACCGGCGCCGATATCGTCGACAAGGAACAGGGGCTTCCGCGGGTGCAGGAGCTCTTCGAAGCGCGCATTCCCAAGGGCGTCGCCGTTATGAGTGACCTCGACGGTACCGTTGAGGTCATTGAAGAGGACGAGCAGCGCCGTGTACGTGTGGTGTCCGCCCACGTGCATGAGTACGAATACGCGCTCGAACCCGGCATGGTCCCAATCGTGGACGACGGTGCCGAGATCGCCAGGAACGGCGTTCTTGCGGTGCCCCAGGTCGAGGCTGACGACCTCCTGGCTCGCAAGGCCAAGAGCAAGTCCAACACGATCAGCAAGCGCGCGCTCGCCAAGGTCGCCAGCATTGGCGTGACCGCCGAGGCGGCAGGCGTCGTTGAGCTTCATGATGGCCGAATCGTCGTTCGCGCCGAGGAAGAGGATGTGAGCGAGTACCCGGTGTCGCTGGCTTCCGAATTGCGGGTGCATAGCGGCGACTTCGTGCGGATTGGCGATCAGCTCACCGAGGGCCCACTCAATCCCCACGACATTTTGCGCCTGCGCGGTCGCGCTGAATTGCAGCAGTACATCGTCAGCGAAGTCCAGCGGGTCTACCGAATGGTCGGGGTGGCGGTGAATGACAAGCACATCGAGATCATCATTCGGCAAATGCTGCGTCACGACGCCGTGGATACACCCGGCGAGACTTCGCTCTTGCCGGGCACGCTGGTCGACCGGTCCACACTGGCGGAGACTAACGTGCAGGTGGCGGAAACTGGCGGTCGCGTGGCGGACTCTCACGAAGTCTTGCTGGGAGTGACGAAGGCTTCGCTGAATAACGAGAGCTTCCTAGCCGCCGCGTCCTTCCAGGACACGACGCGCGTGCTGACCGAAGCCGTAGTAGAGGGCAAGACCGATCCCCTGCATGGGCTGAAGGAAAACGTGATCATTGGAAAACTCATCCCTGCCGGAACGGGCTGGGATCGGTACCACGGTCCGGAACTCGAAGCTCCAAGTCAGTCGGATGTGCTGATCGACACCGAGGCCATGCACATGGCCGAAGGTGTGTCGCTGGATGACTTGCGCGAACCGGCCAACGGCGCGGACGAGGGCGCCGACGCCGGGGATGCGCAGGCCGGCGTGCTGGCCGCTGGCGCGCCGCCGATGGATGCCGCGGAGAGCGACTTGTTGGCGGGCATCGATACGAATCGTCCCCGCGCAAGCGACGAATTCGCGGACTTCCTGCGTCCGGTGGACGAGGTTGCAATCGACGAGGCTTCGGTCGTTCGCCCGGACCCGACGTCTGACGGCGACAACGTTGACGAAGGAGATGGCCGGTGATAGGCTCTACTCCGTCGTGGCTGGCCTTGGGCCGCCGCGCCTTTTATTCGTAAGGGCTCCGTAGGTTTCGACTTGCCAACAATTAACCAGCTCGTTCGCAACGGACGCAAGAGGCGCCGAGGTAAACTCAAGGCGCCGGCGTTGCATTACTCGTACAACGGTCTGCGACGCCGCATGCAGCGGGGCGACGGCTCGCCCCAGAAGCGTGGTGTGTGTACGTTGGTGCGCACCGTTACGCCAAAGAAACCGAACTCCGCGCTGCGGAAAGTTGCGCGAGTTCGACTCTCAAACGGGATTGAAGTCACGGCCTACATACCGGGCGAGGGTCATCGGTTGCAGGAGCACTCCGTGGTGTTGATCCGCGGTGGCCGCGTGCGCGATCTGCCCGGCGTCCGGTATCACGTCGTGCGCGGAACCCTTGACGCCGACGGCGTTGAAGGGCGCCGACGCAGCCGGTCCAAATACGGCGCGAAGCGCGACGCCTAGCTCGTCGAATCGATAGCTCCGACCAATGACGTTGACCTCAGCAATTGTTCCGCCACGGGCCTGTAGCGCCTGATGCCGCGCCGCAAGCGACCGGAGCGTCGCGTAATACCGCCTGACCCTCGCTTCAGCAACCGCACCGTGCAACGGTTTATCAACAAGATCATGCGCAGCGGCAAAAAATCTGTGTCGCAGCGGATCGTCTACAACGCCTTCGACATTATCGAAGGCCGGACCGGCGCCCCTGCCATCGACGTGTTCGAGGCTGCCGTACGCAATGCCATGCCCCAGGTCGAAGTTAAGCCGCGACGTGTTGGCGGCGCCAACTACCAGGTCCCCGTGGAAATCCGCGGGGACCGGCGCTATTCGCTGGCCGTGCGGTGGTTGATCGACGCAGCCCGCACCCGGGGTGGCCGGTCTATGCCCGATCGTCTGGCGGCTGAACTGATGGAAGCGGCAGACGGACAAGGCGGCGCCGTGCGCCGGCGTGATGAAATGCATCGGATGGCGGAAGCGAACCGAGCGTTCGCGATTTACGCGTATTAGTTCGTCCGTCTGAATCCCGGAACACGAGGCCCATGAACACCCTGGATATTTCGCGTACGCGCAACATCGGAATCATTGCGCACATCGACGCCGGCAAGACCACTACGACCGAACGCATTCTGTTCTTTTGTGGCCGGATTCACCGCGTGGGCGAGGTGCACGAGGGCAACGCCCAGATGGACTGGATGGCCCAGGAGCGTGAGCGCGGTATCACGATTGTGGCCGCCGCAACCACGGCGTCCTGGAACGACCACAGAATCAACATTATCGATACGCCGGGACACGTCGATTTCACTGCTGAAGTGGAACGTTCGTTGCGTGTCCTTGATGGCGGTGTCGTCGTGTTTGATGCGGTCAATGGCGTTGAACCACAGTCGGAAACCGTCTGGCGGCAGGCTGACCGCTATAGCGTCCCGCGGGTCGCCTTCATCAACAAGATGGACCGGCGCGGCGCGGACTTTGACGCAACGATCGAGTCGATTCGCGACCGGCTTGGGGCCAATCCCGTGCCTGTTCAAATTCCAATTGGCTTTGAAGCGGAGTTTGAAGGGGTGGTCGATCTGGTGACCATGGAGGCCATCCGATGGTCGCAGGACCATCTGGCGGCGCCCGTACGCGGCCCGATCCCGCCCGAACTAGAAGCACCCGCCCTGGACGCACGTGAGCGGATGGTCGAGGCGCTGGCCGAGCTTGATGATGAGGTGGCCGTCAAGTATCTCGATGGCGAAGATCTGAGCACGGAAGAGCTCCTAGCGGCCCTGCGCCAATTGACGGTTCGGGCGCAGGGGGTTCCCGTACTGATGGGCTCGGCGTTGCGCAACAAGGGGATTGAGCCCTTGCTCGACGCGATCACGACCTATTTGCCCTCGCCGCTGGACGTACCGCCAGTGACCGGAATCAATCCCAAGACTGGTGCGGAGGAACAGCGCCGTCCGGCCGAAGACGATCCGTTCACGGCAATTGCTTTCAAGATCGTGGCTGATCCGCATGCGGGCAAGCTGGCGTATTTCCGGGTGTATTCGGGCTCGATCGAGCCTGGCGGCACTGTGCTCAATGCGGCCGCCGGTAAGCGGGAGCGCCTCTCGCGGGTGCTTCGCATGCACGCCGATAAGCGCGAGGAAGTAAAGGACACGATCCGTTACGGCGACATCCTGGCCGCGGTTGGTGTCCGGTCAACCAATACCGGGGATACCTTGACGGATCCCAAATACCCCCTGCAACTGGAATCCATCAGCTTTCCGGAGCCGGTGGTCACGATTGCGATCGAGCCGAAGAGCCGGGGTGACCAGGACAAGATCATTGACGCGCTGCGGCGGCTTGGTGAGGAAGATCCGACCTTTCGCATCAGCGCCAATGAAGAGACGGGGCAGACGCTGATTGCGGGGATGGGCGAGTTGCATCTCGAGGTCATCGTGGACCGGCTGCTGCGTGAATACCGCGTGGGCGCCAATATCGGGCGCCCGCAGGTGTCGTACCGCGAGCGGCCGCGCAGGGAATCCACCGGTCGCGGGCGCTTTATACGTCAGACCGGCGGGCGCGGGCAGTATGGCGATGTGACGGTTGAACTTGAGCCGCTGCCCCTGGGCACGGGAGTTCAGATAGAACGTCGCATTGTCGGCGGCGCTATTCCAGTGCAGTTCATTCCAGCCGCCGAGCGCGGGGCCGCGCGTCGGTTGACGAGCGGGCCGCAGGGCATGGAAGTCACTGACGTTCGCATAACGCTGGTGGACGGGTCGTACCATGATGTCGACTCGTCGGAACTCGCCTTTGAAATCGCTGGCGCCATGGCCGTGGAGGACGCGCTGAACCGCGCGCGAACGGATGTCATGGAGCCGATGATGAGCGTCCAGGTCGTCGTTCCCGAGGACTACGTGGGCGATACGCTGGCCGGCCTGGCCGCAAAGCGAGGCACGATTCACGGTGCCGACATGCGCGGCGGGTCGCACATTCTCGCCGCAGAGGTACCGCTGGCGACAATGTTCGGGTACGCTAACGAGTTGCGTTCGGCGACCCAGGGTCGCGGGACGTTTTCAATGGAGTTTTCCCACTACGCGGTGACTCAACGAGCGGGTGCCGCGGATGGACTTCTGACGCCGGTTTCTTAACCGCGCACTGCGCAGGAGCACTGGAGCGAATGGCACGCCAACACTTTGAACGAACCAAGCCGCATGTGAACGTCGGCACGATTGGGCACGTCGACCACGGCAAGACGACGCTCACCGCCGCAATTACGAAGGTCCTTTCGTATAAGAACCTGGCCGATTTCATGGCCTTCGACGAAATCGACCGCGCGCCCGAGGAAAAGGAGCGCGGCATCACGATTTCGATCACGCACGCCGAGTACGAGACCGAGATCAGGCATTACGCCCATATCGACGCCCCGGGCCACCGCGACTACATCAAAAACATGATTACCGGCGCCGCCCAGATGGATGGCGCGATTGTGGTCGTTGGCGCCGACGACGGTCCGATGCCGCAGACCTACGAGCACGTGCTGCTGGCGCGCCAGGTGGACGTGCCGGCGATCGTGGTGTTCCTCAACAAGGCGGACATCGTTGAGGACGAGGAACTGCTGGAGCTCGTTGAGCTTGAACTTCGCGACTTGCTGAACAAGTACGACTTCGACGGCGATAACGCCCCGATCATTCCGGGCAGCGCACTTCTGGCCCTGGAGTCGAACAGTACGGATCTCGACGCTCCGGAGTATCAGCCGATCCTGGAGCTGATGGAAGCCGTGGACACCTACATCCCACAGCCGGAGCGCCCGGTTGATCAACCGTTTCTCATGCCGGTTGAGGACGTCTTCAGCATCAAGGGTCGCGGCACTGTGGTCACCGGCCGTGTCGAGCGCGGCAAGGTTGAGGTTGGGGAGCAGATTGACATCGTCGGCATGCGTGCCGAGATCGACCAGCGGGTCGTGACGGGTGTGGAGATGTTTCGCAAGACTCTTGACGAAGGCGTGGCCGGCGACAACGTCGGTTGTCTGCTTCGTGGCATCGAGCGCGACGAGGTCGAGCGCGGAATGGTGCTGGCCAAGACCGGCTCGATTACGCCGCACACCGAGTTTTTGGCCCAGGTCTACGTGCTCACCCGAGACGAGGGCGGCCGTCACACGCCGTTTTTCAGCGGGTATCGACCGCAGTTCTACATTCGAACCACGGACGTGACCGGCGAAATCGAATTGCCGCAGGGGACTGAAATGGTTGTGCCCGGCGACAACGTGGAAATGACCGTTCGCCTGCACCAGCCAATCGCGCTGGAAGACGGCGTGAATTTCGCGATTCGTGAAGGCGGCGTGACCGTCGGTGCGGGCGTCGTGACGAGTATCGTCACCTAACCGATGGCACAAGCGCGCGCTCGCCCCCCTCGGCCGGCCTCGATGGAGGCCTCGGGTCGGCGTGCGCCGGCACGCCCCCGGCGTCAGTCGCCCACGCAGCGAATCCGTATTCGCTTGAAGGCTTATGACCACCGCGTACTGGACGACGCAGCCCGCCGCATCATCGAAACGGCGGGGCGGACGGGCGCCGATGTGCGCGGGCCGATTCCGCTTCCGACGGAGCGCAAGATGTGGACGGTGATTCGATCGCCGTTCATTGATAAGGACTCGCGCGAGCAGTTCGAGATGCGACGCACAAGCGTTTGATTGACGTAATTGATCCCACACCTCAGACCATGGACGAGCTCCTGCGGCTGCAATTGGCCGCCGGGGTCGACATTGAGTTGAAGTCGTAGCCATGTCTGTAGGGCTGATCGGTCGAAAACTTGGTATGACGCAAGTGTTTGACGACCACGGTCGTGCGCTGGGTGTTTCGGTCATCCAGGCCGGGCCATGCCATGTCACACAGGTACGGACCGATACGACCGACGGCTATTCCGCCGTGCAGCTCGGCTTCGATGCCGGGCCCGAACGTCGGCTCACGCGAGCAGAGCGCGGGCACCTTGGCCGGCTGCCGTCTTACCGCGTGCTGCGTGAGTTTCGAACACAGGACGCAACGGACCTTTCCGTAGGTGACGAGCTAAACGTCGCCAATGTGGACCTTGGGCAGCGCGTGGATGTCGTGAGCGTGTCCAAGGGCAAGGGATTCGCGGGCGTGGTGAAGCGTCATGGATTCAAGGGCGGCAAGCGGACCCATGGCCAGTCCGACCGCGAACGAGCCCCGGGATCGATCGGCGCCGGCACGTCCCCGAGCCGGGTATTCAAGGGTACCCGCATGGCGGGGCGAATGGGTGGCGGCCGTGCGACGTCCCGCAATCTGACGGTGGCAGGGGTTGACGTCGAACGTGGCCTGGTTCTCGTGGTTGGGGCCGTGCCGGGGTCGCGCGATACGGTCGTGACCATCCGGCCGGTTCGCAGTTCCGGTCGGGGAGCTGACTGATGGCCGTTGACAATGCGGCTCCGGACGCACTCCCAGCCGTGCCGAGCGACTGCTTCGGCAGCGCGGACGTACCGGCAGAAACGTTGAAACGCATGCTGACCGTTCACGCGGCCAACCAACGCCAAGCCACCGCCAACACGAAGAGTCGTGGCCAGGTTGTGGCCAGTACGGCCAAGCTATATCGCCAGAAGGGTACCGGCCGCGCGCGCGCGGGCAGCGCAGGTTCGCCTGTGCGGCGGGGCGGTGGCGTCGCGTTCGGACCCAAGCCCGGACGTTCGAGAGTTCGAATGAACAAGCGTGAGCGCAAAGAGGCGGTGCGTGCGCTGTTGGCGGGCAAGGCGGCCGCGGCATGCATTCGCGTGGCGCCATCGTGGGGCGATTCACCGAAGACTCGAGACCGCGCTGCGTGGCTGACCGCCAGCGGACTGTCCGGACGCGTGCTGTTGGTTGATGTTGAGCCTTCGGAGGAGCTGCGGCTTTCGGCTCGGAACATTCCCAACGTGGACGTCGAACGGGCCGACACGCTGAGCTTTTATGAAATCGCCGTGGCCGACCACATTGTGGCCAGCCAGGCGGCGCTGGATGCATTGCAGGATCGGGTCGGCACATGAATCCTGCCGATGTCATCACGCGCCCGATCGTTACCGAAAAGTCCACAGCGCTTGGCGAACTGGGAAAGTACGTGTTCCAGGTTCGGAGCGGGGCATCCAAGCACGCCGTCAGGCGCGCTGTGGAGGTCATGTTTCACGTGGAAGTGGCGTCGGTGAACGTGATGAACGTGCGTGGAAAGCCGCGGCGCATGGGGCGATTTGAAGGTCACCGGCCAAGCTGGCGCAAGGCCGTGGTGACGCTGCGCGAAGGCCATTCCATCGAAGTGGTTCCAGGGGTTTAGCCAATGGGACTGCGTAGCTTCAATCCAACTTCACCGGGCCGGCGTGGCTACGTGGCCGTTGACAACGTTGAGTTGTCAGGCGACCGGCCTCTCAAGAAGTTGCTGCGGCCGCTTGCGAAGCGTGCCGGTCGAAATAACACGGGACGGGTTACCGTGCGGCACCGCGGTGGCGGCGCCAAGCGGCGCTACCGGGTGATTGATTGGCGTCGCGACAAAGTTGGCGTGCCGGCTGTGGTGGCCAGTGTCGAATACGATCCCAACCGATCAGCCCACATTGCTCTCCTGCACTATCGCGACGGTGAGAAGCGATACATCCTGGCGCCGGTCGGCATCGGCGTGGGCAGCGAACTCATCTCCGGCCCGAACGTCGAACCGCGACCGGGGAACGCCATGCAACTGGCTCGGATCCCGGCGGGAACCGAGATCCATGCCGTAGAGATGACCCCCGGGCGCGGCGCGCAACTGGTGCGATCGGCCGGCATGGTGTGCCAACTCATGGCCAAGGACCGCGGACTTGCGACGCTTCGATTGCCGTCAGGCGAGATGCGGCAGGTATCCGAGGCCTGCATGGTGACGGTGGGTCGTGTGGGGAATGTGGACCACAGCAACCAGTCGGCGGGCAAGGCTGGTCGGGTACGCTGGCGTGGCCGCCGCCCGCAGGTACGCGGCGCGGCCATGAATCCTCACGATCATCCGCATGGTGGTGGCGAGGGCAAGGCTCCGGTTGGAATGCCGGGACCGAAGACGCCGTGGGGTAAACCCACGCAGGGCCGGCGAACCCGTGTGGGGCGACGTCCCAGCGACAAATTCATCGTGCGCCGGCGGAACAGGTAGGACGCAATGTCACGGAGCACCAAAAAGGGGTGGTATATCCATCCAAAGCTCGAAAAGCGTGTTGCGGAAGCCTCGCGCAGTCGCCGCAAGCAGGTCATCCGGACCTGGAGCCGGGCCAGCGTGGTTCATCCCGAAATGGTTGGCTTGACAATCGCCGTCCACGATGGTCGGCGGCATGTCCCCGTGTACGTCTCCGAAAACATGGTTGGGCACCGTCTTGGCGAGTTCGCTCCGACGCGAACGTTTCGCAGCCACGCGCGCGGACGCTCCACAGCGCCGATGGGAGCCTGACGTATGGAGGTTTCCGCCACGGCAAAGTACGTGCGAATGTCGCCGCAGCGCGGACGAACGATTGCACGTGAGTTGACTGGACTTGAGATTGACCAGGCAATGTCCATGCTGGCCTTCATGCCCAATCGAGCGGCATCCGAGATTGCCAAGGTGGTCAAGTCCGCGACAGCCAACGCCGAGCACAACTTCGCCCTGGACCGCGAGGCACTGCGAGTCCGGTCAGTTGTTGTCAATGACGGGCCCGCGTTGCGGCGCTTTCGGCCACGATCGCGTGGCCGCGTAGGGCCGTACCTCAAGCGCTCCGGTCACATTACCGTGACCGTCGAAGATGGGATGGCGTAGGCATGGGTCGCAAGGTCCACCCCATTGGCTACCGCCTGGGCTACTCCACCCGCTGGGAAAGTACCTGGTACGCCGATCGTGACTACACCGAATTGCTGCTGGAAGACCTGGCAATTCGGAATCTCGTCCGTGCGTACCTTGAAGCGCCCGGCGGACGCGATGGTGCTCGTCGCGGCGGCCGCCGGCGTGGCAGCTACGGGGCCGGAGTATCGAAGATTGAGATCGAGCGCCAGGTCAGCCAGGTGCGAGTCGTGATACACACGGCGCGGCCGGGCATTGTCATCGGGCGTGGCGGGAGCAACCGCGAGGAGATCCAGAACCGCATCGAACGGCACACCGGCAAGCGCGTCGTCGTGGATGTCGAAGAAATCAGTCAGCCTGAACTCGACGCGTTCCTGGTCGTTCGAAACGTTGCCGACCAACTGGAGCGCCGGGTTTCGTTCCGTCGCGCCATCAAGATGACCGCGGAACGAACCATGCGGGCCGGCGCGCATGGCGTGAAGATCATGGTGAGCGGCCGCCTGGGCGGACGCGAGATGTCGCGAAGCGAGTTCGAGCTTCTCGGTACCGTTCCGCTGCAGACGCTGGACGCCGATATCGACTACGGATTTACCGAAGCGCGAACCACTGCCGGTCGCATTGGTGTCAAAGGGTGGGTCCATCGAGGCGCCGCTCGTGACGCCGCCGAGTTGCTGACCGAGTCGGTATCTCGCCCGGTTGCGGGCCGCCGCCGTAGGCCACCGCGAGGCTAAACATGTTGATGCCGAAGCGTACGAAATTCCGCAAGATGCACCGGGGCCGCCGCCGGGGCCGCGCCGGGCGTGGCAACGCGCTCGTGACCGGCGACTTTGGTCTGCAGGCCACGACCGTGGGTTGGGTGGACAGCCGCGAAATCGAGGCGGCCCGCCGAGCGATCACCCACTCGGTTCGACGAACCGGCCAGCTTTGGATTCGCATCTTTCCGGACAAGCCCGTGACTCAGAAGCCGGCCGAGGTTCGCATGGGCAGTGGGAAGGGCAACGTTGAGAGTTGGGTCGCCGTGGTCAAGCCCGGTCGAATCCTCTTTGAACTTGCCGGCGTTGACGAAGGCATGGCCCGCGAGGCCATGCGCCTGGCGTCACACAAGCTCTCGGTTCAAACGCGTGTGATTTCGCGTTCCGCGGAGGTCGCCATTGGCTAAGGCTGATCAGTTCCGGGATCTGAACGATGACGAGTTGGAGACGCGGATTGCCGAAACCAAGGAAGAACTCTTCAGGCTGCGTGTCCAGCATGCGACGCTGCAATTGGCTGACACCTCGCAGTTGCGCCAGGTGCGGCGCGATATCGCCCGCATGCTGACCGTGCAGCGTGAGCGTGCGTTGGCTTCGTTCGAGATGGAGGAGGCGTAACCCGTGGCTGGAGCTCGTGCTCGACGGGTCGGTCGTGTTGCAAGCGATCGAGCCGACAAGACCATCATCGTTGAGGTGGAATCGGTCCGCCGCCATCGAATCTACAAAAAGCCCGTCCGTGTTCGTCGAAAGTTCATGGCGCACGACGCGAACAACAGCTGCCGCATTGGCGACGTGGTACAGATCGAGGAATCGCGTCCAATGAGCCGGCGGAAGCGCTGGCGACTTGTCGAAGTCATTGAGCGCACTGAGCTAAGCGACGAGGAACGCCAGGCGGCGTTTGGCGCCGCTGAAGCGGAAGGGGCCGCGGCTGCCACTTCCGCTGAGTCGGAGCACGCGGAACAGCAATGATTCAACAGCAGAGCCGGCTCAGGGTCGCCGACAACAGTGGCGCGCGCGAGATCATGTGTATCCGCGTATTGGGCGGCTCATCTCGCAAGTACGCGCGCGTGGGCGACATCATTGTGGGCAGCGTGAAGCAGGCGGCCCCCAACAGTGCGGTCCCGCGAGGATCTGTCGTTCATGCGGTAGTCGTGCGGGTCAAAAAGGAATATCGGCGGCCGGACGGCTCGCGCATTCGCTTTGACGACAACGCCGCGGTGCTGCTTGAGGGCGACGTGCCACGCGGCACACGCATATTCGGCCCAGTCGGACGCGAGCTGCGTGATCGACAGTTCATGCGCATCGTTTCCCTGGCGCCTGAGGTCCTTTAGCTATGTCCGTGCGGCGCTTCCGGATTCGTAAAGGCGACACCATCGAGGTGTTGCAGGGACGCGACGTTGGTCGACGCGGCGTGGTTGAGCGTGTGGTACCAGAGGCCGGCCGAGTCGTGGTGGAGGGTGTTAATGTCCGCAAGCGCCACGCCAGACCGCGGGCGATTGGACAGCCGGCGGGTATCATTGACTTCAACGCCCCACTCGACGTCTCCAACGTGATGCTGGTGTGTCCCGTCTGCAACCAGCCGGCTCGAGTGGGCTACACGTTCGGCGACGATGGTGTGAAGCGGCGCAGTTGCCGCAAATGCAACGAACAGATTGACGAGTAATGGCCCGTCTTCTCACGCGCTATCGAGAAGAGATTCGACCGCAGATGATGCGGGAGTTCGGCTATTCCAATCCGCTCGCTGTCCCGCGCCTGGACCGGATTATCGTGAACATCGGGCTCGGCGAGGCCCTGGAAAACGACTCTGCCGTGGACCATGCGGTCCGTGACGTCGCGACCATCACCGGGCAACATCCCGTGGTGACGAAGGCTCGAAAGAGCGTGGCGGCGTTCAAGCTCCGCGCCGGACAGCGCGTTGGCGTCAAGGGCACCCTGCGCGGCGCCCGCATGTATGAGTTCCTGGACCGTCTTGTGACCGTGGCTCTTCCGCGTATGCGCGACTTTCGCGGAGTCCTGCGCACGTCGTTTGACGGTCGTGGCAACTACTCGCTGGGACTCTCCGAGCAATTGATCTTTCCCGAGATCGACTATGACCAGATTGATCGAATTCGTGGTTTGCAGGTGGTCATTGTGACGACCGCGCCACGTGACGGCGAGTCCCTGCGGCTGCTGGAACTTCTCGGCATGCCGTTCCAACGCCTCGACGAGGCGGCCTGAGGTTCGGATATGGCGAGAAAGGCAAAGATTGAAAAGTGGAAGCGCGAGCGCGACGCCTGGCTTGACCCCGAGTTCGAGACCAAGTCGATTCGCGGGCGCAAGCTGCGCTTCAAGGTGCGGTATCGCAACCGATGTCGGCTTTGCGGTCGGCCGCGTGCGCACATCCGGCGCTTCGGCATTTGCCGAATCTGCTTCCGCGAACTGGCCGTGAAGGGTCATATCCCCGGCGTGACGAAAGCGAGTTGGTGAGCCGACAATGACCGACCCGATTGCGGACATGCTGACTCGGCTGCGGAACGGCGTGGCGGCTCGTCACACGAAGGTCCGCATTCCTCACTCAAAGACCAAGGCCCGGATCGCGGCGCTGCTGGCCGATGAAGGCTTTGTCGGCTCCATCGAGACGGTCCACGAGGGCCATCGAGCCTGGTTGGACGTGACCCTGCGCTACCTGAACGACGAGCCTGCATTCGGCGGCGCCAAGCGAGTAAGTCGCCCAGGGCTGCGAATCCATACGCGGGCTCGCGAGATCCCACGGGTGATGGGCGGCATTGGAACCGCCATTATCTCCACGTCACAGGGCATCATGTCGGGCCGTGAGGCCGCCAGACGTCGCCTCGGCGGCGAAGTCGTCTGTTTCGTCTGGTAATCCCGTGTCCCGTATTGGATTGACTCCCATTGACGTGCCCGACGGTGTAACCGTCACCTTTGACGCGGCCAATGTTGCGTCCGTGAAGGGTCCCAAGGGCGAAATGACGCAAGCCCTCCCGCACATCATTCAGTTTTCGCGCGACAACGGGCGTTTACTCGCCAGCCGTCCCCACGACGATCACCGGACGCGGGCCCTGCATGGGCTGGCTCGCCAGCTGGTCGCCAACATGATCGTGGGCGTGACGCAGGGCTATGAGAAGCGTCTGGAGATCCAGGGGACTGGCTATCGAGCCCAGCTTCAGGGCAATACCCTTGACCTTCAGCTTGGGTTCACACATCCGCAGCGGCGCCAGGCGCCCGACGGAATCGAGTTTGAACTGCCTGATCCGACGCACATCGTGATCCGTGGAATCGACAAGCAGGCCGTGGGCCAGGTCGCAGCGGATATTCGAGCCATTCGGCCGGCTGATCCCTACAAGGGGCATGGCCTTCGCTACCAGGGCGAAGTCGTGCGGCGAAAGCCCGGCAAGACGGCCGCCACCATAGTCGCCTAGGTGAACTGACAAATGGCCCAGCAGACCCGACAAGCGGCCCGCAAGCGCCGACATCGTCGTCTTCGTCGACGGATCGTCGGTCGTCCCGAACGCCCACGGCTCGCAGTCTTTCGCAGTCTCAAGCACATCTACGCGCAAGTGATCGACGACGCGGCCGGGCGTACCCTGGTCGCCGCGTCGTCGTGCGAGCAGGCGACGGAGGGTGCCTCCAAGGTTCAGCGCGCGGCGGATGTTGGCGCACGCTTGGCCGCGCGCGCGAAGGAGCTTGAAATAACCGCCGTCGTTTTCGACCGTGGCGGCCACCGTTACCACGGGCGCGTCCGGGCGTTGGCTGACGCCGTTCGCGCCGGGGGCATCGCACTATGACGATTGACACGCGACGAGTTTCAGGCGGTCCGGACGCTTCCCGCGATGGGGGCGACATGCATCGCCTGGACGACCGCGTGGTGCGGATCAAGCGCGTGGCCAAGGTCGTGAAGGGTGGCCGCCGCTTTGGCTTCAACGCGATTGTCGTTGTCGGTGACCGTCGCGGACATGTGGGTGTGGGCATTGGCCGGGCCAACGAGGTTGTTGCGGCCATTCGCAAAGGCCAGGAGCGCGCACGCCGATCGCTGATTGCCGTCCCGCTTACGGAAGACGGCTCGATTCCCCACTACGTGGAGGAGAGCTATCGCGCATCCAAGGTCGTACTTCGTCCGGCCCGCCCGGGGACCGGAGTGATTGCGGGCGGCGCGGTGCGAGCTGTGCTTGAACTGGCCGGCGTGCGCAACCTGCTGACCAAGATCATCGGATCAACAAACGCCGTCAACGTGGTCCGGGCTACCGTGAATGGCCTTGCTCGTGTGCAGATCCCCGAAGAGTCGGTGGCACGTCGCAAGCAGGCCCTGGGAACGTCTGCCGATGAGTGAATTGCGATTGCGTCAGGTGCGCAGTTCCATTGGATCGCGGGACTCGCAGCGCCAGACGCTCCAGGCCCTTGGGCTCGGTGCCGTTGGCCGTCGCTCGTCTCGTCCGAACACGGCAGACGTCAGGGCCATGGTTAAGGTCGTCGAGCATCTGGTTGAGATTGAATCGGACACTTCGCAAAGCGATGCGACATGAAACCGCACCAGATCACGGCGAGTGCGCCGCGCCGTAAGCGACGTCGCCGCGTTGGTCGTGGCGAAGGCTCGGGCAAAGGGAAGACCACCGGTCGTGGGACATTGGGACAGGGCGCCCGGAGCGGCAGCAACGCGTACCCCGGCTTTGAGGGCGGGCAAACGCGCCTGCTTATGCGCTTCCCGAATCGCCGCGGGTTCACCAATCACAGGTTTAGGCGTGACTACCAGCCGGTCAACGTGAGTGCGCTGAATGCGTTTCCCGAGGGATCAGTCGTTGGCCCTGAAGAACTCAAGGTCCACGGCCTGATCGAACCGGGCCTGTTCAAGATTCTTGCCGGCGGTGACCTGGACCGCGCATTGACCGTGCGGGCGCCGAAGTTTTCGGCGGCGGCCAAGGCGAAAATCGAAAGCGCCGGTGGCTCCGTCGAGGAGTTGAGCGAGTGATCGAGACGGCCGTCGCGGCCTTCCAGCTACCCGACGTTCGTCGCAAGATTCTCTTCACAATCGGCCTTCTGGTCGTGTTTCGGGCGGTTGCGCACATTCCCCTGCCCGGTGTGAACACCGAGTTGCTGGCCGATTTCTTTGCCGGCAACCAATTGCTGGGCTTCATGAACCTACTCTCCGGTGGGGCGCTGGAGAACTTCTCGGTGGTGGCGTTGGGCGTTTATCCCTACGTGACGGCCAACATTGCTTCTACCGTCCTGGTTCCGTTGATTCCGCCACTGCAGGAACTCTCGCGCGAGGGTGAGTCGGGCCGCCGGAAAATCGCACAGTGGACGCGATTAGCCACCATTCCATTCGCCATGTTGCAGGGGTTTGGCCAGATTCAGATCCTGCGTTCGGCGCAGCAGGGGCTCTTGTCGCCAACGCTTGGCGCCTTCGACATTGTTGTGATGCTGATCGTGATGACAGCGGGCACGATGTTCTTGCTGTGGATTGGCGAGCTGATCACCGAGAACGGCATCGGCAACGGCGTGTCAATCATCATTTTCGCGGGCATCGTGGCTGGCGCTCCTGCTGCCTTGGGTCAGTCACTCTTTGCTGGCGAGAACATTGGCGGATTCATTTCCGTCGTGATCATCGGTCTCATCATGATCGCGGCCATCGTGTTTGTGCAGGAAGCGCAACGTCGAATCCCGGTTCATTACGCAAAGCGAATCCGGGGTACCCGTATGTACGGGGGGCAGAGCACGCACATCCCGCTCAAGGTCAATTCGGCGGGCATGATTCCGCTGATCTTCGCGTTCTCGTTGATGCTGCTTCCGGCGACGGTCGCCAGCTACTTCGAGACTTCGAACGTCTCGTGGCTGGCTAATGCAGCCGGAGCCATTGCCCTCACTCTGAGCCCCAGCAATGGCATCTACTGGGTGTTTACGTTTCTGCTCGTCATCGTATTCACGTACGTCTACACCCTGGTCGTCTTTCAGCAGCAGAATCTGGCCGAGAATCTACAGAAAAACGGAGGCTTTATCCCGGGAATCCGTCCTGGGCGTCCGACGAACCAGTACCTGACCGGAGTCGTGAATCGCATCACGCTGGCGGGCGCCGTATTTCTGGGGATCATCGCGGTCGTCCCCTTCGTCGCGCAGTCCGTGACTGGAGCGGACGCGGTCGCAATCAGCAGCACGGGAATGCTGATCGTGGTCGGCGTTGTGCTGGACACCATGCGCCAGCTTGAATCTCAGTTGATGATGCGCAACTACGAAGGGTTTATTCGGTAGGCGGATGGGAGAGCGTCCGGTCATATTGGTGTTGCTCGGTCCCCCAGGCGCCGGCAAAGGCACCCAGGGTGAGCGCCTGGTGCGTCGCATGGCGCTGGACCACGTATCCACAGGTGATCTCTTTCGTGATGCCGTAACGGCCGGATCTCCCGCCGGCCTGCGCGCCGAGTCATATCTGCACAGCGGCCAGCTCGTACCTGATCAGGTTGTTCTGCAGGTGATTGAGGAGTATCTGGGCGCCGCACGCGGACGAGACACGTGTTTTGATGGCTTTCCCCGTACGCGCAACCAGGCGGAAAAGCTGGACGATCTTCTCCAGCAGTTCAACCTCGCGGTGACGGCTGTTGTCTACTTCAACGTACCCGACGACGTGGCCCTCGAGCGTCTGCTGGCCCGCGGCCGGGCGGATGACACTGAAGAAACGGCACGCTATCGATTGCAGGTGTACCACGAGGACACCGCGCCGCTGATTGACTACTACCGTGCGGCAGGCGTTCTAATTGAGGTGGACGGATCCGGCGGCGTGGATCGCGTCGCGCGCCGCGTGTGGTCAGCGCTGAATACGGCCATTCGATGAAGTCCGGATCGATCCAACCGAAGACGGCGGAGCAGATCGAGGCAATGGCGGCTTCGGGTCGCGTGTTGGCTGGTGCACTCAACGAGATTGAAGCAACCGTGAAGCCAGGCGTGACGACCGGAGAACTCAACGAAATCGCCGAGACCTACATCCGCGATCACGGCGGCATTCCCTCATTCCTTGGCGTGCCCGCCGCCGACCCGGGCGTCCAGCCGTTTCCGGGCGCGATCTGCGCGTCGGTCAATGACGCCATCGTGCACGGAATTCCGGGTAGCGCCGTCTTGCAAGAAGGCGATATCATAGGATTAGATTGTGGAGTGATTCTTGACGGCTGGCACTCAGATTCAGCGCGTACGCTCGCGGTAGGCGAGATTGGCCCTGACGCGAGCCGCCTGCTTGATGTAACTCGCGCCGCCCTCGCTGAAGCTATCTGTGCGTCTGTCGCGGGCGGTCACATTGGAGATATTGGGGCAACTGTGCAGAAACTGGTCGAGGATGCCGGGCTCACGATCGTGAGGCGTTTTGTGGGGCACGGAATTGGGAGAACTATGCACGAGTCGCCGCAGGTGCCGAACTTCGGTCAGCCTGGCGGTGGTCCCGCGCTGGTTCCCGGGACGACGCTAGCCATTGAGCCGATGGTCAACATCGGGTCCGCCGGCGTAGTCTTCGACGACGACGGCTGGACAGCGCGAACCGATGATGGCTCCCTCTCTGCCCATTTCGAACACACCGTGGCCATTACCGATGCAGGCCCGCGGGTCTTGACGGAAGTTGCCTGAGGATTCACATGGCGTCGCCAAGAAACCGCAAGACCGAAGCACCGGCGCCAGCTGATGAGTCGTCGAGCAAGACTCCCGTTATTGAGATCGAGGGCGAAGTTGTCGACTCGCTTCCAAACACGATGTTCCTGGTCAAGCCCATCGGGCCGAACGGACAGCCGCTGCGAATTCAAACCGGGGGCGACAGTGACGAGGAGCCGAAGGCTATCCTTGCCCACTTGGCCGGCAAAATGAGGCTCCGCTTCATTCGCGTCGGCGTGGGCGACCGCGTGCGAATGCAACTCTCGCCCTACGATCTTTCGCGTGGACGAATCACGTGGCGTCTGCGCGCCGACCAGAGAGTGGAGCGGTAGTCCCGTGCGAGTCTCGGCATCCGTCAAACCACGATGCGATCGTTGTCGCGTAATTCGACGACACGGACGCGTGATGGTCATTTGCTCCAACCCGAAACACAAGCAGCGGCAAGGCTGAGGACGGGGAATTCATGGCACGTATCGCCGGCGTAGACATTCCGCGACACAAGCCGGTCGTAATTGCGCTGACCCACATCTATGGAATCGGGCGAACCACCAGCGCTGAGCTTGTGCGTCAGGCCGACATCAATCCGCAGACACGCGTCAACGACTTGACCGAGGCCGAATTGGGTCGGATCCGGGCCCTGATCGGGCGAGAGCGCGTTGAAGGCGACCTTCGGCGCGTGGTCCAAACCAGCATCGCCCGCTTGCGCGAGATTGGTTCCTACCGGGGTTTGCGGCATCGAATCGGGCTTCCAACTCGCGGACAACGGACACGAACAAACGCCCGAACGCGCAAAGGTCCGCGTAGGACCGTCGGCATTCGCAAGCGCGTAATCAAGCGAGGCTGAATTGATGGCGGAACGTTCAAGTCGGTCCCGACGACGAAACCGTGCGCCCGTGCCCCGCGGGGCCGCGCACATTCATGCGACGTTCAATAACACGATCATCACGATCACCGATCCGATGGGCGATACCGTGGCTTCCGCAAGCGGCGGCACGATCGGCGCCCGCGGATCTCGTAAGAGCACGCCGTTCGCGGCTCAGCAGGCGGCGGAACAAGCCGCGCAGCGGGCCATGGACGCTGGCATGCGCGATATCAACGTTTTCTTGAAAGGCCCAGGTTCTGGACGCGACGCGGCCGTCCGCGCGCTGCAATCCGTGGGCCTCAACGTCTCCAGCATCTCAGACGTCACACCGATTCCTCATAACGGCCCGCGACCGCCGAAGCGTCGGCGCGTGTAGGCCGGATAGACAGGGAGTCAAACTCGGATGGCCCGTTACACCGGACCCGTGTGCCGCCTCTGCCGGCGGGAAGGGGAGAAGCTCTTCCTCAAAGGCGATCGCTGCCACACCCCTAAATGCGCAATTGAGCGCCGCGGAGATCGTGGCGGGCCGGGCGCCCGCGGCTTCAGTCGGCGGCGACCAACGGAGTACGCCATTCAACTCCGTGAAAAGCAGAAGGCTCGACGGATTTACGGCGTACTTGAGCGCCAGTTCCGCCGGCACTACCGAATGGCAGGCAAGCAGAGCGGCCCCCGCGGCGAGCGCCTGCTGCAAGTCCTGGAGCTTCGAGCGGACAGCGTGGTCTACCGGATGGGGTTCGGGCTCAGCCGTGCGCATGCGCGTCAGCTGATCCAGCACGGCCACATTGAGTTGAATAATCGCAAGCACGACATCCCGTCAGCAATCTTGAGCGTCGGCGACCGGGTTCGGCTGCGCCAGAAGAGCCGCAACATTGACTCCGTGAAGAATGCACTGGACCGCGCGGAGGCCCTGGGCCGTCCGACGTGGCTCTCCGTGGATCCCGAGGCGTTTGAGGGCACCATCAACGCGATTCCTGATCGCAACCAGATCGATGCAACACTCAACGAGCAACTGATCGTGGAGTTCTACTCGCGCTAATTGGTGCGCGAGAGTCCGACGAACCGGACAGGAAGGTAAGGACCAGCGGTGTTTCTTGGACCCGTTGAATCAACTCAGGCCGAAATCGATATCCAGCCGACCGTGCACGTGGTCGAGGTTGGCGATAACTACGCACACTTTCATATCGAGCCGCTGCGCCGCGGTTTTGCGCACACGCTGGGCAACCCCCTGCGTCGCGTTTTGCTCTCGGCGCTCCCGGGCGCGGCGTTCGCCACGGCGCGTATTGATAGCGCGCTGCATGAGTTCAGCACGCTGGAATTCATGCGCGAAGACCTCGTGGACTTCCTGCTCAACGTCAAGGGCGTTCGACTCAGATCGCTCGATTCCGAGTCCGCCGTTGTTTATCTGGAAGCTGAGGGTCCTTCCGAGGTCACCGCGGCGAACCTGGAGTTGCCGAGCGGAATCGAGATCGTAAACCCCGACCATCACCTGGCTTCGCTTACGGACGAAGGGGTCCTGCGAGCGGAGTTTGCCGTTGAACCCGGCGCGGGTTACGTCGGAAGCGAGACTCGTGGAGATCTGCCCATCGGCGTTATTCCGTTGGACATGGTGTTTAGCCCCGTGACCAAGGTGGAATATCACGTGGAATCGGCGCGCGTTGGTCGCGAGTCCGAGTACGACCGGCTCGTTCTGAAGATCTGGACGGACGGCGTTATGAGCCCGGCGGACGCTCTGCGTGGCGCCGCGCAGCAGCTCATCGAGTCCTTTCAACTGATCGCAGGGGTCGACGAGACGGTCAACACCGTGACGTCGGCTTTCATTCCGCCGATACCGGAGGCCGAAGGCGACCCGCTTGAGGACCTCAAGCTCTCGAATCGCGCGTTGAACAGCCTCAAGCGCCACGAACTCGAAACGGTGCAGGAACTCGTTCGCCTGTCCGAGAATGATCTCTACGAGTTGCGTGGCATGGGTGAACGTCTTGTCACTGAGATCCGCGAGGCGCTGGAGTTGCGCGGTCTGACATTGGCCGACAGTTCGGTAGCGCCGGACGAAGCTCAGGAGTAGCTCACATGAGGCATCGTCGACGAGGACGCCATCTCGGGCGCAATCCGGCGCAGCGACGCGCGCTGAAGCGCGGGTTGGTACGGTCGCTGATCCTGCACAGCCAGATCGAGACCACCCTGGCGCGCGCCAAGGAAATCCGACGCGATGTCGATCGCCTGATCACGCTCGCCAAGCGCGGTGATCTCCACGCGCGCCGTCAGGCCATTGCCCGAATCCCAGACCCCGAGACGATCGAGCGGCTATTTGAAGACATCGCCGATCAATACGCCGACCGTCCCGGCGGTTATACGCGGATTCGCCGTGTCGGCGTTCGCCTTGGCGATGGCGCCCCGTTGGTCCGCATGGAACTGGTGTGACGAACGTACGCACCATTCGCGCCGCGGTCGAATATGACGGTGCGGAATTCCAGGGCTTCCAGCGGCAGCGCAGCGCTCGCACGGTCCAGGGCGTTCTGGAGTCGGCCGTCTTGGCGGCCACCGGCGAGGATGTGACGGTGGCCGGTGCCGGGCGAACTGACAGCGGCGTTCACGCGCGAGGCCAGGTGATTGCCTTTCAAGTCGCTAGTCGGCTTGACGACGCCACGTTGCTCAGGGCGCTCAATGCTCACTTGCCCCCGGATGTCGCAATTGGCGACCTCGCGACCACGGATCCCGACTTCGACCCACGACGCGACGCCACCTCGCGGGTCTACGAGTACCAAATCGAACAGCGTCCGGTACGCCCCGCAATCGACAGGCGCTGCGCCTGGCACGTCGCACAGCCGCTCGACCTGGCCCGGATGCGCAGCGCGGCGGCTCAGTTCGTTGGCACACATGACTTTGACGCATTTACCGCTGGTCGCCAGGCGAGTACCACCCGCGAAATCTACGCGCTTGAAGTCTGGCGGGAGGGAACCACCATTTTCGTCCGCATTGCCGCTAACGCGTTTCTTTTCCGGATGGTGCGGCGAATCGTATCTACGCTCGTACGTGCTGGCCGGGGTGAGATCGACGCGGATTCCGTTTCCGCACTGCTGCGGCCGGCTCCGCGCGATCATGTGCGTGGCACGGCCCCAGCGCACGGATTGACCCTGCTGCGGGTGGAATACGCAGCTCGGCCGTCTCTATACAATCAGCAACGCAAGAAACAGGCGGTGATGTCGTGAGCGCACAGAGCGACCGGCGATGGGTGGTGGTCGACGCGTCCGGCCAGACGCTTGGACGTTTGGCAACGCGCATTGCCCACATGCTGCGTGGGAAGGACCAGCCGACGTTCACGCCAAACGTGGACAATGGCGCCGGTGTCATTGTCATCAACGCGGCACATATTCGCGTCACGGGTCGCAAGCTCGAACAGAAGTTCTACGCGCGACACAGCGGCTATCCCGGCGGCATTCGCATGACGCGGCTTGACGAGATGCTCGCGAAGCGACCCGACCGAGTCATTCGTCTCGCGGTCAAGGGCATGTTGCCCAAGAATTCACTTGGTCGTCGCGCTCTGAAGCGCTTGCGTGTGTACGAAGGCCCTGAACACCGTCACGAGGCGCAGCGGCCCCAGACTCTCGAGGTTGGCGCATGACGCTGGAAGGCCACTACTACTACGGACTCGGACGACGAAAAGCTGCCGTCGCGCAGGTACGCGTTTACCCCGGCAACGGGCCTTTTGTCGTAAACGGTCGTCCAATCGAAGAATTCCTCGCGGTGCCCGATCACCGATTCCACGCACTTGAGCCGCTGCGAATGCTCGAAGAGATGTCCGTGGGCATCTCGGCTCGCGTGAATGGTGGCGGCACGCGTGGACAAGCCGGAGCCATTCGGCTTGGACTGGCGCGCGCCCTAGTGGCCATGGACGCCGAGAATCGACCGAAACTCAAGCAGGCCGGCATGTTGACACGAGATCCGCGTGCCAAGGAGCGGAAGAAGCCCGGCCTCGTGCGGGCGCGCAAGGCCAAGCAGTTCACCAAGCGCTAGTCGGTCGGCAGCATTCGGTCCGGGTCGTCGGGAACGAACTGCAGGTCAAGCTCCGGGAGTTCGTCCAGCGACGTTAGGCCAAAATAGGCAAGAAACGTGTCGGTGGTAGTGAACACTGCCGGCCGCCCGGGCGCGTCCAGGCGTCCCGCTTCCCGAATGAGATTGCGCGAAAGCAGCGTGGCCAGCGCGCTGTCCGAGTCCACGCCGCGAACGCGCTCTATTTCGGCGCGCGTCGCCTGTCCCCGATAGGCCACGATGCCCAGCGTTTCCAGGGCTGCACGCGACGGTTGTCGGCGATGGTCCAGACCCAGGAGCCGGCGGCAGTAGTCCGCGAGGTCGGGAGCGGAGACCAGCCGAAAGGCGTTGCGGTGCTCAAGCAGGACGATGCCGCGGGTACGGTACTGCGCAGTGAGCGTGCTGAGCGCCTCGCGTACTTCGGATTCCCCGGCGCCGGTGACGCTGCCAATCTCGGTCGTCGAGAGCGCGCGATCGGCCACGAAAAGCAGGGCTTCGATCGTCCGGGCCAGCCCGAAGTCGCCTTCCGGACCTTCGGCAATACGGTCCCCGTCCCACTCCGTGCCCGCCTCGTTATCCGTCGCCACGCCCATCGGTGGATTTGAGCATGATTGAGCCAAAGGCTCCGGACTGTTCCACAATTACCGCGCGCTGCCTGACCAGGTGAAGAACAGCGACGAAGGCGGCGATAAGTTCGGCGCGGTCGGCGCACTCGGAGGCAATCGCGTCAAAGGTGACCGATCCGCGGGATTCCAGCAGGACTTTCAAGTCTCGAACCTTGTCGGCGACACGGAAGCGTCGCGTTGGCGCCTCGATTATCGATTCAACGGAAGTACCGTCCTGGGTCAGTCGCTCCAGGGCCCTGAGCAGTCGAGCTAAATCGCCGGTGCCTGGTGCGGGAGGTGGCTGCGGGAGGTTCGGCTGGGCAACCCGGATGAACGACGACTGACCGGCGCGCAGTCGTTCATCGAGGTCCAACGCGACGGCCTTGAATGCCGCGTAGACGCGAAGGCGCTCCGCCAGATCTTCGGCCGTCTCTTCATCGTCCTCAGGCTCAGGCTGAGGCAGCAACGCTCGGGACTTGAGCAATGCCAGCCGCGAGGCGACCAGCAGGAACTCGGACGCGGCTTCGGCAAAGTGCTCATGCAGTCGGTGCGCATACGTCACGAACTGGTCGGTGACGGCCAACACCGATACGCCCGTGATATCCAGGCCTTGTTTCTCAATCAATCGAACCAATAGGTCGAGTGGACCCTCAAAATCCTCGATGTCGATCTCAAATCCGGTTAGCGCGCTGGCCTGACCGGCGGGCCCCCAGGTGGCGGTCACAGCTGCCCGTCCAGTTCAGCGAGCCGTCGTCCGCGGGGGTGTTCGCGGTATCCGTATGAGCGCAGCGTTTCGATCACATCCGCCCGCGAGCCGGCGAGTTCGGCCAGGCGTGCGCTCGCTTCGGTGTCCCCGGCGAGGCGGGCAATGCGTCCCCGTCGTGATGTGGGCGGGCATAGCTGCCAGCGCAGCAGCAGCCACGGCGCCAGGGCTTTGGCCAGCGTCAAACCGGTGCGATCCGCCAATCCCGGCCGGCCCTTCCCCACATCGTGGAGCAGCGCCGCGATCTGCAGCGCCTCGTCATCTGGCGAGATCTCCAGTACCGCCTGATACACCGCAAGCGCATGGCGTTGATCAGCCGGGGCGAGTCGCTCAAACAGCGCGTGCTCGTCGGGGTTCAGCCTTCGGAAGGCTTGGTCGCGTACAGCATTTGGCACGCGCGGATTTAGGAGCGACAGCGCCTGTCCCAGCCGGTACCTAACCCCCAAGAAGCAGCCTCGTGGCCCATAGGACCGGGCGGCTGATGATACCGGTGGCCCCTGGAACTATGGCGATCAGCAGAAAAAGCCCAATCAGCAGCCCGGGCCCGAACCTGCGCATCCCGTCCAGCCGGTTGGCCGCGTCGCGCGGGACCAGGCCAATCAGCACGCTGAATCCATCGAGCGGCGGCAGAGGTATCAGGTTGAACACCGCCAGGAATAGGTTGAGCTGAATGATCAGCACCACGGCGATGCTGATCAGATCATTTCCTGAGCCGGATGCGAGCTCCCGGGCGACCGGGGCGAGCACCAGCGCCAGTGCCACGTTGGACGCCGGTCCGGCGGCGGCGACCAGGGCCATGCCCCGATGCGAACCGAAGCGCAGACGATAAGGATTGACCAATACCGGCCGTCCCCAACCGAAGGAGGCGATAACGATCATGATCGTCCCAAGGAGATCAAGATGCCGAAGAGGATTCAACGTCACCCGGCCCTGAAGCCGGGGTAGATCGTCGCCCAGCCACGTCGCCACCAGCGCGTGGCTCGCCTCGTGCAGGGTAATCGCGATCACGAAGGCGAGCGCGATGATCAGAAAGAGTTCAGGGTTTTGGGCCAGGCGAAGGAGCATGCGGTTCCGTTAAGCCTTCTAGTCTTCGAGTCGCGAATACGGTGCATACGCAAAATCCGCGGGTCGAGCCATCCAGTCACGCGACACCCCACTAGGCAATCGTCGCCGCGGTTTAATCATCGGCGTGCTGAACGAACACGGCGTCGCCGATGCGACATTCCAAATCCTCGGCGGCTGAGCCGCCCGGAACCGCGATCTCCAGCAGATTCCAACTACCAACCAGCGCTATCGGATCGGTGCCGCCACAGTAGGTATCGGACAGGCCGTCGATGCGTGTGGCGCCCACGTGGGTTTCCAACATGGAAGCAGTCTGCACGAAACCGGCGGGAATGTTCGTGATCAGGTTTCCAAAAGCGTCGATATGGATGACCTCGCCCCTGGCGCTGGACGCGTCAATGCACGCAGAGGGCCGGTCGAGTCGCACCGGATCCTGGACTGGCGAACCGAGCCAATCGGGGCGTTCGAAGTTCGCCAGGCGCGCGGCAACCGGCGCAAAGATGTCGCGTGCATGAAACGTCGGCGTGACCTTGCGACGCCACGTCTCTGGACGGTCCAGGTTCCAGCACCGGGTGTCGCCCTCGGTTGGCGTTAGCAAGCCATTGTCGGGACCGACTAGCCAGCGGCCGTCGCGTCGAACGATCAGGCCGCGCCGCTTGGTGCCCACGCCGGGATCGACCACGGCCAGGAGCACGGCCCCGCGAGGCAGGAACTCAAGCGAGGCGTCGACGATCTGCGCGCCGAGCTGGATGTGCTGCGCGGGAACGCCATGCGTCAGATTGACGACGCGCGCATCCGACGCCACGGCTAATACTGCGGCCACCTGCCCCGCGTAGGGATCGTCCGTGCCGAAGTCGGTCAGCAACGCAATCAGGCGGCTCATGTCCGCGCCGCTGGCAGCCCATAGGCGGGTTGCGCCCGCAGCGCGCCCTGAACAATGGCGGCCGAAAACGCCTCGGCCGCGGCATGGCCCACTGCAGTGAGATCGAAATCCCCGGCACGGGTTCCCACGGACACCGCAAAGATCGTGTCGCCGTCATACATGCCATGCGCCGGACGCACGGCTCGCGCCAGACCGTCGTGGGACATTTCGGCGACTTTCCGAAGCTGCCAGCGTTCCAGGGCGGCGTTCACGGCGACGATACCGATTGTGGTGTTTTGGCCGAATCTTGAATGAGACTTGCCCATAGCTGCGGTCAGCTGGCGCCCGGTGTCCGGGTCGTGGACGGCGCCTGCCGGATTTACGACCGCCAGGGCGGCCGCCACGACGTCTCCGGTGCGCGACACGGCGCTGCCAAGGCCGCCCTTCATGCGCCCGGCACCGAATCCGATGGTGGCGCCGGTTCCCGCGCCCACATTGCCCTGCGGAATCGGGTCCACGGAGGCCGCGGCGGCGGCCGCCTCGCCCGAGGCGGCGTTTGGCCGGACTGATGGGTCGCCAACCGACAAGTCGTAAATGACGGCGGCCGGCACGATGGGCACCGGTCCGGCTGCCGTAGGAAACCCACGACCCAGTGATTCCAGGTAACTCATCACACCATCGGCCGCGGCCAATCCAAAGGCGCTTCCGCCAGTCAAGAGAATGGCGTCGGCCTGCCCAACCAATCCTCCCGGATGCAGCGCGTCGGTCTCTCGAGTCCCGGGGGCCGACCCGCGAACATCTACCGCCGCCGGCACGGCACGCTCGAACAGCACCACGGTACAGCCGGTTCCGGCGTTCGCGTCCGTCCAATGTCCGACCCGCACGCCTGGCAGCGCGGTGAGCGTGAGGTTTGCGTCGGTCACGCGCTTTCTCGGACGTCTCGAAGGTGTGCGCTGATTGTCACAGACGTACGCCCGCACCCGCATAGAATCGCTCATGGCGCGACAATTCTCGCGACGCATGTTTGTAACCGCGGCGGCACTCGCGACTGCCGCGTGCGGCGCCGCCGTTCAATCAACCGATGTCACCGAGACTCTGGTGGTAGCGGCTGGCGACGAACCGAGCGTCGACCATTCAACAGCCGTGGCCAGCGATCGCAAACTGCGAGCGAGTCTGATGTCCGACGCAGCCAGGCTGGCTCGACTGGACGCAACCCCGTCGTTGCGATCGTCAGATCTTGGGACGGCGCTGATCCGCTCCATTGGTGAGCTTGGCCTGGACGCTGAACGTCGAGACTTCCTGGCCGCCGGCCGCGGTCTCCCATCCGTAAGCCTGCGGGTAGACGGCGACTTCTTTCTTGCCGCCGGCATGATCTACTCAGCCATCGGCGTGGTCGAGGGACCGCTGCGCGAGGCCGAAGTTGATGACGAGGGAGCGTTGCGCGGCTCAGGCTACGACGGCGCCGTCGTGCTTGTGGCTCGCGGAATCACACCCTTTCGTGAGATTGGCCGGCTGCTTGAGGATGCCGGCGCCGCGGCCGTAATCATCTACAACAATCGGCCTGGGCTGCTCTACGGCACCCTCAGTCAGCCGTCCGGCATTCCCGTGGCATCCGTAACTGAAGAGGCTGGCGAAGACCTGGTTGAGCGCCTGGAGCATGGCGAGGCCACGGCCGTCGTGGATGTCTCGGCGCCGCCACGATCATTCGAGGGCGCGAATGTGATCGGGCACCGGGCCGGGCCTCTGCGCCGCCAGCTCGTTGTCACCACGCCAGCCGACGCTCGCTTAGGCGACTATTCGGACGGTGGCAACGCTGATGGGCTTGCGCTACTGCTCGCGCTCGCACGCCATGCCGACGAAGTCCGCCTCAGGCATTCGATCAGCTTTGTCGCGTTCGACGCTACTCATCGTGGATACGTCGGCAGCCGCTGGTACCTGGCACACTTGTCGGAGGACGAGCGTGAGTCCATTGACGGCGTCCTTGCCTTCGATCGACCGGGACGCTCACAGCCTCTGCAGATTGGCGCCTCGGCCACCCTGGCGCCGCTGATCGATCAGCGATTCGAGGCCCTTAGCACCGACCTGCGGGTGATGCCTGACTTTGGCGTCGGACGTGGCGACCACGACGTGTTTTCCGCCCGCGGGGTGCCCTACGTATTTCTTACGCGCACCGGTGCAGGGCAGATTTCGGAGGATCACCTTGCGGGTGCCTTCCAGGTTGCCGCTGCCTCGCTGGAGATTCTGGACAGTCTGGATTCGAGCGAAACTAGCTAGTCACCAACTTGGCTGTCCACGGGTGAGCGACGCGTTCCAGGGTGACATGCCCGGACTAGCCCCGACCGTCGCTGTTCGACAGTCGTTCTCGCAGTCGAGCGTTTGCGTCTCGCAGCGCCGTATCCAGGTTGATGTCCGCCGCGTCGGCCCGCGCGGCCACCCACAGCAGGGCCTCGCCCAGCGCTTCCGCGTCGTCTCCCGACATCAGCGCCGCCAGGGTCTTCGCATGTGCGTCCGCCGGGTCCTGTGGATGGCCGGCGCGTCGGAGGGCGCGAACGGCCGAACTCGAAAAGGCCAGGCTGGGCAACGAATCCGGCAGGCCGCCCAGTGGGCCTGGTTGGCCATCTTGCTCCGTCGCCTTGATCTGGGCCCACGTCTTACCCAGGTCATCCAGTTCGTCGTACTGTGCGTCGCCGAAGACGTGGGGATGTCGCCGAATCATCTTGGCGCTAATGGCTGCCACCACCTCCGGCCAGTCAAACCCGCCGCGCTGCCGGGCGATTTCCGCGTGAAGCACGAGATTAAGCAGCACGTCGCCGAACTCGTCCGCCATGGCGCCGTCGTCCCCCTGCTCAATGGCGACCAGAGCTTCGTGGGCTTCCTCAACCAGGTACGGGCGTAGCGTCCTGTGCGTCTGGCTCTTGTCCCAGGGGCAGCCGTCGGGACCGCGTAGACGTCGAGCGATGTCGCGAAGCGTGTTGGTATCGCGAAGTCTCGACTGTTCCGTCGGCAGCCCTCGCAGCGATGTCGGGAAAGTCAGAGTTCCTGATGACCCGTCCGCGCGCCACCGCGCGCAAGACCACGGCCTGACTTCGATAAGCGCGTCGGACCCGTAGGCGGCGCGGAGGCGACTCCGCCAGGCGTTCAGTTGGCGATCGTCGGCGATCCCGCGCACTACGGTCTGCATCCCGGGCGCCGGCCGCCAGTCCAGGCCGGCTGGACCGGTAACCGTGGGTCCATCGACGGCTGGCGCGGTCTCCGGTCCCACGGTCAGGCTGATGGTCCCTCGGTCCGCCAGATCCCTGAGAACGGCAATGGCTGGATCATCGTCCGTACCGTGGCCTGGCGCCAGGTAGAGGGCGCCTTTTGCTTGCAGGTCATCGAATCCCCGTGCCCAGGCGGCCATGCTCGGCGGCGTGGGCAACTGCACAGCCGTTGGAGCGCCTGGAATCGCGATCCACGCGACAAGCGTCTCAGCGGGAGTCGGCGCCGCGGACGCTAATGGAACTCCCGTCCCGTCCCCGATAAACACCACGCGCACGGCGACGCTCATCAATGAGTACTCGGTTCATCCTGTGTCGCCATGCGCTGCGATATTCTAGAGCTTGGCCCTGATTGGCTCTCCCGGTGAGTTCATGTACCCAGACGACCTTGGCTACACGCGCGAGCATGAGTGGGTTCGTGATGAAGGCGACCACGTGCTCGTTGGCATTACGGCCTATGCGCAGGAAGAACTCGGGGACGTGGTGTACGTCGAGTTGCCTACACCCGGCGAGAGCTTTGCCGCCGGTGACGAGTTCGGAACGGTCGAGTCGGTCAAGGCGGTCTCTCCCCTCTATGTCCCGATGTCCGGTGAGATTCTCGAAGTCAATGAGGAGTTGGAGGCGCAGCCCGAACTCATCAACGAGGATCCGTACGCCGCCGGCTGGATGATCCGGCTCGGTGCCAGCGACCCGGGCGAGCGCGATAGTCTGCTCGACGCCCAGGCCTACGAACAGCTGGTGAATGAGCTACGCGCCTAACACCGACGCCGACCGGGCGGCAATGCTCCGCGCGGTCGGCGTTGAATCCATAGACGACCTTTTTGTAGATATCCCGGTCCGGCACCGCGATCCCACGCTTGACGTGCCGCCGGCGCTGCCGGAGACGGATGTCATCCGCCACCTGCAGGCGCTGGGCGCGCGCAACGTCACCTCCGAAAGCCTGCCCTCGTTTCTTGGCGCCGGGTTCTATCGGCATTTCGTGCCGGCCTTGGTCGACCAGCAGTTACTTCGGTCCGAGTGGTACACGGCTTACACGCCGTACCAGCCGGAGATGGCGCAGGGCACGTTGCAGGCGATGTATGAGTTCCAATCCCTCGTCTGCGACCTCACGGGAATGGACGTTTCAAACGCCTCGCTGTATGACGGCGCATCGGCGCTGGCGGAGGCCGTACTCCTCTGTCGTGGCCTGACCAGGCGGCCGCGCGTCGTCATTGCCGACTCGGTGCATCCGGCCTACCGCAGCGTCACCGCCACCTACACGAGCGCGCTGGACGTCGATCTCCAGGTTGTGCCGGCCGCCATCCGCGACGGAACCAGCCTGCGACCCGACGTTCAGCCGATGGTCGAGGCCATCGACGACCAGACGAGTTGCGTCGTTATCCAGCGTCCGGACTTTCTGGGCATGGTGATAGACCCTGACCCCGTCGTCGAGGCCGCGCGCGAACACGGCGCTCGCGTGGTTGTTGTCGTTGGCGATCCGGTCTCGCTTGGCTTGCTGGCCGCGCCGGGTGACCTCGGCGCGGACATCGTGGTCGGGGAACTGCGTTCGCTGGCCGGTCCACCAGCCTACGGCGGTCCCGGCGCCGGCATGTTTGCCGTCAGGTCTCAGTTGATTCGACGCGTTCCGGGTCGAATCGCAGGACGAACAGTGGACCTGGACGGCAAGAACGCGTTTGTCCTGACTCTCCAGACCCGCGAGCAGCACATCCGCCGTGAACGCGCCACATCCAACATCACGACGAACCAGGCCCTGGTGACGCTGGGCGCGACGATCACGCTCTCCGCGCTCGGGCGTCGCGGTCTGCGTGAAATCGCCCAGCAATCCCTGTCCGCTGCCCATCGCGCGGCCGAGGCTCTCGCGGATGTCGGCGCTGTGATTGCCACCGATGCCCCGTATTTCAACGAGTTCGCGGTCCACGCCCCCGAGGGCGCAGCGGCCCGGCTTGATCGCCTGCGACGCGACGGCAGTGTGCTGGCGGGCGTGGATCTTGGCTGCGTGGCTCCAGAGTTCGATGACTTGATTCTCGTCGCCGCCACCGAACTCACCACCACCGAAGACGTCGAAGCATTGGCGTCAGCTTGGGCGAGGACGCAATGACGGACGAACCTCTGATCTACGACCTCTCCAGCGCCGGTCGGCGCGGTGTGCGTCCGCCGTTGCCGCAGTTCGAGCCGGTGGACCCGTCGACCGTTTTGCCTGCGTCAGAGCTTCGGTCCGAACTGCCGTTGCCGGAAGCCTCCGAGATCGACGTGATGCGTCACTTCCTGCGCCTCTCGCACAAGAATCACAGCGTGGACACAGACATGTATCCGTTGGGTTCGTGCACGATGAAGTACAACCCCAAGGTCAACGAAGTAACGGCGCGCATCCCGGGGCTTGCCGACATTCATCCCAGCCAGCCGACCGAGACCGCTCAGGGAGCCCTGGAGCTGATCTTCGAACTCGAGGCGTTGCTGGCTGCGATTACCGGCTTCCCGGCAGTCTCCACCCAGCCCGCCGCCGGTTCGCAGGGAGAACTCTGTGGCCTGCTCAGCATTCTGGCGTGGCACGAGTCGCGTGGAGAGACGCGTACTCAGGTGTTGGTGCCCGACTCGGCCCATGGCACGAATCCCGCCACCGGAACAATGAGTGGGCTTGAAGTCATCAGCCTGCCGACAGCCGACGACGGCGGTATCGACCTCCAGAATCTCGAGGAGAGCCTTGGCCCGGGTGTTGCGGCCATCATGCTCACACTGCCCAGCACCCTGGGACTGTTCGAACGCCGCATCCTGGAAGTGATCGAACTGGTACACGCTGCGGGAGCGCAGGTCTACTGTGACGGCGCCAACATGAACGCCATGTTGGGCCGTGTCCGTCCCGCCGATCTGGGCATCGACGTGATGCACCTGAATTTACATAAGACCTTCAGCACACCGCACGGCGGTGGCGGTCCCGGTGCCGGGGCACTCGCCGTGCAGGCTCATCTGGAACCGTTCCTGCCCGAACCGCGCGTAGTTCGGAACGGCGATGCCTTTGCGTTGGCGGGTTCGTCGGCCACCAGCATCGGTCGCGTGCACAGCCACCTCGGCAACTTCGGCAACCTGGTTCGTGCCTATACCTACATCAGGTCGCTGGGCGCCGAGGGTCTCCGCGAGGCCGCTGACGATGCCGTCCTCAACGCCAACTATCTGCGCGCCTCGCTTTCCGACGACTACGACCTGCCCTACGACCGCATCTGCATGCACGAAGTCGTGCTGGCCGGTACGCGTCAGCGGCGCCTGGGTGTTCGTACGCTCGATATCGCCAAGCGCCTCATCGACTACGGCATCCATCCGCCGACGATCTACTTTCCAATCATTGTGGACGAGGCCCTGATGATCGAGCCGACCGAGACCGAGTCCCGCGAGTCGCTCGATAACTTCATTGACGTCATGCGCCGAATTGCTCGTGAAGCCGAATCTGAACCCGACAAGCTCCACGACGCTCCGGTCAACGCGCCTGTGCGCCGGCTCGACGAAGTCACCGCCAACCGGCGTCCGAACGTTCGGCGGGTCCCAGAGAGCGGCGACTAAGTCTCGACGCACTGAATGCCTGCCGGTCTGGTCGCTCTCACGAGCCCGTGCGCCGGTTGACCGGCTGGTCACCGACGCGCTGGCCAGGACCAAACCCCTCGACAGCTAGCTCGTGGCCTGCCAGACGCGCTGTAGCTCGCGGTAGCCGATGATCTGGATGCCTTCCTCGGCCACGATCCGCGCGATTTCCTCGGAAACCGCCGCGTCGAAATCGGACTGCCGGCCTTCCGGCGTGCCCGTCACGCCCGGCACACGTGGCTCGGCCATCACCGCCCGCAGCTCGTCGGTCGCGATGCCGGGATGCAGCGCCCACTCGCTGAGGCCCGCCGGCAACTCTCGCAGCTTCGCGGCCAGCACTTCAGTTTTCTTCTCGGGCGGAATCCGTCCCGAGTCCAGCACGCCGTGCTCGGCAGCCGGCAAGCCTCGCGCGAGCAAGCTCTTGACCAGGTGGGGCGACCCGGCTCGCATGGCGAGCCCGTACTCACGCGCTAGGTCAAAGACCAGGTCGAAGATGTCCTGCCGAAACTCGTGCGGCCCGTAGTGGGTGTCAAGGTGGGTTGGCTGCAGCCCGAGCGCGCTCACGGCCTCGATCTGCGCTCGGAATTCCGTCTCCACTTCTCTGATGTCGGCGGTCTGAAGGAGGTGGTCGAAACGGTCGTCGCCAAAGAAGTACCCCGACTCGTCGAGCAGAGTCCGAACGTCTGACGGCGGCGCCAGCGGACCCCAGCGGTAGTGCCGGTACTCGGACACGATGGTCAAGTGCACCGCGAACGAAACCTCAGGATGCCGGCGCAGAAACTCGGCCGCATGCAGGCACCAAGGCGTCGGCGTCATCAGCGAGCACGAGCTTACGAGACCCTCGGTTATTGATCGGATGGCCCCGAGATTCTGGCCGTGACACATGCCGATGTCGTCGGCGTTGACGATCAGGAGTCGGGCGTCGGCGGGATACCCCAGCAGCTCATTGGCTCGTGACGTGCCTGCCATCGCAAACCTCCGTTGGCGTTCCGCTAGTTCGACCGCACGACCGCGACGACGCTTCCGGCTGTTTGCGAGTCACTCTCGTATGATTCGCATTGAAGCGGAAGGCAGTCACTGACCGCCAATTGAGTTGTCCTGTCGCCCGAGGCCCGCGGCAACCCGCCGACGCTGGACAGCCGCTGAATATTACAAAGGGGCACTTCAGATGAAGAAGACGATGGCCCAGGCGCTGGTTGAATTCCTGAAGGTTCAGCACGTGGCGCGCGACGGCCGGCAGCAGCCGTTCTTTGCGGGCTGTTTCGGAATATTCGGCCACGGAAACGTCGCCGGCGTGGGCGAGGCGCTGCAAGAGAACCCCGACTTCCGCTACTACCAGGCCCGCAACGAGCAGTCCATGGTCCATAGCGCCATCGGTTACGCCAAGATGAAGAATCGCCTGGGCACGCTGGCCTGCACGTCGTCCATCGGCCCCGGCGCCACCAACATGGTCACGGGCGCGGCCACCGCCACCATCAACCGCCTGCCTGTCCTCCTGCTGCCGGGCGACATCTTCGCCAACCGCAAGGTCGCGCCGGTCCTTCAGCAACTGGAAGCGCCCTGGTCGCACGACGTCTCGGTCAATGACTGCTTCCGACCGGTGTCGACCTACTGGGACCGCATCAACCGGCCTGACCAACTGGTGCCCGCGTTGATGGAAACCATGCGCGTCCTCACCGCGCCGGCCTCAACCGGCGCGGTCACGCTCTGCCTCCCGCAGGATGTCCAGACCGAGGCCTACGACTACCCCGACCGCCTTTTCGAACCGCGGGTCTGGGACATCCCACGCGCCCGCCCCGATGCTGGCTTGGTCCAACGGGCTGCCGCGTGGATCAAGGCAAGCGAACGACCGCTGATCATTGCCGGAGGCGGAGTCCTCTACAGCGAGGCCTCGGCCACCCTGCAAGATTTCGTTGAAGCCACCGGAATCCCGGTTTCCGAAACCAAGGCCGGCAAAGGTGCGCTGCCGCACGACCACTCCCAGGTGCTGGGCGCCGTTGGATTCTCCGGCGGCACGGCCGCCAACCTCGTGGCGCGCGAGGCCGACCTGATCATCGGCATCGGCACCCGCTACACCGACTTCACCACCGCCTCCAAGACCCAGTTCCAGAACCCGGACGTGCGCTTCATCAACATCAACGTGGCCGAACTGGACGCCTACAAGCACGCCGCGCTGCCGCTGCAGGGCGACGCCAGGGTCGTGCTTGAGGAACTGGCCGAGGCCACCGCGGGCTACCGCGTGCCAGCGGCCTTTAGCCAGCAGGTTGACGCCTGGCGCGCCGCGTGGATTGCCGAGACTGACCGTCAAACCTCCGCCACCGACGCCATCCCGCTGCGCCAGGGCCACGTCATCGGCGTCGTGAACGAGTTCACGCGCCCTCAGGATGTCGTCGTGTGCGCCGCCGGCAGCCTGCCGGGCGACCTGCACAAGCTCTGGCGCACCGGACAGCCTGGCGGCTTCCACCTGGAATACGGCTACTCCTGCATGGGCTACGAAATCGCCGGCGGCATCGGCGCCAAGCTGGCCGCCCCCGAGCGCGAGGTCTACGTCATGGTCGGTGACGGCTCCTACCTCATGATGGCGCAGGAGTTGGTCACGGCTCTCCAGGAAGGCATCAAGATCAACGTCGTCCTGCTCGACAACCACGGCTGGGGCAGCATCCGCGCGCTCTCCACCGACGTCGGCGCCGACGGCTGGGGCACCCAGTACCGATACCGCAACGGGGCCTCCGGCCAACTGGACGGCGAAACCATCCCGCTCGACCTGGCCGCCAATGCTGAGGGCATGGGGATGAACGTAATCCGCGCCGACACGGCCGACGACCTGCAGGAGGCCCTGGAGGATGCGCGCGACTCCGACCGCTCAACGCTGATCGCCGTGGATGTCAGTGCCGACGACGGCGTACCCACCTATGAGTCCTGGTGGGATGTTCCCGTCTCCGAGGTGTCCACGCTCGAGGGCGTCCAGGCCTCACGCGAACGCTACGCCGAGGCCGTCAAGAACGAGCGCCCGCTCATTTGACCGTTCATGCCTTCGCTCCAAGTCGACATTGAATCACCGCCACCTCGCCACGCGGAGTAACGGGGGAGAAACGCCATGAAGCTTGGCCTGTACATGGACATCCTCGACGACATGTGCTTCACCGAAGCGCTCGACTATGCCGCCGGCCTCGGTCTCGACGCAGTCGAAATCGGCACCGGCAACTTCTCGGCCGCGCCCCACTGTGACCTCGACGAGCTGGCACAGAGCCAGGCTGCGCGCGACGACTTCATGGGCGCAATCACCGACCGCGGTCTTGCACTCTCCGCGATCAACTGCTCCGGCAACCTGCTCGACCCGCATCCCGAACGTCGCCAGCGTGCTCAGCAGGTCTACTACGACACCATCCGGGTGGCCAGCGCCCTCGGGCTTGAGATCGTCATCACCCAGAGCGGCTGTCCCGGCTCGCCCGACGGCGGCACCTATCCCAACTGGGTCACGGCCACCTGGCCGGCCGAATACGTCGAATGCGGTCTCCGGCAGTGGGCCGAGGAAGTGACGCCATTCTGGAAAGAAGCCGGCCGTTTCGCCGCCGACCACGACATGAAGATCGCCATCGAAATGCACCACGGCATGGTCGCCTACAACCCGCGCTCTCTCTTGCAGCTACGCGAAATCGCCGGCGACCTGCTCGGCGCCAACCTCGATCCCAGCCACCTCTGGCCGCAGGGCATGGAGCCGACAGTCGTGGTGCAGGGTCTCGCCGGCTGCATCTGGCACGTGCACGCCAAGGACACCGGCATCGACCCCAACGAGGCCGCCCTCAACGGGCTGCTTGAGATTCGCCCCTGGGACCAGTCGTTCGAACGCTCCTGGGCCTTTCGCACCGTCGGTTACGGCCACGGCGAGCTCTGGTGGCGCCAGTTCTTCAGCGCCCTCCGCAAGACCGGCTTCGACGGTGTCGTCAGCATGGAGCACGAAGACCGCTGGATGGGACGCCTCGAAGGGCTGGAGAAAAGCGTCGACTTCCTCAAACCGCTTCTGCTCCAGGACCGGCAGGACGTAATCGCCCCGCGCGCTTAGCCTTCGTCCGACTCCGCGGCTAGCGCGATAACGCCCTCGTCAAATACGGGATCGCCCGGGTCCAGTGGCAGCGCAACCGGGCAACCCCGTGCCGCCGAGGCATAGCAGGCCAGCACCGAATCGATGGCTCGCGCCCCATCCTCACCGTTGCTCCGTGGCTGCCGGCCGCAAGCCACGGCCTCGACAATGTCGCTGATCAGATTGAGGTACGAGTTCTGCATGTTGTACCCGTCAAAAGCCCAGGCCAGGCGCTCGTCCTCGCTCGCGTGCGCCGAATCGGCATTGGCGATCACGCCCTCCACCTGCAGCGGCTGCGTCGTCATCCCATCGGACGTAAACGCCGAGTGGAACCGGTCAAACGGCGTCGTGCCGTTGTTCACGTAGCGCAGCCACAGCCGCCCCTCGGTGCCGCCCACGCCAATCCCGCCGGGCCCCAGGCCCCAGCCCAGGTTCAGGCTGGCGTACACATCGCCGAGCCGCAGGTGGCACATCGCTAGGTCGTCGACTGGTAGAGGCCCTTCCCCGGTTCGACGGATAATCGCCGAGACCTCGCTCACCTCCGCGCCCGCCAGCCAGCTCATCACATACAGCGGGTGCAGCATGTCCATCAGGATTCCGCCGCCCGCGCGCCCCAGGTCGCGTCGCCACCCGGGTTGAAAGGTGGCCGCCCCCGGGTTATCCGGAACGCACAGCAAATTGGCGCTAACCGTCTGGACTGTGCCAATCACTCCGTCGTCAATTGCCGCCTTCGCCGCCTCGAACTCGGGAAAGAAGAGGTAGTTGTGCATCATGGCCAGCACGCGATCGGCGCGCTCCGCCGCCTGCACCATCTCCCAGGCGTCCCTCGGAACCGCCGCCAGGGGCTTCTCGGCCAGCACGTGCTTGCCCGCGTTGAGAGCAGTCAGCACCGGAGCCTTCCGAAGCCACGGCGGCGTGGCCACCACCACCAGGTCCAGATCCGGCAGCGCCGCCAGGTCTTCCGCATCGGCAAATCGACGCTCGGCTGGAATCCCCTGTTCGTCGCCCACCCGTGCCAGGTTCGGCGGGGTCACATCCGCAATCGCGCTCAGCTCGATTCGCGGGTGCTTGGCCAGCCCCGGCGCGTGAACGCCGCCCCCCATGCTGCCGCAGCCAATCAGTCCGGTGCGGAGTTTCGTCATGGCCGACGCCTCTTGGTCGTTCGCCGCATCTGCGGCGCCCGTCCTGCTATTCGATGGCCTCCTGGCTCTCACCGTCGAAGAGTCGGATTCGGTCTGGCTTCGGGCGTATCCAGATGCTCTCGCCGGGCTGACCGGCAAAGTCGACCGCCGCGCGCGCCTTCACCCGCGTGTCCTCGTCGAGCCGCACGTCAACCAGCACTTCGCTGCCCATCGGCTCCACCGCGAAGATCGTGGCCTTGGCGTAGTCCGGCTGCTCCATGAACGAGAGTTCCATCGCCTCCGGGCGCGCGCCCGCAATGGCCGGCCGGTCCACCCGCGGCCGGCGCAGAACTGCCGTGGAGGCGTCGCCGGCAACTTCCCACGAGAAGCCGTTTCCGTTCATTCGAACCCAGCCGTTCGTGCTCGTCAACGTTCCCGAAACCAGGCTCATCCCCGGGCTGCCCACGAAGTGCCCCACGAAGGCATTGGCCGGCCGGTCGTAGATGTCCATTGGCGAACCGACCTGCAGCACTTTGGCGTCCCGCATGACAGTAATGCGGTCGGCCATAGCCAGCGCTTCCGCCTGATCGTGGGTCACGTAAATGGCCGTCGTTCCCAGCTGCCGTTGCAGGTACTTCAGCTCGCCGCGCATCTCCAGCCGCAACTCGGCGTCCAGGTTTGAAAGCGGCTCGTCGAACAGGAAGACGTTCGGTTCGCGGATGATGGCGCGGGCCAGCGCCACGCGCTGGCGCTGGCCGCCGCTCAGTTCGCGCGGCTTGCGCTCCAGCAGTTCCGGAATCCGCAACAATTCCGAGACTTCCTTCACCCGCTCGCCGATCCGCGCCTTGGACGTCTTACGGATCTTCAGCGGGTAGCCAATGTTGTCGGCCACCTTCATGTGCGGGTACAGCGCATAGCTTTGGAACACCATCGCCACGTTCCGCGCTCGCGGCGGCACCTTGTTGATAACGGTGTCACCGATCTTGATCGTCCCGGCCGTAGCTGTCTCAAGTCCCGCGATCATGCGCAGCGAGGTGGTCTTGCCGCATCCCGACGGCCCCAGCAACACCATGAACTCGCCTTCCTGCACGTGCAGATCCACTTCATCGACGGCGATCACGCTTCCGAAGTGTTTCGACACCTTCTCGAATGAGACTGGCAGCGAAGGTGTTCGTGTTGTTGAGTCGCTCATGCTCCGGAAACTCCACCGAGGGTCAGGCCCCGGATCAGGTTGCGCTGGACCAGCAGCGTGAAGATCAGGACCGGAATGATTGAGATCGCCGAGGCCGCCATCATGCGGCCGTAGAGGATGTCGAACTGCGTGACCTGATTTGCGACCGCGATCGGTAGGGTCTGCGCTTCCGTTCGCGTCAGGATCAACGAAAACAGGAATTCGTTCCAGGACGCGATCAGAACCAGAATCGAAGTTGCCGCCAACCCCGGCCGGACCAGAGGAACTATCACCTTGCGGAACGCCCCCAGCCAATGGTCGCCGTCCACCATCGCCGCTTCTTCAAGATCTCGCGGTATGTCGCGGAAGAACCCCAGCATCATCCACACCGCGAGCGGGAGCTCCAGCATCGAGTGGACCAGCCCCATGCCAATGTGAGTGTCGATCAGGCCAACCTGCGTGAAGAAAATGAATAGCGGAACCACGGTCACCGTCTGCGGAAACATGCGAACGGTCAGGATGAAAAACAAGATGTGGTAGTTCAGACCCCACGGCAGCTGAAATCGGGAAAGCCCGTACGCCGCCAGGCTGCCCACCGTGATCGCGATTGAGGTCGCGATCACCGCAATGATGATGCTGTTCATGATCTGTTCGCCGAACCCGCGCCTGCCAAGCACCGCCTCAAACCACTCCAGCGTGAACTCCTGCGGCCAAATCGTCGGCGGAATCTGCGAGAACTCCGACTCGGTCTTGAGGCCGATCATCAGCATCCAGTAGACCGGCGCCAGCACCATCAGCACCACCCCGAGCATCAGCACGTGGCGACTCAGGACAAGTGGTGCGCTGCGTTCTCCAACCATGGCTATCTCACACCTATGTCTGCAGGATGCGTCGGATGTAGAAGGTCGCCAGGATGATCAAAACAACTTGAAACATGACGGACAAGGCCGAGGCATAACCGAAATTGAAGTGAGTGAATGCATATTTGTAAATCGATAACGTCACGGTCTCGGTCGATGACCCGGGACCGCCCCGTGTCATGACCAGCATCCGGTCGGCGATCCTGGCCGCGTCCAGCGTGCGCAGCAGTAGCACCACCACGAAGGTCGGCCGTAGCAGCGGGATCGTGACGTCGCGAAAAATCTGCCACGGTGATGCGCCGTCGATCGCGGCGGCTTCATACGGATCCTGGGGCAGCGAGAGAATCCCCGCGTACATCAGGATGAATACGAACATGCTGGACTGCCAGATGTCGATCAGCATGATCGACGGCAGCGCGGTCCGGTCGTCGGCCAGCCAGAGCAGCGGCTCAATCCCCACCAGGCTCAGCAGGTAATTCAGCACGCCGAAATTCACGTCCATCATCACCAGCCAGCCCGCCCCCACGCTGACCGGCGGCAGCACCAACGGAATAATTAACGCTGCGGTGAAGATCATCCGCGCTCGCGAATGCAGCCGGCTCATCAGGAACGCGATGACCAGGCCGACGACGATCTCCGCGGATACGACAACTAGAACCCACACCGCCGTTCGCACCGTCGAGCCGATGATCAGGTTGTCGCTGAATGTCTTGGTGAAATTGGCGAAGCCGATCGGCTCGATCTCCAGCTCACCGAGCTTGAAGGTCACCCGCGAAAAGGCCATGCGCCAACTCATGATGGCCGGGAAAACGGCCATCACGGCCAGCAGCAGAAGCGATGGGCCTATGAAGAAGTACTTGAGGTGCAACTCCCACCAGGGAGTCTTGGCAATGGCCTGCAGGCTGTCGCCGCGCCGGCGGCGAAAGACGTTAAGCACGGCCGTCCCGGCCGAGAGCTGCCTGCCGTGCTGGGCATGACGCACTGGACCTGGCGGCGCCCACCTGTGTGAGCCCCGCCAGGCCCGTGCCTGGTCGCTTAACCAGTTCCGCGATCACGTGGCGATCGGGCGGCGCTAGGCCGGCACGATCTCGGCGATCGTGGTTGCTTGCGTCCCTATGAGTAGGCGCCCTTCTCTTCCAGCGCCACTCGAACCTCTTCGTCCGCCAGCCGCGCGGCGTCGCCCACCGACTCCTGCTCGGCGATCACGGCCGATACGTGCCGGCCAACGATCTCCTCGACGATGGAGTAGTGCTCCGTCCGCGGACGCGGCACCGCCACCGAGGCGGCGTTCTTGATGCCCGCCAGGAACGGGAAGTCCGCCAGCAGTCCGGGGTCGTCCATCAGGCTGAACCGCACCGGCGGCCAGTTGTTGGCGTACATGTTCTCCTTCTGGTTCTCCGCCTGGGTGAGCCAGTGGATCGCTTCCGCCGCCTCTTCGTGGTTCTCGCTGCCCTGAGGAACGCCGAACAACCACACCCCCGTCATGTTGGCGTGGTCCGCGCCGGGCTGCGCCGGCTCCGGCAGCACCTCGATCTTGCCGACGACCGAGGATAGGTCCGGCGTGTACATCTTCAGCAGCTGGTCGGGCCATACATCGCCCGACATGGCCGCCAGGCCGGTGTACATCAGCTTGCCCAGCTCGTGGTGGCCGATGTTCTCAACGCCCGGAGGCGCCAGGTTCTTCAGCGTCACCACCATGTCCAGCGCCGCCAGACCCTCTTCCGTGTTCACCTGCGGGTTCAGATCGCCGTCGATCACGTCGCGCCCGAAACCGCGCATGATCGGCAGGAAACTGGTCATGGCCGGGTTCCCCGGCTGCCCGCGAATGGTGTAGCCGTAGAGGTCGGGAGCCATGTCGCCGGTGATCATCGTCGAGTACTGGGCCACGTCATCCCAGGTCTGCGGCGGCTCGACGCCAAGGTCTTCCATGACGTCGGACCGGTACGCAAAGCTCTGGATATTGCCGATGTTCGGAACCGCCCGCGGGCCGTACACGCCCGGCGGCCAGTCGCCCAGGTCCACGATCGCCGGGATCATGTCCGGGTCGGGCCACACCCAACCGAAACCCTGGTAGAGCGGCGTGATGTCAGCCAGGAATTCCGTGAACTGCGGCATCCACGGGTCGTCCATCGACGCAATGTCGTAGGCCGATCCGCCCTGGCTCAGGTTGATCAGCAGGCTCTGGTAGGTGGCCGCGTACGGCTGCTCAACGTGATCCAACTCGATCTGCGTCTCAGACAACAGCTTGTCGAAAATGCCAGTCTCTGCGGTACCGAGTGGCCCCGTACCGCGCAAGCGCACGCGCGGCTTCCCGATCGGCTGCTCGATGACGACCGTCACGATCCTGTCGACCGCGACCTCCTTGACGACTTCCTTCGTCACGACCGTCTCGACCGGAACTTCCTTCTCGACAATCCGCTCGACCGGAACTTCCTTCTCGACGATCCGCTCGACTTCGACGACCTGCGTCTCGCCGCAGGCGGCCAGGATGGCCGCACCGGCAGCGCCAAGCGCGACGCCACCACCTGCGCGCAGCAACTGCCGCCGGCTCACTGAACGTGGAAGCATCAGTCCCCCCTCTTCCTTGCGCTTCTTAATTGGCACATCCTTGTGCCCTGAAGCGGCGTTTCGCGCGTCGACTAACCGTGCAGACGCCGCGCATCCAGTACGGATGTGAGAATACCAGCGACGAAATACTCGTCCAAAGCCCGCCGGGCCTTTTTTGGCTGGATTTCTCGCGGAGGGGAGCCCTCGCCACTCAGGCTGCGACCCGACATAGAGGCGGCTACGGCGCCGTAGTCAAGTCCGCCGGCGCTTCCCGCACTTGGCTGGATCCCGGTCGTCGAAGCGAAATCACCCGGTCGACATTCACCGCCTCGTTCTCCGGCAGCGATGACACCCCGTTCGCCGCGCCAATCTCCGCCACGCTGGCGATCCCCCGCAGCTTTTCGGTCTCCGCAAGCGCTGTGAGGTCCCCGCCGAAGTAATCGAACCAGGGCAGACCCGCGGCCGCATAGGCGCTTGCCGTTGGCGGCTCCGTCGGCGGGCGTTCCCCGGTCAACGCCATCCACTGCGCCGAGTTGGCAATCGACACGAAACAGCGGCTGGCGTGGCGTTGATCCCAGGCGTCCAGGCCGTATTCGTCGTCATAGATCTCCTGCCGCATTCGACCGCCCGGCGCCAGGCCCATCGACTCAGTCTCGATTGGGCCGTAGGCCACAACACCGCCCAGCGGAGCGCAGGCCGAGTCTTCGGACATCATCTCTTTGTACCGCTCCGCCTTCATCGGATACGCAACCAGTTGCAGCCCGCCATGCTCCGCCTCGCCCGTCAGCTGCTCCTCCACCGTGTATCCCTGCCCCAGCGGCATCGCCACGAACTGGCGGACGATTCCCCTGGCCACGCAGTACCCGTCCAGCCACGGCTGCTCCGGCAGCACCGCGTAGTCCTGCGGGTCGGTGTTCAGGTGGTTTATCCAGGCTTCGCCCGTCAGCGCGCAGACCTTGCCGGTCGCGATCTTCACGGCGAACGGGTACCCGCCGCAGTCAAAGTTGATCCACATCGCCTCCGCCTGGTGCATCGGCATCAGCACCCCGCCCCGCCGCAGCCACTCCGCTGGTATGCGCCGGCCGTAGTCGTCCAGGTGCCGCAGCGGGAAGCTGCCCATCCCCGGCGGCAGCGGATAGTCCAGGCCGTCGTCCGGAATCCGTAGCGTCCGCTGAAACTCGATGGCGCATTGCGCGTCCTTGTGCACCTCCGGGAATCGGAACACCAGTCGGTCGTCTTCAAGCGTGATCATGCGTCACTTGTCTCCTTGGCCTTGAGCCATTCGAATCCGTTGTCTCGGAATCGGTCGATTACGAATCGCCTGCGCCGGCTACCGTTGACCTCTCGTCCTACCAGTCACCGTCACGCACCTCGCGCACGACACGCAGAATCGCGTGGTCGGGCGCCTCCTTCAGTTCACGAATCAGTTGGGCGAACAGCCGCGGCCGCTTGCGGATGACCTCCTGCAGGTCACTCGACACCTTGCCGCCCAGCGCCAGCAACACGTCCGGGTCCAGCTCGAGTTCCCTGGCAAGCCGAAGCGTCGCGGCCTCGGACGGCGGCGCCGCCTGCCCGCGCTCGATCTTGCTCAGGTATCCCGGCTCAACCCCAATCCGCCTCGCCACCTGCCGCAGCGAATAGCGCCGGTCGCCCTCTTGCAGGCCCCGCCGCGCCGTGTGTACGAAAGTCCCGAACTGCGTCATGTTTCCTAAACACTACACACTAACCCCACCCCTGTCAAGTTCTCACCGTTAGGCACTCAATCTCGACGCCCTCGCTCCCCGTGCAGACCTCTGCATAACGCCCCCTCTCCCCGTGGATGCCCCTGCGTAACGGCGACAGCCATGGACTGGAGTGCGAAGGGTGCAATGTGGCGGCCGGCAATGGCCGGCGGGACCGCGGATCGGGGTTCCCCGGACCCTCTCCGGGGATTCCATCGCGCTGGCGGCGCACCAATCCCACGTCGTCCACCGGCCGGAGCCTGCCAGCGAAGGGTGCGTCGCGGGTTGTAGGCCAGGCACGTGAAGCACGGCGCCACCGCATAGCGCCCCAGCCCCGCCGCCTCGCCCAGCCGCCGCACCTCGTCCCCCCGCGCCGTCCGCACGGTGACAGGCACATCAATCCTGATCAGATGCCCACCACCCGCCGCCCGTTCCAAGCGCATCGCCTCACCCGCCCCTGGAAGCCGTAGGAGCGTACTGGGTAAGGCATTGGCGGTTCCGACAACTTAGAGCGCTGGCCCACGGCGAGGGGGACGCCAGTCGGACTATGGCCGGCGGTTGATCCCTCGACTGGACGGTGATGGCCTGCGAATAGAAGGCTGCGTCGTTCTGCAGTGCATAGTTCATGTATCTGGGCGAAAAAACCAGATACATGATGGAATAAACATTCATATATGCCATAGAGACCATAAGATCCCGTATAAAAGTGAAGAACTCGTCTACAATCTCTGCGGTGTGTGCTTTATCTCGTGACGGAATTACGACAGTGCGCTGCCGGGAATCCTCCCGCCGAGCGGCTCGACGTCTACCTGATCGGCGGCTCCCAGGCGCGCCAGCGAACCTGATGCTGGCAGGAGCGCCTACGTGAGCGCCCGGCGTTGGGCGGCGGCCGTTGCGCTGCTGGCGCTGGCTGTGCTCCCCGCCCTCGGCGACTCGCCCGCGGCGGCCGCCAGCCATTGCAGCACGCAAGCCAGCCAGGCCCTGATTGGCGATTGCGAGACCCTGCTGGGACTCCAGAGCGATCTGGCGGGTACGTCCACCGCGCTTAACAACTGGGTTGGGACCACGGCCATCAGCGGCTGGACGGGCGTCACCAGCAACTCGAATACCGGCGTCACGGAACTGCGGATTCGGGGAGATGGAGACTCATCGAGCAGCAAACTGAACGGCCAACTCCCCGCGGCACTGGGCAGCCTCAGCGGCCTCACGATCCTGGAGCTGAGTCACAACGAGCTCACCGGTTCGATTCCCAAGGAGCTCGGCAACCTGAGCGAATTAAAGACGCTTGCACTGCATAGCAACAAGCTCAGCGGTCGAATCCCCACCGAGCTTGGGCAACTGAGCAAGTTGCAGACGCTGGGCCTGGATAAAACCGGAGGCCTGGAGGGCCCGATCCCGAAGGAATTAGGCCAGTTGCCGCTCCTGAATCTGTTGCAACTGAGCGGAAACAAGCTGACCGGCGGGATTCCGAAGGAGTTGGGCAGCCTGAGCAACTTGGCGCGCCTGGAGCTGGCCAACAACCGGTTGAGCGGCTCGATCCCGAAGGAGCTCGGCAACCTGAGCTCAACGCAGCTGACGACGATTGAAATGCGCGGCAACCGGATCAGCGGCCGGATCCCAAAGGAACTGGGCAGCCTGAGCGCCTTGAATTATCTGTATCTGCACGACAACCGGCTCAGCGGCCCGATCCCGAAGGAGCTGGGCAACTTGAGCAGCCTGAGCATCCTTCAACTGGACCAGAACGAGTTGAGTGGCCCAATCCCGGGTGAACTCGGCAGCCTGAGCAACCTGCGGCGCTTAGCCCTCTACGAAAACAAGCTGACCGGCGATATCCCGGACCAGCTGGGCAACCTGAGCAACCTTCAGTGGTTTCTCCTACACGACAACCGGCTCACCGGCGATATTCCGACGTGGCTCGGCAGCCTCAGCAGCCTGCAGTTGCTGACACTGCACAAAAACAGGCTCACGGGCGGCATCCCGTCCCAGTTGAGCAGCCTGAGCAGCTTGGTGTGGCTGTATCTGGGAGACAACCCGCTCGACGACGGTGTGATTCCGACCTGGCTCGGAGGCATGACCGGCCTGCAGCGCCTGGCGCTCCACAAAAGCAATCGGACCGGCTCGATTCCGATGGCGCTGAGCAGCCTGACCAGCCTGCAGCAGTTGCATCTGTATGAAAACGAGCTCGACGGCGCGATTCCGACCTGGCTCGGCAGCCTGAGCAGCATGCAGCAACTCTTGCTGCACCGGAACCCGCTGGGCGGGTCGATCCCGAACGAGTTGGGCAACTTGAGCAACCTCACGCACCTGTTGCTGGACAAGGCCGAGTTGACCGGCGCGATTCCCGCGGCGCTTGGCAGCCTGAGCAAGCTGCAGGAGCTGGGGTTGTCGTGCAACGAACTCGGCGGCACAGCCCCCGGCGCCCTGGGCAATGCCGGAAGCGCGGTTACGGGCGAAGACCCGGACGGCAATCCCCTTAGGACCGATATCTACTTGCAGGGCAACGAGCTTGTGGACGCCGACGGCAACCCGCTGCGGCGGGCCGACCAGCTGCCCGCCAGCCTGGGAAGCGCCAGGCGCGCCACCCCCGAGCTAACGGTGACCCTGACCGGGCGTTGCTTTGGCGATGCACCGCCCCCGCCTCCGTCATCCAGGAAATCTAAGGAAGAGGCCCCTCCACCTCCGCAGCCCACGGTCATCGGCGCCACGGCTGCGGCACAGGCCATCCTGCCGCCGGACGACGGGGCGCCGCTGCGTCTTGAGCGCCGCGACCAACCGGGCGCCGTGCTCGAACTGGACATCGGCAGCATCTCCGCCGACCGCGCGGAGGTCACTCTCGGCGGCATCATCCGCGACGCCGATGGGCAAACCTACCTGATCGTGCGGCTTGAACCGTTCGATGAGGATGGGCGCATCCTGCGGCGCTGGCTGCCGCCGGACAGCCCCCTGGTGGCGCGCATACCTTGGCCGGAGGTCATAGCCAATTACACCGTGCCCACCGCGGTGCTGGCGGCGATCCCGCTGGACGGGCTGCCCTCGGGTCCCGGGCAAGCGCTGCGCAGCCTCGACCCGGCTGACCATCGCATCTTCCACTGGGACACGACGACGCACCAGTGGCGCCATGTGCCGGACCCGGCCACCCTCCAGGCGCTCGGGCTGTACTGGTGCGACGTGACGGTGGCGGATCCGGGCTTTTTCACATCGCTGCCCGAGGTTCTGCTCGGCCCGCCCTATCCCGCCAGCACCGAACCCGCCCGGGCCGACTACCCCACCTGCCGCACGGCCTGACCCGCGGCGCGTGCCCGCCCGCCGGGCTGGGTGCGTTTCCGGTAGCCCAGCCGACCTCGCAGACTGGCCCCACCGCGTCACCGGCCGCGACGCCGCCTTCGCCCCCGGCGGCTCTTACCCCTCCTCCCGGTTAAGAGGCTCAGCGCCCGCCCCGACCTCAATCCGGGGATACGGGATCTCCCGCTCGTGGTCTCCACCCCAGCCTCGACGTTCGGACGCAGACCAGTACAGGCCGCGCCGATCTTCACCCCCTCCGAGGGGAGAGGCGGAACCTGTCCTGAGCTTGCCGAAGGATTCCGCCGTCCTCGGCGAAATCGGTGAAGGGTCTTCCGGTCGAGGTCCCACGCCCGCCCCGTTCGTGGTGAGCCGGGCCAGAGTCGTCGGCGGCCCGTGTCGAACCACACAGCCCGGATGAAGCACCCAACCCCTCCTGCTTCCTTCCACCCCTCACTCCCCGCCTTCCCTCAAGAGGGTCTTCCGGGCACTCAACCCCGCGCTATGCAAACGCCTCGCGTGGCAGGATGCGGGTGCTGCCCGCGGCCGAGGCGCAAACGCCAGCGCTGACCAGAGAAAGAGTCCCCCAATGCCCACGATGAGCGGCGCGCGCTTCCTCGCCGAGACCCTCCACGGCTACGGCATTACCCACTACTTCTTCATGCCCGTCAGCGTCCCCGAGGCCATGCCCGAGCTTGAACGCGTCGGTGTCGAGCCCGTCATGGCCCATACCGAGAAGGGCGCGGCCTACATGGCTGACGGCTACGCCCGAATCAGCGGCGGCGCCGGCGTCTGTGGCGCGCAGTCGGTGGGAGCGCTCAACCTGGCCGCCGGCCTGCAGGACGCCTACCTGGCCTGCTCACCCGTAATCGCCCTGACCGGCCGCCTGCGCCAGATCATGCAAAACCGCCACGCCTACCAGGAGGTCGACCACTCGGCCCCCTTCGACGCCGTTACCAAGTTCAGCACCCCGGTTACGTCGCTGGAGGAGTTCCCCATCTTCCTGCGTCAGGCGCTGCGTGAAGTCGTCTCCGGCACCCCCGGCCCGGCCCACCTCGACCTCTGGGGGATCACCGGCGGCGACATCATGACTGCCGAGGACGACCTCGAGGTCATCGTCGAGGAACCGTTCCGCCGCACGCCCCCGTTCCGTCCCGAACCCGACCCGGCCAGCGTCCGGGCCGCCCTGGCCGAACTCGCGCAAGCCTCCCGGCCTGTGATCGTCGCCGGCGGCGGCGTCCGCGCCTCCGGCGCCCGCGACGAGCTGATCGAACTAGCGGAGTCCCTCAACATTCCCGTCATCACGTCCCTCAACGCCAAGGAGACCTTCCCCTCCGACCACCCCCTGGCCGTCGGCGTGTCCGGGACCTACTCCCGCGAATGCGCCAATCGCGTCTTCGCCGAAGTCGATCTCGCCTTCTTCGTCGGCAGCCACAAGGGCGAGCAGGTCACCAACATCTGGAAGTTCCCCCGACCCGGCGCTCGCATCGTCCAACTTGACATAAACGCCGCTGAGCTTGGCCGCTCGTTCCCGATCAACGTGGGCCTCCTGGCCGACGCCCGCTCCGGCCTCCGCAAGCTGGTGGATCAAGTCGAATCCGACTCCATGACTCCGCCGGACTCGCGCAATACCTGGGTCCAGCGCGTCCAGTCCCTCGTCCGTACCTGGCGGGCCCAGGTCGACCCGCTCGTCACCTCGGACCAGGTCCCCATGCGACCCGAGCGCCTCTGCGGCGAGCTCACCCGCCTGCTCCCATCCGACGCCATCCTGGTCTCCGACACCGGCCACGCCGGCATCTGGACCGGCACGCTGATCGACCTCACCGCGCCCGGCCAGGGCTTTATCCGCTGCGCCGGCTCCCTGGGCTGGGGCCTGCCCGCCGCGATTGGCGCTAAGTGCGCCGCGCCGGACCGCCCGGTGGTCTGCTTCACTGGCGACGGCGGCATGTGGTACCACCTCACCGAGCTCGACACCGCCGCCCGCTACGGCATCCGCACCGTCACGGTGGTCAACAACAACGCCTCCCTCAACCAGGAGCAGACGCTCAACGAACGCATTTACGGCGGCGTCACCCCCGGCTCCGACCGGCTCTGGAAGCTCACCGACGCCGACTTCGCCGCCATCGCCGAAACCATGGGCTGCGTAGGCATCACGGTCACGCAGCCTGCCGAAATGGACGGCGCGCTGGATCAGGCGCTCTCCGCCAATCGGCCCGCCGTCATCGACGTAAAGACCGACATCGCCGGCATCGCGCCCCGGGCTTGGGATGGGTGAGCCGCGCGTCTGGCTGACGTAGAGGAGCTTGGACATGGCTGAAGGCATCCACGTCGTCCTGGTGGTCAACGACGAAGCTGCCCACTGGCAGGGCTACCGCGACCGCCTGGCCGCCAACGACGGTGCCGCCTCGGTCTCCGTGGCCGTCCCCGCCGGCGAGCGACGCGACTCCATCCTTGCCGTCCTCGGCGACAAGCTGCGCACCGTCGCCGAGGATCCCGCCGAGCTTCTCGCCGCCGAATCCCCCCAACTGGCCGTCATCACCGTGCCGCCGCTCGATTCCCCACCGATCATCGACGCCGCGCTCGACGCTGGCGCCCACGTCCTCACCGAGAAACCGGCCAGCGTCTCGGACACCGTGCTCGAACCCCTCGCCCGCAAGGCGCTCAACCGTGACCGCCACCTCATGCTCGCCTTCGCCGGCAGCCAGCAACCCGCCGTTCGCGACGCCGCCCGCATCATTCGCGACGAGGGCCGCCTGGGAACCCTCTACGGTGTTACCGCCCACTACATCGCCGACCAGGCCCGCATCCGCGATGTCGAACAGCTCCAGCGCCGCACCGGTTCCTCCAACACCTGGTTCTTCGAGAAGCGCGTCGGCGGCGGTGGGCACCTCTCCTGGCTCGGCATCCACTTCGTCGACATGCTCCACGTCGTCACCGGCCACGACATTGTTGAAGTCACTGCCATGACCAATGTGGCCGGCGGCCAGCCCATCGACGTCGAGGATTCAGCCGTGCTCACGCTCCGCTACGACAACGGCATGTTGGCCTCCCTCACCTCGGCCTACTACCTGGACCAGCACGACGTGGCTGATGACAAGCAGGCGCTCTTCAAGGTCTGGGGCGAGAACGGCTGGCTCCAGATCGACCCGCACGAAGGCACCCCCCTCACCTGCTACAGCAACCTGCCCGCCTACGCCGATCGGCCCCGCGAGCGCATCGACTACGACGCCGATTTCATCACCGGCTACGACACCCTCATGCACGAAGCCCTACGCGCCGCTGCCGGACTCGGCGACCCGCCAACCTCAACTCTCGACGCCCTGCAGGCCCTCCGGGTCGTCCACGCCGCCTACCGATCAGCCGCCAGCGGACGCGCCGAATCCGTTCCAGCCCGCGGCGAATGGACGCTCCTATGACCGGAATCCCCACCCTGGAAACCGACGTCCTGGTCTGCGGCGCCGGAATCGCCGGCCTCACCGCCGCCCGCACCGCCCAGGAGGCCGGTGCTCGAGTAATCGTCTTGGAGAAGGGTCCCGAAACCGGCGGATCCTCCGCCGTCTCCGCCGGCATCGTTTGGACCGCCCGCGACCTCGCCGGCTGGCTCTCCGTCCAGCCCGGCGGCGACCCCACCATCGGCAAGGCCCAGGTCACCACCTATCCGGAAGCTATCGAGTGGCTTCGCTCCCAGGACGTTCGCCTGGAGCCCTTTAAATTCGGCGCTTCCGGCTGGAACCCGCCGTTTCCCTACTTGGCCTACCAGCTCGAGCCCGGGGACGACGGCCGTTCCAACCCCCGCGCCGCCATGGATCGGCTCACCGCCAACGTCACCGCGGCCGGCGGCCGCATCTTCACCGAGACAGCTATCCGCGCCTTCCGCCAGGACGCCGCCGGACGCGTCATCGGCGCCGAAGCGCGCGGACCCGACCGCCTCCTCCGCATCAGCGCCAAAGCCTCGGTCATGGCCACCGGCGGCTTTCAGGGCAGCCCCGAGCTTCGCGCCTGCTACTTCGGCCCCAACAGCGACCGCATGATCCTGCGCGCCAATCCCTACAGCACCGGCGAGGCCTTCCAGGCCGCCCTGGCTACCGGCGCGGGAACCGCGGGCCCGTTCAGCCGCTTCTACGGCCACCGGGTCGTCGCGCCGCCGGCCGTCGTCGACTTTCCCTCATTCCCGCGCGTCCACCTCGGCGGGGCGCTGCCCGGCGCAATCCTCGTCAACCTCCGCGGCGAACGCTACGTCGACGAGTCCGAGAGCGACGAAGTCAGTGTCCACGCCCTGCCACACCAGCCCGAGGCGCTCGGCTTCATGATCTACAGCGAGTCCGAAGCCGCCACGGATGTCGGCTCGGCCGCTCTCGAAACGGTCAGGTCCGTTGGGACTGAAATCCTGGAGGCCCCGTCGCTCGATTCACTGGCCCAGCAGATGTCCACGCGCTGGGGCGTCGCCCGCGGGCCTCTGCTGAACTCCCTTGGGGCGTACAACATCGCGGCTGACGCTGGCGACGCAACATTGCTCGCTATCCCCCGCGCCAGCGATCTGCACCCGCTGTCGCAACCGCCCTTCTACGCCATCCGCTTCTTGCCCGGAATCACCGTCACCTACGGCGGCGTGCGCATCGACGCCCTTACCCGTGTCCTTGACTCCACCGGCCGGCCCTTGGGCGGCCTTTACGCCGCCGGCGCCGACGCCGGCGGTATCTACACCCGCGGCTACGCTGGCGGCCTGTCCGTAGGGCTCGCCTTCGGCCGCATCGCAGGCCGCGAAGCCGCCGCCAGCGCCTTATCGCCCTAGTCGATCACCTCAGCCATCACCCGCAGGAAGTTCTCGCCGGCAATAGCGTCCACCTCACGCCCGCTATAACCACGCGCTTCCAACGCGGCCAGAAACTGCCCGGTCTCGTGAGCGCCGGAAAAGCCCTCGACGACATCCTCCAGGAACTCGAAGTCCGTCCCGATCCCAACGTGCTCATAGCCCGCCACGTTCACCAGGTGGTCCACCACGTCCACCAGCGCGTCCAGCCCCACCGTGGGAAACTGCAGGTACAGCGGCTTCGCTGCCCCAGTCCGAACTCCGGCTTCCGCCGCGAACGGGTCCAGCCGGCCCGACCTCACGTCATCCAGCAGCTTCACCCCTCGCTCGCGCTCCGAGGCATCGATGCCCGGCCCAGACCCGCGCCCCTGCTGGCAGGCAAAGTCCACAAACGCCGACGAGCAGTGAATCCCCACCACCCCGCCGCCATCCGCGATCCTTCGAATGTGCTCGTCCGTCAGGTTCCGCTGAATCGGGCTGATCGCCTTCGGATTCGAGTGAGAAGCCACGATCGGATCGCGGCTCTCCTCCAGCACTTGATCAATTGCGCTCATCGACGCGTGCGACACGTCGATCAGGATTCCCAGCCTGTTCAACTCCTGCACCACGTCCCGGCCAAAGTCGGTAAGACCGCTCGGCACGCGCTGCTCGCTATCACAGTCGATCCATGTCTGCGGCGCCGCATGCACCAGACCAGTCACGCGCATACCAACCTGGTGGTACGCGCGCAGCATCGCCAGGTCCTCGCCCATCAGCAGGTTCTCGGTGTGCAGCAGCACCGCGATCTTGCCCGCGGCCGCCGCGGCTCGAACCCCTTCGGTCGAAGTCACCAGCTCAAGATCCTCTGAGGTCTCGCACAATCGCCGCACCGCATCGAATCCACGCAGCACCCGCTGCACGCCCGACGCCCCCTCAAAAAACGTCCGCCGGAACATCTGCGTGCTCGGCTGCACCGTGGCATGCCGGACCGACATTGGATCCACCGTGAACTCCCCCGGCGCCCCTTCGGAAAGCCAGATGCAGTTCACCCCACCCCGCCGCAGCTTCGGAATATCCACCTGCCGACCCGGAACATCGACCTCCGGCTCGTGATACTCGATCCCCTGCGCACTGAAATCGCGCTGCATATGCAGATGTGCAAGCAGAGTCAGTCGATCGCTGGACATAGGGCTTCCTGATTTCAGATGGCGACTACCGCTGATCCACAGGCTACTCGGTCACTCGGATCACAGGCCGTCCCGGCAGCCGTTCCCAGGTGTTGGTCAACTCGCTCCAGCCATTCGAAGTTGCAGGCCTCCGTACGTCCTAGCGGACGAGTTCGTCGATGTGCACGCGCGCAACGGTGATCTTCTCGAGGTCACGGACGTTGCCCACGCTATACAGGCAGAGCACGGTGCCATCGGGGGTAACGGCAAGGTCGGAGTAGCGGCAGGGTCGGGGATCGATGATTCTCGAGATTGGCCATGTGCGCCCGGCGTCCGTGCTCGCATAGATGGTCATTTCGGTACCGCCGGGGATGCGGTGGTTGACGCCGACCGGATGGGAGAACAGGAGAATCTCCGGTCGGTTATCGTCGCCCGAGCCATGGCGGGCGAGGCCCACGTTGACCGGCCGGCCGCTGATTTCGGGATGCTCGCCGAGTTCGTAGAAGCTCCGTCCGCCGTCGCGGCTACGTGCGTAGGTTCTGCCGTCGCGGCGCTGGGTGTTTCGGCGATAGCTGACGTAGATCTCGCCGCCGCTGGTTTCCACCAGTGACGCCTCGTCAGATCCATCGGGTAGGACTCCGCCGACCGTCCACGTCGTTCCGTGGTCGTCGCTATAGAGCAGGCCGCCGCGCACGCCCGGAACCTGTCCGGGCTCGCCTTCCTTATATAGGAAGCCAGGAATCACCAGCCGACCGCGGTGCGGCCCGGCCATGAGTTGAATCCCGTGCTCGTTGTTGTTGGGCCACCCGGTCCAGCCCTCGGCGTTTGGGCTCGGATCGACGCGCACGGCGTCCGACCAGGTCCGGCCGTCGTCGGTGCTCCTGACGAGCCCGAACCCGCCGCCCTGCTCGGCATAGGTGCTGAAATGCCCAAGGTCATCCCGAACCTCGGCGGGGATATTCCAAAAGGTCACGAGAATCGTTCGCTTAACCCGGTCTTCGACAATCGCTCCAAGGAACGTGTACTGGCCTTTTTCGGCGTGGATGACCTGCTGGCGGGTCCAGGTCTTGCCGTCGTCCACGCTGCGTGCCGAAAGGAGGTCGTTTTCATGGCCGCCGTCGCTCATTGAATCGTGGCGCCGGCAACACACGGCCACCACGTTCCCGGCGTCCGTGACGATCAGTCCGGGCATGCCGACGCCGAAGCCGTCGTAGTTGTGGTATTGCAGGTTCGTGAAATCGACGGTCACCTTGGCCTGGGCCATTCGCTTGCGCATCGGGCGGTCGGTGCTGATGACCGCAATTAGAAGCTCGTTCGGGTCCCGAGTACTCGTATAGAAGTTCGCGGTCACCCCGAACGTGTGAATCGCATTCGAATCCGGCTCGTTCTGCTCCGAGAGGCCTTCCTTCGCCGAAACCTCCGCCGGCGCCTCCGTCCGATCCCAGTGATAGGCCGGCGCCTGGGTCAGCGTGTCACCCTGACCGGGGAAGAAGACATCGACGTATTCGACCTGTGGGCTATTCACGTTCGCCTCCTGCGCGGGACGCCAAGCGGGCGAGGCCCTCAGAGTAACGGGCGGCGGTGGAGCCAGGCCTGACCTGCTTCAGCCGCCGGCTGGAAGCTTCTGCATTTCCTGGATCGCTCTTCGCAGCCCCTCGCCAGGGTCCGTGTCGCCCAGAAGAACGTCGCGTATGAGGGAATTGCTCAACAGTTGGTATTCGGACCGGGAGAGGTCGGGATACGCCGCGTTCTCAAGCAAGTGAACGATCACATGCTCGTCGTCGCCGTGCAGCTCAGGCATCAGCTGCCGTATGACCGCCGCATCGACGCGAAAAGGTGGCAGCGTCGAGTCGGGTGCCATGACGGAATAGAGACGCCGTAGCGCGTCGTAGGAGACATTCGGATCTCTGGCCGAGTTCACGACGCCCAGCAGAAATGTGAACGTGGGGTTGCGTCCGGAACCGAAGGCGGGAAATGGATAGACGCGGTTGTTGGCGCCGAACTGGCCGGCGTCGGAAAAAGCTATGGATGCGTATCCCAGGCCCCACTTGCCGGTCCGGAGGTAGTGACCGTAGTCGAGGTTGCCGATCGGGATCAGCCGGTGCCGGTGGATGAGGTCGCGATAGAAGTCCAGGACTTCCCGCGCCCTGTCGCTCTGAAGCGGCGTCAGGCCGCCAGCGGAATCGCGAAAACTGCCCAGCGCGGAGTTAAGGGCAATGCCCAGCGGTGGATTCACGATGTAGTCGCCATGCTGTGACGGCTCCGAAAAAAGGACGCCCAGAATGCCCTGGGTATCAGTCCCGCCATCCGGGGTCTCGGGCTCATGAAACACCTGTGCGGTATTGAGGTAGGCCTCGGCGGTGAAGGCTTGCAGCGTCGGCTCGGGTAGTTCGATGTCACGGGCGGTGGCAAGTTCGCCGTTGACCAGCGTGAATTCAGGCGAGACGGCGAACGGCAGTCCGAATTGCACGCCATTGTGCTGCCCTCTCTCCAAGACGCCCGGCCAGAACGCGCCGGCATCGAAATCCGGATCGGCGGCCAGATAGTCATCCAACGGCGTGAGTTGATCGTGGGCGAGGAGGTCATCGAGATCGCCACCAAAGAAGACTACGAGTTCGGGCGCGGAGGCTTGCACGGCCGCAAGCGCACGGCTCATGCGCCAATCTTCAGTTACGAAGAAGTCAAGGGCCACGTCGTCGAACTTGTAGCGGCCCTCGGATTGGCGGCCAGCCTCCAGCAACCCATTGGCAAATAGCGAGAAAATCCTGGGGCCCGCGATTTCCAACGACATGACGGCCACGGGCACCTCGCGTCGCTCCCCGGGCTGCGGAAGTGACGGCCCTGGCGCCGGCGCTCGCTCGGTCACGGTCGCCGCGGCGGTCCGCGCACGCTCCAGCGCGGCATCCAGGTCGCCGCGGCCGGTGCCGGGAGGCGGAGTGACCGGCTCCGGCGCGGACTCGCCGCAGGCGGCGGCTAGAGCCCCAACGGCTCCGGCGGCCAGCAGCCGCAAAACCGGACGCCGAGCGACGGACTGCTTCCCGTTCACTTGGGCTCTTGGCGACGACATAGCGTTGCGTTCAATCAGACGTCCAACAGTCATGCACTGAACCATACCGCTCCGACGTCCTGGCTGGACTGCGGCGTCGAGGCCAACCCTGCGATCTCCGGTCAGAGGTTTACCCCCGTGAGGGTTCGCTCATTTCCTCGCGAGCCTTGCGCACGAGGTCGGGCAGGTGGCCGTCGTTGGCCAGGCGCTGTTCCAGGTGCCGCATGCGCTTCGGTCCGGCGGTGCCAATCATGGCGTCGCCGTAGGCGCGCTCGATCCAGAACCGGGCCGCGTGCCCGATGTCCAGGCGCAGTTCGTCCAGATCTTCTTCGGCAAACCGTTCGGACACGTTAATGGTGAACATGCGGCGGCGAGTCCCGCCGCCGAAGGACGCGTGCTTGAGGTCCTGGTTGAACATCAGCATGTCGCCAGGCTGGGTTTCCAGCGCCACGGCCGGCATCTCCTGGCCTGTAACACCCAGCCGATCCGCCATCGTCCACGTCCTCTGGCTTGAAATTATGTTCTGGAGTCCCTCGGCGTAGTCGTCACCGCGATGATGGCTGCCCGGAATCACCCGCAAGCATCCGGAGTCACGTCCGACCGGGTCCAGGTACAACGCGAACTTGATGTTGCGGTACTTGCTGCGCGCGTAGCCGTCGGAGTGCCAGCGGGTGTTGCCCACGTAGAAGTTGCCGTCACTGCCGGTGTAGTTGTAGTCATCGCCCAATAGGTCGCTGGCCACGTCGTCGATCCGCGGGTCGTCCAGTAGCGCGCTCAGGTACTCGCTCTGGTCGATGAAAGGCACGAGCGCGGACCGTTGCTGATAGTCGTGCGCCTGCCCGTGATGGCCGCCGCCGTGCTCAGCCCAGAGGCGTTCGAACTCCGCGGTGATCGCCTCTGCTTCCTCTGCAAATAGCCCCGGGAGTCCCAGATAGCCGAAAGTCTCAAAGAACGCGCGCTGCTGGCTGGTGAGCTTCATGCTTCGGCTCCGGCAGAAAGGGCGGCCGCGCATGGCAAGTGTAGGCGGTGCCTCCCGATGAGAGTTCTCCTCGGTGCATTAGATCGCCTGCAAACTTCCCGAGCTGGCTTCAGCCGGCAACGCTTTCCGGCATGCTGGGCGGGAAGATCTCGCTGAGCCAGACCGCGAGCTCAACTCCATGAGCACTTCCAGGCGACCTCCGCCCATCGAGGTCCGCAACCTCAACAAGCGCTACAAGGGCGGTCCGCAGGCCAACCGGGATATCTCGCTGACCGTTAATTGGGGCGAAGCGCTCGGTGTTCTAGGTCCAAACGGCGCAGGCAAGACCACCCTCGTCCGGCAGATCACCACGGAACTCATACCGACCTCCGGCCAGGTCCGCGTCGTTGGGATTGACGCCGTAGCAAGTCCGGACGACGCGAAGTCGCGCATTGGGGTGGTTCCGCAAGAGGCGCGGCTGTTCGACGGTCTCTCTGTGTATCAGCACCTCCGTATTTTCGGCGTGCTGCGCGGGCTGTCTCGGCGGGATGCGCGGGAGCGGGCGGACGAGCTGATCGAGGAACTCGACCTCACGGCTCACCGTGACTTCAACAGCGAACGGCTGTCCGGCGGCCTCCGCCGCCGGCTGCTGGTGGGCATTGCCATGACGGCCCAGCCCGACGTGCTGATCCTGGACGAGCCGACCGTCGGCCTGGACGTGGAGTCCCGCCAACGACTCTGGGAGGTCCTGCAAAGCTACCGGCAACGCGACGCCGCCGTGCTGCTGACCACCCACTACATGGAGGAGGCCGAAACGCTCTGTGACCGCATCGGCATCATCCAGGACGGGCGCCTGATTTCGCTGGACACCATCGGGAACCTGCGTTCCGCGATCGGCCACGAGTACAAGCTGGTCTACAAGACGCCCGAGGGTCGTCAGACCGTCTTCGGCGACGACCACCTGGACTTGGCCGCCCAGCTTCGTGCCCAGGGCATCGACGAGTACGCGGTGATGCGCACGAGCCTGGAGGATGTGTACCTGGCGCTGACGCAGCAGGCACGTGACGAGGGCGAGGCCGATGCGGCGGAGTGAATCGCTCAATCCGAGAGCGGAGCCTCGTGCGCAGCTACTGCTTGTCCGTCATTCCAGCCCCTCCATCACTGACGGCATGAGCTACAGGGATTGGCCACTGAGCAACGGAGGCAAGAAGCTCGCAGTCCGAGCGGCGGAAGGCATCGCCGAAGTCAGTCCTGGTCAGATCTTCTCTAGCGACGAACGCAAGGCCCTGGAAACCGCAAAGATCATCGGGCGGCACTGCGGTGTCGCTGTTGAGGTTGAGCCGGACCTGCGCGAGCACGATCGAACCGGTGTGACGTGGCGCGATTCGGCAACGCGGCAGCGGGAACTGGAAGCGCTCTTCGCGAATCCGAGCCACGTCGTCTTCGGTCGCGAGTCTGGGAGCCAGGCGCTGCGTCGGCTAACCGCGGCTATCGACCGTGTCACTGTGCGAACTCCCGGACCCTGGGTGCTGGTGACGCATGGAACGATCATGGCGCTGTATCTGGCCAAGTTGACCGGCCGCGCCCCGATGGAAATCTGGTCTTGCTTACGGACGCCGACTGTCGCTTCGGTGGACTGGCGCAACCACCGGCTCGTAGACCTTGTTACCGACTTTCAAGTCAGACAGCTATCGAGGACCAAGTCCGATGCCGCGATCTGATCGCCTCAGCACGCCTGGCCCGCGCAAGTTCGTGAGCGATTCGCTGGCCGTGCTGGAGCTTCATGCGCTGCCAATGATCCGCCAGTGGTATTTCATCGTGCTGGGAACCCTGGTATTCCCGATCCCCATGTTCTACGTCTTTCGCTCCATTGCGCCGGATGACGCGGCGGTCTGGCAGCGCCTGCTGGCCGGGACGCTGATCTTTGGCGTGTCCTTTAGTACCGCCATGTTGGTGGGGCAGCAGATCGTGGCGCAGCGGTTCATGGGCCATTTGAAACTCGTCATCACCATGCCCGTGTCCAAGGCTGCCTTTGTAGCCGGGACGATGGCGTACACCGCGGTGTCGGGAACGCTGTCCGCCCTGTTTCTGTTGGGCTTCGCCTTCATCGCCGGCGTCGAGATCTCGCCCACGTGGACCCTGGCCCCTGCACTGCTGCTGACCGTCCTGACGCTCGCTGGCATCGTGCTATTCGTGATGAGCTTCGCGCCGTCGCTGCCGGTCGGGAACATCCTGGCCAGCCTTATCGCCATCGTGCTGGTCATCATCTCCCCGGTGTACTTCACCTTGGAGTCGGCGCCACTGCTGCTGCAGTGGTTCGGCTATGTCTCCCCCTTGCGCTACGCGGCCGACGCCATCGCCGCTTCGCTTGGTGGACGTGTGGACGTCTGGCTGGAGCTTGCTGTGCTGGCGTCCTACTCGGTGGTCACCATGGGCCTTGGCCTGTGGCGCCTGCCCTGGCGGGAAACATAGGTCGCCTGTAGTCCGCTAGTGCTCATTAAGCAGACACCAGAACAGCGTAATCTCCAGGCAGCGACGGCAAATCGGATCGCTTGTTGAGGGCAATTCATGACTTGGCGTGACCCAGCTGCACTGTCCACTACCGAACTCGAGGAGGGCAGCGACATCGCCCTGGACTTCGGGCGGTTTTCTTCCGCGAGCGGGGACGGGGTGGTCCCCGTGGTCGCGCAGGACATCGAATCCCGCGACGTCCTGGTGCTCGCACACGCGAACCGATTGGCTCTCGAATACACGCTGCGCGAAGGCGTTGCCGCATTCTGGAGCATGTCTCGAGATCGTCTCTGGATTAAGGGCGAGACCTCCGGCAACGTGCTGGATGTTGAAGAAGTGCGCGTTAACTGCGAACAGAACTCGCTCTTGTACCTCGTCAGGTTGCGCAAAGACGGCGTGTGCCACACGCTCGAGAACGGCGTGGCGCGGCACAGCTGTTACTACCGCCGGATTAGCGGCGACCGGCTGGTACGCGTGGCGGACTAGCGGCTGCTAGCCTGCGGAAGTTCGACCAGGCGCGGTCGGGCCCGCCCCAGTTCCGCGCCCAGAGTCCTTCCTCCCGAGTCTCCGGGAGTCATCGGAGCGACCGCAGCCGAATCTCCTCAAGCTCATCCGCCGTAAACAGACCGGCGCGGTAGAGATTCAGGTACTCGTCGGAGACGCTCTGCCCAAAGATCATCAGATCGTCGGTGTTGATCGTGACGTCGACCCCGTGGTCGTACAGCGTCCGAATGGGGTGCGACTCGAGGTCCGCCACCGAACCCAGCATCACGTTGCTGGTGGGGCAGACGTTCAGCCGAATCCGGTTGTCGGCCAGCCAGTGCATCACAGCCGTGGACTCCGCGGCGGCGATTCCATGTTGCACTTCATCGAGCTGAAGAACCTCAACGGTCCGCTTCACCTCGTCGGCTCCCCCGAACTCGCCCACATGCGCCTTGAGCTTCATTCCCGCCGATCGAGCCTTCTCGTAGATCCATCGCACTGCCTCGGGCTCGCAGTCGTGCTCGTAGGCGTACATGTCGATTGACCGGAATACGCCTGTCTCAATCGCCTCGGAAAGCGAAGTCATCAAGTCATCCTTTGACACGTACGAGCGCGAAAACCCCATTTCCGGCCGAAAATCGACCTGGCCGCGGAACTGCGATTCCAACGACGAAGCAAATGCCGCGAGTCCGCGTAGCCCGTCCGGGTGGTGCCGGACGGCCCAGATGTCGAAGCTGGACTCGAGTTGAACGACGCCGTCACCGGCAGCGTGTCTCAGGGCGGCGCCTGCGGTGAATTCGAAAGCCGTCCAGTTGTCCATGTAGGGGTCGATTGCCTGGCGCGCGTAGGCCCGCATGCCGTCGAGTCCATCCATCCTGGGCGGCGGACGGGCAACGCCGTGGCCAAGCCATCGCTCGACGGCGGCAATGGGGGCGGCGAGGTAGAGGTGCGAGTGGAGGTCTGCCTTTGCCGCCTTTCGGATGGCAGTGGTATCACCGGCTGCCAGGGCCTCGGCGAATGGCGACGACACGTGCGCTATCCGCCGACCGACGGCTCGGTGGCGAAGGGAAGGGGCTCTGCATATCGAACCACGAGTCTCAGCCTCCGGTTGGCGATGAAGCGAGTGTAAGCGGCACCGGCACTGCCGCATTGCCGCACGGCAAGCAACGGTCCGCACGCCAAGCGATAGACTGGACCAAGGATGAGCAAGGGCGGTAGAAGGAAAGACCGGATGACGGTGGACCTGACCGCCATTGAGATCGAGCGGCGACTAACTGCCATCGAGACCATGCTGCCGACGTTCGCAACGAAGGCCGACATCCACTCGCTGAAGGCTGACATGCACTTGCTGCGCGCCGAAATCCAAGCCTCGCGCGCCGAATGGAAGGCTGATCTCCATAGCTTGACCCGCTGGATGGTGATCGCAGTGCTTGGATCAATAACGGCAGTGGCCACCATTACCGGGTTGATCGTCCGGTTCGTCGGTGCCTGAGGAGTGTCGAGTCGGAGTACCAGTCCGTCGGAATCGAGCTGACTACCTGTCGCCCGATCCCTCGAGTGCAAAGGAATACAACTCCGCGTTCCTCATCACGAACCGCAGCCGCCGGTGCGGGATAAACCGGGTGTAGACGGTCCCTGAGTCCGAGTCTTGCGGGAGCGGCAGATTGGCGTCGCCCTGCCAGGTGACGGTGTGGCGGACGCTGTCGCCGGTGAAGATATCGGAGTCGTCCAGCCCCCGGCCTGGCAGCACCCGGTCTGCAGCGTCGCGAACCTCGACCTTGAGATAGCCGCTAGGCCCACACGCGGCGTTGACGACCAGCTGGTCGCCTTCCGACACAAACGGCTGCGTGGCCACCATCCCCTCGCGCGTCCCGCCGGCCCCGACGGACACGAATCCATTACGCCGCAGTTTGCCGATGCCCAGCGCGTAGCGAGGATCGCTCGCGGACGCTGCTGAAGGGTCTTCCTGTCCCTTTTGGTCCTCCGCATACCACAGGTCGTGCTGCGAAGTCGCGCCGCCGAAGTACACCCAGGTCTCGTCGCCTACGTCCACGATGCGGGGGATCCCGATCTGGTTGGCGCACCAGCTACCCGCTTCGCCCAGGCCAATCCAGTCGTGCGTGGGCGCCAGCCGTTCCCACTGGCGACCGTCGCGGCTATGCACAAGTTCCACGGTTGACGTATTCGACACCTGGTGAAAGACGCCCAGGAAGCCGATCCAATGTCCGCCCAGCCGGAAGGGCCGCATGCCATAGAAGGCCACGTCCAGGTTGTCCAGGTCGGGATCCGGGGCCAGGATCAGTCGCGGCTCGCTCCAGTTCACAAAGTCGCGGCTCTCGCACATGAAGATGCGGCGGACGACCCGTCGGTTGGGCGTGGCCATTACCGCGTCAAAGGCGGGCGCCCCACCCACCATCGGCGCGTGCGTCGGACGTGTGCGCGGCGCCAACTCCATCAGCGGGTGCCGCGTGACGATGCGGTAAGTGCCGCTGTCGGGATCGAACGTCGGGAAGATCGTGTCGCCCAGCCGGTCGCCCATGGATCCGAAACGGGGCACAACGTCAGCAGGGGTCCAATGGATCCCGTCCGGCGAGTTGGCCAGCCGGATGTGAGCGCCCGGCGTCTCGTCGGCCACCCGGAATCCCGGAGCGCCTAGCTCATAGAGCATCTTGTAGCGGCGCGCCGGATCCTGCTCCAGCGGGTCGTCCAGCACGGCCGGACCCCAGACGTTCCCGTAGGTCTCGCTGCCTAAGACGATGTTCGTGTCGTGCCCGCCCTCGCGCACGATGCCCATCGCTGGCTTTTCCCAGTTCAGACCGTCCGACGACCGCGCATACATCACCCGAAAGCGGCTGATGTGCCAGTCGATCATCGTGCCGCCCTCGCGCGCCAGCTTCTCGCGGTCCAGGGCCATGTCGGTGTAGAGGCAGTTGAAACCACCGTTGTCATCCCGCCACAACGTCCAATCGTCTGCGCCAAAGTTGGTGAAGTGCTCCCAGGGCCGATCCAACTGAATCACCGGGTTCTGATCCAACGGCCTGGGCGCGTGCACCGTGCGCCTGACGTTCTGGATTTCTTCGATCATCCCGCTGTCAAAAAAGTACTGCGGCCGCTCGCCAATGATCAGCTCGGTCGAATCAAGCCTCGTCACCGGCCCAATCCCATGCGTCCGGCACTACTCAGCACGTCTTTCGTCGTCCGCTCCGCTATCTCCGTCAACCCTCGGTCAACCGCTCCACCAGCCACGGCTCCCCCGTCCCCCCGTACCACTGGTGTTCCCCCGGCTGCACGTCATGCGCCAGGCAGTCGCTGGCGCCGTGCAGTTCGTAAGCCTCCCGCGTGATCGCCACCTGTTCGTATACGTTGTCCAGCCCGCGCGCCCCATTCAGCGGGTCCTGGTCGCCGGTTTCGATCAGCAACGGACGCGGCGCGATCAACGCGCCCAGGTCGCCCATGTCCACGGCCTGCCACAGCCCCGGGACGTAGTTGCACCCACAGTTGCTGTTCAGATCCAGCAGCGAGTCCCGGTAGCCGTAGAAGTAGCCGCTCACCACCGCCGCACAAATCCGGTCGTCCATCGCGGCCAGCCAGAGGGTTTGCAGTCCCCCGCCGCTGAGCCCCGCGCAGCCGATGCGTTCGGGATCGCAGTCGTCGCGCGTCAGCACGTAGTCCACCAGCCGCATCAGGTCCCAGGTCCACATGCCCGTCACGGTCTGCCCCAGCGAGATGGCGGCGTGATTCAGCGGCGTGCAGGTGGACCGCATGAACGAATCTTCGTCGTTTTCCTGTCCAGCCGGTTCGCGGCGTTCGCCGAAGGCGCGCGCATCGGGCGCAAAGACGATCAGACCGGCCTGTGCGAAGTGCTTCGCATAGGCGCCGTTGTACTGATCGATTGCGTCGGCCACGGCCGGAATGTCGCGCCGACCCGCCGTCATATTCTTTCCGCCGCTGCCATGCCCGTGCGGCGCAATCACCACGGGCCGTCGCTCGCCCGCCTTCAGGTCGTCCGGCAGCAGCGCATACAACGGCATCACGACATCCGGCTCCGTATGAATCTCCATCCGCTGCCGCACGTAGCCGTCGCACTGAACCGACTCCGTAACGACGGGCCGCGGATCGGCGGCCCGCATGCTCTCCATACCGGTGATGGCCGAAAGATGCCGCCGCGTATCCGTGCGCCAGACCTCGAAGGCTTCCGCGCTGCTGACGTCCACCGGCATCTGCCGCGCTTCGCGGTCAAACCGCGCCTGCAACTCGGCATGCGCCGGATAGAAGCGCCTGACCGTGGGAACTCGCGGCTCAGCCATAGGTCCGTACTTTAGGGCCGCCGCCGACGCCGCGCGAACTGGAACCGACGCACCGGAACCGGTCCAAACAGTGCGCCACGTGGATCTACGCCAGCAGCACCTCGCTGCGCGCACGGTCTGCGTTCAGCCGCCCCGTCAGCACCTCCAGCAGCGAGTCCGCCAGTTCGTCCTGATCCACCGGCGTCGCAGCCTGCACCTGGGCGGCCCATCGCGGCCGAATACCACTGGCCCCCGCCATCGCCCCGGCCACCGGCCCGCCCATGGCGCCGATGGAGTCGGCGTCCCGTCCGAAGTTCGCCGACATCAGTGCCAGTTCGTTCGGGTCGCCGTCGGCCAGCAGCAGTAGCGCCAGCGCCACGGACGCCGACTCGCGCGGGTCAACCGCGTTGCTATGACCCTCTTCGGGTTGCTGCGGCCAATCCCACAGGTGGTCGGCGTAATAGGCGGCGCGGAACGCGGCAAAGTCGCCCGTCGACCACGCTAGGCTCACGGCCGTATCGATGGCCGCGGGCACGTCGCTTTCGTCGTCCAGGTTGCTGACCGCTGCGTCAATAACTGACTCGGCATCGGCCTTCGGATCGAACGCCGCGGCGGTGGCCGCGGCCATGGCCAGGGCCCCATCCTGCGGCGAACCGCGATGAATCAGGCTGGTGACCTCGTACGCTTCCAGCATGGCCCGGCGCGGGTCGCCCGCGTTGATGATGCCAATCGGCGAGATGCACATGGCCGTGCTATTGGAAATCATGTTGCCAATGCCGGCTTCCCGGGCTCTGACCCCACCAGTCGAGATCTTGTAGAAGGAACTGGCCACCGGCGGATAGAACTTGAACGGGTTCATCCGCTCGCGCCACACCTGGGCCCAGGCGGCCGCGTTGACGTTGCCGTTCGTTCTCCGAATCGCCTCGCAGAGCATGTGCTTCAGCGCCGAATCATCGGTCCCGGCGCCGGGCTGCAAGCCGCGATGCTCTTTGAGTGTGGTGACCTCACCAAAGCGCTCCGCGATGAACTCGTAGTGCAGCCCCTCCGTCGGCCCACCCATCGCATCGCCCAGCAAGCCGCCAAGCAGGCAGCCCATTATCTTGTCGCGCAAGTCAGTCATGGTCTCGTCCTCTCCGGTCTGACCGGTGATCCCGGTGGCCGCGTCCCGATTCGTGGCGGCCGATACGCCGACTTTGGTCGAGTGTATTGTGAGCCACCGAAACGCCGTCGTATCGCTCCACCAAGGCCCGTCCCATGCTCGACTTCAACCGCTCCTTCATCACCTGGACCACCCACCCCTGGAAACCCCATCCCCACTACCGCTGGGACGGTGGCTTCGTGGGCGAGTTCGGCGATGTCTACCGCGTGCGCATGCAGGTCGACTCGACCATGGACATCCTCGATCCGTCCGGCTCGTCGATCACCCACTACCTCAACTACCCCTGCCGCACCGAGCTCACCATCGCCACCGAGGAATTCTTCATGCTGCCCAGCGGCGAGTGGCGGGCGGTCTTCACGCGCGAGGACCGAGTTTCTATCGCACGCGGTCCGTCGGATGTCCCCGAGCCTGTCGCCCGCGGCCCGTGGTCTGAGCGGTACGCGGACATGGAGTTTTGTCCCGTCACGCTCCCCGGCGCCGATCGCCTGCTCGACGGCCACGCCGTCAACGAAGCCACCCAGGCCGGCGCCGTCATCAACGGCCAGACCACCTATCGTGACAAGGCCACCGGACTCGACATCCGCGTCGAGTTCCCGATACGCCTGATGAACCTGCATCCCGACTCGGGCAAGTTCCAACTCTGCTGCGGCCCGGTGATCCTGCCCGACATGGCCACCTGGGACGGCGAGGGCGTCGACCGCGTCTTCCTGGCCGAGGTGGCGCTCAGCGAGTTCCACTATGTGGAGTTCATCCTGCGCCGCGAGATCGAGCCGGCCGAGACCGAAAAGGAGTGGTTCCACCAGGTCCGCGGCCGCGACCGTCTGGAACTCTGGGACCCCGACAACCCGCCGCCCGAACCTCTGCAGATTCAGCGACCCCGTCCCCACGTCTACCACGAGACCTGGGCGCTGGATGCGGAGAACGTAATCCTGCGGGCGCCCTAACCCGATCCCGCTGCGGACGGACCATGATGGAATACGCGGGCTATCGGGCCGTGGTGAAGTACGACGATGAAGCCGGCTTCTTTCACGGCGACGTGATCGACACGCGTGACGTCATCACCTTTCAGGGCACGTCGGTTGCGGGGCTGCGTGAGGCATTCAAGGACTCCGTGGACGAGTACCTGAAGGTCTGCGCTGAGCGAGGCCGCAAGCCCGAGAAGCCCTACTCAGGCAAGGTGGCCCTGCGGCTGACCCCGGCCGTCCACCGCGCGGCGACGGCCGCCGCGCAGGCCGAGGCCAAGAGTCTCAATGCCTGGATCTCTGAGACCGTTGAGCGGGCGACGCGGGTGTAGTGATCCACGTCAGTCCGCTTGTGGTGGGCTAAAGCGCGCCAGCGCCCTGACGATCGAGCGGAGCTAGCCGCCGCCGTCCGCCACGTACGCGTCGGCTTCGATTTCCAGCAAGGACTCTTCGCCGATCAGGCTGGTGCAGCCAATGAAGGCCGACGCCGGCATGGCCTTGCCGAACGCCTCGAAATGGGCCCGGCCCACGGCGTCCGCGTCGCGCTCGATCTCGGTCAGATAGACGCGCGTCCGCACCACGTCATCCAGCGTCGCACCGGCCTCGGACAGTCCCTTCTCGATGATCCCGATCGCGTGCTTGGCCTGCGCGTAGGCGTCGCCCGGCGCGTCGGGGTGCTCGGGCGGTAGCGGGCCGGTGGTGCCGGCGACCCAGACGTGCGGACCCACGCGCACGGCGCGCGAGTAGCCGATGACGGCCTCGGTTGGCTTGCCTGACGAGATGCGCTGACGCTGCATGAGCGTTGCCTCCTGATGGTTCCCGGCGCCTGCATCGTGGCGGCATCACCGGCTTGTGCGCAATTCCGGCCAGCCTCGCACCGGCGGAACTCGCGGCGTTCGGATCCGCTACATCAGCGAATAAGCGTGTAACCGCGCGGCGCCGTGGATGTGGAATCTCAGGCGAATCTTGCGTCGATCGCAGGCACCGAGTTCTGCGCCCTGCCACCGAACAGGCTCCCGAACCCCGTCGATGTCCAGCGGCATGCACTCCTCGCGGCCGAATCCTGCGATCACCTCACCCGTGGCGGCGTCCAGCACGTCCACATCCACCCAGCTCCGCCGCGCGATAGCCTCCGCCACGTTGACGGTCAGCCGCGTGTCCGGCTCGATCTCCAGCGCCGTCGTCTCCAGCGACCCCGAAATCTCCCGGTCGACCGTCTGCATGCACGTGAACCCGTCCAGCCGCAATGTCGCCAGTCCCAACTGCGTCAGGCGAACGGATCCGCTCTTCCCGCTCCCGAACTCTTTGGGATAGTTGCCCGGCGGCCAGAGGCTCCAGTCCTCGCCCTGTCCGCTGTAGTAGATGTAGATGGTGTCGTCCTTGACGATGATGCGGTCGCCCACCACCAGGAACCCCGCGTCCCAGGCCCCCCGCTCGCCGCGCGGGACCAGCTTGTCGGTGAGGCAGATGCGTGAGAAGTGCTCACCGTCCTTGCTGACGGCCAGCCGCAGGTCCGCGGCGTACTGCCCGAAAACGCCAAGCCCGTTCGGCACATACCAACCATATTCGTAGACGGAAATCCACCCCTTGCCATAGCGGTCCAGCGTCAGGAAGTGGTTCTCCTGCTCCAGCCCGTCCTTGGGATCGAGAAAGGGGTTATCGGGACTGGGCGTGAACTTCTCGATGCTTGGCCCGTAGGCGATGAACTTGCCCCGGACCGTCCGTGGCCCCGGCTTCGCCGCCGGCACGCGCTCCTGCCAGATCAGGATGTACCGGCGATCCGGGTCCGTGGCCTCCTCGTCCAGCGCCAGGACCACGATGTCCGGACCGTGCGCCAACGCCGGCAGGTCGACGACCGGGCCCACGGTCCAGTTAATGCCGTCGGGCGAGTACGCGGCACGGGCCGGCCCACTCCCTACGAGATCTTTCGTGACCATCTTGAACCGACGGGCCGGGTCGGGCTCCGTCGGATCGCGAATCACCGCCCCCAGCATGTCTAGGCAGATGTTGTTGTCCTTGGACCCGTTGAACTCGTAGAGCCCAAGCTTTGGCTTGATCCAGCGGACGCCGTCCTCGCTGTACGCGTAGCCCATGCGCCGCCAGCGCAGGCGCTCCTGGTCGGCCCCCGTGTACCAGCACTTGAACAGGCCATCGTCCGGGTCGTACAGCACCGTCCGTACCGACCACACGCTGGCCCGCACCGCGTCCCACTCGTCCAGCCGCCCCACCGGCAACACCGGATTCGCCCGATGCTTCGTGGCCTCACACACGCGCTGCTCCAGGTTGTGCGTGGCGGCAACTTCGTCAAGGTCTAGAAACAGGTGTTTCGCCATGTGACCGGGCTTTCGCGATGTTCAGGCTCGCTCGTTGCGCATCGTCGCCGGATACACGGCAGCGCGCAATCCTGGTCAACTCACCGCAAGCCGCCGGAACCGGCCGGGCACCGTCCGTCTAGGGCAACCCGGCAAACAGAATCCGTCGCCGTCGTTGGCTTTCGCGGACTCTCTGGTCTATCTCGTCGGGGAACCAGTCCGTCAGCACCAGGGCGATGAGATCGTCGCGAACGAGGGCAAAGGCGGGATTCGACGCAAGGTTGACCGTTTCGTGCGGATCCTCGCTCAAGTCAAACAGCTCGGGCTGCTCGCCGTGGTAGTAGTTCAACTTGTAGCGTCCGCGCCTGACCATGCGGCCCGGCCGGTCGGTGGCGTGCGCCTCATACTCTGAGAAGACGGCCCGTTCAGGATCCAGGGGTGTTCCTAGCAGGTTCTCGCCGGCAAGGCCGTCGGCGTCGGCCCCAGCTACGTCAACCACAGTGCGCGTCAGATCAAGCAGCGAGACCGGCGCGTCGACCCGGGAGCCGCCATCGATCCGGCCCGGCCAGGCCGCGATCAGCGGCACGCGCACCGACGGCTCGTAGAACGAGCTCTTCCACCACAGGCCGTGTTCCCCGATCATCTCGCCGTGGTCGGACGTATAGACAACCAGCGTGTTGTCGCCAGCTCCGCTGGACTCCAGGGCTCTCAAGACCCGGCCCACTTGCGCGTCCGTGAACGAGACCATCCCGTAGTACGCCGCGCGGGCCTTGCCAATCTGGTCGTCCGACAAGCCCTCGGCGCCCAGAGACTTCCGGAAGCGCCGGCTCTGCGGATGCACCGTATCCAGCGGCTCGCACGGTGCCGCTGGCTGGTCGGCGTGAGCCGGAAAGTACTGGTCGAAATATTCGGGCCGGACCGTCAGCGGCGTGTGCGGCAGAAACCAGCCAACCACGGCGGCCCAGGGGCCGTCGCGCCTCGCCGCGTCCGAAAGGTAAGCCACGGCGGCGTCGGTCACGCTCTCGTCGTACTGCTGCTGCCACGTATCGCCCGGGCCAGCCGTCTCCAGCCGCTGGCGAGTTCGCGGATGCGCCGGGATCGGCGCGCCCCAATCCGGAAAACTGGATCCCATCACGCCGGGCCGCATCTCGTCGTGGACGCGCCGGGCGAAACCATGCATCTGATTGGGTCCGCCGATGCTCATGCGACCGCAAAGCGTTGTCTCGTAACCCGCCGCATTCAACCGGTGCGCCCAGGTCGGCTCGGTCACCGGCAGCGGACAGGAGTTGTCCCAGGCGCCAATGGCATGCACCGGCAGTCCGGTCAGGAAGGCGGAGCGAGATGGCACGCACAGCGGCGAAGGACAGTAGGCGTTCTCAAACGTCACCCCGCCATCGGCCAGGTCCTGAATGGCCGGGGTTTGGATGAATGAATGGCCGTACGGCGTACTGACAGAGGGGTTGTGCTGGTCGCTCATGAGCACCAGCACGTTGGGACGCGCCGCAGCCGTCAAACCGGCGTTCGTCGCGTCAGCACAGTGAAGGCCCGCTGCCTATGGGGCCGTGGCTGCCGTGGGGGTGAACTGATAGCCCGCACAGCTCGTGGCACTAACTCCGCCGCATCGCTCCGGCGCAATGACCGCGTTGTAGTCCTGCCGAACCAGGCCGCCGTCTCCGCCACCGCAGGCGCCGAGGCAAAGGCCGAGCACAAATAGGGCGGACACCATGCATAGTCGCGGGCGGAATCTGCCTGAACGGCGAATGGCGCTCGTACTTCGTGCCTTCAAAGGCGATGCTCCACGCGTGAACCTAGCACGGCGTTCGCCGACCGTAGTGCTCGTCTGCACTCGACCCCGCGACGCCGCGGTCGCTGGCGCGTGCGAAGATCGGTACTGAACCTGCGCTCGGATGAACTCTGCATGACCGTCACCGCACCTGAACTGAACGTCGTTGGAACCAGCCCCGTCCGCCACGACGGCGTTGACAAGGTGACCGGACACGCGGTTTTCGGCGTGGACGTGAGTATTCCCGGCATGCTGCACGCCCAGGTGCTGCGCAGCCCGCACGCCCACGCACGTATCACCTCCATCGACACCTCGCGGGCCGAGGCTCTGCCCGGCGTCCTGGCCACGATGACTTCAGACGACATCCCGGTGGCCTCCGTCGAAGGCCCGCAGGCCTTCGGCAACGCCATCCGCCTCAAGGCCATGAACGTGATGGCGCGCGACAAGGCGCTCTACCACGGCCACGCCGTCGCCGCCGTGGCCGCGACCTCGCCGCATCTCGCGGCCGAGGCCCTACGCCTGATTGACGTCGAGTACGAGGTTCTGGACGCCGTCCTCGACGCCCAATCCGCCAGCGCCCCCGACGCCCCGATCCTGCACCCCGACCTGCGCATGGAAACCGCCGGCGAGTTCGCCGACTCACCAGGCAACATCGCCAAGCACATCGTGCTGGAAGAAGGCGATATCCAGGCGGGCTTCGCCGCCGCCGACCTGATTGTTGAACGCGACTTCAGCACGTCCACCATCCACCAGGGCTACATCGAACCCCACAACGCCACCGCCTTCTGGCGCGCCGACGGCACGCTGGAAGTCCACTGCAGCACCCAGGGCCACTTCGGAGTCCGTAACGAGATCAGCCAGATGCTTGGGATCCCCGTCTCGAATATCCGAGTCGTCGCGGCGGAAATCGGTGGCGGCTTCGGCGGCAAGCTCACCAACTACGTCGCCCCAATCGCGGTGGTCCTTGCCCGCAAGGCCGGTCGACCCGTGAAGATCACGATGGACCGCACCGAGACCCTGCTCGGCACCGGCCCCGCCCCCGCCGCCTTCATCCGCTGCAAGATCGGCGCTACCTCGGGCGGCGACCTCACCGCGGCGCAACTCGACATGCACTTCGAGGCCGGCGCCTTTCCCGGCTCATCTGTCGGCGGCGGCGCCAATTGCGGCTTCGCCCCCTACCGGCTCCGGAACTTCCGCGTCGACGGCTACGACGTCGTCGTCAACAAACCCAAGTCCCAGGCCTTCCGCGCTCCCGGCGCGCCCCAGGCGGCCTTCGCCGTCGAGGGCGTGATCGACGAGTTGTCCGAAACCCTGGGCATGGACCCCCTCGAATTCCGCCTCCGCAACGCCTCCGGTGAAGGCGATCTCCGACCCAACGGCACCCGCTTCAACGACGTCGGCAACAGTGAGCAACTCCGCGTCGCCAGCACCACCGATCACTGGCAGTCACCGGTGTCTCAGCAAGACGGCCGCCTCTGCGGCCGCGGCGTCGCCTCCGGCTTCTGGGGCAACGGCGGCGGGACCTCATCCGCCACCGCCCGTCTCAATGGCGACGGCTCCGTCACTCTCCTGGAGTCCTCGCCGGATATCGGCGGCACCCGTACGTCCATCGCCATGCAGCTGGCTGAGACCCTCGGCATCGGCGCCGACCGGGTCCATCCCCGCATTCCCGACACCGACGCCATCGCGGAGGGCGGCAACGCCGCCGGCAGCCGCACCACCTTCGCCACGGGTTGGGCCGCCATCGAGGCCGCCCGTGATCTGCAGAGCAAGATGCGCGACGTCCTGGCCGACATCTGGGACGTGGCCGAGTCGACGATCGACGTATCGCTGGATGGCTTCGCCGCCAACGGCTATGCCGTCGACTTCGCCGAGGCCGCCCGCCTGATCGTTGGAGAGGGCGAGGCCCCGGTCGGCGTCGCCACCACCACGCCAACCCTTCCCGGCCCCTCCTTCGCCACCCACATCGTCGACGTCGCCGTCGATCCCGAAACCGGCAAGGTGGATGTCCTCCGCTACACCGCCATCCAGGACGTGGGCAAGGCGGTCTATCCGCCCTACGCCAGCGGCCAGATCGAAGGTGGTATCGCCCAGGGCATCGGCTGGGCCATCACCGAGGGCTACACCTACGACGACGCCGGCCGCATGACCAACACCTCGTTTCTGGACTACCGCATGCCCACCGCGCTCGACGTCCCCAACCTGGAAATCGTCATGGTCGAATACCCGAATCCCGGCCATCCCTACGGCGTACGCGGCGTCGGCGAACTCCCGATCGTCCCGCCGCTCGCGGCCCTCGCCAACGCCATCCACGACGCCACCGGCGGCCGCATCCGCCATCTCCCGGCCTCGCCCGTCCGGGTGCTGGAAGCCGTAAACAGCTCAACAAGCGCATAGCGCGCGAACCAACCCTCATGGAGGACTGACCTATGCCAACCGACCTTCCCACCGCAACTCTTGGCCGCACTGGACTTGACATAACCCGTCTCGGCCACGGCGCCATGGAAATCCGCGGCGCCCCCCGCGGCCGCGACATCAGCGACGAAGATGCCAGCCGCATCCTCAACGCTGTTCTCGACTCCGGCATCACTTACATCGACACATCCAACGACTACGGCCGCAGCGAAGAGCTGATGGGCCGCTTCATCGGCTCGCGCCGCGACGAGTACATCCTGGCCACCAAGTGCGGCTGCATCCCCGGCGGCGGCGAGCACATCTGGACCCGCGAGAACATGTTCCGAGGCCTCGAAGAGAGCCTGCAACGCCTCAGGACCGACTACGTGGACGTCATGCAGATCCACAACGCAACCGTCGAGCAGTGCGAGGCCGAGGGCGTCGTCGACACCCTGCAGGACATGCGATCCCAGGGCAAGGTCCGCTGGATCGGCGCCTCAACCACGCTCCCGCACATGCCCACCTACATTGAGTGGGGCGTCTTTGACGTTTTCCAGATTCCGTATGCCGCCGTCCTGCGCGAGCACGAGGAGTGGATCAGCAAGGCCGCCCAGGCCGGCATCGGCACCGTCATCCGTGGCGGCGTTGGCAAGGGCGAACCGGGCGTGGGACTGGCCAGCGCCGACCGCTGGGCTGCCTACGAGCAGGCCGGCCTCGACGACCTCCGCGAAGAGGGCGAAAGCCCCACCGCTTTCATGCTCCGGTACACCCTCTCGCACCCGGACATCCACACCATCATCGCCGGCACCCTTAACCCGGACCACCTCGCCGAAAACATCGCCACCGCCCAACGCGGCGCGCTGTCACCCGACGTATACGCCGAAGCCAAGCGCCGCCTAGACCAGGCCGGGGAGTCACCAGCCCCCGCAAACTAACTGTTGATCGAACCGGACCACGGAGCCGGATGCTAGGAACCCGGGGCCGTGGCCCGCAACCCAACCAATCGGACTAGCTTGCGGTCGCCACGCTCACCATCGGCAGAGCCTCTTTGTTCTCCATGTGGCGTCCCAGGGCCTTTTTTGAGAACACCAGAACGCCATTGACGACCACCGTGAGCACGACCTCGTCCGACGTCATCAGCGTCGTCTCTGCCTCCTAGGTCCCATACTTTCCCAAAGTTCCGCTCGTCGCACAGCCGACCCTTGATAGACAGATTCACTGGCTGGGGCATTCACCTGGCGCTCGTGCAGTATCTGCGAAGTCACGCTCTGGTCGTGCCGCTGATGAGTTGGACCGGCCCTTCGACCGCTGCGTTCGGGAAATAGAACATTGGTGCACGGGCCTAAACCAGGAGGCAGTCACGGAAGTCAACTGTTTGGGCAGCGGTGTCGAGTCACGCCCAGAGTATTCCTGAAAAGAGCTAGCAATCCCTGACGGAGCGACCCAGACCACTAGCCAGTGCCGGGCTAGCGGGCAGCCAGCGCAATGCGTCGGTCGTACAGCGCCGTGTCACTCGATTCGCCCATACTCGCTCGAAGACCCTTATCGGATCCCTTGGTCGCTTGAGAGCCCTCGTACGAATCCTGCAAACGCCGAAGAGGACCGCGCAAAGATCTCGTGCTTTGCCAGGTCCGAACGTTCGTTACCACAAACTGGCCACGGCTGACGACCCTTCACTGCACGCATGTACACATCGGCGCTCACAACAGTCAAGTCTCCTAGGGTTCTTGAGAGTTCCTCGATTCGTCTGTGTTGTGAGACGCCATTTACTACCCACCTCAACGGTCTGCCTACGGTGGAGCGAAGCAGTCTGAGCGCGGCCATCTCCTCCGTCCACGAAGAATGCTGGCGGCTGCGTTGAACGTCGACACAGACGATTTCAACTTCTGAGTGTGCCGCCAACCACAATCCGGCTCGCCGCCAGTCACGATCAGTGAAGCCTGAAACATGGGGAACCGCGCGGACACCCTCCAAGTGCAGAGATTCGAATAGTCTATTCGACTGTGCGATAGCAGTTAGCTGCTGGAATCGACAGTGTGTAGACCAGACCGAGAATCCGGGGGCCAATATGGAGTCGAATCCCGCGTCGCGGAGACTCCGCACGAATCGGGTTCGCTTGCGCCAAACTCTTCCAAGGAGCTTGTCCTTCACATGGCAGCTGATGACGACTCTCTGATCGGACCGTAGATTCAGCGATCGCCTGACGCGGTCAACGTCGTGAACTGTGCCGTCCTCAAGGAGCACCTCATGAAGGGGCACCGCCACCCATGAGGGGAATCTCCATTTGGCGTGACTCCCAAGTCTTACCCATGGGATGAAAGCCGGAAACCCTGGTTTCTTGACAGGTGTTGACGCATTTGGAAAGTCGAAGGAGCCTAGGTCGGCCGTCATTTGGTCTGCGTCGGGGTCTTGTGGGTGCAGCTGACTTGAAGGCCCTAGACTCAGCAGATCGTCTGGGCACGCATGTACGGAATGCTGCGATCCACACACGTGTCTGGCTGGGCAGGCGCCACAGATCCGGGAAGAGATCATCCACAGGTTGGGATCGGGCTGGGTTATTGGCCTGGTAACTGGCCCCATGCCCTAAGCTCCCAAAGTTGGCCGCCTCGGCTCGAAGTACTCACAACTTCGGCAACGAAACGGTATCCACGCTCCATGCAGTCACGGACTTCATGCGTGATCTTCGACTCGATGACAGTTGCCACGATCGCGCTGTGGCGCACGACGTGGAGGCGCTGCCCTGACCTGGAAATCGCCACGAAGTCTCCCGAAGTCAGGAGCCTCGAATCGTCGTGTGGCTGTGCCAACAGGTTCCGAGCGAGCGTGCACTCATCTGCTGGATCTGGTTTGGGTGCTCGGCCGAGCTCGAACGGACTTGCTACTTCCTTCGACGCTGCTGCCCGGCTCGCCTGCGACGGGCTTCCTGATTTCGCCATCTTTGCCTCCACGGTACGCTCAGGGCGTAACACATCAGAGTTTACGCTACGGACGTGTCCGGTGCCAGCGGAAGTTTCCCTGAATTACGCTTGCGACGACTCTATTCTGAGAGATAGGCTGCGCCGATGAGCTACGAACTCGGAGAATCCGAAGCCTCTTTCACATTCGGGGAGCGGCTGCGGCAGATTCGCCGCAATAGAGGCCTGACCCTGAAGCAGGTCTCAGTGCGCTCGGGTCTGTCAATCTCCTTTCTCTCTGACCTTGAGAGGAACCAGACTTCGCCGTCCACCACTTCAATCCAGCGGCTCGCTAACGCGCTCAAGGTGTCGCCGTCACGCATCCTGACTGGTGTGGACTTTTCTGGGACAGCGACTGAGTTGCCCTCAGGGCTTGCCCAACTTCGCGACGACCCAATCTATGGCAACCTGCTCACCGATGATTGGATTCGGACACTGGCTCGTATCCAGCATCGTGGTCGCCGTCCACGTGACAAGCACGAGTGGCTCGAGCTCTTCCTTCACTTGCGCCGACTCTTGGGACCCGACTCATAGTCTTCGAATTCGCCTCCTATTCCGCTGTGGATCGCCACGTTCGCATGCTGGTGGCATCCGCCCTAGAGAGATTGGGTGGATCCCTTCCAAGCTCAAGGCGTCAGGTGGCGGAGGGTTTGGGAGTCGGCTTTCATGAAGACTCCACGATTGGGAATCATGTCGGAATGTACGACTACCTAGGTCCAACGATTATAATTAATCCTAGTCAATGGAAAGATACGGTTGAATTCACATTCTATCACGAGATTACTCATCACCTGCTTGAGGTGGATGGATCGCTGATTTCATATCTTCAGGATCACGTCCAAGACAGTGACTCGCATGACCGAACTATTGAGCGAGCTTGCAATGTAGGGGCGGCTGAATTTCTGATTCCTCATCACTCTGTCCGGACTTTGGCGGAGCAGAGCAATTGGGATGCAGAGCTTATTCGATGTGTCCATGGTTCATTTGGTGCTTCGTGGATTGCCAGCTTGTTGCAGATAGCGAGTATCGCGCCACATGAATGCATAGCTGTGGTCTGTGGTATTGCAGAGGGTTCTCGCAGCTCAAACGAGGCGATTCGGGGCGAGTTGAACAGGCCAGGTGCTTCACCAGTAGTCTTGCAATCACTATCGTCAAACTCCATGAAGTATTGGCTAGCGAGAGGTGCACAACTGCCAGCTGATCACCCGCTCTTTAGCTCTTGGACGGAAGGAATCGACATTGACGAACATGGATACATACCCTATAGGTCAGGAAAGAGACAGCCGTGTCGATGTGTAGGGCTTCGGCGTAGTGGGATAGTCTTGGGACTACTTCACGCTGGGTTGCCTGTGCCTCCAGGGCAGGATCGACTGTTTCCCTGAGTGTCAGTCAGAACTGTCTCAATTCAGCAAGTGAGACCCCTCGCAGACACGAAGGCGAGAAGCCGTCTAACGTGTTTTAGATCACCAGATGCATCGCATACATGCGGCCTGGCTCCTCTGTGGTGTGGTCTTGAAGACTCTGCTGCGCCTAAGTCCAAAACCGGCTGATCACCGACACGATGGCTCCGGTAGCCATGGCCGCGGCCAGCACGGACCCGACCATCCACTTGATCAGGCGCGTCTCCAGCGCGTGCAAATCCGCCTTGGTTGCGAAGGTCGGCAGTTTCGCCTCGAGCGTGGCTTCGATCTTCGTCAGCCGACGCTCGATGTCGAGGGCATTCAACTCGGCCGTCATCGGCTCCTCCGTGAACCGGGGTCCCGGGTTCCTGTGGTCCGGGCGATGGTGGCCCGCCGCACCGCCCAGCAAGAGAGCCTGAGAAATCTTAGCCGACGGTATTTCGGCTATGTGACCCACTGCCGGCGACCCTACCTGCTCGTACCGGGTGATACGTTGGCTCTCTTATGCGCTTCGGCGACCTCACTTACCTCGAAATCCGCCGCCTGGCGAAATCAGGCTGCCTGGCAATCCTCCCCACAGGTTGCACCGAGCAGCAGGTGCCCCACCTCCCTGTCGACTTCGATACCTGGTTCGCCGAGCGCCTCTGCCTGGCGGCATCCCAAAAGGCCTCGGGCAAATATCGCGTTCAGTCGCTGGTGCTGCCTGCGATCCCTTTCGGTCCCACGCCGGAGCATCAGAACTATGGCGCGGGCTACGTCGACATTCCGCCCGAAGTCCACAGCGGTTTTGTCTCGGCAACCCTCGGCTCCCTTGCCGACCAGGGTTTTGAACGCATCGTCGTCTGGCGCGGCTGCGGTGGTCACGACCTGCGCGGCACGATCCGGGAATTCAACCAGGCAAACGCGCGAAAGTCCCAGGCGTTCCTGCCTGAGCAACCCTTCCAGGACATCTGGCGTCGTCTGGTGGACCCGAGCGTGCCCGGTGGGCACGCCGACAGTTTCTCAACCTCGATCTCTCTCCACCTGCGCGCAGCATCCGTGCGTATGAACGAGATCACCGATCCAGCTCACCCGCCGGTTGGCTGGCGGGATCCGGAGTCGGACTTTGCGCGTTACTCGCCCACCGGGGCCATTGGCAACCCAACCCACGCCAGCGCCGCGCTTGGCGCCAAGCTCTGGGCGGCCTCTGTGGACAGGGTCGCGGAAATCTTGCGGGCATGCGCGCTTCATGAGGACTCCGCCGAAAGCGCCTGATGCCGGCTCGCGGTCGGCACGGGCGATCGGTTGAGGACAGCCTGAAACAGGCCGCCACCGAACCCGCTCCTATTCTTGAGGCTCGCTCCGGTTAGCCCGCCATCGCCGCGTTCACCAGCGGCAGAACCTCGCCGTCCTCCGCGTGGCGTCCCAGGGCCTTCTTCGAGAACACCAGGTCCCCGTCAACGACCACTTCGAAAACGCCGCCGCCGGAGGGCGTCAGCGTCATCTCCGCCACGTCGGTTCCATGCTCTCCCAGGATCTCTTCCGTCGCACGGACGGCTTTAGGGAGATAGTTTCATTGGCTGCAATATTCGATCGAGACTCGGGCGCCGCGTCCCATGGTGCGCTCCCTTGGGTGGCTGAGGTGTTGAACAAACCGGCCTATTGTCGCATGAGAGCCCTGGGCAACAGCAAGCGCGGACCTCAGCCGCAGTCGTCCCGCACGTCTATCGGCAGGTTGATCTCGCCGAACCAGGAGTCCTGAACCATTCCGAGCGTCAACGTATAGGGCCCGCTGGCCGACGGCGCCTGCACGCCCCCTTCGAATGCCATCCCGGATCCCGCCACGACTCCTGGGGCTCGTTGCGTCTGCACCTGGAGCAACCGCCCTTCCAGGTCTTCCAGTCGTTGCAGCATGAAGCGGTCGTCGGCTGTCGACCAACGAAAACCGATCAGGTGATCCAGGCCCCACGGCTGAGCGCCGGTATTCAGCGCCTGCACCTGGGCAAGCGTGGTCTCCCCGGCGCGCAGGCAGGACGGCAGCGCCAGGATGCGCAGGTCCGCGGCAAGCGCAGGCAGCGCGTCGACGTTCGGCGCGCGAACCTCCAGGTCCGCAAACACGTCGGGCGCGCCCTCAATCGTCAGCCGCAGGCGATACCGGCCGGGAATCGAAGGCGCGTGCCCACGAAGGAGATTGAGCGCCGGCGCCATGGAGCGAGCCGCAATCACCGGCGGCAGGCGCAGCCGAACTTCCTGTCGAACGGACTCGCCAGCCTCCAGCGGCTCCCACAGCAAGGTCCCTGACGCTATCCGCTTTCCTTTTGGTGGCAGCCACGGTCGGTCCGCCGGGTTGGAGAGCGTGACCGAAATGTCAATTGGCGCATCGCTGCCTGCGAACGGCGCCAGCGCAAGCCGCATCTCGACATTGGACATCGAGGTGACGGGAGGTGTACTCAGCGGACCCAGGAGGGCGACGACGAAACGCTCCGTCTCGCGCGTTGATGCTGAAGGCCCCACGGCACGAATCGCGGCCAGCCACGCGTCCGCCTGGTCCGGAGACAAGTAGGCCCGGTCCAGGACGACCGTTCGGACTCCGAGAGCAAGCAGCGCCTCCAGCACATCCCGCCGGCTTCCGTCGCCGGCCCAGTACGTCATGCGCGCCAGCTGCGATGTCCCGCGCGGCTCGTAGCCGGAGTACCCGTCCACGATTGGTTGTCGCCCGCCGTTCAGCGTCCACAGCGCCCGCTCGGCGTTTCGAACCTGTCGCTCGTGAATCTGCCCAACGTCCAGACCCAGCCGTTCGCCGCCGAGCGGAATGAACGCCACGGGTCCGTCGGGAACTTCGGCCAGCGCTCCCTGCAGATCCCGGTTGTAAGGGATCGGCGCGCCGGACGTCGGCACGCGCGCGAACTCAGCGATCAACAGCCCGAACAGCCCCGCCGCTACGACGTAAGCCGGCCAACCGCCCAATCGGCGCCAGCGCATGAGCCGGTCGACGGCAATGGCGCTGAGGAGGGCCATCGCCAGCACCATCCCGACCGCAAGGAACTGCGGATTTCGCATCGCGGCGAAACCCGGCACAAACGCATACGCGGCATCAAAGGGCAGCCGCACACCGGTCAGTTCGCCATTCCACCAGAGCTCCGGTCCCAGGGTCAGGATGGACATGAGCAGGCCGCCGAGACCCAATCCCAGAGTCGCCGCGCGCAGGCGAGGCTTCGCCGCGCCGGCGGCCAGGCCCAGGCAGGCCAGCACGGCCGGAACCAGGGCAGGAAAGCTGACGTCAAATCCCTGCACGCGCTCGGCAGCCGCCCGAAACCAGTGATGCGACCGCGCGGCCGACGGCAGGTAGTCCGGCAGTCGTGCGCTCAGCTGGCGAGCCTCATCGATCGTCCGAACCTCTTGGTTGTCCGCCCAGAAGCCGAGATAGCCGGTGAACAGTGGAATGAACGGCAGAACGCAAACCGCCGTGGCCGCGACCGATTGGACGGCCAGCCGTCGGTCCACGGCCGGAAGCCGTCTGAAGGCAATGGCGGCGCCGGCCAGCAACAGCAGCGTGACGAGCGCAATGAAGCCCAGGTAGACACCCGTGGCGAACTGGATGAACACGCATAGCCAGGCGCCGCTGAACTTCCACCAGGTCGGCCGCCGCAGATACGCGAACCAGCAGGCCAGCGCCAGCGGCGTCCACCACGCCATCAGCAGGTGGTGGTACTGAATGAACTCTTGCGAGATGGGCGCAAAGCCGAACACCAGACCTGCCAGCACCGACGGCGCCCAGCGTCCAAGCAGAAACCAGGCGGCGATGGCCGCGGCGGCTGCGTTGAGCACCGGGCTGATGATGGTGAGCACGTTGAGGCCAACGCCCGGGCCAAACAACGCGGCCACCGGCGCGTACACCGGCAATCCGCCCAGCAAGAGGTGCGTGTAGAACACGGAATCCCCCATGCCGTAGTACATGAGGCCCTCGAAAAACCGCTGGGGCTCGCTGAACAGCGACACCCGCGCCCACTCCATCGAGTAGAGAAAGAGCAGGTTGTCTTTATGACCCAGGTGAAGCTGATCCCCGGGCAACGGCGGCAGCGCGGCCAGCGCGGCGGCCACATACAGCGCCCCGGCGGCAGCCAATTGCAAAGGCCACCTGAACCGACAGCTGGCGGTGAGGACACTCGGACTGCCAATTCGAGGCGCAGTACGACCTTCGCCGAGTTCTCTGCCGCTGGTCATAACGAAGATTATCCGGACCGTCCCTGCTCGCCGTGCAGTTGCCAGCGTCGCGGCGCTCGCGCAGAGTGAGTTTCAGGCCACGCCGGGCTCGGCCCGCACGAGAGGTTGAAGCAGTGGATACCGATCTGACCCACCTCGGCTCACGCAAGCACCTCTTCATCGACCTTTCACTGGCCGATCACTCGTCCGGCGTCGCCCTGGGCGTCAATCCCCCGCGACTTGGCGGCATCGCCATCGGCCGCGACCGCGCCTGGGAACATCACATCCACTTCCAGAACACCGTCCTGGACGACAACGGCCTGGGCCGCTGCTGGTATCTCGCGTCCGTGATCCGCAGGGGACTCGAGTCCGCACGCTTTGGCTACGCCGAATCCGAGGACGGTCGTCACTGGCGCAAACCCAACCTCGGCCTGGTCGAGCTCAACGGCCGTCGCGACATGAACGTCATCCCGCCCAAACCCAAGCGCTCAAACGTCTTCATCGACCCGACCGCCCCTCCCTCCGAGCGCTACAAGACCTTCGGCCTCAGTCTCGAGGACGATCCGGGGGATGTCGGCTACGGCGTCTTCGCCTCGCCCGACGGCTACGTCTTCCGCGAGCTCGGCTGCAACGGCATCCGCCGCGCCGGCGACACCCAGAACATGGCCTTCTGGGACGACCGCCTGGGACGCTATGTCGCTTACCTCCGCGGCTTCTCACACCACCCCGACGGCCGGCGCCGCCGCGCGGTCGCGCGCTGGGAAACCGACGACCTCACCAGCCGCGACGGCTGGGACATGTCGCACGAAGAGAGCGACCGCCACATCATCGATCAGCTGCCCATCGTGATCGCCTGCGACGACGACGATCCGCCCGACATGGACATCTACACCCCGTCCGTCGCCAAGTACCCCGGGGCCGATGACGTCTACCTCGCCACCATGTCCATGTACCACCACTTCACCGAAGACGAAATGGACGACGTCAACCCGCCCCGCAACGACGGCCTGATGGATATCCAATTGGCGGTCAGCCGCGACGGCGTCTCCTGGGACCGCCCCGACCGCCGGCCCTACGTGGGCATCGATCCCGAAGGCCCCGGCCAGCGCATGTGTTACGCGGTCCAGGGCCTCCTTGTGCGTGGCGACACCGTGCTCCAGTACCACACCGCCTACGACCAGTCGCACGGCCACAAGCGCCAGAACAACCCCGGCGGCGTCATTCGCTGGACCGAGCAGCGCCTCGATGGCTTCATCAGCGCCAACTTCGCCTACACCGGCGGCGAGCTCGTCACCCGGCCGATCACCTTCGACGGCTCCGCGCTGCAACTCAACGTGGACGCCTCAGCCTCCGGCGAAGGCCGCGTCGAAATCCAGGACGCCCAGGGTCACCCAATCCAGGGCCACACCCTCGCCGACTGCGACCGCATCCTCGGCAACCACCTCCGCCACCCCGTCACTTGGGGCGGCGACCCAACCCTCGGCGTCCCACCCGGCACCCCAATCCGCCTCCGCCTCGCCCTCCGCAGCGCCCGACTCTTCGCCCTGCAATCGGTCTAGTCGTCCGTCGCGACCCCAGGGCAGCGGGATCGCTTCCTGAGATTCGGACCTATGTCTCGATGCGCCCGGCCCTAGGTCCGCGCCCCCTCAGCGGCACCTCCCGCAAGAAGATCGTCACCACGAAAGCAATCCCCAGCGCCCCCGCAACCACCACGAAAACGGTACTGATCGCCGAGGCCAGGGTTGCCTGCAGTGAGGCGATCAGCTCGGCCAGGATCGCCTCGCCCTGTGGCCCCCGGTCCGCAAAGCCGGTCCGCAGGGACTCCAGGGCCTCGGGGTTGACGAGCGCCTGCGGGTTTTCCTCCATCCGGGCCAGCTGATCCTGCGGCAGCGCCTGCATGAGAGCCGGTGGCAGCGAATCCCGCAGTCCGGCGGCAAACCGGTTCGCCATGAGCGATCCCAGGACTGCCAGCCCCAGCGCGCCGCCGATCGACCGGTAGAACTGCGTCGCCGACGTCACCGCGCCCAGCTGGTTGGCCGGCGCGGCGTTTTGCACGGCGATGGTGAAACTTGGGAACGTGATCCCAAGTCCCAGGCCCGTCAACATGATGCTGGCCACCGCCTGCCCGAAGGACGTGTCGGCGGTCATCCGCGAGGTCAGGACCACCCCGCTGGTCATGACTCCGATCCCGATCAGCCCCTGCAGCCGGTAGTGCCCGCCCAGCCGCGAGAGCGCCTGGCCCGACAGCGTCGCCGCAACCACCATGCTCAGCATCATCGGTGTTAGGAACGACCCGCTGCTCGTCGCCGACGCTCCCAGCACGCCCTGGAAGAACAGCGGGATAAAGATGATGGATCCAAACATCGCGAACCCCGTGATAAACACCGCCACCAGCGAAATGCCCACAACCGGGTTCGCGTAAATGTCCAGCGGCATGATCGGGTCCTCCGCCCGCCGCTCCACCAGCACGAACGTCACCGTCATCACTGCCGCGAATACCAGGATCCCCACGATCTGCAGCGAGAACCACTCGTACTGCACCCCGCCGAGCGACAGCCCAATCAGCAGCGGCACCACCACCAGCACAAGCAGCGCCATCCCCGCGTAGTCAAGGCGAACGCTCCGGCGCTCCGGTCGTGTGTTGGGGAAGAAGCGAATGAACAGGGCGATGACGGGCAGGCCCAGGGGCACGTTGACGTAGAAGATCCAGTTCCAGGACAGGTTGTCGGTGATAAACCCGCCCAGCGTGGGACCGATGATCGATGAGAGGCCGAACACGGCGGCCACAATCCCCTGGTACTTCCCGCGCTCGGCCGGCGGAAACAGGTCGCCCACGGTCGTGAACGACAGCGCCATCATGCTCCCGCCGCCGATCCCCTGGATGGCGCGGAAGGCGATCAGCTGATCCATCGTCTGGCTCACGCCCGCCAGCACCGACCCGGCCAGGAACACCGTGATGCCGCCCAGGAAGAAGACCTTCCGTCCGTAGAGGTCCGACAGCCGCCCCACGATCGGAACCGCCGTGGTCGAGGCCACCAGGTAGGCGGTCGTCACCCAGGTAAACCGGTCAAACCCGCCCAGGTCGGCAATGATCCGCGGCATCGCCGTACTGACCACCGTCTGATCCAGCGACGCCAGGAAGATCGCCAGCATCAACCCGCCCATCGTCAACACCACCTGCCGCCGCGGCAGCGGGGTGTAGGACGCCAGGGGCGGGGAAGCCGCACCGGCTCTCATGGTCGAACGGTATCAGGCAGCGGCGTCAGGATCTCAGTCCAGGGGCGAGTCGATCCGATGCATCCGACGATCAGTCGCCGAAGTTCAGCGCGTGCAATCGCGCCGCCCCGCAGAAGTGGATACGCAGGCGCACCGCATCCGACTCCAACTCGTCCCATCGCCGTTCACGCCAGCTCACCGCTTCCCGCAACCCGTCACGGCACAGCGGCCGGCAATCGTCCCGGCTGAACCCCGCCAGTGGCTCGTCGCCCTCCGCCGGCAGCACCTCCACCTCCACCCAGCTACGCAGCGGCTGCCCGTCGCTGACGTTGAGCGAGAGCCGCGTGCCCCGCTCAGCCGCCGAAAAGGCCCGCGTGACCGCATATCCCGGCGTCTCCCGGTCCACAGTCTCCAGGCACGTAAACCGGTCCAGCCCCAGCGTCGCCAGCCCCATCTGCGACAGCCGCAGCGCACCCGTGTTCCGCCAGTGCGAGTCGTCCGGGATGTTCCCCGACGGCCAGCTGGTCCAGGTCTCGTCGTTGCCGCCGTAGTAGAGATATAGCCGGTCGTTGTGCTCCACCAGCTTGTCCGCGATCACCAGCGACCCGCTGTCCCAGTCCCCGCGCGGACCGCGCGGAATCAGCGGCTGGTGTGCCTGCACCCGGCTGAAATGTTCTCCGTCGCGGCTCGTCGCCAGCCGAATGTCCGCGCAGTAGACCCCGAACCGCCCCGTCCCGTTCGGCACGTACCAGCCATATTCATAGGGCATCACGTACTGCCCCGCGTACGCCGCCAGCATCAGGAAGTGGTTCTCCTCCTCAATGCCGTCGTTCGGATGCAGCACCGGGTTGTCCGCGCTAGCCGTCAGGTGCTCCATGTCCGGACCAAACGCCAGGTGCTTCACCCGCACCCGCTCCGGCCCCGCCTTGTTGTTCGGCAGCACGCCCTGCCAGATCATCTTCCAGCGCCGGCTGGGATCGGCCTCCTGCTCATCCCTGATCAGCGCCACGATGTCCGGCGTCCTGCCTTCCCACTCCGGCAGGTCGATCTGTGCTTCTTCCGTCCAGTGAATCCCGTCCGCCGAGTACGCGGCCCGGATCATCCGCTCCCGCGGTGGACCCTTCACCATCATCTTGTAGCGCCGTGCCGGGTCGTCTTCCTCCAGGTCCTTCACCACCGGACCCCAGCCCCGCAGGCAGATGTTGTTGTCGCTCCTCCCCCGGTACTCGTGCAGGCCCAGCTTCGGCTTTTCCCAGTGGACCCCGTCCTCGCTGACGGCATATCCCGTGTTCCACCAGCGCTCCACGCCCACGTCCTTACCCGCGTACCAGCTCTTGAACAGGCGCTCTTCCTCGTCGTACAGCACCGTGCGGCCTTCCCAGGGGCGCGCCTGCAAACTGTCCCATTCGTGGTGATCCCCCAGCGGCAGCACCGGGTTGTTCGGGTGCTTCTCCGCCTCGCAAACCGCATGCACTACGTTGTGCCGCGACTGCACGTCGGCCAGGTCGAGAAAAGGAATTCGTCGCTCAGCCATGCCCGCTGCCCCAACCCATCATGGAACCAGGCCTATCGCGTGCAGCCGCGCCGCCCCATAGAGATTTACCCGCAGCCGCACCGTCTCTTGCCGCAAGTCGGCTAGCTGCCGCTCCCGCCAGACCACCGGCTCGCGTAGCCCGTCCCGGTCCAGCGGCCGGCAGTCCTCCCGGCCAAACCCAGGCAGCGGCTCATCGCCCTCCGCCGGCAGCACCTCCACGTCCGCAAAGCTCCGCATCTGCTGAACGTCGCTCACGTTCAGCGCCAGCCGCCCGTTCCGCTCGTCAATCCGCAGCGGCTCCGTCACCACCCACCCCGGCGTCTCCCGGTCCACCGTCTCCAGGCACGTCAACCGGTCCTTCGGCAGCGTCGCCAGCCCCATCCGCGACACCCGGTTCGACCCCACCTCGCCGGTGCCTTTCCAGTGCGAGTACTCCGGCACGCTCCCCTCGGGCCACTGCGTCCATTCCTCGCCGTTGCCCACGTAGTAGAACCACAGCCGGTCGTCGTGCTCAACCACCTTGTCGCTCATCATCAGCGCCCCCGCGTCCCAGGTCCCCCTCGGGCCCCGCGCAATCAGCGGCTGGTGCGGCTGCACTCGCGTGTAGTGATCCCCGTCCCGGCTCACCGCCAGCCGGATGTCCGAGCAGAACATCCCGTGCACGCCCGTCCCGTTCGGCGCGTACCAGCCGTACTCGTACGGCATTACGTACTGCCCCGCGTAGGGCGCCAGCGCCAGGTAGTGGTTCTCCTGCTCCATCCCGTCGATCGGATCCAGGACCGGGTTATCCGCAATCGCCGTCAGCTGCTCCACGTCCGGACCGCAGGCCAGGTACTTGGTCCGCACCATCGCCGGCCCCGGCTTGTTGCTGCGACCCAGCCCCTGCCACACCATCTTGAACCGACGCTCGGGATCGGGGTCCTGGTCGTCCTTGATCAGAACCACGATGTCCGGATCGGGCCGGTACCACTCCCGCAGCCGGATCGAGGCCCCGTCCGTCCAGTTCACCCCATCCGGCGAGACGCTGATCCAGCAGTCGTCTGGTCGCTCGTTGCTCTTCACGATCATCTTGTAGCGGCGGCTCGGGACGTCGTCCAGGTCCTTGACCAGCGGGCCCCAGCCCTGCCGGCAGACGTTGTTGTCATTTCGGCCCCGGTACTCGAACAGCCCCAGCTTCGGCTTCTCCCAGTGCACCCCGTCGTCGCTGACCGCATAGCCCGTCCACCACCAGCGGTCCATCGTCAGGTCGCTGCCCGCGTACCAGCACTTGAACAGCCGATCCTGCTCGTCGTAGAGGATCGTCCGGCCTTCCCAGGGCCGCGCCTGCATCGCGTCCCACTCGTGCATGTCGCCCAGCGGCAGCACCGGGTTGTCGGGATGCTTCTCCGCCTGGCAGACCGCCTGAACCACGTTCTGCCGCGACTGCACGTCGGCCAGGTCCAGGAAGAGCAGGAGCGAGCCCGGCGCGAGGAGGCGCGCTTCGCCGCTTGGCACTCGAGCGACCTCCCGCAGCGTTCGGCCAACTGACTCTGTGGGCCAGCGCCGATGGTAACTGAACTACCTGTCGGTACTCACCATAGCGCCCCGGGCTCGCGGAAGTCGCAACACCCTTCGGGACTGGGTGACGGCGACTCGGCTGCTGGCGTGAGTCGGCACGCCAACTATGACCCGCTGCAACCGTGGCCGAAGACCTGAATGAGAGATCGGCCGCAAAGGCCTCGAAGAGGCCAGCGCTCATCGTTGTTGACTACAACCCCGCCTGGCCGCGGGCCTTCGGGACTGCCAGGGCTGAGATCTTCGAGGCAGTTGGCTCTGTCGGCGAATGCGTCAGACACGTCGGCAACACCTCGGTAGAGAGCCTGGCCGCCAGGCCCATCATCGACATCCTGGTCGGCGTCCGCGACTGGAACCAGGCGCGGGTCACCATCGCGCCCTACCGCATCGCGAGCCGGAGGCTCCACAGGCGCACCAGCTCGATATTCATCGGCAATGGAAGCATTTGAGCTCGGCGCGCCTTCAGGCGCAGGAATCGCAAGTGATCTAGCCCTTAAGTGATAGTCTCACGTTGCTGATTCAACGTGTGCCTGGCACGGCCTCGTTGCCGCACCCGGCACTTGCTTAGGTCTGCGTGCCTGAGGGAGGCGAAGGATGTCAGGGCTTGTAGCGAATCACATGACTCGTCGGCGACTGCTGCGTGTCGGCGGTGGTCTCGGACTCGGCGCGGCCGGGGCCGCTGTACTCGCCGCCTGTGGTGAGACAAAGGTCGTCACGAAGGAAGTCCCGATCGAAACGACCGTGATCAAGGAAGTCCCGGTCGAAAAGATCGTCCGTGAGACCGAGGTCAGGGAAGTTCCGGTCGAGAAGATCGTGACCCAACAGGTCGATCGGATCGTCACGCAGACGGTCGAGGTTGAGAAAGTCGTCGAGAAGGTCGTCGAGAAGGTCGTGACGCAGACGGTCGAGGTTGAAAAGGTCGTCGAAAAGGTCGTCGAGGCTCAACCGGCGCCTATGACCCAGAACTTGCTGTTCCAGACCGACCACACGTCCGGTTCGCGTGGGGCGGCGGTCGATTGGGCCCTGGAGCGATTCGCCACGCAGTTCCCACACATCGTTGTTCGCTACGTTCCCGCGCCGACCCAGGTTGAAATCGTGTACGGCGCCATGGTCGCCGCCGGTTCAACGCCGGAAGCCGCCCTGATGAGCGGCTGGTTCGCGGCGCAGTGGTATACCGCCGACGCCTTTGTGAACATCGACGACTTTCTGGCCAAGCAGGACGACTACAACCCCGAGGACTGGTACTACCCCGGCGATTCTTCCGGCGTGGATTTCGCCGACACCGTGCCCTATGGCCACCTCGGCGGTCTGCGTGGCAAGCAGTACGGCATGCCCTACCAGGGGAACACCAACGGTCAGCACATCAATCTGCAGCTCATGGAGGAAGCGGGGATCCAATGGCCCACGCCCGGTAACTGGCATCTCGAGCTGCAATTCCTGGACGACCTGCGCAAGGCCACCGATCCGGAAACCGACACCTATGGCATCGAGGTTGGCGGCGGCAACGGTGGCTCCTGGACGCAGTGGAACCCCTGGGGCTGGGCGTTGGCCGACGATCCGAACATCATGTACCGCAGCGCCGACGGCATGCGCACAACCTGCTGGGACTCCGGCGCCGATCGGGGCGTGCGGCTGGCGGTGGACTTGATCGCCGTACATGGGGTGTCGCCGAAGCTGGGCGAAAGTCGCGAATTGGCCGGTGAGTTCCGCGACCTGTTCTCGGCCGGCAAGCTGCTCACCGCACGCAACGGCGGTGCCGTCGGCAGTACGATCGGCCGTGTCGCCGATCGCTTCCCGTGGTCAATGGCGCCCATGCCCGAGGGTCCGCGCGGTCCCGTGCCGCACGAGATCACCGAGCAGCCGCACATGATCTCCAACACGGCCGCCTTGCGGGACACCGTCGAGGCCTCCGCGCAATTCGTGCTCTTCATGGCCGGACCTGAGGTTCAGGGCCGGATCGCGATCGACCGCGGATCGATGCCCTTGCGCAAGGAGGTGCATGCATCGCCCGAGATGGCCGCCGGGCCGCCGCAACGTCACGACATGTGGAAGGAGTACCTGGACCAGCCGGACGCGCGCCACCGCCAGATGGCCTATCCGGCCTGGTTGGAGTGGATCAATTCCTGGCGCAATGTGGACGCCGCGCACGCGGGCGACCTGTCGATCGATGATCTGATGGAGCGAAGTCTTGCAAGGGCTGACCGAGTCCTGGAAGACAACGCTGAGGCCTATCAGGATCTGAAGTCGTACATCGCGAACGCCTGAGCCGTCGACGGGATTCGCATCTGACGGACGGGAGGCCGCTCACCCGAGCGGCCTCTCGTCCGTTTAACAGCAACTGTCTCGCGCCTTAACTGACGTCCCGCGGCGCCGTGCCGAATCTGAACGCGAAGAGCGTGCCGTAGGTGACCTCGATATGCAGGCGCACGCGTTCGCCCTGAACTCGACCCAGACTGGTCTCGCCGCGCCAGCTCACCGGATGATCGATTGCGTCGCCCCGAATCGGATCGCAATCCTCCAGTGATCGACCCGCAATGGGCGCCGCTAACGCCGTCCGCAGACCCACCCGGATCGAACCGGTCTGGTTCAGCCGCGCATTGATATAGAGCCGTGGTTGGTTGGCATCGACCGGCTCCGTCACAAGCTGGCCCTTCTGACGTCCCGCCACCAGGCCGACGAAGCGGTCAACGCCAAGTAGGAATGACCCGATGGCGGCGATCCGGTGAATCCGGCCATGCGCCGACTGCCGCCCCATGTACCAGAACCGCAAGTGCCGCCCCTGGCGAATCGGCGGGTTGTTGGTCACGTTGATCCAGGTGTCATCCCACTGCCCGTCCGGCCCCAGGTCCAGGAACGGCTCGCGGCGTGGACGCAGCCAGCGCCTGCCGTCCGGGCTCGAGGCCAGCGTCACCCAGATCTTCTCCACTTCCGTGTCGTAGAGATCCACGAACGCCAGATAGCGATTCCCGTACGCGAACGGGCTGATGGAGTAGAACTGCGTGCCGGGCGTATCCCAGTCGTCCATGCGCAGCACGGTCTCAAAGTCCGACCAGGACAGAAAGTCGGAACTGGTGGCGCGCGTGATCAGGCGCTTGTAGGGCATCCGCGAGCCCAGCGGTTCGTTCGGAACCTCGGCTTCCGGGTATTGCGGAGAGGACACCGCGCCGGTCACCTTTGGACGGCGTGTGTAGGCAAGGTAGTGGCCGGAAACCGGATCCTTCATGGCCGAGTGACGGTCGCCGGCCAGCGGCATGATCGGCGCGCTCGTACGACTCCAGTGGATGCCGTCCGGGCTGAACAAGCCATAGATTCCATTGCCCTGGTTCGTCTCGAACGCGTGGTAGGCGAGCAGCTTGTAGCGGCGCTCCGGAGCGCCGACCTCGTCCACGATCACCCCGTGGCTCTCAAACGCCCGCAGGCCGGCAGAATCGTGGGGCCAGTACACGATGTTGTTGCGACGCGAGCCGCGCCATTCCACCGCATTGAGATCGGGCTTCTCCCACATAACGCCGTCATCGGACACCGCGTAGTTGAGGACGTTCCGGTCAGACGCTGCCTCAACGTCGTCGTCAGCACTGCGGTACCAGCACTTGTACACACCGTCCTCGCGGTCGTAGAGCACTGACGACCAAAGCCCCGCGGCGCGACCCTCCCAGGGCCGGTCGGGACGAATCACTGGATCGTGGGTGCGCCGCTCGGGCCGCGCCAGGACACGGCGCAAGTGCCATCGAGCGTCAATCTCTTCGTCATCAACGAGCAGATGGAGATCAGGGTCGTACATCGCACAACTCCCCGTCCTACGAGGCTCGGAGTCTATCCGGCAACGGTCTCGAGACTGTACGCGTAATTGCGCCCGCGCCCGTAACCCGCTGTATTGCTCTTGCTAGCGTGACAGTGCACGCATCCTCGGCCTTGGAGCAGAAGTGACAGGCGACTTCGACGACCAGCCCCCTTCGCCTCCTCAGCCAACACCGCTAGTCGTCGCCTACAACCCCACCTGGCCCCAGGCCTTCGAAACAGCCAAAACCGAAATCATCGAAGCCGTCGGCCCCCACGTCCAAACCGTCGAACACGTCGGCAGCACCTCGGTCGTCGGCCTCTGCGCCAAGCCCATCATCGACATCCTCGTCGGCGTCCACGACTGGGAAGAAGCCCGCGCCACCATTGCTCCACTTGAACGAATCGGCTGGGAGTTCCGCGGCCAGCGCGGCATCCCCCGCCGCCACTACTTCGTCGTACGCATGCCCGATGGCAGTCGCACCCACCACCTCCACATGCTCGAACTCACCTCACCCCACTACGCCGACATGCTCACCTTCCGCAACCACCTCCGCACCCACCCCACCGCCGCAACCGATTACGCCGCCCTCAAACTCCGCCTCGCCACCCGCCCCGAATCCCACCGCGGCGCCTACCAGCAAGCCAAGGCGCCGTTCATCCAGCGAGTTTTTTATGAGATCCGCAGCCGGGCCCGGTAGGCACCCCAGCAAGCCGTTCATCGGCCCCTAACCCGGCGGCATCACCCGCTATGCACTTGCGCGAGCCTCGACTTCAACTTCATGAAGCAACGTCCATGGAACCTCCGTGATACGCTCCCGCCGTTGATTTAGTCTGCGCCCGGCCAAGCGCCACCACCGCTTGTGGTGTGGGCTCCCCCGTCGGGTAGCGAGGGAGCTACTGCCCATGAGTACCGCTTCAACTGGCATGACCCGCCGGCGACTTCTGCGTGCGGGCGGAGGCCTCGGTCTCGGCGCGGCCGGCGCTGCGGTTCTCGCCGCCTGTGGTGAGACCAAGATCGTCGAAGTCGAGAAGATCGTCACTCAGGAAGTGACCGTTGAGAAGATCATCACCCAGCAAGTCCCCGTCGACCGAATCGTCGAGAAGGTCGTGACCCAGCAGGTCGCGGTCGAGGTCGAGAAGGTCGTCGAGGTCGAAAAGGTTGTCGAGAGAGTCGTCGAAGTCGAGGCGGCGCCGGCGCCTGTCTCACAGACCTTCGCCTTCGGCACCGACCACACCTCCGGTCCCCGTGGCGCCGCCATGCAGTGGGCGCTCGAGCGGTTCGAGCAGGTGTCGCCGCACCTCAACGTCAAGTTCGTGGCTGCGCCCACCGGTACCGACGAGGTCTACGGCGTCCAGTTCGCTTCCGGCAGTCAGCCCGAGGTTGCGCTGATGACCGGCTGGTTCGCCGCCGGCTGGTACGCGGCGGGCGCATTCGTGCAGATCGACGACGTGCTAACCAAGCGCGACGACTTCGATCCCAACGACTTCTATTTCTACCCAGACACGGCCACGCCCAACTTCCAGCACACCCGGCATGATCCCAAGAGCGGGATGCGCGGTCCGTCCTTTGGCATGAACTTCCAGGGCAACATCGAGACCCTGGCCATCAACCTCGACATGGCCGATTCGCTGGGCATCCCCCAGCCGACGCCCGGCAGCTTTGGCGCCTTCGCCGAGTTCCAGGACGCCCTTCGCATGGCCACCGACCCCGAAACCAACACCTTCGGGATTCGGCCAACCGGGTACTGGTTCAGCCTCTTCGCCTCCATCGGCTTTTCCCACGCCTCGGACCCACAGCTGATGTGGTACAGCCAGGACGCGACCCGGTCCACCTTCGCCGACGCCGGAGCCGACCTCGGCCTGCGGACGCTGGCGGACTGGCAGCTGGTCGACAAGGTCATCCAGCCAGCCGAAATGAACAAGGAACTGTCGGGCGAGTTCGGTGACCCGTTCTCCTCCGGCAAGAACCTGTTCCGCCAGGGCAACGGCCCGTTCGGGTCACAGGTCGGTCGCATCAAGGACCGCTTCAGATGGGCCCTGTCGCCCCTCCCCGAGGGTCCCGACGGTCAGCCCGTGCTGCAGCAGTTCAGCGACCAGCCGCACTTGATCACCGCTACGGCCGAAACCCGTGGCAACGTCGAGGGCGCCGTGGAGTGGATGTCGTTCCTGTCGGGCACGGAAGTGCAGACGCGCATCGCCGTTGACCGCGGTTCCGTGGTCGTCCGTAAGGACGCCGCCGACTCCGCCGAGATGGCGGCCGGACCGCCCGAGAACCACGCGCAATTCCGCGAGTGGCTCAACGTCGACACTGCCTGCCACCCGCAGTTCATGTTCCCCAGCTACATCGAGTGGCACGTCAACAGCCACAGCTCCGCCATCGCCAACAAGATCTGGCTCGGCGAGCTGACGGTCGACGAGGCCATTCCCATGATGTACGAGGCCGGCGACGCCATCTTGGCCGAAAACGCCGAGCGGTACGCCGAACTGCAGGCCTACGCGAACGCTGCTCCGAATCCCGTCTAGACGGATCTAGGACGCAACGTCCTCGCCAGGGCGCGCCCCGGCGAGACACCAACAGCGGGCGAGGGCTCACCCCCTCGCCCGCTGCTTGCTCTAATGCTCCAGCGTACTGGCGGACGTTGCGGCACCAACGACACGGCGCCGACCATGGCGTCTGAGAAACGGTATCGGCAGGGAGTGATGGGATGAGCGACCAGACAAACGCTGACAGGCAACCCAACGTCCTCATCGTCCTCTGCGACCAGCTCCAGCGCGACTTCGTCGGCGCCTACGGCCATCCCCTCGCCCAGACGCCCAACATCGACCGGCTGGCCGCCCAGGGCGTCAAGCTCACCCATGCCTACGTGCCCAAGCCCCAGTGCGCCCCCGCCCGAGCCTCCATGTTCACCGGCCGCTACCCCCACCAGCACCTGCTGATGATGAACAACGCCTCGATCACCTGGCAGACACCCGCCGGCCCCCTCGCCAACCGCCCAGCCTTGCCCGAGTCCGTCCCCTCGCTCGGCCAGGCCTTCCAGGCCGCCGGCTACCGGCTCGGCTACACCGGCCCCTGGCACATGGGCAACGACGAAACCCCCCAGCACGGCTTCACCGACTTCTGGCGCACCTATCGCTACTGGCAAGACGGCCGCGACCACTACGTCCAGTACCTCGAAGAGCTGGGCCTGGACAAGCTCTTTCACGACGAACACCAGCGCGCCAGCATGGCCCGTGCCGCCCGAACCGATCGCGGCCAGCCCTCCATGGCCACCCGGATCCCCACCGAACACACCCGCACCGCCTGGGCCGTCAGTCAGACCCTGGACTTCCTCGATAGCGTCGACACCCGCCCCTGGCTCTTCTGCTGCTCAATCAAGGATCCCCATCCCCCCGTCCTGCCGCCCCCCGAATTCGCCGACCTCGTATCGCCCGACGACGTCCAGTTCGTCCCCTCCTGGGTCGACGACCTAAAGGACAAACCCGCCCTCCAGCGCGACTCCGCCAGCGTCCGCTGGACCTCCTACATGACCGACGACCAGTGGCGCCAGTACATCGCCCACTACCACGGGCTCAATGCCCACATCGACACCCAGGTCGGCCGCCTGCTCCGCGGGCTCGACCAGCGCGGCCTCACCGACGACACCCTCGTCATCTTCCTCTCCGACCACGGCGAAATGATGGGCTCCCACCACATGGCCCACAAAGGCCCCTACATGTACGAGGACGTCTACGCCATCCCCTTCATCGCCCACTGGCCCGGCCATATCGAAGGCGGCCGCACCCACCACGACCTCTTCTCCACCGTCGACTTCGCGGCCACCCTCGGCGCCCTCACCGGCGTCCAAGTCGATGCAGGCGCCGGCCTCGACCAGTCCGCCGTGCTGACCGAAGGCCAGCCCGGCCCCCGCGACGCCATCTTCGCCGAGTTCTACGGCCAGGGATCCGAAGCCGAACTCGGCCTCATGGCCATCAAATCCATTCGCACCCGCCACTGGAAACTCAACATCTACCTCAACGACCGCTCCGAGCTCTACGACCTCACCACCGACCCCCACGAACTAACCAACCTCATCGACTCCCCCCAACACGCCGCCACCCGCCACCACCTCGCCCACCGCATCCTCCACTGGCTCCGCGAAACCAACGACCCCCTAACCGACGTCTTCGCCAACGAGATCGCAACCGCGTGGGAGGGCGGGATCTAGCTCGCCACTTTGTCATCCCGAGGTCCTCCGAGGGATCTCGCCTTCCTCTTCTCCTTCCGAGGTCCCCCGAGGAATCCCGCCTCAATCTCTCGCTTCTCACTACTCTCCGCGCACTCCTTCCGCATCCCCGTTCGTGGTGAGCCGGGCCAGAGTCTTCGGCGGCCCGTGTCGAACCACCAACCCCCAAGCAACCAACCCTTTCAGGCAGTCCTCGGTTCAACACGCCCCGCACCATCACCCCCGTTGCCCCGCCCGCCTTACCCGCTTACCATAAACGTAAGGAGGAACCCATGCTCGTCAAGATCACCTCAAAGCGTCAGGTCACCTTTCCCAAGCACGTACTGGACGAGTTGGGTGTCGGACCCGGCGACCGCCTGGAGCTGCTGGAAGGACCCGACGGCTACCTCCTGCGCCCCAAGCGGATCGACTACTCCAAGCTGGGAACCCTCAAAGACAAAATAAAACCCGGCACCCCACCCTTCGACATCCGCAAGTTCCGGGACGAACGGGAGCAAGGGCATGGCCCTTCGCTACGGCGTTGACACGTCGATCCTGGTCAGATTGGTCGCGAAAGAGCCGCAGGAAGACTTCGAGCGCTGTGTAAACCGGCTTGGCGCCCTGGTTGAGGAGCGGGGATGCGACATACTCGCGTCCAACCAGGCCATAGGCGAGGCCTACGCTGCCCTCATCCACCACTACGACCTTTCCAGCGCTGACGCCCGCGCTGGGCTACGGGAATCGCTGACCAGCGGCCTCGTCGCTCCCCTGAACGGCCCGGCAGTTCTCGAAGCCCTCTCGTCCACCGGCGATCCCGGCCTCTTCGACCGCCTCATCGTCAACGACTACGCCCAATCCGGCCTGGAGACGTTGACGTTGGATCGCCGAATGGCTTCCCTGTCCGGTGCGCAACGCCTCTAGACGCCTGAATTACGGCAGCAGAACTGGAACATCCCCGCCCTCAACCTTCACCCCCTATTCCCGCCGCGGCTGGTCCACGAGGGGCTGGGTCATACCGACAAACGTCTTCGCCAACGCCATCGCAACCGCGTGCGAGGACGGGATCTAGTCCGCTCTGTTTGTCATCCCGAGGTCCTCCGAGAGCCCGCCCTTAGCCTGTCAAGGGCGCTCTCACCTTCCTCCGCACTTGTACATTCCCAGAGCCATGCACACGAGATACCCACCCCTCCCCCGGCGCATTGAGACCCAACGGCTCGTCCTACGACCGTTTACGCTCGACGATGTGGATGACGTGCTGGGCTACGCCGGCGATCCCGAATGGGCGCGCTATCTGGCATTCATTCCACAGCCGTTCGCCCGGCCGCAGGCCGAGCGCTTCGTCGCGCAGCGAATCGTCAGGGACTGGAACCAGTTCCCAACCTGGGCCGTCAGGCGTGACGACCAGGTAATCGGCGGGCTTGGCCTACAGCTTGAAGCCAACAACAGAGGCGCCACGATCAACTTCGGGCTTGCCCGCACACAGTGGGGACGGGGATTGACCACGGAAGCGGCCCAGGCCGTGGTCGATATGGCCTTCAACACCTGGCCCACGCTCAATCGAATCGAGTCCTTTACCGACGCCCGAAACACCGCCTCGCTGCGCGTGATGGCGAAACTCGGGATGCAACGCGAAGCCACGCTGCGGCAAAGCCGCCTCCGTCGCGGCGAATTGGTTGATTGGGCTGGCTGCGGCATTCTGCGCCGCGACTGGGAACGGCGAGAACGCGACTAAGCCTCGCGGCTACGTTGGGGCGCCGGCAGTTGCACGAGACGAGCACTTCCACAGGCGAAGCCTCGTGACGAATTCGCATCTCGTGACCCTCAAGCGCGCAGGCGCCTATCGCGCTATCTCCCGGGCACAAACATCCCATGCGGCTGCCCAACCACCAGCCCGCCTCCCCGGCTAAACCCCTCCGGCCGATCCGCAAGCTCCTGCGCTAATCGCTCTCGCCACGGGTTGAGATCAGCCTCGGGCGCAAGGTCATGCTCCTCGTTCGGGTCATCCACCACGTCAAACAAGTGCTCCTCGCCCGTCTGGCTGAACCAGATGAACTTGTGCCGCTCGTTCACGATCCAGTGGTTGCCGTCGGCCTCCCGGTACTGGCCCGCGTGCTCGCCATGCAGCACGTCCCGCCACGCCGGCGCCTCCCCGCGCATCCACGGCAGCACACTCCGACCCGTCACCGAATCCGGAATCTCGCAACCCGCCGCATCCAGCAGCGTCGGCATCACGTCCTGCAGCCCCACCGGCGCCGCCACCTCAACCTGCCTCGGCAACCCCATCGACTGCGGTGCCCGCGCCAGGAACGGGACGCGGACCGAGGCCTCATACGGCCACGTCTTCGCGAACAGGTGGTGATCGCCCAGCATCTCCCCGTGATCGGACACGAACATGATGAACGTGTCGTTCAGCACCCCGCGGTCGCGCATGTACTGAAACAGTCGGTTCAGCTGCATGTCCACGTGATTGACTAGGCCGTAATAGCCGGCCCGGCAGTGATGCATCGGCGCGGGATCCAGGTGCAGCCGGCGGCTCCATCGCTCCATGTCCTCCGAGAGCTCCGGATCCATCCCGCGTCGCGGCCCCTCAAACGGCGGAACCCAGTCGCCAACCACCGGTTCCGGCAGCTCCATCCGGTCATACCGGTCGAAGAAAAACGACGGCGGCGTAAACGGCGGATGCGGGTCCATGAACGAGACGTTCAGGAAAAACGGCGCCGTCGGATCGCGCCTCTCCAGGAAGTCGATCGCGCGCGACACCGTCCAGAACGTCAGCGTCTTCTCCTCCGGCAGATGCGTCGGACGTCCAATCCAGCCGTTCGAAGTCGCGCCATTCGCCATCGCCCAGCGATGCAGCGGGGGCTCCCCGGCCAGCCAGGTCAGGTAATCGTTGTCTCTGCCGCGCGAGCTATCCGCCAGGTCCATCGCCTCAAAGCCAAAGCGGCGGCGCGACGGTTGCAGGTGCAGCTTGCCGCTCAAGTGCGTCTCGTAGCCCGCGTCGCGCAACTCGCCCGCCAGCGTCGCCGGCGGATCCCATTCCGGATGCGAGGTCATCCCCACCATCCCGTTCGCCGACGGCGCCTGCCCCGACATCAGCACCCGGCGAGCCGGAATGCACGAAGGGCACTCCGTATAGCCCCGCCGAAAGTGCGTCCCCGAAGCCCCAATCCAATCCATCGCCGGCGTCTCCAACACCGGATGCCCATCCAACCCCAGCGCATCCCCCCGCTGCTGATCCGTCACAATCAACAAGACATTCGGCCGTTCACCAGACATTCGATGCGCTTCCTCTTCCAGCGAGCCGAACTGCGCGTTGCTGTATGGACTCTATCGACTCGCGTCTGATTGCGCGCGGTCACGGTCGACCATTCGTTTGATCATTGACTATAATGCCCGGAAGGAACGAGGCGTGCCGTGCGGCGGGTGGCGCTAGCGAGCCGTTCTGCTCGGCCCGGCGTGACCTGGCAGGAAGGTGGACCGGCATGAAGCAACGAATCTCTCGACGACGGGCACTTTGGCTCACCGGTGCTGGCGTTGGGTCCGTCGCGGGCGCGGCCATCCTGGCGGCTTGCGGTGAATCCGCGCCCGAAGCGCCGGAAGCAACGGCAGCTCCCGCGTCCGCAGTCCAGGCCGCGGAAGTTACGGCGGTCGCAACGCCGCGGAGCGCTGTGCAAGAGGCCACGCCAACGCAACAGTCCGTGCAAATTTCGTTTGCCACGGACCATGTGTCCGGTTCGCGCGGCAAGGCCATGCAGCAAGGCATGGCGGACTTTGCCAGCCGATTTCCGAATATCCCGGTTCGATTCGTTCCCATTGGCGGCGATTACCACGACACGCTGTCGATTCAGTTCGCGGCGGGATCACTTGACGACGTCGTGCTGTGGTCCGGCCAACTGCTCTACGCCTGGATCGACGCCGACGGCTACCTGCTGCTTAACCCGCTGATGGAAAAGTCAGGGCTCAGCCCATCGGACTTCGTGCCGTGGAACAACATCTGGACGGATGGCGACGATTGGTGGGCATTCCCGTTTCAGGGCAACATCACCGGCACCGTCTATAACATCAGCATGTTTGACACCGCCGGCGTCGAACGCCCGCAGAGCGGCGACAACTACGACGTGATGCTTGAGAACGCGCGCCGCTTGACCGACGAGGACGCCGGCACTTTTGGCGTCTGGGTTCGCGACCATCCGATGTGGTGGGGCCCGTACATGTTCTCGGACGGCGTGGCCAGTTGGCGGGACGGACGCAGCACGCTGATTAATTCGGATGTGGCCAAGGAAAGCTATCAGTGGTCGGTGGATATCGTTGTCAAGGAAAAAGTGTCGTTCGATCCGGGATCACGTCAGAGCTTCGCAGCTGACTTCGGTGACCCGTTTAGCACCGGCAAGCTGGGGATGAACCCCGGAACCGTCGCGCGGGCGACCGGCAGTCTGGTCGGGCGCATCAAGGATCGGTTCAGTTGGGCTGTCATGCCTGAGCCGGTCTCGGCTCGCACCAACGAGCGGCGGCATGGCGTCAACGGCCAGTCCCACATCATTACGACCGGCTCCGAGCGTCGCGGACGCGCTGAGCAAGCGTGGGAGCTGGTCAAGTACCTGTCGACCGACTTTGCCCTCCAGTTCGTCGCCATCCCGGCCGCTCGCGGCAACCTCATCACCTACATGCCTGCATTCGATGATCCCGTCTATCGAGCGCCGCCTCCCGAGGGCATGGAGCTGTTGAAGGAGTACGTCAATACACCCGGTCCGCAGGACCATCAGTTCTTCGACAATTGGGCCGAGTGGAACAGCGTGATGCGCCAGAACACCCAGTTGCCGTTCCGCGATGAGCAGGATCCCGGGGAGGCGCTGGACATGGCCGTCGCGGCGTGTGACACCGTGCTCGCGGCTGGCACCCGATTTCCTAAGACCGATAACGTTTGAGGCCTTGGCTCTCGGTGCTGCCGCCAGGGTCAGGGCGACGAGCGCGGCCTGTGGGCCGTTAGGGGGAGTCGTGCGGTGAGCGACCACACGGCGGCCGGCGGCAGGCCAAACGTCCTGATCGTGCTCTGCGATCAGCTACAGCGTGACTTCGTCGGCGCCTACGGGCATCGCCTGGCCAGGACGCCCAACCTGGATCGGCTGGCCGCCGAGGGTGTGACTCTGGCGCGAGCCTACGTGCCCTTGCCCCAGTGCGCGCCGGCTCGCGCATCCATGTTCACCGGTCGCTACCCGCACCAGCACCAGCTGATGATGAACGGCCACGAACTCACGTGGGCGACGCCGGTTGGACCGCTGGCCAACCGCCCGAAGTTGCCCGAGTCGGTGCCGTCACTCGGGCAGGCCTTCAAGGCCGCCGGCTATCGGCTTGGCTACACCGGGCCTTGGCACATGGGGAACGATGAGACGCCACAGCACGGCTGGACCGACTTCTGGCGGACGCACCGCTATTGGCAAGACGGGCGCGACTTCTACATTCAATACCTGGAAGACCTGGGCCTGGACGAGGTCTTCCACTTCGAACATCGACACGCCAACATGGCCGCTGCGGCTCGGACCGACCAGCGACTGCCGTCGATGCCGACGCAGATTCCCAGGGAACACACCCGTACGACCTGGACCGTGAGCCAGACGCTGGAGTTCTTGGACGGCGCTGACGCCCGACCGTGGCTATTTTGCTGCTCGATCAAGGATCCCCATCCCCCCGTACTGCCGCCGCCCGAATTCGCCGATCTGGTATCGCCCAATGACGTGCAGTTCGTGCCGTCGTGGGTTGACGACCTTGAAGGCAAGCCGGCCCTGCAGCGCGACTCCGCCAGCGTGCGCTGGACGTCCTACATGACCGACGACCAGTGGCGCCAATACATCGCCCACTACCACGGACTCAATGCCCATATCGACACCGAAGTCGGCCGCCTGCTGCGCGGGCTCGACGATCGCGGACTCACCGACGACACCCTCGTCATCTTCCTGTCCGACCACGGCGAAATGATGGGCTCGCATCACATCGCCCAAAAGGGCCCCTACATGTACGAGGACGTCTACGCGATTCCCTTCATCGCGCGTTGGCCAGGACGCGTGGAGGGCGGTCGAACGGATGAAAGCCTGTTTTCCACGGTCGACTTCGCGGCTACGGTCGGCGCGCTCTGCGGCGTGCCCGTGGACGGTGGTTCAGGGCTGGATCAATCGGCCATGCTTTCGGAGGGCCATCCCGGGGCTCGCGACGCCATATTTGCCGAGTACTACGGACAAGGCTCCGAAGCCCACGCCGGCCTCATGGCCATCAAGTCAATCCGCACCGACCGCTGGAAATACAACATCTACCTCAACGACCGCTCCGAGCTCTACGACCTCGCCGCCGATCCCCACGAACTAACCAACCTCATCGACCATCCCGACCACCAGGCCACCAGGCGCCACCTCGGCAACCGCATCCTCCACTGGCTCCGAGACACCGACGACCCGCTGATCGAGGTCTTCGCCAACGAAATCGCCGCCACCTAGCAGGTCATAGTCGAGCCCGTCGCACCCCCCGTTCGTGGTGAGCCGACCGAGAGTCTTCGGACGGTCGTGTCGAACCACCCTACGGATGCAGCACCCAACCCACCCAGGCGATCCTCCCCTCCTTCCCTCTCGCTCCTCTGCGCTCTGCCCTCTTACCTCTCCCTTTCCCCAACCCACGTCTCTAAGCTCACGCCATCCTCACCCCCGTTCATGTTGGCCCCGCCCTGAGCCAGCCCAAGAAGCCGTTCCCGAGCCCGCCCATCCGATTTGCCTCAGCGGCCCGATGCTGTCCCAAACGTCACTGAAGTCTCTCCCTCGAGGGCTAGACTGGAGGCGTGCGCTGGACCGGACGCCGGAGCCGAGCGTCCACCGCATGACGCAAGGCCCGCCGCGCCCATCGCCTGGATCCCAGGCGCCACCGCGCTGGCCGCGGGCCGCAGACTGGCCGGAAAGGACCGACGATGATCGCCAACATCAAGGTCAGGTACGCCCACGGCGTACTCACGCCCCTGGAGCCGCTCGACCTGGACGAAGGCAAAGAGGTAATCCTGTCGATCCAGGAAACCGAAGCCGCCGTCGACAACGAGCAGTCCTCGAGCAACGGCCCGGAGTCCATCCCGCAATTGTTCGAGAGGCTCAGGAAATCCGTTCCCCCGGACACCTGGGACGACCTCCCAACCGACTTGGCCAAAAACAAGAAACACTACCTCTACGGCCATCCCAGGGAAGAGGACGAGTGAGCGTAGTCTTCGCGGATTCGGGCCATTGGATTGCCCTCCTGCATTCCGATGACCAACTGCACGAACGGGCGACGACGGTGGCTGCGGGTCTGGGACCTGTAGCAGTCGTAACCACGCAGATGGCGTTGACCGAGGCGCTCCACCACTTGGCAGGCCGAGGTGAGCGACTTCGACGCCTTGCCGTACAGATGGTCCGAGCACTGGAAGCCAGATCGGATGTGCAGGTCATCCCTCAGACCGACACCCAGTTCAGAGCCGCTCTCGAACGCTACGCCGCTCGCAGCGATCAGACCTGGAGCCTCACCGACTGCGCCAGCTTTCTAGTCATGGAGGAGCGAAACATAACCGACGCGCTGGCCTACGACCGGGACTTCCAGCAGGCCGGCTTCCGAGCCTTGCTCAGAGAAAACCAGGGCTGACCTCGCCCCTCGCCGCCACTACGAGCCCAGGCCTTCAGACCCACCGCCCTCGCCGCACCCATCACTCGTGGCCCGGGCGCCACCCCACCCCCGTACGTGGTGAGACGACCGGGAGTCTTCGGACGGTCGTGTCGAACCACAAAGCCCCAGCACCCACGCCAAGGTAGCAGCAACTCACTCCCCCGCAGCCGCCTCTTCCTCCTCCTGAGAAGGTCCGCAATCACCACGTATTTCCAAAAGGAATCGACTGCCGGGGTGCCCCTCGGCCGCACCGTCCCAAACCACTTGTACAGCCAGTAACGCAACGCCTTCATCGCGTGATTGGCCGCGTCAATCGCCACCTCCGAAGTCGGGTGATGGTCCGGTGGCTCATCGTACCGGTAGCTCCCGAATTCCCGGACTCGCCCGTGCTGCCGCGACTTGGCGAGCTAGGCGTACTGATCACACGCCTGCGAGCTTCGGGGACAGCGATGCGCGTCGGCGGATCGCCAGGGAGCCCGTTTCCCTGCGGTGTGCGTCGCAGGGGTTGGGCCCCAGCTAGTACAGATTCAGCTATGGCAACTCGTGGCGCTGTCTGGCCGATATATTACCGAGCGGACCGTCCCCGGAACGGTAATGGTCCGCCAGCCAGGATTTGGCGAAGGCGTAAACTGATCCCGAGTCCAGAATCCTCGTTCAACTCATCATTCCGGATGTGGACAGTGCATTAACCTGCGGAAACAAAGATTTGATCTTCCAATCTATCCAGCTCAATCCCAAAGTAGTGTCTCAATATCGATCTAAACACATTGACTGATGTGATTGATGGATAGATTAACTGGTCTCCCCCGTTTGGCAGCAAATAGGACGCCAGAATGTTGTGGCACACTTCTAGATTGCTGCACTCTTCGCGCCCGTGATCACTCGTTATTACTATGATCGGTTCTTCGTCGTGCGCTGCAAGAATCGCGTCTATCGTTTCTAGCACGCGAGCATTTAGCCAGATCAATTGCCCATGGAAGGCTGAGTCCACATCCGGGTCGTGACTGTCACTCCAACCCGCGCCAAGTGCTATGTTCCCATATTGGTCGAATGAATAGGGATCGTGCGGTTTCAAGAGGTGGGCGAAGACAAACTTTGGAGACTCTATTGTGCCAACAGTCTGCATGTATTTCAGCCACTCAAGAGTCCGATTTGGATCCGTCGAGCTGTAGATTTGTCGATCTTCATACTCAAGGTAACTCAGGCTATGAAAAGCCTTGACAAGAGTTGTCTTAGCAAACTCACTCGCAAATCTGTTAGATAAGCTAAAGGATCTCTGCCAGAACTATCGGTACTGTGAGGATGGATCGTAATCCGTGTATCCAGAGACAACACGGCCCTGAGGAGTGAACTCCACGACTTGGTATGCATTACGATTCGTTGACGTCATCGTCCATCCTGATGAAACATGAGTGTAGTTGTATCCCAAGCGGGTCAGGATCGCTCCTAGTGCATGGTCAAGGGTCACGTTGTATAGCCTGTATGTGTCCACCAAAGCTTCAGCACATGTCTCATTGTTGTCAATATAGCTCATATTTAATGCCGAAGCGATAGACCAGACAGTGCATGAATAGTTGCTGCGTGCATGCGGGTCAACATAGAACCCACGCTTTTCCAACTCTTGTACAAAGTCCTGGTTGTCAAATGGGTGAAGAGCCTCACTGCCAGGGTAGCCGTCTAGCACGAAATAGTAGATGTCCCTTAAGTCGTTTGGCTGTATGTTCTCCAAGGGCCTCTTCAGGTAGTCGCTGATTTCGGCAGTATCAGTCAGAATCATCTCCCGCTCGTTGTGGGCGGAAAGTGTGGTGTAGGACACGGTTGCCAGCTGGTAGAGGGGATACATGATAAGGACAATGCTTCCAAAGTTGAGGATCCTACCCAATTTGTGAGCAAGCTCGGTGCGGCCTCTGAGTAGCAGCCCGAGTCCGATTGTGATTGGTAGTGCTATGCCCAATAGGAGGCGTCTGTCAGGCTGGGCCAACTGTGCGTCGTAGATGTGGCCATATGAGAAGAAGATTAGGGCGAGAACACCGGTCATCAGAGCGGCCGTGGCGGCACCGTTGAGAATCGACCGGAGTGCGACGAATACGACGGTCACTGCAGCCATGATCGCGGCGCTGGGTACGATTGCCTCATACACTCGGAGCAGGATTAGGTTTGTAGATAGAAAGTGGAGGATGGCGAATGCGGATATTAGCCATGGGAAGACGTAGAGGGTACGGCGTGTCGACGGTGGGGTGCTGGGTGGGAGATGCGAGGCAAGCCGACGTTGCCCCAAGCGTAGCTTGGCAACGGCTGACCTTCCGATTGGCAGGGCCGAGTTGCGAGTTCTCCCAAGAGCTCTCGAAAGACGATGAGCTATGCCAGGGCGAAGCAGCAATGCGAACGCCGCCGCAGCAACGCCGCCAAGTAGACGCAGCATGTCAAGCCAGGAGCCCGCTAGCGCCGCCCTCCATCCATGGCCTCGCCATATGAGTGCGTATGCCAGTGGACCCTGGTCGGTCGGATTGCGATTGAGCGTTGGGCCGGCAATGTCATCGTGCGGCTCGCCTGTCCCAAACATGGCATGGCTGCTGCTTTCGTCAGACATCCAGAGCTGAAGAATCAACATCTCGCCGTGCATTGGCTTGTACGGGGGAAACTCGAGGACGTACGGCCGCAGGAGCTTGTTTGGCTCTATCGTCACCGCGACCTGGCGCACGAGCTTGCGGTCTGGTCCCTGCAGCAGTGCGGCCACGATCGGCGCCTCGCCCCGACCAGAGTCGGCGGCCGCCCAAATGCGAACTTCCGAAACGACTTCCAGGCCCTGGTCCAGGATCTGCTCGACAGACTGCTCGGGCCAGACTGGACCTATGGCATCGACAACGTCATCGGTGTCGCGCGAAACGAAGCTTGTGTGCGGCGCCAGGCTCAGCAATAGCCCGACGCTTACCAGGGCTAGGACCGAGGAAATCAGTCGCAGCCGAGATTCACGCAGTTAAGTGCCTTCCGTGTTGCAGAGCCCTGGACCCGCTCTCCGGCTGCAAAGGAGCGTCCGCGGGGACCCTATGGTGCGCCAGGGACCGTTCGCCCCCGCACAGTGCAGTCCTGGGCGCCGAGTCGCCAACCGATAGTCTCAGGCCCGCCAACGCCTCCCGATTGCTTCATCCGTACCCCGATTGGTGCATCAGCCCAGACCCTTCGCTTTTGCTCCGACGCCGTGCACCACCGCGCGCTGCCCAAGTGGCTCGCCAAAATTTCGAAACGCCACCGGCCCGCACCGCGCTGGAGAGTCTCGCTCTGTGCCGGCCCGTTTCAGCCAGGCTGGCGCCGATCACTCTTGGCCCTCAGGCCACGTTCCAGACTTTTGCCGACTACCGGCTGTTCAAGATTCGGCCAGTTGCGCACGTGCCGCATTCCGCGTCTCACTATAGCGCTCCGGCACGAATGCCTCGCAATCCGCATGTTGCAGAGGCAGCGCGCATGTGGCCTGGGCGCAAGCCACCAGCCGATCTCGCCCGGGTTGTAAAGCAGGCTGTGAGCGGCGGCGCAAGCGGCGCGTTCCATCTGTTGCTGCTGGGAACAAATCTGCCGTGTGCCTGGCTAAAGCACTCGTACGTATGCCCTTCGCTGACCATCCAGCGGTTGCCGTCGGCGCGCCAATACTGGCCTCCTACTCGACATGCATCACGTACCGCGAATTTGGGATTCCGCTTTCCATTTACGGCCGGGCGCAGTATCCGGTCGCCGAGTCGGCAGTCTCGCGCCCGGGTGCCTCCGGCCGTCGATGTCACGACGCGACCATCAGACTCAACTTCGGTGCCGATGCAGCGACTCAAGCTCGGGCAGGCAGCACTTTGAACTTTGACGCGGCGGCAATGCCAACGAACCATGCTCGCCACGGCTCGCTGACCTTGAGCGGCCGCGTGAGCCTTGTGCGCTGAAGTTTGTGGCTATCCGCCAGTCGCGAGACTCGGCTTACGGTGTGTCTCCAGCGTAAACGCCAGCCTTCTGTCACTTGCTCTCGCACTCACCTAGTGTACACTAGCTGTGTAAGCCCCGCAACCCTGACCCGAATGCCCGTCATCACCCTCGCGCCCAACCTCCCCCGACTCCTGTTACGCCTCCTTCGACTCATGCTCCCCTTCCCACCGTTCGCGCCGGCCCCTCCCCCGAGGCCATCCCTGCGCCACCCGCCCTTCTCGCGACGGGCCCTGTCAAGGCACTACAACCCGGCCCCGCGCCCCGCGTCCCGCGGCACCAACGCACCCTTCGCCCCCGCCAACCCGCTGAACCCCAGCCCCGCACCCCAATCCGCCTCTTCCTCCCTCGCCCTGTGGGAGAGCAACTGTGTGGGCCGTCAAGGGTTACATCACGGTGGGATCCCAGGTGGTCTGCTTGTGACAGAGGGCATTGCAGAGCACCAGCAGCTTGCGCATGCAGGCGACCAGGGCCACCTTGGGCGGCTTGCCGGCAGCGAGCAGCCGCTGGTAGCAGGCCCGCAGGCGGGGATTGAGGCGCGTGGCGGCCAGAGCGGCCATGTACAGGACCGCGCGGACCGGGGCGCGCCCGCCCCAGCAGCTGCGACGCCCACGCCAGGCGCCGCTGTCGCGATTGAAGGGCGCCACCCCGACCAGCGCGGCGACCTGCTGGCGGGAGCAGGTGCCGAGTTCGGGCACTTCGGCCAGCAGGGTCGCCGCAGCGACGAGGCCGATGCCGGGGATGCTCCGCAGCCAGGTGGCGCGGGCCTGCAGCTGGGGGTCGGCCTGCAGGGCGGCCGCCAGCTCCCGGTCGAGGTCCCGGAGGTCCGCAGTCACAAAGGCCAGGTGGGCGTCCCAGCGTGGTCGGCGGGCGGGGGACGCTTGGCGGCGCCGGTGCCGGGTGGCGACCCGCAGCTCCACCAACTGGCGCCGTTCGCGCACCACGGCGCGCAAGTGCTGGACCGCCGGCGCGGGCTGGGCTCGGACCGGGGGCCGCACGTCGGCCGCGAAGCGGGCCAGCCAGCGGGCGTCGATGTGGTCGGTCTTGGCCAGGACGCCGTGGGCGCGGGCGAAGTCGTGCGTCTGGCGCGGATTGACCACGACCACCGGCAGCCCCGGCAGCGCGGCCACCACGGCCCGCTCGTACCCGCCGGTGGCTTCCAGCACGATCCGGGTCGGCTGCAGGGCCTGGAGCCGCGCCTGCAAGCGCCGCAGGCCGCGCGGGGCGCGGGGCACCCGCCAGGCCTCGCCGGTCGGCTCCACCGCAATGTCCAACTGGGCTTTCGCCACATCGATCCCGACCGCGACGTCCGCTGGGGTGGCCATTGGGTACCCTCCACAGGCGCTGGCCGCACGCCCCACCTTGCAGATTCGGGCTCGTCATGACGGCCCCGGCAACTGTTCGGGCTCTGAGCCAGCGTCCGGGCCGGGACGACCCCGCTCTCCCACGGTCTCGCTGGACCCAGGGCTGGTCGGTCTGTCCCGGCCCATCAGCTCAAACCTTGGACATTCCAAGGCCCTGGGAACATACAAGGGTTGGGGTGAGGGTCTTCCGGTCGAAGCGCCCCGAGTCGCCCCAGTCGTCTCAGCCCACCGCGAACGCCCCCCAAACCCCGCCAAAACACCCCCCGCCGCACCTCAAGAGTTTTTTGGAAAAAACTCTTATTGCGCGCGAGGCGCCCCAAAACGCACCCCATCCGACACCCCACACCTCCAGCCCCTTCACCCGGTCCGACCAACCGCAGCCGAATCTCGTCCGTCCCAGATCCGCCTCTTTCTCCCTCGCCCTGTGGGAGAGGGTTGGGGTGAGGGTCTTCCGGTCGAAGCGCCCCGAGTCGCCCCAGTCGTCTCAGCCCACCGCGAACGCCCTCCACACCCCGCCAAAACACCCCTCGCCGCACCTCAAGAGTTTCTTAGAAGAAACTCTTATTGCGCGCGAGGCGCCCCATTCCCACCCAACCGCCGCTGCCGATGTAGGCTCTCACTCAGGTCGACCGTCACTCCCGAAAGTCGGTCCTGACATGCCAGCCCTCGCGCTCACCGGCGGCGCCCCCGTCCGCACCCAACCCTTCCCCGCCTGGCCCGTCTTCCCCGAGCAGGACATCGCCGCCCTGGCCGACCGCCTCCGCGCCGGCGACCGCTCCGACGACGACCCCGTCATCGAGTTCGAACAAGCCTTCGCCGCGGCCCACGGCGCCAGCTACGGCATCGGCCTCAACAGCGGCACCAGCGCCCTTGAGGTCGCCCTCCAGGCCCTCCGCCTCGACCGCGGCGCCGAGGTCATCGTCTCCCCCATCACCTTCTTCGCCAGCGTCTCCGCCATCCTCAACGCCGGCCTCGTCCCAATCTTTGCCGACATCGACCCCGCCACCTACAACATCGCCCCCGCCGCCATCCAGGCCGCCATCACCCCCCGCACCGGCGCCATCATGACCGTCCACTTCGGCGGCGTCAGCTGCGACATGCAGCCCATCCTCGACATCGCCCAACGCCACGGCCTCGCAGTTGTCGAGGACGTCTCCCACGCCCACGGCGGCGCCTGGAACCACCGCGGCCTCGGCTCCATCGGCGACGCCGGCTGCTTCAGCTGCGGCAGTGGCAAAAACCTTTCCGCCGGCGGCGGCGGTGTCCTGATCACCAACGATCCGCTGATCCACGAGCGCGCCAGCGGCTACGGCGAACTCAACCACCCCCGCCGCCAGCGCCGCCGCGAACTCACCGGCACCCGCGACACCCGCCCCGTCACCGAGGAATTCTTTCCCTACTCGTCGGGCAACCGCCGCCTCCACCCCGTCCATGCCGTCCTCGGCTTGCCGCAGCTCCAACGCCTCGACGAGCAAACCTCCCGCCGCGACGCCAACGGCCGCTACCTCGCCTCGCTCCTCGACGACATCGAAGGCGTCACCCCCCGCCGCCAGGACCCCTTCGCCACCCGCGCCGCCAACCACCTCTTCGTCTTGCGCTACAACGCCCGGGCCTTTGGTGGCCTCACCCGCAATCTCTTCGTCAAGGCCCTCAACGCCGAGGGCATCCCCTGCCAGACCGAATACCACCGCCCCATGCACCACGCCGACCTGTTCACGGACCTCGACGGCGAACTCACCCGCGTCTGGCCCCGCGCCAACGGCGCCCCCGACGTCGACTACTCCGCCATGAGCTGCCCCAACGCCGAACGCGCCTGCGCCGACGAAATGATCACCCTCCCCACCCGCGTAACCCTCGACACCCGCGACGGCATGGACCAGATCCTCACCGCCATCGAAAAGATCCAAACCCACCAGTCCGAACTCGCCACCTACGTCCCCGAGGCGCCCAAGGAGCAGTCACTGTGGTCAATCTCCGGCAGCTAACCGTGAACCCACGTAGGGCGCCGATATTGACCATCGCTCACTGCGGTACTAGCCTCGTTCGACTCCGAAGCATGACGGATTTGTAGGTCCGACAACGCGGGGAGCAGAGCGCATGAGTTACCGGCCGCTGGCTGAAGTTCGCAAAGACCTCCGGGTCCAGTGGTACCGCTGCCCCGTCGAGGGCGCGAAGCTGCGCGAGCTCTCCCGCCGCAGCGACCTGCAGGGCTGGTTCCAGGCCGGCGGCCACTTGGCGCTGTTTCTCACGACCGGCGCCATCACCTACTTCTTCTGGCTGCAGCAGATCTGGGTCGGCGTTGTCATCGGGCTGTTGTTCCACGGAACCGTGGGATCGTTCTTACGGGGTGTGGCGAGTCACGAGCTTGTCCACGGCTCGGTCTTCCGAACCAAGTTCCTGAACAAGTTCTTCTTGTACCTCTTCGGTCTCGTGGGTTGGTTTGATTCCTTCGACTACGCCAGCAGTCACACCTATCACCACCGCTACACCCTGCACCCCGAGGGCGACCGCGAGGTCCTGCTTCCCCTCAAACCGACCGTCGGCAAGACCTTCCTGCTCCAGATCTGCACGATCAACCTCTGGACGCAGAAGGGCCGTACCTTCGGCCGCGGCGGCGGCCTCTTCCCCACCATCATCGCCACCGTCCGGTCGGCCTTTTCAACGCCTGGATCTCCCGACACGTCCAAGTCGGAGTGGTGGAACGCCTTGAATTTCGACCAGCCGGATCAGTACCGACGCTCACTCTGGTGGTCGCGCGCGCAACTGGCATACCACGCAACAGTCTGGGTGGTATCGATCCTGACCGGCCAGTGGATCTGGATCTTCCTGGCGAGCGTCTTTCCATTCATAGCCAATTTGGCTTCGTATCTGGTCAGCATGCCCCAGCACTGCGGCCTGAAGGACAAGGTCCCCGACTTCCGCAAGTGCGTGCGCTCGAACACGCTGATTCCGATCCTTGAGTTCCTCTACTGGCGCATGAACTGGCACCTGGAGCACCACATGTACGCCGGCGTGCCCTGCTACAACCTCAAGAAGCTCTACCGCGAAGTCGCCCACGACATGCCCGAACCGCGCACCCTGCGCAGTGCCTGGCGCGAAATGCTGGACACCTGGAACCGACAGCAAACCGACCCCGACTACCAGTACGACACCCCGCTGCCCGAGACCGCGCAGCGCATCCGCGAGGATGAGTCGACGTTGCTGGAGAGTTCGATCGGCGACCTCGCACCGAAGGGTCTGAAGTAGCCGTGCGAAACCCGAGTAGACACACGAACTCGTTGACCCGGATCGACGTCAAACTTACCGCCACCGACGTTGCGACGAGCCGCACTCGATTTCGAAGCACGACGAGATCCTTGGTTCGAGAGGTGGGGAGGAGAAACCATGAGCTACCGGCCGCTTGCTGACGTTCGCAAAGACCTCCGGGTCGAGTGGTATCGCTGCCCAATCGAGGGTGCCAGGCTGCGCGAGCTTTCCCGGCGCAGCGACCTGCAAGGCTGGTACCAGGCCGGAGGCCACCTGGTCCTTTTCCTGCTGACCGGCGCTCTCACCTACTTCTTCTGGCTGCAGCAAATCTGGGTGGGCGTTGTCGTCGGGCTATTCCTGCACGGCACGGTCGGGACATTCTTCCGGGGAATCGCTGCCCACGAACTGGCCCACGGCTCGGTCTTCCGGACCAAGATCCTCAACAAGATCTTCCTGTACCTGTTCAGCCTGCTGAGTTGGTGGGACGTCTTCGACTACGCCAGCAGCCACACCTACCACCACCGCTACACCCTGCATCCCGAGGGCGACCGCGAGGTCCTGCTGCCAATCAAGCCGACGATTGGCAAGACCTTCCTGCTCCAGATGTTCACGTTCAATATCTGGACCCAGCGCGGACGCACGCTCGGCGGCGGCGGCCTGATCCCGACGATTCTCTTCACAATTCGGTCAGCCTTCGGCACGCCGGGTAAGCCGGACCACACCAAGGCTGAGTGGCTGAACTCGCTGCACGCCGATCAGCCCGACCAGCACCGGCGCTCCATCTGGTGGGCGCGCACCCAGCTGGCGTTTCACGCGGCCGTCATCGTCGTTGCCATTGTTTCCGGCCAGTGGATCTGGCCCTTCCTGCTCACGTTCGTCGCGTTCACCGCGGGTTGGGCGGTCTACTTCTGCGGGTTGCCGCAGCACTGCGGCCTGAGGGACAACGTCCCCGACTTCCGCAAATGCGTTCGCTCGAACACCCTGATTCCCATCCTCGAGTTCCTCTACTGGCGCATGAACTGGCACCTCGAACACCACATGTACGCCGGCGTCCCCTGCTACAACCTCAAAAAGCTCCACTACGAGGTCGCCCACGACATGCCCGAATCCCGCACCCTCCGCAGCGCCTGGCGCGAAATGCTGGACACCTGGAACCGCCAGCAAGAGGATCCCGACTACCAGTACGACACCCCACTACCGGAAACCGCCGGACGAATCCGCGAGCGCGACTCCGACGAACTTGAAAGCTCAATCGGAGACCTCGCGCCGAAGGGCCTGCAATAGCGCTGTGGCCGTGCGCCTTGACCCATCGGGCCACCGATCGGTGCGGGTCAAGGTCCAGGTTCCGGCGCCGCCCGAAGAGGTGTGGGCTGCCATTGCCACCGCCGACGGCATTTCGGCCTGGTTCGCACCAACAACGTTCCAATCGGGTTCCGACGGAACGCCGAACCGCATCACGTTCCGCTTCACCCCCGACAGCACTGACGCGGTCACCGTCACTGCCTGGGAACCGCCACGCCGCTTCGTCGTCGAAAGTTCAGGCTTCATCCCCGGGGGCCCGCGGGTAACCACGGAATGGACTCTTCACGAAGGCAGCGGCGAGACTTGCACAGTCCGAGTCGAGCACCGGATGGTCGCAGGCTCAGCCAAGTGGGACGGCTACCTCGACGGCGCCGAATCCGGCTGGCCGGAGTTCTTTGAGAACCTCAGGTCCTACCTGAGCTCATGATCAACACCTGAGGAACCTGCAACTCGCGCGGCCGAGTCCAACGCGGCAGGGCTACTCCTCGTCCCCGCCGGCATCGATCTTTCCAAGAAACACTTGGGTCAGGATGTCGGTTTCCTGGATTGAATTTGGCGTTCCGTCGTGGACGACCCGGCCCATGTCCAACACGTAAGCACGGTCCACGATGTCCAGCACACCCTTGATGTTGTGCTCCACGACCATGATGGTGGTATTGAGCTTCGCGCTGATCTCAGCGACCTTCTCAAACACTTCCTTCACCACGATCGGCGCCAGCCCGAGCGTTGGCTCATCCAGCAGCAACACTTCGGGACCCGCCATCAGCCCCCGGCCGAGCGCCAGCATCTGTTGCTGCCCACCTGACATCTGGCTGGCGAAATCGCGACGCTTTTCGTGAAGAACCGGGAACAAGTCCAGCACCGTATCCAGGCGTCGCTGCTTCTCCGCCGTATCGTTCAGGTAGAGGCATCCCATCTCCAGGTTCTCTTCGATGGACAGATGGGTGAACACGCGCCGGCCCTGCGGCACGAAGGCAATGCCCTCGCGCACGATCTCATGCGTCGGCGCATTGAGACGCTGCTGCCGCCAATTGACGTGTCCGTCCACGACGGGCGCCAGTCCCATCACAGCTTTCAGCACGGTGGACTTGCCAGCCCCGTTGGGGCCCATCACGGCCACGATCTCACCCATGCCGACACCTAGCGATACATCGGTGAGAGCGCGCACCTGGCCGTAGCGAACCGAGGTGCCGACCAGCTCAAGGAGCATCGATACGTCCTTGCCCACGCTAGTTGCCGAGGTAGGCATCAATGACCGTCGATCGAGCCAGCACTTCGTCGACCTCACCCGCCGCCAGCAGGGCGCCGCTGTCCAACACAAAGAGGTGGTCGGCCAGCTCGCGGACGATGTCCATGTTGTGGGAGACAAAGACAATGCTGCGATCTTGCCCTCGCATTTCCTTCAATATGGTCTTCACCTGCTCCAGCATCCGGGGAAAGAGTCCGGCAAACGGCTCGTCGAACAGGTAAATCTGCACGTCCATCGCCATAGCGCGCCCGATTTCCAGGAGCTTTCGCTGACCGTAGGACAGGTCCTGGGCCATGGCGTCACGCTTCTCCCACATGCCCACGCTCTTCAGGATCCTCTCCGCCTCTTCCTTGTGGCCTGGCTTGGTACGTTCCAACAGCGCCGGAAACACGCGGCGTTCCGTCAACACCACCATGATGTTGTCCCAGACGGTGATTTGGTCGAAGAGCCGCACTTCCTGAAACGTGCGGGTGATCCCGTGGTCCGGCGAGTCATGTGCCTTCACCACCCGGAGGCCGACGTTGTCGACTACGACGATTCCGCCGTCGAGCGGCAGCAGGCCGCTCAGCAAATTGATCAGGGTTGACTTGCCGGATCCGTTTGGCCCGACGATGCAGGTGATCCACTCGCGCAGGATGGATATCGTCAACTGGTCGATGGCTTTGACGGCCCCGAAGCTCTTGGAGACTTCGCGGGTCTCCAGAACGTAGACGCGCGGATCAACCTCGGTACTCAAAGCTTGAACCTCCCGACTAGGCCCTGAGGTCTGAACAGCATCAGCAGCACCAGGAGGATTCCAAGAATCATCTGTCGAATCTGGCCGATGAATTCGGAAGGCAGAAACGGGACGAAACGCATGCCCTCTTCCAGCATCACGAACGCCATCGCCCCAAGCAGCGATCCCCAAATGCTGGCCAGCCCACCCAGGATTACGATTGAGACCAACAGGACTGACTCCAACAGCACGAAGGAATTCGGGTCGATAAACGTGCTCCAACTGGCGAGGAGGGCGCCGGCCAGACCGGCCATCATGGCCGAGATGACCCAGATCGCGAGCTTGTAATTGGCCGTGCGGTAGCCGAAGACCTCAATGGCCTCTTCGTCCTCGCGGATTGCCGTGAGCACCCGGCCAAACGAGGACGTCACGATGAGCCAGGCGACCAGAACGACCAGCCCCAGGAGGACGAGCAGCAACGCCAAGAATTCCAGCTCGCCATCCAAGACCCATGAGCCAAAGGCTGGACGGGCGATTTCGTGGATTCCGAAAGCGCCCCGGGTCAGGTTCCGCCAGCTCAGGAAGGTGGTGAAGGCGATCACCGCGAATCCGAACGAGACCAGCACGTAAATGTCGTCACGGAAGCGGTTGAACGCGACACCCACTACCAGCGCCACGAGCCCCGCGAGGATCACGCTGACTGGCAGTGCGGCAAAGAACGGCCAACCGAACGTCGGGATGGCCTCCGTTCGCAGCTGTTCGTAGGTGGCGCCCGAGGTCAGCACGGCCATCGCGTAGGCGCCGATGCCGAAGAACCCGACGTGCCCGACTGAGAGCAAGCCGGTGTAACCGACGACCAGGTTCAGGCTGACGGCCAGAATCGCCCAGATGGCGAACACGCTGCCGACGGTGATTGCAAAGCCGCCGCCTCGCCAGAGCATGAAGATGAGCGCCCAACCCAGAACAATGAGGTTCGCCCACAATTCAACGTTGCCGCGAGAGCGCCTCCACCAGGAACGGGGATCGCGCGCAACCTCCTGCAGGCCTCGAATCGCTCCGGTTGCGATGCTCACCCGGTCACTTCCTCGGAATCAGGCCCTGCGGCCAGAACGAGAGGAAGACAATGAGCACGATGAACGAAATGACATCCCGCCACTCCCCGGCGAGATCCCAGATTCCAAACTGCTCAAGCATCCCCAGCGCAAAGCCGCCGACGATGGCGCCGTGGAGGCTGCCTATTCCTCCAACGACAGACGCGATCCAGCCCTTCAACAACAAGAGCAGACCCATCCGGGGCTGAATCGCCGTGTCGTGGCCGCTAACGAGGCCGGCCAGCGCCGCATAAACAGCTCCGATAAAGAAGACGACGGCAATAATGACGGTGGTATTGATGCCGACGACTTTCGCCACTTCTTCGTCGTCACCGATGGCCCGCACCGCCTTGCCGAAGGCGGTTTTCTTGATCATGAACAAGAGAACCCCGAAGCCAGCAAGGGCGAGACCGATGGCGAAGACGTTGAATCCCTTAATATTCGCCCCGCCGATGGTCCAGGGCTCGCTGCCAAAGGTGTCTGGCAATGGCCGTGGCGCGGCTCGAAACACCATGGTGATGAGCGCTGTAATCGCCAGCAGGATGCCCAGCGAAGCCACCAGCATGATCAGCGGTGAGTTGGCTCGTTCTCGCATCGTCACGTAGAGACCGCGATACAGCGCCAGGCTCACCGTCCCCGTCAACAGGCAGGCGATGCCCCAACTCAGGTAGAGCCCCAGTTCCGGCGTGATAGCGACGAGATAGCCGACGATCGCGCCCGCAACAACGGCCACCGCGGCCATTGCCAGGCGCGGCAGGGGACCGATTCCGGATGAGACTCGCCGGTAGCCGCGTCGGAGGCCCCAATAGGCAACGCCCGCAATCAGGACGGCGACCAGGGGACTCAGGAGCGTATGCAGGTTTTGCGGATTGGCCAAGACCAGGCCCGTATATACGCCCACCCCCGCTGCCAGCAGCCCGCCCACAACCAGCAGCGCGGTCGGATTCATGCGCGAGTGCAGGCGGCGATAGAGCAAGACGTGCAGCGCCCACGCGGCCACGCCCGCGGTGACGACCGCGAACAAAACGTTTACGGGTCCGCTATTGACCGCGTACTGGCCGCCCAGGACGGCGTGCGATCGCAGGTAGAACACACCGTAGGCACCGATGGCCGCGGCCGCGCCGTAGTACAGGTCAAAGAACCAGACGGTGCTGTAGACGAGGGTAAAGCCCATGGCCAGCAGCGCGTACACCGCACCGACCGCCAGCCCGTTGAACGCGAACTGCAGGGCCTGGTCCGGCGATTGGACGATCTTCCAGCCGATGTACGCCACGATGGCCGCAGCGAGGCCAGTGGCAAGCAGCCGGCTCTGGTGCTCGCGAAGGCGCAGCAGACCGGCAAGCGAAAAGTCACTGAGTCGGGCGAGGCTCATCGCGGGCTAGTGCGGGGGCGGGGACTCACCCGTCGTCCCAGTCGGCGAAGCCGACGTCTGGGAGAGGCTGACAAAGGACAATAAGCAACCGCGGGGCTGGCCCATGTCCTTCGGACCAACCCCACGGCTGTAAGGATCACCAGGTCAGGCTTAGTTGCTCGGCGCGGCGCCCAGAACTTTGTAGCCCCCGTTCTCCTCGGTTCGTTCGGCCACGGGCAGCACCTCCAGCACCGCGTTGGCCAGTCCTACGACTTCGCCCTTCGCGTCGAAGCTGTAGTTCTCGCCGATCGTGCCGCTCCAGGTGATGTCGTACAGACAGTCGCGGAATCCGTCGGCGTCCTGGTCATCGCCAGTCTCTTTCAGGCACTCGGCGGTGATGTAGACGTTGTCGTAGGCCGAACCCAGGAACCAGGGCAGCGTTATGTAGTCGTACTCCGCTCGGAAGGCTGCCAGCACTTCCTGGGCCTTGGCGTTGGCCGGGTCCAGGTCAGGTGTAATGGCCTTCACGCCCGTTGCGGCCTCGCCCGCGATCTCCAGGGCCGTCGTACCGATCGGCACCACGTCAGCGTAGATTGGTCCGTCATAGCCCAGCTCGCGAACCTGCTTGATGATGGTGCCGCCGCTGGCCTCAGCCTGCGCGGCGATGTGCAGAGCATCGGGATTCGCGTTCAGGATCTTGGTCAATTGCGTTCTGAAGTCGGTGGTGTCCGACGGGTAGCTCTCCGCGGCCACGATCTGGCCGCCCAGCGTCTCGAACTGCGCCGTCGTGGTTCGCCGGACGCCCTCGGCGTAGTCGGTGGACTCGTTGATGGTGGCGAGGTTGCGAATACCGTCGGCCCAGAGCACGTTGCCCGTGTCCACGCCCACGGTAGCGTCACTTAGCGAGGTTCGGAAGATGTAGTCCCCGGCCTCGGCGATGTCCGGATTCGTGGCCAGCCCGGAGAACATGACCACGCCTTCCTTCTCGGCCAGCGGCGCGGCCCCGAGCATGGCCCCACTGCACGACGTGCCCAGAATGATCTTCACGCCGTCCACGTCCGTCAGCTTGTTGTACGCGGTGATCGCGTCCTGAGCGTTGCACTTGGAGTCCTCGACGATGAGTTCCAGCATCCGCCCGTTAATGCCGCCGGCGGCGTTGATCTCGTCCACGGCCAACTGCTTCGACTGAACGGCCACGGTGCCATAGGTCTCGCCGGCCCCGGTGACCGATTCCATGACGCCGATGCGGAACGGCCCCTTTTCTTCTTCACCGCAGCCCAGCGCGGCGAGGGCAAAGATCGTAAGTAACGCAATTGATGCGACGCGTTTCCAGTAAAGGATTTTCATGGCGACTCTCACTAGACTCGAAACCCTGCTTACAGACTATCGCGTCAGCCAATTCTGCGGCAAGGATTCACAGGTTCGGCACTGTGGTTCGATCCGCTTTCCGCTCGCCTTTGCAGCTAGTCAGAGACCAATCCGGATGCCGGCTGTACTTGGGACTCGATGGCGCTCGCGGTCGGCAGGCAGCAGTCCTGGAAGATCCGGTAGCTGCGTTTTGGCGTGCCCCACTTGTCCGTCGAAGCGGTCCCTGCCGCAAGCCCAACGGCACCGTGCTGGTCTGTTGCAGTCCCTGTCGGTTGCAACTACCCACTCGCCAGGTTCGCGCACCGAGCGTTCCGTGGACCTTGCGTTCAATTCATGCGTGCAAAACGTGTAGCATCACGGTGTCAAGGTTCGGCAGTGCGCCGGCAGTCCGGGCGCGGCGACAGGAGAACTCGAATGGCAGTGGCGGAACCACAACTGCGCACACTCACCCCCGAACAGGTCGACCAGTTTCACATCGACGGCTATCTGGCGGTGCCCGACCTGCTGACCCCCGACGAGGTGGCGGACCTCGCCGAACGCGCCGACCTCATCGCCGCCGGCAAAGCCGATCACATTCCCGACGAGAGCATCCAGCTCGAACGTGTCTTCCGCGAAGGCGAACGCGAGGTCGAAAACCAGGTTCTGTCAGTCCGCAAGCTCTTCAACCTCGCCGTTTATGACGACCTCCTCTGGGGCCACGTCACCAACCCCAAGCTCGTGGACGTCATCGCCGACCTGATGGGCACCGATGACATCAAGCTCTACGGCGACCAGCTTTTCATGAAGCCCCCCGAAATCGGCGCCGCCCAGGATTGGCACCAGGACTCCGCGTCCTGGCGCGACATCCTGCCGATGGACCTCGTCACGGCCTGGACCTCCATCGACCACGCCACCACCGAAAACGGCTGTCTCAACTTCGCCCCGGGAACCCACCGCTGGGGCATGCTTACTCGACCCCGCCTGGAGCCGTTGCTGGCCGACCTGGGCACTGACGAATGGCCGGTTCGGGCAGCGCCGCTTGGCCCGGGCAGCGTGAGCTTTCACCACAGCCTGGTGCTGCATCAGAGCAACGCCAATACGTCCGGCATGCGCCGCCGCGGCTACGCCACGCACTTCATGCGCGCCAGCTCCTACAAGGACGAGGAAGTGACCGACGCGCCCAAGATGCCCCCGTTCAAGCAAGTCCGCGGGCGCTCGTTCCCAGGCCGAGTCTGACCAACCGCCGCAGGGCTATGCATAGAGGAGGTCGGTGATGAGTTCCCCGAACCGCACACTCACCGGCGAACAGGTGGACAGCTTCTGGCGCAACGGCTGGCTGGTCGTCGCAGATCTGCTGTCGCCCGACGACGTTACCCGTCTTGGCGAACGCGCCGACCAGATTGCGCGCGGCGAAACCGACGCCGACCCAAGTCGCGTCCAGGCTGAGAAGGTCGTTCGCGAAGGCGAAGCCAAGGCCGAAGCCCGCGAGCTCGAAGTCCGCAAGCTGTACTGGCTGGCCGGCCAGGACGAAGTCCTTCAGACCCATGCCCGCCACCCAGCCATCGTGGACGTCATCGCCGACCTGCTCGACACCGACGACATCAAGCTCTACGCCGACCAGCTGTTCATGAAGCCGCCGGCCATCGGCGCCGCGCAACCCTGGCACCAGGATTCAAAGTCGTTTATCGACATCTATCCGATGGACCTGGTGACGGCCTGGGCCGCCATCGACGACGCCACGCTTGAGAACGGTTGCCTCGAATTCGTTCCGGGCAGCCACCGCTGGGGTCTCTTGAGCAACGAGCAGATGGACGAGCACCGCTCCCTGATCGGCAACGCTCCCGAGTTCATGCCGGAACCCGGGCCCTTGCGTTCGGGGAGTGTCAGCTTTCACCACAGCCTGACCTGGCATGCCAGCCGCGCCAACACCAGTACCGCCCGCCGCCGGGGCTACGCCGTGCATTACATGCGTGCCGAGTCCCGACGCACCGCCGCTCTGGAAGCGCCAAGAGTGCCGCCCCCGCTACAGATCCGCGGCCGCTCGTTCGAAGGCTGCGTCTAGCCGGTCTACGGCGTCTGAGGAATCGAGACGGCCTGGCGCATGCCCGTCTCCGACGAGCGGTAGGCCGCCTGCACGGCTTCGTTCACCCACATCCCGGCTTCGTTTTCCAGCGGCGGCGGACCGCCGGTCATACAGGATTGGAAGAACGCGCTGGTCATCAGGCTGTACTCGTCGTTCCTTGCGTCCTCGTTGCTGAAGCTCCACGACTTGTGCGGGGATCCAGCGTGAGCGCCCGTGTGCGACATCCACTCCAGTGGGTCACCGCGGCGCGAGCCACCAGGGTTGAACCGAAGCCAGCCGTCGCGGCCCCAGAGGATGAAGCCGGAGTGTCGGCCTGAGCCGTATTCCTGGCGTGTGACGTAGTACCCCGCACTTAGATTGCCGACCATCCCGCTCTTGAATCCGACCGTAACGGAGGCCGCGTCCTCAACCGGCAGCGGCTCGCCGCCCACGACCCCCGTGACTGCGCTGACGGACGCGAAGTCATCGCCCGTGATGTAGCGCATCAGGTCGAGATAGTGGCAGCCGAGGAACGTCAGGTAGCCGCCGCCGGATCGCGCCTTGTCGAAGATCCAGCCCCCTTGCAGCGTTTCCCACTGGTGCGTCCGGTCGTGGTCGGCAATGAACCACGCCTGGCAAGCAAACAGGTCACCCAGCAGACCCTCGGCCACGATGCGCCTTGCTTCCTGCACGATGGCCCGCTGACGGCTCACGTACGCAATCGAAAAGTTGAGACCCGCGGCCTGCGCCTTGCCATAGATGCGACGGTAGTCGTCCAGGTCGGCGAATCCCGGCTTTTCGTGCCAGACGTGGCAGCCGGCATCCAGCGACGCCTCGATCATGGCCGGCATCCGCCAGGCTTCCAGCGTGACGAGCGTTGCGGCTGGATTGAAGTCGCTGAAGAGGGCATCGGGGTCGGTAAAGGTGGCCGTGACCCGGTCGCCCACGGCCTCTTTGGCGGCGTCGAACATTTCACCGGTGGCGTCAAGCACCGCGACTTCCCCGACTTCGGGATTCCGTGCCGCCGCGTATAGGGACGACAGGTGATTGCCGGTGGGTTCGATGATTAGCGCGACGCGCAGCGAATCGCTCACAGGAGGGCTCCCGACAGGCGCGCCGCGAACCGCGACGCCGTAATTGGAGAGTGTGCCCCGCCTGGCTATCGCTCGCCAGACACGCGGGCGATTGTGATCTCGGCGTCGCGCGTCCAGACCTCGTTGAAGACCAGTGGCTTGGGTCTGCTTCGTTCCGCGTTGGGCGGCTCGACGGCGCCCTCGAGGAGCTCATTGCGGTCGCGACCGCGGACCTGGTGGTACCACGGCAGCTCGCTGGGCGCCGGTTCAATTTCACGCCGCAGGATGAACTCGACGCGGTCAAAGTCGCTGAACGCCACGCCGGCCAGGAAGACGCGATCCAGCCCATGCCCGTCCCAGGTCGCCAGATCCGGGACGATCACCGGCTCGGTGCAGACCTGGAACTTCTCGTTCTGCTCGTCGAAGTTGATGAGTTCTACCGGAAACTCGATGGTCACCGTCAGTTGGCGAGCTTCGTCGCGATAGGCACATACGGCGTTCAACAGCGCGCCGGCCCAGGTGGCTTCGATGACCTCGGGAACGGTAGTCAATGGCTCGGCCTTCGCAAAATGGCTGATTTCGACATCAAACCTCTTGTACTTGTCGGCCAGCAAATGGCGGCTGAGGTTCTCAGCTTCGGTTGAGGGCCGTTTCCCGATGGGCACGCCAAACGCCTCGGAGAAGACCGCTCGATACTCGCCGCTGGGAATCTGGAACAGGTTGTCGCTGACGATCGTGTACTCGGCCCGGCAGGGAGCGATGACGTAACAGGTGAAAGGCTCGCCAGCGTCGGGTGTGATTGTCAGTCGCGCGTCTGCCTTGAGACGTACACAAATGACATCGCCCGGATCGGCTAACAGCCCGCCGGTGTATTTGTAGACCGGATCGGGCTCGTGGGGATGGTGCGTCCAGGTCAGGAATGACCGCGAGAAGTCAATCATGACGGCCTCCGCTCTAATCGAGGAATCCGAGCATAGCCGGGCCAGGTCGTTGCCCGCGTAGGGTTACGCTGACACGGATTGCGCGCCGGCACCGCCCTGCTGATGGCTGAGCCATACGAGTACGTCACCACCCTGTTGGTCACCCTGCTGCCCTGCGCGGCAGGGGTGCAGATTGCTCGCTGGCTGTTACCCGGGGAGCGCCGCTTGCTGGTGGTCGGCGGCCTTGGGGCTGGCCTCGGTGTTGGCCTCGTGACGTTTGGAATCGCAGCGCTGGTACAAGTAATGCCGCTGCTGGCTGCCGCGATTCTGGTGAATGCCGCCAGCGCGGTCCTCACGGGATGGCTGATCTGGCAATGGCGGCGCGATCCGCTACTGCTGGACCTGGGCCGCTGGGCGTGGTTAGTCGGCGCCCTCTCACTGCTCGTGCTGTTCATCGCCGGCGTGGAATTCGTTTCAAGCGTCTGGCACGCCAACACTCACGAAAATTTGCTGATCCGACTGGGCCTGGCTGCGCACTTCGTGGCGGGCAACTGGCCGCCAGCCAACCCGTGGGAGCCGGATCACGTGCAGTTTTATCGATTCGGGGGCCAACTCTGGACGGCTGCGGTTGCGTTGCTTGGTGGTGCAGACGTCTTCGCTGCTGGGCTGGCAGTAATGCTGATCAGTCTGCTGGCGTTCCTCTGGAGCGTTGCTGCAGCCGTCACCTTGTTGAGCGACCGGGCTACGGGGCTGCTTGCGGCCTTGCTAACAGCAGTGGCAGGGCCACAGAACTTCCTGACGCTTTCCAATGCGCCGTACGGCGAGTTGACGGCCTTGCCCGCCCAAACGCTCATGGACATGGGCACTGGCCGTTTCCAGGCGGGCTATGTGTTGAGCGAGTCCCTGCAACAACTCATCCCCTTCAGTTACACCCAGATTGTGGGTCTGGCGGGTGCTGGAGGGGTGGGGGCGCTGGCCGTGGCGCTGACCCGGCAACGAGCCCGTCTGTCGCCCAGCCTGCTTGTAGGGAGCACGGCATTCGCCGGTATGAGCGTTACTGCGGAGCACCTGTTCCCGGTGCTGGCGGCTACGTTGGGACTGGTTGCTCTCATTCTGCTGGCTACCCGCCGGCCACACCCGGCCGCGACGATAGCGGGCCTTGTGCTTGCCGGAGCGGCCCTGGCTCTCATTCCTGAAGGCCCTCTTGCCGCGCTGGTCCGCAGCCCTGAGCGTGCTGGGTTTCTAAGGCTTGACACAGGCAATCTCTTCACGGTTCCGACCCACGGGTATTTCGGCGGCCCGTCACTATTCGCGTCAACCCAACCCGCGCCTCGGGTTGGGTTGATGGATCCGGTCATGTGGAAGGACTTTGCCTGGGCGCTTCTTGCCATTGCCGGGTCGGGTCTGATCGCAACGCTGAAGCGCCGCCCCGGCCTGGCGGCACCGGCTGCCGCCTGCGTAGTGGCGCTGCTGATCCCTGGGGTGCTTCACGACGAACTGAATCCCTGGAACACCGGACGCTTTACCCAGGTGGGGCTGCTGCTTGCGCCAGCCGCGCTGGCGATCGTTCTGGCTGCGTTGTGGCGCTGGCGACTCGTAGGTCGTGGACTGGCGCGCCTGACCGCGGTTGGTCTGGGGACATTGGCCGCAGGGACCTGGATCGTCACGCTCAGTCTGCTGCCTGGCCTCGTCCGCACCATCGAGAATCCCGTACTGCACGATGAACTCGCTGCTGCCGAATTCGTCGCTGGATTGCCCTATCCTCAGCGAGCCGTATTGCTCCCCGGCCCGCGGACGTTTCTGCAGCTCAATAGCGGGATATACGACGGCATGCACAAATACGCTGTCACGCTAGGGCGGCTGCAAGTTCCGATGGGGTTTGACAATCGAGGAGCACGTGAGCGCTACGAAGTTCTTTACGCCCGGGCCCAGGACACGCTTAGCAGCAAGTATCTCGAAGCGCTGGACATCGACTTGGTCTATACCGCTCAAAATCACCTTGGCACTCAGGAGCAACGTGTCATAGACGAGGCTCTGGCTCGCGGAACGCTTGAACCACTTTTTGGGAGCCCCACCGGGGCGCGAGTCATCTACCGTGTGGCGGCTGTCGGAAATGGCTAAACGGATCCTCGGAAGCGTGCTAGTCATGCTAGCGGCGCTGGGGCTCTGGGCACTAGTCGTTTTCGCTCCTCTTGAGTGGCCGTTGAGCCCCTACCAGCACGAGGACGCCGTATTCCCTTTGGGTCCGGTCTCCGCAGATGTTCAGGCTGGCCAGTCTTTCGCTGCTCTCGAGTCGTTTGATGTGTTCGCCGTTCCGGTGAAGGTCGGTGGTCCCGTGGACGCGGCTGCCTCGCTTCGCGTCCGGGTGCGAATCGGAGGTCCAACCGGCCTTCCAGTGGCTGAATCCTCGCCGACGCTGGCCGTCTCGACACAACGCTCATTTGAGATAGTGCAGTTTCGGTTCCCGGAGACCATTCCCGCAGGAGTCGCCTACTTTGTTGAGATTGACGTACCGCGCGAGACACCGTGGCCGATCTTTCTGGCAGCCACCGGCGACGAGAAGGACCCGCTCGGTCAATTGTTCCTGCAGGGTGCCCCGACCTTCGCTGGTCAGGATCTCGCCTACCAGCTACTTCGCCGTCAGTCCATCCTCGGGAGACTCCTGGTTTGGTGGACCTCCAGTCGGGGCGCGGTTGTTGTTGGCGCAGTGTTGATTGCGCTTGTACACGTGGTCAGCTTTGCTGCGATCGGAGCATTGCCGAGACATGCACGTCGTCCGCTGGCGCACTGGTCTGCGTTGGCCTTGGTGCCACCTGCTCTGCTTGCTGCGGCGTACTTTGCGCTGATGTTCTTTGTGCTCTGACTGCGACCTAGCCTTCAAGCGCGCTAGGCTCCCACGTCGCCCGGAAGGGAGTTCACAGGATTGAGAATCACCGGACTGGCCTGCGACTTCATCAACGACGGCTCGCGAAACTGGCCGATCGTGCGGGTCATGACTGATGCCGGGATCACGGGTATCGGCGAGGCCTATCCGGTCGGCCCCGACAAGGCGGTGGCCGAGACGGTTCGCTACTTTGAGGACTGGCTGCTTGGCTTTGACCCGTTCGACGGCGAACGGATTTGGCACGAGTTGTACGCCGGCAGTCGCTTTCCCACTGGCTCGGTGATCACGGCCGCGATCAGCGGCATTGATCAGGCGCTCTGGGACATCAAGGGGAAGGCCCTGGATACGCCCGTCTATCAGCTACTTGGCGGCAAGGTGCGGGACCGGGTGCGGGTGTACCAGTCGGCTGGCGGCGAGACGCCCGAGGCCATGGCCGAACGTGCCAGGTGGCTCATTGAGACGTACGGCTACACGGCGCTCAAAATCGGCCCGTCCGCGCCGAATGGCGACGCCGATCCGTGGGCTGTACAGCTCGACACGGCTGAGCGACGGATGGCGGCTGTGCGTCAAGCTGTCGGCGACAACATCGACATTGGCGTTGACCCGCACGCCAAGATCCTCGAACCGGCACGGGCGCTTGAAATGGCGGAGCGCATTAGCCCGTATCGACCGTTCTTCTTCGAAGAGCCGGTGCGGCCGGAGCAGTTTGAGCCGTTGGCCAAGCTGGCTCGCAAGTCGCCGATTCCGATCGCCACCGGGGAATGTCTCTACACGAAATTCGAGTTTCAGCGACTGCTCGCCACTGGCGCCGCGGACATCATTCAGCCTGACGTCTGCGTGACCGGCGGCCTGACCGAGATGAATAAGATCGCGGCCATGGCCGAAGCACATTACGTGAGCGTCGCGCCGCACAATCCGCTGGGACCGCTGGCTACCGCGGTGAACGTCCACTTTGCGGCCACGGCGCCGAATTTCCTGATCCTCGAGTACCACGCCGACGACGCGGGTGTTCGTGCCGAGGTGCTGGATCAGCCGATCCAGTTGGAGGACGGCTACGTCTGCATCCCCGAACGCCCAGGTCTGGGCGTGGAACTGAGCGATGGGATCCTGGAGAAGTACCCCTACCGGCCGTGGCGCCGAGGCCGTCCCACGAAGGCCGACGGCATGCTTGCCTACATCTAGCGGTGGCTCTGCGCGAACGGTGGTTGCGATGCATGAGGCTGCTGCTCGTGGGTGCGATCGTCGCCGCCGGGCTGCTGGCCGGGTGCGGCGAGAGCGCGGCGACATCTGACGACTCATCTGAGCTCACCGCCGCCGATTTCAACCACTCGGCCTACGCCGACATGCTCGCTGGCGGAGAACTCTCCGTTTCGGCTCGCCTGACATCGCCGACGAATGACGGTGACGGCGACGTGCGGGTCGAAGTCGATCGCCGTCCGTCCGAGATGACGATTCGCCTGTCCGTGTCAATTGCTCGCGAATCAGGGCAAGTCGCCTTCGAGATTATGGAAGTCGGCGACACGACTTACTTCCACCAGGGACCGGCGGGCGCCGATGGCGGGTGGATTTCAATCGATCGCAATGCCGCCGGCGCCGACACTTCGCGTGTCGAGTCGCTGGCAGGAGCGTTTCCGGTGGTCGGAGACATTGCCGGCTCAGTGCGCGCCGACGGGTGGACCGAGCGCGGTGCTGAACCGTGTCCCGAAATCGGGACGTGCTTCGTGCTTACGAATCCCGAGCTTGAATTCGCCAGCTTGTATGTCGATGCAGGCACGCTTCGGCCGGTTCACATTCGCCTGGCGCGACCCGGAATGCGAGCTCCTGGCGAGATCCAGATTGACTGGATGGCCACCGATTCAGTCGACCCGCCGCCAAAGTCCCGGTCCGTCGACGCAGAGGAATTTGAAGCGGCACTAGGGCCAGTCTTGGAAGCGCTAGGCCTGTAGCCGACGTTAGCCCTAGGGTGATTCCGAGATCAGCGTGAAACCGTTGACCACACCCTCATCGATCGGGCCGGCGTGCGCGGTTCGCCAGAACCGCACGAACGGTTGCAGGGCGTCGGGAATCTCGTCCTGCTCGGACAGGTCGCCGGCCATTCCCACCGTCTTGACCGCGTCATCCAGATCCGAATAGACGTGCACGCTGCCGTAGTCGTACTCGCTCGGCGCGAGGGCGTGGGTCTCAGCCTTGAATCCGCGTAGCAGCATGATTCGCTCAATGCCCCAGGTCGGCCGGACTTCCTTGAAGGCCTGCTCGAAGGCGGCTGGATCAGCGTCGGCGCGCAGCTTGTAGTAGCGGATCGACACGTATTGCGGCATTGACGATTCCTTCCAGGGCAGGTGGGCAGATAGCTAGCCGAGATGTTCGCGCAGAATCGAGCCCGCGTGGGCGAGCGTGTCGGGAGCCAGTAGCCCAAAGTTGTAAACCATCACGCGGTCGGGCTCGATTTCGCGTAGGCGCCGAGCACGCGCCAGGAAGCCAGGACCATGCGGATCGACATCGAAGTGCGCCGTCTGATTGACGGTGATCTCTACGTCGGTGCCGGCATCACGCACCGCACGCACCTGTGCGTCGGCGATTTCGGCGTTGTCCGTGGGATCTGAAATCATGAGCGCATCAATAGTCTCCAGCAGGTCGGCGAGGCGCAGGCCGTGGTTGGCCCAGCCGAGCGAGGCCTCGCTGACGCCCACTCGCACGCCGCTACGCCGTAGCGCGTGGCCAACGGCCTTCACCAGTCCTGTTGCCGCCTGCTCACGCGCTTCCAGATAGCCGCGAAACTCCTCGTCGGCCTCGCTGCGTTCGGCGACCTGCGCAGGGAGATCTTCGTCAGCCGCATCTGGGTCCGGTACAGCTTCCAGGCGTTCGCGAAGCTCGCAGGCCACGGATGCGCGCACGTCCTCGGGATCGACGCCGTGGGCGCGGGCCGCCGACATCGAGTATTCGTTAAAGCAGAGTCCCGCCAGAAACTGCGTCCACGGGTCCATGTGCACCAGGATTCGCGGGCGCACCCACCCATAGGTGAAGTCCGGATAGCCGACGTTTTCGAGCGTCAGGCCGCTAATCGAATACTGGTCGCAAACGTCGGCCAGCATTTCGGGCAGGTAGGTCTGGATGTCGGGATGAGCCGGGCACGTCGCCGCAAAGCTGCGGTGACCGAACGCGTTTTCGACCGCGGTGTCGGGGTACGCACGCGCGAGCCACGGCTGAAACATCCCGATGACCCAGGCATTGAGCTGCATTCCTCGGGACTCGGCGCCACGAGAGGTCTGTTCATAGACCGCCAGGACCTCAGGTTCGGAGTGAAGCGCGGGCTTGATCCGGCTATATCGCTCGGCTCGGGCGGGAAAATACACCGCCCCCTGTTCCGAATAGAACTGCGAGCGTCGGCGATTGCGTGGCGAGAACGTCGATATCGCGTGGTAGTTGGGGCAAAGCTCGATCGCGTCGAACCCGTGGCCGACCAGCCAATCCAACGCCTGATCGACGCCTTCGTCGGCGAGGTCCCAGGGGTAGGCCCAAACGGAGAGTCGAGGGGGCACGGTAGGCTATCGCTGCTGCGAACGGCTCATCCTAGGTTACGGGTTGAGTTGCCGTCGCTCTGAAGGAAAACACCGTAGTGAACGTATTGATGGTGGGGTCAGGCAGCATCGCCGGATTCCACTCGCGCGCCATTCGCGAGCTGGGCCACACCCTCTATCACGTGGTGGGTCGCCGCGAATCGCAGGTATCCGAGTTTGCCGCCGAGACTGGCTACGCAAGCCACGGCATCGACCTGGAGCGCGGTCTGGACAATCCGGCCGTGGACGCCGTCGTCATCACGTCGCCCAGCGACTTCCACCGGGCGCACGCCGAAGCGGCCCTGGAGCGCAAGCTGCCGACGTTGCTTGAGATCCCAGTGGCCACGTCGCTGGCGGACGCCGAAGCCGTGCATGAGGCCGCCCAGGCCGCGGAAACGCTGGTAATGGCGGCTCACACTCGGCGCTTCCAGCCGGCCATGCTGCGTATGCGGGCCATGATCGAGGACGGATCGCTGACGGTTCACCACGCGCTGCAGCGATACGGATTCATCCGTCGCCTCAACGTCAATTGGGTCGGCTACCAGCGAAGCTGGACCGACAACCTGATATGGCACCACGGCGGCCACGCCATGGATGCCTGGATGTGGGTGCTGGGCGTCTCCGAGGTTGAGGTTGCTGCCAAGCTGGGTCCGCCGCATCACCACCTAGAGATTCCGATGGACATCTCCATTTCGCTAAAGACCGCCAGTGGTGTCGTCGGCAGCATTTCGCTGTCCTATAACACGCACCAGGCGCTCGACGACGCGTTCTTCATTGGCGAAGAGGACACCATCGCGGCCAACTACGCCACGGGGACTCTCGTCGGCAAAGACGGGGTGATCTTCGACGCCGGCATGACCGAAGTGGTGCCGCACGACGTCATCACCGCCCAGGACCGCGAGTTTTTCGACGCGCTCGATGAACAGCGAGCACCCAGTCCCACGATCGGCGACGTTCTACCCAGCCTGCGCGCCCTCCAGGTCGTGCAGGACATCTACACCGCGGAGTACGGCGCATGAGTGAAGAGTCCGCACCTGAGCGAATCGTCTATCTCAACGGCGCATGGGTGCCCGAGCGCAACGCCGCGATATCGATCTTTGACTCGTCCCTCGTCTGGGGCGACGCCGTATTCGAGACCACGCGCACGTTCCTGCATGAGCCCTTCCGGCTGCACGCGCACCTGGAGCGGCTGGACGCGTCGCTGGGCGCCGCGGGCGTGCCCTGCGACGTTTCCATGGACGAACTCGCCGACCTGACTGTCGAACTCATCGAGCGCAACCGCGAGGCCTACGATCCCGAAATCGACTTCTCGATCGTGCACCAGATTTCTCCTGGAGTCCTGGGGCGCTACCGAAGTTCGGTCGAGCACACCGGCCCGTCGGTGCTGATCTACACCTATCCGCTCGACGGCATGCTGGGCGAATCGGCCCACTTGTACGACGAGGGCCTGAACGCCGTCGTGCCGCGGCAGCGCGCGATTCCTTCCCGCTTGCTGGATCCCAAGATCAAGAGCCGGTCGCGCCTTCACTACCAGGTGGCCAATCAGGAAATCGCCGCCCAGGCCGCCGACACCTTCGTGGTGCTGCAAGGAGAAGACGGCTTCATCACCGAAGGCACCGGCTCCAACTTCTTCATCGTGCGCAACGGCGAAGTGCTCACGTCCAGAGGCCACAGCGTGTTGCGCGGCGTCACCCGCGACACGACCCTGGCGCTGGCCAGCGAACTCGGCATCCCGGCACGCGAGACCGACTTCGAGCCCTACGACGTGGCCACGGCCGATGAGGCGTTCTTCACGACCACGCCCTACTGCCTGATTCCCGCCACACGCTTCAACGGGGCGCCAATCGGGGATGGCAACGTCGGGGCGGTCTATCGACGCCTGGCGGATGCCTTCAGCGAGGATGTCGGCGTGGACTTCATCGCCCAGGCCAAGCGCTACGCCGAACTGATTGCCTGAGCCCTTCCTTCTGGATCAATCGAGCGCCGCGCCTCCGCAATCGGAAGACGCGGCGTCCGATTGCGCCTAGCCCGCCTCGCTCTCCTGGCGGAGATTGTGCAGGTAGAGACCGACGCCGGCGGCGATCAGCCCGCCAACAATCGGTCCGACCCAATAGATCCAGATTGAATCGAAGTTGAGGGCCACGATGGCGGGGCCGAACGAACGCGCGGGATTGAGCGCGGCACCGGTCAGCGCTCCGCCAACCAGCCAGCTGGCGGCCAGCGTGAGACCGATGGCGAGGCCGTGAAAGCCCTTCGTCGCCTTGCCGCTGACCGCGGCGCCGACGATGACCGACACCAGGAAGAATGTGAGCACGGCTTCGAGAACAAGCGCCTGCCCAGCGCCGACATCGGCTCCTGGCAGAGGAAGACCGTAGTGGGTTGCGCCCTTGGCGCGAACCGCGGCATGCAGCAAGGCGCCAACGACGGCGCCGGCGAGCTGCGCCACGATGTAGCCGGGAAGTGAGCGCCAGTCGAACTTGCCAATTGCGGCCAACGCGATGCTGACGGCCGGATTGATGTGGCAACCGGATACGGCACCGACTCCGTATATCAAGGCGACCAGGATGAGACCGTGAGCCAGGCCGGCCAACACGACGCCGCCGGTGCCGCCGTCAAGCGCTTCGAAGGCGACCGCCGCGCTCAGTGAGCCGATAAAGATGAGCGTTAACGTGCCGACGAACTCGGCTAGCCAGGCGCGTGGTTCAAATTGCATGGGCTGATCCTCTCGGCGTCCGCCACCCGCAAGTCCCGCGGGTCGACTACGTAGAGCCCTTTTGTATCAGATTTGCTTCGAGCCCGTGATATGGAAAGGCGACAATCCTACGTTCTCGGGTGTGCAGTCAAGTTCATAGGTCCATGTCCCGCCGGACCCTGCCCGAGAAATTCAAGAATCGCGACTCACCGGCCAGTCCTTAGAAGAGGCCTCGCGCTTTCGGCGCCGCCATGTGATCCCATGGCGCGATCCACTCCTCGTCGATCTCCATGCCCCATCCCGGCGCGTCGCTTGGTCTGATGTAGCCGTCCTCTGGTACAGCAAGACCGGGAATAGGCCAAACTTCCTCGAGCGGAATCCCCGGATCGCTCCCCATCCAGAACTCCGCCATCGGCGATTCGGGCATTGAAACCGCGAAATGCTGTCCCCAGGGAGAGGCGACCGCCGCGTGGGGAATCGTGATGAGTCCAGCCGCCTCGCCGATCGTGTAGATCTTCAGCGCTTCCGAGAGCCCGCCGCACCACATCATGTCGGGCTGCAGCACGTCCACCGCGCGGTGTTCCACGAGTTGCCGGAACGTCCACCGCCCATGGTGGTCCTCCCCGGTTGCCAGCGGCACCCAGTTGATGGCCTTGCGCAGCTCGATGTGTCCTTCGAGGTCGGTCGGTATCAGCGGCTCTTCCAGCCAGCGCAGGTTGTACGGGCGCAATCGCTCGGCCAGCCGGATCGTGAACTCCACGTTGAAGCTCATGACCGGGTTGTACATCAGCTCGGCATCCGGCCCAACGGCCTCCCGCGCCCTCGCAATGTGCTCCTCGACCAGGTTGATGCCTTCGATGCCCTCGTCGTAGTGCGCCGGATTCGAGACCTTGAAGCACCTGAATCCAAGTTCCTGCGACCAGTCCAGATCGTCGGATGTGCAATACACCAGCGCCTTCTCACGGCAGGGTCCGCCGATCAGCGAGTACACCGGCTGACCAAGCAACTTGCCCTTCAGATCCCACAGCGCGAGATCGATTCCGGACTGCGCGACCGTCGCAATGCCGCCCGCGCCAAACCGCTGAGTCGACCGCCACATCAAATCGTTCAGGAACTCCAGCGCCAGGCAATCCCGTCCTTCCAGCAGCGGACCGAAGTGGAAGTCGACCAGGGCAGCCACCGGCTCGCCAAAGCTGCATTCACCCAGGCCCCAGGTGCCGTCCTCTGCCGTCACCTGCACCCACACCCGTTCCCAGGTATTGGCGCCCGGCATTCGGCCGTGCATTCGAGAGAACTCCGGGTACTTGTTGATCGGCAGCGCACGCCGCGCGTGCGAGTTCCAACCTGGACGTCGCGGCTTTGAGATGGGCGGTGTTCGCGGAATGTCCAGGTTGACGGCTCGTACCTGCGTGATTCGCACGGTGTTGCCTCCCAGGCTGCGGGTCAGGCGGCGGCTGCGGCTTTGGACGTGCTGGGTGGTCCTTCCGCCTTGATCGCCTCGAGAAGTCCCATCATCTGGCCGGTCGCCAACGCTCGGCCGCGGTGCCCCCAGGGCGTGTCGTCCACCATTTTGGGCACGTGGTCGTCGATAAGGAAACCGGTGAAGCCTGCGTGATAAAGCGTTCGCATGGCGGCGGCAATGTCCACATTGCCCTCGCCGAGAAAACACTCGTTGAAGACCGGAACCGTGCCCTGAACATCCCGAAAGTGCACGTAAAACAGGCGGTCTTCCGTCACAAAGTGATGCATGGCCGCCAGCACGTCCTCGCCCATCTCCGACCAGCAACCCATGCAAAAGTCCAGCCCGTTGTTGGGGCCGTCGGCTATGGCCATGGCTCGCTTGAAGCCCTCGAACGAACGCATGAGACGGGCCACGCCCCCCAGCGACGGCACGGGCGGGTCATCGGGATGCAGCGCCAGCCTCACCCCGCTGGCCTCAGCCACCGGCAGCACCGCGTCGGTAAAGCGTGCGTAGTTGGCCCACATCTCATCGGCGGTGAATGTTCGGCCATGCGTGGGCGCCTCGCATGCAACCGTCGAAGCATCGAAGGCCGTGGCTACGGCGCCGCCGCGGATAACTTTCGGCTCCGTGCGCCACACGCCGTTCGGCATCCAGTGGTAGCCGAGAATCGGAATCCCGGCCTCGCCGATATGGCGGACGGTCGCCTGGTAGTTGGCGATCTGCCGATCAGTCCCCTCCAGCCCCAGCATGGCCAGGTCGTAGAAATGGTGTGGCACGTTCTCGATCGACTCAATCTTCAGGCCATGCGCCTCGACTCGTTGACGCAGGCGCACCAGGTCCTCGACTTCCCAGCGTTCGCCACCGGGCAGGCGCGGGGAGTTGAGGACGATGCCGCTGACCCCCATTTGCGCGGCGAACTGCAGAATGTCCGGCGTGGGCTCGCTGAACTGGCCCGTCGCGATTCGCATTTCCTCGCCCATGGCACACCTCTCAGCCCGGAACGTGCATCACCACGCCGTCCACGTTACACGCGCACGACCCTCTTGACCGCCGAGGCTGGCTTGCCCTACGCGCGAGACGGCGCGCCGGCATTGGGTGGGCGTCTGTGCTCTAAGAGACGCCACGCCTGAATCGCACGACGTTACGCCGAATCGTCTGCGCGGCCAACGCCAACATGAACATCGACACTGCCGCCAGGGCCATGGTCGCGCCAGCCGCCGTGTCGTAGTGAAAGCTCACCAGCAGACCAATAAAGACTGACAACACACCAATGCCGATGGCCGTCGCAATGATGATTGGCACCCGGCGCAGCAGCATCGTGGCCGTAGCAGCCGGTGCGATGAGAAACGCGACCACCAGCAGGCTTCCGACAGCTTCAAACGATGCGACAACCGCCACGGCAATCAACACAAGCAATACAACGTGGGTCAGTCTGGGGCGCAAACCAAGTAACTGCGCTTGAGTTTCGTCGAATGTCAGGACCAGGAATGCTCGGTAGAAGATTAGAGCGGCAGCCACGGTGATTGCGGCCGCAATGGCCTGGCGCAGCAGGTCATCCCGCTCGATTCCGGTGATCGACCCAAACAGGAACCGGTTCAGATCGCCGACGTAGGAACCTGACTGACTGGACAGAATCACAACGCCAAGAGCTAGAAACCCCACGAAAAGAACACCGATCGATGTATCGGTCGGCAACGGCGAGTGTGCCCGGACAAGATTGACCCCCAGGACCATGGCAATTGCAGCGATCAAGGCGCCCACCGTGGTATCGCCGCCAATGATGAAGGCGATCGCGATGCCGGGAAGAACGCCATGCGCCAGTGCTTCGCCCAGGAAACTCATACTGCGCAGGACAACCCAGGTGCCCACGCTCGACGTCGTCAGCACGACAAGCACGCCTGCGAATAGCGCGTTCCGCATGAACTGGTTGGAGACGAACGGATCGATCCACCACCCGACGGGATCCGTGATGAAGTCCATGCCGTCAGGCGCTCGCAGAGCGCGTGGAATACTCCCGGGTCGATGCGCTTTTAGGTGAGGGCATCGCGGATACGCGTTGCGTTGGTTCGCAGAAGGCCAAGGTAGGTTTCCGCGCCGCTGCCGGGCTCGCCGAGCGCATCCGTATACAGGGTCACGACCTGAAGATCGCCGACCCGCGTGGCCAGAGCGTCGACGACTTCCTTGGCGTGCAACGCCTCGGTAAAGACGGCTGGGATATTCATCGCCTCAATCGTCCTGGCCAGTTCTTCCAGCGCTGCGGCGTTGGGCTCGGCGAGCGACGACGTTGATGGGATGACAGTGCCGATCACCTGGAATCCATAGCGGTCGGCCAGGTAGCCCAGGGCGTCGTGGTTCGTCACCAGCAATCGTCGATCTTCCGGAATCTCTTCGAGCAAGTGTTCGAGTTCGTGGTGAACTTCCGCGAGCTTGGTCTGATATGCGGTCACGCAGGCGTTGACGGCGTCGGCGTCAAGACCTGCATCTTCAACAAGGTGGTCGGCCAACTCCGGCAGTGCGGCTGAGACACGCACAGGGTCCAACCAGACGTGAGGGTCATCGCCTTCGTGGGCGTGGCCGGCGTCGTCTGCGTGACCGTGCCCGTGGTCATCGGATTGCCCGTCCTCTTCGGGAATCTCAATCGTGTCGATGTGCTCGGCGATGTGGAACACCGGTGTGCCAGCCGACTCGACCGATTCGATCGTGTCTTCGAGACGCTCTTCCAGCCCAAGCCCGTTGCTGACCACCAGCGCCGCCTTTTCAAGCCGGCCACGATCCGCGAGCGATGGTTCGAATGCGTGCGGGTCTGCGCCCGGGGGAATCAGAACGTCGACCGTGGCTAGGTCGCCGCAGGCAACGTTCGCGACAACGTCACCCCAGATGCTCGTGCTGGCAACGATGGTGGGGACCGCCGGACCAGCGGTGGTCGCTTCTGTGTCGGCGGGTCCGCAGGCAACGAGTGTCAAGCTCAACAAGAGAAGCAGGGCTGCCAGGCGAAGTCCGCGAGACTGTATCAAGGGATTCGGGCGTACTTGAATCGTCACGGCTGGACTTCTGAGGAAGCGAACCAGGGCGCTAGGGATCGCGTCGCGAATGTACTAGAGTCGGCCCTCACGCTCAATGCTGGGTGAAGCGTCGTGATTGAGCTTGACCAGGTTTCAGTCGAGTTCGACGGTCGTCGCGTACTGGAACCAACCTCGCTTTCGCTTGAGGCCGGTACAAGTGTGGCGCTGACCGGTCCGAACGGCTCGGGCAAGACGACACTGCTGCGACTCCTGGCCGGGTTGCTCAAGCCGACCACCGGATCTCGCAGCGGTCCAGAGGCGCGCGACGTTGCCTATGTCTCTCAACATGTTCGGACGAATCCCTGGATGCCGCTGACGGTAGCCGAGGTTCTGTCGATGTCGCAGTACCGCCATCGCGGTCTGCTGGGTCCGTTGCGAGGCGATGATCGTCGCCGAATCGCCGAGGCCAGCGACCGGCTGGAAATCGAGGATCTCTCTGATCGCAGCTTTGGGGAACTCTCGGGCGGCCAGTGTCAGCGTGTGCGGATGGCCGCAGCCCTGGCAGCGGATGCCAGGTGCATTTTCCTTGATGAGCCGATTACGGGCTTAGACCTCGCAAGCCAGTTCAGAATCCTCAACGTCATTGACGAAGAGCGGCAGGCCGGACGGCTTGTCGTGCTATGTACGCATCACCTCGACGAAGCGGAAAAGTGCGACCGCGTGATCATGCTGGCCGGCAGGGTTGTGGCCGACGGCCCACCGTAGCCCCGAAGCGCGACTGGCAAAATCAGTAGTCAGCCAATGGGGTCTAGTCGTCTGATTCTCGCTTCTGCGATCGACCGTATTGCGCGCACGCTCGTCGTCAGCCGGCTTCGAGGCTGGCGCCACGGGCGGCTTGAGGCGCGCCTGCCGGACGGAACCGAGATGGCGTTCGGCGACGCATCGAGTGGCGACGTGGCACGGATCGATGTCCACCACGACCACGCCTTTACTCGGATTCTGGTTGGAGGGTCGACCGGCGCCGGTGAGGCCTACATGGATGGGCTTTGGTCCAGCCCGGACCTTCGTGCCTTGCTTCGCGGAGCCTTGGCCAATGCGCGCCGGGTTCGGTTTGATGCTGCCCTGTCACTGCCTCGACGCGGGCTCGACTTGTGGCGCCACACGCTCAGACCTAATACGCGCTCGGGTAGCGAGCAAAACATCCACGCACATTACGACCTAGGGAATGAGTTCTTCAGGTTATTCCTGGATGAGTCGTTGGCGTACTCCTGCGCGATCTGGGACGGCTGCGAGGACCTGGGCGCAGCCCAGCAGGCGAAGTTCGACCTGGTCTGCCGCAAGCTGGATCTCGGGCCGGGCGATCGGGTTCTGGAAGTCGGCTGCGGGTGGGGCGGGTTCGCCATGCACGCCGCGCAGACCACTGGTTGCCAGGTCGTCGGCATTACGGTCTCGCGTGAGCAGCACCGGCTGGCCAGCCAGCGGGTCGCTGCCGCCGGGCTGGATGACTGGGTACGAATCGTCTACTCGGACTACCGCGATGTTGAGGGGACATTCGACAAGGTCGTGTCGATTGAGATGTTCGAAGCCGTTGGCCGGGAGTATTGGGACGAGTTTTTTGCGACGTGCGAGCGCGTCCTGCGACCCGGCGGGGCCATGCTGCTGCAAACGATTGGCATCCAGGACCGCGATGCCGTCTCCGGGATGCGCGCCTCGGGCTGGATCAGCAAGTACATCTTTCCCGGCGGCGTTCTGCCGGCGGTGGTCGAGATTCGGCAATCGGTGCGGCGCGGTGGGCAGGCCCTGGCGGTGCGGGCCATCGAGGAGATCGGTCCGCACTACGTGCGGACCCTGGACGAATGGCGACGTCGGTTCTGGCGGGCCGAAGCGCGAGTGCGATCGCTCGGATTCGACGACCGGTTCATTCGCATGTGGGACTTCTATCTCGCGTCCTGCGCCGCGAGTTTTGAGACGAAGGCCGTGCGCGACGTTCAGGTGCTGATCGAGCGAGCCGATTCACCGAACTCGGCAGCGCGCGCCGGCGCGTAAGCTCTAACGCTGCGTGCCGGGTGCATGGCTTCCGGATAATTCGGCGTGCCCCGCTTCGATGGTTGCTTGTTCGCGGGTGACCCTCTGAGGCGGGGTTGCGAGCCGCCCGCGCTTTGCGCATCCTCGATTTGGACGTATCTTGGCCGCCGCGCGAGCGGTTCTGCATGTAGGGAGATGGTTGGCTGGTGACGGACACAAGCCTTGAGGCTTCGCCGGGGGACCTGAAGCCGGAAGAGATCACGCTGCCGACACGCGTTGAGCAGCGGTATACGGTCTGGCAGGCCATACGGCACAACTGGGGCTTTATTGCCCTGCACCTCGGCGTGCTCGCCGCGTTCCTAGTTGGAGTGAGTTGGCCGGCCGTGGTGGCCTGCCTCGGGTTCTACTGGATGCGCGTCTTTTTCATTACCGGGTTCTATCACCGCTATTTTTCTCACCGGACCTTCCAGACCACGCGGGTTTTTCAGGCGGTCATGGCGTTACTGGGCACGTTGGGGATCCAAAAGGGGCCTTTGTGGTGGGCGGGCCACCATCGCTTTCATCACCGGCACTCCGACGAGGAAAAGGATGTGCACTCACCGCTCAAGGGCGGATTCTGGTGGGCGCACATCGGCTGGCTGCTGGCCTACAACCGCGACGACACGCGCTGGGAAGAGGTCAAGGACCTGGTCCGGTTCCCCGAACTCCGCTGGCTTGACCGGTGGTACTTCGGCAGCACGCTGCTCTACGCGGGCGGGACCATTGCGCTGGGAGTTTGGCTCGAGCGAGCTTTTGGGTCCACGGGTGTGACGTGGGGCCAAGTGTTTGTTTGGTGCTTCTTGGTCAGCACCGTCATGCTGTTCCACACCACCTACCTGATCAACTCCGGAGCGCACATGTGGGGCAGCCGTCGTTTTCCTACCAAGGACACCAGCCGGAACAATCTCATCCTGGCGCTGATCACGCTGGGGGAGGGTTGGCACAACAATCATCACCGCTATCCGGGCTCCGAGCGGAACGGGTTCTTCTGGTGGGAGATCGACGTGACTCACTACCTGCTAACCATGTTGAGCTGGACAGGCCTCATCTGGGATCTGCGGCGACCGCCGGCGCACGTGTATGACGAAGGCGCTCGAACCGGCTAAGCGTGAGTTGACATAAATGCGCGTCGCCGTCAGCGGCTCGACCGGGCTGGTCGGAGCGGCGCTCGTCGCGAACCTGCACGCTGACGGTCACGAAGTCGTTCGACTGGTGCGGCCAGCCACCAAAACCGTGCAGCCCGGCGACATCCGCTGGGACCCGCAGACCGGGGACATCGACAATTCCGGGCTGGAAGGCATGGATGCTGTGGTGCATCTGGCCGGCGAGTCGATCAGCGCGCTTCGCTGGACCGCCGACAAGCGCCGGCGAATCCGCGAGAGTCGCGTGCGCGGTACTGACATGCTGGCGCGCGCCATCGCGGGTCTGTCGCGGAAGCCCCACGTTTTCGTCACCGCTGGCGCGACTGGCTATTACGGTGACCGCGGCGACGAAGTATTGGACGAGAAGAGTTCCCCGGGACAGGGATTCCTCCCCGGTGTGTCCGTCGAATGGGAAGCCGCAACCCGGCCCGCTGCCGAGGCGGGGATTCGAGTTGCGATTGCTCGATTGGCGCCAGTAATCGATGCCCGATCGCCCGTCGTGGCGCGTATGCGACTGCCCGTGGTGCTGGGGCTTGGGAGTTGGTTTGGGTCTGGCCGGCAGTACTGGCCCTGGGTTGATCTGGCGGATGTGGTCGACGCTATTCGTTTGGCGCTTGCGCGGGAGACGCTGAGCGGGCCCATCGTGGTGGCGGCGCCGGAGACCGTGACCAATCGCGAATTTGTGAAGGCGATGGCTCACGTGCTGGGACGTCCGGCGATACTTGCGATACCCGCACCGATCCTTCGGGCGGCACTTGGCGGTTTTGCGCGCGAAGCGCTGCTATCCAGCCAGAGAGTCATCCCGCGGAAGCTCCTTGACATTGGCTATGAATTCCAACAGCCGAAACTCGCTCCGGCTCTGCACGCAGCCCTTCGGCATGGCTAGCAGTGGCGACAGAAAATGACGCGCGGCAGCTTCCGGGCCCTGCTGTAATGCTCAAACAGTTCCGGCGGTTGGCGCGACGGCTGATCAGGCCACCAGCGGCGGGAACGCATCGTCGGGTTGCCTTGGCAGCTCTCATTGGATTGGCGCTGCTTGCGCTTCCGGCAACCGGGGCCGCGGCCGGTCCGGCCAGCTTCCCTCTCCATCAAGGCTTCTTTTACACCCAGACCGGCGGCGGAGGAGGTCTTGGCTTCCCGGTCGTGGACGCGCCCGGCGCTCAGTTTTGGACGGCCTACGAGCAACTGGGCGGTCACGAGCTCCTGGGCTATCCGATTTCGCAGCCCTGGCACGAAGCGCCGTTCATCTACCAGGCCTTTCAGCGGGCCATACTTCAGGCAGGTCCGGACGGTGAAGTTCGTCCTGCCAACATCTACGACCTGTTATCCACAGCCGGACATGATCGCTGGCTTCTTGACTTCAAGGGCGTACCACCAGGTACGGATTTGCCAGGCGAGTCCGGCCCTCTCGCTCGATTGGCGGCGCTGACTGCCGCCGCGGAAATCACGGACTTCTGGCGAGCCGCTCCAGCTGCGCTGGCTCGATTCGGTCTGCCCCTGGGATATCTGTCGGCACCGAACGGCGGCGTGCTCCGGACCCAGCGAGCCGTGCTGCGCCTTCGCGACGGCCAGGTTCAGCTGGCCCCAGCCGGCGATCACTTCAAGCAGGCCGGGATGATTCCGGCGCCAAACACAGTGCCTCTTGCGCCGCCGCGCATTCCACGTCCGCTGTTCGATGCCCATAGTCCGCTGGTGACCACCGTGGCCTTCGATCCCTTGGGCGACACGTTCGCTACCGGTGGCTATGACCGTCGCGTTGTCATCTGGGACCGCGCGACCCTGACGGCGATCCACGAACTCGAGGGCCACTTCGACGGTATTTATGAGGTTGCCTATTCGCCGGATGGCTCGCTCGTTGCCAGTGCATCCGAGGACGACACGGTTCGACTGTGGGACGTCCACACCGGTGAGCAGCTTCAGGTGCTCGAAGCCGACGAGCCTTGGTTTACCAGCGTTGCTTTCAGCCCTGACGGAACGAAGGTGGCGGCCACCACCTACGGCGCGGCCCACATCTGGGACGTGGCGACCGGAGAACACGTAGCCAAGTTCGATGACATCGACGCCTGGTCAAATGGTGTCGGCTTTTCCCCGGACGGAAGCCGCCTGATTACAACCGGCTGGGCCCGAGCGGACATCTGGGATCTGGCAACGGGCGAGCGCCTAATGGAGCTGGTCGAGCAACACTCGCGCGCCGTTCTCTCCCTGGCCATCAGCCCCGACGGCTCGCGCATTGTCACCGGCGCCGATGACCACACAGCCGTTATGTGGGATACGAGCGATGGGTCGGCCCTGGCGAAGCTCGCGGGCCATAGCGACTCCGTGTGGGAGGTGGCGTTCAGCCCCGACGGGCGTCGCCTCGCCACTGCCTCAAGCGATGGGACGGTAGGGGTTTGGGATGTCGCAACCGCAAAACGCCTCTACAGCCTCACGGGCCATACAGGTGACGTCCAGGGCCTCAGCTTCAGCCCGGATGGCGACCTCCTGATTTCAGGAAGTTGGGATGGCGATGTCGGCGTATGGCAGACGGCCCTTTCGGAACTGGCGGCTGAATCCTCGTTACCCGCGCCTGTCAATGCGCTGGCGTACAGTCCCCACGGCACGTCGGTGGCGGCCGCTTTGAACGACGGTTCGCTCGTGATTGTTGGAACCGATGGGTCGATGCGCGTTTCCATCGCCGCCCACGACCGACCGGCGCAGGCCGTGGCGTACTCACCGGATGGGCTGATCGTGGCCACGGGCGCCGACGACGGCCGCGTACGACTGTGGGCCGCGGACCACGGGGCTCTGCTGGCGGAAGCGCCGATCGTGCCGGACAGCGTGACCGCACTGTCGTTTGCATCCGACGGCTACCTTCTGGCCGGTGATGCACGCGGCGTCGTGCGAAGTCTGGACCCCGGCACGGGCGCCGAGCGCTGGGCCGTTGCCGCGTCTTCCGTTCCCGTCACGTCGCTGGCGACTAAGAGTGCGGACATCGCCGCGGTTGGCACGTATCGCGAAGTCTTGTTGCTGGATGCTGTGTCGGGCGTCGAGCGATTGAGGCTCACGGGGTTGGACGACTGGATACGCGCAATCCGCTTCGATCCGCAGGTCGACGAGATGGCTTTGGCGGACGGTAGGACTGTCAAGATTCTTGAGAGTGGCTCCAACAATCTGCTGAGGGAAATCGAGCCGGAGGCGGGGCTCATCACGTCGCTTTCTTACGGGACAGAGGGCGGCGAACTTGCCATTGGCTCCTATCAGCGAGCACACCTGCGCGATCCCACGGGTAGCCTGAAACTCGGCAGGATCATCGACGCGCACATCGATTGGATCCGAGCGCTCGCCTACAGCCCCGATGGCGCACTCCTTGCCACGGTCGGCGACGATCGCGCGTTGCGTTTCTGGATCACCCGCGCGGACTAAGCGCGCCGCGTCGAAGGGCGAGCGCAGATCGACATCTGGCTGACGGTCGTCACCGGAATGGCGGCTGCCGCTGCCGGCGCCTGGGTCTGGTTGCTGGTCGGTCGTGGATGGTTCTGGCGCACCGATGTGCAACTGCCGGCATCGTCACCCAACACCTCGCCAACCCGGTGGCCATTGGTGACCGTCATCGTGCCGGCGCGCAACGAGGCGCAAGTTCTCCCGTCAACGCTTCCCACGCTGCTCAGGCAGGACTATCCGGGCTGCTTGCGGATTGTCGTGGTGGACGACTCCAGCACCGACGGCACGCCGGACGTTGCGCTTGGTCTCGGTGCACGCTCAGACGCTCGCGACGCCTATGTAGTCACGGCGCCTCCGCTTCCGCACGGTTGGGCCGGCAAGGTCTGGGCCATGCACACCGGCGCGACATCCAATCTGGCCCGCGAGTGCGAGTACATCCTCCTGACGGACGCTGACATTGCCCATCCCCCCGACCTCCTCCGGCGCCTGGTGGGCATGGCCCAACACCGCGACCTGGACCTCGCGTCCGTGATGGCGCACCTGCGTGCAGTCACGCCGTTCGAGCGTCTGCTGGTCCCGGCCTTTGTGTACTTCTTTGGACTGCTCTACCCCTTCCGTTGGTCGAACGATCCCAACCGCGGAACGGCGGCGGCCGCGGGGGGCTGCGTGCTGGTACGCAGGCACATGCTCGAACGGATCGGTGGCCTGGAATCGATCCGCGACCAGATCATCGACGACTGCGCCCTGGCCGCCCGTATCAAGCAGGCCGGAGGCCGGATCTGGCTGGGGCTTAGCCGCGACGTGCGGAGCGAGCGTGGTTACGCCGGCCTATCCGGCGTCTGGCACGTTGTGGCGCGCACCGCCTACACCCAGCTCGCCTACTCGCCCATACGACTCGTCGGCACCGTCGTCGCGCTGCTGCTGGCCTTCGCCGCGCCACTAGTCGCGGTGGTAGCCGGTGGCGCAGGTCTCGCGATTGGAGTCAACACTGGCGCAACGGCGGCAGCCCTGGCGACCGGAATCCTCGGATGGACGCTGATGACCTACAGCTACCTACCGATGACACGCTGGTACGGCGGCTCCCCGCTGCGGGCTGTCACGCTGCCGCTGTCCGCCGTCATCTACGTCGCCATGACCCTGGACTCGGCACGCCGCCACTACGCTGGCGTCGGCGGCGGCTGGAAGGGACGAACATACGGTTGACGACTGCTTGCTGGGCCGTGCATCCAAGCCGAGCGACAACCGAGACGTGGATAGACTGAAGTTATGGCGCGGAATCCTGACAGACTCGATCTGGCGCAGCGGCAACTTGCGAGGGTTCAGACGGCGGCTTTGGAGCCTGCCGACTGGTCGGATCTGTCGATGTACGGCCTGTACGCACTTGAGAATGCTGTTATTGCTGGGGCCGATCGCCTGGGCATTCCCTGGAAGCGAACGCATTCCAGCAAAGCTGGCGTCGCACGACTGCTCCATGCTGAGCACGGGCTGCCTGACGTAGCTGAACTCCTAAGGGATCTCAACGAGGTTCGAAAGAGCGAAGCGTACGGCGAAGTGCGGCAGGATATTCGGCTGGATCCCGAAGACGTTTCGATAGCTCTCGAGACCTATGTCGAGGAAGTCAAGCGTCTCATCAATGGAGCTCGTGGATCGACAGATGCTTGACCGATTGAGTCATGAGTACCTCGACGTGATCCTCACCTGGGCTCGAACCCGCGACAATAAGACCGCGGTTATCGTGATCGGTTCCGCGGCTCGAGGCCGCGATCATGCCGAGAGCGATCTGGACCTCCTGGTTGTCGCGAACAGCGCGCCGCCGCACGCGCCCATCGGTGTCCAGGTCACTCGGCTGACGCGCAATGACGTGCGAGCCCGGGCTTTGCGCGGCGACGACTTTGTGCAGTGGGCGATTCGCTTCGGACGCGTGCTTCATGGTCAGGAGCATTGGGACCGGCTAAAGGACTCGCTCCTCGGTGGTATTCCGTGGCCCGATCCTGCGGTAAACCTGTCGCGTGCGCGCGACAGGTTTGTTGACGCACGCGCCTTGTTTGACCTCGGAGATTGCGACGCGGCGAATGAGGAACTTCGCTACGCTCTTTCTCAGTTGGCAAGAGCCACGCTGTTGAGCAACCGTGTGTATCCGCTCTCACGCCCCGAGCTTCCCGGTCAACTTCTGGAAATCGGCGAGCGGGCCCTGGCCGACGCTCTCCGGCGGACGCTCGAAAACGATGCCCGAGAGTCGGATATCGACTACGCGCTGAGCTTTCTTCCCGCACGTTTGGGAGACTCGGTCGAATCAGCCGCGATCTAGCAAGGCGGTCTGCGTCCGCACTACGGACGAATACTGCCGCGAACTCCTCAAGAGTCCGCTGGTCGGGGCAGCCAGATTTGAACCGGCGTCCTCCAGACTCCCAGTCTGACCCAAACCCCCACAGGACGCCCTGCCACGCTGTGGTCCTTACCTGCCGAACCTGATTCCGAAGTCCGCGCTGCGTGCGCCATCCCGTCAGATCGAGTCCGTTCGCGACAAGACGTGGACCAAGAGTGGAACAGACTCTGGATGGGGCGGGTCGAAAGTTCACGGCCCTTTGGCCCCCGCCTCAACCGGCGCAGCACGACAGCTAACACTTCGAGGCCGCATGTCCGGGCTAGACTTGCCCGTCCCCGCCCGCGGAGCACAGCCCATCCAGATCGATCCCGGGCAATTCCTCCACGACGGCTTCGTGATTCTGAAGAACGTCGTTCCACCCGAACGGCTGGACGAGTTACGCGCCAGCTTCGAGACCCTGGTCGACCGGCAGCAGGAACGCTGGGCGCGCGATCGCGACGACCCGGGCTGTTTCGCCTACGTGGCCAAGCAGCCGCGCCTCGCCTTTCAGACCGTCATAGACGCGGCGACGGCCAATGCCGTGGAGTTCTGTCTCCACGAAAACACGCTCGGCGTAAGCCGGCAAGCGCTCGGCACACCCGACGTGGGCCTGAAGCAGATGATTCTCCTGTGCAACCCCGAGACCGCCTACGGACCGGATCTGTGGCATCGCGATGTAAGTCACGGGCCAACCAACAACGCGCCTCTGGCAGGTCTCCAGGCGGAGATGCTGGCCAACGGTCCGGGCTCCGTGCAGTGGAACATCCCGCTGTACGACGACGATGTGCTGTGGGTCGTCCCCGGCAGTCATCGGCGCCTGAACACGGCGCGGGAGAACCGGGAGCTATTGCACGACCCCCGCGCAAAGCTGTCGAACTGTAAGCAGGTCTGTCTCGAGGCCGGCGACGGCGTGATGTACGTCAACACCATCCTGCACTGGCCCAGCAACTACAGCGCCAGGCTGCGTCGCATCATCCATCTCCGATACACCTCGTTCGGTGGCCCGCTGTATCCCTACGGCTCCCGCTTCCTCTGGGAGCCGGGTTTCGTCAAGCACCTGTCAAAGCAAGGACAAGCGGTCTTCAATCGGTTCATCGAGCTGGCTGAACGCGAGGACGATCGGATTGAAGTGTTCTACCGCGCGATCCTCGACCAGGACCCGCAAGCATTCCGCCAGGCTCTGACCCTGCTGCATCCAGGCGACACCGGCCGGATGGTCTGCGTGGTCCTGCTGTCAAAGCTCGCTCGCCGCATCGGCACACTGAAGCGCCCGGAAATCGCGAATCTACCTGAACGCGAGCGCGCCTCAGCCGTAGGCGAGCAAGCCTTCAGCATCAGCAACCTCGAGTCGCTGGCCCGGCGCTTCACCGCCGCTGAAACGAAGCTGCTCGGACAGCGCTTTGCACCGTTGGACGCCAGGCTCCAAATGCAGACCGAGCACTTCGTGCCCGGTCTCTCGAGCAAACCGACCCGCTACGCGCAGGAACACATGCCCGCCGACTTTGGCCTGGACGACTTTATCGCGAGTTGGAGCACAGCCGCCTAGGCTCAAACCGAACCATTTCGGATAGCGCACGACAGGCTTGGTGTGACGTGTCCATCGCCTAACAGGTTCGGATGCTGGTCGGGGCGGCCGGATTTGAACCGGCGACCTCCTGACCCCCAGTCAGGTGCGCTACCAGCCTGCGCCACGCCCCGGTGAGGCGAGTCTATCAGCGAGCCTCCGGCCTGGTCGGCGAGCGATCGGCTGCCACCGCGTGCCGAAGCCGCTGCTGGCGGCGCCACACGTCCCACGGCCACGACGGCCCGGCCACAAAGGGCCGAATCTCATCCCAGCCGACTCGGCGGCGAGCCGCCACCTGCTTCCGCTGCCTCAGCACCGGACCGAGTGAGCGCAGGCCGGCCAGCCGCCCGCGCAGCGCCGCCGGGTTGCGTTGACGCGCCACAGTAATCGGCAGTGAGGCCACGTCGTACGCGACGAGCAGCGGACCGTAGATCAAGAGCGCTCGACCTGGGTGGTTTTTTGCAATCGTCCAGACCTTGTTACGACCCAGGTGAAACGTCTTAAACGGCGACTCTTCCGTCCCCGTAGCCGAGTGCGCATGCACCACGCGTGCTTCCGGGATGTAACGCGCGGTCCAGCCCAGCCAGCGGGCGCGCCAGGCCAGGTCCACGTCCTCCAGGTAGGCAAAAAACGCCGGGTCGAATCCACCGGTCTCGTCCAGCAACGACTTCCGATACAGCGCGGCCCCGGCGCACACGCCGAAGACCTCCCCGCCGGCATCGACGCCCACCGGTTCCGCGTTGTGCCGGTCCCACGCGATGCCCAGCACGTCCGTCACCACGCCGGCGGAGTCGATGATGTTCGGATCCCGGTCCAGCACGATCCGGCTGCCGAACGACCCCGCCTCCGGGTGCTCATGCGCGGCCTGAACCAGCGATTGCAACCAATCTGGATCGGGGACCGCATCGTTGTTGAGGGTTGCAACCAGGTCCGCCCGCGCCAGTCCAAACCCAATGTTGTTTGCCGCGGCAAACCCCTGATTCGAGTCCAGGCGCTCCAGCACGATCTGCGGATACTCCCGGGAAATCCACTCCGCCGTGCCGTCCGTACTGCCGTTGTCGACCACGACGGTCTCGAATCTAACCCCGGTCTGCGCGTGCAGTGCCGGCAGGCAGCGCCGCAGATGGCCCAACCCATTCCAGGTGACGATGACGACTGAGGCCTCGGGAATCTCAGTCACGATCCGGTCGCCGCTTCGTGCATGGCCGAGTTCCCCAAGCGCGGCGACCACCCGGCGTCTAGGCTTGCTGCGACGTCAGGCAGCGTCGGATCGCGCATGCAACGGCAACTCAGGTCGATCTCCCCCACCCAGCTACGCACCTACGACACCTGCCCGCTCCAGTATCGGATGCGCTACGTCGAGCGAGTACCCACCACAGACTCGCCGGCGTCACTTGTCGGCCAGGCGGTCCACGCCGCCCTGGAGCGCAACTTTCTGGAGAAACGCCGCGGCGGCTATGACCTGGATTTGGTCGAGGCCGCCGAGATCTTCGACGACGTTTGGGACGCCCGCCTTCCGCCCGGGTCTGCATCAGGACCATCGGGTGACGAGTTCGAGCAGGCCTACGCGTCCGGCCATGCGGTTCTGAAGCTCTACCTGACCGAAGTCGCTCCCAGCGTCATTCCGCACCTGGTTGAGCATCGTTTCAGATTCGACATTCCAGGTGTCCACGTCCAGCTCGTGGGCACCGTCGACCTCATCGACCGAAACGGCGTGGTGATCGACCACAAGACCTCGTGGCGGGCCTACCCCGAGTCGTATCCCGAACGGGATCTCCAACTACAGTGCTACGCGATCGGCTACGGAGTCTTCCGGGCGGGAACGCGGATTCGTCCCGGCAACCTGCCGGCGCCGTTCTTCATACCTCAAGTCCGCGTTGACGTGCTGGTTCGCGAAGACCCCCCATTCGTCCAGCAGCTGCATGGGACGTATGGCCGCGAGGACCTGGAACACTTTGCGGCCCGAGCAACTGAAATCGTTGTTGGCATTGAGGCGGCCCGCTTCGATCCGTTCTGGCGAGCGCCCAATCGAGCCGAGGATCCTTCGGTCTGTCGCCGCTGTTCGTATGCCCTGCTGTGCGACGCATCGCTCGTACGCGACGAATTACTGGAGAACGGCCGCCAGGATGGAAACGAGGAAGAACAGCGTTGACGCGCCGATCGTAAAGTTGAATGTCAGCCGGTCGACGCCACGCCGGGCGTGAAAGAACGAGCTATCGCTCCCGCCCAGCGCCGAGCCCATCCCCGTATTCCGCAACTGGATCAGAACCGCGGCAATCACAATCACGGATAGCGCCAGTTGGGCTAGCTGCAGAGGGGCATTCATTGGGTTAGGCAGTCTCCGGGGCCGCCGGGCGTCCGTCGCTGACGGCCATGGTGGCGGCGATTTCGATGGCCATCTCCATACTATCCGCCCGCGCCACGCCTTGCCCGGCAATGTCGAAGGCCGTGCCGTGATCCACGCTGGTGCGAATGATGGGTAGACCGACAGACACGTTGATGCCGTCAAAGAACCCGGCCACCTTCACCGCCACGTGCCCCTGGTCGTGATACATCGCCACCACCCCGTCGAACGTCCCGGTTCGCGCCCTGTTGAAGACCGTGTCGCCCGGCTCGGGTCCGTACGTGTCGATACCGTCGTTGCGCGCATCCTCGATGGCCGGCCGAATGAACGCATCGTCCTCGTGACCGAACAGGCCCCCCTCCCCCGCATGCGGGTTGAGCCCGCAAACGGCGATTCGCGGCTCCGGAATGGCCATCATCCGCAGCGTTGCATCCAGCAGCCCAATCACATGTCGCACATTCTCCCGCGTCACCCGGTCAATCGCCTCCCGCAGCGATACGTGAGTGCTGTTGTGGATGACCCGGAGCCCCGGCGCAACCAGCAACATGCGCGCGCCCGGTGAGTCCGTCAGGTCGGCCAGCAACTCCGTGTGTCCCGCGTAGTGGTACCCGGCGGCGTTGATGGCGGCCTTGTTGATCGGAGCGGTAACGATGGCCGCCACTCGGCCGTCCAGCGCGAGCTTCGTCGCCGCGATCACCGCCTCCGCCGCGGCCGCCCCGGCTCTGGCGTCCACCATCCCCACGGGCGCCTCGCTCAGATCGCGTCCCCACGGGTCATAGATCTGGATCTCATCACCTCCGCGGTCCAACGCATCCGCGTCCACGGCAGCGACGTCGATCCCCACTGCACCGGCCGCCCGTTCCATCGTCCGCAAGTCACCGATCACCACGGCGCGACAGGCGGTACGGATCTTCGGATTTACCAGGGCCTTCGCCGTGATTTCCGGTCCGACGCCGGCCGGGTCGCCCATGGTCACGGCAATCAGCGGACGCGGGTCGGCGGACATCAAAACCTCAGTGACGTGTGACGCGTCATTGGGCGCTCGTTAGCAAACCGTGACGTCATGCTGCCTGTCTCACCTTGGAGCATAGGCGCCTGAAGGCGGTCATCAGCGCATCCAGGCCTCCCATGTTCCCGCCCTTGGTGACGATCGACGCCACCCGGCGTGTACCGCGCAGCGCATGCCCGCCAGGCACGCCCCACTCGATTTCCCCGAGAACCTCGATCGCATCCACTTCCAGCGCGTCCAGTGCGGCGCGTGCGGTATCCCCTCCGGTGAGAATCAGCCCCGGCTGATCGGCGGCGCCCACCAGGGCGCTGCAGAGCTCGCCGACAAGGCGAAGTTGCTCCCGTCGTTCTTCTCGCCGGGGCGCTGATCCGTCAATCGTCGTGTCGAAGATCAACAAGCGGTCGGTCACCTGGACCCGGCACGTCTCCTGTAATGCGGCCTGAATATCTTCGCGGCGTCGGATTCGGATGCGATGTGCAGAGCCTGCGGCCAGCGCTCGCTCGACCTGTGTCTTGGTATGAGCGCTCGGCGTGCCCACCACGGCCGCCACGAATGCCGCTTGGGCAAGGTAGCTGGGTTTGCCCAAAGCTCGATTGGGCCCCGCCAGGTATTCAGCGAGCCCGGCGGAACCCGCGCTAACGCGTCCAACGGCCGACGCACGAACGGCTGACGCTATGTTGTTCAGGTCGTCGTCGTTCTCAACGTCCGGCGCCAGGATGTCAATGCCGGTCCGGCCTGCCCGTTCCAGCTCTGCCACGAGCCCGTCCTGATCTCCCCGGACAACACCGAGCGAAACACCCTCGGCCCTCAGCCCGCTGTCCCGCAGGAGCGTGGGAATGTGCGACTCCCGAACCGGAGTTAGCGGATCGCGCCCCGCGGCAGCCTCGGCTACGGGAACTCCGTCCAGCCGATGGATCCCATCGATCGTCGTCCGTCCGCCGGTCGGATAGGCCGGCGCAAACACCAGCGGCCCGGCGCCGGCGATGTCGCACAGCGCCCGCAACTCGGCCCCAATGTTCCCGCGCAGCAGCGAGTCAGTCTTCTTATAGGTCCGCGCCAACGGTTCACGTTTCAGCGTGCGAAACGCTGCCGTCACGCTCGCGGCGGCATCGGCGGCCGGAACGTGCCTGGTTTCCGTGCTCAGGGCAACGACTGTTCCGTGCGACGGCCAGACACCAGGGCGGGTCGACGCAAAAGTCTGATGGCCGGCTTTCCGGAATTGCAGCGCGGTGTCCAGCGCCCCCGTCAGGTCGTCGGCGATGACGGCCCAACGCTCCATTGGTCAGGCCACCAGCGGCAGCGTGTCCGGTGCGTGGGTCAACACCCCAACCTGCGGCACGGAATCGCTTGTCCGCGCCAGGGCCGAAAGCGCCGTTTCCACGTCCGGCGCCGTATCGAACCCCAGTGCCTTCGCCTCGTGCGGCGCAATGCCGTCCGAGACCAGCACCACGCGCGCATATTCCCGAACCCTGGCCCAGGCCACGGCCAGTGAGGCGCCCACGCGGTCGTCGATCTCGTTGCCCTCGTAGCGTCGCAACAACTCGTCCGCCGGCTGCGCCGTGTAGTCGAGCATGTCGGGATGCGTCACGGCCACCCCTTCCGGGCAGGGCGTCACCACGATGATCGTCCCGCCGGGCCGCACCATCAGCATCGCCGGATACAGGCTCTTGTGGGCCTGCCAGAACTCGATGTCGCACGGATGCGACCCGGCCACCACCGCGTCCAGCCCGGCCGGTGCGCGAACGCCGTAAATGCGCCGGGCGTCTTCGACGGCCCGTCGAAAGGTAGGCCGCGTCGCGCCAAAGCGAGCGGTCACGATCCGTCCGTCGGCATTGAGGGTCACGTTCAGCACCTGCCGCATACCGCAGCGCTCGGCAATCAACTCCATCTCGGCGCGCACCGGCGTGTCGACCTGGCCCAGCAGCGGCGTCCGCGCCCGGGCGCTGAACATGTGCGTGGCGGCTGTCGTGGCGGCGCCCGAGACTCCCGGCTGCACGATCTTGGCGCCCGCCGAAAACCCCGCAATGTGGTGCGGCACCACGGCGCCGGTCCCAATCACGATGTCGGCCTCGAACAGGTGCTCGTTCACCTCGATCGGCGTCCCGCTCGGCGTCACCCCCAGGTCACGCAGGGGCGCCGTGCGGTGGTCGTGCTGCGTCACCCGCACCCGCGCCAGCACCTCGTCTCCAACCTTGTGTCGAATCTCGCCGTCAGTCATCGGCCGGTGCGTGCCCAGGGCGATCATCACCAGGATGTCGTCCGCCGCGATTCCCGCCGCTTCCAGGTCGTCCAGGATCGGCGGCAGCAGCAGGTTCGCCGGCGTCTCCCGCGTGATGTCGTCAATCAGGACGAGAGCGCTGGCCTTGCCGCGCGCCGCCTGGCGCAACGATTCAGACCCGATTGGGTTGTCCAGCGCCTCCCGGATGAGGGCCTCGGGCGCGAGCGCCGGCGGCGTCGGTCGGGGCGTGTAGACCCCCGTCACGTCAACGCCGGCCGTGCCGACGGCCAGCGTCTCATCGCCGTAGGGCAGATCAAAGCTGCGGATCATGCCGCTGGCACCGGTGGCGCGCTAGGCGGCCACCACCGGGTTGCTCAGCACGCCCACGCCTTCCACTTCAATCTCGATCACGTCGCCCGGCGAGAGCGCCGACGGCCCCGCGCACGTGCCCGTGTAGATGCAGTCGCCGGGACTGAGTGTGATGCCCTGCGAGGCGTAGGCAACCAGGGCGGCCACGCCGAACAGCAGGTCGTCCGTGTTGCTGTGCTGCTTAGTCTCGCCATTCAGCCGGGCCATGATCTCCAGGTTGGTCGGATCCAGGTCGGTGGCGATGCACGGCCCCAGCGGCGCAAACGTGTCCATGCCCTTGCCCATTAGCAGCACGCCGGTGGCCATTTCTTTGAACTGCAAGCCTCGTGCGCTGACGTCGTTGCCGCAGCTATAGCCCAGCACGTAATCCAGCGCCTCGTCCTCCGACACGTTTCGGCACGTCTTCCCCATTACCGCCACCAGCTCGGCCTCGTAGTGCACCTCGCCGAACGGGTCCTTCTGAAGGTCTGGGTCGTTCATTGACTGGGTGAACTTCGCCGGGTCCGGCAGCACGATGGGGGCGCCAGGACCGGTGATGGCCGAAGTGGGCTTCATGAAGAGCATGGGAAACTTCGGAATGGCGTCTTCGTCGTGGCCTTCCAGGATGTGCGCCAGGTAGTTGGCCCCCACGGCGATCACGTTCCCGGGATCCACCGGCGCCAGCAGGTCCAGGTCGTCCACCGTGCCGACCTTCGCCCCAACCTCGTAGTCGCCAAACATGTCGCCGCTGACGGCGTAAATCGCGCCCGACTCCTTGAGAGAGCCAAGGGCCGGCCCGGATTCGGTGGCGTAACGAACGAATTTCATACCCAGGGTCCGTCGTGTGGTGCCCGCATCAGCGCGAAGGCTAGCACTACCTCTCCGTGGTCAGAGCCCGAGGAACCGCACCAGTTCAGCGCGCAATTCGTCAGGCGCTTCCAGGCTCGGCCAATGCCCGACGCCCGGCGTGGAAATCACCTCGGCGCCGGCCAGTCGTGCTGCCAGGATCTGCACGTCCGTGTCGCGCACAAGCGGATCGTCGGATCCACGCACCAGCAGCGTGGGCGCCTCAATCGCGCAAGCTTCCTCCAGCAAAACGCGTCGAGCGCTGCTGGTGAAACAGTTGGAGATCACGTCCCCGTCCACCGCCGCCGCGTCGTCGCGCATGTCGGCAAAATGCGCCTCGGCCAGGTCCTCCACAAGACCTGCGCGAAGCCAGTCGTCGGCTGTGTCGGCGTCCCATCCAGCCTCGCTGATCCTGTCCCGTCGCTCCAGGGTGGTTGCGGGACTGCTGTCGAATCCGGCAGTCGAAATCAGCGCCAGTTTGGACACATGACTCGGAAAGCGTGCGGCAAATGCCAGCGCCACCAGCCCACCATAGGCGTGTCCCACGATCGGCAGCGCCTCGGTATATCCCTGCGCATGCAACACGCGGTGCACCAGCGTTGCCGCGTCGTCCACGGAGCCTGTCGCATTCCCGCGTTCACTCTTGCCGAAACCGGGAAAGTCGAGCACAAACGCGCGGCACGCGTCCGCCAAACCCTGGGTGACAAGGTCCCAGGCAGCGCCACCCGGACCAACGCCGTGGATGAACAGGACCGTGGTGCTCCCACTGCCTCGCACGTCCAGCGACACGCGGTGGTTATCGACGGTGACCAGGGGCATTGGGTTATCGATTGCCTTTCGAATCCAAGGCGTCGGCGTTGGCAATATACGGCAACCCGCGAAAGCGCCCATCCAGGTCGAGCCCGTAGCCAACCACGAATATGTCCTCGATCTCGAACCCGACCCAGCGCGGGTTGGCCTCCATCACGCGGCGCGAGGGCTTGTCCAGCAGCGTCACCACCTCGATCGAACGCGGACTGCGGGATTCCAGCAACGCCAGCGCGGCCGCCACTGTACGGCCGGTATCCACGATGTCCTCCACAATCAGCACATCCCGCCCGGCGATGTCGCAACCCAGATCCTTGACCACTTGGACCTGACCGCTCGACTCTCGACCGTCGTACGAAGCGAGCGCCAGCGATTCCACCTGGTACGCAGTGGCGAGCGTGCGGCTCAGATCGGCGGCGAAGATGAACGCCCCGTGCAGCACCAGCACCAAAACGGGCTCTCGGCCCGCGTATGCCGCCGAGATTTCCCTGCCAAGCTCACCAACGCGCTGTGAAATGTCGTCGGCGGAAATGACCGCCGGCAAGTGAACATCAGACGCCGCGCCCGCCGCTGCTGCGGCGACTGTCACGCGATCCCGAGATGTCTCGGTGATTTGCAATCCGTTTGGTTCAATGGCGATCTGAAAAAAGTGTGCGGAGTTTTGCCGTGATGCCGCAAACGGCGTGTCAAAGCTCGACCGGCGAATGCGCTTGAGTCTGTGACCACACTGCCTGACTACCTTGAGCCCGGGCTCGACATCGTGATGGTCGGCATCAATCCCGGCGCCTCCTCAGTTCGGGCTGGGCACTACTACGCCGGCCCCGGCAACCGCTTCTGGAATGCCGCCAACCGGGCCGGACTGTTCGGCGAGCCCTTAAGGCCTGAAACCGACGCCCGGGTCTTGGAGTTCGGCATTGGACTTACCGACGTCGTCAAGCGCCCGACTCGCACGACGAAGGACCTTAACGCCGCCGACTACCGCCGCTGGGCGCCGGTGCTCAAGGTCAAGATCAGGCGCTTCCAGCCCCGCATCGTCTGCTTCCAGGGTATCGCCGGCTATCGCGACTACCTCAGGTACGGCGAGGGCCTTGCGTCCACCCCGCGGCCCAGGCCGGGACGTCAGAGTCGGCCCCTGGGAGTGTCAGTGGTGTTCCTGGTTCCGAGTCCCAGCGGCTTGAACACGCGCTACTCGTTTGATGACCTCGTCGCCGGCTACCGGCAACTCAGAGCGCTGCGAGACGAACTCAACAGCGTGTGAGCAACGCCCACGGCCGGATTGGCGGCTAGGATCCGCCGACCCCGGCAGTCCGTTTCAGATCGTCCAACGCCCGCCGCGCCTGCTCCAGCGTGGATCGCGCCGCCGCCCGTCCGCGGTGGTATTGGATAATCGGCGGCAGAACGCGCGTCTCGACAATCGAGTCCACGCGCTTGTTTGCCCGCTCCATCTTTACGGCGGTCCGCCGCAGTCCGCGCCGTACGTTCACGGTGGCCTCCACGATGGCGATGGCTCCCAGCACCCCGGCCACGAACGCCGCCAGCCCAATAATCAACCCCTGGATGACTAGGACGATGATCGCGATGTCGCGTGCGATCTCCACTAGCCCCGCCCGCGGCGTCTTCGGCTCCGCCGCCGCCGGCGCCTGCGTGGGCGCTCGGAGCGGCGACGAACGCTCGCCTCCGCCTCGCTGGCTGCCCGCTGGGCCGAGCTGCGGATCGCGCTAAACCGTTCCGGTAGTCCGTCCAGAACTCTCTGTGCGCGCTGGGGCGCCAGAACGGTCCCCACGGCGCCCCCGACGAAGAACCCAACGGCGGCGCCGATGATTATCCAGCTCATTGTCGAGTCCACTCATCTCCACCAGCGGAGCGCCAACTGCAGAACCCCACGAAATTTCTTCAGCGCACCCGAGGTGGAACTGGTGCCGTCCTTCACGGCGTCGCTCACCAGTTCCGTGGTGTCTCGGACCGTGTCCACGGTCTCGCGAGCCGACTGGATGATTGGTGCGACGTCCGTTCTGATCGCCGCCAATAAACGCCAGACCAGCATTCCGGTGATCAGCAGCACAAGTGTGGCAACCAGGGCAACTGCCGCCAGCACCACCACCGCGATATCGCGAACGCCTGCCAGGTCCATGGCTCAGGCCCGAGAAAAACTGGGCCGACGCAAGGGTCGCCTGATCATGCGAATCGCAAGCCTCAGCCGCACGCGCCGCCAGGCCTTATCAACCATCCGTCGCTCCGAGCGTGAAATCTGCCGGCGGCCGTACGTGGCACGAACATACGTCTCCGCAACAACTTCGGGCGGGGCTGCCCGGCCGGTGGGTGCTTCCATGGCGGGCGTCGGAAAAAGCTCGGCAGCCAACTGCCGGCCAAGTTCCGCTGGAGTAAACCCCTGGTTCCTATTGTACCCGGCCCGAGCTGCCCACTTGACCATGCGCTCGTATCGACGGCTTACTGCTGAACGCGGGTTCTGAAGCAGGTCGCGCACCAGCGAGCCAAGCAAGTAGAGCACGGCAAGCGAGATGATTGCGGCTCCAGTCACAACCAGCGCCAGAATCGCTCCGCCGAGGTTTCCCAGGAACTCTTGAACCGGATTCAAGTCGGCGGTCGGCGCCAGCGGCTGGAAGTTCCCCGAGTCCAACTCGTCGAGATCGTCTAGGAACTCATCAACCATCGAAAGGTCGGCGGCGTCCGGGTTGAGAGTGCCGCCTCCTTCCGCGCCTTCGGCAGCCCCACCACGAACTTCAGGCGCTCTGAAACCTGACGGTTCAAAGAGCACCCATCCGTACGTGGGGAAGTACACCTCCACCCACGTGTGGGCGTCGCTCGGGTTAACGATGAATCGTTGAGTTACCGGGTCAAATACCCCCTCCGCATAGCCAGCCGCCACGCGGGCCGGAATCCCCATGGCTCTCACCAGCACCGCCATGGTGGACGCGATCAGCGTCGAGTGCCCGCGGCGAAGGTCAAAAAGGAAGTAGTCGGTCGCGTCCCGGTCCGGCGGCAATGGCTCCGTGTCTTGGGCAAATGGAAACCGGCGCATGAAAAACTCTGCGGCGCGCGCGCGGTCAAGCGCGGTGTCGCCCGTATCGGCCAATCGCGCGGCAAACTCAAGGACGCGCGGCGGCAGTTCTGGCAGTTCGCGGTAGCGTTCGATCCAGGCCGGGTAGGTGGTTGGCGCTTCCCGCAACTGTTGGCTCGTCGCGGCGGCCAGCGTTGAGTCCACGGAATACACCAGGCGTTGCCCAACGCGTCGCGTGGCACGGATTGATGCGTAGTCATCCACGGCCACCTCACGCTCGGCCACCTGAATCTGATACGGGCGATTAAGGCGCAAAGCGTCACCCGGCGCGAACAGGATGGCTGAATTCGAGTCCAGAATCTCGATGTTGGACCGCGACGCCAGGCGGGAGCGGAGGTTAATGCTCTCTGTGAGAGGTTCGTTGGCTCGGCGCCCTTCCAGCATCCGCATCGTGCTGCGCCAGCCCTGGCCGGTATAGGTATCGAAGGTCTGCCCCCGCCAGTACGACGGCACAGTGCTCTCGATGATTAACGTCTCCTTGCGCGCGAACGGTTCCGGTCCGGAGAGCGCCAGCGTTTCGCGCCCGGCAAGGGTGGAGCCCGAAGGATTGGTGACACCTCCAAACACGCGCTGAATACCGGCTTCAACATTGCCCCATCCATCGCCCATATACGTCCAGAAGGCCTCGGCCAGGGGGTTTCCTCCAGCTCGCGGAAGGATCAGCGCCAGGAACACAACAGCAGTGATGAGCAGTGCGCTCACGATCAGCACGGTGGGGCCAAGCTCCTCGGAGAAGTCGGTTCTCGTGTCTTCCCACCGGGCTTCTAGCGAGGCCAGCCGCGTGTGCACGGTCAGGGCCAATGCTGCGATCAGGAAGATGGCGAACGGCGGCCAGTCTGGACCGATGTAGGTGATGTTCACGGCAATCGCCAGCGTGCCCGGTGCGATTGCCAAATAGGCGTTGCGAAGTCGAAAGGCCGCCCAGGCCGCCGTGAAACCCATGCCCCAGGCGGCCATGGTCATCCAGAACAGAAACACCACGTTGTCGCGGCTGACCTGGAAGGCGAATGCGGCCTGAAACCACGATTCGAGGCGAAAGAAGAGATCCTGAAACAGCCCGGCGCTCTCGCCCACGGCCGTAGCCAGCGGCTGCTCCCGCACAAGGTTTCCGGCCTGGCGCAACTGCACCCACTCCACCGTGTCCCCAAACAGGAGAACGAAGTTGCGCACGGCGTCGAGCGGACCGGGAAACGCTTCCGAGGCCACGACGTACGCCACGGCGAGATCGCTCACCATCCCGATAACGACGATTGACCGCGACGACAATGAACTGCGGGACAGTGCGAATCCAAAGGCGATCGCCACGGCGGCGACCAGTAGCAGCACCTCGGTCCCGGGAGCCCAGCCAACCGTGTGGATGCTGACAAGCGGCGCCAGCGTTGCCGTCCCGACCAGGATCAGCGGCAGCCATGCTGTGCGCGGGAGTTGCAGGGCGCGAGCCAGTGGTCGTGGGCGACTGGCAGCGGTTGCCGTCACAGGATCCTCACGCCGGCGCCAACGTGACGGGGCGCCGCTGGCTGCGATCAAACTCTGCGAAGTTCTGCCCGTCGGCCCTGAGCAGTTCGAAGCGCATTCCCTGATCGACGCCAACAAATCCGATCCCCGCCGCGCCTGCCGTCTGCCGCAGGCCGGCATTCGATTCGCTCGGCCCGAACGTCGATGCGTCGATAGCCACCGCCAGTGGGTAAACCGCGCGGTGGCCGAGTTGGGTCAGGCTGGTGAGCCAGCGCGCATCGGCGGAAGGGGTGATTGCCACCAGGCTCGTGCCCCGGCCAAGCCCTGCCGCGCTGGCCGAAAGAAACTCGTGAAAGGGCGCCGTGCCGGTGGCCTGTATGACCGCCAGCGTTTCCAGGATGCGCCACAACTGTTTGAGCCCCTTCTGGGGCTCGATCAGGTGCCGTCCCTGGCGGCTCAGTGCGACAAAGCCGACCGCTTTGTTGTCTCGCACGAATTGGTGGGCCAACGACGACACGATCTTGACTCCGTACTCCTCGGTGGACTCGTCGCCGTGGCCGGCCTGTACGTCCCGATGCAGGTCAAGAGCTATCCAGAGATTGGCCGTCGGCTCCAGATCGAATTCCTTGACCAGCAGCTGCGAGCGCCGGGCGCTGGAAAGCCAGTGGATCCGCTTCAGTGGATCGCCCGGTTGAAACTCCCGCAAGCCGCCCGCGTCTGAGGTGACCTGGTGCGTGCGGATTGACGAACGAGACGTTCCCACCATCGACCCGGCGGGGATTTCGACATCCGCCATGATTGATATCGGGGGATACACCACAACCGTGGTGCGAACGTCGATTCGACGCTCGGAGGAGAAGATCCCGAACGGGTCCCCAACGCGCAGGTCGGTCGGTCCGAGACCGTAGAGCCCGCGGCGCGCCGCCACACCGCGTGAGATCCAGCGCTTTCGCTGTCGAGGACCCAGGCTCTCGGCGACCGACGCCTGGTACCCCGGCAATTCCGAATGGTCATCCACTTCCACCAGCAGAATCGGCAGGCGGCTTGTATTGACTAGTTCGAAATCTTCCTGGACTTCGTCGCCAACCGTGATCTGATGCCCGCGAAGTCGTCGACGCAGCGCCAATGACCGGGCGGCGTTGCGAGTCCAGACGTACGAGAGGGTTACCAGGCCGCCCAACGCATAGAGCAGCCAATAGGCAATCGGCGACGTCGTAACCATGGCGGCGACCAGCAAGACGCCCAGCAGGATCACGATGGCCGGACGCTCGAGGCTGACTGACGATCCGGTCTCGGACGGTGCGCTTGCCACTGGGTCTCCACCGCCCGATAGGGCGCCCGGTGCCGACCCCGGGTGCCTCGTCCACGCTCGTTACAGTATGCGCGGAAACTGAAGGGCTCGCCTAGTTTCGCCGTCGCAAAGTGGCCGCATCACAACCTGAAGTCCCGGCCTGGGCATCCGCCGTCGCGAACACGCGTCTGCGCTACGCCGCGAAACCCAGCCCCTGCACAGCGGCTCCCAGGGCCGCGCCCGCGAGTATCAGCCAAAGCGAGTTGACCTTGGTGAAAATCAGAACGGCCAGTGCCACCAGCGCCGCCAAAATTGTCGGTACGTCGACCAGCGCCGAGCGTCCCAACAACACCAGCACCACGGTCATCAGGCCCACGGCGGCCGCGTTGACCGCGTCAAGAATCGGTGCAGTCACCTTGGAGGACCGCAGTCGCTCCACCAATGGGTGCACCGCTGCCACGAACACGAACGAGGGCAGGAAAATCGCGATGGTCGCCACCACGGCGCCTGGCACCCCGGCCAGCAGAAATCCAATAAACGTTGCCGTCGTGAACACGGGCCCCGGCGTGACTTGCCCAATCGCCACGGCATCCAGCAGTTGTGTTTCCGTGATCCACCCCATGCGCTCCACAAAGTCGCCGCGCAGAAAGGCCAGCAGCACATACCCGCTGCCGTAGAGAACGGCGCCAATCTTCAGGAAGAGCAGGCCCATGCCCAGCAGGCTGAACGACGCAGGCGCGGCGGCGACCGCCCCCACGCTGGCGAGCGGCGCAAACAGCACCCCAGTAAAGTGACCCGTCAGCCATCGCGGGCGTTGAAGAATGGCCCCCACCGCCCCGCCGCCGAATAGCAGCAGCAGCTCATTCACGCCCAGGAGGCCGAGCACAATCACCCCGCCCGCCAGGAGTCCGGATTGCCAGCGCTGCACGATCACCCGTCCCAGTCCCCAGATGGCCTGCGCCACAATCGCGATCACCACCGGCTTGACGCCGTAGAGCACCCAGGTCACCGCCGGCGTCGATCCGAACTCGACATAAATCCACGCCAGCACCGATACCATCACCGCGGCCGGAGCGATGAACGCGACCCCGGCGCCCAGCAGCCCTTTCCATCCGGCCCGCTCTCGGCCCAGGTGGATCGCCATCTCCGTGGAATTGGGGCCCGGTATCAGATTCGTCACCCCCAACAGATCCAGGAATCGGCGGTCGGTCAGCCAGGCGCGACGCGTCACAAACTCGTGTCGCATCATGGCAATGTGGGCCGCCGGGCCGCCGAATGCGGTGAGCCCCAGCCGGAGGAACAGCAGCGTGATGGTGAGCGGGCGTTCGATGCTGTGGGTCCCTGTTGCGCTGACGCTGCGGCGAGCGAATCCTCTACACCGTCGCATTCTGCACTAAGCTCTACGTCATGAACCTGCGAATCTCTGCCGTACGTCGGCGCTTGGCGTCCGTGGCGGCCCTCATGCTCATCCTGCCGATGGCGCTGGCAGCCGCTGACTGCAACGGGACCGCCGAGTCCCTCGCCACACCTGCGCCCGCCCCAGAGCTCAAATTCGAGATTCAGACAGAGGAAGTCGGCCCCAGCCGCACCAACGTGATTCTGCTGGCGACCAACCTCGGTCAAACCGACGTCCTGGTCGAATCCTCCCTGACGATCGCGGAAAACGCCGGATCGGACAGGGACTACAGTCCAACCACCCGCGCCAAGATCACCAACGAGGGCGGCCGGGAAGTCGGCGGCCGTGCTCGCGAAACCAAGACGCTGACCTGGGTTCCCGAACGCCTGCGAGCCGGCGTCACGCTGCGGTGGGAGTCGGCGCTTCGCTGCCTCGACGAGGAACCCGTCCGCGTGTCGGCCAGAATCACCTCCGTCGAAGTCGGCAACGTCCGCGAGGCCCACTTCGACGACCTGACGAGTGACGCCGAAGTCACCTGCCCGCCCCCGCGTCGACCGGGAAGCTAGCCGCCCGGCACAGCCGGCACCACGACCTCAGGTGTTGCCGGGAGGTCGGCGGCGCGTAGCGCGATCTCGCTGTCCGCGAGACGCCGCACCTCGCGGCCAACCAGGAATCCCGTCTCGTCAAGCGGCGCCGTGGGATGACCCGGTAAGCGCGACGTCCGGTAGTGCATCGGAATCGCGATCGACGGTCCAATCTCGTCCATCGTCGTCGCCGCGGTCTCACCGTCGATCGTGAAAAAGCCGCCAACCGGAATCAACAGCACCTGGTGCCCGCGGCACTGGGCCAGCAGGTTCGTGTCCAGCCGATGCCCCAGGTCGCCAAGGTGAAGAATCCGTAGACCGTCGACTTCAACCGACATGAACGCCGTGCGTCCACGCTGCTGACCCTGCGCTTCGTCGTGATACGCCCCGCCGATCATGCTCAGCGTCACGTCGCCGACTGACACCGTGCCGGGATGCCAGCCGCTGTCGGAAATCCCCCGCACAACCTTCGGAGCCCCCGGCGCCAACGCCACGTTGTTGTGATCGGCATGTTCGTGGCTGATCCCAACCAGGTCGATTGGCGGCAAGTCCGGCGCCGGGTAGCCGAGTTCGACGTTGAACGGATCCAGCAGCAGCTGCACACCGCCCGGACTTGCAACCAAAAACGTGGCGTGACCCAACCAGCGGAGCCGTGTCGATCCGCCGCCGGCGGAAGCTTCAGCTTGGGATGTCGGTTCAGAGTTCACGACGACCCTCCAGCGCCTGCGCGATCGTTGCCGCGTCAACGTACTCAATGTCGCCGCCCGTCGCGAGTCCCCGCGCCAGCCGCGTCACGCGCACGCCCAGGTCGTTCAACCGCTGCCGGATCTCCATGGCCGTCGCGTCGCCCTCGATCGTTGCATTCGTTGCCACCACGATCTCGCCGATCCCCTCTCGCCCGGCCCGCCTGACCAACATATCGATGGTCAAATCGTCCGGCCCTATCCCCTCCAGCGGCGAAATCGCCCCGTGCAGCACGTGGTACAGCCCGTTGAACCCGCCCGAATTCTCAACCGCCACCAGGTCCAGCGGATCCTCAACCACGCAGATCAGTGCGGTATTGCGGGAAGGGTCTTGGCAAATCGTGCACGGGTTCGCATCCGCGAAGTTCCGACAGCGCTCGCAGGTCTGAATCCCGTCATGCAGCGACGCGATCGCCGTCCCCAGCGTGCGTGCCTGACCCTCCGACCCGCGCAGCAGAAAGAAGGCCAGCCGCTGCGCCGTCTTCGGCCCCACGGTCGGCAGCCGCGACAACTCTTCGATCAGCCGCGTCACCGCGCGGGGCAGCGCGTCCGCCACGCGCTATCCCAGGCCCGGGATCTTCAGACCGCCGGTCAGCCCGCCCAGCTTGCTCTTGGCCAGTTCCTGGGACTGCTCCATGGCATCGTTCACGGCCACCAGGATCAACTCTTCCAGGAACTCCGAGTCTTCGGGATCAATGATCGCCCGGTCGATATCAATCGAGACAAGGCGCTGATCCCCCGTGGCGACCACCGTGACGGCGCCCCCGCCGGCCGTCGCTTCAACGGTCATCGCCTTCAACTCTTCCTGCACCTTCTCCATCTGCTTCTGGAACTGTCGAAACATCTTCATCGACATACGTCAACCTCCCTTTGCGGAGTTGTCGGAAACGAGTGTGGCGCCGTACTCCCGCATCGCCACGCGTACCACTGGATCGTCGTCGGTCGACGGTCTGGTCGTCGGGCGCGCGGTTGGCGCCATTGTGCCGCGCTGCTCGTTCTGAATCTGAACCGGACTGCCCAGCACCTGCGACAGCGCCCGTGCGACCTGCCGCAGGGCATCGGGCTTCTGAACGCGTTCGAACAGGAAGCGGCTTCGGTATCCCAGGGTCACGGTGCCGTCCGAATAGTCGAGCACTTCCGCTTCCCCAACGTACGGCGCAATCTCGCGCGACTCCTGTCGGATCACCGCTACCCATTCGTCCTTGCATGCCGCAATCGTGGCCGCGGAGATCTCGCCGGCTGCCACGCTGACCGGCTTCGGCTCGGGCGGTCGAGCCGCCTCTTTGGTCGCCGGGGCCGGCGCGGCGGCGGGTTGACTCGCTGTCGCAGCCGCTCTGACTGGTGGCTGCGTTCCCTGCGCCGCTGCCGCGGTCGGCGGAGACTCCAGAGTCTCGGTAATGGCCAGCACCGCCCGCGCAAACGCCAATTCCAGTTCCAGCGTCGCGTCCACGCCGGTCCGTGACGGCGGGTCCGGCTCCGCGAACACCTCCAGCGTGCGCACGATGTCACGCAGGCTCGACCGCTCAGTGCGTCGCGACAGCTCAAACGCCTCATCCTCTGTCAGGTGCCCGACGGCGGTCGTCTCCGGACTGGTCTTCAAAATCAGGATGTCCCGCAAGATGTCAATGATCTGTTGCCGCAGCGTATTCGGGCTGGTCCCGTCCTCGATGGCTTGACCGATCGCCTGCAGTCCGGCCGCCGCGTCCCCGTCCATCAGGTGCCCCAGCAGTTGAATCACCGCATCGCGCCCCGTCAGCCCCAGCATCGAATTCACGGCCTCAGATGTAGCAGCGTTATCGCTATACGCCAGCGCTTGATCCAGCAGGCTCACGGCGTCCCTGGCGCTGCCGCCCGCATTTCGAGCCAGCGTGTGCAACGCGGCCTCCTCAATCTGGGCGCCCTCGGTCTCGGCGATTTCCCGCAATTGCGCCGTCAGTTCCAGCACGCCGATGCGACGAAACGTCAGGTGCTGCGTCCGCGACCGGATCGTCGCCGGCACCCGGTGCGGCTCCGTCGTCGCCAGCACAAACAGCGTCTGCGGCGGTGGCTCCTCCAGCGTCTTCAGCAACGCATCCTTCGCCGGCGCCGAGAGCTGATGGACCTCGTCGATGATGTACACCCGGTAACGCCCCGCCCCCGGCGCAAACTGCGTCAGCTCCCGGATCTCGCGAATGTCATCAATGCCCCGGTGCGAGGCCGCGTCCATCTCGATCAGGTCGAGAAAAGAGCCGTTGGCAACCGCCTGGCAGTGATCGCAACTGCCGCAAGTCTCAGCCTGGATGCCTTCCAGGCAATTCACCGCCTTCGCCAGCAACCGCGCCGCCGTCGTCTTGCCCGTGCCTCGTTCGCCCGAAAACAGGTACGCGTGACTCAGCCGGTTATGCACCAGCGCGTTCTGCAGCGTCCGCACCACGTGCTCCTGGCCAACCAGCGCGTCAAACCGCTGCGGTCGGTAGCGGTTATACAGAGCTTGAAACGACGGCGGACGCGACGCGGCCACGGGATCCTCCCGGCATGACGGCAGCGTCATGATAGAGATAGAGGCCGCGCACCCGCCGTCGAACCGCCCAACAACGCCTTACCGTCGGGCTACGGCTCCGGCCAGGTGGACTCGCGGCGCCCGAAGGGGGCTTCGTACCGCTGCTTCCTCTCGGACCTGACGGGGTTGGAAGGCCTTCGTCGCACGAGGCCCGGCGTTCAATACCGAGCGTCGGCGGCAGACACATTGCGGACGGGCCTCGGGCGGGGATTCAGCCCGCTATAGCGGATTGCGGATCAAGGGCACCGCTAGCTCCCCACCTAGCACGGCCTCACTTCGATACTGTCACGCCCCCCCCACCCGGTCAACGCCCAAACCCTGCTCCCGTCTCACGTAGGGGCGGGTCTGAGACCCGCCCGTCTTCCGGTCGTGCTGCCCCCGCCATTCCCACCGCCCTCACGTACGGCCCGGTTTCCAACCGCCCCCAGCCAACCCAAACGCGCCATGCCCCCCACATCCGGACCCGCCTCACCACCCAATGGCGCCGCCAACAAGCCGCAGCGCGCCGGCTGGACGCCGCCATCAAGGAAAATCTGGCCCGGTTAGGGTTTCCAGCGAGGCGAAGCCAGGATGGCATAGACGTGGATACGTCGTAGTAATTACTATAATTACACCACGGGCGCGCACGCCGAGGAGCTTGAAATGAGTCAGTCGCCTCGCACCAGAGAGGTCAAGCTGATCGCCATCGGCAACTCCAGGGGCATCCGGCTCCCCAAGGAGCTGTTGGACAAGTACGGCTGGGGAGATCGGCTGATATTGGAGGAGTTCGAACAAGGCATCGCCTTGCGCGGCAAAGAGGCGCACCGTCTGTCCTGGGAGGAAACCTCCCGTGCCATGGCCGCCGAATCGGAGGATTGGAGCGATTTCGACGTCGCCATGTCCGACGGCCTGGAGTAATGGCGGACTTCCCCCGCCGCTACGGCATCTACATCGCCGATCTCAACCCAACCGTCGGTAGCGAGATTCGCAAGGTCCGACCGGTCGTGGTCGTCAGCCGCGATGCCATGAACCGATTCCTCGACACCGTAGTCATCTGCCCGCTCACCACCAGCCTGCACCCACGCTGGCGTGGTCGCCTCCAGGTGCGCTGCGCGGGACAGGACGCCGAGGTCGCCGTTGACCAGATTCGCACCATCAGCAAGCAGCGCCTTCGGCGTCGCGTCGATCGCCTCTCCGCCGACAATGCATCCCAACTGCGCCGCATCATCGCTGAGATGTACGCCGAATGACGCCAAACACACCGCCACCACCGCTCTCTAGGTCGACTTCGCCCACCAGCGCCGCGTCGAACTCGACTACACCGCCGGCGCCGTCCTCCGCCGCGCCCACCAATCCGGCGTCCCCACCCCCACCCTCCAAACCCTCTACCTAACCCTCAAATCCCGCGTCCAATCCTTCGGCGGCCTCTAGGCCTCCCTTCTGTCATGCCGAGGTCCCCCGAGGAATCTCGACTTCCGCCCGTGCTCTGGTCGCTGCGTGAAGCCTGACCAGAACGGCTCGCGATCAGGTCACCTTTGTGCCTTTTTCGTTCTTGGCCGCTAAGTCGGATCGCATACCGTTCGTGGTGAGCCGCCCCGAAGTCTTTCGCAGGCCCGTGTCGAACCACGAACCCCCACCACCCAACCCACCCGACCCCCACCCAACCCAAACACGCGATACTCCCCCAACCCCAAAACCACCCATCCCCAATGCCCGGCCACCTCTTCACCGAATACTTCCTCACCGACGGCATCCGCCAGACCCCCGAGCGGCAATCCCAGCGCCCCGCCTTCACCGCCTTCCGTGACGAAGCCCGCCGCCTCTTCCGGGACTTCCCCGCCGACCACAACCCCAACGAAACCCAGACCGAGCAGGACCTCATCCGCCCCCTGCTCCAACTCCTCGGCTGGACCCACGACCTCCCCCAGCAAACCTCCAGCGGCGGCGAAAACATCCCCGACCTGCTGCTCTTCCCCGACGCCCAGGCCAAGACCCGCGCCACCGGGTCCACGGCCAGCCCATTCCTTGAGGCCCTCGCCGTCGCCGAGCTCAAGCGCTTCGGCCGTCCCCTCGACACCCGCGGCTCCGGCAAGGGACTCCAGGCCTCCTCGCCCCACGCCCAGATCCTCCGCTACCTCCGCGAGGCCGAGACCGTCACCGATGGCGACCTCCGCTGGGGCATCCTCACCAACGGCGCCGTCTGGCGGCTCTACGACCAGAAAACCCGCCCCCGCGCCACCGCCTACTACGAAGCCGACCTCCAGGCCCTCCTGGAAGCCGACGACCAGGACGCCCTCCGCACCTTCCACCTGCTCTTCCGCCGCTCCGCCTTCGTACGACGTCCAGGAGCAGTTGCCGCGTTTCTTGAAACAGCATTGGCGGCGGGCCGCCGCTACGAACAGCGCGTCGCCCAGAGCCTCGCCGGCGTCGTCTTCCAGCGCGTCTTTCCCCGCCTCCTCCAGGCTCTGGCCGACAAGTCCGACCAGCCCATGCCGGCAATCCGCGAAGCCGCCCTCATCTTTCTCTACCGCCTGCTCTTCGTCCTCTACGCCGAGGACCGCGGCCTGCTGCCCGTCAACGACGCCGCCTACGACGACTACGGCCTCCGCAAGCGCGTCCGCGACGACGTGGCCCGGCGCAAAGACCGCAACGACACCTTCTCCACCGCCGCCTCCAGCTACTACGACCACCTCACCACCCTGTTTCGCCTGATCGACGTCGGCGACCGCTCCATCGGCCTCCCGCCCTACAACGGCGGTCTCTTCGCCCAACACGCCGCCCCGCTGCTCAACCAGGTCCGCCTCCCCGATGACGTAATCGCCGACGTCGTCTACGACCTCAGCCACACCCAGGCCGACGGCCAGCCCAGCTACGTCAACTACCGCGACATGTCCGTCCAGCAACTCGGCTCCCTCTACGAACGCTTGCTGGAGCAAGAACCGCGGCTGGATGCCGAAGGTCAGATTGAGATCCGCCCCAACCCCTACGCCCGCAAGGACAGCGGCAGCTTCTACACCCCGCAGGACCTCGTGGACCTCATCGTCGACCAAACCCTCAAGCCGCTCATCGAGGAACGCCTGGACGCCTTCGAGGCCAGGGCCGGCGAACTCCGCGGCGACCGCCGCCCCAAATCTGAACGCCGCGCCGAGCTCGCCAGCCTGGACCCCGCCCAGGCCGTCCTCGATCTCAAGGTGCTCGACCCCGCCATGGGCAGCGGCCACTTCCTCGTCAGCGCCGTCGACTTCCTCACCGACTACATCGCCGACCTGGTCGAAGTCGCTCCCGCATTCGCCGACTGGCTGGACGCGGACGACCCCTACCACTCACCCCTGCTGGACCGCGTCGCCGCCATCCGCGACGCCATCCTGCACCGCGCCGCCGAGTCCGGCTGGACCGTCAACCAGGCCCAACTCACCGACCAGGCCATCATCCGCCGCCTCGTCCTCAAGCGCTGCATCTACGGCGTCGACAAGAACCCCCTCACCGTCGAACTCGCCAAGGTCTCCCTCTGGCTCCACAGCTTCACCGTCGGCGCGCCCCTCTCCTTCCTGGACCACCACCTCCGCTGCGGCGACTCCCTCCTCGGCCTCCGCATCGCCGACGCCAAAACCGAGCTACAGCGCCTCAAGGTGCCCATGTTCGTCACCAGCGCCCTGCAGGGCGTCGAAAACGCCGCCCACGGCATGCGTCAGATCGAACAGCTCTCCGACGCCGACGTCACCGAAGTCCACCAGTCCGAGACCCTCTTCCACGCCGTCGAATCCGCCACCGCCGACCTCCGCGGCTTCCTCGACACCCTCGCCGGCCTCCGCTGGCACACCGCCGGCATGCGCGTCCGCCAACGCGCAACATTCGAGGCGCCGGTGGCCGAGACCCTGGGCGCGGACCCCACCCAAGCATTCACCCTCCTGACCCACCGCCACCCAACCGTTCGTGGTGAGCCGGGCCGCAGTCCCTCGAAGGCCCGTGTCGAACCACCCTCACCTGCAACCCTGTCCGAGTCGCCGTCCTCTCCCTCTTTCGTAGGGGCGGCGTCTCAGACCCGCCCGTCTTCCGCTCGTAATCCCACCCACCAGCACCCCCCTGCGGATTCACACCCTGCGGAGCCGCACGGATCTTCCCCTCTCCAAGGGGAGAGGCAGAACCTGTCCCGAGCCAGCCGAGGGATTCCGCCGTCTTCGGCGGAAATCGGTGAGGGGTCCTCCGCGCAACCAACCCCGAACCAACGCAAGCCCGAGTCAACAGACCCCGCCTTCACCACCCTCCTAAACCAATCCAAATCTATTGCCAAAAAAGAATCCTTCTTGCATTGGGAAGCCGCCTTCCCCGGCGTCTGGCGCCACTGGCAAAACCAGACCCCCGAAGGCGGCTTCGACGCCGTCATCGGCAATCCCCCCTGGGACCGCATCAAGCTCCAGGAAGTCGAATGGTTCGCCACCCGCGACCCCGACCTCGCCCGCGCCCCCACCGCCGCCGCCCGCCGCCAGGGCATCAAGCGCCTGCGCGAGCAGGGCGACCCGCTGGCCGAATCCTTCGACCAGGCCAAGGCCCGCGCCGACCGCCTCGGCCAGGTCATTCGCGCCTCCGGCCACTACCCCCTGCTCGGCGGCGGCGACATCAACCTCTACTCCCTCTTCGTCGAACGCTCCCTCCGCCTCGTCAAGCCCAACGGCCTCGTCGGCCTGCTCACCCCCTCCGGCATCTACGCCGACCGCACCGCCGCCCGCTTCTTCCAGTCCGTCTCCACCACCGGCCGCGTCGCCGGCATCTACGACTTCGAGAACCGTCGCCTGGGCACCGATTTGCCGCCGTTCTTCCCCGACATCGACTCCCGCTTCAAGTTCTGCGCCCTCATCGTCGGCGGCCCCCAACGCACGATCCCCGAGACCCGCTGCGGCTTCTTCCTGCCCGACACCAACACCATCAACGATCCAGACCGCGCTTTCACCCTCACGCCCGACGACTTCGCCCGCGTCAACCCCAACACCGGCACCGCCCCCATCTTCCGCACCCGCCGCGACGCCGACATCACCCGTCGCATCTACCAGCAGCACCCCGTCCTGGTGGACCGATCAACCGGCGAGGAACACCGCGCCTGGCCCGTCCGCTACGCAAACATGTTCCACATGGCCAATGACTCGCATCTCTTCCGCACCGCGGTTCAACTGCAAGACGAGGGGTTCTATCCGGTCAAAGGGAATCGCTGGAAGCGCGGCAAGGATCAGTATCTGCCGTTGTACGAAGGCAAGATGGTGCAGGCATTTGATCATCGTGCAGCAGACACGACAACGAACCAACAGAATCTATTCAGACCCGGGCAGCAAGAGACGATCCGTGCGCTTGAGAAACAGGACTTCGATCGCCTGCCCATACCTCGCTACTTTGTGCAGCTCGACGACCGGCATTGGGGCTCGCCACACAAGTGGATGATCACATTCAAGAACGTCACATCCGTTACCAATGCGCGAACGATGATCGCCGCCGTCATGCCACAGGTAGGAGCTGGACACTCCTTGAACCTACTGCCACTCCTCGATGAGTCCGAGGATCCGCCTATGGACGTCTGCCAAGTAGTCGCCAACCTGAATTCCTTCGCTTTCGACTACATCGCACGGCAGAAAGTTCCCGGGAACAACTTCACGTGGTACATCCTCGAACAGCTGCCCATGATCGCGCCCGACGCCTACCACCGCCCCTTCGGCGACCGCACCGCCGCCGACCTCGTCCGCCACCACGTCCTCCGCCTCACCTACACGGCCCACGACATGGCCCCCTTCGCCCGCGACCTCGGCCACCACGGCCCACCCTTCCCCTGGGACCCCGAACAACGCCGCCACCTCCGAGCCCGCCTCGACGCCCTCTACTTCCACCTCTACGGCCTCGACCGCGAAGACGCCGCCTACATCCTCTCCACCTTCCCCATCATCCAACGCCACGACAAAGCCCAATTCGGCCACTACCGCACCAAAGCCCTAATCCTCGCCTACATGAACGCCCTGGCAGCCGGCGACACCGAATCTCGGGTGGCGGTCTAGCCCCGATGCGCGTCGTCGAAGACCCCCTCAACCGGGAAACCATCGAAGCCATCACCCAACTCATCGTCGAGCGCTTCGAGCCCGAGCAAGTCATCCTCTTCGGCAGCTGCGCCCGCGGCGAAGAAGACGAAAACAGCGACCTGGACCTGATGGTGGTGCTTCGCCCCGGCGTCGAGCCGCCCCGGCGCGGCAACCCCATCCGCCGCGCCATCGCCGAACGCTTCCTGCTGCCCGTGGACCTGCTGATCCGCTCTTACGAGACGTTCACCGCCTACCGCCCCAACCCCAACTCCATGCTCAGCCGAATGCTGGAAGACTCGGAGGTCCTCTACGACCGACGCGCGGCCTGAGCAAGCCTGGTTCGCCAAAGCCGACGACGACCTGAAACTCGCCGGTCGCGCGCTCGACCCGGACTGCCCGCGCTCCGTCTACGAGTGGGACCGTCCAGACCGGAAAGGCGCTGGATCGGTGTTCGGGGACATTACGAGCCTACTAGTGAATTATAACTTGACGTAACGTACTAGTTAATGTAAGGAAGCCAGATCGGTTGGCAGGGCAAGGGCGAGACACACGTTACTTTAGCGCAGTGGCATGGTATAGTCAAGAGCCGCGTCGTAGCAGTCGTGCGGGAGAGACACGATGGCTTGCTGGGTTTTCCATGTCTCGTCGCCCGCCGTTCGGCATGCCCTGACCAGTTTCGTGCCAACCTTGGCCTGCCAGCCGTGAGTGAACCCGACAACATTGAGATCGGGTCCGTGGAACTCCCGATCAACTGGAAGCCCGCTGACGAGTTGCCCGTAGCCTACGCCAATGCGTTCCTTGTTCAGTACGACACTGACCATCATATGCTGTTTCTAACCATGGCTGCCGTGCCGCCACCGGTCCTGCTTGAAGCAGCCAAACAAGACGAAAAAACGATGGAGGCGTTGCGTACAGCCGGGACCGATATTAAGCCGATAGCTCGAATCGCTATTGGTCCTGCCGATGCTCTTCATCTGTCTCGCCAATTGGAGAGCACCTACGACAGCTATCTTAACGTCGCGAAGCACGTCCTGGCCGAGCGCCGTGCTGAAATCGAGCAGGTGGGCGATGGCGACTGATAAGCTGCGACAGGCTTCGCGCGCGGACTTATTGGACGATGCCCTTGCTCTCGTCACGAAGGCTGTGGCTGACTCGTCGTCTGGCAGTGTCCTGTCGGTTGACGGCATGGGCGGTGTCGCTGATTTGGTCCGATGTAATCGCTTTCACAAGGACACGGAGCCGTCGCCGTTGCTGGCGTACGAGTTTCATGCGGCTGCCTTGGCCGATAGTTACAGCAGTAGTCGCCGTTCAGAAACCTCACTTGATCCCTTGTTCTTGGCGCTGTTGTCGGAGCCAATGGCACCAACGATTGGCTACGAACAGTTCGCCAACGACCTCCTAATCGAAGCCGAAGACGAGAATTACGAGCCGCCGTCAAAGACGGCGCTGACAAATGCGTACCGTCTATGGCGATACTTTGACTTGGACGAACGGGCGGACGTCTACTCAACGTCCAATCGCGAAGTCGCAGTCAACGTCAGCGGCGGGTACCGAAAAGGACTCCTCTTACTCTTTGGCTCGGACGGGTCCGCCCTCATTCTGCTCACGATTGATGGCGTGCATCGACGCGCCCATTACGATCTAGCTCCAAACAGGGTGGATGGGTTCATTCGTGATGCCTTGCGCGATTTGCAGCGCGCGGCATCCATCCAGCGCTGACTGGCTATATGTCGCATTCGTCGCCGCTGGGCCGCCGTGTGTATTCGAGTCGACGTGCAGGAAAGGCTAGAAGAAACAACACACCGCACGATGTTTTCATGCACGCCCCCAATCCGCGATATATCTCGGTGGATCGTCTCGAAGAAGCTGCTATGGGCGTCGTGCATCGATCAGCCGAGGACGACAGTGTGAACCGCACAGGTCCATTCGAGGGTTGGGCGGTTGTGTCGCGAGATGTGGCGACTTCCAATGGTCGCGCGGTCGGCCACACGCCGCGACCCGGGAACCCGTATCACGCGGACATCGTCTTGCCGCTCGCGGCTGAAAACGACCATGCGCAGCAAGTGGAGCACGCTTACGATCTAGCCCTAGCGAGCTGGTGGCACGAAAAGACCTCGACGTAGGCGGGGCACCTGGGGTTTTCGACGCTTGGAACTCGACTGTCGACCGCCTATTGCCTGACGGCCCAGACTGCACCCAGCCTGGGATTCTGGATCGCGGGCAGTATGTTCAAGTCCTCGACGTCCGACGTGCGGCCGGCTCACCAAAGCTTGTCGGCCAGCTTCTGGCCGGACGACAAAGATCGCAGAAGCTCGTATTTGCCACGAAAACGCACCGCGTTCCGCTTCTGCCGCGATTTGTTCCACTCTTCCTTCGTCATGCCGCCACCAACAACAGCAATTGGCCGAAACCTGACCTTTGCACTCCGAGGCACCAGCTTCTCCGCTGCCGTGGCGCCTGCCTGTAGTTGCCGGACGAACTCACCGGCGTGAAACCTGCCGCGCTTCAACTCCAGCGGCGCCACCCACCCGTCACGATCGGCGGCGTCCGCCACGAACAGGTAGTCGCACCGCTGATCTGACGGCCCGAGCGGCGATCCCAGTTTGTCAAAGTCGACGATCACGCGGGGAGCCGGTGCGCCATCCAGGGACACGCTGCAGCCCTGTTTGCGAATCCGCGTGGCGATGCACCTGCCGTCCAGGTTCGCCCGGACCCGTTGAACGAGTCCGCTCACTCAGCCTCTCCAAGCCGGCTGAAAATCTCGGCCCAATCGTTGTGCATCGCCCGGGCCACCTCTTCGAAGTCGGTCGGGTAAAGGCCGGACTCTTCATCCAGACCGATCTCGCTTACCGTGGAACCCTCGCCGTTCGAGTCCGGCTTGAAGAACCAGGCCCCGACCTGGCTCGCATCAAGCGCCACGTCACCCCCGGCAATTCCCTCTCGCGCGGATTCGGGAAGCTTCGACACGCGCACCAGGTTGGCCAACTCTTGCAGCACCCACTCGCTGTGCGTGGTCACAATCACCCGAATCCCAGCCCGCACCAGCCCCGCAAGCTGTCGCGTGAACTCAACCTGCATGGCCGGATGCAGATTCGACTCCGGCTCTTCGATGATGAGAACGTCGTCCGATCGCACAAGGTGCCGCAAGTAGAGCACCACCGGTGCCAGTTCGGCGACCATGGAAGACGCCTGCACCAACGACAGGGACCGATCCCAGCCATCCGGACGATATTCGAAGGTCGGATAACCGCTCCCTGCGTCTTCCAGCCGTATGGCGCCCTTGAGGACGTCATGCTCCAGATCCGTCGCCAACTTGCCGCTGAGTCGTGCAGGGACACGCCGGAACTTTGTCCGAACGCGAGTTCGAATGGGATCCAACCCGACCAGCTCACTCAGAAAGTCCCCCAATACTCCTGAGAAGAGAGGACTATCGGCAGTCAGGCTCGCCGTGCTGAATGGGGCACTTTGGATGAAGGCTCTAACTACGGCCTTATGGGTGTGCATAGCACCGGTACGATCGGCCGGTAAGTAATAGGCATTGCGATTTATCGGTCTAGTCAACTCCCTGAACGCAGCGTCCATGAACCGCGTAAGCGAGAACACCAGGTCTTCATCGTCGTCGACATCCTGTCGCGCCAACCGTTGGAGATGTCTCAGATTCAATGGCGCGTCATGAAGAGCCGCAGATCGTTCGATTTCGTTGACGACTGGTTCAGCGCCGCCAATTTTTCCCGAAAATTTAACCCCTTCTTCGTTTATTCTAATGCTATATCCAACGATCCCGTCGCCGGCCAGCCGAGGAATAGATAATTCGACTCTGGCATCCGACACATACTTCGATCGTCGTATCAGCAGATCGATTTCTTCAGCCCCAAAACCGAAGTACCCAGAAATCCTGCTCGTAATATAATTGCTAAAGTCGTCCACTTGCTCAAACACGGTTCGGATTCGCGAGTCCACTTGCATCGGGAAGTCGAGCTCGAGATTCGTATCGTCTTGTGGGTTGCTTTGTGACTCCCTATTACCCCGACACAACAGCCAATCGCTAAAGTATTCAAGAATATTGTCCGTTTCTTCGTTGAATCCTGAATCAATGAAAGAATCCAAGATCAAACTCAGCAGTCGGTCTCCGTATGGATGTTTTTTCCCTTGGCCAAAACATTGATGTAACGCATATACCAGTATCGCCAGATACGACTTGCCCGTGTTGCTCGGTCCAATGAAAACCGTCAGCGGCCGCAGGTCCACGCTGGCCTTGGCGATTGGCCCGAAGTCTTCAACGTCAAGGCGGTATTCGCCCGGAAAGTCGCGGCCCGCGTTCTCCGTACCCACGGCTACCTCAGGGCTGGCGCTGAGAAAAGAACGTGGCCAGGGGGACGAATCCCGCGGGTCTGCTAGCCGTGACCCTCCTGACCATGGTCAAGTGTACCGCCGACATCCTCTGCTGCCCTATGACCCGCCGCGCTGAATCATTCTGAGGCCTTCCGCGTTCGTTCGCGCCGCTTCCTGCGAATGCCCCCATCAGCCCCCAACCCCAGGCCCGACAATCTGGTTGACCGCAATCGCAACCCCAGCCGCGGCGGCCGCCCCGGCCACCACCAGCCCCGCAATCCACTTGATCAGCCGCGCCTCCCGCGCGTGCAGGTCGGCCTTCATTTCGCCAAGGTCAGCCTTCCACTCCGACCGCATCACCTGGATATCCGCTCGCAGCGAGTGAATGTCGGCCTTGGTCGCGAACGTCGGCAGCGTGGCCTCAATCGCCGTCAATCGTCGCACGATGTCGAGCGCGGACAGGTCGGCCGTCATCGGGTTCCCCGAAAGCCTGTGCCTGTTCGGCTCTGGATCAGTCGTCGCATGTGGGCGCCCCTTCGTTGTGACGGCGTAGTCGCCGACCGAACTTCAAACCGTCCCCGCTGCACGCACCGGGGCCGCCCCTTTAATGCTGCCTCAATTCTAGCCGCCGCAACCCGTGCCGAGCGTTTGCCCGCAGCCCGGCGTTGAGTCCGCCGCCCCGCCACCCCATCCAGCGTTGCCCGCACCACCAGCAACGCATGCACTGATTTCATTGCCTGCGCTGCCGTCATTGCCAGCCCCCGCCATCCCTGGCGCCCGCCGAGCACTGGACACATCCCCCTCAAAAGTGAACACATCCACCCAACCCACTGAACACATCCCAAACTGCCCCTAACCCTCGTCCCGCGCCCTCCCCGCCCCCGTCATCCCGGCGTCCGCGGCCGGGACCCAGCAGCAACCCACGCCCCCAGCGCCACCTGCCACCCCGATCTCCCCGCCTGCCAGGCGCTCGACCTCCCCTCTCAGCTCACTCCTTCCCCTCGCCTTCCCTTGTCAAACAATGTACACTATCTGAGTATATCTCACAACCACTCCCACATGTCCACCACCGCCCCGCTCCTCCACCGCCTCCTCCCCCACCTCGAACTTCTCGTACCTCGCTCCCTCCCTGTCCCCTTCCGATCTCACTCCTCTGCCCTCTCACCTCTCCCCTTCCGCTTCCACTTCTCTGCCCTCTTCCGTCTCCCCTTCCTTCACCGCCCCACCCCCGCACCACGCCCACGCCCTCAGCGTCCCCGGCACCGTCTAGCCACCCCCTCCCAACCCCAACCTCCCTCGCCAACCCGCCCAAAAAATCCGGCCCAAGCTATCTCTCGCCGCGCCGCGCCACCCCGCCAAAACCTCGCCCACCCGCGCCCCGCTGCCGTCCCGACCTACCCCCCGATTCGTCCGTCACAGCCCGTGGCCCGTCCCGTCCCCGGTGCAGCCAAAAAGTCCCCCGCCGCACCTCAAGAGTTTTTTGGAAAAAACTCTTATTGCGCGCGAGAGCCCCATTTCCCACCCCCGCCGCATCGTCCCGCGCCCCGTCCCCCAGCCACTAGAATGACCCCCATTCGCCACCCTTGGCCGGAGGCCCCCGTGCCCCCGTTTCGCATCGAACTCCGCAGCGACACCCAAACCACGCCCACCGAAGAGATGCGTGAGGCCATGGCCCGGGCCGTGGTCGGCGACGACCTCGGCGGCGAAGACCCCACCGTCCGCGAGCTCGAAGACCTCGCCGCCCAACTCTTCCGCAAGGACGCCGCCCTCTTCGTCACCAGCGGCACCATGGGCAACCTCGTCAGCCTGCTCACCCTCTCGCGCCGCGGCGACACCCTCCTGGTCGATCCCGAGTCGCACGTCACCCTCGCCGAGGCCGGCGGCTTCGCCGCATTGGCCGGCTGCAGCGTCATCCCCATCCAGACCCCCGGCTGGCTCACCCCAGCCGACATCGAGCCCCACGTCGGACCCGTCACCACCCACTCGCTCAACCCCGCCATCATCTGGACCGAAAACACCCACAACCGGCGCGGCGGCGTGGCCTGGGGCCCCGAGGTCATGCGCGAACTCGCCGATCTGGCCCAGCGCCACGGTCTGCGAATCCACATCGACGGCGCCCGCATCTTCAACGCCGCCGCCGCTCTGGACCTTCCGGTATCCGACTTGGCTGAAGGCGCCGACACCGTCCAGTTCTGCCTGTCCAAGGGCCTCGGCGCCCCCTTCGGCTCGATGATTGTCGGATCCGGCGACCTGATCGATCGCGCCCGCCGAACCCGTCAGCTCGTCGGCGGCGGAATGCGGCAAGCCGGCGTAATGGCCGCCGCGGGCCTCATCGCCCTTCGCGACAGCCCCGGGCGACTCGCGGACGACCACCGCCGAGCCAAACAGCTTGGCGACATCATCGACGACTTGCCCGGCCTGCGTCTGGTTTCGCCCGTCTTCACAAACCTGATCTTCGTGACCTGGGATCCGGACGTGCTCGACCTGGATGTCTTCACCGAGGAGGCCGCCAGGCACGGCGTCGGTGTTGGCGGTGCTCGCGGAGACACCTTCCGCTTGGTCACGCACCATCAAGTCAGCGACGCGCAGATCGACGAAGCGGCAGACATTCTGGCAGCCGCTGCCGATGCCGCCACCGCAGTCTCGGCGAGCGCATGATTACCGAGCTTGTGCTCTATCGCCGCGTAATACATTCTGTCCGGCTGATCGTGGATGGGGCTGATTCGCAATCACGCACGTTGGCGAAACTGCCGTGGAAAGGGATCTGATGTCTCGAGAGTTCAGAATCGCATTCGTGCTACTCATCACCGCGTTCGCCGTGGTCCTGGCTGTCTGTGGCGAGAGCGACAGCACGCCGAACGAGGTGATACGTACGGTCGAAGTCGAAAGGGCCGTCACGGTTGAAGTCGAACGTGTGGTCACCGTCGAAGTCGAACGGCCGGTCGTTCAGGAAGTCGTCCGCGTTGTAGAGGTTGAAAAGCCGGTCGAAGTTATTCGGCAGGTCACCGTCGAAGTCATGCAGGAAGCGCAGACGCTGCCACCGTTGATCATCGGGCACCTCAACGCCCTCACCGGTTCGCTGTCCTACTTCGGTGTGTCCCACGGCAACGCCGCCGATCTCGCTGCCAGCCACGTCAACCGCGCTGGCGGGATCCAGGGCGGCTCCGTAGTCATCATCAGCCGCGACACCGGCGTCAACCCCGTGCAGGGCGTCGACGCGGCCCGTGCCCTGGTAGACGTCGAAAGCGTCGCAGCCATCGTCGGTGCGTTGGCCAGCGGTGTGACCATCCCGGTAGCCACCTCAGTGACGGCTCCAAACCAGACGCTGCAAATCTCGCACTCGTCCACGGCCCCAAGCATCACGGCGCTTGAAGACGACGACTTCCTGTTCCGAACAACAGTTTCGGACGCGGCGCAGGGTGTTGTCCTCGGTCGGCTGGCCTGGGAGCAGGGCTACAGGAGCGCCGGGATCATGTACATCAACAACGCCTACGGGCAGGGCTTGGCCGAGCGATTTACTCAGACCTTTACTGAGCTGGGCGGGTCGATCACGGCGTCAGTACCGCACGAGGACAGCCAGCCGACGTTCACGTCGGAACTCGAGAAAGCCACTGAGGGCAACCCCGATGTCCTGGTCACCGTCAGCTATCCGGGCCAGGCGGAGATCTACCTTCGCGAGGCCCTCGAAGGCGACTACGCGGACACATTCCTGTTCGTGGACGGTGTGAAGTCCGACGACATGGTCCAGGCCATCGGCGGCGGCAAGCTCGACGGCACCCTGGGCACCGCGCCCGGAGCCCCCGACAGCCCCGATCGCCAGGCGTTCTACAACTCCTACACCCTCACCTTCGGCGTGGAAGCGCCGCAGGAACCGTATCTGGCCGAGACGTACGACGCCGTCGTGCTGATCGCGCTCGCGGCCGCCAGGGCCGGCACCACCACCGATTCCGTGGCCATCCGCGACGCGCTGCGCGAGGTAGCCAACCCACCAGGCGAAGTCGTTGGCCCCGGCGCGGCCGGCATCCAGAAGGCCCTGGCCCTGATCGCCAGCGGTCAGGACATCAACTACGAGGGCGCCTCCGGCCCTGTGGACTTTGACGAGAACGGCGACGTGTCCGGACCAATCGAGGTCTGGACCGTCGAAGACGACGCAGTGACGTCTACCGGGAGGTTTGAACTTCCCTAACTCGTAACCACTCCACTCAACCACAAGGGGCGGCCATTTGGGCCGCCCCTTGCCCAGGTAGCCCCCTCGTCCCCCGGCAGGCTCAAAACGCGCTTGCCCGGACTAGTCGGGTTCGCCTGAGTCTCCCGCGGCCGACGGCGCTGGACTGCGCACAACCATGCGCCGCCACTCACCCAGCAGCCCGCCGGGCTTGAGAAGCATGATGGCGACGATCAGCACGCCAATCATGAGCAGGCGAAAACTCGGATTGGAGAAGATGCCAGGAAGAAACTGCGTACCGGCCCAGACCCCCCACACCACAAAGGCGCCGAGCACCGCGCCAAAATTGTTACCCGAGCCGCCCACCATCAGCATTGCCCAGATGACAAAGGTGGCAAGGAGCGGATCGAAAGTCAGCGGCGACAAGAATCGGACGTGATGAGCGAAAAGCGCACCACCGATCCCCATGATCATGGCGCCAAACACGAACGACTGAAGCTTGAAGTGAAAGACGTTCTTGCCGCTCGCAGCCGTCGTCACTTCGTCCTCGCGGATTGCTCGTAGCACGCGGCCCCAAGGGGATCTGACGGCACGCTGCACTGCCACGAGGAGGACTCCCAGGACGATCAGGACGACAACCACGTAGAGATAGTCATAGCTCTCGGGCGCAATGAGATCACCCATGAACTTGGGAATCCGATAAAGCCCTTTGGAACCATTCGCGGCCCACTTCTCATTCAGAAAAAACAGGCGCACGCTCTCCGCAATCCCCAGCGTGGCAATCGACAAGTAGTCGTCGTTCAGCCGCAACGTGATGGTGCCGATAATTAAGGCGACGACTCCGCAAACAGCGGAGGCTGCCGCGATTCCTACGAAGAACCACAGATCAATTCCCAAGTCAAGAAAGCCGCGTTCCGCAAGGTTGCCGCCGAAGATGAAGTCTTCGAACTGCTCGCGATCGGGCGGCGGTGACGTTAATAGAGCGGCCGTGTAGGCGCCGAGCGCGAAGAAGCCGGCAATTCCGATATTGAACAGTCCGGTGTATCCCCAGTGGACATTTAGGCCCAACGTGAAGATCGCGTAGATCATCGCCATGATGGCGAAGCCAATCAAATAGTCGATGATTCCGCCGATATCCATGCTAGCTATCCACTATTGTGATTCGCCGAAGATGCCGCGCGGCCTTGCTAACAGCACGCCGATCATGATGGCAAATGCGACGGCCGGCTTATAGCTGGGATTGATCCACTGCGTTGATACTTCCATACTCACCCCGACAATCAGGGCTCCGATCAGGGCGCCTTGGGGATTGCCGATCCCGCCGAGGATGACGGCGGCAAACAGAGGTATCAGAAACTTCCACCCCATGATTGGAAGCAGTTGCGCCTGTACAACGGCAAGGAGTACGCCCGCGATGGCGGCGAGCGCGCCTCCAATTCCCCATGTCCACCAGACAACATGCCTTGTGTTGATTCCAGTCACGAGTGCCAGGGACGGATTGTCGGAGGTCGCTCGCATGGCTTTGCCCATCTTCGTGTAGGTAAGCAGCACATAGACTCCAACTACCAGGATGACGGCCACTACCGCGACAAACACGCCGTCTGGAGGGATTCGAACGTCCATTGGCAAGTGATAGACCTGTCGCGACTCTCTCGGATAGTGTTGGGTGTCGCCGGACCAAATCAGCTGGACCAGCCCGCGAATGGCAATCGCCACGCCCAACGACGCCATCATGAGTATGGCGGTGCTCGCTCCTCGATCTCGCAGTCTGCGGTAGATCACCAGATCGAGGGCGATAGCTCCCAGTGCCACAACGATTGCCGAGAGCGGAAGGGCAATCAATACTGGAAAACCGAACGTAAATGGACCAAGTCCCGCGCCTTCAATTCCAATTCGTGGGAGCACACCGTCGACGATGAAGAAGGCTACATAGGCTCCAAACGCCATGTAGTCTCCGTGAGCGAAGTTCCCCAGCTTTAGAATGCCGTAGACCAAAGTCAGACCAATTGCCCCAAGTGCGATGACAGATCCAAAGACGAGCCCGTTGACAACGAGACCTAACTTGATGAAGGGCAAGAATCCCAATATCACAAGTCCAGCCACGATCAAAGCGGCAATTCGGTTTGGTGACAGTGTGAGGCCAAGTCGCCACAAACGACTCGACGGGCTCTCTGCCAGGTTCTGTGGCTGTGGCGACACATGGTGCATGAGTACCGTCCTAGCCTCCAAGATAAAGGCGGCCGACCTCGGGGTTGTCGAGCAGGGCCGGGCCTTTGTCCTCAAGCTGATTGGCGCCACCGGAAAGAACGTAGCCCCTGTCGGACATTCGCAGTGATTCCCTGGCGTTTTGCTCTACCAGCAGTATCGACATACCGGTTTCGTTGATATCACGAATACGCTCGAACACCGTGTGCACCAGACCCGGCGCCAGACCGGCGGACGGTTCGTCCAGGAGGAGCAGCACAGGATCCAGCATCAATGCTCGGGCGATAGCCAGCATCTGACGCTGACCACCAGACAGCCTTCCTGCTCTCATGCGTGCGCTGCGCCGCAGGTCAGGAAACAGATAAAACATCTCATCAATTCGGTCGCGAAAGTCGTCGTCCCGCACGAAGGCTCCCATTTCCAGGTTTTCTCGAATCGTCATGGACGGAAAGACGTTGTCCGACTGTGGCACGTAGCACAGCCCACTCCGCACCGTCTGCTCGGGGCCGTGCTCCGAAATGTCCACGCCGCGAAAGCGCACGGAGCCGGCTCGGACTCGCACCAGCCCAACGATCGCCTTCATAAGCGTTGACTTTCCGCAGCCGTTGGGTCCAATGATCGTCACGACTTCGCCCGTGTTCACCGCGATGGAAACTCCGTGCAGGATTTCAGTCTCGCCGTATCCGGCGACAACATTGGATGCCTCAAGCAGGGCCATTGACGCGACCGCTCAGGTAGGCCTCGAGTACGTTCGGATCTCGCTGGACCGAGACGGGTGGGCCCTCGGCAATGACGCCACCGTTGGCCATGACGATTACCGGATCGCACATAGCCATTACGAAGCGCATGTCGTGCTCGATGATGAAGAACGTCACGTTTCGCTCCACGCTGGCACGAACGATGTTGGCGGAGAGATCCCGGAGCAGCGTGCGGTTGATCCCGGCTCCAGGTTCGTCAAGCAATACCAGCTTGGGCTCGGCCATCAGCGTCCGAGCCAACTCCAGAAGCTTCTTCTGGCCTCCCGACAGATTGCCGGCCAACTCATTCGCGAGGTGGGCGAGATTCACGAGTTCCAGCACGTCCAGCGCCTGGGCCTGAATCCGTCGTTCCTGCCTCTCGACCCTCCAGGGTGTAAGCCAGATCGACCAAAGGCGCTCGCCAGATTGTTGAGCCGGCACAAGCATCAGATTCTCCAGCACGGTCATGCGTCGCAGTTCCCTGGGAATCTGGAAGGTGCGCATCAGGCCACGCGCGAATGTCTGGTGCGGTTGCAGGCCACTAATGGCTGTTCCGTCGAAGAGGATTCGCCCGCTAGTCGGGGTGAGGGAGCCGGATACCAGATTGAAGAGGGTGGTTTTTCCGGCGCCGTTGGGACCAATCAGCCCGGTGATCGTCCCCGGCGACACGTCCAGGGTGCAGCGATCCACCGCTCGAACGCCGCCAAAGTCCTTCGTGACGTCCCTCACCTGGAGGATAGGAGTCGGGTTAGTCAATTCGCCCCTGCCCTCATCGAGGACCACGGCTGAAACATTGCCCGGCAGTCGAGGCCCCCAACGCTGAAGCGCTCCGTAACATATACCAGATGCGAACGGTCAACCTCGGTCCGCTTCGGGCGCTGCACTGGCAAACAACCGATCTCAAGGCGCCTCAGACAGTATTGGCCATTCACGGCATCTGGGTGGGTGCGCACGTCTGGGAGCAATTCGGCGCGTATCTTGCCTCGCAGGGATACGAGTCTTACGCGGTGTGGCTGAGGCATCACCAGCCAGGATCGGATCATGGGCAGCTTGAAGGCTTGGGCCTTAAGGACTACGCGGAAGACGTAGCCGCGGCAGTGCGCGAGTTGGACGCCCCGGTACTCGTCGGGCAGAGCATGGGTGGCCTGATTGCTCAGATCGCCGCCACCATGACCGATCCCGCCGGTCTCATACTTCTGTCCAGTGCTCCGCCATTTGGCATACCTGTCATTCCTCGCCTTTCGCTTCTGACGACCGGTATCCGCAACTGCTTTGGCCGACCTTTCAGATCCGACCCAATGCACCCGTTTGCCGATGACGCTTTTCTTGAACATCTCAATGAGGAGCAGCGAACCCTTTTGACGGCTCGCCGTGTGCCGGAGCCACGCCGCCTTGCTCGACAGTTGGCGTTTTGGCCGCCAATCGTCAGGGCGTCTCAGATCCGGTGTCCGGTCTTCGTCGGTGCGGGCGATGAGGATCCCGTAATCGTCCCGTGGGTCACGCGTCGAATTGCCTCGAGGTACCGCGTGATCCCAACCTTCTATCAAGGACGCGGGCATATGCCGAATCTCGAACCGGGCTGGCAATCCGTCGGCGATGACCTCATGCGTTGGGTGGAGCGATTTGTCGCGTGACTCTGTAAGGAGACCGCTGTGAATAGTCGACCGCTAGGCACCACAGGGATACAAGTCAGCGCCCTCACCATGGGATGCTGGGAAATCGGTGGGCTGGCCTGGGGACCGATGCCCGCACCGGAGGCTGTGGACCTGGTGCGGGCTGTGGCCGACGCTGGAATCACCGCGTTCGATACCGCGGAAGCCTACGGCAACGGCCGCAGTGAGGTGATCCTCGGTCACGCTCTGCGAGATCGACGTGACGAGGTCACGTTCATTACCAAGACGGGATACCTTCCAGGCGTCGATGGCGCCCAAATGCTGCTCGACGAGCAGCCGCAGGATTACCGGGCAACCTCGATCCGCCGAGCCTGCGAACTCTCGCGGCAACGGCTTCAGACTGACTACATAGACGTCTACCTGCTTCATGATCCGCCCATGGAAGTCGTGATGCACGAAGAGCCATTTGCCGAACTCCGCCGCCTTCAGGATCGAGGAGAGATCCGCGCCTGGGGAGTCTCGTCGAGTCCGTCAGTCGTCGCCGAGGCTGTCAGGCGCTGGGGTGCACAGGTCGTGGAGACGCCGTTCAACGCGGCCAGTCCGCAGGCCGCCGAGGAGCTCTTCCCCGTCGCGGCGGCGTCAGGCGCCGGAGTCTTGGCTCGCAGCCCGTTCGCGAGCGGCAACCTGATCCTGACCTCGGAGCAACGGCAGGCGCTGTATGCCGGCGACTGGCGGCACTTTCACGACCCGGCACGAGTAGCTGCCGACGCCGCTGTGGCAGAGCGCCTGGAGGCCCTCGCCGATCTTCGCGACGAACCGCCGACCGATACGGCCATCAAGTACGTGCTTGGGCATCCCGAGGTCTCGACCTGCATTGTGGGCCTTTCCGCAGTGACGGAGATCGCGCCGAACGTGCGGGCCGCTGGCGAGCCCTACCTTGATGCACGAAGCCGCATGCGGCTAGCCGAGACGTCGTAGCGGCGATTCGTCCGTCCGGTCGTGCCGGGGACTGGCAGGTCAGGCAGTCGCACCTGCTGACCCGGGGCGCTCTTTAGCCGCTTCACCGCCGAGGTCGGTGGGCAGATATTCGCCATTGGTATAGACTACGCCGTTGATCCCGCCTTGGCGGGTTGGCGTACTGAGGGAAGGATGAGGCAGATGGCTCGAGATCTGACACGACGGCGATTTCTAAAGGCGAGTTCGGCGCTCGGTGTCGGCGTCGCGGGTGCGGCCACGCTGGCAGCCTGCGGTGAGACGCAGGTCGTCGAGAAGATCGTGACGCAGATTGTCGAAGAAGAAGTCATCAAAGAGGTGACCAAGGAAGTCGAGGTCGTCGTCCAGAAGGTGGTCACGGCGGCACCCGCCATGACGCCGGCCAGCACGACCGTTGAGTTCGAATTCGTCAGCGACCACGTCTCGGGCGTGCGTGGCAAGTCCACCACCTGGGCTTTGGCCAACTTCCAGGCGGAACGGCCGGACATCAAGATCAAGTTCACGCCGCAGGGCGGGGGCTTTGACGACTCGTTCGGCATTCGCATCGCGGCGGGCAGCGCCCCGGCTGCGGCCTTGTTGAGTTGGGGATTCTTTGGATCCCATCAAGACTCGTTCGTCCAGATCAACGACGTGCTGGACCGCCACGCCGACTTCGACGGGGCTGACCTGATCTACGAGCCCGACTCCTACACGATCAATTACGACACGACCTGGCCGTTCGTGGACTCGTTCCAGGGGCACGCCTTCGGTCTGCCCTATCAGGGCAACGTCAGCGGCCACTACTACAACATTGACCTGTACGACCAGTACGGCGTGCCCGAGCCGTCCGCTGACTGGACGTACAGCAACGAGTGGCTGGACGCCGCCAAGCAGGCGACCGACCCGGACAACGAGATTTACGGCACCCGGATCGGCGGCGGCGGCGACATTCACTACTGGACGCCGATTAGCTGGGGCTTCGGCGCCAAGCAGTTCATTTCGTCCGACGGCACCCACACCGAGCACTTCGACAACGGCGGCGACCAAGGCTTCCAGTTCGCGGTGGATCTCATCCACAAGCACGGCGTCTCGCCGGCGACGGACGCACAGCGCGAGCTGGCGGGCGAGTTCGGCGACGCTTTTTCGGCCGGCAAGATCGGCGCCGAGTTGCGGCGCGGTGACGCCAAGGGCAACGCGGTGATCAGCATTGGCGACCGCTTCCGCTGGGCGCTGGCGCCGCAGCCGAAGGGTGACGTCACCGGCACCGTGGCCGTGCACCGCACCAACCAGGGGCACTACGTCATTGACTCGGCGCGACGACAAGGCGTGGTTGAGCCAGTCGTGGACTTCCTGGTCTGGATGGCGGGTCCCAAGATGCAGGCACGCGCGGCCACCGACCGTGGCTTCCTGCCCTGCCGCTGGGACGCGCTGGAGTCGCCGGAGAACCTGGCGGCCCCACCCGAGCGGCAAGATCTGTTGGTTAGCTTCGTGCGCGGCGAGTTCCGCACCTGGCAGGGGTACCACCCCAACCAGCGCGAGTGGTTGGCCTGGCGCGGTCGAGCCCACTTGGCCATGACCGGCGAGGCGTCGGTTGAAGAGGCCATCGAGAGCGCCGTGAACGAAGGCGACCGAATCCTTCGTCAGGACGTGGACTTGCTGAACAAGCGCATCGAGCGCTGGGGACGTACGGCTTAGTTATTCGTTCGTCGTAAGCGCCTACGCGGCGCACGGCTATTCGGGCGCGGTCTTGTAGACCGCGCCCGAATGCTGTCATAACGCAACTTCGCTGGGCCTCATTCGTTGTTATATAGTTTGAGCTCGAAGCGCTGTTACGTATTCGGTCTGACACGCAGGGAGGGTTGAGGCAAATGATCCTGAACATATCGAGACGGCGATTCCTCAAGGTGACTTCGGCACTTGGCATCGGCGCCGCGGGCGCGGCCACGTTGGCTGCTTGTGGCGAGACTGAGGCCGTCGAGAAGAGCGTCACGCAGGCGGTTCAAGAGGAAGTCGTCAAAGCGGTGACCAAGGAAGCTCCGGTCGCTGCTGAGAAGGTCGCCACACAGGCGATGGCGGCGCCTCAGTCCAAGACGGTGGAGTTCGAGTTCATCAGCGACCACGTCTCTGGCGTGCGCGGCAAGTCGACCACCTGGGCGCTCGCCAACTTCGCGAAGGCACGGCCCGATATCAGGATCAAGTTCACACCGCAGGCCGACCTGTTCTACGAGACGTTCGCGATTCGCATCGCGGCGGGTAGCGCGCCGGCCGCTGCTCTGCTCGAGTGGAGCTTCTTCGGCGCCCACCAGGAATCGTTTACCCAGATCAACGACGTGCTGGACCGACACCCCACCTTTGATGGGGCCGAGCAGATTTTCGAGCCGGACTCCTACACGGTCAACTACGATCTCGACTACCCGTTCGTGGACACGTGGCAGGGTGCTGCCTTCGGCCTTCCCTACCAGGGCAACGTGAGCGGTCACTACTACAACATTGATCTGTATGAACAGTACGGCGTGCCCGAGCCGTCGGCCGATTGGACCTACAGCAACGAGTGGCTCGAGGCGGCCAAGCAGTCCACCGACCCGGACAACGGAATCTGGGGTACCCGAATCTCAGGTGGTGGCGACATCCACTTCTGGACGCCGATTGCCTGGGGCTTCGGTGGCAAGCAGTTCATCTCGCCTGACGGCACGCACACCAGTCAGTTTGACGACGGTGGCGATCAGGGCTTCAAGTTCGGGGTCGACCTCATTCACAAGCACGAGGTCTCGGCGCCGACCGATGCGCAGCGCGAGTTGGCGGGTGAGTTTGGCGACCTCTTCACGGCCGGCAAGGTGGGGGCCGAGTTGCGCCGCGGCGACGCCAAGGGCAACGCCGTGATCGGCATCGGCGACCGCTTCCGCTGGTCGCTGGCGCCGCAGCCGAAGGGTGACGTGACTGGCACGGTGGCCGTACACCGCACCAACCAGGGGCACTACGTGCTCGACTCGGCGCAACGCCAGGGCGTGGTTGAGGCAGCCGTAGACTTCCTCGTCTGGATGGCGGGCCCCGAGATGCAGGCGCGGGCCGCGATTGACCGTGGTTTCCTGCCCTGCCGGTGGGACGCACTGGAGTCGCCGGAGAACCTGGCGGCCCCGCCAGAGCGGCAGGACCTGCTGGCCACCTTCGTGCGCGGCGAGTTCCGGACCTGGCAGGGCTACCACCCCAACCAGCTGGAGTGGTTGGCCTGGCGCGGGATTGCTCACACGGCCATGACCGGCGACGCATCGGTGGAAGAGGCCATCGAAAACGCCGTAACCGAGGGTGACCGCATCCTTCAGCAGGACCTGGACTTGCTGAACCAGCGTATCGAGCGCTGGGGGCGCACGGCCTAGTCGGTTAGGTCGTCAGCGCCAAAACGGAGTACAAGCATTCGGGCGCGGTCTGCAAGACCGCGCCCGAATGCTGTACGGTGATATGTGGATCGCGGAGCCTCGAAACGGTCCAGCATCGGGCCGGAGCCAGTTGCCGCGAGCCGTAGGTGGGGTAGATGCTTGGCAGTTCGTCAATCAGGCGAGGGTGTGCTGCGGTGGCTGTAGGACTGTTCGCCGGGCTGCTGGCGGCGTGTGGTGGCGACTTTGAATACAAGACCAGCGGTGACCGCATCGACGGCGGAGACCGGAGCGGGATTGCTGACTGGGATGGCGCCTCGACGACTTCTCACGAGAATCTGTTGAGTATCCAGGAGCAGTATCAAGCAAAGGTGAAGGCCGAAAGTGGCCAGAAGTAAGTCCGACATGGGAGGCGTTGGGTAATGCGCCAACCTCACGTGTGGCAGCGCCTCTGGCGATGTCTTCGTGGCGCGCCCCTTTTGGCGCTCGTCGTCGGCTCGTTGCTGGCAGGCTGCGGCGGGGACTTCGAATACAAGACCAGCGGCGACCGAATCGACGGCGAAGATCGGGGTGGGATTTCGGACTTTGACGGCGCCTCGACAACGTCTCATGAAAATTTGCTAAGCATTCAGGAGCAGTATCAGGCTAAAGTGAAGGCCGAGAGTGGGCAGAAGTAGGTCAGACTAGGGGGCCGTTTGATCGTGCGTCAGCCAGCCACACTGCAGCGCCTCTGGCGATGGCTTCGTCGGGCGCCCCTCTTGGCGCTCGTGGCCGCCTCGCTGCTGGCGGGCTGCGGCGGGGATTTCGAATTCAAGACCAGCGGTGACCGGACGAGCGAGGAGAACGTTGGTCCCAGCGAGTTCAACAACCCGGACGCAGCTGGCCTGGGCGGAGCATCCACGGCCTCCGACGAGAAAATGAAGAGCATCCAGGAGCAGTACCAGGCCAAGCTGAAGGCCGAGACTGGGCAGCGGTAGGAGGAAGGGATGCCATTGTGACGATGCGCCAGGTGCAGCCGTACGTCCGTCGCAGGCTTCGTAGGGTTGGGGCATTGCTTGCGGCGGCCGTGATTGCCTCGCTCGTCGCGAGTTGTGGAGGTGATTTCGACTACAAGACCAGCGGCGACCGCCTTCAGGGCGAGACTCGTGCCAACACCGGGCAATTCAGCGGAGCGTCAACCGCGTCGCACGAGAACCTCATGAGCATCCAGGAGCAATACAAGGCTAAGCTTGAGGCGGAGGCTGGCAAGAAGTAAGGCGATCGGGGGTAGGCGGCCATGTCTGGGAACAGAAAGCCAAGCCTCAGTGGCGCCCTGACTGGACGTGTAGCGATTCTGGCCGCGCTGGTCGGCGCACTCCTCGCGGGCTGCGGCGGCGACTTTGACTACAAGATCAGCGGCGACCGGGCAATCAATGAAGTGCGGGGCGCAAGAGCCGGCGGTGGTGGGAAGACCGCCACCCACGAAGACTTGATGAAACTCCAGGAGCAGTATCAGGCCAAGGTGTCCAGCCAGGAAGCCGGCGCAAAGAAATAAGCGCTTGGTCTACAGGGAAACCACCGCGCGCCGCGAGGCCTTGTGTGGCCAAAAGGAGAGGTCGCTATGAATGTGATCACGATCATGAACGACACGTTTCGTCGCGACCACGTTGGCGCCTACGGACTGGAGGCCCCGTGGGCCAATCCCGGCACCGGCCACGGGCGCATCCATACACCGAACCTGGATGATCTCGCCCGCCAGTCCGTGCGCTTCGACCGTTTCTACGCCGGCTCATACCCGACCATCCCCACCCGCTACGACCTGTGGACCGGCCGCTTTGGGTTTCCCACTCGTCCCTGGCAACCGTTGGAGCGTGAGGATTTGACGCTGGCGGAGATCCTGAATTCGGCTGGCCGTCCGAGCATGTTGATTCACGATACGCCGGGCCTTACGGCCGCCGGCTACAACTTCCAGCGAGGTTTCATGGGCTGGGAGCGGGTGCGTGGCCAGCATGGCGATAGTTGGCGCACCGACCCCGGGCAGGTCTGGCGACCGTGCGCTCCGCACAAGCACAAGAACCATCGCGGTGTGAGGGCCTACCTGCGAAACGTGCTGGATCGGCGGCATGAGGCCGAATGGATGGCTGGCAAGTCGATTCTCGAGTCCATGGATTGGCTGGAACGCAACGCGGCTCACCAGGATTTCTACCTCTACATCGACATGTGGGACCCTCACGAGCCGTTCGATGCGCCGCCCGCGGATCAGGCGCGCTATGAGGCGCCGGGCTTCGACGGCGACTGGCTCATCTACCCGGCCTACGGGCGTGGGACCTATATGACCGACGACGAACGCGCACACGTGCGCGCCTCGTACGCCGCGCTTTGCACCTACACCGACCGTTGGCTCGGCCACCTGTTCGAGAAGCTGGATGCACTAGGCCTGGCCGACGACACGCTGGTGATCTGGCTCACCGATCACGGCCATGGACTCGGCGATCACGACCTGCAAGGCAAGCCGGGCAGCCAGCTTGGACGCTTGTACGACCAGAACGTGCGCTGCCCGATGTTCATCCGGCACCCGGGAGGCGTCGGCGCCGGTACGAACCGCGGCGAGGTCTGCCAGCACGTGGACATCTTTGCGACGGTGCTGGACGCCTTCGGCCTGGAACCGCCGGACGGGATCGATGGTGAATCGCTATTGCCGCTCGTTCACGGGGAAACCGAGTGGGGCCGTGAGACAGCATTCAGTGGCCGGTTTCCGCCCGGACTGTTGACGAGCGGGCAAATCGGAGGCGCTGACCACGATGGATTCGTCGGGCGCGAGGACCTGCCGGAACCGCTGACCGTCAGTGACGCTCGGTGGCAGTTGATTGCGTCGCCACGGGGTCACGTGTCGGAACTCTACGACCTGCAAGATGATCCGTCGCAAGAGCGGAATGTTGTTGACGCGCATCCGGACGAGGCACGACGGCTTCAGAACAAGCTGCTTGAGTTCTTGGCAGCGCACCAAGCGCCGCGAGAGCTCACCAGCGCGTTCGAGGACCAGCCCACGGCTGCGCCGACGACGGCACCGCCGCTCATCGCCGGGCCGGATGCTGTGCTCTATGCCTTCACGGATGCAGACGGCAAGACAATCGCAATTGAGAGTGAAGCTCAAGCTGTCGAATTCGCGCACGGCAGCCCCGGCGCCAGCCAGGTGCGACGCGTGAGGCTGCGAGACTTGGCCCCTGAGGGTCGCCAGGCGCACATCGGCGCCCACGGCCAGTATTACTGGCCGGAGGACCTGCTGCCGAGCTAGTAGCCCTTGTCCCGCGTCACCACATTCAACAGCGATTCGCCGGCCAGGTAGCGCTTCAGATTCTCGATGAAGAGATCCTGGGCGCGCCGCATGTAGGCGGCGTTTCGATTGCCGGACACGTGCGGGGTGATGAGCACGTTGTCCAGGTCCCAGAGGGGATTCTCCGGTGGCAGTGGATTGGGATCCGTGTGCAGGACGTCAAGGCAGGCGCCGCGAATCTCGTCGCTCTGTAGGGCCTGAACCAGGGCGTCGTGATCGACTACGCCGCCACGGCTCACGTTGATGAAATAGGCGTCGCGTCGCATGGCCTGGAAGGCTGATTCGCCAAACAGACCGGCAGTCTCGGAGGTAAGCGGCACCGTGGAGACGATGAAGTCGGCATCGGCCAGCAGTTCCGGCAATTCATCCGGTCCAAAGATCTTCTCCGGTAGCGCGGCCGTGGGGTCGCCGACGTTTGGAAAGTCCATCCCGCTCACCTCGCGCACATCGGGATTGCGCTTGCTGGCCAGGACTCGCATGTTGAACGCCTGCGACAGTCGGGCCACGTGCCGGCCGATCTGGCCGTAACCCACGATGCCAACGGTCAGTCCCGTGAGATCGGTGAGTGTGCTGTGCGCTCGGTTGCGGACCTTCTGCTGCTGGTCGCGGTAGAAACCCAGCAGGCCCCGTGCCAACAGGCCCATGGCGAAGATGCAGTATTCGCCGATCGGCACGGCGTGACAGCCGGCGGCGCTGGACACGGTTACGCCGTTCGCCGGATCGAATACCGGATTCGAGAGCTTGTTGTCCACGCCGGTTGAGGTCATCTGCAGCCAGCGGAGGCCGGCATTTGGATCAAGCCGGGTGGGAAACCAGAGGGTGTAAAGGATTTCGGCATCGCCGAGAAGTTCAGTGAGTTCCGGATTTGAGCGACAGGTCCGTTGCTCGATTTCAAGGTCGGGCGAGACACTGCGGATCTCGTCGATCGCGTCAGCAGAGCCTTCGAGTTCAGGAACCGTTACCAAGATCTTGGTCATCTGAGAAGCCCTTCTGGTGATTCCGATTGACCGCTTACCACGACGCGATGTCCCGGTTTGAGGGGCTCCACTTCGGATCGGTTGGACGTGGGAACGGTGAACGGGCGTGCGAGATGCCGCTGTCGGGTACGAAGGGATACGCCTCGATCAGGTCGTCTGGAATTTCGATGCCCAGCCCCGGCGCCCCGGTGGGTGAGATGTAGCCGTCGTCAAATTTAAAGGCCTGGCCGATCATGGCCTTGGCGAACGGGTTGTCCTTTTCGGGGTATCGGACCATGAAGCAATTCCGGTTGGCGAAGCCCACGTGATAGTTGGCCGCCAAACCGACGGCCGAACTGAAACTGTGGGTTACCACTCGCATGTCGTGCGCGTCGGCCGCGGCCATGATTTTCATGTCCTCGCTGATGCCACCGCACCAGGTGACGTCCGGCTGCACGATGTCGATGGCGCGCTTCTCGAAAAACGGCTTGTAGCCGTGAAGCAAGGTTTCGTTCTCGCCGGCGGCCAGTGGGGTCTCGCAGAGTTGACGTATCCGAACATAGTCGTCGATGTTTGTTTGGAGCACCGGCTGCTCCATCCAGAGCAACTGGTATTCGTCGAGGGCTCTGGTTATGCGCAGCGCCGTGTCAGCCAGCCACGGCTTGCGGTTGAAGGGCATGCCCGGGTCCAGGATCAGATCGACGCTGGTGCCCAGCACCTCGCGCATGGCCTCGACCTTGGCGCGCTCCTGCGAAATCAGTTCCGGAATGCTGATGTGGCGACCCTGAAGCATCTCGCCAACGTGGGCCACCTTCAGGGCCGAGTAGCCCTCATTGACCAGGCGCTCGGCCTGGGGCTTGTTCGCGTTGGCAATGCTCGTGTAGCAGCGCAGCTCGTCGTGGGCCTTACCGCCAAGTAGCTGGTAGACGGGCGTGTCCAGGGCCTTGCCAAGAATGTCCCACAGCGCGATTTCCACGCCGCCGAGGGCCGAAATGGCTGGACCCGTCGGCGCCCAGCGCAGCGCCTTGACCTGCATCTTTCGCCAGAGCGCGTGAATGTCGAACGGGTCTTCGCCGACGACCACGGCGCCGAAGTGTTCGATCAGAGCCCGGAAGACCTCCGGCGCGTACCAAGCGATGTATGACTCGCCGTAGCCTGTGATACCGGCGTCCGTCTCCACGCGAATGAGCCCGTAGGTCGAAGGTCGAATGCCGTGCTGCCATGGTTCGGGGACGGTGACTAGAACGGGCTGGACGTCAGTGATCTTGATCTGACGACTCCTTGTGCGATGCCCGTGTGGATAGCCGGGCTGGCGTGATTGACTTGCTTGGGCGGGTCTTCCGGGAATACGCAGGCGTCACGCCGCGTCGAACCCATAGGCGTAGAGCCGGGCGGCGCCGTAAAGCCAGAAACGGAGTTTGAACTGGTTGGCCGGAATGTCGCCGATTCCACCTCCGCGCCAACTGACCGGCTCTCGCCAGCCGTCTGTGCACAGATCACGACAGTCCGCGCGGCCGAAGCCTTCGAACGGTTGTTCGGTCGTTGCGTCCAGGACCTCGACTTCGACCCAACTGCGGTTCTGCCGGACGTCGCTCACGTTGACGGTCAGTTGGGTTGTGGGGTCGCTGCGATCAATGGTCTGCGTGATGGCATAGCCGGGGACTTCGCGGTCCGGAGTTTCCAGGCAGGTGAAGCCGTCCTCTCGAAGGGAGGCGACACCCAGCCGCGATAGGCGAATCTGGCCCGTGCTTGCGAACGGGTATTCGGCCGGCGTGTTCTCGCCTGGCCAACTGGTCCATTCCTCGCCGTTGCCGCCGTAGAACAGGTGGACGGTTCCGTCCTTGATCGCGGGCTTGTCGGCGATGACCAGCAGGCCGCCATCCCACTCATCGTTGCGGCCCCGAGGAATGACCGGCTGCGGCACATCAAGTCGGTCGAACCGCAGGCCGTCGCGGCTGACGGCCAATCGGATGTCCGCGCAATAGGAGCCGTAGATGCCGTATCCATTGGGCACGTACCAGCCGTATTCGTACGCCATCACCCAGGCGCCGCCGTAGGGGGCATACAAGACGTGATGATTCTCATACTCAAACCCGTCATCCGGGTCTAGCAGCGGGTTTTCATCCGCGTTGCGGATGTTCACCATATCCGGGCCGTAGCAGAGAAGCTTGGCTCGGCCCCAGGGTTTGTCAGGGCGACTCAAGGGGGTCCGGGCCTGCCAGATCAGCTTGAAGCGGCGTGATGGGTCTGGATCCTGGTCGTCCCGAATCAGGTTTCCGCAGTCGGGGCTGCGGCCTTCCCACTCGGGGATATCGATCTTCGGCCCTTCGGTCCAGTGGATGCCGTCGGGCGAGTAGTTGGCCCGAGATCCCTTGTAGTCGGGTACCGGCGCGGTGATGGCGTCGTCCGTGCGCAGGCGAGGACCGCGCTTGAACATCTTGTAGCGCTTGGCCGGGTCTGGCTCTGCGTTGTCCTTGAGGACCGGGCCGTAGCCAAGGGCAACGATGTTGTTTGCGCTGGATCCCCGCCAGTCAAACAGGTGTAAGTGCGGTTTCTCCCACGTGACCCCGTCCTGGCTGGTGGCGTAGCCCATGGCGGTCCACTTTTCCGGTGCCGCATCGGAGCCGGAGTACCAGGCCTTGAAGACTCGATCCTCGTCGTCCCAGATCACGGTCGGCGAGGACCAGGGGCGGGCCTGGGTGGCGTCCCACTCGTGGAGGTCGCCTAGTGGCAGGACAGGGTTGTTTGGGTGCTTCGTGGCTTCGCAAGCTCGGTGCGAAAGGTGGTAGGTGGATTCGATTCCGTCGAGGAGAACGAAACCGTCGCGCTGTCCGGCTGATGTATCGATGTGACGCCTTCGCTTCGTTGCCTTGCTCTGTGTTGGCGCGCATGGTACCGGAAGAGAGTTGGGACCACGCTGTGAGTCCAGTCGTCGGACGCCGCGAAGCGACTTGGGCGTTCTGGGTAGGATGCGGCGGCCAAGCACTCGCGGCCTGCGGGAAAGGCGACTCCCATGATTCCCGATCTTCTTGATGATGACCTTCATCTGTTCTTCGACGATGCCGAGGTGCTGGCGCGGGAAGGGATTGGGCGCCGGGTCAATACGCTGCGCCGCGAGTCTGAGCCTGTTCTGGTCGGCGACCGGCCCTGGGAGTCGGCCTGGCAAGGCGGCTGGATTTCAGTTGTTCATGACGAGCAGGCCGATCACTACAAGATGCTCTATGTGGCGCACCCGGCTGGTTCAAGGTTTCACGGCGTATGCGTGGCCATTTCGTCGGACGGCGTGGCGTGGGAAAAGCCGGAACTTGACGTGTACGCCCTGCCGGACGGCACGCGCACTAACGTTGTCCTGCCCTGGGAGCACGGATCGACCCAGACGCTGTTGACGCTGCTGGATCGCGTTCCGGGACCGCGCTATCAAGCGATGACCTACCAGGTGCATCGCGATCCTGACGGCACGCCAACCGGTCGCGGAATGTACCGGGGAGTGTCCGACGACGGTTTGGATTGGAAGCTGGATGTCGAGCCGACGCTGCCCGCGCAGGGCGACCGCATGCAGCTTGCGTGGGACCCGCGGCGGCAGACCTGCATGTTGCTGACTCGACACCGGTACCTGAGCGTGCAGCGTCAGGCTGGAGTGCAGGGACTCAAGCGGGACATGGACCTATGGGAAAGCCCGGATCTGCTGGCGTGGACGCATCGCGGGCGGATGCTGTGGCCGGATGACGACGATCCGGCCGACACGGAGTTCTACAGCATGTTTCCGGCGGCCTATGGGCCGGGATACCTGGGGTTCATCGAGGTCTATCACACGGCCGAGGAAACGCTGGATGTGCAGTTGGCGTGGAGCGACGACGCGAGGCGCTGGCGGCGGGTGGCTGGCCGCAAGCCGGTGATGCCGCTCGGCGGCGAGGGCGCGTGGGACTCGCACTGGATCATGCTGGCGAGCACACCACCGGAGCCGGTGGGAGACCGGTTGCGATTCTGGTATGCCGGTGCGTGCACTCACCACGGGGCAGCGGATCTTCATCGGCGGGCGTTTGGGATCGCGACCATTCGGCGGGACGGTTTCGTGTCGATGGAAGGCGAGATGTTCGGCGGTTCGATGGTGTGCGGTCCCCTGGATGCGCGAGAGCCGCGACGATTGACGTTGAACCTCCGGGCTGAAACCGGAGCGGCTTCGGTTGAGGTGCTGTCGGCGACGGGGGAGGGAGTTGAAGGGTTCTCAGCGGCGGATTGCCGGTTCTCGTCATTTAACGCAGTGGATGTGGAGGTGCACTGGCGCGGCGGTTCGGTTGTTCCGCCGCAGCCGGACGGTGAGGTCCTGCTTCGATTCAACCTTCAGAGCTCAAGCCTGTACAGCTACCGCTGGTTGCCCGCATAAATTGGGGCTGAACCGGATTCCGAACGGCGTAATCGTCGGAATTCTGCCGGCGACCCAGGTCCTGCGGCGTTGGTGATAGCCGACGATTTATCATTGCGCAGGGCTTGGAGCGCGAGAGTTCATGGTCGCAAAGGAGCGAAGCTTGTGAGTGCCTTGGTTGCCCGGCGCCGAGTATTTGGTGTACTCGCGGCTGGGATGGTGACACTAGCGGTGGCTGGCTGCGGCAGTCGTCCTGCCCTCGAAAAGGAAGGACTCGCCGGGGGCTACAAGTTTCCCGGCGCGCGGCCCAGTGATTCCGGGTACATCTCTGACGAAGAACGAGCAAAGCTACAGTCGCAGTTCAAAGACGCAGAGGTAAAGACGCCGCCGCCGGGATAGTGGGCGTGGCGGCGCGGATGGCTGCTGGCGAACGCTGAGCGTTGTCGCCGGTTTGAGCGGCCAAACATAACGGCGCGGGCGCCATTGGCGCCCGCGCCGTTGTTTTGGCCAGAGAGCTTGAGCTAGCCCGTGGGGCCTCCGAAGTAGTCGGACACGCGTTGGAAGCCTTCGAGGCCGGCCTCGAGGACTCCGTCTCCGTGCGCCACGGCGTTGGCCGCGGATTCCTCGGGCGATTCGTCGCCGAGGAAGCAGGGATGCACCATGCCGCGGAAGGCCAGCCACTCGAGGAACGAGGGGTGGTACTTGGGCCAGCGCCGAGCGTCGTAGTTACGCAGGGCGTGTTCCAGCCACTCCATTCCCAGGGGCGGTGGAGCCGTGGCTGCGGGAGTGCTCATTGCTTCCCAGTTGACCGGGGCGAAGCCGCGGTCAACGGCGACACGAGCCTGGACTTCCGGACCTGACATGTAGACGAGGAAGTCAACAACTGCCTCTTCCGTGCCACGCTTGAACGCCGCATCGGTAATGAGGTGCGGCTGGTCCTGACGGTGGTTGGCCGATGTCCCGGTGACATCGCCCTTCGGCTGCGGGCCGAGTGACCAGCGGAAGCGGTCCTTGATGGATGCCACCATGTAGCCGGTACCGTCCGCACGGCGCGGCCACATGCCGGCCTTGCCGGCCTGGAAGAGGTTGCCGAACTCGCCGGCAAGCTCGCGCGCGGCCTCGACCGGCGGCGAAACCTCATCCTGCAACACAAGGTCAACGGCTAGCTGGAGGCCGTCAATGCCACCGTCGTCGAAGATTGACGTGTGGGTGGCGTCGGGGCTGATCAGCTGCTTGGCGCCCATCCCGTAGGCCATTGGCGTCCAAATGTGAATGTCATTTCCGCCGAGCACCAGGGTGCCGAAGTCTCCTGTCTCGGGGTCGGTCAGGCGCCTGGCGGTCTCGCGAAACTCGCCGCCGTACGTCCAACTGTCCTCGGGCGCGTCGATTCCGGCGGCCTCGAACATGTCGATGTTCCAGGCCATGCCGCCAGCCACGTGCTGGTACGGCATACCGAAGATTGGCGTGCTGGTGTCCCACTCGGTTCGATAGGGCCACGTGACGTCGAGGTCGGCCGTGAACTGGTCAGTGAGGTAAACGTAGTTCCCCGGGTCAAAGTCCGGGTGCTTCGCCAGAATGTCGTTGATCGGCCGAAACACGCCGTCGGGCCCGAAGAGGAAAATGAAGGACCCGTCCAGCAGGGCCGACTCGGACATGGTGCCGGCGGCGATTCGGATGGGAATCGTGTCGCCGATATTGCCCGAGTTGGGCGTGAACACCACGGTGACGTGGGGCGCCACCTGGGCGTAGCGCTCAAGCGCCCACTGCATGGACTGGGCGCGCGGGCCGGACGTGTGGTCGCTGATGTGCTCGAACGCCACTGGAACGGCCTGCGGCGCGGCTTCGACCTCCACGATCTTTTCGACCTCGACGACCTTCTCGACCTCTACGACCTGGGTGACGATCTTCTCGACCTCGACTTGCTGGACTTCGGTCTGGGTCACGACTTCCTGGACCACTCTGGTGACCACGCGGTCGACCGGAACTTCCTTGACCTGGGTCTGCGTCACAATCTTTTCGACTACCTGGGTGACGATCTTTTCGACCTCAACCGGGACTTCCTTGGTGACGACCTGAGTCTCGCCACAAGCTGCCAGGGCGGCGGCTCCGGCGACGCCAACGGCGCCAACGGCCGAGGCTCGTACGAAACTCCGGCGGCTCACTGACTTCGGCATACCCACTCCTATTGGAGAGCTTGCGAACACCGAATCCACGTTGGTGAAGAGCGGCGCACAAGCAAAACGGAATCCAACGACCCGGAGTATTCCAAATGGTCGAAGTTTGCGCGAACGGTGGTTCGGGTACGGTGTGATCTGCACCGTGGTCGGTATGGCGGGAGAGACGGATGAAACGACGACTGGTGTTGGCGGGGTGCGGGGGCATGGGGCGGCGGCATATGCGGGCGTATCGGACGCTGGAGGACTTTGAGCCGGGGCGGCTGGAGCTGGCGGCTGTGGTGGACCGGGAAATTGAGCGGGCCGAGTTCCTGGCGGGGGAGGCGGAGGAGATCCTGGGAACGCGGCCGGCGTGCTTTACGTCGATTGAGGACGCGATTGCGGCGACGCCGGATTTGGACGTCGTCGACGTCGTGGTGGCGGCTGCGGCGCATCACGTGGTGGTGGAGACGGCGACGGCGGCCGGGTTGCACGTGTTGTGCGAGAAGCCGATGGCACCGGGGGTGCGGGCTTGCCGGGCGATGCAGAGCGCGGCGGAACGCAATGGGCGAGTGCTGTCGGTGGCGGAGAACTACCGGCGGGACCCGATTGCGCGATTGCTGCGGGCGGTATTGGACGCCGGCGGGATTGGTGAGCTGCGGACGGTGGTGGACTACTCGGCCGGAGGCGGTCGCGGGGCCACGGCCGGTGGATGGCAGTTCAAGCGGGTGCAGGGTGGATCGCTGCTGGAGGCGGGGGTGCATAACGCGGATCTGCACCTGTATTTGGGTGGTGACATCGACAAGGTTCACGGGCAGGTGCGGCTGCGGGAGCCGCTGCGGTTTTACCGGGACGAGAAGGTGAAGCCGTTTCATGAGCACTATTCGGCCGAGTACCCGGAGAGCGAGCAGGCGGACGCGCCGGACGTGTTGCTGGCGACGTACGAGTACGCGAATGGGGCGCTGGGGCAGTGGTTGTATGAGCAGGCGGCGCAGGGGCCGGGGTTTGAGAGGTTCACGTTTTGGGGGAGCGAGGGACAGGTGGATATGCCGGGAGTGCGGCAGGGGGCGCCGCTGGAGGTGTTCCTGGGGCGGTCGAAGGAGGCGTTGCCGGACGATGAAGTTCTGGGGCTGGCGCCGGACTTTGGGTTGGATGACCGGACGGCGCGGTTTTTTGGCGGGGAGCGGTTGGCCCGGTATGACAACGATCACAGCAACGTGGGGAGCAACGCGGATCTGAAGCTGATTGCGATTGAGATGGCGGAGTTGCTGGATGCGATCGACGGTGACGGGAAGGTTGAGGTTGACGCGGAGGTTGGACTGGCGGCGGTGGCGCTGGTGATGGCGGCGCATGAGTCGTCGGAGGCGGGGCGGCCGGTGACGCTGCGGGAAGTGGTGGATGGGTCGCTGAGCGAGTACCAGGACGTTGCGGATCGGGAGTTGGGGTTGATGCACTAGGCGGAAATCGCAGGCGCCACGGGGCGCGAATTGGGGTGGGGTTGCGCGCGTAAGAGTTTTTTCTAAAAAACTCTTGAGGTGCGGCGGGGTGTTTTTTGGCTGGGATTGGGGCCTCGATGAGGCAGGGGTGGATGGGCGCGCCGGAGGGTGTCCCCCGGGTCGGGTTCCGGGCAGGTGTGACGGATAGCGTGACGGGGTGGTCTGGGGTGCGGATTTGGTGGGTTGGGGCGGCTGGCGGGTGGGGTGACGGGGCGGATTGGAGCGTGGCGGGGCGAGGTTGGGCGGGGGGACGGCGGCAGGGCGTAAGGCGAGAACGTGACGGTGGGAGCGGGGGTGTGGGGGGATGATGGCTGTGCCGCGGGGACGGGCTGCCGGGCGCGGGGTGGCCGGGGGGAGCGGCGGGCGGGGCATCTGAAACTCGGGTTGCGGGACGGTTACGGCGAGTGTACACTAAGTGGGAACAGCGGGCAAGATCCGAGTAAGTGGGCAGGCGACGAGGCGGTGGTGGATATGGTTGCTGGAGGTTTGTGGTTTGTGGCGAGGGCGGGTGCGGGGGTGGTCGAGGGGGCGTGGGTCACGCCGGCGCCGGTGGTGACGGGTGATGTCAATGCTTGCAACGCAATCACTGCATGCGTTGCAGGCAACGCCGTCAGGGCGTGCGTGGTCGGCGACGTGCCGGTGGACAGGGACGGGCGGGGGTTGGGAGCAATTGGTCCGGCCGGGCGCCAGGGGTGGCGTGGGTGAGGTTTGACGGCTGGTTGCTGCCGGGTCCGCGGACGCCGGGATGGCGGAGGAGGATGAAGTCTGTCGGGGACGGGCGGCCACGAGGGGCGCCGCTACAGGAGAAGGGTTGGGGGCTGGGTGGCGGGGCTAACTTCCAGCTACGGTGACGGTGGCAAGGAATGCGCCCATGGTGGCCATTTCCACCTCGTCGCCGTCATCGCTAATCGCGACCATCCGGCGCGTGTACTCGCCGGGTGGCAGCGAGTCGCCGCTCGTCTCGGAGACCAACTCCGCGGGCAGCGGGAAGCCGACACTCAGGGACGGCGGGTCTATGTGGAAGAGTTCCGTATAGGACTGGGCGCCCTTGTCCAGGGTCAACGAGACTCGCGCGATGGGCTTGTTGAATCTGCAGCCGGCGTGGTTGGCGCTGTCAGGGGCTGTACGTAACGGGTCGTTGAGCGAACCCAGCGAGATGCTGACGTCGCCCCCGATTAATGTAATCGCGCACTCGGCAATCAACTCGACCACCCCAGGCACGCGGAGGCCGAACTCGTAGGCGACTTCGTTGTAGCGCCGATCGACGTAGGCGGCGCCGGGGTTGTCTTGCCACTGCCCGATCACGCGAATGTTGTAGTCCCCGGGGTCCAGGCCGAGATCGAGCACGGGATACGTCGGCGCGAGTTGCACGAAGTCGGCCATGAGATTCCCGTGCCGGGTGAACACCTGGACGAATACCCTGTCCGGCGTGGTCTCGGATTCGACTCCGACGGGAATCTGCTTGCCCGGGGCGGCCTCGGGGTAGTCGTCGATCCCCGACCAGAACTTGTACTCGTGACAGACGCGACCGCCTCCGTCCTTCACACGCCAGCAGTAGGAGCTGGGAGATCCCCAGATCGACCCGCTCGGGTGCTCCATCCACATGACCGGCAATGGCGGAACTGGCCAAGCGCCCGGCCATTCCCGCTCGGCCGGCTGACCTCCGCTTGCCGGGCCGCAGGCGAATGCGGTTGCGGTCACGAGAAGGGCCGCCACCAAAGCCTTCCGCAGGGTTGTCAGGCGAGAGGTCCCAAACGGTTGAGTCGGAATTGAGGTCGTCACTGGTTCAGTATCCCGACATTGTGCGGTCGGAACGCTCATCAATTGGGTGTGCCGCACAGGTAGCCGACCCCCGGGACGGCGGACAGGGATGGACGTTGGTGGTTGGGCGGGCTTTTCGAGGACGGCCCCATTCCACAAGCTCAGGGCGGGCCATTCGGCAAGCTCAGGACAGGCCTAATGCGAACGGGATGGGGTGCGGGGGAGGCTTGGTTGCTGCAACGTGTGGTTCGACACGGGCCTCCGACGGACTCCGGCCCGGCTCACCACGAACGGGGGGCACCGACTGTCTCAGAGGCTTGGTTGCTGCTGGCTTTGTGGTTCGACACGGTCCGGTGGGTACACCAGCCCGGCTCACCACGAACGGGGTGGGTGGGGCCAGCTGGTTGCGCGGAAGACCCCTCACCGAATTCCGCCGAAGACGCCGGATTCTGCCTCTCCCCTTGGAGAGGGTGAAGATCGGCGCGGCCTGTATTTGATTGCGTCCGGAAGGGGGTGGTGGGGTTCGGTGGTTGCGCGGAAGGCGAGATTCCTCGGCTTCGCTGCGCTGCGCTCGGAATGACAGTGGCGTGGGATGCGCGGAGGTCTGGCGGGGCTGAGGCGCCGCCGCTACGCAGGAGTGGGCGGGGGGCGGGATTATGGGGGAGGTTGGGGTTGTTGTGGGTGTGAATGAGTGGGGGGTGGGATGAAGATCCTGGTGACGGGTGGGACGGGGCGGATTGGGGGGAATTTGTCGGTGGAGCTGTTGGGGCGGGGGCATGAGGTTCGGTGTTTGGTGTATCCGGGGGATGCGAGCCGGGCGGACAAGCTGGCGGGGTATGACGGCGTAGAAGTGGTTGAGGGTGACCTGCGGGACTTTGATGACGTGCAACGGGCGGTGCTGGGGGTGGATGCGATTTATCACCTGGCGGCGGCGTTTGGCGGTCCTTTCGACAACCGGCAGTACCTGAATATCAACGGGATGGGGACGCTGAACATCCTGGAGGCGGTGCGGGCAGGCGTTCCGAATCTCCAGCGGCTGGTGTATGCGTGCACGGAGGCGATTTACTGGCGGCTGGGTGAGAAGGGGCGGTTCTTCAAGGAGCCGATTACCGAGGCGATGGTGAGCGGGTACAAGCAGATGCCGTATTTCCTGACGAAATGGGTGGGCGAGGAGCTGTGCATGACGTATCACCGGCAGTACGGGATACCGGCGACGTCGATGCGGTTTGCGACGGTGATCGAGCCGGGGGAGTTCTTGAACGAGGAGGGGCTGCCGGGGCGGTTTCTGTTGAGTGCGGCTATTGACCGGTTTGGGGGCGAGGCGGCGGAGAGTGCGGAGGAGGAGGAGAATCTGCGGGAGTTGCGGTCGTTGTGGACGGGCGAGGAGAAGCTGCTGGTGAGCCGGTGTCCGAATGGGGTGGCGTACAAGCAGGAGTTCGTGGACGTGCGGGACGTGGTGCAAGGGCTGGTGCTGGCGCTGGAGAAGGATGCGGCGGTGGGGGAGGAGTTCACGCTGGGCGGGGCGGCGGTGTTTCGGTGGGATGAGCACGTGCCCTGGTTTGCGGAGCGGTATGGGATGGAGTTCGTGGAGGCGCGGTTGCCGGAGTCGAATTTCTTTGAGTTCGATTTGGGGAAGATCACGGGGTTGCTGAGGTATGAGCCTCGGCATGATGTCTTGAGTGTGGTGGAGACGGCGGAGGCGATGAGGCGGGGAGAAGAAACCGGGGTGATTCCGACTGGCGTTCGGTATGGCGGGGTTGATAACTCTTGAGGGATTGGTTGCGCGGAAAACTCTTGTGCGGAAGGGAAGAGGGAGCAGGGGCGGCTGCACCTTCCGGGAAGTCGAGTGTCATGCAAAAGCCTCGCCCTGGGGCGAACACGGATGCCGTGTACGCTAGAATCGTGAGTTGACTGCTGGGAGCCCTCCAGTGAAGAATGTCACGCTCAGCGCCGATGCGAGCCTGATCGACGCAGCGCGCGCACGCGCCGCGGACGAGCGCACGACCCTGAACGCTCAGTTTCGTCGCTGGCTGGCGGACTACGCCGGGCGCAAGCGCCAAGCCGACGCTGCCATGGCAACCATTCGTCTTCTGCGTGGAGACATTGCAACCGGAGGCCGCAGGTTCACGCGCGATGAGATGAATGAGCGCTAAAGACTTTATCGACACCAACGTCTTCGTTTATCTGTTCGATGAAACCACCCCTGACAAGCGTCAATGCGCTGAACGTCTCGTGCGCCGCAGCCTGGAACATGGGACGGGCTGCATCAGCTATCAGGTCGTTCAGGAGACGCTGCACGTCGTGACCCGCAAGCTGGGCGCGCAGCCGGCCAGCGCGCGGCTGCTGCTGGACGATGTGCTGGCACCCCTGTGGCGGGTAAACCCGACGCGCTCGCTGTACACGCGCGGCCTGCGTCTCCACGCGCAATTCGGGTTTAGCTTCTACGATTCACTCATTGTGGCCGCCGCGTTGGAAGCGGGCTGCACCCGTCTCTTCAGTGAAGACATGCACCACGGCCAGCGGGTGGAGCAGCTGACGATTCACAACCCCTTTACCGAAGACTGACGGCCAGGCCGGGCCTGCGCCCGGGCGCAGGCTGGCAATAGCGAGGGACCCGTGGCGCGTTGCCAGGTTCCCCTGGCTCACCTCATGACAGGCGACGCGCCCCTGACGCCCACCTGACCAATCGGCCACCTGGTGAGGCTGTCGCAACATACAAGGACACGGGGGCCTGGTTGGATGCGGGAAGGGGAGAGGAAGTCGGGCGAGTGAGAGACGCCGGCTTGCGGAAGGAGTGAGCGGAGAGTGGTGAGGAGTGAGATTCGGAGGCGGAGTGGGATTGCCGAGGGACTTGGGAACGACGCGGCAGAGTTATGCGTGGAATGCGCTTAGGGCAGGGGCTCGAGTTGGGCGCTTGCGGGTAAAATTCTGTACGGGCGGTTGTCTATTCAACTCTGGCCCGTGGCGCGTGACCTCGGGGCACAGGGACCTTCAACGCGGAGGAACCGATGGCTTCAGAAGCGGAGCGCCTGGCCCGACTGGATGGGGCGTACGATCACCTGGCGACGAAGGCCGACCTAGCGAGTCTGGAGACGCGACTGACGACGTGGTTTGCCGGGCTTCTACTGTTGGTGGTCATCAACGTGCTGGGTACAGTGACGGGGATTCTGATCGCGTTGCTTGGCTAGTCACTAAGACGGCTTAGTTGGGACCGATTACCAGGCTGAGCATTCCCGTGGTTTTGTCGGTCGTGGGCGTTGCTTGGCACATGCGTGGCGTTGAAGGTCGGTTGGCGGCGAAGGTCGAGTAGGCACCGGTTTCGGAGGTCGCCCGATCAGCGATTAGGGCGCCGATTCGGCTCACGCAATGGCTGGGTGGATGTCCTCCTGGCTCATCAGGGCTGTTAGTTCCACGGCGACTACCAAGTCGTCGGCCGGAAACCCGGTGATGGCGGCATGCGATGGGTCGTCGGGAAGCGGATCGTGGTCGATGCGCAGCGATAGACCCAGTTCTTCACGAACGACCGCCTTGGCGGCGCCGACGTTGAGGACGGCGAACCGGCCATTGGCACGCAGCCCGAATCCTCTTGCGAGGAACAGCGCCCGAACTTGGGCAACGGCCTCATCGGTGGTCGCTGTGCTCAGGGCCTCGAGCCAGTTGACGGAGAGAGAGCTTTCTGAGGCTCGAAGCCGGAATGCGCTAGCTAACGGTACGCCGCTTGAGCCGACCGACGATGGCTTGCAGTAGCGCGAGACGTGATCATCATCAGGTAGCGGGTCGCCTTCCACAGGTCAGAGTCAGGACAGAAGCGACTGGATAGCCTGTAGAGCTTTGGTTCTTGGGAGGGTGCCGCTGACACGCAACGCTTCACCGTCCTGGCTGCCATGGCCTGACGTGCCCGCGAACCTTATGAATCCCGAATTCAGGAATTCCATCGCCAGGACTCCGTTGCCCATAACACGCCATTGCGCCAGTGCCACGCCATCCGGGCTGACGCCGATTTCCGGCTGGCCGAGATGCCGTTCGTCCATCAGGAAGGCGGTCAGGTGCCGCAGCGAGGCAACGGAAATGGGTTCTTCGTCTGGGTCCTCGTCCGCCAGGCGCTGGAGGTAGCCAAGGCGGTCGGCCGACTGTTCCAGACCGGACTCCCTGAGCGCCGCAGCCATCTTGGTGCGGGTCTCGTATTCGACGGGTGTCTGGCTACGCATTCAAGGTGTCCAACGGAAGTGCGCTGGGCGTGAATCGCTGGGATTGGATTGTATCGGGGAGCCGGTCTGGACTGAGGGGCGTCTCGCAACGCGTCAATGTGACGGTCACGAATTCTACCGAGCGCTCACGAGATGCGGACTAGGTGATTTCGGGTGGTGCTGTCCCATTCGTGCCCGCCTTGCAAGGTGCCTCCAGACGATGCTGGGCGATTGCGAGTACAATTCCGGTAAGGAGTCCAAGTGGCCTATTTACTCGATCTCTTCACGCCGGAGACATGGCAGCAATTCCGCGAGAACGGTGCAGGCGTAACCGGATTCAGAATCCGGCAGCAGAGATTGGCAAGTGAGCGTGTGCAGCCTGGTGACCTCTTCATTTGCTACTTGACGAGGCTGTCTCGGTGGTGCGGCGTGCTTCGTGTGGACTCGTCCGCCTACATTGACGATAGCCCGATCTACCAAGAGCCCGATCCATTTGTCGTCCGCTTCAAGGTCAAGCCAGTGGTTGTCCTGAGTCCTGAGCATGCGATTCCAATACACAATGACGATATCTGGAGAAAGTTGACGCTTACTCGAGAGCACGAAAAGAGTCAGTCTGTATGGACTGGTTTTTTTCGAGGGTCTTTGAACAGATTCGAGCGGGCTGATGGAGAGCTGTTAGTAGATCTATTGTCGAGGCAGAAAAACAATCTGAGAGAATTTCCATTCACCGCCAAAGATAAGCGACATCTTCGAACTCAGAGAAAGGTTCGCACCATCGACAGGGAAGTTGAAGTCGAGGTACCAGATCACGAGGACGAGAATGACGAAGTGGATGTGGGGAGCCGTGTGGAGCCCACTTCGACGTCGGATGTTCGCGAGTCTATTCGAGTTCAAGCCAAGGTGTCACAGATTGGTGCAGAAATGGGGTTCTACATTTGGGTGCCACGTAGTGACAAATCAAGGGTGCTCGGTGAAGTCCCGGAGGCATTGCACGAGAAGTTCCTGGATTCGCTGCCGCTAAACTATGATGACACTACCCTTCGAACCGTCGAACAGATCGACGTATTGTGGCTCAAGGGGCGGTCAATGGCTCGGGCGTTTGAGATTGAACACACAACCGCCATCTATTCGGGCTTGCTGCGAATGGCCGACTTGCTCGCTCTCCAGCCTAATATGGACATTCGTCTTCACATCGTAGCTCCGACTGATAAGAGGGAACGCGTTCTTCGCGAGATTAGGCGACCGGTCTTTTCGCTGCTTGAGCGAGGCCCGCTCTATGACCAATGCTCATATATGTCTTATGACTCAATTGAATCGCTGATTGCGACGCCGCATCTTTCTTATATGAGTGATTCAATTATTGTCGAATACGAGGAGTCGGCCGAGGTCTAGGATCCGACTTGGGGCTGATGGATAGGGCACGCTGAGGTAGGGGCCAGGGACAGTGCATAGGCGCTAGGCGAGATTCCTCGGCTCTGCTGCGCTGCGCTTGGGATGACAACGGGGACTGAAGGGACGGCTATGCGTGGCGGCGGGTGGGGCGACTGGATGGGCTCGTACGATGCGTGCCGACCCGCGGCCGCTGACTTGGCATGCCCGTCTTGTTGGAGCATCCAATCCTGAACTCCCCTTACGAGTACTCGTCTCGGCATGGAGAACTCGACGGCGAGGGCCAGCCCGACCCGCTGCGCCTGCTGGTGGAGATGAAGGACTCCCAAGGCGAGGACTCGAAGGTCAAGATGTCCACGATGGAGACCTGGCCGGCACCCCGTGTGAACTGGCCGGGCAGCTTTGGTGGGTGGGCCTTCGCGGAATTCACGGACGTCTACGCGCTGCGGGTCGACCTGGAAGCCGAGATCACGGCGCACCTGGACGAGGCCATTGCGACGGCCGTCCGAGAAACCGCGGGCGCGGCGATTTGAAGACGACGCGCTATTTCGAGGAGCAGGTGCGTCGCAAGCGGCCCTATATTGATCCGGCATGGTGCGTACACGTTCTCGATAATCCAGTGCGACGCGAGGAGCAGCCGGATGGACGCGTTCGCTTCTGGGGCGAGATTGTCCAGCCGGGCGAGCACACGCGCCGCTTCCTGCGAGTCATTACGCTGGAAGACGGCGAGACGATCCACAACGCATTCTTCGATCGACGCTTTCGGGAGGACGACAGATGAGACTCCACTACTACCCGGAGACTGACAGCCTCTACGTCGAGTTCAAGGACGGGCCGGGCGTCGAGACGCGTGAGGTGACGGACGGGCTGAATGTCGATCTGGACGCCGGCGGCGAGGTTGTGGGCTTTGACATCGATCATGCGTCGAAGCGCCTGGACCTTTCGACGCTGGAAACCGAGGCTCTGCCGCTGCGCGCGACCAAGTCCGTGGCTTGACCGCCGGGTCGGCTCCGCCCGCGCTTGTGAGGCTAGTTCCCGGGCGGTGCGCGCCGCTCCCGCGCCATGCCGCTGGCGTCGCGGCCAATAGCTGAGAGGGCACGGATACTGACACGGCGCGGCCGTGGGGCGAACACGGGTGACGTGTACGTTAAATCCGTGAACTGTCTGTTGGGAGCCGTTGGTATAGCGGAGTGCCAGGGATGTGGTTCGACAGGCTCACCAGGGACGCTGGGTGCGGTGTGGTGGGTGGGTGTTGCTCGGTCCCGGCCCCATTCGGCAGGCTCAGGTCAGGCTCTCCGCGGGACTGCGGCCCCGGTCACCACGAACAGTTAGCGCGCGGCATGAGTGGGGGCGGACGGACTTAGCGGCAAAAATGAGAAGACATAAGGGAGTCCCGGTTGCGGGCCGTGGGGGGCAGGCTTCACGCAACGACCAGGGCACGGGCGGAAGTCGAGATTCCTCGGGGTACCTCGGAATGACAGAAGGGAGGCCTAGAGGCCGCCGAAGGATTGGGCGCGGGATTTGAGGGTTAGGTAGAGGGTTTGGAGGGTGGGGGTGGGGACGCCGGATTCGTGGGCGCGGCGGAGGACGGCGCCGGCGGTGTCGTCGAGTTCGACGCGGCGCTGGTGGGCGAAGTCGACCTGGAGGGAGGTGGTGTTGTCGGATGGGAGGGTCTGAATGAGGGTGATGAGGTCGTTGGCGGTGGTGTCGGGGAGGTGGATGCCCTGGGATCGGGCGACGGCGATGGCTTCGTTGAACATGGTGCGGAACAGGTCGAGCATGCCCTCAGTCGCGAGGATGGGGCCGAGGGGGAGCTGACAGGCGGCGGTGACGGGTCCCAGGACGGCGAGCAGGACGAGTTTGTTCCAGAGGATGTGGTGGATGTTGTCGCTGGCCTCGGTTTCGATGCCGGCGGTGCGGAGGGCCTGGGCGATGGTTTGGACGCGGTTGGTGATGCCGCCGGCGGGTTCGCCGATGGCGGCGCGGACTTCGGCGTCCTGGTATTCGACAACTCCGGGTTCGAGGATGTGGGCGGTGAGCCAGGTGGCGCCGCCGATGATGTGATCTGCTCCGAGGATTGACGAGAGGGTTGGGACGCTGTCGATGCCGTTTTGGAGGGTGAGGACGGCGGTTTGGTCGCTTAGGGCGGGGCGGAGGAGTTGGGCGGCTTGCCGGGTGTCGTAGCACTTGACGGCGAAGATGATGAGGTCGGGCTTTGAGGCGGCGTCCTGGGGGCGTTCGACGGCGGTGACGTGGTGGATGTGGCGGGTTCCGGTTTCGCTGACCATGGAGAGGCCGTGGTCGCGGATGGCCTGGAGGTGGGGGCCGCGGGCGACGAAGGTGATGTGGTGGCCGGTTTGGAGAAGGCGGGTGCCGATGAAGGCGCCGACGCCGCCGGAGCCCATGATTAGTACTTGCATGGTGGGTCTGTTCTTTAGGTGGGTTGGGGGGCTCATTCTGGCTTGTGGGTTGGGAAGATGCTTGTTTCCGGGCTTCGGCGGGAGCAGGTCCGGGATGGGAGCGGGTTCACGGTGGGGGATTCGAGGCGCCTCGACAGGAGGGCGTTCCCAGGGCCTTGGAAGGTCCAAGGTGTGAGCTGATGGGTCGGGACGACCCTGCGCTCTCGCGGTCTCTCACGCCCAAGGAGAGATCGATCTGCCCCGGCCCGTGCACTGCCACCCTGGCAAATCCAAGGCTTGCGGAACATACAAGGGGAAGAGCGGCGCCCCATGAAGAGATTGACGCCGTACACGGGTGCCTGACCGCGCGGGCGAGGGGGGAAGAGGGACTTGGGCGGTTAGCCGCTGCGGCGGGTGGTGGTGAGGTCGAGGACGGCGGAGGAGGTTTCGCGGGCGCGGCGTTCGACCTTGATGAGGAGGTGCTGGGCGCCGTTGGGGCTTTCGTATTCGAGTTCGCCGCCGCGGGCGGTGAGCTCGGAGCGGGAGAGTTCCTTCCAGCCGAGGGCGGGCATTTCGTCGAGGTAATAGTTGAGGACGTGGCCGGGGGTTAGCTCGGAGAAGTAGACGGCGCGGTCGAAGCGCCCGTTTTCGGTGCTCCGCTCAAGGTGGTCGGTGCGGCCGGCGCGCATTTCGGGCATGGCGGGCAATTTAGCGGCGAGGTTTTCGCCCAGGGGCTCGGGGGTGACTTCTTCGGCCGGCGTGGGCTCTGGTTCGGGTGCGGCCTCGCCGCAGGCGGCCAGGGCGAGGGCGAGCGGCGCGCCAAGGCCGACAAGCCGCAGGAGCGACCGGCGCGAATGGGGTTGAGCTTCAGGGTTGGAGTTCACGGGGTGGTCCTGAGTCTGGTGCAATACTCCGTCGCGTCGTGTCTAGTATCGCCTGTCAGCGGGTGCTTGTGCAGGTTACGAAGTCCGCGAGTCTGCGAATTGGGACGCGCGAGTTTGCATGGGGTGCGCGGACGTATGTGATGGGGGTGCTGAACGCGACGCCGGATTCGTTTAGCGGGGATGGCGTGGCGGCCGATCGGGAGGCGCTGGAGCGGCGAGTGCGGGTGCTGCTGGATGAGGGCCCGGACGTTATCGATATCGGCGGCGAGTCGACGCGGCCGGGAGCCGCTTCGGTGGACGCCGAGACGGAGCTGACGCGGGTGCTGCCGGCGATCGAGGCGGTGCGAATGCAGGATCTGGACATGCCGATTTCGATCGATACGCGCAAGGCGGTGGTGGCGGAGCAGGCCATCGTGGCGGGCGCCGACGCGATTAATGACGTGAGCGGGCTGCGAGACGATCCGGAAATGGCGGAGATCGCGGCGGCGACGGGGGTGCCGGTGGTGCTGATGCATAGCCGGCGGGCTCGGGCAGTGAGTACGGAGCTCGGTGGGCAGTACCGGGGCGTTCGGTACGACGATGTTGCCGCGGATGTTGTGCGCGAGGGGCAGGAGCTTGTGGATGCCGCGCTGGAGGCGGGGATTGCGCAGCAGTCACTGATCTTCGATCCAGGGATTGGATTCGGGAAGACGCCGGCGCAGAACGTGGAACTGCTGCGGACGCTGGAGACCGTGCACGAGGTGGGGCTGCCGCTGCTGGTGGGGGTGTCGCGGAAGTCGTTCATCGGGGAGTTGACCGGGCAGGCGCCGGCCGATCGGCTGGAAGGGTCGCTGGCGGCGGCGGTGGCGGCGGTGGCAAAGGGTGCGGACATGGTGCGGGTGCATGACGTGGCGGCGACGCGACGGGCGCTGGCGGTGGCGGATGCGCTGTGTCGGGATCCGGTTTGAACCTGTACCGCGTTGAAGCGGGAAGGTGGCGGGCGTATGCTTTTTGGCCGCCCGAGCCTGGTCTTGGGTTTACCGTGCCATGGGTGAGGTTTGACTTTCTGTGAACACTGTTTTGCGAGGTCGTGACGGGCTGGAGGTTGTGGTCAGCCGTGAGGGTCCGTTTACGCCGATCGGGGAGCGGCTGAACCCGACGAACAAGCCGCGGTTGCAGCGGGCGTACGACACAGGGAACTGGGCGTACGTGCAGCGCGACGCCAAGCGGCAGGTGCGGGCCGGGGCGCGGGTGATCGACGTAAACACGGGAGATCCGCATCACGACGTCGAAGAGCGGAAGATGCGGGACGCGGTGCGGGCGGTGCAGGAGGCGGTAGAGGTTCCGGTGAGCGTGGACAGCTACACGGTGGATGTGTTGCTGGCGGGGCTGGAAGTGGCGGAGGGACGACCGATCGTCAACTCGGTGCCGTTCGAGGCCGAGTACATGGACGAGTTGCTGCCGGCGATCGCGGAGCACGGCGCGGCGATGATCGGGATGTGTACGAAGGGCGGGGCGGCGATGCCCGAGAATGCCGCCGAACGGGTGGAAAACGCGCGGGACCTGATCGCGGCGGCAGGCGAACACGGGGTGAAGCCCGAAGACATCATCATTGACCCGGTGTGCCTGCCGATTGGGGCCAGTGACACGTACGGTCCCGGCCTGATCGAGGCGATTCACATCCTGGCCGAAGAGGACGGGATGAACATGAGCATCGGCTTGAGCAACGTGTCGTTTGGACTGCCGAATCGTCGCCCGCTTAACGCCGCGGCGCTGCTGATGGCGATCGAGGCGGGGCTGACGGCGGCGATCCTGGACATGACGCACAAGGAGACGCGGCACGCGGTGCTGGCGGCGAACCTGGTGCATGGGATGGATGAGTTTTCGTCGAGCTGGATTCGGAATTACCGCGACGAGGAAGCCAGGAAAGAGCGACTGGAGCGGCGGCGGGCGGCGAAGGCGGGGAAGGCGACGGCTCCGCCGGCGGCGCCGACGGGGCGCGCGCCCATGGAGTTATAGGCGGGGGCTGGATTTCAGCCCTGAGCTGGGGCTGACGTGCCGAGGCTACGACTGGGTCAGGGCGTCGGCGATTGGGGCGAGGCCGATGCCGTTGCTGGCTTTGAGGAGGACGGCGTCGTCGGGTTTGAGGGTGTCTCGTAGGTGGTCTCTAAGGGTGTCGCGGGCTTCGCTGAGTGCGTTGGCATCTTCGAGGGTGGCTGAGAGAAGAATGATTCGCTCACTGGGTAGGCCGGCCTCTTGGGCGCCCTCGGCGATTCGGGCGGCGTCCTCGCCGATGGCGATGAGGATGTCGGCGGCCGCGGCGGCGTGGCCGACTCGAGTGTGGTCGTGCGGAGATTCGTCGCCGAGTTCGAGCATGTCGCCGAGGACGGCGATGCGGCGGCCTTCAACCGGTAGTTGGGCGAGGGTGTCGAGGGCGGCGAGCATGGAGGCGGCGTTGGCGTTGTAGGTGTCGTCGAGGAGGGTCGTTCCGGCGGGTGTGCGGCGAAGGGCCATGCGGTGGGGTGCGGGCTGGAAGTCTTGCAGTGCGTCGAGGGCCGGTTGGAGGTCGAGACCCAGGGCCAGGACGGTGGCGGCGGTGGCGCCGAATACGAGGTCGATGGGACCGGCCATTGCGGGGGCGTGGACCTGGCCTGGTCCCCGGGGGGTGTCGAGCGAAACGGTTGTGCCATCGAGCGTGACGGATCCGGTCACGCGCACGTCGGCGGTTGGGTCGCGGCCGACGGTGAGGACGGGGCCGGGGGCGCGGGCGCGGAGTTGGGGGAGCCAGCGGCTGTCGGCGGGGAGGACGGCGGGGGCGCCAGGGCGCAGGGCGGCGAGGACTTCGGACTTGGCTTCGACGATGTTCTCGATTGAGCCAAAGAGGCCGATGTGGGCGCCGGAGATGCTGGTGATGACGGCAGCGTCGGGGGCGGCGACGCGGCAGTAGGACTCGATTTCGCCGCGGATCTGGGCGCCCATTTCGATGACGGCGAAGCGGTGGTCGGGACGGAGGCGGGAGAGGGTGGTGGGGACGCCGACGTCGGTGTTCTCGCTGCGGTCGGTGGCGAGGGTGAGTCCGTGAGCGCCGAGGGCGGCGGCGAGGGCCTGCTTGGTGGAGGTCTTGCCGTTGCTGCCGGTGACGCCGATGAAGGCGGCCCGGGAGCGGTCACGGAGGCGGCGGGCGAGTTGCTGGAAGGCGGCGAGGGCATCAGGGGCGGTTACCTGGCGCCAGGTCGGGTGTTCGGGGTCGACGCGGCTGCCGAGGGTTGCGGCTGCGCCACGGCGAAGGGCGTCGCCGATGTAGTCGTTGCCGTCGACGCGGGCTCCGGGGAGGGCGACGAAGAGCATGCCGGGCTGGATTCGGCGGCTGTCGAAGTGGGCGGCGGGGATTTCCGGGTTGGGGGTATCAGGCGGGAATGGCTGGCGGGCTGCCGCGTATACGTGGGAGAGCTTGAACATCGGAGTCAGTCGTTCAGGCGCAGGTCGGCGACGAGGGTGTGAAGGCGGCGGTGGCGGGACGTGGTGTTGCCGACGAGCTCGGTTGCGGCCAGCTGGAACCAGTCGAGGTATCGCGGCAGGCGCAGTTGGTAGGCGTCGGCGAGTGTGGGGTTGGTCGATCGCAGGCGGTGGCTGCGGACGTGGGCGGTGGCGGCGTAGGTGAGGGAGCGTTCGGCGGCGGCGGCCCAGAAGGTTTCGAGGCGGAGCCGGTGGTTGGCGATGACCTCGGCGGCGCGGTGGACCATGCGGTCGGGGGCGCCCCAGTCCGGGAAGGTGAGGAGGTCGGCGAAGTCGATTTCGGGCGGGGCAACGGCGAGGGTTTCCCAGTCGATGACGACGAGGCGGTCGTTATTCCAGATGAGATTCAGGGGTGAGAAGCCGTTGTGGACGATGCGCCGTGGGCTGTTGAGGAGGGGCTTGATGAGGGTGTCGATGAGGTCCCAGGGCGCGGTGGGCGCGGTGCGGCGGGGCGCGGCGGTGGGAGCCGGGCTGGCCGTGGGGTCGGGGAGGCGGACGAAGGCGGAGGCGTAGCGGCGTTCGAGGGTGCGGCGGGTGATGCGGTCGAGGTCGGACTGGTAGGCGAGGGCGCGGAGCATTGGGCCGAAGCGCTGGGTGACGGCGTGGAAGCGCTGGTAGGCGTGCAGGGCGGCGTTTAGCGCCTGATCGCGCTCCGAGCCGGAGGCAGTGGGCAGGCCGTCGGCGAGGGAACGGCGGCCGACGTGCTGCATGGCCAGGGCGGCCCATTGGCCGGGCGCGTGGGCGGCAGCCATGGGTTGGGGTGCGAGGCCGGGGGCGTAGCGGTGCAGGAGGTCGAGGGCGCGTTCCTCGCGGCGCCAGCGGTGGGCGTAGTAGATGTCGATGTCGGGCAGGTAGCCCTTGACGACGACCGGGTTGGGCCGGGTTTGGACCTGCCAGAGGCGGTGGCGGCCGTCGGTGGACATGGGGCGCCAAGGGGGGGAGGTGTCGCCGAGGCCGGCTGCTATGGCTGCGCGGAGACTCGCGGGAACGTCAGGGGCCTGCATCACGCACCACCCGGCGGATCTCGCCGATCCACTGAGACAGGACGTAGGCGTTCGTTGGGCGACCGGCGAGGTCGGCGCGGAGGACGTTTTCGGCCAACCGGCGATCCCGGATGGCTTTGAGATGTCGGTAGAGGCGGAGCGGGCCGAGTTGGAGCGGGCGGCCGTGCATGACGGAGACCGAGTCACCCTCGACGTGCAGGAAGGCGGGGCGCAGCCACATGGCGCTGAGCCAAAACGCCAGGCCGACGGCGCCGCTGAGCGCGAGGGCCAAGGCGCTGGCGGCGGATACATGGACGGCGACGACTCCGGCAACGGTTGCCAGAAGCGTCGTGACCCAGAACAGGAAGACGATTGAACGTCGGTCCAGACCCAGGAGTTCCCAGTGGTAGTGGAGGGGCACTGCGAGCAGCGGAAGCGAGAAGCACTGGTGCGGGAGTGGATTGCCATCGGGGTCGCGGGGATCGACGAGACGGCGAATGAGGGGAATGAGGATCTTGAATTGGATCAGGGATGAGAAGCCTTCGAGCAGGAGCGGGGCGGCGATGAGGGGCCAGAGGAGGTCGTAGCCGGCCAGGATGGCGGCTACGGCCATGGCTGCGCCGAGGGTGAGGGCTCCGCTGTCGCCGATGTAGGCGCGGGCGCGGCGGGGTCGATCGCGGGCGGAAGGGGACCAGCGGGAGGGGAGGTTCCAGACCAGGGCGCCGGCGGCTCCGGCGGCGGTGAGACCGGCCCAGACGCCGGTGACAGGTCCGGCGGCGACCCAGAGGCCCGCCATGAGGATGGTGGCCGAGCCGGCGGTGAGGCCATCCATGCCGTCGCTGAAGCCGGCGGCGAGGGCGGTGCCGAGGATCAGGACGACGTACCAGAGGCCGAGCGGCACTACGGCGTCGGCGCCGACGTGGGTTGCGAGAGCGAAGGGCGTGAGGGTTCCGAGTTGGTGGCTGTCGCGGCTAAGGATCAAGAACACGGCGGCGATCGAGAGCAGGACGATCACGGCGAAGTAGAGGCCTTCGCCAATGCCGCGGCCGCGGAGGGTCTTGGCCAGGTCGTCGATGAAGCCGAACGCGAAGAAGCCGGCGACGGCGGCCAGCGGCCAGAGAGGCGCCTCCGGGTGGAAAAGGACACCGATGGCTATCGAGAGGGCAAGGATCGGGCCGCCGACGAGGGGGAGCCGGCTGCTGGTGCGGGTGGCGAACGCGACCTGGCTGGTTTGGGGCTTGGATTCGCGGGAGCGAAAGCGGGGGAACAGGGCGAGGGCCATAGGCGTCAGGGCCGTGGTGAGCACCAGGGGTACGAGCACGAACGCCAGAACAAGCACGATGGCCATGACCAATTGTCCAGGCTGGCTCAGGTCGAACTCGATCGTGGTCGCCCGAGCGGCTCAGCAGAGCGAGTATAGGGGCGGGTGTGACGCCAGATACCTGGAGGTGACATGCCTGACAGGGTGAGCACGAGTGCCGGCCCTAGATTGAGAGTTGCTGTGGCATTCGACCCTCACCCCGGCCCTCTCCCTGCCAGGGAGAGGGAGGAAGATTTCCCGCCTAGCGATTCGTAGACGCGGATGACGTGTTGGATCTGGCGGTTCCAGCCGTACATCCGCTCAGCGCGCCGGCGGAGTGCGTGGCCGTGGCGGGTGCGGAGATCGGGGTCGGCGAGGTAGCGGAGGAGACCCTGGGCCAGGCCGTCAATTGAGCCGACGGGGACGCGGAGGCCGGCTGAGCCCAGAAGTTCGCGGGCGACGGGGCCGTCGTAGGCGACGACCGGGAGGCCGGCGGCCATGTAGTTGAGGACTTTGCCGTTGCCCTCGGATTCGGAGCGCTTGGGGGCGACGGCGATATCGAGGACGCGGAGAATCCGTGGGGCGTCGGCGTAGGGAATGCGACCGGTGAAGTGCATGTGATTGGCAAGCCCGGCGGCGTGGGCGGCGTGACGGTAGGCGTGCTCGTTGGGGAAGCCCATGACGAGGAAATGGGCACCCTGGTGCCGTTGCAGGACGCGTTGGGCGGCGCGGATCAAGTCGTCGGTTCCCTGGTAGGGGGCCAGGAGGCCGAGGTAGCCGACGAGGAGGCGGTTGGGTGGGATGCCGAGGCGTTGGCGGAGCTCCCGGAGATGGGCGGCGTCGGTGGGCTGGCGGGGGCGGAAGCGGGTGAGGTCCACGCCGTCGGTGACGGCGACGATGCGATTGGAGGGAAGGCCGGATCGGGCAATGAGGGTGTGACGGGCGTTCTCGGAACTGGTGAGAATGCGGTGGGCCAGGCGGTTGGCGAGTTTTTCGAGCCAGGAGAAGACGTGAAGGAGCGGGTTGGCGGCGCGGATAAATTGGTGGTCGAGCATTTCGCGCGTGAGACTGCCCTGGTAATCGAACACCAGTCCCGCGCCATGCATGCGAGCCAGGAGCCAGCCGATGAGCACGCCCTCGTGCAGGTGGGCGTGGACGATGTCGACGGGCCGCGGCGGGAGGCGGGTGAGGGCGGTTGCGAGCAGGGCCGGGTCGAGCATGAGCTTGCGCCAGTGGGAGCCGACGCGCGGGCCGCCGCGGTCGAGCCAGGACGGGATGCGGACGACCGGAAGGCCTGGGGGATCCTGTCCGCCGGGGTACGTTACAACGGTAACGTCACAGCCATGCTGTTGGAGGGCCTGGGCTTCCTCGAGAATGCGGACGTGGCAGCCGTAGTCCGCAAAGAAGCCCGTAGGCGCGATCTTGACGATATGACGACGCACGACGCGAGGCTCCCGTACACGCGAAACCTCCGCCGGTCGGCGCCGACGGAGGCGAGGTGGATTCTAGGGATGTGGTGTGTGGGGGGCAACGGCGGCAAGCCTGGAGCGGTGCTTCAGCCTGGCCGATGCCCCGAGACCTGGCGGGTCGGCATCGCACCAGGCGCGAGGACCCCCACTCGGACCACTCCCAGAGGAGACCGTTGCGTAGCCCGCGGCTGGTTGCCCGGAAGACCCCTCACCGATTTCGGCCGAAGACGCCCGAATCCTTCGACAAGCTCAGGACAGGTTCTGCCTCTCCCCTCGGAGAGGGTGAAGAGCTCGGCGCCCCTTGATCATCGTCGTCCGTACGCGGGTGCCGGCGCGTGGACTGAGACCGGAAGATCCCGTAGCCCCGGATCGAGTCCGGAGCAGGCGCCGAAAATCTCCCCCACGAGAGGCATTGAGAGCGGCCGAACACTCGAGGACAAGGGGAGCTATGCAAAGGTCTCCAGAGGGAGAGGGAAAGGCCGGCGAAGCTCAATTGTTCATCCGGCCGAGCCAGGGCACTGGTCAATATGACCGACCACCAGGCGACGGCTGGGGTGACGGCCAGGTGCCGATTGACGTTGGCTTCGCACGGCGAGCGGGGGACGGTTGAACTTGGGCGTGCGCTGGGGGCGGCGTGTTGCGGGCCGCTGTGCGTGGCGCTCCGGGGGCCGCTGGGGGCCGGGAAAACCGTGTTGGTGAAGGGGATGGCCGAGAGGTTGGGGGTGGCGGACACGGTGACGTCGCCGACGTTTACGTTTGTAAACGAGTATGAGGCAGGCGGGCGGCGATTGACGCACGTGGATCTTTATCGGATCGAGAGCCACGACGACCTTGAATCGATTGGGTGGTCGGACGTGGTGTTGGAGGCGGACGTTCTGGCGGTGGAGTGGGCGGAGCATGCGGACGGAGATCTGCCGGCGCCGCGAATTGACGTGGAACTGATTCTGGGAGTGGGGGACGAGCGGCGGGTGGAGTTGCGGGCAGTCGGTCCCGAGGCGTGCGAGGTGTTGGGTCGAGTGCGCAGGCAGGATCCGGATCTCGAGTGATCGCCGCGCTGAACACATCCTTCGAGGCACCGGCATTCGCCGTTGGCGAACAAGGGCGGCTGTTGGCTGTGGCCAGTGCCGCGGGATGGCCGACCGATCTGACAGCCCTTGCCCGTCGCGTGTTCCGGGAAGCGGGTGTGGCAACGGAGGTGGAGCTGGAGGGCGTGATTGTGGCGACGGGGCCGGGACGTTTCGGGTCACTGCGCGGGGGAATCGCGTTTGCGAAGGGGCTGGCGATGGCGCGGCAGGCGCCGCTGATTGGGGCGCCGACGGCGGCGGCGGTTGTGGAGGCCGTTGGCGTGCAAGAGGCAGTCGTGGTTTCGCCGGCCGGACGCGGACGCTGGTATGTGGCTCCGTCAGTCGAGTCCGAAACGATCCAGCTGGTAGACGCCGACGAGGTTGCGCAGGCCGTTCCGGCCGACGTGCCGGTGGCGGGGCCGTTGGATGCGGATATGGCCGAGGCATTGGAGGAAGGTGGCCGGGAGGTCTGGCGGGTGGACGGCGAGGCGGTGCTGGCGGCGCTGTTGCGATTGGCGGAGCGTCGACTCAATGAGGGCCGCGGGTCCGCGACGTTGGGCGCGCAGCCGGTGTACGCGGCGCCTGCGACTCGCGCGAGGCCGTGGGTTCGTGGTATCCCGCAGGGTTGAACGGGAGAGATCAAGCAGTTGGATCAGAAGGGGACGCTCGAGGAGTGCCCCTACATGGAGATCGGACGGACGGGCGGGCGATGGTTGACGAGGAATTCGTGGTCGAGCCCATGCGGGTGGAACAGCTTGACCAGGTGCGGCGGATCGAGCGTGCGTGCTTTCCGACTCCGTGGCCGCGGAATGCGTATCGCCGGGAGATTGAGAAGAATGAGCGGGCGCGCTACCTGGTCGTAAGGACGACAAGCGAGACGGAGACGGCGCCGAGGCGGCGGCAGTTTCCGCTCTCGAACCTGTTATTCGGGCGTTCGGAGAAGCGCGACGTGGTGGCGTACTGCGGGGTGTGGGTGATGCTGGACGACGCGCACATCACGACGATTGCGGTGGATCCGGACTACCGGCGGTTGGGGCTGGGTCAGCTGCTGATCATCCAGATGGCGCGGATCGCGCTGCAGGCGCGGGCAACGCGGATGACGCTGGAGGTACGGATGAGCAACGAACACGCACAGGCGCTGTACCGGAAATACGGGTTCAGCGACGGCGGGGTGCGGCCACGCTATTACAGCGACGACTTTGAGGACGCGCTGATCATGCACAGCGAGAAACTTGGCAGTTGCAGCTTCGCGGAGCGGATCGATGCCGGGGAAGAGGCGTTGCGGCGGCGGCTGACGTGGAGTTCGAGGCCGTGACGAACGAGGCTCCGGCGTGGCTGCTGGCGGTGGAGACGTCGTGCGACGACACGTCGGTTTCGGTGGTGCGGGACGGTCGCGAGGCGACGGCGACGGTGAGCCAGGCGCAGGTGGCGCCGCATGCGGCGTTTGGCGGAATCGTGCCGGAAGTGGCGTCGCGGATTCATGCGGAGGCCATCGATTCGGTGTGCGGGGCGGCGCTGGAGCAGGCGGGAGTTGGTACCGAGGAGATCGGGGCGGTGGCGGTGACGGTGGGGCCCGGTTTGCCGGGGTCGCTGCTGGTGGGGTTGGAGTTTGCGCGGGGGCTGGCGTTTGGGCTGGGGGTGCCGCTGGTTCCGGTGAATCACCTGGAAGGGCACATCGCGGCGGCGTGGCTGGACGTTGAGGAAGGGCCGGCGTTGCCGGCGGTGGCGCTGATCGTGTCGGGTGGGCATACGGAACTGGTGCTGGTGGAGGCGCCGGGGCGCTACCGGGTGCTGGGGCGGACGCGGGACGACGCGGCGGGGGAGGCGTTCGACAAGGTGGCGCGGATGCTGGGGCTTGGCTTTCCGGGCGGCCCGGCGATCCAGAAGGCGGCCGAAGGGGTGGACGGCACGCCATATACGTTGCCGAGGGCGTGGCTGCGCGGAACGAACGACTTCAGTTTCAGTGGGTTGAAGACGGCGGTGCGGCGGCTGTTGGAAAACCGGCTGGGGCCGGATGAGTCGGCGCGGATCCTGGGAGGCGATGGACTGGTCCAGGCTGCGGACGGCGACGCGCTGGTTGGGCAGGTGGCGCTGGCCTTCGAGGAGTCGGTGGTTGAGGTGCTGGTGCGGAAGACGGTGGACGCGGCGGAGGCGGTGGGTGCGCGGTCGATCATCGTGACGGGTGGGGTGGCGGCGAATGCGCGGCTGCGGGTGGAGATGCGGGCGGCGACGTCGATTCCCCTGTTCATTCCAGCGCCGGCGCGATGCACGGATAACGCGGCAATGATCGGGCTGGCCGGGGCGTGGGCGATGGCGCGCGGGGATGCGAAGGGCAAGCGGCTGGAGATTCAGCCGGGGATGCGGCTGGTCTGAGGCGGGTGTCAGGAGATGGCGGCGAGGGCCGGTGACGGCTGGGCGCGGCGGGTGGTGAGAGCTTCGGCGTAGAGGCGTTCGTAGGCGGCGGCGGAGACGTCCCAGGAAGAATTGCGGGTCATGCCGCGGCGGACGATCTGGCGCCAGGTTTCGGGGAAGCGGTAGAGCTCAAGGGCGCGGGAAACGGCGCCGAAGAAGTCGATGGGGTCGTAGCGGTGGAAGACGAAGCCGGCGCCGGTGTCGGTGGCTGGATTGACGTCGTCGACGGTGTCTGCCAGACCGCCGGTGGCGCGGACGACGGGGACGCTACCGTAGCGCATGGCGATGAGCTGGCCGAGGCCGCAGGGTTCGTGGCGTGAGGGCATGAGGAAGATGTCGCTGCCGGCGTAAATCTGACTCGCTAGCGGGTTGTCGAAGCGGATGGCGGCGGCGACCTGGTCGGGGTGAGCGAGGGCGAGTTCGCGGAGAGCCTCTTCGTAGCGGGGCTCGCCAATGCCGAGAACGACAAGCTGGGCGCCGCGGTCGAGGATGTGGGGGAGGGAGGCGAGGAGCAGATCGAGACCCTTGTGCTCGGCGAGGCGGGTGACCATGCCGAGGAGGGGGATGTCGGGCTGGACCGGGAGGCCGACGGCTTGCTGCAGGGCGGCTTTGTTGGGCGGGCGGCGTTCGAGGGTTTCCAGAGCGTAGTGGCTGGTGAGGTGAGGGTCGGTGGCGGGGTTGTAAACCTCGGTATCGATGCCGTTGAGGATGCCGTGGAGGTCGGGTTCGCGGTCGCGAAGAATGGGATCGAGGTCGTGACCGTAGGCGGGGGTGAGGATTTCCCCGGCGTAGGTGGGGCTGACGGTATTGATCTTGTCGGCGAAGAGGATGCCGCGCGCGATGAAGACCAGGACGTCGCTGAGGTCGGCGCGCGATGGGTGGGGGATCAGGCCGTTGGAGGCGAGGCCGGCGGCTTCGAGAACGGATGGGTCGAAGTGGCCCTGGTATTCGAGGTTGTGGATGGTGAAGACGCTGGCGGTATGGGCGAATTCGGGCGCGTGGCTGTGGGTTGTGCGCAGCCAGTTGGGGATGAGGCCGGTGTGCCAGTCGTGGCAGTGGATGACGTCGGGGCGCCAATCGAGCAGGCGGGCGGATTCGAGCGCAGCGCGGGCGAAGAAGGTGAAGCGGTGGCCGTCGTCGGGGTAGCCGTAGATGGCGGGGCGTGCGCTGACGTAGTGCTCGTTGTCAATGAGCAGGACTTCGAAGCCGTCGACCTCGACGGCGTCCAGGCGCACTGGTTCTTCGCGTCCGTTGAACGGCAGGTCGAAGCGGGCGATGCCGGGGCGGCGGGAGACGCCGGTCAGGTCGACGGAACCGTAGCGAGGGATGGCGACGCGGACGTCGAGACCGCGGCGGGCGAGGGCCCTGGGGAGTGACGCGAGCACGTCGGCGAGGCCGCCGGTCTTGGCGAAGGGGTCGAACTCGGCCGCGACCATGAGAACGCGGAGCGGGAGGCGTGGGTCAGTGCTGGACATGGGTCCTGGGTTAGTGCCGGAAGTGGCGTTCGTCGACCAGGACAAGGATGCCGCCGCGAGCGTCGACGGCGTCGATGACTTCCTGGTCGCGGAGCGAGCCGGCGACTGCGACGATTGCGCGGACGCCGGCGTCGAGGGCGGCTTCGGGGCCGTCGGCGAAGGGGAAGAAGGCGTCCGAGGCGAGGTAGGCGCCCTGGGCGGCGTCGCCGGCCTGTTCGGCGGCGTGGCGGACGGCATTGACGCGATTGACCTGGCCGCTACCGAGGCCGACGAGGCGTCCGTCCCTGACCAGGACGATGGCGTTGGACTTGACGTGGCGGATGACCTTAAGGCCGAAGCGGAGCTGGTCGAGGTCGTCCTCGGTTGGCTGGGCCTTGCTGACCACGCGCATTTCGAGGTCGGGGCGGGGCGCGCGGTCGGGGGCCTGGACGAGGTAGCCGCGGTCGATGCCCCAGACGTGGGCGGCTTCGAAATGAAGGGGCGGCCTGGCGACGGCCGCGGGCCAGCGCATGATGCGGAGGTCTTTGCGGCGGCGGAGGCGGCGGAGGGCGGCTGGTTCGTAGTCGGGGGCGACAACGACGTGGTAGAGGTGACCGCGCATGGCGGCGACGGTTTCGGCCGTAACGGTGCGGTTGAAGCCGACGATGCCGCCGAAGGCTGAGATTGGATCGGTCTCACGGGCGCGGCGGTAGGCCTCGACCTGGGACTCGGGGTGAACGGCGAGGCAACAGGGCATGGTGTGCTTGATGATTGAGACAGCGATGTCGTCAAAGTCGTTGGCGGAGGCCCAGGCGGCCTGCAGGTCGAGGATGTTGATGTAGGAGAGTTCCAGGCCGTGGAGTTGCTCGACGCCGGCTAACTCGGTGTCACCAAGTTCGGCGGCGCCGGCGGCGTAGAAGGCGCCGGGCTGGTGGGGGTTTTCGCCGTAGCGGAGGCTCTGGAGACGGCGGAGGGGGATGGTGAGGTGCTCCGGGAAGGACTGGCCCAGGTCCTGTTGCAGGTAGGCGGCGATGTGGGCGTCGTAGAAGGCGGTGAGGGCGAAGGCCCTGGCGGCGAGTTCGCGTCGGAGCGCATCCGTGCTCTTTGCGTGATCCATGGCTTCGAGCACCCGGGGATAGTCGGCGGGGTCGACGAGGATCCAGACGTCGTCGGCATTCTTGGCGGCGGCACGGATGAGGGCGACGCCGCCGATGTCGATGTTTTCGAGGAGTTCGGCGCGGTCGTCGGTGGCGGCGAGGGTGGCGGCGAAGGGGTAGAGGTTGACGGCGACGAGGTCGATTGTGCCGATGTCGAGGTTGGCAAGTTCGGCCAGATGGGTGTCGGACGCGCGGCGGGCGAGGATGCCGCCGTGGATGGCGGGGTGGAGGGTCTTGACGCGGCCGTCGAGCATTTCGGGGGCGCTGGTGAGGTTTTCGACCTCGAAAACGGGATGCCCCGCGGCGGCGATGGTGGCGGCGGTGCCGCCGGAGGCGACGAATTGCCAGCCGCGGGCGGCGAGGCCGGCGGCGAAGTCATCCAGCCCGGACTTGTCGTAGACGCTGATCAGGGCGCGGGGTGCGGCCATAGAGCTTGAGTCTCCTCCGAATCGATGTGGACGTGACCGTTGACGACGCGTGCGCGGCCCTCGGCGAACCAGCGCAGGGCCAAAGGATATAGCCGATGTTCCTGTTCGAGAATCCGATCCGACAGTGATTCGACGGTGTCGCCCGGCAGAACGGGGACGGCAGCCTGGGCCACGATGGGTCCGGCGTCCAGTTCCTCGGTTACTACGTGGACGGTGCAGCCGCTGATCTTGACGCCGGCGCGGAGGGCGTCGGTCTGCGGCACGGGGGCCATGCCGCCGGCGAAGGCGGGCAGCAGGGATGGGTGGATGTTGAGGATGCGGTTGGGGTAGGCGGCGACGATGAAGGGGCGGAGGATGGCGTCGAAGCCGGCAAGGGCCACGAAGTCGGCGCCGGAGGCCTGAATGAGTTCGAGCATGTGGCGCTGTTGGGCGCCGCGGGACGGGAAACCGCGACGCGGGACCGCGTGGGCGGGGACCTGGTGGGCCCTGGCAACGTCCAGCGCGCCGACGTGTTGGTGGTTTGTGATAAGGACGACCGCGCAGGCGTCGAGTTTGTCGCTGGCGATGGCGTCGAGGATGGCGGCCGCGTTGGAGCCGCGGCCGGAGGCCAGGATGGCCAGATTCATGGGGTGAGGGTGAGCTCCACGGGCGACTGGCGGCGGGCGGCGATGGTTCCTACGCGCACGGCGTGGGGAAGGTCTTCCAGGAGCCGGGCCGCTGCGTCGGGCGAGGCGACGAGGACTGCGCCGACGCCCATGTTGAAGACGCGGAACATCTCGGCGGGTGCGACGTCGAGGCCGTCGGCGATGGCTTCGAAGATGGGCGGTTGGGGCCAGGTGCTCGTGTCGATCTCGGCGGTGACGGAGTCAGGGAGGACTCGTTCGAGGTTTTCGGCGATGCCGCCGCCGGTGATGTGGGCGGCGACGCGCGTGCCGGGGACGGCGAAGGCGGTGGTGAATTCGGTGAGGTATGGGAGGTGGGGTGCGAGGAGGGCGTCCTCGAGGGTCTGGTTGCCGATGGGTGTTTCGCGGTCGTAGATGGTCAGCAGTTCGCGGGCGAGGCTGTAGCCGTTGGTGTGGGGGCCGCTGGAGGGGAGGCCGATGCAGACGTCACCGACCGAGACGGTGGCGGGGTCCGGAAGGCGGCCGGCGGATGCGACGCCGATGACGGCGCCGACGGCGTCGTAACGGCCAGGGGCGTAGGTGTCGGGCATGAGGGCGGTCTCGCCGCCGATGATGGACACGCCGGCGTCGCGGCAAGCCGAGGCCATGCCCTGGACCAGCGAGGTCAGAACGGCTGGATCGAGGCGGTCGGCGGCCACGTAGTCGAGGAAAGCAATCGGGCGGGCGTTCTGGACGGCCACGTCGTTGAGGCAGTGGTTGACGAGGTCGCGTCCGGCGTCGGCCGGGCGGCCCATCTCTATGGCCAGATGGAGCTTGGTGCCGACGCCGTCGATGCTGGCGACGATGGCCGGGTCGGGGATGTCCGCGGGGAGGCGGATCACGCCGCCGAAGCTGCCGAAGGCGTCCAGCGTGAGGGGAGTGGCGGTGGAGGCGACGGCGGAACTGAGGCCGGACTTGGCGCGCTGGGCCAGATCAAGGTCGACGCCGGCCTCCGCGTAGCTGGAGATTGGGGTGTCGTGCACGCGGGCGGCCGGATCAGCCCTTAGAGGGGGCGCCGGATTCGACGCGGTCGATGGTGGCCTCGCTGGGGAACACCATGGCGGTCGCGATGTTCTCGGGCCGTTCGAGCAGGAATTTGTCGAAGGTTAGCTGGACGTCCAGCGGGTAGGAGTGGGTAAAGCAGCCCAGGCAAAGACGATCGCTGGAGCGGCCAATGGCCTGCACGAGGTTTTCGGTGGATTGGTAGCCCAGGCTGTCGGCGCCGATGTCCTTGCAGATCTGTTCAACATCCAGCTTATGGGCCACGAGATCGTCAGGGTCGGGGATGTCGATGCCGAGGAAGCAGGGCCAGCGGATCGGCGGGGCGGTGATGCGGACGTGGACCTCGGAGGCGCCGCCCTCGTCGCGCAGCAGCCTGACGAGCGAGGCCTGGGTGGTGCCGCGCACGATGGTGTCGTCGACCATGACCACGCGCTTGCCGCCGGTGATATCGGGGAGCGCGCTGTACTTGAGGCGCACGCCGAGTTTGCGTAGGCGCGGGGTCGGTTCGATGAAGGTGCGGCCGATGTAGCGGTTGCGGACGAAGCCGTCGCCGTAGGGCAAGCCGGATTCTTCGGCGTAGCCGGTGGCGGCGGCGGTGGCGGAGTCGGGTACGCCGATGACGATGTCGGCGTCGACGGGATGCTGGCGGGCGAGCAGGCGGCCCATGGAGCGGCGGGCCGAGTGAACGCTGGCGCCATCAAGCATGGAGTCGGGGCGGGAGAAGTAGATGTATTCAAAGGCGCACATGGCGTGGCGCTGGGGCATTTCCAGCTTGATCGACTGCATACCGTCGTCGTCAATAGCCACGATTTCGCCGGGCTCGATGTCGCGTTCGAAGGTGGCGCCGATGGTGTCGAGCGCGCAGGTCTCTGAGGCGATGACGCGGGTTCCGTTGGCGCGGCCGATGGAGAGGGGGCGGTTGCCCATGCCGTCGCGGACGGCGATCAACTGGGTGGGCGTGGCGATGAGGAGGCAGAACGATCCCTGGAGGCGCGGCGCGACCCGGCGCACGCGATCGACCATGGTGGCGCCGGGGGCGGTGGCAATGAGGTCGGCGATGACGGCGGAGTCAGTGGTGGACGAATCCGAGAAGGCATCCTCGGCGGCGTCGTTACGGAGATCGAGCGCATTGACGATGTTGCCGTTGTGGCCGAGGGCCATGGGGCCGATATCGGTGTTGCGCAGGATGGGCTGGATGTTGGAGGCGTTGCTGGATCCGGCGGTGGAGTAGCGGCAGTGGCCGATGGCGAGGTGCCCCTTGAGGCGGGCCAGGCGGTGGTCGGAAAAGACACGGGAGACCAGGCCCATGCGGCGTTCGGCGTGGAGACGCTGGCCGTCGCCGACGGCGATGCCGGCGCTTTCCTGGCCGCGATGCTGCACGGCGAAGAGGGCGAAGTAGGTTTGGACCGCCGCGTCGTCGGTAGCCCCGTGGATACCGATCACCCCGCAGGCTTCGCGCAGATTCGGCGAGCCGTCGGGGGCGGCTGGTTCGTAAGACGGACCCGGGCTCAGCGCCAGAGCAGGTTGTTCCGCTACGTGTTCCCCGTGCGGCATCTTAGCCGGGCCGGCCCTGTCCGGCTAGGGCGCGCTCCAGCCCCTGGGACCAAACTTGCTCGGCTCGAGCCAGCGACACGTCAATCGGGCCAATGTGCAGGCGGTCGCCGCCGACCACGCCGACGGGTGTGAGCGGGACGGAAAGGGTGGCGGCGGCGGCGGCTACGGCGGCGGCGGCCAGCGGTGGGTAGCTAACGACGATGCGGGATTGGGACTCGCCGAAGAGGGTCTCGTCCAGACGTCCGGTGCTCGGGATGTTGGGGGCCAGAACCCCGAGGCCGCCAGCGAAGGCGGATTCGGCAAGGGCCGTGGCGAGGCCGCCGTCGGAGCAGTCGTGGGCGGAGGAGAGCAGGCGGCCGGCGATGAGCTCCCGTACGAGGCGTTGAACCGCAACTTCGTCGACCAGACGGATTTCGGGGCGGCCGGCGACCCGATCGTGGCCGATGGAAAGATATTCGCTGCCGTCCAGCCGGGCACGGCCCGCGCCGAGGACGGCGATTTCGTCGCCGTCGTTGGTGAAGCCGGCCCCGCAGCGGTGGTCGGCATCGTCAAGTACGCCGAGCATGCCAACGACGGGGGTCGGCCAGATGGCCTGGCCACCCGACTCGTTGTAGAGGCTGACGTTGCCGCTGATGACGGGGGTTTCGAGGGCTTCGGCGGCCGCGGCCATGCCGTCAATGGCCCGGGATAGCTGGTAATAGGCGGCGGGCTGCTCGGGGGAGCCGAAGTTAAGGCAGTTGGTGAAGGCCAAGGGGCGCGCGCCGGTGCAGGAGACGTTACGGGCGGACTCGGCAATGGCGGCAGCGCCGCCGACGAACGGGTCGAGGTAGGTGGTGCGACCGTTGCCATCGGTGGACAGCGCCACGGCGAGTGGGGTGCCCTTGATGCGCAGGAGGGCGGCGTCGCCGCCGGGGGCGATGACGGTGTTGGCGCCGACCATGTGGTCGTACTGGCGGTAGATGGGACGACGGCTGGCGATGTTGGGGGAGGCCAGGAGTTGCAGGAAGGCGTCGGTCGGGTCGTCGGGTTCGGGAAGAGCATCCAGGTCAAGCGAGCCGACTTCGTCCAGGTAGGCGGGGCGCTCGACGGGGTAGGTGTAGGTGGGCGCGTCGGTCAGCATGGTGATGGGCAGGGTGGCGGCGGGCTGGCCGTTGTCGACGACTTCGAGGAGGCCGGATTCGGTGACCTCGCCGATGACGTCGCTGTGAAGGCCCCATTTGGCGAAGACCTGCTGGATTTCGTGGGCGCGGCCGCGGGCGGCGACGACGAGCATGCGTTCCTGACTCTCACTTAACATAACTTCGTAGGGCGTCATGCCGGAGGCGCGACGGGCGACGTGCTCGAGATGAAGGGCGACACCGGTACCGCCGCGGCCGGCGGACTCGACGGATGAGCTGGTGAGACCGGTGGCGCCGAGGTCTTGGAGGCCGAGGACGGCGTCGGTGGTCTGGAGGACTTCGAGGCAGGCTTCCAGCAGCAGCTTTTCCATGAAGGGGTTGCCGACCTGGACCACGCCGCGGTGCGAGGCTTCTGGATCGTCGACGGAGGCGAAGGTGGCTCCGTGGATGCCGTCGCGGCCGGTGTCGGCGCCGACGAGGATGAGCTCGTTGCCGGCGCCGCTGGCGGCGGCGCTGGTGAGTTGGGAGTGCTCGATCAGGCCGACGCACATGGCATTGACGAGCGGGTTGCCGCGGTAGGAGTCGGAAACCTGGACTTCGCCGCCGACTGTGGGGACGCCCATGCAGTTTCCGTACCAGCCAATGCCCCCGACGATGCCGTTGGCCAGGTAGCGTCCGCGGCGGTCATCCAACGGACCGAAGCGAAGGCTGTCCAGGAGGGCGATGGGACGCGCGCCCATGGTGAAGATGTCGCGGAGGATGCCGCCGACGCCGGTGGCGGCGCCCTGGAAGGGTTCGACGGCGCTGGGGTGGTTGTGGCTCTCGACTTTCATCACGATGGCAAGGCCGTGACCGATGTCCACCGCGCCGGCGTTCTCCTCGCCGGGGCCGATGAGGACCTGGGGCCCCTCGCTGGGGAGCCGGCCCAGGAGCGGGCGGGAGTGCTTGTAGCCGCAGTGTTCGCTCCACATGCCGCCGATGATTCCCAGCTCGACGGGGTTGGGCGGGCGGTCGAGAAGGTCCGCGGCGTAGCGGTATTCGTCGCGGGTGAGGGCGACCTCGCGGAGAACTTCGTCGCTGGGCGGTTCGTGGATTGGGGTGAGCGTCATGCGCCGGCCGCAGCCAGGAGCGAATCCCAGATGGCGCGTCCGTCCTCGCCGCCCAGCGTCGCTTCGGAGGCGCGCTCGGGGTGGGGCATCATGCCGACCACGTTGCGCCCGGTGTTGCAGATGCCGGCGATGTCGTCGATGGCGCCGTTGGGGTTGGCGTCGGGCGTGCGATTGCCCGCCTTTGAGACGTACCGGAACACAACACGATCCTCGTCATGTAACTGAGCAAGACCGTCGGGGTCGATGACGTAGTTGCCGTCGGCATGGGCGATTGGCAGGCGCAGCACCTGTCCCGACTCGGCCGCGGCGGTGCAGGGCGTCTGGGTGGACTCCACCCGGAGGTGGGTCCACTCACAGCGGAACTCGGTACTCGCGTTCGAGAGCATGGCGCCGGGTAACAGGCCGGTTTCCAGCAGGATTTGGAAGCCGTTGCAAATGCCCAATACGGGCCGGCCCTGGGCGGCGTGTTCGACGACCGCCCCCATGATCGGGGCGCGCGCGGCCATGGCGCCGGTGCGCAGGTAGTCGCCGTAGCTGAAGCCGCCAGGGAGCACGACAAGGTCGACGTCGTCCAGGGCTGAGTCGGCGTGCCAGGCATAGCGGGCGTTCATGCCGACCACGGTGCCGAGGACGTGGAGGGTATCGGCGTCGCAGTTGCTGCCGGGGAAGACGACGACGGCTGCGTTCACGCTCCCGTTCGCCCTTCGACAAGCTCAGGGTGAACGGGAGGGCTGGCGACGGGCTCCAGGGACTCAAGTGCGAACGACTCGATGACCGGGTTGACCAGCAGCTGCCGGCACATGGCCTCGGTGCGTTCGGCGGCGGACGCCTCGCTATCGGCCGACAACTCGATGTTGATGAGCTTGCCGATGCGGACCTCTTGGACCTCAGCAAACCCCAGGTCGTGGAGGCTGCCGCGGACGGTCAGGCCCTGCGGATCGTTGACGCCGGCGTTGAGCTGGACCGTCACCCGCGCGCGATAGACCTGGCCGGTCATCCAGCCAGCAGCTCCTGGGCTTCGCGGTAGCGGGCGGCGGTTCGCTCGATGATTTCGGCCGGGAGGCTGGGGATCGGCGGTTCGCGGTCCCAGCCGGTGGCGATGAGGTGGTTGCGCACGATCTGCTTGTCGAAGCTGGGGGGCGACATGCCGACCTGGTATTCGCGCACGTCCCAGAAGCGCGAGGAGTCGGGGGTGAGGATTTCGTCAATGAGGGTGATCTCGCCGTTGACGTAGCCGAACTCGAACTTGGTGTCGGCCAGGATGATTCCGCGCTCCCTGGCGTAGTCGCGACCGAACTCGTAGACGGCGATGGTGAGGTCGCGCAGGCGGTCGGCGACGTCGCCGACGATGGCGCGGAAGTCCTCGAAGCCGATGTTCTCATCGTGGCCGGATTCGGCCTTGGTGGCGGGGGTGAAGAGGGTTTCGTCAAAGGGCTCGGCTTCCTGCATACCGGCTGGAATGGGGATGCCGCAGATTTCGCCATCGCGCTGGTAGTCGACCCAGCCGGAGCCGGTGATATAGCCGCGGGCGACGCATTCGGCGTCGATGCGGTCGGCCTTGTGCACGAGCATGGTGCGACCGCGCAGGTCGTCACGGTGGGGGGCGACCTCGGAGCCCATCTCGTCGACATCAGTGGTGATCAGGTGGTTGGGCACGATGTGGGAGGTGAGCCCAAACCAATGCTCCGACATACCCGTGAGCACGGATCCCTTGCCGGGGATAGGGTCGGGAAGCACGTGGTCGAAGGCCGAGATTCGGTCAGTGGTAACGATCAGCAGCCGGTCGTCCAGGTCGTAGATGTCGCGAACTTTGCCGCGGTTGAGCAGGGTGAGCCCTGACAGCGTGGTTTCGGTGATGGTTGCGCTCACTACGAGGTGACCTCCTGTGCTGACGCCGGCATCGGTTCCGGCGTGGATTCCAAGCCCATTCGTTCATAGGCCGTGTCGAGCCAGCGCAGGTGGGGCGCGGGGCTGAACGCGGCGTCAAGCTGGTCGGTATCGAGCAGGGCAGTAACGCGCACGTCGGCGCGAACGGCGTCCTGGAAGCTGGCGCCGCCTTCCCAGGAGGCGGTGGCGTGCTCCTGCATGATCTCGTAGGCGTCCTGGCGCGACATGCCGGCGTGGATGAGGGCGAGCATGACGCCCTGGGAGTAGATGAGGCCGCCCGTGAGATCCACGTTGGCCGCCATGCGATCGGCGTAGACGCGCATGTCGCGCGCGATGGGAATGAAGATCCAGAGCATGTAGTCGAGGGCGATGCAGGCATCGGGGAGGATGATGCGCTCGGCCGAGGAGTGGCTGATGTCGCGCTCGTGCCAGAGCGTGACGTTCTCGAGCGCGACCTGCGCGTGGGAGCGCAGGAGGCGGGCCATGCCGGAGACACGCTCCAGCCTGGAGGGGTTGCGTTTGTGGGGCATGGATGAGGAGCCGTGGCGGCCGGTTTCGAACGGTTCCTCGGCTTCGCGGATCTCGGTGCGCTGGAGCGAGCGGATTTCCGTGGCGAACTTGTCGAGCGAGCTGGCGATGAGGGCCAGCGTGCAAACGAAGTGGGCGTGGCGGTCGCGCTGCACGATCTGATTGGAGACGGGCGCGACGGCGAGGCCGAGCTCTTCGCAGGTCCAGTCCTCGACGTCCGGCGGGACGTTGGCGTGGGTGCCGACGGAGCCAGAGATTTTTCCCACGGCGATGTGTTCGCGGGCTTCGGCCAGGCGTGCGCGGTGCCGCTGGACTTCGCCGAGCCAGATGAGGAGCTTGAGGCCGAAGGTGATGGGCTCGGCGTGGACACCGTGGCTGCGGCCGATCATGAGAGTGTGCTTGTGGGCCAGCGCCTGGTCGGTGAGGACCTGCTCGAGGGTGGCGAGCCGCTCGTCCAGAAGGTCCGTGGCGTCGACGAGTTGCAGCGCGAGGCCGGTATCCAAGACATCGCTGGAGGTGAGGCCGAGGTGGAGCCAGCGGGATTCGGGGCCGACGGACTCGGCCAGGGCGTCGACGAAGGCGTTGGTTTCGTGGTCGTTGACGCTTTCGAGCGCGTCGATACGTTCGAGCGTGAAGGTGGCCCTCATCAGCTTCTGGGCGTCTTCGGTTGGGATCCGGCCGGCACGGGCCCAGGCGTTGACAGCGGCAAGTTCAACGTCGCGCTGCTTTTCGAAGTAGATCTGCCGGTCCCAGACGGCGGCCATCTCGGGGCGGGAGTAGCGGGGGATCATGCGGGCACGACCGATGTCGCCTGGGAAGCCGGCGCCATTTCGGCCTCGGCGATGTCGCGTCGCGCCTGGCAATCCTGAAACGTCACTTTGTCGACCGCCGCATAGGCATTTGCCCTCGCTGCCGGAACGTCCGGCCCTGTGCCAACGATTCCAAGAACTCTTCCTCCTGCGGTGTAGAGCCCGTCGTCCCGGGTCTCGGTGCCGGCATGGAACGCCAACGCGCCGGGCGGTAGGGCGTCCAGACCGTGAATCTTGCGTCCTGTCTCATATGAGCCCGGGTAGCCACCGGAGGCGAGGACGACGCAGACGGCGGCGGTGCCATCGGGGGCGAGGTCCACGGCGGTGACGTCACCGTCGGTCGCGGCGAGCATGGCTTGCACCAGATCACCGCGCATGGTGGGGAGGATGACCTGGGCTTCGGGGTCGCCGAAGCGGATGTTGAACTCGATCACGACCGGGCCTTCGGCGGTGAGCATGAGGCCGGCGTAGAGCACGCCGGTGAAAGGACGGCCGGCGTCGGCGGCGGCCTGGAGGGTTGGGCCGATGATGCGGTCGGCGACTTCCTGAAGAAGTGCCTCGTCGGCGTCGGCGACCGGGGAATAGGCGCCGACGCCGCCGGTGTTGAGACCGAGGTCGCCGTCGTAGGCGCGCTTGTAGTCGCGGGCAGAGCCGATGATGCGGAAGCTGGTTCCGGCGCAGATTGCGAAGACGGAGAGTTCCGGGCCGTAACAGCGTTCCTGGATGACGACGGATGAGCCGGCGTCTCCGAACTGGCGCTCGACCATGATGGCGTTGATAGCGGCGTGGGCTTGGTCCGACGTGTCGCAGACCAGCACGCCCTTTCCGAGCGCGAGGCCGTCGGCCTTGACTACGAGAGGGTCAAAGCAGTCGTCGACGTATGCGTGGGCGTCCTCCGGGCACTCGAAGACGGCGGACTCCGGGACCGGGATGCCGGCGCGATCCAGAAGTTCGGTGGTCCAGGCCTTGCTGGACTCCAGGCGGGTGGCGGCGGCCGAGGGGCCGAAGGCGCGGATACCGGCTTCGGCCAGGCGGTCGACCAAGCCCAGGGCGCAGGGGTCCTCGGGTCCGACGATGACGAGGTCGGGGCGATTGGCCACGGACCAGTCCACGAGGCCAGGCACGTCGTCGGCGGCCAAAGGGACGGTGGTGGCGATGCCTGCAATGGCGGAGTTGCCGGGGGCGCAATAGAGGTCGGCCCTGGGGCGGTCGGCGCGGACGCGCCAGCAGAGGGCGTGTTCGCGGCCGCCGCTTCCCACGACGAGGATTTTCATTCCCATTCGATCGTTCCCGGCGGCTTGGAGGTCACGTCGTAGACCACGCGGGTGGCGTTGGGGACCTCGTTGACGATGCGGGCTGAGATGCGTGCAAGAACATCATCGGGGATGCGAGCCCAGTCGGCGGTCATGAAGTCGTCCGTGGTTACGGCGCGCAGGGCGATCAACTCGCCGTAGGAGCGGCCGTCGCCCATGACGCCGACGGTGCGGACGCCTGGGAGAACGGCAAAGTACTGCGAGAGTTGGCGCTCGAGGCCGGCTTCCGCGATCTCGGCTCGCAGGATGGCGTCGGCCTGCTGGAGCAGGGCAGCCTTTGGCGCGGTGACTTCGCCGACGATTCGCACGGCCAGACCGGGTCCGGGAAAGGGCTGGCGCCAGACAAGGGATTCGGGTAGGCCGAGTTGCGAGCCGAGAGCGCGGACTTCGTCCTTGAACAGGTCGCGCAACGGTTCGACGAGTTCGAATTCCAAGTCGTCGGGCAGGCCGCCGACGTTGTGGTGGCTCTTGATGACGTCCGCGGAGCCGTGGACGCCGCCGCTTTCGATGACATCCGGGTAGATGGTTCCCTGCGCGAGAAAGTCGGCGTCGGCGATACGGGAAGCCTCGCGCTCGAAGACGCGGACGAAGCGTTCGCCGATGATCTGGCGCTTGGTTTCGGGGTCGATGACGCCGCGGAGGGCGTCGAGGAATTCGTCGGCGGCGTCAATGACTACCAAGCGTAGGTCGAAGCCATTTTCGAAGGTCTCCTTGACCTCGGCAGCTTCGTTGGCACGCAGCAGGCCGGTGTCGATGAGGATGGCTGTCAGCCGGTCGCCTACGGCGCGGGAGACGAGCGCCGCGGTGACGGCGCTGTCAACGCCGCCGCTGAGGCCGCAAATCACGTGTCCGTCGCCGACCTGACCTCTTATCTGTGCCACACGCTCGTCGATGATCGAGGATGCGATCCAGTCGCCGCGGCAGCCGCACATGTCGACGGCGAAGTTGCGCAGCAGACGCTGGCCGTGGGCGGTGTGGCGGACCTCGGGGTGGAATTGGACGGCGACCACGCCGTTGTCGTTGCCCATGGCGGCCACCGAGGATTGCGTTCGGGCGAGGGGACGGAGTCCGGGCGGCACCTGGGCGACGACGTCGCCGTGGCTCATCCAGACATCGATTTCGTCAGGCAGGCCGCGAAAGATTGCGTGGGAACTGTCGGTGATGCGGGCGCGGGCGGGGCCGTACTCGCGGTCGTCGGCCGGTTCGACGAAGCCGCCCAGGCTGTGGCCCAGGAGTTGCATGCCGTAGCAGATTCCCAGAACCGGAACGCCGGCTTCGAGCACGGATGACGGAAGTTGGGGGGCGCCATCGTCGTAGACGCTGGTGGGCCCGCCGGAGAGGATGACGCCGCGGAGGTTTGGTTCAAGGAGAGCGTCGGGCTGGTTGCAGGGGGCCAGAACGGTGCGTACGCCCAGTTCGCGCACGCGGCGGGCGATGAGCTGGCTGTACTGGGCACCGAAGTCGAGGACAACGATTGTCTCGTGGTCGGCGGCCGGCTCCGGAGCGGTGAGCTCCACCTTCAATGAATCACCGGCGGCTCGCCAGTCGGCAGGGCATTGGTCCCGAGGTAGGGGAACAGGACGGTTCCTGCGCAATCCTGCGCGCCGTCCACGCGGATGGTGCCTCCCAGCTTCCGCGTCCTCTGCGGACGCAGCTCATCCTTGCCGCGCCTGAGTATACGAATTGCGCCGACTTATGTTCAGGCCAGCGGCTCCATTACAGCGGCACCAGTCTCAGAGGCGCTGGCTACGTAGGTCTCGCAGCCCGACGACACATCAATGGCAACGTCTGCCATGGCACCGGCAACGCGCATCGTGCGGTCCTTGGGCGCGAAGGCAATAAGCGTAGGGCCTGAACCGCTCAGCGACGCGCCGTAAGCACCGGCGTCAAGGGCTGCCTGAACTCCCGGCTGAAGTGCCGGGTTGAGTTTGGCCCGGTAGGGCTGGTGAAGGAAGTCCTGGGTCGCCACGCCCAGTTCCGAATAGCGCCCGGTCTGCAACGCGGCGATAAGCATGGCGGCGCGTCCAAGATTGGCTACGGCGTCGGAGCGGGAGACACTGTCGGGCAGCACCGCGCGGGCCCGCGCGGTCGGCACGCGGTAGTTGGGGACAACGACCACGATCCCGATGTCGTCGGGAAACTCTACGCGCACCGCATGCAGGGCGTCATCGGTCTGGACGGTTAGCACCAGGCCGCCCAGCAAAGCCGCGGCCACGTTGTCGGGATGGCCTTCGATTTCGGTCGCGTGGCTCAGCAACTCGTCGTTATTCAGGCCGAGCCTGAATGCATGGTTCGCGGCGACGAGTCCGCCAACAATGGCGCTGGCGGAGCCGCCGAGACCGCCCTGGGGCGGAATTTCGCGGACGGCGAGCAATCGATATGGGCCAGCCGTAGCCGGCGCGAGCGACCGAAAGGCACGGAAGGCAAGATTCCGCCGGGTGTCGCGGGGGACGTGTTTCAAGAACTTGCCGGAAGGTTCGATCTGATCACGGCTGGCCGGCTCAAACTGGTACCGGTCGCGCACATCGATGGCGAGCCCAAACACGTCAAATCCCGCGCCCAGATTGCCCGAGGACGCGGGAACGGACACGCGTGCGCGGCCCGTCACCTGCCCAAGCCGCCACGCGGACCCGCCGCGGGAAGAGATCCTCGAACAACGTGCATCGACTGCTGGCGAAAAGGGGCCGCTCCGCGGTGCGAATGAATGCTGAGCAGGATGCCGACCGACAGGAGGGTTACCAGGAGGGAGTTTTTGCCAAGGCTCACGAGCGGCAGGGTGATCCCGGTGACCGGCATCAGCCCGACGTTCATTCCGATGTTCACGAAGGACTGGGTGAAGAGCATGGCGGCAATGCCGATGGCCAGCAGGCGCCCGAACATGTCGCGCGCTCGCAGCCCAATGACGAGGGCCTGGACGATGAGCAGCGTAAAGAAGGCCAACAGGCCGATGGTTCCCGCCAGCCCGAGCTGTTCGCCGAGCATGGCGAATATGAAGTCGGTATCGCGCACGCGCAGGAATTCCAACTGGGACTGCGAGCCCTGTCCAAGGCCATGGCCGAACCAGCCGCCTGAGCCAATGGAAATCCGTGCCTGCAGCACGTTGTAGCCGGCCCCGAGCGGGTCGCTGCTCGGGTCGAGAAAGGTTACGAAGCGCTGCCGCATGTAGTCCTGGGCGAAGAACCAGGCGAATGGGAAGGCGGCAAGGGCGATCGCGACGGGCATGAGCAAGTGCCACCAGCGCGCGCCAGCTACAAACACCATGGCCATCCAAATGGCGCTGAAGATCAGCGCGGTTCCCAGGTCGGGCTGCAAGAAAATCAGGCCCGATGGGATGAGCATGAGTCCCAGGCTGACCATGACGGTCCGGAACGATTGCGTCGAGCCGCGACGGTCGGCCAGGTACTTCGCGAACGCGACGACAGCCGCGACTTTCATGAACTCCGACGGCTGGATAACGATCGAGCCCACTTCGAACCAGCGGCGGGCGCCCAGGTCAAAGTCTCCGACCAGCAGCACCATGACGAGTGCGAGCACCCCGGCGAGATACAAAGGCGCCGCTATTCCGTGCAGCGCGCGGTAGTCGATTTGAGCCATAGCGAACGCAAACCCGAGGCCAACGGCGCCAAGGAGAGCCTTCTGAACAGCCTGGTTCTGCAGTCCGGTGGCGCCGGGATCGGCGGTGGTGCTGAGCATCAGAACGCCAAATGCCACGAGGGCGACGGTCGAAACCACGGTCGCCCATTCGATGCGCGTCAGGCGGAGAAGCATCAGAGCCGACGATCCGGTGAAATGAAGTCCGGGCGATCTTGCGGCAGCGGCGGCATATCGCCAGTCATGAGATAGTCCACGACGTCCCGCGCGATTGGCGCCGCGGCAAACGAGCCTTCGCCACCATCGCGCACCAGGACGGCAAACGCGTACTGTGGCTGAACGGCGGGCGCGTAGCCGGCAAACCACGCGTGGCTGGGAAGGCGGCCTTCGGCGTCGCGCTGCCCGCTGTACTCAGCGGTTCCGGTTTTGCCGGCCACGACCGTGTGCGATGAGCGCGCGCGCGGGCCCGTGCCCGACGGCTCGTTGACGGCGCGGTGAAGGCCTGACTGGAGCAGGCGCAGGTGCTCGTCGCTAATCGGCAACACGCTGCGAACCTGCGGCGCCGTGCGTTCGACAACGTTGCCATGCTGGTCGAGCATGCGGTCGATCAAGCGAGGACGCATGACATGTCCGCCGTTGCCGATTGCGGCGTACATGCTGGCGATCTGCAGGGGCGTTACTTGGACAAGGCCCTGGCCGATTGCCGCATGGTAGGTATCGCCCGTGACCCACGGCTGTTGCAGGTTCTTGTTCTTCCACTCCGAGGTCGGTACAAGCCCGGATGCTTCGCCCGGCAGGTCGATGCCGGTCCGCTCGCCAAAACCGAAGGATCGTTCGAAATTGGCGAGCCGTCGGTTCCCCAGCCCCTGGAGCCGCGTGTAGGGATTTCCGCCCGAGACGTTATAGAAGTAGATGTTGCAGGACTCGGCGATGGCGCGTTCCAGATCGACGAGCCCGTGTCCCTGGGGCAACCAGTCGTCAAACGCCCAGCCGCTGGGCAAGACCAGGCGGCCGTCACAGTGAATCTTGCTCTGCGGCAAGACCACGCCGGCTTCCAACGCGCCGCTGGCGGCAATGACCTTGTAGGTCGAGCCCGGGGGATACAACCCGGATATTGCGTGATTGATCAGCGGCCGGCGGGGGTCGCTGACCAACAGCGCGAAGCTCTCGGACGATGCGCCGCGGGTGAAGATGTTGCTGTCATAGTCAGGCAGACTCACCATTGCGACTACGTCGCCCGTGTCGGGGCGGAGCACAACCACCGCGCCAGCGCCGCGATCGCGCAGGGCGAGATGGCGGGCCAGGATTTCTCGAATTGCCTTCTGTTCGTTGACGGCGATGGTGAGGACGGCGTGTTGGCCAACCTGCGGCGGTTTGAACGACAACTCGTGGAGCGTGCGACCGAAGGCATCGGCTTCCAGCCGTTGTTCGCCGTCCTGGCCGCGAAGCCGCGTCTGCAAACTGCGTTCAACTCCGGCGAGCCCGATGTCTTCGTCGAAGCGCACGCCCTGGCGACGATAGGCGTCAACTTCCTCGGCCGGGATCGGCCCGGTGAAGCCCAGGATGTGGCCGAACACATCGCCCTGCGCGTATTCGCGCCGGGTACCGGTGCGCACGGAGATGCCGGGAAGATCGTGCCGGCGCTCTTCGATCGTGAGGGCCGATTCGCGAGGCACGGCGCGCGCCAGCCGAGCGGGCGTATCCGGGGCCAACCGTGCCTGGTTCAGCTTGAACTGAAGGTCTTCCAAGCGCTCACCCGATAAGACAGCCAGGTTGGCAAGCACCGGTCCTTCGCGCTCGGGTGGAAGATCGCGGGGAAGCAGCCACACGCTGAAAACCGGTGCGTTCGCGACGAGCGGCTCACGGTTACGGTCGTATATCAGCCCACGAAGCGGTTGGATTGGACGCGTGCGGGCGCGGTTTTGCGCCGCTTGCCCCCGGTAGGTGTCAGATTCGACCACCTGGAGCTGCCAGAGGCGGGCGGCGAGCGCGGTATTCCCGGCTAGCGCGGCACCGCCGAGGAGAAGTGTGCGGCGGGTGCCGCTAACGCGCGGTTGCCCGGCGCCGGTCCTGGCGGCCGGGCGTGGATGCGCCTCCAAGCGTGTCCTCCGTCGTTACGTGAACTGGCCGCCGCGCGCAGCTCCCAGAAAGCGTGCGGCGCTTTGCGGGCGCGTCCACTGGTTCACCAAACGTACAACCGGGTACAGCAGCGCAGTTGCTCCAGCGTTCACCGCCACGGCGCGCGGCAGGCGTTCCCAGACCTGCTTGCCCCAGTCTAATTCGAAACCCAGCAGTTGCAGCGTCAGAACCACGGCCGGGTAATACAGCAGCGTGGCCGCCGCTCCGGCCAGGACAGAAAACACTACGTTGGCGCGGTCGAACCGCCGTCCCTGGCCGCCGATGATGTAGACGAGCAGCGTGAAGATCAGGGTGTTGGCGCCAACCGGCGCTGCCGACAGCAGATCAATGAGCAATCCACCGAGGAAGGCCCAGTACAGCGACCGCGAATCGTTGCTCATCGTGGCTAACGTGATCGCAGCCATCAAGACAAGCGACGGTCGTATGCCGGCGATTTCGAAGTACGGGAAAACCGACGTCTGCAAGAGGCCCAACAAGAGGATGAGGAATGTGGCGCCGATGACGCCAATCCGTACCCGCCAGCCTCGCCGGGGCTGAGGAATCCTGGCGGCTATCACGACGAGCTCGGTGAGCGCCCGACCACGATCTGGACGACACCGACGCGTTCGACGCGGGCGAAGGGCTCTACCGCGGCTTCCCGAAGAACGTTTTCCGGCGATGTGAACACGGCGATAACCCGGCCGATTGGCAGACCTTGAGGGAATCCGCCGCCGAGGCCGGATGTCACAACCAGGTTGCCGATCGCCAGGGGAGCGTCAGGTTCGATTCGAGTCAAGCGCAGGCCACCCTTTGCGTCGCCTTCAACGATGCCGTCGGCCTCGCCGTCGTCCCCCTGGGCCACGGCGTTCACGACGCTGAAGTCGCTTTGAATGGGTAGGACGTTGGCCGAGGTCGTCGTTACGCTCCGCACCCGGCCGGCCAGGCTTCCTCCGGCAAGGACGGGCATCCCAACCTGTACGCCGTCGGCCGCGCCACGGTCAATGATGAGAGTATCGAGCGTGTCGACGCTGTCGCGGCCCGCGACCTGCGCGGTAAGCAGTGTGAACTCCGTGTTTTCGCGTTGGTAGTCGAGGGCCGCTCGCAGAGCCTCGTTTTCTCGGCGTGTGGCCTGAACGTTGGCCGCACTTGACTGCAATCTCGCAACCTCCGCGCGAAGCGCATCGTTTTCGTTCCTTATTTCGTCAAATCGCTGCGCGTCGGCAAGCGCGGCGGCGGCGCCGGACGCAGCGTTGGTAAGCGCGGAGCGAACAGGCGAGATGGCGGCCAGAGCCGAAGCCTCAATGGCCGTCCCGGCGTCCGTGTTTCGCAGGAGTGCCAGGACGATGGCGACGACAACCAGAACCAGAAGCAGGAGCACCGACCGCTGACCGCCGCGCATCCTGGTGGCGTCTACACGTAGGGTGCGGCGTTCTCAGCGACGAACACTTCGCGAAAAGCCTCAAGGTTGTGCAGACAGGCGCCGGTGCCCCGTACAACGGCCTCAAGCGGGTTGTTGGCGATATGCACGGGAATATCCGTTTCCTGCTCGATACGCCGGTCAAGTCCCCGCAATAATGCGCCGCCGCCGGCCACGGCGATCCCGTGTTCCATCACGTCGGCGAGCAGTTCAGGCGGTGTGGCTTCCAGGGCGAGCTTGATGTTCTCGACGATTTCGGTGACCGGCCCGCTGATGGCTTCGCGTATCTGGCCTTCCGTGAGTTCGACCTGTCGCGGCAAACCCGACTGCAGATCGCGGCCGCGAACGATCGTGGTCTCTTCCTGAGGTCCTGGGGCGGCGGAACCGATGGCGATTTTGCACGCTTCGGCCGTGCGCTCGCCGATCAGCAGATTGTGGGCGTTGCGGCAGTAGTCAACGATTTGCTCATCAATCTCGTCGCCCGCAATCCGGATGCTGTGGCTGACCACCACGCCCCCGAGGGATATGACGGCAACTTCAGTCGTGCCCCCACCTATGTCGACGATCATGCTGCCGCTGGCATCTTGGATCGGCTGTCCGGCGCCAATGGCGGCCGCCATTGGTTCTTCGATCAGGTAGACCTCGCGCGCGCCCGCCTGCAGGCTCGCTTCATGCACCGCGCGTTTTTCGACTTCGGTTACACCAGACGGTACGCCCACGATGACGCGCGGCCGGGCAGCGATGGGCAGTTCGCCGTGCACCTGGCCGATGAAGTACGACAACATGGCGTGCACGGTGTCGAAGTCGGCAATGACGCCGTCGCGCAACGGACGCGTGGCCACAATATTCGTGGGCGTTCGGCCGACCATTTTTTTTGCCTCGGCACCGACGGCCAGCACACGTGAGGTGTGAGTGTCGGTGGCGACGACTGACGGCTCGGCGAGCATGATGCCGCGGTCCTTGACATAAACAAGCGTGTTTGCGGTACCGAGATCAATTCCGAGGTCGCGCGAGAAGAGCCCAAGTAGCGCGTTGAACGGTCCAAACATCAACGATTCCGGGATGGCTGGGGCGCGGCGACTGCTGCCCGCGCTTCAGCATAGCCGCACGGTGACGAGGGAAACGGACTGACGGTGGCTGGCTGGTGAGCTATTCGACACCCATGAGTGCGCTGCTCAGCGCTTCATCAACCGTCGCGACTTCGATGAAGTCAATGTCCCGCCTGACGTGCCGCGGAAGTTCTGCGAGGTCCTGCCGATTGCCCTGCGGCAACACAAACGTGCGAACGCCTGCCCGGTGCGCGCCCAGGATCTTAGGTTTGATTGCGCCGACTGGTAGTACTCGGCCCTGCAGCGTGATCTCGCCGGTTAACGTCAAGTCGTGGCGAACCTGCCGGCGCGTAAGCGCCGAAATCAGCGCCACGACAACGGCCAGCCCAGCCGATGGCCCGTCCTTGGGCAGGGCGCCGGACGGCACGTGCACGTGCACATCGAGCTGGGCGAAGTCGTGGTTGGTGTGCTCGAGGCGGTCGGTCCATGCCCGAGCGTAGGTGAGGGCCGCGTGGGCCGACTCCTTCATGACGCTGCCCAGAAGTCCCGTAAGCAGGATCTGCCCGGATCCTGACGCCAACGAAACCTCGACCGGTGAGAGGTCGCCCCCTGCCGGTGTGCTGAAGACAGCCATTGCCGTGCCGACGCTTGCCTCGGTCTCGGCCGCGCCGAAGCGAAACCGTGGGGGGCCGAGCGTGTTGGGAAGGTCCCGGGCGCGAATGTTCCAATCTCGATCCTTGCGTTCGGCTCGCGCCAGTGCCCGCTTGCGTGCGACTGACGCGATGGAACGTGTTAGTCCCCGTACTCCGGCCTCGCGCGTGTACTCGCGGATGATTCGAGTCAGGGCGCCGCGCGTGAAACGCACGGCGTCCGACTCCAGACCGTGTTCCTCAAGTTCCCTTGGAATTAGAAAACGCTCGGCAATGGCCAGCTTCTCGTCCTCCACATAGCCTGGTAGTTCAACGACTTCCATCCGGTCGATGAGGGCCGGAGGCAGACCTTCCAGGGTGTTGGCCGTGGCAATGAAGATGACGCGGCTCAGGTCGTAGGGAAGTTCCAGGTAGTGGTCGCTGAAGGCCGCATTCTGCTCGGGATCAAGCACCTCAAGCAGGGCGGCCGCAGGGTCGCCTCGAAAGTCCAGACCAAGCTTGTCGAGCTCGTCGATCATGAACACGGGATTCACGGTTCCCGCCTGCCGCATCATCTGGAGAATGCGACCGGGCATCGAACCGATATATGTCATACGGTGGCCGCGGATTTCGGCTTCGTCCCTAACACCGCCCAGTGAAACCCGGACGAACCTGCGGGAAAGTGCCTGGGCGATCGATAGACCGAGGCTGGTCTTGCCGACGCCGGGCGGACCAACAAAACACAAGATTGGGCTGCGTGACTGCCGTGCCAGGCGCCGCACGGCGATGTATTCGAGGAGCCGCTCCTTGACCCGGTCAAGGCCGTGGTGATGTGTGTCCAGGATTCGCGCAGCTCGCTTAATGTCGGTGTTGTCCCGGGTGCGCTTTTTCCAGGGGAGCTCGATCAGCCACTCCAAGTAGTTCCGAACCATGCTGGCCTCGGGTGATCCCGGGGGCATGGCGTTGAGTCGATCGATCTCTTTGAGGCCGCGTTCGATTACGGCCTCCGGATAGCGCCCGGCTTCCAGCTTCTGGCGGAATTCGCTGATTTCCGTGTTTTGGGCGCTGGTCTCGCCAAGCTCCTTGGTGATTGTCCGCAGCTGTTCGCGCAGGATGAACTCGCGCTGGTCCTTGTCCACTTCGTCGCGAACGTCGTCCCGGAGCTGGCGCTCCAGTTCCAGTACCCGAATCTCTTCTTCCAACACCGTGTGGACCAACCGCAGTCGCTCCGAGACTTCGCGAATCTCGAGCAATTCTTGTTGCGTGCCGGGAACCAGGTTCAGCGAAGCGGCCACAATGTCGGCCAGTAAGCCGGGTGTCTCGGCGTTCATTGCCCGGATGTACGCTTCGTCGGGCGTGGCGTCGTTGAGTTCCACGACGTGGTGGAACAGCTCCAGCGTCAGAGGCATCAGGTCACGGGCTTCGTCGGGCGCTTCGTCCAGTTCCTCCACGACCCATCCGATGGCCCGAATAAACGGGTGTTCGGAAACTGGCGTGATGGCTCGCACTCGTCGAATGCCTTCGGCCAGCACGCTCGTGCTCCCATCGGGCAGCTTGAGCACGCGCGCGATCTTGGCTTCTGTCCCAACCTCGTGCAGGTCGTTAAAGGTCACGGTCTCGGCGTCGGGGTCGTGCTGACTGAGTGCCAGGACACGACGGTCAAGGCTCAAGGCCTCTTCGATCGAGGCCAGTGACTGTTCGCGGCCCACGACGAACGAATTCACCGTGTCGGGGATTGGGAACAGGGATTCACCGCGAAGCGGGAGCACGGGCAGGTCGACTTCAACGGGTCCGTCGTCCAGGGCGGCGGACTTCACGCGGGCGTTCTTGTGGTCGTTTTCCGGCGCTGTGCGCTGGTCGTCTCGCAGCATGGTGGTGTCAGCCATTGCGCTTAGGCGCCATCCGCGATGGATCGACCGAGCCGAGCCAAGAGTTCCAGGGGGTTGTCCACCAGCACTGTCTCCGTCTCATCAGCGTCCAGTCCGGCGCCACGCGCAACCCGGCGGGCTAACGCCTCGGTGAGAAGGTCGCCGGGTTCGTGCGCATCGCTGTTTACGATGAGCTTCGCTCCCGCCTCGCGACAGACGTTGGCCACGTGGCCGTTTGTTAGCGAATGACCGCGCCGGGCCGAGAGCTCGACAAATTTGCCGTTCTCGCGCGCGACATGGCTCAGTTCAGGGCTGAGTAGACCAGGATGCACCAGCGCGTGGACATACTCCGACTCGAGTGCCGCCCGGTTCGTGCCCGCGGCTACCGGTTCCACGATGGTCTCGCCGTGCACGGCTATGAACTCGGCACCGGCTTCCGAAGCCATGCGCGCTACCCGATCAATCGCGGCCGGTGGTACATGGGTGATCTCCACGCCAGCGAGCGCCACTAGGCTCCAGGCGGTCTCCGCCTCGCGGCAGTCGCGGGCCAGGGCCTCGACGACGCTCTGCACGTTCGCCGGGCTGGCATGGTCGGTTATGGCCATCGCGGTGTACCCGGACACGTGGCACCGGCGCAACAGTTCTATCGGCGACAACACGCCGTCGCTTAGAAACGTATGAGTCTGAAAGTCAAAGAGCATGGTTTGGGCAACCAGTGGTAGGAATGGCGTCGTGCGCCTGTTCGATTCTAGGAAGCGCGGGCGCACGGATTCAACGCGGCGGACGATTAGTTGCCGACCGACGGGGGCGCTCCCACCGCACAGCCAGCCCGCTGTACCCAATTCGACGACCCGGGTACCCGTCGTCGGCGTAGTCCATAATCGGTGGCGCCGGGTGGACGATTGCGAATCAGGTAGACGTGCCAATGGGCCTTGAGCGGTACAACCAGGGCTACAACGTCGGGGTGGGCGGTGCCGTGGTGAGCGGCCGCTCCGTGCTGTTCGTCCGCCGTGCCTCTCGTTACGGTCGCGGCAATTGGCAGATTCCGGGCGGTTTTGTTGACCGAAACGAGACCTTGGACGCGGCGGTTGTGCGCGAAGTGCGGGAGGAAACCGGGGTTGGAGCGTCCGTCCAGGGCATCCTCGCCGTTCGAACCCGATGGGACGACACCAATAGCACGTACGTGGTTTTCCTGATGCGTCCGGAGTCCGGCGATCCGTCGCCGGGCGACGAGGTGGACCGTGCCGCATACCTCACGCTGTCGGAGATTGACGAACTGGATCCGGTGCCAGAGATCAATCGAGCAATAGCCGCACGCGCTCTCGGCGCCTCGCGAAACCTGCTGTACAAAGGCGAGGTGGAGAATCCCGGAGGCGGGGAGTATTGCCTGTTCTTGGGCTGAGCCCTCAGCAGACAGGAATCCGATTTTCGCCGCCTGCGTCTGCCGCGAGGGCACACGAGCGACCACGGGCGTCAGCGAAGGGCGTTGGGTGAATGACGGTTGATATGACCGTTCTCCCGGGTCTGTTCCTATTAGCTTTGGAACTACTAGTGTTGGCCGCCGTCGGCGTCGTGGTCGCGCGGGTGGCGCTGCGGCAGTCCAACGACTTGCTGGCGCTGGCTCAGGGGATGGTGATTGGTCCGGCACTCTGGGGACTGATCGTCAATTTCGTTTTGCATCTGTTTCCTGGCCTGGCCGGCGCCCTGGTTACCTGGGTCGTCACGCTAACTCTGGCGGCCGGCCTTGCGTGGCGGGCGCCGGCCAAGCTGCGACTGGCGCCGCGCACTGTTGTCGGGTTCGTGGCGGCGGCGTTGGTGCTTTTCTGGTTCGTTCTGGCCAGCCGGCAACTCATGTATATCGTTGACGCGTATCTGCACCTGGGGCTGGCGGCTTCCATTCGCGCCGGGGGATACCCGCCCGCGTTTCCGTGGCACCCGGGGCTGCCCGCGCCGTATCACTACGGGGCGGACCTGCTGATGGCTCTGCTCGCGCCGCCGATGGGACCAGACCCGGCGTTTTCGACCGAGATCATCGACGCGTACGCGTGGACAGGCCTGGCGATGATCGTGTTTTTGACGGTCCTGAGGTTTGGTTCCCGGATCACCGCACTGGCGGTTTTTCCGCTGCTGCTTTCCTTTGGACTGTGGACGCAACTGCACTACACGGCGCCGCCAGGCATTTTGCAGGTTCCTGTTCCGGCGGGAATCCCCGAGGCCGGCCTCCGCGCCTCGCTGTCGGGGATCTATTGGCCCACGGTGGATTACCCGTGGACGACCGCTGTTGAAGCTTCGCCGGCGAACATTTGGAAGCCCCATTTCGTGCTCGCCTACGCTCTCGCGTTTGTGGCGCTCGAGCGCGCGGCAGCGTGCGGCCGGCGAGGGTGGCTGGGTCATGTTGCACTGGCAATGGCAATTGCATTTCTTGGGCTGGTTGATGAAACGGTGGCTCCCGTGGTGTTGGGTCTATGGGGGCTTCTGGAGCTTTACCAGCTGCGCCGCGGCTCGTATCTCACTCCGCTCGTTCGGCGGTTGCGCGGCGAAAGCAGCGACAGCCCGCTGCGGTGGGAGCCGATTCTGCGCGCGTTTTCAGGTCCGGTGCTCGCAGCGCTGCTGCTGGCCGTTGGCGGTGGCGCGATAACCGGGGTTCTAACCAGTTCATCGCGCTCGGGGCTGTCGCTTGGCTGGATTGCAGACGCTGGTAGCCGGCGACCGCTGGGCGAGTTCGCCCGCCTGTCGGGCGGCGTGGGCGTACTGGCGCTCGGCACGGTGCCCGTGACGATAGGAGCCCTGCTGCTGGCTTGGCGACAGCGTCTGGTTCTGGCGTTGGCGGCGACCAGTCTTCTGATGCTGCTGGCGGCGCTGTCACTGCGTTATGAGTATTCGCTGGACCTGGTTCGTCTTGATGGGCATGCGAGGAACTTTGCCCTGCTGGCTTTGCTGGTGGCGCTAGGCGCGCGGCTGGCCGCGCTCTCGCCGCACTGGCGATATTCCGCGTGCGCGGTGCTGGTTGTTCTGGTTACTTGGCCAACGGCCGCAGCTCCTGCTCAGAACATCGGTCTCGCGCTGAGGCGCGGGCCTGAGTTTGCCAATGCGCGACCTGACCCGTCAGCCATTCATTCGGATCTGATTGGTCGGTACGTCATGCGTAAACCAATGTCGGAGGCGGTTGCCACCTACATACGGGAGCACACGTCGGTTGACGCCCGAATTCTGTCGCCGGATCCCATCGAAATGTCGATTGTTACGGGCCGTCCCAACGCCTCCGCGTACGCGGAGTTTGTGCAGTTTGTTCCGGTGCACGGCCCGGAGTACCTGGACGCGATCCGTTTTCTTGAGCCGCTGGCAGTCCGACGTCTTGGCGTTGACTACGTGCACGCTTCAGACGCGTGGATCGCCGGTCTTCCGGCGCGCGCACAGGACTGGTTGCGCGATCCGCGTCTCTTCGAGCCTTTGACTCGCGATGGCGTCGACACTCTGTACCGAATCCAACCCGCGTTCCTGAACATGGAGACGGCTCCCCCTCCAGCGTCGTTCGAGGGGTTGCGGCAGGCGGTTGCGGCCGATATGACGGTCTACCTTTCGCCAGCGCTGGAACCTGTCAACTCGATTCGCGCCGCGGTGGTGCTGTCGCACACGCAGCTGCTCGGCCGCGCGCGACCGACGCCAACGTGGCACAGCCGGCCACACTTTCCGACTGAACCGCTGGGCGACCGGACGCCGGATCTGATTGTCACCTCGGCGCGACTGGCTCCCTCTGCGTTCCCCTCAGATAGACGTCAGCCGATTTGGTGGAACGACGAAATTGCCATTTATCCGTTGGGCAAAGCCGCCAACCCGATCATGCCGCCGCCGTCGCGTCCGTTCAGCGTCGAGGTGTCGGACGTTAAGACTGTCGATGGTCGGATTGCCTTCACCGCGACGTTCCTGGACTTGGAGCCCGACCAATGGAAGGGCCAGGATTGGCTGGTAACTTTGACCGACGGCTCGCCCTGGGCGATTCCCCGCGAGTTTGAAGCGGACGAGCGGCGGCACGCCGGTTCGCAATGGTTCGGCGGCCAGGTTGTGCCCGGCAGGGGCACGACAGAACGCCGATATGAGTTTAATCCACACGCGGTAAGCCTTCTGGTTGCGGAGGGCGACGGTGAACTTGTCGGGGCGCCTTCGTCTGGTATGGCGCTTGACCCAGGCGACTGGACACTGGCCGTTCGACTCCGAGGCGACTGGTGGGAACTCGCGTTCATTCCTCTGATGAGCTTTGCCGTCTCAGACTCCGGCGAGGTTTCGTACAAGATTTACGAGGGGACGCTTGGCGCGGCGCTGATTCCGTGAGCTATCGCCGAGCCTGTGAACCGTCGATAGTGTTTTGCGGCCTGGCCTTTCTCTGCTCCGCCGAACGAGCACCCGCGGATGCACGACGGGGAATGTCTGTGTGACGGTCGATCTTGCCGTCTTGCCCGGTCTGCTGCTGCTGGGGCTGGAGTTGGCAGTGCTGGCGGCGGTGGGCTTTGTCGTGGCGCGGGTGGCGCTGGGTCAGGCGGACGACGGGATGGCGCTGGCGCAGGGAATGGTGATTGGGCCGGCGGTCTGGGGGCTGATGGTCAATTTTCTGCTGAATGTGGCGCCGGGATACGGCGGCGCGTTGGTTGGATGGGTGGTGGTTCTGGCTTGCCTGGCCGGCATGGTGATGCGTGCCCCGCATGCCCGGCGGCCGACGCGGCACACGGTGGCTTGGTTCACTGTCGTTGCTCTCACGCTTTTCTGGCTCGCGCTGGCAGGCCGCCAGCTGCTGGGAAACACCGACCCGACCATGCACATGGGACTCGCCGCCACAGTGCAGTCGGGCCAATGGCCGCTAGCTTTGCCCTGGGTTCCGGAGCAGCCGCTTCTCTATCACTACGGTGTGGACTTGTTGATCGGGCTGCTCGCTCCGCCCGCAGGTCCTGACCTCGCATTGACCACCGAGGTCGTCAGCGCCTACATCTGGACGAGCTTTGCGCTGGTCGCTGCGACATTGCTCCGACATCACGGCGGAAGGATTGGCCTGCTGACGCTGGCACCACTGCTTCTCACAGCCGGCGCCTGGACGCTGATAGGCACCACGATTCCCGTGCCGGATCTGCTGCGGATTCCCGTCCCGACCGGGATTCCCGCCGAAGGACTGCGGGCATCGCTGGCCAACCTGTACTGGCCGGAAGTTTCGCTCCGCTGGGAGACCACCTTTCAAGCGTCGCCGCCGAACATTTGGAATCCCCAATTCGTTCTGTCATACGCGTTAGCGCTGGTGGCGCTAGAGCGAGCGGCAGCGGATGGCGAGCGAAAGTGGCCGTCATACGTGGCGCTGGCTTTGCTGATCGGATTCCTGGGACTTCTGAGCGAGGAAATAGTTCTGCTCACGCTGGCGCTGTGGGTGGGACTGAATGCGGTGAGGCTTGTGTCGTTGAGGTTCCCCGCGTCTTCCGGTCGCCGCCCGCGTATTCCGAGATTCTGGCAACGATCTGATACGCGCGGCCGCGCTGACGTTTCCACGGACGTAATCGCAGACCCAACGATGCCGGTTCGCTGGCGGACTCAGCTGCTGCGCGGGGCGGCTGGTCCGACCCTGGCAGCGCTGTTGCTTGTTGTGGGTGGGGGGCCAGTATCAGCATTGCTGTCTGGAGCATCGTCTGCCGAGACTGCGCTTGCCTGGCACGACGATCCTGGCAGCCGACGACCGTTTGGAACGCTCATTGACGCGGGGGCTGGCGGCCTTGGGGTGCTGGGTCTGGGTCCAATTCTGATCGGGCTTCTGGCGCTGCTGCTGGCATGGCGACAGCGACTGGTTGTTGCGCTGGTTGCGGCCGGCAGCGTTTCCCTGCTGGCAGCGCTCACTCTGCAGTACACACCCTCCCCTTACGACGTGACGCGCTTGGATGGTCACGCACGAAATTTCGCGCTATTGGCATTTCTGGTGGCTCTGAGCAGCCAATTTCCTTCGAGGCCGCCGCGTTGGCGTGGCGTGGCCTCCGTATTGATTGTGGGCCTGGTCGTCTGGCCGACCGTTGGTGAAACGATCCGGACACTGGGCTTGAGTGCTGGCCGCGGAATCGACTTGGCCAACCCGGAACACGGCTCATCCGCGCGGCCAGACCCAGAAGTCGGGTGGGGTCGATACAGAGTTAGCAATCCCCTTCCAGACTCAATTGCTCGATATATCCGAGAGTCAACGGCGCCGGCCGATGTCGTCCTCTCGCCGCACCCGCACGACATGACGACAGCGACTGGGCGGCCTAATGCGACGGGTTTCCTTAGTCACGTGCACTTCATTGCCGAGACGGGGCCAGCGTATGAGGATGCATTGCGCTTCATGGAGCCGGCCGCCGTGCGGCGACTGAGCGCCAGCTATGTACACACCACGGATGGCTGGGTTGCCGGGTTGCCAGATCGTGCGCGACGCATGCTGGCTGACCCGCAGTTATTCGAACCTCTGGTGCGCGAGGGCGCCCACGCCGTTTACCGCATCCGACCAGCGTTTTTTGACGTGGATCCGGTCCCGACGCCTGAGTCCTTTGAGGCATTGCGACGAGCGATACCGTCCTCATCCACCGTTTTTATGGCGCGCCAGGCTGAATCCCTCGCGAAAATCCGGGTGGCAACCTCCTTGGCGCACGCACGCTTGATTGGTCAGTTGGACCCAACCGTCCTGCACCTGGTAACTGAAGTCCCAACCGAAGCGTGGGGTTCGCAGGTCCCGAACGTACTGGTTGTTCCGCGCGGTTTGATCATCTACGCCGCGACGCGGGAGCTCGCGCCTGTCTGGTGGAACGACAAGGTTTCTGTTTATGTGCCAGATGGCACCATTGATGTGCTCATGGACCCGCCGCCGCGACACGCACGAAACTATGGCGTGCGTCTGTCGGATGTTCGCTCGGTCGGCGGTCGAGTCAGATTCCAGGCTACCTTCACGAACCACGCTCCGGATCGGTGGAGCGGACAGGACTGGCTGGTAGCCGCCGTTGACGCCTCGCCGTGGGCGTTTCCTTACGAATTCGAGGCCGATGGTAGGCACATAGGCCATCAATGGTATGCGGGACAAGTCGTTGCCGGCCAAGAGACCGCGACGCTCACCTACGAATTCGACCCACAGGCGAGAAGCCTTGGTGTGCTTGACGGCAAGGGGCAGATTGTCAGCGTCGAGTCTTCCGGTGGACGGCTGGCCATCCGGCTCAGGAACGGGTGGCACGAGGCGGCGTTCATTCCGGTAATGAAGATCGCGGTTACCGAGACGGGAGAGGTCTCATACGAGGTCTATGAAGGCGACGTAACCGCACGGCTGGCTCCATGACGGTGGATCCGATGGTTCTTGCGGGATTGCTGCTATTGGCGCTGGAATTGGTGGTGCTGGCGGCAGTGGGGTACGCCGTGGCGCGGTTGGTGCTGGGTCAGGCGGATCATGGAATGGCGCTGGCGCAGGGGATGGCGATCGGGCCGGCGCTCTGGGGCTTACTGGTCAACTTTGGGCTGTACGTGGTGCCGGGAGTGGCGGGGGCACTCGTGGCCTGGGTGATCACACTGACCATCGCGACCTGGCTGGCCCGGCATAGGCTCTCGACGCTGCAGTTGCCACCGCGCACGGTCGCCGGATTCGCCGTTGTGACGCTGGCGATCTTTTGGGTTGCATTGGCCGGGCGCCAGCTCCTCACGATCCCCGATCCAGAAATCCACCTTGAGTTGGCTTCAGCGATTCGGGCAGGTAACTGGCCGCCGGCGTTGCCCTGGAACCCGTGGCTTCCCGTTTCCTATCACTACGGCGCTGACCTGCTAATTGGGCTGCTGGCACCGCCTTTCGGGCCAGATCTTGGTCTGGTGACGGAAGTGGTGGGCGCGTACGCCTGGACCGCGTTTGCCTTGGTCGTCGCCACGCTGCTGCGGCGGCACGGCTGGCTGTGCGTGCTCTTGTTTTCCCCGCTCCTGCTAACGGCGGGAGCTTGGACGCTTATTGGTTACGTTCCTGCCAATGTGTTGCAGTTGCCCGTGCCCAGCAGCTTCCCGGAGGCCGGTCTACGCGCATCGCTTGTGGACATTTACTGGCCTGCAATCAATGAGGCTGAACTTCCATTCGACGATCCGTTGAAGATATCGCCGCCGAATATTTGGAAGCCGCCATTTGTGCTGGCCTACGCCCTTGTCGTTGTCGTGCTGACATGTGCGGTGAATTCCTGCACCCGATCATGGCCGGCGGCCATTGCGCTTGCCGGATTAATTGGCTTCATGGGTCTCCTGGAGGAGTCCGTTGCGCTTGTGACCCTGGCAGTTTGGGCACTAATCGAGGTCTGGGGTTGCCAAAAGGCCCGACGAGATCAGTCATTCAGTCGGCGCATGGGCACTCGGTTGGCCCTAGGCCCAGTGCTGGCCACACTGCTCCTTGTCGCTGGCAATGGGGTAATCACTGGCCTTGTAGTGGGATCGCCCGGCGGAGCCGAGAGGCTTAGTTTCGGGTGGAACGCAGACCTGGCTGACCGAAGGCCACTTGGCTTCTTCGATGTCAGACCGGGGGGGATCGCCCTACTCGGACTCGGGCCGCTGCTGACTGCAGGATTCGCAGCGTTGTTGGCGTGGCGTGAGCGACTGGTGCTGGCACTGGTAGCCGGTACCGGTGCGTTTCTGCTCGCTGGACTCGTTCTGCAGTATGAGCCTGCGCGGGACGTGACTAGGCTTGACGGGCACGCGCGCAACTTTGCGCTGTTGGCGCTGCTGGTCGCTCTTGGCATTCGCCTTTCGGCACGTCAGCCGCGATCGCGCTACGTGATTGGCGCTTGCTTCGCGGTTCTAATCTCGTGGCCGACTATCGCGAAGCCTGTTCACAGCATTGGCCTTGCGCTGTCACACGGCCCCAGGTTCGAGGGTGCGGCGCCGGGTCAGCCGTATGTCTCAAATCTGATGCGACGCTATGAAGTGAGAAGCCTGAAGTCAGCGCGAATCGCTGAGCACATCCAAGTCAACACAGACATTGCGGCGCGGATTCTCTCGCCTGAACCAATTGGATTGACTCTGTCCACAGGGCGCCCGAATGCCGTGGGTTTTCCGGGCCATCTGCACCTCCATCCGACGCCTGGGGCGGAGTACATGGACGCGATTCGATACCTGGAGCCGTCAGCTGTGCGTCGGCTTGGTTACACGTATCTGCACGCCACGGAGGCATGGGTTGCCCGCCTGCCAGACCGAGCCAAACGCTGGCTAACGGACCCCAGCTTCTTTGAGGCCCAGATCCACGACGGCTCGGACATTCTGTATGCCATCCGACCTGCGTTTCTTGACCTGGAAGTTGAGCCTGCACCTCTGGCATTTGAGGCTCTACGTCGCGTGGTCCCGGCGTCCGCCAAGGTGTATCTGTCACCAGGCATCCACCCTCTAGAGGGTGTTCGGGCGGCATCTGTACTGTCGCACGCGCAGCTAGTAGGCGAGTTGCACCATGCCGATTTGTATCTGCTGACCGCCTTCCAGGCGTTGCCGCTGGGTTCCACCATGCCTGACTACGTGGTCGTGTCGACCCGGATGACGCCTTCGATGCTTACTTCGAGCGCTCGCCATCCGATCTGGTGGAACTCGGAACTGGCCGTCTACGCGCTCGGGGACGACGCGGAGCCGATCGCTGCGCCGTTTGGGCCGTTCTTCGGTGTTAACGTGACCGAATTCCAGGCTGCGGACGGTCGCATTTCATTCACGGTCGTTTTCTCGGACTACGATCCCGATCAGTGGCGTGGCCAGGATTGGCTTGTGACGGCGACGGACTCGTCTGATTGGGCGTTTCCGAGTGAACTCGACGCGGATGGGCAGCGTCACGCAGGCGTTCAGTGGTACGCCGGACAGATAATCCCGGGGCGAAGATCGACTGTCGTTGCCTACGAGTTCGATCCGCGCGCGGCCACGCTGGCTGCCCGGGTCGATGGCAGTGACCTAACGGTTACGGAGTCGTCCGGCGCCGGACTGGGGCCAGGTGTGTGGACGCTGGCGGTGCGCCTAAGGGCCGACTGGTGGGAAGTTGCTCTGATTCCGGTGATGAAGATTGTGGTTGCTGAGGGCGGCGGCGTGCACTACGAGGTGTATGAAGGTGAACTTGAGGCGAGGTTGCTTGACTAGCCGTTGCTAGCTTGAGGTCTGCGATCTTTGGGGTCCTTTGCGGCTCGACGTTGAGTCGACGACGCATTCCCAGGACTCAGGGAGAAGACATCAAGCTTCTGCTATTGGTCGCGGCAAGGCAGAATCCGCAGCACTTGCTGCGCCCCGGGGCTGGACACTGTGGCTAGACGCATCGCGGATGAGATTCTTGGTTCGGCTCGGATTGAGATCGACGAGCCGGCGGTGGCCGGGCAGCCGGTGAGGTTTCGGGTTGTCTACACGGCAGGTGCGGCCGGTATTGACGATCGTGGGGCGGTGCGGGTTTCGTGGCGGGCGCAGGCGGGGTTGGGGGAACCGCAGTTTGAGGATCCGGCTGCGCCCGGGTATCTGGCGGTTCGGACGGTGTCGGAGGGTAGCGTGCGGCCGGTGGCGCGATTCAATGAGCGCGGGCACCGGCGGCCGTTTGTGCCCGCGGTGACGGTGCACACCGACGACGGTGGGCTGTGGCCGGGCGACCGGCTGGAATTGACCTTCGGCGACACATCCGGCGGGAGTTCGGGCATCCGCGCGCCCGTGACCGTGGTGAAGGCCTTCGAATTCCAGGTGTCGGTGGACTGCAAGGGTGCGCAGGAGTTCCTGGATCTGGACGGCTTTCTGACGTTTCCGGTGGTGGCCGGGCGGGCAGTTCGGCTGGTTGCTATTGCCCCGAGTGACGTTCAAGCCGGAGAGCCGTTCACCGTTCGGACGAGGTTCGAAGACGTCTGGGGCAATCCCGCGGAGGTGCCGGGCGCGTCGCTACAGGTCGGGCTGTCTGACAGCGATCAGGCGCTCGGCGCGGCGGCCGGCGCAGGGCCGGCCACCTTTATCGAGAATCTGACGCTGAATGAATCCGGTGTGGCCCGGCTTGACGTGGTGGACCAGACCAGCGGCCTGAGGGCAACCAGCAACCCGGTCCGAGTTGCCGCCGAGCTACCGGTTGAACGCCGCTGGTGGGGTGACTTGCATGGGCAGAGCGGCGAGTCGGTGGGCACCAATCCTTCGGCCGACTATTTCCACTTCGCGCGCTACCTCGCCTGTGCCGACTTTACTTGCCATCAGGCCAACGACTTTCAGATCACGGACGAATTCTGGGCGCGGCTGCGACGAGAGGTGGAGGCTATTCACGCCGACGGAGAGTTCGTGTGTTTCCACGGCTACGAGTGGTCGGGAAACACCGAGGTCGGCGGCGACCGGAACGTGATCTTTCGTGGCGTTCCCGCTGCCGGCGACATTGCGCGCTCCGGTCACTGGCTGATCGAAGATCGCCGGCCACTGGACTCCGAGCGAGACGCTCTTAACGTCGAAGAGTTGTACGCACGCTTTCGCGGACGCGACGACGTCATGCTCTTGCCGCACGTCGGCGGACGGCGTGCGGAGTTGCGCTGGATTGATCCCGAGCTGGAGCCGGTCGTGGAAGTGCACTCGGCGCACGGTACGTCGGAGTGGTTTCTGCAGCAGGCGCTGGCGACCGGCGTGAAGGTGGGTTTCGTGGCCGGCAGCGACGATCACATGGGACGGCCGGGCGCAACGCTGGCGAACTCCAACGAGATGCCGGTGTCCGGAGGCCTGGCCTGCATTCGCGCGGCTGAACTTACGCGTGACGCAATTTGGGATGGTCTGCACTCGCGGCACTGTCACGGAAGCACCGGCGCGCGGATTCTGGTTGAGGCGGAAATCGCGGGCGCGCGCATGGGCGCCGACGCCGTCGCGGTCGGTGCCGTTCCGGTTGAAGTCCAGGTCAACGGCACAGCGCCGATTATCGAGATCGCCGTCTATCGCGACGGCGAGCCGGTCCATCGCTGGACGCCTTCGGGCGATCCGTCGCACGTTCTGGTGGCGTGGACCGGGAATCTGCGGATCGCTCGCGGGCGCAAGCAGACCTGGGACGGCGAGCTGACGGTGCGTGGCGCGCGTATCAAGGAAGTCACGCCGTTCGCTTTCGATCACCCGGAAGAGGGTTTGATCGGGGGCGACGGTCAGCGCGTGTGCTGGACCAGCGAGGCCGCGGGCGACTACGACGGGCTGTGTCTGGAGCTGGCCGACGCCGAGAATCCCGTGATCGACTTCGCAGCCGAGCCGCTGACAGTCACACAGTCGCTGGCAGGCATCGAGGACGGTCCGACTTTTGTGGAGGCTGCCGGTCTGGGCGCGCATCTGCGCCTGCAGGCGCTGCCCGCCGATGGCGGCCCGTTGGACACGCGGGTGATGTGGACCGACTCCACACCTCCGGCTGGCGTACATGCCTATCACGTTCGCGTTCTGCAGTTGGATGGACATATGGCGTGGACCAGTCCGACTTACGTTGAGACTGCGGGAGACTGACGAAGCTCGAATGCTCTGCCGAGCGGGACCGTCCGGTTTGGACGGCGTGTTACACGTACAGCCGGGCTCGGGGTTGACGGTTTGGAGGCCGGTGCCTAGCCTCAGTCTCGCTCGGGCCAACGCGATAGACCGGCGAGGGTAATTGATGGCGGCGGAGCAGGACACGCACCAGGCGTCCCAAGACACCGAATTGTTCGCCCCTCCGGCGGATTTTGCGGCGGCCGCGCACGTCCCGTCGTTCGAGGCTTACCAGGAGCTACACCGGCGCAGCCTTGAGGATCCGGAAGGATTCTGGCGCGAGGTCACCGACGGCTTCAGTTGGTTCAAACCGTGGACGCAACTGCACGAGGGCGAGCCGCCGTTCGTCAAGTGGTTCGTGGACGGCGAGACCAACATCTCGGTCAATTGCCTGGACCGGCACGTGGAGGCCGGGCGCGGCGACCGGGTGGCTTACTACTGGGAAGGCGAGCCAGGCGACACCCGCGTCGTCACCTATGCTGACCTACTGTCGGACGTGCAGCGGTTCGCTAACGCTCTGAAAGCCCAGGGCCTGGAAGCCGGCGACCGCGTGGTGCTGTACATGCCCATGGTCCCCGAGCTGCCCGTGGCAATGCTGGCCTGTGCGCGCCTGGGCGTAGTGCATAGCGTGGTCTTCGGTGGGTTTAGCGCCGATGCCATTCGCGACCGGGTCAATGACGCCGGTGCACGGATGATCATCACCGCCGACGGCGGTTGGCGGCGCGGACGCGTGATTCCGTTGAAGGGCAACGTGGACGCCGCGCTGGCCGATAACGCCTGCCCCTCGGTCGACGGCGTAATCGTGCTCAAGCGGTGCGAGAACGAGATTGGCTGGGTCGACGGGCGCGACGCGTGGTGGGACGACGTGATTGAGGGCCAGTCCGATGTTTGCCCGCCGGCGCATCTGCCCGCGGAGCATCCGCTCTACATCCTGTACACCAGCGGCACGACCGGGAAGCCCAAGGGTGTGGTGCACGCACAGGGCGGTTACATGGTCTACACGGCCTTGACGTCCAAGCTGATCTTTGACCTGAAAGACGACGACATTTACTGGTGCACGGCCGACATCGGCTGGGTGACGGGGCACAGCTACATCGTCTACGGAATCCTGGCCAACGGCGTGACCGGCGTGATGTACGAGGGCGCGCCCAATCACCCGGCCGAGGACCGGTTCTGGGAGATCGTGGAGAAGTACCGGGTCACGGTCTTCTACACAGCGCCGACGGCGATCCGCACGTTTGTGCGTTGGGGGGACCATCACCCGCAGGGGCACGACCTTTCGAGCCTGCGACTGCTGGGCACCGTGGGGGAGCCAATCAATCCCGACGCCTGGCTCTGGTATCACCAGGTGATCGGCGGCGGGCGCTGCCCCATCGTGGACACCTGGTGGCAGACCGAGACCGGCGGAGTCCTGATCACGCCGCTGCCTGGTGCGACGACTCTGAAACCCGGCTCGGCCACGCTGCCATTTCCAGGCGTGGAGCCGGCGGTTGTGGACGAAGACGGCGAGCCGGTGCCGGACGGGCAACGCGGCCTGCTAATCATCAAGCGCGCCTGGCCCTCGATGCTCCGGGGCATCTATAAGGAAGGCTGGGGCCAGCCAGGGCATCCCGGCGAGTACGGCGACAGCGAACGGCTGATCGAAACCTACTGGGAGAAGTTCCCGGGACGGTATCTGACCGGCGACGGGGCTGTGCGTGACACCGATGGCTATTACTGGGTGATTGGTCGGGTCGACGACACGCTGAGCGTGGCCGGGCACCGCATCGGCACCGCGGAGGTGGAGAGCGCGCTCGTCAGCCATGCCTCCGTGGCCGAGTCGGCCGTCGTGGGCGCGCCCGATCCGATCACGGGCGAGTTCATCTCGGCCTTTGTCACGCTCCGCGCCGAAATCGAGGGCAGCGACGAGTTGCAGGCCGAACTGATCGCCCATGTCGGCCAGGTCCTGGGACGCTTTGCCTGCCCCAAGCAGTTGCGTTTCACCGACGCGCTACCCAAGACACGTAGCGGCAAGATCATGCGGCGCCTGCTGCGGGACATCGCGGCGGGTCGCGAAGTGGTGGGCGACACGACGACGCTTGAAGACCTGACGGTCCTGGCCGCGCTGCGGGGGGACGAGGAGTAATCGGCCGCTGTCCGCATTCCATGGCGAGCCGCGATGGCTAGCGGCGAAGTGACTTTGTGAATACAATCACAACCGACGGCGCGAGTGCGCCCGAGGAGACCGCGACCGAATGACCGGCCTTAGCCCAAGCCGCCGCCTGCTTGGTGGGCTGGCTGTCACACTGCTGCTTACGGGACTCTTGGCGTCGTGTGGTGAGAGCCGACCGGTGGCCATGGTGGAGCCACTTGTGGTCCCGGTCGTGGCGCAGATCACCATGCCGCCGGAGCGTACGCCGGCAGCGGCGGTGGAATCCCCGACCCCGCGCGTGGCTGAAGCGATTGTGGCCGTGACGCCGGTGACGGCCGTTCCAACCGCGGTTGCAGCCGCTGAGCCAACAGAAGCCGCCGGCGGCGCCGCGGCCACGCCGGAAGTCGTGATGTCGCTGACCGGCGCGGCCGAAGCCGGCCGCCAGCAGTTCACCGCCCTGGGTTGCATCGCCTGTCATGGCGCCGACCTGAGCGGCGGTATCGGTCCGGAGTTGAGAAATAGGACGGTCGAGGACCTGCCCGAGGCTCGGATTCGCGAGCAGGCCATGCAGGGCGGGAACGGGATGCCGGCCTTCCCGAACATGACCGAGCAGGAACTGCAGAACTTCATCGCGTTCATCCGCAGCCAGGCGTAGCCGAGGGCGATTCGGTCGGGCGGTTCCGTTTCCTCGTCGCGAGCGTCGTGCCAGTTGGCCAAGTACCCTCGTAATCGAACCGCGCCCAGGTGGCTCAATCGGCAGAGCAGCGGTTTTGTAAACCGCAGGTTGTGGGTTCGAGTCCCACCCTGGGCTCCAGCGGCCGCTGCACCGTAACCGGCGTCCAGCCCGGTGTGTGCGGTGTCGAGGAAGAGGTGTGGCGCGCCCAGCCAGGGCGCCGGAGCGGGCGAGCCATTGCTGGCTCTGGGCTAGAATCCACCCGGCGCGGCGGACGCCTGGCGCCACGGTGCCTGACTTGCCCACGCTGATCGGAGTGCGCTGAAGCAGCCCATGCGCGTGCTGGTAACCGGCGCGGCCGGCTTTATGGGAAGCCATGCCGTGGACCGACTGCTTGACTATGGCCATGAGGTCACTGCCGCTGACAGCCTGATTGGCGGATACGCTGAGAACGTCAATCCGGGCGCCGAGTTTGTGGAGTGCGATCTTGCCGACCGCGCGGCGGCTACTGAACTGGTCGAGTCCGCCGCTCCCGAAGTCATCTACCACTACGCGGCGGACGCCACCGAAGGACGCAGCCAGTTCACACCCTTGAGCTCCCTGGACAACAACGTCGTCGGATACCTGAACACGCTGGTTCCGGCGATCGCCAACGGACTTTCGAAGGTCGTGCTGGTTAGTTCGATGAGCGTGTACGGCGCGCAGCAGGCGCCGTTTGACGAGTCGATGCCGCGCCTTCCGGAGGACGTCTACGCTGCTATGAAGTCCTCCATGGAAGCCGCCACCGAGCATTTGTCGGCCGTACACGGCTTTGACTACGCCATTTTTCGCCCGCATAACGTCTATGGCGAGCGTCAGAACCTGGCTGACCCGTATCGCAACGTGGTGGCGATCTTCATCAACTCGCTGCTCCGGGACCGCGCGTTCCACATCTATGGTGACGGCGAACAGCGCCGCGCGTACTCGTACATCGGCGACACGAACCCGGTGATGGTGGACGGCGGCCTCAGCGACCGCTCAAACGGCCGTATCTTCAACGTTGGCTCGTCGGAGGACGTTTCGATCAATCAGCTTGCGGATGTCGTTCGAGATGTGTTCTTTGACGGCGGACCGTGGCCGGCCGGCCTGGAGCCGAAGTACATGCCGGGCCGACCGCTCGAGGTCAGGAACGCCTACTGCGCGCATGAAGCGGCTGAGCAGATTCTGGGCTTTCGCAACACTACGAGCCTGCGGGAGGGCGTGAAGGCGATGGTGCACTGGGCGCGTGAGGTTGGACCGCGCGAACCGGCGTATCTGCCTGACAGTCTTGAAATCGGGAGCGATCAAGCGCCAGCGACCTGGCGTGAGCAGTTGATCTGATCGGTCGCTACCTTGGCATTCTGCGGATAGTCCGAACCTCCGAGTCGCTGACGCTCAGTCACGCAGCCCCTCGCCCCTACGGTTCCGCTGGTCGCGGCACGGGCCTGACCCCGTATTCGCCCTCATAGGCCTCGAGTGAAGCGTCGCCGGCCCAGGAAATCACGACCTTAACCACCGGGATAAAGGCGGAGAGCTGATACTCGCTGCGTAGCCGCACGGCCAGGATCCAGACCCCGGGCTCCAGTCGATCCCCTGACGAATCCAGTCGAACCACGTCCGACGGCGAGTCCTGCAGGGTGAGCATCACCGCCTGGGGGTCGAATTCGTATCGATGTGTTACTGAACCCGGCTGCGGGGTGGCCTGTCCCGCGTACCACTGCGCCGCTGGATCGGTTGGCCGGATGCGCGGCAAGGCCCACGGCGACTCGTCGGCCGGCACCACCAGCCAATCCTGACCGGTCCAACCTTCGCCGGCTGTCTCCGACAGCGTTGCAGTGAAGGCAAGTCGGCCATCGCTCTCCTGGGCATCCGTGACTCGAACTGTGAAGGGCCGCGGCGGAGGATCCTGTAGGGGCGCGATGGTGCCAGCAGGGGCATAAACGGCGATTTCCTCGTTCCAAAAGACCGGGCGCTGTGCACTGGGGTGGAACATGGATGGGGCAAGTTGCGCAGCGGTGACGACGAGGTCGGCGGGCTGACTGCCGAGTGGCGATGTCGGTATGTCGGCCTGAAGATGCAGGGCGGCCCGATTCGGAGATCCCAGAAGGTGCGCATGTGGAAGGACCGCCACCGCGCGGAAGGCATTCAGCGAGCCGCTAGACGGCGACAGATAAACCCCCGTGTTTGGCGGGACAGCTTGTCGTAGTGCCTCGAACGACTCGGGAGCCGGCGGGATTCTTAGCTCGCGAAATGCAGGCTGCACCCGATAGAGCGTGTGGGCACCGTCGAGAATGAGCGGCTCGAAGAGTGCCGGATTATCGAGCCATAGCTTGGCCCGGTTCGGCAAGTTGCTGGACCAGTCGTCGGGTGCATGAACGTATTCAATCTCCAGCCGCCCAAGGGCCGCCGGTTCGAGAAGCCGAATTGCGTCGAGGTATCCAGAGCCGGTGTAGGGGCGTGTGTGCAGGAAGTCGGCAAAGCCCGAGGCGTTCGGACGGCCAGTGGCAATGGTCATGGCATAGGGCGCTGGGGAGAGAACTCTGGTGTCAACATCCGTGTTTTCGCGGATCCAACTGGCAATTCGCACGGACGGGAAACGCTCAAGTGGATACCGACCCATCCACCAGAAGAACTCGCCGAATTCGCGCGATTCCGGTGTGGCGTTAGCGATCTGGACGCCATGCCCGATGGCGAGGCCGAGCTTGCGGGTCGGAGCGGCGACGGTTGGCCACGTAACGAGCAACAAAACGCATGCCGCTGCGGTATATCGCCAGCTCGAACGCAAGGCGGCTAGCCGGACGCTAAGCGCCAAGAGTAGTGCCAGCAAGGCGAAATTCCGTGCGTGCCCATCGAAGCGGCCAATGTCGTGGGGGGCAATGTCGTATCGCAGCACAAGTGCGGCTACCAAGAAAGCGCCGGTGGAAGCCACGAGGAAAATGACCAGTCGACATCGGCGCCCGATCAGAATCGCGATGCCGGCCACGATTAGGGACCCGAGGCTCAGGAGGCCAAGCCCCGCGTCCAGCGGGGTGACCGAACTCACTGCACCGCGGTCCCGAGGATCCAGCGGCCATCCCATCGTCAGTTCGCCGGAACCTGAACTCCCGGAAAGGATGCCGGTGAAGATCCCGCCGCCCGCGAGCAGAAGGACCACGGCCAGCAGCGGGCCCGCGGCCGCGCGCAGGACGGCGACGAGGAGCTGCGATCGTTTGGGCGGAGCGCGAAGCACCTCAGCCGCTAATGCTGCGATCCACAGCACCAGCACGATTGGGGCGATCGTCTCGTCGAGTAATCCAAGGAATCCAACAAGGGCGGCGAGCGTCAGCGTGGCCGGCCAGGACTTATGGGCTCCCGCGACGATTCGCTCCAACGCAACAAACGCTAGTCCATAGGAAAGAGCGAACGATGGCTTCCAGATGTTTGGGGGAACGCCTTGCTGCTCCGTAGGCCACGGAAGTTCGACAGCCGGCCAGAACAACTCGGCCAGCGCCGCGCGTATGCCGGCCACCGGAACATCTACTGGAATGGGAATCCGCAGCAGCGACGGTTGTTCGCCAAACACAAGAGTCCAGGCGCCGGGTGCCAGAAGAATCGGCATTAGGGTCAATGTGCCCGCCCATGAGCCGCGTCGCAGGAGGAGTGCGGCCGTCAGCAAGACCCATGCGGTCCAGGCGTAGGCGCCGAGGAGTTCCGTTGTGAACGCCAGGTCGGGGCCTGTCGGAGGGGTCAGGAGGGCAACGAGCAGATCGATGCCGTGGTGATACGCCAGGTCCAGGTCAGGATTCCAGCCGAGGGCTGGCGGCCAGCCGCCGGCTCGGATGGTGGCGGGAATCATCGTATGCAGGATTTCGTCCGGGATTATGAGCAGTTGGCGGCTGGCGAGGGCGATCCAGAAGATTGCGGCGCTGGCGAGGCCGAAGCCGGCGAGGGTGCGGGGCGGTATTGATATGGCGCGGCGGTTGCGCCACGCCAGGCCGGCGCCAACGGCCAACACAACAATCCAGCCCGCCAGAGCGCCGGCCAGTCCGGGGAGAACGTGGAGGACGAAATTCACGATGAGGCCCCAGAGGGCCAGGCCGATGACCAATCCTTGAGCTAAGGCCAAAAGGTCGTTGGTCTGCCGCAGCGCGACCCGCGCCACGACGTAGCCCACCGCTGCTAGCGCTAAGAGTTCCGCCGCCAGCAACAAAAGGCCTGGGATGACCACCGGGTCAACGCTCACTCCGCAAGACTCCACCCAAGATTCTGGCGCGGCTGCGCAGGTCTATTTGCCTTCGTACGGTGAATCCGACTCGTCGGAAAGATTGCGCAGGTCGTGTTGTCACAGGCTGTAGGGACGTCGGGTCCTGAGATGACTGATGCCGGCACTCAGAATCGTCCCTTTGATGACCCTATCGGCCCCTCTGTTGGGCGTATCGCAAGCTCGCCCTCATAGACTTGGTACGCCACGTCGTCGGATTGAGAAATGTCGATTTTCGCGACTGGAACGAATCCCACCAGGCGATAGTCGTTCCGTAGTCGAAGGCCAAGTACCCACGCACCCTGAGATAGCCCCTTGCCGGCCGATGGCAGGGGTTGCATCCCGCGTTCGCTATCGAGGAGGAGCGTCGCTTTTCGTGGATCGAACTGGTACTCGTGAATGATGGTCCCTGACTGGGGGGCGATCTGTCCGGCAAACCACTGAATGCCTTCGTCCGCTTCCCGAAAGTGCGGCAGGCTCAGCGGTGAGGCATCCGCCGACACGACTATCCAATCCTGGCCTGTCCATCCCGTACCGCTCTGATTCTTGAGAGTGGCGGTAAAAGCTAGGCGCCCGCTCTCCGACCTTATATCTGAAAGCCGAACGCTAAAGTCCCGTGGTGGTGGGGCCATGGTGGGCACGACAAGCCCGTCTGGGGCGTAGACGGCGATTTCGTCGTTCCAAAGGATTGGATGCCGAGCTCCTGGCCGGAACATGGACGGAGCCAGCCGCGCCGATGTGACGATTAGGTCGGCCGTCTCGTCGCTAATCGGCGTAGGCCGATAGTCAGCCTGCAAATGGAGGTTCGTTAGGTGGAGCGCGGACTCGTGTGGGGAACCCAGCAACTGAGTATGCGGCAGCACCGCCACGGCTCGGAAGGTATTCAGTGAGTCCGTGGCTGGAGACAAGTACACCGTGGATCTCGCCGGAGCGGCCTGCCGCAGGGATTCGTAGGACCCGGGCGTGGGCGCAATGTCGAGCTGCACGAACGCCGAACGCACCCGGTAGAGCACCTCAGCGCCGTCGCGTAGTAGCGGTTCGAAGTACTGCGGATTCGCCAGCCGTTGCGCGGCCCGATTCGGTAGACCAGCGACCCAATCATCTGGCGCGTGTACGTACTCGATGTCTAGCCGCTCGAGCGCTGCTGGTTCGAGATGACGGATGGCATCCAGATACTCAGGCCCGGTCGTCGGACGTGGATGCAAGAACTGGATGAAACCCGAGGCGTTAGGCCGGCCTGTGGCTACGGTCATTGCGTGCGGCGTTGGCGACAGGACGCGGGCGTCAACCGAGGTGTGAGTGCGAATCCAGTCTGCGATAGCGTTGGATGGAAAGCGCTCTAGCGGGTGACGGCCCATCCACCAATACCACTCGCCAAACTCGTTGTGTCCAGGCCGGGCGTTTGCCAACTGCACGCCGTGGCCAACTGACAAGCCAAGCTTGCGCACCGGAGTGGCTACGGTGGGCCAGGTGATGAAGGCGACAATAAGCACTGCGGCGGCGTAGCGCCTCCGAGGACGCATGGTGGCAAGGCGAGCGCTCAGGGCCACCATGAGCGCCAGCAGGGCAAAGTTACGGGCGTGCCCATCAAACCGGCCAACGTCATGCGGCGCAGCCTCGTATCGCAGCGAGAGAGCTGCTAACAGAAGCACCCCGCTGCCAGTGACCAGTATCAGTACCAAGCGGTCGCGGCTGGCCAGTACGGCGGTGCCGGCCACAATCAGGGACCCAAAGCCCAGGATTCCCAACCCGCCGGCCAACGCTGTCGCCGAACTAACCGCTCCCCGGTCGCGCGGGTCGATGGGCCAAGCAAACGAGAGCTCACCGGCGCCTGCGCTCTCGGTCAAGACGCCCGTGAGGACACCCCCGCCGCCGGCGAGTAGCGACGCAGCCAGTGCTGGCCCCGCTGCGGCGCGTACGGCAGCTAAAGGAAACGCCGTGCGCGTTGGCCGAGCCCGGATCACCCGGCTGGCTTCAACCAAGCCCCATAGCATTAGCACCGCTGGAGCAACCGTTTCGTCCACTAAGCCCAGGAACCCAACTAGGCCAGCCAGCGTCAGCGCGGCTGGCCATGACCACCCGCTGCCACTGGCGACTCGCTCCAACGTCACCAAGATTAACGGGTAGGTAAACGAGAATTGAGGCTTCCAGATGTTCGGTGGCACCGCGTCTAATTCTGAGTGCCAGGGAAAGTCCACAGCCGGCCAGTAGATCTCGGCCAGCGCCGCACGAAGTCCGGCGGATGGGATGCCGGCGGGGACCGGAACCTGCACCAGCGTGGGTTGTTCGCCGAATACCAGCGTCCATGCGCCCGCCGCCAGTAGGAGCGGAGTCAGCGCCAGCGTGGTTGCCCACGCGCCATGCCGCATGGTCAGCGCCCCCGCTTGCAGGACGAAGCTGGTCCAGACAAAGGCGCTCACCAACTCGGTGGTGAACGCCAGGTCCGGTCCCATCGGCGGCGTCAGAAGCCCGACGAGAAGGTCCATCCCGTGGTGATAGGCCAAGTCAAGGTCAGGGTTCCAGGACAGCGTCGGCGGCCAGCCGCCGGCGCGGATCGTAGCGGGAAGCGTGGTGTGGAGAAGCTCGTCCGGGATAGTCAGCAGTTGGCGGCTGGCGAGGGCAATCCAGAAGATTGCAGCCCCGGCGAGGCCGAAGCCGGCGAATGTGCGTGGCGGAATCGCTAGATTCAGACGTCCGCGCCAGACGAGGCCGGCGCCGAGAGCCGCGACGATGATCCAACCGGCCAGGGCTCCAGCCAGTCCCGGAAGCAGGTGGAGGACGAAATTGACAATGAGGCCCCAGAGGGCAAGGCCGATGACCAAGCCCTGGGCAAGGGCGAGTAGGTGGTCACGTTGGCGGAGCGCGACCCTTGCTACGACATAGCCGAGCGCTGCGAGGGCAAGGAGTTCTGCCGCGAGAATCAGCAGCCCAGGGATTACGCCGATGTCGACGGTCACCTATCGCAGCCAGACTTGAAGGAGTCTGCCGGAACCGCGGGCTGACAGGTCTGTCACTCTGGGGCGGGCGGCAACCGGTGGTCGCTCTGGTTTTGGAATCTGCCCGGGGAATGTCGTCTGGCGTGCTGGGGTGTGGATCTGGCTCAAAACCTACCCCACGGCGAAGCAATTGGGCCCGAGGTTGGCCGGATTCCAACCTCGCCTTCGTAGACGTGGTATGAAACGTCTCCACCGGCAGCAATTGAGATCTTGGCGACCGGCACGAGGCCCACAAGGCGATAGTCGTCTCGCAGCCGGACGCTCAGTAACCACACACCCTGGCCGAGCCCGGCGCCAGCCGACGGAAGGTTGTTCCGAGTTCCGTCGCTGTTTCGCAGGGCGAGCCGACCGGCCCTCGGGTCGAACTCGTAGCCAAGACGAATGGTCCCGGACTGGGGAGCGATCTGTCCTGCGAACCACTGAGGGGTTCGATCGACTGGCCAGCTGCGAGGGAATGCCCAGGGCGACTCATCAGCCCGGACAACTACCCAGTCCTGGCCAGTCCAATTCTCGCCACCAGAGTTCGACAGGGTAGCCGTGAAGGTCAGCCCACTGGTCGTCACCTGCCAGTTGGAGATGTTGACCTGGAACGGAGTTTGCGGCTGGGGCATGACGGGCGGAACTGAACCGTTTGGTGAATAGACAGCGATCTCGTCGTTCCAAAAGACTGGGCGCCGCACGTGCCCGGAGAATATGGACGGCGCGAGGCGCGCTGATGCAACGACAAGGTCCGGCAGCCTGGCGTCAAGTGGTTCCGGTCGAACGTCCGATCCCAGGGATAGGTCTCGTATGGACAAGTCGGACGGGCTCCCTGAGCCCAGAAACTGTGCGTGTGGCATAGACGCCGCGGCGCGAACTGTGTTCAGGGGGTCGGTCGCCTTGGATAGGAAGACCCGTGAGCCGTTCCTCGCTGCCAGCCTGAGGGCTTCGTATGTTCCCGTCGCCGGGGCCAAGTCAAGATTTCGAATCTCCGGGCGGACGCGGTAGAGCGTATCGGTGCCATCCCGTATCAGCGGTTCAAACAGGTGGGGTTCGGCCAACCAGCGTCTGGCCCGATCCGGGAGTTCGGCGACCCAATGATCCGGCGCATGGACGTATTGGATCTTCAGCCGTGTGAGCGCCGCAGGTTCAAGGTGACGGATTGAGTCCAGGTACTCAGGTCCGAATGTTGGACGACCGTGCGGAAACCGGGTGAACCCAGCGGCATTCGGCCGGCCCGTCGCAATCGTCATTGCTAACGGAGCCGGTGACAGGATTCGCGAATCAGTGGCGGTGTTGTCGCGGATCCAAGTCGTGATCATTTCGGGAAGCGGCTGCTGGGGCGCGTACCGACCCATGTACCAGTACCAGTCTCCGAATTCCGGTGCCTGGTCGCTTGCGTTCGCGACCTCAACTCCGTGGCCAATGGCCAGGCCAAGATTGCGAGCTGGCGTAGCGACTGTAGGCCACGTCACCAGTCCGAAGACGATTCCGGCAACGGCATAGCGGCGGAGGCGAGGCAACGCCCTGATACGTAGGCCGAGCGCGAGAGCGAGGGCCAACAGCGCGAAATTTCGAGCGTGGCCGTCGAATCGGGCCACGTCGTGTGGGGCCTCCTCGTAGCGGAGGGTGAGGGCGGCAATCAGAAACGCGAGGCTTGCTCCGACCAGCAAAAGAACGAGCCGGTCTCGAAGCGCGAGCAGCACGGCAGCGCTCGCCACGACCAAGGTGCCAACGTGCAAAAGGCCGAGCCCGCCCCCCAGCATCGTCACCGAGAGAAGTGCGCTGCGGTCGCGAGGGTCAAGAGGCCAGCCGAGGGCGAGTGATCCGGTGCTCCCAGTTCCCGTAATAACACCCGTCAGGACTCCACCACCTCCGGCGAGGAGCGTCGCTGCCAGTGTCGGTCCAACGGCGGCACCAAGAATCGTGACGAGGTTGGCCGAGGCGTGGCTGCGATGTCGCACTCCTCGGGCGACTTCCATAACCGTCCAAGTCGCGAGAACGACTGGAGCGACGGATTCGTCGACGAGTCCAAGAAATCCAACGAGGAGCGCGAGCGTTAGAGCGCCTGGCCACCGCGTTCTTTTCCAAACGGCGACCCGCTCGAGTATTAGGAAGGCTAACGCGTATGCAAATGGAAACAGAGGCTTCCAGATGTTTGGCGGTACACCGTGCTGCTCCGAGGGCCACGGAAGCTCGACGTGTGGCCAATAGACGCTGGACAGCGCGGCGCGCAGCCCGGCGGCGGGTATACCGACCGGGACTGGGACGTCTGTGACTGCGGGCTGCTCGCCGAATACGAGCGTCCAGGCGCCTGGTGCGAGCAATAGCGGGGTCAGGACCAGTGTGCCGGCCGGCGAACCGCGTCGCAGAAGCAGCGCCACCACGAGCATGACCAAGCAGACCCAGGCGTATGCCCCAAGCACCTCCGTTGTGAATCCAAGGTCTGGCCCTACCGGCGGCATCAACAGTCCGATCAAAAGGTCGATGCCGTAGTGATAAGAAAGGTCGAGATCCGGATTCCACGAACGGATGGGTGGCCAACCGCCGGCTCGAATCGTTGACGAGAGGGTGGCATGGACTGGTTCGTCGGGGATGATCAGCAGCTGGCGGCTGGCGAGGGCGATCCAGAAGACTGCGGCGCTGGCGAGGCCGAAGCTGGCAAGTGTGCGTGGCGGTATCGGTAGGGCGTGGCGCTTGCGCCAGGCCAGGCCGGCGCCAAGGGCCACCACAACAATCCAGCCCGCCAGAGCGCCGGCCATGCCAGGAATCAGATGCAACAGGAAGTTGACGATCAGGCCCCAGAGCGCCAGGCCGATGACCAGTCCTTGGGCTAAGGCCAAGAGGTCGTTGGTCTGCCGCAGCGCGACCCGCGCCACGACGTAGCCGACCGCCGCAAGCGCTAAGAGTTCCGCCGCCAGCAGAAACAGGCCTGGTATGACCGCGGGATCGACCGTCATCTAAGGACCGCCACCTCTATTGCCTTCTTCGTAGGCCGGACTGGCAAGATCACGGTTGTCGAGATGCGAGCGGCGCGGCTTGGATGTTTCGTTGCCGACAGATCGTCCCGCCGAGGGCGGCAATCCGCAGACGCTCGGCACAGGCCTGCACAGATACGCGGCGTTCGCCTTCGTACGGCGCAAACGTGGTGCGGCCGGAATCGGTGACCGTGGCGGTCAGCACTGGAATGATCGCCGCTTGCAGGTATTCGCGGCGTAACCGCTTAACCAGGACGTAGCTTGCCGGTTTGAGCCGGTCTCCTGACGACGGAAGGTCAACGAACTTGCCGTTTGGGTCCAGCACTTCCAGCGAGCCACTGCTAGCGTCAAACCTGTAGGTGTTTGAACTCGCAGCGACTTCCGGGGAAATCTGCCCCCCGAACCAGCGGGCTCCAACCAGCGTGTATCCATCGGACTCGTACTGGCTTGGTAGCTTCCACGAGGATTCCTCGATCCTGACGAGCAGCCAGTCCTGCCCTGTCCATCGATCAGCCGCACGGTTGGAGACGTGCGCGGTGAAGGTTAGCTGGGAACCTTCTTGATGCACGTTCGATAGACGGACCGCAACCTGGTGATCCGACTGCGGTGGCGCATCAACAGCGACCGCAAGTTCGGGGCGCGTGGCGTAGGCCACCGCTGCCTGGTTCCACCAGATGGGAGTGAATCCCTGGGTGCTGATATCGAAGGATATGTCCCGCTCGGCGACGACGATGTCGGGAAGCCGGCCGGCAAGCGGTTCAGTTGGGAGGTTGGTTAGCGAATAGTGGATATGCGGATCGAGCGTGCCCACGATCCGGGCCTGGGGCAGCACCGACGCAACTCGAATGGCCGTGAGCGGGCTGGTTGGAGTCGGTACGTTCACGGTGGACCCATGTGGAATCAGCCGCCGCAATGCTTCATACGACCGGGAATCCGGCGAAGAATCGAGGCTCAGGAATGTCGGCAGGATGCGGTACAGGGCATCCCGGTCATCACGCAGCAGAAGCTCGAAGAAGTCGGGATTCCTCAACCACGCCTGGGCTCGGTCTGGCAGGCTCTCGACCCACGCATCCGTGGCGTGAAGGTATTTGAAGCCTAGTCGGTGGATTGCCGTTGGTTCGAGAAAGTCAAGGGCGTCCTCGTATTCCGCTCCCGTCACGGCGAACAGGTGAATGAGTGTGGGGAAGCCGGACGCGTTGGGGCGACCGGTAGAAACCGTCATCGAATTCGGATGGGGAGAGAAGACTCGGTCGTCAATACGCGTCTTCGTCCGGATATAGGTCGCGATTCGCTCAGAACGGAGAGGCTCGATCGTGGCCCGGCCCATGACCCAGGCGTCGAATTCACGCTCGCCTGGTTGGGCATTGGCCAGGCGCACTCCGTGCCTGACGGCCGTTGCCAGGTCGTGGGCTGGCAGGGCAACCGTGGGCCATACGGCGAATGCCGCGAATGCCGCGAGGGCAGCACGGCGCCAGTTTGACGAGAGCTTGTGCAGCCGAATGCTCAGTCCCACCAGCAAGGCCAGCAGAGCGAAGTTGCGCGCATGTCCGTCTAGCCGGGTCACCTCGCCCGCTGGTTCGTACTGAAGAACGAGGGCGGCAAGAAACAGGACTGCGCTGCCGGCGGCGAGTGCCAGCACGAGTTGGCTCCGCCAGGCAAGCAAAACTGCCAGGACGGCGACGGGAACAACGCCAAGGCCGAGAATCCCAACGCCGCCTGGGTGAACATCGAGTACGCCAAATGGCCGGCGGCTCCAGGCATCCGCGTGCCACCCCAGCGACAACTCCTTACCTTGCACGCCAGTCAAGGTGCTGGTGAGGACTCCACCTCCGACGGCCAGCAGGAGCAGGGCCAGAAGAGGACCAGCTGACGCCCGTAGTACGGCCCTTCGGGTAGCGGCAGGCGCTTCGTGCGCACGCAGTAGGCGCACGGTCTCGAGGATGACCCAGAGGGCAAGTACGACCAGGGCTATTTCTTCGGCCACTAGGCCCATGAAGCCAACCAGGTACGCCAGCGGCCACGTGCGCCGACAGGTGTCGGATCGAATCGCGGCGGCCCGCTCAAGCACGATGAATCCCAACGCGTAGCTCAGGACGAACGGAGGCTTCCAGATATTGGGCAGCGACGCCTCGCCAGGCCACGTCCAGGGAATTGACGGCGAGGGCCAGAAGATGTCAGCCAGGGAGGCTCGGACTCCTGCTTCGGGAATCCCGGACGGCATCGCGACTCTGAGGATGTGCGGCGCATCCGCATACCAGATCAGCGACCACGCGCCGGCCGTCAGCAGGAGCGGAGTTATAACAAGCGCGCTGACGCCTGCATGCCGCATCAAGGCAGTTGCCACCACGAGAACAAAACCAGTCCAGATGAAGGCACTCAGCACTTCGGTCGTAAAGGCGAAGTCCGGTCCTACGGGTGGCCTCAAGAGCCCGATTAGCAGGTCGGCGCCATAGTGGTACGGGAGCGGCATGTCCGGAATCCACGAGAGCACCGGCGGAAACTGGCCGGCCCGGATCGTGGCGGAAATCGCAAGATGAATGTCCTCGTCGGGAATGCTCAGCAACTGCCGGCTGGCCAGGGCAACCCAGAAGACGGCAAGGGTGGCGAGGTAGAAGCTGGCGAGGGTGCGGGCGGGCAAGCGGAGGCTGGCCGGAGCGTGGCGGGCCAGGGCGGCGGCGAGAGCGAGGGAGACGATCCAGGTGGCGAGGGCGCCGGCGAGCCCGGGGAGGAGGTGCAACAGGAGGTTTGCGAGAAGTCCCCAGAGGGCGGGGCCAATGACGAGGCCCTGGGCGAGGGCCAGGGGGGCGTAGCGTTGGTGCAGGGCGACGCGCGCGACTACGTAGCCGACGACCGCAAGCGCCAACAGTTCGACCGCCAAGAGCAGGAGACCTGGTAGGACTATCGGGTCGACAGACATTCAGCGGTCCTTGCGAGCACTCCGGTAGGCACTTGGACGGGTCCAATCTGAGCCACGCAGCATTGGGCTTCTCGCCGACGGGTCAGCTGTTCGCCGCCATCTGTCGGCACGATTCGGTGTTCTGCATCCGCTCAGGGCAGGCGTTGACGGTGGTCCCATGATCGCCCGGCAAAGTCTTGTACGACGTGCGTCCGTCTTCAGATACCGTCATCTTGAGAATCGGAATGATCCCTGCCTGTAGGTGGTCCTGGCGCAGGCGTACGGCAAGCACGTAGGTGCCCGGAGCCAAGTGATCCCCTGATGTTTGCAGAGCGCGTCGCGATCCATCCGCGCGAAGAAGGGCCAGCTGCTGTGTATCCCCATTGAATTCGTAACTATGGTTGGTTGACTGGCTGGACGGGACAATCTGGCCGGCGAACCAACGCGCGCCCACGAGTGTGTAACCGTCCGGTTCGTAGGCCGTTGGCAAAGACCAGGGGTCGGGATTCACCGCGATCACCAGCCAGTCCTGGCCGGTCCACTGCGTGGGCGCCTGATCAATGAACGTCGCGGTGAAAGCAATTCGATTCGAGATTTGGTGAACATCTGAGATCTGAATGACAAAGTTACTTTCGGGCTCGGGTGGCGGGTCAACTGTGGCATCGACCGCCGAACTGGAGGCGAAGGCAATGGCCGTTTCGTTCCACCAGATCGCAGGGAACGCGTGTGCACTGGCGTTCATGGCGCGATCACGAGCGACAACCACTACGTCGGGTGGCGAGTCGCCCGAAGGACTGATCGGGATCTCGGTCAAGAGGTACAGATTCGACGGACTGATGGATCCTGACAGTTTCGCCTGTGAAAGTGCAGCGGCGAGGCGCAGTGCCGGGATGGTCTGAATTCCCGCCGACATCAGGACCTTTGCTGACGCCGGGACGGCTAGTCGGAGCGCTTCGAATGATCGCGGATCGGGCACAGCTTCCATGGCCAAAAACGCAGGTTTAACGCGGAAGAGGGTGTGCGTGCCGTCCCGAACTACGGGCGTGAACAGTGTTGAGTCGGCAAGCCAGGTATTGGCTCGAGCCGGCAGGCTGGAAATCCAGCTTTCGGTGGCATGCACATAGTCAAACTCTAGACGTCGCGCTGCTGCGGGATCGAGGAATCGAATGGCGTCTTCGTAGTCCGGGCCGGTGAACGGAAATAGGTGGACATGGCCCGTGAATCCTGAGGCGCTGGACCGCCCGGTCTGGATGGACAGTTCGATTGGACTAGGCGACAGGATGCGGGCGTCTGCCCTCGTGTGGCTTCGGATATGAGCAGCGAAGCTCGCTGTTGCAAACGGTTCCGGGACGAGTCGTCCCATGTGTTGGAGCGACGCGACGAAGTCCGTTGACGGCGTGGGCCGGGCGTTGGCCAACTCGATACCACGATTAAGGGCAAGGCGGACCTTTTGGACCGGCGTTGCTATGGTCGGCCAGACCATCAACACCACGAGGCAGCCCGCAGCGGCATAGCGCCAGCCTGGTCGAAGGGCGTGCAAACGGATGCTGAGCGCGACCAGCAGTGCCAGTAGGGCAAAGTTTCGCGCGTGCCCGTCCAGGCGGCCTACGTCAAACTGGAAGGTACTGAAGCGAAGTGTCAACGCGGCAAATATGAACACACCGCTGCCCAGGGCCAGTGCCAAGACCAACCGCTTACGCCAGCCAAGGACAATAGCCCCGGCCGCGACTGGAATCGCGCCGAGGCCCAGTAGCCCGATGCCGCCGGCGAGTGGGTGGACGGTCGTGAGCATCCGAGATTCCACAACATCCCTGGGCTCTCCAAGCGACAGGCTGCCCCCAAGTCCTCCGGTAAGAACGCCTGTTAGCGGCCCACCGCCGATGGCCAGCAACAGCAGTGCCAGCGCCGGGCCGCTGGCCGTGCGCCAAATGACTGGTGTCGAGACTAAGCGCCTGCTGGTGGAATCCACCAGAGAGTGGCTGGCCAGGACCACCCAGATGCCAAGCACGGTCAAAGCGACCGTCTCTTCAACAAGGCCCAGGAAGCCAACCAGGAACGCCAGACTCGCACGCGCGGGCCAGTGTTGTTCTCGGTGGACTGCTATTCGCTCCAGCACCACGATTGCCAGGGCATAGGAAAGTACAAATGGAGGTGTCCAGATGTTTGGCGGCGGCGTTTCAAAGTAAGGAGCCCAATCGCTAGGAAGATTCAGTGTTGGCCAGTACACGTCGGTGACGGCTGCGCGCAATCCGGCCGATGGCAGCCCGGTTGTGACCGGAAGCTTGAGGAGTGCCGGTGTGTCGCCCAGGACCAGTGTCCACGTCCCGGCGGTCAGCAGCAGTGGTGAGAGGATCAGCGCACTGAACCACGATCCGTGACTTCGGAGCGTCGTGATTGCTACCAGCGCCAGGCTGGTCCACAAGTAGGCGCCAAGCACCTCAGTAGTCAGACCCCAATCGGGCCCGCTGGGGGGCATCAGCAGACCAATGAGTAGGTCAACACCGTAGTGATAGGGCACGGCTGCGCCGGGATTCCAGGGAAGCTCTGGCGGGTGTATTCCCGCACGGATTGCGGACGAGAGCCCTAGGTGAATCTTGAAGTCAGGAATGGTGAGCAACTGCCGGCCGGCCAAAGCGATCCAGGCCAGCGCCAACGCCGCAGCGACAAACCCAGCCAGCGTGCGTGACGGGAGTCGGAGTCGGGCCGGGGCATTCCAGGCAAGGCGGACCCCGATGGTCAACAGGACAACCCATCCGGCGACGGCTCCGGCCATGCCTGGCAACAGGTAGAGGACGAAATTGACGATCAGTCCCCAGAATGCAGGTCCGATGACAAGGCCCTGAGCGAGTGCCAACGGGACGTCGGTCTGTCGAAGCGCTACTCGGGCTACCACGTAGCCGACCGCTGCAAGCGCCAAGAGCTCGAGTGCCAGAGACAACAAGCCTGGAACCACGGCGGCGTCTACGGTCACCGTATCACCGCTCGTTGCCGGACCACCCGATGGATTGGATGTCTGTAGGAATGGCGCGCCGACTCTTGCGGAGTCGTGGCTGTGAAGAGCCGAAGCCAAAGCGGGAACTCATGCATGCAATCTTGCTACACGCAGCTGCCAGAGGCGCAGGCCGCACTATGCCTGTGCGATGCGCAGTTGCCCAAGTGAACGGGGAGCCAGCCTCTGGCGGACGAGTATGCCAAAGTATGGACCGCGGAGATTCCCGCCAGCATTGTGTGTGACCAGTGGGTTTGATTGGACGAGGGATTCTTCGGATCCGCCGGAATCATGCTCAAAGCACAAGACCGTTCGTGTCGATGACGAGTCGAGGCCGGGTTCGCTGTACGTTTTCGTCGATCGAGTCTTGCTGTCGGTCTTGGGGCGCTGGATGACGCTTGCAATGGTCGTGATCTGACATGTGCGGAATAGCTGGGATTCTCCGACTTGGCGAACGTAGACCTGACGACCGCGAGGTCCTTCGCGCCATGAGCGAGTCGCTGATTCATCGTGGCCCGGATGGAGAAGGTTCGTTTGTTCGCGGGCCGGTGCGGCTGACCATGCGTCGCCTCAGCATTATTGATCTGCAGAGCGGCGACCAGCCGATGTCGAACGAGACGGACACAGTTCACGTCGTGTTCAACGGAGAGATCTACAACTTCGCGGAGCTGCGCGAAACACTGGTTGGATTCGGGCACCGCTTCCGAACGCGCTCTGATACCGAGACGATCGTCCATGCCTACGAGGAGTGGGGCGACGATTTCGTCGATCACCTCAACGGCATGTTTGCGATTGCGCTCTGGGATGAGGAGCGGGAGCGACTGGTGTTGGCGCGCGACCGGGCCGGGATCAAGCCGCTCTATTACGCCCACGTCAACGGTGCCCTTGTCTTCGGTTCTGAACTCAAAGCACTGCTGAAGAGCGGCCTCGTCCCTCGTGAGTTGGACTATCAGGCTCTGGGTCAGTTCCTGTCGCTCGAGTATATTCCCGCCCCTGGCAGCATTGTGCGGGGGGTGCGGAAACTAAGGCCCGGGCATGTACTGACGGCTTCGACGAGTGGGGTTCGCGAGCGGGCGTATTGGGACTTATCGCTCGCGCAGTCCGAGAGCGATCCGTTGCCAGGCAGTGTGGACGACCACGTCCATGCATTCCGCGAGGTTCTGCGACGGGCGGTCCAGCGGGAAATGGTCAGCGACGTCCCCGTTGGCGTGTTGCTGAGCGGCGGCATCGATTCGAGCACCGTGGCGGCGTTCATGACGCAAGCGACTGACGAGCCCGTACAGTCCTTCTCCGTATCGTTTGCCGAACGATCCTTTGACGAGAGCAGGTTCGCGCGGCAGGTCGCCTCGCACCTGGGGACGGTGCATCATGAGCTTCGAGTTGCTCCGAGAGATCTGTTGGAGGCCCTACCGACAATCACCGCGACTGTCGACGAGCCATTTGCCGATCCCTCAATTGTTCCCACATATCTGGTCAGTCGCTTTGCTCGCCAGCACGTAAAAGTTGCGCTTGGCGGGGATGGCGGCGATGAAATGCTGGCGGGGTACTCCACCCTACAGGCACACCGGTTGGCCCCGATCTACCGAATGCTGCCGGCCGCTTTTCGACGAAATGTCGTGGAGAAGGCCGCGGCGCGCCTTCCGGCATCGCCGCGCTATCTGGCGTTTGACTTTCTGCTCCGCCGGTTCATCCAGGGCGCCGACTGCCCGCCCTGGCGCCAGCATCAGATGTGGACGGGTTCCTTGTTCGGCGAGAGCAAAGCCGCACTTCTACATCCCGATGTCCGGTGTGCGACCGAGGAGGATAAGTTTGAAGCCACGTTGGCCGATACGGCCGCCGCCAGCGGTGCGGAGCATCCACTGAACCGTATCCTCTACCAGGACTTCAAGCTCTATCTAGAAGGCGATATACTCACAAAGACCGACCGCGCCAGCATGGCGACTTCTCTTGAAACACGCGTTCCTTTCTTAAATGTCGACGTCATGGCCTACCTTGAGCGCGTTCCCGTGGCGCTAAAGCTACGCGGACTTACGCGAAAGTACATCCTCCGTAAAGCTGTGAGAAACCTGCTGCCCGACGACATTATCAATCGTCGCAAGCGGGGTTTCAGCATCCCTGTGGCGGCTTGGCTGAATGAGGATCTCCATGACCTGGCCAGTGAATACCTCAACGAGACGCGGTTGAGGCGCGAGGGCATATTCAATCCATCGGAAGTCACGAGTTTGCGCGCCCAGCATTCGCGCGGGACACGCAACAATGCAAAGAGCATTTGGACAATTCTCATGTTTCAAGTGTGGCGAGAGCGCTGGCTGGACGTCGCATGAGAGGCGTCGATGGACGGTTCGGAAAATCGCCAAACCAACATCAATGTGAACCGTCGGGCCTCGAGACAATGACGCAGGCTTTGATGCACGCGTCGAATTATCACGAGTGGATGTTCAGTCAGGTTGCGGACTTCGTCGGCATGCGTGTCCTGGAAGTGGGAGCTGGTAGTGGTAACTTGACGCAATTCTTGCCTGCGCGTGTGCGAGTGACAGCTCTTGACGAGTCAAGGGCAGCACTTGACGTTGCCGCGAGTCGTGTGGGAAGGCGTAATCTGGAGACCGTCGTCGCTGATATTGCCAATCCTTCGGTCACTGAAGGGTTGGCCCACCGAGGATTCGATACGATTCTATGTTCAAATGTACTTGAGCATATAGAAGACGATCTTGCGGCTGTTGCTAATATGTTTGAGATTCTTAGGCCTTTAGCGGGGCGTGTATTGCTAATTGTACCGGCACACATCCGGCTGTATGGATCGCTTGATCGTGCGGCGGGTCATCATAGACGTTATTCGAAGGCTAAGCTTACGACGTTGCTTGGTAGCGTGGGGTTTGAAGTTCTCAGGGCTCGATACGTGAATGCCCTAGGAGCCGTTGCGTGGTATGTCAACGGAACGGTGCTTCGTACCAGTGATCTCAATGCTCGGTCGGTCAATGCTCAAGCAAAGGTCTTTGACCGTTTTGCGGTTCCAGTTCTTCAGCGACTCGAGGCAGTGGTGAACCCACCGTTTGGGCAGTCGTTGATAGTCGTTGGCCAGGCAGTTGGTGCTGATTGCGAGGCTGAGCAGCATGAGGGTCGATTGTTGTGATTCAAGGGGTTTCGCTGGTGTTGCCCGCTTACAACGAAGAGGGTGCGGTCGGCGACGTTGTGAATGAGTTTCGGGCGGAACTGGATGCTTCAGGTGTAACCTATGAAGTTTTGGTTGTTGATGATGGCTCTACTGATCAGACGGGCCAGGCAGCCGCTTTGGCGGGCGCACGAGTCCTAAGGTCGCCACAAAACTTGGGATACGGGCTCGCACTAAGACGCGGAATTGTCGCTGCGAAGTTTCCGTTTGTCATGATATGTGATGCTGACCGAACTTATCCAGCATCGGCGGTCGCGGAACTGCTTCGATTTGCTGAGCATCTTGACATGGTGGTGGCTGCTCGAACTGGTCGTCAGTTTCGCGGTCGCGGAATCCGAGCGCTTGCGCGATCTAGTCTTCGCATGTTCTCGAGTTTTGTTGTCGGTCGGCGGGTTCCTGATGTTAATTCGGGATATCGGATTTTTCGAAAGACTGCATGCCTCGGCTACTTTGGGATCCTGAGCCCAGGTTTCAGCTTCACGACAGGGCTGACTTTGGCAATGATCAGTGATGCTAGATCGGTCGGTTTTATCCCTGTCGAATATGGTGAACGTGTGGGCTCGTCAAAGGTGCACTTTGTGCGTGACTCACTTCGTATATTGCAAGTGCTCATTCAAGCGATCGTACGTCACAATCCTCTGAAGTTATTCGTAGTATTCACGTTCGTTTTGTGGTTACTAGCGCTTGTAGCTCTTATCGTGTGGATAACACTTGGCATCGCGTCAATCGGGCTCGTCGCGGCTGGGGTATTTCTGGTTGGTGTCCAAGTCTTCAGCGTCGGTCTTTTGGCGCAGGCAATTCGTGCAAGACGGGATCCCTAGGAACGAACGAAGCTGCTAGCTAAGGTGCACCCAGAGCTTCCCAAGTGGAGCCTCGGATCCTGCGAGAATTGCCAATACAGTTGCCGATTGAGCCAGCAGGAGTGCAAGGCTTGCTCTCCGGCGGTACTCGTTTGGACATAGTCGCGCTATCAGGCCGCTTGTGATGATAACGAACGCAGTCACGGAGGTGATGACGAGTGCCGCAAGGACCCCGACGATCCAAGCTGGCGGTCCTAACGCTTGTTCGGATGCCGAGAGAGCAGGAGCGATTGTCGCTTCGAGCCAGGCGAGTGGTTTGGGCATGATTGGGTGCCGATAGAGCTTAAAGCGTAAGTCCTGGTCCGGTACTTCTACCCTATTGAGATCAAACAACTCGCCTTCCGGGTACAGATTCCCTCTGACATAGGCGTAGCTAATACTTGCGGACGGCGATCCGAGGATCGATTTCATCCGAAGGTAGATTGTGTCGCCTTGTGATACTAGACGCGGATCGAATGTAATACGGGTTTGCCACGCTGGCGACGAGCTGTTGAACTCGACGACTGCCGATGCTATCGGTTCTACTTCGTCCACTCCTCGCGTTAGCTCAAATCTGACTTCGATAGGCTGGCTGGCGTTGACTCTTGTCCGGATCCATACATCGATTCTTGACAGTGAATCGACGGGTACGGTTATCGTCTGACCCTTTACGCCACTCAGTGCTTGTGTGTAATGCGGGATGTGCCCCTTCGAAAAGTTCTGGACGGGAATGTGTACAGGTTGGCCCGCTAGTGTCAGCATCCAAAGTATGGCGAGTATACTGACTACCAAGGTGACGGTTAAGAGAGTGTACCGTGGCAGGTGAAGTCTCATATGGTCACGGTCAGTAGACTACATCCGGGAGGATAGAATGAATGAAGTATGCACCGTTCGCGGCAAGCATGATGGGAATTTTTGCAAGTGCAAGTGTTGATGGTGCTTTAGTGTGGCGTAGGAGTTCTGAGAGGCCCGTGATAGTGAGGATCACAAATGCAGTGAATGTTGGAAATACGTACCGACCATGCAATGCCACATCAACCGAGTAGCTGCTCCAGAAGCTAATTAGCCAAAGACCGATGTGCATTAGAGCCATTGTAGCGATGATGCGCATGTCAGGATCTCTCGGTCCGTACGACCATCTGGTGAATCGGGCGGCGAGTCCGACTGCGACTAGAGCAAGCATCGATAGGAGCGTCAGATAGGCGGCGGCATGTAACTTGAGGCGTTGTTGTCCATATCCAGCCCAGAAGGTCGCATAGTTTTCAGGAAGCCAATTGGTTTCAGCAAGAAACTCCGTGGGCGTCAATCCTCGGGCCATTGGGGGGACTGGTGCACCGCCCGTAGCATCAACGGCAGCTTGCGTGTAATGGACCCCTATGGGATCACCATATAACGACCAGTTTCTTATGTACCACCATGAACTGAGTATGAGAGCGATGCCGAGCGCGGTGGCCAAGGTCCGTAACATGTACCCCGGTCTGCGGCAGAGATGCCATACAATCAGTAGGATTGTTGCCGGGAAGACGACGAATCCCGTGTACTTGTGAAGGGCGACAAGCGCGAGTGTCACTCCGAGTAGTAAGGTGTGACGTATGTCAAAGTCTGATTGGAATGCTCGAACCAACGCATAGACGGCGACGGTTGAAGCAGCAATGGCTGGCGCGTCGTTCGTGTAGTAAGAGTGCACCAAGGTAAACATGGGAACTGTGCACATCACGGTTAGACCCCAGATGGTCGCGATGGGGAATCCGGGAAATACTCGTCGCATGAGTAGAAAGGCGAACGTGAGCGTAACGGGATAAAGGGCGACAATAAATAACCTCGCGATGTGAACGTTGAAAGCATATTCGTCAGATCCTAGCAATCCAATAATCAAAGCAATTGGGATCGCCGTGAAATTCGGTGTAAGCTCGTAGGCCACTTGGGCTCGCACGGGTCCATCGGCAAAGGCCCCAGGGACATAGCCTTGAAATCTCGGAAGTTCGCCGGACGCGACCATTACTTCTATGACGCCAAAGTGGCTTCGTTCGTCAGGTCCTCCGCTGCCCGGAATACGGACGAATGACCACAGCAGGGCGTTCATCGTTGCGAACGCTATTAGGGCAACAGCGATACGTTGTTGGGTTGTGGAAGTCAAGGGTCGCGCGATTCGTTCGGATGCATCGGTAAAGGTCGTTGAGAGATGTTTTTGTGAACGCCAGTGGTCTGTGAGTCATCCGTCGGCGCCGGCTTCACGCCGCCAGCCAGCCCCCGTCTACGGGGATCACCACCCCAGTCATGTAGGCCGAGGCTTCGGAGGCAAGAAACACGGCGGTCCCGGCCATGTCGTCCGGGTTCCCGTGTCTTCCCTGGGGAATGCGACTCATGAGCCAGTCGCGGGTTACGGGGTCTTCGAAGCGCGGGCGGGTGAGTTCTGTAAAGACATAGCCGGGGGCAATGGCGTTGACCGTGATCCCGGTTTGGGCGAACTCTACAGCTAAGGCTTTTGTGAGTTGCGCGACGCCTCCCTTGGTTGCGCCGTAGACGGAGACCTGCGCGAAGCCCAAGAACGAGGTGAGTGAGGCCGTGTTGATGATTCGGCCGTAACCTCGGGGCTCCATAAGACGGATGCCGTGTTGACATGCGAAGAAGAGGCTGCGCAGATTCAAGTCGGCGACCTGATCCCAGTCAGCCGGCGTAATCTCCAGCAGCGGCTTGCGGAAACCGGTTCCGGCGTTGTTGAACAAAATGTCGAGTTGGCCAAACTCCGCCTCAACTGAATGAAACACGCCGGCCAGCGCCTGCAAGTCGGAAAGGTCAGCGGGCAGGGCAAGTGCCCTCTGTCCAAGCGCTATGACCTCGCCGCACACGTCGTCCAATTGGTCGGCAGACCGTGCGGAAACCGCCACGTCGGCCCCGGCCCCGGCCAGTCTCAGCGCAATTGCCCGTCCGATGCCGCGACCGGCGCCAGTCACCAGGGCCACGCGGTCAGACAGGTCAAAAGGACTCGCCGTCGGATCGTCCGGCATCGGGTCGTCTCCTTCGTGCTTCGCGTTGAAGATATCAGGCAGGTCCGGGACTGTCTTTGCAGCGTCAGCGACCCGGATGGCCGCGGCATCCGGGGCCGGGATGAGCGCTTCTCGCACCGCACGCAACCGTCGCGCACAATGAGCCTGCGTCGATACTGGCATCCCTGCGAGCTGCCCGCATGCCCCTGTTAGCTCCCGGCGATAAGGCTCCCGAGTTCACACTCACGACCACAGACGGTTCACAGGTCACGTTGTCGGACCTGCGCGGCCGGCGAGTCCTCCTCTATTTCTACCCGCGTGACGACACCCCCGGGTGCACGATCGAGGCCTGCAGCTTCCGCGACAATCTGCACGAACTGACTGCCCGCGGCGTGGCTGTGTTTGGGGTCAGTGACGATGACGTTGCCTCGCACGAACGCTTTACGGCGAAGTACCAGCTGAACTTCCCGCTCTTGGCCGATGTCGACCACGCCGTGATCGAGGCCTACGGAGCATGGGTCCAGAAGCATCGGGCCGGCCGAACCTTCATGGGCACAGACCGCATTAGCTACCTCATCGGGCCCGACGGCACGGTCGATCACGTGTGGTCGGCCGTCGATCCAAACGGACATGTGGCGGAAATCGTCGGCCTGCTGGACGCGGACGCCTAGCGCCTGTCCGCGGGGCGGATCCTGGAAAATCTCCGCTGAGCGGCGAACAGGGTACGATCATCAAGATCCAGGCAGCGGCGCGGCCGCCGCGTCCCGAACGCCGGCCCACATAGCTCAGTCGGTAGAGCGCGTTCTTGGTAAGAACGAGGTCTCCGGTTCAAATCCGGATGTGGGCTCCGCACGAGGTTTCCAGGCTCAGCCGTTCGGATGAGGGGCGGATGCGCTCGGCGAAGAGACGGTGCTGGCGGTTGACCACTCCGCGACTGCGCCCACCGTTCAGCCGGCCGGGCGCAGGACGTTCGACGTGGCGGGCGGGTAGTAGGGCTGGCCTTCGCTGAGGGGGCCGAAGGAGCCGAAGCTGGCGAAGGCGCGATAGGTCGGATAGCGCCAGTCGCGCAGGGCGTCGCCAATGAGGAAGAGCTTGACGGGCTGCGCCACGTCGTCGGGGTGGTACTCGAGGACGGCGGCCTGGAAGTACTGGCGGATCACGCCCGGGGCGCCATTGGGCACGCGCAGCACGGCGCGCGGGTCGTCGTCATAGCGGGCGTCGGACTTGGGCAGGCCGAAGGTGGAGTCGCCGCCGAGCGCCGTGAAGAAGTCCAGGAAGCCGATGTAGGCCCCGTCGACCGAGAAGTTGGACACGCGATGGCCCCACGGCCCCAGCAGCTCGCCGGGTTGATCGCTGATGAGGGCGGGTTCCACGCCCAGGTCCGGGGCGCCGTCCACGCCGCCGCCGAGGGAGTCCCAGGCCAGGCGGCGTGCCACGCGCCAGAGGCCATCGTGTTCGTTGCAATCCAGCACGCCGCGCTGGAAGTACTGGGTCAGGGTGCCCGGCCGCTCTTCGAGCACCTCGGAAATGGCGTGGCCCCAGCGGGCGACGCCGTGGGTCGCTTCGTAGTAGGTCAGGAAGCCGCAGGACGCGGTGGCCCCATCGGGCAGCGTCAGCGCGAGGTCCGGGATGTTGTGGGCCAGGTGCACGTCCGGCGCGTTGAACAAGACGCGCTCGACCCGCAGCCCAAGAGTGGACGGCGCCGGCGGGGTCACGAAGGGCCTCGTGGCCGTCGGCGGGGCCGGCGGGGCGGTTGTGGGGGCGGTTGTGGGGGGGCCCGTGAGGCCAGGCGGCGTAATCCGCTCCGGCGTGTAGATCTGTCCCCTGGCCAACGGTACGGACGGGCCGAAGCTGCCGAAGGCCGTGTAGGTCTGGTTGGGATACAGGCGGTCGCGGACGTCGTCGCCCAGCAGCCGCAATTTGACGGGCTGCACGGTGTCGCTCGGGTGGAACTCCAGCACGGCGGACTGGAAGTACTGGCGGATGACGCGGCGCGAGGCGCCCAGGATGCCCAGGGCGGCCCGCGGATCGTCGTCGTAGCGGGCCTCGGTCTTGGGGAAGCCGAAGGTGTCGGCGCCACCCAGCGTGTTGAAGAAGTCAAGGAACCCGGTGAAGGTGCCGTCCACCGCATCGTTGGAGACGCGGTGGTTCCAGGGCCCGACGAGTTCGCCGGCCTGATCACTGAGTAAGTGGGCCTCGACCCCCAGGTCCGGCGAACCGGCGGCGCCGCCGCCCACGTAGTCCCAGGCCAGGCGTCGGGTGACACGCCACTGGCCGTCGTGTTCCTCGCAGTCCAACACGCCGCGCTGGTAGTACTGCGTGAGCACGCCGTCACGCTCCTCGAAGACTTCGGCGGTTGGATGGCCCCAGCGTGCCAGGCCGTGGTTGCCCTCGAAGTAGCTGAGGAAGTGGCAGGTGCTCTCGGAGCCGTTTGGCAGGAAGAGCGTGAGGTCCGGGATGTTATGGCCCAGGTGGACATCCGGCTCGCTGTAGGCGAAGCGGTCCACGCGCAGCTGCAGCGTCGAGGGCCGGGCCGTTGTGGCCGGCAATGGCGTGAGCTCAACCGGGGGCGTGAGCGTCGGTGCCGCTCGCGGGTCCGCCAAGACCAGTTCCGCCACGTAGATCTGCCCGACCCGCAAGGGCGGGACCGAACCGAAACTCACGAAAGCCTTGTACAGCTGGTTGGGATAGCGGCGATCGCGCAGGTCGTCGCCGAGCAGCCGCAGCATCACCGTGGCCAAGGTGTCCGGGTGGTACTCCATCACGGCGGCCTGGAAGTACTGGCGGATAAAGCCCTGGGTGGCGACCTGGATGCCCAGTTGCCGCCGCGGGTCGTTGTCGAAGCGCGCCTCACTCTTGGGATAGCCGAAGGAGGGCACGCCGCCGAGGGCCGTGAAGAAGTCGAGGAAGCCGATGTAGGTGCCGTCCACGGCGTAGTTGGAGACCTTGTGTCCCCACGGGCCCAGCAGTTGGCCCGGCTGGTCGCTGAGCAGGTGCGGCTCAACGCCCAGGTCTACGGATCCATCAACGCCGCCGCCAAAGTGATCCCAGGCCAGCCGCCGCTCCATCAGCCAGTCGCCCTCGCGCACGTGACAGTCGACGACACCGCGCTGGTAGTACTGGGTGAGCGAGCCGGGCCGTTCCTCAAGGACTTCCGAGGTCGCGTGGCCCCAGCGGGTGAGCCCGCCGGTGTTCTCGTAGTGGGTCAGGAAGTTGCAGGAGGTCTCGGTGCCGTCCGGCAGGGACACCAGCAGGTCGGGAATGTTGTGCGCCAGATGCGCGTCCGGCACGTTGAACTGCACGCGCGCTACCCGCAATACGAGCGGAGACGGCATGCTCGGCAGCCCGCCCACCGGCGACCGGCCCGACAGCTGGACCGGCTGCTGATCGGACTGTTGATCGGATTGCTGGTTGACCTCGGACGACTCGGTGGTCGCCGCGACCACCTCGACGCGTTCGCTCATGATGACTTCGTCCGTCTGGTCGGAGTTCGCCGCCACGGTGAGGATGATGTGCGGAATGTGGTCGTCCTGCATCGGCCCGAACGTGCCGGTCACTGACACCGAGGCACCAGAGGCAAGATTGCTGAGTGACTGGGCTGCGGTCCCCGAAGTCCGGTCGCGCCACGTTAGCCCGGTCAGCGACTCGCTGCCGGAGTTGACGATGGTTACGGTGTAGGTCAGCGTCTGGCCGACCTCAGTCGGTTCGTCCGGCACCGTGAGGGTCAAGTCAAGAGGCTCCTCCGGAGTCGCGGGCGTAATGCCAGGTGGCGTGGATTCGGATGACTCGGACGATCTGGACGGCTCGAAGCCTGATGAAATCGAGCGCCGCGACGGCACCTGTCCAACTCGGTTCGGCACCTGCTGGTTCGAAATCGTCGCGGCGTCATTACCGGCCGGATCCTGAATCGCGTACGTGTCGTTGCCCGTAGAGGGATCGGTGTAGGTCACCGTGACGCTTTGGCCGGCCGTTACCGCGGTTTCCAGGCCAAGCACGACCGTGCGACCGCGAACGGCTACCCCGGATGTCGACGAGAGACCCGCCGACGTTCCGTCAACCTCCACGGAGAAGTCGGAATCGGACGGCGTAGACACGGTATCCAAGACCTCGCTAAACGTCAGGATGATCTGGCCGCCGCCAGTTGAAGTCTCCGCGCGAACCAGGGTCGGGGCGGTGGTGTCGTCGACCGTGGAGTTGTTGATTACCTGCTTCGAGAGGCTGGCCGCATCGTTGCCAGCCGCATCCTGAATCACGTGTTGGTCATTCACGCCAGCGGTCGGGTCGGTGTAGATGACCGCGACCGTCTGTTCGGACGTCACCGCCGTGCCAAGATCCAATTCCACGGTTGCCCCACTCACGGTCACCGCGGAGACACTGCGCTCTTCGCCCTGAACCGTGACGGTGAAGTCGCTGGACCCCGGCTTGTTCTGGCTGTCCAGGTTCTCGTTGAACGTGAGGATGACTTTTGTCCCGTCGGTTGACGTTTCGGCGCTCACGAACGACGGCGCAGTGTCATCAGTGACGGAAGAACCATTCGTAACCGTCTGGCTGACCTGGCTGGCCGCGTCGTTGCCGGCCCGGTCCTGGATGGCGTTGGAGTCGTTGCCAGAGGTTGGATCGGTGTAGCTCACTCTCACGTCGGCGCCAGATGCCACCGAGTTGCTCAAACTCACACTGACTGCTCGGCCATTGACATCCACGGTTGCGATCCCGGCAGACTGCCCGGCCACGACCACAGCAAAGGTCGTGGTCGCCGGCGGGTTCGTTTCGTCCAGCACCTCGTCGTACGTCAGGACAACGGAGTTGCCGTCGCTCGACATGACTGCCCGCACGAATCTCGGCGCTCTGGTATCCACAACCGTCGACGAATTCGTAACGTCTTGCTGAATCAGGCTGGCCGCGTCATTGCCCGCCCGGTCCTGAATCGCCTTCTGATCGTCAAGGGCCGCCGTTGGATCGTTGTAGGTCACGGTGACCGTCTGGCCTGTCGTTATCGTCTCGCTCAGCCGCAGTTCGACCGTCTTGCCGCTGACAGAGACAGACGAGACATCCCGACGCTCGTCGTACACCTCGACCTGGAAGTTGGCGGTAATCGGCCGGTTCACGCTGTCCAGTATTTCGTCGTAGGTGAGGATGATTTTGATGCCGTCAGTCGAGGTCTCCGCGGTTTGGAATAGCGGCGCCACCTGGTCACGAACTGTCGAAGTGTTTGTGACCAAATGGTCAACCAGGTTGGCCGCGTCATTGCCTGCGACGTCCTGAATCGCAGCTGCGTCATCGTCACCGGTCGGATCGGTGTAGCTCACCTCGACCGTCTGAAACTCCAACACCTGGCTGGCCAGGTTCAGAACAACCGTGCGGCCGCTGTACTCCAGTCCCACGGGCTCGGCCGACACCCCGTCCACGTCAACCGAAAAGTCGCTGGTGGAAGGTCCTGCTTGCTCGTCCAACTCCTCGTCATAGACAAGCGTGATGTTGAGGCCGTCGCTCGACATCGTCGACCGCACAAAGCGGGGTGCTCGGGTGTCCGGAGGTGTAGAAGAGTTCTGAATCGCCTCGTTTTCAAGCGTGGCCGCGTCGTTGCCGGCGCGGTCCTGAATCGCCATGTCGTCATCGCCCATGGTGGGATCGAAGTAGCTGATCACCACCGACTGGCCCTGCGTGACCGGACTGACGAGTTCCAGTGTGACTTGCCGGTCGCGGACGCTGAAGAATGCGATTTCACGCCGTTCGCCATCAACCAGGACCTTGAAGGCCGAGTGGTCCGGCTTGTTCTGGCTATCGAGAACCTCGTCGTAGGTCAGAATGATGTCGCCGCCATCGCTCGTAAGCGCCGCGCTCTCGAACACTGGCGCAACTTCGTCATCGATAGTGGACTCGTTGGCGACCCCCACATCTGACAGATCCGCCGCGTCGTTTCCGGCCCGGTCCTGGATCGCCTCGGCGTCGTTGCCTGACGTTGGATCCTCGTAGGCGACGGTTACGGACTGGTACTCCGTCACCGGAGTGGCAAGACCTAGCTGCACCTTCCGAATCCGGACCGTCACCGTCGAAATTGTCACTGCCTGACCGTCCACCGTGACCGTGAAGTCCGTGGTCGCGGGACCGTTCGAGCTGTCCAATGACTCGTCGTACGAAACAACAATCTGCAGACCATCGCGCGAGAGTTCGGCAGCTTCAAACCTGGGCGGGACGTTGTCATTCGACGGTGGACTCGTACCCGGCTGTCCCCTGGGGCATGAGCTTCCGCCCGAGTACCGGAAGACCGGGATGTTTTCGAGTTTGGTCAGGTTCGCCCCGGTCGGGGCGTTGAGGTTGTTGCCCTGCAACAGCAACACCTGCAGGCCTGAAATGTCCCCCAGCGCACTGGGAATGTCCCCGGTCAGCTGGTTGCAGGAGAGACTGGCGTAGGTCAGCGTCGACAGGTCGGCAAGCTCGCTCGGAATATTCTGGCTCAACCCGTTGTCGTTGAGATTCAGACGCAGGAGGCTCGACAGATCGCCAACCTCCGACGGGATGGCGCCGGTCAACTCGTTCCGCGCCAGGTTCAATTCCTTAAGCGCGGCAAGGTCGCCCAGATCCGTTGGAATGGAACCGCTCAGCCGGTTGGTGTCCAGGAACAGAACCTGGAGTTCCGTGAGGACACTCAACTGCGACGGGATGGAACCGCTCAGCCGGTTTTCCTGCAGATGCAGCGACCGCAGTTTGCTCAGCCGGCTGAGGCTGGTCGGAATGTTCCCCGTCAACTGGTTGTTGGAAAGATCGAGGTAGGTGAGTTTGGAAAGGTCGCCGAGTTGCGAGGGAATCGAGCCGCTCAGGTTGTTCCGCCAAAGCGACAGCGAATTCAACTCGGAGAGATTGCCCAGGGCCGCGGGAATGCTCCCGCTGAAATCGTTATGGTCGAGGTAGAGAACGTTCAGACTGCTGAGGTTGCCCAACGCGGACGGAATGGATCCCGACAGTCTGTTCTCGCTGAGATCAAGGCCAGAGAGATTCGACAGGCTCCCCAGGCTGGCGGGAATCGGGTTCGAAACGGCGGCTGGAGCGGGATTGCCGAGCGTCGGATGCGCTTGCAAGCCTAGGAAGTTTTGATCCAGCGACAGGTAGGTCAACGAAGTCAAGCTGCCGAAGTCGCTGGGGATCCTGCCGCTCAGCTGGTTGTTGGCCAGGCTCATGTAGGTCAGCTTGCTCAGGCTGCCCAGCCCGGTGGGAATGCTGCCGGTGAGGGAATTCTGGTCAAGACGCAACTTTTCCAGGTTCGGCAGGCTGCCCAGCCCGGCGGGGACTGTGCCGTTCAGGGAGGTGTTGTGAATCTCTAGCTCTGTGACGCCGTCATCTTCGGAGCTGACGATCCCTTGCCACTGAGCCATTTCAAGGGATTCCAACCAGTTCAGCACGCCGTTGGGGTCCAGGTCGTCCTTCAGATCTATCAGCGTGCGGCAATCCCGGATCAGGGCGGCGCTGGATTGCGAGGCGCAGTGGCTGCTGGCGCCGGCGGGCGGCCCGTTGCTCCACAGGGCGCCGAATAGCAACAGTCCGGCAAAGGCCAGCGCGAGCGTGATCCGGCGCGGGGCATCGGTGCTGCGGAGTCGTGGATTCACGTCCGTTCTCATGGGACGCGACCAGCGGCGGAATCAGACGTAGGAATTAAGACCCACGCTAGACACCGATATACCGTAGGAGATATCGACAAGCACGGCCTCCCCAGGCTTGTCTCATGACCAGGACACTCGAGTCCTTAGCCACAGCGGCGAAAAAGCAACAAAAGTCTGCGTATGTGGTCAGCCTGTGGGAAATGGTCAGTATTGACTTTGGCTGACGTAGCTAGGAGATCACAGGTCTAGCATGGATTAGCCACGCTGGTTTCTCCCATTCATCTCTCAACGATCGCGACCGTATCTTCATCTCCAAAAACCGGACTTGTCAAGTGACGGAGGCGATGCTATACCTAGCGGCTGGCTGCGAGTAGCGTCCTTGTAAGTCACAGCTACATCTCGGTACTCCCAGCGGCACGCGCGCTGACCTTCAACTTTCCCGTCGGGGCAGCGCAAACCGCGCTCGCGGTGCCGATTCCACCTATTTGGATGGATCGAACCGCGAGCGCTTGGTTTTCAGAATGTCGACATTTTGCACATAACAGATGCAAGGTGTGTTTGGTATAACAGGACTCGTGACACAGCAGATTGATCACAGAGAAGCGACACTAGTGATCGTTTTGGCATATCGTTTTGCCTATCCAGTTGATCGCTTTATATCAGCTTGATTGGTATAAAGTGTTACCATAGGAAGCGGTTTGCTGCTGTATATTGTCACTGAGTGATTGCGCCGCATCGGGCGGCGCGGAGCGCGGGCAATGAGGTGGCCTGTGATGCCGCAGCTACACAGGCCACTAGCGGCTGCGAGCAAGCACGGCCTGCAGACCGTGCTTGATGGCATTCGAAAGACGGCCCCTCCGGGGACCTTGTCCGACCCCGACGTTGTTCTCTATGCCACCTGGATCTCAGTCTGGGGCCGCTGGTTCGTCTGGGCCGTGGGCCTGTTCCTCACCCTGTATCGGCCGCACTTCTGGTATCCCCAGGCCGTCGAATACCTGGCGATTCCCGTTGTGCTGTGTCTGGTCAATGGATTGCTTCACTGGCGGCTTGTGACGGACAGGTCCGTTTCATGGCGCTGGCTGCTGGCCCTGAGCGCTACGGACGTTTTGCTTACCACCTTCGGCGTCGTCGTCGGCGGGGGATTCCCAAGCTTTATCTTTCTGGCGTATTACCCGGCACTTGCCATCCTGGCCGTGGTCTTCTCGGCAATCTGGCTCAATCTGGCATGGACCACGACGGTTGCGGCCGTTTACGTGGTCGTGTGCCTTCAGGCGGGTGAGGGGCTGGACTTCGACTCTGGTCAGGAAAAGGTGCTGGTAGCGAGATTAGCGGTCATGTACGTCATGGTGCTCGGTCTGGGCTTCATCACTCGTTTTGAGCGTCGCCGTTGGAAGGTCGCGGTCTCACGGGAGCGACAGCTGCGGCGAGAACGCATCGAGCTCTCGCAGACGATTCACGATACGATCGCGCAGACGGCCTACATGATCGGCCTGGGAATCCACAGGGCCAGGGAGCTGGCCGGTGATTCCAACACTGAACTGGTGGCTGCACTGGATGCGACCGCGACGCTGTCAAGGTCCGCCATGTGGGAGATGCGGGGGCCCATCGACGCGGCTCATATCCTGGAAGGCCGAGCGCTGGGACATGCGTTGTGGTCACACTGCGCCACCTTCGAGAAGATCACCGGGGTCCCCGCCTCGATCTCACAGCGCGGAAACGAACCCTCGCTTGCAACGCAGACCCGATCTCGACTCTTCGCCATCGCGCACAACGCGCTGACCAATGCCTTCCTGCATGCCCGACCCGGGAAGGTCGAGGTGGGGCTGGACTTTGAGCCCCGTCAGATCAGGCTGTCCGTATCCGACGACGGCGTGGGTCTTCCGGCCGACTACTCGGAACGAGGGCGCGGCTTCACCGGCATGCGAGCTGACGCTGCCGCGCTGGGAGGATCGCTGATCGTCGATGGCGGCGACGAGGACGGCGGACTGACCATAACCTGCGTGATTCCCCGCACAGCTGCTTTCTGAGGAGGCGGCCATGGCTTCAGAAGGACCGATACGGGTGATGGTGGTGGACGATCATCCAATCATGCGGAACGGACTTCGCGATGTGTTGGAAGCATCCGGACGCGTGGACGTCGTCGGGCAGGCTGGCGATGGAGAGGAAGCCGTCAGGACCGTCGAGCGATTAAGGCCTGAGGTCATCGTGCTCGATGTCCTGATGCCGCGAAAGGACGGTATCGATGCCTGCCGCGAGATCATGGACCTATTGCCCGATACGCGAGTCTTGATGCTGACGGCCTCGAGCTCCATGGATGCTGTTATTGAGGCCGTCGCTGCCGGGGCCACGGGCTATCTCCAGAAGTACTCGGAACCGGAAGAACTGGTGGAGGCCGTCGTGGAAGTCGCCCGAGGCCGAATGCGGATACCAGAGCAGGCCGTACAGCAGGTCTTCGCTTTGGTCCGCGGTTCACACCAGCTCGCCGCGCGGCAGGCCGTGGGTCAGCTCACCGCCGTGGAGCAGCAAACCCTCACGCTCTTTTCGAGCGGCAAATCGTATGCCCAGATCGCCGAGGCGAGGGGCAAGAGCACCGTGACCGTCCGCAACACTCTCTACCGCGTGCAGGACAAGCTGGGAATCCACACCAAGCAGGAACTCGTCATCTGGGCCGTTCGAAACGGCCTGCTGGATGACGTCGAAGTTGGAAGCGACACCCAACCGGTAACCGCCAAGTAGGTCGCGACGCCTCGTCATGCGTCGAGTCCGATGCGGAGCGCCAGCCCCACCGCTCTTCGCACAGAACTGCAGTCGCTACGGCCTTCGGCAGACGTACGGGGCTCAAGCGCCCGATCGCGATAGCCGCAGACTTTGCCTGCCTCGCCGCGCCAGTCCCCGTAGTCAGCAGGCAAATGGAGCAGGCAGCGATCCGAGCCTGCCACCACTCGGCCTCCGAATGAATGAGAGATACGACCACATCGTCGGCGGCGCTGGATCGGCAGGTTCGGTCTTGGCCGCACGTCTATCGGAAGACCGTGACCGGTCGGTTCTGCTTCTTGAGGCAGGCGGAGACTATCCCGCGTTGGAGCAGATGCCCGTCTCGGTGAAATTCGCCTACGGAGTCGGAGAGTCCATCAGGGACGGTGGACACATCTGGAGTTTTCGCGCCAGGGCCACTGACTAGGGTTGGATAGATGGCCCTCGTGGAAAGGTCACGGGCGGCTCCAGCGCTATCAACGACGCGCAGTTTCTTCTTGAAATGCCGGAGGCTTTCGACCGATGGGCGAAGTGGGGGCACTCCGAGTGGCAGTACGAGAAGCTACTTCCCTACCTGCGAAATTTGGAAGCGGACCAGGATTTCGCAGACGAGAATCACGGTCCGAGTGGACCGATAAGCTGCCAGGGTGGGAAAGGCACGGGACGAGGTCGTGGACGATCCGATCGTCCTGATGCCGGCCTTCGCCTGATCGAGTCGTATGCTCGCCGCCCGCTAGAGTGCATATGCGCCTTTCACGCGGTGGGCTGAAGTGTCGGTGCTAAGCGAACGCGATCTTGCATTTTGGGACGAACACGGGTACGTGGTGCTGTCTGACGCCGTACCGAAGCGGCAGCTTGCGGCGCTGGTTGATGTCATCTGGGACTTCCTGGAGATGGATCCGGATAACCCGGTCGACTGGTACAAGTGGGCCCCGTATGACCGGACCGACCCGCAGACCCCGATTTCCGAGGCCGGGATGGTGTCGATGTACCAACACCAGGCCATGTGGGACAACCGGCAATATCCACGGGTGCACCAGGCCTTTGCTCAGCTATTCGGCAGCGAGCGGCTGTGGGTCTCGCTGGACCGAGTGAATATGAAGCCTCCCGCTCGAACAGACCGTCCCGAATGGGGCCATACGGGAATGATTCACTGGGACGTCGACACGTCACGTCCGACGATTCCTTTTATGGTGCAGGGGGTGCTGTATCTGACCGACACGGCTGAAGACCAGGGCGGCTTCCAGTGTGTTCCAGGCTTCCACCGAGACTTTGACGCATGGGTGAAGACTCAGCCCGCCGACCGCGATCCCTGGAACCCGGCCCTTGCTGGACTTGAGGTCACGCAGATTGCCGGCAAGGCCGGCGACCTGATTATCTGGGACCGCATGCTGGCGCACGGCAACGGCCACAACACGTCCGATCAGCCGCGCCTGGCCCAGTACATCACCATGCAACCGGCGGAAGACGATGAGGAGCTGCGGCAACTGCGTATCGAGTCGTGGCGGGAACGTCGGCCGGCCAGGTCGCCAGGCGGCGGGGCTGGTTGGCCCAGAGATCCTCGCGACAGGGAACATCGGACCCAGTCGCCGGCCGTCTTGACCGACCTGGGACGGAAACTGCTCGGCCTGGATTCCTGGGACTGACCGCGCTGCCGCGCTCGGCGGGCAGAATCGGGGTCTTCGAGTCCTAGGGCGCGTAGGCGCCCGCGCTAGCCGCCAGCGGCCCGACGGGCCGCATCGAGAGCGGCAAATGACTGTTCAGCCGCCGCCCAGGGATCGTAGTCGGGCCGTCGCCAGATCATGGCGCTGACCTCGGCGGTGACGGGAATGGTGGCGTTGTGCTCCGCCAGGATTCGGAAGTACTCGCCAAGGTCCAGGCCTCCCTCGCCGGGAAGCTGAAACACAACCTCCCCGTCGGCATCTATGTAGCCGTCCTTGACGTGGATGTGCGCGGCATACGGAAGGCACGCCTCGATGCAGTGGCGCAGATCCATCCCCTGCACGTGGAAGTGGCTGATATCAAAGTTAAGCCGCAGCGCGGGATGATTCGTCTGTTCCATGAGCCAGACGGCCTTTTCCGGGCTGTCCAGCGGGTTTCCGACATGTGGCTCGGCCGCCAGGATTACCCTGTGCTCCTGCGCGATGTCAGCCAGGGCACACAGGCGGTCGGCAATGCGCGCGCGGCCGCTGTCCCAGGGTGGAGCCTGGTGCCCGATCGGTGAACTGAGAACCGCGGGATCGTCCGAAAATGAGATATCGCGGGCCAGCTGGCAGACGGCGCGAAACTCGGCGTCGACGGCCCGCTCACCACTGCCTTCTTCACACAGCGGCAGCAGGACCATGAGCGCCGGCGAGTCGAATCCGTGCTGTCGAATCGCATCTGACAGCGCGGTCCGATCGTCGTTGTTCAAACGCGCTGGCGCGGTTGGCCATCCCTCACCGGCCAGGATCTCAATGGCCTCGTACCCGATCCGGCGCAAGCGCGGCAGGGCCTCGAACACATCCACGTCCCGAAACGCATAGGTTCCCGCGCCCAACTTGACGTGGCTCATGCTCCCGGGGTTTCGAGCATGCGTTGGCGCTCAGCCTTCAGCAGCTCGACCCAGTGCTTCATGTACTGCCCGTGGTTGTGCCAGGTTCGCCCGGAGACCAGGTTGCGGTCGATCGCCCAGGTCTCCTCGGAATAGATCCCGCCGCACACTTCCAAATCGAACTTGCACTTCGGCACACAGGCCATCGTGCGCCCCTCCACCACGCCCGCATACGCAGGAATCTCGACGCCGTGGCAGACGGAGGCCGCCGGCTTGTCGTGCTCGAAGAAGTAGCGCGTGATGCGGACCAGGTCAGGGTCGTAACGGATGTACTCGGGCGCACGGCCTCCTGAGAAGAAGATCCCCACATAGTCCTCGGGCTGCACTTCCGCAAAGGCCACATCGGCCTCGATCGTGTAGCCCTCGTATTCGCGCGTGATTTCCCAGCCGGTCTGTGGAATTTCGTGCAGGACCATCTGGTACCGGCGCTTCTGCGGCGCAGCGACCACCGGGCGAAATCCATCCTCCTGCAGTCGCAGTATTGGGTACAACGTGTCCACCGTCTCGGTGGCGTCGCCCACAACGATCAGAACGCCATCCGGCTCCGCGTCCATGTGAACTGCCTCCGCGCCATATGAAGCCGCGCGACGCCGCCGAACGCTGGCGCCAGCATGCCTGCATCGGGGCGCGCTAACTCCCAAGCGGGTTTACCGGCGCAGAAGCGCCAGTTGCCGGCAGCCTACATCGCGAGCACCCGCGTCCCCTGTCGCGCCGCCCAGCTAGGTATGGCATGGCGCTTCAATTCCACGAGGCCATTGGTTCTAGTCTCTCTGCTCCACCCATGACCACCGGTGTTTGGACACGAGGTTTCAGGATGCGCTGCTGTCCCACACTTCGGTCGGGAATCCACAGTTGACAGTTACTGCTCAGATTGAACGTCAGGTTTGCCGCGGCTCATGTGAAGCGATCGCCTCGGCCACCGAATCAATCGCCGAACCTAAGCCTCCGGGCGTCGAGTGCTCGACACCGGCAGTTAGGCTCTAGGTCCAATGGCCGATTCGGAGGTCAGCATTGGCGTCGATCCACGCGGGCCAGGCAATTCGTTACGAGCCTGACGAGCCATGCTCGCCGCTTGTCGCGATTGGCGTAGGAATTCAGGGAGTCCTGCTGGTCTTGGCGCCGATTGTGCTGGTTGTCGCCGTCAGCGTGCTCGCCGCTGGCCAGGATGCGCAGCAACTGACGTGGGCTGTATTTGCGGCTCTGATTGTTAGCGGAATCGTCACCGTTGTTCAGGCGGCCAAAATCGGTCGTGTGGGCCTGGGCCACGTGCTGGTCACGGGAATCACGCCTAACTTCATTGCAGTCTCGGTGCTGGCGCTGGCGGAGGGTGGACCGGCCACCCTGGCCAGCCTGCTGGTGCTCTCGTCGCTGTTTTACCTGGCCGTGGCGGCGTGGCTGCCGCAACTGAGGCGCATCATCACGCCGGCCGTCTCCGGAACTGTCCTCATGCTCATCGCGGTGATCCTTCTGCCCATCTCATTTGATCGGCTACAGGAAGTCCCTGAGGGCTCGCAATCATTCGCGGGACCCGTAGTGGCGGCGATGACGCTGGCTGCGACGACCATACTTGCCCTGCGCGCGCCGGGAGCGCTGCGCATCTGGTCGCCGCTGATCGGCATCGCGACAGGCTGCGCGGCCGCGACGCTATTCGGCCTCTACAACCTCGAACGCCTGCTCGACGCGCCGTGGATCGGGATTCCCGAAGCTGCCGTTCCTGGACTTGACCTGACGCCAACAGCGGGATTCTGGGCGCTGCTCCCAATGTTCCTGGTAGTAACGCTCGTGCAAGCAATCAAGGCCGTCGGCGACGGGGTGGTCGTGCAACAGGTCGCCTGGCGACGTCCACGTGCAACAGATTTTCGCCTGATTCAGGGCACGATTTACGCCAGCGCCCTGGGCATGTTGATCGCCGGATTGGCGGGAACGCCACCCACGACTTCCTACTCATCGTCCAGCGTTTCGCTCATCACGCTGACGGGCGTTGCCGCACGCCGTGTTGGCTACGCCATCGGGATCATTTTGGTCGCCCTGGCTGTCTTTCCCAAGGTCACGGGCTTGCTTCTCACCATTCCCAACCCTGTGATGGGTGCCTTCCTGTTAGTCGCGATTGGGATGCTGTATATCGAGGGTGTCCGGACCATTGCCAGGGCTGGGCTGGACAGTCAGACAACGCTGGTCGTTGGTTTGGCGTTCTCGCTAGGCGTCGGATTCCAAAATCACAACGTCTTCGAAGGTCTGCTCGACCAGCCATGGAGTTCCTTGCTTGGCAACGGCATCACCGTCGGTGCCGCGACGGCAATTGGGCTGACAGTCCTGTTGGAGCTGACAAAGTCGCGAGGCCGACGACTCGAGGCGCGGCTGGACATGGCCGATTTGCCTCGTCTCGACGCATTCCTTCAGGAAGTTGCCACCGCGATGAAGTGGGACGCCGCCTCAGCCCAACGGCTGCGATCGGCCGGCGAGGAAGCGCTATCGAGTCTCTTGCAGCCGGGTGACCAAGACCCGGAGACCGACGCGCCGCGCTTGATCGTCAGTGCCAGTCCCCAGGGCGCCGCGGTGGACCTGGAATTCCTGACGGTCTTCGACGAGGCGAATCTGGCGGACCGTCTGGCGTACTTGGATGAGGAGACCGAAACTTTGGATGATCGCGACCTGTCGTTTCGACTGCTACGGCACTATGCATCGTCAGTCCGGCACCAGAAGTATCAGGGATTAGACATCGTGACCGTTCGCGTTGACGCCTCGCCGTAGCTGAAGCGGACCTCGGTCACGTCCGGGTGGACGAGTCGTGCGGGTCAGTCCGCCGCGATCTGGGCCAGGAAGTCGCGCACTGATTCAGCGCACGTCTCGGGCTGTTCCAGCTGCAGGAAATGCGTCGTCTCCGGCAGGAAGTCGTAGTCGACCGTCAATACGTGGCTCAGGTCGAACGTTGGCAGGTATGAGTAGGGCAGCGTCGGATCGGCTCCAACGACCTTGATCGGGCAGTGAAATGCGTCGAAGTCCACGAGCACAGCAAAGGCGCTGGCGTAGTCGACGATCTGCGCTTCGTAATCGCGCGGACAGCGCAGTTCGTAGCCGTCGCCCTGTGTGCGCTCTCGAAGCGTCGTCCGGGCCGCAAGCTCGAAGGTCCCGGGAACCGAGCGATAGAAGGTCGGCACGAAGCTCAAGAGATCAGCGAACTGGCCAACGGATTGAAACAGTTCGGTGCGCCGCCGGGTCATGGCGGCGGTGCGCATCGCGGCGGCATCGAACTCTTCGTAGCTGGCCCCGGGCCTGCACAGCGGGGGATCGAAGAGAATAAGTCCCGAGTATCCGCTGCCCTTGGCGGGTGATAGCAGCGTTGTCAGGGCCGAGACCGAGTGAAAGACCCCTGTCTTCGGTTTGTCGCCGAACTTCTCGTCAATTGCCTTGAGAATCAGGTCATGGTCGTTCACCAAGGTCGGAACGTTATGGTCTTCGAGCGGACTCAAGGCATTCCAGCCGTGGTTCCTGAGGTCGAAGACGATCAGGTCAAAGTCCTTAGCCAATAGTGACCAGAACGGATAGTAGAGGTCGATCGCGAGACCGTTGCCGTGGCTGAGAACAAGGCGCGGGCCGGAAATCTCGCCGTGGCGCCGCAGAACAATCTCAGTGTCTTCGTCCACGCGCACCTTACGCACTGCGTGGGGCTCCGGGATTTCCCAGACGGGTTGCGTGTCGGTGGTCACGGCGCAGCCTTCTCCACGTGTGAGTTTCGAAATCGAGCGCGGACCCTCGAATGCTGCTGGCGTGCAGGCTGACTGCGCGCCAGTGGACGTCCAGTCTTCACGTCGCGGTCACTCAACAGACGGCTGTCCGGGATCCTGGATCGACTCATGGGCAACGGCAGCTGCAAAGTCATCCGTTCCAAGGTCATCAACGCGCCATACGGCTCGCGGTTGGTTAGGAAACCTAAACGTACTAGCTCTTGCGCCTTGGCGAAGTGCCAGCGGCAACTCAAACTCCACCGGATCCTGCGAAAAGCCGACGCCGAGAGCCTTGATCAGGGCTTCCTTCAGGGTCCATGTGCGGAAGAAGAAATGGGTTCTCCGATACCCTCGAAGCAATGCGAATTCGCGCTCTTCGTTCGGACCAAGCACGGCGCTCGACAGGTCGTTTAGATCGTCGCGCTCCACCCGTTCCTCAATATCCACGCCGATGCGACCCCGCAGAGCGACAGCGATCAGCCCGTGATTGGCGCTGTGGCTGACGTTGAAGCGGATCGAATTCGGAATCGCATCAACCTCGGCGAACGGTTTGCCATAGCTCGACGTGCCGAACGTGAGGCGTTCGCTGACGCATCCGAGTCTTCGGCACAGAACGGCGCGCAGGGCCGCTCGGGACAGGGCGAATCGGCGTCGCGGCCCGTCGTGGAGGTAGCGACGCGAACGCGACTGTTCCTCAGCACTTAGCCACCCCGCAGCCTCCACCTCGTGTTCCGCACTGGGCGAAAGATCAATGTAGAAGACCGTGGCCTCGGCAACCATTTGGAACGGCCGCCACCAGCGCCCAACAGCTGAGGAGCCCATTGCTTCGCCGTGTGCTCCTTACCAGATCGACGTCAGCGAGAGTCGGGCGCTTTCGCAGGATTATGCGGCTAGGCGGCTTGCCCGTCGATGTACGAGGCCAGGTCCTTGAGGGTGCTGAATCCCGCGCATTCGTCCGGGGTCAGCGGGACGTCGAACTCCCGCACGATGACCTTTGCGAATGCGACAAAGTCCGTGGAGGGCACGCCGGCGTCGGAAAGGCTGACGTTCAAGTCGGCCGGCACTTCCACGGGCTGTCCATCCACTTCCAGGTTTTCGGCGACGAGAGTTCTAAGGCGGTCCTCAGTCGAGGCCATGAGGGCAAATCCATCCTGCAGGGGCCGGAAGGCCGGAGGCTGCGGGAGTTTAGCAGCGAAGGTAGGCAAGCAGTCACGGAAGCGCGGGCGCCACGGACGCTCGTGGGTGCCTGTTGGCCACGCTACTGGCGGGCACTGACCGTTAGCGCCAAGGGTAGAAGATGCCGGGCGGGAGTGAGCACCCGTTTCAAGCCGGCAGCTACCTGCCCGGCTGTACGCCGCCGTTGCGGCAACGGCACGGCGACGATGACGCCAAATCGAGCAATACGACTGCCAACGAGCGCACGACGCGCCCCTTGGGCCCGGCGCTTCCAGGGCTAGACCCAGTGGTGTCGGCGCTGGAAGGGGTAGCTGGGCAGTGAGACCCGGCGTCTCGTCTCGCCCGCGAATAGGCCAGAGAAGCTAGGCGTTAAGCCGACCTCGTACGCGATCGCCACGGCGTCAGCAAAGCTGAACTCAGGCGCTGAACCGCTGTTGGCGGGTCTCCTGAGCGACGTAAGCGCCACGGGGGGACGGTCCGGCTGGGCGGCTGCCGGGGAATTCGGCCAGGACTCGATGGCTAGTGGCCTGAGCGCGTCATCCGGTCCTACCTCCACAACCACGTCGCTGGCGAGGTCAGCGAGCGTCTCAACGCAGCGCGTGAACTCAACCGGCTCGCGTATCTGCCGGTGCCAGTAGGCGGCATCAAGCGCCTGGTCTGGTGCAACAACACGACCGGTGACGCTGCTCACCAGGTTCAGCGCGGGTGAGGCGATCGAGGCTCCGCGCAGGGCCGCTTCAAGGCTGCCTTCCAGGGCCAGGCCGGCACCCGGGAGCGCCGACAGCAGCGCGCCTCGGGCCGACGCAAAGCGGAGACCGTCTTCGAGGCTGACGACGCCGGCTGCTTGCGCGGCTGCGACCTCCCCAACTCCCTCGCCCACAACCGCTGTCGGCCGGATTCCAATGCTGGCCCATAGCGCGGTCAGCGCGCACTCCAGCGCGTAGACGGCCGGCTGTGCCCAACTCGGGTCATCCAGGTCGCTGGCGGCGCCTTCCCGACCGAACATGACGTCCAGCAAGGACGCGCCGCGCTCGTCCCGCAGGACCGAGTCGCAGTGGTCGAGCACCGCCCGTACCACCGGCTCGCTCTGATAAAGATCCTCGCCCATGCCAGGCCACTGGCTGCCGTGTCCGGAAAACGCGAAGGCCACTCGACGGGACGATTCGGACAGCGGTTCCACCAACGCTTCGGCCAGCGTGAGCAGCCGTTCGCGTAGGGACTCGGTGTCGCGAAAGACCAGTCCCCTCCGGTAGTCAAAGTGGCTGCGGCCTACGGCCGCCGTCCACGCCAGGTCCGCGAGTTCGGCTTCAGCGGCGGTGCCCGCGGGCCGGTCGTCGAGCCACGATAGGTAGCCTTTTGCCACTTCTCGTAGTGCAATGTCCGACTTCGCGGACACGGGCAGCAGCCGCGTCTTGCGCTCGCTGACTTCGGACGCCGGCACCGGAATCCCGGCAACGAGGTCCGGCATCGACACTGGGACTTGCCGCGCGGCGCCCGACGGTACGCGGAGATCACGGTGCAGGACCGGTGGACTCTCAGTGGCCTCGTGGCCCTGGACGACGACGTTCGCATTTGTTCCGGACATACCAAATGCACTCACGGTCGCCAGTGGTTGCCGATCAGGCGCGGTCGGCCACGGCGTGTCTTTCGATGCCACTTGTACGGGCAATTCATCCCAGTCGAGTTGTGGGCTGGGCGTGTTGTAGTGCAACTGCCTCGGGATCTTCCGCTGGTGCATTGCCAGCACGGTCTTGATCAGACTGGCGATGCCGGCCGCCCATTCGAGATGACCGATGTTGGCTTTCACCGAGCCGATGAGCAGCGGCCGGTCCGCGTCGCGGCCCCGGCCATAGACGGCCGCCGCGGCCTGGACCTCAATGGGGTCTCCCAGCGCCGAGCCAGCGCCATGGGCTTCCAGATAGTCCACGTCGGCTGGCTCAATGCCGGCCCGTGACAGTGCGTCTCTGAGCACCTGCTCCTGGGCTGGACCGTTCGGTACGGTGAGTCCGGCGCTCGCGCCGTTCTGATTGATGGCGGAGCCGCGAATCACGCCCCAGATCCGGTCACCGTCGGCTTCCGCGTCACGCAGTCGCTTCAGGACGACCATGCCGCAGCCGTCGCTGCGCACAAAACCATCAGCGAATGCATCAAAGGTCCGGGAACAACCGCTCTTGGACAGCATGCCGAGATCGTTCAGGAATTGCGTGATTCCGCGGGACAAGGGCACGTTGACTCCGCCAACCAACGCCATGTCGGCTTCCCCGCGTTCCAGACCCGCGATGGCCTGGTGCACCGCGACCAGCGATGACGCGCAGACCATGTCCAGCGGCATCGCCGGCCCCTCCAGGCCAAGCACGTAGGACACGCGCCCAACAGTCATGCTTCCGGCGGTACCAACAAAGCTGTCGCCCTCGCCGCTGGCCGTGACCAGGTCCCGGTATTCGTTACCGCCAACGCCGATGTAGACCCCGGTGCGGCTGCCTCGCAGAGAGTCGGGATCGATTGCGGCATCCTCCAGCGCGTGCCAGGTGGTTTCGAGCAGCAGTCGCTGGCGTGGGTCCATCAGGCGCGCTTCGATTGGTGCGATGCGGAAGAAGCGTGAGTCGAACTGCTCGAGGCCCTCGAGAAACGCCCCGCGACGGAATATGGGGTCCTCGGTGGACGGGTCGCCAAACGCTCCGTACCAGGCGCCCGATTGCTGGCGTCCCTCGCTTACGGCGTCCACGCCGGCTTCCAGCTGACGCCAGAAGGCCAACGGGTCGTCCGCGCCGGGGAAGCGGCACGCCATGCCGATGATCGCGATGCCGTCAGTGTCGGTGGCGGCCTGCGGCTCAGGTTCCTGCGCCACCGCTTCGGCGACGGCTGGCGTCGCGGTGGCCTGCCCAAGCTCCCCGGCCAGGTGACGCGCCAGGCTGGCAGCGTCCGGGTAGTCAAAGACCAGGGTGTTCGACGCCACGTACTGCTCCGCGAATGACCTGTTCAGCCGGTTTCTCAGCTCCACCGCCATCAACGAGTCCATCCCGAGGTCGAAGAATCCGACCGACGGCGAGGGCAGGGTGGGCAGCCGCAGAACCGCCTGCAATTCACCCTGGAGGAATGAAACCAGCAGGCCTTCGCGCTCCCCTTCGGGAGCTTGTTGAAGCTGTGCCACTAGGTCGAGCGAGGACTCGGCGGTATCGGAAGCGCTGTCGTCGTCGGTTGCGAGCAAGTCTTCCAGGAGCGGCGGCCGGTGTTCGTGTCGGTCGGCAAATACCGGCCAGTCCACCGCCGCGACCATGCCGGACGTCGCGTCTTGGCGAACCAACGCTTCGAACGCCCGCAGGCCTTGTTGCGGGGTGATCCAGCCCGTGCCCGACGCCTCGAGTTGACCCGCAATGCGCTCGCGCTGCTCTTCGGCTTCGCCGAGCCCCGACCAGGCGCCCCAGGCAATCGACTGTCCCGGAAGCCCAAGCGCGCGTCGATGTCCGGCCAGTTGGTCCAGGAAGGCGTTGGCGGCGGAGTGGTTGGCCTGACCCGGGTTGCCCAGAACGCCGGCCACGCTGGAGTACAGGACGAAGAGGTCCAGATCGAGGTCCATGGTTGCCCGGTGCAGCTGCCAGGCGCCCAGGACCTTCGGCCATAGCACCCGCTCGAACCGCTCCCAGCTCTGATTGGTCAGCGCGGCGTCCGACAGGACGCCGACACTGTGGATGACCCCCGCCAGTGGGGGCACGTTGGCATCGATGCGACGGAACATCGCGTCAATCGCCGCCGCGTCGGTTACGTCCGCTAGCTCGATTTCGACTCTGATTCCACGCCGGCGGAGCGCCGCAATGGCTTCCAGGGCTTCGTCGTCGGGTTCTCGCCGGCCGTTGAGCACTATGGTCCCGGCACCCTTGTCGGCCAGCCAGCCGGCCACCGCGCAGCCGATGCCTCCGAGACCTCCGGTTACTAGGTAGCTCCGGTCGGCCCGCAGTTGACCCTGTTCGATGGGCGATGTGGCGAGAACGATCTTGCCGATGTGCCTGGCCGCGCCCATGTACTTCATCGCCAATCCGACTTCGGACATCGACCAGCGGGTATGGGTGACCGGATGCACTTTCCCGGCCGCCAACAGGTCCATGACCTCTCGCAGGGCCGCCCCGGACTCCTCGGGGAAGTGTTCCTTGAGAACATCCAATTCGAGAATCTTGTAGGCGACATCGGGTCGCACCGTTGACATCTCGTCATAGCTGAGGATGTCCACCCTGGCCAGCTCGACGAAGCGTCCACCGCGGGCCAGGCAGGACAGGCTGGCGTCAATGAACCCTTCGCCGGTGAGGCTGTTCAGCACGACGTCGACGCCGGCGCCATCGGTGGCCTGCAGGATTTGCTCGCCGAATCTGGTCTGGCGGCTATCGAAAACGTGCTCGACGCCAACCGAGCGCAGATACGCCTGCTTGGGGGCGCTGGCCGTTGCGAAGACTTCGGCCCCCGTGGCCTGCGCCAGTTGGATAGCGGCCATCCCCACGCCCCCGGCGCCGGCGTGAATCAACACGCGGTCACCGGCCTTTAGCTGCGCGGCATCGAATGACAGGGCGGCCGACACGAACGCGGTCGGCATAGTGGCCAACGCTGTGACCGGGATCCCCGCCGGCGCCGGCGCCAGCATGGCCTCGTGGGTCACGACCTCGGATCCGAATGAGCCGAAGGCCAGTCCAACCACGCGCTCGCCAACCGCAACCGTGGTTACGTCGGGTCCTACGTCAAGGACCTGACCGCATAGTTCCCCGCCCAGCAGTCCCTCATCAATGACGCCAAGCGACCGGAATAGATCCCAGAAATTGAGGCCGGCCGCCTCAACCGCAACTCGGACTTCCCTGGGCTGCAAGGGCCGATGCACCAGGGGCTCGATGTACAACCCATCAAGGTCGCCGCCAGCGTCCGGTTCCACCAGCCAGCCGGTCGTTTCGGGTACGGCCAACCGCTCGGAGTCGGTACCGAAGCGGACCAGGCGGGCGGCCTGCCGAACGCCAAGCCGATAGGCGAGGTGCGTTTCGGCGTCCGGATACATGAACTCGTTGGCGAGGTCGGCCAGCGGCGCGGACGCGCCGGGATCGAGGTCGATCATGCGTGGCTGTAGGTGCACGGCTTCCCGCGCGACCACCTTGCCAATGCCCCAGAGCAGGGCGCCGGCAAGCTGCCCGCCGTGCTCGTGCTCGAGCACCTGGCCGCCTTGCGTAACGAACCACAAGCCGTTCTCAGGTGTCAGGTCGGCGTCCGCGATTCCCTGTACGAGCGCCAGAGCGCTGGCGCAGATGTGTCGGGAATCCGTCGCCAGCTCGCCGGCCGTGGCCTGCGCTCCGTGACCGTCCAACGCCGCGAAATGGACGATCCCTTTCAGGGGAGCGTCCTCTGGCGAATTGCCCAGCAGCGTCTTCCAGGACTCACGGCGATCTGGTTCCACCGCTGCGCGGACAACACTGGCCCCACCGTTGCTTCCAGGTTCGGCTGTGTGTCCGTCGGGGCTCGCGAGCACCACGGTCTGGTTGCGGGAGGCCAACGACATCGCCAACTCGTCCGCCACGCCGCCCTGGTCCCCTGCCAAGACCCAAAGGCCGGGCGGCTCCGCGACCTGCTCCGGACCCTGCGCAACGATCACTCCGCGGTCCGGCTTCTCCGCTGAGTTGGCCTCGTTGACGCCCAGAACAACGGATTCCACGAAGCCGGCGTCGGCGAGCGCTTGCCGCCAGACGGCCGGGCCTGCCAACGCGTGGTGCGGCCGATAGTCGTCGGCAAATCGCCACCATCCGTCCAACTGTCCGAACGTCAGGTCCAGCCAGCCCTGACCGCGGAGGTTCTCCAGCGCCACCAACTGACCTGACGGGGCCAGCAGCTTGCGGCAGTGGGCCAGCGTCTCCTCCAGGTAGCGGGTCGCGTGCAGCACGTTGGAGGCGATGATCAGGTCGTAGCCGTGGAGGGCGTATCCCTGCGTTTCCGGATCGACTTCAATGTCGAGCACCCGGTAGTCGATACCGGCCTCGGCGCCGCCAAAGCGCGCCTCGGCTTCGGCAAAGAAGCCCGCTGAGATATCGGTGTAGACGTAGTCGTAGCCGTCAGACGGAAGTTCGGGCAGTACCGAAGCTGTGGCCGAGCCCGTCCCGGCGCCGACTTCCAACACTCGCAACCGGCGTCCGTCCGGCAGGTCGGCCAGGAGTGCGGCCACGGCGTCGCCCAGCATTCGGTTCGCGGCACGGGCCACCGGCGCCTTCAGATAGAGGTCGGCCGCGCTTGGTTCCCCGCTGCTGAAGAGCAGCGTGAGGGGATCTGCCCGACCGTGCAGTACGTCGGCCAGGGCGCCGGCCGAGCGCCGGAACAGCCCGATCTCGTTGGAGCCGTGGTCGTAGCGGAGCGCCATGTCGGCCGCGGTGACGTCGGGGTCGGTTGAAACCTCGTCGGGCAACGGCGCTTCCGCCCCAATCGCCACAACGAATCCATCGCCCTCCTCGTTCAGCACGCCGGCCCGGGCCAGCATCTCGAGCAATCGGCGGAAGAGCCGCTGGTGTTCGTCCATCACCCCGAGCTGTTGGCGGAGGGCCTCGGACTCGATTCGATCTCCCTGCGTCCGTTTCCAATCCAGTTGCTCAAGCGCCGATAGCGCATACCCGCGCGATAGCAACTCCAGGTCATTGAGCAGGTCGGAGCGTTCTTCGGCGCCGACACCCTCGGCCGCGAGATACCGGGAGAACGTCGCCGAGCGCCTCGCGATGCCCTCAGGTCCTGGCAGAAAGTCCGCCGGAGGCATTCCGGGCGCGAGTGGACGATCGCGCCAAACGACTTGGTAGAGCAGGTCATCCAACCCCTCGGTCCCAGAAAGCAAGGCGGATCGCGTTGCCCGCTTGACGGTGTAGCCGTTTAGCCCGCCAAGCTCGGTCCCGTCAGGGGCAAAGAGCCGCAAGTCACCGGCCAGGACTTCCGACGGCTCGCCCGCCTCAATCTCGGATGCATCGGCCGGTCGCTCCCGCATGCGCGCGTGGCAGAAAACGCGGTCCGGGAGACGCTCGGCGAGCCATAGCCGCTCCCAGCCGAACGGTAGATAGGTGTCGCCGTTTTCGACAGCGGCCACGCTTCTGGCCGCCGCCATGACTTGGAAGCAGCCGTCGAGAAGAATCGGATGTGCCTCGACCGCGGCGGAGTCGACAGATTCCGGGAGAACGATCTCGCCGACGGCCTCGCCTTCGCCGGACCACAGTCCCTGGAGGGTGCGGAACCGTGGGCCGAGATTGATGTTGGCTTCGGCCCTGGAGCCGTAGAACTCCGAGGCGTCTTCAGCAGTGAGGCCGGACTTCAATTCATCCACGTCAATCCGAGCGCGGGCAGGCCGCTCAGCGTCCGACGACACACGGGCCTCGACGTGTAGCGTCCAGTCCTCATCCTCTTCTCCGCGGCTGAAGAACTCCACGCGCCGACCCGACGATCCCTCCTCCCGATCGAGCACAACCTGAACTCTGCGGGCCGGAAGCTCTGCTTCGCTGTCCGCCTCGTCTTCGGGAAGGACAAGCGGACTGTGAAGTTGCAGGTCATCGACCGTCACCGAGCCATCCGTTTGCGGCCAAATGGCGGACGCCGCCATGGCGCCAAAAAGGGCGCCGGGTGCGATAACACGTCCAAAGACCCGGTGGTCGTCCAGCCAGGTCGGGTCAGATGCGGAAACCTCTGTCTCGAACAGAACTTCGCCGCGGGCGGATTCATGCCGGACGCCAAGCAACGGATGGCCGTGGCTTGGTCGCCGTCGCCGTCGTACGTCGACCCAGTGGCGGCGACGCTGGAACGGATAGCCCGGCACCGAAATCCGACGTCTCGACTCCCCGGCAAACAGGCCTTCGAAAGTGATCTCCAATCCGGCCTCGTATGCCTCGGCCACCGCGTCGATGAAGTTGGTCTCGGGTTCCGGCGTGGGTGCGTCCCTGGGCGGCCGCCGCAGGCTGGCGAGCACAGTCGGCGCCGCAGCCGCACCGTTGCTCGCCGATGACTCGGGCCAGGCGAGGGAAGCCATGGGGCCCAGCACGGCGTGCGGACCTATTTCGACGACGATATCCACGCCAAGCTCCGCGAGCGTGTTCAGGCCGCGGCGGAACGCCACGGGCTGACGGACGTGGCGTCGCCAGTACCTGGCGTCCAATGCCTCATCCGTCCCCGCGACCTGGCCCGTAACATTGCTGACGAGCGCGAGTGACGGTGGCGTGGTCTCAATGTCAACCAGCGCCCCTTCCAGGTCGTCCAGGACGGGCTCGACCAGGACGCTGTGGAAGGCCTGGCTCGTGTTGAGCCGCCGTACTCGAACCTCCTGCGACTCGAATCGCTGGGCAATCGCTTCCACGGTCGCGGATGGTCCACTGACGACCTGGTGTGCGCCGTTGTCGGCCGCGATGCTTGCCTCCAGGCCGTTCGCGGTGCCGTTGACTGCGCGCATCGCGGCCGTCACATCGGCTTCAGGCGCAAAGATGGCCGCCATTGAGCCGGCGCCGGGCAACGCCGCCAGCAGCGCGCCCCGCCTGGTCACGAACCGCATGCCGTCTTCCAGGCTGAAGACACCCGCGGCCTGCGCCGCCGCAATCTCACCCAGGCTGTGGCCCACGACCACGCTCGGCCGGACACCCACGCTGGCCCACAGCGCAGTCAACGCGCATTCCAACGCATAGATGGTGGGTTGTGCCCAGGCGGTGTCGTTGAGCTCGCCGCTCGACCCTTCCCGCCCGAACATTACGTCCAGCAGGGAAGCGCCTCGCTCTGCTTGAAACACGGCCTCGCAGCGGTCGAGCACGGACCGAACCACCGGCTCCGTCTCGTAGAGTGATCGGCCCATGCCCACCCATTGGCTACCCTGGCCGGTATAGGCAAACGCGACTCTGCTGGGCGGGCCCTGCGCTGGCTGGCCCGGCGTCTCGGTAATCGACCGCAGCTTCTCCCGCAGCGAATCCGCATCCGTGTAGACCAGGCCCGCGCGATGTGGGAAGTGGCTGCGGCCCACGCTCGCCGTCCAGGCCATGTCCGCGAGCAGCGGGTTCGATTCTGAACCCACCGACCCTGGCTCATCCGCGCACGCGTCGAGCCAGGCCAGGTGGCGCTCAGCCAGATCCGTGAGCGCCTCGTCCGACCTCCCGGAAAGCGGCAGGAGCCGAGTCCTTCTCGGTTTGGGCTTAGCCTCATCCGTTAACGCGTCCGCCGACTCGGGAAGAGGCACCGAAATCGCCGTTGAAAGTCCGGCGGGGCCCATGCCTTCGCGGATGCCAGCCGACTCACCGTCGGCCTGCGGGTAGCCCTCCACGACCACATGAGCGTTCGTTCCTGACCAGCCAAATCCGCTCACGCCAGCCAGCGGCTGGCGGCCCTCGGTACGCGGCCAGTCCGCGGCGTCCGACGTCACACGCAGCGGCAGTAGTCCCCAGTTCACTTCGGGAGTCGGAGTCCGAAAGTTGAGGTGCTTGGGAATCACGCTGTGATTCATCGCCAACAGCACCTTCATGACTCCGGCGACGCCGGCCGCCGACTCGAGGTGGCCGACGTTCGTCTTTACCGATCCAATCAGCAGCGGGCAGCCGTCGTCTCGACCCTGCCCGTAAACCGATCCGGCCGCCCGAAGCTCAATTGGGTCGCCGACTTCGGTTCCGGTTCCGTGGGCCTCCAGGTAGTCGACGTCCGCGGGCTTGACGCCTGCCATGGCCAGCGCTTCTTCGATTACCAGCTTCTGCGCGTCCTCATTGGGGACTGTCAGGCCTGGACTGGCGCCGTCCTGGTTCAGCGCCGAGCCCCGAATGACGCCCCAGATTCGGTCGCCGTCAGCCTCCGCATCGCGCAGGCGCTTTAGAACGAGAATCCCGCAGCCTTCGCCCCGCACGTAGCCGTTGGCGGCGGCGTCAAAGGTCTTGCAGCGACCGTCGGGGGCGAGCATCCCGGCGTTTCCCCGCAACTCCAGCAGTCGCCCCGAGAGGATCGTGTGCACTCCACCGGCCAGCGCAACGTCGGCTTCCCTTCGCTGCAGGCCAACGGCCGCCTGGTGCACCGCAACCAGTGACGACGAGCAGGCGGTATCAATGGCCATCGCCGGCCCCTGTAAGCCCAGCGCAAACGAGACCCGGCCGGCGGCGGTATTGAAGGAAGTGCCGCTCACCGAATACAGGCTGGCCGCGGGCTCGGACGTCTCACTGGACTCCAGGATCAGCCCGCGGTACTCGTTGTTGCTGATCCCGGCGTAAACGCCCGTCTTACTTCCCTTCAGACGCTCTGGATCGATTCCCGCGTCTTCAAGGGCTTGCCAGCTCGTTTCCAGCATCAGCCGCTGCTGCGGATCCAGATGCTGGGCTTCTACCGGCGAAATCCTGAAGAACTCGGCGTCAAACTGATCGATGTCATCCAGGTACGCGCCAAATCGGCAGGCTTCGCTCTGGACATCCGCGTTCTGGAAAAGCTCGCCAATGCGCCCGACGCCGGAACCCGGATCGCCCTCGATTACGCCGCTCTCGCCGGCTTCCAACAGCCGCCAGAAATCCTCCACGCTCGGCGCGCGCGGAAACCGGCAGGCCATCCCGACAACCGCAATTGGCTCCCTACCCTGGAGGGAATCCGCCGTCTTCCGGGTAGAAATGGCGACCCCGTCAGACCGAGCGTCCAGGCCGCCCACGTCGTGCCTCATGTTTCTCTCGAGACTGTAGAGGCCACCTTGGAACTCGACCTCGCGCGCCCGCGCACAGCCGTGAATCCACCCGGCCGCGCGTCCCTGAGCGCGCTTGGCTCCCCGATTCCATCACCGACCGGCAAGACGCAAAACTCGTTAAGCTGGCGGCGCGTCTCATCAAGCGCATTACCCGGTCCGAGCCATCGTTTCGTGGAAAGTCCCACTGGTCCAGAGATTACGCAAAGCGGCCGTCCCATGAGGAGGTCCACTCGGCGCCACACTCCCTGCAGCGCGTCCCGAATCACGTCCTCTAGTAACGCGCACCTGGCTGCAGCGTCAGCGAGCACTTGATCGTCGGCCGTACGTCATCCCGCTCCAGGCCGATTTGCTGATACCGCCCCGCCAACCAATCGCCGAACTGGTTGACATAATGCGGACTGCCTGGCTGCCCCGATGGTCCCGCTGCGTCCAGCGTCCACATCCGCGCGGGTGCCTCCGCCAGGTCCACCAACATTCGATAGTTCGCCCCGCTCCGCGAGATGAAGTCCGGCGCCGAACCCGTATTCGACACCACCAGGCCATTCCCACGCACCGCATCGCCCCCGCGGTCCATCAATCGCCCTAGGTCGCCCCGACCGGACAACAGGTGTTGCAGCGGCAGCCTGTGCAGCTGGCCCCAACGCCACGTGGACATGTCATCGCCCATCCGCTCCGCGAGCTCGTCCAGCGCACGGCCCATCGCCGCCCGCACGGCCGCATCCCTCGCCTCGGCTGACCCAAACCACCCAACGTCGTCATCCGCCAGCAGGCGAAGCGACAGGCTGCCAATACCTCCAGCCACGAACGCAGCCGGATCGCCCACGGCCAGCGCCGACGCGTCCGCCGAGAATCGCTCCGCCGAAACCGCCTCGTCCCACTGGAACTGGAAGGCCTCAAAGAGCGCCGCCGCCGCGCTCTCCGTCTCCACGCGCCGGTCCCAGGCACGCAACAGCGAGGCCGCCGCTCGTGCCCGCCCATTGCCCCCGTCCAGGATCCGCACCAGCGCCGGCGTCGCATCCACCGCCCGCAGCGCCAGCACGTCGTACTGCATTGAGGCCATGTGCTCACGACTGTGAACCTCGCGCGACTCGATCATCTGGCGGATGCGCCGCGCCCGGTAACCCGTCGGCGACATATTGGCCAGCGGATACGGAAAATCCGCCGCCGCCGGCGAGTTGTTCGCCGTCGCCACCCAGCCACGCGCCGGCTCGCGCACCGCGGGCATGCCCTCAAACGGAATCATCCCCTGCCAGGCGTCGACGGGATCCCACCCGCGCCGGTATCCCCGCTCCTCGCGAGACCGAATCGGCACCTGGCCGGTCGCTCGATACCCAAAGCCCCCGTCAACGTCCCCGAACACCATGCTCAGCGTCGGCGACGCCCATCCCCGGAGTGCAGCCTCGAACTCGTCGCCCGACTCCGCCGCATTCAATTCCAATATCGACGTCGGCCAGCCGCACGGCAGCGCCCCGACCCACTGCAGCGAAACCGGCCCCGTCTCCCGCGCGAAATCCGGAAGAATTTCATCGACGATCGGCCCGTTCCGTGACGACCGAACCACCGCCTCGCGCACCCCCTCGTCGCGAACCCCGATGGCTTCCGCCCGCTCCCCGGCCGGTTCCCACTGTCCGTCGAAGAGAAACGCGCCCGGATGCGCCGGATCCGTGCGTTCCTGGTAGAGGTCCCGCTGCGAGCTGATGTTGTTGGTAATCCCCCACGCCACCCGACGATTTCGACCGATCAGGATTCCCGGCGCTCCCGCATACCCGGCGCCTGCCACGTTGAACCGCCCGCCCACCAGGTGCGCCTGGTACCAGCAATTCGGCGCGCCAAACGCGATATGCGGGTCACTCGCCACCATCGCTCCGCCCGAAACGCTTCGTCCCGGGCCAATCACCCAGTTGTTACTTCCGGTCCCGTCGTCAATCCCGCCCATCGTCGACGCGCCCGCGCCGCCCCCGGCGTTCGCGTACTCCTCTGGATGCAGAATCGTCTCCTCGTTCGCCTCCGCCGTCAGGAAAGCCCGGTACAGCGCACCTTCGCCCAGGGCGCGTTTGGCTAGTTCCGGCACCGCGATCATCGGAAACCGGCCCGTCAGGTACCAGCGAAACTCACCCAGCACCGCAATCGAATCCAGCGGCCGCCACGCCTCGGGCCGGTAGTCCAGCAGGTCGAACTCGATCGGCGGCAGATCCCGGCACGCCTCGATGAACGCATTCACCCCAGCCGCAAACGCCTCGTACCTCGCCGCCGTCTCGTCTGGCAGCTGCGCCGTCTCCTTCTCCGCGATTCGATGCAGCCCAACCGTCCGCGCCAGCAGGTCGTAGTCGTATGCCTCCGGTCCCAGCACTTCTGACAGCCGGCCCAGTGCCTGCCGCCGCAGGTAGTCCATTTGAAACAGCCGGTCCTGAGCCATCGCATAGCCGTATCCCACAAACAGGTCCGGCTCCGTCTCCGCATAGATGTGCGGTACCCCGCAGGAATCCCGCTGGATCTCTACCGCCGCCCCGACCGGCCCCGGGGTCTCCCCCTCGATCACCGCCAGCCGGCGCTTGGTCTCCCGTTCCCACCAGACGTCGAACTCGCCCGCCGTCAGCCCCGCCGCGTCGCGAACGTCCGCAATCGAGTCTCCGCGCCCCAATCGGCGCAGCCTTTCCAGCGAGTCTATAGCTATGAGGTCGTCTCCCAGGCGTACCCGTAAAGGCGAGACCGCTCCAGGTAAAACCGAACCGCGCATTCCTCCAGCGGACACCGTGACCCGCCGGTCCAGCGTGCCGTCGCCGACGTGCTATCCCCGTGCCAGGGGATGTAGTCGTCCTTGCTGAATCCCTCCACCACATTCCCGTCTGGATCCAGCAACTCCGCCTGCAACGCACCCTCGGTCACCGTTGATGTCGCGGCATTCAGGATCAACTGCTTCCCGCCCACCGGCAGCGGATGCGTCGTCAGCGTCCCCACCACGTCGCCGCCCGGACCCGACACCGCCGCCCAGTACCGGTTCACCACCCAGCTGGCCCGGCAGATTGCCGAAAAGAACGGCCAGATCGAAGGACTCTTCGACGCCGGATCCCCGTGCAAGCCTTCCGTGGCCGAGAAGTACATGTAATGTCGGCCGTCGTGTTCAATCAGGTTGTGCGAAGGCCACAGCATCCCGCCCCCGTAGTCGCCCAGCGCCCCGGTCGAAACCGCCGGCAGTCGCACGCGTCGATCCCAGATACGCCCGTCCGTGCTCCCGCCCAGGTGCAACTCCATCGTCTGCGTACGGTTCAGGTAGATCCCGATCACGCCCAGGTACCCGCTCCGCACCGGCGTCACGCACAGCTCCATGATCTGGATGTCCTGCGGGTCGTAAATGTCCGGCTGGATGATCGTCTCGAAGGGACTCCAGTTCGACCCGTCCGGGCTCGTGCGACGCGCCATCACCCGTCGGCCCTCTGCAAAGATGTCATACGGCACCAGGCCGCCCGGATGCGCCGGCTCGCCCAGCTTGTGCGTGGCCATATACGTGCCGTCGGGCTCGCGAAAGATATACGTCGTATCCGCCGTGTGATTCGGATTCTCGTAGGGAATCACCAGCCGGACTCCGGGCACCGCCACTTCCAGCACCGGGCCTTCGCTCACCGTCCAGTGGATCCCGTCCGGTGAGAAATACCGGTACATACCCCGTTTATGCGTCTGGCCTTGCGGTGGTGGCGGCAGTCCGCGAACAAAGCCTGGACTCCCGCTGACGGCGTTGCCCGGGTCCCGCATCACGAACATCTCGTAGCGCCGGTCCGCTTCGGCCTCCGGATCGATCATCACCGAGCTGTAATTGCTCGGTCCGCCCGAATCGAAATCCAGCAGGATATTCGTGCGCGGGTACCCCGGCTGCGGGCACAAATCGAGTTCCGGACGCGTCCACGCCACCCCGTCTTCAGAAACCAGGTGCGTCACCCGCCGGAAGTTTTCGAAATACTCCGTTGTCAGCGGCGTCGACACGTGCCACGCCTTCCACAACCCGTCAATCGGGTCATGCGCAAACGTCCCGTGCGCAAACACCGACCCGCTGTCCCACGGCCTCGCCGGCGTCACCAGCGGATTATTCGGATCCAGCTCGCCCGGCTCCAGCCGCCAGGCCAGCATCTCCTGCTCGGCGATGTCCTCGCCCAGGATCATCGAGAGACAGTCGGTACGACGCCTGACGCCCGTCGGAAACGAGAAGGCCATGTAATCCTCGCACGGCTCGCCGCGGCGCCGTCGCAACGGCGCGCGAATCTAGCAGACCGCCACCACGCCGCCGCCTGTTCGCGGGAGCCCCAAGTCATCGCGGCATCGTGACTCCCGACAGGCGGTGCGGCCCTGAGGTGGCGCGCCGAGGACGTAACTCGCGTCGCTCGGATCGTTGCCATGAGTTTCGAGTACAAGTCATTCGATATAGAGATTCTTGACAGAAAGAGTTTCGCTTCCGCATCATTCCTTGACTGTCTGGAATCAGCGATACGTGGCCGCGCGGTGCGGTTGTTTGTCGTGTGACCGCAGGGGGAGGGGCCAATGGATCGCAACAGGCACATGAGCAGGCGCTCGATATTGAAATTGGCTGGATCCGGCGCCCTCGGGGCCAGTGCCGCTGTGGCCTTGGCCGCCTGCGGTGAGACCCAAATTGTCGAAGTCGAGAAGATCGTCACCCAGGAAGTCGTCAAGGAAGTTGAGGTTGAAAGGGTCGTAACTCAGGAAGTCGTCAAGGAAGTCGTGAAGGAAGTGGAGAAAGTCGTAGAGGTTCAGGCTGCGCCGCAGGCCGTGTCCGCCATCATTCGGGTGGCCCATGACCACACCTCCGGTCCGCGGGGTACGGCGATGAAGTGGGCGCTTGAGCAGTTCGCCAAGGCATACCCGCACATTCCCATCAAGTTCGAGCCTCAGGGTGGGGACTACCAGGAAGCTTTCGGAATCCAGATGACGGCCGGAACGCAAGCCGAAATTGCGCTGCTTGACGCAGGCTTCGTGAATCAGTGGATTCAACCAGGAGGCTTCACACAGATCAACGAGGAAATGCGTAAGCACTCGGACTGGGACCCTACGCGCTGGTGGTTCTCACCGGATGAATACACGGTTAACTTCTTCAACACGATACCGGCCCCTACAAATCAGCCCATTGAGGGCCCGCAGTTCGGCATGACCTACCAGGGTGCTTGCACCGGCCTGATTTTCAACTACACGATGGCCGAAGCGAAGGGCATCCCCGAGCCGACTCCGGGTAGCTTCGGTCTAACCACAGACTTCGTCGAAACCGCGATGAAGGCGACCGACCCCGAGGCGGGCGACTGGGGCAAGTGGATGCATGTACATCCGGCCCTTACCTGGGGTGGCTGGGTCTTCGGTTTGAGCGACACCGGGACGAGACATTTCCGAAGCGCGGATGGGCTGCATCTCGAATGCTTCGACGAAGGCGGCGATAAGGGCTACCAGCTGGCGATCGACTCCATTCACAAGGACAAATACGCCTTCCCGCCGTCAGATGCCGGCGAGTTCTCTGGAGAATTCGGCGACCCGTTCTCGGCCGGGAAAGTCCTCTACGGGTGGCACAACGGCGGCGTCGGCGGAAATGTGGCCCGCATCCACGACCGGTTCCACTGGGGGCTCATCGTGCCCCCTGAAGGACCGCGAGGGCAGATCCCAGGCTCATACATCGGCCAGCCGCACGCGGTCACAAATGCGGCAGGCAACGCCGGGAGCACGGAGCAAGCGATCGAGTGGCTGCTTTTCATGGCGGGACCCGTCGTCCAGGAGCGCATCGCCATCGATAAGGGCAGCACTCCGGTGCTCAAGGAGATCTTCGACGGCGACGTGATCAACGCGCCGCCGCCAGACAATTACGGGACGTTGCACATCCAACTCATGCGTGAGCGCGACGACCAGCGCAACTGGCAGGGCGCGCACCCCCACTGGTGGGAGTGGGCGGCCTGGTGGGGCGCCGCGGATCCCGGGTTCGCCGGCGAGGAGACCGCGGAAGAGAGCATCATGCGGATGGTCGACACATCCGACAGGGTTCTGCAGGCGACGAAGGAAGACTACGACGCATACGAGGCATTCATTAAGGCGCTGCCCAGCTAGGGTTCTAGAGGCGCATTGTGTGTGCCAGGCGCCGACCGGCCGATGCCATCGGGTATCGGCCGGTCGGCGTATCTAAACCAGTGCTTGCGCTGTCTGCCGCTGAGTCGTGCTACGTTTTCCCAGCGGCTCCGTCGGGATCGTCAACGAGTCTGGACAGGTTCGGCGAAGCAAGGAGATGTCCGTCGTGAGCCAGGTCATCACCAAGCGGATCGAGACCGAAAACCGCTTCCTCACGGCCGACCAGCTACAGCAATTCCACCGTGATGGGTACCTGCTGGTCAAGGGTGTGCTGGACCCGGCGGAAGCGATCGATCCGCTGATTGCCGAATACGAAGGTGTGCTCGACCGGCTGGCGCACGACCTGCACGGCCGCGGAGAGATCGCCTCGACGTACGACGAACTGAACTTTAGCGACCGGCTGGTTCGGATCTATCAAGAGACGGGGCGTGACTTCGCGAGCAATTTCGACTGCTGCCTGCCCAGCAGGGGGACGACGCACGATACGCCCATGTGGCTCGGACCGGCAGTCTTTGACATCCTCAGGCACGACCGGGTTCTCGACCTGGTCGAGTCGATCATCGGCCCGGAGATCACCTCAAACCCGGTGCAGCACGTGCGCATCAAGCCGCCCGAACACGCACTCCCGGAGGGCGCGGATCACGTCTTGGTGCGTGCCACCAATTGGCATCAGGACAATGCCGCGGTTGATCCGCTTGCCGACGAAACCGACATGCTGACCGTCTGGATCTCACTGTCGGAGGCAACGATCGAGAATGGGTGCTTGCGCGTGATTCCGGGGAGTCATCGGGACGCTTTGCGAATCCACTGCTCACCTCCGCACGTCGCCATCCCTGATGTGCTTCTGGAGCAGGATCAGATGACGCCTGTACCAACCCAACCTGGCGACGTGATTCTCATGACCAAGTACACCTGCCACGACTCGCTCCCCAACGTCAGCGACCACTGCCGCTGGAGCCTGGACCTTCGGTACAACCCCACGGGCCAGCCAAGCGGTCGTCCGGCCTTCCCTGATTTCGTGGCACGGAGCCGCCGCGATCCGGCCAGTGAGCTCCGGGACCCACAGGCCTGGGCCCAGCTCTGGTATGACGCGCGGGCGCGACTTGCCGCCAATCCCGACGACTTCATCATCCGCTTTCGCGGCGAAGAGCCTGTGTGCGCGTAGTCCCGATCGTTAGGTGGTGGTCGGCTGAGCGGACATGCATCGCCGGCGACTTGATTCATCGTAATTTTATACGGATGGTCCCTGCGACCTCGAGACCACCCGACGGCTCGCGGGCTTGACCAACGATCGTTGGGGGTGAACGACGTCGTTAGCGACCTCCAGAGCAGTTCGCCACGCAGGCGTCGTGACCCTCTTTGGTGCCGGGAAATGCGAAGGGCGTTGGAGTCGCATTTGCACCCCCGCCACTACCGCAGGCGACCGACCCGACCGAAGCCAGGGAGATTCCTAACAGAACGAGAACATGCCGTCGCTGCAAGACCTTCGGCGCGGCGCCCGATCGTGAGTCGCGTCTTGTGGCGTTCATGAGATTCGTCTCTGAACTATCTGGCCGACGCACCAATTGTAGCGAGGCCATGTGACGACCGTGCACGCGCGCTTCGGACTGCTCTCCGGAGCGGCAGTACGCTGATGAGGCCGAATACGCTTGGCGCCAATTCGGCCACGTTGCCTTTGGAAATGTCGCCGTTTGCTGAATCTCTCAAACGGTCCCGATATTTCATCGAGCGAACATCCAGCCCGGCGAGAATACGGTCTGCTGGTTAGAATGAACCGACCAGTGTCGGGAGTCCCAGAGATGGCTAAAGAGAAAGTCTTGATCACCGGGGCGAGTGGCTTGGTTGGCGGTCTCACTGTGGAAGCCCTTAGTGACCAGTACGACTTCAGCGCACTGAACCGGCGTCCTGTTTCAGGAATCCCGTGCATCCAAGCCGATATTTCTGAGTTGGAGTCAATCCGACCTGCATTCAAGAATGTTGACAAGGTTCTCCACCTCGCAGCGTATACGGACGACATTCACTGTGCATGCGGCACCCGCGCTTGTGACGACTGCTGGGCCAAGACGATGGCCATAACCGTGACTGGGACGGTCAACGTCTTCCGGGCCGCCCAGGAAGCCGGCGTCACCAGGGTTGTCTTTATGAGCACCGGTGGCGCGATGAACGGATACGAACGCGATGAGAATTCACCGTATGAGCTGATTTCAGCGGGACGATTCGACGAAGTCCCGAAGGAGTGGCCCATGGTGACTTCGGACTGGGCTGCACGTCCAACGAGTCCGTATCACGTTGGAAAGCTGTTTGGGGAGTCCTGCGCGCGCTACTTCGCTGACAACTACGATATGTCGGTCATCGTCATCCGGCTTGGGAACGTGTCGGCTTCTGATCGCCCCGTGACGCGTCGGCAGTTCTCGGGATATTTGAGCCACGCCGACACGACGCAAATGATCGACAAGTGCCTGAGTGCGCCGGACGACATGCGGTACCGAATCTTCGATGCTATTTCCGAGAACCGATGGCGGTGGCGTGATACGACGCCAGCGAAGGAAGAACTCGGATGGACGCCCACAGGATCATCTGACGACTTTAGCTACCTGGAATATGACGAGTGAGAGCGCCAACGCTTCGTATCAGCTCTTACGTGTTCCTCTATCTGTGTACGACCGAGGTGCGAAGATACTGATTGCGACCATAGCTTAAGGCTAAGGTTTGGGCCTTAGGCTCGCTGGGATTGCCATCTCTTCCAGTCCGCGGCTGACATTCCCTCACGTTGGCGGAGGATTGCACGCGGCAGCTCACTGCGTACAACTTCGTTGGAAATGATCCTGAGGCCGCGATCTTGAAGTGGAAGCTTGACAGGTCGGTTTCGCCGGCGTTCGGATTCGCGGATGGCGATGGCGATTTCCAGTGCTTCTCTGGCATCTTCGCCGCTGCAATGGGGAGCATCGCCGGTCTCAATGCAATCGAAAAGGTTGTAGATCACGTTCACCCCGCCGCTCCGCCGCCGGCGTGGCGGTGGAAAGAAGCGCCGACCAAATGCTCCGAGCCCCTTGAGGCTCGCGTAATTTTCGGCCTCCGGTTCCTGGGTCCACAGTTCGATCTCGCGGGCGTCATTGAGGATCCGGATGGCTCCGTTCGTGCCCACAATGTCATGTGAGTTTTCGGCGGGCCCGTTGGCGAATGCCCGAACGTGTCCTCGGACGTGACCCGGAAAGGATATGACGGCACTGCCAGGAAAGTCATTCTCCGGATGCTCTTCGTCAATCTCGGCCTCTCCCACCAGCGACGTTGCTCGGCCAGGCATGTACATGGTGAGAGTCGTAATCAGATGACTGCCGTTGTGCGATAGACCGCATTGGGCTCTCGACTGGACGAACAGCAGGTCGCCAATGACCCCGTCGTTGAGTAGCTCGAGCGCCTGCCGATAGTCGTCGCGCCAGCGACGGGTGCAGTTGACCGCGAGCACGATGCCGGCCTTCGCACACGCATCGATGGCTTCGTCGGCCTCGGCTAGCGAAAGAGTGATTGGCTTGTCAGCCCAAATGGCTCGTACGCCATAGCCGCCGTTGGCAATGGCGGTCAGGATCTCTCCGCGCGGTTTGGCTGAGGTGCATACGCTTACGATGTCCGGCCGTGTTTCCTCCAGCATCTGCCGATAGTCGGCATATAGCGCGTCGAACCCCCAGCGTTGTCGCGCCGACTCGCGTTGTTCTTCCCACGTGTCCGCCATGCCAACGACTTCAACTTCCGGAACGGCCCGGTAGCAGGCAATGTGCGAGTACGGCAAGTGGGTTCCGTCGTATTTCTCTATCTCGTCGTCTATAGTGCTCGCGATGCGACCAAGACCAATGACTGCAACCCGTAGCTTAGCCATTAGTTATTCCCATGATTTATTCGCCGCCGGCTGCTTCACGAGCAGTCTCGATGGCGCGGGGCAACGGATGACTCAGAACCTCACGAGAAACAATGCCGAGGCTGCGATCCTTGATCGGAAGGTCGACCCGGCCGCCCCCCTGTCGGTGCGATTCGCGGACGGCAATCGCTATTTCAAGAGCCTCACGCGCATCCTCCCCCGGGCACCGAGAGTCTTCGCCTGTTTCGATGCATCGCAACAAGTCATAAAGAGCATGAACCCCGGTGGCTCGCGGCTTTTGCGCAGGTCGCAACATGTGACGTGCTGGTGCGGCGCCCCTCTGGCCAGGGAGACCCTTGTCGAGAACCCATAGGTCACCTAACAGGCCGTCTTCGGTGAACCGGAACATCCCCTCGGTGCCGGTGATGTCGTAGGTCATCTCCAGACCGCCGGTACGCATGCCGCGAAAGTCTCCGCGTACGCCGTCTTCGCACACGAAGTACCCGTTGCCGGCAAAGTCATCGTCGCCGCTAACCGCTTCGTCGGACACCGCTTCTCCGGCTACCCAGTCCACCGGGGCGTCGGTAAACATCGTGAGGCGGGTAATCAGGTGGCTGCCGTTCTGGGAGAGATCGCAGGCAAGGTTCCCTGACACATGCACAACGTCGCCGATATATCCTGCATCGATCATTTCGCGGGCCTGCATGAAGCTATCCCGCCAGCGATGCGTGCAATTTACGGCCAACGTGATATTGGCTTTACGGACGGCTTCAATGATGTCGTCGGCATCGGCCAGGGAGTAGGTGAGTGGTTTCTCGGCCCAGATCGCCTGCACGCCGTAGTCGCCGTTGGCAATCTCGAGAATGATGTCCTTGCGTGGCTTCATTGAGGTGCACACACTGACGATCTGCGGTCGGGTCGCTTCCAGCATGGCGCGATAGTCATCAAATAGCGCGTCGATACCCCACTTGATCCGGGCGGCCTCGCGCTGCTCGGCCCACGTGTCGCACAGGCCAACGATTTCGATCTCTGGCACTTCGGCCATGCACCCGATGTGGGCGTGCGGCAAGGGCCAGCCGTCGTACTTGTGCCGTTCTTCGTCCCACGTGCTGGCGACGCGACCAAGTCCAATCACGGCGGCGCGCGTCATCTGAATCCACTCTTCATGCTGGCGTTCGGGTGCGGCGACAGTTCGCGCGGTCCAACGGCTGCGCCATTGTTGGCGTCAACTCGGATATCGGCAACTGGATCTAGCACCCCGGATGTCCTGGTATGCACGAGTCGTGGACGCTGTCCTTGTCGCTGGTGCCGGGAAACGAGTAAGGCGTCGGTAGCTGCTGAGCTGCGGTCTCTTCACCATCGCCGTCGCCACCACATGCCGCCAGCGCCGCCGAACTAAGGGACACGCCAAGCAGAACCAGGAACCGTCGACGCTGCCAGACTTTCGGGCCATGGACCGATGTTTCCTCGGATCTCCTGCTGGCCATCAGATTTGTCCCTGAACTATCCGGCCGGCGTAGCAATTGTAGCTTGAGCGACGGTTCCGGACTGACGGGCGAGGCGGCTCGATAAAGCACGCCGCCACTTTGGCGGCGAATGGACTTCCGTCCGCATGTGGGAAACTGACGGCATCGGCTCGCTCCGCCCTGGCACAGATCATTCGGAGGCGAACTGCCCATGCTATATTTCCGCAAGGCCACGCCGGGCTCTTGGGGAGCGTGGTCCGGCCCCGCTAAACGAGGAGAAGTCGGCCATGAGCCAGGTCATGACCCCGAGTACCGATACAGGGAACCACTTCCTCACTTCCGAGCAGCTGCAGCAGTTTGAGCATGACGGCTATCTCCGGGTCAAAGGTGTAATCGACCCGGAAGCATTTATTGACCCGCTCTTTGCCGATTACGCATTGGTGCTTGATCGACTGGCAAACGAGCTGTACGACCGTGGCGAGATCGACTCAACCTACGACGATCTGTCATTCGGCGACCGGATGATTCGTGTCTATCAAGATTCTGGGCGGGACCACGCCAGGTACTTCGACTGCAGCCTGCCCAACCGGGACGTCAAGCCGGACACGCATATGTGGCTGGGCCCGTCAGTGTTCCATCTCCTCACCCACGAGGGGGTTCTGGACGTTGTCGAGTCGATCATCGGCCCCGAGATAACCTCCAACCCGGTTCAGCATGTGCGCATCAAGCCGCCAGAGAAAGCGCTCCCGGACGGCGCGACCGACGTCTTGGTCAGGGCCAACCCCTGGCATCAGGACAACGGTGTGGTCGACCCCATTGCGGACGAGACGCACATGCTCACCGTGTGGATGTCGCTCTCGGCGGCAACGCCGGAAAATGGCTGTCTGCGAGTAATTCCGGGGAGTCACCGGGGAGCGCTGCGAACCCACTGCCTGAACCCGGTTGCTATCCCCGACGCGCTCTTGGAACTCGATCGGGTCACGCCGGTGCCCACCCAGCCTGGCGACGTAATCGTCTTCAACAAGTACACCTGTCATGGCTCCGGCCCCAATGTCAGCGACCACTTCCGAGTGAGCCTCGACCTGCGCTACAACCCAACCGGTCAACCAACCGGCCGCCCCGCGTTCCCCGATTTCGTGGCGCGAAGCCGCCGCGATCCTTCCACCGAACTTACGGATCCGCAGGCATGGGCCCAACTCTGGTACGACGCACGAACGCGGCTGTCTGCGAAAGGCGAAAACTTCGCCTTTCGCTGGCGAGGTGACGAGCCCGTCTGCGCCTAGGCCGCTCCGTCAACGCGCTGATCGTGGTAGCGGCGTTGCGGCTCAGGCCAACCCGATAGCGCGCAGCAGGGTCTCCTGGACCAGGAATTCGTGCTCCAGCGTGCGATCCGGCGGTTGCTCGCCGCGAATGGTCGCCAGCAGCGCCGCCAGGCCTGGGAAGTAGCGCATGGCGTGTGGCACCGGTACCGTCTGCCAGCCCTTGGCGTACCCGTCCCGATTCTCGTCCAGGCATAGCCGAATGACGGGCCGGACATTACTACCGCGCCGGCCCTCGAAAGGCTCCAGGATCACGCTGCCGCGGGTGCCGTACACCTCGAACCGCCGCGACTCCCAGGAATCGAGCTCCATGTTCGTGGACTCAAGGCTGACCATGGCCTGCGGATACTCAAAAACCGCGGCCGTGTTGTTGTAGTACCACGGCGGATCGGCCGTCCACTCGTCGTCCGCGAAGGACGAGAAGCTCTCGGCGTCATGCCGCTGGAACCGGGTCACCCGCTCCGGCCGCCCCAGGATCGAAACGATGATGTCAACCAGGTGACCGCCCATGATGAAGATGATGCCGCCGGCGCGCACGCCGGGTGACTCCCACACCTTCCAGCGGTCCGCGCTTCCCGGCGCGGCGGACAGGCGGCCGCGAATGGAGAAGATGTCGCCCAGTCTCCCGGATGTCGCCCAGTCCAGGACGAACTGAAAGCCAGGGTCGTAGCGGTACATATAGCTCAACTGCACATTCAGCTTGCGCCCACGTGCGATGTCCAACACGTCCCGCCACTCGGCAAGGTCGTTTCCCGCCGGCTTGTCCAGCCAGACGTGTTTGTCGTGCTCCAGCGCCTCGCGCGCGAAGCCGAGATTCTCAAAAATCTCGCCCTCGACGGCAATACCAACAATGCTCTCGTCTTCGAGCATTTCCGCTTTGGATTTGAACCAGTGGACGTCTGCGTATTCCTTCTGGCCGCCTAGACGTTCAATTCGCTCCGCGTCGGGCTCATAGACACCGACAAACTCGACTTCGTCGGTCTCACTCAGCACGCGCGCCTTGTCGTGCGCGTGGTCGTGGGCGATTCCGTACTGGGCCATCCGCATGCCCGGATCATGCTGGACGGTGCGGGTCGCTGTCGAATGACAAGAAACACCACGTCGCGAGCACGCTCGCGGCGACCCTGGATCGCCGTTGGGGGCGCGGTTCAGAGGGCTCTGGAAGAACCCAGGACCGAATCAGCGGCAAGCATCCTTCTGCCCCCAAACTCTTCTTCGTCACGGACGCACACCGGGATCCGTGAACGTACCCGGGTGCCGATGCATTCCCTGCAGCACCGCCGCCGGCGTTTCGAGATTTGGTTTCGCTACTGCTCGGATCGGGCGGCGGCCTGCTGTTTCCACTCTTCGCGTAGGACTCCGTAGCGAAGTTCGTCAAGCACTCGACCGCGATGCACCCAGTGCTGTCGCAGCAGTGCCTCACGCTGCATGCCAAGCTTCTGCAGCAGGCGGATTGAGCGGACGTTGGCGGCGGTTGTAGTCGCAGTGACTTTGATTAGCGGGAGCCGCCGGAAGGCGACGTCGATGACTGTCGAAACGGCCTCGGTCATCAGGCCGCCGCCCCACAGCCACCGAGCCAATTCGTAGCCAACTTCGGCCCGCAGCTTTTGGCGGCTAAGCCGCAGGCTCACCCCTCCAACCACGCGGCCGTCGTGTTCCAGGGCCCAGACGCATCGCTCGCGCCAATCGGCCAATACTTGCGTGGCGACAAATGCGTCGGCGTCCCGCCGCTCAAACGGCTGGGCTACCGGAAGAAAGCGCAATACTTCGGGATCTCGCCGATAGATGTAGACGTCATCCGCGTCCGCCGGCCTGAACGGTCGCAGCAGGCACCGCGGCGTCCGGATGCACTCCGGCAGCGGCGGCCAGTCCTCGCTGGTCACCCCGAACCGCGGCGACCGACCGAGGGCCGCGGAATCAGCGCCGGCGCCAGGCTGGCCTCCAGCACGTCATCCACGGCATCGCGTGCCAGTGCGTCCTTCACCACCCCCAGCGCGTCGCGATAGGCCTCCAGCGTCAGGCCGAGATCACGATCATTGTGCGCCGAGCTGTGACGCGGATGCGCGTTGAACAGCACGCCCCGCTTGGCGGTCTCCTGCGCCACCAGCACATTCAGCGTCTTCGTTGCCTCGGCATCGAACGGATCGGAAAACGTAAAGCCCGGTGTGGCTGGAAGCCCCGAAATCTCGACCGGCAGGTCCATCTCATCCAGCACTTCGCGCATGCCCGACTGCAAGCGCTCGCCGTAATCGGCCAGCTGTCCTGGCACGTTGCGACGCTCGATCTCGCGGAGGGTCGTGATCGCGGCCGTGATACCCACCAGATCGCTCCAATAGGTACTGCTGACAAACATGTTGGACGCCGGCTCCATCACCCAGCGCCGCCCAACCACCGCACCCATCGCGTAGCCGTTGGAGATCGCCTTCGCGAAGCACGCAAGGTCCGGGACCACGCCGACAAACTCCTGGATCCCGGTGGCGCTATACCGGAAATTGGTCGTGACCTCGTCAAAGATCAGCACCACGTTCTCGCGCGTCGCAAGCTCGCGTACGCTGGCCAGGTAGCCCTCCGGTGGCGGTTCGCCCAGCAGGATTGGCTCCATGATGATCGCGGCCACCTGGCCCCGGTGCTGCTCCAGCAACCGCTCAAGCGGCTCGATATCTCCCCATGGAAACGGAATCGAGGTGCCCCGCAGCGCTTTCGGCACCCCGGTCGGTTGGATGTTCGGCACGGCGAATGGGTCGAACGCGCTTGCTTCCAGGTGACCTGCGGCCAGGTACCAGTCGTGCCAGCCGTGGTAGCCGCTAAACAGCACTACGTCTCGACCCGTGGACCCGCGCGCGATTCGGACGGCGATTCCGCACGATTCGCCCCCGCCCTTGGAGAACCGCACCATCTCCGCGCAAGGAATACGCTCGATCAGCAACTCGGCCAGTTCGATCTCGCGCTCGCTGTTCAGCGAATACGTCGTGCCCTTGCCGATTTGCTCGATCACGGCCTCGTCCACCACGTCATCGGCGTATCCCAGGATCGCCGAAGTCACCGACATGCCGTAGTCCACGTATTCCACGCCCTGGTCGTCCCAGATCCGCGATCCCTTCCCACGCTGGGCGTACACGGGCGCCACGCCGTTCGCGAAGGCATACGGCCTCCGGCTGATCAGCTGGGAGCCGCCTGGGATTACGCGGTTGGCCCGCTCCCACAGCGCGTAGGACTTCGATACGTCGTGCGCACGTGGATCTTTCACCTCATGCCGCCTTTACCCGAGGGAACGAGGCGTCGGCTCGCCGTCGCCATCAGTCTGCCCCTCACCGTAGCCGCGTCGCTGTGCCATGCCAACAGGGCACGACAGCACGGCGCGCCTAGTCCCGATCGTTTCGCATTCGACGCTCCAGTCTTTCAAGCGCCTCCTGCGTTGCGCGAATCTCCCGTAGCAACTCTTCCCTTGACGGCGGCGCCTCCAGGTCCCGTAGTCGCTCAAGTTTGGCTTCATCCAGGTTGTTGATAATAATGGCAATAAATAGATTGAATACTACGAATGTACCAATCACAACAAAGCTCACAAAATAGATCCACGATAACTCGTTCAAAGCCATGGCCCGATACATCACTTCTGTCCATCCCTCGAGTGTCACGATGTTGAACAGGGTGAGCAGTGAAATGCCTAGGTCACGCCAATTTTCTGGATCGTGATCGCCGAATAGATGGTATCCGATAATGGCATAAATATATACGACGATGCTCATCAACAGCATCACGTGACCGACGCTTGGAATCGATCGGACGAGCGCAGTCACGATTAGCCGCAAGTCTCTGATCGTCGATACCAGGCGCAACACCCGCAGCAAGCGAGCCAGCCGGGCGATCATGGCAAACTGACCGGTCGCCGGTATAAGCGCGAACACGATGATCAGAAAGTCAAATACATTCCATCCATCACGGAAATAGCCGACGATACGCGGCGAAGCTACGGTCATCTTTAAGATTGCTTCGACGATGAAGATGATTAGCGTGATCTGATGTCCAAGATCAATCCACGCTCCGAAGTTGCGATCGATATCAGATGATGTTTCAAGTCCCAACAACAGCGCGTTGAGAATGATGATCGCTATGATCGCGGCGTCGAATGCCGGCGCTTCAGTCAGGCGACGTATCCGATTCAGGATCGTGTGCATGCGTGCGTTTTGTCTCAAGAACATGTTCGCGGTGCTGACATGGCGGTGCGCGGTGACGGCGAAATCCCCACCGCAATGCGCCACGTCTGGATATGCGGGCTACATCAGGTGTCGTGCGCGGGAACCGGCGGCATCCTAGCAAACTGCGGGATGCCGTCTCTTCGTTGAAGTCCGATCACCTAACCTGCCGCCGCGGCCCTTTCGGTGCGCGATTCAGGTATTGCCGCTTCCATTCTCGGTATTGCGCCTTGCAGTGGACACCCGTTTCAGCCGCGAGCGACTCTGGTGTCACTGGTGAAACCGCCGGCACTGATTCTCACCAGGGTCCTGCGGTGAGACATCCGGCACGAACGCAGGCCGTCCGCCCGTCTACCTCCGCGAGTCCGGTCGTCGTCTCCAGAGTGAAGATCCTTCTCAATCCTCTTCGGCCGGACCAAAGCCAGGCATCTACATAAGAGGTTGCCCACCTGAAAGGGATCGAAAAAACTTCATGTTTAGTACAATGCCTGGAATTCCAGAATCATCCGTACGAGTCGCGTACCGGTACGTCAAATATGTGGTTTCACGGCTTCGTCTTGAACTGCGCAGCACTTGCCTTGGCTGTCGTTCTTGATCTTCTGCTTCCTGAACCGCCGAATGCCCTGCATCCGGTGGTCTGGATCGGCCGCTTCACCACGTCACTCAAGCGCGTGGCCCCCCGGGGCTCGGTGGCCGAGTTCCTGTTCGGTTTCGGCATGATCGCGGCGGTTGTCGGATCCGCTAGTGTCCTGGCATGGATTGCAACCTTCGTGCTGGTTTCAATACATCCCGTCGCATACGTCGTTGGTGGCGCCGCGTTGCTGCGTTCCACATTTACAGTTACCGGTCTTAAGTCGGCGGCGCTCCGTACCGGACGGGATCTTTCACGAGGCCATCTGCATGCTGCCCGCGCAAGCCTTCGCAACTTGGTAAGCCGCGACGCGTCATCGCTGAGTCCCTCGTTGGTAGCGGCGGCAGCTATCGAGTCCGTTGCTGAGAACTCAACCGATAGTGTTATTGGCCCCTGGCTGGCCTTTGCAATCTTCGGCGTTCCGGGCGCGATGGCGTATCGAGCCGTGAACACCATGGACAGCATCATCGGTTATCGAGGCCGCTACGAATATCTCGGCAAGCCGGCGGCTCGTCTGGATGATCTGTTGAATTTGGTTCCCGCCCGCCTGAGCGCCGGCCTGTTGCTCTTGACCGGCTCGCGGTCTGGCCGTACGGCGAAGCTCGGGTGGCAAACAATGCGTCGTGATGCCGCCAAGACCGCCAGCCCAAATGCCGGTTGGACCATGAGCGCCATGGCTGGAATCTTGGGCGTTCGACTGGAAAAGCCCGGGCACTACTGTTTGGGCGACGGCTTGCCTGCGCCCGGACCTGACGACATCAGCCGAGCCGTGTCCGTCCTCCGTCGCGCGTCGCTCCTGGGCCTGCTCGTTACTCTCGGCGTGCTTGCGGCGCGACACGCCGTCAGCGGCTGATTCCGCGGTGCTGGCTGACGTGTCAACGGTGCATGGCGGGCTCAACGAGGCGGAACTTCGCTCCCATGGCCTTGCCCGGGCCGATGTTCTGGATTTCAGCTCCAACATCAACCCGCTGGGAGCCTCGTCGCTGGTCCGCAAGGCCGCGGCCGACGCTGACCTCTCCGCCTATCCGGATCGCCACTGCCTCCAACTCCGCGAGGCCCTGGCCGCGCGGCTCGAAATTGAAGTCGACCACCTGTTGATCGGAAACGGCTCCACGGAACTCATCCACCTCTTGGCTCGCGCCCACCTGACCCCGCGGGATGACTGCCTGATCTTCGCCCCCACATTTGGCGAATACGAACAGGCCGTCACGCTCTCGGGCGCAACCGTGCGGGAATTCCGAGCCTCCGAGTCGGGCGGGTTCACCTGGTCAATTGCAGCGGCCGTCCAGGAAATCGAGATGACCCGTCCCGCCCTCGTCGTTCTCTGCAATCCAAACAACCCAACCGGCGCCTACCTGGACAAAGACTCGATCCGTCGACTTGCTGATGCGCTCGATCCGCGCGGCCTGTTGGCGTTGGATACCTCCTACGTTCCCTTTGCCGACGGCGAGTGGGATCCGACGCCCCTGCTGAGTGTCGGCAATATCGCTTTGCTGCGTTCAATGACCAAGGACCACGGGCTGGCCGGCGTGCGTCTGGGCTACCTCGCCGCCCGGCCGCCGGTTGTCGAGGCCACGCGGCGCCTACAGCCCGCCTGGAGTGTCAACGCTGTTGCTCAGGCCGTCGGAATCGCGGCATTGACCGACGACCCACACGTCACGGCCGCCCGCAGCGTCATCAGTGAATCGAAGACCTATCTCTACAACCAATTGGCGGCGATAGGCTTGCCCACCGTCCCGTCCGCGGCCAACTTCATGCTCGTGCGCGTGGGCGACGCCGGCAAAGTGCGTCAGGCGCTGCTGTGCCGCGGAATCGTCGTGCGCGACTGCACGTCTTTCGGCCTGCCCGCCTACATCCGCATCGCCATGCGAACACCCGCCGAGTGCGCGCTCCTCATCGCCGCCTTCCGAAACGTGCTGGCCCATGGCTAACGATCGTCCCGCCAGGGTCCTGATGGTTCAGGGCACCTCCTCGCACGCCGGCAAATCCGTCATCGCCACTGCGCTGTGCCGGATCCTCGCGCAGGACGGCTACCAGGTGGCGCCCTTCAAGGCGCAAAACATGGCCCTGAACTCCTATGCCACGCCCGATGGCGGCGAAATCGGCCGATCCCAGGCGGTTCAGGCGGCGGCCGCCCTGGTTGAGCCGACCGTGGACATGAACCCAATCCTGCTCAAGCCGGAGGCCGACAACCGCTCCCAGGTCGTGCTGCTGGGCAGGCCGCAAACCGTGACCTCCGCGCGCGAGTACTACCGGCGCAAGCCCAGGTGGTGGTCGATCGTCAAATCCTCGCTCGACCGCCTGCGCGCGGAGCACGACGTCGTCGTGATCGAGGGGGCCGGGAGTCCCGCCGAGGTCAATCTCCGCCAGCACGACATCGTCAACATGCGGGTGGCGCGCTATGCCAATGCGCCCGTGCTGCTGGTGGGCGACATCGATCGCGGCGGAATCTTCGCCCAGCTCGTCGGAACCATGGTGCTGCTCGAACCCGAGGAACGAGCCCTGGTCTGTGGCCATGTCATCAACAAGTTTCGCGGCGATGCATCGCTACTCACCTCCGGGCTCGACTTTCTTCACGAGCGAACCGGCGTGCCCGTCGCCGGTGTTGTTCCATTCTTCAAGGACATACACATTCCCGAAGAGGACTCCGTAGGCCTCCCGGAGTCTGAATCCATGGAGACAGCCGACGAGGTTGACGTCGCGGTCATCCGCCTCCCCCACATTTCCAACTTCGACGACTTCGATCCGCTTCGCCACGAGAAGGGCGTGCGGATGCGTTACGTGGCGCGCGCGTCCGAGATCGGCAGTCCCGACCTGATCGTGATTCCTGGTAGCAAAACCACGGTCGCCGACCTTAACTGGCTGCGCGCCCGGGGTCTGGCCGAGCGGATCGTCGCGGCCCGCCGGAGGCGCACGCCGGTGATCGGTATCTGTGCCGGATATCAAATGCTGGGGACGGACTTGCTGGATCCGCACGGCGTCGAGTCGTCACAGCAGTCGACCCGGGGCCTGGGCCTGCTGCCAACCACCACCACCTTCGTCCCGGACAAGGCAACGCACCAGGTCAAGGGACGGGTGCTCGGCGGGCACGGCCTGTTGCGCGAGTGCCGAGCTGCCGAGGTCGTCGCCTATGAAATCCACATGGGCGTAAGCGCCACGACCGGCCTGGCCAGCCCATTCGTTCTTGACGTGCGGTCGAGGCAGCCGGTCGAAATGCCTGACGGAGCAGTCGACGCCGACGGACTCACACTCGGCACCTATCTCCACGGCCTCTTCCACAACCGGACCGTACGGCGCTCGATTCTTGCCTGCGCCGGCGCGCGACGAGGAATCCGCCCGGCCTACGCGGATGACGACCTGGATCTCAACGTCGAATACGACAAGCTGGCAGCCTTCGTCCGTCAGCATCTCGATATGGGACTGATATACAAGGCTGCGGGTCTCCGGCAATGAGACCGTCGTCGAACGCGCTCCGAGCCGAATCGTCCTCATGGTGCGGCGTCGCTTGGGCGCCGGGAACCTGCGGCGAGCTTGCTCAGGGTCGCCTGGACGAAATCACCGTGATGGCGACCTGTCCGATCGACCTCGGAGCCACCGCGACCGTTGAAGTCGTGAACGGCAGCGGGCATGTTCGTGCGCCGGCCGACGCTCCCAAGGCCCGCCAGGCCGTCGAGCTAACCCTGGCCGCACTGGACCGCCCGGATCTTGACGCCTGCCTGCGCCTGGAAACCTCGCTTCCGCGGTCCAAGGGCATGGCCAGCAGCACGGCTGACGTGGCGGCCGCCATCGCCGCAACGTCCGCTGCGCTGGGAGCGACGCTCGCACCACGTCAAGAGGCCGACTTGGCGCTGGCCATTGAGCCGAGCGACGGTGTCATGCTGCCCGGCATCGCGCTCTTCGATCACCTCGGCGGTCGTATTGCCCGGACCCTCGGCCAGCCGCCGCCGATGCGAGTTCTCATTCTGGAGTTTGCGGGCGAAGTCGATACGCAGGCATTCAACGCGCAGCAGCGCAACGATGCCGCGCGAGTTGACGCCGTTCAGTTCCGAGAGGCGCTCGATCTCATCTCTGCTGGACTGGCCGAGGGCGATCCCGAAGCGATTGGCCGGGGTGCGACCCTGAGCAGCCTCGCCAACCAGGCGGCCCTGCCCAAGCCGCAGTTGCCGGCCGCCCTGGATCTCGGCCGTGCAGCCGGAGCCGTTGGGGTGAACGTCGCGCACAGCGGCACCGTTATCGGACTGCTATTCGACGCAGACGCCGATCGGATCAAATGGGCCGCGCGAACGGTGCCCCGGCGACTGCCGGAAGTCGTCGCGGTGCACGACTGCCGAGTGATCGGCGGTGGCGCCGTGATGAAGTCCGGCGCACCCCGGACGATGTCCATCACCGTCAGTCCACCGATTTGCCCGTGATCGTTGAATGTGCGGGGTGACTCGGGCACGATCAGGCGGGCAATTCACCTGTCCCGATGACCTCGGCGCCTGCGCCAGGGTCCGGACGGCACGAGTAGTCGAGGTAGCAAAGTGACAGCCCAAGAAAACGATCCGATCGACCTCGGTACTCGAAAGCATCTCTTCATCGACTTCTCGCTGATCGATCAAGTTGACGACGTCACGCTGCGCGTGAACCCGCCCAGAGTCGGTGGGGTGGCCATTCATCGGGATCGGGGATGGGAGCACCACCTCCAGTTCTTCAATACCGTGATTGATGACGAAGGTCGTGCCCGAATGTGGTACGGGTCCAGCTACATGGGCGCGGGCAATCTCGACTCGTTCCGCTGGTGCCATGCCGAGTCCCTGGATGGCGTCCACTGGCACAAGCCGGAGCTTGGACTCGTTGAAGTCAACCGCGTTCGCACAAACAACCTCCTGCTGGGCACGGCGGGGAGCGTCTTCAAGGACCCAACGGCGCCCCCGGCGGAGCGCTACAAGGGCTACTGGCTGAATCGGGATCCGGATTTCGGCTCACTCGGCTTCGGCTACTCCGCGTCGTCTGATGGCCTGCGCTTCACGTGGAAGGGCGGAAACGGCGTCTCGCTGAACGGTGATACGCAGAATCAGGCCTTTTGGGATGAGCGGATCGGACGCTACGTGGCGTATTTCCGCAACTGGGTCCCCACCGGACACGACGAAAAGTGGCTGAGCGCCATAGGGCCCTGGCGGCGTGCCGTCGCGCGCTGGGAAGCCGATGACCTCGCGTCGCTTGATGGTTGGCAACTGACCGATTCGCCGGTTGACCTGGGTGGTCCGCGACTCACCAGTGAGCTTCCGACCGTGCTCGCGCTGGACGACCAGGACCCGCCCGACATGGACATCTACACGCCCTCGATCGTCAAGTATCCGGCGGCCGATGACGTATACATCTCGACCTTCTCCACTTACCGGCACTTCACCGAGGCCGAGATTCTCGACGCGGAGCCGCGCTGGAACGACGGTTTGATGGAGATTCAACTCGCCGTCAGTCGTGACGGGATCGCCTGGGATCGTCCCGACCGTCGCCCCTACGTCCGTATCGATTCCGACGGACCGCGATCGAAGATGATCTATTCGGCTCTCGGGATGGTCATTCGGGGCCGCTCGATCTACCAATACGGGACCGCGTACGACCAGTCGCATGGGCTCAAACGCAAGAATAACCCGGCCGGCCAGGTGATTTGGACGGAGCAGCGTCTGGACGGATTCGTCAGTGCCGACGCGGCCTACGGCGGCGGCCAGTTGATCACGAAACCATTCGTTTTCGCCGGCACTCGCCTGGAGCTCAATGTCGATGCATCCGCAAGCGGCGAGGTCCGCGTTGAGCTACAGGACGCCCAGGGACGGGGCATTCAGGGCTACACGCTGGATGCGTGCGACCGGGTATTGGGTAACCACATTCGCCACGTCGTCACCTGGAACGGCAGCCTGCGGCTCCCGGCAACCAGGGGTCAGCCTGTGCGCCTGCGCATCGCGATGCGCGGTGCGAAGCTGTATGCCCTTCAGTTCGCGGATGCCTAGCGAACTGCCGCGAGGTCCGCGCCCGCGACACGCGGCAACCTGAGGTCTTGTCAGCGGCCCGTAAGTCCTCCAGCCTTCAAATCCAGGGGTAACCCCGCAAACATCACGATCACGTCGTCCGCCGCGGCTGCGAACAGCTGATTGACCCGCCCGAGCGCATCGGCGTAGTCGCGTCCCAGCTTCGTTGCCGGAATGACGCCAAGCCCGACCTCGTTGCTGACGACAATCCAGGAAGCGTCGCTCCGCTCGTAAAGTTCAATGAGTCGTCGCGCCTCCGACTGGATCCGTGTCGGCGTCTCCCCATTGGCCGGGTTCTGAAGCAGCAGGTTGCTCACCCACAGCGTCAGGCAGTCGATCAGCACGGTGTCGTAGTCCGCCGCCAGCGGCTCGAGTGCCCCGACCACGTTGAGCGGTTCCTCCAGCGTCACCCAGTCGGCGGGACGCTCCTCCCGATGCGACTGGATTCGGGCGGCCATCTCTTCGTCGCCTGCCTCGGCCGTTGCGACGTACAGAACCCGGCTCCCGTCTTCCGCTATTTCCTGCGCGTAACGGCTCTTGCCCGCCCGAACGCCGCCCAGCACCAGGGCCAGACGCCGGCTCATCCGGCATCCGAGGAGTCAGATTCCGCGAGATGGCTGGTGTCGTTCCAGCACTCGAGTACGCGGCTGCCGTCATGATCGTTGACGATCGCAAGCGCGGCGTTGTCGACTCGGAACTTCCAGAAGTCGGAGTCGGCCAGGTCCAGCAGGCAGACCGCAAGCGCCCGCAGAGATCCACCGTGCGCCACGACCAGAACGCTGTCCCCATCGCCCAGACTCTCGGTCGCGCGGTTGGTGAACCGGCTTACCCGCTGGATCGCATCGATTGCGCCCTCGCCGCCGGGCGCGGACCATCCCAGGTTTCCGCCGGCCTCGATACGCTCGGTGAGCGCGCCCGGATATCGCGTCTCGACTTCCTCCAGCGTCAGTCCTTCCCACTCACCGTACGAGAACTCGCGCAGGTCCGAGTCGGGAGCGACTTCAAAGTCACGGCCGTCGGCGATGATCCGTGCGGTCTCCGCCGCGCGCGGTAGATCGCTGCAGTAGGCCGCCGAGAATTCGACACTCCCAAGCCGCTTGCCCACCTGGGCAGCCTGGCGGCGGCCCGTTGCGCTCAGTGGCACGTCCGTGTGCCCCTGCATCCGGCCCATTCGGTTCCACTCGGTTTCGCCGTGTCGCACGAGATACCAGGTGCCCATGTCGGCGCGCCTACCAGAACGGTGCGCCGGCGAACTCCGGCGTCAACTGAATCAACGTTACTCCGGCCAACAGGACCGTAACCTCCGCGACCTCGTTGGTTGCGCCGTACGTGTCGCCCGTCATTCCGCCCAGCAACCGTCGACACCAGAGTCCCAGCCCCAGGGCAACGACCGTCGCGATCGCCAGCAACACCAGCCCGGCGATCCCGAGCAACAAACCGCCGGCCACGACGGCCGTCAGCAGCGCGAAGGCGAGCTGACGCCAGCTCGAGCCAACCTGAAACGCCGTTCCGAGTCCCTGCGTTCGCGCGTATGGGAATGCGGCCATGGCGGCGACCATGGCAAAGCGCGAATAACAGGGAAAGACAACCAGCAGGCCAATCCGTCCAGCTTCTGGGATTCCGGCCAGCAGTGACCACTTCAGCACCACCAGGCACACACCGCCGATTACGGCAAAGGCCCCGACGTGAGAATCCCGAAGGATGGCGAGGCGCGACTCGCGGTCGCGGCCGCCCAGAAGCCCATCGCATGTGTCCAGGAATCCCTCGGTATGAAGGGCTCGGGTCAGCGCCAGCAGGGCCGCGACGAGTAGCGCGCCAACCACCGGCGGCGGCAACACCTGGCTGGCCGCAAGGTCAAGCCCGGCCAGCAGCCCGCCAAGTCCCAGACCGACCAGCGGGAAATAGGCCCTGGCGGGAGCCATTGCTCCGGGCTGGTCCGGCGCCACCGGCAACACGGTCAGGAAACTGATGGCCAGCCGCAGACTCCTCACGCTCTCGTTCCGCCGGACTCCGCCGCCTCTCGGTCCGATACGCCGGCCTCATCAAACGTCGCCATGTCGGCCAGGCAGGCCGCGGCAACCTCAACTATCCCTGTCGCCAGCAGTGCCCCCGTGCCCTCGCCCAACCGCATGCCCAGATCGAGTAATGGCCGCAGTCCCATGTGACGCAACGCGATTTGATGACCGGGCTCGGCCGACACATGCCCGGCAATCACGAAGTCAATGACCGTGGGAGAAAGACTCTGCGCGATCAGCCCGGCGGCCCCTGAAACAAAGCCATCGAGTACCACCGCACGCCGAGCCAGCGCCGCGCCCAGAACCACACCCGCCAGCACCCCGATCTCAAAGCCGCCAACCGTGCGCAGCACGTCCAATCCGTCCGCCGGGTCTGGCCGATTCACAGCCAGGGCGCGTTCCACGCATGCGACTTTCTGCTCGAGTTCCGGGTCGGACCGACCCGTGCCTCGCCCGGTCGTCAGCCGTGGCGGCGTCTCCGTCAGCGCCGCTGTAATCGCACTCGCGGCCGTGGTGTTGCCGATCCCCATGTCGCCTGTGGCGATGACTTCAGCTCCGTCTTCGGCGGAATCTTGGGCGAGATCGACTCCGGCCAGGATGCAGGCTTCAGCCTGCGCACAAGTCATGGCCGGCCCTTGCGTCATGTCCCGGGTCCCGCGTCCCGCCGAGACGACCCGAAGATCAGGGTGCTCCGGCAACGGCGCGGCCACGCCCGCATCGACGATCATCAGCTTCGCGCCACGCGCCCGCGCCATCACGCTGATCGCCGCGCCGCCCGCCAGGAAGTTCTGAACCATCTGGGCGGTAACCGCCTGGGGATAGCCGCTCACCCCCTGTGCGACGACCCCGTGATCCGCGGCGGCCACGATCACTGTCGTTCGGCGCGCGGTAGGTTGCGAGGTTCCGAAAATTCCCGCCAGCTGGACCGATACGTCTTCCAGCCGACCCAGGCTGCCCGGCGGTTTCGTGAGCCGCTGCTGACGCTGCCTCGCCGCTTGTTTCGCTTGGCCATCAGCTGGGCGGATCCTGGCAATGACGTCGTCGAGCGTCACCTCTAGAACTCAATCCCCCGTTGCGCGCGGATGCCCTGTTCGCGGTAGGGGTGCTTGATGAGCTTCATGTCAGCGACCAGGTCCGCGCTTTCTGAGCAGTGCCCGTGGATCTCGATCGCTCACGGCTCAGGTGATGCCTGGCCCGGTTGCCATGGTGTCGGCCGACCGGCGGTGATGCGTTCCTCGGCCGTTGCCGCCGTTTGCTCCTGGCGCCGGCGCCGGCGACGGAGCGATGACGCTGATGGCCAAAGAACCCGTGGCCGGATCGCGATACACCGCCGACCGCACGCCGAAGGCCGATTCGATGATGTCCGGAACCAGCACGTCTTCCGGAGTTCCCTCGGCCAGCACCCGGCCATTGCTGAGCAGAACCAGCAGGTCGCAGTAGCGCGCCGCCATGCTGAGATCGTGAATGGCCGCCACGGCTGTCAGGCCCTCGTCAACTAGGCGCCGAACCAGGTCCAGCACACGCAGCTTGTGCAGCACGTCCAGGTTGGCCGTCGGTTCGTCCAGCAGTAGCACGCGCGGCTGCTGCGCCAGCGCCCGCGATACGAACACCCGCTGACGCTCGCCGCCGGACAGCGTGTCCACGGTTCGTTCGGCGAACTCCTCCGTCTCGGTGAGCTCCATGGCTTCGTGAGCTATCGCCTCGTCGGCTTCGCCTTCAATCTGAAATCGGCCCAGGTGCGGATACCGCCCCATCAGCACAAGCTCCCGCACGGTGAACCCATGCGTGTGGGGCGCGACCTGCGGTACCAGCGCCAGGCGGGCAGCAACGTCCCGCGACTTGATGGACGCAAGCTCCACGCCCTCCAGCCAGACCGCCCCTTCCTGCGGCCGCAGCACACCCGCAATGGCGCGGAGAAGTGTGGACTTCCCCGCGCCATTCGGGCCGATCAGACCGACCAGTTGACCCTGGTCCGCGTGCAGATGCACGCGCTCGAGCAGCGCCTTCGCCTCGACCCGAAAGCCGAGTTCGTCCGCCCGGATAGACGCTGTTCGTTCGGTCTTCATTATCGACTACCCTGCCAGGCTGAAGGCTGGGCTTTCGGAGTCGCCCAACGCGTCCGGCCAGAGAATGCGAGCCAGGTCCTCGGCTCCACGGATGTTCCAGAAGGACAGCGTGGTGAAGTGCTTGCCTTCGACCAAGTAAATGGCCTCGTTCTTGACGGCCGGTAGCTCAGCCAGCGCCTCATTGTCCAACAGGCTCTGTCGGAACTCTGCCGCCCCGAATTCGAGCGGTTGGGCGATCACAATGACTTCGGGGTTCATCGCAATTACGCCCTCCAGGCTGGTGGTCTGGTTTCCCTCGATCCCGGCCTCCGCCGCCACGTTCAGGCCGCCGGCCGCCGAAATCACTCCGCCTTCCGTGGAGTCCTTGCCCGCCGTCCAGATCTTGTCGCCGAACTGCGTCAGTGCCAGCACGCGAGGCTTTTCCTCAACCTCGCCGGTCACGGCAATCAGGGCTTCGTAGCGCTCGCGAACCTCCGTCGCGAACGCAACCGCCCGCTCCTCTTCCCCGTAGATGTAGCCCATCAGCAGGATGTTGTTGATCCGGGCCTCGGGTCCTTGCTTTAACTCGGTCTGGATTACCGGAATCCCCGCCTTCGACAGTGCGGCGACGCCGTCCGCCGAAAAGAATGGGCTGGTCACGATGATGTCGGGCTCCTGCGCAATGATCGTCTCCGGGTCGCGGGAGATCTCGGTCTTGTCCTGCAGCAGGTCGGCGACGTTGGAATACGTCGCGTTCCTGGACGAACCGCCGACCGCCACCAGTCGCTCAAGCGGAACGATGGCCAGCGTCATCTCGTCATGCCCAACCGACGCCGTAATGATGCTCAGCGGCTTCGCTGGAATGCTCACTACGCCGTTCAGCCCTTCGACTTCCCGCGGCCATCCGAAGTTCGTCGGATCCACAATCCCGCGCACACCCATGAACGCCTCGGCAAACGCCGGGGCTGCCGGCGTCGCTTCCTGAGTCGGAGTCGGCTTTGGCGTGGCTTCGGGCGTCGCGGTAGCGGTCGCCGTGGGCTTGGCGGCCTCGGTTGGCTCGGCCGTCGGTGTCGGCATTGGTGCGGCCGTGGCCTCTGCGGTTGGACTCGCAGCGGCGGTCGGCGCCGGCGACGCCTCCGCACTTACGACCTGCGGCGTCGCAATCGGCGGTGGTGCGGCGGTCGGAGCCGGCGGTGGGGCCTCGGATTCCGGCCCGCAGGCCAATACGGCCAGCACGAAAGCGGTGGCCAGCAGTGGCCGCACGGCGAAGCTACGAAGTCGCTGCATTGAGACCATGAGTCCTTTCAGATGGCCGCGCTTCACAGCGCATAGGCCTGACGCTTGTTCCGAATCAACAACAGAACGAAAAACGGTGCCCCCACGAATGCCGTCAGCACCCCAACCCGAAACTCCGCCGGCTGGATAATCGTCCGGGCAAAGGTGTCGGCCACGATTACGAACACCGCCCCGGCAATCGCGCTCAGCGGAATCAACACGCGGTGATCCGGCCCCAACACCAGCCGCAAAATGTGCGGCGTCACCAGCCCGACGAAGGCGATCGTCCCGCTAACGGCCACTGCCGCCCCGGTCGCCAGCGCCGCCGCCGCCAGCAACGCAACCCGCGTCAATCCGACGCGAACTCCCAGGGCTTGTGCCTCGTCGTCGCCCAGCATCAACAGGTTCAGGTCGCGGGCTCGCAGCAGGATCACGACGGTCGCGCCCACGATCAGCGGGACCGAGATTTGCACGTGCTCCCAGGACCTCGAATCCAGGCCGCCCGCCAGCCAGAACAGGATCTCGCGCAGCGCTTCGTTGTCCGGCAGCAAAATGATGATCGCGGAGATCACCGCCCCCAGGAACGCGTTCACCGCCACGCCGGCCAACAACAGCGTCGCCATCGAGAAATGCCCGCCAACGGCGGCAATGCCATAAACCAGAAACGTCGCCGCCACCGCGCCCACGAAAGCAAATGACGGCAGCGCCAGGAAAAAGAGCCCCGTCAACCCCGTGGCGATCGCAATCACCGCGCCCAGCGCCCCGCCCGCCGAAACCCCGATGATCCCGGGATCGGCCATCGGGTTCCGAAACAGCCCCTGCATCGTCGCCCCGGCCACCGCCAGCGCCATCCCCACGAACGCGCCCACCAGGATCCGCGGCAACCGGATCTGCTCGACTACCAGCTGCTCGGTGCGGCCGACCTCGGCAACGTCCAGGCCCACAAACGAAAGCACGATCGCCGCCACCTGCCCCGCCGGAATCTCCACCGGTCCCAGGCTCAGCGAGATCAGCGCGGCGACAACGGCCAGCGCTCCCAGAACAACCCCGCCAACGGCCAAACGAGTCGCAATCCCAGCCTGGCGGAATCTGTGCATCGACGTCGGTCGAGCGGCCTCTCGCAAGTCCTGCCTCCAGCGAATCTCCGCTGAAGTCCAAGTCCTTCGAGTTGCCAGGTCCTGCGACCTGACGCCCGAGGAACCCTCTCTTGAGCGGAGAGCGGTCACCTCTCGTTCAGGCAGGTCTCCTGGCTTACGGGCTTAGGTGTGTCGCCGGCCCCTTCCCATCGATTCCTCGACAGTGGGTTCCGGCCCCGAAATCCCGCTTACAGTGGCGCTACCGCGGCGGATTTTCACCGCCTTCCCTATTCTCCCTGGGACGGGCACCTGAACGAATGATGCATTTCTAAGTTCGGTTAGGCGGAAGTGTTCCGGGATGCGGGCGGCCTGTCAAGCGGGGGCAACGGCAGGCTAGGCAGGCGGCTGCGAGCGCTGGATTTGCATGTGGGCTGCATGTGTTACTGTTCGCCACATGCCCAAGATGATTCAGGTCCGCAACGTGCCGGACGATCTACATCGCGAGGCCAAGGCGAGAGCGGCCCGCGCGGGATTGAGTCTCTCGGACTTTCTGTTGCGCGAACTGGAGCATTCACTGGCAGCCCCGCCCATTGAAGAAGTGCTGGCGCGAATCGCTGCCAGGAGGCGTCCCACGCTGTCGGAGTCCCCGGCCCAGGCAATTCGGGACGAGCGCCAATTGCGGTGATCGTCGCCGACGCCTCGGTGGTGATTGACATGCTGTTGGGCGACGGAAGTCCGGCGGGCGATGCTCTGGCGCGCAATTTCGGAAAACGAGACTCGGTCTGCGCGCCACATCTTCTGGATGCCGAAGTGGGCCAGGTCCTGAGTCGCTACGTGCTACGTCGTGAGATGACAATTGCTCGGGCCAGGGCCTCTCTCGACGATCTGATGGACTTGCCTATTCGCCGCTTTCCCCACACCCACTTGCTTTCCAGGGCCTTCGCCTTGAGATCGAACGTGACAATCTACGACGGCCTTTACCTCGCCTTGGCCGAGGCGCTAAATGCACCGCTGGTCTCATGCGACGGTGCGCTGCGGGATGTGCCCGGATGCACCGCAGCCGTTGAAATCCTGCCTGCCAGCCCCGCGTGGTCGTGATCCGAGCGCCGCACGCTGGAGTGGCGCGGCCGGCGGACGGGCTCAGGTAGCCCGGCTCATCCCCTGGCGCACGGAGCCCCGTCGAAAGGCGCGCCGACGGAACGGACATCGGGGAGACCGCACGTACCGCCGACAATCGTGAAGCTGGCCCAGTGGCGGCTTCGCGACGAGCCAGTTCCGGCACGCACACGTCACGGCGCCTCGGCACACCGTCTCGCCGAGACGGACACTGCCGAATGAGCAATCAGCAAGACCTCGGCTTCACCTTTGCCTGCCTAATCAACGCGCCCGTCGAGAGAGTCTTCAGCACCATCACCGGCCGGGCCGCCATCAGCACCTTCGTCATCGACGCCTCCGGCGGCTCGCTTACCGCGGACGCCACCGTCCGTTGGCGCTTCGGGGACATCGAGATCGACGTGCAAGCCCGGGAGGTTGTCCCAACCTGCGCATCGTCTGCAACCAGCCCGCCGCTGGCGGCGTGGCCTACCGCACCCAATTCAGCTTCACCTTCCAATCGCACGGCGACACCACCACCATCCACGTCCGAGAAACCGGCCGGCGCAACGACACCCCCGGCATCGCCAGCGCCTTCGACCAGTGCTCAGGCTGGACCCACTTCTTCGCCAGCCTCAAAGCCCGCCTCGAGCACAACGTCGACTTCAAGCGCTTCTTCATCGATAGCGACGATCTGGATTCGACGTAGCCGAGTCGCGTAGCCCCCGTCGTGTCGGGAATCGTCACCACACAGGTCGGAGCGCCGCGGCGGCGGCCGGCACGTCGCGGCGCTCCGTTGCGGCGGAGGTCAGGGACCTCCTAGCCCTGGGTTGCCGCATCCACCCGTTGCCCCTCGTCCGCCGCCACGGCCTCGTGCGTGAGACCTGCCGCGTTCCCGGCGCCGTCATGGATCCTGCCGCCGTTCAGCCGCAGGCTGTTGGCTCCGATCCCAATCCCGTCGCCGTCAATATCGCCGTCGACCATCGAGTAGTGGAAGACCGCCGTGTCACTCGATCCCCCACCGGCCACGCGCGTGGCCTGCCGGCTCACGCCGCCGATGTCCAGGTCCAGTTGCGGCGCTCCACTGATCCGCACCGCCTCGCTAAAGCCCACCGCGACCTCCACGACCTCGCCGATCCGGTAGGCCTCGCCATCCGCCGGGCCTGATCGAATCGCGACCGAGGTGATCGTCGGCGCAGACGTGTCGACCCGATGGTCGCCCAGCGGGCCGGTGCCCAGGTAGAAGGGGAAGACCTCCGTGTCCGTGCCCTTGGCCGTTATCGCGCCGCCGCCACCAAAACTGGTTTCAGGAATCCCCAGCGCTACGCTGATGCCATTGCTGGCCGCGTCGCCGGGCTGCACGGTATAGGCAAACACCAGCGTGTCGCTGCCCGAGCCGCGGGCATACGTCGCGTCCCGCCAGCCGCCGGTGCCTTGACCGATATGGAACCCCATCGAGACCCGCCCCTGCACCTCCACGTCGATGTCGAAGCCCATCGCAAACTCGATGATCTGGTTCGCCCGATAGGCACTCCATCCATCCGGAGGCCTCGAGATCACAGTCACGCCCTTCGCGTACGGCCGCCCGTCCACCTTGTGGTCGGACGCGTCCGAGATACCGCCGTGAGTGAAATACACCGGAGCGTCCGTCCCCCTGGCATAGATCCCTCCACTAAACCCGTTCCTTGGACTCCGGTCCTGGAGCACGGCCGCCGCACTCACGCTGATCCCGTCGTCGTCCCGGTCCGTCGGCTGAACCTGGTACCGATAGATCAGCTGTCTGCTCCCGGAGCCACTGTGATATCTCGCCCCGCGCCAGGCGCCGTCGCCACCGCCCATATACAGGCTGATCGTGGGCCTCCCATCAACCTCCACGTCACCGTCGAACGTCACCGTCACGTCAATGCTCTCGCCCGCTCGGTACGTGTCCCGGTCGTTCGGCTTCGAGGTCCAGCCGTTCGGCCCCCGCTCTCCCGGAACCGGCTTGGACGAAATCTCCACGCTCGTCACCCACGGCGCGTCGTCGTCGATGATCGTGACCGTGCACGCGTGCCAGAGGTCGTCCTGCCAAAAGCCCACGGTGAAGGTCTCGTCGCGTTCCGGCTCCGAGTCCTCCCGTGCGGTCACCGGAAACTCCATCACGCCGGTGTCCGGATTTACGGCGACCGTTGATCCCCTGTAAGGCACGAAGTCGCGACCCGAGGTCGCATCGCCGGTCTCCATCGTAAAGATGTCCAACTCGGTCGAACCGTCGGGCCACGTGAAGCGTACGACCGTCGTCTGTCCCTCGGAAACGACCCAGTCACACTCCGCGGGAACGTCGTCGGCATGAGCCAGGCGAGTCGAGAGCGCTCCCAGGAGCGTGGCGACAACTGCAATTGCCACAGTGGCCGCAACAATTCGAAAAAATCCCAGACCCATCGGCCATCGTCGAGACTTCGCAACTATCTCGTTCATTGCGCCCACCATCCGCAATGCTTCATATTCAACATAGTGATGGAGAGATCGCGCCCAAACTGTGATCCACACCACACTTAAAAGGAATCTTCGTAACCCGACTTACACTATGACGAATTCGCTCGCGCCTAACCCAGACCCAGCCTCTCCGTGTCCACCTGAACTATCTGAGAATGGGGAGCGGTGGCACGGCTCACACCGCGCCGCTGCGCACCCGCAGCGGCACGGCGGCCGGGCGCCTTTCAGTGCCCGGCCGCCATTCCCAGGCCCAGAGCCCAGGTGGATGAGACGCCCCTAACGCTGCGTCGAGGTGTCAACCTGCTGCCCGCCGTCCGCGGCAACCGCCGCGTGCGACAGCCCCGCGGCATTGCCCGCGCCATCATGGATCCCGCCGCCATTCAGCCGCAGGCTATTCGCGCCGATGCCAATCCCCTCACCGTCCGCGTCACCCGCCGCCACCGTGTAGTGGAACACCGCGATGTCGCTCGAACTCTGGCCGCTGGCAAACGAAGCCGCCCGCGCCTCGCCGCCAATATCCAGGTCCAGCTGCAACGCGCCTTCAAACCGCACGGACTCGCTAAACCTCACCGCAACCTCAACAACCTCGCCGGTCCGGTAGGCCGCGCCATCCGCGGGTGCCGACCGGATGCTCACCGACTCGATCCTCGGCGCGGCTGTATCGACCAGGTGATCGTCCAGCGGACCGGTGCCCAGGTAATAGGGAAAGACCTCCACGTCCGTGCCCCGCGCCGTGATCCTCCCGCCACCGCTAAAGCTCGATTCCGGGACCCCCATGGCCGCCTGGACCCCGTCGTGATCTGTGTCGCCCGGCTGCACGGTGTACGCAAACACCAGCGTGTCGCTGCCTGAGCCTCGCGCATACGTGGCCTCACGCAGGCCGTCGGTGCCGTTGCCCATGTAGAAATCCATCAGCACGTGCCCGTGCACCTCAACGTCGATGTCAAAGTTCATCGCGAACTCGATGATCTGGTTCGCCCGATAGGCGCTCCATCCGGTCGGCGGACTCGAGATCACCGTGATCCGTTTCGCATACGGCCGCCCGTCCACCTTGTGATCAGACGACGCCCCCAGCCCACCGTGCGTGTGGTGCACCGGAGTGGACGTCTCCATCGCGCGGATCGTCCCGCTGAACCCGCCGGTCGGGTTGCGCTCGTCGTCCTCGCTGGCCGAGCCCACGGCAATCCCGTCGTCGTCCCGGTCTGCCGGCTGCACCTGGTATCGGAACACCAGCTGCTCCGTCCCCGAGCCGCTGTGGTATCGCGCCCCGCGCCAGCCGTCGCTGCCATCCAAAAACAGGCTCAGCAACGGCGTGCCGTCCACCTCCACCGCGCCGTCGAACGTCACCGTCACGTCAATGCTCTCGCCCGCCCGGTATGTGTCCCTCTCATTCGGCTTATTCGTGAACCAGCCCGATACTCGATCTCCCTCCGTCGGCTTCGACGTGATCGCCACGTCCGTGATCTCCGGCGAGTCGTCGTCGATGATCTTGATCACGCACCCGCGCCACTCGCCGTTGTCCCAGAAGCCGATCGAGAACGTCTCGTCGCGCTCCGGCTTCGAGTCCTCGTGCGTCACCACTGGGACATACAGCGAATCGCTGTCCTCGTTGCCGACGATAAACACGCCGGAGTACCCGGCATAGTCGCTACCGTCCGCGCTGAAATCACCGTTGTAGGTGAAAATCGTCGCGCACAGCGTGTGATGCTTCCTCATCCGGAGTTGCATGTGCGCCGAATTTCCCTCCAGAATCGGGTCTGGACAGATCACTTGCCAGTTCCCCTCGTGATCCGCCAGCACCGGGCGAACCCCGCCCGCCCACGGAAACACCGTAGCCAGCAGCGCCAGCAACGCCGCTGCCGTCGCACATCGAAACGCCAGACGCGCCCCCACACGAACCAATCGCTCTCGAATCTTTCTCGCGTGCTCTCTCATGGCTCACTACCTGTGGCGAAGCTCTATACCAAGCATGGTGGCGAGCTGTTTCAGACCGAAGTGTGAACGAAGTCACCAAAACCAACCCACGTTATCTTGTGAAGATATTCACAAGCTCCAACCCAATCAGCTATGTAAATTCCATTACAAACGCGACGTCTCCGCAGCTGTCAGCCCGAAGTCCCGTAAGAAATCGCGCCTTCGTTTCGAACCCGTCTCCAGGCCGGCACGGTGATCTCCGCGCAGGCGGGGATCTATCCCTGCCTCAATCAACCCCGCAGATCCTCGCCCTGACCCGGTCTCCCTGCCCGGCTGCCGCGCAACGGTCACGCCAGACCCCGTGAATGGTGAGCCGACCTGGAGTCTCCGGAGGGTTGAGTCGAACCACAGCCCCCGGCGCCCAGCGACCTCGGCGCGCCGCCGCGGCCTCAGCCGCAGCCCCTACTTCCCTCGCCTGCGCGACGCTACGTGCCCCGACATCAACGGCCGCAACCAGGCCGGAATCTCCGAAGGTCGGGGGCAACAGGACTTGAACCTCCGACCTCATCGTCCCGAACGCTGCGCGCTGCCAGACTGCGCCCCGCCCCGCCCCGCCGCCAGTCCTTCCCCTGCTCGCGCAAGAGGGACTGTTGCAGGACACCCCTCGACCCCGGAACCGCGGCCGCTCGTGCTCAATCTTCCTCTGGAGCCCCTTGCGTAACCCGGCGTAGGTTGCCCGGAGGATCCTCACCCCAGCCCTCTCCCACAGGAGACCCTTGTGTCACGGTGGCGTGCATGGCCGAGGTGGTGCGATGGGCGCGAAGTCGCGGCCGGTGGTGGCCCGGCGGCCGAGTTATGCATAGGTCTCCCTGAGGCGGAGGCAGACACCGGCGTAGTCGCCGGAATTCGGTGAGCAACGGTGTAGAAGCCCCCCCCGCTACCGCGCCAGCGGAAACTCCACCTTCGCCTGCCCCGCTTCGTGCGACCGCCGCATCGCCTCGATCACCTCCACCGCCATCAACCCCGTCCGCACGTTCGCAAACGTCTCCGCCCCGCCCTCGTGCCGCCGGATCAGGTCGTCGATGCTCGACAACATCGCCGACTGGTACACCTTCTGCGTCGGCAACTGCCGCTCCAGCCAATCCTCCTGCCCGCTCGGCGTCGTTGCCGCGTACTCCACCGTCGAATGCACCCCGCCGATCCGCACGCGTCCCTGCTCGCAGAACACCTGCCACTCAGTGAACTTCGGCATCGCCTTCGTCTGGTTGATAAACGCCAGCACCCCGTTGTCGTACTGCACCAGCGCGCTCGGCGCCGGCTCCGTCCATTCGCCTGGCGGCTCGTGAATGCCCACCACCCACTGCGGCGAGCCCCCCGCATACATATTCACCGCATCCACCGTGTGCGACCCGTTCCGGTACTCCAGCGCCCGCTTGCCGCCCCACGTCCCCACCACCCGCACCACCCGTCCGATCCGCCCCGACTGGATGAAGTCGTACGCCTGCCGGAAAAACGGGTCCCACCGCCGCGTGTGATCCACGCTGAACGCCGTCCCCGCGTCCTCCACGGCGCCAACCAGCGCGTCCGCGTCCTCCAGCGACGTCGTCATCGGCTTCTCGCAAAACACCATCGGCACGCCCGCCTCGATCGCATTGATCCCCAACGCCGCGTGCGTGTGATCCGAAGTCGCAATGCTCAGCACGTCGATGCCCTCCGCCGCCAGCATCGCGTCCAGGTCGTCATACAGCGCCGGCCCCTCCCCCCAGGTCTCGCGGAACTGATCCAGCAGCGCCCCATCCAGGTCGCACGCCGCCACCAGGTCCGTTCGCGCATGCGCGCTATAGGCCGAGGCATGCGTATGCGGCGCCGCCCGCCGGTTGCCGCTGAACGACTCCTTCTCCGCCCCCGCGCCAATCCCCCGCAGCCCCACCACGGCCGCTCGATACCGGTTCTTCTGTGCCACGTCCCGCCGTCCTCGCGCGCGTTACCAATCAACGCGCTAACCTTAGGTGATACACATGAGCTGTGACTCGACATATCGACACTGACGGGCGCTCCTGCGCTCGCCCAGTCATGGGGAACGACATGCGGATAACCAACCTGGTCAACGTTCGGCGCGGCTGCCGGCGTTGGCTTGCCTTTGCTGCCGTCGTCGGCGCCATGTCGTTCACGCTCGCAGCCTGCGGCGAGGATCCTGAACCCGCCCCGCCCGCACCCGCCGTCGCTTCCACCGCCGCGCCGGCAACCGCGGCGCCTCCGCCGGCGCCCCCACCGCCAACGGCCGCGCCCGCCGCCACGGTAGTCGCTGCCGCCCCGGCAACTCAGGCCCCGGCTTCACCGCCTCCGGCCGCCACCCAACCCCCCGCCACGCAGCCCCCGGCAACCCAGGCGCCCGCCACCCAGGCCCCGGCCACCGCCGCTCCACCGCCGCCTCCGGCAACGGCAGCTCCGGCAACCGTCGCGCCCCAACCAACAGCCGCGCCCGCAACGGCCGCCCCGCAGCCCACGGCCGCACCCGCGCCCGTAGTCACCGAGGCCCCGCCCGCCGCCACTGAGGCCCCCGCGCCCCAGGTCGCCGCCGGCCCCATCGCTCCGCTCTTCACCCTCCCCAGCGCCAGGGGCGGCGAAGTCAGCCTCGCCGGCTTCCAGGGCAACAAGAACGTCGTCCTCGTCTTCTACCGCGCCTTCTGGTGAGGGACCTGTCGCACGCAACTCGTGGAGTTGCAAAACAACTACGATCAGATCGCCGCGCTCAACGCCGAAGTCGTCGCCGTCAGCACCGATAACCTCGAAGGCGCCAAGTGGGCCATCGACAGCCTCGGCGTTCCCTTCCAGGTCGCCTACGACCTCTCCACCGACGTGCCCAAGGCCTACGACGTCTGGAACCTCTACGGCGACAACCTCGCCACCGGATCCGCCTTCCTCATCGACACCAACGGCATCGTCCGCTGGAAGCAGGTCTACTCCGGCATCCACGACCTCGTAACCGCCAACGCCATCGTCGAGGCCCTCCAGGCCCTCCAGGCCCTCTAATCCCCGTCCTCAACGGTGCGGCCGTTGTGTCCCCTCTCCCTGTGGGAGAGGGTTAGGGTGAGGGTCTTCCGCGCAACCAACCCTCGGGTGTCGCAATCGTCTCGCGCGCCAGAGCACGGCGCCGTTCGCGGCGCCAGGTAACGCGCGTTCCGGGCTACGCCGCAGTTCCCCGCACCGTACAATCTACTTCCAGGCGCCGGCTCGGCCCGGCGCGCGGGTTGCCACGGAGGCAATAATGAGCGATCAATTGCGCGCCGGCGTTGTGGGTCTCACCGGAATCGGCCAACGGCCCGCCGCCGCCGGAGCACAGTCCGGCTGGGGCACCGCCATGCCCCACTCCCACGTCGCGGCCTACCACCATGTGGCCGACACCGAAGTCGTCGCCGTCTGCGACCTTGACGAAGGCGCCATCGCCAACTTCAACGCCGACTGGAACGACACCCTCCCCGAGGTCAACACCTACACCAGCCACGTCGAGATGCTCGAGAAGGAAAACCTCGACATCCTCAGCGTCGTCACCGGCGACAACGTCCACGCCCAGATCTGCATCGACGGCGTCGCAGCCGGCGTCAAGGGCATCCTCTGTGAGAAGCCCATCGCCTCCTCTCTGACCGACGCCGACCGCATCATCGAAGCCGTCACCAACGCCGGCATCCCCCTGCTCGTCGACCACACCCGCCGCTGGATGTACCCCTGGGTCGAGGCCGGCAAGCTCATCGAAGACGGCGCCATTGGCGACGTCAAGCGCGTCGTCGCCAACCAGGGCGGCCCCCGTGCCATGTTGTTCCGCAACGGCACCCACATGTGCGACACCATCAACTGGTTCGCCCAGGGCAACCCCTCCGCCGTCTACGCCGTCAACGAAATCAACTTCGAGGACTACGGCCCCCGCTACGCCAGCGATGGTGGCCACGACCCCGACACCGACCCCGCCGTCAGCATCCTCATCGAATACGACAACGACGTCCGCGCCTTCTGGAACATGTGCAAGCCCATGCCCGGCGTGTTTGATGTCGACGTTTTCGGCTCCGAGGGCATCCTGCGCGTCACCCAGGAGCGGGCGACCCTGACAACCCAGAACGAGTCTCGCGTCCTGGTCACCTCCGACATTCCGCACACCCAGTACACCCAGGGCCACATCGCCGGCGCCGTCGTCGAGCTCATCGACCTCATCAACAACGGCGGAACCCCGTCCTGCGGACCCAAGGAAGCCCGTCAGGTCATGGAAGTCCTGCTCGGCGCCCTCCAGTCTTCCGCCGGCGGCAACGTTCGCGTTACCATGCCCATCGTCGACATGTAACTCCCAATGACATCCAGTTGCCTTCCGACGCCCCGGAAGGCGCCCTGTGCTCCCCCGGCCAGGGCACCCCGGGAGGGGCGCCATCCCACCACCATGGCGTCCCTCCCACTTTTATTTGTTCTCTTCGTCGCCCTCATCGCTTGCGGCGAGAACTCCACATCCCAAACCGCCCACGAACAAGCACCCCAGGCCGTCGCTAGCGGCCCGGCAGAACTGTCGGAGACAGCTCGCCAGGGCGAAACTGTCTTCAACACCCACTGCGCCCAATGCCACGGACCCGAAGCCGCCGGCACCAACCTCGGCCCCACCCTGATCGACCGCGTCTACCACCCCGGCCACCACGGCGACGCCGCCTTCCACCTCGCCGTGCTACGCGGCGTTCGCCAGCACCATTGGACCTTCGGCAACATGCTCCCCGTCCCCGGAGTCTCCGAGGCCCAGGTCGACCAGGTCGTCTGCTACGTCCGCCACCTCCAACGCACCGCCGGCATCTACAAACCCACCGAATACCAACCCACCTGCTAACCCCGTAGGGTGTAGCCCACCCGCCGTCCAACACCCAATCAATGCCCCCCAACATCCTCCTCTTCATGACCGACAGCATGGATGGCCGCGTCATGCGCCACCTCGGCCACCCCGCCGCCCACACCCCCAACATGGACCGCCTCGCCGCCCGCGGCACCTCCTTCAGCAACGCCTACTGCAACTCCCCCCAGTGCGCCCCCTCCCGCGCCAGCTTCTGGAGTGGCCAATACGTCCACCGCGTCCAGGCCTGGAACAACCCCGGCGGCCTCCCCATGGACGCCCCCACCTTCGGCACCCGCCTGCAAGACGCCGGCTACGGCCTCCACGTCTTCGGCAAAACCGACTACCGCGTCGGCGGCCACTCCCTCAAAGCCCGCCTCACCGCCTGGATGCGCTCCGCCAACATCAAACGCCCCCACAACCCCCGCCCCAAGGCCATCGTCGTCGAACCCGATACCCCACGTGCCCACCAGGGTGACTGGAACCAAATCGACAACGCCTGCCAATTCCTAAACGACTACACAGTCAACGACGGCCCCTACCTCCTATACCCCAGCACCAACGTCCCCCATCCCCCCTTCCGCGCCACCCAACACTGGCTCGACACAATCGACCCCGCCTCAGTCACCCTCCCGCCCTACGAGTCCGACCTCCACCCCGTCATGGACTACATGAGCGTCACCAAAAACACCCACGGCCACTTCAGTGACGAGGAAATCCTCGCCATCCGCCGCCACTACTTCGCCATGGTTGCCGAAACCGACGCCATGCTCGGCCAGGTCCTGGATACCCTCCAAGCCACCGGCCAGCTCGACGACACCTACATCATCTTCGCCAGCGACCACGGCGAAATGAACATGGAACACCGCCAAACCCTTAAAAACGCCCTCTACGAAGCCTCCGCCCGCGTCCCCCTCATCGTCGCCGGCCCCGGCCTCCAGCAAGGCGTCATTTCAGACCAACTCGTCTCCCTCATCGACCTCTTTCCAACCCTCATGGACATCGCCGGCCTCGATCATCCCGAAGGCCTCGACGGCGTCTCCCTCTTGCCCTTGTGCCGCGGCGAAGCCTCAAACCACCCCGGCTACGTCTTCAGCGAGTACCACAGCAACTTCTCCAACACCGGCATCGCCATGTGGCGCCAGGGCCCCTGGAAATACATCCGCTACGCCGGTTACCCACCCCAACTCTTCAACCTGCAAAACGACCCCGAAGAAATCCACGACCTAACCCAATCCCACCCCCACATCGTCCAGGACCTCAACACCCGCCTCCAGGCCCTCGTCGACTTCGACCACGCCGACACCCAGGCCAAACACAACGACCGCCAAAACTTCCAAACCTGGCGCCAGAACCTCACCCCCGCCGAATACCACGAAGCCATGACCAACGCCCACCAGGGCCACTGGACCCCCACCGACACCCACCATCTCGAAACCTGGCTCGCCGAGCCCTAGTCTCAATCCCACTCCTGGGAGACCTTTGCAAAACGGTCCCGCGCCCCCAACGGTGCGGTCGCTCTTGCTCCCTCTCCCCGTGGGAGAGGGTTGGGGTGAGGGTCTTCCGGGCAACCACCGCTGAGTTACGCAAAAGTCTCTCCTGGGGAGAGCAACTGTGTGGGCCGTCAAGGGTTACATCACGGTGGGATCCCAGGTGGTCTGCTTGTGACAGAGGGCATTGCAGAGCACCAGCAGCTTGCGCATGCAGGCGACCAGGGCCACCTTGGGCGGCTTGCCGGCAGCGAGCAGCCGCTGGTAGCAGGCCCGCAGGCGGGGATTGAGGCGCGTGGCGGCCAGAGCGGCCATGTACAGGACCGCGCGGACCGGGGCGCGCCCGCCCCAGCAGCTGCGACGCCCACGCCAGGCGCCGCTGTCGCGATTGAAGGGCGCCACCCCGACCAGCGCGGCGACCTGCTGGCGGGAGCAGGTGCCGAGTTCGGGCACTTCGGCCAGCAGGGTCGCCGCAGCGACGAGGCCGATGCCGGGGATGCTCCGCAGCCAGGTGGCGCGGGCCTGCAGCTGGGGGTCGGCCTGCAGGGCGGCCGCCAGCTCCCGGTCGAGGTCCCGGAGGTCCGCAGTCACAAAGGCCAGGTGGGCGTCCCAGCGTGGTCGGCGGGCGGGGGACGCTTGGCGGCGCCGGTGCCGGGTGGCGACCCGCAGCTCCACCAACTGGCGCCGTTCGCGCACCACGGCGCGCAAGTGCTGGACCGCCGGCGCGGGCTGGGCTCGGACCGGGGGCCGCACGTCGGCCGCGAAGCGGGCCAGCCAGCGGGCGTCGATGTGGTCGGTCTTGGCCAGGACGCCGTGGGCGCGGGCGAAGTCGTGCGTCTGGCGCGGATTGACCACGACCACCGGCAGCCCCGGCAGCGCGGCCACCACGGCCCGCTCGTACCCGCCGGTGGCTTCCAGCACGATCCGGGTCGGCTGCAGGGCCTGGAGCCGCGCCTGCAAGCGCCGCAGGCCGCGCGGGGCGCGGGGCACCCGCCAGGCCTCGCCGGTCGGCTCCACCGCAATGTCCAACTGGGCTTTCGCCACATCGATCCCGACCGCGACGTCCGCTGGGGTGGCCATTGGGTACCCTCCACAGGCGCTGGCCGCACGCCCCACCTTGCAGATTCGGGCTCGTCATGACGGCCCCGGCAACTGTTCGGGCTCTGAGCCAGCGTCCGGGCCGGGACGACCCCGCTCTCCCACGGTCTCGCTGGACCCAGGGCTGGTCGGTCTGTCCCGGCCCATCAGCTCAAACCTTGGACATTCCAAGGCCCTGGGAACATACAAGGGTCAGGGTGAGTGGTCTTCCGCGCTCGGTCTTGCTCCGCCCATGATCTCTCGGTCCACGTCCGAATCCTTCCGTAGGGGCCGCGTCTCAGACCGGCCTCTTCCGGGCACCCAACCCTCAGTCCACCCCTCAAGTTCGTGGTGAGCCGACCAGGAGTCTTCGGACGGTCGTCTCGAACCACAAAACCCCCAGGCACCCCTGGCCTCCGCGCCAATCCATGCCCCCACCGCACCCCGTGCTACCCTCGCCGTATGACACCGGACCTGATTGACACGCTCAATCTGGCGGTGACCATTCTGGGCGGGCTGACCGGCTTCGGCGGCATTGTTTGGATCATCCGGCGGATGCAAGCCGAGATACGCGACCTGCGCACGGACCTTCGCGATATACGCGCCGACTTTCGGCAGTTTCGTGACGAAAACGCACGGCAGCACGAGTACCTGACGGACAGGATCGATCGGCTCTTCGACAGTCGCACCGACTGAACCCACCGCAAGTCCTCACACCATCAACCAACCCAACCCACCCACGCAGCCCCGTCCTCCTCCCGTCGTACCCCTCAATTCTCTCCGCTCACTCCTTCCTCAGTCCCATCCGTGCCGAACCGATCCGGAGTACCCACCGGCCCGTGCCGAACCACCCAGCCCCCCAGCGCCAATCGTCCTCAACCGGTCCCCCCGCGAGCCACTGCCCCCACGCGATCATTCAGAATCGGCAGATCCTCCCCAACCACCGACCACAGAATGTCCACGTCCGCGCCTGAATATCGGTGCCCGATTCGATACATCTCGCCAGTCGAGTTGCGCACAGCGCACCCTCCAACGGAGTCTCGTTGGACTAATCAATTCTGAAGAATTAATACATCTAGATTTAGCTATTCGATCATGAATAACTGCGTGTCCCATGCGGGTGGGCAGGGGGCGCCGGAGCGTGGTCGAGTGGAGCCGGCGATCGGCGAAACGGGGTCGTCACGAAAGGGTGCGGGCGTCCGGCGCGCTGCGTCGCTGCTTATGGCGACGATTGCTCTCGTCGCATTTGGCGTCTCGATCGCCCATGCCCAGTGGCCGACCACCTGCGTTGAACTCAACGACCTCGCGGAGGCGGCGGCAGGCAATCACCAGAACGTCGGTATCTATCAGCGAGCGTACGGTGATCAAGCTGAAGCGCAGTGTCAGAGCGATCACCGCGACGACGTGCGCCGAACCTTCGCCTGGGCACTGGGAGGCGCCGGCGAAGCGGTCGCCGGGACGTGGCCCACGAGCTGCGTCGCGCTCAACGATCTGGCCGAAGCCGCCCGCGGCGCCCCGGACAGCGTCGGCATTTACCAGCGGGCCTTCACTGACGACGCTGCGGCCGAGCGTGCCTGTCGGTCTGATCACCGCGCCAATGTGATCGCGACCTTCGCCTGGGCGGTCCCGGCCCCCGACCCGGAACCAACGCCGGAACCTGAGCCCCAGGCCACTCCTACTCCGCGGTCAACCCCGCCAACAGAGCATCCGGACTATCAACGCGTTCGGAGTGTGGCCTTCGCTCGCAGCGGCGATGCGGACCTGGCCAATGCCATTGCATCCGACGTAATCGGACGTGGGGCAATCGACAGCTTCCTTCGCGGAACAGATCCGGGCGTGCAATTCGGGCACTGGAATTGCCCGTGGAGAAATGCGGCTTGTCCCCTGGCTCCTGAGGCTCCGCAGACCGTGCCCAGCATCCGCCTCAGCAGCCTGGTGGAACGGATCACAGTTTCGATCGTGGACCGGGGCACTATCGACCTTTCCAACCTGGAGGCTGACCGAACCTACGAGGTCGTGATTACCAGCAGCAGCCCGTCCATCGTGGGGATCGGTGATTGCCTGGGGGCATCGGAATGGACCACGCTCACCGGATCGGCGTCTCGCAGCCTGTGGTTCTTCATGCGCGGCTGCACGCCGGGCAATGCGACGGTCACGGTGGAGGTGCGGCTGGCCGGGGCCAGTAGCGCCGCAGCCAGCGTGAGCCAGCATGTGACCGTGTTGCCAATCCCCGACTACATCTGGGCGGAATTCGGGGAGTCGGCCGAGGAGGCCATGCAGTCAGTGCGCGACGCCGTCGCACGGTCGGCGCAGGTGCGGTCGATGCAGCGGCCGTTCCCGCCGCGTCTGTCGGGCCACGTAAGCAGCCCGACCACCGTGATCTGGGCGACCTGGTGGGCATCGGCCCCCACGGGCGACGTGGCGATAACCGGCTTCCAGATCCGGTACTGGCCGACTTCTGATCCGTCCAAAACCATCACGGTCGAGATCACCGGCGCGAATGCCTGGCGGCACAGGCTCACCGGGCTTGCGGCGGACACGCGGTACGTGGTCAAGATACGCGCCTGCACCAACCAGGAGGACTGCTCCACAGCCGAGTGGTCACTCGCCGACGGGTTCAAGACGCCGCCGGGCTAAGTGCGCATTCGGGAATCGGAGGAGCGCGGAGTCGACACCATTACCGTTGCCTCTGGGCAGGCCGACTAGGCGACAACGGAGGGCGCGGCCAGGTATCGAGGGCGCTAGCGGCGACAGCGTTGCAGGCAATCACATCAATGCAGGCATTGCCGGCAATGCAGTCAGAGTCGACAGTGAAGGCATTGCGTGCGACCGTCCGGTGGCCGGAATCCAAGGCGAGAAGTGAGCGAAGAGGCGTCTTCCCTTCACGCCGCACCCCGTTCGTGGTGAGCCGGGCCGGTGTACTCACCGGCCCGTGTCGAACCACAAAGGCCATAGCAACCAAGCTCACGAGGCAGTCTCTTTCCCCGCGCTAACCTGCTCCGCACCCCGTCCCCCAACCCACCCCATGCCCTTCTACGTCTACATCCTCAGATGCGCCGACGGCTCCTACTACACCGGCCACACCGACGACCTTGACGTCAGAATCGCCGCCCACCATCAGGGCCTCATCCCCGGCTACACCCGCAAACGCCGCCCTGTCCAATTCGTCTTCGCCGACGAATTCCCCACCCGAATCGATGCTCTTGAACGCGAGCGCCAGATCAAGAAATGGACCCGAGCCAAAAAACAAGCCCTCATCGCCCGCGACTGGCCCCGCCTCCAACACCTCGCCCGCCGAACCGCAGCCAAAGACTGAACCACACACCCCCACCACCCAACCTCCCAACCTGTCTTCCGCACACCCCCGCTGGCCCCACCCCGTTCGTGGTGAGCCGGGCCAGAGTCTTTCGGCGGCCCGTGTCGAACCACAAAGCCGCAGCAACCAACCCTCCCGAGCGATCCTCGGCACACCCATGCCGTCGCCCACCCCGTTCGTGGTGAGCCGGGTCGGAGTCTTCGGAGGGCCGTGTCGAACCACAAAGGCGCAGCAACCAACCCTCCCGCGCGGTCCTCGGCACACCCATGCCGTCGCCCACCCCGTTCGTGGTGAGCCGGGTCGGAGTCTTCGGAGGGCCGTGTCGAACCACAAAGGCGCAGCAACCAACCCTCCCGCGCGGTCCTCGGCACACCCATGCCGTCGCCCACCCCGTTCGTGGTGAGCCGGGTCGGAGTCTTCGGACGGTCGTGTCGAACCACACAGGCCCCAGCACCCAACCCTCCAAGACAGTCCTCGGTTCAATACCCCGCCGAGCTCCCACCCCGTTCGCAGTGAGCCGGACCTGCGCCAGCCGGGACGGGAGCAGCCGTTCGTGGTGAGCCGGGCCAGAGTCTTTCGGCGGCCCGTGTCGAACCATCCAGCCCCACCACCCAACCCTCCCAGGCAGTCCATGGGTCCCCACCCGTTCATGGAGAGCACACCACGCAGGCCCAGCGCGCGCCAAGCCAACGGTTCCCAGTCCCTATACTTCGCCGTCCCCGCCCGCGACTTCATGACCGCCGAAAGCGTGGCAATTGCATGACGAGCGACGAAACCCAACCCACCGCCGAATCCGGCATCGTCTACGCCGCCACCAACCCCATGATGCCGGGCCTCGTCAAGATCGGCGGCACCGGTCGCGCCAACGTTCAGGCTCGCATGGATGAACTCTTTTCCACCGGCGTGCCCGCGCCATTCACCTGTGACATTGCGCGGCGCCTGGATCGCTACGCGGAGGTTGAGTCCGCGCTGCACACCATCTTTGAACCATCGCGGGTGCCATCAGGGCGCGAATTCTTCAGTGTGACCCTCGATCAAGTGGCCGCGGCGCTTGACCTGGCCGGTGGAGAAGACGTAACGCCGGAGAGCGACGACGACGAAATCGAGTTCGTCGTCGGGCAGACCGTGGTCGACAAAGATGGTCGCCGCGGCGAGATCGAGAGAATCACCAAGGCCATGTTTCACTTACGCGACCCAGAAAGCGGCGAGCTCTTCTCCCGTTTCAAGATCCGACCCGCCACCGACCCACCTCCCCCAACCACCTCACCAAATCCGCCAAATCCAATCCCCTCCCAGAACAAGAAGACCTAGCCCCAACCCTCCCACTCGCCGTCCCCCGATTCGCGGAGAGCCGCACCACCATCCTCGGCGGCCCGTATCGGACTGCAACCCTTCAGCAATAGACCCACCCAGGCAATCCCCTGCCGTCCGCGTCCAGTCTTGCGTAGGGGCCACGTCTCAGACCGGCCTCTTCCGCTCGCAACCCACCGAAAACTCACCCCCGTTGTGGTGAGCCCGCCCCGTCATTCGCAAGCGCGGCCGATCCCCTTCTTCTCCGCTCTAACTCCTCTACCCTCTCCCCTTCTTCATCTTCCTCACGCGGCATAAACCGTCTGAGCTGATTCCAGCATGGCCTTACGACGGATCGTGTGGTCACTCCAATCGACAACCGACCGATAATCCACCACCTCCACGTCCCGGCCAACCAGGTCGGCCAATTCCTGCTCCAAGGCAACCGCATCCGCATAGCGGCGCATCACCTCGGGCTGAAACCGCACCAGGAACTCAATCGCAGCGTCAGCGTCGTCCGTTGGACCGGAATCGATAACCGACAACTCAACAATCTTCCACCGCTCGCAAACGCGGCCAACGCGTCCGGCGAAATCGCCAGGCCATCCCTCGTCATGTCCACGCTCAACCGCATACCGGCGCACCCTCTCGAACTCCGCACACCGTCGGGACTCGGTCTGCCCCCTCCAAAGCCCTGCAGATCCTTCACAACCTGTCTCGGCACCAGACTATCGGCCCACCCCACGCAATCTCGAAGTGGCCCCTGTCATTCCGGTGCACCCTGGTATTCATGTGTGTCCAAGCTGCGTGTGGGGCTTGCTAGGGTTCCGCGTCGCCGGCGGGGTGACTTGGTCATTCACTGCGCGTCGCCTCACTGAGTGGCGCTTGAGTTGGCGGGATGATCGTGAGTGTAATGTTGGGGCGTGAGCCTTGAAGCGGTGCGTCGCGTTTGGTGCACCGACCCACGAGTGCAAGTGAGAGTTGCGTATGGGTGATGCAGACTTGATGCCGATTGTGATCGAATGGATCAATGCGGTGTCAACAGTGGCAATTGCTGTTGCTGCAGTTGTTTCGGCGATTCTTGCGTACCATCTCTTTAGAGAAAACAGACTATTACGTAAGGCTGGAACTGAGCCGAAAGTAATCGCTTACTTGAAGACGGATTCAAGGATGAACGGAGCGGTCAATTTCGTGTTGGCAAATATCGGAGAGGGTCCAGCAAGAAATATACGATTTTCTTTTGACGTAGAAGAAAGTGTATTCGACCAGCATGGAATAGTCCTGAGAAACGAAGCTGAGAGACGAGCAATCAATATCCTTCCTCAGGGGGAGCGTGTGGAGTCATACTTTGGAACGATCCCGAAGCTGCTTGGAAAGCCGAAAATGGAGCCATTTGCAGTTTCGATTAAATATGAAAATCTGAATGGCGGCAGCGACGGAGAGGAGCATGTTCTGGATGTGTATCAATTCCGTGGTTTTGCAACATATGGAAGGCCAACAGACGTTGAGATAGCAAGTTCGGTCAGAAAAATCGAGAACACCCTAAATCGTTGTTGTTCAGCTATCTTGAGTCGAGATCCATAGGCCAAGAAGTGAGGCATCGGTCAATGTGCTGCCAACACAGTCAACAGGGCGCAAGAGCGATGGATTATTGTGAGAGGATATGCATCCACCGATATGAGCAATAGTACTTGGCTCGCCAAAGAGCTAGCTGTTCACGCGTGAAATGTGTTTCGCGTATTTAAGCTCCTATCTATATGTCCATTTCTATTTGGTCTAGCGAGACGAGTAACCGTCAAATGCGATCGTCAGTCGCGTTTTGACTTTGCCATGCTGATTTACGCCTAGGGCTACAGGCTTACAGCGTGGGTGCTAATCGGCAATCTGTCTAGGCCATCATCAGACTACTGCAATTTCAGAGTCGGGTTCAGGGCGTGCATTCAGTCGGTGTTTCAGTTTCTGTCTGTAGAGCTAGTTGAGAGATTGCCGCATGAGCTGTTGAAATGTCGTGGTGGAAATTGCTTGATACGACTAGGAATTCCGAATACGGCCCTTCGGCGATTCCGCCACTTCGGATCTTATCTCCAACCACGTAGGCTGTTGGCTATTTCGACGAACTTAGCGTTTGGTCGACTGGCTTGCTCTACTGGTAATACAATGATATCCCTTAGATTCTCACGAAACCCCTGCAGCCCATCAACAAGATCCGCATCACGCAATTCTGATACCGTCGATTCATTAATGCGGATCTCGTAGTTCGTCTCAAAGGTAACTATGCTTCGGTCGTATGCACGGTGGTGCAAGGAACATAGCGCGATCCCATTAGATGTGTCGTCGGTACTTTCTGGCTGTGGGACGGGCAGGATATGCGCTCCGTCCACAAGCTTCAACTGTACGCCACACATCGCACATCGGTGTTCATAGGCACTCAGCACGCGGGCCCTGAAGTCTATAGCTCGAAGAGCACGGCGAGTCTGAGTGACGGCGTACCGCCGTGGCTGACTGACGCTATCCTCGATTTCGTGCTCCGCCACCGTCTCGGACGCAACGGCAACACGACGTAAGATATCGACTTCGTCCATGACCTTGCCAGTGTCATGAAGCGATTCGAGGTTTCTGGCATAAGTGCCAATAAATTCTGGCTGAAAAGCGATCACCAATTCGCCGGTGCTCTTGCGATGTGTTCCCATTCGGTTTGTGACGGCGTCTTGCAGTGCGTCACGCCCAACCTGAAAAGACGGTGACGAACCTAGTTGAGATCTGTGCCTGCGGTAATCAAACCCTGCAAAAACCTCGTGATTTGGCCACCATCCCAGAATCAGAGTCTTGCCACCAGGTTCAGACAGGAAGGTGTTCCCCGGAACACCCGTGACTTGGATTCGGAACTCATCAGTAGAACGCGCTTGCCCTCCACCATGACTGATATTCCATATATACACATAGGCCGTGTAGGCTACGTCACCACGGTAGATCCTATAGCGTCCTGGATGATCCTCAGGTTTGGAGATGTAAAGCAGGTTCCATCCGCTCTCGCGAAAGCCGTGTTCAGCACGCCCTAGAAGTTGTCTTTTACTGAGTCTAGCCACCGTTCAGCTCGCTCATTCCTGAGGGCGAGATTGTCTCAATCGAGTCTTGCCCCCGGCGGGGTCAAGTGGTTCTGAGGCACTGGTGTCCCAAAGCAGGCCTGGACGTGGAATCCTATAGTGGTCCTTGACGTTCCGTGACGCTGGCCGTCCAGAGGAAATCTTGTCTTGAAATCGGCCCAACGCGCCCTCAAGATAATCCTCCACCAACTCGACGCATCTCCATCGGCGACCGAGCCGCTCCGCAACCTCGCCGGTCATACAGCTTCCAGCGAACGGATCAACGACGCTGTCCCCGGGGTCAGTGAGCATTCGAATGAAAAACTCGGGTAGGTCGCCAGGGAATCTAGCGGGATGGGGTTTTAGGTTGTGTTCTTGGCAGTAGCGCAAGTAAGAACTGTTGCTTTCTGTGTTAGGTATAGCAAGGAGATTCGAAGGAATGGCCGCACCATTGTTGATTGAGAAATTTTCGCTGATGTCATGCCCGGAGGGCCTGACCTTCGCTACATAGCCATAGTCTAATAGGGTTTTCATGCTCGGACTGTAAGGCTGAAGAACACGCCGATTACTTGCCCTTGGCCATTCAGTCTTCGATAGCCACCAGACCGGGTTTATGGCGTCCTTCACACGAATCCTGCGTACATTCACCCACTCAGCAGGAGACGGGAGCTTCGATGGATTCCACCAATAGAACTCTTGTGCTAGATGGAATCCGAAGTCATCGCAAAGCATGATAAGAAGCTTGAAGTGGTACAAACTCCGTATCGGCGCACCAGGTTTCCATGCACCACCGATATCAATGACTAGGCTTCCGCTATCCTTCAATATTCGGTGAAACTCCGCAGCAAAACTGCGGAACCACGTTAGATATTGCTCCTCGCGCATATTGCCATATTCTTTCTTTCTAGTTAGTCCGAACGGTGGGCTCGTCATCACGAGATCAACGCTTCCGTCCTCCATCGTCTTCATCACATTGAGGCTGTCGGCGTGGTAGATATCGCCGAGCTCTGTCGAGTGGTAAGCCGTGTGCGGTTGAGGTCTTCTTCGTTTGCGTGTTGATGGCTTACTGGTTAGGTCAGGACTATGGTCCTCGTCAGATGGAGCATCGAACATGTCCCGTATTTTGGTCATGGGGCTAACATTGAACACATTTTGCTTGAGTCGGTTTCAGGATGGCAGTTCAATACGCCGCAAAGATGTCGGACGACGCTGTGGTAGTCGTTCATGAACAATGGCTCTATCATCACGATTAGCATTCCGGTGAAGCTGCTGAAGTTATGTGATCTTGAAGAAGAAAGAGCAAGTCGTAGCGAGCGCGAGCCATTGCAGCGAGTCCCGGTAGCAGCATCGTCACGTCGCAACATAGTAGCAGCATCGAGTCAGGGAGTGGACCTCCGTAGATGTTTGGCCAGCTTCAGCACTGCGGCCAGTGGGTTCAGATAGCCGTCTCTTCACCCGATTGCGTTCATTGTTGGAGGCCACTCGGGGCGGCGTAGTCCACTAATTCGCCTTCCTGGACGTCAGTGCCCACAGCGCTCCGAATCACTCAGCCCCAGGCTGACCCGCCGCTCCGCGTCGCTCCTCGACTCACACTTCCGCGACCGCCTGACCTCCCGCCTCCTCAATCTCCTCGCCCTCTGGCCCCGAAATGCCCACCCGAACCGCTCCAAAACCCCAAAGTCCCGCCCCCGCCGCCCATCCACTTCAGCCACGCGGCCTACCGAGTCAGAACCGCAGCCACAATCGCCCCAACCGTCCCAAGCACGTTGAGCATGACCACCAGCAACAGACCGACCATCCACACCTTGAGATTCGCAACGTCGGCCTTTGTGGCGTGATGCTTCAGCGTCCGATCCAACTCGTCTCGAAGCTCTGATCGTGTCAGCGGCGGCTCTTGGGCTGGCATCGTCCTCATCCCATCTCTCCCGTCGTGGAGCGCTCATCGCGCTCGCCGAAGGACTCCCGTGCCGCCCGCCCAATTCTATCGACCGAAAACGTCCGCACGACATCCCCGCCATCCCCCCCACTGCCTGACGCCCGCGCATCCCGCCGTTCCCAGCCGGGACCCAGTGGCGCCCACCAAGCCGGGCGCACCGTGCCGCCTCGATCAACCCTGCATCCCAAACGAGCGATCCAGGCCCCCCTTCCCCAACCACCAGCCACTTGCCCGTCGTCCTCAATAAGCGTACTCTTTCAGAGTAAGTCCTGCACCCCACCCCCGCAATGCTCCTCGCCTGCCTCGCACTCCTCCTCTCCCGGCTCCTCCCCCTCGTCCGCCTCATTCCGCCCGCCGCGCCCCGGTCCACCCACCCATCCACGCGCCATCAGCCTGCCGCTCCGCATTCCCCCTTCCATCCGCCTCCACCCAACCGCCCAACTGCCCACAACCACCCAGCTCATCCGGCGCAACTCCGCGTCCTCACCTCCCGTGCCCCCCGCTCCCTGCCGACCCGCCCCCGGCTCCGAAACCTCGCAAACTCGCTCCGCAAAACGCGCCAAAGCCCACGCCCGCCGGCCCGGCCTCCCCAGAGGGGAGGCCGGGCCGGCGGGCGTGTGTTCCCCCCAAATCCCCCGTCCCACGCCGCTGCCGGCTCCCCATCCTTCCGGAAACCGGCCCCAGGTCTCCCCGCCTCCCGCACCACCCCCGGCCGCTACCCACCGGCAGCTATATTTCTCCTCCGACCAAACCATCCCGCGCCAACCCACCTCCCACGCCACGCATCCTCCACGACCCTGTCCACCTCGCTCTTTCCCTCCCCTCTCACTCCCCTGCCCTCGCCCCTCTCCCCTTCCTCCCAAACCCCGCCAAAAACAACCCCGCCGCACCTCAAGAGTTTTTTGGAAAAAACTCTTAACGCGCACGAGGCCCCCAAATTCACCCCCGAAATTGACGCCCCCGCCGATTCCCTCCACCATCCCCTCACCGGCCGCCCACCCACCGCCCACCGGGAGCCCGCGATGTCCGACTACCAGCCCCTCAACCTCACCACCCTCAGCAACGCCTCCGCCGACCTCCTCGGCTCCGACGGCGCCGACTCCCTCGGCCACCAGGCCTACCGCGGCGTCCCCTTCCACATCGGCGACCCCGCCACCGCCCAACTCCCTCTCATCGGCCACGGCGGCCACGCCCAACCCGTCACCATCGACGTCGGCCAAACCGCCCACACCCTCGTCTTCGCCCACATCCTCGTCGACCCCCACCTCCACCGCAGCGGCGTCCCCGGCGACCACGTCGCCACCTACGTCGTCCACTACGCCGACGGCCGGCAGACCGAGCTCCCCATCCGCGAACGCTTCGAAATCGGCTGGCTCGTCACCGCCGCCGACCTCATCTCAGACGTCCGCTCCCCCGGCGCCCCCTTCCTCGCCATGCCCGACCTCGACGACGAACTCGTCCCCCGCGACACCGCCGAGCGCGACCAGATGGGTCGCGCCCTCACCGAGGTCACCGGCGGCGTCTCCGCCAACGCGTTCAACCTCTGGCCCTGGCGCAACCCCCGCCCCGACGTCGATATCCAGCACATCGAACTCCGCCCCACCCACCGCCGCATCCTCCTCGGCGGCCTCTGCCTCGGCCACGTCGACGAAGACCCCTTCCGCCGCGCCGCCCGCCGTGCCGTCGTCATCGAGCTTCCTGATCCCAACGACGCCGACGCCCCATTCGACCTGGACGTCTCCGTCGAACGCGGCATCGCCACCTTCCCCCACCCCATCACCCGCGACCCCGCCGAGTTCCTGGCCTCCGACACCGCCGGCTTCGGCGAACCCCGCAACGAGACCAACAGCCCCGCCTACACCGAAATCGCTGGCGTCCCCTCCGCCCAAATCCACGTCGCCCGCGGCTCAGACCACCTCGGCTCCGCCCGCCTCGCCGACCTCGAAGGCGGCCAACCCATCGAAGCCTCTCCACGCCTCCGCCTCCGCCTCGCCGAACAGGGCCGCAACTGGGTCCACACCCGCGTCGTCGACGACGCCACCGGCCAGCCCCTGGCCTGCCGCGTCCACTTCCGTTCGCCCGAAGGTGTCCCCTACCAGCCCCACGGCCATCACAACCACCTCAACACCGGCCACGACACCTGGCACACCGATGTCGGCGGCGACCTGCGCATGGACCAGGCCACCTACGCCTACATCGACGGCCGCTGCCAGGGCTGGCTCCCCGTCGGCCGCATCCAGGTCGACGCCGCCTGCGGCTTCGAATACGAGCCCCTAAGAACCGAGCTCGAAATCAAGCCGGGCCAGCGCGAACTCGAGATCCGCCTGCGCCGCTGGACCGACCCCAACGCCCGCGGCTGGTACTCCGGCGACACCCACGTCCACTTCCTCTCCGGCGACGGCGCCAACCTCGAAGCCGCCGGCGAAGGCCTCAACGTCGTCAACGTCCTCGCCTCCCAGTGGGGCAGCCTCTTCACCAACACCGAGGACTTCATCGGCCGCCCCCGCGTCTCAGACGACGGCCGCACCATCGTCTACGTCTCCCAGGAAAACCGGCAGCACTTCCTCGGCCACCTCACCCTGCTCGGCCTCAAGGAAGCGATCATGCCCTGGTGCTCCGACGGCCCCGGCGAAGCCGAAGCCGGCGGTTCTCTCGAAATCGCCCTCTCCCACTGGGCCGACGCCACCCACGCCCAGGGCGGCCACGTCGTCATCCCCCACCTGCCCAGCCCCAACGGCGAACCCGCCACCCTCATCGCCACCGGCCGCGTCGACGCCGTCGAAATGCTTCGCCAGCAGCAATTCCCCCACATGGAGTACTACCGCTACCTCAACGGCGGCTACCGCCTCCCCCTGGCCGGCGGCACCGACAAGATGTCGGCTGATGTCCCGGTCGGCCTCTACCGCACCTACGTCCGCATGGCCGAGGGCGAGGACTTCGACTACGACGCCTGGTGCCGCAACATGGCCGCCGGCCGCACCTACCTCAGCGGCGGCCCGCTGCTTGAGCTAACCGTCGACGGCCACGACATCGGCGACACCCTGCGCCTGCCCGAAGGCGGCGGCACCGTCACCGTCCGCGCCTGCGCCGAGTCCATCCTCCCCATCCACTCCCTGCAGATCGTCCAGGCCGGCGAAGTCGTCGCCGAAACCCGCGAAGTCTCAGGCGCCCGCCGCCTCGACCTCACGGCCGACGTTCATGTCACCGACGACTCCTGGATCGCCGCCCGAACCGGCGGGCCCAACTACTTCGACGCGCCCGAGCACCACGACGGCTGGCACCGCAAGCGCTTTGGCCACACCTCACCCGTCTACGTCACCACCGGCGAAGGCGACTGGTCCATGTGGAGCGACGAAACCGCCCGCTACATGCTCACCCTCATTGACGGCAGCGTGCAGTACATCCGCCAGCGCAGCACCCAATACCCCGCCGGCCACGCCGCCCACCACCACGGCCACCACGACCACCAGGCCTACCTCGAAGAACCCTTCCACCAGGCCCGCGAAGCCATCCACCAACGCATGCACGCCCTCGGCATCCCCCACTAGCTGTGCAGATCTCGTGTATGCGCTTGAGAGCGGCCGAGGAGGAAGTCTTCCGCGCGTTAGCGATCCGCCAGGATCTGCAGGTCTGTCGCGGCGTCCAGCAGGGCCTCTTGCGCCGATATGCCCTCAAGCACGATTCCCGCGTCAATGGCATTGGTCAACACGCCGCGCTCCTGTCGCGAGAGTCGGATGTACGAAGCGCTCGGCATGAGATCGACCAGCATCTGGAGCTCCTCGTCAAGCAGCCCGGGCGCAATCGCTCGCAGCTCTTCGGGCGTGGACTTGGCGGCCGGTACGAACGCAACATCGCGGAGGGAGCGCTCAAGGGCGCGCATGGCGTCATACGCCATCTCAGGGTCCAAAGTCTTGGCCGAGATGCCGATCATCGTCCACACGTCGGCGGGGTTGCCCCCAGCGCCGAATTCAGGGAATGGGAACAGCACCTGGTTCGGGAAGGGCTTGGCGCGCAACCAGGCGTAGCCCGGGCCTTGGATGGACTCGCCCCACATGCCGATGCTTCCTTCGGTGTACGTGATCCATACGCGGTTGCCGGAGCGTTCGGGTTTCGGCGCGAACCCGTAGACGTGCGCCATGTCGTGGAAGAACTGCGTGATATCCAGCGCCTCCGCACTGCGCAGCGCCTCGAACGCCCCGCTCGAACCACGCAGATCGCCCAGCGCCGCCTGCATGAACACGTAGGACGGCGGCCAGCTCGCGTAGTCGCCGCCCGGACCCGGTCTCGGGTCGACTTGCAGCAGAAACCCCAGGCCATGCTCCCGCCCCTCGATCGACGGCCCGCCCTGCATCGCCAGTCCAGCCTGCAGAAACGCGGCGCGGTCAAATCCCTGGCGCTCGGGCACCTCGATCCCAGACTCCTTCGCGAGATCTCGATTGAAGACGATGCTCCAGGGCGCCACTGCAACCGGCAGGGTGTACTGAACACCCTCGTGGAATCCGGTCTCGAGCGTCCCTGGCCAGAAGGCATCGCGATCAAAGCCAGCATCGGACTGAAGGTGTTCGTCAAGTGGCAGCAGCTGCTCGGACGCCAGGAGATTCGGCAGATCGTGGGCATGGAACATCAAGAGTTCAGCCCCGCCGCCCGGCAGCGAATCGAGCTGTGCCGAGAGGCTGTAGTCGCTCTTGAAGTGGTCGGTGATCGTGCGCCCCTCGTAGCGATACCGGCGCTCACTGGCCGCCGACGCGGCAAGTCCCGCCGACAAGAGCATCGGCTCGATCCCAAAACCCCAGACGCTCCACGTCGGCGCGGTGAACGCCACACGCACCGGCCGCTGAGCGCCTGGCGCGGGGATGCCGCGCGTGTCACGTGGGGCGGTCTCGGTCACCGTCGCCGCAACGGCTCGCGCCTGCACGGTCTCCTGGCTCGCCGTCGGCGGCGCGGGGAGCCGATTTTCTGGCGCTGAATCCTCTTCGCCGCAAGCAGCCAGCATCGCCGCGGCGAAGCCTGCCGTGCCGGCGGCCAGGACTCGTCGGCGGGTAGTCACCGGCCCGCTGCCGGTCGCGACGCGCGATGGCGGGTGGTCAGGGCTTTGGGTCTGCTTGAAGTTCGGACGCAACGAACCGCTCCTCGGATGAGGGGCGCGACGCTGGCCCGGGCGCTGCGAGCGGCCCAGACCGCTCGCCCCGGCGGTGCGCCGGGCTTGCCGTCTCCAACGTCTGGCAGGCTCGACGAGTTGAACGGCCATCATAACTGCCGTACCCCGGCCACTCGGTACGCGCGAGCGCATCGCGACTACTGCCGACTTTCATCGCTGTTCCACCGCTCGCCTACAGCGTCAGCACCCCAATGTTCTGCATCCCCGGACTGCCTTCGTCATCGTCAAGCTCAGTCGTCTCAGAGAATGCGCCCGCGTCAATCTCCAGCCGCGCTCGCAGTGCCGCCTCCTGGTCCGGCGTACAACTGATGACGCCAAAGTTATGTACCGTCGGAACGTGCTCGTACAGCGCCCTCGGCTCGACGTCAGGATCGATCTGGAGTACGCCCGTGACCACCAGGGTGGCGTTCCCCGTCAGGAACTCGAAGCGGCTTTGTCGCAACGTCTCCTCGGTGCCAATCAGCCACAGTTCACCCTCGTAAAAGATCGGCTTGGCCTCAGCCAGTTTGCAGATGGCGCCCATTGCCGCCTGCAACCGTGCCGGACAAATCAGCAAGTCCTCGACCACCAGAGCTTCCAGGGCCTCCAGGAGCTCTTCCGACTCGATGTCGTCGCCGAGGATCACCGTTTCGGGGCAATACAGCCGTCGGCTCGGCAGCATGCCCAGCGTGGTGCGATTGAGTCGCAGCAGTCGGCGCACAGGCGTGAACCCTGCCGGGACCGCGCGAACAGTCGCACCCATCGATCGATCGAGAACAGCCTGAATGGCCTCGGCGTTTTCGCCGCGACAGCGCACCTTCCCGCCCATCACCTCCAACGACTCGATCTTCCGGGCGATAAGTTCGTTCGGAAGAATCTCCCGCGCGTCGACCGAACTCACCGCAACGATCTGGCTTGCGTCAGGCAACGACCGCAGAAACGCTTCGTCGAGAACCAGCTTTCCGGAGACCAAGCGAAGGCGATCTCCGCCACGATAAGTCTTCACGGCCCCCATGTGATGAGCCGTCTTTGACTGCACGATCCCGCCGAGGCGTTCGGGGCAGATGACGACGCCGAGAGCGGCCAATTCACCCAGTCCTTCCGCCAGTGCTTGCGCCGTGACGTCAGCGTCAACGATGACCTGGCCCATAACCGCAAGGCTGAGCGGTGCCGACCGACCCTTCAGCGAGGCGGCGGAGATGGTCACTTCACCCTGTACCAGCTGAGCGTCGGCCGAAGCCTCGAGCGTGACACCCACGTTTCCCATCGCCGCCTGCGCCAGCAGATTTCGCGACTCTGGCGAATACACCAGCATCCCAACGTTCTCGAACTGGGTGGGTCGGCTGAACCAGTCCGCGCTCGCCTTTCGCATGTCCAGCACACCGACGTTCTTGATCTTCAACGGTTGCTGCGCACCGCTTGTCTCCCCAGCCATCAGACTGTTCCTTTCTCGCGTCGTTCCTACTCGGGCGACGCGTGGTGACGTCCACTTCGAGCCATTCCTGGCCCATTTCCCTGGGCTCCACGCCTCTGCCGAATCTGCCTGGTCGCTTGGTGCAGACGAGACCGAACGGTGGCGGCCGGCACCCCAAGCTGCTGACCGATTTCCCGGCTCGTCATTCCCACCACGTACCGCTGAACCATCAACTCCCGGTGCTGCGGCGGAACCAACTCCAGAACTGAGAAATCATCCAGCCGGTACGAGTCCTCGGCCGAAGTCGCCTGCCAGCGACCAAGCCGTTCACTCAGCGCATCGCGACGCTGCCGTGCCGCCACCTCATCCAGGTGGATGCGCTTCAGCGTGGTGAACAACCAGGACCGCCGCTGGTGACGCTTCAGCCGTCCCAGCAGCGGCAAGTGCGCCATCGCCCGCAGGAACGTCTCGTGAACCAGGTCCTCGGCCGCGTCCCGGCTCCCGCTAATGCTCGTCCCAAAGCGCAACATGTCCTGCTCGAACTCCTCGTAGAGATCGCCTAGCTCCAGCTCAGGCATTCCCGCTCACCCAGTCCGCGTACCAACGGCATCCCGGAAATTCCCTTCGCCGTGGCCCGCTTCTTGCCTATACAACGGCCGAGCGACGCCAGGTGTTTGATCGCAATCGACACATGCTCGTCACCACAACGGCTCGGACACCCGCGGGCGTCGGGCACTTCCGCATGAATGCGTAGCGACGCCCAGGCGAGGCCTTGAGAGACACAACCCAGCCAACGGCGGGATTAGCCGTCAGCGGTTGTGCAGCCGGCCACCCGCCGCCGCCGAGGTCTCGCCCACGTCTCGACCGGCTGGCGTCCTACGCCGCGCTCAACCCCGCTTGAAAGATCTCCCGCACCCGCGCCACCGCCGCATCCGACAGCGGCTCGCCGGAGGCCGCCACGTTCAGGTCCACCTCAAACGGACGCATCATCCCGGCCACCACCGAGGCCACCGCCTCGTGCGCCAGCACGAACTTCAGCGCGCCTTCGGCCATCGAGCTAACCCCCGGCTCGTCCTCCAGGAACCGCATCTTCTCCGCCTGCTCCAGTTGCGCCAGGTACTCGTCACGCGGAATCACCACGCGCTTGTCGTTCCAGGCAAACTTCGTATCCGGAGTCAGCGTCCCCGTCAGGAATCCCGAAGCCAGCGGCACCCGTGCAAACAGGCTCACGCCCTTCGCCAGCATCGCGGGCAGCAGTTCCTCGGCCGGCTCCTGGTTCAGGCAGTTGAACGTCGTCATCAGACAAGCGATGTCGTTCTCCCGAACCGCCTTCAACCCATCCGCCATCGACCCCAGCGCAACGCCGTAATGACGGATCTTTCCAGCCGCCCGCAACTCCTCCATCGCCCCAAACGACTCGTCCCACTCATGGTGATCCGGCGGCCGGTGCATCTGGTAGAACTCGATCGTCTCCCGCTGCAGGCGCTTCAGGCTCAGGTCGCACTCCATCAAAATCGCTTCGCGCGAGAGGTTGTGCACCGGGCCGGGGCCGCCGGCCACGATGTGCCCGTCCGTATCCATCGGAAACGCCACTTTCGTGGCGATGATCACGTCGTCCATCTCCGCGAACGCCTGTCCCAATAGCTCCTCGCTCCGCCCCGGCCCGTACACGTTCGCGGTGTCGTAAAAGGTGATCCCCTGGTCATAGGCATGCCGCAGCACCGCCAGCGCGTCCTCGTCCGAGATGTCGCCCCACTCCATCCCGCCCAACTCCCAGGTCCCGAACCCAACTTCGGAAACCTCGATGCCCGTATTCCCAACCTCGCGGTACTTCATGTGCCAGCCCAGCGTTGCGGTCCTCTGTCGGACGTTAGTTTCGGTCTAACGGTGCCGTCTGTCACGGCTGACCCTCGCCCGCAAGTGCTGTCCGCCGCGCCTATCATGGCGGTGCCCACGCGCCACGGACCCCTCATGTGACTACCACCAGCGCCGTCCAGGTTCAGGTCAACCGCCGCGTGCGCATGCGCGACGGCGTCTATCTGTCGGCCGACGTCTATCACCCCCGTGGCGCGGGCGAGACTCCCGACTCCCGCGTTCCCACAGTCCTGATTCGCACCCCATACAACAACGCCTCGTACGAGAACATCCGCAAGGGCCGCAATCTGGCCGACTCGGGCTATGCCTGTGTGATCCAGGACGTGCGCGGGCGTTGGGACTCCGACGGCCCCTGGTCGCCCTTTGTCGCCGAGCCCGAGGACGGCTACGACACCCAGGCCTGGATCACCGAACAGCCCTGGAGCAACGGCCGCATCGGCATGTCAGGCCGTTCCTACTTGGGATCCGTCCAGTGGCTCAGCGCGCCGTTGGCGCATCCAGGTCTCACCTGCTTGGCGCCGCAGTCCATCTGCGTCGACTACCTCAGCGGCCTCGTTCGCCCCGGCGGCGCATTCCAACTCGGCGTGCTCGTCAATTGGGGCCTGCGCGTCGCCGGACGCACCGCCCAGTCCATCGACTTCGAAAACTGGACCGAAATCTGCCGCGTCCTCCCGCTCCAGGCCATCCCCGGCCACGCCGGTCGAGACCTCGACTTCTGGAACGACTGGCTCCACCTGCCCGCCAGCGACTCCTATTGGGCCTCCATCGACACCCGTCCGCACTGGAACGACATCACCGTTCCGGCCTTCGTCATGGGTGGCTGGTACGACCTCTACGCCCCGCAGGCCTTCGACCAGTTCAACGGCCTGCGCCTTCACGGAGGATCGGCCGCCGCCCGCCAATCCCGGCTCATCATGGGCCCCTGGCCCCACCACCTTGGCAGCGATCTCCCGACTGCCCCGCGCACCGGCGACATCGACTTCGGCGCTGGCTCAGTCGTCAACATCAACGCCCTCGAACGCGCCTGGTTCGACCGCTGGCTCAAGGGCAACGGCGAGCCATCGGCTGACGAACCCCCACTCCGACTCTTCGTCATGGGCGCCAATCGCTGGCAGGACGAGCACGAGTGGCCGCTGGCCCGCACCGACTGGCAGCCCTGGCACCTGCACTCCGGCGGCGGCGCCAACTCCGTTCGCGGCGATGGATCACTTTCACTCGACGAACCGAGCGACGAACCCGCCGACACCTTCGTCTACGACCCCAACTTCCCCGTCCAGTCCCTCGGCGGCGCCAACTGCTGTACCCCCCACATCGAACCCTGGGGACCCTACGATCAACGCCCCGTCGAGGCCCGCCACGACGTCCTCTGCTACACCTCCGCGCCGCTTGAGCAGGACCTCAAAGTCATCGGCCCCATCAAGCTCGTCCTCCACGCCGCCACCGACGGCCTCGACACCGACTGGACCGCCAAGCTGGTGGATGTATCACCCACCGGCTATGCCATGAACCTCTGCGACGGAATCCTCCGTGCCCGCTACCGACATGGGCAGGACCAGCCAAGCCTGCTCACGCCCGGTGCTGTAGAGGCTTACGAAATCGAAGTCGGCGTCACCGCCAATGTCTTCAAGCGCGGCCACCGCATTCGCCTCGAAGTTTCGTCGTCCAACTTCCCCCGCTTTGACCGCAATCTCAACACCGGCAATGACCTCGCCAGCGACGCCGAAATCCGCGTCGCCCACCAAACCGTCCACCACACCCGCGCCCACCTCTCACACCTTGTCCTGCCGGTGATACCAGCCGGAACCTAGCGGATTGCCCGCGGGCGGCAAGGTCAGTTCGAGGCGCCGCCGAACAGGACCCGCAGCGCGTCTTCCGACGCTTCCACCGTCAGCGGCCGATGCGGCGGCTGTCCGCCCTTCAACCCGGTCTCCGAGAGCACGGCCACAATCGAAGCATCACGCCCAATCGCACCGCTCTCCGCCAGTCGTGCCAGCGCCGGCAACACCACACTCGCCGTCGGCCCGGCCCACACGCCTTCATACCGCGCCAGCCACGTCTGCCACGCCGCAATCTCGTTATCTTCAACAGCCACGCCGAACCCGCCAGCCTCGCGCAGCTTCCGCAGCGCCAGGTGCCCCTTCGCCCCCATGTCGCCCACCAGCACACCGCCGGCGATGGAGGCCCGGGCTTCCACGGGCTGGTACGCGTGGCCGCCTTCAAGTGCACCGACTACGCTGGCCGACGCGCGGCTTTGCGCCACGACCGGCAGCGGCACAGCGTCGGTGAAACCGGCGTAGTCGTACTGCTCGAATCCTCGCGTCGCGGCCAGGAACAGGTCCCCGGCGCCCAACGGATACACAACGACGTCCGGCGAACGCTCTCCCAGTTGCTCTACGATTTCGAACGCCAGGGTTTTCTGGCCTTCGCTGTTGTACGGGTTGGGGCTCGATCCGGCGTCAAACACCAGGCCTTCGTCAAAGATGGGCTGGATGGCGGCCGCCATCGCGTCGTACGGTCCGTCGTAGACGTACATATCGGCCGTCCCGGCCGCCATGTGATCGATCTGTCCCTCACTGGCGTACGCCGCGCTGAACACAAAGGCTTGCAGCCCCGCCCGCGCCGCGTAGTTGGCAATCGACGAGCCCATGTTCCCGCTGCTCACACAGCCCACGCGCCGGAAACCAAAGCCGCGCGCGGCGGCAATGGCGGTCGCCGACGAGCGGTCTTTCATGCTGCCCGTTGGGTTCACGCCTTCCAGCTTCAGGCGCACATCGCGTAGGCCAAGCCGGTCCGCCAGACGCCTGGCGGGGACGAGCGGCGACATCCCCTCGCCAAGCGTGATGCGGTGGTCGTGCCCCGTCGGCGGCAGCAGCCTGTCCCAGCGCCAGATTCCACCGCCAGCTCCATTCCCAATGCCCCATTTCGCAGCCATATCGAGGTCGTACTCAACGACCACCAGCCCACGGCAAGCCGGGCACCCACGCAGGTAATCCAGCGCAAACCCACGCCCACAGTCCACGCACCGCAATCCCATCGCGGCCGAGCGCCGAGAAGGCCTATCCCTAGGCACTATCGCCCTCTTCAGGAACCGTTGCTTGGCTACTCATCGGAGGCAAGGCGTCCGATCTAACTAGCCGTCACCCGGGCGTGGATCGCCTCCACGGCTGCATGCGCGGCTAGTGCGGCTCCCTCCTGCCAGCCGGGCAGCGCCGTTGCCTGATCGCCGGCGAAGTAGATCGCGCCGTCGGGCTTTAGCAGCTCGGGCGGCGCTGCGTAGTTCCGTGGCCAGCCCCCTTTCTGAAATGGAACGTTCAGCCAGGCCCGGCTCACGCCGGACTCGATCTCGTCCGTGTAACCCGGATGCAGCTGTTCGCCCTCGGCCATGGCCGTGCGCAGCCGTTCCGGCGGTGTCATCTGGGTGAAACGCAGGCCCTGACCCGGCTGGTCGTCCCAGATGTATGCGCCCATGATGACGCCCTTCCGCCGGTGGTAGCCGTTCGACGGATACCAGATCTGGGTGATGTCCTGGTCCGTCCACGAAATGCCGCCATAGATGGCGTGATCCTCTTCCCAGAACCGCCGCCGGGCCTGGAATCCGATCTTTACCGCGTGCTCGAACTCGATTGACTCGATCGCGGCCTGCGTCTCGGGCGCGAAGTCGTTCGGAATGTCCTTCAACACCGGTGCCGGAATCGTGCAAATGGCAAAGTCCGCTTCAATGGCCTCCTGCGCGTTGCGGCGCTGATTCCCGTAGACGATGCGGACACCCTGCGGCGTCTTGCGAATCTCTTCCACAACGCTCTGGAACTGAGTCAGATGTCCCACGCGCGCCCTGAAAGCCCTCGCAATGGCGTCCATTCCGCCCACCGGCTGAAACATCGTCGGGTTCTGGTTGAGGAATTGACTGAAATGCAGCTTGTACTCCCAGAAGTCCGCCTTCAGCAACTCGCTGAAGTCCAGTCGGTCGTTCACGTCGCCGGGTGCAATGCCGGCATGCACATGCTCGCCCTGGTAGCCGCTACGGCTTGACCCGGCGTACAGATAGTCTGGGTCTAGGTCCCCGAACGAGGTCAGCATCGCCAGCACGCGCTCCTTGTCGTCGCCGGTCAAATCCTCGTCCAATGCGTCCCGGCTGACCGCCTTCGCCAGCAACTCGGAGATGTAACCACGCAGGTCGGTCATCACCTGCCGACCCGTGACCGGGGCCCCGCCAAGTGCCTCCGCGTTGTGAAACAAGGCGCCGCGGTTGTCGTTGGTGAATACTTCCAGCTCTACGCCGAATTCCTTGCAATAGCCCAGGATGGCCCGGTGGTGATAGGGAATGCGGGCCGGTCCCAGGTTGGCGTATAGGTGGTCCTCCTGGTCGAAGTCGACCCACTGGCTGTTATCGATCTCGCGAATGACATCCCCGCCCCGCACCGTCAGGTTTCGCCCCCCGGCGCGGCTGGTCGCTTCAAGAATCGTGCAGTCGTAGCCCGCTCTCGAAAGCTCATACGCCGCCGTCATCCCCGAAATCCCGGCGCCCAGGATCACCACGCGCTTGCCGTAGCCTGATCCAAGCGGAAGCTCGGGCGCCGTCGCCTGTGCCATAACTGGTCCAAGCAGGCCCAGCGCGCTCATCGTGTGATAGGCCGCGCCCACCCCGGCAGCCGCGCCGATGGATCGCAGGAAGTCTCGCTTGGTCATCCCCATTGATGCGCCCTCTCTCATTGGATCTCTTAACATAATTCCTTAATCCTGCGCGGTCAGTACCAATCAGCCGGTTCTGCTTCGGTAGTTTTCGACTGGCCTATCGCTCATTTGGTCGGGTGCCAGCAATGCTCAACCCGCCGTCCACCACCAGCTGCTGTCCCGTCACGTACGACGACTCGTCGCTGGCCAGGAACAGCGCCGCGTTGGCTATGTCCTCGGCCTCACCGATCCGCTGCAGCGGAATCCGCGAGGCTGACTCGTCGATGAGCGACTGGATGTCCGGCACGGCCGCAACCTCGGCCCGCCACATCGGCGTATCGATCCCGCCCGGCAGCACCGCGTTTACCCGGATGCCGTGGCATCCGTAGTCGACGGCCATCTGACGCGTCAGCCCCAGCATTCCCGCCTTGGCCGAGGCGTAGGCCGAGTAGGTGTCGAAGCCCATGATCCCCTGCACGGACGACGTATTGATAATCGATCCGCCGCCCTGCGCCTGCATGATCGGCGCGGCCACGTGGCAGCCCCGGTAGACGCTCAGGAGATTGATATTCAGGCACTCCAGGAAGTGCTCCTCGCTGGCCTCGCCAATCAGGGCGTGGAAATTAACTCCGACGTTGTTGTGCAGCACGTCCAGGCGTCCCCAGCGGTCCGTCGCCGTTTCGATGGCCCGCCGCACGTCGTCCATCACCCGCACGTCTGCCGTCACGCCAACGGCGTGTCCTCCACTCTCCTCGATGTCCGCCGCATGCGCCGCCACGGCTTCGCCCATGTAATCGGCCAGCACCACCCGCGCGCCCTCGCGCGCGAACAACCGGGCCGTCGCTTCGCCAATCCCACCGGCGGATCCGGTAACCACTGCCACCTTGCCCGCCAACCGACCTCTGCTCATGGCAGGCGGTAGAACTTCCGTGCGTTGCCGCCCAGCACGGCCGCGCGTTCGTCTGCGCTTAGCCGATCCAACGCACCCGTAACCTGCTCGAATGTCTCTTCGTACCCGGCCGCCAGCAGTGCCACCGGCCAGTCGCTCCCCCAGATCAGCCGCTCGATTGGAAAGTTGTCCAGCACCGGATCCACCGCCGCACGAACCGTCTCTGTCGTCGGCGACGTCGGACACTCCACCAGCAACCCTGAGACTTTGATCCGCAGGTGCTCAAACGGCGCAAGCGCCAGGAAGCGCTCCTGCCACACCGCCATCTCCGGCGTCTCAAACGGCGGCTTGGCCAAGTGGTCCACGATCAGCCGTCCGCCCTCGTTCTCTGCCGCGATCTGCGGCACGTGCGGCAGGTGGGGAGTCTTCACCAGCAACTCCACCGCGTGCCCGCGGTCCAACACCGTGCTGATGCCTCGCCGAACGTCCTCGCGCGCGAGCCAGGCCGTATCCGCCTGGTCCTCGGCGCCCGCCCGGATTCCCTTGAACCACGGACTCGTGGCCAACTCGTCCACGCGGTCCCCAACGTCCGGCGCCTCCAGGTCCACCCACGCGATCACCCCGGTCACGTAGTCGTACGTCTCCGCCATTTCCAGGTAGGCCAGCTGATCTTTCCACGCGTGCGATGCCTGCACGATCACCGACTGCACTACCCCAACCGCGTCCATGTGCGGCTTCAGGTCCGGCGGCAGATAGTCCTGGCCCAGCACCGGATGCGCTGGATCGTCCAGCCAGTACAGGTCGTCGGTTCCCACCTGCCAGTAGTGGTTGTGTGTGTCGATCACGGCTGCTTGCTCAGGCGCCATTGCGAACTCGGAGGACTCGCCAAGCGCCAGAGGCTAGCAGCGCCCTGCGCGTCACGCGCCCGCACCCTCGTCGTCGTGCAATTCCTCACCACAGTGCGGACAAATTCGAGCTTCGGATTGACCTGCCCGCCGCCGATCCAACTCCTCCACGAACGCCGACCCCAAAATGCCGGCCGGCAACGCAAACAAGCCAATCCCCAGCAGCGCCACCACCGCGCCGAATCCGCGCCCCAACGGCGTAACTGGATACACGTCGCCGTAGCCCACCGTGGTCAGCGTCACCATTCCCCACCACATCGCCGCCGGAATACTTGAGAATCCCTCCGGCTGCGCCTCCCGCTCCGCGAGGTACATAAGCGAAGACGCGAACAACAAGAGCACGAACCCCACGAACAGCGTCGAAATCAGGGAATCGCGCCGGTTTCGCAGCACGTCTCCGATAATTGACATGGATTCCGAGTACCGCGTCAGTTTCATCAACCGCAACAGTCGCAGCACACGCGCGAAGCGCAGGTCCTGGCCCACGTAGAACGGCAGGATCGCCAGCAGGTCCACCAGGATGAGTGGCTGCACGGCAAACCGCAGGCGGCCCTTCAGCGGGTGCGCGAATTCCGGGTCTTCCGTACATGACCACACGCGCAACACGTACTCGAAGGTAAAAACCGCCACCGTGACGACTTCAATGACGACGAAAGCTCCGGCGGCGGCCTGGCGGATCGGCTCGATCGTCTCCAGCACGATCCCGAACGCCGTAAGTCCGATCAGAACAAAAATGGTCTGGTCGAAAATCCGGCTCGCGCGCCCGCCGTCGTCCGGGCTATTCACAATCTGATGGGCGCGGCGCTTAGCTCGGGTATACATCGGCGCTTGGCTCACTCAGTCCAGGCGTGGGCTTTATCGACTCGTGGAATCACGCCCATTGCATACAGAATCCGTTCCGCCAGCGCATCCACCAGCGCCTCAACGGAGTCCGGACGCAGGTAGAACGCCGGGTCCGGCGGCAGGATCACGGCCCCCGCCTCCGCCAGCGTCGTCAGGTTCCGTAGGTGTATCAGCGAAAGCGGCGTCTCTCGCGGCACCACCACCAGTCGCCGCCGTTCCTTCAGCGTCACGTCCGCCGCCCGGTGCAGCAGGTTATGCCCCGCCCCCGAGGCAATCGCGCCCACCGTCGCCATGCTGCACGGCACAATCGCCATCCCGCGCGTCGGGTACGACCCGCTGGAAATCGGCGCGGCCACGTCCTGCGGCCGATGCACCGTCACGCGCCCGCGCGCCGTCCAGCGCGCCACCGCGTTTGAGAATCGCTCGTCCGTCTCCTGGTGCCACATCAGGGCACCGTAGTCGCTACAGACAACCTCCAGCGCAACATCCAGATCCAGCAGCTTGCGCACCGCCGCCTCGGTCAGCACCGCGCCGCTGGCCCCGGAAATGCCAAGCACCAGCCCAGGCGGATCAGCCAAGCCACACCCCCAGGATCGTGAACACCAGCGCCGCCACCGCCACGTAGCCGTTGATGTTAAAGAACGCCAGGCTCAGACGGCTCAAGTCGTCCGGCTTAAGCAACCGGTTCTCGTAGATCAGCAGCAGCCCGATTACCGCAACGCCCACCCAGTACGGCCACCCCAGCGCGGCCACAAAACCAAGTGCCAGCAACGCGCCAATCGTTAACGCATGCGAAGCCCGCGCCACCCACAGGGCCGTCGCCAACCCAAAGCGCGCCGGAATCGAGTGCAGACCCTCGGCTCTATCGAACTCCACGTCCTGCGTCGCGTACAGCACGTCGAATCCACCGATCCAAAATGTGACGACCAGCGCGAGCAACGCGGCCTCGGTCGAAAACTCGCCGGTTACCGCAATCCACCCGCCCACCGGCGCGATGCCGTCCGCCAGCCCCAGGATCCAGTGGCTCGACCAGGTGAACCGCTTCGTATACGAGTACAAGGTGACCGCCACCATGGCCACCGGCGCGAGTACCAGGGCCAGGCTGTTGAGCTGCCAGGCCGCTACGTGCAACACCACGAAGCCCGCCAGCGCGAGAAGCAGCATCTCCGGCCGAGACATGATTCCCGTGGGTATCGCCCGCTGCGCCGTGCGTGGATTCCGCGCGTCCAATCCGGCGTCGATCAGCCGGTTCGCCGCCATCGCCCCGGTCCGCGCTCCCGCCATGGCCAGCGTGGTCCAGATGAACACCGGCCACCCCGGCCACCCCCGTGCCGCCAGAACCATTCCCAGGTATGCAAACGGCAACGCAAATACCGTGTGCTCGAACCGAATCGCGTCCAGGTAGACGCGGGCGCGTTTCAGCAAAACGAAGAGTCTCAGTCCTCGGGCAACGCAGGGTCGGTCCGAAAGGCGCAAGGTACCGGACCGCAGTCCGTGATGCTATGTGTTGATTGGCCACACCTTGAGTCCATAGTACACTAGTCCCACATCCTGAACTTGGGCCCCGACATCAATGCATGGCCACGTGTGGACGCAGATTGTCTTCCCTACAGAGGTCAACGATCAGACTAAACTTGCGCTAATCGACTTGGACAATACGGCTGACACTTGGAAGCGTTCGAAACTTGAGCTACCGAGAAGACAAGCTCTTGAGAGATTCCTTGAGAAGCTACGTAGAGCTATAGCAGTGGAGACCGGAATAATCGAAGGATTATATGAGATCGATGGAGGATACACTGAGACTCTGATTGCCGATGGATTCACAAGGGAGGGTCTTAGACGCGCAAGCAAATCAAAGCATGATGACGCTCCTGGCATGATCATGGATCAGCTAGAGAGCTTAGAGTTGATCATGGATTTTGTCGGCGGAACTCGGGCCCTCACTCCGGGCTATATTTGTGAGATTCATGCGTTGATAACTCGATCACAGCGAAACTCATGGGCTGTGAACCCATCGGGTCAGAATGTATCTGTTCCACTTGTCGGCGGACAATATAAGACGCAGCCAAACAACCCCACGACGCAAAGCGGAGTAGTGCACGAATATGCTCCTGTAGAACAGGTTGCTTCAGAAGTGGAGCGGCTTGTCGAGATATATGGTCAGATTGTTAGCGATACGCATCCTGTTGTTGTGGCAGCCTGGCTACATCATCGGTTCACTCAGATTCACCCGTTTCAGGATGGCAATGGACGCGTTGCTCGAGCCTTGACATCAATGGTTCTGCTCAAAGCAGAGTATTTCCCTTTGCACATCCGGGGCGTAGACAGAGAGCGGTATGTGGCGGCGCTGCGGGAGGCCGATGATGGGCACATCGATCCGCTTGTGCGACTGATTGCCAGGCGCGAATTGGAGGATATGCAGCTTGCTGTCTCGGAGGTTGCCAAGATGGTAGCTCAACGACTCGGTGGTGGTCGCACCGCTGACGTTGCCACCATGGTTGCTGGTGACTATGCTCGTAGGCGCAATGAAGTTCTAGATCGGCGAAGCAGAGTCAATGATGCGGCGGAGAAGCTAGTAGTCTTTGGAGCCAGAGTTCTGTCTGAGAACCTCGAGGGCGCGCGAGGAGAGTTTCTGAAGAGCAGCGTTGAATTCTCGTTCTCAATTGACTACGGTGGAACAAATGATGGACGCGGATTTTGGTGGAAATATCAGGCGGTCCAGGTCGCGCGGCGGCTTGAATACTGGGCAAATCTGACGGAGAATAGATATTGGATTCGATCGCGCGTAGATCTCGCCGGACTGCGTGCGCAATTTGTTGTATTGCTGCATCATGTAGGGCGCGAAGCATCTGGGCAGATGGCAGCTGTCGCATTCGCCGAAATAGAGCCGCCCGATTCTGTGTCTCACAATCGAGACGAGACAGGAATCGTTGTCTGTTCCGAAACGGAATTCAACTTCACGGAGACTGATGCCGGGGATCTCCTCGACCGAAGGTTTGCAATCTGGCTTGACGAGGCACAAGCGGAAGCGCTGCGGGCCCTGGGCTCCGCTGCTGTGTGACCGGCCTTAGTTGCGCGGTGATATGTGCGACAAGCGGCGAGGCTTGCCGAATGTGACATTGGTCGGTGCCGGTCCGCGCATCAATCCAGCGTGAACCAGGGCCCGCTATTCAGCAGCTGCTCGAACACTGCCCGTTCTTCGGGGTCCTCGATCAGCTTCCCAGCCTCCCGCGCTGCGTCCCGCCGCAGTCCCGCGCCTTCCAATTCGGCGCAGGCGTGCGACCTCGCCAGGCATTCCAGCGCCGCTGCCCGGTCGAACGCTGTCTGCTTGTCGCCGTTGGCGTCGCTCAGCTTCATGCAGGCGTCGGCGTGGTGGACCGCCAGCTGAGTATTCCCAAGAAATGACACTGCCGTCGCCACCAGGTGCTCGGCTCGTTGCTTCTCAAGCGGCCCGCCCACCTCGAACCAGTGGCGGTGCGCGGCGTAGGCCCTCGACAGCAGCTCCGCGGCGTGCAGGTAGTCCGGGCTTGTCTCGATCAACTCCCAGGCTTGGTTGTTGTTCTCCACCGCCAACCATCGCCGGGCGTCCGCCACGTCAAATCCGGCGCCCGCGTCCTGCGCCCTTTCGCTAGATCCCATAACTCGACCACCGTTCATCGACCAGCTTCACGGTTGCTTCGTCCATCTTGATTTCCGGCGGCCACTCCCGCGGGAATCCCTCCTCCGGCAGCTTGCGCGTCGCGTCGATGCCCAGCTTCCCGCCAAAGTGCTCGGTGGTTGTGGCGAACTCCAGGTGATCCATCGGCCCGCGCGCCTGTTCCAGGTCCCGCGCCGGGTCCGTGTTGGCGCCCACCCGCCACATCACTTCCTTCAGGTTCTGTACGTCCACGTCGTGGTCCACCACGATGACGTACTTCGTGAACATCAATTGACCCACGCCCCAGATCCCGTGCATCACCTTGCGCGCCTGCCCGGGATAGCGCTTGTTGATCGAGACGATGCAGAAGTTGTGGAACACCCCATGCACCGGCAGGTTCATGTCCACCAACTCGGGCACGAACAGCCGGACCAGCGGCAGGAACAGCCGCTCCGTGGCCTTGCCGATCCAGGCGTCCTCCATCGGCGGCACGCCAACGATGGTCGATACGAACACCGGATCACGCCGCCGCGTCACCGCCGTCAGGTGAAACACCGGAAACGGCTCCGCCAGCGAGTAGTACCCGATGTGGTCTCCGAACGGACCCTCCAGTCGCGACTCCGATGGATCCACCCAGCCCTCCAGCACGATCTCCGCATGCGCCGGAACCTGGATATCCACCGTCTTTGCCTGCACCGTCTCCACCGAAGAACCGCGCAGGAATCCGGCAAACACCATTTCGTCGATATCCGGCGGTAGCGGCGCGCTGGCCGAGTACATCAGCGTCGGATCGACGCCAATCGCCACGGCCACTTCCATCCGCCGACGTGCTTCCTTGCTCCGCCGCCAGTGCTCCGCGCCGCCCTTATGTCGTTGCCAGTGCATCCCCAGCGTGCGGTCGTCGAACTTCTGCAGCCGGTACAGTCCCACGTTCCGCTTCCCCGTCAGGGGGTCGTGCGTCAGCACCAGCGGGAAGGTGATGTACGGCCCGCCGTCCAGCGGCCAGCAGGTCGGTATCGGCAGGTCGGCCAGCGACGGATTCTGGGTGTCGAAGACCTCGTGCACCGGCGCGTTGCCTACCTCACGCGGCCCGATCCGACCCACCTTGATGATCTCGTTCAGCGTTTGCAGCTTGCCCAGCAGACTCTTCGGCGGCGGGCCCATGGCCATCGACAACAGATCGTCCATCCGTTGTTCAAGTTCCGACCATTTCTCCATGCCCAGCGCCCAGGCCATGCGCTGCGGCGATCCCAGCAGGTTGATGGCGAACGGGATGTCGCTGCCCTTGACGTTCTCGAAGAGAAGCGCCGGCCCTCCGGCCTTCATCACCCGGTCCGCGATCTCGGTGATTTCGAGGTGCGGATCCACCTCGACCCGGATCCGTCGCAACTCGTCCCGCTCGTCAAGCAGGTTCAGAAACTCGCGCAGGTTCTTGAACGCCACGGCCGACTCCGCCTACGGCGCTAGCAGTAGGTCATAAGGAAGCTGATAGAGATTATCGACAACCAGGTCCGGCCGTAACTCGCCCTCCGCCGCCTCTGCTGCCGCGCGAGTCGTACTTCCCGTCAGAACCAGTACGCCCGTCGCCCCAATTGCATTGGCACCCGCAATGTCGGCATCCAGCAGATCCCCAAGGATCACCAGGTCTTTTGGCGGAACTCCGCTCCGCTCAGCCGCCAGGCTGAACAAGTGCGGCGACGGCTTCCCCACCACCAGCGGCTCGATCCCGGTAGCTGCGCTCAGTGCCCCCACGATGGCTCCCGCGCCGGGCATCGGCCCGTTCGCCATCGGCAGCAGCGAATCCTGGTTCACGGCGATGTAGGCCGCGTCGTGCATTACCAGCCCCCGGGTCGCCCGCGCCAGCCGGTCGTACGTCAACCCGAAGTCACACCCGGCCACCACCACGTCTATTGGTTCATCGTCGTCGAAGCTGGCCAGCGAAAACCCGGCCGCCTCGATGTTTGCCGCCAGCCCGGCGCCGCCCAGCACTAACACCGAATCTGGGCTGGGGTCCAGCCGCTTCAGGTACTCCACCGTCGCAACTACGGCCGAGATGATCTCCTCGGGACCCGCGTCCACGCCCATCTGCTGCAGCTTCGCCGCCAATTCCAGGGGCGCCTCACGCGAGTTATTCGTCACAAAGAACAGCGGCAGCCCGAGGTTGCGCACCGTCGCCACCGCTTCCGCGGCGCCGTCGATTAGCTGTCCGCCGCGGTACATCACCCCGTCCATGTCGAACACGAACGCCCGTCGCCGCGCAGGCACCACGGCGGGCTCGCGGTCGAAGTGCTCGTGTTCGTGGTGGCGCCGTTCGCAAGCACCGCTGACGGTCACGCGGGATAGACCCCGTTCACCACCATCTCGCGGTCCCAGTCGCCTTCCAGCACGCCCACCACATTCTTGGCCGCGCCAATGGCCATCCGCTCTACCGACTCGACGGCGACGCCCGCCATATGCGGCGTTGGCAGCACCTTTGGATGCGCGGCCAGGTCGTCCCCTTCAGGTGGTGGCTCGCTGGTCCGCACGTCCAGCGCCGCACCGGCCAGATGACCCGAATCCAGCGCCGCCCGCAGCGCCGCCTCGTCCACCAGGCCGCCGCGAGCCGTATTGACCAGGAATGAGCCCGGTTGCATAAGCCCGAGGGTTCGTTCGTTCACGACCTCGCGCGTGTCGTCGTTCATCGGCGTGTGCAGCGACACGAAATTTGCGCGCCGGAACACCTCGTCGATACTCACCAGCTCCACCCCGTGCTCCGCCACGAAGTCCGTGTCGGGGTACGGCTCGGCCGCCACCACATCCACCTCGAAACCCTGCAGCCGCTGCACAACCGCACGACCAATCCGACCAAGGCCGACTAAGCCGATCGTCTTGTCGCGTAGCTCGGTGGTCGGAGGACGAACCCAGCCGCCCGCCGCCGTCGTCTCGAAGTATCGGCCCAGGTCACGCGCCAGCGCCAGCAACAGCGACAGCGTCGTCTCCGCCACTGTCGTGTCGTTCGTGCCCGCCGCAATCATCACCGGTACTTCGTGGTCCCGTGCCGCCTCGAGGTCTATGGCGTCGTAGCCAACCCCCATCCGTGCGACCACCTGCAGGTCCGGGAACATCCGGAAGGTCTCGGCGGTGTACGGCTCGCTGCTGGCCATCGTGCCGGCGATCCCCGCCAGCTGCTGATGCAATTGCTCGCCGTTCAGGTAGGCGCCCGGCACGGAGGCGATCACCGGCTCGTGCCCGGCCTCTCGAAGGATGTCCAGCGCTGCTTCCGCCGGGTTGGACGTAAATATCCTGGTCGTAATCAGTACGCGCGCCACGGATGGTCCTGTCAGTGGATCTGCGGATCTGCGCGCATTCTAGCCGCGAGCCGTGCGCGCTCCGCGGCACATGTCTCTTTGAAGAGATGCCCCGCTACAAGCCCTCCGGCCGATCCACGATCGCAAAGCTGATCTCGCCTGAGGCGCACAGCTTCCCGTCGATGCTGGCCCGCCCGGCCGCCCGGCCAAATCCGCGCCGGTAGCGGATCACCTCGGCCTCCAGCCGCAACTCGTCCCCGGGTCGGGCCGGGTGGCGAAACCTCCACTTGTCCAGACCGGTCAGCATCGCGATCTTTCCGCTGTTCTCCGGCATCCCCAGCGCCGCCACGCCTCCAACTTCAGCCACCGCCTCCACGATGATCGCGCCGGGCAATACGGGAAACCCGGGGAAATGCCCGCTCAGCACGTGCTCGTGGTGCGCTCCCACGTCGTCCATGATCCCCACCGCCCGCTGGCCGTATTCCAGCTCCACGATCCGGTCCACGAAGATGAACGGTTCCCGGTGCGGGATCAATGCTTCAATCCCCTCTCGGTTCAACAACGCGTCGGACATAGGCGGCCTCTTGCGGCGTGTAGCGCCGGCCAGCATGGCACAGGCGCCTTTTTGGCCCTGCGCCGTGCGGCGGCCGGAACTCAAAAAGACTCCTCAGAAGCTGGTTCCGAAGCACATGTGCGCCATTGCCACTTGCGAAGAACGATTCCAGACCGTATAAATGAATACTGAGTTTGTGAATCCGTTCACAAACTCGCCATATCCCCTATCGGCCGAGTTTGGCAAGGGCGCTGCCGGCCGACAGTTGAAGAGAGGTATTCCGATTTCCTCGTATCGCAACGGGTCCGCCAATGGGGCGGCCAACGGACACATCAGCCTTCAGGATTCCACCATTCACCGACTGCTGGTCGGATCGCACCGACTCGCCGGGCACCTCAACTCCGCCTGCGACGATGCCGGTGTTTCGTTGCCGATGGCGCGAGCGCTGCAGTTTCTAGCGGGCGCTACCGAGCCGGTCACACCCACGCAGCTCTCGCGTGAGCTCGGCCGCAGCCCGGCGGCGACGTCCGAACTCATCAAGCGCTTGGTGAGGTCCGAGCAGATCACCGCCGATGTGGACCCGGATGACCGACGTTCATTTCTCCTTATGCTCACCGATGACGGCCGCGCCAAGTGGGACGAAGTCCGCGGCGCGCTCCAGCAGGCCGAGTCCGTGATCGAAAGCGGCTACGGCGACCGCCGTCTCGAAGCGCTCGCCGGCGAACTCGACGAACTCATCACCGCCCTCGACAAAGTTCCCGCATAACGAACCCGCCGCTGCCACCCGACAGCGGCATCCCGGCCCGTCCTCCAGCGCGAGTCTGAACAAGATTCCGTCTCGCGCTGGGGGACGCTTATTTCTTCCGCCAACCGGACCAGTACGATGCCGTCGGACTGAGATCGTGCCGTTCGCTCAAATCTGAATCGAGCGTCTCCGTTCGGCCTATCCCGCGCTTCACCCCGAGGTAGCGCACAGAATCCGCGCTCGCCCCTCCCCGTCCCTGGCCTCATAGAACATCCGACACCGGCGGTCAGGTAACTCGATCACACACGGTTCCGATACCATGCGGCAATCCAAGGGGCTGTCCAGATCCAGCAGCGGCCGTGGCGATTTCGTCCACTCGATCCCGTCGTCCGAAACCGCCGTGAATACGCCTCCGTCGATTCCTTCGGCCCAGGCGGCGTAGAACATTCGAAAGCTCCCGTCACCCAGACGAACGACTTCCGGGGCATACACCGCATACGACTCCCGCTCGGTCTCCTGGGCGATACGCACGCCCGGCTCAATCGCAAAGTCGAGACCGTCCATCGAGACCCCGCTCACGATGTGGTTTTGAGCGTCAAGACCCGAGACCATCGGAAACGAGTAGTGGTGAACGTAGAGCCGGTGCGTCAGTCCGTGATCCTTCGGGAAATACACGCAGCGCGGCGATCCATAGGACCACTCGCCATCGCCAATCCGCACCCCGTCTTCCAGCTCCCAATCCAGCCCGTCGCCTGACGTCGCACTCAGAATGACCGTGGGAGCGTCCGGGCTCCTGGCCTCGTAGTACATGCGATAGCCGCCACCTGGAATCGGCACCACGTCAGGACACAGCGTGCGCTGGGCTGCGTACGGACTATGGACGTCGATCCTCACACCGTCGTCGTGCGTCCACGCCGATCCGTCAGGCGAGGAGGCGCTCAGGATGTGGCCCAGGAGGTCGGTTTTCGTAACCCCTGGCGCAAAGCCCGTGTAGTACATCCGGTAGCCGCCCCCGGCAAGATCCACCACATTCGGAGTCAGCACCCCGCTTCCGGGCGCCAGCGGGTTGAACTCGATCGCGGGCGTCGCGTCTTTGGACCACTGAGTCCCTGGATCGGTTTCGTGGAAGTGAACCGCGGTCAGTGGATCAAACCCGACGTCAGGCATGGCCCCTGCCTATGCAGAGTGCTCTGAATGTGGGCCAAATCAGAGGTCTGGATACCACCCTAGTCAGAATCATGATCTAACGGAAAGAGCGCCCGGCGCCCTATCCGCCCAGGTAATCCTCCACCGCCCCCGCAAACTCCTCCGCCTCGTCTTCATAGCTCTCGAATGGATCCGGCATCTCGAAAATCCGCCCGCGCACCCCAATCCCGTCCCAGTCCACCAGGTACGGCACGAACGACCAGCCGCCGAACTCGTCCAACTCCCGCCAGTGCTCGATGTACTGGTACACCAGATACAACTGGTTCTCCCAGCTCGCCAGCGCGCCCAGGTTGTGCTGGATGTCCTTCCAGTCGATGTGTGAGTCCGCCCGCGCCTCCGAAAGCGCCCGCACGATCCGCCCACGCGCCCTGGCCCGAGTTCCTTCCGGGACAGCCAGGGGATTCACCGGCCCCGAAACCAGCCGGTACATCAGCCCCCGCCGCTGCAGTTCGCTGAACAGGCTCACCGTCGGGTCCACGTGGTGGTACGCCAGGTCCAGCTTCACCAGGTCAGGGTCCGCCCAACCGTGGGGCGAATCGTCCGCGTAGTCGCGCAGTTCCGCCAGTTTCGTCACCCAGTCCACCTTGCCCACCAGGCCTTCCGGGTCCGTCGCCAGGCCGTCCAGGCACTCGGTCCAAGCCGCGAGCGTCCAGTCCGTATCCGCGTCGCGGCCCGCAAACGCCGAAGTCGCGGCCTCCAGGTAGACCCGCTGCACGTCGAGCGCCGAAATCGTTCGTCCGTCCACCAGCTCCACCGGCCACGGCCCGCCCGGATTCCGTGAAATCGACTTGATCGACCGCACCGCCTCGTCCAGGTACAGATCCGGATTCCACCCGGCCGCCAGCAACTGCGCCACCAGTGCCGTCGTGCCCACCTTCAGCGCCGTCGCGTACTGCGACTGGTTCGCATCCCCAACCACCACGTGCAGCCGCCGCAGCCCTGTCCGCTCGCTCAGCGGCTCGTCCCGCAGGTTGATGATCGGGCGCCCGCCAAACCGCACCCGGTGGCTCACGTCTACGGACACAAAGGCTGCCCGCTGCGACATGTGAAATGGCAGCCGTCCCCCGGCTTCCTTCGGATTCAGCGTCATCCCCGCCCCGGCGTACAACTGTCGGGTCGTAAGAAAGGGCAGCAGCCCCAGCACCAGGTCCCGGCTCCGCGGGCTCGTCCGAATCGAGTAGTTCTCGTGGTACCCGAATGTATTGCCCAGGTGGTCCGTGTTGTTCTTGATGAAGAACAACTTCCGGTTCATCTCCTGCCGTTCCACCGTGTCCAGCAAAACGGCCGAGGCCGCATTCTCCTGTTCCACGATGTCCCGCAGCGTCCGGCACTCCGCCGAGGCGTACTCGATGTGGCCCGAATCCAGGTACAGCCGCGCCCCGTTGAACAGGTGCCCGCCGTTCCCGGGTTCCTCGTCCCACTCCCGCGGCGCCGGATCGATCAGCCCGAATCGACGGTCCTGGAACAAGATCGACTTCACCAGCCGCGCCGCCTGCCCCGGCGGCAACGCCCCGGCCGACGCGAATTCGATCTCAGTCCCGAAGACGATGTCGTCCATGCGCTGGCGCTATTGCCCGCCGGGTTGAGGCGTCGGATCCGGAATCTCCCGGATAATCCGCCGCCGCCGCTCCCGCAGATCCTCCTCTTTCTCCGGCGCCGCCGGCTCAGTCGGAGCCTCCGCCGGCTTCGTCGGCGCCTCGGTTTCCGCACGCCAGCGGCGGCCGGCAACTACAAGATCCCGCATGTCTTCACCCTCCCTCCGCGTCCAGCGCGGTCAGCAATCCCTCCAGCGTCTCCGCCCCCGCCACCAGCCGTCCCAGCCGGTCGACTTCCGGTCCCACAACGTCGTCGAATCGCAGTGTCACGTCATATCCGTTGCGACGAAACACCACCCGGTCCCACTCGACGGCGCTGATGTCCTCGCCAAATCGCCGCAGTACGTCTCCCCGCACCGACGCCCGCGTGCCCTCCGGCGGCTCCTCCAGCGCTCGGTCGATATCCGCGTCGCTCACGATCCGCCGCATCCGGCCTTCGTCCACCAGCATGTCGTACACGCACCAATCCGGATCCAGCACGTGGTATCCCAGATCGGCCCGGCGCGCATCCTCGTCCCGCCATTCCGCGCCAAAGTCCGCCCGCATCTCCTCAATCAGCCGTTCCTTCGCAGCCCAATCCACCCGATCCGCCGCCGTCGATCGGTCGCACCCCAGGTCGTCCAGCACGGCCGTCCACTCTTCCAGCACCCACGTCGTTTCGTCGTCGCGCCCGCGATAACGCTGCGCTGCTTCGCAATACCACCGCTGCACGTCCAACGCCGAAACCGGCGATCCCCGCTCTAGCTCAACTACCCGGCCAAAGTCCAGGTCGTGCGACACCCGCCGCACCACCCGCACCGGGTCGGTCAGGCGCTCCGACGGTCGCCATCCTTCCATTGCCAGGTCCAGGACCAGCGCGGTGGTCCCCGCCTTCATCGCCGTCGCCCATTCGCTCCGGTTCGCGTCTCCCGCGATCACGTGCAGCCGCCGGTACTTCCCCGCGTCCGCGTGCGGCTCGTCCCGTGTATTGAAGATCGGCCGCCGCGCCGTCGTATTGATCCCGGCCACTTCCTCGAAGAAATCCGCCCGCTGCGACATCTGCAATTGCAACGGGTCGCCGCCCTCGATCCCGACTCGCCCCGCCCCGGCAAACACCTGCCGCGTCGCCAGGAAAGGCACCGTCACCCGGATCAGGTCGTCGGTCGGGATCCGCCGCGACGTCAGGTAGTTTTCGTGGCAGCCGTAGCTGCGGCCGTGATAGTCCGTGTTGTTCTTCAGCAGCCGGATCTGTCCGTAGCCCAACACCGCGTTCCGTGCAGTCTCCGCCGCGAACATCACCCGCTCGCCCGCCTTGTCTTGCGCCACCAGCTCATTCAGCGACAGGCAGACGTCCGTGCAGTACTCCGGATGATTATGGTCGTTGTACAGCCGCGCCCCGTTGCGCAACACCGTGTTCGAGAGCAGCTCGTCCCGCGACATGCGGTCACTGCGGTCGGTAGCGCCCGTCAGGTCCCGCGGGTCGCGCTCCAGCCGGTCCGCCCGACCGCCCCGCAGGTCACGGTACGGATCCTCACCCACGTAATCCCACCCGCGAAACGCACCCTTAACCGGCGCCGCCTGGATCAGTCGAGCCGCCTCGTAGGCGAAATCAGGTTCGCCCACAAAGCCCTCGCAGTTGAGCCCGTATTCGGTCTCGATGCCTGCGGGACGGTTCATGCGCTGCTCGTGCCTGGGAGTGACTCAATACTAGCGCCGGCGCTGGCTAGGGAACCTGTCGCCCTCGTCCCGCGGCCTCCGCCCGCTCCACCACCGCCTGCGCCATCGCGATGTCCCATAGCGCGATCCCCTGCGAGGCAAACAGCGTGATCTCCTCGTCGGACGTGCGACCCGCCACCTTGCCGGCCACGACTTGCCCAAGCTCAATCACCTGGCCCCACTGCAACATTCCGGCTCGCTCCGCCGCCATCAGGTCGCCGGCCTCCACGTGCGCCCCGTCCAGGTCGTCCACAAACACCAGGTCCGCCCGCGCGACCGCGGCCGCGTCCACCTCGCCGTGAACCGGGTTGTTGCTTCCCATCGCCACCACGTGCATGCCCGGCTCGAGGTTCTCCGCCATCAGCACCGGCCCCGCCGCCGACGTCGCTGTCACCACGATGTCCGCCCCTTGCACCGCCTCCGCCGCCGACGTGCAGGCAACCAACTTCGCGTCAACCCGCTCACGCATCGTCTTGACATAAGTCTCTACATTTGCCGGATTCCGCGAGAACACTCGCGCTTCCGCCAGTGCGTGAACGCCACTCAGCGCCTCCAACTGCGTGCGTGCCTGCCGGCCGCTGCCAATCAGACCCACGACGCGGCTGTCGGATCTCGCCAGGTACTTGCTCGAAATCCCACTCGCTGCGCCCGTCCGCAATTCACCCAACCGCCCGGCCTCGAGCACCGCCCGCAGCGACCCCGTCGCTACGTCAAACAGCACCACCACAAACCGCGCGCCGCCGCCGAACGTCCCATAGATCTTTGCCCCCGCCGCGCCCAATTCCTGGTCGGCGCCGCCCATCACATTCAGCGACCCGGCCGGAACCGAGGCCCGCCGCCGCCCAACATTCCCTGCCACGCCACGTCCCTGCCGGTCGAACGCCCCCTCCACCGCCGCCAGCGCCAGCTCCATGTCCCCCAACGAATCCACGTCCGCTTCAGTCAGATAGAGGGGCATCACGTCTCCAAACCAAGGCTGCGCCACGAACCTGTGCCGATTCTAGGCACTCTCCCGGTAACGTGTTCCCCGGAACGATCAGGCGAGTCGAGCGCGCGACATTCGGCCTTCGGCCCTCGACCTACCAGATTGTTGGCACCTGCGGCGATGCCGTGAGGCTCTCATCCCGGGTAAGCACGGGGGCCTCAAGCGTCAGCGACTCCGCGGCGATCAGCCGATCGTGCATTTCAGGAATCTCCTGGCAGAACTCCAACCGCTCGAGTTGGGCTCGGCCCAGGTCGGACACCTCAATGCTGCCGACGGAATCCAATCTTGCTAGGAGTTCGGCGGGTGCGATGGGCTGTCCCAGCTTCACCGACAGAAAATAAAACTCGGCCACGACAATTGAAGGGACCACGATGGTCGCGTTCCCGGTGGCGGCCAGCCTGAATACGGCGGTTGCGGCGGCGCTTAGTCGCTCGGGCGACTTAAGAAACCACCACAGGGCGTGCGTGTCTGCCACGAATCGAATCTGCCCATTTGTCACAGGTCCGCTACGACTCGTCAGGCTCCGGTGTCCCGGGCCTCCAGATCGACTTGATCTCGAGAAAGTCTTGGTAGGTTGCGTCGGGCAAGTCGGTCATCGCGCCCCGCAACGATTCGAGCGACGGCTTGTCGTCTGAAACGGGCAGAACGCCGGTCAGCCGCCCGCACGGTTTGCCCCGCCGCGTGATGATGACTTCGTCCCCTTCGTCAAGGTCCCGCAGTATTGCGCTAACCCGAGCCTTGAACTCCCGAACGCCGTATGTAGTCAAGTCTCTCGTACCCTTGAGTCCAAGAGCGCTGCTGATTGTGACTACATTGTAACTCGACAAGCCTCTCTTGCGAAGGGCTCGTAGTCTTCAAACCCATGTCTTTTCCAAGCGGAACTCCAATCTTCGTCTGTATACGCCCTGACGAATTGGAACGACTTACCCGGATCCCGCGTATTCATCTATGCCATCGCTTCACCCTGCCCTGAGCACGAGGCGGCAAATGACCGAGACACAGGCGCTTGAGCGCTGCCGGGACGGCGACCCTCAGGCGTTTCGCCATCTGGTGGACCAGCACCAGGACGTGCTTTTTCGCACCGCCACCCTGATGACCGGAAGCCGATCCCTGGCCGAAGTACAGGTCCGCAACGCCCTGCACTCGGCTTGGCATGGCCTTCCGGCCGCCAGGAGGCGTGCCCCCGTCAAGCCGTGGCTCATGCGTATCCTCGTGCGCCAGGATTCTGATCGGAACCCTCGGGCAATCCCGTCGGCCCGTCCGTCCCATCACCCGCGACTACGGCATCTTCCGCCTCCGCTTGATCCCGGTGAGACAGACCCCCAGCGCCACCAGGTTCGCCGCGCCTTCGGTTCCCTCGGCCCGGCTGACCGTCATGCCCTGATCCTGTGCTACTTCGCCGGTCTCTCCGACCCCCAACTGGCCGGCGTTCTTGGTCTACCAGGGGACGCCGGGGAGCCCATCCGGCAACGGGCGCTCGGTCGGTTGCGCAATCGCCTCCAGACCAACGGCGCGTACGCGGTCGACGGGGCGGGTCCATTCGCCTCGGACCAGGCGCTCGTCGACGCTCTCCGCGAATACTTCACTTCGGCCACCGCCGCCCTTTCCGTCCCTGCTGACCTGTGGGACGTCCATGAATCCCGGGCTCCCAATCGTTCGTGTGTCGACCGAATTCGGCGCAAGGTCCTCGCCGCCGCTGAGCGCTTTTGGATGCCTCTGGCAGCGACCGGTGGCGCCGCCGCGCTCGCCTCGGCGATTGTCTGCGCGGCCACGGCCTGAATGCGTCCGGATCAGTCGGCGCCGAGACGCGTGGCGGTCTGGTCGCGCCGGTTCCAGCCGCGACTAGTGGCGTCGCCGACTACTCGGTCGAGCAGCATGACGACATCGTCGTTCCGCTGGTCCGGGAAGCGTTGGACCACCTGAAGGACCGCTAACCCCGCCCCGCCCGCGGCCAGCCGGTCCCCTCCCGCGGCCGGCCTCGTCGCGGGCGGGGACAACCGCACCTCCCACGACATCCAATTGCAACCCGTGCTCCGCGCCCTGATCATGCGCCCTTGGCATGACCTTCCTCGCACTTCACGTCGTCTTCAACGTCGGCTTCGCGCTCAGCACGCGCGTGGCCCAGTTCCGGCGGTACGACTACTTCCTCGTAGCCGCCATCAACTACTCGCTGGCGGCCGTGCTGGCTACGGTTTGGGCCGCACTCCACGGCGGTTGGGACTTCGACGCCCCCACCCTCATCTTCGGCGCCGTCCAGGGCATCCAGTACGCCGGAACCATGATCGGTGTCTACCTGCTGCTCGTTCGTTCCGGCGTTGGAATCACGTTCATTTTCCTGCGCTTGTCCGTCGTCGTTCCCACCCTGGCGGCCATCGTCTTCTTTGCTGAGCGACCCACCGGTCCCGCCATCGGCGGTTTGCTGCTCATGCTGGTCTCCATCCCGCTGCTCGTCGGCCCCAGGTCGGCGGTGCGAGGACCGCGCTCCCGCTGGTACTGGCCCCTGGTCGCGCTGCTGATGCTCTTTACCGGCGCCGGCATCACCGCGTCCAAGGCCTTCAACGAACTCTCCACGCCCGATCGCGCCCCCGACTTCGTCATGGTCGCGTTCCTGGTGTCCGTACCCGTCGCCCTCGCCATCTTCGCCATGCGCCGCCGCTTCCAGGCCGGCACGCCCCCGTTACGTCAGAGCTTTGCCACGCCCGGTCCGCTCGCCACTGGAGCGGCCATGGGGCTGGCCAATGTCATTCAGTTGGCTTTCCTCGTAGCCGCGCTTGAACTCATCCCCGGCACCATCGTCTTCCCCATTCAGACCTCAGCCTCGGTACTACTCACCACCGCCGCCGGCGTCGTCTTCTGGAAAGAGCGCCACGGCCCCATCATCTGGGCCGGCGTAACCGCCGCCGTCGCTGGCATGGTCATCGTCAACTTCTAGCCTGCCCAGCCGGCGCGACCGCTATCCAATGACGCCGAGCACGCCTCGCCGGCGCCCGACATTTCCCTCCGACCGACACGGCCAACATGTTTCGTGGCTTTGCAAACGCTCGTTCAGTGCAAAACGTCGTTCACCAGCACCAGTCCGGTCGCCAGCCGCCGCTCCCAATCCGGCCGGATATTCCGAACCGTGCTCGTACAGATCCTGAATAGGCCCACCGCCTCGCGCAGGTCCAACTCTCGCTCGTCCCAGCCGAAGCGCTCCAGCGCGACGCGTCGAAACTCGCCTCGATAGGCGTCTGCGGCGACGGCTGCGCTGCCCCGGCCCAGCCCCGCCTGAATCCGGAGGTGCGCAAGAAAGTTTCCGACGTCCAGCATTGGATCCCCTGGTCCGGTTTCCTCAAAGTCCACCAGCGCGATCCGGCCGTCGGGCAACAGCAGCATCTGGTCGTCGTAGAAGTCGTTATGCGCAAGACTTGAGGGCCGCCACGCGGCGACAAACGGATCCAAGACCCTTGCTGCGGATCGAAGGCTGTGCCGAGCTTCGTCCGTGCTCCCGGTCGCATGTTCCAGGATCCGTTTCGCGCGTCGATAGAGGCCGTTAAGGTTGAATGGCCGTCCAGCGTCAGTCTTGATCGGGTCTCGCCACAGACTGTCCAGTCCGTCGAGAATCACCGATGGATCCGGCTGCCCCCCTCGGCGGATATATCGCCGCAGATTCTTGCCTGGTATTCGCGACAGCCACACAACGCCGCCATCGCCCCAGTGCCCGGCAAGACGAGGAACAACGAACTCCGAGCACCCAATCACCTCGGCGGCCGCGACCAGGGGGCCGACCGCCGCCGGCCGCATGACTCGCACGAAGAGCGTGACCTTGCCGATCGAGTGCATTAGCACCGCCCGGCTCCCCGGCCGGTAACGCACGACCTCTACTCGGACTCGTCGTGCCGGGACCGCCAGCACATGGCGGTTGATCATTCTCAGAGCCGTGTCAGGGTCTACGGCATCGGCCAGTCCGGGCAGATGGCGGTCATTGGGAAAGCGCCACAGTTCCGGCGGCTTGCTCCCGTTGATCCTGACGCTGAACTGCTGGGGCGGCAGGTAGGCGTCGTCCGGCCAGTCGAGAACGTAGCTGACCGTGGCGCCGCGCCCCGGGCTGTGACTGAACTGCCGAATCCGAATTTGCTGCGGACCGACTTCGGACGATCCAAATGCCCTGCAATACGCCTCCCAGACCCAGGCGCCGTCGAACAGTCGCTGCAGTGCCCGAACTCCGCGATCGGCGGGGAAATCGATCCGGGGTGCAAGCGCCACGGAGGTCACCTTGGAGACGGTCACCGCCTAATCGCTGTCGTCTTCGCTGTCGTCCTCAGCAGTGTCGTCGGTGTCCTCGTTCTCATTGCCTGTGGTGTCGAAGCCGTCATGGTCGGTATTCGCGGTGGTGTCGAAACCGTCGTGGTCGGTGTTGGCCGTCGTGTCGAATCCGTCGTAGTCAGTGTTGGCCGTGGTATCAAAGCCGTCGTGGTCGGTATTGGCGGTGGTGTCGAAACCATCGTGATCGGTGTTCGCGGTGGTGTCGACTCCGTCATTGTCGGTGTTGGCCGTCGTGTCCAAACCATCGTGATCGGTATTGGCGGTGGTATCGAAGCCGTCGTGGTCGGTATTGGCGGTCGTGTCAAAGCCGTCGTTGTCCGTCCCGGGCGGGTCGTCGACCGCACGCTCGTCGTCGCCGCTGCCCTCGTCCTCATCGGAGCGTCGGTGTATCTGCTGCGGCTCAAATGCGTTCAGCTGCCCGGGCGTCAGGGGCGCCTCGGTCGCGTCGGGAACAATCACGTTGCTCAGTTGCTTTACCTTGTCCGGAAGGTTCTGAAGCACTACCTCGCCAGGGGTCGTCCCGGGCGCTGGCACGTTCCAGACCGCGAACACGGCCCGCTGCGCGCGCAGCAGTTGCAGTCCCTGCGGATTGCCATCGACTTCCCGTTCCTCGTACCGAATCGGCAGCCCGTACAGGTTGAGCCAGTCCGGTTCGCCAAGGAACCGCGCCTTGATTCCGGGGTTCTCATCCAGGATCGCGAGGTGGTTCTGCTTGACCGTCTCGAAGTCCGCGCCTACGTCCGCCGCCAGCACCTGGTGCGCCGGCACGTTGGGCAGCTCGATGTGCGGGTAGCGGTTGGCCAACACGTCCAGCGTGTTGTAGTAGTTCATCCGTGCGTTGGCCGGGTCCCACTGCAGAATCACCTTCTGGAATGCCTGCAGCGTGAACGGTCCGTCCAGCCAGCGCTGACTGATCGGGTATCCAATGGCCTCAGCCTCAGCCTCGCGTACGAAGTCCCACATCGGGACGCTATCGGCGTTGGTCACGGCATACCCGTCGTTCGGATCAGGCGTGTCGCCGCCGGTGTTGGCAAACAGGCAGCCGTCGCTGATGGGTATGCCCACACAGTCCAGCGCCCGCAACGCGGTCACTGGCCCCGCAATCGTCAGGCTGGCCGCGGCAACGGCCGCCAGCCCAAGCCGGACTCGTTCCCAAACTGTTGACCGTCGCTGTTCGCGCATTCTCAACGTCTCCGTCATAGCCCGAGCCTCCCCCAACTGCACACCACCATTCCGATGCGCCTGATTGCCTATCCTTTTGCGTAGCATTAGCAGTGCCTAAGATCTTCTATTGTGGTCGTGTATGATTGAGTGTAAGTATCATGATACATTACTAATAAGCATGCTCTTTGATGGGTCATTGTTGCTCCTTTTCGAATTGCCGATACATTGCCTTGAAGGCCAGCCATTGTCAAGCATCGACGTGTTATGTGCGTTTTATGAGCGAAAGCGCATGGTCATTTGAGTGATGCCAGCAAACCAGGCAGTCGGTCAGCTCGTCGTCAACGCTCTGATCGCGGTGCGCCTGGAATCATGCGGTCAGCGCCGTCGCCCGTCTGAATCCCGACTTCTGGAGAAACCTGAGCCAACAGCGTAGTCGAGCCTAGCGCCTTGTCCTCAGTCGAACCGAAACCGCCAGATTCCGATCGCTGTGAACACTGCCGCAAAGATCAGCAGCACGCCCGCTTCCAGCCACACGCCGCCGACGCCCTGGCCGCGCACCAGCACGTCCTGATAGCCCTGGATCGCCCAGGCTTGCGGTGTGATGTTGCCGATCTGCTGCATCGCCTCGGGCATGATGAAGCGCGGCACCATCACCCCGCCCAGCGCCGACGTCGTCAGCACCACGATCACCGCCAGGCCCGTCCCCTGCGTCTCCGAGCGCGAGACTCCGGCCAACGCTATTCCCAGCCCCGTGGCCACCAGCGCCAGCGCCGCCGATACCACCACCAGCGCCGGCACAAACCCCAGGTCCAGCCCAAACGCCAGCCGCGCGATCGCAAACATGATCACGATCTGGATCAGGTTCACCACGTAGAACGGCGCCAGCTTGCTGATCACGATCGGCGCCCGACCCACCGGCGCGGCCCGCAGGCGTCGCATCGCCCCGCTCCGCCGCTCCCGGAAGATCGACTCGATCATCACCGTGGCGATGAAAAACACCCCCATAACCGTGTAACCGGCCGCGTTCTGCTGGAATTGGTCCGGGAACTGCTCGCGCTCGACCCCCGGCGGAACTCGCCGCCGCGTCGTCACGGGCAGGGCGCCCTCTCCCTCACCGCCCTGCTGCATCGACGCCGCCAGCTGTTCGCGAACCTCGGCCGGCAGACCAGCGGCTACCTGCTCGAACCAGGCCGCCGCCCCCGCCTCGCCCAGCCGCTGGCCCACGACCTGTTGTAGAACCGCGCTCAACGCGCCCTCCAGCGGACCCGTCACCTGCCCTGTGGTTGCCGGATCCACAATGACGTCTACCTCCAGCGGCTGTACCTGCTCGCCCCGGAGGATGCGCGGATCTTCCAGGAGTGTCGTTAGTCCTTCGGGGAAAACGACCCCCACCGGGTACTCGCCGTCCGCCACCAACTGAGCCACCTGATCCGCCGTTAGCGCCTCACCGTCCTGCTCGCGAACAATGGCCAGTCCTTGCGTTGCGTCCAGTTGCTCCACCACCCGTTCGGCCACCTCGCCCGCGCCGCCCGTCGCCACCGGTACCTCCAGCGCCCTGGCCGAACCTTCAGCCGCGCCTTCCTCAAACAGCCCGCCCAGCGCCAGGCTGAAGACCACCATGAACATCACCGGCATCAGGAACAGCACAAACAGGCCGCCCGGATCCCGCAGCAGCAGCAGGAACTCCTTGATCGTGAAGGCCAGCGTTACCCGCATCGCTCAGTCCCTCAGCCGGCGACCCGTAAAGCGCAGGAATACGCTCTCCAGGTTCGGCTCCAGGATTCGCACGGTCTCCACTTCCAGCGCCGCCGTGTTCATCGCCAGCATCACGTCCACCAGCGCGTGCCGCGCGCTGGCTGCTTCGATGTTCAGCGACCGCTCGTCCGGCCCCGGCCCCACGGCCTGCACCGACGCCAGCGACGCCAGGGAGTTCGTCACCTGCGCTCGCTGCTCCGGATCGATTCCGAGCTGGATTACCCCGCCGCCCAGCGACTCGATCAGCGCCCGTGGCGTATCCAGCGCCACGATCTTGCCGTGGTCGATGATCGCCACCCGGTCGCACAGCCGTTCCGCCTCTTCCATGTAGTGCGTCGTATAGACGATCGTCACGCCCTGATCGCGATTCAGCCGCTCCACGTTGTCGAAGATGTGATTCCGGCTCTGCGGGTCCACCCCCACCGTCGGCTCGTCAAGGACCAAGAGTTCCGGCTCGTGCAGCAGCCCCGCCGCCAGGTTCAGCCGCCGCTGCATGCCTCCCGAATACGTCCCGGCCTGATCGTTCCCCCGATCGCTCAGCCCCACGACGTCCAGCACCGCCTCCACCCGCTCGCGCAGGCGGCGGCCGCCCAGGCCGTAGACCCGCCCAAAAAACCGCAGGTTCTGCCGGCCGCTCAGCTTCTCGTACAGCGCAATGTCCTGCGGCACCACGCCAATCCGTCGCTTGGCGCTCCGCGCTCCCGGCGTAATCGGCACGTCGCCCAGGTGCACATTTCCGGCCGTGGGCGCAAACATGCCGCAGAGAATCCCGATCAGCGTCGACTTGCCCGCCCCGTTCGGACCCAGCAACCCGAACACCTCGCCCCGCCGTACCGCCAGCGAGACGTCGTTCACTGCCGTCAGGTCCCCATACCGGTGCATCACCCCACCGGCACGCAACAACATTCCGTTGTCCGTGGTACTCACGAGCACCGTCCAGACAGGGTCACAGCCACGTCAACACCAAATGCCTAGCCTGAAAGTTTGTATAGCAAAGTAGTTTGCATTGTGCCGGGCCGGTGTGCAAGTCACTCAGTCCCCCTGCGCCGCCGGCGCTGCCCACCGCCTCAGACTGTCCGAAGCCTCCAGCCCCGCGTCTTGCCCGCTGGCGAACGCGCTCGCGATCAGGTTCCGTTCCCCGGCCACGATGTCCCCCGCCGCCCACATTCCGGGAATCGGTTCGCCCGACGAATCCAGCACCTCATGGTCGTCGCTGCACCGCAGCAAACCGTTCTCAGCGTGCGCCACGTCGAACCGGTGCAGAAACTCGTCGTTCGCCTTGAGCCCCTCGTCCACGAAGAATCCGTCGAAGAACAGCTCCCGACCGTCCGCCATCCGGAACCCCAGCAGGTTCAGACCCTGCCCGATGTGGGCCTCAATTCGACCTTCGTCCAGCTCCGCCCCCCGCTCGCGCAGCGCCGCCAGCACCGGCGGCGACATGCCATGCGGCCGCCCATTCGTCAGCACCGTGATTCGATCCGTGAAATCCTGCGCCCCCTGCACCACCTCAAAGATGTAATCGCCCGTCCCCACAATCGCCACGCGCTCGTCCACGTGCAGGTGACCGTCGCAGCGGATACACAGGTGCCAGCCTCGGCTGTTACCGGCATAGCGATACACCAGCTGATACTTCCGGTACATCCGGTCCGCCGCGTCATTGATCTCGATGTCCGGCCAGCCGTCCTCGAAACCGCTGGCCACCACCACCGTCCGGCCCAGCGCCGTCGTCGTCGCACCCACGGTGCCGTCGCGCGAGAGCGGCTCCGTCGCGTACGTCAGCCGAAACGTGTCGTCGTCCAACCGCTCCAGGTCCATGGCAAACCCGTCGGCCCGCCGAATCCCAGCCATTCGTTCCTCGCCGCCGCGCTTGATCGCCCGTTCCGGCTGCCCCTCGGTCCATTCCCGCAACGCCTTCGCAAACTCAATGCCGGTTATCCCCGCGAACACCGGCGCGTCCTCGATCTTCACCGTCTTCGACCAGTACGCCCGCCCTCGCCGGCGGCTCACCTTGCTGGCGTCCAGCAGCAGCACGTGCCGCATCTGGTGCGCCGCGCTCACCGCCGCTTGCGTGCCCCCCGGCCCCGCGCCGACCACGAGCACGTCGAAAACTTCGCTCATCCGACCCATCCGCCTCGTGCCGCGCCCCGTCTCAACTCGCCGGCTTGGGCGCCCACTCCTCGGCCCCCGTGATCTCGTCGATCATCTTCATCGTACGCACGGCGTCATCCAGGGTTGGTGCCGGAAACGACACAGGCTTGCCAGCCTGAACCGCCTGCAAGAAGGCCCGCGACTCGCCCGGAAACCCCGGCTTCAGCCGCCGGTCGAGCCCGGTCAGGCCAAACCGAACCGGCTTGTGACCCTGCCGTTCCAGCGTGCACGAGCTCAAGCGATCACTGGCCGTCGCCCCAACGCCCGAGGTCAACACCGCGCTCGCCGTCCGAGCCTCATACCAGTGCCCCGTCCCCTTCGGCCCAAAGTGATCCGCAATGGCCCTTCCCACCGCGCCCGACTCGTACTCCAGCAGCGCGCTGAAGCTATCCGGCTTCGGCAGTCGTCGTTGTCTCACTGCTGAGGTCACCTTTGCAACATCCCCGCCCAGGTACCGCAGCAGGTCCAGGGCATGAATGCTGTTCGCGTAGGTCCAACGCGCCGCCACTTCCGGCGGAAACTTCGAACCTTCCCAGTGAGTCGCGGCGACTTCGTCGGCATGCACCGTCACCGAGACAATGTCGCCCGTATTCAGCAGCGCCTCCCGACCTGCCTGCAGGCACGTATAGAAGCGACGATTGAGCCCCACCATTGCCGTCGTCCCAGTCTCCCGTACCGCCAACGCCAGACGCTCCGTATCAGACGAATACAACCCCGGCGGCTTCTCCAGAAACGTCGGAATCCCCGCCCGGACAAACCGTTCCGCCACATCCGCTACCGCCAGCACGCTCACCAGCACATACACCGCGTCGAAGTCACCCCACGCCTGCAGGTCGTCCACGCTCGTAAACGTCCGCTCAACGCCAAACTGCCGCGACGTCTCCTCAAGGGCCTCCGGGTCGATATCGCACAGCGCCGCCACCTGCGCCTCCGGCAGCGCCTGCAACACCGGAATGTGCTGGGCGGCAATGTTGTTTGTCCCGATCACGGCGCATCGAACGGGGCTCGGATTGGTCATTTCACCCTCCGCGACGCTTGCGGCGTATCCTCGCACGGCCCTCAGTATCTACTTAGCAGACATGGTCCTCACCCGCGACCGCCTCGCCGCCGACCTGCGCAGCCTTGGCTTGCAGGCGGGCGATGTTCTCATGATCCACAGTTCACTCCGCAGCCTCGGCCACGTCGTGGGCGGCGCTCCGACCGTCGTCGACGCCCTCCTCGATGTCCTCGGTCCGTCGGGCACCCTCGTCGGCCCTTCCTTCAACTACGAGACCGCCCTGGATCCCAGCTTCGTCTTCGATCCGCTCAACACCCCGTCCGACATGGGAGCCATAGCCGATGAAATCCGCCGTCGCGCCGGTAACCGTCGCAGCCGTCACCTCACCCACAGCCTCAGCGCCATCGGGTCCCACGCCGAGTCAATCGTCAATGCCGGCGGCCCCACGGCCTGGGCTGCCGACGACCCGCTGGGGACAATCTTCAAGCTCAACGGACGATTCCTTCTGCTCGGTGTCACCTATCAGACCTTTACTGCCTGCCACGTCCTCGAAGTGGCCTTCCGGCTCCACCACCGCAAAGTCGACACCCTTCGCCGCCGTCTCCGACGGCCCAATGGACGCCTCGTACCCTTTGAAAACACCGTCTACCTACGTGACGTCGGCTACCCCGGCTACGATTTCAACCGTGTCGGCCAGGCCATGGAAGATGCCGGCATTACCTCCGTGGCTCCCGTCGGCAACGCTATCGCCCGCCTCATACCTGCCCAGCCCATGCGCGAATTCGCTGGCCCGCGAGTCAAGCGTGATCCCGACTACCTCCTCCAGCAGGGCTCCGGCGTCAGCTCGCTCAGTCGAGGCGTCACCCTCACGCTCCCGAGCGGAATCCTCTGCGTCGTTGATCCCAACGCCGTTTTTCGGCCCGCCGGCGCCTGATCGAGTCGAACGGCGAGCAGACATTTATGCTTGTGGTCAGGCGAAAGGTTCGTGAGGAGTCAAGCATGCGTCGCGATCAAGCCAAGGACCGCGCCCGCTCACCTCGCCTCACCCGCCGTCGCGTGCTGGCGGCCGGTGTGATAGCGATGGCAGCGTTCAGCCTGCTGCCGGCCTGCGGTGACGAGGAAGTCGAGAGCGGAAAATTCAAGCTCCGCAGCGGGGCAAGCTGGTAATCAACGTCGAGCCGGAAGCGCCGACCGGGCGCCTGGCCGAACGCTGACGCCGCTACGGCTCCCGCAGGAGGCGTCGTGATTGCCAGCGCCGCGACGCACCGGCGTCACTGTCGCGCTAATGGCCTGCTGCCGGTCGACCATTCCCCGGCCGATATCCCGGAGAACTCTGGATTTCGGTCGGCGACCCGTTCGGTTTGGGCTATGCTCGCTCTTAGGTTTTCCGTATGTGCGCGTACGCGCTAACATCGGGCTGGTTCTAGCCAAGTGCCGCGGGTCCTTCGGGACGCAGGAGGGGATATGCGGAATCTGACACGTCGAGAAATGCTACGAGCCGGGAGCGCGGGCGCTCTTGGCGCGGCCGGTGTTGCGGTCCTGGCGGCCTGCGGCGAAGGTGAAACCATCGTAGTCGAAAAGGTCGTCACCCAGGTCAAGCAAGTCGAGAGGATCGTCGAGAAGGAAGTTCCAGTCACCCGCGAAGAGATTGTCACGGTCGATGCTGCCGAGCCTGCTGCGGGACCCGTCAGCGTTCGTTTCGCCACCGACCACACGTCCGGCCCGCGCGGCAACGCCATGAAGTGGGGAATGGAGCAGTTCTCGCGCCAATTCCCCAACATTCCCGTCAAGATCGACGTCATCGGTGGCGATTACTTCGACGCCCTCAACCTGCAGTTCGCCGCTGGCAGCATGGCTGAGGCCATCCTGTTCGAGGGCAACCTCTACCAGGCCCACTACTCGGCCGGCTTCTTCCCGGACATCACCGACCAGGTGGGCAAGCTGGGCTTTTCGCTGGACGACTACTGGGTGCTCCCCACCGGCTGGCTGCCGTGGGAAGGCGCCCTCTACCAGGCCAACGGTCGCCTGCACGGCCTCCCGTTCCAGGGCGGCATGAACGGCCTCGTCTACAACGTCGACCTGTTCGAGTCCAACGGCGTGGATCAGCCCGCCGAGGGCTGGACCTGGGACGACGCCATGGAGGCCTCGCGCGCGCTCACTGACGCCGACAACGACCAGTTCGGCATCTGGGCGCCCACCAGCGACCAGTTCGGCTGGGGACCCATGCTGTGGTCCAACGGCGTTGAATTCTGGTACGACCAGAACGGCGTGTCCCAATTCGATTCGTCGGGTGCGATCGAAGCGCTGAGCTGGGTCCACGGCACCATGTACACCGAGAACGTCGCCTTCCCGCCTGAGATTCGCCAGCGCGTCTCCGGCGAGTTCGGTGACCCATTCTCCGCCGGCCAGGTCGGCCTCTGGCCCGGTGGCCGTGTCTACAGCACCGGCTTCGGCATCCCGCGCATCAAGGACCGCTTCACCTGGTCCGTCGCTCCGATGTACGCGGCGCCCAGCACCGGCGACGTGCGGCATGGCTGGAACGACCAGCCGCACATCGTCACCATCGCCGCCGAGCGGCTGGGCAACCTCGAGCAGACCGTCCAGTTGGTCACCTACCTCGCGGGTCCGGAATACCAGGCTCGCGTCGGGATCGATCGCGGCCACTTCCCGGTCTTCAAGGAAGTCGCCGATCAAGCGGATGCGCTGGCTGCCCCGCCCGAGGGCATGCACTGGCTCAAGACTTACGCCACCACGCCCGAACCACGCACTCCTGGCTACTTCCCGTACTGGGACGAGTTCATCGGTGCGTACCGGACGGAGGCGTCCAAGCTTTGGGTCGACGAGGTTGGCCCCGAGCAAGCTGCTCGCAAGATGGCCTCGGACACCAACGCCATCTTCAACTCCTACGACGACTGGACACCGATTCCGGCCTAGTCTTCGCGGATCCTCAAACGGCCCGCCGCGGGAAGCGGCGGGCCGTTTGGCATTAATCACCCCAACCGTCGGTCCCGAGTCCCCGTCATCCCGGCGTCTTCAGCTGGGACCCAGCAGCAACCAACATCCCCAACTCACCCTGCACTTCTCGCCCATCCCCGACCATTGCCGGCTCACCCAACCGTTCGTGGTGAGCCGGGCCGGAGTCTTACGGAGGCCCGCGTCGAACCACACCCCCGCACCTACGCTCGCTTACTCCTACTTCCCTATCCCCCTTCTCTAACTTCCCACTCCGCTTCCCTCACTACTTCTTGAACTCCACCGCCCCCTCAGCCGCCAGATCCGCAATCACCGACCCAACAATCGGCCGCAGCGCCGACTCGTCCGTCCGCACACTCCCCGCAAACCGCGCCGCCAGCGTCTGCGCCACCTCCGCCCCGCTACGACGACCGTCCAGCAGATTCAGCACCGACAGCGTCGGCAGCGAGAGCAAAACCTCCCGCTTATCCCCGTTCGCCGCCCCCGGCAGTTCGACCTGTGTAACCGGCCGCAACCCCGTCTCCGTCTCCTGCATCCCCGCCCGAACCTCCGCGCCCGCCATAAACGTCGGGACCCCGGCCAGCGCTTCCTCCGTCGTCACGGCAACTCCCCGAGGCGCCAATGGCGGCGCTGATGACTGCTCGGCCTGTAGCGGTGTGCCTGTGGCGCCACCTTCGACGCCCAGGTTCTCGTACGTCACCGCCAGCTGCCCTGGCGTAAATCCGCCCATATAGCGGATCGACTCCTCCGGCGTCTCCCGCGTCAGCCCGGACGAAATGAACACAAACGCCTGCCGCAGCGACAAGTTCTGGCTCGGGTCTACCAGCCGGTGCGCCGTCCAGAACCACGACTCCTGCAAGCGCTGCCCGTGATACCAGTGATTCGCCATGTCCACGAAATCGTTCGCCTGCTGTAGGTAGCCCTCCTGGTACCAATCCATCGCCAGCCGATTCAGGTCCGGCGCTTCCAGCGAGGTTCGAATCGCCTTCGTCGCCCGCAGCACGCCTTGCAGGGCCAGCGCGATGCCTGACGCCAGGATTGGATCCACGAAGCACGCCGCATCGCCCACAAGCAGGTAGCCCGGCCCGTGAAACTGCCTACAGATGAACGACCAGTCCGACACGGTGTCGAAATCCCCCGCCCAGCGACCTCCGTCCAGGAGCTGCTCAAACTCTTCGCACGAGTCCACCTGCCGCTGCCAGTACTTCCGCCGCTCCGTCCGCGACATCCCGCGGATCCGTTCCGGATCCGTCACCAGCCCGATGCTTCGCAGCCCTCCGGCCAGCGGGATATGCCACAGCCACCCGTCGTCCACCGCCACCACGTACACATTTCCAGCGTCCGTCGGCTCCATCTCGTCCAGCACGTCGGGCAGCGTCGTCGGCCCGCCGTGGTAATGACCGAACAGCGCCACGTGCCGCAGGTCATGGTTGTGCTCGCGCAGCCGGAACTGCCGTCCCAGCACCGACCACTGACCCGAAGCATCCACGCACATCCGCGCCCGAACCTCTCCCGACTCCCCCTCGTCATTCGTAAACGACAGCCCTGAAACCCTTCCGTTAGTCATGTGCGCGCGCGTCACCTGGTGGCCTTCCCGCACGTCAACCCCCTCGTCCCGCGCGTGGTCCAGCAGCAGCTTGTCGAACACCTCTCGGTCGCACTGGAATGTAAACGTTCGGTCCTGCGGAACCTCCGAGAATCGAATTGTCCACGGGTCTCGACCCCGCCCCCAGATATACGTCGCCCCGTACTTCCTCGTGAATCCGGCCTTCTCCACCCGCTCCAGCGCCCCGGTCTTCCCTAGCGCAAACAGCACCCCCGGCAACATCGACTCGCCCACGTGCGGCCGCGGAAACCGCTCCCGCTCCAGCAACGTCACCTTGTATCCGCTCTGCCGCAGCAACGTGGCCAGCGAAGACCCCGCCGGTCCCCCACCAATTACCGCAATGTCAGTCTCGACAGCCTGCATTTCCCCAAGCTTCCAGCTTTGTTCGATCCGGCATTATCCCCGGCCCTTGCCGTTATCAGGCCAACCGAGGAGTTACGGCCTTCGCTCCCACCCCTGTAATCACGGCGCACCTCATTGCTTCCAGAGGAGAAAGGCGGAGGCTGCCCCGCACATTCGAACCCGGACTGCGGGATCCTGCGACCGTTGCGCCGCTAAATCGCTTCCACGCTGATTCGGTCAAACCGCCCCATTTCCCGCACCCAACCCCTGTCTCCGCCTCACGAGCGCCAGATTGTTCGAAATCACCTGGTGCTGCTGCGGGTTTGTCGCCGGGGTGTATACCGCCAGCGCCTGCTCGTAGTGATGCGCCGCGTCCCGCAACAGCTCGGGCTCGTTCTGCTTCGCCATTCCGAACAGCATGCTTCCCAGGTTCGCGTGCGCCACCGCCGCCTGCGGTGGCGCGTCCGGACCTTTCCACACCTGCAAGGCCGTTCGAAAGGCCTCCACGCTCGCCGCCAGGTCCGTTTCGTTTCGGCCTTGGGCCCGAAACGCCAGCGCCATTCCCAGGTTGAACTGCGCGACGGCGTGCGGCCCCGGGTGCGTGGCCAGCGGACGCGCCGCCGTTGAGCCCTGCAAACGCTCGATCGCCTTGTCCAGGTGCGCCGCGTCCCGTTCCGTCGAGTGCAGCGTCATGTACACCAGCCCCGCGTTCAGCTGGCTCGCCCCTGCGTCCTCCGGCTGATTCAGCGACGTCCAAATCTCCGCCGCCCGGTCAAGCGCCTCCGCCGCCTCCGCCAGCGAAGCCTCCAGACCCTGGCCGGCCGCGGTCATGATCGCCGACCCCAGGTTGTTCGCCAGCTGAGCCGCCAGCGCCGGCGCCTCACCCCCGCTGGCCGCATTCAGGCCTTCCCGGAACGCCTCGACCGCGGCGCTCGTGGCCCCCGGAATCCCTCGTTGCGAAAGTTCCGCCTGCGCCAGTCCACGCTCGCTCCACATCGACGCCCGCTCGCTCTGCTGCGCGTCGTCCGTCAGCAGCTCCAGCGCCGCTGCCAGCGCGCTGTCCGCCTGCCGTAGATTCTGCGCCCGGTCGCCGCCGGGACGCTGACCCCACGCCGTTCCCAGCGCCCGGTACAAGTGCGCTGCCTCAAGCGGATGATCCGAAATGCCCGGGAGGTGGACCGCCCGGTTGTAGCTCGCGATCGCCTCCTGCAGGTTCGTGTCCCGATCGCCCCGTTCCCGCAACCCGTACGCCGCCGCACGGTTCGCGTGAACCGCCATCGCCACCCCAACGTCCGTGTCGACCACCGCCTCGGCCGCCTCGTCGAACCGCGACAACGCCTTATCCGCCGACGCCGGGTTGCCCGCCAGCAGCCGGCCCGAACTATTCAGCAGCGACACCAGCAAGCCCTTTGCCTCAGCTATCCGCGCGGCCTCGATCGCCTCGTCAAATACTCCGACCGCCCGCTGGACACTGAACGGATCTTCCGGTTTCGCCGCCTGACCCACGGCCCGCGCGTAGCCCGCCAGCAACCGCGCTTGCAGCCCATGTTGTCCAACCGCGCCCAGCGCCCCCGCCGTCTGCGCGTACGTCCGCTGCGCGTCCTCGCGTCGCCCTGCCCGCCACTGCGCCTGCCCCAGGCGCTCGCTAGCCCCGGCAAAGAGGTCCGGAAGTTCCTGCGGTGTAAACACCAGCAACGCTCGCGCCGCCGCTTGCGCCGCTTCCTCTAGCTCGTCAGTTGGAGCATCCCCGCCCAGCAGCGCCCCCGCCAGGTCATAGTTCGCCAACCCAAACTCCACCGGCTGGTTCTCAACGCACAGCGCCGCTGCTGCCTCCCGTAACTCCCCAACCGTCCCGTCCGTCATCCCAAGGCCCTCCGAGAGCCTGCCCTCAGCCTGTTGAAGGGAATCTCCCCTTCCAATCCTGTCCATCACCCCGGCGTCTGCTGCCGGGCCCCTGCACCATGATCAACCGCGCCAACCCCTCAGCAACCCCGCTCACGGCTGACCCGGGGGGATCGTCTGCCTCTATCGTCCCAGGATCGCCTCAGGGATCCCCCAAACCGCCGACGCCGAAGTCCCCATTCGAATCAGGTCGCGCAATGCACACCGCGAAGAACTGGTCAGTCTACGAAGCCATCCCGAGTACCCCGCAAAGCCGCCCCAAGACCGAAGCCCGTCGACTCTCCAGCTCAGTCCCGAATCCGCATAACCGTCACCCAGGCGGTGAAGTCGGTGTCGGAAGTTGCGCCGAAGGGTTGGCGGCTCACTTCGAGGACTTCGAAGTGGCTCTCGCAGCAAGTGACGATGGCCTGGAGGGAGTGGCGGGGGTAGCCGCGCGGGTCAGGTTCACCGGTTTCGGGATCGCGGTTGTCGGCGCAGCCGGTGAGGCTGATCCAGTGGCCTCCAGGCGCGAGCCAGGTGGTCACCTGGCGAGCGAAGGCGGCGCGGCCAGACTCGTCGAATGTGGCCCAGACGCTGCGGTCGAAGGCGAGGTCGAATGGAGTGTCGGGGGATTCCTCGAGAAAGTTCGCGCGGCGGAGTTCAAGTTCGCCGTTCAGGCCGGCGGTCAGGCGTCGGGCCTCGTCGATTGCCGCCTGCGAAATGTCGACGCCAAGGACGCGGTAGCCGAGTGAGGCCATCTGGGCGGCTTTGCCGCCGAGGCCGCAGCCGATGTCGAGCAGACGGCCACCGGGTGGGGCGAAGCGGTTCAGCAGGTCGGGAAGCGGGCCCCAGGGTTGACCGTCGTCCCAGGGCGTTTCGCGTTCCCGGTACCTGGCCTCCCAATGCTCGCGGGTGCGGCGGCCGGCGCGTTGTTCGGCGTCGTCAGTCACTCGGAAGCCCTGGCCTGCATCGCCTGCCGGTAGGCCGCGAGGTCTTTGTCGCCGAAGACTACGAAGCGGACTTCGACGAGGTCTAGATTCGGGAGGACTTCGGTGACGGCGCTGAGGGCCGTTTCGGCGGCCAGGTCCTTGGGAAAGCCGTAGACGCCGGTGCTGATGGAGGGGAAGGCGACGGTGCGCGCGCCGTGGGCGGCGGCGATCTGGAGCGAGCAGCGGTAGGCGGAGGCGAGCAGATCAGGTTCGCCGACGTTGCCGCTGGTCCAGATGGGACCGACGGCGTGGATGACGTGGTTGGCGGGGAGGCGGCCGGCGGTGGTGCGGACCGCTTCGCCGGTAGGACAGCCGCCGATCCGGCGGCATTCGGCCATGATGTCGGGTCCGCCGGCGCGGTGGATGGCGCCATCCACGCCTCCGCCGCCCCTGAGGGCCGCGTTGGCGGCGTTCACGATGGCGTCCACCTGCTGAACGGTGATGTCCCCCTGGACGAGCGTCAAGCGGGTGTTTCCGATCTTTAGCTCGGTCATGTTCCTTCCTCCAGGCAGCCGGAGTTCATTCCGCGACAGGCCGGACGTGGACGAGCAGGCGGCTGGGGTTGTCGGGGTCGTGGTAGACGGCCTGGTGGGCCATCTCGACGCGCCGGGATTGGCCAAGCGGCTCCCCGGTGTTGGGGTTGGCGTCGAAGCGGGGATAGTTGGACGAGGAGATGTCCACGCGAAGCCGGTGGCCGGGGGCGAAGCGGTTGGCGGTGGGGTAGAGGACGATGCGGAACTCGTAGATCTCCTCGGGCTGCAGGAACTCTTCGCCGTCGTAGCCGTTGCGGTAGCGGGCGCGGAGGATGCTGTCGGCCAGGTTGAGCTCGTACCCGCCGGGCGTGGCGTGGCTATGCGGATATACGTCGAGCAGCTTGGCGGTGAAGTCGGTGTCGATGGCGCTGCTGGAGGCGAAAAGCACGACCTCGACGGGGCCGGCGATCTCGAACGACGCGTCGAACGGAGCAGTCTCGAAGCTGAGGACGTCGGGGCGGCTGGCCAGGGAGAGGGTGTCGTGGTGGCCGTGGAAGCGGCCGGGCTGGCCGCGCTGATCGAAGCCGCCGGATGGCAGGGCTTCCTCGGCGGCGCTGATGGAACCGCCGGTGGTGGGAACCGGATTGCGCGGGTCGTAGGTGAAGCGGGTTGGGCCGGTCGGCTTGTTGGGTGTTTCGCTGGTGAGCGAGCCGTCGGTCTGCAGGAAGAGGGCGGTTTCGGCAGCGGCGGGCGGCGGCCATTTGTCGGCCGATTCCCAGCGGCCGCCGTGCCAGAGGCGCCCTTCGAGGTCGGCGGGCGGTCGGCCGAGTTGTCCGCCCATGACAAAGTAGCGGACAGGCGGCTCGCGGTCGAGACCGGTTTCCAGGTCCTTGAGGTGGTGATCGAAGAAGCGCAAGCGCAGATCGTCGTAGAGGGGGAGGGCGGATTCGAGGCCTAAGTCCACGTCGCCGGCGGAGGTCTCCTCGGTCGTGGGCTCGCCGTGGCGCCAGTGGCCCAGGAGCAACGACATGGGACTGGACCTGAGGCGGCGGAGGGCGTGGAAGTTGGCGATGGCGCTGCGGGGGTAGGTGTCGTACCAGCCGCTTTGGAAGAGGACCGGGACGTCGGCGTGCTCGTGCCAATACTCATCGATGGTGTAGCCGCGCTGGGACCAGTAGGGCCCACTGCCGCCTTGGGTGAGGATGTCCCAGGCCCATTGTTCGTAGAGCGGAAGCAAGCGGAGTGCGGTGCGGCCTGGGCGGAAGCGCAGGGGTGGGCCCAGGATCTCGGGCACGCGTTCGAACTCGGCGCGCAGGACGCGCTCAAGGTCGGGGTCGGCGCCGGCTTCCTGGCTGGTGACGGCCATGCGGTAGGCATAGCTGATGAAGCGCTGTTCCAGGGCGCCGCCCTGGCGCATGGACGAGATCAGGTAGTTGCTGGCGCCCTGGCCGACGACCTGGGCGCGCAGGTGCGGCGGGTTGAGGGTGGCCAGGGCGCTCTGGTCGGACCCGGCGTAGGAGTTGCCCATGGTGCCGACGCGGCCGTTGCACCAGGGCTGGACCGCGATCCACTCCACGGCGTCGTAGCCGTCGGGGGCTTCTCTGGCAAAGGGATACCACTCACCGCCGGAGCGACCGCGGCCACGGACGTCGTTGATGACGACGGCGTAGCCGCGACGTGCGTACCAGTGCGCCTTGCGTGCGTAGCGGCCGGAGTCCTTGAGGTACGGGGTGCGCTCGATGAGCGCCGGAAACTGCCCGTCGACCTGGCGGCCGTTGAGGGTCGGCAGGTAGATATCGGCAGCCAGTTGCACGCCGTCGCGCGCCGGAATGAGGACGTCGGGCAACACGACGGAATCGTACGCGCGGTGCGAACCCTGATATCCGGCGTCGGGTGCGCGTCGATCCAGTGGGTTCGTGATCAAGCCGTCACCTCGGGTTGCGAGTTGGGCGGTCGTTGGGGTCAATGATGCCGGGTTTGAATCAGAAAGGTTGGTGGGAGTCGATGATGAAGTGTGGAGGCATGGCATTCTCTCGTGGATTGCCGCTGAGGTAGTGGGCATGAAGCTGGACGAATTGCGACTGACTCCAGGGAACTACCGGCCGAAGCCGCCGCGCGGGCGGCACTACCGGATTGGGTTGATCGGGTGTGGTGGGATTGCGAACGGGGCTCACTTGCCGGCGTACCGGGACTTTGGGTACGAGGTGGTGGCGTGCAGCGATATTGATTCGGCGGCGGTGGAATCGACGCAGGCGCGATGGGGGATTGAGGCGGCTGGGACCGATCCGCGGGTGGTGCTGGAGAACGATCAGGTTGAGGTGATCGACCTGGCGGTGCATCCGCATGCGCGGCTGGAGCTGTGGCCGGCGCTACTGGCGGCGGAGAAGCCGATCCTGTCGCAGAAGCCCTTCGCCATGACATGGGAGGACGCGGCGTGGTTGTCGAACTCGGCGCGGGACGCCGGGGTGACGCTGATGATCAACCAGCAAGCGCGGTGGGCGCCGGCGCACGCGGCGATCAAGCTGCTGATCGAGTCGAGGATCTGTGGCCCGTTGTTCAGCGTTGCGCACGTGCGGCGGGGGTACCAGGACCAGCCGGACAAGTGGTGGCGCGACGTGGTGAACTTCAACATCGTGGACCACGGGGTGCATTTCCTGGACCTGATCCGTCACTTCAGCGGGCGAACGCCGGACGCGGTGAGCGCGACGACGGCGATGATGCAGGGCCAGAACGCGGTTTCGCCGTTGAGTCACACGCTGGCGCTGCACTTCGACAGCGGCGACCTGACGGCTATCGATCACTTCAACAACATCGTGCAAAGCAAGGCGGGGCACTCGGAGTTCTGGCACATCGACGGCGCGGAGGGTTCGATTACCGGCAGCCCGCAGTGGGTGGACGTGACGCAGCGAGACGAACCGGAGCGTCGGGTGCGATTTCCGATCGAGGGGTCGTGGTTCCCAGAGGCGTTCGGCGGGAGCATGGGCGAACTAATGGCCGCGCTGAACGAAGGGCGTGAGCCGTTGACGTCGAGCCGGGACAACCTGAATACGATTCGGATTGCGGCGGCGGGGGTGCGGAGCAGCGATGAGCAGCGGACGGTGCGGTTGGAGGAGTTTGAGGCTTAGGGTGTTTCGCTGGAGAGGCTGTGGGGCATGGGTCTCTTCGCGCTGGCTGGGTTGCTGTCGCGATGCGGGTTGCGCGGAAGACGGGCGGGTCTGAGACGCGGCGACGGGGAGAGTGGAGAGGGCAGAGGAGTGAGAGAGGACGGGGATGAAGGCGGGTATCCCCTTCGACAGGCTCAGGGCAGGCCCTTCGGCTGGTTAGCGGAGGAGGCGGGTTAGGAGGCGGGCGAGGAGGGTGGAGAGGCCGAGGGTGATGCCGAAGGCGATGGCGGCGCGGGTTCCGAAGAGGGCGCGGACGTTGCCGGAGACGTTGCCGCCGATGACGGCGAGGCTGAGGACGCGGTCGGCCTGGACGTTGCCGGCGACGACCCAGCTGGCGGCGACGTTCTCGAGCCGAGCGTTGCCGCTGACGTTGACGCCCATGGCGGCGTTGCGGACCTGGGTTCGACCGGAGGTGGCGCCGCCGAGGGCGCCGCGGGTGACGTTGAGCTGGTCGGTGCGGTTCATGAGCATGAGGGAGCGGTCGGCCTGGACATGCTGGGCGTGGGTGTGGCGCATGGTGGTGCGCTGGGAGACGACGCGGTCGGCGCGGACGGATCCGACGGCGGCTTCGGTGACTTGAACGACGTCGCCCTGGGCGCTGGGGACGACCGGGGAATCTGATTCGGACATTGCCTGGGCCTTTTAATCCGCGGGGTTGGGACTGGGGGGCGCGGCGGCGCGTCCGGCGGATCGAGCGGCATCGTACACGTCGCGCCAGGGGACTCCCTGGTCGGCGGCGATGCGGCGGCAGTCGGCGGCCTCGGGGGCGGCGTCGCGCAGGGTTCCGTGGAGGTAGGAGGCTTTGACGCGGATGTCGCCGTAGGGGGTGGTGACGCTGTAGCTGGCGCGTTGGAGCTTGGTTCGCTGGACCTGATAGGTACGGACGCCGAGGGTGGTGGTTTCGGTCAGGATCAGGTCGATGAGGGCGGCGGCGGTGTCGTTTGAGCCGAGTGCGCAGAGTTGGGTGGCGGGGCGGCCGCCTTTCATGACGATGGGGGCGGTCCAGACGTCGAGGGCGCCGGCGGCGAAGAGGCGGGCGGCGACGTATTCGTAGGCCTCGGGGTTCATGTCGTCGATGTTGGTTTCGATGACGGTGGCGGTGTCGGCCTGGTTGGACTGGACGGGCTGGCCGAGGGTGACGCGGAGGACGTTGGGGATGGCGAGGCGAGCGGTTCCGGCGCCGTAGCCGGTTTGGAGCACGCGCATGGGGGGCAGGGGGCCGAAGGCGTGGGCCGCATGGGTGAGGACGGCGGCGCCGGTGGGGGTGAGGAGTTCGAACTTGACATCGGATCCGTAGGCGACGGCTCCGCTGCCGGCGAGGAGTTGGGTGGTGGCGGGGGCGGGGACGGGGAGGCGGCCGTGGGCGGTTTCAACCCAGCCGCTGCCGGTGTTGATGGGGGATACGACGACGTGATTGATGCCCAGCAGGTGGAAGGCAACGGCGGCGCCGACGACATCGAGCACGGAGTCGGCGGCGCCGACTTCGTGGAACTCGACCTGGTTTACGGGGGTGCCGTGGACGTGGGCTTCGGCTTCGGCGAGGTTGCGGAAGATTTGGCGGGCTTCATCCCGGATTTGGGGTTTGAGGTCGGCGGCGGCGATGCGGGCGTCGATGTCGGTGTAGGGGTGGTGGTGGCCGCGGTCTTGGATATCGAAGTCGACCAGGCGGGCCTGGATGAGGCCGCGTTGGACTCGTTCGTCGCGGAGTTTCCAGGGGGGGAGGTCGAGCTTGCGGAGTTCGGCGAGGAGGCGGGTTTTGTCGAGGCCGGCGTCGAGCAGGGCGCCGAGGATCATGTTGCCGCTGGCGCCGGCCAGGCAATCGAAGTAGGCGGTGGTCATGGGGACGCGCGGCGGGCGATGAGGGTGGCCTGGACGCCGGCGCCGAAGCCGTTGTCGATGTTGACCACGGACACGCCGGGGGCGCAGCTGGTGAGCATGCCGAGGAGGGCGGCGAGGCCGCCGAAGGCTGCGCCGTAGCCGACGCTGGTGGGGACGCCGATGATGGGGCGGTCGGTCAGGCCGCCGACGACGGTGGGGAGGGCGCCCTCCATGCCGGCGACGACGACGATGGCGTCGGCGCTATCCAGGGCGGGGCGTTCGGCGAGGATGCGGTGGAGGGCGGCGACGCCGGCGTCGTAGACGCGTTCGACGTGGGCGCCGAGGGCGTCGGCGGTGATGGCGGCTTCCTCGGCGACGGGCAGGTCGGAGGTGCCGGCGGAGACGACGGTGACGCGGCCGTGGCGCTGGAGGGGTTGGCGGCCGGGGGCGGTGAGCATGCGGGCGGTTTGGTGGTGTTGTACGTCGGGGAGTTTGGCCTGGACGGCGTGGGCCATTTCGGCAGTGACGCGCGTTGCCAGGAGCGGGGCGCCGCTGGCGGCGAGGCGTTCGGCGATGTCGGCTACCTGGGACGCGGTCTTGCCCGCGCCGTAGATGACCTCGGGGATGCCGGTGCGCAGGGTGCGCTGGGTGTCGACGCGGGCGAAGCCGAGGTGGTCGGTCGGGAAGGTGCGGAGGCGTTCGAAGGCGTCGTCAGTCGCGAGGGCGCCGGTGGCTACGTCGGCCAGGAGCCGGCGAAGCTCCTCGGGGGTCACGTCCAGTTCCGGCGAATGTTGGTGAAGGCTCGGGAGCCCGCGTAGCGGGCGGCGTCGGCGAGGTCGTCCTCGATGCGGAGGAGCTGGTTGTATTTGGCCACGCGGTCGGTGCGGGCGGGGGCGCCGGCCTTGATCTGGCCGGCGTTGGTGGCCACGGCGAGGTCGGCGATGGTGGTGTCTTCGCTCTCGCCGGAGCGGTGGGAGATGACGGCGGTGAAGCCGGCGCGGTGGGCCATGTCGATGGCCTCGAGGGTCTCGCTGAGGGTTCCGATCTGGTTGACCTTGACGAGGATTGAGTTGGCGGCCTTGCGTTCGATGGCCTGGCGGAGCCGCTCGGTGTTGGTGACCAGGAGGTCGTCGCCGACCAACTGCACGCGGTCGCCGATGGCTTCGGTGAGGGCGCTCCAGCCGTCCCAGTCGTTTTCGCCGAGGCCGTCTTCGATGGAGACGATGGGGAAGCGGTCGACCCACTCGGTCCAGAGCTCGACAAGCTCGGCAGCGGTCAGGGTGCGGCCTTCCTGGGCGAGGACGTAGCGGCCCTGGTCGTCCATGAGTTCGGAGGCGGCGGCGTCGATGGCGAGGAAGACGTCGCGGCCGGCTTCGTAGCCGGCGCGCTGGATGGCTTCGAGGATTACCTCGAAGGCGGCGGCGTTTGAGCCGAGGCTGGGGGCGAAGCCGCCTTCGTCGCCGACGCTGGTGCCGAAGCCGCGTTCGGTGAGGACGTCGTGGAGCTGGTGGTAGATCTCGACGGAGGTGCGGAGGGCTTCGGTGAAGGAGCCGGCGGCCACGGGCATGACCATGAACTCCTGGAAGTCGGTGCTGCCGGCGGCGTGAACGCCGCCGTTCATGATGTTGAGCATGGGAACCGGCAGCGTGTTGGCGCCGGCGCCGCCGAGGTAGCGGTAGAGCGGGAGTCCGAGGCCATCGGCGGCGGCGTGGGCGACGGCCAGGGAGACGCCGAGGATGGCGTTGGCGCCCAGGGAGCTCTTGTTGGCGGTGCCGTCCAGGGCGAGGAGTTGCGTGTCGATCGCACCCTGATTGACCGCGTCCTGGCCTTCGATTTCCAGGGAAATGGCGTCGTTGACGTGTTCGACGGCCCGCAGGACGCCCTTGCCGCGGTAGCGCTCGGCGTCGTCGTCGCGAAGTTCGTGGGCTTCGTGCTCGCCGGTTGAGGCGCCCGAGGGGACGATGGCGCGGCCGACGCCACCGCTCTCGAGGGTGACTTCGACCTCGACGGTCGGGTTCCCACGCGAGTCGAGAACTTCGCGCGCGCTCAGGCTGGAAATCAGGGTCACGAACGGCTCCCGCGGCGGCGGCATGATGAGTAGGCGCTGAGTATACGAATGGGCACTGATTGGGCGGCGCGGCGGTGGCCATACACTGCGCAGGAGCCTGGCGCCGCGACCCTGGGATTTGAGCCATGGAATCTGAACTTGTCGTGCGAACGCGCGCTGAAGTGGGCGAGGGGCCCATCTGGGATCCGGGAACTGAGACGCTGGTCTGGGTTGACATAACGGGGTCTGCTGTCCATCGGTTTGATCCCGGGACGGGGCAGGACGAGTTCATGGACGTTGGAATTGACGTGGGGGCGGTGGCGGTGCGGGCGAGCGGCGGGCTGGTGATGGCCGCGGCGGATGGCTTTCGCTCGCTGGAAGCGGACGGCTCGCAGACGGTGCTGGCCGAGGTCGAGGCTGATGATCCCGGCATGCGAATGAACGACGGGAAGTGCGACCGGCATGGGCGCTTCTGGGCGGGCACGATGGCCTACGACGAGGGCGGTCCGGCGGGCCTGGGCACGCTGTACCGGCTGGACCCGGACCTCAGCGTGCGAACCATGCTGGACGGCGTCTCGATTTCCAATGGGATCGACTGGAGTCCGGACGACCGCGTGATGTACTTCATCGACAGCCTGACTCGACGGGTGGATGTCTTTGACTTTGACGTGGACGACGGCGCGATTAGCAACCGGCGCACGCTGATCGAGGTGGAAGCGTCGGTCGGGTTTCCGGATGGAATGACGGTGGATGCGAACGGGGACCTGTGGGTGGCGGTTTGGGGCGGTTCGCGCGTGGTGCACTACGCACCGGATGGCAGCAAGCGGGGCATGGTCGGGTTACCCGCCAGCCAGACGTCAAGCTGTGCGTTTGGCGGAGCGGATCGGCGAGACCTCTACGTGACTTCGGCAGCGCGCGGCATCTCCGAGGAGTCGGAGCCCGAGGCCGGCAGCTTGTTTCGTGCACGCCCGGGGGCGGAAGGCCAGGCGCCCAACAGCTTTGGCGGTTAAGCGCCCGCGGTCTGCCGCGTCCGCAACAAGGGCTGCGCGCCAGCTTCGCTAGCTCAGGCGATTGTGATCGTAGAAGCGGGCCCTCGTCATTCCCTGCCGTCAGCGTGTGCGTCATTGCCCCGCGCCCGGGATCCGTCGCGACTACCAGGCCTACCGCCGTCCGCACGGCCGCAACTTCGGCGAACGTGAACGATCACGGCGCCGCCGCGAACGCAGGCGCCTAGACGACGACCGTCACGGTGATCGTCACGGTGGCGGTCGCAGTTAAGCCATGGGCGTCGGTGGCCGTAAGCGTCAGGGTGTAGTGGGGGGTGGTGGCGTGGTGCAACGGCCCGGCGACGGTGAGCAGCCCGGAGCTGGGGTCGAGCGCAAGAGTCCCCGCCGTGTTGCCGGCTGTGAGGGCGTAAGTCAGCGGGCCGCCGTCGAGGTCGCGGGCCGCAGCTGTTCCAACGACCGTCTCCACGCCCGCGTTCTCGGCCACGTGGAAGGTCCAGCCGGCGGCCGGGAACACCGGCGGTGATCGCTGGGCGTCGTCGGCCACCGCCACGACCAGCGGCACGCGGGTGGCGCCCCCCTGGGCGTCCGTGGCGGTCACCGTCAATCCGGCGCCGCCCGCCGGCAGCGTCCCCGCCACCGACAGGATGCCGGTGGCCGCGTCGAGTTGGAACACGCTGGCGTCATTGCCCGCCGTGAGCGCGTAGGTCACGGTCCCGCCGTTCGGATCGGTCGCCTGCACCTGGCCAATGGCTGCGCCCGGCGGCAGACCGGCCGGCACGATCCACGCGTAGCGGGGCGCCCCGAATGCCGGGCCCGCCTGGCAGGCGGCCAGCCCCTGCGCCGCCGCGTCCGTGGTCGCCACCCCGGCTAGGGTGGCCGGCAGGCAGCCGGTCAGCCGGGTGCCGGCCAGGTGGAGGTCGGTCAGCCGCGTCAGCGCGCCGAGGGCGGTGGGCAGCGCGCCGGTCAGGGCGTTGCCGCGCAGGTCCAGCGCCGTCAACTGGGTCAGCGCGCCCAGCGCCGCCGGCACGGGGCCGGTCAGGCCCTGCGCGCCCAGCCGCAGCGCCGTCACCCGTTGCGGCGTGCCGCCCACGCTCACCCCGGTCCAGGCGCTGAGCGCCCGCGACCCGTCCCAGTTCAGGCGGCCGGGCCCGGCCAGCGCGTCCCGCGCCTCAAGCAAGGCCGTGCAGTCCTGCACCAGGCCGGTATTGGTTGTGGGCGTGGGGACCGTTATCCCGTTGCGGCACGGGGGCGTGGCCGCGGCCGGCCAGGTCAGCGTCACCGGCGCCGAGTGGGCCACGGCCCCGGAGGCGTAGCGCGCCTGCACGCGCCAGCTGCCGGTCATGGCGGTCAGCGCGCGCGCTTCGTAGGCCGCGCCGGCCGCGTCCACCGGCGTCCAGACGCCGCCCACGTCGCGCTGCCACTGGTAGGTCGCGGCGCCGGCGTCGCTCGGGACCGCCGCCGTCAGGGTTGCGGGCGCCCCGGCCGCCGGGGCCGTCGTGTCGACCGTCACGGTGGGCAGGGCGGGGGCGCCGGGGCAGGCCGGGGCTGCCGGCGAGTCGCCCGCCGGGACGGGACTGATTCGCAGCATCAGGCGCTCGCCCGGTTGCCAGGGTTGCTCGCAGACCGGCCAGCGCAGTTCGTGGCCGTCGGCGGTGGCCGTGGCGACGGCGGCGTCGCCGCGCAGCGTCAGCCCCACGGTCCCGTCCAGGCGGATCAGCTCCAGTTGCTGCCCGGCCAGGGTCGTACCGCTCACGTCCAGCCGCAACTGCCCCGCGTCCCAGGTCAGCCGCCGCAGGGTCGCGGCCGTCGTGCTGGCCCCGCTGCTGGCTGCGGCGCCCGCGGCGCCGCCGGCCGTGCCGACCGCCGCCGGCGCCAGCACCCCGTGGGCGGCGTCCCGCCCGACGACCCCGCTGCCCAGCGCCGCCGGATCGAAGAACGCCTCGTGCACCGTCCCGGTAGGCGCCGTGACCGTGACGGTGAAATCATCGTAGGAATCATCGGGCGCAAAGCCACAGGGGATTTCCGAAGGGTGTTGCCAGTTGTAACGCACGTGATACGTGCCGTTCGGCAGGGGCCGGGTGGTAGCCAGCGAATGGTCATATCCAGTGCTCGGCACGCCATCGGCATCGATGACTACGGCATGGAAGCGCCCCGAGTCTGAGCCGCTGAGCCAGTAGCGACTGTATTGCGGATCGTCATATCTATATGCCGCACGACTCACGTCAGTCCCGGCCGCCGACCCGGAGCCCACGGTCGCGGCTTCCAGAGGCGGCGTCCACGGGTCGGCGCGGCGACTCCGTTCATATCCGATTCTGGTGAGAATGCACTCCCGGAATCCGTCGACGCCTGCCCCCGCCTGCAGCTCCGCCGCCAGCGCCGCGATCCGGCCCCGCAGGTCGGCCAGCGTGATCGTCGGCGAGGGCGATTGCGCGCCGTCCGTGATGAAGGCCGTCGGCGCCTCCCCCTCAGCCGGCGTGTTCTCCGCGGGCAGCCAGGCCGGTCGTAGCGTGTCCACGCTGTAGGCCCACGGCGGCTGGCCATAGTTCGAGCGGGTGAACTGCAAAACGACCGGCGAGGTGGTCGCGGAGCTGCCCGCCGCTTCGCCGCCGCCGGCGGCCTGGGTGTACGGCGACGACGGCGCCTCCAGGAAGAGCACCGCCTGCCGCTCGTCCCAGGTCGTGACCCGCGCCTGCACCTGGTAGTCCAAGAAGTCGCGGGCCTCGGCCTCCGTCTGGTAGGCGTGGCCGCCGCGCACCACCACCAGCAGTTCGGTTGAGCCGCTCCCCTTCAGGTACTCGTGCACCGTGAAGCGCAGTTCCTGCACCGCCTGGTAGGTGGGCGCCACCCCCGGATCGCTGGGCAGCGTCTCGACCGCCGCCGTCGCCGACTGCAGCGTCGCGCGCACGATCGTCGTGGACCGGAAGATCTGCTCTTCGATGGACGGCGCGACCCGCCAGGTGGGGTTCGACAGCCGATGAACGTGCGAGGACGCCCCCAGGTGTTCCGGCTCGCTCGGCCCGCAGGCGGCGGTCGACAGCGCCAGCCAGAAACCCGCAGCGGCCACTGACCGGAAGCGATGCGCCGTCCGCCGCACGCGTCGTGCCGCCCGTACCCACAGGGCTAGTCGCCAGGCCACGTCGCGCCCACCAGCGCCCCGCACAAGACCTCTGCCTGGATGGCCTGAGTGTGTAGACACACTCACAGTAACGTTCGCTCCGCGTCGAAACCGGCATGTCCGCCCGCGGCGCATCAGACGACGCTGGGTCCCGCTACCGTGTCATTTCCCTGAGCGCACCGAGCCCGATCCCACCGCCAGCCAGTTGCGTCCCGTTCGTCTCCTCGTCAGGCGCCTGGTTGGGGCGTGGGCGGGCAGCCAGGGAGTTCCGATTTGGACGGGTGGCCATTTGGATGCGGCCAGGGGCGCCTGGCCGGCTCGAACCTGTTGGCACCCACGCTCGCCGCGGGTGGGCAGGACGGCTAGCGGAGGGCGACGTTGATGCCCTGGCCGGCCTCGTCGATGGGGATGAAGGTGATGGCGTCGTGCAGCTGCGCGGGGATGCTGTCCAGGTCGTGCTCGTTCTGACGCGGAAGTACGATCCGGCGAATGCCGCCGCGGTGCGCCGCCAGAATCTTGGCCTGCACGCCTTGCGCGCGACGGACGTGTCCATGCGCCGTCATTCCACCGATCGCCAGAAACTCGGGATCCGCCGCCCGGTCGCGCATCAGGGAAACCATGGCGATGGCCGCCGCGATGGCGAGGGAGCCTTCGTCGCCCGGCAGGTCACTGGCAGGAACGAGCAAGTCGGTATCGAACTCTTCGAGCGACCGGGCCGAGACGGCCAAGTCCGAGAGCCGCGACCGGACGTACGAAGGCACGATCGCGTAGCGGCTGGACAGGTCCGCGCCGGAGGTATCCAGAATCCGAATCCGTCCGGCGCCGGGCATCTGCACGGCCTCGATCTGTCCAAGCACCCCGCCGCTGCGCCGCACCACCGCTCCGGTGGTCATTCCCGGAGTCTCGCGCCGCCGGCGATGCAAGCCAAGCTGCGTAGGCCGACCGACCGTGGCTCCCAGGTCTTCGATGGCTATGGACACGGGACCAGACTCACCCTGGAGCGCGCGCCGCGTCAGAGCACGGCGGACTACCTGACGAATCAGACCGTCGAGTGCGTCGATACCCGGCTCGACCGTGTAGCTGCGCACCAGCGCGGACAGCGCGTCGTCCTCGATTTCGAGGTCGTCCGAGGGCACGTTGTATTCGCGCAGCATGGCTGGCGCCAATGAGTCACGCGCAATAGCCACCTTGTCATCGTCCACGTAGCCGGCGAGTTCCACGATGTCCAGCCGACCGCGCTCCAACGGTGGAAGGTCGGGCAACCAACGTGCCGTCGTAATTACGAGAGCTCGGGACAAGTCAAACGGGACGTCGAAGAATCGGTCCTGGAACTGCCGGCGGGCCGCAGCGTCCGTGAGCGCGGCCAAGAGCGTGGCGCGGGCCGCCGCCCAGCGGTCGCTGATTCTCTGATTCTGGTTCGACGTCGTCGGCCAGCCGCCGCCAATCGCGTCAATCTCCTCGAGTAGGAGGACGACTTCACTCTGCCCAAGCCGCTCAATTGCTCGCATGATTTCGCCGGGGGCCTGCTCATTCCCAAATAATTCGTCGGGGGAAGCCAAGCGGTCCAGGCGAATCGTTGCCAGCGGCAGGTCCAGTTGCGCCGCGACCTCACGGGCAATATGCGATTTGCCGACACCCGGCGGGCCGACAAGAGAAAGCAGCGCTCGCGGTCCGGTGGCATCGGGCGCTGACGTGAGCTGGTGCTCACGCACCACCAGGTGGTCGCAGAGCAGGTCGGCCACCTCGTCCGTGAGAAAGAGGTCGTCGACCAGGTGCGCGTGAAGTTCGCTGATTTGCGGCCGAGCGGCGCTGCTGGCCGCCCACGGTAAATCCAGTGCACGCACCAGACGTTCCTGGCCTTCCAGGCTGCCGTCCAATCCGTCGAGCCGCCGGCGCAGCCTGGCGGCCACGTCGTCAGGGACTTCAGGCGCCGCGAGGCGGGATGCGAGTTCGGTGGTGTTCACAAGGGTGTCGTGACAGGTGCGTGCCTGATCATAGCCTTGTCAAGGTGGGCGCCGTCAGTAGGAAACCTCGCGGAGACGCCACAATTCTGCGTTGACCTGTTGGCCTCACGGCGCGATGCTTGAGCGTAGACGGAACTTCCGAATGGTGCAAAACAATGGGTCTGCCTGGATCGCCTGACTTCGACGTCGATATTCACAAGGCGAAGGAGATGATCGAGAACGGTGAGGTGGACGTGGTGGACGTCCGCACGCAGTTTCACGCGCCGGCCATGCCAGGCGCCGATTATGTGCCGTTGGACGACATCCTGGCGCGTCCGGTCGAAGTCATCCCGTCCGGGAAGCCCCTGCTGTTCATTTGCAACGTCGGGCAGACCAGCGCGGTTGCGACGCAGATGGCCCGGGCGTTGAATGTGACCGAGGCGTACAACATGGCCGGCGGCATGACCGAGTGGGCCGAGGCCGGCTACGAAACCGAGGAACCGCCCGCCGGGCACTAAGCGCCGGCATTAGCTGGAAGGTATTCGACCGTGTTCACCGTTGAGCAAGTTCAACGTTACAGCCGCCACATGTTGCTGCCCGAGGTTGGGGCGGCCGGCCAGGCCAAGATTCTCAATGCCAAAGTGCTGGCCATTGGCGCCGGCGGGCTTGGCTCGCCCGTGCTCTATTACCTGGCCGCCGCAGGGGTGGGCACGCTGGGCGTGGTGGACTTCGATACCGTCGACCGTTCAAACCTGCAACGACAGATTCTGCACCGCGACGATCGGGTTGGGATGCCGAAGACCGCCTCGGCGGAAGCGACGTTAACCGGCCTGAATCCGGACGTGACCGTGGTGCGCCACGACGAGCCGCTGACCTCCGACAACGCGTTTGAAATCCTGGAGCCGTACGACATTGTGGTCAACGGCTGCGACAACTTTCCCACCCGGTATCTCGCGAACGACGCCGCCTACTTCCTCGGAAAGCCACTGGTGGATGGGAGTGTCATGCGCTTTGAGGGCATGGCGACGGTGTTTGAGCCCGGCGCCGGCTGCTACCGCTGCCTTTACCCGACGCCGCCCCCACCGGAGATGGCGCCGAGTTGCGCGGAGGCCGGCGTGCTTGGGGTTTTGCCAGGCCTGATCGGGCTGATCCAGGCTACCGAGGTGCTGAAGCTCATTGCGGGCATTGGCAACTCGCTGTCGGGACGCTTGCTGCTGCTTGACGCCATGGAGATGGAATTCCGTGAGTTGAAGCTGCGGCGTGACCCGGAGTGCCCCGTTTGCGGCGACGCTCCGACGATCACGGAACTGATCGACTACGAGGAATTCTGCGGTTTTGCCGGCGGCGACGCGGCTCCGGCCGCGGTGGAGGCGGTGGCCGTCTAGCGAGGACGGCCGAACCTGCCTCTCCCCTCGGAGAGCGTGAAGAGGGGCGCGGCCTGTCGTGGGTTGCGTCCTTGCGTGGTGCTGGGGTGGGGCGCATGAGCGGAAGACCCCTCTCCGGTTTCGGCCGAAGACGGCCGAATCCTTCGGCTGGCTCAGGAAAGGTCCTGCCTCTCCCCTTGGAGAGGGTGAAGAGCCGGGCGCCTCAACACAGTTGCTCACCGATTGTCGCCGAAGACGGGGGCATCTGCCTCTTTCCTGGGAAAGGGTGAAGACCAGCGGCCGCAAGTTGCCTGCGTCGGGACGGGGTTGCGAGCGTATGCTGGGAGTGCCCGCTGCTGGGGGGGCAATCTGCTGGCTCGACCCGCTAATCGCACACGTCGTCAGAGCCTCGGTGAGTGGCTCGCCGCGGAGAATCGTCGGCGCGGCGGCCTGGCCCGAATTTGGCCGCGCCGGGTTGTTCCCGTTGCGTTCGGTCTGACGCTGTGGGTCTCGGCACTGGTCCTGGCCACAACGGTTGCGATGCAGCCGTTCGAGCACGGGGCGACGGTCGTAGCGGCCGAGCAGGGGCAGTGGCTGATCGAGCGCGTGTCGCCGGGCGGGCCCGCCTGGCGCGCCGGGCTGAGCGCCGGCGAGGCGGTTGCGTGGAATGGGCCCGCGGGAGAAGCGACTGGACGGCCCGTCGAGCTAAACGCGGCGATTGACCCAGGGTCGCTCGCCGATCCACAGACCGGTCTAGCGATCCCGTTCCCGGGTCTCGATCCGGCCATGCGCGCCACCACGCTAGTGCTGGCGACGGTCTTCGCGGCCGGCGGTGCGGTTGTGGCTCTCTACGGGCGGCGCCGACTGCTGCGAGCGGCCACGGCCGCCCTGTTTGGCGTGGCCATCGCTCTTTCGCTGGGTTCCGTGGCACCGGACGCCGAAGGCGCGCTGACGCTGCTGGTCTTTGCAGCGACTGGCGCGACGGGCGTTGCCTTGCTGTGGTTCGCGGCCGTCTGTCCTATTCGTGGACCAGCCTTCATGGTGCCGTTCGTCCCGGCCCTGGCGGTTACCGCTCTGGCAGGACCAGTGGCGGTGCTCGTGGCGTCCTACCAGGGCCGGCCGGAGTTGTATAACGCGGCCTGGGTGACGGTCGCGCTTCTTCCGGCCCTCGGGCTTACCGCGCTCCTTGCCAAGTGCCTGGTCACGCTTGTGGATATCACGTTTCCCCGTGACCGGCGGGTGGCTCGGGTCCTACTGGCCACGTTTCTGACGGCAGCGCTGCCGCCAACCGCGCTCTCGCTTGTGCCGGCGGTTGTCAGCGGTACCGAGATCCTTCCTTATTCGGTGTCCCTGCTGGCTATCGGAGCCACCGCGCTGGGGGTTGCCCACGTGGCGGTTCCGACGTGGCGGATCCGGTTCCAGCGGGTACTGCGAACCCTGTTCCTTCACGGCGCGGCCTGGATCTTGCTGTTTACGTTTTACGCGCTGCTGGTCGGTGTGATCGGTCGCTACCTGACCGACCGCGCCGGGGCGTTGCCGGTGGTGTGGATGCTGGCGGCGGCCCTGGTTGGCATCGGTGTGACGATGCCCTTTGCGCGCTGGCTGGTTCTTCGAGCGTTGTCCGGTTGGGTGTACCAGGACAGCTACGACACGCAACGGGTGATGCGAACGGCCAGCGCCGCGTTGGCGTCGACGGCCTCCATCGATCAGCTTGCCGGGTCGGTCCTGGGCCCGGTCCGACGCGTGAGTGGCCTTGACTGGATCGCTGTAACGCGTGCAACTCCGCCGCACAAGCTCGTGGCCATCGATTTCAACAACCTGGCCCCCACACCGGATGACGCCCAGGTCCGTTCGGCGGTGGTGGCTGCCGGCGGCGGCGGACTTTCGGAAATTGCAGCGGTCGTCGTTCCGTGCAAGATCGATGAGTCGGTGGTGGCCTATGTGGTGGCTTCGATTCGCGAAGAGTCGTTTGGGTTCAGCCAGGCGGATGCCAACTTGCTGGATGCGTTGGCCAATCAACTTGCCAGCTTCATGGTGCGGGTGGATCTGTGGGGGCAGTTGCAGGATCGTCTCCGGGAACTCGACGAGACGGCGCAGCGTCTCCAAGACAGCCAACAGACGCTGAGTGACCTGTATGACCAGGTCAACGGCATGTTGGAGGCGGAGCGGCAACGTATTTCGCGCGATCTGCATGACGAGCCGCTGCAGAAGCTGGTGCTGCTGCAACGCGCCTTGCGCTCGGCGGCGCCAGGGCCCTACCGCAGCCGTGACGCGCTTCTGCACCTGGTGGATACGGCCGCCGGGGATTTGCGGGAGATCTGCGAACGACTTCGCCCGCCGGTATTGGACGACCTGGGATTGGAAGCGGCGTTGCGCTGGCTTGTGGAGGAGGCGGGGCGAGCCGCACCCTTCACAATTGACCTCCAGATTGACGGCACGCCCGACGTTCAGCGACCGGACACGGACGTAGAGACGAACATTTACCGCGCGGCCCAGGAGGCGTTGAACAATGCCCTGCGGCATTCGCAGGCGTCCCGCGTGCGAATTCGACTTACGTGCGCGGCTGACGCGATTCGGTTATCGATTCAGGACGACGGATGTGGCTTCCCGGCTTCGTCGGATCTGACCGCCTACGCGGCCGTGGGGCACCTGGGCCTTGCCGGCCTCCAGGAGCGGTTCAGCCGCCTGGGTGGTCGCATGCACGTGGATTCTCAGCCCGGAGGGCCGACCGTCCTGACGGTTGAGGCTCCATTACATCCAGCGGAAGTCACTCGTTCGTGAGCGGCAGTCGCCCGATCCGCGTGCTGCTTGTGGACGACCACGCCATGGTTCGCGAAGGAACCGCGGCGGTGCTGGCCAATGTCCCGGATGTTGAAGTTGTGGGAACGGCCGGCGACGCGGCCGCCGCGGAGCGTGCCTGCCGGAGTTCTTCACCCGATGTCTGCCTTCTTGACTTTCGTATTCCCGGCGGCGGGCCCGCGTTGGCTCGGCGCCTGGCACACATCGCGCCGGCGACCCGAGTCCTGGTGGTTTCGGCTTACGGCCAGTCCGACTATGTGCAATCCATGCGCGACGCGGGAGTCGCGGGATATGTGCTGAAGGATCTGGACACCGCGGGCCTGGCGGACGCGGTTCGGCGCGTTCATGCCGGGCAGACCTTCTTTCATGAAGTGCCGGAGGCTGCGCCCGATTCAGGAGGGGGGCGCTCAGTCGCCGAGCCGCTCACGATGCGCGAACTGGACGTACTGCGACTCGTCGCCGAGGGCGCGTCCAATCGCGAGGCCGCAGAATCCCTGGGTGTTTCGGCCAAGACCGTGGAGGCGCACCTCAGCAGTGTCTACGGCAAGTTGCGGGTTCGCTCACGCACGGAAGCCGTGGTCACGGCGGTGCGCGACGGAATCATCTCCGTAGACGGGTCCGACGGCATCAGGTAGCGATGTCGCGGTGATTGATACGCGCCGGCGTGAACCCATGGCTTCATAGGCCGCATCGGCGAGGTGGACAGCTCGTACGCCGTCGTCGACCCCGGCCAGGGGCTCGCCTCGTCCGGCTGCGGCGTTTGCGAACGCCGTAAGGCTCTCGCACTGCGCCGCCCACGCCTCATTTGAATAGGCAGATTCGGCTTCTCGATCGTGACTCGATCCAGATTCGCCAAGCGGCAAGCTGCCCCGGGCGGTCGCCGTGATTACGCCGTCGGTTGCAAGTGCGCGCCACGGGGTGCTGGCTCGGGCGCGGCCAAATTCGCCCACAAGCACACGAGCAAGTCCTCCGTTCGCGAATCGGACGCCAATGGCCACGGTGTCGGCAAGAGCCGCCCGTCGCGTGTGACGCCCCCCCATGGCCTGGGCGTGGAGTGGCTTCGACTGCATGAGATGGCTGGTCAGGTCCAATGCGTGGCTCCCGAGCAAGCCCATGACGCCGCCGTGCTCAGCTTTCCCCATCCAGGACTCGGACAGCGGATGAACGACGCATTCGACTTGAACGAATGTGGGACGCGGAATGCGGCCTCGAATACGACGCACGCCGGGAATCGCGCGCATCCAGAAGTTAATGGCCAAGGCCGTGCGGGCTGCTCGTGCATAGCCCAAGACGTGCTGCGCGTCCGGATGACGTAGGGCCAGAGGCGGTTCAAGGAGGACATGCAGCCCGCGGTCCAGCGCGTCGCGGGCTAGTTGCGCATGGCAGTCATGCGGTGTCGATATGACGACAGCGTCCACACTCGCGGAACGCAAGGCAACCTGGGCGTTGTTGCTCCACGTCCCGGCGTTCAAGTCGCTGGCGCCCACTTCGGCGCGACGTCGATCAGAGTCGACCACGCAACTGACCGATGCGCCCGGCAACGACTGGATCAGCCTTCCGAACGCGCGACCCGACTTGCCGTATCCGACAATGGCAAACTGCATTCAGGAGTCGTGGGATTCGCCGCCGTCAGGCTCAGCGTACTCGGAACGCCTGAGTGAGCATGGGGCGAACGTCCGGGGCGTAACGTTCGCCGCCGGCACTCCGCTCTGTAGTCCGAACCAACGACCGAAAACCAGCGGACCGACTGGTCTACCGAATGAATGGCTGTCGTATAGTGGGGTTTCTGCTCGACATAACGTCGCAACTTCGCAATGTCATCGGACCCTAGCCGCCGGCGAGCGTCGGGGCGCGCGCACCGACTCCGCCGCGCAGAGGTAATCAGCGTCGCTTCTGCCGGCGTTGTGTTTGTTGTCGTGGCCGTGCTGGGCGCCCTGGTATGGATTCGATCTTCCGACACGTCCATCTCGGCCGCACCGACGACGCCAACCGCCGTGGTTCCTCCAGTTCAGTCAGCCACGCCAATAGTGACGGGCCGAACGACGCATCCACCGACTCCGTCGCCCGTGGTTGAAGCCACGGCGACACCGGAGCCGCCGAACCCACTGGATTTCATCGCCGATTGGCCCGAAGACCAGCCGTTCAGCGTGCTGTTTCTCGGCCTCGACCGGCGTCCGGGCGAGGGCGGCGGTCGAACCGACGCGATAATTCTCGCCCACATTGAACCGGGCGCCAGAGCCGCGACCCTCGTGTCGATCCCGCGTGACATTTGTGTGGCGAACTGTCGAACGGACCCATTTCGAATCAACTCCGTCTTGCAGGAAGAGGGTCCGGACGCCCTCACTCGTCGCGTCTCTAACCTCCTCGGCGTGCAGGTGGATTACTGGGTCACATTGGACTTCAATGGGTTTAAGCGCCTGGTTGACTTCTTCGGCGGAGTGTCCGTTGATGTTGAGTCGACCATTTACGACCCCAACTACCCGAACGCCACCGACACCGGCTTTGAGCCGTTTCACGTGGAGGCCGGGCCTAACCACTTCAACGGCGACATGGCCCTGCGCTACGTGCGCACACGGCATCAGGATGGTGCGTTTGCTCGTGAAGTGCGTCAGCAGCAGATGCTGCTGGCATTGGTTGAGCAGGTGATATCTCCGCAGACGCTCGTCGAATCGCCGGCTTTTCTGCGCGAGCTCAGCAACGCGTTCGAATCCAACCTGCCGCCTGACCTGGTCCCGTCGATGGCCAAGCTCGGGATGCAGATTGGGTCTGCTCGGACGGTGTCGGGCGCGATTCGGCCGGAGGGCGACCTGGTGCGCGCCGTCATTGCCGATAACGGTGCGTTTGTGCTCCAGCCCAACGTACCGCTCATTCACGCCTATACGGCAGATCTGATGCGGCACAGTGAATCGCTCCCGCCGCCTGACGCGGCACCCCAGGTCGAACTCGCCAACCGGCAGCAGCCGGCTTCCTAGGAACGCCGCGCGACTACGTAGAGTTCCGACGGCTCATAGGCCACCTCCAGGAACCGTCGCAGCACGCCAGCGACGCGAGCCAATTCCTGGCGGGTGTGAAGCAAGCCGTCGGAAATCTCATGGATGGCCCGCTCAAGGTCGCGCCCATAGTTTGAGCCGGCCAACTGCCCCGCGACCCAACGTGATGCGCGGGTGTCTGGTGGACCCGACTCGCCCTGAGACTGCGCGGGCGGCGTGAGTCCAAGGTCGGCCAGATCCACCGGCAGACCGCGCTCTGACTCGGGGTTGACGCCCGCGGCGACGGACTCCAATCCGGCAGCGTTGGTCAAATACTCGATCAGTTCCCGGTCATAAGGCCGAACATGCGTCGGGTCGCGCCAGAATTCATGCGAAATGGTCGGAAGGCTGCCTGGATTCGGAGTCGCGATGATGAGCCTGCCCCCGGACCGCAGCCGGTCGGCGGCAAGTTGAACGAGGGCGTCGGCCTCGCGAACCGCCAAATGCTCGATTACGTGGAATGCCGTGATCGCGTCGTACTGGTCCGGCGTGCTCTGAAGAAAGTCGAGCGCGTCGCCCTGGTGCACGGGCAGATTGCCAACGTGTGCCAGCATCTCAGGTTCGTGATCGATGCCAACTACCCGGTGACCCGCCTCGGCGGCTACCGCGAGGAACTCACCGCGACCGCATCCCACGTCCAGGAGATCGCCGGGTTCCGGGATGAACTGCAGGTACCAGGCGCGCGCGCGCCGCAGGGTCTCCTTCGAGAATCCGCGCTGCGCGTACCAGTCGGACCCCATTTCACTGCCAACCTGTCGACGTGCCGGGCGGAAGGCTAGCACCGCACAGGGCGGTTCAACCTAGAATGCCTTCCGGTACCAATTCGCAGCGGCGGGCGCAATGAACGACGACGTTGAGATCTTCTCGATCGGAACGGAACTCGTGTCCGGGCTGGTGCTGGACACGAACTCTCACTGGTTGGCCGGCGAAGTGTCGGTTGCCGGCGGCGACGTTCGCCGCATTACGGCGCTGGCCGACGACCTGGATGCGCTGATCGCGGAATTGCGCGCCGCCGTGGCACGCGAGCCGCGCGCGATTCTGACCACCGGCGGTCTTGGACCAACGCCCGATGACATGACGGTTGATGCGATTGCCTCAGTGGCAGGCAGTGATACGCATACGCCGTACGAGGTCATTGAAGACTATGCCGAGCGTCGAAACATGACGATCGAAGAGGTGTCGGTACCGCCTCGGCTCAAAATGGGCTCGATACCGCGGGCATCCACCGTGCACATCAACCCGGTTGGGTGGGCGCCGTGCTTTTCGACCGTGGTTGGTGAGGCGACGATCTGGTCGATGCCCGGCCCACCGCGCGAAGTTGAGGGTTGTTTTGAGAAGCACATCCGGCCGGCGCTGCTCGGAATGTTCTCCTCCCAAACCGCCCGAATGCGTGTCTACATCGACTCATTCGAATCGGAGACCTCGCCGTTTATGCAGCGGGTGATGCGGGAGGTTCCCGCAGCCTATCTGAAGGCATACGTGGGGCAGTCGCGTGTGAATGGGCTGCCGGTTGACATCGTGGTTCGCAGCACTGACGGCGGAGATCCGAAGGTCCAGCTCGACGCCGCGTACGACCTCTTTTGCGGAATAGCCGCCGAGGCCGGGAAGACTGTCACGCTGAAGCCCACAGCCCCGCTGCGCGACTAACTGGATTCAAGCCGGTGCGCTCACGCTGGTCGTCGCAGGCCGCTGCCGGACTGGATCCACTCGCGTTGCGTGTGTACACCTCGCGCCTGCTCGGCGCTGAACCCTCGCTGGTCCTCTTTGGTGGCGGGAACACGTCGGTCAAGCACCTGCGTTCAGACCCGCGCGGGGGTATGCGACAGACGCTCACCATCAAGGGTAGTGGGACCGATCTGGCCTCGATCGGCCCGGAGGGATTTGCCCCCCTCGCCCTCGACGACCTGCTTCAGCTACGCGAACGCGAGACCCTGGACGACGACGCCATGGTCGAACTGGTCACGCTGGCGCTCCTCGATACGGGCGCGCCTCGACCGTCTATCGAGACCTTGCTGCATGCCTTCATCCCGCTGGACTGGATTGACCACAGCCATGCCGACGCGATCCTCACCCTGACCAACCAGCCCGACGGGGCCGCGCGTGTTCACGACGCCCTGCGCGGAGCTGTCGGTTTGGTTCCTTACATCAAGCCCGGCTTCGATCTCTCAAAGGCGGCCGCCGACGTTTATGACGCCGATCCATCGGTCAGCGGCCTCGTACTCGATAAACACGGGCTGGTGACGTTCGGGGAGACCGCGCAAGAGTCCTACGAACGTCACGTCGAGCTTGTTTCACTGGCTGAAAGCCGAATCGCGAGGTCCTGGTCTGGGCCGCGACAGGCAACGGCCAAATCGGAGGCAGACGTCGCGAGTCTCGCGCTGACCCTCCGCAGCCTGTTGAGCCGTCGCCGACACATGGTCGTCCGGTCGGACACGAGCCCCAGGGTTTGCGCATTTGTCGACCAGCCGGATGTCGCCCGGCTCTCTCAGCAAGGCCCTGCCACCCCTGACCACGTGCTTCGGACGAAGCGTCTGCCGCTGGTGTTGGAGTCAGCAGATCCTGAGGACGCGCCGCGGGCGGTGGCCGGCTATGAGGCTGCGTACGACGCCTACGTCAATGAACACGCCGATTCCGACAGCGACTTCAGACATGACCCAGGTCCTCGGGTTGTGCTCGCGCCGGGTGTCGGCATGTTTGCCAGCGGCCGTACGGCCGCCGAGGCCGACGCCGTGGCTCGCATCTACCGCCACACCATGGACGTGATCGACGGCGCCGAATCAATGGGCGGTTACGCCGCGCTTCCAGAGCGCGACCTGTTCGACATCGAGTACTGGCCGTTGGAGTTGTACAAACTCAGGCTGGCACCGCCGGATCGTGATCTCGCCGGACGGGTAGCACTCGTGACCGGAGCGGCGAGTGGAATCGGCCGTGCCTCCGCCCTGTCGCTGGCTGCAGCGGGCGCCCACGTCTTTGTGTCCGACATTGACGAGCCTGGCGCCGAGGAGGTTGCCAGTCGGATACGTCACTCCGGTGATGCGGCCGACGCGCTGTGCCTGGACGTGACGGACCAGCTGGCCGTTGATTCGGCCATGCGGCAGGTGGTTTGCGCGGTAGGTGGAATCGACATCGTCGTCTCGAACGCCGGCATTGCCGACGCTGCGTCAATTTCCAGCCTGGAGCTTGACGCGTGGGAGCGCAGTCTTGACGTCAATGCCACAGGGCACTTTCTTGTGACCCGTGCAGCCGTTCGCGCAATGTGCGCCCAGGGTATCGGCGGCAGCGTAGTCCTGGTTTGCACCAAGAATGCCTTCGATCCCGGCCGGGGCTTTGGGGCCTACAGCGCTGCCAAGGCGGCCCAGTTGCAACTGGGCCGCGTGCTCGCCATAGAGAACGGCGAGCACGGAATCCGGGTCAACATGGTCAATCCTGACGCGGTGTTCACTGATTCCCGGCTGTGGAGCCACGAACTCCGGGCGGGTCGAGCCGCAGCTCACGGTGTGGCGCTTGACCAGCTGGAAGACTTCTATCGACGCAGGAATCTTCTGCAAGCCCCGATTGGCGCGGACGACGTAGCCGAGGCCGTGCTTTTTCTTGCGAGCGATCGTTCGGCCAAGACCACCGGCGCCGTCTTGCCGGTTGATGGCGGCGTCCGTGGGGCGTTTCCGCGCTGACGCGCGGGCAGCTCGCAGGGCCTAGGGAACGGCGGCCCCGGAGACGAGCAGTTCGCCGTCGGTAACCACAATCGTCTCAATGGCGATGGGCAGTCGTGGCAGCCCGGCGTCCAGCGTGCGTTCGGCAAGCGCAAGGGCAAGTGACCGTATGAAGCCGGGCGCATACATCTCGCCTACCTGAAATCGGGTGATCTCGGCCGTGCGCTGACTGTTCTCGGTCGTGACGGCGATGTCCAGGCGAAACGGAAAACTCAAGCCCGCCGAATGCAGGATGCCTGTCAGCGTGATTGTTCCGGGACGGAAGGTGAGCTGCATCTCGGTGATCGAACCGAATCCATGCTCTTGCATGCCCCAATCCCGCACAAGGGCGGTCAGTTCGTCGTGGGTAAAGGCAACCTGCGCCGGGATCGAGCGACCCGCGAGGCGTGCCTGCTCCGATGTCTGGCCAAAGGCGCCGAGCTTGGCCTCCGCCCGCGCGCTCACGAGGGCGTCTGGCTCCAGACGCGCCAGATCCGAGACGTCGACTGTGCCGCGTGTGGCGAACACTCCGAGCACTACAAGCACGCCGGCGAGGGCCAGGAGCAACCACAGACCGAGCACCAATGCACGACGCACGCAGACTTACCTCACTTCGCCGCCGTGCCTGGCGCGACAGACACCATGTAACGGCTGTACAAGTCAGATCGTCAAACGAGGCCGCGCGTGATGCACGGCCAGCCGAGTCGTAGATCTGCGTATGCTAGCGTCCGGTCGCTTGCGGTCCGTTCGGTCGGTAGCCAGTGCACACCGTCGCCTCTCCCAGTCCCGTGCGCAAAGCCGTGGTTCCGGTTGCGGGGATTGGGACACGCCTGTTTCCGGCAACCAAGTCTCAGCCCAAGGAAATGCTCCCGGTAGGCCGGAAGCCCGTCGTTCAGTACGTGGTTGAAGAGCTTCGTGCAGCCGGTATCGAGCAGATCCTGTTGATAACTGGCCGCAAGAAGGCGGCTATCGAAGACCATTTCGATGCCGATCTCGAACTCAGCCGGCTTCTGCAGCAGGCGGGGAACGTTGATTCCGCCGATCTGCCGATTGCCGACGGCATTCGCGGCGTGTTCTATACGCGCCAGGGCACTCCCAGTGGGGTTGCGGACGCGGTAGGACTGGCACGTGACTTTGCCGGAGGCGAGCCGATAGTCGTCGCATTCGGCGACACCATTATTCGCGGCGCCAATCTGGTGGCGCGGCTCATCGCAGCTCACGGCGAGGGCGAGGCCAGCGGCGCTGTGGCGGTTGAACAGATCGCGCAAGAAGACGCGTTCCGCTACGGCATCGTTGACGTGCGTGAGGTCGATGGAGGCCTCATCGCCGCTGACCTCGTCGAAAAGCCTGCGGCGGGGACTGCTCCGAGCGACCTCGCTATCGTCCCGCGCTACGTCTTCGGTCCCGAGATATTCGATGCGATCGAGGCCACCAGACCTGGGTTGGGTGGGGAACGCTGGCTGACGGACTCCATCGCAATCCTGGCGCGTGAACGGCCACCGGTTCGGGTCGTTCCGCTGGATGCCAGTGAGCGCCGCTACGACATCGGCAATTTCGAGTCGTACTACCGCGCGTTCATTGACTTCGCACTTACCGACCCGCAGTACGGGGCAAGCGTTCGGCAGTACGTGAGCGAGCTTGGCCAGCGACTGTGACCGCTGGGTCACCGGTCGTTGTGTCGGCGCCCGGGCGGGCCGGGCTGCTCGGCAATCCCAGCGACATGTACGGTGGCACCGTCATTGCCGCCGCCGTTCCGAAGCGTGCTTTCGTCGCCATCCGCGCGGCGCCACGTCTACGGCTGTCGGCACTGGACGCCGGCCTCGATCTCACCGTGCAGTCCCCCGATGACCTTCGATTGGTCCCGCCGCCAGCCGCCGCCAGCGCGGCCCGAATGAACCCGTCTGAACTGTCGGCCGCCCGGCATTCAACCTATCTGAACGTTCTCAAGGCGGTGGTCACGGCGCAGGGCATGCAGGACGACCGGGCCGAGATTCGCTGCTGGAGCAATGTTCCGCCAAGCGCCGGTCTTTCGAGCAGCAGCGCCCTGTTGGTTGCGGCCCTGCACGCCACGAACATATGGCTTGGGCGCCAGACCCCTCGGCATGAGTTTGCGGAAACGGCACGCGAGATCGAGTTCAGCCGGATGGGTGTCACCTGCGGCTTCCAGGACTTCTACGCAACGACGTTTGGTGGTCTCACATGCATGGACTTTCGGGACAAGGAGCACTGGCGAGGACCGCGTGTCGACCCGCTGGCGACCGTCGAGCCCCTGCTGGATCCCGAGACCGCGCTTCCGTTCGTGCTGGCACATACCGGGCGTCAGCGCGATTCAGGCGAAACCCATCGACCCCTGCGCGCCCGCTGGGTTGAAGGCGACCGCGCGGTGCGCGCCGCGATGCACGCGCTGGGCACGATCGCTCGTCAGGCCAAGCGCCATGTCCTTGCGCAAGACTGGGCGGCGGTGGGGGCGGCCATGAACGCAGCGCATCGCCACGTCGCCACCGTTGGCGGTTCCGGCCCAGTCGTCGACGCCCTGATTGCGCAGGCGACCCAGCTCGGCGCGCGCGGGGCCAAGCTGGCCGGGGCGGGTCTGGGCGGAACGATTATCGTGCTGCATGACGACCCAACGTGGATGGCCAAGGCAATCGTTGACCGTGGCGCCGCATCCGCATTCCCGCTTTGGCGGGCGGCGCCGGGGGTGCGAGTGGAGCCGATCGACCTGGTGACAGATCCATTCCGCGACTCCTCGGACGTAGCCACGTGAGCGCAGGCCTGGTTATTGGGCTGGATCTGGGAACTACTGGCGCGCGTGCCGTGCTGGCCGACACGTCGGGCCGCACCCGCGCAGTCCACGAGACCTCCTACGAATTGCAAACGCCCCAGCCGGGCTGGGCCGAACAGTCACCAGAGGCCTGGGAAGCGGCAGCCTTTGACGCGATGGCTGCGGTGGCCTCGCAAGCCGAACGACCGGATGAGGTTTGCGCAATCGGACTCACCGGACAGATGCATGGCCTGACTCTGCTCGATGAGCGGCAGCGTCCTCTGCGTGACGCGATTCTCTGGTGCGATCTTCGAACCGGACCGCAGCGACGTGAGCTTGAAGGCTCCCTGGGAATCCCTGCCCTCATCAAGTACACCGGCAACTTGCCCCTGGAGGGATTCCAGGCTCCCAAGATCGTCTGGGTCCGCAAGCACGAGCCGCGTCTGTTCGAACGCACCGCGCACGTTTTGCTGCCCAAAGACTTCATCCGGCTGCGCTTGTCGGACGACTGTTGGACGGACGTATCTGACGCCAGCGGCACTGGATATTTCGATTCGGCCGCGCGCCGTTGGTCCAGTCAAATGCTGGAGACCCTGGAGATTGACCACGCCTGGCTGCCTGGTATCCAGGAGTCGCCCCGGACGGCGGGTCGTCTAACGTCCAACGCGGCCGCCCGACTTGGCTTGCGTCCCGGAATCCCCATCGCGGCCGGCGCGGGCGACCAGCCAGCGGGCGCCGTGGCGGCCGGAATCGTCGCAGAAGGCGATGCCGTCGTGACCATCGGAACATCGGGCGTCGTGTTTGCCGCCGCCTCGACTTATGCCGCGGCGCCGGACGGGCGCGTTCAAGTCGGCGCGCATGCCGCGCCGGAACGGTGGTACCTGATGGGCGTGACCCAGGCGGCCGGCCTATCCCTGCGCTGGCTTCGCGATACGTTCTTTCCAGGGACTCCGTACAGGCAGTTGGTGGCCGAGGCGGAGAGCTCGCCGCCGGGAGCGCGCGGCCTGCTATGGCTGCCCTATCTACAGGGCGAACGCACCCCGCACCTTGATGTCGACGCTCGCGGTGCGCTCACTGGCCTTACAACGGCGCACCGCAGCTCCGACATCGTGAGGGCGGTACTGGAGGGTGTGGCGTTCAGCCTGCGTGACGCCGCTCAGTCCATTCAGGGTGTTGGCGCATCGGTCAATCGCTTCAAGCTGGCTGGTGGAGGCGCTCGAAGTCTCATCTGGCGGCAGATTGTGGCGGACGTGTTCAACGCACCGATGCGGATCGAACCAGACGGCCGGGGACCGGCCTTCGGCGCGGCACTCCTGGGCGCCGTTGCGGCTGGCGAATTCGCTTCCGTCGACGAGGCCGTGAAGGCGACGGCTATTTCGCACGCAACGGTAGATCCGAAGGCGACGGAGGCCGTTGCGCTTGAGGCGGCCTATGCCCGGTATCGCGACCTCTATCCGGCGCTGGCCCAGGTGAATCGAGCCGCCGCGGCGGCGCAGGCTGCCGCACGCGCCGAAACGTAACCAAGCGGACGGTTGATCGTTGCTATATTCGGTCCATAGCCCGAGCCCAGCTGGCCGGGACTGAACAAACCCCATGGCTGTTGACCGATCTACCTCTGACGCTCTCCTGCACGCTCTCGACTGTCGCCCACTGCTTTTCGATGGCGCCATGGGCTCCCTCCTCAATGACTTCCCCGAACGTGACTGGGAAGCGCCTGAGGAGGCCACCCTGCGCTTCCCCGACCGCATGGCTCAGGTTTACCAGGCCTACGTGGACGCCGGCGCCGACGTGCTATCGACTAACACTTTCGGCGGCAACCTGATCCGACTGCAGCGAGCCGGCCTGGTGGAACAGTCCGAGGCCATCAACCGCGGTGCGGCCGAGCAGGCTCGGGCCGTCGCCGGCGACGACGCCTGGGTTGCCGGCGACATCGGGCAAAGCGGTGACTTTCTCGAGCCGCTCGGCGACGTAACCGAAGCCCAGATGACCGAGGCTTTTCAAATTCAGGCGGAGCAGCTGGCTGCCGGAGGCGTGGATCTCCTGCTCTGCGAGACGTTCAGTGACATTCGCGAAGTCCAAATCGCGATTCAGGCGGCGGCTTCGACAGGGTTGCCCGTTTTCGCCACCATGACCTATGACATCAACCTGCACACCATGATGGGCGTGGCCCCGGCCGACGGAATGCGCGCGTGCGAAGACGCGGGTGCGGCGGTCGTTGGCTGCAACTGCGGCAACGGTCCCGAAGAAATGACGCAAGTCCTCGACCAGATGCTGGCCGCGGGTCCCCGGCGCCCTCTCATGGCCCAGTCCAATGCCGGCGTCCCCGAGCTGATTGATGGTCGGGTCTGCTACCTGTATCCGCCGGAGCGAATGGTTGAGTTCGCTCGACGGTGGATTGATGCCGGCGTGTCAGTTGTCGGGTCGTGCTGCGGAAGCACGAGTCATACCACGCACCTACTGCGCGATATGCTTGATCGACTACCAGCGCGAGTTCCGGCCTGACCGGCACGCCAGGACCGCGAGGCACGGGAGAAACTGGAACGCAGCCCGGGCCCCAGTCTCCGCTACCATGCGACGTAGGGGATATGGCTGTGTACGTTTCGGCAGCGAGGCGCCGTGGCTGACGTTTTTCGACACACCTGGTGGGGGTTCGCCCAGGTCTACTACGACCTTCGCTCGCTCGCGTTGGTCGGAAACCTGCTCTGGTTTCTCACGATCGTGCCGCTGGTTCCGATTGTCGGGATCCCAGGCGCCTCGGCATTGCAGCAAGCGGTGCTGCAGGCGGACGCGGCAGGCACGGGCGTGCAGTTCTTTGTGTTCATCGTGGGTGGGACCGTTGTGGGCGGTGCGCTGGCCGGGCCGGGGACCGCCGCGCTCTTCCATGTAGCGCATCGCCACATCGAGTACGAGAACATTGAGCTGCGCGACTTCTGGCACGGCTTTCGATCCAATTTCGTACGTGCCTGGCTGCTGTTCGTGGTTGACCTGTTTCTGCTCTACGGATTGATCGTGGGCTTCATTTTCTACACCGGGACCGGCCAGTTGCTGATTCAGGCCTTTGGATTCCTCTCGCTCTACTTCGTGGTCCTGTGGACAGCGGCCCAGGCCTACCTCTTCCCGATGTTCATCCGATACGACATGTCCATTTATCACTTGTTCCGCAACGCGACGGTCATGGCGCTCAGCGCGCCGGGATCGTCAGTTGCCTACTTCATCGTCGTGCTTGGCAGCATTGCGCTCAGTATGCTGCTCATATTCCCGGCGGTGTTCCTCATGGCGAGCACCCTGGCCCTCGTGGCGATACGAATGACACAAGACAGGCTCCACGCGTTTGGCGTTGAGCCGGAGGGGCGAGGCCTGTGACGCGCCCTCTTCAATTGACGGCAGGCTTGGAGGAGTTTGATGGCTGACGTTCAGATTCGAAATGCCCGCGTGATCTTCAAGGAAGACTCGGACCCGGCGGCCGTGATCTTCGGCCAGACCGGCGGGACTCCCGACGACGAAAAATCCGACCTCGTGGGACAGGCCAACTACCACGACGGCAGTATTCACGCCATCGACGGCGTGGATCTCGACATCCACGACGGCGAGTCCATTGCCATTCTGGGGCCGTCGGGCTGCGGCAAGTCCACCATGCTGCGGGTCGTCGCGGGGCTGATCAGGCTGGACTTCCCGAACAGCGGGACAATCCGCTACGGCGAAGAGGACTGGACGGTGCTTGGCGCCAAGGAGCGGCGCGTTGGCATCGTGTTCCAGAACTACGCTCTTTATCCGCACATGCACAGCAAGAAGAATCTTGGATTCTTCTTCAAGATGCACAAGCGTGAGGAAGAGGTCGACGAGCGCGTCGAGATCGTCTCGCAGATCATGGGCGTCGGCTTTGATCAGCTCCTGGATCGTCGACCCAAGGCATTGTCGGGCGGTCAGCAGCAGCGCGTGGCGATCGCCCGCTGTATCGTGCGCGACCCGACGGTCTTCCTCTTCGACGAGCCGCTGTCGAATCTCGATGCCAAGCTGCGTAGCCGAACCCGCGTAGAAATCAAGCGGTTGCTGCGTCGCTTCAACATCACCACTGTGTACGTTACGCACGACCAGACCGAGGCCCAGGCGATGGGCGACCGAATTGCGGTCATGCAGGCCGGAAAGATCCAGCAACTCGGCACCTATCGGGAAATCTACGACAACCCGGCGAACATGTTCGTGGCTGGGTTCGTGGGACTTCCGCCGATGAACCTGATGCCGGCGCAGGCCGAGCGCGGCGGAGTGCGCGTGGACGGTCATTTCGTGGACCTGCGGAACGATGCCCTGGGGCGGCGTGAAGGCGACCCGGTGAACCTCGGCATCCGACCCGAGTCGATTGAGTTGAGCCATCATCAGGTCGAGGGCTCGGTGCCGGTGGAGGTGTATTGGGTCGAGACCCACTTCTCCGAGCAGCGAAAGGAAGTCACCTTTGATCTCGCGGGGTCGCGGGTGATCGCCAAGCGGCCGCTTGAAGAGGAGTGGGACCGCAATACCACCGTCTACGCGAAGGTCCCGGTGGACGACGCGTATGTCTTCAACGCTGACGAAGACCGGCTGATTTAGCGCTAGGCCTGTTGCGGTCAGTCAGCTCTTTGTTGGATCAAGTCGGCCGATAGGTCAGGCTTTGTAGCTTCAAACGGCACGCTACTTGTTGGCCTGCTCGCTGAGTGCCAGCGAGCAGTGCTAGACTGTGCGTAGCCGCATTGTCTGTCGTGGGCGGGCGAAGTGCCCGTCTTTTTCCCGGGGGAGGGAAGCGGTCCAAACGTCCTGAGGAGGCATTCCCGTGCGCAGTGACTTCATGTTGGCGCTACAACAGCTTGCCGACGAGAAGGGCATCCAGATTGAGGCGGTCGTTAACGCTCTGCGCACAGCCATCATGTCGGCCTTCGAGGACTACAACAGTGACTACGACGACATCGACATTGAAATCGACCCGGAAACGGGTGACTCGACCGTCTACGCGAACAAGACCGTTGTCGAAGTCGTGTCCGACGAGGTTCACGAGATCTCGCTGGCCGAGGCCAGAACCTACGACAAGACGATGGAAGTCGGTGAGATCTTTCAGATCGACATCACCCCGCCAAACTTCGGTCGTATCGCGACACAGAAGGCCCGGCAGGCGATGCAGCAAGCTCTTCGCGATGCTGAGCGTCTGGAGATTTACACGCACTTCATCGAGCACCAGGGGCTCTTGCTCGTCGGGCGAGTGACCCGCGTCGAGAATCGCGGCGTCTTTGTGGATCTGGGGCGCGGTGAGGCGATCATGCTTCCGGGCGACCAGGTTCCCGGAGAGTTTTACCGCTCCGGGCAGCGCATGCGTGTGCTACTACTCGAAGTGGCGGAAGGCGGGCGCGGCGCACAGTTGCGCGTTTCGCGCTCCCACGCAGATTTTGTCCGCCGCCTCTTTGAACGCGAGGTTCCGGAGATTCAGAACGGTTTGGTCGACATTGCGGCAATTGCGCGCGACGCTGGCGTACGCACCAAGCTGGCGGTGCGCTCGCGGCAAGATGGGCTTGACCCCGTTGGTTCGGCCGTGGGGATGCGCGGGACGCGCATCCAAAACGTTCTCCGCGAACTGGGACAGGAAAAGGTCGAGATCATCCTGCACGACGATGAGCCGCGTGTTTACGTGGCCAATGCGCTCAGTCCTGCTCGAGTGCGCAACGTCCATGTTGACTTGAGCCAGCGCGTAGCCGACGTGTTCGTGCCGACCGATATGGTGTCGCTTGCCATAGGGCGCGAAGGTCAAAATGCGCGTTTGGCAGCCAGGCTGACAGGGTTCAAGATCACGATTCGAGATGCGGCGGAGCCCGCCGAAGCTGTGGGCGTTGCGGAGCCCGAGACAGTGCCCGACGAAGAGGCGAGTCTAGACAGTTTGGACGCTCCACTCGAAGAACCCGAAGTGTCGCTGGAATCCGAATCGGCGAGAATGACGGAACAAGTTGGGCGCGACGCCGTCGGATCCGGGAGTTAATCATCGCCCGAGCTGAGCCGACTCGCACCTGCGTTGTCACGCGCGAAAAGCGTCCGAAACGTCAACTCATTCGTATCGTGCGTAGGCCCGACGGCGACGTTTGTTGCGATCCGTCTGGCCGCGTCAATGGGCGTGGCGCCTATATCTCCGTCGACAGCGGCTCTGTGCAGGCGGCGCTTGCGCGCGGCATTCTAAGCAAGCACTTGGGAGTTCCCATAGATCGTGATCAGGCTGAGATGTTGATTGAGCAAGTTGAGCGCGAACGCGTTATCCGACTTACCGGGAGCGTTCGCTAGCATGGCGCGCCGCCGACGCACACGCCGTCGCCCGCCGCCGCGGCCACGCGCCCGCCGTCGTCCGCAGCAGCGCGCCGGTACTCCGGCCGAGGAGCGACCGGCCGAGGTGCCGGAGGCGCCGGCCATTGAACTTCGCGAAGTGGGAATGCCGGACTCAGCCTCAATCGCCGACATAGCGGAGCGCGCCGAAGTGCCGCCGACTGACATCATCATGGAGTTGCTCAACCGCGGCGTGTTGACGACCATCAACGCGGCCATCGATCGCGATACGGCACGCGCGGTCATGCAGAACCTTGGGGTGGCCATCGTCGATGAACCTCAAGTCGACGCCACAACTCCAACGGCCTCCCGAAAGCCGGCGCAGCGCGACTCCGCAGAGCCTCCGGAAGGCGAGCCCCGACCGCCCATCGTGACCGTGATGGGACACGTCGATCACGGCAAGACGACGCTCCTGGACGCTATTCGCAACACAAATGTGGTTGACAGCGAATTCGGGGGGATTACCCAGCACATCGGCGCCTACCAGGTGTCGGTGAATGGCGGCGCAATCACCTTCATTGACACCCCAGGGCACGAGGCCTTTACCGCCATGCGCGCGCGTGGCGCCGGGGTTACCGACATTGTCGTGATCGTGGTTGCCGCCGACGACGGCATCATGCCGCAGACGGTGGAGGCCATTGGGCACGCCAAGGCGGCCAGTGTTCCGATCATCGTTGCGGTCAACAAGATTGACCTGGAATCCGCCAATCCAAACCGCGTGCTTCAGCAGCTCACCGAGCATGAAATCGTTGTCGAAGACTTTGGAGGCGACGTGGTTGCCGTTCCTCTCTCGGCCCTTAAGGGCGAGGGAATCGACGAGCTGCTCGAATACATCAATCTGACGGCCGAATTGGAGGAGTTGCGGGCGCCTGTTGACGGTCCGGCAGAGGGCACGATCATCGAGACCCGCCTCGACCATAGCCAGGGGCCAATTGCCACCGTTCTCGTCCAACGCGGCGTCCTGAAGGTTGGCGACAGCGTGACGACTGGTGAGATTAACGGCCGCGTACGGGCGCTGTTTGACGAGAGCGGGGGACGACTCCGGACGGCCGAGCCTTCCACTCCAGTCCAAGTCATAGGGCTTGACGCGATGCCCGACGTCGGAGACCCCCTGAACGTCGTCGCCAGGCAGCGGAAGCGTCGTCGCCAGCGGAGTCGCGCACCTGCCCGCAGTAGCGGCGACCAGGCCATGCGGTTGAGCCTGGAATCGCTGGCCGCACAGATGACGGCTGGCCGACTGCAACAGATAAACCTGATCGTAAAGGCTGACACCGCCGGCTCCATTGATGCGGTTGTGAAGTCGATTGAACAGCTTGGGGATGACCGAGCACGTGCGATGGTCGTCTTCGAGGGTGTCGGGTCAGTCTCGGAGTCGGATGTGAATCTCGCGGCTGCCGCGAAGGGACTTGTGCTTGCCTTCAACTCGCGTGTCGATGCCACGGCTGCGGCGGAAGCTGAACGGCAGGGTGTTGACGTACGTACGTATCGCACGATTTATGAGTTGATCGACGATGTCGATGCGGCGCTCAAGGGATCAATCAAGCCGGAAGAGGTCGAAGTCGTCGACGGACGACTGGAGATCCGCGGCGAGTTCCGAACCGAGCGCACGCGCCAGATTGTCGGCGGCATGGTGCTTTCTGGTCGTGTCTACACTGGCGCCCGCGTTCGGATTTTGCGCAACAGCGAGGAAATTGGCACCGGCCACATTCTCACCGTTCGACGCTTCTCGGATGAGGTAGACGAAGTACGACAGGGCTTCGACTGCGGGCTTTCAATAGAGACCACAACCAAGATCCAACTCGCGGACATCATCGAGGCCAGCCACACCGAAGAACGGCTCCCGTAGCACCGGAGGTCGCACTATCAAGACCCGCCGTGCCCAACGGATTGAAGCTCAGATCGCGCGTGAGGTAAGCGACCTCCTGGAGCGCCACCTCGAAGACCCGGCGATTGGGTTCGTCACTGTGCGGCACGTATCGATCTCGCCCGATTTGGGCCACGCCATAGTGTTTGTCTCGCCGCTAGGGGACAACCACGACATCGAACAGTCTGTGGCCGCCTTGCAGCGCGCGTCGATGTATGTTCGGCGGCAGCTTGCGACTCGCATTCGTGTGTACCGCATCCCGCAGATTCGATTTCAACTCGATCCGGAGATGCTGACGGCCGCGCCGACGACCCAGCGCAGTGCCGACGGCGATGCGACCGATCAAGGGATGCAAACCCTGGCAGCGCAACCTGACGATGGCCCGTGAAGGAGAGGCGCCGCCAAACGGCGGATTCCTCAATATCTTCAAGCCGATCGGCGCCAGTTCCACGCAAGTCGTCGGCCGGGTTCGCCGCAGCCTTGGCGTGCGACGCGTAGGGCATTGCGGCACCCTGGATCCACTGGCCTGGGGCGTGCTGCCGATAGCGGTGGGACGCGCCACCCGGTTGAGCAGCTTCGTCCTGGAGATGCCCAAGTCGTATGCGGCCGCCGTGCTGTTCGGAATCGACACGCCTTCCCACGATTTGGAGACGCATCCGACCGCTGAGCCTTGCCCGTCGCCGGAGCCTCAGGCTGTCGAACAGCTGCTCCCGGCGTTTGTCGGCGAAATTGAACAGCGTCCGCCGGAGTACTCGGCTCTCCGAGTTGGCGGCGTGCGGGCCTATCGCTCGGCTCGCGCTGGCCGGCGCGTGGATCTACCTGCGCGTCAAGTTCACATTCGCACACTGCGTCTCGTTGCCGCCGGCCGAGTCGGCGTGCGCGTGGCTGACGGTCGTCTGCACTTTGGCAGCGGCTCGGGCTGGCAGGACGCCCTGCTGGCGGGGCTTCATGTCGAGTGCTCGTCCGGCACTTACATTCGGGCGCTCGCGCGAGACCTGGGGGCGGCGATCGGCTGTGGCGCCACCCTTTTCGGACTCATCCGCACTCGCGTTGGTCCCTTCTCTCTGGGCGCCGCGACCGAGATGTGGCAGCTTGCCGTCGCGGCCCAAGACGGCTTTCTCAGCACCCTGCTTTATGCCCCGGACACCGTGGTGGAAGATCTACCATCGGCGATTCTTGGCGACAGAGATCGCATCGAGTTCAGCCACGGCCGCTCACTGAGCCGGGCGCCCGCCGGTATGCACCGTCTATACGACAGCGATGGGGGCTTTCTTGGTCTCGCCAATGGCCAGGCCGGTTCGTGGTCGCCCCGCATCGTGTGGAGTCCAGCGTAGTGGCACAGGCCACGAATGTGCGCCGCGTGCGCGTATTTCGCGAGGACGACACGTTCGTTCCCCTGGGCAGCGCCTCGGTAACGATTGGACGTTTCGACGGGGTTCACCGGGGTCACCGTGCCTTGCTGCAAGCCGCCTGCCGGGCAGCTGCCGGTCCCGGTGAAGATCGCGCGATCGCGGTGACCCTCTGGCCCCCGCCGGAATGGGTTCTGCGGCCCTCGGAACCCCGACGGATGTTGACCACACTCAACGACCGAATCACCCTGCTGGCGGCATCCGGTGTGGATGACATCGTTGTTTTGCGTTTCGACCAGCAATTCTCTCGCCGCTCGGCGGAGGATTTCCTTGGTGACCTGGTACAGCGGCTGGACATGCGGACGCTCGTCACCGGTCCTACCGCTGCCATTGGACGAGATCGCGAGGGTACGCCGGATGTCATCGCGTGCCTGGCGCCGCGACTGGGATTCACTCACTTGCCCGTGCGCTATGAGGGTGCACCTGGCGCCATTTCAAGCACGCGGGCTCGCAGCGCCCTGGCTTCGGGCGAAGTGGACAGGCTTCGTGAGATTCTTGGCCGAAGCCATAGTCTGTACGGCACCGTGGGTCGTGGCGACGGTCGAGGCCGCGAATTAGGGTTTCCAACGGCCAACGTTGACCTTCCCCAGTGGCTGGTCCTCCCGGCAGATGGTGTCTATGCCGGATCGGCGCTCGTCGACGGCGATCCGGAGCCTCATCCGGCACTGATCAGCGTGGGCACCCGTCCCACGTTTGACCACCAAGCGCGACTCTTCGAAGTCCATCTCCTGGGATTCAATCGCGACATCTATTGTCGTGGCCTGCGAACCTTCATCCGTGCCTGGCTGCGTGGTCAGGAAGCGTTTGACTCGGTCGAGGACCTGGTAAGCGCCATGCGGCGCGATCGCGCGGCTGCCGAGACCATGGATCTCGGCGGGATAAGCGAGGCGAAGCCCTTTCTTCAAGTGCCGAACTGATTGCCGGGGCGTGATCCAGGGGATCACCAGCTCCAATCGGCCGTGCTCCTGTGCCAACATGTGGATTGAGCAACCAGGTCGTCAATAGAGGCTGTGCGGGAGCATTTCTGGCGTCTTAGGCCCTGACGACGCAGAGATCTCGGGCGGAGAACAATGCGTGAAGCTAGGTGGAGACTTGGACGAAGCCCTGGCCAGAACCCTGATCCCGGCGCACTGAAGCGACGCTATCTGCAGCAGGTTGAGGTCTTCCAGGATCTATCCGAAGCGCAAATATATGAGGTCGAGCGCAACACGCGCATGTCCACGGTTGGTCCCGGGCGAATCCTCTACCAGCCGGACGAGAAGTCGGAGACGCTATTCCTTTTGAAGACAGGACATGTTCAGATCTACCGCATTTCCCCCGATGGGAAACGTTTCGTCACTTCCAATATCGAGCCAGGCATGTTCTTCGGCGAGATGGCATTGCTGGGACAGTCGCGCCGTGACTCGTTTGCCGAAGCGCTGGAGGAATCGACGCTGTGTGTCATCAGTCGACGAGACCTGGAATTCCTGATCGGACGTTTTCCCACAGTCGGGGTTCGCATCATGCAGACCCTGGCAGATCGTCTCAGCGAAGCCGAGACGCAACTTGAAGACCTGGCACTCAAGTCGCTGACCGCTCGACTTGCCACGTTGATACTGCGTCTTTCCTCGGATGCCGACGCCCGCGTTACGGGGCTAACACACAGCGACATGGCGGAACGGGTCGGCACATCGCGCGAGACAGCCACGCAGGCCCTGAACGAACTCAAGAACGCGGGGATGATCGCCATTGGCCGTAAACGCATTGACGTCCTCGATCGCCAGGCGCTGGAGGACGTGGCGGAATCGTATTGACACCGCACCGGGTGGCGAAAACTGAACGAAGTCTCGTTGGATATGCCACGATGCCGAGAAGCGCGCATCATGCGACCTCACACCCATCGCAAGGAGTTCAGCGCCCATGTTTGGACGGCGGCCAAGCGTCACCTCCCGCCGAGGCGTAGTCGCGGCGGCCCATCCTCTCGCGGCGCAGGCAGGCGCTCGCATCCTGTCCAACGGCGGCAACGCATTTGACGCCGCTGTCGCCACCGCAGCCGCGCTCGATGTGGTTGAGCCATACATGTCGGGGCTGGCCGGCATGGGCACGGCCATGGTCTACGTGGCTGCCGAGCGCCGCGTGCGTTGTTTGGACTTCACGCCGGCCGTACCGCTCAAGTTCGATTCCATCGCGCGACGCTACGACGACCTGACCCGCGGTCCGCACGGCGTGGGCCCGCCGGCCAGTCTCGCTGGCTGGATGAAGCTGCTGGACACGTACGGCACGCGCACGACGGCCGAGCTCTTCGCCGACGCCATTGAGCTTGCACGCGGCGGCTTCCCCGTCAGCGAAGGCAACGCCCACATGATCGGCGGCCGCCTGAACGACATCGCGGAGATCTTCCCCGGCTGGTCGGAAATCTTCCTGGACAACGATGAAGAACCGGGCGCCGGCTGGATGCTGCATCAGCACGACCTGGCCGACACCTACGAGGCCCTGGTCAGCGAGGGGCCCGACTACCTGTATCACGGTGCCCTGGGCCAGGCCTTGGTCAATGAAATTCAGGCGCTCGGCGGGGCACTCTCCATGGAAGACCTGGCCGCCGTGGAAGCGCGCTGGCAAGACCCGATCCGAATCGCGTACCGCGACCTGGAAGTCAATGGCGCACCGCCGCCGTCCGAGGGCTTTCAGATGCTGATGACGCTGGGCCTCGTGAGTCATCTGGACATCGGGGCCCTCGAGCGAAATGGCGCGGAGCATCTGGACGCGATCATCCGAGCCATTCGGCTGTCATCCCAAGTACGCTTCCGCCACGCCAACGCGCCTATCGAGATCGTCGAAGAAATCCTGGGGGACGAGAATCTGGATCGGCTGCGCGGTCTGCTGGACTCGCCCGAGGCCATCAGCGGTCCCACGGAGCAGATCGGAGCCGCGCCGGCGCCTGGCTCAAAGCCCGATCCCATGCTGGAGCACACCACCTCGTTCTCGGTGATGGACGCCGAAGGCAACGCCGTGTGTCTGACCCAAAGCCTCGGCGCCGGGTTCGGCTCGGGCATTGTGGTCCAGGGGCATGGCGTGCTGACCAACGATTTGCTTCGGTGGGGCGATCTGAACCCGCTGAGCCCGAATCACCTATACCCGGGCGCCCCGCTCTCGTTGCCAATTGCCCCCACCATCACCCTGCGCGATGGCGAGCCGGTCTTGGCGCTGGGCACGCCCGGCAGCTACGGCATTTGCCAGACCCAGCCGCAGGCCCTGGTGCAGCACGTGGACTTTGGGCTGGACGTGCAGGCCGCCATCGAAGCACCGCGCATGCGGCTGATGGATGGCGACCTGGTGCTTGTCGAATCTCGTATCGACCAGAGCGTGATTGACGATCTGGCTGCCCGAGGCCACGGCGCCGAAGCCACCGACCCCTGGACCATGGCCGTCGGCGGCATGCAGGGCGCCAGCCGCAACCCCGCGACCGGCGCGCTCCAGGGAGGCGCCGACCCACGTCGGGACGGCTACGCCATCGGCGTCTAGGTGTATTCCTGGAAAATCGCCAAAATGCGAGATTGCAGCCCCTTCCCATAAAAGGGTTGAACTTCCGCAAATTTCGCTAAATATGCTAAGGTCGCGTGTGGCTTGGGCGGTGTTTGTATAGAGCCGCTGGAGCCAGGCATTGGCGTCCGGCGGCGGTGCACCGCCGCCGGACGCTTCAGACGCCATCATAGCGGAAGTGGAAGAGCCTGTGCGTATAGTCCACGCGGCTGACATTCATCTCGACACTCCCTATCGACGTCACGATCCCGCGCTAAGGCAACGGCTTCAGGACGCGGGCCGCGAGGCACTCAAGAGACTGGTTGCTCTGACCATTCTGAAAGATGCCGACGCGCTGGTGATCGCTGGCGACCTGTTCGACAACGAATGGCTAACCATCGCAACAGAGTTAGAACTGATACGTGAACTGGAACAGCTCGCTGACGCCGATGTGACGGTGGTTTACGCCACCGGCAATCACGATCCTGGTCGTGCCAACTACCGCGCTTCGCGCATTGCTTGGCCGTCAGGCGGCCTTCGCCTACTGAAGTCCCGGACGCCGCAGAAGATTCCCATCCTTCGTGGAGGCAATCGCGTGGGCTGGGTTGTGGGGGCGGGACACCAGACGACCCACGAGTCGACCAACCTTGCTGCATCCTTCCCGGAGGCGCCAGGTCCGGAACCTGCCGTCGCGCTTTTGCACGCAGATGTCGGCGGCGCGCAGGGCGCGGCGTACGACGAAGCTGGACACGTCTACGCACCCGCTGCTCTTTCCGATCTAGATCCAGGCTACGCCTACTGGGCGCTCGGTCATATCCACAAACGCCAACGAATCCGCGAGGACTCTCCCGCCTGGTATTCCGGCAATCTGCAGGGCCGGGACTTCGGAGAATCCGGCGCCAAGGGGGCACTAGTTGTCGATTTGGACCCGCCTGCTGCCCCTCGCGTGCGCTTCCACCCGCTGGCGCCCGTGCGCTGGGAGGAACTACCAAGTCCGGACCTTAGAAGTGCCCACAGCATCACCATTCTCCAGGACCAAATACGGGCGAATTTCGAACGTCTACGCGAGTCCGACGCGAATGTGTTGCCCGACCAAGAGTGGATTCTGCGCGTGAATCTTGCCGGCCCTTGCCCGCTGGTCGATGTACTGCGCCGAGCCGACGAGCGCAACGAATTGGCCGAAGATCTTTGCGCAGTGCTTGGGGTGCTCGAAGTCGAGGTTCGCGACGCCGGGCTCTATCCGCCGATCGACCCCGCCCGATATGTCGGCCAGCAGCACGTGCTGGGCGAAGCGCTCGAACTCGTGAATCTGGCGCGCGTCGACAACTCGATCCTTGCCCGGCTGGCTCCGGAGGAACTTGCTCTCGCCGATGAGCATCCTGATGGCCCCGAACGGCTGGCTTATCTCCGCGAGTTGCTGGACGGACTCGACTTTGCAGTTGCCGAGCGGATGCTGCGCGAGGATCGGCTGTGAGGGTTGAGGGTTGGTCTATAGCTGACTTTGGACCAATCACGGATTGGTCGACAAAGGGCCTTGCTGACCATGACGTGGTTGTCGTTCTCGGTCCCAACGAATCCGGGAAGAGCGCGCTCTTTGAGTTTTTTACCAGCGCAATGTTCGGATTCTCTCCGGCCACGGCCGACGGCCATCCTTATCGACCCTGGGGCGGACAGTATCCGCACGGTCGACTGGATGTTGTGCTGCGCAACGGCGATCTGGCTAGCGTTGCACGTCGACTCCGAGCGCGGCCGTTTGGACGAATCAGGATTAACAGCGACGAGGGCGATCTTGCCAATCGACAGGTTCCTTGGACTGGCCTCATGGACCGCGCCGTCTTCAAGAACGTGTATGCCTTGACTCAAGACGAGGCGCTCCGGCTTGATCAGCAGGCTTGGCAGGCCGTGCAGAATCTGCTGGGTGGAAGTCCATTTGACTATCTGCGGCCATCGCGCGAAATCGTGCGTGCCCTGGAGGCTGACCGCCGGCGCCTCTGGCGGTCCGATCGTCGCGGGAAGCCGGCACACCGCGAGCTTACCGATCAGATTCGGCGGTTGCGCGGGAGCCTGGCCGAGGCTCGTGAGCACCGTGGCCGGATCGAGCAGGCAGATGAGCGACTGCGGGGGATTGCCTCAGACCTGGCAGCAAATGAACGAAAACTACAGCGCATTGAGCTAGCGCTAGAGCGGGACCGCACGCTGGCACCTCTGGTTCGACGGGTCGGCCGTCTTCGTGGACTCGAAGCACGGGCTGCGGACCTGGCACCCGGAGGCGACACCTGGGACGGTGTCGCCGAAGAGCGAGCGAGACTTCGTGATCGCTCGGAGAAGCTCACGGCACAGCGGAAGGATCTTCGGGTGAAGATCGCGAAGCGCGAGAAGGCGCGTGAAGTTGAGGCGGGAATCCGCCGTCTCTTGGTTGCCCGCGCTGATGTCGAGCGACTGGACCGCGAGCTGTCTCGCGCGCAAGAGGATCGTGATCGCATCAGGAGCATGGATAGTGAGTTGCAGCGCAGCGACGGTGGGCTGCAAGAACTGGCGGCGCGCGTGCTCACAGTGGAACAGCTTGACGAAGGCGTCTGCCGCGCGATTAACGAACTCTCAGTGGTCGAATTGCGTGGGCGCTTCGCCGGCTGGCGGGATTCCCGGAATCTGCTTGACGCAGCGGATAGTCGCCTGAAGCGGCTTCAGTCTGGGCAAGACGACATCTGTAAGAGGATCGCGGACCGCGAAGCCGCGCTGGAGGTTGACGTTGGTACCTGCGCGCTTCTGGAGGTCCGTGAGGATATCGAACGCTTGGACCGCGAGACATCGCGCGCGCAGGAAAACCAAGACCGGGTGCGGAGCATGAATGCAGAGCTGCAACGCAGCGACGGCGCACTCCGTGAAGTCGCCGGGCGCACGCTCACGTGCGATCAGATTGACTCTGCTACCCGCAGAGCACTCCTCACGATCTCGGTGGCCGAGTTACGAGGGCGCTTCGCCGCGTGGCGGGAGTCCCGGCAAGAGGTGCAGTCGGTTAGTGATCGTCTGGTGCAACTCCAGGTTCAGCAACGGGAAACCCAACTCGCGATTGAGGAGCGTGAACAGGCGCTCGAGATCGAGGATCGGATGCTTGCGCTGCTAGGTGCTCGCACTGACATTGAGCGTCTCGACCGCGAACTCTCCCGTGCTCAGGAAAACCAGGAGAGCCTTGCGAGCATTGATTCCGAGGCGCGTGGCATCAACGACTCTCTGCGCGAGATTGCCGGACGGATACTGAGAACGGATCAGGTCGATGCAGACACGCGGATTGCGGTGCTCAAGCTCTCTGTGGGCGAATTGCGCGGACGCTTTGCCAATCTGCAGGCTGCGGTGCGGCAGCGGGCTGCCGCCGTTGTTGACTTTCAAGCTGCTGAGTCAAATCGCGCCCGCTTGAAGCGGAGACTTGAGTCCGTCGCGACCGAGCACAGCCGCGCTGAACTCGACGACCGGTTGCGAGAACTCCACCACATTGCGCGTTACCAGGCTCTGATCTCGGCTCCGGTGACGCTGAATGCAGCTGCCTGGATAGCGATACCGATCCTGCTCGGCGCGCTGGCCCTCTCATTTACCTTCGCGTTTAGCGCGCCGATTGGGGTGCTTGTCATTGTTGCAGTGGCGGCTGTGCTGACCGTAGTTGCTTCCGTCGCTGCGAATAAAAGTTGGTCGCGCCGACGTCAGAAGAAGGCCAGCGTCGGATTGGAATCGCGGCTCCATCGACTAGGGCTCGAGTTCGACGCCGATCTTGAGGCCGAGGTCAAGCGGACTCAGAAAAGTCGAGACGCCGCCATGCGGCGCGACGACGTGCTCGAGCAAATGGCAGACGCGAAGGAATCCGAAGTCGAAGCACGTGAGCGCGTCATGGCCAACGAAAGAACGGCCGAGAGGGCGCACGAGAAGTTTCTAACGGTAGTTGCGGATGTCCCCGTCGCTCGGATTCACCTCGAGGCGCCGGACGAGGGGCTGCTTCGCGACCTAGAAGAGATGCGTCTGATGCTGAGCAGCGCCGAGCGACTGCGGCGAAATCGAGAAGCTGTGGCAACACGGCTGGCCGCCTGGCGAGGCGAAGTCGAGCGGTTGACGCCGACGATTGGGCGCGACCTGCCGGAAAACCCTTTCGAGGCGACACCGGCCGCGCGGCGGGCACTACAGGATGCGCTGGAGGTTGAGCGCGCCGCAGAGCAAGCCAAGGCTGACGTGATGCGGCTGCGCCAGGAACTTGAGGCAGGCCAGGCGGAGCTAGAGGCGGCGGAGGCCGAGGTTGAGCGGGCCGCTACGGCAGCGAGCAAAGCGCATGCGGAGTTTCTGTCGGTAGTTGCGGATGTGCCGATCGCGCCAGTACAGCATGAGACTCCTGATGAGGGCTTGGTCCGCGACTTAGAAGAGATGCGTCTGATGCTGAGCAGTGCCGAGCGACTGCGGCGAAATCGAGAAGCTGTGGCTTCACGGCTGGCCGCCTGGCGAGACGAAGTCGAGCGGTTGATGCCGACGCTTGGGCGCGACCTGCCGGTAGATCCTTTCGACTCGGCACCGGCCGCGCGGCGGGCGCTTCAGGATGCGCTGGAGGTTGAGCGCGCCGCAGAGCAAGCCAAGGCTGACGTGATGCGGCTGCGCCAGGAACTCGAGGCAGGCCAGGCTGAGCTAGAGGCTGCGGAGGCCGAGGTAGAGCGGGCCGCGACGGCCTCCGGCGAGGCGCATGCGGAGTTTCTGTCAGTAGTTGCAGACGTGCCGATCGCGCCAGTACAGCGTGAAACGCCTAATGAAGCCATGGTCCGAGACCTGGAAGACATGCGCCAGATTGTAGGCAGCGCCCAACGTCTGCGCCGCAATAGGCGACAAGTGGCCGCAAGTCTTAAGGCCTGGTACGACGGGGTGACACGCCTGCGGGAGGAACTCGCAATTGAACTGCCCGTTGACCCCTTCGAGGCGGCGCCAGCCGCGCGGCGGGCGCTGGAAGACGCGTTGGAAACCAAACGTATTGCCAACATCGCAGATGCCGAGATTCCAGGCCTCCGCCAGCAGCTTGAGGCTTGTGGCGAGGAGCTTGACGATGGTCACGTCAAACTCGAACGAATCGACGCCTCACTCGCCGTCGTTGATCCGCACGGTGCCAACCCCGAGGTTGGACTCGAGCGGGTGCTGCATGCGTTCGATCTGCGCGCCGAAGCACGACGCGTACTGCTTGAGCTTGAGCGCGACGTCCCCGACTGGCGGCAGCGATTCGTCGAGGCCGAGCAGCTTCTGGACGGTGGCGTTCAGATAGGTCTCAGCGACGCTGAACGGGTTGAGAGCCGACGTGAAGCAGAGGAGCTGCGACGGACAGCCCAAGACCTGGCGGATGAGCGCGGCAGAATAACTACGGAGCGCAATCGGTGGATGGACGAGCCGGGGCCTGCTCACATAATGGGTGCCATCAGAGCTGCGGAGGAGCGCCTGGATTTCGTGCGCCGGGAGCACGACCGGGTAGCCCTTCTGCAGAAGCTGGTGCAGGAAGCCGACACGTCGTATCGCGACCGATATCAGTCGCCATTGCTCTCTGTGGCGGGCCGATACCTACGCGGCTTCACGCACGAACGATATGACCTGCTGAGTGTCGACGACGCCAGTTCTTCGGGGGCCAATCTCCAGGTTCGGCGGACCGGCGAGGACTTTCCTCAGGATGTGGATACGCCGCTGAGCCGCGGGACGATTCAACAGATTTACTTCGCGTTGCGGCTGGCCATGGTCGATCTCGTGGAAGGTGACGAGCCGCTGCCGCTGTTCCTCGATGAGATGTTCGTCAACTGGGATCCGGGACGGACCGCCAGCGGCCTTGCAGCATTGGCCAACATGCCCGGCGACCGGCAGGTGTTCCTCTTCACCGCCGACCCACACTGGGCCGAGCGCGCCGTTCAGGACGTGCCGGCGCACATCGTGCGAACGCCTGCGGCCTAAGGAATCCTGGCTAGATCGGCGAGCGGCCGGATAGGGTCGAGTCGGACGTACCTACGGCGTGAAATCGTCGTCGGCTGAGACCCGGTTCGCGAACTCTGCCAGCAGCGTTGCCGCGGCGTCGGCGTCGGCTAGCGCCACGATTTCCGACGGCGTGTGCATGTAGCGCAGCGGCACGCTAACCAGGCCTGTCGCCACGCCGCCCCGCGACAGCTGTATCGCGTTTGCATCGGTGCCCGTTCCGCGACCGGCCGCTTCCATTTGCACAGGCATGTCCAGGGCTTCCGCGGCTTCGATTAGCTTTTCGACGACAACCGGATTGAAGTTTGGCCCGCGCGAAATTGTGGGGCCGCCGCCAAGCGTTACGTCGCCGGCGGTCTTCTTGTTGATGTTGGGGTGATCGGTGGCGTGCGTCACGTCCACCGCGACCGCCGCCAGTGGGTTGATGCCGAACGCACTCGTCTCCGCTCCTCGCAGACCAATCTCTTCCTGGACGGTGGCCACGGCGTGCACGGACGCCTGCAGTTGCGCACCGTCGATTCGCCGCAATGCCTCTCCGACCACCCAGGCGCCTACCTTGTTATCCAGCGCGCGACCGGCCACGACGCCGTTCCGCAGGTCCTGAATCCCGACGTCGTAGGTGATGGGGTCGCCGATCTGCACCAGGCTCAACGCCTCGTCCTTGTCCGCTACCGCGATATCGATCCAGATGTCCTCGACCTTGGCCGGTTTGCCACGATCGCTCACTGGCGTGAGGTGAATCGCCCGTCGCCCTGTTACGCCTGCGACAGGACCGTTTTGCGTGTGGATGACTACACGGCGGCCCGGGATGACACCGGCGTCGTGGCCCCCGATCGTGTTGAAGTAGATGAAGCCTTCGCTCGTGATGTAGTTGACCTGGAATCCAAGCTCGTCGCAGTGCCCCGCGAACATCACACGCGGGCTACCTTCCGGATTGCGCGTGGCGATGACGTTGCCGTGCACATCCGAGCGGACGGCGTCGGCGAATGCCTGGGTGTACTCGTGGTACACACGGCGCACCGGCTGCTCGTAGCCCGAAGGGCTGGGAGCCTCAACGAGCGAGTTTAGAAAAATGCGTTCCGGTGCGTTCATGTGACCAGACTCCCGGGTCGCGGCGCGACGACCTTACGGTTCTCGCTTTCGCGCCGCCATCGCGACGATCTGCTCCTGGATGTTTGGCGGAACTTCCTCGTAGCGTACGAACTCGCGGGTGAAGCGTCCGCGGCCCTGCGTGATTGAGCGAAGGTCCGTCGCATATCGCTGCACTTCCGCCTCTGGCGCCTCGACCTCCACGATCGAGCATCCGGGCTCACCTTCGGCTGGCGCCATCCCGAGGACGTGTCCACGCTTCGAACTGATATCTCCGATCACGTCGCCCGTGTTGCCGTCGGGAATCAGGATGTCGAGCTTGAGAATGGGCTCCAGGATCACCGGGTGGGCATTGGGGACGCCGTCCTCGTAGGCCAGCCGCGCTGCGATGCGGAATGACTCGTCCGATGAGTCGACCGAGTGGTACTGCCCGTCAAATAGCGCGGCCTTGAGGTCAACCACGGGGTAGCCGGCGAGGAGCCCGCGGTTGATCGTCTCGGTGAGGCCTTTTTCCACGGCCGGGATGTACTGACGCGGTACCCGCCCACCCACGACGCGGTCTTCAAACTCGAAGCCTGAGCCGCGCGGCAGCGGCGAGAACTCGACTTGAACATCGCCGAACTGGCCGTGGCCGCCCGACTGCCGCTTGTGGCGGCCATGCGCGTTGACGGTTCTGCGAATGGTCTCGCGATACGCGACCTGGGGCACGTCCGAATTCAATCCAACCCCAAACTTGCGGCGCGCCCGCTCCAGGCTGATGCGCACGTGCGACTCGCCTAAACCCGCAAGGATCGTCTCGGACGTCTCTTCGTTTCGATACGTCTGCAGCGAGGGGTCCTCCTCCACCAGGCGAGCTAACGCCGTTCCCATCTTGTCCAGGTCGGCGGTGGTCTCCGGAGTGATTGACGCCTCGAACAAGGGTTGCGGCATGGCAAAGGCCGGCAAGCTGTCGGCCTGTGCGTCGGCCGTCAGCGTGTCACCGGTTGTCACCCCGTCAAGCTTGGTGACGAACCCGATGTCGCCAGCGGCCATCTGGCGGGCCGGCGTCCCTTCCTTACCTGTCGCGAACTGGATATTTGCCAGTCGCTCGGTCTCGCCGGTGCGCTGATCCACGAGTTGCGCGTCGCCGTCGATCCGGCCGGCAAATAGGCGGAGCATTGAGACCTTGCCAACGAACGGGTCGGCCAGCGTCTTGAAGACCTGAGCAACGACCGGTCCATCAAGTGGCGGCGCGTCGCCGTCCAGAAGGGTATTGAGTCCCTCCGCCGGCGAAGGCGCCAGGGTCGCGAGGGCTTCGATCGTCTCCCGCACCCCCTTGAGGTCGGTCGCCGCGGTGAACAGGACTGGGAAGATGCTTCCCTCAGCTATCCCGGTCCGCAAGGCGCGTTCCAGGTCCGTGCGCTGCAAGTCCTCGCCTTCCAGGTATTGCTCGAGGAGTTCGTCGTCCGTGGATGCCACCGCTTCAACCAGCTGCTCACGAGCGTCTTCAACGGTGTCTGCAAGGTCATCGGGTGTGTCTTCCACCGACGATCCGTTCGGGCCGAAGACGCGCGCCTTGCCGTCCAGGAGGTCAACGATGCCCCGGAAATCGGGACCGTCACCAATCGGTACCTGGATCGGCGCGACATTTGCGCCGAAGCGCTCGCGCAGGTCGTCGACAACCGACTCGGTGTCGGCGTTGTCCCGGTCGACACGACTGACGATCAATAGGCGCGGGCGGTTCAGATCGGAGGCCAGGCGCCACACGATTTCTGTTCCGACTTCAATCCCCGCCGTGGCGTCCACGAGCACCGCGGCGGCGTCGGTCGCGTTGAGGCCGGAAATCACCTCGCCAACGAAGTCGGCGTACCCCGGGGTGTCGATCACGTTGATCTTTGACCCGTTCCATTCGCAGGCTACGGCGGCCAGATTGATCGACATGCCGCGCTCGTGCTCGTCCGGGTCGTAGTCGGAGATCGTGTTGTGTTCCTCGACACGCCCCAGGCGCGACGCCTTGCCGGTGACGTAGTACAGCGCCTCGGCCAGCGAAGTCTTGCCCGCGCCGCTGTGGGCGACGAGGGCCACGTTTCGAATGCTATCCGTGTCGTATCGGTCCATCGTCTCGCTCATCTGCGGCCATGCGGCGACCGGCGCCAGAGCCGCGGGTCGCCATTATAGGCGTGAGGCCGCGACTACACGGCGTCGCCTGTCTACAATCTGTGCGCCGCTTCTCCGCAGGCTGGGAGACCCTGGTCGATGTCGCCCGATTCCCGTCGAATTGTCGTGAAGTGCGGTACCCGCCTGCTTGCCGGCGATTCCGGGATCAATCACGCGTTTATCGCGAACATGGCGCGGCAGATCGCGGACATCCGCTCGACGGGGACGCGGGTTGCCCTGGTGACGTCCGGAGCAGTGGCTGTCGGACGTTCAATCGTCCCACTGCCCGGCGACGCCCTGGTTGCGCGTCAGGTGCTGGCGGCCATCGGGCAGGCGCCGCTGATGGCTCACTACTCGGACTGCTTCGCGGAGGCGGGTATGACTGTCGCGCAGGCACTGCTTTCGCGTGCCGATCTGCACAATCGCACCGGCTATCTGAACGCCCGAAATGCGCTGACGGGACTCTTTGACGCCGGAGTCGTGCCGATCGCTAACGAAAACGACGTGGTGGCAACGGAGGAGCTCAGGTTTGGCGACAACGACCGCCTTTCGGTGCTTATTGCAAAACTGATTGGCGCCGACTGTCTCTATATCCTTTCGCGCACGGCAGGCCTCTATACGGCGGATCCTGAGGTTGATTCGTCGGCTGAGTTGATTCCTGACGCCGGCGCTCTCTCGCGCAGCGAGCTGGAGCGCATTGCGGGCGGCGCATCGCAGGGCGGTCTGGGCGGCATGCGCTCCAAGCTGCAAGCGGCGCTCGAGGCCTCGGCCGATGGCGTCGATGTCGTGATCGCGGGCGGCGACGAAACTGACGTGATCGTGCAACTTGAGTCGGGCGAACGCCTGGGCACCCGCTTCGCCAGTCAGGGGCCACGCCGTTCCAGCCGGGCTCGCTGGCTGAGTTCAAGCGTGGCGCAGCGCGGCTCGATTGTGGTGGACGACGGCGCCCGCCGTGCGCTGGTCAGTAATGGCAGCAGCCTGCTCCCGGCCGGGATTACCCGCGTGGAGGGCGCCTTCGAGCGCGGTGACCTGGTCAGCCTGACGGATTCGAATGGCAATGTCTTCGCGCGGGGCCTGGTGAATTACCCATCAACGGATCTGGCTCGCATACGCGGGCATGCTTCGGCTGAGATCGGCGCTATTCTTGGGGACTCGAGCGGTGACGAGGCTGTTCACCGCAACAACCTGGTCTTAATTGACCGCGACGCCGAGCGAGCCAAATGACGACAGTTGCGCCAATCCGTCGGTCGGTAGACCTCGCCGCCATCGGCGCCGCGGCGCGAGAAGCCGCTCGAGCACTGGCGACTCTCTCGACTGGCGCCAAGAACGACATTCTGTCTGCTATCGCCGAAGGGTTGACTGCACACACCGACGAAATCCTGGCGGCCAATCAGGGCGACGTTCGCGCGGCTCGTGAGGCGGGAATGGCCGAGTCGTTGATCGACCGGCTCACCCTGACGCCTGAGCGGATTGCGGACATTGCCTCCGCAGTTGGGACCGTCATTGGCCTGGCGGATCCGGTCGGCAGCGTGGAAGACGCTCGGCGTCTCGCGAACGGCCTTGAAGTCGGCCGCCGACGTGTTCCGCTTGGGGTGGTGGCGGTGATATTCGAGGCCCGCCCCAACGTGACGGTAGACATCTCAGCGCTCTGTCTCAAGTCGGGTAACGCGGTGATCTTGCGCGGAGGGAGAGAGGCGCTTCACAGCAACATCGCGCTGGCTGGCGTGATCGCCGCCGCAGCCGAGTCGGCTGGGGCGCCGCCGGCCGCAGTGCAGCTAATCGCTGATCCCGATCGCGCGCTGCTCAACGACTTGCTACGAGATCGTGAACACATCGATGTGATCGTGCCCCGCGGTGGCGCGGGCCTTATCGATTTCGTGACCGAGACGGCCACCATTCCTGTCATCGAGACGGGTTGGGGTGTCTGCCATACCTTCGTGGACGTCGGTGCCGACCTTGAAATGGCGCAGCGGATCGTGGTCAACGCAAAGACCCGCCGCCCGTCAATTTGCAATGCGCTCGATACGCTCCTGGTGCACCGAGGCGTGGCTGCCGAGTTTTTGCCGTCGGTTTCCCGCGAACTGGCTGGACGCGGCGTGGAGCTTCACGCCGGTTCTGATGTGGGCGGGCTGCTTGACGACAATGCGCTGGTTGCGGCACTTGGCGAGGATGATTTTGATACCGAGTGGCTGTCGCTGCGGATGTCGGTTGCGGTAGTCGATGGCCTGGATGACGCGATTTCTCACATCCGCAGGCACGGCGGCGGGCACTCGGAAGCGATCGTGACGAACTCGCACGGCAACGCACGTCGCTTCACCGACGAGGTGGACGCGGCGGCTGTGTACGTCAATGCATCCACACAGTTCACGGATGGCGGCGAGTTTGGCTTGGGGGCCGAAGTCGGCATCAGCACGCAGAAACTGCACGCGCGCGGCCCGATGGGGCTCCGTGAAATGACGACCTACAAATGGGTCGTGTTGGGCGACGGTCACGTCCGTCCCCTGTGACAGCGAATCCTGATGGCCCAGGGCGAGGCGGTTGATTTGACCGCGGGCGAGGGACGCTTGCACTGAGGCCGTTTCCCAGGGTTCCGCGGCTGCCGCTGCCGCACCCTGGGCCAGCGCTGCGGCCGCTGGCAATTGCCGGGCTGTTGCTGTTCATCGCGCTGGTGATTGTGGGCCAAGCGGTCGGCGGGCCGCCGGGTCGCTCAGTGCCCTTGCCGCTGCCGCCAGGCGAACTGGAGCTCCGTGTCTTTGACGTAGGTCAGGGCGACGCCATCCTGCTTCGCTTTGGTGATCGCGCTTTGCTGGTGGATGCGGGACCGGACCCTGAGACAGCGCGCGCGGTGCTGGTGCCGCGACTGGACAGGCTGGGCGTCGAGCGACTTGACGGAGTCGTGTTGACGCACGCGGATTCCGATCACATTGGCGGTGCTGCGGACGTCTTGAAGAGTCTGGCGGTTGAAGCGGTTTGGATGGCGTCGTCGGGTCAGGATCACCCGTTGTTGGACGTCATTGAGGCTACGGCGCGCCAAGCCGGCACTCGGATCGAACGGCCTGCGGATGGCAACTTCCTGGACTGGCATCCGGCGGTTTCGGTGCAAGCTCGCTTCGCTGAGCCGGATACCGCTAAGGGCGACAACAACCAGTCGATGGTGCTGCACGTCCGGTACGGAGATTCAAGGTTTCTGCTGACCGGCGACATTGAGGGGGCTGCCGAGCGAGCCTTCGTGGATGCGGGCGGAGACCTGGGGGCCGACGTTCTGAAGGTCGCGCATCACGGGGCGGGCACGTCGAGTACGGTGGAGTTCCTGGCTGCGGTGAGGCCGCAGGTGGCGATCATCTCGGCGGGGCTCGGGAATGCCTTCAACCATCCGCGGGACGATGTGTTGCGTCGCCTGCGGGCGGCGGGTGCGCATGTGTTCAGGACGGACCTGGCGGGTGATGTTGTGGTGCGAACCGACGGGCACGACATCACCGTGGCGTTGGAACGTGCGTAGGTCAGGCGACGGCGATCATTGCAACACCGACGGCGACGAGGACTGCGCCGCCGATCCGTTCGCGGCGGAGCGGCTCGCCCAGGAACAGGACGCCGAGGGCTGCGCCGATGACGATGCTGAGTTCGCGGGCAGCCGAGACATACGGCGTTGGGGCCATGGTCAGGGCGGTGAGTACCAGCGAGTAGGCGGTGATGGAGAGCACAGCCAGGGCGGCGGCCTGAGCCCAGGGTTTGGGCTGACGAAGTGCGCTCCAATCGGGCGGACTGAAGGCAAAGATGACGAGAACTCCGAGCCCCGACAGGGCGTACATGAAGTAGATGTAGACGAGGGGATTGACGACCGAGACGCCCTGGTTGTCGATCAGGGTGTAGGCGGCGATGGAGACGCCGGTGGCGGCGGCGTAGCGGCCTTCGGGGCGGGTGAGGGCCTGGATGGGAGCCAGCCAGGAGCCCGCACCGTTGCGCTGGATGTTGATGGTGTAGATGCCAAAGACGACGGCCAGGACGCCGGCGACGCCGAGGGTTGAGACCGGTTCGCGGAGGATGCCGACGGCGACGACCAGGACGAGGGCGGGGCCGAGGCCGCGGGCGATGGGGTAGGCGACGGAGAGGTCGGCGCGGCGGTAGGCGGTGGCGAGGGTGCCGAAGTAGAAGGTGTGGATGATGCCGGTGAGGATGATCCAGATCCAGCCTTCGGGAGGGAAGGGGTTCTGGATGAGGAGAACGATGAACGGGGCGAGGAAGATGACTGTGGCGGCGACGAGGGCCTGGAAGAAGAAGAGGGAACTGCCGCGGTTGTGCTTGGCGATCAGGTTCCAGCTGGCGTGCAGGACCGCGGAGATGAGGATGAGGGCTAGCGCGCCGAGGGGCACGGGGAGCTCTTTCTGGGTTGTTCGCCGGAGGGCGGTGTCAGGTTCGCTGGATTAGCCCTCCCAGGGGTTGCCGCGGGACTCGAGCGGGAGGTCGAGGCGGCGGCCTTCGAGGTGGCTGCGCTGGGGGCCGATGATCATGTCGACAACGACGGCGGCGTCGTGGATGCCGCTGGCGTCGACGGGGGCGCGGTTTTCGCGGAGGCAGCGGACGAGTTCGGCGCCGATGGTGCGGTTGCTGCAGGCGGTGGATTCCCGGCCGGGCCAGTCGGCCCAGTAGGGGGCGCCGGGGTCGTCGGCGGGAGGCATCCAGTCGGCGGGGAGGAGGGGTTCCCAGGCACCGAGTTCGGACTGCGGAAAGATGTCGCCCTGGGGGAAGACGTAGATTCCGGCGTCGGGTTTGGCTCGGGTGGTGACGACGGCGTTTTGGAAGTAGAGGTCGCAGCCGAGGGCGTGGCTGCCGTTGGAGCCGTCGCCGATGGGAAGCGATTCGTAGGAGCCGATGATGCCGTTGGGGAATGTGTACTCGGCGAAGATGCGGTCGCCGGCCTGCGGGCCGGATTCGTACATCTCGTCGTCGGCGGCGTCGCTGAGTTGGGCGGGGGCGCCGTTGACGAGGACGGTGCCCCAGCAGGCGATGGGGTTGGCCTCGGCGAAGTAGAGCATGGTGTTGAGTTCGTGGGTGCCGAGGACGAGGGCGTCGACGACGCCGCAGCGGTGGTCGCCCTTGCCGCGGGCCTTGATCTGGACGAGGGGGCCCCACTTGCCGGTGGCGGCCTGGCGCTTGACTTCGCGGACGGCGGGGTTTTCGCGGCCGCGGTGGGCGAGGACGACGCGGGCGCCGGCGGCGGCGGCGGCGGCGACCATCCGGTCGGCGTGGGCGGGCTGGGAGGCGATGGGTTTTTCGATGACGATGCCTTTGACGCCGGCGGCGAGGGCGTCGAGGAAGGCGTCAAGCCGTTCCTGGTGGTAGCGGTGGACGGCGATGATGGCGATGTCGGGGGACTCGGCGGCGAGCATGTCGCGGTAGTCGGCGTAGCCCGTGGAGGCGCCGGATTCCTGGAGCCAGCGGTCGCGGTGGTCGTGGGAGGGGTCGGCGAGGGCGACGGTTTGGACGTCGGGGTTGAGGTCGAAGGTGCGGTGGAGGCCGTGGGAGGGTCCGCCGCGGTCGCGGGTGCTGTCGGTGATGACGACGGCTTTGAAGTCAGGCATGGGGCATCGGTGGGGTGAGTGGGCCGCGGGGATTCTATGCGGCGAGGGGTGGTTGCGCTGGGCGGAAGAGCGGCGAAAACGGGCCTCGTGTGCGCATTAAGAGTTTCTTCCAAGAAACTCTTGAGGTTGCGCGGGGGGCATTTGGGGTTGGTTTGGTGGGCGGTCGGGATGGGGTGGTTCAGCGGTGGCGTGTGGCCGGACGGCCGCTCACGGCATTCCGGTTGGGACGCCGGAGGCTGCCTCTTCACTGGACGAGGGGAAGGACCGACGCGGCTGTCTGCGGACTGACGTTTTGCGCCATCGCACGGCGTCGCGGGGGATGGTGACGGAGCGGTTGGCCGGGTGGTGCGTTGGCGGGCGGCGGCAGAGGGGCCGGCGGCGAAGGAATGGGTCGCCTTCGTGCGCATAAGAGTTTTTTCTAAAAAACTCTTGAGGGTGCGCGGGGTGCTTTTGGGACGGGTTTGGGCGGCGGGGATGAGGGTTGGATTTCTCTTTTTCGACAGGCTCAGGGCAGGCCCGTGGGACTGGCATGGGGCAGGGACGGTTGGCGGGCTGGGCGGGATCGGGGGGCAGGCTGGCTCGGACGGGGCGGGGCGTCGGGGCGAGGGGAGCAGGCGGCGCAGGGTTGGGAGGGGGCGCGGCAGGTTGGGTGGGAGGAGCGGGGAGAGGATCAGGGCGAGGGGGGTGAGGAGGAGCGGGAGGGGGTGGAGGGCGGTGGGCATTTCAACCGGGGTTGCGAGGATCACTCAGATAGTGTACACTCTTTGAAGACGGGAGGCAAGGGGGCGGGAGAAGCGGCGGACGGGATCCCCTTCGGCAGGGTCACGGGTTTTCCGGGAATGGCGGGTGCTGGCAAAGACGTCAGTGCCAGCAATGCAATCAGTGCGTGCGTTGCTGGCAGTGCAGGCAACGCTGGCAGGGATGGGGGAGAGGCGGCGGTTAGGTGTTGGTTAGGCGGTGGCCCAGTCTTGGGAGAGGACTTCGGCTTGTTCGAGGACTGTTTGGGTGGCTTGTTCCTGCTTGTCGGGCGGGTAGCCGTGTCTGCGGAGGATGCGGCGGACGAGGCGGCGGAGATTTGCGCGGACGTTTTCGCGGAGCGTCCAGTCGATGGTGACGTTGTTGCGGACGGTGTCGACGAGTTCGCGGGCGATGTCGCGCAGGGTTTCGTCGCCGAGGACCTGGACGGCGCTGTCGTTGGTTTCGAGCGCGTCGTAGAAGGCCAGTTCGTCTTCCGGGAACGGCGCGACAGGGATTGAACCACTTCCAGCCGGCAGCGGGGGTGACGAGGCGGGACTCGTTTCCGTCCGAGACCACTGGCGTCCCATTCATGGCGAAACGCGTCGGCAACTCGGTCTTGTACGTCTGGAGTTGATTCGCGGCCGTGCGGATGGTGGCGTCTTCGTCGGCCGGGTTCTTGAGTTCGATCAGGCCGAGAGGCAAGCCGCTAACGAATAAGACTATGTCGGGCCGGCGGGTGTTGCGGTTTTCGGTGACAGTGAACTGGTTGACTGCCAGCCAGTCGTTGTTGGCAGAATTCTCGAAATCGACAACCCGAACCCGGTCCCCGCGTACTCTGCCCTCGGCGTCGCGATACTCGATCTCGACGCCGTTGACGAGCATGAGGTGAAAGGCGCGGTTGCGGCTTTCGACGGTCGGCCCCTCAAGGCGTGTCAGCTTGCGGTAGGCGTCGTCCAGGGCGTCTGACGGAAGGCTAGGATTCAGCGTCGCCAGTGCGTCCCTGAGTCGACGCTGCAGCACAATCTGGTCATAGTCTTCACGCTCGGCGCCTAGCGTGTTTGGGGCGATGTCCGGCCCATGGGCAGTCAGCCAGTCGAGACCTAGGAGCCATTCGAGGGCAGCCTCTTCAACGGTGACTTCGTTCAGGCAATCATTCCGTTCTTACGCCTGCCCGAGCGATCGCTTTTCTGCTGGCGCATCTCAATCTAGTCATAAACTCCTAGTAGCTCTTCGATACTTTCTGGGCACCTTCATATCGTCTCGTGTCAGTTTCTCTTTCGTTTCTCCAGTTAGCATATTGACATTCACTTCTAATCTTGAGTTCTCTTGCTTATCACCAATCCAGCCTGAAACCACGGCGTACACTGATGCTCTGAATACAATGTTTATCCAATCGAATACGTCAGTGACCCTCTTATCGTCGCTTGACTCAACACAGGAACCGTGCACCATCTGATACATGCGCCAAGTCGTGTGCTCGAACTCATGGATAAACTCCCTCATCGCTGTTGCCAGGTCTTGCTTCTTTATATCTCGTCGTTCACCTAATCTGTTGACGAATCCCCACAATTCGGTGCAACCATCATTCCAGCGGCGCAATTGACCGCAATCCTCGTCCCAGAGTTTTCGGCCTTGCTCCTTGAGTGCCCCTATCAAGCCGAGAGCGATGTGGACGTGTGTTTGGTGTGAATCGGTCTCAAAACGACCTAAGACGTCTACCAATCGAAGTGGACGTTCGTCAAAGCGAGCCATATGGTCACCTCCGTGAGAAGACTGGGTGGTCATGCGGGCTAGTCATGTCAGACTGGCGATTCCTGTTCTCCCAGGAGCAGTCTTGTCAGCAACGTATCACGCTGCGCAGCGATGCAATTGGATCTGTTAGTGTTAGCAACCACACGGGATCTCGAATGTCTAATCGTCTCCTGACACTGGTCTAGTAGCTCGGCGGTCGTGACCAGCGGGGGGAATTTACTCAGAACTTTGTCGTTCAGACTAGTGCGAGTTGTTCCTGAGCCTCTGCCTCTCACGACATCCCAACAACTGTTTGATCGGAGCCAGTATTGCACGAAACGTGGGTAGCGCCCCTGCAGGGGACGAAACCGAATCAGATATGAGACAAATACGGCACTCTGTTCTTCTTCAATCATGCGTCCGTGCCCGGGGTCCGCCATGCGCGCTATGAGTATGTCACCCTTGCGCAAGCGATATTTCTCTAAAACCTCTTTCACAGTTTTGCAATGAGGAACCGAATCCCACTCGATCCATGCCTTATTGTTGATGCCGGTGATGCGTAGGAACTTCGGCCCGATGGGTTCGGCCTTTGCGGCTTCTGTATAATCATACTGGGGATTCTGGGAGAGTTTTCCCAGGGTCTTGACCTTCCACCCTTCTGGAATCTCCCCAAGCCCGAGGGCACGAGTCGGTGGGGGAAGAAGTCGACGATCTGCGGGTCCATGGCGTCTAGATAGGCGTGGGCTCGTTCGACGGTCCACTGTGCGGCAGGTGCAGTTCCGATCCCCTTCGGCTCTGCATCAGCGTGGGCATGATTCCTAAGAGGGTGCTGCTTGAGGGCGGCCTTGGCGCGGACGGGGTCAAAGTCCACGAACCAGGACTTGAAGAGGGCTCGGGCCATTTCTTCGAGGGTCTGGTTCATGCGGCGGTTCAACTCGATCTTGTCGTCCAGGGTGCCGAGGATGTGGGCGATGGCGGGTTGTTCGGTGACGGGCGGAAGGTCGAGTTCCAGGCCCACGATTTCTTCGGGTCGGATAGCTGGATAGGTAGATGTGCTGTCCTCGGCGACTGCATGTAACAAATCGGCAATGTGGTTCTGCGTTAGGAAATAGTAGATGAATTTAGAGTCGGCGATGCCATCCTTGCCTCTCATAACTGCGAAACCGGTAGAAGCAAGGAAGTTCTCTGGAACCTCTCTCAACAGGTCGACATGCTTTTGATTTGGCCGGACCGTCGAATATACGATGTCTCCCGTACGAGCCTTTCTGCGTGCGCGGCTTGGAATCTTGTCTTTGCCGCCGATCAGATGCCTGATCTCTTCAATGCGATTGAAGTTATATTGCCTGTGTCAAGGTAGTTTACGAACGGCCATTTCTCCCTTGGTGAATATGTGGATTCATTGATCACCACACAGTCACCGAGACACATTCTTCGCCAATCGCAAAATTGCACGGTTGTCGGCACTTGAACGCTCTCTAGCCTCCACCGTGACGCTTGCGGGAGAGATAGCTAGCAAACGCAGCACAGGCGCTCAGCATAAAGACGGCTTCGTCGAGCCTGGGCCTAGGTATAGATTCTTCCAACAAAGCGTGGCGAATGCCTTGCTCGTCAGACGTGTAGCCGTAGAGATTGCTGAAGGCTTGCTTTAGCGCCGGGTGCAGGTGGCCTTGCGCCTCCAGTGATTGCAGGGCCGGGCCGAGTGTCGCCGATGCCCTTGGATCAAGTTGGCGAGCGACTGATTCTACAGCGTGTATGCTCTCACGAATACCACCACTCCAGTCAGACCCTATTATGCACTCCGAAGCTCGGCGCAAATGAGTCACGGCTGCAGGGAGACCGTCACTTTGTAATTGGCTCAAAGCGGCAATTACAGTTTGGCCTTCTTGTTCGGTTACAGCCGGGAAGATAGTCACGGGCTTCTGCGTATGGACTACGTATGCCAATCGACACGAGATGAAAGTCTGAGCCACATTGTTAATGAACTGAATTGGGCACTCACGGTGGCGCATGATCATTTGCAGCAAATCGAACAGCTTGTTAAATGAAAGCTCTCTTAGTATGGCGGCCTTGTATCGCCTGTGGAGCACGCTGATGCTTCTGTCAAATTCGTCTATAGGAAGCAAGAAAAAGTGGATATGCAAAGTTCCGAGTATTGCTTCCCATGGTCCAAACACTGTGATAAATGAGTCGTCGTGGTGGAGTGCGTGAAGATAGAAGTGATTCCACAGCATCAGTCGAGCGTTTCTGCCGACATGCTCAAGCTTTAGCGGTGAAGGCAATGCCTCATAGCCGTGCGCCTGTGAAAAGGATGTTCTTGTAGGGTCCAAGCTTGCGTTTGGTAACTGCGGTGCTGGGTCGTTGGGCATTCTATTCGGTCATCCTGACGTGTAGGGATCTTGACTAGTCTCGATCAGCGCTACGTAGTCCCGTGCGATCTCGCGGTGGAAGGCTCTCGGAAGTCTGGTCCAATCGTGGGCTTGTACAAGAATCGGGATGTTCGACTCTTCCAAGGCCTCGATGAGGTCGAGATACTCGCCGCCGAGCGGCTTCAGCGTCGGGCCGCGCAGTACCAGGTCCAGGTCGCTGCCCTCGTGGCTGTTGCCACTGACCCGGCTTCCGTAGGCCCACACTTCCACACCCGGCACGTGCTCGCGCAGCAGCGCCTCAAGCTGTTCCCGGTAGCGACGCGGCAGGTCCAGGCGGTCAGTCATCGGCGTCCTGCGCGATGATCCTGGCCAGATCCCTGGCGTCGTCGATGAAGCTGGGCAGCAGCTTGAGCGTGGTCTCCGCAAACTGCTCGCCGTAATCGTGCGCGGTGACGGTGCGGTTGTCACGATAGACGAGCCAGCGCTCGCAGGCGGCTACCGAGATGAGGTCGTGCTTGGCGGCGTGACGGAAGGCGTTCTTGAACGTGAGCTTGTCCGCCTGTCGATTGCTGGCGAAATAGGGCCGCAGCCGCTTCGTCAGTAACTTGCCGGACTGCTCCAGCACAATCTCGAATTCCTTGACGGACGCCGCGCGGAAGATGTCGTACAACTCATCTGAGGGTTGGCGCTGCTGCAGATGCTCCAACGCCGATTCGAGCGTATTGATGCAGCGGACCAGGAAGTCCGTGTTGATGGGTACGTCCTATTTTCCCGTGCCAAATCCCAGCCGCCCCAAGTTCTTCGCGATGGCGGCGTCCAGCCGTCGTGCTTCGGCCTGCTGCTGGCGCCACTGTTTGGTGAGGCGGGCCATTTGCTGCTCGAAGGATTCGCCGGCGTGGACGGGCACCCTACGTTTTAGTCTGCGGGCGCGACAGCGGCTTCCACCACCGCCGCAGTGACCTGGGGCCGCGGGATGGCTTCGCCGTCTTCGCGCATGCCTTCAAGGTGAAACTCGACGGCCTCCCGGATCTCCTCAACCAGCTCTTCGCGGGTGCTCGCCGTAGCTACGCAGCCGGGCAGGTCGGGCACGTAGGCTGCGTAGTTGTTCGGGGTTTTTTCGATTACGACGGTGTATTTCATGCCTCAGCTCACCCCTTTAGCCCCGACTGCTTCAAGATGCTGTTCCAGGTTCCCGGGGGCAAATCGTCACCTGGCTTGCCGGGAATTGTCACACGACCGGGTTTGACCGGGTGCTTGAACTGGCGGTGGCTTCCCCTGGTACGAATCAATCGCCATCCATCCCGCTCGATCAATTGTATGGCTTCCCTAACCTTCGGCACGGCTGCCTTGCCCGGTACCAAAACCCAGCCGATCCAGGTTTGCCTCGATAGCGGCATCGAGCCGCCGCGCTTCGGCTTGCTGCTGGCGCCATTGGGTGGCGAGGCGGGCCATCTTTTGCTCGAAGGGTTCGCCGTCGTCTTCCTGGGGGGCGGCGCCGACGTAGCGGCCGGGGGTGAGGACGTGGGCGTGCTTGCGGATTTCCTGGAGGGTGGCGCTTTTGCAGAAGCCGGGGATGTCGGCATAGACGTCGTTTGCAGTGGGATTCTCGGTTGGTGAGGTTGCTTTGGCCGCCTTTCTACCCTCACCCCGACCCTCTCCCTGCAAGGGAGAGGGAGGAGGAGGCGTAGATCTGTCGTTGCGCCAGGCGTGGTAGGTGTTGGCGATGCGGGCGATGTCTTCGGGGGAAAGGTCGCGGCGGGTGCGGTCGATCAGGTGGCCGAGGTTGCGGGCGTCGATGAAGAGGGTTTCATCGCGCCGTTCAGCGGGTCCGCGGTCACGTGAAAGGAACCAGAGGCAGGCGGGGATTTGGGTTGAGCGGAAGAGCTGGCCGGGGAGGGCGACGATGCAATCAACGAGGCCGGCCTCGACGATTTTCTTGCGGATCCGGCCTTCGCCGGACTGATTGGACGACATGGAGCCGTTGGCGAGGACGAAGCCGGCCCGGCCGCGGGGCGCCAGGTGGTGCAGGAAGTGCTGGATCCAGGCGAAGTTGGCGTTGCCCCTGGGCGGGTCGCCGTAGCGCCAACGCTGGTCGCCCTGCAGCCTGTCGCCACCCCAGTCGGAGACGTTGAAGGGCGGATTGGCGAGGATGTAGTCGGTGCGCAGGTCGGGGTGGCGGTCGTTGTGGAAGCTGTCGCCGTGGGCGATCTGGCCTTCGATGCCGCGGATGGCGAGGTTCATGCGGGCCATGCGCCAGGTGGTGTAGTTGGACTCCTGGCCGTAGATGGAGACTGCGGCTGCTGCCCCTCCTCCGTTGCCGTTGCCGGTGGCGTGGGCCTGGATGAACCGGATGGACTGGACGAACATGCCTGAGGAGCCGCAGCAAGGGTCGTAGACGCGGCCCTGGTAAGGCTGGAGCATTTCGACCAGCAGCCGAACGACGCTGCGCGGGGTGTAGAACTCGCCGCCCTTGCGGCCCTCGGCCAGGGCGAACTGTTCCAGGAAATACTCGTAGACGCTGCCCAGCACGTCCGTGGCGCGGGCCTGGGCACCGCCGACCTTGATGTTGCTGACCAAGTCGATGACCTGGCCGAGGCGGGTCTTGTCGAGGGCGGGGCGGGCGTAGTCCTTGGGAAGCACGTCCCTGAGGGCCGGGTTGTCCTGCTCAATGGCGGCCATGGCGTCGTCGACGACGGTGCCGATGGTGGGCTGGTGGGCCTGGGCTTGCAGGACGGACTAGCGGGCGTCGGGCGGGACCCAGAAGATGTTCTCGGCGATGTACTCGTCGCGATCCTCGGCGGCTTCTTCGCCCCATTGGTCGAGCACGACGGCGTGGCGTTCCTCGAAGGCGTCGGAGATGTACTTGAGGAAGATGAGGCCGAGGACGACGTGCTTGTACTCGGCGGCGTCCATGCTGCCGCGGAGGGCGTCGGCCATGCTCCAGAGTTGGGCGCGGTAGTCGAGGGCCTCGCCGGTGGTGGAGCGTCGGGCGGCCATGGGGGGCTTTCTGAGTTTAGTTGCTGTTGCGCGGGACATCGTGCCACGGATCGGAGGAGTGGTTCGACACGGGCCCATTCGGCAGGCTCAGGGCAGGCTCTCCACGAACGGCGGGGTGGGCTGGGCTTGGGTGCCAGGAAGAGGCCGGTTTGAAACCGGCCCGTACGCAAGATTGGGGGAGAGGACGGGGAGGTTGGGAGCATTTGGTCACGGTGGGCTGCCAGCGGCGGCTTGGGTGCGGTCTGATGGCTGGCTGATGCTGGGTCCCGGCCGTGGACGCCGGGATGTCGGAGTATGAGAAAGAAGGGCCGGTCGGAGACGCCCGAAGACAGTTGCTACGCAAGATCTGGATGGGACTGGCGTTGTGGTTGAGGGGTTGGTTGGGGGGTATGTGGATGGGTTGGTGGGGCGGGGGGTGGTGCGGTTGGTGGGGGTGGAGCGGGCTTTTCGGGGGGTGCCGCGGCATTGGTTTGTGGAGCGGTTTTGGGTTGGGGGGCGGGAGTACGCCTGTTGGGTAGAGGGGGACGATGGGTGGGTGGAGGCGCTGGGGGTGGTGTATTCGGATGAGGCGCTGATTACTCGGCGGGATGCGGAGGAGAACCCGACGAGTTCGGCGTCGCAGCCTTCGGTGGTGGCGATGATGCTGGAAGCGCTGGATCTGGAGCCGGGGATGCGGGTGCTGGAGATCGGGGCGGGGACGGGGTACAACGCGGCGCTGATGGCGGAGATGGTGGGCGATGCGCGGCTGGTGACGACGATTGACATTGACGCGGATGTGGTGGCGCAGACGGGCCGGCTGCTGGGGCGAGCGGGCTATGGCGGCGTGAACCTGGTTCAGGGCGACGGGGCGCTGGGGCATGCGGCGTCGGGGCCGTTTGACCGGATTGTGGCGACGGTGGGGTGCTCGGATGTTGCCTGGGCATGGGCGGATCAGCTGCGGCCGGATGGTGTGCTGCTGCTGCCGCTGGAGCACGGCGGATCGCATCCGCTGGTAAGGCTGCGGGCGGCCGGGACTGACCGCTTGTGCGGCGGCGTGGTGGGCTGAACGGGGTTCATGCGGATTCGCGGCGAGATGGCGATGGCGTCGCCATGGCCAGGGCGGTTTCCGGACTTTGACGGTCGTGCGCCGGACGAGGTGTTGCCGCTGTTTCCCGCGCTGAGCCGGGCGCTGGCGGGGGAGCCTTCGGATGTCGATCGGAAGGTGGAGTGGTGGCGGATGCCGGGCGTCTGGTACGACTTTCACTTTTTGCTGTGCCTGATTGACCGGCGCGCTTATCGAGGGCCGGAAGGGCTGGGGCTGGTGGATGTGGAGGGGGCGCGTGCGGCGGTGATGCGGGCGGATGGGGTGTGTGTTTGGGGCGGTTCAGGGCTGTACGAACGCCTGGAAGCGGCGTATGCGGTGTGGGAGGGGTTGGGGATGCCGACGTTGGGTTCGTGGCGGATTGAATTCGTTTCGCGGGGGGCGGGTGTTGCGGATTGCGAAGGGTCGGAGGGGGTGTTTGTGGTGGAGCGGGGGATGTCGTGGGAGGTCTTGAAGAAGGGGAGAGGTTAGAGGGGATAGAAGTGAGGGGTGAGGGGGGAGAAGTCAGGAAGCAGACACGGCGAGATTCCTGGTCGGACCAGCGAACGTCAGGTCGCGGGCGTTTCGAGTTGAACCTGGATCCAGGAGGCGGTGACTGTGGCGGCTTCGGTTATGGCGTGTTGCTGGGCGGTTTCGGAATCGGGTGGGAAGTGGAACGAGTGGTCGGCGTCTTTGATGAGGTGGAGGGTGGTTGCTGTGCCGGAGGGATGGTTCGACTCGGGCCGCCGAGGACGTCGGCCCGGCTCACCACGAACGGACTGGGGACATCGTTGGTCGAGGATGGGTTGGAGTTGGGTGAGGTCGGAGTATTCGGGGTCGCGGGTGGCCTGGATGAAGAGGATGGGGACGGGGACGTGGGGGAGGTGGGCGAGGGTGTCTGGCAGGAGGACGCGCCAGCGGGTGGGGTAGACGTAGCAGATGAGGCCGCGCACGTGGGGGCATGGCTCCCGGGCGAGGCGAAGGGACATGACCTGGCCGCTCATGGAGCGTCCGGCGAGGAATAACGGGAGGTCGGGGGCGAGTGTGCGGGCGGCCTGGATGGCGGCGCGGGTGGTCTGGAGAAGGATTTTGAGCGGGTCGATGAGGTTTTCGGTGTAGCCGTCCTTGAGGCGGTGGCTGTAGGGGTAGTCGTAGCGGAAGGTGGCGATGCGGCGGTTGGCGAGGGCCTGGGCCATGTGGTGCATGAGGGGGGTGCGCATGGGGGTTCCGGCGCCGCGGCCGAAGACGGTGAGGGCGATGGGGTTGGTGGGTTGGAGGAGGAGGGCGGGGACGTGGGGGCTGGTGGGGGTGTGGTTCGATTCGACTCCTTCGACAGGCTCAGGACAGGCTCTCCGAAGACTCCGGACTGGCTCACCATGAACGGTGGGGAAGGTGGTTCCGGTGAGTTTCATATTCTCGGTGCTTCGACTGGATTGCGGCGGTGGTGACCTGGGTTTTGGGGATGCGGTTTGCAGGTAGGAATCAGAACCGATGCTGGGTTCGACGCATTTGGGTGTCTAGGACCAGTCAGGGAACCGATCGAATCCAGTGTTGCGGGTCAACTGGATAACGTTCGACCCATCTGCGTTCATGGTGAAGACCTCGAAGTCGCCGTCGCGCCACGAGATGAACGCGAGGCGGCGCCCGTCCGGCGACCAAACAGCTTCCCAGTCCAAGCTCACGTTGTGGGTCAGTTGCACAACGTTCGAGCCGTCGGCGTTCATGCGGAAGATCTCGAAGTCGCCGTCTCGATCGGAAATGAATGTTAGGTGGCGCCCGTCCGGCGACCAGGCGGGCGCGGCATCTTGTCCGTCGTTGTCTGTCAGTTGCACGACGTTAGTGCCATCCGGGTTCATGAGGTAGATATCGCGATCGCCGTCGCGCTCCGACAGGAAGGCTATCCGCTGTCCATCCGGCGACCACGCGGGCCAGCCTTCCGCGACCGCGTTGTCCATCAGTTGGACGACGTTGGTGCCGTCCGCGTTCATGCGGTAGATCTCGAGGTCCCCGTCGCGATCGGAACGGAAAGCCAGGTGCCGACCGTCGGGCGACCAGGCGGGAAAGGCGTCCTCGCCGGAGTTGTGGGTCAGCCGGGTGACGCCTGTCCCGTCGGCATTCATGACGTAGATTTCAGCGTTACCGTCACACTCGGATAGGAATGCGATCCGGGTTCCGTCCGGCGACCAGGAAGGCGTGGTGTCCTTCGCGTCGTTGTGCGTGAGCTGGGTGACGCCCGTGCCGTCGGTGTTCATGACGTAGATTTCCTGGTCGCCGTCGCGATTGGATGCGAAGACGAGACGCGACGGGGGCGGTGGGGTGTAGCCGGGGAAGGCCCAGGCGAAGACTCCGCGGACGTCTTGGCGGTGGTCGTTGCGGCAGGCGGGTTCGGCCTGGTCGGCGAAGACGCGCTGGTAGATGGTGACGTTGTGGTGGTTGCCGAGGTGGTTTTCGACGATGTCGTTGAGTTCGACGCAGTCGGTGGGCCAGGCGAGGTCGGGAGTGTCGGTGTCCGTGGATTGCGCCGTGTCGTCTAAGGCCCAGGCGAAGACGGCGCGGACGTCCTGGCGATGGTCGTTTTGGCAGACCTGCTCGGCCTGATCGCTGAAGACGCGCTGGTAGATGCCGACGTTGTTGTGGTTGCCGAGATGGGTTTCGACGATGTCATTAAGGTCGACGCAGGTGGTGGGCCACTGGGCGAGGATGGGGGTGGCGGCGGTGGTAAGTGCGAGGATGGCGAGTATGGCGCCAAGGACGAGGACGCGAAGCCGTCTCACTGGCAGCCGCCCTTGCTGGCCTGGGAGATTGCGCTCCTTTTAGCCAAATGCCAGGCGCGTGTCAATTGGAAACCGTGGACCGCGGACCCAGGAGAGGCAGGCGGGGTGCCTGGCGCGGGTGGGACTAGAATCCGGCCGGTGGCAGGTCGGGGGTATGGATGGTGCCAGGGATTCCGCGGCGGGGGTTGGGGCGGTTTGGGTTGGAGTTGACGGAGGTGAGCCTGGGAGCGGCGTTTATTGGGGGGCGGACGGATCCGCTGATGGACGACCCGGAGGCGATGACGCGTCGGCTGGATGGGGTGGCGGTGGCGGCGGTGCAGCGGGCGCTGGCGTTGGGGATTTCGCATATCGATACGTCGCCGCTGTATGCGCCGAGTGAGCGCAGGATTGGGATGGCGCTGGCGGAGGTGGATGCGCCGGGGTTGACGATCTCAACAAAGGTGGGGACGCACGCGGAGCGTCGGTATAGCTATACGGCGGACGATATCCGCTGGTCGCTGGATGAGAGCCTGAAGTTGCTGGGCCGGGACCGGGTGGAGATTGTGCTGATTCATGATCCGCCGACGATGGAGCCGGTGTTCAAAGCAGGCGATGGGTTTGATGCGCTGGACCGGCTGCGGGATGAGGGGTTGCTGGATTACGTTGGGCTGGGGGCGCGGGATATTCCGTTTCATGAGGCGGCGATCGAGTCGGGGCGGGTGGATGTGATTCTGACGTTTGCGGATTACAACCTGGTGCGGCGTCATGCGGCGGGGCTGATCGATGAGGCGGCGGCGGCCGGGGTTGGGGTGTTGCTGGGATCGCCGCAGATGCTGGGGTTGCTGGCGAAGGGGGACCCGCGGGCGACGGCGCGGATGCGGGGATATGGCTATTTCCCGGAGGAGGACGTGCGCGGGGCGACGGCGTGGTGGACGTGGTGCCGGGAGCGGGAGGTTGAGTTTCGTCATCTGAATATGCGGTATGTGCTGGACCGGCCGGGGATCAGCGCGGTGCTGAGCGGTGCGGCGACGGCGGAGGAGATTGAGACGAATGTGCGGGAGGCGCGGACGCGGATTCCGGACGACGTCTGGAATGAGGCGCTGGCAAGGGTTGAGGCGTTGGACGCAGGCTCCGCCTGATTTGCTGGGATTTTCGGCCATGGCGAACTGGGTTGCGCGGGTGGTTGGGGACCGGATCCGGCTGCGGAAGATGCGGTGGAATACGGACGTGCCGGCGTGGCAGGTGGATGGGGTGGTGTCGCTGTCGGACGGGGAGCGGCTGGATGTGCATGTGCCGAAGGGGACGGCGTATGAGATGCCGGGGCGGGAGTTGTGGGTTTCGGATCACGGTGAGGACCTGACCTTCCGGCGCGGGGCGTGGTGTCACGTGATGCATGCGGAGGCGCCGGGGGTGCACTGGTATTGCAATGTGACGACTCCAGCGGAGTACCGGGGTGGGGCGCTGGCCTGGACGGACCTGGGGATTGACGTGGAGGTGTATCCGGGCGGCGGGGTTGCGCTGGACGATTTGCCGGAGTTTCTGGAGGTGCGGGAGGCGCTGCCGAAGGCGGAGTTTGCGCAGGCGGTTAGAGCGACGCGGGGGCTGATGGTGGATGGGGCGGCTGGGCGGGGGGCCTTTGGGGTACGGCGCGGTGAAGCGGCGTGGATCGAGCAGAAGTTGTTCTGGTTGTCGCCGGGCGTGGGGGACGGTTTGGCGGCGGTTGGGGAGGCGGCGCAGGCGGGGCAGCCGGAGGTGGTGGCGCGGGTGCTGGATACGGGTGGTCCGGGTGCGCTGACGGGGTTGGGCGCGGGGGCGCTGATGGGGCTGGCGGAACGTAGCTCGCCGCGGGATGGGGTGACGGTGCTGGCGGCGGAGGAGGAACTGGGGGCGGGGTTGGAGTCGGTGCGGTTCCTGCTGCAGGTGTGGGGGCCGGGGCTGCACGTGCGGCTGGTGCTGGTGCGGGATGCGCCGGTGGACGTTTCGAAGGAGTTTGAGGCGGCGCTGCGGCGTCCTGAGCGGTCGGCGACGCTGCGGCTGGCGGGGGCGCTGGGGGACGGGCTGCCGGCGCCGCATGGATTCCTGACGGCGAGCGGGTTTGTGGCGGCGGTGTGGCGGTAGGGCGGCCGGCGGTGGTTGGTCAGGCGGCGGTTACCTCGACTCTGAGGCTGCGCCCAACGACTCGGAGGGCGCGTTGGAGATGGCCGACATGGGATCGATGGTCGGGGTTGGCGAGCTTGCGGACGGCGGACTCGCTGATCCCCAGCCTGCGTGCAAGTTCAACCTTGGTGACGCGCTGCTCCCGCATGGCCGAGTAGAGGGCGAGCTTTGCGGCGACGATCGTTGGTACCTGGACTAACACCTGACCGGGAAGCGCCTCGCCCGGATTCGGAATGTCCCGTTTCTCATGCACGTAGCCAGCCAACGCGGTCGCGAGCGCATCCTCGGCCATGGCCAAGGCTTCCGACCGATTGGCACCGCCGGTGATTGCTTCGGGGATGTCGGAAAAGGTGGCGACGTGGCTGCCATCAGCGTCGGTCGCAAGGTCGCACGGGTATTCGTAGATCATGGTTCAGAATTCCTTTCGATCGATGTTCAGCTGACGCAGCATCGCCGCCACGACGCCCCTGGACAGTTCGCCTTGTTTCAGCGTGGTGAACCTGGCCCCGACGTAGATTCGGCCATGGCTGCCTTTGCCGTGAGCCGAATCGAATCGGAACGCTTCTCCGTTTCGGCGGGCATATCTCCTTGCTCGTCTTACAAACTCACGGCTGGTCATTGGCCGATAATCGCACCTTTAGGTGCGAAAAACAATGACGACCGAGCGGTTCGGGTGTTGGGTCCCGGGCCGCCGATCAGGCGGACTTGCAGCGTTGCGGCGTTTGCGCAGCGGTTGGTTAGGCTGGCGGAAATCTAGATGTCCGCAGGAGCGCGTTATGGGGCGAGTGTTGATTCGGGAGTCGGATGCCGAGGTGTTTGATCGGGGTGGTGGGGTGCGGAGTATTCCGCTGATGAGCGGGGCGAAGGGCGCGGTGAACGTCTCGACGGGCATGACGATCATGGCGCCGGGAGCCGGTCTGCCTCTGCACTTTCACGACACGGAGGAGTGCATTACGTGCGTGGAGGGGGTGGCGACGGCGGAGATCGATGGCGAACAGCTGACGTTGCAGCCGTTCGATCACGTGTGGATTCCGGAAGGGGCGCATCACCGGTTTTGGAATGATGGCGATTCGCAGATGCGGATCGTGTGGACCTATGGGAAGCCGGAAGTGAGCCGGACGTTTGTGGCGACGGGGCAGACGGTGAAGCACATGTCGGCGGATGACGTGGCGGATCCGAAGTAGGGGGGAGATCCAGGCGTTCGCGGGGTCGCGCTCTTTTGGCTACCAGGGTTGGTTGCGCGGAAGACCGCTCACCGGTTTCCGCCGTAGACGGCGGATTCTGTTTCTCCCCTTGGTGAGGGGAAGATCCGGGCGGTGCCGCGGGCGCGGTGTATTCGCACGGGTTGTTGGCGCCTGGGACTACGAGCGGAAGACGGGCGGGTCTGGGACGCCGCCCTTACGCAAGACGGAGAAGACGGCGGCTCGGGCATGGTTGCTGGCGAGGGTGGTTCGACACGGCACTCCGCGGACTCCGTGCCGGCTCACCACGAACGGTGGGGTTGGTCAGGGTGAGGGAGCGGGGGGGTGGACGGTTATTAGGGCTTCGGGGATGGGGCCTTGGGATTTGCCGTTGATGCGGAGTTCGGCGGTGAGGATGCGGCGGGTGTCGGGGTGGGGTGGGGCGGTGGCGGTGAGGGTGAGTTCGCCGCGGGCGCCGGCTTCCAGGTCGAGGGGTTGGAATGCGTCGGGGGTTTGCCAGCCGTCAGGGCAGAGGAGGCGGGCTTCGAGGCGGGCGGGGCTTTCGGTGTTGTTGCGCAGGAGGAGGCGGTAGGTGCAGGTTTCGCCGGGTTGGACGGTGCGCAGGTAGGGGACGAGGCGGGCCCACCAGAGGTCGACGCCCTGGTCGACGGGGTCATCGAGCAGGGCGCGGACGACGCGTTCTTTGCGGGCGATGAAGTCGCGGTATTCGGCGGCGCGACGCTGGTCCCAGGGGATGAGTTCGCGGTGTCCGGGGCAGACGAGGTCGGGTTCGACCAGGTCCATGACGTCGGCGCAGCGGCGGTGCATCCAGAGCTGGAGGCTGTTGCGCAGGACGGTGGTCTGGAAGAGCTGGACGGTCATGTCGCCGGTGTGGCCGGGCGCCTGCTCCAGGAAGATGTTGTCGCCGGTGAAGGCGACTTTTTGTCCGTCAACGTGGGTGGCGAGGACGGAGTGGAATTCGGTTTGGCCGGGGGCGTGGTGGACTTCGAACTCGAATTCCTCCCACTGGAAGCGTTCGCCGTCGGTGAGCTTGCGGTCGATGGGGATTGGGCTCGGGAGGGTGCAGGGGGTGCTGCACCAGCCGGCAGGGTCTTCGAGGACCTGGGCGACTTCGTCGAGGGCCCAGACGCGGGCGCCTTCATGCCGCACGAGGTAGGGGATGCCGGCGGTGTGGTCGTCGTGGATGTGGGTGACGAGGACCATGTCGATTTCGCGGATGCCGTAGGTGTCGCGCAGCTCATCGAGGTGGTGGACGACGAAGCGCATGGTGTCGCCGTCTTCGCGTTCCTGGGCGATGGCCATGTGGGCCCAGAAGGAGTGGCCGTAGTCGATGAAGCAGGCTTTGCCGCTTTCAGATAGCAGGACGTAGAAGTTGGAGCAGGTGTGGGGTCCGCCCCAAAGGAGGTGGCGAGAAACCTGGATGAATTTGGGGTCGGGGAGGATGTCGAGGCCGTGGTCCCAGTTGCTGCCGAGGAAGCGCATGCCGCCGCCGAGGCGGGCGAGGGCCATGAGGCGGTCTTCGAGGCGGGCGCAGTCGCCGACGGGGTCCTGGATGAGGTCACCGTGCGAGGGGAGGGCCTGATCGGGGGCGTGGCGGCGCAGGGCCTGGAGTGATTGGAGCGTGAAGAGGGCGCCCTGCTGGTCGCCGTAGCCGTATTCGAGGGCGTGGTACTGGTAGAGGACGCCGCCGGCGCAGAGCAGGTCGCCGGTGAAGGCGACGCGGCGGCCGCCGACCTGGCCGATGAGCATGCTGCTGCCGTGGGTGTGGCCCTTGGCGGGGATGATTTGGAGCTGGATGTCGCGCCAGGTGAAGGTTTCGTAGTCCTGGAGGTCGGCGTCGACGGGGACGTCTTGGGCGAGGGTGAAGAAGGTGTTGCGGTCGTTGTAGTTGTCGTAGACGCGCTTGTGGCGCCAGAAGAGTTCGGCCTGGTCGAAGAGGTGGCGTTCGTGTTCGGGGACGGCGACTTTGGCGCCGTGCTGGCGGAGGCGCGGGGTGCCCCAGGACTGGTCGCGGTGGTGGTGGGTGTGGAGGACCCACTCGACCTGGCTTACGCCGATTTCATGGAGGTGGTCGACGAGGTCGCCGGAGCCGGCGTCGATGAGGATGGCGCGGTCGCCGGCGGTGATGCAGTAGGCGTTGCAGGTGTCGGTCCAGCGGAAGAGGCGGGGGGAGATTTGGGTCCAGGACATGGGGGTTGGGGGTGCGGGTAGTGGAGGGCAGGGTACGGGAATGGGGGGAGGTGGGCGAGAGAAGCGGGCTCTAGTGCTTCACCTGGGGGTGTGGTTCGACACGGGCCTCCGAAGGACTTCGGTCCGGCTCACCACGAACGGTAGGGCGCCGCGTGTGTGCGGGTGGTGGAGTGCCTAGGACTCCTCGGATTGTTGGCGTTGTTCGGCTAGGTGTTCGTTTTGGAGCATGCGGGGGTCTTTTTTCTTGTAGAGGCGGGAGGTGGGGCTGAGGGTGCGGCGGCGGTAGGACTCGGTGGGGTGGCGGAGGTCGGGGTCGCGGAAGGAGCCGAAGGGGCTGAGGGGCTGGCGGAGGAAGATGTTGACGGGGTCGCCGAGTTCGTCGTCGATGATTTCGGTGAGGAGGCGCTCAGTGAGTTGGGCGCGGATGGGGGCGTGGGCGGGGTCGTTCCAGAGGTTGGTGAGTTCTTCGGGGTCGTTGTCGAGGTCGTAGAGCTCGCCGGGCCAGGCGGAGCCGTAGTGGGCGAGTTTGTAGCGCGAGGTGACGAGGATTTTCTGGCGGACGACGGGTTCGCTGGTGTGGCGTTCGATGCCGATGCGTTCGACGATGACGGCGTCGCGGTGGGTGTCGGTTTGCCCGTGTAGCAGGGGGGCGAAGGAGCGGCCTTCCATGCCGGGGAGGGACGGGGCGTCGGCGAGGTCGATGACGGTGGGGACGAGGTCGAGGTGGGTGGTGGCACCGTGGTGGACGCGGCTGTCGGGGACGTCGGGTCCGGCCCAGAGCATGGGGACGCGGATGACGGATTCGTAGGTCATGGGGGGCTTCCCGCCCTGGCCGTGGTCGTCGATCATTTCGCCGTGGTCGGAGGTGAAGATGATGTGGGTGTTGTCGGCGAGGCCGTGGCGCTCAAGGGTCTGGAGGACGCGGCCGATCATGTCGTCGATGAAGGTGATCATGCCGTAGTAGAGGGCGCGGACCTGGCGACGATTGTCGTCCGACTGTTCACCGGAGATGCCGCCGCCGTACCAGGAGTGTTTGCCGTCGACTGACCAGCGGTAGTGGGGTGGCTTGAGGTCGAAGTCGTCGTTGGCCGGGACGGGGAGGGGCATGTCGGCGGGGTCGTACATGTCGCTGTAGGGCGCGGGCGGGCAGAAGGGGCCGTGGGGATCGGGGAATGAGAGCCAGGCGAAGAAGGGTTGGGTGTCGGCGGCCTGGGTGCGGGTGTCGAGCCAGTCGATGAGTTGGTCGGCGAGGTAGTGGGTGTGGTGGTGTTCCTTGGGAATGGCGTTGTGCCAGGCGCCGGGGCGCACTGCGGGTTTGGCTGAGGCTTCGGGTTCCCAGAGGGGGATGCTTTCGGGGTGTTCGCGTTCGAGCCAGACGCGCCAGTGGCCGCCGGGTTTGCGGTGGCCGGTGAAGTGTGTGACGTGGTCGAAGCCGTAGTAGGGACCGTGCCAGAGGCCGTCATTCGGGTCGACGGCGGCGCCTTCCGGCGGGTGTTCGGGGAGGGCGTCTTCGATTTCCCAGACTTTGAAGTGGGGCTTGCCGAAGAGGGCGGTGGTGTAGCCGGCTTCGTGGAGGGCGTCGCCGAGAACTGGGATGTTCTCGCTGAGGTTGATTTCGTGTTCAAAGACCTGGTGCCCGCGCTGGCTGCGGCCGGTGATCATGCTGGCGCGGGCAGGCATGCAGATGGGGGTGGTGGGGTAGGCGCGGGTGAAGCGAACGCCGCGGGCGGCGAGGGCGTCGAGGTGGGGGGTGCGGATGGCGGAGTTGCCGGCGCAGCGGAGGGTGTCCCAGCGTTGCTGGTCGGTGGTGATGAGGAGGAAGTTGGGGGGCACGCTGCCAGGGAGTGAGGGGTGGTGGGGGAGGCTAACGCTTGGGGCGGGTTGGGGCTAGTGGGCGGGAGTGGTTCGACACGGGCCTCCGACGGACTCCGGCCCGGCTCACCACGAACGGTAGGGGCGAACGCGAAGGGTTAGGGGGCGAAGCGGTAGGCGTAGAGGGTGGCGTAGGTGAGCTTGAGGTGGAGGCGGACGCGCTGGCCGAGGAGGGGCTGGAGGTTGCGGCCGTTCCAGGTGACGGGGACGTCGACGCCGTTGGAGATCTGGGCGTCGCAGTCGGCGTGGGCGTAGCCGGGGATGGGGTTGGCGTCGTCGCCGGTGACGGCTACGGAGAAGGGGCCGTTGGCTGCGCCGATGTTGAGGAGGAGCCGGGGGCCGCCGACCTGGATCCATTCGGTGGTGAGTTCGCCGCCGTCGGGTCCGGCGCGGAGGCCGGCGAAGCGGTCGCGTGGGGCGCGGGCCATGCCGATGGAGCCGCGAGGGACTCGGGGATGGCGGTGGGCCATGGGGCGGCCGGTGTGCCAGAGGAGCATTTCGTCGCCGCGCACGGAGGGCGGGTTCATGCCGAAGGCGACCCAGGTGCTGTCCCAGGCGTCTGAGGGGCCCACGTCAAAGTAGGTCTGGCGGGAGACGGCGCGCTCCCAGCGGATGCCATCGCGGCTGGTGGTGAGCTGGACGTTGAGGATCTCGTTGATGGGGTCGTAGTACTCCAGGTAGCCGATGTACTGGTTGCCCCAATTGAAGAAGGGCATGCCGTAGAACTCGGTGGCGGGCGGGTCGTCGTCGTCGGCATCGATGATGACGGTTGATGGTGTCCAGGTGAGGAGGTCGTCTGAGCGAGAGATGGCGATATCGCGCTTGAAGGCGTGGCCGCCGCTGCGGTCGCGGAGGGCGTTGTCGTGGCGGGTGGTCATGGCGAAGCCGCCGCGCTTGAAGTCCTGCATGACGCAGGTGCGGTCGCCGCGCGGGAGGTGGACGCGGTCGGGAGCGGGGTTCCAGTGGATGCCGTCGGGGCTGAAGGCGACGACGTAGCCGCGATTCTCGGCGTGATCGGTAAAGAAGGCGACGAGCTTGTAGCGGCGGGTGGGGTCGGATTCGAGGTCGTCGATGAGGACCGTGGGTGGGCCGAGGCGGCGGACTTCGGGACGGCGGCGTTCACCGTAGACGACGTTGTTGGGAACGCCGTCGGGATGGTCGACGTGGGTATACGAGCCGCGGGTCCAGGTGACGCCGTCGGGCGAGGTGGCGTGGCAGAGGGAGTTTTGGTACTGGTTGCGGCGCCCCTTGTTGTCGGCCAGGTACCACATGCGGAAGCAGTCTTCGCGGTCGTCCCAGTAGACGGAGCCCCAGAGGTTGATGCGGGTTTGCTCCCAGGGGTGGTCGGCGGTGAGGACGGGGTCGGGCTGGATGCGGTGGGGGCGTTCGATGAAGCGGGTGAGGCCACGGCGGTAGGCGATCTCGTGGTCGTCGATGAGGAGGTGGAGGTGGGGGTTGTGCATGGGGGTGGCTTCTAGGAACTGCGACGGGTTTGCTTGTCCTGGCGGCTTACAGGGTACGCGCACCGCAGACGGGATTCCGAGGGGCAACGTGCGGGCCCGGGACGGGAGGAATGACCCACCACACCGCTACGCTAGGCTAATCGAGGGTCGGACAGCAGATTCGGCGGCGGAACTGCCCTGAACCTGGAGTGCCGGCCCAAAGAGGGCTGAGGCTAACCGGAGATCATGCGGCGATGACGCGAGCCGAGGTGTTGGAGAAGCTGCGAGCGCACCGGCCGACGCTGGTTGAGCGGTTTGGGGTGGTTGAGCTGGCCGTGTTTGGGTCGTTTGCTCGCGACGAGGCGACGGATGCGAGCGATGTGGACATCCTGGTCAGTTTCGACACTCCCCCGAACTGGAAGACATATTTCGGCACCCAGTTTTACCTTGAAGACCTCCTGCAACGACCGGTGGAACTAGCGACCCGGGAGGACGTGCGGGCCGAAATGCGTCCGCAGGTTGAACGGGAGGCCGTGGATGTGTGAGACCCATGACGAAGGTCGACACTGGCACCTATACGTTCAGGACATGATTGAGTTCGCCGAACAGGCTTTGTCCTATACCGAAGGGATGAATCAGGACACGTTCGTCGCCGACAGGCGAACCTATGACGCCACGCTACGCAACGTCCAACTGATTGGTGAGGCGGCAACGCACATCCCGCCCGAGGTGCGTGAGTCCAGCCCCGGAATCCCGTGGCGCGCAATCGTAGGGGTCCGCAATCGCCTGGCGCACTCGTATCTGCACATCAGCGACGGCATTCTTTGGTCGATCATTCAAGATGCGATCCCAGACCTGGTACCCGAATTACGAAAGATCCTGGACGACTCTTGCGCGGTGAGTCCTTGACCCCTCCCCCAGGCTGAGGGACTTCCCTCACGCCCGACGCCTTGGCGCGGCGGAAAGTCGGCCGAGCGGCACTACAGGGCGGTGAATTGCGGATTGGATCGGTCGTCGGAATGTAGGTGGGCAGATGTGGGTTACCTAGCCTTCAACAGAGCGCTGACCTGACGGGCGAGGGTGGGGAGATTGGAGACGAGGACTCCCCAGACTAGGCGGTCGTCGACGGTGTCATAGCCGTGAACGAGGACATTGCGGAAGGCGATGATGCGTTCGTAGGCGGCGATTTTCTTTGCCGACGCTTCATCGAACTTGGCCAGTTTGTTGATGGCCTCGCCAATGACGATGAACTCCCGTTCGACGGCGGATCGAAGCATGGGTTCGGTCCGGTAGTCGGCGAAGCTCTTGCCGGACGTGAAGTCCTGGAGCCGTAGGACCGAGCTCTGAATGTCGTGGAGGTACTTGGCGGTCTCACGCCGCATAGAGTGAGGTCCGAGTTTCTTCGACGGCCTGGCGGAAATAGGGGTTCTTAATGGCGGACTCGACGACGAGATCGACGGGGCGGTCGAAGAGATCTTCAAGGGACTCATGGAGGCCGAAGTAGGCGTCGGCGTAGTCGGCGACGGGGATTGGCAGGAACTCGACCAGGAAATCGAGGTCGCTGGTCTCGACGAAGTGGGTGGCCGTAGCGGCCGAGCCGAAGAGGCCGAGGCGGAGGACGCGATAGCGGACGCAGAGACGCCGGAGCTCGTCGGCCTTCTCTGTAACGGCAGGAATCATGCTGGAGATGTCCAGTTCGAATCGTGGTCCGCAGGACATCGTGCCACGAGTGGATGGTGAATCTTGAGGGTGGTTCGACACGGACCGCCGAAGACGGCGGCCCGGCTCATCACGAACGGGGGGCGGGTTTGAGGCTGGCGTCTGCGAGCGCGCGCGGTGGTTGGTTTCGGGGCGGGGGGAAATGGCCTAGGCTGCGCTTTGTGGTTGGGGCTGCTTTCCAAGGGAGTCGGGTCCTATGTTGAACGTGGGGATCATTGGGCTGGGTGGGATTGCCCGCTCGCACTGTGAGGCCATCAAGTCGCTGGACAACGTGCAGGTGCTGGCCGTGGCGGACCTCTTCGAGGCGCCGAGGCAGCACTACATGGAGACATATGACATTCCGAAGGGCTACACGTCCCACACCGAGTTGCTGGAAGACGACGAGATCGACGCGGTGGCGGTGGTGCTGGGGCACCAGCTGCATCACCGGCTGACGATCGATTCGCTGAACGCCGGGAAGCACGTGCTGGTTGAGAAGCCGATGGCGATCAGCCTTGAGCAGTGCGACGAGATGATCGAGGCGGCGGACGCGAACGACCGCAAGCTGATGGTGGGCCTGAGCCAGCACTTCTACGGGACGAGCCTGGCGGCGAAGGCGATCCTGGACTCGGGCGAGCTGGGACCGTTGATCACGGCGGTTTGCTACATGTCGAAGAATTGGGGACACGCCGGGAGGCGTCCGCAGTACCGCAGCCGGTATCACGGCGGGGGCATGTGGCTCGCGAACGGCGTGCACGTGGTTGACCGGCTGACCTGGGTGATGGGCTCGCAGGCGATGTCGGTGTCAGCGGCGATCGGCACACGCGCGCACTACCAGGCCGGCGACGACTCGGCGACGGCGTTCATCCGGTACAAGAACGGGCTGGCGGGCGTTGCGGTGTCGGTTGGCTTCGCCGACGGGGCGCCGGATTACTCGTGCCAGGTGATCTGCGCGAATGGGACGTTGCGGTTCAGCCAACACGGCACCCGCTATGTGCGCGTGGGCAAGGGCGACGAGTGGGAAGACCGCCCGTTCGACGACCCGCCGGCGGAGATGAAGTACGAGTGGAAGGGGTTTGTGGACAGCATCGAGCAGAACATCGAGCCCCCGACGCACGGACCGTACGGGCGTCACATCATGGAGATCCTGTTTGCGGCGGAGCAGTCGGCGATCACCAACGAAGAGGTGGTGCTGGAGTCCGCGTACGACTGGACAACGCAGACGACGGGGTCGCCCGTGAATATTGAGCACGGGTGGGTGTAAGGCCCAGACAATTAGCCTGAGCAATTGGCGGGTCCGGCATTCGACGGACTCGCCATGCTCGGGCCGGTGGTGCGGGACCGGGTGGTTGCCCGCGCCGCGGGTTGTTGCGCTCAGGACAGCGGTGTTCGGGGTTGCTCTCGAGAAGTCGCGACACTCAGCCTGGGTCCGAGTCGGGGACTAGTGAGGATGCATTTCGACCCGGACACGCGGCGCGGGAGTGTCGCAGGACCGCCAATTTCGCCAAGGATGTCGGCGTGGTCCCCAGGCGCGAACCGCCTGCAGATGCTCACTCCACGTCAAGTCACAGTCGCAGACCGTCGAATGAAGACCAATTGCCGATGACGGCAGCGGACTGAGAACCGGAAACATGGGACTGCCCGGCCGATTTGAGCAGACTCGCCTGGCGCAGACAGTGGTCCTGATTTGCCTCGGGCTCCTGATCGCGGGAACGGCGACATTCGCCGCCGTCTTCTTTCACGACCGTACGGCACTGTCGACGATGTCGGCCCGTTGGGCGCTGATCTGGGCCGTCGCGGCCGGCGTACTGAGCGGCTGGCTCTGGTGGGACGTGCGATCCAGCAGCGACGTACGCCGCTGGACCATCGCGATGCGATGGCTTCCACTGGCCATTCCCACCGGTCTGGTGGTGCTCGTGTACAGCTCGGACACCCTTCATCACTTCCTGCTGTCGTGGAACCGTACCCGGATTCTTTGCGGCGCGATTTCGTTGTTCGCGCTGGCGTTGATCTGGTTGGCGCAGCGCGCTTCGAGACAACCGGCCGAGCCCCGGCGTGTCGTATGGCTGGCCAGCCTGGCCGCGGCCGCGCCGCTGGTGATGGGCGCCTCGCTGCTTGCGCAGGGGGTGCTGCAAGCCGGGTCGTACATCCATTTGGCGGTGGATGACTTTGGCCGCTACTGGACTATCGCCGATTCGCTGGCCGCGGGCGGTGGATACCCGGTCTGGGAGGCCAAGGCCGGAACTGCACAGGGGGGAGGATCCGGCTACTGGACCGACTTGCCCGTGCTACCGGCGCTGTTAATGGCGAGCTTCGCCCTGTTTGGACACACGTTGACGGCAGCGCATGTCCCGCTGGTGCTGGCAAATGTCGCCCTGCCGTTTGTCTTGTTCGCCTTATATCAGCACCTGACCGGGGACCGCCTCTGGGCATTCGTGGGCGCCGCGCTCATCCTGTTCCTGCCGTTTTTTCAGATATACACGCTGGGAGCGAGTGAGCCGGACTCGGTTCTGGTCGTGCTTGTGACTGCGCTGCTGTGGCGCGTGGCGGTACTCGCGCGGACGGGAGCGGCAATCGACTCGAGGAGCCTGCGCTGGCAGGGGCTGACGTTAGGACTACTGGCGGCGGCGACTGCCCTGGTGCGGCCGGAAGGGCTCGTCTACGCCGCGATTCTTCCGGCCGGGCTGATCTTGCGTCAGCGCTCTCGACGGGCGTTGTGGTGGGCTCTCGTTCCAGCAGCCGTGCCGATCGGCGGTTTCGCGGCTGCCATGTGGCCATCGGTTGAACGACCATGGCCGCAGGTGCCGCGCGAGCTGGACCTGGCCAACATCCCGGCGAATCTTCGAATCGCCGAGAAGCCCCTGGCTCACGCCGCCCAACACCTCCATCTCTCCGAGACTCCGCTGCTCGTTCTAATCGCGCTCCTGGCGGCCGTCGCCGTGCTGGGGGCTGTTTCCCTCATTCGCGCGCAGCGGGCGCTTGTCGGTCTGCCCATCGCGTTGTTGGTACACGGCGCGCTCCTGTTGTTGCTCGATCCATTCAGTCTGCGCACCGGCGATCCAACTGAGTTTCTGCGCCACATCTCCTATGCCTGGCCGCTGCTGTTGGCTTTGATGCTTCCGCTTTTCCCGAGGTTGCGAGGTATTCCTGGCGTGATGTCAATTGCCGGCGCAGTGTTGCTGGTGAGCGCCTTCGCGTACCTGACGGCAACGGCCGAAGAGGTGTGCGCCTTTGGCTACCTGTCGGCCACTCCAGAGGCAGGTTGTCAAAGCCCTGGTCGCGGGAGCCTGCTGCGAAGCGATATCTACCTCCTCTGGACCGACCTCATGCGCGTTCGCTACGAGTTGCCCACGGAGCTCGACGAGACCTCGTTTCATGCGTTTCGTAACGACCTTTTTGCGACCTATCGTCCCTACGACCTTCACGGGACCGATTATGGCTTCGACTACCAGTTGGCAAGCTGGTTGGCGTTCGGTGCGGCGCTGCCGTTTGTGGCCGCTCGCACGATTCGAGAACGTGTCTCATAGTCTCTGCACCAGGGTCACGTCCTGGACGGCAGGCAGGAGGGGCAGTGAGACCGTCGTTGTCCGCTGACTAAAGGTCTGTAACCCGTTCGGAGATTCTGGAGGACGCTATGAGCGAGCTGCCAAGGGATGACCGGTACCAGGAGGATTTGTCGCTTGCGTTCAATGGGGAAGCAGGGCATGCGATCGAGATCGAGGCGGGGAGTTTAGGGACCTGGACGTTTACGTACCGGTGCGGAGATCAGCCGGTGAGAGACGGCGGGGCGATCAGTTTCTGGAACGATCAGACGAATGTGCCCTGTGCGTATCTGCCGCAGACCGACGATCCGAGTGGCTGGGATTACGTAACGGTCGAGACGGACGGGGATGCGGAACTGGAGCTTGTGCACCTGGCGCGGACGTATAAGGACAACCGGTTCTGCGAGGTGAGGGTCGTTCGAGGCGAGCTAACGCACGGGGACTCGGTCACGTTGCGGGTGGGGGCGGGCGAGCCGACGGCGGCGCCGGCGTACAGCATCGAACGGATCAACTACTACGCGGCGGTGGACCACGCAGGGGACGGAACCTGGACGTACCTGCCGTACTGCGTGACGGCTTCGATCGTGCCGGGTCCGCCAGCGAAGCTGGGAGTTACGGCGCCTTCGGTGGTGGGCCTGGACGAGACGTTTGCGCTGCACGTGCGGGCGGAAGACGCGAACTCGAATCCAGGGGCGGCGTACGTGGGCGAACTGCGGGTGAGCCTGGACGGGATTGAGCTGGCTTCTGCTTCAGTGGCTGATCACGACTGCGGAATCGTCGAGATCGAAGGCCTGCGGCTCGACCGGCTGAGCGTGCATCGACTGACGGTTACGAGTGGCGACGGATCATTGTCCGGGACGTCGAACCCGATTCGTTGCCGGGTGGAGCCCAGCGAGCGGATCTACTGGGGCGACATGCACTGCCATGCGGACTACGCAGACGCCACAGGGACGGCGGAGTGGAACCACGATTACGCGCGGAACAAGGCGCGGTTGGACTTCTACAGCCTGACGGACCACATCTACTCGACGCCGGGCCGGGCGACGGGGGCGTTCAACCGTCCGCCGGTACTGGACGTGCGAAAGATGTGGGGCGAGTTGCAACGGACAGCACGGGACTGGCACGAGCCGGGGCGGTTCGTGACATTCCTGGGATACGAGCGGACGCCGTGGGAGCGGCGTCGGGCGGCCGGGGACCTGACGGTGTGGTTCATGGATGACGACGCGGACTTGGTAATCGAGGACACGATCGCGGACACGATCGAGGCGGTGCGGGCGGCGAACGGGAAGGTGTTCATCGGATCCCACGCGGCGCAGCGGTCGGACTGGGAGCGATATGGAGACGGCGTTGAGGACGTGATGCCGACGATCGAGATTTCGGCGATGCATCAACACGCCGAGTGGTACGTGTTCGAGGGCCTGCAGCGCGGGTACAAGTTCGCTAGCGTGGGGATGGCGGACGAGCACGCGGGACACCCGGGATACGACGTGTGGCCAAGGTTCGGCCAGGGCCAGACGCCGCGGCGTCCGTTCGCGGTGCGGAGCGCGCTGACGGCGGTGTTCGCGCCGGAGTTGACGCGGGGAGGCGTGCGGGACGCGTTTTTTGGGCGACGGACGTATGCGACGACTGGGGACCGGATCCTGTTGGACGTGCAGGTGAACGGGAAGCCGGCGGGGTCAGAGGTGGCGAGCGAGGGGTCCGTAGACCTGCGGGTGACGGTGCATGGGACCGCGCCGATCGATCGTGTTGACATAATTCGCGGAGACCGGCTGGTGCATACGGTACTGCCCGACAGCCTGGATGCGAGCGTGGACTGGACGGATCCGGAACCGCTGGCGGGGGAGACCTGGTACTACGTGCGGGTAACTCAGGCGAACGGCGGGTTTGCGTGGTCGACGCCGACCTGGGTGACGACGGCCGAGGGCGCGGAGGACGCGGGGGATCTGCCGCTGTGGTGCGACGTGATCTGGCCGCCGGCGCCGGAGGACCGCGGACCGGATGAGCGCACGGCGCTGGAGCATGCGGCGCGGGTGTTTGGCGAGGATCCGACGCGCTTTGTGGAGTGCGTGCAGATCGGCCGGTTCGAGGACTACCGGGGGAGTTACGTGTTGTTCAGGGGGCGCGACGGGAAGGACGGCGCGCCGCTGCACGTGCACTTGTATGACGGATTTCCGGCACCGCGGCTGTATGTCTCGCGCGGGTGGGCGGACTTTGGTTGGGGGCCGAATGGCGGGTCGCGGGAGGAGTTGCCGTGGCCGGAGCCGACGGGGGAGTGGGGGTAGGGCGGGCCTGTGAAGCCCACGCCAACTAGCGTGTGCAAATCCTAGTTTGCTGAGGATTCCGGCTGGCAACGGGCAGAGTCTGGAGAGTGGCCCAGAAGCACATCAGACTCTTACGTCAGAGTCCTGCCGCGTATCTTATGTGTCCAAATCTGCCGCTAGCGAATCTACTGTGGCGAGGATGCTCTCCAACCTATTCGCGAGCTGTATAGCGGCGGCTACCACAGCGTCCGCAGCGTTGGCGCATTTGAGTTGAGCGGCTACGGCCACATCGACTCTGTCATAAACATCAGTTTGGCTGACGGCCGACTTGTCCCTGATGTCTGCAAGCGTGCGCGAGATCGATGCTAAATCTGCGTTAGCTTCCGCGCACTCACTGATAGTAGCTAACCAATTCTCGTAAGCCACTGAAAACTCGTGGGAAAGGGCGGGCAATTCGCTGTCAAGGGACGATAGGACGGAGATTGATTTGGCACTCAAAGAGGCATTGCTGGAAGCAGAGGTACCGTGCAAGGATGTTGCCAAGTGGTCGGCGTCCACGGCGAGGTCCATGATGAACTCATCGGGATATGTTATGGCAAGGCTACGGTGAAGAGCGACGAAATCGGTCTTGTCTTTGGCATTTTTGCGTAGGTGGGCGGCGACTCCGGAAATCGGTTGAACCATGTCGCGATAATTGCCAAGGGCAGGTGTAATTGCGGTTCGAAGCATGGCGGCTCTCTGCTCGGCGGTCATTTCCGACTTCCAAGGATGCTCTGCAAGGACAACTCTATTTGAAGGTGTACATGCACGTCTAACGTCATCCGCGATGTCAGCCGCAAACTTGTGGACGACAGCGGGAGAAGCAGTAACGCACATGCCGATGCCTACGAAATGAAAGGCGGAACCTCATAAGGCCCTGGCACAGGGCCTCGCAAGGTTCCGGGGGCAGGATAGCACAAAGTCGAGTTGGATGGGTGTTTGAGCAGGTGTGTTGAAGGGTTTCTACTCTGAGGCTGGCGCTCGCCTCCCGGCGCTATGAAATGGCGAGTTGCGGACCTGCCCCGAGTGGAGAATAGGACGCTTCCCGAACCGCCCGTACGGGGGATCGCGCCCCTACGCAATGAGGTCGGATGCGGAGGCTCGGATTTTTTCGATGGCGGAGGCGATCTGGGTCATGCCTTCGGGGGTGTCGAGGAAGACGTTTTGGCTAAGCCAGAGGGTTTCGCCGGCGCAGAGGCGTTCGGTGACTGGGCAGGGGGCGGCCTGGTAGTCGATGTCGGGCTGGCCGCCGTTGCGGTTCCAGAAGCGGGCGAGTTCGCCGTTGCGATTCTCGAAAAGGGCGGTTCGGTGGAGGGCTCGGCCGTATCCGGGGGCGACGGGGATGCCCTCGGCGTTTAGGGCCTTGATGAAGGTTTCGCGGGGAAGGCCGTCGAAGGCCGCGGCGTCGTAGCGACAGATGTAGAGGTGCTGGGAGTTGCGGGTGACCCAGTCGTGCTGGCGACGGGGTTGGATGCCTTCGAGGTCGTCGAGCAGGTCGTCGAGATAGGCGCCGTTGGCGGCGCGGACTTCGGTCTGTTCTTCAAGGCGTTCGAGTTGGCGATGCAGCAGGACGGCCTGGTAGGTGGGCATGCGGTTGCTGGAGGCGGCGACGGGGTAGTCCCAGGTGGCGCCCGAGCGCATGCTGCCCTGGCCGAGCTGGCCCTCGCGTTCGAGCATGCCACCGGCCCAGAGGTCGTGGTACTCGATGGCGCGGGTGTAGACCTGGGCGTCGTTGGTGAGGAGCATGCCGCCTTCGCCGGCGTTGAGGTTTTTGCTGGCCTGGAAGCTGAAGCAGCCGACATCGCCGATGGTGCCGAGGCCGCGATTTCGCCAGGTTGCGCCATGGGCGTGGGCGGAGTCTTCCACAACGCGGAGGTCGTGCCTTTTGGCGACGGCCAGGACGGCGTCCATGTCGCAGGCCAGGCCGCCGAAATGGACGACAAGGATGGCGGCGGTCTGGTCGGTGACGGCGGACTCGAGCCGGGCGGGGTCGATGTTGTAGGTGTCTTCGTGGATGTCGACGAAGACGGGGGTGAGGCCGGCGCGGAGGATGCAGGTGGCGGTGGCCATGTAGGTGTAGGCGGGGACAAGAACTTCGGCGCCGCGGGGCAGGTGGAGGCACATGAGGGCGAGTTCGAGGGCGACGCCACCGCTGTTGACGCTGAGCCCGAAGGCTGCGCCCTGGTAGGCGGCGAAGGCCTTTTCGAATTCGTGGACCTGGTTGGCGCCAAGACGACCCCAGGCGCCGCTGCGAACGACCTCGGCAACGGCCTGGACGTCGGACTCCTCGACGATGGGCCATTCGGGAAACGGTTCAGAGCGAACGGGCGGGCCGCCGAGGAGGGCGAGGTCACTCATTCAGATCACTGCTTTCAGGCACCGGTGAATCGGTAGGCGTAGAGGGTGGCGTAGGTGATCTTGATGTGAAGGCGGATGCGGCGGCCGACGAGCGAGGCGAGGTTTCGGCCGTTCCAAGTGGCTTCGACGTCGACGCCGTTTTCGATGCCGAGATCGCAGTCGGCGTGGTCGAACCCGGGGATGGGTGTTGCGTCGTCGCCGGTGACGGCGACCGTAAGCGGACCGGCGGCGGCTCCGATGTTGAGCAGCAGGCGCGGGCCACCGACTTCAACCCAGTCGGTGGTCAGTTGGCCGCCGTCGGGTCCGGCGCGCAGGCCGGCGAACCGGTCGCGCGGGGCGCGGGCCAGTCCGATCGAGGACGCGAAGGTGACTTCCTCAGCACGGCGGTGGGCGACAGGCCGGCCGGTGTACAAGAGGAGCATCTCGTCGCCGACGACGATGGGCGGCGAGGGTGGGAAGACTACCCAGGTGCTCTCCCAGGAGTCGGAGGACCCGACGTCGAAGTAGGTTCGGCGCGAGCAGGCGCGCTCCCAATGGTCGCCGTCGCGGCTGGTGGTGAGCTGGACGTTGAGGATTTCGTTGCGCGGGTCGTAGTACTCCAGGAAGCCGATCCACTGGTTTCCCCACATGAAGAGGGGCATGCCGTAGAACTCGGTTCCGGGCGGGTCGTCGTCGTCACCCTCAAAAACGCGGACGCCGGGGGTCCAGTCCAAGAGGTCGGGTGAACGCGAGATGGCGATATCGCGCCGGGTCATGTGTCCGGCCTCGCGGTCACGGCTCCGGTTGTCGCCGCGGGAGGTCATGATGAAGCCGCCGTTGACGAAGTCCTGACCGACGGCGGTGCGGTCGCCGCGGGGGAGGTGGACGCGTGGGGCGTAGGTCCAGTCGATTCCATCCGAGCTGAAGCCGACAGAATAACCGCGGTTGTGGTCGGCGTCGTTCATGTAGCCGACGAATTTGTAGCGGCGTTGCGGGTCGGGCTCCACGGGGTCGCGGATGACGGTGAAGGGGTGGGAGCGGCGGATCTCCGGTTGCTGCTCGTCCCTGTAGACGAGGTTGTTGCGAGGAGCTTTGGGGAGGGGGTAGCGATCAAAGTCGCCTCGGGTCCAGTTCACGCCGTCGGACGAGGTGGCGTAGCAGATGCGGTCGAAGCCCCGGCGGCGTTGAGGGGGCAGGGCCATGTACCACATCTGGAATTCGGTGCCGTTGTGCACGACGGAGCCCCAGAGGCAGACGTGTTGATGCTCCCAGGGCATTTCGGCGCGGAGGACGGGGTCGAGAGAGGTTCGCTGCGGGTGCTCCACAAAACGCGTGAGGTTGGAGCGGTAGAGGACTTCGTGGTCGTCGATCAGGAGATGCAGGTGCGGGTCGTACATGGCGCGTCCTGCGAGGGGGCCGGGACCCGCATGATACGCGGGCTGTCTAGCCGGAAGCGCGCAGGATTCCAGTGGGGCCGCGGCGGGCGAGGATGAGGGCCAGGGGGAGCGAGGCTACGACGATCAGCAGGAGCGACGAGGAGGCGGCCTGGGCGAAGAAGGCTTCGTCGGCGGCGGCCCAGGTGACGGTGGCGAGGGTGCGGAAGCCGATCGGTCCCAGGAGAAGGGCGGCCGGCAGTTCTTTCATGACGAGCAGGAAGGCCATGGCAGCGCCGGCGGCCAAGCTGCCGCGGACGGCGGGGATGGTGACTCGCCAGAGGACCTGGCGGGCATTCTTGCCAAGGGTTCGTGCGGCTTCCTCGGTGCGCGGGTCGACTTGCAGCAGTCCGGCGCGTACCGCGCCCAAGGTGGTTGGCAGGAATAGGACAACGTAGGCGGCGAGCAGGAGCGCAAGGGTCTGGTAGATCGGCCGCGCCACGTTAATGCCGAAGAAAATGAAGGCGATGGCGACGGTGATGCCGGGGAGGGCGAAGCCAACATAGGAGCTGCGCTCAACCAAGCGCGCGATTGGGCTGGGGTAGCGCACCAGCAGCACGCCGGCGGGGATGGCCACAACCAGAAGGACTCCAGCGGCCAACATCGACACCCAGACCGAGTTGACGAGGGGCTGGACCAGTTCGAGGAGTACCTGGCCGGCGGCGAGGCCGCGGACGAGCCAGTAGAGCAGCACGGCGGCCGGGCCGACGGTGGTGGCGAAGGCGACAAGGCTTAGTCCGGCGAGCGCGGGCCAGCGCCAGCGACGGAGCGGGATGGGTCGGTACTCACGGGTGGTGCCGGGGCCGAGGGCGTGGTAGCGGGAGCGGCCGCGGCTGCGGGCTTCGAGCGCGACGATGGCAATGGCCGTGACAACCAGGACTAGCGAAAGGGCAGCCGCGCCGGCCCGATTGAAGGCGGATTCGTACTGCACGAAGATCGCGGCGGTGAAGGTTTCGTATCGGAGGAGCGAAACGGCGCCGAAGTCGGAAAGGGTGTAGAGGGCAGCGAGAAGGGCACCCGCGGCTATGGCCGGGCGGAGGGCGGGGAGGGTGACGGTGGCGAATGTTCGCAGGGCACCGCGCCCGAGGCAGCGGCTGACTTCCTCAAGGGCTGGATCGAGGCGGCGGAGGGCGGCGGTGGTTGGCAACAGGACGTAGGGAAAGGTGAGCAGAGCGAGGGCGAGCAGGGCGCCCGGGAAGCCGTAGATTGAGGGGAGTTCTGTCACCCCAAAGAGTGCTTCGAGCGCCTTCTGCAGCAGGCCGCGGGGGCCGAGGGCGGTGCCGGCCACGAGGGCGTAGACGAAGCTTGGCACGACGAGGGGCAGGACCATGACGACGGTCCACCAGCGGCGACCGGGCAGGTCGGTGCGGGTGAGCAACCAGGCGATGGGTACGGCCAGCGCGGTGGCGACGACCGTGACCGAAACGACGAGTAGGAGGCTACGGCCAATGACGGCCGCAATGCGCGGCCGTGCCAGAAGTTGCCAAGCCTCGGTCCCCGCGTCGAAGGACCGGATCCCCAGGTAGATCACCGGCAGCACAAGGAGCGCGGTGACCGCCACGGCCAGGAGCGTCAGCCCTACCGGCGGGGACCGGCGGGGTGTAAACGACCCGGGGAAAGTCTCGACGGCGGGGACCGAGGCCATAAGGCACTGGGTTAGGGAAGGATCTCAAGGCGGCGCAAGAGGTCCTGCGTGCCTTCCAGATCGGTGAGCTCAGCCGGCGCGATGTCGGGCCGATTGATGGTGTCCAAGGGTGTGACACCCGGATGCGTTTTTACGCCGGGGGCCATGGGGTATTCGAAGGTGTTGGACACGAAGTAGCTCTGTCCCACGTCGGAGAGCAGGAAGCGAATCAGGGCCTGCGCCGGTTCGGGGTTGGCTGCCGAGGCCAAGACCCCAGCGCCGGAAACCATGATAAGGGCTCCCGGGCCACCGCCGCGGACGTGGTAGTTGCGGGCGTTGAATGACTCGCCGTGCTCGGACATAAAGCGATGCAGGTAGTAGTGATTGACGAAGCCGACGTCGATCTCGCCGGCGGCGGCGGCGGCAACCTGCGGGGTGTTCTTGGGGAAGTCGATGGGCTCGTTGGCCTTGATGCCCTGGAGCCATTCAGCGGTACGGTCCTCTCCCCAGACGGCGCGCATGCCGGTGACCATGGCCTGGAAGGAGCCGTTGGTTGGCGCCCAGCCGATGCGGCCTTTCCAGGCTGGGTCGTGGAAGCCGAACATGTCGTCGGGGAGGTCGGCTTCGGTGAACTTCTGGTTGTTGTAGACGACCGTGCGGGCGCGTCCGGTGACGCCGGTCCAGAGGCCATCGGCGTGGCGACCCCAGTCGGGGGAGCGCTCGAGGATGTCCTGGGGCAGCGGGGCGAAGAGCGGTTCGACGGCGCCCAGGCCGCCGGGGTCCTGGGCGTAGAAGAGGTCGGCGGGGGAGTTGGCGCCTTCTTCCAGGAGGGTGGCGGCGAGGGCCGGGGTGCCGGCGTACTTGATCTGGACGTCGACGCCGGAGATCTCTCCGAATTGGGCGAGGACTGGAGCAACGAGGGATTCGCTGCGGCCGGAGTAGACGGTGACCGTCTGCTGCTTGGGGGGCATGAGCTTCTCGACGGTGACGACCTTTTCGACGACGCGGTCGACGGGGACTTCCTTGACGACCGTCTGGGTGACGATCTTTTCGACCGGGACTTCCTTGATCTCGGTCTGGGTCACGACCTTTTCGACGGTAACGATCTGGGTTTCGCCGCAGGCGGCCAGCGCGGCCGCAACGGTGGAGCCGAGGGCGCCGACGGCGCCGATGCGCAGGAGGCGGCGCCGGCTGAGGCGACCGGTAGACGGGCTGTCGTTCCGCTGGGCGGATTCGCCGTGAAGCATTGGCTAACACTCCGTATTAGTGTTGGCTAACTTAGCCACGGCGAAGGGTAGGTATTAGTATTGGCTAAGTCAAGAGAATTCGGGGAGGCTGCGGAATCTCTGGCAGGTCGCTTCCGCGTCGGCGACACGGCGGTTCGTCGACTCTTACGGCGCGGGGGCAGGTGGCGGAGAGGGTGGGATTCGAACCCACGTGGGGTTGCCCCCTACACGCTTTCCAGGCGTGCGCCCTAAGCCTCTAGGCGACCTCTCCTGAGGAAGAATGCTAGCAAGCGCGACGTGTGTGAGTGGCTGGCGGAGAGGGTGGGATTCGAACCCACGTGGCGCTCATCACGCCTACTCGTTTTCGAGACGAGCCCCTTAAACCACTCGGGCACCCCTCCACCGCGAGTTTACCGCCGAATGGACGCGCCGAGGCCGCCCGCGGCGCGTACCATGGGGCGGGGTGCGCGGACGGCGGCCTGTGAGGAGCCAGCATGGAGTCAGAGCGGATCGTAATCGGCCAGAAGGTCGAGCAGTTCATCCATACGGACCCGGACGTAGCGTGGCGGTCGTTGATCGTCGGCTCGGAGTTCGTGCGCTGGTTCCCCGGCGTGAACGAAGTTCGCAAGATTGGCGACGAGCCGCTGGGCGTGGGGACCAAAGTGGCCATGAGGGGCGCGGCGGAGGCGGAGATTGAGATCCTGGAGTTCGATGCCGAGAACCGGGTGATTTCGTACCGGCTGCCGACGCGCTACGCCGAGTTTCAGCCGCACCGGGCGAGCGTGCAGGTCAAACACTCGCTGACGGGCACCGAGGTGGACTGGGTGCTGAAGCTGGATAACGAGGGCCGTAGCTTCTTTGGGATCGGCGGCAAGGCCAAGCGGGACGCTGAACTGGTAATGACGGTTTCGCTGGAGAAGCTTAAGGAGTTGCTGGAAACCGAGGCCTACAGCACGCCGGACTTCGAGACGGACGAGCGGACAGCGCGCTGGGACGAGGGCGCCTAGGGCCGCGGGGCGTTTGCGGCTGAGACGGTCGAGTCGGCCCCGTTTGTCTCCTGGCTCGACGGGGGCCGCAAGGGCGGCGACTGCCGAGACTCGATCTTGGAGTCGTCGCCTGGCGAGATCGGCTTGGGAGCGACGGCCTTTTTGAAGAAGTCGGCCACGCGGTCGGCGTAGAGTTCGGGGTCGATCTGGCTGGCGAGGACGTGGCCGACCTCGGGCTCGAGCCAGAGTTCCCTGGGCTCGCCGGCTCGTTCGTACATGCGATGGGCATCGGCCACGTCCACGAGGGGATCCAAATGCCCGTGGGCGAGGCAGACAGCGCGAGGGGCGATGTGGGCGATGGCCTGTTCGACGGAGAAGTCCTCAACACGTTCTCGGGTCATGCGCTCGGCGGCCCACACGACGGCGCGGCGGAATGGCAGCGCCGGCAGGCCGGTGTAGGCGCCGAAGCCTTTGTCGATGGCTGACTTGAGGGATATCGGGGCGGCGTCGCTGAAGACCGCCTGGATTTCGGCGCGTTGGGCGGCGGCGGCGAGGGTGACGGTTCCGCCGAGGGAGTCGGCGAGGGCGACGATGGGCGCGCCGCCGAATTCGGGCTGGTGCAGACAGAGGTCGACGGCGGCCGACACGTCTTCGACTTCGCGGACGCCGCAGGTGCTGGTTGAACCTTCGGACTCACCGCACGCGCGAAAGTCAAGAAGCATGACGGAGAAGCGCCGCTGCCAGAGGCGGTAGGCGCGGTTGGCCAACACGGTGTGATTGACGCCGAGGCCGTGGACGAGGATGACGGTGGCTATGGGGTTGTCGTGCGGCTTGATCCAGCCAGCGAGACGCGTGCCGTCGGCTGACTTGAAGCGCACACGCGCCGGGTTGAGGGGCGGCGGGTCCCAGTCAATCGGTCGCCAGGTGCGGTTGGGGTGGACGATGACCCAGGCGGTTCGGAGGACGATCAGCGCGTAGGCGGCCGCCGTCAGGCCGAGGCCGAGCAGGATGATGCGGGTCATGTGGCGGCGGCGAGCCTGCGGACGTGGGCCGCGGCGGCTTCGACGCCCTGGCCCGGCGGGCTGGCCTGGACGATGTCGATGAGGGCGCTGGCGACGATGGCGCCTTCGGCGCGACCGTGGAGCGCGTGCAAGTGCTCGGGTTTGGAGATGCCGAAGCCGACAACGCGGGGGATGGTAGTGGCCTGGCCCACGCGCGCCAGATAGGCCGGCAGGCTGTCCGACAGTTCGGCGCGGCTGCCGGTGACGCCGGTGACGCTGACGCAGTAGATGAAGCCCTGCGCCCCATGGCCGACCTGACTCAGTCGCTCCTGCGGCGTGGTCGGTGCGGCGAAGCGGATGAGATGCAGGTCGTGTTCAGCATTTGCGGCTTCGATGTCGCGGGCGTGTTCCGGAAGGACATCCGGAACAATCAAACCATCGGCGCCTGCTGCAGAGACTTCGCGCGCCAGCGCTCCGAAGCCGAATTGCATGAAGGGGTTTACGTAGCCCATCAGGACCAGGGGAATGTCGGATTGCGAACGAATCCGCTTGATCATTTGGAAGGCGTCTTCAAGCCAGACGCCGCCTTCCAGTGCGATCTGTGAGGCCAATTGCACCGTGGGGCCGTCAGCGATGGGATCGCTGAAGGGCATGCCGATCTCGAGCATGTCGGCACCAGCTTCAACGTAGGCGAGCGCCAATTCGACGGCGGATTCACGGGTCGGATACCCAACGGTGACGTAAGGGGCCAAGATCAGGCGCGACTCGGCCCTGGCCGACTTGAAGGCCGAGTCTATGCGGTTCATGGGCTGGTCCCGAGTTGGGCGGCGATGGTCTCCATGTCCTTGTCGCCGCGTCCCGAGAGATTGACCAGGATGACGTGATCGCTGCTTGCGTCGCGCGCAAGGCGGATGGCGCAGGCGACGGCGTGAGCGCTTTCGAGGGCGGGAATGATGCCCTCCGTTTGGGCCAGCAACTGCAGGGCATCCATCGCCTCAGCGTCACCACAAGTGGCGAACTCCGCCCTGCCGACGTGATGGAGATAGGCGAGTTCCGGCCCCACGCCTGGATAGTCGAGACCCGCGGCGATGCTGTGGGTTCCAATAATCTGCCCGCCTTCGTCCTGCAGGAGAAGGCTGCGTGCGCCATGGAGAATCCCAGGGGTCCCGCCTTCAACGGTGGCCGCATGCTCGCCCTGGTCGCCACCGCGGCCGCCGGCTTCGACGCCGATGAGCGCAACATCAGGGTCTTTGATGAAGGAGGAAAAAATGCCGATGGCGTTGCTGCCGCCGTTGACGCAGGCAATGACGGTGTCGGGCAGGCTGCCGGCGAGTTCCTGGATTTGGGCGCGGGCTTCGCGGCCGATGACGCGCTGGAACTCGCGGACGATCATTGGATAGGGATGCGGACCGGTGGCGGATCCAAACAAGTAAAACGTCGTTTCGACGTTGGTGACCCAGTCGCGCAGTGCTTCGTTGATGGCGTCCTTGAGGGTTTGGGTGCCCGATGTGACAGGAACGACTTCGGCGCCGAGGGTGCGCATGCGGGCGACGTTGAGCGCCTGGCGATGGACGTCTTCCTCACCCATGTAGACGACGCAGTCCAGGCCGAGCATGGCGCAGACGGTGGCCGAGGCGACGCCGTGCTGGCCGGCGCCGGTTTCGGCGATGACACGCCGCTTGCCACTCACGCGCGCCAGGAGGCCCTGGCCGAGCGCATTGTTGATCTTGTGGGCACCGGTGTGGGCGAGGTCTTCGCGCTTGAGGTAGAGCTGGGCACCGCCCAGTTGTTCGCCGAGCCTGACCGCGTGGTAGGTGGGGGTGGGGCGTCCGGCGTAGAAGTGCAGGAGGTTCTCAAGCTCGTCCACGAACGCGGGGTCGCGATGGTGGCGCTGGAACGAGGCTTCGAGTTGGTCGAGAGCGGCGACGAGCGTCTCGGGCACGTAGCGGCCGCCGAAGGGGCCGAAGTAGCCGGACTCGTCGGGCAGCGTGTGTGAATCCAGCACTCTAGGGCTGCGATTCGGCGAGTTCGGTTGGAATACGGTTGATCAGTCGTTCACCGAGAACTGTGACGACGCCCGGATCCTGGGCGCTCAGGTAGACAAGCTCAAATATGGCGGACACGCGACCCTGGCGCAGGATCAAGTAGTAGATGTGGGGGTCTCCAGGACCGAGTTCACGTTCCTCGGGGGCGACTTTCGGATCGATGGAGACTTCAATCAGCCGGTTTTGATCAGCCAGTGTGAACTGATCCGACGTGCGCGTGCCAGGCTCAAGGTCGGGATAGAACTGTCGGAAGAAGCCCAGTGCGGCGATGGCGAAGGTTGGAGCAGCGCTGTCGACCAGTTCGTCGAACATCCGGGACGCGCCCTGGGAGTTGGCGTGGACGAACAGGCGCTGTACCAGCTGCACCGGACGGCCGCCACCGGTCCCGCCGGCGGGCTGCCGGCTGCTGCCACTGACGTAAAAGCTCACGAGGCCGGATTGGGCCATGAGCTCTTCGGACAGGAAGTCGCTGGGGTCGGATGATTCGTCGAGGATTTCCAGTCCGGGATCGACTTCGGTCGCGGGAATGACCAGCGACCTGGCGGTTTCGTCGGCGGTGATCGCCGCGACATCGACTTCGGGGAGCGGCGTGGGTTCGGCCGTTGGCGTCGGATCCGCAGTCGCCGCCGCGGCGGCGGGTGACGGCTCGGCTGGCGCGTCCCGGGCGGGCGTTGAGGGTGACGGTGGTGCGGGAGCGGTCGTGGGTGGCGCCGTCGAAGGGGTGGCCGCGGGGGGTGCGCTGACTGTGGCGGGCGCCGGGCCAGTGGCTTCAGCCTGTGGTTCGACGCCAGTGGGCGTAGTGAGAACGATGTCGGCCTGGTCCTCCGAGAAAAGGAAGCTGATGCGTGTAATTGGCTGGACCGGGCGCTGGCCGTTTTCGAGTTCGAGCCCGTGGGTGCAGGCGGGAAGGGTGAGCAGCACAAGGCCCAGGGCGGCGAGGCGGAGGCGGTTCATGACGCAACCGCCGAGGCATAGGCTGCTCGGGCGTTGCGGATGAACTGTTCGATCTTGTCGTGGTCCTTGCGCTGGTCGGATTCGACGCCGCTGCTAACGTCCACGCCGTATGGGCGTACGGCGGCAATGGCCGTGCCCACATTGTCCGGCGATAAGCCGCCACCGAGGAGTACCCGGTAGGCGTGGGCTGTCTCGCTGGCGAGCGTATAGTCCCAGCTCACGCCGGTGCCGCCGGCGTGGCCTTCGACGTCCGCGTCCAAATTGAATAGTGGGACTGAATAGCGCGGGAGCTCGTTGCGGTCGCCGGGCAGACGCAAGGTCTTGATCGCACGCTCACCAAATGCGCGGCAATAGTCGGGGGTCTCGGCGCCGGAAAACTGCACGCGGTCGAGCCGGCAGGCGTCAATGACTTCGTAGACCTCCTGTTGAGGAGCGTCTACAAATACGCCGACGCGCTCCACATGCGGGGGCGCGGTGTCGAAGATTGCGCGGGCCTGGGCGAGTGTTCGGCGGCGGCGGGCGGGCGCAAAGATCACACTCAGCAGATCAGCGCCGGCCGACGCGGCGACATGACCATCGGCCGGTTCCATAAGGCCGCAAATCTTGACAAGCATGCGCGGGTTACTCGCCGGCCTTGACCAGCATGCGGAGCTGTTCGATCGAGTCGTCGGCAGTCATGATGGACTCGCCGACCAGGACGCCGCTGACGCCCGCGGCGGCCAGTCGCTCCACGTCGTGGGCCGTGTGAACGCCGCTCTCGCTGACAACAGTGACTTCTTCAGGTATCAGCTTGCAGAGTTCCTCAGTCACGGCCAAATCGGTGGTGAACTCGCGGAGATTGCGGTTGTTGATGCCGATGATGCGGGCCCCGGCGAGCAGGGCTTCGTCGAGTTCGTCCTCGGTGTGGACTTCAACGAGGGCTTCCATTTGAAGGTGATGGACGAGGTTTATCTGTCCGGCAAGATCCTGGGCGAGTGTTAGACCGGTAATCAGCAGGACCGCGTCGGCACCGAAAGCGGCGGCTTCGAAGATCTGGTAGTCGCCAATTACGAAGTCTTTCTGGAGAACCGGCAGGTTCGTGGCAGCGCGCGCCGTCACCAGGTCGTCATGCGAACCGCCGAAGAAGGGCTCATCTGTCAGGACGGAGATAGCGATGGCGCCGCCTGCCTCGTAGCGTGCCGCCCAGGCAGCGGGATCAACGTCTTCGGCAAACACCCCGGCTGAAGGCGAACGGCGCTTGATTTCGGCCATAACGCCAACGCCCTCCATATCCAGGGCGTGCCAGAGCGAGCGCGTTGGGGTGCGTTGGGCGAGACGCGTTTGAAGCTCGGCCAGATCTGCGCGCTCCGCACGGGCCGCCACGTCGATGCGCTTGCGGGCGACAATCTCATCGAGGATCACGTCTTACGCTCCGCCGCTCCTGTTCGAGACTTCGACGAGGCGATCCAGACAGGCCAAGGCCGCACCGCTGGCGATGGCGTCCGAGGCTCGTGTAACGCCATCGCGCCAGTCGTCGGCAATGCCGGCGGCGACGAGGGCAGCCGAGGCGTTGGCCAAGACCACGTCGCGGCGAGGGCCGCAGTACTCGCCTGCAAGGACCTCGCGGGTGCGGTTGGCAACCGTTTCCGCGTCGTGAGTCTGGAGCTCCGAGGGATCCACGAGCTGAAGCCCGAAGTCGGCCGGCGTTAGGTCGTAGGGGGTAACGGCACCGTCGCTGACCTCGAGGACATGGGTTGGACCGGTGAGGGAGATTTCGTCCACGCCGCTGTGGCCGTGGACCACGAGCGCGCGTCTGATGTCCAGCAGACGTAGGGCCTCGGCGATGGTATGGGCGAGGGCGGGGTCGCCGACGCCGAGCAGGCGCCGTTGGGCGCCGGCGGGATTGGTGAGGGGTCCGAGGATGTTGAAGACGGTGCGGATGCCGATTTCCTGGCGAAGCGGACCGGCAAAGCGCATGGCGGGATGGAAGGCCACCGCGAACATGAAGGCCAGGCGCGCTTCGCCCAGCGCTTGGGCCACCAGGTCGGGTCCGGCCATGACGTTGACGCCGAGGGCTTCCAGAACGTCGCTGCTGCCGGCGGGGCGAGTGACGCCACGGTTGCCATGCTTGGCAACGACGGCACCGGCTCCGGCGGCCACGATGGCCGCGGCGGTTGAAATGCCCACCCAGCGTCCGCTGCCGCCACCGGTGCCACAGGTGTCGACCAGGGAGGCACTGTCAACATCCACGCGCAGGGCATGGCGGGTCATGCTGGAGGCGAAGCCGGCGATTTCGGACGCGGTTTCGCCCTTGAACCGCAGGGCGGTGACGAGAGCGCCGAACTGGGCAGCTGTCATCTCGTCTTCGAGAATCGCGTCCATGAGGGCCGCGGCCGTGGCGCGATCGAGGTCGTCTCCGTCAACGACGGATCGAATGGCTTCGGTGATCATGCGGCCACAGGGATTGCGGCCAGGTTGAGAAAGTTGCGCAGAAGGGCGGGCCCGGCGGTCGTCAAGATCGATTCCGGATGGAATTGCACGCCGTAGATGGGGTGCGAACGATGCTGCATTCCCATGATAAGCCCGTCTGGGCTTTGCGCCGTGACTTCCAACTCATTTGGCAGGCTGTCGCGTGCCACGATCAACGAGTGGTAGCGAGTGGCGTCGAACGGATTGGGCAGATCGACGAACAGCCGACGACCGTCGTGGGCGATGGGTGAGGTCTTGCCGTGCATGAGAACCGGCGCACGGACGACCTGCCCACCGAAGGCCGCGCCGATGGACTGGTGGCCGAGGCAGACGCCCAGCGTGGGTACGGCTGGGCCAAGGGCTCGGATGAGGTCGACGGAGATGCCGGCCTCGTGCGGTGTGCAGGGGCCAGGTGAGATGACGATGGCATCGGGCGACATGCCCTCCACGTCGTCGACCGTGACGGCGTCGTTGCGGTAGACGGTGACGTCCGGCTGCAGGACCTGGAGGTACTGCACCAAGTTGTAGGTGAACGAATCGTAGTTATCCAACACGAGCAGCACTTGCCGCCTCCTCCGCGAGTTCGATGGCCTGCAAGACGGCGCGAGCCTTGTTGACGCACTCCTGATATTCAGTAGCCGGGACCGAGTCGGCGACGATGCCGGCGCCGGCCTGGACGTGGGCGCGTCCGTTGTGGGCGAGCAGGGTGCGGATGGTGATGGCGGTGTCCACGTCTCCGGAATGGCTGATGTAGCCGACGGCGCCGCCGTAGGGACCGCGCCGAAGGTCTTCCAGCTCGGCAATGATCTCCATGGCGCGGATCTTGGGGGCACCGGTGAGCGTGCCGGCGGGGAAGCAGGCGCGGAGCGCATCGAGCCCGCTATAGCGAGGATTGAGTCGGCCGCTCACGTCGCTCACGATGTGCATGACGTGGGAAAAGCGCTCGACGATCATGAGGTCGTCGACGTTGACCGTGCCGGGCCGGGAGACTCGACCGAGATCGTTGCGGCCGAGGTCGACGAGCATGACGTGCTCGGCAAGTTCCTTTGGGTCGGCCAGGAGGTCGCGCTCGAGTTCGGCTTCTTCCTGCGGTGTCGTGCCGCGGGGCCGAGTCCCCGCCAATGGACGCGTGCGGACGCGTCCCTCGACGGCCTGTAGCAGCATCTCAGGCGAGGCGCCGGCCAACTGCAGGTCGCCGCAGTCCAAGAAGAACATGTAGGGCGAGGGGTTCACGCGGCGCAGGTAACGGTAAACCTGGAATGAATCTACGTTGAGCGGGCGGCTGAACCGAATGGAGGGCACGACCTGGATGATGTCACCGGCGGCGACGTATTCCTTGGCCCGGCGAACGCAGTCCTCGAATTCGGCCTGGGTCATGCTCTGAGATTCACCTTCGCCGTTTGGGGTCGGGAGCGGCGGGGGTGCGGCAAAGGGGCCATCGAGTCGTTGGGCCAGCCGATCAAGGCGGGCCTCAGCGGCGGCTCGTGCGGCGTCGACATCGTCCGATGGGTGCGCGAGGGTCACGAGCCGCAGGACCTGTGTGACGTGGTCGAATACGACGAGGTCGTCGCAGTACATGAAGACGGCGTCGGGCACGCCCAGGGTGTCCCTGGCGGGAACGGGGAGGCGCTCGAAGTCGGCGGCAACGTCGTAGCTGAGGTATCCAACGGCGCCGCCCTGGAATGGGGGCAGATCCGGATGCGTGGCAATGGGGAACGAATGCTGGAGTCCCGCGATGAATTCCAGCGGATCGCCGTAGGCAGATGTCACTAGATGGCCGTGACCATTGGCCACTGTGGCCTGACCCTCACGAAGGCGAACGACAGCGCGCGGGGATCCGCCTACGAAGGAGTAGCGGCCGACGGCCTGGCCGCGTTCCACACTCTCGAGGAGGAACGAGGGTCCGCTACCGCGGAGCTTGAGGTAAGCGGCGACGGGAGTGTCGAGGTCGGCGGGGAGGTCGCGGAAGACGGGGACGCCACGCCCGGCACGCAACTGCTCGAGCGTCCAGACGCATGTGTCCGTGCGGGACGGTGCAGTGGACAGCATGTGGCCCCTCCTTCCGGCGCCTTAAAGCAAGAACCTCTAGCCAAACAGAGGGGGCGAGAGGTCTGTGGCCTTCGCGGTGCCACCCCTACTTCAAGCGCCGAGGGCGCTCCTCACAGGTACGGAGCCAAGGGCTCGATACCCTGCCCAGATAACGGTGGGCCTCCGTCGGAGCCTACTGGGCGATGCCGTTCAGTCCGCGGCTCACGGGGCCATTCGACGCTGCTTCCACGACCGGACTTTCAGCACAGGGTCCGGCTCTCTGGCGTGGAAAGTCGCGCGTACTCGTCCCGATCAACGCCTTTCCGGTGGCAAGCCTAGGCGCGGCATGCCAGTGCGTCAACGGATATTTCTGGTGTGGCTGACAAAGGGAGATTGGACGCGAAGCCGAGAGGTCAGCCGGCGTGCGTTTGGGCGATCAGGTTACGGATGGACGCCGTATGGGCGCGGAGCATGTCGGTCGGGTCGTCGGCGCCGTCGGGGTCGCGGCCTTCCCACTCGGTGGAGATGTAGCCGTCGTAGCGGGCCTGTGCAAGTCGAGTGATCATGTCGGCCAATGGGAGATCGCCTTCGCCTGGAGCTACGGATTCCCAGCCGTCGCGGCCACCGCCGGTGAGCTTCATGTCTTTGAAGTGGGCGTGGATGACGTCGCGGTGGATCAGATTCCAGGTCTGATCGACGGTCTCGCCATTGCGTACGGGATGCGCAAAGTCCCACACGACGCCGATGCCCGTGTGGTTGGCGAGGTCGAGCACGCGTCGAACGCGCTGGCCGGTCGAGAAGGCGTCGTGGGTTTCAAGGGCAATGCGAATGCCGTAGGCGTCGGCCGCCAAGGCGACCTCCCGCAGGGACTCGGCGACCCAGCCGTTGACTTCGTCATCGGAGGGGCCGGGATCGTAGTTGCCACCGAAGACGCGAACAATCGGGGCGTCCCACGCGTCGGCAAGTTCGACGAAAGCGACGGCTTGATCCACAGCCTGCCGCCGGTCAGCAGCGGACGGGATGGCGAAGCGAGCGCCGCTGCCAACGACACAGATTTCGAGGCCGGCGTCTGTGACCTTTTCGAAGATTGACGCGCGGTCCGGCTCAGACATTGCTGGATCGATGGGTTGGCCTTGAAGGTTGCGAAGCTCCAGGCCGTCACAGCCCAACTCAGTGGCAACGGTGACGTGGCGCTCAAGCGACCAGGCGGGTGCCGAGTACGTGGTGTAAGTGACGCGCATAGGCCTGATCCCTTGTGGAGGCGACCTGGAATTATGCCGTTTACCAGTGGCGGGCGGTCGTGTGCCATAGTCACCGGCGGACGAATGGCAGTGGGCCATTGATTCGCGCCCAGCCGGTTTCTGACTTGGGGGACCGACTTGCAGCAAGCTTCTGACGCGCCCAGACCATGGGCCTCGATCAGCGTCTTCTTTCCCTGCCACAACGAGGCGGAGAACGTCGAGCGGGTGATCGCCAACGCGCTGGAGTACCTGCCGGGCGTTGCCGATGCCTTTGAAGTCATCATCGTCAATGACGGGTCGACCGATGCCACGGCTGCGATTGCTGGCGCCATCGCGGAGAACGACCCACGGGTGCGGGTCGTTTCGCATCCGTCGAATTTCGGATACGGACGAGCGCTGCGGACGGGGTTCGAGTCGGCGACTGGTGATCTAATTTTTTGTGCGGACGGCGATGGGCAGTTCTCGCTGGCGGACCTGCCGGCCGTTGTGGACGCGCTGGACGACCACGGGTTTGTCCTGGGATATCGGATCAATCGAGCGGATCCGTTTTATCGGCGGCTCAACGCGTGGCTCTGGGGATTGTCGGTACGGATTCTGCTGGGTTTTCGGGTGCGGGACCTTGACTGCGGTTTCAAGCTGTATCGGCGAGAAGCGGTGCCCGTGGAGGACTTTATTTCGGGTCGCGGCGCGGCGATTTCGGCAGAGTTGATCGCTCGCGCGCTACGGGGCGGCCACAGCTTCACGCAGGTTGGCGTGACGCACTATCCGCGGCAGGCCGGCGTGCAATCCGGCAATAGCCCACGGGTGATATTGAACTCTTTTCTTGACATAATTCAGCTATGGCGAGGTCTCAGGTCAAGCTAAGCGTGGTCGTCCCCGCATTCAATGAAGCGGAGACGATCGCGTTGGTGCTGGAGCGGGTGTCGGCGCTGAATCTCGACACCGAGATTGTCGTGGTGGACGACAGCTCGACCGACCGGACGCTGGACGCGATAACCGAGGCTGACATACCGGGCGTGCGAGTCGTGCGCCATCCTGTCAACCAAGGAAAAGGCGCCGCGGTTCGAACAGGGCTGGCCGAGGTCAGCGGCGACGTGATTGTGATCCAGGACGCCGACCTGGAATACCACCCGAAGGACTTCATTCCGATGCTCGAGCTCATCGAGTCCGGCGAGGCCCGGGTCGTGTATGGCTACCGCGATTTCAGCAGCCAGCGGTTCATGTTGCGGGCCGGGAACCAAGCGCTGACGTTGTTGACCAATCTGCTCTACGGCGTGGCCATTCGGGACATGGAGACCTGCTACAAGATGTGGCGGCGCGAGGTGCTGGAAGGCGTGACGCTCGAAGCCGACTCGTTCGACCTGGAAGTGGAACTGACAGCGGCCTTCGTATCGCGCGGTGAGCGGATCGCCCAGATACCGATCAGTTACGAGGCTCGTGAAGAGAAGAAGAAGCTGCGGTGGTGGGTGGACGGACCCGAGGCAGTGCTCAAGCTGATTCGGTATCGGTTTTTTCAGTAGGCGACTCGGAGGCCTCCGGTGGCGGCGAGGCGCTAGATTCGCCGGACGCCTCGTCGTCGGCGGCACCTCCCAGCGAACCATAGGGGAGCGCGTCTTCAGGGAGGTCGATGCTGGGGGCGGCAGGCGCCGCGACGGGCGCAGCGGCGGGAATGTCGGGAGGACGTGAGTCCCAGGGTCGGGAATCGGCAGGGGCGTTCTGGTGGACGAATTGCCCGCAAAACTGGCAAAAGACGTGGCCGTTGAGGACCAGTCGGAAGCAGCCCGGGCAGTAGGGGTCTCCCTGGACACTCGGGTTGGCGTTCATCGGGCTGTCACCGATGCGATGGTTCCTCCGCCCAGGACTTCATTGCCGTCGTAAAAGACGGCTGACTGTCCCGGTGCCGGCGCCCAGGTCGGGTCGTGAAACTCCACGGTTACGCCGTTCGCCGCGATGACGAGGGTGGCTTCGGCCAGGGGCATTCGGTAGCGGGTACGAACGCCCACACGGCCGGTCCCTGACGGGGGTGCGCTGGCAATCCAATTGACATCTTGAACCTTGATTTGTCGCGCCGTGGACTGAGCCTGCGTACCGACCGTGACGCGGTTGCCGGCAGGATCCAGGTCAACGACATAACGCCGGGACGAGCCGCCACCAAGGTTGAGACCGCGGCGCTGGCCAGGGGTGAAGGCTTCAAGGCCGTTGTGGCGGCCGATTACCTGGCCCTCGGTGTCGACGATGTCGCCGGCGCCGGTGGAGCCGTGGGCGCGCACGTATCCGGCGTGGTCGTTGTCGGGGACGAAGCAGATTTCCTGGCTGTCGGCCTTGAGGGCAACCGGTAGTCCAAAGTCAGCGGCCAGTTGGCGCACTTGAGTCTTGGAGAGGTCGCCGAGCGGGAATAGGGTGCGCGCCAGTTGGCGCTGGCCAAGGACGTGGAGGACGTAGGACTGATCCTTGGCGGGGTCGCTGGCCGTGAGGAGACGCCGACGGCCGCTGGTCTTGTCGGTCTTGATGCGGGCGTAGTGGCCGGTGGCGATGAAGTCAGCGCCGAGCTCGTCGGCCTTGGTGAGAAACGAGCCGAAGCGCACAGTGCGGTTGCACGTGACGCAGGGGTTGGGGGTCTGTCCGCTGAGGTAGGCCTTGATCCAGGGTTCGATGACGGCGGACTCGAATTCGCGCCGGTAGTCGATGACGTAGTGGGGGACACCGAGGATCGCGCAGACCCGGCGGGCGTCGTCAATGGTGTCGGGGGTGCAGCAGCCGTTGCCGGTGGAGCGGGCCATGAGATCAGCCGGCCACTGGTTGAAGGTGACGCCGATAACGTCATAGCCGTCGCGGGCGAGCAGTGCGGCGGCGACGGAGCTGTCGACACCGCCACTCATGGCAACGAGGACTCGGGACGGCATGGCTGGGTACGGGGGTGGACCAATTCGGTTGAGGCTAGCACCGCGGGGCTGGTGAGAGCGTGTTGATTCGCTGCGGCAGGCGGGGCGTGAGCCAGGAGATCGGGCAGGGGTCTGCCTAGTGCGTCCACCGGTGGGTCGCGACGGGGGCGGGGCGGCCAGATAATGTGGGAGAGCTATTCACCGGTGTGTCGTCCATTGGTAGATCCCGCACTTCTCCAGACGCTGGCTCAGCCGGCTCAGACGAAGCTGGTGCTGCTGGTCCTGGACGGACTGGGCGGTTTGCCGCGCGCGCCGGGTGGGCCGACTGAACTGGAAGCCGCCAGCACGCCGAACCTAGACCGGCTGGCCGGCGAAGGGCAGGCCGGACTGAGCCAACCGGTTGGGTTGGGGATTACGCCGGGGAGCGGACCGGGGCACCTGGCGCTGTTTGGGTATGACCCCGTGGCTTCGAATATTGGCCGCGGCGCGTTGTCGGCGCTGGGACTGGGCCTGCGGCTTGACGCGGGTGACCTTGGGGTGCGGCTGAACTTTTGCACGCTTGACGACCAGGGATACGTGGTTGACCGCAGGGCGGGGCGGATCGATACGCGTATCAACGAGGCGCTGGTTTCGAGGCTGAATGCGATCGAGGTCCCGGGAGTGGAAATGGAGTTCGCCACTGAGTCGCAGCACCGGGCGGTGTTGATCATTCGCGGCGCGTATCTGTCCCCGGAGGTTCAAGAGACCGACCCGCAAGCGGTGGGGGTACCTCCACTCGAACCGGAACCGCTGACCGCGACCGCTCAACACACGAGTGCGGTGCTGCGGCTGGTTAACGAGGCTGTGCGGGATTGCATTGCGGGCGAATGGCCGGCGAATTCCGTGCTGATGCGGGGATACGCCGGGCTGCCGGAACTGGCAAGCCTGAAGTCGATGTATGGGCTGCAGGCGGTTTGCCTGGCGACCTATCCGATGTACAAGGGTCTGGCGCGCGTGGCGGGCATGGCGGTTGTTGACGGGTTGGCGTCGGCTGACGAGCAGGTGACTGCTCTGGCGGCGGCGTGGGACGACCATGACTACTTCTTCGTGCATCACAAGGCGCCGGACGCGCGGGGCGAGGATGGGGATTTCGATGCGAAGGCGGCGGCGATTGAGGAGATGGACCGGCGGGTGCCGGCGCTGCTGGAGCTTGGGCCGGACGTGCTGGTGGTGACCGGCGACCACTCGACGCCGTCGCTGCTGCAGCAGCATTCGTGGCATCCGGTGCCATGCCTGTTCTGGGGCGCGGACGTGCTGCCAGACACGGTGCGGAGCTTTGGTGAGCGTGCGTGTGGGCAGGGGTCGCTAGGAGTGTTTCCGGCACAGTCGATCATGGCGCTGATGCTGGCGCATGGCGGGCGGCTGCAGAAGTTTGGGGCGTGAGATGAGCAGCGACGGTTCGAGGTTTCGGGCGATTCCATCGGTCGAAGCGGCGGCGCAGGCGATTGAGCGGCTAGCGCCCGACGTCCCGGCACGGATGGCGGTACGGGCTGCTCGCGATGAGATCGACCTGGTGCGCGGGGCGGTGGCGCGAGGAAATCAGGCTGCCACCGTCGATGCGATTGCGGAGGCAGGAGTGCTGCGAGCACGACTTGTGCTCGAGGATGCGCCGCGGCCGGTGATCAACGCCACGGGAGTGATCATCCACACCAACCTGGGGCGGGCGCCGCTGAGTGATCGGGCTTTGGGGGCGGTCAGGGCGGCGGCGGGTGGGTACAGCGACCTGGAATATGACCTGGCGTCGGGCCGGCGCGGGTCGCGGTCGAACCACATTTCGGAGGTGGTGCGCGAGGTGACGGGCGCCGAGGCGGCGCTGGTGCTGAACAACAACGCGGCGGCGGTGTTCCTGGCGCTGGAGGCGCACGCGCGGGGTCGCGAGGTGCTGGTGGCGCGGGGGGAATCGATTGAGATTGGGGGCGGGTTCCGGATTCCGGACATTCTGCAGGCGAGCGGGGCGCAGCTGCGGGACGTGGGCACGACGAACCGGACGCGGGTCGAGGACTACGCGCAGGCGGTGACCGACGAAACGGCCGCAATCATGCGGGTGCATCCGAGCAACTTTGCCCAGGTTGGATTCACGGAGTCGCCGGATCCGGCCGAATTGGCCAGCCTGGCGCGTGAGCGCGGACTGCTGCTCATCAATGACCTCGGATCGGGGGCGTTGCTGGACACGACGGCGTACGGGCTGGCGCGGGAGCCACTGATCGGGGAGGCGCTGGAGGCCGGGGCGGACCTGGTGACGTTTTCGGGAGACAAGTTGCTGGGCGGACCGCAGGCCGGGGTGATCGTGGGGTCGGCCGAAGTCGTTGAGCCAATTGCGCAGCGACCGCTGGCGCGAGCACTGCGTCCGGACAAGATGACGATTGCGGGGCTTCGCGCAACTCTCGGTCATTACCTGCGGGACGAGGCTGTCGAGTCCGTGCCGGTGTGGCAAATGATTGCGTCCAGCGTTGATGACCTTCGAGTGCGGGCGGACCGCCTAATCGCGGGTCTGGCGGGCGTCCAGCTGGTCGAATCAAGCGCGGCAGTGGGCGGCGGGGCACTGCCTGGGCAGACGCTGCCGAGTGTGGCGATTGAGATGACGAGTCCGCGAGTTGGAGCCGCGGCACTGGCCGAACGGCTGCGTGCGGGTTCCCCTCCGGTGATCGGGCGCATACACGCCGGGGGGGTGCGCCTTGATGTGCGGACGGTGCTGCCGCGGGACGAAGGCGCGTTGCGGGAGACGCTGCAGGCGCTCTGACGTTAGCCGACGCGAAAGTTGCGGGATGGTGAAGGCTAGAATCACCGCGCCCGCCCGCCGTGGCCGCGCCAATGGCCGACCTTTCGACTGCTGACGAGGACGTTGCCTTTCGTCGCGCGACGGAACGGGTTCGCGCGCGAATCGGATTCGCGGCGCACGTAGGGGTCTACCTAGCGATCGGGCTCTTGCTGATGGTCCTGAACCTGGTCACGACGCCTGAGAGCCTGTGGTTTTTCTGGCCAATGCTGTTCTGGCTGATTGCGCTGGCCGCGCACGTGGCGGTGCTGTTTGGTCCGGGGATGCGGGCAATCGAGGGCTGGCGGGATCGGGAGTATCGGCGTGAGATCGAGCGAATGACGAGGCATCGAGCGAGCGATGGCGACGACGCGGGAACGACCGCGTGACGGCGAACCGGCGGTACGGCACGCGGGGCTGGCAGCGACTGAAGGACATTTACCCGCCCCGCACGCGTCCCAATGAAATGCTGGGCATCTACGCCGAACATGCCTCGGTGGTAGAGGCCGAGAACGTGTTTAGCGGGATACCGAAGCCGGAGCGGGTGCAGGAGTGGGTCGATCGGTCGCCGGACGGGTTCAAGTTCGACGTTGTCGCTTTTGGAGGGCTGACGCTGTACCAGCGGCGGCCGGGAGCGGATCCGCGGCAAAAAAAGTCCTGGACGGAAATCGCGGTGGAGCCGCCGGGCGTGTTGTTCGAGGACCTGCTGGAGTCGCTGGAGCCGCTGCAGGCCGGAGGCCGGTTGGGCGCGGTGATCCTGCAGTTTCCGCCGTGGTTCGAGGCGGGCTCGGCCGGCCGCGAGTACCTGGGGCGGGTGCGCGACGAGCTGCCGGACCTACCGTTGGCTGCCGAGTTTCGACATCCGACGTGGCAGGTGCCGGTGAACCAGGAGTCGACGCTGGAGACGCTGATCGAGCTTGAGATCGGCACGGTCGTTGTTGATCTGCCGTCGGAGAGCGATGAGTGGTATCCGCCATTCGACATGACGACGGTGGACGACCTGGCGGTGGTGCGCCTCCATGGACAAAACGCGGAGGCGTGGGCACGGACGCTGCAGTCGCCCGTGGAAGCGGTGGCGCACTCATACAGCGATGTCGAGCTGGCGCCGTGGGTTCAGCGCGTGCGCGCGCTAAGCCAGGAAGCGGCTGAGGTTCACGTACTCGTCGGCACGGCACCGCCGGATGCCGCGCTGGCGAGCGCCAAGTCGCTAGCAGAAGCCGTGGAAGCCGCGGATGAAGCCGAGGCTCGCTGGGGATATGTGCCCTAGCGTCCGACGGCGGCAGCGCGCATTCGGATGATGGCAGCGGCGGCGGTCCGGCCACGCGTGTTGAGCCTGGTTGAACTGGACGGAGACCAGCGGCGGCGTCTTGAGGCGGTCGCCGAGGTCGAGGTCAGGCCATGGACTGAGACGCTTGCGCTGGTTGATCCCGAAGAATTGGCCGAGGAACTCGTGGCACAGCAGGTGCTTGGCCTGTTCGTCGAGGCCGACTTTCTGATTGGCGAGACGTTTGAGGCGGCGCCGGGGCTCGGCTTCGTGGGGATCTGCCGCGGAGACTCGGGTCACGTGGACATTGAGGCAGCGACGCGAGCTGGTGTCGTCGTGACACATACGCCGGGGCGCAACGCCGCGGCGGTAGCGGAACTGACAATCGCGATGATGCTGGCACTTCTGCGGGGTGTTCCCGGCGCGGGCGCGTACGTGCAGGAGCGCCGTTGGGTTGATCCGGTGACAGCCTATGTCGAGATGCGCGGGTCGGAACTGGGTCAACAGGTGGTGGGAATCGTTGGCCTAGGGCGGATTGGACGTCAGACGGCGCGGCTGGCCAAGTCGTTTGGCGCGCAGGTGCTGGCGTTCGATCCGGCGCTGGACGATGAGCAGATTCGGGCGGCGGGATACGAGCCAACGGCCTGGGCCGACCTGCTAGCGATGTCCACGATGCTGGCTGTGCACTGCCCGTCGCTAGCGTCCACGAGGGGAATGATTGACGCGAAGGCGCTAACCCTGATGCCGAGAGGCGCGCGCCTGGTCGCGACTACGGGTGAAGGCGTGGTGCGGTCGGATGACGTGGCTGCGGCGCTGCGGGACGGACACCTGGCCGGAGCCGCCTTTGACGTGTTCGATACGCATCCGATTCGGCCAGACGACCCGCTGCTTGATGCGCCAAATGCGCTGCTGTTGCCGCACATCGGGGGCGCGACGGACGCCACGGTGCAGAGGTACTCGGCGATGGTGGTTGATGACTTCCTGGCGTTTCTCGATGGCTCGCGTCCGGAGCGGATAGTGAATCCGGAAGTCCTGGGCACCTATGGCTGAGCGGGTCTACGTGGGCCTTGACATCGGGTCGTCGGGGATTCGAGCGGTGGCCGCTACGCCGGAGGGGCGAGAGGCGGGACTTGCGCGACGCGATCGGGCGAAGGCGCCGATGTCCTTGATGGATTGCGAGCGCGACCTGGACCTAGATGGGATCTGGCGTGCTTGCCTTGAGGTGCTAAACGAGGTCAGTTCAGGACGACCGGTGGCGGCCATCGGCGTGGCGGCATGCCGACACAGCCTCGTCGTGTTGGGTCCGCGAGATGAGGTGCTGTTCGCATCTGGGAACGACGACGTGCGGGCTTCCCTGGCCGGGGCGAGCGTGGAGTCGGAGAGCGAACGCCCGCTACTGGCCGTGACAGGGCACACGCCGGCGATGATCCACTGGCCCGGAAAGCTGCGCTGGCTGGCGGAGGAACGACCTGATATCTGTGACGCCGCCGCGCGGATAACGACGTTGGAGGGATGGGTAGCCGAGCGGTTGGGGGCGGAGCGAGTATTGACCGACGTCTCGGCCGTCGAGACAGGGGCGTGGGATCTCGCCGCAGACGCCTGGGCAATGGATCTCCTACCCGACTGGGCTCGGTCGACGCTTCCGTCTGTCGAACGCGTTCCGACCCCGGCACGGGTCCGAGCGGAATGCAGTTTGAATGCTGACTGCCTGGTCTCGGCCGGATGGGCGGACACCCATGCCGCGGAATTCGCTACGCGGGGCGCTGCGCCAGAAGGGGACTGCGTGGCGGCGGGGTGGAGCACGACAATCTTGCGGTCCGTCGCGACTCCCAAGCCCTCGGCGCCGGTATGGCGAGGTCGGCGCCTGGGCGGAGGGCTGGTAGCGGAAGCGAATGCCGGGGATGGCGGCACCGGCTACGGGTGGCTGCGGGCGCAGCATTCGTCCGGTGAACTCACGATGGAGGCGCTGAGCGACGCGACGGCGGCCGAGGCGGGCGTGTTTGTGCTGTCGGGCCTGCGAGTGATGGATTGGAATGCACCCGGCCTAAGCGTGGCGGGAATGCTGAGCCCGGCGCCGTTCGTCACAGGCGTCCCGACGGCCGAGGTGCTGGGGACCGCAGTTCTGGAGGATTTGGCTTTCGCAGTTCACGGGAATCGGCTGGTGCTGGACGAGGTACAGACTGCGGCGGGCACCGTCCGGCTGACCGGCGGGTACGCGCGGGCACCGGCAGCCGGTCAGATTCTGGCAAACGTGACGGGCGGCGAGGTGTGCTCTTTTCCCGGAATGGCCGCGCCGGCGTGGGGCGCGGCGATGGCAGCGGCGGCGCGGGACTTCGGCGGACTACCCGCCGCGGCTGACGCGCTGGCGCCGTCTGGCACCTGGTCCGAGCCGGACATGGCGACAGCACCGGCGTACGCGGACCACTACCAACGCTGGCTCGACTTGCGGGAGCGGTTGGAGACTTTCGTGCAGGATGCGCTTTAGATGGGGGCTGGCGTGAAGGCAACCGTGGCGGAAGTTGCCCGGACCATGCATCGCGAGGGCCTGGTGGTGGGATCCGCGGGGAATGTGAGCGCACGGGCCGAGGGCGACCGTGCTATGCACATCACGCCGACTCGCGTTCCGTATCCGGATCTGACGGCGGAGCACGTCGTGACGGTGACGTTTGAAGGCGATCCGATCGAGGGTGAGGGTCTACCGTCGTCGGAGTCCCTCATGCACGGGGCAATCTACGCTGCCCGACCGGATGTGCAGGCGGTGGTTCACGCACATCCAATACATGCGAGCGCAATGGCGGTGCGGCGCGAGGCGATTCCGGCGTTTATTGATGAGCAGGTCGTGTACCTCGGGGGCGCCGTTGCGGTTAGCGACTATGCACCGGCCGCATCTGAGGAATTGGCGGGCAATGCGGTCGCGGCGCTCGGCGAACGTCGGGCAGTGCTGCTGGCAAACCATGGCACGTTAGCGGTGGGTCGGGATCCAAATGATGCCCTGGAGATGACACGATTGACGGAGCGTTTGGCACAGATTTGGCTGCTGGCTTCGTCGCGTCCCGGCACACATCTACTTCCGGCCGATATTGTTGAATCTGAAATTGAGCTCTATCGTCTGTTGCAGGGCGAGGGGGGACTGTAATGCCGTTGCAAGTTCCGGGGTTTCTGCTGCGGCGACTGTACGTGCGGGGCAGCCTGCGGCGGACTGATGAGGGGTTCCGGCTGGACCTCAAGAACACGCTTGGATCGGGCTACGCGCGACGGCTGCTGCCGCTGAAAGTCGACGGTGAGGCACTGCCGCTTGAGGCTTGTTTCTTTGAAGTCGACGGCGAGCGCCATGCGTTTGCGGACGTGACACCGGATTCGCCGTTTAGCCTGGCTCTGAATCGGACCTCGGTGCTTGGCGGCAACGGAATCGATCTGCCGGAAGGCGTAATCGAGATAACGATCGGCTTTGAAGTGCAGGGCCTGGGGGAACTGTCCTTCAGCGTGAAGGACGCGCCCGCGAGCGACTAGCGACGTGCGCTGCTTTGTGACCGGCGCGTCAGGTCAAATTGGTTCAGCGTTGATTCGACGCCTGGCGGGCGACGGGCACGATGTCACGGCCCTGGTCTTGCAAGACGATTCCTGGGCCGATGCGGCATTCGCCCGACTTCACGTCGCGCGGGTTACCGGCGACGTGACCGACGCGTCGACGCTTCCTAGCGCTCGCTTTGATTGGGTGTTTCACCTGGCGGCGGATCAGTCTTTCTGGCGGGGGGACGAGTCCAAGCAGCGAGCCGTGAACGTGGATGGCACGCGCCACGTGCTGGACTGGGCGGCAGGCAGCGGCGCCACGAGCGTTGTCCACGCGAGTTCGTTGACGGCGATTGGGCTGGCGGACTCACCGGGCGAAGTAATGGACGAAGACACGGAGGTTCAGCCGGCGTCCGCGGGGCTGATGTACGCGGAACACAAGCGTGCCGGGGAGCGACTGGCCTTGGCGGCGATGCGACGCGGGCTGCCCGTCACAATCGCAAGTCCAGGGACGGTGCTGGGTCCGTGGGACCACGGACGGCATGCCGAGCAGTTGCTCAATCCGCTAACCAAGGGGCCAATTAGGCTCGCACCGGCAGGGGGCGTGAACGTCGTCGACGTGCGAGATGTTGCGGCTGGATTCGTACGGATAGCTGAGGATGGCCAGCCGGGACGTCGCTACCTGCTGACTGGACACAATCTGACGTACGCCGAGTTATCAGATCTGGGCGCTGCTGCGCGGGGGGCACAGTCGCCGCGTGTCAGGCTGCCTTCGGGAGGGTTGCGGATCCTGGCGGCGCTACTCGAGCGGCCGGGGCTGTGGCTACGGCGGCGGCCGCCGCTGACTCCAGACGAAGTTGCCGTGGGGGCGCGCTACCTATATTTCTCGAATTCGCGGGCCGTGGGCGAGCTTGGGTTTCGGGTGCGTCCCGTGGAAGAGACGCTGGCCGACGCCGTTGCCTGGTATCGGGAGTCGGGCATCTGGCGCTAAGCAGCGATCGCCGGGAGGCCCTGTCATCACGCCGGTACTGTCTGACGGTCTTCGGTGGAATAGGTCACTATCACGACGCACGGCCGGTCGTCGCGATTGTGGGCCTGGTGTGGCGCACCGATGGGGATATGCAGCAGGTCACCGGCCTGAAGCCGGACCGTGGCGCCATCAAGTTCGTGATCGATGGCTCCTTCGACCACGAAGAGCAATTCGTGGCAGTTGGGATGGAGATGGCGCGGGTTGGAAGCACCCGGCTCGAGGCGGACGTGGCCGAACGTCATTTCCGATCCGGGCGTGAGGCGGCGGTTGGCCAGCCACTCGATGGTTCCCCAGTCGGAACGCTCGGCTATGCCCTGGCCGAGGTGGACGATGCGTGGATTGGCCGGCGAGGCGTCGGCGTCGGTCATAGGAATTCGCTGCATGTGAGGGTCGTCGCACGGGCACGATACCCGGCGGGCGGCTGACATCTAGGTGACGGCGACGGCGGCGCGTCCGTAGGCTTGGCGCCGGCGCGCGACGACATGAGATTGAGCACATGAAGGAAGCATTCGATCACCTGCAGGCGGACGTGGTGGTGGCCGGCGCCGGTATTGGCGGGTTGACGGCCGCTCGCACGGCGCTTGCGGAGGGCGCGTCGGTGCTGGTGATCGAGAAGGCGCCCGAAATCGGCGGGTCGGCGGCGGTTTCCGGCGGGTCGGCATGGACGGCCGCGAACGTGGACGCGTGGTTGAGCGTGCAGCCAGGTGGTAGTCCGGCAATGGGACAGGCCCTGGTGGAAAACTACCTGGACGGGGTGAAGTGGTTTGCGGACCTTGGCCTGCACGTTCAAGAACGACCCGACCCCACGCCGTACAAGTTTGCGCGCTACGTTCACAACTTTCTGCCGGACGCTCGGACTTTCATGAACGATCTGGCAGGAAGCGTGGAGTCGGCCGGTGGGACAGTGGTGACCGGTACGGGTCTACGATCGATTCGACTTGGGCTGGATGGCTCGGTGTGCGGCGTTGAGGCGCGCGGCGGCGGCCGGACTGTGGAGATCGGCGCCCGAGCGGTTGTGCTGGCGACTGGTGGGTTTCAGGCAAGTCCCGACCTGCGCGCCCGCTACTTTGGCCGCTGGGCTCATCACGTCATTGTGCGCGGCAACGCCTACAGCACGGGCGATGGCTTTGTGGCCGCTGTGGAAGCTGGCGCCGGGACGGCCGGGCCCTTCGGACGGTTTTACGGGCACATGATTCCGGCGCCGCCAGCTAAGACCGGGGTGCACAACTTCGCGAGTATCAAGCCGGACTTTAGCCCCTATTCCGTATTCGTGAATCTGCATGGGCAACGGTTTGACGACGAGTTTTTGGGAGACGAGGTGACGGTGCATGCGGTGGTGCACCAGCCTGAAGCGCTGTGCTTCATCATCTTTGACGAACGGGTTCGGAAGGTCCGGGCTACGGGTATGGGGGAGAGTCCGGGGGCGGTTGATCGCCGGATGGAGAACATTCGGAACGCAGGCGGCGAGATTCTGGAGGCGCCGGACCTGGAGTCGCTGGCCGCCGCGATGGCGCGACGCTGGGGCGTGACGCCCGGGCCGCTGATGGCCACGTTGAACGAACACAACGCGGCAGCGGCCGCCGACGACCTGACGATGCTGAGCGTGCCGCGCAGCGGTGGGCTGCAGCCGCTGGACTCACCGCCGTTCAGGGCCATTAGGTGCCTACCGGGCGCCACGTTCACGTACGGGGGCGCCCATACGAACGAACGGGCGCAAGTCCTGGACCTGGCGGGTGACCCGATTCCCGGTTTGTTTGCCGCCGGCGCGGACGTGGGTGGGTTGTATACCCGCGGTTATACGGGCGGGCTAGCCGTGGGCGTGGCGTATGGTCGAATTGCCGGGCGTGAGGCGGCGGCGCTGATTCGGTAAGAGGAGTCGCGGCCGGACTGCCGAAAGCGGATTGCGACTCTTGCAACGTCGATGGACTCGTCTGCGAATCCGTGGGGAGTGGGCGATACGTCGACCTGTGCCTAGTCCGCGATCCGCGTCCCGGCAATCGATAGGACGCCCGGCAACACCCACGCGGAACATGGCAAGCGTCCAATGGCCTCGCCATCAACTTCAACCAAGACGTGATCGCTGGACGTGGCGGCGACGCTCTTCACGCGGTAGTGGCCACAATTGGGATGCGAAAGGATGTCGCCCGAATAGAGCAGCGGGATGGAGCGCAGGAAGTCCAGGAAGCTCGTCTCCCTGATCACCGTAACGTCGAGATAGCCTGATTCGAGTGACGCCAACGGACAGACGTTCATGCCGCCGCCGTGATACGCGCCGTTGCCAAGGGCGACCTGCATGACGCGCAGCGACCGTTCAGGCCTCTCGTCGTTGAAGCTCAGGCATACGCCTTTCGCTCGATACCTCAGCAGCGTTTTCGTGGTTGCCCATAGAAACGCGGCACGCCCGTTAACCGCGGTTAGAAAGTTGCACTTGGCGGCCTCGCTGACCTCTCCACCGACACCGAAGCTCGTGACATTCGCGAAGTAGCGCGTGGTTGAGTCTCCGTCCGGTGTTGTCAGGCGGACGCCGCACGCATCGATCTTTCGCAGCGGCGCCACTGCTATCGCTTTGACCGCCTCGTGGGGCGACCTGGGAATGCCAGCGGAACGCCTGAAGTCGCTGCCGGTGCCAGCCGGGCAAAAGGCCAGAGAGGCATCGGGGTTGATCGGGAGTCCCTGGGAGAGGTAGCCGTTGACAGCCTCGTTGAATGTCCCGTCGCCGCCCACGACCACGACGACGTCCGCGCCGTCCTGAAGGAATGTCCGCGTGAGTGCCGTGGCCTGGTTGGGTGCTTCGGTAAACCGAACGTCAACCGGACCGAGCGTGCTCTCGACGACTGGACGCAAACTTGACCAGAGACGCCGCGCTCTTCCGCTGGCGGCCTCTGGATTGAGGACGACGCAGGGGTTTCGAAACCGGGGTGTGCTCAGCGCATGCTCCAGCCAGGCCGTCGGCGCCTAGAGGCCGATGGTCAGGTCGGGCACGGCGGTTCACGAAAGTGCAAGCGGCCGAGCCTGGTTGAGTCAGAGCCGGCCTGGGATCCCTGGCCGGGTTTGCTGGACTGACCGGCGTCCGTCCCCTTTCTTCCGCTCACTCGCCGAGTTCTGCCGGCGATTGATTCGCAGCATCGACAGTTGTGGGAACAATGGCGCTTTCGCCCGACCGTACGTAGCGCACAGCCTCGGCGAGGGTGGACCGCCAGTGGAATTGCGGTTGAAACCCGAAGTCGCGGCGCGCGGCTGCGAGGTCGAATTCGTAATAGGTCGGGGGCATCCCAGCCAGGTGCGCCTCGACGACGCGCCGGTCAAGGGCCTCGGCCACCATTGGAACGGCGTCGCGCCAGGTGAACGCTTCGGGCCCGCCAAGCTGATAGACGCCACCGAAGGCTTGTTCTACACCGAGAACGCGCTCGAAGGCATTGACGATGTCGCGAACATCAAGGGTGTGCTTTTTCCAGCTACGGCCGTTGGCGTCGAGGGCGATCACAAGCGGATCGCTGCCGTCGTCAAGTGATTCGAGCGCGGCGAGCGTTTCTCTCGCGGTCGGGTCGCTACGTCCGCGGAAGCTCTCGAGGAAGAACGACAGCCGGAAGTGCGGGAAGTCGAGGAACTCGCCGGCGCCCCATACCCAGGGGAAACGGAATACGGTGATGGGCAGGCCGTCGGCGCGGACGTAGCGGTCGGCGAGGCGTTCGCCGACGATCTTGGTGAAGCCGTACCAGTCGGTCTGGGTTTGGATAAGCGATCGCTCGTTGAGGACTTCGGGGTTTCCGTCGGGCGGGTACTTGTCGAGGGTGGCGTCGGTGCTGGAGAAGACGAGGTGGCGGATGGCGCCTTTGCGCTCGCGGGCAGCCTCAAAGACGTTGAAGGTGCCCTGCACGTTGATCTGCATGTATTGCTGGGGCGTGAAGGGGCCGCCGGCCTGGAAGGCCGCGCCGAGATGAAAGACGGCCTCGATGCCGGCCATGGCGCGCCGGATGTCGTCCAGGGACTCCAGATGCCCTTCAACGATGTCGGCGCCGATGTCGGCCAGCTTGGACGCCTGCGGGTCGTTGGGCACGGTGAAGCCGAGGAGGCTGTGGCCGTTCTGGAGCATGCGGCGTGCGACATTGGCGCCGATGCGTCCGGTGGCGCCGGTCATCAGGATTCTCATGCGCGGATCACCACCTCATTGGGAGCGCCGATGCGGGCGTAGGCGTCCTCGTCGACCTCGATTCCGAGGCCGGGTCCGTCGGGTGCTCGATAAGCGCCGTTGACCAACGTCAGCGCGTCGTCGGCGTAGACGTTGGGCCGAATGCGTTCGTCCTCAAGGGCGACCCAGGTGTCCAGGCTGGTCGCCAGGGCGAGCCCGGCGATGAGTCCGAAGCGGCCGTTGCCGAAGTTGTGAGGGATGGGGAGGATGGACTTCTCGGCCAGACGTGACTCCAACTGCTTCCAGCGCAGAAGGCCGATCCGGACGATGTCGGGCTGGTAGCCGTCGATCAAACGCTGATTGATGAGGTCCACAAAGGCGCCGGAGGGTGGGTTGCTGTCCACTTCGCCAGCCACCAGCAGGGTTTCGGGGCAGTGGGTGGCTTGGAGGTCGCGGAGGGTCTGATAGGCCTCCACGGATGCGGTGACCATTTCCTCAAGCCAGGTAAGTTTGGCCGGGCTGGTTTTACGGATGAATTCGGCAAGATTGTCGGGCTGATGGTCGTAGCCGAAGTTAGCGTCGACCATTAACTGGACTTCAGGTCCGAGCGCGTCGCGAATTGCGAGGACGACTTCGATGTCCCGACGGAGGCCGGCGCTCGGCGTCATGGCGCGGCCGCCGCGTCCGACCTTGATCTTGAATTGTCGGAAACCGTCCGCGAAGCCGCGGGATGCGTGAGCGACGACCTGGGATAGGCCGCGATCGGGATGGAGTAAGTCCTGAAAGTAGGTGGTGGATTCGTAAGCCGGAATTTGGTCGCGGCGGGGTCCGCCCAGGAGGCTTGCGACCGATTCGCCACGAGTGCGCGCCACAAGGTCGACGGCCAGGATGTCCATCCAGCCCCAGGCCATCAACGCCGTGCGCACTTCCGAGCCGGCAGCCACGGCATGACCGCCTGAGATTTCAAGCAGGGAGTCGACCGATCGGCCAAGGAAGACCTCCCGAAGGTCGGCTTCAAGGCGTGCAACGCTGCCGCCTTCCTGAGAAACGGTGTGCTTGGCGTTGACATAAGCTTCAACACCGCCGGACGTACGGGCGCGGACGAGCCACTCGGTGCGGGTCTCTCCCAGGCCTTCAGGCGTGTACGCGTTGCGGCCAAGCTCGGTCCAATGGCGGGCGGGAATGGGCGCCACAGTGATCTGGTCGATCGTGTCAGGCATGCGACGTTGATCCTCTCCTGCCCGGCGGCGCTGGATGATGTGCGCAGGATATCTGCTGGCGGTGCCTAAAACGGCCGGGACTGGCGGCCCGAGACTCAGGTCTTGGGCAGGACTTCAAAGAAGACGCCGGCGCGCTTGACGAGATTGAAGGCTTGCTCGTACTCAGGCGTTGACCGCTGCAGGTAGAGGCGTCGGCCGCTGGCAAGGATCTCGGGCGCCCGGTCGATTCCCATGGACCAGAAGTCAACAGTTTCGATGCGCAGATCGCGGTCAAAGCCCAAGACATGGCGGGCGTATCGCGGATACCAGGACGAAGTCCAGTTGGTGAAGTAGACGCCGCCAGGCTCCATGGTGGTCACAATTCGCAGGCCAATCTCGGCTTGCTCGGCAGCGTTTTCGCGCAGCCGCACGACGTTGATTCGTGCCGGACCCGTGAGCTGCTGGTGCAGGCGGAGACCAGTGGCGATGACGAAGACCAAGCCGACGGCAAGAACAAGGTGGCGGCCGTGGGCTGGCACCCACGTGTTGCCTAGCCGGAAGGCTCCCCGGATCGCCGCGTCGACTCCTGCGGCGAGGCAGACCGCCATCAGCGCGAAGACAACTGAGAAGTATCGATCGCTGTCGAGGAATGGCGGCGTTGCCAGAGCGAACCAAAGGGTGGAAAGGCCGGTCCAGGCAATCCAGCCAGCCATCCGTGAACGCTTACGAGCCATGGCCAGCCAGCCAAGCAGCGCGAGAGCGATCCAGAACCAGCCGAATTCGCGAAGCACGTCGTGCGCAAACGTTGGCCACTCGGCGAGGATTGCCAAGCGACCATTCTCAAGCGGCGACGCGACGGCACCGCTCTCGCCAACTCCTTCCAGCGGTTTTGCAACCAGGAGGTTCCCAACGTCCCCGAGGCTGAGGCGCTCAATGGTCTCGGGGCGATGGGCGGGAACCGGGACGAGCAGACCGCGCAGGACATACAGCCAGGGTGTCAGGCCTGCCAATCCCGCGGCCAGGGCGGTTAGCAGTGTGCGTGGGGATGCGATGCCGGGAAAGCGTCGGGTGGCTATGACGAACACCGTCGCTGGAAGCATGAATGCGCTGAGGCCGTGGTTGGTCAGCGAAAGCCCAGTGGCAAAGGCAACCGCAGCCAGCCTCGTCAGGTTTGGCCGTTCGTCGTAGGCCGCGAGCGTCAGAACCACAAGAAACAAGAGCAGCGTCTGCACACTGATGTGGCCGGCTTGCGTTGCCTGCGCCCAGATGCTGTATCCCGTCGTGAATACGACGGTGGCAACAACGGCCGCCAGACGCGAGCGGGTGAGTAGCCAGCTGGCGTATAGGAGCGCAATGGAGGCCGCGGTAGCAAGTGAGGCATTGACGATGTTGGCGACGTGCGCCGGGTCGCCGAATCGAATGACCCGCGTCGCTAGATTGATGCTGCCGATGATGAGCGGATAACCAGGTGCATGCGCGATACCACCCATGTAGCCGAATGTCTGGAACTGTCCCCAGTCACCGCCACCGACTCGTGTGACCGCACTGAGCCAATAGAACGGACCAATAGTTAAGGCAGCCATCACTCCCGGCAACCAGCGGGAGCACAGGGCACGCTGAGCCACGGCTCGGGTTCTTTTCACCGAATCAATTTCTCAGATGCTCAGGACCAGGGGAATCGAAGACTGCGGTGCCTTGGACCAACCTGCCCAAGAGATTCCCTCGGTCGGCATCAGCTGGGCCAAGTAGGAATTGCGCGGGCTATGTTGCCAAGGATCCGGATCGGCGGCGAGCCAGCGTGCCCGAGTTCGAGATCGCGGGGAAACGGCGACTGACGACGAACATGGCGGTGGCCGGGAGCATGAAGATGCTGAGTCCGTGTTCTGTGAGCGACAGGCCGGTGGTGAACGCGACGGCAACCAGGCGAGACGCCGTCGGCTGGCTCGTTCTGTGCAGATGGCGTCTCATCGAGCAGTAACACCAGCAGAGGCTGGACGCTAACGAAGCCAAATCTCGTCGCTTCGGTCAAGATGCCGTAGCCCGTGGCAAACGCAGCCGTGGCCAGCAACGCGGCCTGCCACGATTGAGTCGGTAGCCAGCTGTACAGAAGAGCACAACACCGGACGCGTCCGACCAAGTGGCACCCAGGTTGTTGGCTACGTGGGGCGGCTCAGTGAATCTGACGACACGGGTGGCCAGATTGGTGCTGCCGATGATAAGCGGATCGCCAAGTGGATGTGCGATTCCCCATGAATCCAAAGGTCTGGAACTGACCCCAGTCCCCACCGCCGGCGCGTGTGGCCGCACTGGGCCAATAGAACGTAGCCAGCACGAGTGCGACGCCGAGGCCCGGAATCCAGCGAGACAGGATTGATGCTCGAATCGGCGCCCAGCCGCCGCTCAATGCCGAGGCGCGCGGGTCTGCAGGACGATATCCGGGTTTGAGTGGTGAATTCTGGAGAAACTGATGCCAATAGCGGCCAGCGACGGCGCACCCTGACGTCAGCCAGGTGCTAGCGCTTTGACGATCGCTGGGCGTTGCTCGAGAGGGGTGTTTGGAATGGGGCCCGGGGCGGTCGGGGCGCTGGCTTTGGGTGATGCATCTGGCAATACCAGGTCACTGTCTTGCCATCGCCAGCCGTGACGCGTAGCCAGCCAGCCCTAAATGCGTCTTGCACGAGGGGTTGCCTCGTGCCGCAGGTTAGACATTTCACCGCCATTGACTCACCAGAACCCGTTTCCGGATTGATGGCGTACTTGAGTCTAGTCCACGACAGATTGCGGATTCTGTCAAGCAGCGTCGTGCTACGCCCGGGCGAATTGCGTGCTGGGGCAGTCACCGGGCTTCGTCAGGACACACAAAGGCCTTTGCTACGCTGGACTGCATAGGCTCTCTCGTTTCCAGGCGCAATGCGGATTCATTTTCGACCCATGCCCTTGCGGGTGGTAGTTGCTGCGCTACTGGTTGCTTCGGCCGTTCTGGTTGCCGCCGCGTGTGGCGGGGACGACAGCCGCTACGGCGGCGAGAAGAGCGGCGCCTTCCAGCCGCGGAGCGGGATTAGCTGGGGGAACTGACAGATCCCGCATTCGGCAGTTCGCGAAGCGGTTGCGAACGCCGCTCGACGCTCGCGCGTTTACCCTGAGGATCCATCCATGCAACGTTTGACTCGCCAAGCACTGATTCGGTCAGTTGTCGCCGTGCTGGTTGCCGCAGCGTTTGTGGTGTTGTCGGCTTGCGGGGACGATAGTTCCAAAGGAACTCGCGACGATCCGTTCCCCTACGAGAAATCGCGGAGCGGGTTTGGCTGGGGCTAGATAGCCGACCGAGCTACGGCTACGTCAAGTGCGCAGGATTAGTCTTGAGCAAGCCTTGGCTCGCCACCGGTCGGCCAGTCGAGCCGGCCCAGAAAGATGCCGCGCGTTCGGTTGGACTTCCGGTACCTGAACTCGGCCGGGTCGCCTGAGCAGTGGGTGATCCACCAAGTGTCCTGCCAGTGGAAGACTTCGGCGGCGTGAGCGAAGCCGAGGCGGGACACGGGTTGACCTGAAAAGTCGAGCGCGGACGGTGACGAGACGTAGTGAGTCCACCAGCCGTGTTTGAAGAAGAGCCAATAGCGGCCATCGTTGCGGACGACGCAGGGGGACTCAACTTCGAGGGTCGGTTCTTCGTCGAACGGCCAGGCCTCCATGGAGAAGATCGGGCCGACTTCCTGCCAGTGGATGAGGTCTGGCGATATCGAGGCGGCGATGCAAACGCGATTGTGTCCGTGTTTCTCCTGAAGGCGGGAGACCCAGTAGATGGCAAAGGTGCCGTCGTCGAGCTGGAGCACGTGCGGGTCGCGGCAGCCGCCGTAGGTGCCGCCGATCTTCCGGGAGAATTCGCGGCGGCCGGGGCCGCCCATGTCAGGAGTTGGCACGCCGAGTTCGGACGTGTGCGGCAGGCCGTAGCCGGGCCACTTGGACCAGAAGAGGGAGGGGACGATGATGGGATTGCCGGGATAGCGGTCCCAGGTATAGAGGTCGTGCGAGGTAGCCAGGCAGAGACGTTGGATCGTCCATTCGTCAATGCCGCTGTAGTACATAAAGAAGCGGCCCTGGTGTTGGATGACGTAGGGGGCGATGATGCCCATGTTCTCGGGCCAGGCGCCGGTTGCCTGTAGAGGGTCCGGGTGGATATCCCAGCGCTCGAGGTCGGGACTAGTGGCGTGGGCGAAGGCGGTTTCGCGGCGGATGGGGTCGTCCACCGATCCGGTGATGCCGAACAGATGCCAGAGGCCGTCGTGACGGATGAGGCAGTGGTCGTTGAGATAGCGGCCGGGGATCGATAGCACCTCACGGAATGCGCCGAGTTCCACGTCGCCGTAGGGGCTCGGCACGATGCGGGTTGGGGGCATCCGGTGATCCTCCGGGGGCAGGCGAAGGGGCGTTCGCGGTGCGTATCCTACGCGGATAGCGCTGCTGAGGAGCCCACTCCATGCTTGAGGACTTTCGTTTCGAGGATCTGACGTGGCCAGAGGTCAATGACGCGGTGGAGGCCGGTCGGATTCCGGTGCTGCCGGTTGGGACAATCGAGCAGCACGGGCCGCACTTGCCGCTGAAGATCGACCGCTGGACGTCAACCTCGATCGTGGACGAAGCGGCGCGGCGCTCGAACGGGCAGTTGCTGGCGATGCCGCCGGTGTCGTACGGCTACACCTCGCACGTGATGGACTTTCCTGGGTCCATGACGATTCACCATGAAACGTTCATTCGATACCTGGTGGATATTGGGTTGAGTCTGGTCTACCACGGATTCAAGAAACTGATCTTCATCAACGGGCACGGCTCAAACCAGCAGCCGACGGAGCTGGCGGCGCGCCGGATCATGCTGGAATCGGACGCGTGGGTGGGAATGGCGAGTTGGTGGAACCTGACGCAGGCGAACTCGGGATTCATGGAGACCTGGCGCGATTCGGAGTTTCCGGGTGGCGCCGCCCACGCGGGCGAGGCCGAGACTGCCATTGCCTTGCACATGGATCCGGACGCCGTTCGCATGGATCTGGCGGTCGATCAGGTCACGGACACGAACCAGCAGGAGTCCAAATATCACTGGGTGGACTTGTTCGGATCCGGCCCGGTGAAGATGGACGGGTACACGAGCACGTACACCCCGGACGGGACGCAGGGCACGCCGACAGTTGCCACGGCGGCGAAGGGCAAGCTGCTGTTCGAAGAGGCCGTGAACAACCTTGTGGACTTTGGGCGGGAGATGTCGGAGCGGGATTACTTGCCGAGGGTTGACCACCACCGGCGTCCGCCGACGATCGCGCGTCCGGGCTAAGCAAAAGACAGGAGCTTTGAGCGTGCAATCCAATTCGAAAGTGCGCGACTGGCACTCGGAACCGTTTCGGGTGCTGGTGACGCTGGGCGAGAGCACAACCGCCGGCGGGTGGAGTTCGTCGCGTGAGCGGTGCTGGGCGAACGTGCTGGCCGACCTGATCAGCGACTTTCAGGACGAGCCGGTCAAGCTGGTGAACAGCGGGATTGGGGCGAACGTAATTTCGACACGAGCCCCGCTGTACGAGTACTCGGGAAAGCCGGCGGCGAACGAACGCATCGGGAAGCACGTGATCGCGCACGATCCGGACCTGCTGGTGGTCTCGTACGGGCTGAACGACGCGCGGGGCGGAACGCCGGTGGAGATGTTTCGGGAAGAAATAACGAGCGTCATCAGTGCGATTCGCCAGAAATGCGACCCGCTAATCGTGTTGCCGGGGCCGTATTTCATGACGGACTTCACGTCGTACGAGCACTTCGGCCTGGCGAATCACTCAGTGTTTGAATCGTTCAATTTTGTGACGGCGCAGGTAGCGCAGGCCACCGGCTGTCTCTTTGCCGACGTGTACAACGCCTACGGCGGAGCGGAGTGGCTGGTGCATCATGACGGGGTGCACGCGAACGACCTGGGGCACCGGGTGGTCGCGAATGAGATCTTCAAGGTGTTGGCTCAGCATTGCTCAGGCTTGGCGGCGCGTACGAAGCGGCTGGAGTACGAGACCGAGCCCTGGAGGGACGAGTCGGTGCTGATGGCCGACTATGGATACAAGGCGCGGGGCAGGCCGACGATTGGGTTGCCGCCGGGGCAGGGCTGAGCCAGCGACCGGAGTCAGGCCGTGGTGGTCTCCAGGAAGGTGACGGCGTCCCGGACGGTGCATACGAGGACTGGGTCGGGCTTGGCTCGCGCGTGTTCCAGCAGCGCTGGCAGCGCGCGGTTTTCGGGGTCGTGGAGGTAGTGCGTGTAGGGATGCCAGACGGGCGTCCAGAGCAGCCGGTGCTCGTAGGCGTAGTCGAGGGCTGCCAGGTTGTAGGCGATCCAGTCGTCGAGTGCGGTGGCATCGGTCCAGGGGCAGGTCCAGTCGCTGGGGACTGGCTGGTGGCCGTCGCGACGGCGCCAGGCGTCCTGAGCGTCGAGGTCGTTGCAGCGGTGAAAGTCGAAGAAGATTCGGTCCATCCAGCCCTGAATCGGTAGCTCAATCAGGCCGTTGGGGTAGGCGTAGGCCTGGAGTCGCGCCGGCGCCGATGCATCGTGCTCGAAGCCGTAAAGGCCCATGGTGCTGTCCATGTGGCTGCTGACCCAGCGGAATCCGCTCTCCAAGATGGCTTGCTGATTGGCGTACAGCATGGTGAGACCGCCTGGGAGGCCGCCGGGTCCGCGGAGCACGGTGGAGTCGACGCCCAGTCGCTCGCGCAGCCGGCGGTTGGTGAGTTCGAGTTCCTGGCGGAGGAGGTCAATGTCCGGCAGGGATAAATGCACGTGGTTGTAGGTGTGGTTATCGATGACATGGCCGCGGTGGAGGATTTCGTGGAGGTAGTCGATGTCCGGGTCCTCGAGGCCGTTGCCGACGTAGAAGAACTGCAGGCTGACGTTGAAGGTTTCGGCCGTGGCGCAGAGATCGAGGGTGTAGTCACGGAGCGGCGGCATGATGCGGCCGTGGTTGACCAGCGTCGGCGAGTAGCCGGCGCACATTTCGAGGTCGTAGCTGAGAGCGATCGCGCAGCGAACGCCTTCCGGCAGCGCGATGCGGACGCTCACTCGAAGGCGAAGCCGTAGAGCCGCGAGCGTTGGACGCTGAAGCGAACCGCCGCATTGTCGACGGGGCAGATGTCGCCGCCAGCCCAACGCACGGGTTGCGACTTGGAGTCGCCATGCCAGGGCTGGTAGTCACTGGCGCTGAAGCCCTCGATTGGCTGGCCGGACGCGTCGACGAGTTCGGCAGTCAGTTCGCCTTCCCTGACGGTCGAGGTGGCAGCGTTCAAGACCAGTCGCTTTCCGCCAACCGGCAGCGCGTGGGTGGTAAGGATGGCGGCTTCGGGTCCACCGGTGGCTGAGACGGCAGCCCAGTAGCGGTCCTTCTCCCAGCTGGCGCGGCAGATGGCGCCGTAGAAGGTCTTTAGGGACGGTTCGATGCTGTAGACGTCGCCGTGTACGCCTTCCAGGCCGCTGTAGTACATGTAGACCCGATCGCCGTCCTCGATCAACTGGTGGGTGGGCCAGAGCATGCCGCCGCCATAGTCGCCGAGCGGCGCATTGGGAAGGGTGGGCCGGCGCGACGGGCGGTTCCAGATTCGTCGGTCCCGGCTGCCGGCCCACTGCCAGTCAATGGTCTGCTCGCGGACGTTGTAGCAGCAGAGCAGGCCGATGTAGCCGCCGCGAACCGTGTGGGGCATTAGTTCCATGAACTGCTGGTCGTGCGGATCCATCCAGTCTGGCTCGACAATCACCTCGGGAGGCGTCCAGTTCGAACCGTCGGGACTGGTGCGCCGAGCCAGCACTCGTCGACCGTAGGGGAAGAAGCAGTCGTAGGGGACGTAGCCGCCGGGATGCATCTCGGTCCCGACCTTCTGCATCAACTCGTAGGTCCCGTCCTCAAGCAAGTAGTACGAGGCCTGGTCGGCGCCGCCCATGGGGGTGGTGTAGGGCATGATCAGGCGGTCGCCGACGGCCATGATTCTGAGGAGTGGGCCTTCGACGGCCGTCCAGTGAATGCCGTCCGGCGACCGGTAGCGATAAGTCGCGTAGGGATGCGAGTCGGCGCCGGGCTCGCGGGGAAGGCCGGGGATCCAGCCTGAACCCAGGTTCTGAGGACGGCGGGACGGAGCTCGGATGATGAACATCTCGTAGCGTTGGTCCGGTTCGGCGTCGGGGTGTACCAGCACCGAGGCGTATTGCGAGGAGCCGCCGGAGTCGAAGTCGAAGATGATGTTGGTCTTGGGGTGCCCTTGATACGAGTTGAGATCGAGTTCGGGACGCGTCCAGTTGACGCCGTCTTCGGACACCGAATAGCAGAGACGTCGATAGGCTTCGAAGTTGCGGCCCTCGGCCGGGGTGCAGACGTGCCAGCCTTTCCAGAGCCCATCGATCGGGTCTTTCAGAAACGTGCCGTGGGCGAAGACGGCGCCCTGGTCCCAGGGCATCTCGGGTTCGATGAGGGGGTTGGCGGGATCGGGCGTGGCGGGCTCGACGCGCCAGCCAAAGTTGTCACGCTCGGCGATGTCGTCGTCCAGGATCATGGAAAGACAGTCGATCCGTGCCACGGTGCCGCTCGTTTCTGTGCGCGCCTGCGGGTAGACAGGGCGGTGGTTCGCCAGAGCCGAAAGAGTATCAACAAGAGGTCGGGCGGGTACCGCCGCTGTCGGTCACGACTGCCGTCCAAACTGGTATGGCTGGCTCCAGGCCTAGCGTGGTCGTGCGGGCCTCTCAGATGCCGTACGGCATGGCCAGGCGATGCGTTCCTACAGCGAGTTTTCCTAGGTTAGGCGTCGCGGTCGAACCCGGTCCAGTCGAGGTCAATCCATCGGCGTTCTGAAACGCTGGTCTGGATCGCTTCGTGCACCACGAGCTGGCGGTGGCCGTCGGTGAAGGTGGGATACGGGACTGAAGCGGCCGGGCGGGCTGCAATGTGCGCGTAGACGTCGCGGAAGAGGAGCCGGAAGGTCTCGTCGAAGCCCTCGCGGTAGGCGCCGGCTTTGTCAGCGAAGCGACGCGCGTCGGGCCGCATGTGGCGGGCGTCGGCCACAAGCAACTCGTTGGGTTCGTCGCGGTGTCCGATCCAAAGCTCGTTGGGTGTTTCCGAGTCCCAGCTGACACCGGCCAGCTCGGCATCGACTTCGACCTGCACGCGATAGGGGTGCCCGGCCGACACGTGAGAGAGCGACAGCACGGCCTGAGCGCCGCTGGAGAAACGAACCAGGAGACCGGCCAAGTCGTCGCCGGCTGATCCCGTCGGGATCGATGGAGTGTCTTCCTGGGCTCCAGGCGGTCGCCGGTCGGCGTGCGCGGTGCCGAAGGCCGCGCAGACGGCAGTCGGGCGATCGCCAAGCAGAAACACCACCAGGTCGATTAAGTGGCTGCCGGTGGTGGAGCTAACCACCGTGGGGCCCCCGATGGACGGATCGAGCCGCCAGTCCCAGTCATTGCGGTGCCAGAGGGTGTCGTCCGCGATGGAGGCACGCACGAGGAACGGTCGGCCGAGTAGGCCCTCGTGCCGCCGGGCGGCGATTTCCTGTATGAGCGGGTAGAACCTGTTGTTGAAGCACACGGCGTGCACGACGCCGGCCGCGCGTGCGGCAGCCGCTAGCTCCGACGCCTCGGTTTCGGTGATACCAAGAGGCTTTTCGCAGACGACGTGGACGTTGTCCTCCAGGGCTTCGAGCACCAACTCGCGGTGAAAGGCGTTGGGCGCGCAGATGTGGACGGCGTCGAGTCCGCGGTCGAGTGCCGCGGCGAGACTTGCGTCAGCGTGCGGCACGCGCAAGCTGTCGGCGGCGATCTGTGCCCGCTCTGCCGTTGAGGCCACGACGCTGACGACCTCTACACCGATGCGACGGAGCGCGTCGATGTGGATGCGCCCGATAGTTCCGGGGCCGACGACGGCGGCGCGAATGGGCGGACGAGTGGCGTCTGTGCGTTGCTGGTTCGTGGCTGCACCGTGGTGTATCGGTTCGCCGCGTATGCTACGCGCCTTTTGTCTTCCTAGCCGAGCAGCGGACCGGTTGACGTTTCGGCGCCTCAGTCGATAGGTTGCCCGGCCGCGCTAGCCTCGACGGTCCGGCCATAGATGGGGCGCGGCGTGTTGTTGTCGACGCGCGGCGGGCTGACGTCCGAACCGATCAGCCGCCGCGCGCAGCTGGTGAAGGACATCGTCGCTTGGGTGTACGGATCGGGATCGATACCGGAGGCACGTTTACCGACTTGGTCGTGATGGACGAGGCCACGGGACGAATCGATATCGTCAAGTTGCCTTCGACTCCGGATGAACCGAGCCGGGCAATCCTGGCGGCGTTGGAGCAGGCGGGCGTCGACCCGGCGTCAGCGACCTATTTCGTGCTGGGAACGACCGTCGCGGTGAACGCGTTGCTCCAGCGGGGCGGGGCTCGGGTGCTTTACATAACGACTGAAGGCTTCGAGGACGTGCCGTTCTTGCAGCGGGTTGATCGCAAGTTTCACTATGACCTGGACTGGGAGCGTCCGCTGCCGCTGGTGGCGCGGCGGGACTGCCTGGGGATCCGGGAGCGGATTGACTACAGAGGCGAGACAGTGACGGCGCTGACCGCCGAGAGCATCGAGGACCTGGTTGACGCTGTTCGTGAGCGCCTGGCCGAAGTGGACGGCGAGTCGACGGATTCGGCCATCGCGTTGAATTTTCTCTTTTCCTATGTGCGTCCGGACCACGAGGCGAAGGTGCGCGAGGCGTTGACTCAGGCCTTTCCGGGACTTCCGATTTCAGCCTCGCACGAGGTGGCTCCGATTTGGCGCGAGTACGAGCGGGCCAGCACGACGATTGCCGACGCTGCGGTGAAGCCGCTGTTGAGCCGCTTTATCGGGTCGCTGGACACGGGGTTACGTGAGCGTGGGTTTGCGCGGTCGTGGTCGGTGATGAAGTCGAACGGCGGGCAGATGCTGGCGGAGACGGCCGGCGAACGTCCGGTGCAGACCGTGCTGTCCGGGCTTTCCGGCGGAATCATAGCCGGGCAGGCATTTGGGGCCGAGGCTGGTCAGTCGAACGTAATTACTTTCGACATGGGCGGGACCAGCACCGACGTGGGCGTGGTGGCGGACGGGCGAGTTGGATATACGACGGCCTGGGAGATCGAGTTCGGGTTGCCAGTGGCGGCGCCCTTTATCGAAATGACGACCATGGGGGCCGGCGGGGGGTCGATTGCCTGGGTCAATAAGGGTGGCCTGTTGCAAGTCGGGCCGCAGAGTGCTGGTGCGGTTCCAGGTCCCGCCTGCTACGGCCAAGGTGGTCAGGAAGCAACGGTGACGGATGCCAACGTGGTGTTGGGCCGGCTGAACCCTGACAACTTCCTGGGCGGCGACCTGCCGTTGGATGCCGACCTGGCTTTTGGAGCGATCGAGCGCACAGCCCGGAAGGTGGGGCTGCCACCGATTGACACCGCCCATGCCGTGGTCGAGATCGCGGTGGAGAACATTGCCGAGGCCATGCGGCTGCTGACGGTTCAGCGCGGACTGGACCCGCGCCTCTTCAGCCTGGTGGCGTTTGGCGGGGCTGGGCCGTTGCATGCGGCGGCCATTGCGCGCGTCATCGGCACGCAGGCGACGTTGATTCCACCGCACCCAGGCCTCTGCTCGGCCTACGGCACGCTGCTGGCGGACATTCGAGTCGACAAGACGTGGACGCACCTGGTGCGCTCTGATGCGCCGGACCTGGCCGATCTGGATGCGCGTCTCCACGCGCTGGTCCAGGAAGCGGTTGATGACCTTGGTCGCGAAGGATTCGCCGGTGAGGCGGTTGTCCGTCGGTCCGCCAACATGCGCTATCTGGGGCAGAATTACGAAGAGGAGATCCCGATTCCGGACGGGCCGTTGTCGCGGGACGCCTGGCAGGGGCTGATTGACGGCTTCGAGCAGCATTACGAGGCCGAGTACGGATACCGCATCGCGAACGAGGTTATTGAAATCGTGCAGTTGAATGTGAGCGCGGTGGGCGAAGCCTCAAAGCCACGGCTATCAAGGCTTGCGGCGCAGCCGCCAGCAACCCCTCAGGCGCGCCGACGGGTGTTCTTCGATCCGCGGGAACCGGTCGAATGTCCGATTTTCCAGCGGAGCGCTCTGTCGCCAGTCGACGTTGTCGAGGGTCCGGCGGTGATTGAAGAACTGGACTCGACGACGCTCGTGCATCCGGGTCAGACGCTAACGATTGGCGAGCGCGGGCTGGCCAGCCTGGTGTGGGCGTGAGTGGGTCCCAGGTAGCCGCGGGCACCGACCCGGCGCGCGACCTGGTGACGCAGACGGTGCTCTACAACCGGCTGGTGGGGGTGTGCCGCGAGATGGGCACGACGATGATGCGCACGGCGTATTCGCCGATCTTCAGCGAGAGCCGCGACTTCTCGTGCGTGCTTTTCGACCGCGAGGGTCGAATGCTGGCACAGACGGAGTTCTGCCCAGCCCAGGTGGGTGCGATCCGCTTCGTAGTGAAGTGGTTGATTGCCGAGCTCGGGGAGGACGCCGTAAAACCCGGCGACGTGATCGTGCACAACGACCCTTACCGCGGAGGCGTGCACATGCCGGAGCACGTGGTGATCAAGCCCGTCTATTACGAGGGCGAGCTATTCGGCTACGTGGCCAACATTGCGCACCTGGTTGAGATTGGGGGCATGGCCGTTGGCGGGTTTGCCGCCACCGCGACTGAGGTCTACCAGGAGGGCCTGCGGCTGCCGCCGGTCTGGCTGATGCGTGAAGGCGAATACAACCACGACGTGTGGCGCGTGATCATGTCGAACCACCGGGCGCCGCGGTACACATGGGGCGACCTGCACGCGATGATCGCCTCGCTAACCGTGGCCGAACGTCGCTGTCATGAACTGCTGGACGCATTCGGAATGGAGACGGTGCGGAGCGTCAGTAGCTCGCTGATGGATCACGCCGAACGCTGGATGCGGAACGAGATTCGTTCGATCCCAGACGGCGAGTACGAATTCGCCGACCACATGGAAGACGCCTGCGACCCGCCGGCCCGGGACTGGATTCGGCTACGGCTGATCGTCAATGACGGCGAGATCGTTGCTGACTTCACCGAGAGCGATCCGCAGGCCGCCCACGTGCTGAACTGCACGTACGGGGTAACGGCTTCCGGGGTGTACAACGCGATCTTCCACTTCGCGGACAACGACGTGCCGCACAACGACGGGGCCTATCGACCGATCACGGTGATTGCGCGCCCGGGTTCCATCGTGAACGTGATTCATCCGGGTGCGTCGGTGGGTGGGAATACGGAGACGCATCCGCGCATCTGGGGAATCGTGATGGGGGCGCTGGCGCAGGCGGTGCCGGAACGGGTGTCCGCGGCGACTGGCGGCACGTCGTGCAACTTCCTGTTTGGCGGGACGCACCCCGATACCGGGCAGTACTACGTGCACTACCACTTCGACGGGGTAGGCTGGGGCGGTCGGGCCGCGGCCGATGGCAATAGTCATCAGGTCGTCCCCAACGGCAATTGCCCTGCCACACCGGTGGAGATTTTTGAGACACGCTATCCGTTCATGGCGCGCGCCTACCGGCTGCGTACCGACTCCGGCGGGGCCGGCGCGCAACGCGGCGGCCTGGGTTCGGACCGAATCCTGGAGGTCCGCGCACCTTCCATCACCGTTTCGGCGCTGTTCGACCGGATGGTCTCGCGGCCCTGGGGGCTGTATGGCGGGCTCACCGGCGATTCGTCGCGACTTCTCGTACGCAGGGCTGGGTTGCCGACTTTCCAGACCTTTGGCGAAGCGTTTGGGACAACGAGTAACTCGCGCATCGCGAATATCGAGCTTCGGGAGGGCGACGAGGTGTTGATCGGCAGCCCAGGCGGCGGCGGCTATGGTGCGCCGGAGCGGCGAGACCCCGGGCAGGTGCTGCGGGATGTCCAGGAGGGTTTTGTCTCGGTCGCGGCAGCGCGCCAGGTGTATCGGGTGGCGATTGACGAAGTCGACGGGCGGCACCTGATTGACGACACAGCTACGCAAGCCCTACGCGGGGATTCAGAGCAGAACACCGGCCTGGAGCGAACCGCCAGTGATCCGCTGCGACCCGCCGCAGATGCACAACCGCCGCAGGGCGGCCGCTGGGAGCGCCTGTCCGGCGACTGGTGGCAGACCGACGTGATCAATTGCGAGTTTTGCGGGCAAGTCATTCCGAGCGAGATCTGGCGGGCCGGCGATGGCCATCAGTTTTGCTCGCCGGCCTGTGACGAGCAGTTCCGCACCTACTGGCTGCCACGATATGGGCAGCGGGCAGACGCGAGGGTTAAATGACGGACAACGGAGCGTTACTGCGCGTGGAAGACCTGGCGGTGGAATTCAACACCGATGAGGGCGTAGTTCACGCCGTAAATGGCGTTTCGTACGAGCTGAACCCGGGCGAATCGCTGGGGATCGTAGGCGAGTCTGGCTGCGGGAAGAGCGTCAGCTCGCTGGCGATCATGGGCTTGGTGGCCCGACCGGCCGGAAAAGTCTCGCGCGGCTCCATTGAGTTTCAAGGTCAGAACCTATTGGATGTCGACGGGGACGCAATGCGCGGCATTCGCGGCAAACAGATCGCGATGATCTTCCAGGACCCCATGAGTTCGTTGAACCCGGTGTTTCCGGTTGGCCGGCAGATCGAGGAGTCGGTGCGGCTGCATCTGGGAATGGACAAGGAACAGGCCCGCGCCAAAGCGGTGGAGTTGCTGGATACGGTAGGCATTCCAGCGCCGGAAGACCGGGTGAGGGACTATCCGCATCAACTCTCCGGCGGCATGCAGCAGCGGGCCATGATCGCGATGGCGATCTCCTGCCAGCCAGACATTTTGATCGCGGACGAGCCGACGACGGCGCTGGACGTAACGATTCAGGCCCAAGTTATTGAGCTGTTGGCGGAGCTTCGGCGCGAGCTGGGAATGGCCGTCATTCTGATCACGCACGAGCTGGCGCTCGTTGCCGGGTTCTGTGACAGGGTTGCGGTGATGTATGCAGGTTTCATCGTGGAGTACGCGCCGGTGCATGAGTTGTTCGCGCGGCCTCAGCACCCGTACACCCTGGGGTTGCTGCAGGCCGTGCCTTCGATCACGGGCGACCGGACGGAAGAGTTGTCCAACATTCCCGGTTCGCCGCCGGACCTGATTGGATTGCCGCAAGGCTGTCCGTACGCACCGCGCTGCCCTTATGTGCGGGACGCGTGCCACGCGATGGTTCCGGACCTGGCCGACCGAGGGGCAGGCCATCCGGTTCGGTGCATCGTCGATCCAACGACAGGAGAGTTGCGTTGAGCGCTTCGGCCCAAGCCACACCCGCGACGGCCGCCCGTTCCAACGGCGCCCTTCTCGATGTCAAGCACCTGGTCAAGTACTTTCCGGTCACACGCGGGGCGCTGCTTCGACGCCACGCCGGCTGGGTGCGAGCCGTCGACGATGTGTCATTCAGCATCGAGGCTGGGGAAACGCTGGGACTGGTTGGCGAGTCAGGCTGCGGCAAAACCACGACCGGCAACGCCGTGATGCAATTGGAAGTCCCAACGTCAGGCGAGGTGGTCTTCGAGGGCCAGACGCTAACCAGCCTCAAGCGGGACGAGCAGCGGCGGGCACGACGCCGGATGCAGATGATCTTTCAGGACCCGTACGGCTCGCTGAATCCTCGGATGTCGGTAGGCAAAATCATCGAAGAGCCGATGATGGTCCACAAGCTGTATGCGAGTCGCCAGGATCGGCGGGATCGCGTACGGGAAATCTTGGAGCTTGTTGGGCTCAGTCGTTCGCAGGCGTCGCGATATCCGCATGAATTCTCGGGCGGGCAGCGCCAGCGAATAGCCACAGCTCGCTCGCTGGCGGTGGAGCCGACGTTCATCGTGTGCGACGAGCCGGTTTCGGCGCTGGACGTATCAATCCAGGCCCAGATCATTAACCTGCTGCAGGATCTGCAGCAGCGCCTGGGCGTCGCTTACCTCTTCATCGCACATGACCTCAAGGTCGTCCGCCACATCAGCCACCGGGTCGCGGTGATGTACCTCGGCAAGCTGGTGGAAGTTACAAATAGCGACGCCCTGTACCAACGTCCACTGCATCCGTACACCCGAGCCCTTCTGTCCGCGGTCCCGGTGGCCGATCCAGTTGTCGAGGCAAAGCGCAAGCGGATCATCTTGCCCGGAGATGTACCGAGCCCGGTGAATCCGCCCTCGGCGTGTCGATTCCATCCCCGCTGCCCCTGGGCCAGGGAACGCTGCGCGACCGAAGAACCGCTACTCGCGGAGACGGGAAACGGGCACCGGGTGGCATGCCACTTTTGGCGAGAGATCGAGGACTCAGGCGGCGTACCACCGGTGACCGCAGCGGAAGCACTGCGCGGCGGCGAAGCCCGCGGCGACTGAGGCCGGCGATGTGTGACGCCGGTCAGCTGCGCCCTGTGTCGATATGAACTGGGAACGCCTGCTCGCGCTGGAAGGCGGGACGGTCGGATCAATTGCCTGCGCAGGCGATCGAGCGGGTACAGCGTTTGCCGCGACGCTGGCCGGGGTGTTTCGGACCACTAACGGCGGCGAACGTTGGGATTGGACCGGGAAGGGTCTGATCAGCCCGTTTGTTCAGGACGTGGCCGTGTCGCCCGACTTCGAGCGAGACGGCGTTGTCGTCGCGGCGACGGCGGTTTCTGGCCTGCACATATCGTTTGACCGTGGGGAGAGTTGGTTTCGGCGCGAATTCTGGGGCATTCGGCCGACGGTTACGCGCGTTGCCATATCGCCGGACTTCAGCCACGACAAGATGATCGTGGCGGGAACTCAACATGAGGGCGTATTTGTTTCCCGGAATCGAGGGCAGAGCTGGAATGGCTTCGTAGACGGCCTGGACGGCGCCGAAATCTCGGCGCTGGCCATCGCACCTGGAGCGTCGGACGGCGGCGCGGTGTTGGCCGCGACCGACAGCGGGCTTCTGCTGCGGTCGACGGACTCCTGCCGAAGCTGGCACCGGGTGGACGGCCTGGAAGCCGACCCAATCGAGAGTTGCGCCTGGATCGATAGTGATACCGCTTTCGCCGGAACGGTCTCCGGTCGGTTGCTGCGTTCGGTGGATGGCGGCCAGCGCTGGGACTCGGTCTGGCGGGCGGCTGGCGACACGGTAAACGGGATTGCCGTTGCCGAGTCTCCGAGCGGAGGGCACCGGATCGTTGCGGCGACGGGCGGAGGACGGCTACTGCAATCGGTGGACTGCGGATTGACCTGGAATGAACAGCCGATTGCGAAGGACGTCGCGGTTTCGGCCCTTTGCGTGGGAATGTCCAACGAGCGTGTACTTGTCGGGACCGATCGCGTCGGTGTCTACCGTCTGACTGAGAACGGTAAGCCCACCGCGGCAAACGACGGCCTGGTGAACCGCCCGATTCTGGATCTATCGGTCTCGCAGACGACTGCCACCGGCTGCACGATCATTCTGGGAACGTTGCAGGACGGCGTGCTGGTATCGGCCGATGGTGGGCTGAATTGGTCGTCGACGCTGGACGACCCGGGACTTGGACCTGTCACCTCGATGCGCCTGTCGCCGCGCTTTGTCCAGGACGGGATCGCCGGCGGGGTTGCGGGCGGCCAGATTCTCTGGAGCAACGATGGCGCCCAATCTTGGGTGCGAATTGGCGGACTAACCGACGAGTCGGCTGCAAACCTGCTGGAGTTTTCGCCGGACTTCGCCTCCGATGGCCAGATTACGGTGGGTGCGCAGGACGGGATGCTGCACCTCTCGCAGGACGGAGGGGATACGTGGCGATCGATCTGGACGGGACTCGACGGCAGCGAAGTCCTGGCGCTGGCCCATTCGCCGAAGTTCGGCCGGGACCGCGCGATGGTTGCGGCCGTTGGCGACGCCCAGCGCCTAGTCGTTATCCGATCGAGCGACGCGGGCGAGACGTGGATGCCGTGGGTGGAGTACGACACGTCCCTGGGGTGGGCTTCGCTGGCAATACCCCCGACCTTCACGCCCGACGTCGGGCCCGTGCTGTTGGCGGCGCGTGACCGCATTGCGATGCCACCGGCTTCAGGCCGCGGTCCGTGGTCGGGACTTCGGGTCGCGGAGGGAGGCGTAGCGATTCGGCAGGTCACGGTTTCGCCCGATTTCGAACAGGACGGCCTGGTTGCCGCGGCCACCAGTGACGGGGTCTATCTCTCCAACTCCCAAGGTCATGACTGGTCACGAATGGATGGACCTCTGGCAGGTCGGGCCGTGGAGCGCGTATGCATTACCGAGGCCGCTGCGAACAAGCGAACGCTTTACGCCGCAGTCGGGTGCGGCGAGCTGTGGAAATGCCCGGCATAAGCGACGAGCCACTGCGCAAACCGCCATCGCCGACGGCCCACGCCTTTATCCCAGGGCCGCCGTTTGACGAATCACGGACACCACCGGCCCGGGTCGGCAACGTCAACACCACAAGCATTCCCGCCGCCGTGGCATTGGCGTGTCGGGCCATGGGCCAGGTATTCAACCCCGCGGATAACGGCTACCCGTACATGTACACCCGCATCTGGCCGGACGGGTGGCTGGGGTTTAGTCCGTATCACGGGGCAATTCAGTTATCGGGACGCCACCTGGACGCGCTGCTGACGGCCGAGGACGCCCTTGGCGTTGCGTTGGACGAGGACGTGATCGCGCGCCACACGGACGCGAGCGTCTTCTCCCTGGGTGCCGGGCCACTGCCGTGCAATCACGACACGCCAGGAGGACCGCTGACGTCGGTGGATGAGCATTCGATTCGAGAAGCGGCTCACGGACTTCATGCGCTCGCGCGCTTTCGGGCCTCCGACCGGGCCGTGGAGGCCGCCGAGGCCCTAATTGCCGACATCCGGCGATTCTGGCGGGCAGACTCCGATTGGGACCAGGACGGCGTGAGGGCAGCGTACGGCTTGCCTATGACTGCGCGGCCGACCTTCGTTGAGGGCGTCGGGCGGGCCATTGGGCCGCTGACAAAGATCTACACCGCGACCGGATCAAACTCGGCGCTTGAGATGGCGCAGGATCTCGCCGCTCATGCAATTGACCGGTTTTTCCTGTCGGATGGCTCATACGACGCGGACCGGCTGGGGGCGCACACACATTCGACGACGTGCACGCTCTCCGGCATGGCATTACTCGGAAGTGTGACGGACGACTTGGGGCTGCTTGGACGCGTGCGGGCGTTCTACGACAACGGGCTTCGCGTGATCCGGGACGACGTGGGCTGGGTGCGGGAGCGTCACCATCCGAACTTCCACCCCGAGCAGGGTGAGATGAACAACGTTGGGGATGTGATTGAGACGGCGCTGATTCTGGGAGGCTACTTCGGCGACGCGTACTTTGAGGACGCCGAGCGGTATCTGCGTTCGCAGTTGCTGCCGTCGCAGGTTCGGGATCTGAGTTTTATGGACGAGGTTTCAGGGGGCGACGAGCGGCGCGATCTGCGCACACGCCTGCTGGGGCTGTTTGGATTCAGTGCCGTATACGGTCATCTGCCGCTCGGGAAGAACGAAGTGACTCCGAGCATCGACATCGTGGGTGGTGCAACGGCCTCGCTGTGCGCGGCGCAGCGCGCAGTGGCGACAGCCAGCGGCGGGACGACGCGAGTCAACATGCTGTTTGACTTCGAGAGCACTGCGGTGCGAATCGAGTCGCCGTATACGAGCACTGCGCTGCGGATCACGCCGAAGATCGCCGGAGATGTTTCCGTGCGTGTGCCATCGTGGGCAGACTTGAACGCGATGACGGTCGACGGCCAACCGGCCGACCGGTTCATTGTCGACGGGCGGATCCGCATCCGTCGCCCTCCGGTCGGCCGTGCGTTGGAAATCGAGTTGCCGCTTGTCGAGCGCGACCTCACGATTCGCCACCAGGATCACGACATCGGGGCGCGCTTGCGGGGCGACTCCGTAGTTGCGATGGACGACCTGGGGGCGGGGATGGCCTACTTTCCGCCGCTCACCTGACCTAAGGCTCTAGCGGATACTGCGCTCGGGATAACGTGCGTTGGGGCCTTCCAGGATCGCCCGCTGACGCTCGGTGAGTCCTTGCAGGCCCTCCGGCGTCGGGTACTCGCCCCACCAAGCCAGGGGATTCGGACTGTACTTGTAGAAAATCGTGCGTCGCTCGTGATTCGCGGTCCATGGCAGCGGACCGTGCGTAAGCGCCTCCGTAAAGATGATCGCCGTGCCGGCAGGTCCGGTCACACGCTTAACGGTCTCGTGTTCATACGTAAGGTCCTTCCACTCGTCGGGGAAGGGCAGGTTGCTCTTGTGGCTGCCGGGAACACAGGCAAAGCCACCGTCACCGGGGTTGACGTCGGCCAGATTGAACGCGACGACCGACAAGCCGTTGTGGAACTCGCCGTTGCTGTAATGGAAGTACTGCACCGGGTTGAAAGGCATGGCGCCGCCGTGGAGCGTGGCGCCAATGGGGCTTAGCCCCCCACGAATGATGTCCAGATACGTGTGGTCGAGCCGGAACCTGGGACCCAGGATGGCATCGAGGTACGGCACGATTTTCGGCGGATCCAGCAGATCGACATAGGGCTGGCCCCAGTCCAGCAGATTGACGAATCGATGGGTGTTGGCGTCGCGGGGCGTTTCCTCAGCGATCTTCTGGTCGAGGATCGCATTCAACGCGGCGACGGTTTCGGCGTCAATTGCATTGGGAACGGTGACGTAACCCTGTAAGTCGAACAGGTAGCGGTCGTGGTCGTTCATTCATTCCTCCCCGCTGCAATCAGCGCGCCAGGCCACAAGACGGTTGCTGCCGGGCATATGACCGAACCGCTTCCAGCGAGGCGGCGAGCCAAGCCTCGACATCGTGTTCCGGACGCGTAGCGATCTTAAGGCAGTGAATGACCTCGCCTGGATTGGCCGCACGTTCGGTGATGACGCCCAAGATCTCTTTTACCGGGACGTGGCCCTCACCGATCGGGGTGTGGAATAGGGCCCCGGTGGCGATTTCGGTCAGGGCCTGCACGCGCATGTCGCGAAGATGCGTGGCGACCACGTATGGAGCGGCGAGGCGGGCTGCAGCGAGCGGGTCTTCCGTTACGGCAAGGGGGCTGGCCACATCCAGGACGAGACGAAGATGGGGCGACCCAATCGCCTCGACGACGGATACGAGCTCGGCGCAGCGGTAGTCCATGTGGGGTTCAAGTGCCAGCGTTACGCCCGCGTCCGCCGCGAGCGGCAGCAGCGTACGGACGTTGGCCTCGATGCGCTGCAACTGGTGAACGAGGGTGGACTCCGGCGAATAACGGTTGGCGCGATCTGGCTGCCCGTGGACGAGGCTAAGCACGGACACATCGGCAGCGGCGGCCAGGCGAACGGCCGTGGCGGCAATTGATGCTTCGCTGTCGCCGACCCACCCGGACTGCAGGACGCCTGCTGCTTTTGGGTCGAAGCGGGCGACTGCATCGTCGGACGCCGCATCCTCCCAGCGGTCGGGTCCGGCGACCAGGTCGACTGACACGCTGCCTAAGAGGCGGACGCCGGCGTCCGCGCTGCGGGCTCCGAAGTCCGACGCACGGGGCCGGCTTCCCAACAAGCCCAGGTCCATTGATAGTGCCGCGAGCCCATGGTTGACGACTCGATCCAGAAGCCAGGCGGGAATGTCCGCGCCAGACTCCGGCGGCGTGACGGAAAGGATGTGCGGGGCGTAATGGCTCGTAGCGCGAAAGGCCTGCCGATCAGCCCGCATCCAGGGAAAAGCGATCCATCGGTAGGTGTCGGCCGCCAGTCCAAGCATCACTCGGAGGCCTGGTTTGGGAAGTGGTCCGCGGCGTGCCGGCGCAGGTGAGCGGCGCTAGCGCGAACCCAGCGGTCGGGATCGGTCTGTGGCAGGCCGGCAATCTCGATGTGCGCCAGAAGACTTTCCGGGTCGGGCGCTTCGGCCTGGAGCAGATCCAGGATTTCAGCGATGGGCGAATCGCCGCGGCCAACGGGCGCCCAGTGCAGTTCGGGTTCCCACGTCTCGGTAAGCGGATGGACAGTGAAATCCTTCAGATGCACTGCCACGGTATAGGGCGCTGCGAGCCGCGCTCCCTGCAGTGGATCCTCAAGCACCAGGAATGGATTGGCTGTGTCGAGCGTGATGCGGGCGAAGTCGGAGTCGAGACCTTCGACGATGGCCACGACTTCGCTGAGACGGTAGTCCATGTGGTTTTCGAATGCCAAGGTAACGCCGTGTTGCCTGCATGCCGGAAGAATGGTCCTGAAGTTGCGGATTGCCCGCTCGATCTGCTCTTCGATGGGCGGATCGGTGCTGAAGTGATTGTGGACCCCGGCCAGGATGTGGGTGACGGTGGCGATGGTCGCCCCGCTTCGGGCGTTGAGTTCGACGTTTTGGATGGCTTGCTCGCGGTAGTCGTGGTCCCACTCGTTGGCCGCGGCCGCCCAGTTGGCGCTGAGACCGCCGTTGAAAGTCAGTCCGGCCGCTCGCATGCGGGCGCCGAAATCCTCGACGGCAGGGCCAGCGCCAACGTCGGCGGCGTGCATATAAAAGCCCTCCAGCCCAAGATCCCGCGTCTTCTCCAACATCCAGTCATGTCGGACGATCTCTCGGGCGGGTGGGGTTAGGGACTGGAGGAAGGCAGGGGGCCAGCCGAAGTTGCGATGCTCGGGGCGGTCGCGGCGCCGGTGCGCGTCGAGCATCCAGCGGTAACACGCTGTGGAAATGCAAAGTTTCACGTGGCGAGACTAACGTGCGCGAGTCGCGGTGGAACGGAAGACTTAGTTCGAGGTGTGATCGGTCAGGCGTACGCGCGGGTCAACGTACGTATACAGGATATCCACCAGGAGGTTGACGACGGCGTAGACAACCGCGGCGAGCAAGACCAGCGCCTGTATCACCGGGTAGTCGCGGGCCTCAATGGCCTCGACGAGCCGCATTCCTAGGCCCTGGCGGAAGAAGACGGCCTCGATTGCGACGGCACCACCGAGCAGGGCGCCAAACTCCAGTCCGACGACGGTTATGACCGGAATGAGGGCGTTACGAAGCGCGTGAATCCAGATCACGACTCGCTCCTGCAGCCCCTTGGCGCGCGCCGTGCGAATGTAATCACGGGACAGGACATCGAGCATCGATGAGCGCGTGAGCCGGGCCAGAATGGCCGCCGCGCCAGCGCCCAGGGTGATGGCCGGCATGATGAGTTGGGGGCCAATGCCGTTGGAGATCACAGGCAACCAATTGAGGTTGATAGCGAAGAACAAAATGAGGATTGTGGCCAGGAAGAAGCTGGGAAACGACACCCCGAGGATGGCGAATACCTGGGCGCTGTAGTCAGCAATCGAGTGGCGACGGATAGCCGAGATGATGCCGGCCCCGAATCCGATGGCAAGCGCCACAGCCATTCCAGCGATCGTTAGCTGGATGGTGGCGGGCGCGTGATCTTTGATGATGTCTGTGACCGGACGACGGTATTGGATTGAGTCGCCAAAGTCGACACGCAAGACGTCCCACACATACAGCACAAACTGGTGTGGCACGGATTTGTCGAGGTTGTAGCTTTCGCGCAGCTTTTCGAGCGCCGCCCGGCTGACTTCACCGCCGGAACCGGCGGTGGCCCCCGAAGATCCGCCTATACCGCCCGTTGCGTAGAAGAGCGCAATGGGATCGCCGGGAACGAGGCGCATCAGAATGAACACGGTCAACAGCACCCCGAAGAGCACGGGAATGGTGTAGAGAACGCGTCGCAGAATGTAGGCGCCCATCGCTCAGACGTCTCCCGACCGTTGCGTTGTGAGAAGGCGTCCGGCCGACGCTAGCCGGCCGGACGCCTTTCGCACTTCGTCCGGACCTACTCCTGGGTGCTGTAGAACTGACCGAAGAACGGCAGGTAGTCGATTCCGAGGAACAACTCGCCGCCGATGCGGTCTGGGTTCGTGAGCCACGGCAAGTAGTCGTGGACCAGCGGAATCGCAACCGCGTTCTCCATCAGGTAGAGCTCGGCCTCTTCCCAGAGCGCCTTGGCCTCTTCCGCATCGAAGCTCGCGCGCGCCGCCTCGAGCAGCCCGTCGATCTTGGCGTTCGGCGTGGCCGACTCGGGGATACCGTCATACTCGAAGAACGAGTACGAGCGGTTGGCGCCGCCGTACGAGGCGGTGTGGAAGCGGTCGTACATCACGTCGCCGCTGGGCGCTGCAACGCCGATCCAGGTGGTGTGGTAAAGACCCTGCGAGGCGCCTTCGCGGTGCGTGGCGCCGTCCATCTTCGGGATGTCCACGAAGATGCCGAGGTTCTTCTCCACGTCCAGCTTGAACAACTCGACCACAGGGTCGCCGCGGTCGGGGTAGCTGATTTCCAGCCGCCGGCCGTCGGAGGCGTAACGGTAGCCGTCGTCGCCCTTCGCGTAGCCGGCCTCGTCCAGGATCTGGTTGGCCTTGCCGACGTCGTAGGTGTAGAGATCGCCAGCTTCAGCACTGCGGCCGATCGTGCCCGGCACCAGCAGGTTGCTGATGTTGAGCGGAGCGGTGCCGCCGTTGGCGCGCACCGTCACGGTGCGGCGGTCGACGCCAAACAGCAACGCCTTGCGCACGTTCAGGTCGTCCAGCGGCCAAAGCTGCGTGTGCAGCGGCATGTACTGACCCATGCCAGGAGCGGCGTAGCCGATCACGTGGTACTTGGGATCTTCGGACACCCGCTTGTAGTCCGCGAATGACCAGTTCAGACAGATGTCGACCTCGCCAGCCTCAAAGGCTGCGGCGTTGTCAGTCATGTTGTACCCAAGAATCTGGATACGCAACCGGTCCGGATACGGCGCGCCCTGGTGCGCGAGGAACGAAGGACCCCAGTTGTAGTCCTCGTTGCGGTCAAAGACGACCTTTACGTCGTCTTCCCACACGCCAGACCACTTAAAGGGACCGGTTCCGACCGGGTCGCGGCTGAAGTCCTCGCCACGCTCCGTGACCGCCTTGGGCGATGCCATGCCCGTGTGCTGGTGGGCAATGGAGTGCAGGAACGACGGGGGTGACTGCGGCTGCGGAGTGTGGATGCGAATCTTGAAATCGTCCACTTTCTCCACGCTACCCATCGACGCAACATCTCGGATCACGTGGCCCCGAACCAACTCCGGATCCAAGAATCGCTGGAAGTTGAAGACTGCGGCGTCGGCGTTGAACGGCTCGCCGTCGTGGAAGACGACGTCGTTGCGCAGCGGGATCACCCAGGAGAGCTTGTCGCTCGCCGGTTCCGGCAGATCGGAGGCCAGATGCGGGTAAATCAGGTTGCCCTTGCCGTAGGTGTAAAGCAAGTCGTACATCACCGCTGCCGGCTCGGCGCTGCGGCCACCCCAGGTGGCCGGGTCGAATCCGGTGGGGTTACCGAAGGTCATGTAGCTGACCTCGCCGCCGGGCTTGGGATCCCATGGCTTCAGGCCGATTGGCACCGACGCGTCAAGGTTGTGGATGTCGATGCCAGGCGCGCGCTCGGCGGCGGCCTCGACGATCTTCTCGACGACCTTCTCGACAATCTTCTCGACCTCGACGACCTTCTCAACCTCGACCTGCACTTCGACGGGAACCTCGACGACCTTCTGGACCTCGACCGTCTGGGTGACGATTCGATCGACCTGCTGGGTCACGATCTTCTCGACCGGGACTTCCCTGACTTCGGTCTCACGGACGATCTTTTCGACCGGAACTTCCTTGATAACCGTCGTCTCGACCGGGACTTCCTTCGTGACGACCTGCGTCTCACCACAGGCCACCAGCGCGGCTGCCCCGACGCCACCGGCCAAGCCGGCCAGTCCAGTCCGGATCACTTGTCGCCGACTTACGCTCGGCGTCTTCAACATATGCAACCTCCCTTGAAGCGCGAAGTAGCGCCCCTCGACAACCGCGCTAGCCTACCGAACGGTCGCGCACTACGCCATACCCCTAGCATCCGGCTAGTCGGACCAAGAACTTGCCTGTGGATCCAGCGCCTCACGTAGCCCATCACCCAGGAGGTTGATGGAGAGTACGGTGGTCGCAATGGCGAATCCGTTGAAGGTGGCTATCCACCAGTACTCACGCAACAGATTGCGGCTCTTGGAAAGTTCGTAGCCCCATTCAGGCGCCGGGGATTCCGCGCCGAGGCCCAAGAAGCTGAGCGTCGCGGACGCCAGGATGGCGCCTCCCAGGCCGAGTGTCGCCATGATCAGAACGGGGCTGATGACGTTGGGCAGGATGTGGCGCAGCATGATGCGCACGTCAGACATGCCGACGGCGCGTGCCGCACGAACATACGTGAGGTCCCGCGCGGCGAGCGTGGTACCGCGCACGACGCGGCCATAGAACGGAATGCCTGCTACACCCAGGGCCAGCATGGCGTTGTTAAGCCCCGGCCCAAGCGAGGCAACCACAGTCATCGCCAGCAGAATCCCGGGGAAAGCCAACATCACGTCAAGGATCCGGCTGATAACCATGTCCGGCCAGCGGCGGAAGTAACCGGCGACAAGACCGAGGATGCCGCCCGCCAGCAGTGAGATCGTGACCGCCGAGAATCCGATCCGCAGGGAAATCCGCGCACCCCGCACGATTCGGCTGAAGACATCCCGTCCAATGTCGTCGGTCCCCAAGAGATGTCGCTGTGCCCAGGGGCGCCAGTCGTCGGTTGGCTCAAGGCGTTCGGCGAGCGGCGGCAGCCCCAACGACGCAATGTCGAAGTGATTCTCCGTCTCGGTCGCAATGACGTCAGCAAAGACTGCGGCCAATGAGATGATGAGCAACGCGGCCAGACCAGCCATGGCGGCTTTGTTGCGTCGCAATCGGCGCCAGGCCAGATTCCACTCGCTACGGACGGGCGCTTCCGACGCGGACTGACCCACGAATTGCCCGACTGCTGCCACGCTATGGCCCCGATTCAGCGGATGGTGCTGGAATACCGGCGCGCATCATAGCCGCATTGAGCACTTGCAGGGGCAGGAGTAGCGACTGCTCGGACTAGGCAAGGGCGTACAAGTCCGGCCGCCGACTCTGCAGGGTGTTCAAGACGTGACTATCCCGTCGGACACGTCCGGCCCGGATGTCTACGTCGCCGACGACGACAGTTTCTTCCCCGCCTTCAGCGGCCGCGAGGACTTCGCCTTCATGATCAACAATCGCCGAGACTCCCGTAAACAGCCTTGGCGGCGCGCCGGCCGGCTGCCAGCCGGCCTTGCCAACACGGTTGACAGCGGCGACGGACACTCGATTGAACCGAGCGATGGCGGCGGCCTCCCACACTGGCATATGCGTGCGGTTGTTCAGCCAGACCAGCAGGTCGGCACCTTGGGCCACAAGGGCCACCGGCAGTTCACCGTGGTGCCCGTCGTAGCAGATCATCACTCCGATCCTCGTCCCGGCGAGGTCGAATAGCCCCAGCGCCTCACCGCGGGCGAACGCTGCGGACTCATCCACGCGCGGGTCGTCATTCCTGCACATATGCGACTTGGCGTACGTCCCCACGACACCGTTGGGGCCGATGAGGACGCTCCCATTTTGCGGACGCCCGTCGGCAGCCCGGGTTACGAGACCCAGCGCGAAGTTCGCGCCGGAATCCGCGGATAGGTCCGCGAAGGCTCGAACGGTTAGGCCGTCGACGTCTTCCGCGACGGTGGCGTAGTCGTCGGTGCAATAGCCGGTGGTGACTAGTTCCGGAAGGATCACCAGATCCGGGCTCTTGGCTAGGGCTTTCTCCGTGAGGCGTAGTGCGCGTGCGCGGTTGGCGTCTATCTCGCCATCGACCGTGGCGACCTGCGCGCAGGCTATTCGCATACCGCGCTAGCTTTGTAGCTCAAACGGGCGCCGTTCGTTGCGGTTGAGTGGGAGATCCACCCGGGCGCCGATGGCGGCACTCAGGTAGGCGGCTTGCAGGATTTCGACGCAGCGGAGTCCATCCTCGCCGGTGAGCACCGGCGGCTCGTCTCGGAGCACCCAGGCGGCGAAGCTGGACCACTCCTTGTCATAGGCGGCGTCGGGCGAGTTGTGCTCAAGGCGAACCACTCCGGCAGGCCGGTCCTCGAGTTGAGTCGTGACGGTGAGGTCGTGCGGGTTGTAGCTAACGCCGCCGCGCTCGCAGACGATGTCGAAGCCGAATGCCGTTTGATACGTGGCCATCGGATAGAGGGTGGTGACCTGCAGTGAGCCGAGCATTCCGCTGCGAAACGTAAGGGCGACAGAAATGACGTCCTCTTGATCCGAGACTTCGGGACGCACCTTGGGTCCGAGTACGGCGTATACGGAGGCCACGTCGCCAAACAGATAGCGGAGCGTGTCTACGTCGTGAACCCCGGCCCAGTAGAGCAGCCCGCCGCACAGGGATTGCTCGCGCCAGAAGCCGGTGATGCGTCGGCCAAAGAAGCCGCGAACGTTGACGGCGAGAGGGCGCCCCAGCCCATCGGTATCTAGTGCACGTCGAATAGCGGCCGAGGCGGGTCGAAAGCGGCGCTTGTGGCCAACCATGAGTTTGACGCCGTGTGTGTCGGTGGCTTCCACCATGTCGTGGCAGTCGGCCACGGTGATGGCCATTGTCTTTTCGCAGAAGATATGGCGTCCCGCCGTCGCGGCGTCCACCGCGATATCGCGATGGGTGGAGTGGGTGGTCACGATGGCAACGGCGTCGCAGTCACACTCGTCCAGAAGCGCCCGATGGTCCGACCAGTACGGGACGCCGAGATCGTTGCCGAGGCGCCGGGCCTTGCCGCCGTCGGTGTCGGCCACCCCGACCAGATTGATCTCGGGCTGCCGATCGATCAGCTCGCAGGTATACGTGCCGAAGCCGCCAGCACCTACGAGCGCAATCCGAACACAGGAGGACCCGGGGGTACTGCCGCTCACAGCCTGATTCTCGCCATTTCGAAACCTCCGCGCCCCGGGTTCGGCAACCGGTCGATTCGGTGCCGCGTGTAGTATGCGCGACCCAACGCCGCCGGCTGTTGCGGCGATTCCCAGAAGACCAGGTGAGCGGTGGCAGCCTCGACACAACCGGGACACACTTCGGCCTCAAACGGCGAGCTCCTCGAACTCGCCGGTAACGTGATGAGCGGCGGGGCCCTCGGATTCCTCATGCTCCCGCGTTCGGAGGACGTGGTCATTCGAGAGGGCCGAGGAAGCCGCCTGATCAGCGTTGACGGCCGGGAGTACATCGACTACCTGATGGGCTCTGGCCCGATGCTGGTTGGTCACTGCCATCCGAAAATATTGGAGGCCGTGGAGCACCAGATTCGGCAAGGTACGACCTTCTATTTCCTGAACGAACCGGCAATCCGGCTGGCCGAGCAAGTGATCGATGCGGTCCCGTGTGCCGAGCAGGTTCGATATGTGACGACCGGCTCCGACGCCACCTTTCTTTCACTCAGGGCCGCGCGCGCATTTACCGGCCGGCCAAAGATCCTGAAATTCGAGGGCGGCTGGCATGGGACCGGCGACTTTGCGATGTTCGGAACAGTCCCGAGCGAAGCCAGCGACTATCCGCACGCCGATCCGGATTCCCTGGGCGTGCCGGGTGTGCTGGCTGACGAGATTCTGGTGGCTCCATACAACGACACCGAGTTCGCCCTGCAGGTGATCGAAGAGTATGCGGACGAACTAGCCGGCATCATCATCGAGCCGCTGCAGCGGGTGCTACGGCCCGTGCCTGGGTTTCTGGAATCCATTCGGGAGGCCTGTGACCGGCACGGCATTGTGATGATCTACGACGAAATTGTCACCGGATTTCGCCTGGCCTGGGGCGGTGCGCAGGAGGCCTACGGCGTGGTTCCGGACATGGCCTGCTACGGCAAGGCCATGGCCGGCGGTTTCCCGCTGGCCGTCATCGCCGGACGCCGCGACATCATGGATTTGTACGGCAACGTGGGCCGGGCGCCGAACACGATTGCCTGGGCCAGTGGGACGTTCAATGGCAACCCGGTGGCGGCCACGGCGGCGTTGGCGGCAATGGACGTCCTGCGGGAGCCCGGCGTGTACGACCAATTGCACCGCGTCGGTGGACGTCTGCGAGCGGGAATCGAAGAGGCCGGCCGACGGCACGGGATTCCTCTGCATGCCCTGGGCGAGGACATGGTGTTCGGCGTGCGCTTCATGGAAAACGCCAATCCGACGCAATGGGTCGACCTGCTGGACAACGACCGGGACATGGGCACGCAATTCGCCATCGAGTGCGTGAAGCGCGGCATCCTGATCGTGCCGAACGAGAAGTTCTACATCTCGATCGCGCACGGCGAGGACGACGTGGATCGGACGCTTGAGATCGTGGACGAGGCGCTGAGGGCCTGTAAGGCGAAGTCGGGCTAACGCAGGAAGTTCAGGGAGGACATCCAATGCGGGTACTGATGTGCAGCCCGGACTTGGCGGCGATCACGGAGGTGCTGCGTGACGCACTGCCCAATCACGAGATTGTGCCGACCGAACCTGACGCCCTCGCCGAGGAGGCGCCGAACGCCGAGGTAATCATCCCGGCTCGTACGCCCATCGATGCAGCCGTGATTGCGTCCACTCCACGACTGCGATTGATACAACAGTTCGGGATCGGGGTCGATCACGTCGACCTTCAAGCTGCGCGCGCCCGAGGTGTGCCCGTGGCGAACGCGCCAGCCGGCCCCTCGGGGATCGGCAAGGCCGTGGCCGAGTTTGCGCTGATGCACCTGATTGCCGCCGGGCGGCAACTGCCTACGCACTTGCGCACACTGGCGGCCCGGTCAATTGCCGTGCCGTTCGGCGCGTCGCTCTTCGATGCGCGCGTCTGCATCGTGGGTGTCGGAGGCGTTGGCAGCGAGATCGCCAAGCTGCTGAAGCCGTTCGGGACGACCCTGATCGGCGTGAAGCGAACGCCGGATCCCGAGCTGGCTCAACGGCTGGGGCTGACCGAGCTATACACCGCCGATCTCCTGACGGAGGCGGTTCGCGACTGCGGGTTCGTAGTGCTGTCGGTTCCGCTGACGGATGAGACGCACGGCCTGATCGACCAGTCCGTACTGGATTCCATGCCGGACGGATCCGTCCTGGTCAACGTATCGCGCGGCCCGGTGGTTGAACGGGGGCCTCTGCTCAACGCGCTCGACAGCGGCCGCCTGCGGGCCGCCGGGTTGGACGTCTTCTGGGAGGAACCCGTCGATCCCGACGATCCGGTGTTGGAGCGCGAGGTCTTTGCGACTCCGCACGGTGCATCAGCTTGCGACATCTTTCTGCGCGGAACAACGGAAGTGGTGCGCGACAACATTGCCCGGATCGAGGCCGGCCAAGTGCCTAAGTACCGCGTGGCCTGACACGAGTCGGGGCCGCGCCTTGCCACGAATGTGTCATCCAGGTGTCTGATACTTGAGATTCCAGTCGCTGAACGAGGTCATTTCGTGTCGCGGCGCAGCCAGGTCCGGTTCGCCCCAGGCGTGCCAGTTCTCGATCTCATCGACGTGTCCCAGCCGGCGTAACGCGCTCCACATATCGCCGTAATTGGCGCGTCCCGAGCCGCCGGCGCAGTCCCAAAAGAACAGGTGCTGGACGCCTGCCCGGTACAGACCCGATGCGCGGTGGCGCAAGTGCTCCGGGGAAACCTGGCGGGGCATCATGTTCGGCGCGATGATCGTGTTGCTGCCGCGCGCGAGATTCACGAAGTAGTCAATCGTCCGCGGGTCAACCCAGGCGTCCACGCTGCTATTAAAGTTCGTTGCCGACGAATACGGAATCAGGGTGTCGACCAAGCCCTCATTCACCCATGCCCCAGGTTCGACCCCGAAGTTCAAGTTCTCCGCTTCGCTGCCGGCGATCACGGCCGAAATCTGAAGGCGGCGGCTACGCCCCTGTCGTCGCGTCTCTTCGTCCATCGCGGCACGCAACTCGCGGTGAAACTGGGTAAGCACGCCTGATCTGTAGCGCAGCCAAGTCGGGTCGTGCGGATCGAGCGTGCGTGGATCGACGCCGTGCGCGGAACGAAATCTCTCAACCAGTTGCGGCTCGTATTCCACAAGCGGAAGGCGCCGGTTGTAGAGCATGCAGACACCGTCGACGGGGTACTGAACGACCTCGCGCAAGAGCGAGATGACGTAGGCACGAACCTCGGGAAAAGAGTAGGCAAATCGGGGCGTGCGGCGACCGTCGCGGTCGACACCGCGCCACTCAGGACGGTGCTTGTAGATCGCGTCGCCGTGAGTGAAGTGATCCAGAGGTGGCGGGTAGTGGAATCCGGCCACGCGATAGCTGGCGTGAAACTCGAGACCAATGTCGCGCGCGTGTTCGGCGGCCACCTGCAGCGGGTCGATTCCCCTGTCGCGCAAGATTCGCCAGCTCTCCGCGTTGAAACGGTCGCCCTGGCGAGGAAAGTCCTGCAAGCCGTTGTGAGATGGTGTGCGGCCGATTTCCGTGAAGTAGTTCATCAGATCGCCAGAGCCACACTCCCAGTACAGGCGTGCGAAGTCGGTGTGGCGATACGGTTCGACTTCGCGCTGGATTTCGGCGGCGCTGGTTAGCCGCCAGGAGGAGTGAGGGCCGTGGGCGTCCTGGTGGGCGAAGAGTCGGCGGGTGTCGTCGCGAGCGCGGTCGGCCGAGACTTGGCGTACCTCCGCGGCCGTCAGCGGCACCAACTTGACATAAGCTACGCGCGCCGGTTGGCCAAGAAACGATCCGGGACCGTCGCCCGGAGAGGCGCGTGCTGTTGGCTGCGCGATCACAAGGTCGTGGCCGGTCAAGTCCGCCACGCCCCAGTAGTGTTCGTGTAGTACCTCGGCGTGGCCGCCGAATGGGACGCGCGGCCAGGACAGGATGGTGAACGGACCGGGCCCGGTGAGCTTGAGCTGTACTTCAAGCTGCCGGCCCTCAGGCTCGGACCAGAAGGGATGCACCCCGATCGATACGGCGTGCCAGCCTGTGGCATTGAGCGGATAGGCAATTGGCGGTGCGGCGGTCTCGGGACCGGCCAACAGCATGACGCCGCTGAAGGCGGCCGTGCTGTACGGCAGTGTGCGCCAGGTATGGCGACGGGATTCTGGCGAAAGCGCGCTGGCAGGCGTACATCGATCAAGGTCTGTGAGATAGATCGGCGGCTGACTGAAGCCATGGTCGGCGATGTAGTCGGGCGCGGGTGCGGGATTCACGCGCTTGGTCACGGCCCTATTCCTAGTCGTCGCAGCAGTCCGCGAACGTCGTCCATTTCGGCTTCCGTCGCGTTTGGCGCCGGTGGGCGGCGCCAGCGGGGCGCCACACCGTAAATCTCGATCATGGCTTGGGAGAAACCGTTGTAACCGGCTGGAAAGCGGTGCGCCGCCTCTCGAACCGGTTTCTCAACTCGCATGACGACTTTCCAGGCTTCGTCCGTGTCGCCACGCTGCAGTGCCCGCCAATAGCGCGTGGCCGGCTCTGGATGGCAACGGACAAATGGCTCCAGCCATGAGCGGCAGCCGTGGGGCCAGAGCAGGAAGTGGCGTTTCATCCCACCGCCACCAACCATTGGCCAGCGGTCGCCCCAGCGCATGAGAACCTCATGCGCGTAGTCGAGTTGGGTGTCCTCTTTGAACGCGAGAACGCCGGGCTCGTCTTCGATCAGTTCGCAGGTCTCTATCGGAACGTCACCAACCAGCATCACGCGGGTACGTCCGGCCACGGCGCGGTAGAAGTCGGCCAATGACTGCGGAGTTCCTCCGGCCCATTCGGCTGGGCGGACCATATAGAGGTCATAGCCCAGGTCCCGCACCAACTCGCCGAATTCCAGGGTCTGGTGCAGCCCCCACATGTTGTCGCACGCAATCGTGAGGGCGCGGTCGCCGACATGGCCGATGACAGACCGGTGAACCTCGGCCAGTTCGGCGTCGGACAAGAGCGACACAAGAGTCTCGCCCCAGGTGAGCATGATGACCTGGCAGCCGGCCTCGAGCGATCGGTCAATCACCGCGTGCATGCCGGCGAAGTTGATCGTTCCGTCCCGGTGGAACTTTGTGGGCAGCGGGTTGACCGGGCCGCTGAGTAGCGAGCGAATCTCCTCAGGATCGCGCACGGCGTGACTCCTTGCGGGGCGGTTGTAGGACGCGGTAGACGGTACGTGGCTGACCGCCGCCGCAGCCGGTCACCAACAACTCCGCCGATGGCGGCGAGACACCGCTAGTTGGGACTGATCGCCACCGCCCTAATCTCTCCAAACTCCCGCTCCAGCTTTCGCCAGGTCTCGCCGCCGTCATCGCTCACGTAGATGTACCCATAAATGCTGGCCGCGGCGATGCAGTCGGGGACGTCGACGTGTGCGCTGAAGCAGTAGACGACCGAGTTCGGCGTCACGGGCAGCTCGGGCGTATCCCAGGTAGCCCCTCCGTCCACGGTGCGGCGGATCGCTCCGGTGACCCCGGGAATGCCGTTGCCGTTACCCACGAACATCACGTCGGGGTTGTCGGGCCGCACAAGGATGTTCCGGCAATATGAGGAGCCGCCGGGATCGAAGCTGGGGAACTTGTGGTGGTCCCAGCTATCGCCCTCGTCGGTGCTGATGGCCAGTCCGAATGGACTGGTTGAAAAGACAACCGTGGGATCGCCCGGCCGAATGGCCAGCCCGTGAATATCGTCGTACATCATCTCTGGCCCAACGTTTGCCAAGGCCGTCCAGGAGTCGCCGCCATCTTTGCTGCGATAGAGACCAGCGACTTCGACTCCGGCCCAGACGGTTTGGTGGTCACGTGGATCGACGAGCACCGTGGTCGTGCGCGGCGGGTCGATTGGGCCGTTCATGTTCACGTTCACCGGGAGCTCTGCCCAGGTCTGGCCGTCGTCCTGGGACCTGAAGACGCCGGGACGAGTCCCGGCAAAGATTGTTCTGGGTTCAACCGGATCAACCGTCACGGACCAAATGTGTCGGCCATTGATGGGCGATTCGACCGGTTCCCAGGTCTCTCCCTGGTCGTCACTTCGGAAGACGCCCACGTCGGTGCCGGCAATGACACGGTTCGGGTCGTTGGGATAGACCGTGACGGCTCGGACATTGCTTTCCGTAGGGACAGGGCTTCGGACCTGCGCCCATGACGAGCCGCCATCGGAACTCACATTCAGGCCGCCGCCGACTGTGCCCACGAACATCGTGAAGTCTTGCGCCATTGCACTTGCACCTCGCGGCGGTCCGTACGCCGCGCCCAGCCGCAGCCGGGCACGACCGCCGAACCAACGCCTGACAACGCGTAACGCCGCGAGTCTAGCGAAACTCCTGGAATCCTTTCGGCTGCGGACTATCGGCGGAGTTCACCTTCGCTGCTGACAGGCGCTCGCTGAGCTACGCGCTCGTCCTCCGGACCCGATACCGTCCCCCGGGTCTGGCCTGTACCCCGCCCTCGATCCAGCCTGCCTGGATGAGAAACCGCAATGGGCCGTCTCGGCGGAAAGCATGACTCGGAAGTAAGTCCGCTTCGCGGATCCAACTCGCCGCCTCCTGCAGAGTGGCTTCGGTCGTCTCTTCGCGTCGGAGACGGGCTTGCAGGTATGCGTTGAGTCGATCAAGCTGGTTCATGCTGTCCTCTTCCTGTGTGCAGTTGCCGAAACGCTGACGGGCGTTAGCCGGCAGACGCGCACCGAACGCCGGCCCCAACTACTCCGGCAGCGTGGCGCGAATCGAGAACATTGAGGGAACTTGAGCGGCCTCGGCAGGCAGACTCCACCAGCCGTCTCGACTCTTCACCATGCTCGGCAAGGCTTGATAGCCCGAGATTCGATACTCGCGCAGCGACTCGATCCGGAATCCTGCGTCGATGAATGCGTTGACGATTTCGCCGAGACCGTGGTCCCACTCGTAGTTCACGGTGTGCGCGATCGCTACATCGGAGTCGACGTAGGTTCCAGGCTCGTCGTAGCGCGAGGCCGGACCTTCGAAGTACGACCCGATGAGTTCAAGCCGGCCGTCAGATCGATCATGATCCAGCGCATGAAAGATCGGATGCCCGTCGCGGATGTAAGCCGTTCCGCCGGGGCGGGTCAGGCGGCGAAGGACGCGTGCCCAGGCGGCGACATCTGGCAACCAGCACAGGACGCCTTCGCTGGCATAGACGATGTCGTAGGTCTTACCCAGCACTTCGGGCGCTTCGTACACGTCGGCAAGCACAAACTCCGCCGGCGCTTGCGCACGGCGGCTGATTTCGCGGGCCGCATCGATCGCTGCCGGCGAGAAGTCGAGCCCCGTGACTTGGGCGCCGAGGCGCGCCCAGGAGAGCGTGTCGAGGCCGATATGGCACTGCAGGTGCAGCAGGGATCGGCCACCCATGTCGCCGAGCTCTTCGCGATCCAGGGTGACGGCTTTACTGACCCGTTCGGGGTCTGCAATGAAGCCTTCGACGTCGTAGCCGGGGGAGGCCAGATGCGCAGCCACTCGGTCGTTCCAGTTGGCCAGGTTGGCAGTCCGCTCTTCGGCGCGGCCGGCCCACACCGCTGATCGAGAACGGGAGGCGTTCGCAAGACACATGGGAGAAATGGGCCGACCTTCGGTTTGCGCAGCTAAAAGTGTTGCTGTTCCTGGTACCCCCGGTAGGACTCGAACCTACAACCAACTGATTAAGAGTCAGCTGCTCTTCCAATTGAGCTACGGAGGCTCTGGCGTTCTCGGAGCCGAAGGCCGCGAGCGCCGCTGACGATGTTAGCAATACGCTGGGCGACTCCGGTGCTTTCGGGGGATTGGTGAGACGCTTCACGATTCGTCCGGCAATAAGGTGAGACGATGGTGGTGCGGCGGACTCTTCGATGGGTGCTTTCATGCGGTGGCAGTTATCGGCTCGTCTGACTTCGTTGATCGTCTTGGCGGTGGTCTCGTTGGCCGTCGGCGGAGCCGCGCTGGGGCTCGCGCTGGCGCGTGGCGGATCGGCCGACGCGCCGGAACAGGTCGTCTCGAACATGGAGAAAACGCGGCTTGACACCAAGGCGAAGGCTGATTCCCGAATGTTTAGGCGGGATGACGATAAGCGCGACTCAGACCGCTACGACAAGTCCGAGCGCACGCGCGTGGCCGATCGGTATGAGCGGAGTAAGGATAGTCGGGGCAGGGCCCACGGCTGGTGGGGCTCGCGGCGCGTGATCGAGGTGCCGCGACTCGACGCCTTCCCGCGTCCGTTTTTCCGTGGAGATTCTCCAATGTCCCGCCGCACCGAGCAGGTCGTGCCCGAACGGCGGGTCGTGCAGCCGGGCGGAATGGTGATAGCCGTTGGCGAAGTGACGGCTGTGCGCGAGGGGGCCATCGAGATGTTCACGGTGCTGGGCAACCAGGTAACCGTCGACATCAGCGAACTCGGCGATGGCATCGTGCCTGACGTGGGCGCGGCGGCCATCGTGATCGCCGAGCGGGCGGGCGACGGATATGTGGCGCAGTCGATGGATCTGCTCGATGTTCAACTGTCAGAAATGCTGGAGGGCATGCGCGCCCGGTCGCGCGCTGGGTCCTAAAGCACTTCACCCGGCTTGGACGCCGGCGCCGCGCGGGTAGAGTATTTGCGCTAGGGCCGGAGGGTCCGGCCGGGTGAGGGTGAAATGCGCTCGATCCGACATGACCTCCTTGAGGCGATGGTCATCATCCTGGTCTTCACGGCTGTGGGGATGGGACCGCTCTACGCATTGGGCGCGGTAGCCGACGGATTTCTCAATCCGGAGGATCCGAGCAGCTGGGGCGCCAGTCTGCCAGTCATCTACGGGCTGGCCATCGTGCTTATTGGGTATTTCTTCGGCTGGACAATGACCAACCTGGCGGTGGACTACGAATCGTTCTGGCGCCTGCCGGGACGCTTACGGGCCTTCGAGGCGCTGGTGGCCGAGGCTGGCGCAGGCAGCGCTTTGCATGCTGCCGCCAATGACCGAGACGGCACTGTTGGAGCCCTGCGCTACCCCCGGCTGCGGAGCCACGGTGTCAGTGTATTGGCGGCTGCTCCTCTAACGTTCGTCTATGTCGCGGTCCGCGGTGCCTGGCTTGCCTCGTGTCTGGCGGCCGCCTCGGCGGCAATCGAACTCGGCCGCACGGCGGTTTCCGGTGAATCAACCAATGCGTCACTCGTGGCGCTGGTTGCCTCGCTGCTGGTGTTCGGAGCGGCAAGCCTGCTCACCCGGATGCTCGCGGCCCCGGCGGCGAGGCAGGCCGTGCGTGTCATCGAAGCCGGCAGCGCCGCCTGACGCTGGGGCATTACGCGTTGGTCGGCAGGTCGATGAATTCGGCGCTGCAGTCGAGTTCGGCGGCGATGAATTCGGCCAGCGCCTGGACCCCAAAGACTTCTGTTGCGTAGTGACCGGCGGCCATGAAATGGACACCGAGTTCGCGGCTCCACATTTCCGCTGGTTCGAACATGTCGCCAGTCACGAATGCGTCGCAGCCGCTGGCCGCTATCTCGGGAAAGTAGCGAGGACCGCCCCCGCTACACACCGCAATGCGTCGAATCTCGAACGGGCCGTTGGCGTAGTTGGCGTGCAGCGGGCCAACGGCATCTTCGAGGCGATCAGCAAACTCGTCGGCCGACACGGGGTCTGAAACCGAGCCGAACCACCCGACCGGCCGGTCGCCGACATGCGCGAAGCCCACGCGTTCCTTTCGGAACCCGAGCGTTTCGATGATCCGAGCGTTATTGCCGAGGGTGGGGTGGCCATCCAGCGCCAGGTGGTAGGCCGCGAGGTTTATGTCGTGGTTGAACAGCAGGCGTAGGCGTTCGCGAAGCATGGGGCCGACCACACGCGAATCCTTGTCCCAGAAGAGCCCGTGGTGGACGACGACCAACCCAGCATCGCGTTCGGCTGCGGCCTCAAACAACTCACGGCTGGCCGACACGGCCGTAACGACGTGCTCGACGACTTCGCGTCCGTGGACTTGCAGGCCCATCGGGCCGTAGTCCGGGAACGCCTGGACTTCGAGAGCCTTATTCAGATGGGTGACGAGGTCGTCGCGGGGCTCAGGCACCAGCGGCCGGTTCGGGCGACCGGCGGCGTTCGCGCACCTGGCGAACCAACTCAGCGTCCGTGCCGGAGTCCACCGCGATGTGCATGAATTCGTCGGCGCTCATTCCAAGCTCACCAAGCACGCGCCGGTCGATGGGGCAGGGGTAGATGTAGTCGTCGATCGTGCCGTCCGCCTTGGCGCGGGCCTTGTCCGACATACGGGCGATCCAGGGTATGCCGCCGATGACCAGATCGCGTCCCCGCGGCTGGAAGGTTTGGTTGGTCCCCGACTCGTTGCTAGCAGCCATTGCTCGCTCGTTTCCGCTATCCGCTATCGGACGTGACGTTCGATTCTAGACGAAGTTCCGCGCGGATTCGCTCTGCTGCCTCCGTACGTCCGGGGATGCTTCTCGCCAGAGACGCGGGAGCGATCCTGCGCCCGCCCCAGAGACCGGCCGTGCGCGCCAGAGCCAGGAGCGAGACAGCGGCGTCCAGCCGGTCGAGGACCGAATCGTCCAGATGTGCGGAGACAAGGCTACGAACGGCACCGCTCTCGTCGATTGCCGTCACGTACTTGGCATAGGTCCAGTCGGCGTAGTCAAGACCAACCAACTCCAGATCGATGAATGTGACACGCCCGTCGTCAATGATGATGTTTGACGGAGATGCGTCTAGGGGGAGAACGGCCACTTCGCCAACGCCAACAGTCTCGCTTAGGGCCTGAATGTCAACGGCGGGGAGTTTGGGATAAGAATCCGCCACGGCGTGGGCAACGGCCGTCAACTCTCTGCGACGCATGCGAATAGCGGCATCGAGACGTTCTGACGAAATGCGAGTGTTCCAGGGCGTAAGCGCGCTTCTCAGTCGTAGCCAGGCCTTTCGCACCGCCAGCGCCTCGAATTGGCCGGGCGACTTCGATGTCAGAAGCCGTTCGTACAAGGTTGTACCTGGAACCCAGGACCGAGCGAGTGCCACGGCTTTGGGGTCCGTGGCAACCAAGCTGGGAACGGGCGCCCCTACTCGACATAATTCGCGATAAAGTGCAGCCTCGGTGCGGAGCCGCTCCTTGGCGTTGGGACCGTCCAATAGTTTCAGGGTCAGATCTGTGCGCTCGCCTTTCCAGCGCCATAGACCCGACCTGAGCGGTTCGAGGCGCTCGAACTCGAACGGCTGGCCGGCGGCGGTCAAGATCGCCTTGAGCCGGGCTCCGCTTTCAGCCGACAGATTCAAGCTCAATGTCGGTGCGAATGGTTGACGTGGGTTCGATCCTGAGAGCAAGGGCCAAGTCGCGCGACGTCACGATCTCGTCCTGTGCGATTCGTAGCCGGGCTACGAGTGTGCCTTCGTGGGCGTGGAGCGCTCCGATGCCCGGCCGGATGTCGCGTCTGACGCCGGCCGGGTCGCGTGCACGCTCAATCTCCACGGCACTCTGCGCAAGCAAGCGGTTGACGCGGGCGGTGAGGTCGGGGGGTGGTGGGTCAACCACGAATTCGTAGGTGGCCCAGGTAGTGCGAACTCGGCGGCCAGGCGCGCTCGTGACGTCAACGATCGCCATTCCAGGGATGGCGGCGGTTGCCAATCGCTCTTCAACCTCCGTAGCGTCCAGCGGGTCGCGCAAGGCCATCGTCATGTACTCGCGTCGACCCTCGGCGCCAACCGGGAGTGGCGGTCCGAAGCTGAGTCGTGGTTTGGGACTGAAGCCGCGGCTATAGGCCAGCGGCAGGCCGGCGCGCCGCGTCACGCGCTCCCAGGCTCGACGGACGTCGTGCTGGGAGAGAAAGCGCGCAGCGCCCGATTTGGTGAACCGGACCAGGTACCAGTGGTCCGGCGGATGTTGCTCTGACTCCACGCCCAAGGATAAAGCTCGGCGCCGGCTAGAACCTGAAATGTGGAGTGACGATAAGTGACGCCCGACGGCTGACCTGTACCATTGCCGCGGCTACGCGCGACGCGTTGGGGGCCTGTGGATACGCCGGTTCTGCTGTTGAATCAGAACTACGAGCCGCTAAACGTCTGCCGGGTGCGACGTGCGATCGTGCTGCTCGCCAAGGGCAAGGCCGAGCCGCTGGCGCACCACGAGCGACCGCTGCGCACGCCTTCCCGCGACGTTCCGCGGCCCAGCGTCATCCGCCTGCGCTATTACGTACGCCGACCGCGTCCGACGATCAAGTTGAGCCGTCGGGAGGTTCTGGTACGCGATGCCCACACCTGTCAGTACTGCGGTGCGCGGGGCGCGGAAATGACAATTGACCACGTAAAGCCAAGACGTATGGGTGGGCGGCGGCGTTGGGACAACCTGGTGACGGCTTGCCGACCCTGCAATCTACGCAAAGCCGGTCGCACGCCCGGTGGCGCCAACATGCGGCTTCGTCGGCAGCCCACGCATCCGCGCTCGCCCTACTCGCACCTGATGGGACGATTCATTACCGACGCGCTGGATCCGGCCTGGGCACCATACTTGCCGTTGCAGTTGCGCCAGGCGAGCTAGCTCGCTCCGGAGTGGGGCGAATCGAGAAGGGACCAAGCAGCGGATGACCCAGGACTTTCACGATTCTTGGCGGCCCTTCCTTCCACCGGGAGCGGTGGCGATGATCGAGTCCACCGTCTGCGCTGGCCTGGACGCCTTTGGATCGGACCCGATTCCTGTGATCGGCCGACCAACGGATGCCGGTGGCCCTGCGCTGGCCGCGATTCGGCTGGACCGTGGATCGCTGGTGAGCGCGCGGAACGACTGGCTAGCCGGACTGCGACCGATGGTGACAGACATGCACGCCGAGATGCTGTTCTCCGTTTTCGGCGCCTACGAGCTCGCACGGGTGACGCAGCAGGGCGGCCAAAGTGCTTGGGGACCTGTGTTTTTCTTCTTTGGCGACGCGTCCACATGGAACGATCCGCAGGATCCGCGCGTCGTACGGCTAAGTCAGGACGACCTGGCAGCCGTGGATTACGCACGATTCTGGCATTGCTTCTTCGGTGAGGCACACGACGGTTACGGTGTTATCGAGGACGGCGAATTGGTGGCGCTGGCGGCGGTCTGCCACCACGGCGAGGGCATCGAAGAGATTGGAATGGATGTGATGCCGGAGGCCCGAGGCCGCGGGGTCGGCCGGGCCGTCGTTGGAGCGGCCGGCTCGGCGATCATCGAACGAGGCCACCTAGCCCTGGCAACAACGTCGCCGTGGAACGTGCCCTCGGCGCGCACTCTGCGCTCGGCCGGCCTGAGGTTCTCGTACAGCCAGATGATGTCGTTCGACGGCTTCGACGGTGCCTTCCCGATGCCGGCCCAGCCGCTCGGGAGGCCGTACCCAGGTGCGCGGATGGTGAACTACTACCCAGCCTGGGCGATGAATCAGGACATCGAGCCAAGGCCGGATTTGTAGCGTCGTGCCGACCCAATAGCTAGCTTGACCGCACGCTAGCCGGCGCGAGCCGAGGGGGCAGCGTCCTTAGCCATCATTCCGCTCAGTACGGCGCACGAGATTTTCGTGCGCCGGAGTGCGACACTCCCGCGTCCGACGGTGCGCAGGACGGCGAAAATGAAGATTGTCTCGGTTGAACGGATTCCAGTTGACGCCGGGCACACCGAACGTCCCGGTCGGCACATGCGCCGCAAGTGCGCGGATTGGTCGATTATCGAGGTGTGTAAGGTCACGACCGATACGGGGCTGATTGGCTGGGGAGAAACTGTTCCGCATTACACCTGGGGCCGAGTGTCGGATGAGGCCGCCGACCAAGCGATCGGACGCAATCCGGCGGAGCTGATCTGGGACGACAGCTTGGGAGCTGGCCTGCAGCAGGCGCTGTTTGACTTAGCAGGCAAGTCACTCGGGGTACCAGCGTATCGACTGATTGGCCACAAGGTGCGGGACTGGTGTCCGATTGCCTGGTGGTGTTGGGACATGCCGCCCGACGAATGGGTTGGCGAAACGAACGACGCGGTGGCGGCGGGATATGCAAGTTTCAAGCTGAAGGCACGACCCTGGCATGACCTGCGCGCCGCCACAAAGGCGATCAGCGACGCAACGCCCGACCACTGCGTTTTCGACCTGGATTTCAATAGCTTGCTTGTCTCGGCCGGACAGGCGGGGCATGTGCTGGAGGACTTGGAGGAGTTCCCGAAAGTTCACTTCTTCGAAACGCCGATTCCGCAGCATGACGTAGAGGGGAATCGATCGCTGCGCGCCAAGCTGCGCCGGCCCGTGGCTATGCATTTTGACAATCCGCCTTTCCTGTCTGCCGTTAAGGAGGGTGTGTGCGACGGATGGGTGTTGAACCAGGGGGTGGCGCGAACAGTGCATCAGGCGGCGCTGGCTGACGAGGCCAACATGCCGCTGTGGCTGCAGCTCGTTGGTACGGGAATCACGACAGCCTTCACCGCCCACCTTGGCGCTGTACTGCGGGCCGCGCAGTGGCCGGCGATTACGTGTCTGAACACATACCGCGACGACCTTATCCAGGAACCGCTCACGATTCGCCGCGGATACATGCGGGTGTCCGAAGCGCCCGGACTGGGCATAGATGTGGACGAGGACGCGCTAGAACGGCTGCGGCGGCCGGATATCTCGCAGCACCAGCTGCCTCGAATGATTCACACGGTCAACTGGTCAGATGGCTCGTCTGTCGCTTACGCGACTCACGACGACATGGAAGCCGACTTCCTGGCGGGCAGCCGGCCAGCCTTTGAGCGAGGGGTGACCTTGACCACCCAAGAGGACGACGGCAGTGCAGCGTTTCGCCGACAGTGGGAACGGGTGAGACGAGTAGGGATTCTGTCGGACTATACATAGCATTCGATCTTTACATAATTCGGCCATGCTGAAAGACGATGAGGCGTGTGGCTGATCCCGCTGTAGTCGGGCCACTCGCCGAACGGCCCAATGCGTGACCGCACCACGGGCAATTAGATAGTCTGCTACTCAACATAATCCCAAAACGCTGGTCATCAAGTCAGACATTCCCGTAGGCGATTCACCCAGACCCGCCCATTCGACGGCGCGTCTGCTTCTACCCTATTCCGCCCCATCGGCTTTCGACCTCAGTCTCGCTGCATTGTCAGGAACCACCGAGTCACGCTGACTGCCGCCGCCTTCGGCATTGCTGGCTTGTCCTGCCTCTGCCTGCCATGGCCGGATTCAGTGCGACCTGCCGCTGCTTGGTTCATTACGAGAAGCGCCGAACTACGGAACGCGCCGGACACGATCGAACTGACCTCGGTGGGCGCATCGCTGCCAGGGGCCCTGCTGGCAAGCCCATCCATCATTAGTAGAACTAATGGGTATTAGTTCTACTAATGATGGGCATTGGTCGTCGAAGCCGTAGGCGACGGCTCTCTGCTAGGAGCCGAGGGCGATGCAGCGGCGAGCCTGCAGGGTCGGGGCTGCTGCGCGCAGAAAGGTGACACGGGAACAACGGCAACGAAGCCGGTCGATGGATCGTCGGCACGTTGGTGAAGACTGCGTGACTGGGAGTCCCGGTCTTCGCATTGCGGTTCGGCTGATATGCCTCCATTGTCGAGGCGCGCTACCCGGACGGATGTCGGTAGCCTCGAGCGCTTCGGCCCCGTTGCTTCGCGAGTGACCGCGCGCTGCCAAACATTCTTGGCTTTCGAGTGAAACTCAGGAGGAGCTAAGTGGCACGGGCGAATGGTACGGGTTGGAAAAATCCCGTGACAGCACCCGTCAGGCGCGCTAGATTCAAGGTTCCCACTGTGTTGTGGGAGTGTCGCTAGTGCATGCGTGATTCTGGGATGGTGCCTATGAGCCTGACCCTTCAGGCCGCAACGACGGACTTCTTGGGCGCTATGCGGGCTAAGTCGCCGAGCACTCGGTCCACTTACGGGACGGGGCTGCGCCGCTTCGTGGCCTCGCGCGGAAGCGAGACGTCGTTGGACGAGCTGGACGATGGCGTGCTGGAGCGGTTCTACCTGGAGCTCGTGGATGAGTTCGGCCGCGAGCGACAAGCCACGATTTCGACTTACCTGGCCGCAGTTCGCGCTTTCTTGCGGCACTGCCTACGTTCCGGTTCCTTAGACGGAATGGAACTCGAACGGGCCGTGGAACGTTTGCGTGCGGTTCGCGACAAGCCGGGTTACCGGACGCCGCGCGTTGAGAACGGGCTGGCGCTGATCGTTGATTATGTCAAGAACGAGCTTCCGAGCCTGATTGCCGAATCGGCCTCAAGTGATGCCCGGCTGCGCGTATTTCGGGATCGAGCCTTACTGCTCTTGCTGTTTACCACCGGCATGCGCCGGCGCGAGGCTGCTCGGTTGGACCGGAGGGACGTGGATGACGGGTGGGCGCAGCAAGCACTGATCACGGGGAAGGGTGACCGGGAGCGTGTGGTCTTCTTCGACGATGACACGCGTGAGGCGATTCGAGCCTACGTCGAGGCGCGGCACGACGCCTATGCTCCGCTGTTCATTCGGCATCACGGAAAGCCCAAGAACCCCGGGCGTGCCGGCGATCGGCTACGCCTGTCACCACAGTCGATCTGGAAGATCGTGAAGACGTACGCGTCGGCGGTTGGCGTTCCGGCCACGACACATGACTTCAGGCACCTGAAGGCCACGTCACTGTTGAACCGCGGGGCGAATCTGTCGGAGGTTCAGGACATCCTGGGGCACGCCTCGCCTGATACGACGAAGCGCATTTACGCGCATTACGAGACCGCCCGACTTCGGGAGGCATTCGATCGATATAGCCCGACGGTGGAAGAGGCAGCATCGGCGGCGCGGAAGGGCCGCTCGCGAGTCGCGCGATGACCACCGATCACCACCGTCACATCGGCAATTCAACGACTTCGGGCTCGAACCTGCACAGAGCGATCTGGGTTTGCCGCGTGTGTTACCGGACCAATGGTCGCGGCTGGCAGGTTTGCCGGTCCTGCGGAACCGGGCGGCCGGCGCGGCATGGATGGATGCGGTCCCTGCGTTCGCTGCGGCTTTTGCTAACCGCCGTTGCTAGCGCCGCGGTTGGTGTGGTGGTGTTGAATGCCTGGGCGGCGGTGATCAGCGGACCCTGGGTGCTGCCGGCGATTGGCGTCTGGGTTCTGGGGTGTCTGGCGGTGCCCATCGTTGCCTGGATGAGGCGTGCGAAGGGCGCTTCCTAGCCGGGGGCGAAGAGTTGGCCAATTGACTTCAGCGCCGCCGCTCGGAGGTTATCGCCGCTAGCGGGATTCCAGGCGGCGGGATGGCCGTACCAGCGGTGGGCGTCGTCGACTTCGTAGCCTCCGGTGGCTGTGGCTCGACGGGTGGGCGTGTAGCCGACGAGGCCGTTGCTCCAGCCAGCCACCATCAACTCGGGCGATGGGGTCTGAGCCCGCAGGGCGCGGCCGTCGGCTGAGAAGAACTCCGAGGGTATGGCGACCAGCGCGAGGTCGCCGATCCGCAGGGCCTGAATGTCGACGGTGAGGTCGGGGCCGTCGGACGGTTGCCAGTCCAGGACGCGCCGGGCGAAGTCGACCTGGTGCCACTGGATACGCAGGCGTTGGGCGGTTCCAGTGGTCGCCTCCACGGCGTGCTGACCCTCCGCGAGGATTCGGCGGGCTTCGGCCTGGCTGATTGGATCGGCGTAGTGCAGGTCGGCCGGTGTTGACGCGGACGCGGCGTGAGCGGTTGTCGAGGGCCGCAACTGCGAACGGAGGTCGAGGACGGTGCGGCCAAGGGCGACGCCGTGGTGCCGGGCGTTGGAGACGCTGCGGTAGCCGGCGCCGTCGAAGCGCTGGTTGACGTCGCCGCCGGCACCGTTCACGTATGTACAGGGCGCGCCAGTGGCGGCGCTGACGGTGCGACGCATGTGGCCGGGGTAGTCGGAGGTGCTGACGGATTCGCGGGAGCCAGTGGGGTGGCAGCTGTAATTCACGAGCGTGACGATGGGATTGCCGTCAGCCCCGCGGAATTCGGCCACGACGACAGCCGCGTCGATGTCGTCGATGTGGCCGTCCTCGGGTCCGCCTGGACGAAAAGCGGCGGAGCGGCGGTTGGCGCCGACGTAGGACTCGCCGCGGGACAGCCAGAGGTTTGCCGTGACCATGCGGTCCAAGGCCTCGATAGCCGCGGCAACTGCAGCCTCTTCGACGGAGGCCAGATAGCTGGAATCCTTTTCACCCATACCGGGAAGCACCCCGGTTTCGGGTCCGCCGTGGGTGTGCGTGCAGGTCCACATCTGATTCGCGCCCGGCACGCCAGTCGCCGCTGCTGTGCGATCGCGGAGATGGACCAAGTGATCGAGGGTGAACCCAATCAGGTCGAAGGTGAAAAGCAGCAACGTCCTGTCGCCATCGGTGACGGCGATGACGCCGACTTCCAGCGGCTCGAGGGAGCCGAGGCTGGCGCCGAATCGGAAGCCGAAGCCACTGAGGTCGATGCCGGGCGGCGGGGAGATGTCGCGGCTGGCGAAGCCGACCTGGAGTTGGCCGGTCATGGGGAGGACGCCGGTTCAACACGGTAGGAATCGAAACGCCCGGCCAGGGCGGCCGGCACTGCGCCGCGAAGACGGGTTCCGGTTTGACCGAAGGACTCGTCCTCGACGTTTCCGTGCTCATGGAAGAGGGCAACGAGACGGCTGTCGTCGTACGGAATCTCGACCTCAATGTCGACCGTGCTGACCCTGTGGATATCGGCCAGCCGCTGGAGGAGGTCGTCAATACCCTCGCCGGTGGTCGCCGAGACGGCCACGGCGTTGGGGTACTCGGCTGGGTCCGGCGCTAGCGCGATATCGACTTTGTTGAGCGCCGTGATGATTGGACGGCGGCCGGCGCCGATGTCGCGCAGGGTGTCATGCACGACTTCGATCTGGCGTTCATAGGCTGGATTCACCAGGTCGACTACGTGGATCAGAACGTCGGCTTCAAGCGCCTCTTCAAGCGTTCCGCGGAACGCCTGGACCAGGCGGGTGGGCAGGCGCTGGATGAAGCCGACCGTGTCGGTGACCAGGATCGCGCCGCCCCCCGGCAGGTCGACGCTGCGGGTTGTGGGGTCCAGCGTGGCGAAGAGGCGGTTTTCGGTGAGAACGCCGGCGCCGGTGAGTGCATTGAGAAGGCTGCTCTTGCCGGCGTTGGTGTAGCCGACCAGAGCCGCGGTGAGGAAGCCGGACTCGCGCCGTCGGGCGCGGCCCCTGGCGCGGCGAGCGCGTACGCCGTCCAGCCGCTTGTCCAGCATGGCCATTCGGCCGCGGTAGAGGCGGCGGTCGGTTTCGATCTGGGTCTCACCGGGACCGCGGAAGGGTCCAACGCCGCCGCGCTGCCGCGAGAACTGGACCCACAGCTCTGACAGCCGGGGCAAGAGGTACTCCAGCTGGGCGCGCTCGACCTGGAGGTGCCCCTCAACGGTGCGGGCGCGGGCGGCGAAGATGTCGAGGATGACGCCGGTGCGGTCGAGAACCTTGCCCTTGTAGGCGTTTTCCAGGTTGCGCTGCTGGCGGGGCTTGAGGTCGGCGTCGATTACCAGGACATCGGCGTCGTGGGCGCGGGCGAGCGCTATGGCGTCGTCGAGCTGGCCGCTGCCCATGAGGGTTGCGGCCACCGGGCGGCGGACGCGGTACAGAGTGCGGCCGACGACTTCGGCTCCGGCCGTTTCGACAAGCTCGGCCAGCTCGTCAAGCGAGGTGTCGGCAGGCCAGTCGCCGAGTTCCGGTAAACCTTCGAGGCCGACCAGGTAGGCGCGTTCGGGACGCGCATCCAGCAGCCGGCCGGTGACATCAGTTTCGGACGGCCCGGTCTGCGGACGGCCGTTAGAAGCTAACGGTGGCAATGCGCTCCAGCGCTTCGTCGAGCCGGTCGTCCGGGGTGGTGAGAGAGATGCGGAAGTGGCCCTCGCCGTAGGTTCCGAAGCCGACGCCGGGGGTAACGATCACGCCGACCTCGGCGATCAGGCGGGTCGCAAAGTCGACGGAGGACATGCCGCCGGGGGTGGGGCTCCAGAGGTAGAGGCTGGCCTTGGGGACTTCCGGCGCCACGCCCACATCGCGCAGGGCGCTGAGGACGCGGTCGCGGCGCTCCTGGAGGTGGGCGTTGCGTGCGTCGATCCAGTCCTGGTCGATATCAAGGGCCGCGATGCCGGCGTGCTGGACGGCCTGAAAGATGCCGGAGTCGACGTTGGTCTTGACACGTCCCAGGGCTTCGACCACCTCGGCGTTGCCGGCCATCCAGCCGATGCGCCAGCCGGTCATGTTGTAGGTCTTGGAAAGAGAATGGAACTCGACGGCGACGTCGCGGGCTTCGGGAATCTCGAGGATGCTGCGGCAGCGGTAGCCGTCGAACACGACCTCCGAGTAGGCGGCGTCCTGTGCCAACACCACGTTGTTGGCGCGGGCGAACTCGACGGCCTCCTCGAAGAACTCGAAGGGGGCCACGGCCGCGGTGGGGTTGCCGGGGTAGCAGAGCCAGAGCAGGCGGGCGTTGGCGAGCGCGTCAGCGGGGATGTCGTTCAGGTCGGGGATCCAGCCGCGTTCGGACGTGAGCGGGAGGGAGTGGGAGATTCCGCCGGCGAGCATGGTGCCGATGGCGTAGACGGGGTAGCCGGGGTCAGTCATCAGGACGGTGTCGCCGGGGTTGACGAGCGCCAGGGGCAGGTGGGCGATGCCTTCTTTGGAGCCGATGAGGGGAACGATTTCAGTGCCGGGGTCGAGGTTTACCTGGAAGCGCCGGGCGTACCAGGCGGCGATGGCCTCGCGGAGTTCGTCGAGGCCGTAGTACTCGGGGTAGCGGTGATTGACCGAGTCGCGGGCTGCGCGGTCCAGGGCCTCGATGATCGGATCGGGCGTGGGCAGGTCCGGGTCGCCGATGCCGAGGCTGATGACGTCGACACCCTCGGCCCGCTCGGCGTCGCGCAGCTTGTCGAGCTCGGCGAAGAGGTAGGGCGGGAGGTTGGAGATTCGGTCGGCGAACTGGATGCTCACGTCAGCGGGCCTCCGCAGCGTTGGTAGTGGGCCAGACGCCTTCGAAGACGGTGGCCGCCGGTCCACGCAGGATCAGTTCGTGGCCCGGTCCGTTCCAATCGACTCGCAGCCTACCGCCCGGCATGTCCAAATCGACCGTGCCGGGATCGATGCGGCCCTCGAGCACGGCCGCGGCCACCGCGGCCGACGCGCCGGTGCCGCAGGCAAGGGTGATGCCGGCGCCGCGTTCCCAAACGCGTACCGACAGGTGGCCGGGGGCAAGAACCTGAACGATCTCGAAGTTGACGCGCTCGGGGAATGCCGGGTCGTGTTCGACCAGGGGGCCGATGTGTTCGAGGGGGAAGTCGTCGACGGAATCCTGGAAGGAGACGGCGTGGGGGTTGCCCATGTAGACGCCGGTGACGGTGAGTTGCAGGCCGTCCGGGTTAAGGGTTGTGCGGCTGTCGGTGCCGTGGGTGTGCATGGGGATGTTGGCGGGGTCGAAGTCGGGGACTCCCATGCCGACGGCGGCCTGAAAGGAGCCGTTGACGTAGCCGCCGACCTGGATGGGGCGGGGGCCTCCGGCAGTTTGGACCGTGACCGGGCCAGTGGACAGCTCGCCCTGGTCGTAGAGCCACTTGGCGAAGCAGCGGATGCCATTGCCGCACATCTCGGCGAGGGAGCCGTCGGAGTTCCAGATTTCCATGTGGTAGGGGTGCGATTGGCCGTCGCGGACGACCAGGAGTTGGTCGAAGCCGACGCCCATGTGGCGATCGCCGATGGCGCGGGCTACGTCGCCGAGATCGGACGGCAGGTCGCGGCGTCCGTCGAGGAGGACGAAGTCGTTGCCGGCACCGTGCATTTTGGTAAAGGGGAGGGTCATGGTCGGAAGGAGCCTGAGCGTCGTGGGGCCAGCGTACTTGGTGGCGTGCTTGGCGTGGGGGGCTTCGCGCACGTAAGAGTTTTTCCCAAAAAACTCTTGAGGTAAATCGGGGGCGCTTTGGGGCCGGCGAGAGGCGACGCGGGGCGAGGGTTCAGCGACGCCGTTCGGCAGGCTCAGGACAGGCGGTTCGGCAAGCTCAGGTCGAGCGGGAGAGTGGGCGGGGGGCATCCGGAATTGAGGTTGCGGGGACATCGGGCCTATTGTACACTAAGCGTAGACGACCAGCAATTGACCCATCCGCGGGCAGTCGGCGAGGGCTGCCGGCGGGGCAGGGTTTCTCGGTTCGCGGCTGCTGACGGCAGTCGCCGTGGAGTCACGCCATGCAACTGTTTTCGTCCAGGCGGGAGCGGCGGCTGTGGCTGTGGACGCTGTCGGTAGCCGTGGCGATTTATTCGACGCTGGGGCTAACCGGCTCGCTGGCCGAGTGGCTGCGGGAGCACGGTTTTCTGGACGCCGCCGTGTTCTTTCTGCTCGGCATGTTCCTGGTGGGCGCCACGATCGTTACGCAAGGGGTGAGACTACGAATCGGTAAGGCCGAGATTGCCGTAGCGCTGGGAATCGTGGCCGCCTATCTGATGGTGTTCACGCGGATGGCGATCCTGGAGGAGCGCTCGCACCTGATCGAGTACGGCGTGCTGGGCGTGTTCATCTTTGAGGCGCTGGCCGAGCGGGCGCGGCAGGGGCGTCGCGTTCCGGCGCCGCCGCTGTTGGCCGCGATGATTACGGCAGTCCTGGGCGTGGTGGACGAGGGCATCCAGTGGTTCCTGCCGAACCGGGTGTTCGACCCGCAGGACATCCTGTTCAACCTGCTGGCGGGCTCGATGGCGATTGGCGCCGTCATGGCCCTGGCGTGGGCGCGGCGGCGGACGAGTCGCGCCAGACGTGACGCGTAGGGCGTGCGCTTGTTCTCCTCACCTCGGGAGCGGCGGCTGTGGCTGTGGAGTGCGGCTGTCGTGGCGGCCATCTACTCGACGCTGGGGCTGGCGGGCACCCTGGCCGAGACGCTGCGCGAATACGAGCTGCTGGAGGTTTCGAGTCTGGTCCTGTTCGCCATGTTTCTGCTGGGGGCAACGATCTTCACGCTGGGGATCAGGTTGCGGCCCGGCGGGGCGGAGGTCGCCGTTCTCCTGGGCCTCACATTCGTGTACCTGCTGCTGTTCCTACGCACGACGGTGGGTCCGGCGGAGCGCACGCACCTGATGGAGTACGGCGTGCTGGGCGTGTTCGTTCACGAAGCGCTGGCCGAGCGAATAAGCCAGGGGCGGCGCGTTCCCGTTCCGGCGGTGGTGGCTGTGGTCTTGACCGCGGCACTCGGTGTGGTGGACGAGGGGATCCAGTGGTTTCTGCCGAATCGGGTCTTCGACCCAGTGGACATGCTGTTCAACTTTTTGGCGGCTACGACGTCGGTGGCGGCGGTTGTCGTGCTGGGGTGGGCGCGGCAGTGGACCTTGAGACGACGCCGGCAGCGAGGGGCTGCCGGTGGTCGGCGGCGAGGTGGTGGAGGGCGGTCTTGAGCGCGGAGTCGGGTTGGCACGAATTGGTGGGGAATCGGTGGCGGCGGAGAAAGCGCTGAGCGCGGAGATCGGGGGGCGGGAGGCGGTGGTGTTCCTGGCGCCGATGGGGGCCTATGACGCGACTGGGTTCGAGGCCTAGCCGGTGGAAGGGGTGAGGGAAGAGCAGTGAGTAGTGCGAGAGGAAACAGCGGGGGCCGGGTGGCGGCGTAGCGGCGGCGGTTTGGGCGTGCGGGTGGCGGCGAATGGGAACATGGCTGGGCGGTGACGTGATGGATTGGGAATGTCCAGGGTGACGTTGGGGATGTGTGGGATGGTTTGTGCATAGAAACACGGTGATAGGAACGGTTAGGAAGCCATATCCGTGAAGAAAAGAGGTGTGATTGACCGATAGCGCGCGTGTGTGTGACGGTCTCTGCATGATACGACCGAACCGCCGGGGCCCTGTGCCTGGATGGGTCAGAGTGGTGAGACGGGCCGGCTGGACCGGGGCGTGGCCGGCGCGCCGGCCGCGTCGGCGGCGACCCGCGGGGCCACACGGGCGGGCACGCCCGGCATCGTGCCGAACGTCCGATTCCCGCAGAACCACATCACGTCCACGACAGCCAAGGCCACGTGGACCGAGCCCAGCAACGGCGGGACGAAACTGACGGGGTACGGGTTGCTGTACTGGCGGAAACTGGACCAACAACAACCGCCGTGGAGCCAGGCGATCAGCATCGGCGTCACGACCGAGCAGGAGCTCAGCGGCCTGCGGCCCGCCACGACCTACAAATTCCGCATCCACGCCTGCAACGAAACGGACAGCTGCGGCCATTGGACCCACCCGCCCGTGGAATTCACCACGCTGTCCGCGCCCACGCCCACGCCGACGCCGACTCCCACGCCGACGACCGTGTCCGCGCCGCCAGACCCGACCGATCCGCCCAATCAGCCCGATCCGCCAGATCAAAGTCCCGGATTTGGTACGTCAATGGTGACAGATCAGCTTTATCAAGTGGGCAACTCCGTCTCCGTACAGTTCCCGCCCGCCAGCGGCGGCGATGGCCGATTGACCTACCGGATCAGTCCGGCGTTGGCGAACGGGCTGGCGTTCAATGCGGCCACGCGCACGATCAGCGGCACGCCGGCAAGCGCCGCGCAGACCGTGCGATACACCTATGAGTCGATCGATGAGGACGGCGACACGGTCCAGCAGGACTTTGACCTAACAGTCTTCGATGTCCGGGTGCTCGTACGGTCCTGGATTGCGCCAGAGGAGGACCTGCCGCTGGCGACCGAGCGGTGGACGGTACTGGGCTATGCCTTTAGCTGGGTTGACGATCCGCTCACCAGAACCGATCACAACCGCTTCCGCTTCAGTCTCCGCCTGCCGGCCCGCACGGGCCTGCAAGCAAGTCGAACGTGCGCCTGGCCGGCGGCGGGACCCACGGACACGTCGACGGTGTCGACGTCCTGGGTTCCCTTGCGCTGGGGGTTCTATCTCACGCGTTGCGCCATTGGATCCAACGCCGCCGCCAGCGCGGAGGTTTGGATTCAAACCCTGGGCGTCCAGGGGGCCTCAGTCCGGCTTTCTACCTTCGCGCTGGCCACTCCCCAGGCTTGGCACGAGGCCGACCACTGGGTGAGCTACTACGTTGTCGGAACTGATGGGGACATGGTTGAAGGCATCCAGCAAGGCACCACGGAGGGCATGTTTCCAGCGACCAAGCCGCCGGGCATTGAGGCGGGATATAAGCCGAACCTGGAATTGCTCAAGCTGGCGAATTATGACCAGGCGGCCGGGGTATGGACCGCTGTCGCGAGCGCCACCGTCACAGTGGAGCGAGCAAGCACGCCCTCCAACGTGAATGTGCTCATCGTTGGTTACTGGGATCCTGCGGCGTCCGACGCTTCAGGCGGCAGTGACGGCAAGTGCGGGGAGAGCATCGCCTGTATCGAAATAAGCGGTTCGTCCTCGCATCTGGTCCACGGCCGTAAGTTCTGGATCGAGGAACCCGCGCATTGGGGTAATGAAAAACACATCCGAATTTGGACAAACAACTTTGATTTACGGTACGCCACCAATCCCTGGTACCAATACCTTCCCTCGGTCCTAGTCCACGAGTTCGGGCACGCGATTGGCCTGGGGCACAGCTTGCCCGTGCAGCATGCGGACGGGATCGACATCATGGCCTCGGCGAATCGTAAGTTCGGACCGTGCGGCACCACCGACGCCAAGGAGTGCGGCCTGTCCACCAACGACCAGAAGGGAGCCGGCGCCATTTATGCGCCTCGGCACCATGTGGCGCACTAGGCGGATCCCGATGGCACGCGCGGCCCGCCTCTTGCGGCCGGGTGCATGGCGCCTCGTCGCGCTGGGTGTGGCGCTGGGGGCGGCTGTGGCGCTGGGCGTCGCGCTGGGCGTCGCGCTGGCTACATGCGGCGCCAGGAGCGGCGCCCCGAGCAGTCCCACACCCGTCGCGCCGACGCCAACTCCCTACTCAATCATCGTGCCGATAACGCACCCGAATTGGCGCGTGCCGCCATCGCTTGAGGAACAGATTTTTTCTTCAACGGTGATCGTGCGGGCCACGCTGCAGTCGACCACGGCGGCCGCCGAGGCCCTCCCTGCCGACGGCGGCTACCGGCGGGTGCAGGAGTTGCGGTTCACAACGCACGAGTACCTGAAGGGGAGCGGGCCGGCGACCCTGCTGGTGGCGGTGCGGGACGACGCGACCTATGCGACCGTGTATGCGACCGTGGAGGGGGCGCGCGCCGGCGCCGAGCTGGTGCTGGCGCGGCGCGTCACGACCTGGGACGAGCGGCAGGCGGTGCTCTTCCTCGAGACGCCGGCACGGCCGTACACCCCGGCCGCCGCCAGCGGGGGGGCGGCTGGAACCTCGTCCACCCCGTCCCCGTCCGCCTTGCAGTTCGTGTTATCAAACTACGACCAGCCGAGCTGGGGCTACAGCGTGGACACGCTGAGCCGGGCCTGGCTGCCGGCGCAGGATACGCCGGCCGATGGGGAGGCTCCGACAGCCTTCATCACGGACGGGGCACAATCGCCGCCGCCGACGATCGCGCTGGCCGACCTGCGGGCACGGGTCGCGGACCTGGAGGCGGAGCTCGCCGCCGGCGCGGGGGTCCCGGGCTTTCGCCAGTGCATCAGCGCCAGGATTGCGGGCGAGCGAGGCCGACGGGCCGAACCCTGGACCCCCCGCCGCCTCGACGTCTCGCTAGGTTCCGGGTCTGCGGCTGCGACCGAACTCTATCGGGAGCAGCACGACGTTCGCGAGCCCCAGTATTTCCGCTTCTGGCTCAGCGGCCCTGATGCGGCGTTGTTCGAGCCGGCGATCATCGATGACGACAGCCAGTCGAGCACTGGCTATGCGCATGGGCCGCGCACCACTCGACCGTTACCTGCCGGCGAGTACCGGCTGCGCTACAACGCGGACCATTACGGTTTCTTCCCCTGCAAGTTCGTGCCACTAGACGGCTATTCTGACGTCACGTTGCAGGTCACGGCGCCGGCCGGGACGGTGCACGAGGCGTTCTTCGATCCGGCGGCGTTGGGCAGCGGCGTGATCGGGCGGGACGCCGCCCAGGGGGTGCTGACGCCGGCGGCGGTCGGCGCGGCCGGCGCCGCCGGCGGGGCCTCGGCGAGCGGCGGGGCCAGCGGGACGTCCGCGACCCTGCGGCGGTTGACCTGGGACGCCGGGCAGTTGCGGCTGGACGTGTCCGGCACCACCCTGGCCGGGCAGCAACTGGAGTTGATTCGGCTGGACGGGACCGTGGGGTTGACGCTGCGCGGCGACGCCGCCACCGCCACGGCCACCGCCGACGGCCACGAGCTGCGCTGGCCGGTCTGCGACCAACCCTGGCAGCCGGGCGAGCGCCTGATGCTGCGGATCAGTCCCGCCCCGGCGGGCGACCCGCCGGCGGCCCCGGCCTGCCCCGGCGCGCCCGCCCTGCCCACGGTGACGGTCGACGCGGCCAGCCCCGCGGCCGGCGCGCCCGCGATCCTGACGGCGGCGGTCCCGAGCGACGCCGGCGCCGCGACCTACCAGTGGCAACGCGACGTGGGCGGCGTCTGGACGCCGGTGGGCGCCGCGGGCGCCGCCTACGAAGCGCGCGCGCTGAGCGCCATGACCGGCGCCTGGCGCGTGCAGGCCCGCTACGCCTCGGGGGCCATGGCCCACTCGGCGCCGGTGACGCTGTCGTGGCCGGCCGCGGCCACGACAGCGTGCCGCAACGGGGTCACGGTGCCCACGCCCGCAACCAATACGGGCCTGGTTGAAGACTGCACGGCCCTACTTGAGGCGCGGGACGCGCTGGCCGGGCCCGGCCGCCTGAACTGGGACGGGACGCGGGCGCTCAGCGCCTGGACCGGCGTCACCGTGGGCGGCACGCCGCAACGGGTGACGGCGCTGCGGCTGGGCGCGCAGGGCCTGACCGGCCCCGTGCCGGCGGCGCTGGGCGCGCTGACCCACCTGACCGCGCTGGACCTGCGCGGCAACGCCCTGACCGGCGCGCTGCCCACCGCCCTCGGCGCGCTGACGCGGCTGACCGACCTCCACCTGGCCGGCACCCGGCTGACGGGCTGCCTGCCGGCGACCTTCGCCGGCGTGGCGACCACGGACGCGGCGGCGCAGGGCCTGGCCGCCTGCCAGGCGGGGCCGGCGTTTGGAGCGCCCCGCTACGCGTGGATCGTGCCGGCTGGGCTGCCGGCGGGCGCGGCCGTCGGCCAGGTGCAGGCGACCGATCCGGCCGGCGGGACCGTGACCTACGCGCTCACGGCCGGCAACGACGCCGGCGTGTTCCAACTCGACGCGGCCACCGGCATCCTGTTGGTGGCGGCCGCGTTGCCGGCGGGCGGCGCCGGATTGACGGTGACGGCCACGGACGCGCAGGGGGGCTGGACCCGCGTACCGGTGGCGGTGGCGGTGGCCGACGCGGCGCAGCAGCGGGCGCCGCCGCTGTTCCCGGCCGCCGGCTGGACCTTCCGCGTGGCGGAGAACGCGGCCGTAGGCGCCATGGTCGGCACCGCCGCCGCCCGCGACCTGGACGGCGGCCCGCTGACTTACGCGCTGACCGTCGGCAACGAGGCGGGGGCATTCGCACTCGACCCGAGCAGCGGGACGCTGACGGTGGCGGGCGCGCTGGACCACGCGACCACGCCGACCTACGCCCTGACCCTGACGGCCACGGACGCCCACGGGGGCACGGCCACGACCACCGTGACCGTGACGGTGACGGACGTGCCGCCCGCACCGGCGTTCGCCGAGGCCAGCTATGCGTTGACGGTGGCCGAGGACACGGCCGTCGCCACGCAGGTGGGGACGATCCGGGCGACGGTGGCCGGCGGGGCCGCGGTGACGCACAGGCTGACGGCGGGGAATACGGGCGGCGTGTGGGCGCTGGATGCGACGACGGGCGAGTTGAAGGTGGCGGGGGCGCTGGATTACGAGACGGCGCCCAGCTACCGGCTCATGGTCGAAGCCCGCAGCGGGCCGGCCGCGGCGGCCGTGGTCCCGGTGACGATCACGGTGACGAATGTGGACGAGCCGCCGGTGTTCGAAGCCGACAGCTATGCGTTCAGCGTGGCCGAAAACGCGGCGATCAACGCCAGGATCGGCACGGTGACGGCGAGCGATCCGGAGGGCGGCACGGTGGTGTACGACATCACGGCGGGGAACGTGGGCGGCCCGTGGGCGGTGGACGCACTGGCCGGGACGCTGGTGCTGGGGGGCCGGCTGGATTACGAGACCACCGCAGCCTATACGCTGACGGTGCGGGCCGGCCTCCTGGAATCCAGCCCGCTGACGGCCACGACGACGGTGACGGTGACGGTGACGGACGTGGCGGACGCGCCGCCGGCGCCAACCAACCTGACGGCCACGCCGGGGGCGACCCGCCTGGCGCTGACCTGGGCCGCGGTGCCCGGGGCCACGAAGTACCAGGTGGACTACCGCGTGGCCGAGGCCACGGCCTGGACGACGTCGGCGGCCGACCTGACCAGCGCCAGCGCCACGCTGGGTGACCTGACCTGCGCGACGGCCTACGAGGTGCGGGTGCGGGCCTACGGCAGCGGCGCCGGCTACACGGACACCTGGAGCGCGCCCTCGGCGACGCTGGCGGCGACCACCGGAACCTGTCCGCCGCCGGCGTTTGGGGCGGAAACCTACAGCTTCAGCGTGGCCGAAAACAGCGCCGCGGACACGGCCGTGGGGACGGTGACGGCCACGACCACGGGGTCCGGCTCGGTGAGCTACGCCATCACGGCGGGGAACGATGCCGCAGGCTTCGCGCTGGACGCCGCCAGCGGCGCGCTGACGGTGGCGGGGACGCTGGATCATGAGACCACGCCCAGCGTCAGCCTGACGCTCGAGGCCCGCGCGGGGGGCAGCCAGGCGACGACGGCGGTGACGGTGACAGTGACGGATGTGGATGAGGCGCCCGCGTTCGGGGCGGCCGACTATGCGTTCAACGTCACGGAGGACGCGGCCGTAGGGGCGGCGGTGGGCACGGTGAGCGCGACGGATCCGGAGGACGGGACGCTGACGCATGCCATCACGGCCGGCAATGAGGCGGGGGCGTTTGCGATCGACGCCGGCACGGGGGCGCTGACGGTGGCGGCGGCGCTGGATTACGAGACGGCGGACAACTACAGCCTGACCGTGACGGCCAGCGACGCCGCGGGCCACACGGCGACGGCGGACGTGGCGCTCACGGTGACGGACGTGGCCTTCCCGCCGGTGTTCGGGGCGACGAGCTATGCGTGGTCGGTGGCGGAGGATGCGGCCACAGGAACGGCCCTGGGCACGGTCAGCGCGACCGATCCGGAGGGCGGAACCGTGACGTACGCGCTGACGGCGGGGAATGACGCCGGCGCCCTTGCGATCGACGCCGGCACGGGGGCGCTGACGGTGGCGGGGGCGCTGGATCACGAGACCACCAGCAGCTACAGCCTGACGGTCCAGGCCAGCAGCGGCGGTGGGGCGGCCACGGCCACCGTCCCTGTCACCATCACCGTGACGAACGTGGACGAGGCGCCCGCCTTTGCCGCCGCCAGCTACGCCTTCAGCGTGGCCGAGGACGCGGCGGTGGGGGCGGCCGTGGGCGCCCTGACCGCGACCGACCCCGAGGGTGGCACGCTGACCTACGCGCTCACGGCCGGGAATGACGCCGGCGCCTTCGCGCTGAACACCGGCACCGGCACCCTGACGGTGGCGAAAACCCTGGACCGCGCGACTACCAGCAGCTACAGCCTCACCCTGACCGCCAGCGACGCGGCGGGCGGGACCGCCACGGCGATGGTGACGATCACGGTTACGACCGCCGGCACGCCGCCCGTCTTTGGGGCCGCCAGCTATGCGTTCAGCGTGGCGGACCGCGTGACGATCGGCACCCGGATCGGCACGGTGGCGGCCACGGACCCGGAGGGCGGCACGGTGGTGTACGACATCACGGCGGGGGACGACGCCAGCCACTGGGCGGTGGACGCGCTGGCCGGACACGTGGTGGTGGCGGCGCAACTGAACCACGCGACCACCTCCAGCTACAGCCTGACGATCACCGCCAGCACCGGACGCGACCGCCCGTCCGCCACGACCACGGTGACGGTGACGGTGACGGGCGGAGGCTGAGGGCGCTGAAGCCAGCGCCAGGACGACCAATGGGGTGCGGGCAGGACGTTTAAGGCACCGTTCAGAGCCTGGAGTTAGCGGTGGTCGGCGGTGAGGTGGTGGAGGGCGGATTTGAGGGCGGTGTCGGGTGGGCGCCAGTTGGTGGGGAGTTGGTGGCGGCGGAGAAGGTGCTGAGCGCGGAGATCGGGGGGCGGGAGGCGGTGGTGTTCCTGGCGCCGATGGGGGCCTATGACGCGACTGGGTTCGAGGCCTGGCCGGTGGAAGGGGTGAGGGAAGAGCCGTGAGTAGTGCGAGAGGAAACAGCGGGGGCCGGGTGGCGGCGTAGCGGCGGCGGTTTGGGCGCGCGGGTGGCGGAGAATGGGAACACGGCTGGGCGGTGACGTGATGGATTGGGAATGTCCAGGGTGACGTTGGGGATGCGTGGGATGGTTTGTGCATAGAGACACGGTGACAGGAACGGTTAGGAAGCCATATTCGTGAAGAAAAGAGGTGTGATTGACCGACATCGCGCGTGTGTGTGACGGTCTCTGCATGATACGACCGAACCGCCGGGGGCCCTGTGCCTGGACGGGTCGGGGTGGTGGCACGGGGCCGGCGGCTGGCCGGCTGGGTCGGCGGGTGGCCGGCGCGGCGGGTGGGGTTGGCGGCGGTGGCGGGGGCGTTGCTGGTGGGGGCAGCGCTGCTGGGGCGGGTCGCGCCGTTGCAGGCGCAGGAGGGGGAGGCGCCGGAGGCGACGGGGGCGTCCGGGGTCAGCATCCGGATGGACGATTTGGTGGGCCTGATCACCTATTCGATCGTGGACCGATTCGAGGTGCAGGTGTCGCATCTCGATGCGGCGGCGACCTATGACGTCGTCGTGTCGAGCAGTAACGCTCCCGCGCTGGGGATCGGCGGTTGCGGGACGGCGGCGCGGACGGCGACGGTGACGGGCGCGACAGCGCAGAACCTGGAATTCATCGTGTATGCCTGCGGGGTGGGCGCGGGGACGGTGACGGCGGAGGTGCGCCAGGCCGGGGCCGCGACCGCCGAGGTGGCGGTGAGCCAGGGCGTGACGGTGGAGCCGATTCCGGCCTGGGTGCCCGACGACGAGCGGCCGGTGCGGGGGGCGCGGGGCGCGGTGGCGCAGGTGGGCACGCCGAGCTTTGTGCGGAACCCGCGGTTCGAACAGGTGATGACCACCTCGGTGGTGGCGAAGTGGAACACGCCGACCGGCGACGGCGGGGCGGAACTCTCGGGGTATGGGCTGTTGTTCTGGCACAAAGACGAGGATCATCCGTCCTACCGGGACGACGTGCTGGTGAAGGGGCTGAGCCCGCGGGAGCACACGTACACCGGCCTGCAACACGACGCGACCTACAAGTTCCGCATTCACGCCTGTAATGAAGACGACGCCATGGTGGCCCGCTGCGGGTGGTGGACCAACCCGCCGCTGGAGGTGACGACCGAGAAAGCGCCGACGCCGCAGCGCCCGCACACGATCAGGTTCTCGCAGATCAGGTCGGATTCGGCGCGGGTGAGGTGGAGCGCGGCGGCCAACACGGGCGGGGTGCCGCTGACGGGCTTTGACCTCAGGTACTGGCCCTACGACCCAGATAACCCAGACGAGGAATCCGGCGCCATTGACCACCCGGCGGACGACGGGAATGACCGGGGCGAGACTCTGCGGGGGTTGGCGGCCGGCACGGAATACGAGCTGAAGATGCGGGCCTGCAACGGGCCCAAGGACAGCCACTGCTCCAACTGGTCGGACGATCACCGGTTTACGACGACGGGCGGGACCACACCCAACGCGACCGTGCCGACCAACCTGGATGTGATCCCGTTGGCCGACCGGCGTGCGCGGGTGACCTGGAGTCCCGCGACCGGGGCGACGGGCTACGTGGTGCAGGTTCGCCGGGTGGGCAGCACGTCGGAGGAGGACTGGCAACCGAGCCGTGGCATCTACTTTCACATTGGCGCCGGGTCCTCGATTCGCCATGGCCTGGACTTCTACCTGGATACGTTTGTGACGGGCGGACTGGCCGCCCACGCGGGGAATCAGCTGCAGGTTCGCGCGATCACCGGCAGGGATGACCAGGGTCACGACGTGCTGTCCGAGCCCAGCGAAACCATCGTGATCATGGATACGCCGATTCGCACGGTGAATGGCGATGTGCGCGATGGGGAAGCCGACGTCACCTGGCGGGCGGTGGAGACCATCCTGGGTGAGGCGTACGCTGGCGGAACCTACCGATTCCGCTACCGCCAGCTGGGCGGCGATCACACCAGCTTGAGCTGGCGACCCGGCAGCGAGACTGCCGGATATGGAATCCCGCAGGACACGTCGATCGCGCCGGTCGGCTCCACGTCGCACCCCATCCGCAATCTGCTCACCGAACAGATTTATGCCATTCAGCTTCGCTACGAAATCGAGCTGGATACTGATGTCACTGAGGCCACGACCAAGGTGTTTGCCGCGCGGGATGCGTATGTGTGGCCGTCGGAGCGGGCGGCGGGTGGTGGTGAGCGTGTGGCGAGCTATCCCCTCAACTATGGGTTAAACAATGCGGGCTATCAGCCGACATCTACCTACGAGTACCGGCTTTGTACCGGTACGTTTCCTGAACTAGATTCAGACCTCGGAGGCGTGGGATGGCCCGAGTTCATTAATCACGGTATCGATCAGTGGTGGATAGCCACCGATGGTCTGGTTCGGCGTGTACACAACACAACGCCATGTTCCAACTATCGTCCGGTCGTTGAGCGGCTGACTCAGGCTGCGACGCAGGCCATCGGATTGGACGGGCCTGAGACAGATGCGGTCATCCAAACGCACATCGAAGGATTCGTGGCCCGGTCGAGGTATTCGGGCGTGTTGCGCAACGCTGTACTTCGCATGGCCAAGCAGACGATTCCAGATGATGTGGTCAGCGAGGTGTTCATGTTTGAGCGGAATGCCGAACCAGCGATCTTTGATATGGCAAGCGATGTTGCGATTCCACAGTTGTGTGGGTACGACGGACTGGGCTGCGCGATTCTGCGAGTTGAGCATGAAACGAGAGGATGGATCGTGGACGTGGCACTCAGAAAGGACGGCGTCTTCAATCCCTGGTACACCAAACGCGATGGTACCCGAGAAGCCGTGTTCGTACCGGAACTACCAGCGATTGCTTTCAATCGGTGCTTTCCGTCACTTTCGGTAAACCAGCATGGTAGATTCGCTGTCGTGTATTCGACATTAGTGCACGAGGTTGGACACGTATTCGGAATCGGTTGGGGCACCGATGCAAGAGATCAGAGAAGACACCATCCGAACAGAGAGTTGCGTGACGAGGCGGTACTGATTGGGGGATCGCTTCAGGTCTGTGCTCCAACACCACTGGACGTACTAGCTGTGCACGCGAAATATCAAACGAATATGCGTTGATTGTGACCAGGATTAAGCGTCTGGCTAGATGCGCAACTGAGCTCGAAGGAACGGGCGAAACTGCGCGCATGCTCCCTGTATTTCTGACCGTGCTGTTCCTGGTGGCCTGCGAAGCGGAGCCGGCGGCTTCACCCCGCGACGGTAGCCCAACACCGACGGTTCGCCACTCCGATCCTCGGGCCGCGGCGAGCCCGGCTGGCGATAGCGGCAGGTTGGTTCCGGCCGCCGCAGCGACGGCTCCCGTGCCAGCGGCCGACACGACGCCAGTGGGTGGGGCACGGATAGCAACGCACGTGTCGCCGGATGTCGGCCGGTCGACCATGGAGCAGGGGTACACCAACTGTTTTCCCCTTCAGGGCCTCTTTCCCTGGGCGTGGGAAGGGTTTATTGAATGGGGCCCGAACGGCGGGGAGGTGTACTTCAGCCAGGGACCGGAGCTCTACGCGGTTGCTGCTGATGGGCTACGGGTGCGGAAGGTTGCGAAGGCCTGGACTCGAGTCATCCGCGACCCGCCGATCGGATCGAGTCAACGGGTGGGCACGATGATCCCATTTGACGTCTCAGCTACCGGGTCGCAGATCGTGTACGCCACGTGTGGGTATCCGCAGTTCGATCCGGCGAGGTCGCGCGGGGAATCGGGCTCCACCGGATACACGTATGAATTGGCGCTGGCGCGTGTCTCCGCCGCGGGCGGCGCGTCAAAACGCCTCAGTGCGGATGGAGAGTTTTCGAGTCATCCGTCGTGGTCGCCCGATGGTCGGCGCCTGGCATTTCTGCACGGAACCGATTCTGGATTCGCTACCGGCACGGCAACGAGCCTATCGACGGCCAGATCGGATGGCACGGACGCACGGGCCGTGGTGCGGGCGTCCGGCGACTTGAGGCTGGCGCTGCATGCGCCGGCCTGGTCGCCCGATGGACGCCACCTGGCCTTCGTGGCCGTGGGGCTGCACGTGGTGGATGCGGACTCGGCGGAGGCCCTGGAGCTCCGAGACCTGCGCCCACTGACAGGGGCGATCGAGAGCGCCCCCGCGTGGTCGCCGGATGGACAGCGGCTGGCCTACGCCAAGGTTGAAAACGACGACCAGCTGACGCTGTACACGATCAGGGCCGATGGCACCAACGAACGAATGATTACAAGGCTCGCCAGCTGGCGTTCGGAGCCCTGGCTTTGGCGGTTTGGCGCGATTGGTTCGGTGGCCTGGTCGCCCGACGGCTCAAAGATTCTGTTGGTCGTCAATCCGCACCAGTGGTACGAGATGCCGACGGCGACCTATGTCGTTGGGGTCGCGGACGGCGACCGCGTAGCGATTGTCTGGGCGCGGCCGTCGGGCCTTCAGCCGCGAGCCGCCGCCTGGGCGCCGGATGGATCCCGAATTGCCGTTCTTGCCGAGTGGGATCTGGCGGCGTTTCTCAACGCGGGCGGACGTGACAGTGCGCCGTGGCCAATTCTGCCAGCCGCGCTCGCGACCATGGCACCTGATGGGACGGACATCCGAGTGTTAGCCATGGGCGTTCCCAATCTGGGCTCGGGTCGAGCCACGTCCGTCCGCGTACCGCCCATGGGTGCTTTGGGTCCGCTGCAATTCACAACTCGGGTGGACCCGGGGGCGTGCGCGACAACCCTCGTTAGTTTCACCGCGTCCGTGGTATCCCAAGCGCTGGCGCGCGACTGCGTCACGCTCTTGGAGATCAAGCGGGCGTTGCGGGGCGGCGCGGCCTTGAACTGGAGCGCTGAGCGCCCGCTGGACGAATGGGACGGCGTGCGGCTGGACGGGGATCCGCTTCGAGTGTCTGAACTGCGACTGTCGGGCCGGCAGCTCGGTGGGACCATCCCGGCGTGGATTGGCCGCCTGACGCAGTTGCGCGTCCTCTCGCTGGCGGACAACCGATTGACCGGTCCGATCCCCGCTGAGCTCGGGCAGCTGACGAAGCTTGAGACGTTACATCTGTTCGGCAATTGGCTGGGCGGGCCGGTGCCCGAAGCGTTAGGGGATCTGACAGATCTCAGGTACTTGGCGCTCGGTGAGAACAATCTGACGGGAACGCTACCCGAGGCGTTGGGTCGGCTTGACGGATTAATGGGCCTGCGGATTGACGAGACGTTGATCTCGGGTCCGGTTCCCGAGTTCGTCGGCGGATTGACGCAGCTGAGGAGTCTTGATCTCGCGGGGAATCGCCTGACCGGCTCCATTCCGAGCGTGCTGGGCCGGCTGGTGAATCTGGAAGAGCTGGATCTCAGCGGTAACCAGTTGAGCGGGGAGATTCCAGCCGAACTGGGCCGGTTGGCGAACCTTGAGACGTTAGACCTCGGCGACAACCGGTTGAGCGGGGAGATTCCGCGTGAACTCGGTCAGCTGGCTGACGTCCGGGAAGTTCGGCTCTACGGCAATCAGTTGACGGGCTGTATTCCGGCCGATCTCAGGCCGGTCGTATATCAGCAGTTCACGAGTCTGGGCCTGCCGCGGTGCGCGGGGGCGTGAGGTGGTGGGTGCGGAGGCTGATGGCCGAGCTGATGGGGGTTCTTCCGGCGGGCCGACGGATCGGCTTTGCGGTGACTGTGGTGTTGGCGGCGGTGGGGGTAGGTATCACGGCTTGCGACGTGGCTGGCCGAGGGAGTGGTGCGGGAACTGATTCGACTGCCGTAGCGCATGAAGGGGACGCGCACGCTGCGGCGGCGGCTCGGCCGCCATCGCCGCCGAGTCCGGGAGCTACGGCTGTGGTGAACGCACAGCCGAGCGTGACGGCTGCGAGGCCCGGGGCAGAGCGAACCGATGCCGGACCTAGCGCCGCGGCAACGGGCACGGCGAGTCCGGTCGCCGCGACGCCTACCCCCGCGCCAGACCGCGAGGGACGCCGCGAACCGCCTGCGACGTCGATGGTCGGCGGCGATCCGTGCAATCCGTCCACCATCGGCGGTATTAATCTGTGGTACTGGGAGAACACGATGCGCTGGACGGCGGACGGCGCGGCGGTGTTCTTCAGTCAAGGGCCCCTGGTGTATGCGGCGGCGGCCGACGGCGCGTGGGCGCGGCTGGTGGCCGTTGCATCGGGGCGCTTGGGGGCTCTGATCGACCAGGCGTCGTTCGCCCGGTGGGCCCGGCACGAGATCGTGGGGCCGATGACGTACTTCGACGTATCTCCCGAGGGTGATCGGTTGGTCTACGCCACGTGCGTCTACCGGGAGGAAGCGGTCACCGCCGTCGAGCAGTCCACCGCGGCGGCGCTGCATCGCATCCTGCGTCGTCAGGGCTCTGGCCGCGATCCCTTTATTTACAACTTTGAACTGGCCGCCGTGGGGCTAGACGCGGAGGCGCCAACTGAGCGGCTGACCACGAACATGGGCTTCGACAACTTCCCGGCGTGGTCGCCGGACGGCACGCGCATTGCCTATCTGCATGGGGACAATGTCCGCGCCGGAAGGCTGGTGACCATGAACGCGGACGGCAGCGATCAGCGGTCGATCGACACGGGCGAGCTCTGGTTCGGCTTGTACCCGCCGCGGTGGTCGCCGGACGGCCGGCGGTTGGCGCTGCTGCGCACGATCGATGGCTGGGAGGAACGGTTTACGGCGTCCGCGCAGCACCTGGCCATCTACGTCGTTGGCGCCGACGGTACCGACTTGCGGTGGGTGGGCGACACGAACAGCGGTCCGTCCTGGTCGCCGGACGGCCGGCGGCTGGCGTTCGTTAGCACGGCAGGCGATCAAAGCGACGCGTGGGACCTTGTGACGGTGACGGCGGACGGGACGAACGCGCGGCGCCTGGCATTGCCCCCCGGCTGGGAGCCGCACTATGCCGGTGGGCACTACATTCTGGCCCTTCTTTCGGAATCCAGGGACTCCCGCGATCTGTGGATTCCCACGCTGGCTTGGTCGCCGGCCGGCGACCAGGTGCTGTACACGTGCGGGCGGCACATCTGCGTGGTCGACCTGAACGGCACGCCGGTCGGTCGGTCACCGATCGCCTGGACGTCAGGGAGCGTGGCGGCGTGGTCGCCGGACGGCACGCGGATCGCGCTGGCTGCCGCTGCGAGGTGGCATGAGCACGAAGCCCTGGAGGTATGGCGTGCGTCGTATCCGTTCGTCGACAACGATAGTGCGGCTCTGTACACCATGGCGCCGGATGGGACGGACGTGCGGGTGCTGGCCGGGCATAACGGCGGAAACAATGTGCACGCGGTGTGGCCGCGGCCGGCGGTCGAGGCAGTGGGCGTTACGGGTTGTGCGGCGGGGGTGGCGGTGCCCGAGCCAGCGGCCAATCCCGGGCTGGTGCGGGACTGCGAGACGCTGCTGCGGGTGCTGGCGGCCTGGGACCACGAACTCAACTGGTCCGCCTACAGGCCGATCCGCGAGTGGGTGGGCGTGACGCTGGGTGGATCGCCACGGCGGGTGCGTGCCCTGGTACTGAATCGTCGCAGCCGGCCGGCGGCTCCGTGGATGAGTCAGGGGCTGGAGGGCGCTATCCCACCGGAGTTGGGCGACCTGGATCAGTTGGAGGTCCTGGACCTTACCGGCAATGCGCTTGGTGGGACGATTCCCCCGGAGCTCGGCCAGCTGACACAACTGGTCAGCCTGGACCTGGGCGCAAACTCCCTGTCCGGCCAGATCCCGAAGGCGCTGGGTGACCTCTCCACGCTGGCGAGCCTGAGTCTCGCCGGCAATTTCCTGATGGGTGGGATACCGCCGGAGCTTGGTCAGCTGCCGAATCTAACCTCGCTTCGCCTCGCAGAGAACCGACTGACGGGACCCATCCCGAAGGAACTGAAGCAACTGACCAGCTTGCGAACCCTCGAACTGAATGACAACGCCTTGACGGGGCGCTTCCCACCGCTGCTGAGCGAACTGCCGCTGCTCAATCAGTTGCTGCTAGGCGGCAACCAACTGTCCGGCTGCATTCCGGCCGATCTCGGTCCGACAAGGATCCATGATTTGAGAGACCTGGGCCTACCGCGGTGCGCGGCGGGGGCGTGAGGTGGGGGTTGCAGCTCATGGGTTCCGGACGGCGGGTTGCTCTGTGGATAGGCCGGGGCAAGGGACACGCCGACCGGCAACGGCGGGGCGGAACTCTCGGGGTATGGGCTGTTGTTCTGGCACGAAGACGAGGAGCATCCGTCGTATCGGGACGACGTGCTGGTGAAGGGGCTGAGCCCGCGGGAGCACACGTACACCGGCCTGCAACACGACGCGACGTACAAGTTCCGCATTCACGCCTGCAACGAAACGCCGGCTTGCGGGTGGTGGACCAACCCACCGTTGGAGGTTACGACGGAGCGGGCGCCGACGCCGCAGCGGCCGCACACGATCAGGTTCTCGCAGATCTCCTCGGATTCGGTGCGGGTGAGGTGGAGCGCGGCGGCCAACACGGGCGGGGTGCCGCTGACCGGCTTTGACCTCAGGTACTGGCCCTACGACCCAGATAACCCAGACGAGGAATCCGGCGCCATTGACCACCCGGCGGACGACGGGAATGACCGAGGCGAGACTCTGCGGGGGTTGGCGGCCGGCACGGAATACGAGCTGAAGATGCGGGCCTGCAACGGGCCCAAGGACAGCCACTGCTCCCGCTGGTCGGATGACCATCGGTTTAGGACGCTGGACGTGGAGCTCAAACCCGACCCACCGGACACGACGCCGACGCCGGTTGAGATCGATCCCGAGTGCCCGGCGACCAGCGCCGACACAGTGCCGTTGGGCCAGTTGCGCGTGGATGTCGTCCCGCAGGCCCAACGCAAGGCAACCATTTGTTGGCCTCACGTGCAGAACGCCACGGCCTATGTCATCCGGGCAACCGACAAGGTGGGCAACGTCCACACGACCGCGGCGACGGACTGGCATCCAGTAAAGGGAACCACGGAGATATCTATTGAGACCGGCAAGCCACAACGTTATTTGCTCAATCTCGACAAAATCCTCGACGAGGCTGGCAAAGATCGGGGCCTTGCCCATAAACCGGCGTACGGCATCCGAATCGGCGTGAAATACGCCAACGCGACGATCCTCTACACCACCCCCGTCCTCATCGTCGATACGCCCATCACCAAGGCCGATGGGTCCGATGCCAGAGCGGAGGTCTCCTGGGACCTGGTGGGGGCACCGACGGTATTGAATAACACGAACTTTGCGTCGGGCTATTACGAAATCCGCTGGCGCCAGTCCAGCGGCGACCACACCTCAGCAACTTGGAAACCCACGGACTTTGCGCCGCCGCCGTCGGACGTGTCGTTTCGTGCGACACCCAGCACTCATGTCATCGGGGGGCTTGCGGCCGGGTCGGTGTATGCCCTGCAACTGATCTACCGCGATGACCCGCTGGAGGACAACGACCGCGACGCCGATGTCTTTGCGGAGCGCAATGCCTTCGTGTGGCCGTCGAATACGGTGGCGCTTGGCGGTCAGCGGGTGGCGGCGTTTCCGCTGCAACAACGGCTTGGAGATCGGACATCGGACGGCTACCCGCTATACAGCTACCGAATCTGCAGCGAGACTTTCCGGCCCTCAAGCGACACCCGGATCGCCGCCTGGGTGGCGCTGATCAACCATGCCATGCAGCAGTGGCAGACGGCCACGGGCGGACTGATCCGGACGGAGCGCCAAACCGACGCGTCAGGCGGCTACGCCCCGTGCGCCGACTACGCCGGGCTGATTCGGGTGATGGCCGACGAAATCGCTACGTTCATACCCGCAGCTACGCCTAGTGTCGATCAGCAACTCAAGCAGTTGATCCAAGACTTTCTGCAGCGCTTCAAGGAGATGGGGATCGTGCTGGATGACAAGAAACTCGAGGAGAAGTATGGGGATGAGGACCATACGATGCGGGACTTAGCAGCGAACGAAATCATCATGTTCAATGAGGGCCATCCCATCAGCACCATTACGCGAGTCGCGGCATTCCCGGAGTTTGCCAGAGATGTTCGGCTCGAGGAACCGTGTTGGTATTTCCCGAATGGCAAATACGATGACGGCGCCAAGATGTGCGTTCCCGGGAGTGACGATGGCATTGATGGAACGCGCGACATCCTAATTAAACGCAACAAATACGAAGGTGGCGCCGGGCGGCCGGTTGATCCGCTTGCCGTCCCGGCCGCGAATGCCCTCTTTAACAGGTGTTTGAATCAAGGTGATGTTTCGGACGTGAGCGCCTATGGCGACTTTCTCCACGAAGCTGGTCATGTCCTGGGTATTGGAGGAGCTGGTTCAGGTCATCCAGGTGAGAAGACAAGAGAGCACGAGTTCTTTGACTCAGTGATGGACTATAACCCAGACCCTGCGCAGCCCAACTGTGCTCCATACCCTCTTGATATTATGGCGATCTGTGCCTTGTATCAGGCCGTCGTTCCATGAGAGCTAAGGGGCTCGGTTGCGCATTTATACGCGTTGTGGAGCGAGTCTTGGATACTGTTCGTACGAGACATTCAACGATTGTGAAACTCCGACGGTTTAGCATTCTTATATTTCTTCTTGTCTGTTTTTCTGCAGTATCCGTAGTTTGTGAACATCCAGAGCAACCTGTCGAGAAGAGCGGCCCAAGAACCTATTGTCTCAGCCCGGCTTGGCTGAAACCGCGAATTCAGATTCCCTCCACTTCATTGGTGTGGCGGACGGACGGGTCGGAAATCATTTTTAGCTTCGGGCCCACTATCCATGCCGTTTCGCCAGATGGTCGTCGGTTGCGGACGATTGCGAACGTATGGCCTCCAGATGCCGAGGCGACGCCCTGGAGGACGACGACGGCGTTTAGCCTGGCGCCGGACGGAGCACGGATGGTCTACGCGACCTGTGAGTTTGCTGGGCCTCAACTGTCGGCTGACGACTACCACGAGTTGGCGATCTTAGACGTGGATCGGCCCGATGTTCCTCCGCGTCGTCTGACGATTAATAAGGTTTTTGATCATTATCCTGCGTGGTCACCAGATGGTCAACGAATCGCGTTTCACCGGGGCGGATATCGCATCACTTACACGCCACTCAGCAAACCCAATCTTGGCAAGCCTTACGTCATATCCGCGGATGGCTTGGTCATGCGATCTGTCGGTGAACGCGATGCACTGGCGGGGCCACTGCGCTGGTCCCCGGACGGTAGCTGGCTGGCGTTTGTGAGCGGCATCGGGGAGACCGGATTCGACCTCTATATTGTCAGCGCGGACGGCACCGTGCGGCGACGTTTGTCGACTGCGCTCAGCGAAGTGTCCTGGTCCCCGGATAGTCGGCAGCTGGCCTTTATCCGGCGAGACGGTGAGCGCCGGGCGCTCTACACCATCGCGATTGCGGCGGATGGCGCGGTGGAACAGTGGGTGGCGGGCCTAGCCGACGGCGACTCGAGGCTGTCGAGGAGAATGAAAGAGCTAGCGGACATTCAGGGGACGCGCCTGCCGCTGGTGGCGTGGTCACCGTCGGGAAGTTACATCGTCTATGAGTGTCAGCACGAGCGGCTGTGCGTCGTCACACCGGGAGGAACTCGCATCGGCGGGCCACTCTTTGGGCATGCAGCGACCTGGGCGCCGGACGAGTCGAGATTGGCGGTCGTTGTCGGTGACCCAGAGCTCCGCAGATTTACCGAGGTCGAGCCTGAACTGGTCGATCTGGTGGGCGATGACCCCAACATCAGGGTGTACACGGTGGCACCGGACGGCACCGTCCTGCGGCCCCTGGTCCGGAAGCACGAGGACGGTAGCCTCGTCGCCGCCGCGGCGGCCTGATGCGCGCAACGCATGGGTGCAGCACCGCGGACGGCTGCCCGCTAGACGCCTACCGGATTTGCACCGAGACCTTCTGGCCCTCAAGCGACAGCCAGATTTCCGCCTGGGTGGCGCTGATCAACCATGCCATGCAGCAGTGGCAGACCGCCACGGGGGGACTCATCCGGACGGAGCGCCAAACCGACGCGTCAGGCGGCTACGCCCCGTGCGCCGACTACGCGGGGCTGATCCGGGTAATCGCCGACGAAATCGCTACGTTCATACCCACACCTACCCCTGGTATCGATCAGCAACTCTATGACCTCGTGCTGGATTTCTTGAATCGGTTCAAGGAGATGGGGATCGTCCTGGATGAAGAGAAACTCGAGGAGAAGTATGGTGATGAGGACCATACGATGAGGGACTTAGCGGCGAACGAGATCATCATGTTCAATGAGGGACACCCTATCGACACCATAATGCGAGTGGGTGCATTCACAGAATTCGCCGGGAATGTTGGGCTGGTGAGATCGTGCTGGTATGTGTTAGACAAGAATACCGGTACCTTAACTTTCGATGACACGGTTGCGATGTGTACGGCACCTGATCAAAGTCGCGTTGACAGCACGCGGGACATACTGATTCGTCGAAGCAAGTTTGAGACTGCTGGTGGTCAGCCGGCCGATCCACTTGCTACACCGGCATCTAATGGCCGATTCAACATGTGCTTGAATCGCGGCGATACCGACAGTACGGCTTACGAGAGCACTCTGCACGAAATAGGGCATGTGCTGGGAGTCGGCGGGGATACAGGGCATCCGGGTGAGGAAGAAAAAGAGGACGAGTTCTTTGACTCGGTCATGGACTATAACTTCTCGCAGCCGGACTGTGAGCCATATCCTCTGGACATCTTGGCAATTTACGCCTTGTATCAGGTAGCTGTGCCGTGATCGACAACGGTCGTGCTGGCACGGCAAGAGGACTCACCCTGGGTGGCTCGAATGATGCGCATGGAGATGCTGGCTTTAGGGCTCGAGTGCCAAGGGTAGACGTCGGAGTTTTCCTGGTCCTAGCGTTCCTCGCAGTCGGAGGGGCGTGCGGCATTGTCTGGTCGTCTGATTCGGATGAAGACTTGGTGGTGGATAAGCACAAGGTATATACGGTCTGCCATTCGCCTGGATGGGCCGTGCCCCGGCGGGGGCGTGAGGCAGGACCTCGACACCAGATCGACGAGGTGTCCGTCGAGTGGATGCCGAGCGGGTCCGAGGTAGTGTTCAGCATAAATTCTGATATCTACGCAGTGTCTATGGATGGCACAAGTCTTCGAGCGCTTGTTATAACCGGACTGGGCAATACATCGGGGTCAAATACGACAGCATTTAGTGTGGCACCGGACGGGTCACGAATGGTTTATGCCACCTGCCAATTCTATGACGATACGGAGGGATATTATTTCCATGAGTTGGCGCTGGTCGATCTGAGTCGTACCGATGCATCGCCACAGCGCCTGACGTCTAACCAAACATTCGATTACTACCCCATGTGGTCGCCCGATGGACGCTACATTGCGTATCTCCGGGGCCACCATTACGACGCATACGATGACTTCGGCGACCACACGCTTGGTGGACTACACGTGGTCAGACATGACGGCGCCGATAGCCGGGCAGTGCGTGGCGGCGAGGCACTGGTCGGGCCGCCGCGCTGGTCGCCGGATGGGCGCTGGCTGGCGTTTCTGAACGATGATGGCGAAGCCGGGCTCGGCCTCTATGTCGTCAACGCGGACCGCACCGTGCGGCGGCGCTTGTCGCATGCGGTCAGCGAAGTGTCCTGGGCTCCCGATAGTCGGCAGCTGGCCTTCATCCGGCGCGACGGTGAGCGTCGGGCGCTCTACACCATCGCGGTTGCGGCGGATGGCGCGGCGGAGCAGTGGGTCGCCGACCTTCCCGAGAGCATCGCCCCTTCTCGAGGGCATCCTGCGCGGCCCTTGCCGCTGGTGGCCTGGTCGCCGTCAGGCGCGTACATCGCGTACGAGTGTGACGACTGGCGGCTGTGCGTCGTCGCGCCCGATGGAACCCGTATCGGTGAGGCGCTCTACGGGCAAGCGGCGGGATGGTCAACGGACGGCTCGCGGCTGGCGATGGTAATTGTCGACCCAGGGTCCCTTGACCTTAGTCGGCGCGATTACGTGCGGCGGCACCTGCTACCGCTAGTGGACGACGACCGAAGCATCGCGGTATACACCGTGGCCCCCGACGGCAGCGATCTGCGGCCCCTGGTCCGGGAGCACGAGGACGGCGGCCTGGTGGCCGCGACGGCAACCTGATGCGCGAAATGCAAGGGCCCCGGCCTGCCGGCGGTGGGAGCGGGGCTCCGCTCCGCTTGATCGTGGCTGCGATTCTGCTGGTCGTGTTGGGCGCCGGCCTTGCCTGCTCGGCTGGAACCGGCGGCATGGAGCTGTCGGCGCCAACGATCAAGCCAGTCGCCGGTGATGCGTCGCCGCCATCGAACGTGGCCGGGCCGTCGCAGGCGCCGCCAGCGGTCGCCGGGCCAGTGTCACGCGCCGAGCCGTCACGCCGCGTGTCCACGACAATGTCTGGCTTGACGCAGGCGGCCGCGCCGTCGGGTGTCGCCAGCTTCGCCGGATTAGCGGAACAGAGGAAGGGTCACGCGAATGGCGAAGCTACCGTAACGGACCCCGCGGCGCCGACCGTCGAGGAATTGCTGGCGAAGGGTCTGCATCAAGCGGGCGCCACGCCGGTGCACCTGGCGATCCGGGAAACACCGGCAACAGAGTCAGTTCGCTGCGCCTGGCGGGGAATCGCGCGGACGGCGAGCCAGCGAGAGGCGACGATCCGGTTCTGGCTCGGACTGAACGCCGACGATCCGATTCCGAACTCAACTGACTTGGGGATGTAGTCCTCCGTCACGCTGGACACGCTTAGCGGCGGCTACCGCGAGACGGCGAAGGCGAGTCTTCTGGCGATTGCGCTGGACGGGGAGTCGATGGAGTAACTGATTCGGTCTTGTCTTGCGGATTACACGGGGATCGTGGAGGACGGGGAGAGCTCCTGAGTAAGGCGTCAAGGGTTAGAGCATGGTGGGGTCCAAGGTGATCTGCGTGCGACAGAGGGCGTTGCAGAGGACGAGCAGCTTGCGCAGGCAGGCGACGAGGGCCACCTTGGCCGGCTTGCCGGCGGCGACGAGACGCTGGAAGCAGGCGCGGATGTGGGGGTTAGCGGCGGGCGGCGGTGAGGTGGTGGCGGGCGGCGTTGAAGTCGATGGCGGCGGCGCGGTCGGGGGCGAGTGGCGGGGCGCGGAGCGGGGGGCTCGTCAGCAGGGACTGGATGTAGACGCCGGTGCCGCCGACGCCGACCGAAACCTTTCGGCGGGGCTTGATAGCAGCGCGGGCGATGCCTGCCGACCGCGGCGTGCTGAAGACTTAGAGTGGACCATTTATGTCAACCAGATGGTGGGGTACGCGTCTTCGTTCGGCGACTGGTGGCGTGGCGGTGCCGATGTCGAGGCTGCGGTAGAGCTTGCGGGCGGTGGGATGACGCGGTGGGTGGAAGTGCCACGGCGGTGTGGATGGGGTCGTCGGACTCCGCACCGGCAATCCGAGGAACCCGGTTCCGCGCAGACAAGGCCAGCGGCCACAAGTGACAGGGAATGGCCGGGTTAACGTGGTGATGCGGTCAACGTGAGCTTTAGTTCACGCTGAGGTCTGGAGGAAAGGACCCTGTGAAGGGGCGGACGCGGTCGGCGTGGCGCGCGACATCGACGGCACGCAGGTTCTAGCCGATCGCCGTTGCGGTATTGCCGGCGACGGCGCTGGGGGCGGCGGCCTGCGCACCGGGTGAACGAGATGGTGTCGAATCGCCTAATCGCGGAAAGCCTGACGGACGAGGAACTTCAGTGTTTTCGAGCGAAGCTGCTGAAGTACGCGGAGGTCATGCACTTGCGTCGGAGAGCCGCGTGAGGTCAGGCGAACAGACGGCGTTCGTCACCCAGGGAGGAAGCGATGCGAAAGTCGATTGGCGCGGCTACGGCTGCGTTGGTGGTGGCCGGGACGGCCTTCATGGCGTGCGGAGGCACGTCGGAAGACGAGTGGGCACGCGAAGACATTTACCGTCGCTCGCATACCCATGCCGTGATTAATTGCGTTCAGACAGAAATGCATCTGCGCGGTCGGCAGGGTCTTGAGGTGACCGAGGAAGACCGCACGAAGATTGAGGAGGAGTGCAGAGTCAGGCTCCGAAGATAGACCAGTGAGCCGCGAGATCAACCGCGACTACGGACCCGTGGGATCCGCGGCGCCCGGCGGCACCGTGGCGGTGACGGACGTGCCGACCGCTCCGGAATTCGGGGCGGCCAGCTACGCCTTCACAGTGGCCGAAGACACGGCCGTCGCCACCCAGGTCGGGACGATCCGGGCCACGGCCGCCGGCGAGGCGGCGGTGACGCACACGCTGACCGCCGGCCACACGGACGGCGCCTGGGAGCTGGACGCGGCCACCGGCGAGTTGAAGCTGGCCGCGGCGCTGGACCACGAAACCACCGCCCGATACCACCTCATCGTCGAAGCCCGCAGCGGCCCCGGTGCCGGTCACGATCACGGTGACGCCAGCGGGCTGAGGGCGGCACGGGTCGGTCCAGCAGGCAGCGAGAGCGGGGGTGGAAGGCGAAATCGCATTCGACAGGCTCGGGGCAGGCACTCCGAAGGACTCCGGCCGGGCTCACTATGAACGGCTGCCCTCCGGCAAGCTCGACGCACGACCGGAAGACGGGCGGGTCAGAGACTCCGCCCCTACGAAGAGGGGGCGGCGGTGGTTGCGCTGGGGTGGGCTCGGCGAAAGGCCAGTCCACATTGTGTCCGGGAATGAGTCGGATCCTGCGGCTAAGGTCAGGCTGGCGAATCACACACGAGGCCCAAGGCGATTGTCGATTTCTGGCCTAATAGGCTGCGGCTCCAATCTACACTCAGCGAATAGCCTTGGAGAATCCGTCGGATGTGAATCGTCCCGAATTGCGGGAATCTAGCCTCGAGAGTCTTTGCCGGTATCTGCTGATCCAGCACGATGGGTCGAAATCCAGACATCGACAGTCTGGCGTACGAGATCTCCATCAATCAAGAAATTCACACTCTCGACCCTTGCCCTTACTCCTCCCCCCCACTTTGCAGTCACTACGCCGACCACCTCGCCCAGCAAATTAAATGCGGGACCGCCGCTGTTTCCTGGATTGGCAGTTGCGTCTGTCTGGAGCCAAAAAGGACGGCGAGCAGACAGAACTCCGCGCGTGACCGTGAGTGCCCTTGAATTGAGGGGAAAGCCCAGAATCACAATATCGGACCCCAAATCCAAATCGGCAGACTTACCGAAGGTCACGAAAGAATACGGCCCATCTCCTGAGAGCTTCAGCAAGGCCAAGTCCCACTCCGGATTGTTTGCGACGACTTGGGCGAATTCCTCGCTACCCGTGTGACTCCCTATGAATGCACTATGGTCACCATCAAGAACATGACTGTTAGTTACGACGTAGCCGTCTTCACTCACCACAAAAGCGCTTCCAACAATGTTCCCGTCCTTACTGATAAATCGAACGGCGTCCTGCACCTTCCGCACCATCGATTCAGTCGGACCGGGCTCAGGCGTTGTAATGGTTGGCGTGATTGCGGGGCGGAGGATTAGAGACGCCGTCGGTGATGGCGTGGCCTCTGCGACCGTCGATTCTGTTGTCGCTCCGACGAGATTGGGTAGGGCTACATGGATTGGGCGTTCCTGATCGCTCCCCCAACAGGAAATAGTCCCGTCAATCCTAAGTCCGCAGATTTGCCGCTGGCCTGAGCTTATTGATTTAAAGTCTCCAGTTGGTGCAGTTGCATTCTTGACACTGTCAGACCCCCAGCATTCAACTCTTCCATTAGGGCGCAGTCCGCACGAGTGTCGTAGACCCGCACTGACGGCCACAAAAGATCCCTCGGGGGCATCGGCCTGACCCTGAGCGTTATAGCCCCAACACAAAACCGTTCCAGCGCTTCTGATCCCGCACGAGTGAAGAAACGGTCCTGCATTGACTACCTCAAACGTTCCCGACGGTGGCGTGGCCTGCCCATCCTTGTTGAGTCCCCAACACTCTACGCGTCCCGTTGTTAGAAGTCCGCAGGTGTGGCGAGATCCGGAGCTGACAGCCCGGAACTTGCCAAGGGGTGCCGAAGCTTGTCCGTCATCGTTCTTCCCCCAGCAATCAACAGACTCGTCGCTACGAATGCCGCAGGTGTACCGCTCACCCGTACTGACCGCAATAAACTCACCCTCGGGGGATTCAGCTTGACCATCACTGTTCGCCCCCCAGCACTTGACCGACCCATCGACCATCAGCCCACAAGCGTGAGAGCTAGCGGCGCTGACGGAAAGGAAGGAGCCAATCGGCGGCCGGGCGAGATCTCCGTGCCCCCAGCAGACAACCAAGCCTCCGCTGCGGACTGCACAGATCTGGGTCACAGAGACACTGACATTCTCGAATACCCCAGCTGGCGCGTGCGCAAGATTGTTCCATCCCCAGCACGTGACGGTTTGGTCGTCCCTTAGCCCACATGTTCGACGGCCTGAAGCGCTCAAGGCCTCGAAAAGGCCCGGGGGTGGACTAGCTTGGCCGCGATCATTTGAGCCCCAGCAGACTGCCTCGCCGTCATTTCGCACGGCGCAGGAGTGATAACTCCCAACGCTTACCGTCCGAAATTCGCCAGACGGCGGCTGCACCTGCCCTGAGTTTCTAGCCCCCCAGCAAATCAGCTGCCCGCCTAGAGTGAGTCCACAGGCGTGCCTTTCGCTCACGCTGACCGTCTTGAATTCGTTCTTTGGTGTACCAGACTTGTTGCTGCCCCAGCAGACAACCGCGCCATCCGTACGAATGCCACATGTACGACTCGGACCTGCACTCACAGTCTGGAATTCTCCGGCAGGTGGCTTCGTCTCATCCGTCGCATCGGGACCCCAGCAGACGACATTACCGTCGGTTAACACGCCGCATGTATGTCGCTCGCCGGAACTAATCGACCTAAACTCACCTTTGGTCGGACTTGCCTGATCGTAATTGTCCACTCCCCAGCATGTGACAGTATTATCGTCGCGGATACCGCACGAGTGTCTGTCACCGACGGTTACGGCCTTAAACCCTCCTATTGGTGGATCTGCCTGACCGAAATCGTTTTGACCCCAGCAGTCGACCGTTTGGTCGAGCCGCAGACCGCACGCGTGTTTAGAGCCCACGTCTATCTTGAGGAACTGTCCCGGCGGCCGTACACGATGACTGGGAAGCGCCGCAACTGACGGCAGACTTACCGATGTTGGCAGAGGCGCCGCAGCGGAACTAGGCGTAGTCCTGGGTCGTGGAAGATCGCTGTCCGCAGACTCGAATGACGTAGTCATCCTCAGGGCGAGGACAACTGCGGCGACAAGCAGTGCGACGAGTATCCAAGGCCCAGCAGTCAACAGAGTGGGTTTACCGCGCGGCATCAGTCCCCTTTCGTAAGTCCAGGAACCCTAGTCAACTCAGACGACTCACTTCTGTGATTGTCTCGCAGACGCATCCATTGGGGAATCTCGTGCATCAAGTTTCGCCGGCAACTGCGAAGGCAAGCTCTAGGACAGTATCGAGAGCGGATTCGGGTGGGTGCCAGTTGGTGGGGAGTTGGTGGCGGAACCAGGTGCGTTGGCGGCGGGCGTATTGGCGGGTGCGGATGGTGGTGCGTTGGATGGCTTCGGGGAGGGTCATGTCGCCGTCGAGGTGGGCCAGGGCTTCGGCGTAGCCGACGCCGCTGAGGGCGGGGAGGGTGCGGTCGTAGCCGCGGTCGCGGAGCCGGCGGGCTTCGTCCAGGAGTCCGTCTTTGAACATGCGCTCGGTGCGTTGGGCGATGCGGCCGGCGAGGATTTCGGGTTTGACTTCCAGGCCGAGGACGTGGGCTGGGATTGGCGTAGTAGTCCTGGGTTGCGGCAGCGTGGGCTCGTGGGACTGGGTCTCGGCGATTTCGAGGGCACGGATGAGGCGGCGGGGATTGTTGAGATCGATGGCGGCGGCGCGGTCGGGATCGATTGCGCGCAGGCGGCGGATGAGGGGGTCGGGGCCGCCGTCCTGGAGTTGGCGGGCTAGGCGGTCTCGCACGTCAGGGTCGGGCGGCGTGGCGCCGAGCGGGGATCCCGTGAGCAGCGCCTGGATGTAGAAGCCGGTGCCGCCGACGAGGACCGGACGCGCTCCGCGCGATTCGATGCCGGCAATTGCGGTGTGGGCCATTTCCGTAAAGCGGTGGGCGCTGAAGACCTCGCCTGGGTCAATTATGTCAACCAAGTGGTGGGGGACGCATTTTCGTTCGGCGGTTGTGGGTTTGGCCGTGCCGACGTCGAGGCCGCGGTAGACCTGGCGGGAGTCGGCGGAGATGACTTCGATGGGGGTGTGCTGGGCGAGGTCCAGGGCGAGGCGGGTCTTGCCGGTGGCGGTGGGTCCGGCGATGACGAGGAGGGGCGGGCGTTGGACTTCCTGAGCTGCGTGCACAGGGCACCTCAAGTTTGTGTCGAGTCTTGGGCAGGAGGGAGACTCTGGATATTCCCACGGCTTTGAGCTATCCGACGAGGCCTCTGACGGCGTGCGGTGTAGCCGGGCACTTCTGGCTGATCGTTGGCGACGGGCGCTTTAAACGGACCGCAACGTCGGATTGGGTCCCTCGGCTGGAGCCCTTGCCGTCTAGCGCTGGCCCTGGACGCTGTTCCTGATCTGCGTGCCGAATTCCTCCCAGCTCGCTTGTCCGTCCCCGTCAAAGTCCACAGTGAGAGCCGGGTATTGGCTGGCCAAGCCAAAGTCCCAGACTTCGATCAGTTCCGCGGCCATGTGATACGCAAAGATCGGAATCCCCGATTCGTCTGAGTGGCGCCACGGCGCATATATCCCAGCGTAATCTGTTGGCTCCTGCAACTCCGAGCTGGTCTTACCAACGAATTGCACGTTTCCGTCCCACCACCGCCTGGGAAAGTGGGCAGCATTTGATGGTTCGTTTTGACCGAATCCGACCGCCTGACCCGATGCCTGCGTGTCCCAGAAGCTGTTTATCACAGCGCTCCGATTCACGCCCACCAAGCCTCCCACCAGATCGTCGCCGACAACATAGGCCGTGGTATAGCTGTCGACGACCACCGCGGGACTCTGACTCCCTCCGTTCCAACCGACAAGTCCCCCAACATGCCGCTTCCCGGAGACTCGACCCATCGAGTAGCTAACAATGACATCGTACCCATTGTTTCCGACCAGGCCACCGACCTCTTCACCACCAGACACCTCGGCGTTCGCGTAGCTTGAGTCTATCGTGTCGAAGTTGTATCCAACGAGTCCGCCAATTGAGTTCCTGCCCTTCACCTGGCCGGTCGCGTAGCTGGCACGCACCTTTCCTGAATTCCCGCCGATGAAGCCGCCGACAACTTCGTCTCCAGTGACGATTCCGGAAGCGTATGAGGCATAGACCGTTCCATACAGCAGTCCAATGAGGCCCCCCACATAGTCTGTGCCTTTGACATCCACCTCTGCGTAACTTGACTCTATTTGCCATCCCTGACTATCATCTTCCGAGTCTCGGTTGTATCCCACAAGCCCGCCGACGTGGGTAGTTCCTGATACCAGGCCCGTTGCATAGCTAGAGCTGATGATGCCAAGATTCTCGCCGACTAACGATCCCACCGACGCCAGCCCAGTGACGCGCACATCAATGAGGCCAATACCGCGAATGACGGCGGAAGGACCTGTGAACCCGAAGAGTCCGGCTGCTCCGGCATCTTCCAGAAACGTCGTTCTGTTGACGAATAGATTCCGAATCGTATGCCCATTGCCTTCAAAGGTGGCAACGAAGGAAGTCTCGCGCGACTCCACCCCTATGGGTAACCATCCGCTGCCCATTGTCCACAGAGGACTCAGCACGCCAGACGAATAGCTAGCGCGATCTCGAAAATCAAGAGAGCGGGTCAATTCGTAACCATTGCATCCGCTGCAAGGACTCAATTCCGCGGCGGGAAACGCCGACGCGTAGGTCTCGCTCCCGACAACGGCGGGGATCCCGTTGCCATCCAAATCGTAGCGGACAGCATTCAGCTGCTCTAAAGTCGAGACTTCGATCAGTCCGTCGGAGTCAGAATCGAGATTCTGGCCAGCTGGCACGGTCGCTACCGGGATCGGGGCGGGCGCAGGCGTCTCCTGAGTCTCCGGCTGCGTGGCGGACGGGGCTGTTGGCGACGGATCGCGTCCTTGCTCGCCGAATTCCTGCCAGGTTGCAACGCCATCCCCATCGACATCAGCTTTGAGCACGGGGTACTGTTGAGTGGTACCAAAGTCCCAAAAGTCACCAGCTCCTGTTTCCAAGGTATAGTCACCATCCGCATTATCCAGATCGATGTTCCAGACGCTGAAGACTCCAGTGAATCCGTCGGGCGATTGAAGCTCGGCCGTGGTCTTGCCGGAGCTCGTCGGGACATTGCCCTCGCCAGCACCGTTGGGCTGCCCGGATACGTCCGTGTCCCAAAAGCTGAGGATCAGCCGCCCAGGATTCCGTCCGGCGAGTCCGCCGACGGGACCCTCGCCGCTCACGAAGGCGACGGCGTAGCTCGCAATTACGGTTCCAGGGCCACCTTCGTCCCATCGATCAACCCACGGCATTGAATTGTCACCGACAAGACCTCCAACGGCCGCTGTCCCCGTCACGCTGCCGGTTGCGTAGCTGGCCGCGATTGAGCCTGAATTGGCGCCGGCGATACCTCCCGCAGCTTCATGGCCCGACACATCCCCGGTGGCGTAACTGGCCGTGACGTTGCCAAGGTCGTTGCCCGTGACATTGACCCCGACGAGACCGCCAACCCTTGAGCGTCCAGTCACGGACCCGGTTGCATACGTGAAGACGACATGACTTTCTTCGTTGCGGCCGACAAGACCGCCAACCTCTGAGTCGCCGGACACGTTCGCGGTGGCAAAGCTGGCGGTAACTGACGCATCCTGACCGCGGCTACCCTCGGTGCTCCATCCGACGAGTCCACCTATCCGTGATTCGCCGGACGTCTCGGTTGCGGAGTGGCTGTTCCTGATGAGGCGATGGTTAGACCCGACCAACCCACCCACATTGTCCTTGCCGCTGACTCTACCGGTAGTGTAGGCATTGATAACTTCACCCTCGTTCGTAGCAGCTAATCCGCCCACATTATTGTCACCGGTGATGTCTACGTTTGTGACGCCAACATTGCGCACCATGCTATCTTCTTGCACATCCGCAAAGAGTCCTGCGGCCTCACTGGTTCGGCCGTCGAGACCAGATACGTTGGAGTAGAGGTTCTTTATGACATACCCGTTACCATCGAATGTGGCCGGAGAGCGAAAATCGCCAAGAGTCATTGGCCGCCAGCCAATGCCGCCCCGCCAATCCGGGTTCACGACTCCGGTCGCGTAGCTACCAGGATCTGCAAAGTCCAGCGAGCGCGTGAGCTCATATCCAAAGCAAAACTCGCAGACCTCTTCATTGTCCAAAATGGGAAACGCTGCATAAAACTGTTTTCGCACCGCCGAATAGTCGGGGCGTCCATTGCCGTCCCTATCCACACCCATTGCAGCTAACTGCTCCAAACTGGAGACTTCAATCAGCCCATCGGCATCCTTGTCGTACTTACGGTTTTCGCGTTGGACTCCGGCAATTCGACTCTGAGGACCGAACTCTTCCCAGGTAGCAGTCCCATCTCGGTTGGCGTCGACTTTCAGCGCCGGATACTGGTCTGGTCGACCGAAGTCCCAGACGTCATCAACGCCGGTGTCGGCGTTTTCATCCGCATCCGCGTTGTCAACGTCAAAGCGCCAATTCTCGAAGGGGCCGGAGTAGCCGGTCGTACCCTGGAGCACGGAAGTTGGAGCGCCACGATTGTTGGGGGGATTGCCTTCGCCAACATCGTTCAATTGACCTGCGATGTTAGTATCCCAGACGCTATCCTGGACAACCACCGTCACCCAATCGTCATAGGGTACGTTTCTTCCGATCAGAGCACCGACGATGCCGTTGCTCTCGACGCGCCCTACACTAAGTGTCGACCGAACCGTACCGGCCTCATTTGATCCTACAAGACCTCCGACAAACGTAAGTCCCGAGACGTTACCAATTGCGTACGCTGCAAATATTTCCCCAGTGTTAAGCCCAACTAAGCCGCCGGACGAATCAGTCCTGGCTCGCACGTCGCCGGTAGCGTAACTTATCGTTACGAGGCCACTATTGTAGCCGATCAGACCACCGACGTCCTCTGCTCCAACGATCCGTCCGGTGGCATAGCTCTTGGAGATTGTTCCTTCACTCAAGCCAGCCAAGCCGCCGATTCGCCAAACTCCCAAGACATTCCCGCTCGCGTAGCTTTCGACAATCTGCCCCTGATTTCTGCCTATGAGTCCTCCACAGTGACTATCGGCGCAGGCGACGCTGCCTGTGGCGTAGCTGCCTGAGACGCTGCCCCGGCTGAAGCCAACCAGGCCTCCAATCTCGTACTCGCCGGAAGCGCCGCCGTTGGCATGACTGCGCAGGATCGATCCGAAATTGGTTCCGGCAAGACTGCCGATCTGGGACCATCCGAGTACCCGTGCCGACGACGAACTATCCTGAATGACACCGTGGTTCTCTCCGACGAGACCACCAATTTGATCGATTCCGTCGACATTGCCGGAGCTGTGGCTGCGATCAATCGTCCCCTGGCTGTAGCCTGCCAAGGCTCCGACCATACTGGCGCCTATGACGTCTGCCTTCAGTAGACCTACTCGCGTAACAACTGCCGTGCCAGCCAAATAGCCAAAGAGTCCTGCCGGTCGTGGATCGACGTTCCCTTCAAGCCAAAAGATGTAGAGGTTGGAGACGACGTGCTCGTTGCCTTCGAACGTTGCCGCAAAAGGGCTGACTTCCGTGCCGATGGGCGTCCAGCCGTCGCCTGTTCTCCACGCTTGGCTCGTCGCACCTAGCCCAAAGCTGTCGGGATCGCTGAAATCCAGGTCCCTGGCCAGTTCATATCCCCGGCACGTGGGTGTGCATGAAGCCCCCGACGAGGACTGCGAGAAGGCACGGTAGAAAGCGTCCCCGGAACCAGGCGCGTCGGGCTGTCCGTCGCCATTGAGATCGTGCCGAATGGCGTCAAGCTGTTCGAGATTGTTGATCTCGATGAGACCGTCGTCATCCAGATCGTGATCGCCGATGGCCGCCTGGACTGTGGTGGCAGCGCTGCAGGCCAGAACAGCCAAGAGCACGACGAGCCAGAGCAGGCCAGACGCCAACTGCTGCATCACGCTTCCCTCTGGCGCGCCAGAGACTGTGAAGATACTTACAGGGTATACGGCGAGAACGTGACTTCGTACATACAACCAATTCGAATTGGCGTGGCGGGCGGCGCGGCTAGCTGCTCCTGCCTGGGCAACTGCCGGTCCTGGCAGACGACGGTGGCGCGCGCCACGTTCTGAATGAACGGTTCGATATCTACTCGGCGTCCGTCTCTCAGCCGCCGCGAGGATTGGGTACGAATCGAAGCGGTTTCCGTTTCCCCGTCCGACCGCGAGCCACGTGAGGTCTTGGTCTACCGATAGGCATCAGGACCGTGGGGATGCGCTTTATGTGGGTGTGCTGGCTCGATCGCCGACTGCCTCCTTCACCGTGGAGGGTGAAGCGAACGATGGGCGAGTTCGGAGCGGACGTTGCTTTGGGTTAGCAGGGACGTTGGTCGTATTCGTCGGTTCCCTCTTACTAACAGGTAAGTCGCGGCTCGAGGCGACGTCGAGGCCGCAGTAGACCTGGCGGGAGTCGGCGGAGATGACTTCGATGGGGGCGTGCTCGGCGAGGTCCAGGGCGAGGCGGGTCTTGCCGGTGGCGGTGGGGCCGGCGATTACGAGGAGGGGCGGGCGCGAGTTCAGGGTGGGCATTACATCGGCGGGGTTAGACGCAGGGCTAGGTTTGGCGGACGAAGTCGGCGATTTGTTGGGCTTGTCGGATGGCTTCCCGCGCCTCGGGGATATCGGGTTCCGGGTCGGTTTCGGCTGGATAGCGGGATGTCGCGCTGTAGACGTTCAGGGATTTGGCGGCTGATCTGAGGTCTTCACATGCTGAATCCAGGGCGGTGCAGACATTGATGAGATAGCCGAGATCGTGCACGAATCGGAACGATACGTCGTGCGCCACCAGATACCCCTTGAGGTACTTCTCGGCGCATTGCTGGGCGTGGAAGCAGGCCATGTCCGGGAATGGTCGGTCCGGCTCCAGCGCGCGCCGGGCCATTTCCAGGTCGGCGTCGGCCTTGGCGAACCAGGCGAGTTCAGGCCGCGCGTCGGTCATAGAGGACTTCGGAATCTTCGAGCATGCGGCTGAGCATGGAGTTGGGATTGGGGCGATATTCAGCGAACGCTTCGTACGAACGGATCAGCAGGTCCACGGGGAGCACGAACCGTTCGGAGATGGCCGCGTGAATCGGGTTGCCGCGGCGGGGTGGTTTCTCGCCGGGGCGCAAGACCACCATTAGGTCCAGGTCGCTGTTTTCGTCGGTTTCGCCGCGGGCGCAGCTGCCGAAGAGGATGACCTGCTCGGGCTGGAATCGCTCCACGATGAGCTGGGTGATGGCTTCGATGGTTTCGCGGTTGAGGGGGTCTTCGATGACGCGCATGGGTTCTAGACCGCCATTCGGATTCGTGTGTCGCTGGCTGTGAAGGCGTCCATACAGTCAAGGATAAGGTTTTGGGTGCGGACGTAGCAGAATTGCGACTGGCGCATGGCTGCGGTCGGTGGCGGCCATCCAGCCGTCAGCCGCGTCTCAAACCTCTGTGGTCAGTACACCTAGAGCACTTGGCTGGGCAGGGGAGCGCGGCCTGTGGCTGGTCACGAGAAAGGAGGTGACACGGTCACAGTGACTCACCTCCAACACGTCGGTCTGATTGGGGAGGAACCCTTGACGTGTGTATGCTCAATACACACCTTGGGGTGTACTCGGGAGGCATTGGTGTGGCGAGGGTCCAGTTGATCATCCCTGATGAGGACAAGGCTCGGTTTGTCCGGCAGGCGCGCCGAGAGGGCTTGAGCTTGAGCGCGTGGCTGCGGACGGCGGCCCGTGACCGGCTGGCGGCGCGGGAGCGCGCCCAACGGTTCCAGTCCAAGGAGGACCTGCAACGGTTCTTTGCGGAGTGCGATGCGCGTGAAGGTCCCGGGGTGGAGCCAGATTGGGAGGAGCACCTTCAGACTATTCACGAATCGAAAGCCAGTGGTCTGCCGGACGTATGACTTTCGTCGATACCAACGTTTTCATGTATGCGGTTGGGCGTTCACACCCACGTCGATCTCACGCCCGAGAGTTCTTTGACGAATCAAGACGCGACCGAAGGCCTCTGGTCACTTCGGCGGAAGTTGTCCAAGAACTGATGCATGTGTATCTGCGAATTCGGCGGCCGCACACCCTGGACGCGGCGTTGGAGTTGATCGCCAGGGCTAGCGTGGACGTGTGGCCGCTGGAAGAGGCGGACGTGATTCTGGCGCGCCAGTTGCATGACCGGTATCCCACGCTGCAGGCGAGAGACCTTTGCCATCTTGCCAGCTGCCAACGACGCGACGTCCAAGAGATTATGACGTTCGACCGGGCCCTGGCCGCGGCGGCGCAGCGAACCTGAGCGGGCGCTCCAGGCCAAGAGGCTTGCGACCTTAGCGGACGAGTGGGCACGGGCTTGAGGTGGGCGCTCGCGATACCATGGGCGGCGTTCCCACGTTCATGCAGGTCCCTTTATTCGCATGACTTCGGCCGAGTCCGGCGATACGACCATCGCGGCATCCGCACCGTATAGCCACCTGCAGGCGGTGCTAGCGGCGGGGGAGTTTGCGGTGACGTGTGAGCTGGGGCCGCCGCGGGCGCCGGATGCTTCGGACGTGCGGAAGAAGGTGGGGATTATCCGCGGGTTCGTGGATGCGGCCAGCTGTACGGACAACCAGGGCGCGGCGCTGAAAATGGCGAATTGGGGGGCGGCGCTGCTGTGCGCGCAGGGCGGGGTGGAGCCGATCATGCAGCTGTCGTGCCGGGACCGGAACCGGCTGGCGATCCAGTCGGACGTGATCGCGGCGCAGGCGTTTGGCGTGCGTAACTTTATGTCAATCAGCGGGGACTCCCTGGTGCTGGGCGATCATCCGATGGCGAAGCCGGTATTCGACCTGCAGGGGGTGCAACTGGTGCGCCTGTTGCGGCGGTTGCGGGACGAAGGCAAAACGGCGGCGGGCGATCCGATCAAGGGTGACTTCGGCTATTTCATCGGGGGGGCGGCGAATCCGTTTGCGCCGCCGTATGGATGGCGTCCGCTGCGGCTGCTGAAGAAGGCGGAGGCGGGGCAGGAGTTTGCGCTGACGCAGATGATTTTCAACGTGGAGCGGTTCGCGGACTGGATGTCGTATGTGCGGGACGAGGGGCTGGACGAGCGGGTGCACATCTTCGCGGGGGTGGGTCCGTTGAAGTCGGCGCGGATGGCGGAGTTCATGAAGTTCAAGATTGCCGGCATGGAAGTTCCCGACGAGGTGGTGGAGCGCATGCGGGCGGCCAAGAAGCCGCGGACGGAAGGCGTGAAGATCTGCCTGGAAATCATCGAGCAGGTACGGGAGATCCCGGGGGTGCATGGCGTTCACATCATGGCGATCGACTGGGAACGGGCAGTGCCGCGGATTGTGAAGGCGGCGGGGCTGAAGCTGCCGCGACCGGTGCCGGAGCCGTCGCTGGCTCCAGGCGTGCCGGCGGCCGTGGCTGCCGCCTGATCGTGACGGATTCCACGGGCGGCTCGGTGGCTGAGTTTCTCGATGCCTTGGGGTCGTCGGCGCCCACGCCAGGCGGCGGGGCCGGGGCGGCAGTGGCGCTGGGGATGGGCGCGGCGCTGGTGGCGATGACGGCACGGTTGACGACGGGACGGCGCAAGTTTCGAGCCGTGCAAGCGGACATGGAGCGGGTGATCGAGCGTTGCGACGTGATTCGAGGGTCGGCATTGGACCTGGCGGAGGCGGACGCGGAGGCCTATGGGAACGTGATGGCGGCCTTCGGATTGCCGCGCGGTTCGGATGCCGAGCGGTCGGAACGGCGGGCGGCGATTGCGAGCGCCTGCGAGGAGGCCAGCCGGGTGCCGCTGCGGGTGGCGGCGGCCGCGAGCGAGGTCATTGAGCTTGCCGCCGAGACTGCGACCAAGGGGAATCCGAACGTGATCAGCGATGCGGGGGCCGGGGCGGCGCTGGCGCGGACGGCGATTCGGATATGCGAGATGAACGTGCAGGCGAACCTGGGATCAATCGACCACTCCGTGGTTCGTGCTGAATTGAAAGCAGCACTAGCCGAGGCGCTGGCAGCGCGGGACGCGGCTGACGGGGTGGTGGATGGCGTGCTTGGGAACGGTTCGGCGTGAGTGCGGCCGAGGTTTGGTCGGGACGTGGGCCGGCGCGGGCGCTGCGCAAGGCCGTGCAGGAGCGAGTGGCACAGCTGCAAATCGATGCGCCGCTGACCCTTCGGATGGTCCGGGTTGGTGACGATCCGTCGGCGCGGGGATATGCGCGGGCTGTGCAGCGCGGTTGCAAGCGGGTGGGCGTGCGGGCGGTGATGGACGAGTTGCCGGGTGATTCGTCGACCGACGCGGTGGTCGAGCATGTGCATGCGTTGAACGCGGACGACGGTGTGCACGGGATATTGCTTGGGTTTCCGCTGGCGCCGGACCTCGACGATGCCGCGATCGTGGAGGCCATTGACCCTGGCAAGGACGTTGACCGGCTAACCACGGCGGCGGTTGGCGAGCTGTTTGGCGGTCACACATCGGTTGGGCCGGCGACGGCGGCGGCGGTGATCGAACTGCTGGACTATTACGAGGAACCAATCGAGGGTCGGCGGGTCGTGGTGGTGGGGCGGAGCAACGTGGTGGGCAAACCATTGTGGGCGATGCTGCTGGCACGGAATGCGACGACGACGGTGTGTCATTCGCGGACGGTGGATCTGCCCGGGGTGACGTCGCAGGCGGAGATCCTGGTGGCGGCGACCGGAAGTCCGGGGCTGATCGGGGCCGAGTGTGTGGGCGCCGGCGCCGTGGTGGTGGATGTCGGAACGACGTATCGCAACGGCAAGGTGTTGGGCGACGTGGATTTTGAGGCCGTTGTCCCGCGGGCTCGAGCGGTGACGCCGGTGCCGGGGGGGATTGGACCGATTACGAATTACTGCCTGATGCGGAACCTGGTTGAGCTGGTTGAGCGCGGTCACAAGAAGCTATGAGCAGCAAAGCTCCTTGTAGGGTCCCAGGCGAGAGGAACGAAGGAGAGTTGCTGGTACGCGAGACCTCCACCGGAAGACCCCTCACCGGTTTCCGCCGAAGACGCCGGAACCTGCCTCTCCCCCAGGAGAGGGTGAAGAACGGCGTCCCCGCAATGAGGTCGACGCCGCACAGAATTGCTCTCCCCTACCCTCGTAGGTTCCCAGAAGTAGTACGAGAAAGACTACGGATCACACCCGGATGCAGTCTGTTCAACGTGATTCGTTACCGAACGCCGTAGCTAGTCACCGGAGATCACATGAGTCCATCGCAGCCGCCGGATATTGAAATCGCGCAGAGCGCCGTGTTGAAGCCGATCGAAGAGGTGGCGGCGAGCCTTGATTTGGGCGCGGACGAGATCGATCCGTACGGGCGGACGAAGGCCAAGGTCACGCGGGCGGCTATTGACGCACGGAAGGACGCGCCGGACGGGGATCTGGTCCTGGTAACGGCGATTACGCCGACGCCGGCGGGCGAGGGTAAGACGACCACGACGATCGGGCTGACGCAGGCGTTGCAGGGACTGGGTCATCGGGCGCTCAGCGCCACACGGGAGCCGTCGCTGGGTCCGGTGTTCGGGGTGAAGGGCGGAGCGGCCGGCGGGGGCTACGCGCAGGTGTTGCCGATGGAGGACATCAACCTGCATTTCACGGGCGATTTCGCGGCGATCAGCGCGGCGCACAACCTGCTGGCGGCGATGCTGGACAACCACCTGCACCAGGGGAACGCGCTGGGGATTGATGCGCGGCGGGTGCTGTGGCGGCGGGTTATCGACATGAATGACCGGGCGCTGCACGGGATCGTGGCGGGCCTGGGCGGGCGGACGCGCGGGGTGCCGCGGGAGACGGGGTTCGACATCACGCCGGCCTCGGAAGTGATGGCGGTGCTGTGCCTGGCGCGGGACCTGGAGGACCTGAAGGCGCGGTTTGCGCGGATCGCGGTGGCGGAGCGCAGGCCGGGGGACTATGTGACGGCGGCCGATCTGACGGCGCATCCGGCCATGGCGATCCTGATGCGAGAGGCGGTGCTGCCGAATCTGGTGCAGAACCTGGAGGGCGGGCCGGCGCTGATCCACGGCGGGCCGTTCGGGAACATCGCGCACGGGTGCAATTCGCTGGTGGCGACGCGGCTGGCGCTGAAGCTGGCCGACCTGGTGGTGACGGAGGCGGGGTTTGGGGCCGACCTGGGGGCGGAGAAGTTTTTCAACATCAAGTGTCCGGCGGGCGGGCTGCGTCCGCGGGTGGCGGTGCTGGTGGCGACGGTGCGGGCGCTGAAGCTGCACGGCGGGGCCAACAAGCGCGACCTGGCCAGCGAGGACCTGGACGCGCTGCGGGCAGGCATGCCGAACCTGGACGCGCATGCGGAGAACCTGCGGAAGTTCGGGGTGCCGGTGGTGATTGCGGTCAACCGGTTTCCGACCGATACGGACGCCGAGGTGGACGCGGTGATGGCGGCGGCCGAGGGGCTGGGCGCGCCGGCGGCGGTTTCCACGGTGTTCAGCGACGGCGGGGCCGGGGGCGAGGAGCTGGCGCGGCAGGTGGTGGCGACGCTGGCGAAGGGCGAGGACGACTTCAAGCCGCTGTACGAGGCGGAGGCGCCGCTGACCGAGAAGATCGAGACGGTTGCGCGGGAGATCTACGGAGCGGACGGGGTGGACTACGCGGCGGGCGTGGCGCGGCGGCTGCGGAGATTGGACCGTGGGGCGGCGCGAGGATTTCCGGTGTGCATGGCGAAGACGCAGTACTCGCTGTCGGACAGCCCGGGGTTGCTGGGGCGGCCGAGCGGATTCCGAGTGACGGTGCGCGACGTGCGGTTGTCCGCTGGAGCAGGCTTCGTGGTGCCGCTGACGGGCGACATCCTGACCATGCCGGGGCTGCCCCGGCGGCCGTTTGCCGAGGATATGGACATTACGGCCGACGGGACGATTTCGGGATTGGCGTAGGGTGGCCGGCGCAAGCTCGCCAGTGATTGGGCGAGAGGAGGCGCTTGTCGTGTGCCCGGTTCTCAAGAGGGCGCCGCGAGTTTCCTGCGGGGCCGTCCAAGAATCGCGAAAGCAATCACGACCGGAAGCAGGACGATCGCGGAGGCAATGAACCCGGCGCGCAGCGATAGTCCGAACGCGAGTGCGCCCAAGAGCGGTCCGCCGATCATCTGACCGACCGCATCCAACTGCCCGCCGAGCGATAGGACCGTGGCCCGAACACGTGAGGGCACGTAGCGGTTCCGCCAGGCGTCCAGCAGCGGTCCGCTGGCGCGTATCAGGGGCCCTCGAGCCCAGAACATGGCGATGGCGAGCGGGAATGCCGTCGCGAGTGCAAAGACGACCAAGCTGGCGACGTACAGACCCTGAAACAGCGTCAGCGTTCGAGCCACGATGCGATCGTTGGACGTGTCGACGGTCCGCCGGACGACTTCCAGCAGGACGAGCCCGAGCCCCAGCCAGACGTAATTGCTAAGGCCAAACCAGGCCACGGGGTCCAGCGGCCCGAGCCGCGGCAGGGTGATGGTTTGCAGGAGGAACGGCGTGGTCAGTCGATCAGGAACTTCGCTGGCCGCGCCGAAGAGGAACGGCACCATGACGATGAGGATCAGGGCGCGTCGCTGGCGGATCACCTGCACGGCTTGCCGCAATGTGCGCCCCATGGTCTTGAAGGTCTCGCGCTCGTGCGCCGGTAGGCGCCGGAATCCACGCTCGGTCATGGTGAGCGCCGAGCACGCGGCCAGTCCGAGGTACATGGATCCGCCAACGAGGAGCGGCAGGCTGCGATCCAGACTGGCCAGTGCGACGGACAAGGCGGCACCCACCAGACCTCCTACCAGGCTGGCTTGCGAGCCTCGCAGCAACGCGTGCGGCAGCCGCTGCGTCCCGATTTCGTCAGCCAGCCAGGCGGTTCTGGCTCCGCTGCGGAACGTTATCCCGAGCCCCCAGACGACCTGGGCAGCCAGCACCGTGGCAAACATCGGGATGGCCCCTTCAAGGATGAATCCGGCCCCGGTGAGAGCCAGCCCGATCACAACCGAAAGGCGGCGGCTGTAGACGTCGGCGACGACGCCGGTGGGGATCTCGAAGGTGAATTGGGATATTTCGACGGCGGTTCCGACCAGGATCAGCTGGAGGGCGTTGAGGCCGACGATCTCGACCTGGTAGACGAGGCTGGTGGTGACGACGGTCAGGAACGCCAGCCCTTCGACGGCCGACATGCCAACGGACAGTGGGTAGGCGGGGAGCCGTTTCATTGAATCGCTGTCCTGGTGCGGCGCTCACTGGCCGATTGGGGGTGTCTGGCAGAAAAGGACACGGAGTGGGTCTCCTGTTATCACGATGTGATGGGTTACGGGGGAGAACGGCCCGAAGCAACATCCACAGCCAGACGTAGTCAACTTGCAATTGCCGTGACCGGTTGGCGGTTAGCCGCAGTGCAACCTGCCCGGCGCCCGGACGCTTACCGGCGCGGCGGGGCTGGGTGCATCTAGTTAGCGGTGCTGCGCGGCACCGAATTCCCCAGGGGAGTCAGCGGCGTGGATGTGTGACGTGTCAATTGGGGGCCGCAGGCACAAGCAAATCCGGCCTGAGGCACTGGGACCTTACCAGACGCTTGACCGGGAATCTCGACCGCTACGACAGGTATCGCCGCTTTGAATTGCTCGCCGGCGCCGCGCCGCTCCGACAGGACCGACCATGTCCGTCGACTACCGGGCGGCGTCTCAGTCGCCCGGACTGTTGGCTGTCGCTCGCGGGGCGCTCTTCCTTTGGCTCGGCTAGCCGCGGATCCCCGTACTAGGAGTCCGCCGGCCGGACCTCATCGACTGCCCAGTAGAGGGCGGCGAGGATGATCAGGGGGTCGAGGATCTGCCAGAGGGTTCCGTTCTGGAGGAAGGTGGCGTTGACCAGGTCGAGGGCGCCGAAGGCGAGCGCCAGTAGCGCGCCGACGCGATAGGCGATTCCGCCGCGCTCCCACAGGGCGAGGGCTCCGGCAACGCTGAAGCCGACGACGAGGGCATTGATGGATTCCCAGACGGTCTGGGTGTTTTCGCCGAAGGGCGAGGCGGAGAAGTCCGCGGAGTGGTCGCCGTAGTAGTTGACGAAAACCACGACGGCGAAGCCCACGAGGATGAGGGCCCAGGCGGACTTGACGTTGCGGGTGTTGCGCCAGAGCCACCAGGCGCCGGGGATGGCGATGAGCAGGGCGGCGAACTGCCAGATCTTCCAGGCCCAACTGTCGACGTTGATCCGGGTTTCGGAGACCACGCTGCCGGCGTCGATCCAGGCGTAGAGCATGGCGGCCACGACGGCCGCGGCGGCAATCGAGCCAGCGAATCCAAGATTGTGACGCTCAAGCCAGCATTTCATCGATCTATCCTCCGGTCTCCGCGCTGCGTCCGCTTCCGTGAGCTAGAGCCACGCTTGCCCAGGCCAACAAGGTCAGTAACCGCAAAGGGTCCAATGCATCCCAGATGGTGCCGTTGTTGACGAAGTAGGCGTTGACAAAGAGGACAATGCCCTGGGCGGCGATGAAGAGCGCGCCGGCGCGAGCGAGCAGGCTGCCGCGGCGCCAGAGGGCGGGCGCGGCGATGAGGGTGCAGCCGAGGAAGATGGGATTGGTTGCCTTCCATACGTCGCCGTAGTGGCCCTCGAAGAACCGGTATCCGTACGCATTGAGGAATACGGCCAAGGCCAGCACGGCCAAGGCGACGCCGCGGGTCCAGACCACGCGCCGGGTGCCTCGCCAGAGCCACCAGACGCCGGGAATGCCCATGAGCAGGGCGCCGACCTGCCAGAGACGCCAGGCCCAGTTGGAGGTGGAGGGCAGGCCTTCGCGGTCGAGCATGCCGGTGGAGGCGCCCCAGGCGAAGAGGGCCACGAAGAGGATGGCGGCGTAAAGGAGGGCCTCGGAGGCACCGAGATCGCGGGGGCGAATTGGGTTACGCATTGCGCTGCTTCCTCATGTGGTCGTTACTTCGCTTTCAATCACTCCCCACGGGCCCGCCGATGCCCGGGCTGAGACCGACAACCGCCCAGAGCAGGGCGACCAGCATCATCAGCGGGTCAAGGGCGCTCCAGAGGGTCTCGTTGTCGATGAAGAGGTAGTTCGCGAACACCGGAACGCCGGTGACCACCGAAATGACGGCCATGAACCGGCCGCTGTTGCAACCGGATCGCAGCGCCGACAGGGCAATGACGGCGGAGAGGGCGACGAAGAGACCGTCAACGACCGCCCAGACGGCGCCGAGGTGGTCGCCGAAGATCTCGTCGGTGTAGGTGTTGAGGAAGATGACGAGGGTGAGCAGGACCATCGCCAGGGTTCGGATGCGCGGTTGGCTCTGGCCGTTGGACCAGAACCAGGCGGCGCCGACGGCGGCAATGACCAGGGTTCCGATCTGCCAGAGCTGATAGCGCCAGTTTTCGGGGCCTAGCTGATCAGGGTCGACGACGGTGGATTGCTGATTCCAGCCGAAGAGGGCGACGACGATAAAGGCAGCGCCGAGCGAGAGTTCAATGGCACTGAGGTTGCGGCGTTGTGTCAGAACCTGCATGGGCGAGCCTCCGCGTCGAAGCCTTCGCACCCACGCCGCCCGCGTGGGCGAGCCGACCAAGCCACGGAAAGTCTAGCCCGACGGAGATTGTTATGTCGACTCGGGTCGTAGGTCGTCTTGAGCTTTGCGCAACGAAGCCCTTGCCCACAGGGCGAGGGGCACAGTGGACCGAGTCGGCGCGTGGGGCCTCGACCGGAAGACCCCTTGCCAATTCCGAGAGTCTTGGACCGTCCACGACAATCGCAGGGCAGGGAAAGACCGTAGACCCCCTAGTCCCGGTTGGTCCGGCCGCGCTCAGTCCGCCGCGGTCGCCTTGCGCAGTTCAGCGGCGACGCGCAGCGCGCGCGCGGCCTGCTCCGAGGCCTGACGCGCGCTGTCGCCGGTGTAGCGCACGGGGTCCAGCATCTCCGCCAACCGCTCCGCGCTCAGGCATGCGGCGATCTCCTCGTCCTTCGCGAGCAGCGAGGCGAAGGACGCCCCGCTGGTGGCGGCCTCCTGCGCCGCCTCGTAGATGACGTCGTGCGCACGCTGCCGCCCGATCTCGCGCCCCAATTCCAGCATCAGGCTCTCCGACATGATCAGTCCGCCCGAGAGTTTGAGGTTCTCCCGCATCCGCTGCGGGAAGACACGCAGGCCCTCGGTCACGTCGAGCAGCCGCACGAGGATGTCGCCGGTCAGCTCGACCGCCTGCCGCAGCGCGCGGTCGATCATCATCGAGCGGCTGCCGTCGGCCTCGTGGTCGCCGAGCATCGCCTCGATTGCGAGCGGGACCAGCGATCGCAGGTGCGTCTCGTCGGCGATGATGTCCATGCAGAGCTTCGGATTGCGCTTCTGGGGCATCGTGCTGCTGCCGACGGCGCCGGGCGGCACGGGCTCCTCGACCTCCCCGAACTCCTCCGCCATCAGCGTGCGCACCTCACGCGCGGCCTTCCCGCAGCTGGTACCGAGCATGGCGAGGGCGAGGACGTACTCGGTCAGGTGGTCGTAGATCGTGCGGCCGGGCAGCGGCATCGAGCCGAGCCCGAGCAACTCGCCGATTCGCTGCTGCAGCGCGGCGGCGTGGCCCTCGAACGAGGCGGCCGTGCCCGCGCCACCGCCGAGCATCGCGACGAAGGCGCGCGGCTCGAGCTGCCGCAGCCGCTCCGCGTGACGGCACAGCTCGTCGATCCACACCGCAACTTTCGCCCCGAACGTCGAGGGCACGGCGTGTTGCCCGTGCGTGCGGCCGGCGATCGCATCGTCCTTCGTGCGCTCGGCGAGTGACGCGAGCGCCTCGAGCAGGTCGGCAAGCTCGGTGAGGACGATGCGGTGCGCCTTCCGCAGCTGCAGGATGCTGCCCGTCTGGGTGATGTTCTGCGTGGTCGCTCCCCAGTGGACATAGCCGCCGGCGTCGCCCTCGCAGAGCTGGTCGAGCTCCCAGACGAGCGGTACCAAGCCGTGACCGGTGACGCGCAGCCCCTCGGTGACGCGCTCGAGGTCGAACAGTTCGAGGTGCGCCTTGCGCTCGATCTCCGTTGCGGCCGTCTCGGGAATCATCCCGATCTCCGCCTGCGCCCGGGCCAGCGCCACCTCGACGTCAAGCCAGGCCTGCCAGCGCGCCTGCTGCGCGAACAGCGCGCGGATGCCGGGGTCGCGGACGCTCAGCGCGGTCGGTCGTTCTCCGCTCATGGTGTGCTCCTTGGACGCGCGGCGATGCAAGGTGATCGGCCCCGAGCGCCGGGCGAGGCGGACAGGCGCTACGTTGCGGGCGGCGTGAGGCTAACGAGGCGTTGGCACCCGAACGCCACCGGCGGCTGTTGGACCGTGCACTTTATAACGGACGAGCTCACCACCACCGATCTCCGCGAGCCCGCCTACATGTGTGCACCGTTTCCCCGAACGTCGGTAAATCATCTGTCCGGACTGGACACCCGATGGGCGAGGGAGCAAGGGCGAACGCGGCTTGGGGGCGAGGAGCATTTTGCACGGGTCTCTCAGGTGCGGCGGAATTCGCGGTCGAGGAGTTCGCGGCTGAGGAGGATGACGGTGGGGCGGCCGTGCGGGCAGGTGATGCCGAGGTCGCAGGCCTCGAGGTCGCGGATGAGGGCGGACATTTCGTCGAAGGCCAGGGGGGCGCCGGACTTGACGGCGGCGCGGCAGGCGAGGGTCCAGCGGAGGCGATCGGTGGCGGCGAGGCGCTGGAAGTCGGGGGTCTGAGCTTCGGCGACGACTTCGCGCAGGTAGGTGGCGGCGTCGATTCGGCCCAGGGCCGACGGCACGGCGCGCAGGAGCCACGCGGAGGGACCGAAGGGCATGACGTCGAAACCGAGGCCACGGAGGTCGTCGACGTGGGCGGCGACCCAGTCACTTTCCTCGGCGCTGAGTTCGACGCTGGTGGGGTCGAGGAGGCGCTGGGTTGGGGCGTCGGCGGTGTTACCGAGGCGCTCGAAGAGGACGCGTTCGTGGGCGGCGTGCTGGTCGATGAGGTAGAGGCCACGGGGTCCGGCGGCGACGATGTAGGTGTGCTCGACCTGGCCAAGTGGGCGCATGACTGGGGAGCGGAGGCCGGGGGCCGATTCCGGTGGTTGGTCGTCCGGCGGTGCGGGCGGGATTCCGCCAGCGCCGAGGTTGCGGGTGGGCGGGGGTGGGCCGGATTGCCAGCGAGCGCCGTCCGTGGGGAAGAAGAACTGGTCGACGACGGGGCGGTCGAGGCGGGCGGGGGCGATTTCGGTGGAGGCGGCCAGGGCGCGGCGGACGGTGGCGGAGAGGCGGCGGAAGACTTCGCCGGAGCGGCGGAAGCGGACTTCGGCCTTGGAGGGATGGACGTTAACGTCGACTTCCTCGGGGGGAATGGTCAGGCTCAGCACGAGCACGGGGAAGCGGCCCGTGGGCATGACGCTGCGGTAGGCCTCGCTGATGGCGGCGGAGAGGAGGCGGTCGCTGACCCAGCGGCCGTTGACGAAGAGGGCGATGTCGGCGCGCGAGGAGCGCTGGAGGTGGGGCTGGGAGATGAAGCCATCGATACCCAGGGTTTCGCCGGGCGGGACTTCGATGAGCTGGTCGACGAGGGTTGCGCCGTAGATCGCGAGGAGGGCGGTGCGGAGGTCGCCGTCGCCGGGGGTGCGGACGCGCTCGCGATGGCCGTCGTGGAGGCGAAACGCGACATTGGGGTGGCCGAGGGCGGCGCGGGTGACGGCGGCGACGATGTGACCGAGTTCGGTGCGTTCGGCCTTGAGGAACTCGAGGCGGGCGGGGATCGTTCGGAACAGGCCGCGCACGGTTACCCGGGTGCCGCGAGCGCCGCCGACGGGGCGCTCCTCGATGACGCGCTCGTCGCGGGCCAGGACCTCGCGGCCGGGCCGGCCCTCGGCGGTGACGGATCTCAGCGTTAGCTCGGCGACGGCCGCGATGCTGGCCAGGGCCTCGCCGCGGAAGCCGAGGGTCTGGATACGGGCGAGGTCGTCGACGGTGGTCAGCTTGCTGGTGCTGTGGCGCTCGACGGCGAGAGCGACCTGGTTGGGCGGGATGCCGGAGCCGTCGTCGGTGATCTCGATGAGAGCTTTACCGCCCTGCTCGACCGCCACGTCAATGCGCCGGGCGCCAGCGTCGAGGGCGTTGTCGAGGAGTTCGCGGACGACGGAGGCGGGGCGCTCGATGACCTCGCCGGCGGCGATTTTGCCGCTGATTTCCGGCGGGAGGCGCCGGATGCTCACGAGCGGAGGGTGCGCTGGAGTTCGTAGAGCGCGGTGAGGGCGTCCAGGGGGGCGAGTTGCTCCAGGTCGAGGGAGCGGAGGTCGTCGAGGACGGGATGTTCGGGGGGCGGCAGGAGGCTCATTTGCAACGGCGTCGGGCGGCCGTTGGATTGGGTTTCGAGGTCGCTGAGAATGGCGGCGGCGCGGCGGATGATGGTGGAGGGTAGGCCGGCCATTTCGGCGACGTGGACGCCGAAGCTACGGTCGGCGGCGCCGGGCGTGATGCGGCGAAGAAAGACGACCTGGCCGTCCTGCTCGATGGCCGAGGCGTTGAGGTTGTGGACGCGGGGAAGCAGATCGGCGACGGCGGTGAGCTCGTGGTAGTGGGTGGCGAAGATGGTGCGGGCGCGCAGGCGCGGGTGATTGTGCAGATGCTCGATGACGGCACGAGCGACGGAAATGCCGTCGTAGGTGCTGGTGCCGCGGCCAATCTCGTCCAGCACGATGAGGCTGCGGGGGGTGGCCTGGGCGAGGATAGCGGCAAGTTCGAGCATCTCGACCATGAAGGTGCTGGCGCCGGCGGTGAGGTCGTCGTGCGCTCCCACGCGGGTGAAGATGCGGTCGACGATGCCGATGGTGGCGCGGGCGGCGGGGACGAAGCTGCCGATCTGGGCCATGAGGACGATCAGGGCGACCTGGCGGAGGTAGGTGGACTTGCCGGCCATGTTGGGACCGGTAAGCACGGCGATCTGACGCTCGGCGGTATCAAGGAATGAGTCGTTGGGGACGAAGCGTTCGTGCTGGGCGAGCTCGACGACGGGGTGGCGGCCGGCTTCGATTTCGACGGAGTCGCCGTCGTCGAGTTTGGGGCGGACGTAGTCCTGGCGTTCGGCGATTTCGGCCAGGCTGGCGGCGACGTCCAGCGCGGCCAGGGCCTGGGCCGTGCGCTGGAGGGCGGGGCCGTCGGCACTGAGCCGGTCGACGACTTCGTCGAAGAGGGTGCGTTCGAGTTCGGCGATGCGTTCCTCGGCGCCGAGGACTCGGGACTCGTACTCCTTCAGCTCGGGAGTGACGTAGCGTTCGGCGTTGGCGAGGGTCTGGCGGCGCTGGTAGGTGTCGGGCACCTGCTCACTGTGGGCGCGTCCGACTTCCAGGTAGTAGCCGAAGACACGGTTGTAGCCGACCTTGAGGCCGCGGAGGCCGGTGGACTCGCGTTCGCGGCGTTCGAGGCCGGCGATCCAGCCCTTGGCTTCGGCGGCGGAATCCACGACGCGGTCGAGTTCGGCGCTGTAGCCGGGACGGAAGACGCGCTCGCCCCGTTCGGTGATGGCGCGTTTGATGAGACCCCTGGCCTCGGCGCAGGGGTCGAGCGCGTTGCGCAAATCGGTGAGGGCCTGCTGGTCGGCGGCCAGCGTCTCGCGCAAGTCGGAAACGGCGTCAAGGGCGGCGGCCAAGTGGCGGACGTCGGAGGTGGAGACCGCGCGACGCACCACACGGTTCGCGAGTCGTTCCAGGTCGCCCACGCGGTCGAGGTCGACCTGCACACGCTCGCGCAGGTCCGGGTCGTCCAGCAGGGCCTGGAGGCGGTCAAGGCGGGCTTCAAGGCGGGTGCGGTCGATGAGCGGGCGGCTGATCTGTTCGCGCAGGCGGCGGGCGCCCATGGGCGTGTGGGTGCGGTCGAGGACCGCGAGGAGGCTGCCTTCGCGGCGGGCGTCGCGGCCGGCCGTTTCCAGTTCCAGGTTGCGGCGGGTGAACGCGTCCAGCTCCATGTAGTCGGAGGTGCCGTAAACGCGAACTCCGGTGAGGACGTGGAGGGCGGAGGGGTCGGTGTCTTCCACGTAGCGCAGCAAGACGCCGACGGCGTGGGCGGCGAGCGGACGGCCCTGGAGGCCGAGGCCTTCGAGGTCACGGACCTGGAAGTGGCGGGTGACCATTTCGCGAGCGGCGGCGGGATCGCGCAGCCAGGCCTGGTCGTCCTGGGGGACGCCGGTGGGGACTTCGCCGTCGGGGAGACCGAGGGTAAGGGTCTCGCGGGCGCCGATGCGGACGAGTTCGCGGACCAGGGCCTGAGAGGTGGCCTGGCAGGCGGCAAGGTCGCCGGTGGTGATATCGGCATAGGCGAGGCCACGGGCGTCGCCATCGCCTACGGCTACCGCGAGGTAGTTGTTGGACTCGGGTTTGAGCCAGTCCTCGTCGACCACGGTGCCGGGCGTGATGACGCGGGTGACCTGGCGTTCGACGAGGCCGCGGCCGACCTCGCCGACCTGGTCACAGACGGCAACGCGCAGGCCAGCCTCGATGAGGCGACCGATGTAGGTGGGGGCGGCGTGGTAGGGGACGCCGCACATGGACACCCGGTTGCCTTTACCGAACTCTCGGGACGTGAGGACGATCTGGAGGATGGCGGCGGCGCGTTCGGCGTCCTCGTCGAACATTTCATAGAAGTCGCCGAGGCGGAAGAGCAGGATCGCGTCGGGCTGCTGCTTTTTTATGTCAAGAAACTGACGCCGCAGCGGGGTCAGTTTCGGCTCGGTCGTCGTCAAGCGCCTCCCCTTACGCGCTGCCGGACAAAAACCGAACTTTCGATCAGCCTAGCACCGGCCCGGCTGTCACTCTGTCCGCCCACCGCGTGTCAGCCGTCGATCAGTCCACGCAGGTAGTCGTGGGCCTGGGCGGCGTAGGTGAGCGGGTCGAGGCCGTCGAAGTTGGGGCTGTGCATGACGAGCCAGCCGTCGTAGTCGATGGCTTTGAGACATTCGACCACGCCGGGAATGTCGACACCGCGGGGGTCGTCAACACGCAGGTTCTGGTATTGAACGTAGCCGCCCTGGGCACTGATGGGGATGCCTTCGTTTTCGCCGACCAGGAGCATGTTCTGGACTTCGGCGTGCTTGATGTGCGGGGCCAGAGCTTGAACCGCCGCCTGGCCGTAGTCCTGGCCTTCGATGTAGAGGTTGGCCGGTTCGAAGACGAGACCCACGTTGCTGCGGTTGACCCGGCGCAGCATGTCGAGGGATCCGGCCACGCTGTTGAAGGGGGTGCCGTGGTGAGTGAACTGGACGAGGTCCACGCCGAAGGCGGCGGCCTTGTCGGCGGCTTCGCGGACCTGTGGGATTTGCTCGATGGAGCCGATGCTGGGGCGGATGCGCTGGGCGCCGATGCGGAGGGCGAGGTCGAGATACTCGTCGAAGCGGGGGGAGAAGCGGCCTTCGGTGGCGGAGTCGGCGACGAGGCAGCAGGCAGCCAGACCGTTCTCATCCAGGGCCTGGCGGATTTCGGTGACTCGGGCGGCGGTTGCCCCGACCTCGAGCTGCGAGTTGCGGACTTCAAGGGCACCGTAGCCGATGCGGGCGGCGGCCTCGGCGAGTTCGGGCAGGTCGATCAGTGCCCGGGTCTTTTCGTGCGGGGCTTCGACGACTCGTCCGGATAGGGCCAGCTTCATCTCGGTCTCCTGACGTTGCGCGTATGCGTAGCGGAGAGGTGCGAGCCGGTGGCGGCTTCCAGGCTAGGCATCCATCTCCAGCAGGACTTTGCCGCATTGGCCAGTTTGGATGGTATCCATGGCGTCTTCGAATTGGTCCAGCGGGAAGCTGTGGGTGAGCATAGGGTCCAGAGCGCCGCCGTGCCGGATGAGGAATGCCTCGGTGCGGTACCAGGTATCCCAGATCAGGCGACCGGTCACGCCGTAGACCTCCAGGCCCTTGAACAGCAGGTCGTCCGCCAGATTGATGCTCACCGGTGTTGGCGGAATGCCCAGCAGAACCACCTTTCCGGCGTTGGCCGACAGGCGCAGGGCCTGGCGGAAGGCGTCGGGGTGGCCGGACATCTCCAGGCTCACGGTTGGGCGACTGCCCAGGGCGTTGAAGAGATCTGATTCAAACGACGGTGAGGCTGCATCGAGCGTGGCGTGGGCGCCCATGGTTTCGGCCAGCCCACGCCGGTAGGCGGAGACGTCGCTGGCAACAATCGGGTAGGCGCCGACCGAGTGGGCGACGGCAATGGACATGAGACCCATCGGACCGCAGCCGTAAACCGCGATGGGTTGGCCCGAGACGTCGAAACGCATGGCGGCGTGCACGGCATTACCCAGTGGCTCGAACAGGACGGCGCGCTCGATGGGGATTTCCGGCCGCACTTTCCAGGCGACACGCGCGGGGATCGCGACGTGCTCCGCGAAACCGCCATCCACGTCGATTCCGAGGATTCGAAGGTTCTCGCAGACATGGGCGTTGCCAGTGCGGCAGGCCCGGCAGACGCCATCGAAGATGTGGCTCTCGACTGCGACCAGTTCGCCCACGTCAAAACCCTGTGCGGCGGCACCCACCGCCGCCACTTCGCCGACGATTTCGTGACCGAGGGTGAAGGGCGTGGGGAAGTTGAGCTCGGCCCAGGAGTCCCAGGCATAGAGGTGGCGGTCCGAGCCGCAGATGCCGGCACGGCGCACGCGCAGAAGGAGTTCGTCGAAGCCGGGCTCGGGTCGTTCGACCCGGGCTACTTCCACGCCGCGCTCGGGACGCGCTTTGCGAATGGCGAGCATTGTCAGTCAGAAGCTCCTCACGTTGGTTAACCGCCGAGCAGGCGCTCGCCGGCGCAGGGTGGATGGTTCAGGTCGGTCCGGCTCGCGGGCCCTGGTCGCGGCCCCGGGGGTGGTTGGCCAGGCGGTTTTCGGCGGCGCGTTCAACGGTGATGTTGATCCGCCGGGTGCGAGTTGGCGCGGTCCTGGCCGACTTGATCCACCAGAGGATGTTCTTCTTGGCCGAGGCCGAGAAGCGCGCGAAGTTTGTCCCCGCGGCGGGATCGGACTCCAGGGCCGCGGCCAAGTCGTCAGGAATGCGAAGGTCCTCAATCTCGTCGGAGATCGTCCAGGCGCCGTTTTCCCTGGCGGCGTCGACCAACGCCTGGCCGGCGGGTTGCAGACGGCGTTCCTCAACGAGCCGGGCGATCTTGGCCCTGTTGATGCGCGACCAGGGGCTGGTGGGTTTGCGAGGGCAGAACCAGCGCATGGCGCGTTCGTCGTCGAGCCGGTTGGTGCGCGAGTCGATCCAACCGTAGGCCAGGGCTTCGTCGACGGTGCCGGAGTATTCCAGCGCCGGCTTGCCCGTGTGCTTCTTCCAGACCACGAGCCAGACGCCGTTGGAGGAGTCGTGGTTCGCTTGTAGCCAGTCGCGCCATTGGCGCAACGACTCGGCGTGGAACATGGGCTTGCCGTCGCGGTGTCGCTCAGTCGCGGGCGCTGAACCCCGACTCGCCGCTTGGCTCAGGAGACCTCGGCCGTTTCGGCCATTGCCACTTCGAGCTTGCCGATTTCGTCCGTCAGCACGGGCAGCATGTCGGCCTCGTCGACGGTTTGCAGGATCTCTCCATGGCGGAAGATCACCGCGCGGCCCTTGCCGCCGGCGATGCCGAGATCGGCGTCCATGGCTTCGCCCGGGCCATTGACCACGCAGCCCATGACCGCAACTTTCATGGGCTGCTTGACGCCCTTCATGACGTCCTCGACCGCGTCGGCCAGGCCGTAAAGATCGATTTCGCAGCGGCCGCAGGATGGGCAGGAAACCATGGTGGGACCGACGGTCTTGAGTCCGAGTACCTTGAGGATTTCGTTGGCGACGCGGACTTCCTCGACCGGATCGGTGGTGAGCGAGACGCGCATGGTGTCGCCGTAGCCGTCCCAGAGCAGGCTGCCCAGGCCAACCGACGAGCGAATGATCCCGGTACTCGGCGGGCCGGATTCGGTGATGCCGATGTGGAATGGGTACATGACCAGTTGGGCCAACTGCTTGTAGGCGTTGATGGTGACGTCGACCTCGAAGGACTTCATGGAGATCTTGATCTGGTCGAAGTTCATGTCCTCCAGGATCTTCACATGCTCGACCGCGTCCTCAACCATGAGATCCACGAGCTCATCGCCTTCGGGACGGCCGTCGAATTTCTTGGACCAGGCTTCCTGAATCGACCCGGAGTTCACGCCGATTCGGATCGGGATGTCGCGTTCCTTGCAGGCGCGGACGACCGCTTCGACGTTCTCGCGTCCGCCGATGTTGCCCGGGTTGATGCGGAGGCAGTCGAATTCGGCTTCGGCCGCCATGAGGGCGAGACGGTAGTCGAAGTGGATGTCGGCCACGAGGGGCGCGTCGGTGCGCGCGCGAATGTCCTTGAGGGCGGCCCCGGCGTACTTGTCGGGCACGGCCAGGCGGACGATGTCGCAGCCGTGTTCCATCAGGCGATCGATCTGGGCCACGGTGGCGTCGACGTCGCGTGTGTCGGTGATGGTCATCGACTGGACGGCGACGGGCGCGCCACCGCCGATGGGCACGTCCCGCACCTTGATCTGGTAGGACCCGCGTCGCTTGATCATGCACTCAGGCTCTGCGCTGTGGCATGGAGTCGTCTTTTGAAGCGTACCCCGGATTCCGGGTCCAGACCAGACAGAGCCGCGTGGGGTCGTGGGCGCCTACGGGTACTGACCATTGGGGCAGGGATTCGCCGGCGGCGGGACAAGGCCACGTCGGCGAGCAATCACTTCGCCCGGAGTCAGCTTCCGATGGCGCGTGTGGTCGACCAGCACCGACATCGCCACGAAACGCGCCCGACGCCGGCCGCGCTTGGCGCGGCCGGCGTCGGAACTAAACGAGATGCGCGCTGCCAGCGCTACATCATGTCGTCCGACATCGACATGTCGTCCATCTTCATCATCCCGCCGATCTCGTCTTCCGAGATCCCGACGCCGTAGAGCACGCCAGAGTCGGTGCCCGCCAGGAACGCCTTCTCAGTGCCTCGACCGATTACGTCAGCGGCGATGCGGTACGGCAGGTCCATGGCCATTCCCATGTCCATGTCGTCGCCCATGCTCATGTCGTCGCCCATGCTCATGTCGTCACCCATGCTCATGTCGTCACCCATGCTCATGTCGTCGCCCATGCTCATGTCGTCGCCCATGCTCATGTCGTCGCCCATGCTCATGTCGTCGCCCATGCTCATGTCGTCGCCCATGCTCATGTCGTCGCCCATGCTCATGTCATCGCCCATGCCCATGTCCATGCTCATGGCCTTTGAGGCCTCGATGCGAGCCTTGGCCACGGCGACGAGGCGGTGGTAGTACATGTTGCCGGTGATGGCGAGCGCGGCGTTGTGTTCTTCGATCCACTTCGCCGCGGCGTCACTGCCGTACACCGCGAAGTAGGTGGCCTGAACGTCCGCCGACTGGTCTTCAAGACGCTGGCCGTCGCTGGCAGCCGGATGTGAATCCGCCAAAGCCGGGGCCAGGGTTGCAAGGACCAAGGCAGCTACGAGGGTCAGGAGCATCAACAGACGCATTGGCCTGGGCAGAGACATCGAATGAAGCATTGGAGGCTGCCTTTCGTAGGCGTGGCCCGCCACCGTGGCGGGCGAATATGAACAGCCCGTTTCTACGGGCTCGAAGGGTACACCATAATTTCACTGAGCCAAGTTCTGAAGCTCCCGCGTGCGTGCTGCGCCCGACCGAGATATGGGATGGCCTGCCGCACCGACCGTGCGGTCGCCCCTACAGGTCCGGCGCACCCCGACCGATCACACCATAGAATGGCTTGCGGATGCTGAGAGGGACGAGTGGGGCGGATGTCATTGATTTGCACGGCCGCTACCGAGCATTCGAGCATCAACGGACCGTCTGGATACAGAGCGGATCCTGCCTCCAACAAGCCGAGCGACGACGACGAGTGGCAATTCTGGCGTCCGGCGCAACCGCGTGCGTGCAGGAGTGGTATGCCAGCACTGTGTGCGTAGGAGGTACGAATGGCTGACGAGAGCGACGGGCGGCCGGCCCCGACGCTGAGTTTCGTGGCGCACGGCGGCCTTGCGGGTCTATTGTCGGGGTTGCTGGCTATCGGCGTCAGCGAACTGTACGCGGGGATCTTTGGCGGACTGCCGTCGCTGCTGGTTTCCATGAGCGGCCGGATTGTGGACCTGAGTCCGCGGGCCATGGAAGAGTTCGCGATAAGCGTTTTCGGCACGAGCGACAAGCTGGCGCTGGTCATATTCCTCGTGGTGCTAAGCGCGATCTTCGGCACTACGTTCGGTGTCATAGCCCTGCGGTCGCGACCGGCTGCGGTCGCTGGGTTTGCGGCATTCGGAATTCTGGCGGGTCTGGCCAACGCTTTCGACGCCCAATCGACGCCGGTGCATGCGGTGGCGGCGGTGACGATTTCGGTTGGGGCGGCGGTGGCGACGCTCTTGTGGCTTGTTCACCTGATCCAGGAGCCGGCGGCTGTTGCTGAGCCGACATCGGCCATCCAGATGCAGAGACAGCGACGCTTCTTTCTGGGAACAGCCACGCTGGTTGCCGCGACTTCAGTGGTTAGCGGCGTCGTCGGACGCAATCTGATCGAGCGCGCCAAGGTGGGCGTGGCCAAGCGCGAAGAAGTGGTGCTGCCAGCCGTGCAAGACCGGGCAGCGGCGACACTCCCAACCCCAGCGCCCAGCACCGCCGAGTCGGTCGCTCCTCCGGTGCCCCAGACGCTCGCGCCTCCGGCACCGCCGACGGTCGCGGCGATTCCGACGCCCAGTGGCCTGGCGCCCCCCACGCGCACAGCTTCTCCGCAACCGACGCCGGAAGCCACCCGGGAGGCCACGCCCGTGACCGTGGCCAGCGCCGAGACGGCCACGCCGACAGCACCTCCGACAGTCGCGGCTACTCCGGAACCCACGCCCGAGCCCACGCCTGAGCCGACGCGCGTGGCCGTGGCCAGCGCTGAGACGGCCGCGCCGACGGCACCTCCAACAGTCGCAGCAACACCGGAACCAACGCCGGAGGCCACGCCTGAGCCGACCCCCGAGCCGACCCCCGAGCCGACCCCCGAGCCGACCCCTGAGCCCACGCCGGAACCGACGCCGGAACCCACACCGGAGCCGACGCCCGAGCCCACGCCCGAGCCCACGCCTGAGCCGACACCGGAACCGACGCCGGAACCGACGCCCGAGCCAGTCCAACCGCTGACGACGACAACGGTCGGGGTGGATGGGGTTTCGCCGTTGGTCACGCCCAATAACGACTTCTACCGGATTGATACTGCGTTCTCGGTTCCACGGGTCGACGTCAATAACTGGAGGCTCAACATCACTGGCCTCGTGGAGCGCCCTTACAGCATTTCCTTCCCGGAGTTGCTGGGGCTCTCGGTCTTTGAGGAGTTCATCACGCTGTGCTGCGTCTCAAACCAAGTGGGCGGCGAACTGATTGGAAATGCCACATGGCAGGGCGTGCCGATTTGGCACCTGGTGAATCACGCAGGGGTGAAGCCTGAAGGAACCCAGATCGTTGGCCGGTCGGTTGACGGGTTCACGGTCGGGTTTCCGACCGAAGTGGCGTTCGATGGACGTCCAGCGCTGGTGGCGGTGGGCATGAATGGCGAGCCGCTGCCGTTCGAGCACGGCTTTCCGGCGCGACTGATTGTGTCGGGTCTTTACGGATACGTATCTGCCACCAAGTGGCTGCAAGAGATTGAAGTCACTACCTGGGACGGTTTCAACGGTTACTGGATTCCGCGGGGGTGGTCGAAGCAAGGTCCGGTCAAGACGCAATCCCGCATTGACGTTCCCAGACCGGGATCGACGAACATCAAGCCCGGCTTGCAGCCGCTAGCCGGTGTGGCGTGGGCGCAGAACCGCGGCATCAGCAAGGTTGAGGTGCAGATTGACGGCGGCGAGTGGCAAGAAGCGAGACTCGCCTTGCCGATCAGCAAACACACCTGGGTGCAGTGGGTACACGAGTGGGAGGCCACCCCGGGACCGCACAGTGCCAGGGTGCGCGCAACCGACGCCAGCGGCGCGACACAACCGGAAGGCCCCAGGCCACCCGCGCCGAACGGCGCCGAAGGCTGGCATCTAGTCAGCTTCCAGGTCGCTGACGGATGAGCGTTGGCGTGAGCTAAAGCGCCCGCGTTCACTCAGGTCCCGGCAATGCGCTGCACGTCGCCCACGGTGATGAAGAGCACCAGCGTGAGCAGCACAACGATGCCGACGAAATGGAAGGCAGCTTCGCGGCGGGGAGGGACGCGGCGGCCCGTAAGGAGTTCAACCACCACGAAGATCAGGCGTCCGCCGTCGAGCCCGGGCCACGGCGCCAGGTTGAGCAGGCCAATCTGCGCGGTGAGAAACGCGGCAAGGATGAAGACGATTTCCGGCCCCTGACGCGCGGCGACGCCGACGGTCTGGACGATGCCGACAGGTCCGGCTAACTCCAGCGGCTGGGTACCGGCAATCGCCTCGCCGATCACCCTGGGGAGCAGGAGCAACGCGTCCCAGGTGCGCTGAAAGGCGCGAGGAATTGCCACGTGAACGGGAGCAGGCCCCACGGTCGCTCGCATCCGAATGCCCAGCGCGCCTTCTCCGGGCGGCGGATTGAGGCGGGGCGTGGCGACAAGAGCGAGCTCGGTCTCCTGCCGGTTGACGACGATGGTCACTTCCCGGCCGGCGGCAGAGCGCACGGCGTCCCTTACATCGGCCAGCGAAACGATGTCCCGCTCGCCGATGCGCACTAGCTGATCGCCTTCCCGGAGACCGGCCTGAGCCGCAGGTGAATCCGGGACGACGGCGGCAACGACGCTGCCGGTCACGTCCGCAATCATGGCCGCGACAAAGAAGAACAGAGGCGTGAGCAGCACGTTCATCAGCGGTCCGGCCAGCAGGATGAGGCCGCGTTGCCAGGCCGGACGTGTCATGAAGCTGCCCGGCGCATCGAATTCGTCGTTTTCGCCGGTCATGCGCACATAGCCGCCCAGCGGCAGCACGTTGAGCGCGAAGCGCGTGGCGCCGATATGCACTCGCGCTTCGTCCTTGCCGGCCTGACGCCGGCCCGTCTCAATGACGGCTTCGCGACCAGCAGCATCTGCCAGCATGGCCGCCGCGTGATCGCGGGTCACGGCGATCACCGGGATCGACATTTCGGAAAGGTCGATCGCGTCCTGGACGGATTGGGGTCCAGCAACTATTAGGCCGGCGGCCGGGCTGGCGGCCGCGTGCGCGGCGTCGGCCCGCAGGTAGGGGCCGGCACCGTCAAGGACGACGACGGCCTTGGCGAGGTTCGATGCCGGATCGCCGCTCCAGAGACGAACCAGGCGCCCGCTCACGTCAATGGGATCCGGCGTTAACCGGGCCGCAGGATAGGTATTCCCACCTCGCAGCACCGACTTGAGGCGTGGCGGGAATCCAATAGCGAATTCCTTGACGTGCACACCAAACCGCCGCGCGGCGACAAAGTGGCCGACCTCATGCACAAAGACGATGACGCTCAACACGCCGAGCGCCAACGGAAGCGTGACCAGCAGGCCCGCCTCGCTGTTGAGGAGGGCCTCCAGCGGGCTCACGCGTCAGCCAGCCGCGCCTGTACGAAGTCGAATCCGCGGCGATGCGCCGCGAGGGCCGCCCCAAGATCGTCGAGCGGCGCCGGGGGAATGGCATCCATCGCGGCCTGTACGGCGTCAGTCATCACCCCGAAACGGCCATCTCCCTGAATGAACCAGGCGGTCGCGGCATCGTCGGCGCCGCAGAGAGTGGCGGGAGCCGTACCGCCGGCGGCGCCCGCGGCGCGCGCAGCCGCGAGCAGCGGGAAGCGGCGCTCGTCCGGCTGCTCGAAATTCAAGCGAGTGAGCGTGCGAATGTCCAGCGGCGCGTGGGACTCGGGCAGGCGATCGGGGAACCCGATGGCGTACTGGATTGGCAACCGCATGTCGGGCACTCCCAGCTGGGCCTTAATCGAGCCATCATGGAATTCAACCATGGAGTGCACGATGGATTCTGGATGAACGACGACGGTAATGGCGCTATAGGGCACCTGAAACAACCAGTGGGCCTCAATTATCTCGAGCCCTTTATTGAGCAGGCTGGCCGAATCGATGGTGATCTTGGCGCCCATGTCCCAATTCGGGTGTTCCAGCGCTTCCTCCGCGGTGGCCGTTCTAATAGCGGTTGCTTCCCAGGTGCGGAAGGGCCCGCCGGAGGCCGTGAGAATCAGCCGGCGAATGCTGTCGGACGCTTCGCCGACGAGACACTGCCAGATGGCGCTGTGCTCGCTGTCGATCGGCAGGATTTCGGCACCGGACGAATCGGCCAGCTTGCGGAACAAGCCGCCGCCCATCACGAGCATCTCCTTGCTGGCGAGGGCGACGTCGTTGCCTGCACGCAGCGCGCTCTCGGTTGGACGGAAGCCCGCGTCGCCGACCGTGGCCACGACGACAATGTCGGCCTCCCGGAGTGCAGCCATTTGGGCCATGCCGTCGGGATAGGGGAGCCGCTCAGTACCGGCGGGCCAGTCATCGACGGCTGGGTCGATGTCGCGCACGCAGGCGAGTGGTGCGTCGAACTCCCGAATCTGCCTGTAGAGCAGGTCACAGTTCGACCCGCAAGCCAGCCCGAGTACCTGGAAGCGGTGGGGATGAGCGCGTACTACGTCCAGCGTCTGGGTGCCGATAGACCCGGTAGATCCCAGAATCACCAGGCGCTTGGGCCGGGATGGTGAGTCGGTCGCGGTAGTTGACATCACGCCGCCAGATTGGCGAAGGCAAACACGGCGGGCGCTACGAAGAGCAAGGCGTCGAGCCGGTCCAGCATGCCGCCATGCCCCGGAATCACTCGTCCAGAGTCCTTTTGCCCAGTGTCCCGTTTGAGCATCGACGCCACCAAGTCACCTGCTTGCGCGGCAAGTCCCCAAAGGAATCCTAAGGGAACCGCCAGCCACCAGGCGTACCCGAGAGCCGGCGCGAACGCCGCAACGACGACGATCGCCGCCAGCAATCCTCCGGCCACGCCCTCCCAGGTCTTGCGAGGCGAGATGTGGGTCATGAATCCGCGACGGCCCAGGCTGCGACCCACCAGGTAGCCAAAGGTGTCGTAGGCCCAGGTCACGGCGAGAGCCAGGGCGACCCACCAGAAGCCATTCGGCAACTCGCGGAGTACGACCAGGAAGCCCAGCAGGCCGCCGGCGTAGATTGCGGACGCAAGAGCGAGACCCCAGCTGGTGAACCGTCCATACATGCGGGGATGCCAGAGTTGACGCAGCAGGGTGTAGCCGGCCACCAGGCCTATGGCCACGTCGACCCAAAGTCGCTGCTCGGGGGCGAACGCCCAGCGTGCCACCAGCCCGGCGGCGAGTAGCGCCCCGGCCCCGCGCGACACCCGAAGCCCGCTGATCGCATACATGGTGCCCATTTCAAAGGCGATCACGGCCGCCGCCAGGGCCATGGGGACCGCCAGGGCTATTGGGTGCCACCAAGCAAGCGCCAGAACGGCCGGCGCCAGGATCAGGGCGCTGGCGACCCGAACAGCCAGGGTCGTCAGGCGTCGGCCGCCGCGCCAGGCGCAGCCACGGGAACGCGGCCGAATCGGCGCTGCCGCGAACCGAAGTCGGCCAGCGCCTCTTCGAACGCCTCTCTGGTGAAGTCAGGCCACAAGATGGAGGAAAAGTAGAACTCGGTGTAGGTGGACTGCCAGACCAAAAAGTTGCTGGAGCGCTGGTCGCCTCCGGTGCGAATGAGCAGGTCCGGGTCCGGCTGTCCGGCCGTATACATCGCGCGGCTCACGAGGTCTTCGGTCACATCCTCCGGGCGCACACCCTCACGAATCAGGTTGCGAAGCGCCCGAACAATTTCGGCGCGTCCGCCGTAGTTGAACGCAATGTTGAGGTCCAGCGCGTCGTGCCGGGCGGTTTGCCGGACGATGTCTTGCACTGCCACGCGATCCAGAAGCGGGAGCGTCTCGACTTCGCCGAGGACGCGAATTCGTACCTGTTGCTCCAAAATCATGGATCGTTCGGCTTCGAGGCGCTCGGGAATGAGGTCCATGAGAAAACTGACCTCGTCCGCAGGGCGGTCCCAGTTCTCGGTTGAGAAGGCGTAAATGGTGAGGACGCGTACGCCGTAGTCGATGCAGGCGGCGGCGATGTCCCGAACTCGCCGAGCACCTTCACGGTGACCGGCCTGGCGTTCGAGCCCGCGGCGCTCGGCCCAGCGGCCATTGCCGTCCATGATGATGGCGACATGCGCCGGCACCCTTCCGGGTTGAACGCTCAGACCTGCATCACCTCGGCTTCCTTCTGCCGGCTCAGTTCATCAATCGCGGCAACGTACTTGTCCGTTACGTCCTGGAGCCGCGACTCAGAGCGGTGGAGGTCGTCCTGAGAAGCTTCCTTCTCGCGGACAAGCTCGCGCAGATCGTCGTGCACGTCGCGCCGAACGTTGCGAACGGCCACCTTGGAGTCCTCGGCCCGCTGGCGGACAACTCGCACAAGGTCACGGCGGCGGTCTTCGCTCAGCTGCGGGATCGGCAGGTGGATCACATTGCCGTCATTCGACGGGGTTATTCCAAGGTCCGATGCAATCAGGGCCCGCTCGATGTCCGGCAGCGCGGCTTTGTCCCAGGGCTGCACGACGAGGAGTCGAGCCTCTGGCGCAGAGATTCCCGCGATTTGCTTGAGTGGGGTGGGTTGGCCGTAGTAGGGAACGCTGAGGTCCTCAATCAGCGCCGGCGACGCGCGACCGGTGCGAATACCAGCAAGTTCCTTGCGGAGATGCGCCACGGCCTGGCCCATGCGACGTTCACCGTCCAGCATGAACTCGTCGATCATGGCCCGCTCAGGCCGCTACCAGCGTGCCGACCTGGTAGCCGGTGAGTACTCGCACGAGGCTGCCCTCGTCTTCCAGCCGGAACACGATGATGGGCAGGTTGTTGTCCATGCAGAGACTGAAGGCGGTTGCGTCCAGAATCTTGAGGCCGTTATTGAGAGCCTCAAGGTACGTAGTGCGTTCGATGCGGGTGGCGGCTGGATTTGTCATGGGATCGTCAGTGTACGCGCCGTCCACCTTGGTGGCTTTCAGCAGGGCCTCGGCGCCGATCTCCATTGCTCGCAATGCGCCGGCCGTGTCGGTGGTGAAGTAGGGATTGCCGCTGCCGGCCGCGAAGATGACCAGCCGTCCGGCTTCCAGGTGGGCCACGGCCTTGCGGCGAATGTACGGTTCGGCCACTTCGCGCATTTCAATGGCGGTCTGCACGCGGGTGGGTACGTCAAGTCGTTCAACCGCCTCCTGGAGCGCCATTGAGTTCATGACCGTGCCAAGCATCCCAATGTAGTCGGCGGTGGCGCGGTTGATGTCGTGGTGCTCACCGCCGCGCCAAAAGTTGCCGCCGCCGACGACCACGGCAAGCTCCACGCCCAGGTCGAGGGCTTCAACGATCCGGACGGCCAAGGCCTGGACGGCATGCGAGTCAATTCCAAAGGCTCGCTCACCAGCCAGCGACTCACCGCCGATCTTGAGGAGGACGCGCCGGTACTTCAGGGCAGGCTTCGCCATCGGCCCTCCAGTGCCCGTCGGCGTGCGGCTGTCGTCAGATCTCGAAGCGGCTGAAGCGTCCGACCTGAATGTTCTCGCCCAGCTTGGCGATCACAGCCTGAATGACTTGCTCCACCGTCTGTGATCCGTCGCGGAACCACGGCTGGGTCAAGAGCGCAGGACCGTCGTCGTCCGGATCCTGGTCTTCGTCATCGCTGATTCGCGTCGGCCCCATGGCAGCAATGTGCATGGCGATATCGCGAGCGAGCGAGGTGAAGTCCTCGGTTCGCGCCACGAAGTCGGTTTCGCAGTTGAGTTCGAGCAAGGCGCCCAGCGGACGGCCGGGATGCACGTAGGCGGTAACCAGACCTTCCCTGGTTTCGCGCTCGGCTCGTTTGGCTGAGAACTGCGAATCGCGTTGTCCCAGCAGTTCGCGAGCCTTGTCAAGGTCGCCTTCGGCGTCCTCGATGGCGCGCTTGATGTCCATCACGCCCGCGCCTGTTTCGGACCGAATCGCGCGAATGTCCGCCACCGATGCCTTGTGCGTCATGCCGGTCACGCCTCCTGGTTACGCGGGCGTGCGCCGGTGCCGCCACTTCCCGGACCGGGGCCGCGGGTTCCGGGCCGAGCCCGACCGCGTGGACGCGCTCCACCCTCACCCGACCGAGGCGGGCGGCCGTTTGGCCTGCGGCGGCCACCGCGCGGCTGGGGCGGGGAGCGGCGACGGCCCCTCGGAGCGCCCTGGACATCGGCGGCTTGACCAGGGGCCGCACCAGGTGCTCCTCCGTCTCGTGTTGGAGTTCGTTGAACATTGCCGGCCTCGCTGGCCGCGGCCAACATGGCAGCTTCGATGTCACCGGTCGACTGGCCTTCCGCATCGGCCCTTGCAGCGGCGGCAAGGGCGGCCTGCGCCTCCCGCGCCAACCGGGCCTCGCGCTCGGCCTGACGGTTCCTGAATTCCTCCTGGCCCGCGAGTACGGCATCGGCGACAACGGTGGTAACGGCTACGATCGATCGAATCGCGTCGTCGTTGCCAGGAATCACGTAATCGACGACTTCGGGGTCGCAGTTGGTGTCGACGATGGCAACGATTGGAATGTCGAGCTTGCGTGCCTCGGTCACCGCGTTGTATTCGCGCTTGGGATCGATGACAAAGATCGCTGCCGGCAGACGCGACATGTGCTTGATGCCGCCCATCTTTTTCGTAAGACGGGCCAATTCCACTCGCAGGCGTTGGGCCGCTTTTTTCGTTAACGTCTCAAACTCGCCGGCAGCTTCACGGGCCTCCAGCTCACGGAGACGTTGCAGACGCGGGCGCATGGTCTCGAAGTTCGTAAGCGTGCCGCCGAGCCAGCGGTGCTGGACGTAGTTGGCGCCGCAGCGCGCCGCGTGCTCCTGCACGACTTCCTGGGCCTGACGCTTCGTGCCAACAAATATGATCTCGCCGCCGCTGGCGGCAGTGGCCCGCAAGAAAGCGGTGGCACGGTCAAGCGCCCGAACGGTGTGCTGCAGATCAATGATGTGCACACCGCCCCTGGCACCGAAGATAAACGGGGCCATCTTGGGGTTCCAGCGCGGAGTTCGGTGGCCGAAATGCACGCCCGCGGCGAGCAAATCGCGCATGGAGGCTGCCGGCATGTGGGTATCTGCCCCTCTCTGGTCCTTCAAGGTTCCTCCGCTGCCGTCACTCGCACCAGGAACCGCGTGTCGCGGCAGGATCCCGCTACGTCAGGCAGCGTGTGTATTCGCCCGAGCGAGCCGGACGTTGGCCAAGCATATCGTACGAGTGGCGCGACGCGGTACTTAGCGACTTCGACGACGAGGGCCGCTGCGTCGACGGCGCTTCCCGCCCTGGGCAGCCACCCGCTCGGCCCGGGCGGCTAGCAGCGCCACGGCGTCGTCAAGCGTCATGGTCGAAGGATCACGCCCTCGGGGAATGCTCGCGTTTAGCTCACCGTCCGTGACGTAGGGCCCGTAGCGGCCGTCACGAACAGTGATGGGTGCGCTGGACGCTGGATGTGCCCCAAGCTCGGCCAAAGCGGGTGGCTGAGAACGGCGTCGGCGAGGCGGCCGGGGCGCTTTGAGGATGTCGAGAGCCTCGGGCAGTTCAATGGATACAAGCTTTGCGTAACGCTCGTCACCCTCGCCCGGCAGGCTGCGGGACTCCTTGCCGCACTTGACGTAGGGACCGTAGGGACCGTCCTGGACGGTGACTTTGGATCCGCTCTCCGGGTGAGTTCCCAGCGTCTTGGGGTAAGCCAGCATGTCGAGCGCCTGCTCGAAGGTGAGATTCTCGGGCTGAACCATCGGCCAAACGCTTGTAGTTTTCGGTCGGCCACGACCGGCACCACGGCCCTCGCCGAGTTGGAGGTACGGGCCGAGACGCCCGGACTTGAGGAATACGGGGAGTCCGGACTCTGGATCGGTCCCCAGGGGCTCGTCGCCTTTGGCCGCCTTGGCCAGAAGGCCCGCGGCGACTTCGGCGGTCAACTCGTCGGGGGCGAGATCTTCGGGCGCCTGGGCACGGGCGCCGCTCTCGAGCGACTCCAGATATGGACCGTAGCGGCCGATTCGAACGGCGATCGAGGATCCGTTGCCGTTCGACAGCGGGATGGTGCAGACGGTGCGGGCATCAATGGCTTCCTGACTGGACTCGATTCGCTTGCGCAGACCCTCGTGCAACATGTTTCCGTTGCCCGGCGCCGCAGTAGCGCGGGATCCGCCCGAGCCAAAATAGAAATCCGAAAGCCAGGGCAACGGGTCCAACGAGCCGTCAGCCACCTGGTCCAGCCCGATTTCCATGTTGGCGGTGAAGTCAGCATCAATTAGCTCACGAAAGTGCGCTTCGAGCAGCTGAATCACGGCGAAGGCGTGCCAGCGCGGGACCAACGCACCCTCCTTGCGCTCCACGTACTTACCTTGCACGGTTTCCAGAATGGCGGCGTAGGTGGAGGGACGGCCGATGCCGAGGCGCTCGAGTTCGCGGATGAGGCTGGCTTCGGTCCAGCGGTCGGGCGGACGGGTTTCGCGCTTGCCAGCGTCGATGTCGTGGAGCTGGAGCCGATCGCCTTCAGCCACATCGGGCAGCACTCGCTCGCCGCTGCGTTCGCCGGCATAAACGCGAAGGAAGCCGTCGAATACCACGACCTGCCCGTTGGCCTGGAATACGGCCGTGCCATGGTCGGCGGCATCGGCCGCGATCTGGACTCGAGTCTGTTCAAATCGGGCATCACGCATCTGCGAGGCGAGGGTTCGCTGCCATATCAGTCGATAGAGGCGGCGGCCGTCGGCGTCGACGTCAGATCCGAGATTCTCGGGATGCCGGAAGCGTTCGCCGGCGGGGCGAATGGCCTCGTGGGCCTCCTGGGCGCGGGCCGAACGGGCGCTGTAGCGGCGTGGACGCTCGGGCAGGTACTCGCGCTCCCGATCCTTCGGCACCTCGGCACGGACAGCGGCGCGTGCGGCGCTGGTGGCCTGGGCAGACAACGCGGGTGAGTCGGTGCGCATGTAGGTGATGTAGCCGTTCTCGTAGAGCTGCTGGGCGACGCGCATGGTCTGGCGGGGGGAGAAGCGCAGGCGGGTGGATGCGTCGCGCTGGAGCGTGGAGGTGATGAACGGGGGCTGGGGACGACGCGTGCGTGGGCGCTTGATGACATCGGCGACCTGGAACGAAACGTTCGACAACGCCTCAATGACCTGCCGTGCGTCCGTCTCGGACAGCAGGCGAGCCTTGGTACCGGACTTGAGCTCTCCCGTGTCGGGGTCAAAGTCGGAGGCCGTCGCCAAGTTCTGGTCGTCCAGACTCACGAGGCGGGCCTCAAAGGTCGTCTCGGAATCGCCGGACGGGCTGAGCGTGGCGATCGGGGTGCAGTAGACGGCGGAGACAAAGGCCATGCGCTCCCGTTCGCGTTGGACGATCAGAAAGAGCGCAGGTGTCTGCACGCGGCCGGCGGAGAGGCCGCTGCCAACTTTCTTCCAGAGGACGGGAGAGACGAGGTAGCCGATCAATCGATCCAAAACGCGGCGCGACTCCTGGGCCTGGACGAGTCGCTGGTCGATTTCGCGGGTGTGTGTGAGCGCTTCCTCGATGGCCGACTGGGTGATCTCGTGAAAGACAAGACGCCGGACGGGCGTTTTGGGCTTGAGAACTTCGACCAGGTGCCAGGCGATGGCCTCGCCCTCGCGGTCTTCGTCGGTTGCGAGGAGGAGTTGGCCGGCGCTCTTGAGTTCGCGTCGCAATTCGGTTACGACGCGCTTCTTGTCGGTTGGAATTATGTAAACCGGACGGAAGCCCTCGTCCACGTCGACTGCGAGCGTCGCCCAGTCCTTACCCTTGAGGTTCTTGGGAACTTCGGCAGCGCTGGCCGGCAGGTCGCGAATGTGACCGATGGAGGACGCGACGCTATAGCCGTCACCCAGGAAGCGCTTGATCGTGCGCGCCTTGGCGGGCGACTCAACGATAACGAGGGTGTTCCCGTTGGAGTCCTGTCGTGTTGAACGGCGTTGGGCGGCCATGGGTCAGATCGGTGGGTAGCTTCGGCCAGTTTGGACGAACTGAGTGCGGCGCTCAGCATAAGGCGTCATGTCAAGCGCTGGAGCGGCGCCACGGCACGGCACCCTGGCGTTGTCGTCGGCTCGGGGTGTGATGCAGCAGCGTGCGCCGTCGATCAGATCAGCAAGGGCGACAGGAAACGCCGGGCCAAAACCAAGCCGTTGAGCGCGTGTTGCGGGTCGGTTTGGGAGGTCCAGAAGGCGTCCTCGTGCTCGACGACGAGGGCGCCGTCGTAGCCGACTTCGAGCAGGGCAGTGATGTAGGCCGGCCAGTCAACCACGCCGAAGCCCGGGATTCGAAAACGGTAGGTCCCCTGGCCGATGCGTCCGCGTTCCGTACCGATGACACCGTACTGATAGAGCGCATCAGGCAGAAACTCGGTGTCCTTTGCGTGGGCGTGGTAGACGCGCGAGCCGAACTCGCGCACGGCGCGCAGGTAGTCGACACCCAGCCAGACCAGGTGCGACGGATCCGGGCAGAGGCCGAGGGCGGGGTGGGGGACAGCGTCGAAGATGGCGGCCCAGTGGGCCGGGGCATAGGCGAGGTTGCGGCCGCCATTGGCCCAGTTCTCCATGACGAGGCGAACGCCGACGCGGTCCGCGTGGTCCAGGACAGGGGCGACACCCTCCGCGAAGAGACGGACGTTCTCATCGAAGCCAAGGTCCGGCGCCATCTCATGGCCAAGCCAGACGTTGGGAATGTGCTCGGCGGCGGCGTAGTCGAGGGCACGGCGGGCCTGGGTCGATTCCTCAGCGCGCTGTCCGGGATCAGTCGTGATTGGCTGGCAGACCATGCCGACGGTCGAGGTGGGCTCCAGGCCGTGGCGATCACAGATGGCGCGGACATTCGGTTCAAAGAGGGGGACGTCAATGGCCTGGTAGCCATTGGCCGCGCCCCAGCGGACGAACTCTTCAAACTCTATCGGCGGGAAGTGCCCGTTGTGAAAATAGCCGAGCTTCACTGCGACCTCGTGGTTGCCAGGTGGCCGGCGATTGTCGGGAGCGTGGAGGCGGCTGTCCATGTCGGATGGTCCCCACGGGGCGAACTCGGTCGGGATCGGCAGCGACCGGCGCGGGCGACTAGCCTGGTGGAGGGCAGCTTGTCGGTTGATGCAAGCAGTTTCCACGCGGAGACGTTGAATGCGTAGAGCGGCGGCCTGGTTAAGTGCCGTCGCGGCCGCGCACCGGGAGCAAGCGGACACCTGGACCGAGTGCGGGGTCACGGTGCGGCGAGTCACCGGGGGCGCAAACAATGCGATCTATCGCGTGGAGGCCGACGGCGAGCACTTCGCATGCAAGCTGTGCGTGGACGACGGGCGCCAGCGGGCCAGGCGCGAATACGGCGCGCTTCGGGTGCTGCAAGCGGTAGAGCTGGATCTTGCGCCGGAGCCGCTCTGGTTGGACGAGAGTTGCTCCGTCGTTCCCTTTTCGGCGGTTGCGTACCGCTGGTTGTGCGGGACGCCGGTCGGTCCCGACGTGACGGTGCAGCAGCGTGTCGCGCTGATCGACAGCATCCAGTGCTTGCACGACATCGGGCCGGGCGACGTAGGCGACGTTGAGTTGCGCGACGCCTGGTTCCACTGGTTCGACTTCGCGCTATACCTCGACGAACTGAAGACCCTGCTTACCGAGTACGGGGCATGGCTGGTCAGCGCCGACGCGCAGGGAGGCCAGTTGCGTTGCCGGCTCACCCGGCTCGTGGAGGACTGCTCGATTTTCGTGGCGGGCAGTCAGGCGGATCCGAGCCGGGAGCGCGTGCCGTTGCGGCTGTGCCAGGTCGATCCGGGCCTGGCGAACGCCTTGTGGTGCGACGACGGCCAGCTTCGGTGGGTGGACTGGGAATACAGCGGCTGGGGCGACCCGGCCTTGGATCTGGCCGACCTACGTTGGCACGCGGCTTTGGACGGGCTCAGTTCGGCTGAGCACGAATGGCTACGCGAAAGCTACACCCGGCCGACAGGGGATCCCGGCTTCGACGAGCGGCTGGCGGTGTGGGACCGGCTGATCGCGACACGATGGGCCTTCTTGATCCTTCGCCGGCTCTGGAGCGCCCATGAAGGGCCGGATCGGGAACGGCTTACCCGGCCCACGAACGACGTCACCATGCTCAGGGCCCGAATGGTCCGCTTCATCGAACGCGCCGAGCAGGTGCATTCCGGTTCGAGGGCGGAGTGAATCCGCGTTCCGATGCTTGCCAAACGCCTGCGAGAACTGGGCTGGGATTCCCGAGGTTGTCCAGGTCGTCTTGAGCTACGTACTAACGATGCCGGCCACCTATCGCCGCCAGGGCAGCGGGCGCGTCTTCGTGGTCGTGCCAGCGGAGGAGGGCGTCGAGGAGGGCGAGGAGCTTTGACTGCCATTGGCGGTCGCGCTGGAAGTTGGGCCAGAGGAGGCCCTGTTGGCCGCGGCGGACACCGCGGCCGATCTCCTTGAGGAGGACGCCTCGACTGACGTGGAGGCTGGTCGGGACGCGAATGATGAGTTCGCGTCCATAGACGGTGATGCCGGGGATCTCGAGCGCGATGGCGCGCGCCTTGATTCGCAGCAGGTAGGCGAGGTTAGCCACGGGTTCGGGCAGGTCGCCGAAGCGATCGCGGATGTCGGCAACGGCTTCCTCGACCTCGCCGATGGTGCGCAAGCGGGCCAGGCGCTGGTATTCGCGGATCTTGGCCGCGTAGGTGCCCATGTAGTCGTCCGGTAGGTAGGCGGCGAGCGGCAGGTCGACGACGGCTCTGATCTCAGGGTCCGGCTCGTCGGGTTCCTTGCCGCGCAGGCGGTCGACGGCAGCGGTCAGCATGCGGGTGTAGAGATCGAAGCCGACAGTTGTGAGGTGGCCGTGCTGGTCGGCGCCGAGGAGGCTGCCCGCGCCACGGATTTCCAGGTCGCGCAACGCGATGCGGAAGCCGGCGCCGAGTTCCGAGGCCTCCAGAATTGTCTGCAGGCGCTTCTGGGCTTCCTCGGTCAAGGTGTGGTTCTTCTGGTAGAGGAAGTAGGCGTAGGCCTGGGTGGCGCTGCGCCCGACGCGACCGCGCAACTGGTAGAGCTGGGCCAACCCGAAGCGCCAGGCGTCGTTGACGATGATCGTGTTGACGTTGGGGATGTCCAGGCCGTTCTCGATGATCGCGGTGGAGAGCAGGACCTGGGCGTCGCCGCGGGCGAAACGGTACATGACCTCCTCGAGGTCGTGCGGCGGCATCTGGCCGTGGCCCACGACGATGTCGACGTCAGGCAACAGGTTGCGGAGCCGCTCTTCCCAGGTGCGAATGGTCTGAATGCGGTTGTGGAGGAAGTACACCTGCCCGCCACGAGCCAGTTCGCTGCGTATGGCATCGACGGCAATGGCGTCGCTGTAGCCGGCCACATAGGTCTTGACAGCCAGCCGGCGCTCGGGCGGCGACTCGATCACGCTGATCTCGCGTAAGCCGCTGAGCGCCATGTTCAGGGTGCGCGGAATCGGGGTGGCCGTGAGGGTCAGCACGTCAACGTCCCGGCGAAGGTCCTTCAGTCGCTCCTTTTGCTTGACGCCGAAGCGTTGTTCCTCGTCGACCACGACCAAGCCGAGGTCGGCAAACTTGACGTCCTTCTGAAGCAGACGATGGGTCCCGACGACTACGTTGACGTCGCCCGAGGCGAGACCGGCGATGACTTCGGCCTGTTCAGCACGCACGCGGAAGCGGCTGAGCAACTCGACGTTCAGCGGGTAGTCGCGCATGCGAAAGGCGAAGGTGTCGAAGTGCTGCTGCGCCAGCACGGTGGTGGGCACGAGCACGGCGACCTGCTTGTTGTTCATGGCCGCCTTGAAGACGGCGCGCAGGGCGACTTCAGTCTTGCCGTAGCCCACGTCGCCGGCGATCAGCCGGTCCATCGGGCGCGCGCGTTCCATGTCGGCCTTGGCGTCGTTGATGGCCTCGAGCTGGTCAGGGGTTTCGATGAAGGGGAATTTCTCGTCGAACTCGTGCTGCCAGGGTGAGTCCTCGGGGAAGGCGTAGCCCTTGGCCAGTTCGCGGGCGGCGTAGATGTCCAGGAGTTCGGCAGCGATTTCCTCCGCGGATTGCTGCGCCTTTTTCTTGGCGCGGGTCCAGTCGGCAGTACCCAGGCGGCTGAGCTTGGGCGCGCGCTCGCTCATGCCGACGTACTTCTGCACGCGGCCGATCTGATCGACCGGCACGTAAAGACGGTCTTCGCCGGCGTAGTTGACGGCCAGGTACTCACGCTCGCCCGAGCCCTCGCTCATCTGGACGATGCCCTCGAACTGCCCGACGCCATGCTCCACGTGGACGATGTAGTCGCCCTTTTCGAGGTCGGCCAGGAATGAGCGGTCCACGCCGCGCGCGCCGCGGCGGATTCGTCGGATGCGCTTGCGGCCGAAGAGTTCGGCGTCGCTGATGAGCACCAGGTCCGACGGCGGATGCCGCCAGCCCTCGGCCAGCGTGCCCGCGATGATGGTGACCGAGCCCTCCCGCGGCGGCTCACCCAGGCTTTCCACGACTTCGGCGGCCACACCCTGCTCCGCGAGGAGATGTCGGAGGCGCCGGCCCTGATAGCTGACGATCAGCGTGCGGACGCGGGCGTCGCGCAGGGCCAAGAGGTCCTCGGCCATGTGTTGCAGGCGACCGGCATACGGGGGCTGAGCCTGGAAGCCCTCCACCACGGCGCGGCTTGAGCCTTCCTCGCCAGGCAATCCGGGAACGTAGGTCAGGCGCACCTGGGCGTGATCCAGGCTGCGCAGGATCTCGGCGCCCGCAAACAGGGGTGAGTCGAAGTGGGTCGGTAGTTCACCGTTGGCGGTCAGGCGCTCGCGGTTGGCGGTGGCCGTGGTCTCCGCGTCGCGCGCGGCGGCCGCGATCTGGTCTGGCTCGTCCACCAGAACCAAGGCGTTCGGCGCGTAGTCAAACAGTGACGCGGCGTCGGGCAGGAGGCTCATCGTGTAGAAGGCGGCGTCGTCGAAGTACTCGTTACCCTCAAGCTGTTCAAGATGGCGTCGCCAGACCACGCGGTCTTCCGGCCGCAATGAGTCCAGGTCCAGTTCCCGCAACCGCCCGGCGACGGCTTCGCCCAGCCAGATCGGAACCTCGGTGGCCGGTGTAAGCATCACCTCGTCGGCCGGACCCAGGGAGCGTTGTGTATCGGGGTCGAAAAAGCGCACGGACTCAATGTCGTCGCCAAAGAAGTCCACTCGAACCGGCAGACGGGCATCGGGCGGGTAGATGTCCACGATGCCGCCGCGGTGGGCGAACTCGCCGGGCCGCTCTACGAGTGGCGTGTTCTCGTAGCCGAGCGCGGCGAGACGCCGGACTACGTCCGGCAGGTCGGCGGCAGTCCCGGGCGAAAGCGACAGAAAGTGCGTTCGGAACTCCTCGGGCGGAACGAGCCGGCGAAGCAAGGCCCGCACGGAGGTCACGACGATTGGCGCCGGCGAAGCGCCGGAATCGCGAACGCGGGACAAGTGACCAAGCACGGCGACCCGCTGGGCCAGTACTTCCCCACCGATGGCCAGCATGGAATAGGCGGGCTGGTCAGGGTCCGGGAAGTGCAGGACGGGACGCGACTCAGTCCACATGCCAATGTCGTGGGCGACTTCGGACGCGCGCCCGTCCTCGGCCGTCACGATGAGCAGCGGCTGACTGGCCTGACGCCCGAGCAGACCAACAAATGCGGATTTGGCGCCGTCGCGCACCTCGACCGTGAGCGGGTGCGGGCCCTGCAACGCGCCTGACGCGGCGGCCGCCAGCGTCGGCTCCTCGTCCAGGAGGTCAAGCAGGCCGCTGAGCGCCATCAGTCTTGTTGAATTGCTGCATGGTTGAATCCACGTTGCCTGTCAGGAGCGCACGTACCGCGTCCACGGCGCGATCGGTGGCGGCATTCGCGTCGAGCCGCTCCGCGGGATCGAAGGGTGCGAGCACGTAGTCGGCTGGATTTACACCCGCCGGCGGCCGACCCAGGCCGATCTTGACGCGAATAACAGTCTCGGTTCCGAGAGAGCGAATGATCGAGCGCATTCCGTTGTGGCCGCCGCTGCCACCGCCGGGACGAATGCGGATTCGGGCAAACGCCAGATCGAGATCATCATGCACCACGATGATGCCCGAGGAATCGAGCCCGAAGGTCCGCAACGCCGCGTGAACGGCTGGTCCGGACTCGTTCACGAAGGTCTGAGGCTTGAGCAGGGCCACCGCCAGTCCGTCGAGTAGACCTGTCCAGACTTCGGCACGGTAGCGAGTGGTGCGCCAGCGACCTGAGCCCTGGGAAGCCAGGCGGTCGCAGACCACAAAGCCCAGGTTGTGGCGCGTGCCCGCGTAGGCGGGGCCGGGGTTGCCCAGGCCGACGATCAGGCGGGCCGGCCTGAACGATGGACCGGACCGGCGGCGCCAGTTGCGCATCCAGCGCTTCACTTCGCGCCGACTTCCGACTGATCGGATGGCGGCATGCCGCCGAGGGCAGCGACAACCTGGTCCCACTCGCTGAGCGCAAGGGTCTGCGGGCGCCGGCCAGGGTCGATGCCGGCGGCTTCGAGTGCCGCGCCAACCTCGGGCTCGCGTCGGCCGATCCCGGCGGCCAGGGAGTTGCGCAGCTTCTTGCGGGTCTGGGCGAATCCGTGACGTGCAACGGCGACGCGGGCCTCGGCAGCCGCGGTGTCAAGTTCAGAGCGACCGAAGGGATCGATTCGGACGAGACTCGAGATCACTTTGGGGCGTGGCCGAAACGCCTCGGGCGGGACGTCGAACAAGCGTCGTGCCCTGGCGTAGGACTGAATCATGACGCTGAGGAGCGCCATATCGCCCGGTTTCGCCGTTAGCCGTCGTGCTACTTCTCGCTGCAGAAGGACCGTGAGGCTGCGGGGGGGGGCGGCGGCGCTGACGAAGCTCACCACCAGGCGGGTACCAACGCTATAGGGAAGATTCGCTACGACGTGAAAGGGACCACCGGCGAGTTGGCGCAGGTTTAGCCGCCGGGCGTCCCCCGACACGATTTCGACACCGTCGACGTTCCGGAATCGCTGGCGCAAGCGTGAGACGAGTTCGTCTTCGATTTCGACGGCAATCACGCGCAGGCCGCGCGCCAGCAGCGCCTCTGTGAGGTTACCGGTTCCGGAGCCAATCTCGACGACGGTTGAGCCGGGCGGGAGGGCGGCGGCGGATGCAATGCGCCGTTGCACGGCCCGATTCACAAGGAAATTCTGGCCGCGCCGGCTGGACGGGCGAAACGGCGCCCGCGGGGCGGTGCTCACGCCCCAGTATCACACCCGGACGGCGTCAGGAAATCAGAGTTGGACCAGCGGCGTGATACGTCGCGCCGCAGCAGCTACCAGGTTCGCGTCTTGCCGAGGGCGGCGAGATATCCGCCGTCCGCATACAAGGTCGTACCGGTTACGTAGGCGGAGCGCGGGGACAACAGAAAGGCCACGCAGCTCGCGATCTCGTCGGCCGACGCATATCGCCCCAACGGCACCGTGGCCTTGCGCTGCTCGTAGCGGTCCTGGTCGGAGCGAACGTCGGAGGTCATGCGGGTGGCGGTCAATCCTGGGCCCACGCAGTTAACGCGGATCTGGTGCGGAGCGAGCTCCTGCGCAATGGCACGGGTGACGGTTCGCAACGCGCCCTTGGCCGAGCAGTAGTGCGCCTGGCCGGGCTCGGCGGACTCGGAACGAATGGAACTGACCTGCACAATCGAGCCGGGCTCACCGCGACGAATCATGTCTTCGGCGACGGCCTTGGTCAGGAAGACCGGCCCTCGTACGTGGACGTCGAGCATGGCGTTCCAGATGTCCGTGTCGATCTCCTCCAGCGACTGGCGCCTGGTGTAGCCGGCGACGTTGGCCAGGGCATCCACGCGACCATGGGCGGCGACCGTCTCGGCAACCAGGGCCTGGCCAGCCGGGACATCGGCCACATCGAGCGTGTGGGCCTGTACGGATCCTGAGAGGCCAGCCTGTTCGACCCAACTGGACAGGGCCTCGCCGTCGACATCCGTCGCCACGACCTGGTAGCCGTCGGCCGACAGGCGCTCGACGCAGGCACGGCCGATGCCGTGGGCCGCGCCGGTCACGATAGCCACCGGCTGCATCAGTGCGTCATCTCCCCGCCGTCCACGTAGAGCGTGGCGCCGGTGACGTAGGCGGCGTCGTCGGAGGCCAGAAATGCGGCGACCTCGGAAATGTCCTCAGGCTGGCCGAGGCGACCCATGGGGACGCGAGCCAGCTGCTCGTCCAGCGCGCCCTCGTTGGCCAGCAGCGACTCAGTGAGCGGCGTCTCAGCGACCCCGGGACCGATGGCACAGACGCGTACGCCAAAGGGACCCAACTCAACCGCGGCCGCCTTGGTGAGCATGCGCACGCCGCCCTTGGAAGCGCAGTACGAGGTGTGGATGAATCCACCGACGTTGGCGCGGATGGACGACATGTTGATGATCACGCCGCCGCCCTGCGCCTTCATTCGCAGGCCAGCCGCTCGCACGCCGTAGAACACGCCGGTGAGATTGGCAGCCATGACCCTGTCATAGCCGTCAATCGTGAGGTCCAGGAACCGCTCGCGGACGGTGATGCCGGCGTTGTTGACCATGATGTCGATGCGGCCCCAACGATCAATCACGGCCTGTACGGCGGCTTCCATCGCGGCATAGTCGGTGACGTCGGTGGGGAGCACCAGGGCTTCGCCGCCGCCGGCTTCGATCAGGTCGCGAGTCTCCTCGGCAGCCGCGGCGTTGAGTTCGGCCAGACCGAGAAGGGCGCCGTCACGGGCCAGTCGCCGGCTGATGGCCCGACCGAAGCCGGAGCCGGCGCCGGTTACCAGCGCCGTGCGACCGGCAAGCGGCTGCGGGGCGTTTGCGTCGTTCGTCATGGGGGTAGCGAGACTAGCAGAGGCTGGCTAACCGCCCGTTGCCAGAGTTCGCCCGGACCGTCACGGCTGCTTTGACCTTTGCCGGCGGGATGCCGCGCCTCAGGACTCACCGCCGACCAGTACACGCTCTAAAAAGGCACGGGCGGCTCGACCGCCCTGACCTCGGTGGCTGATGACATCCTTCGCCTTGCCCGGCAATTCCGCCATGGTCGTGTCACCCGGGCCGACGATGAACAGCGGGTCGTAGCCGAAGCCGCCTTCGCCGCGCGGCGCATGGCCAATGCGGCCTTCGACGGTGGCTTCGGACTCGTAGGCGATGCCGCCGTCGGGATCGGCAACTGCGACGGCGCAGCGGTAGCGAGCCTTGCGGCGGTCGTCGGGAATCTCCGCCATGAGCTCGAGCACGCGGGTGTTCCGGTCGTCGTCCGTTGCGGCGGGGCCGGCGAAGCGGCTTGATCTAACGCCGGGGGCGCCCTGTAGCGCGTCTATCTCAAGGCCGGAATCGTCGGCCAGGCTCCAACGCCGACAGGCCGCGGCATAGGCGACAGCTTTTAAGCGGGCGTTCTCGGCAAAGGTCGTCCCTGTCTCGTCCACCTCGCACTGGCAACCCAGGTTCCGGGGTGAGAGCAACTCAACCGGCGATCCGTCGAAGACCCGCCGGAACTCGGCCAGCTTGTGCGCGCTGCCGCTGGCCAGCACAACGCTGACGCTCACCGCAGAGGTTTCGCCGTCAACTTGCCCGCTAATTGCTAGAGTTGCCTGGTAGTTGTTGCGCGACGTCGCCCGTCAGTATCGCCGCTTGTAGTTCGGCGACCCACCAAGATCCGGGTTTGGCGTCCCGCCGTCCGGCCTGAAGAAAGGGCGTTGATGTCCAGCTTCGACACTGAGCAAGCGTTCAAGGACCTGGGCAACGCCATTATTCGCGGCGATGCCGCAACCGTGGACTCGACGGTCCGCGAAGCCCTCGACGAAGGCGTGGACGCCTCGTTGATTATCAACGACGGCATGATCCCGGGGATGGACGTGGTGGGCGAGTTGTTCCGCACGAACCAGTACTACGTGCCTGAGGTGCTGATCTCGGCGCGGGCCATGAAGGCGGGGATGGCGATCCTGCGGCCGATCCTGGCCGCGTCAGGCATTGAACCGGTTGGCGAGGTGGTAATTGGGACCGTCCGCGGCGACTTGCACGACATCGGCAAGAACCTGGTCGCGATGATGCTGGAAGGCGCCGGCTTCGGCGTGCACGACACCGGCATCGACACGCACCCGGACGAGTACATCCAGAACGCGGTGGAGCATAACGCCAACATCATCGGCATGTCGGCCCTGCTGACGACCACCATGACGAACATGCGCAACACCATCGAGGCGGTTGAGGCCGCCGGTCTGGACGAGCAAGTGCACTGCATCATCGGCGGCGCGCCGGTCACACAGCGCTACGCCGATGAGATCGGGGCCGACGGCTACGCCGCCGACGCCGCATCTGCCGTAATTCTGGCCAAGCGACTGCTGGGCGTGTTGGGCGACGCGGACGAAACCGAAGACGCTGGCCGATCGATGTATCTGCGGGCCCGCGACGCGCTGCAAGTGGCCGTGCGCGAAGAACCCGGCACGGAGTCGCACTCCGACGGCCTGATGGAGGCCGAAGGGCTGGTGGAACAAGCGCGAGCCGCCGGGTATAACCCCACGCACATCGAGCGGCTGATGGCCGAGATCGACCGCGAGAAGGTGCGGACGGTCTAGGGAACTGCCTCGCGGGTGTCGTCGCCGAGTCCCAGGCGGTTGGCATTGCGGCCCAGCAGCGCGGACAGTTCGGCTGCCGGTAATCCAGATTCGCGCGCCAGGCGAAGGGCTCGCGTTTGACGGATCAGCGGGTAGTCGCTGCCGAAGAGCACGCGTCCTGGAGCAAGCTGGCTCATGACGCGGTAGATCTCCGGCCGATAGAGCAGGTGGCTGGCCGAGGAGTCGTAGTAGACGTTCTGGGCCTGCTGGTGGATCTCGGGCATGAGTTCGTAGAAGGCAAGGCCGCCGCCCCAGTGCGCCAGAATGATGGGCACGTCGCCTTCCGCGGCTTCGATCAGGGACCAGATCGCCGCCGGCGTGGTGCTGTCTTTCCCGGGGTAGTGGTGGCCGACCGGCTCACTGGTGTGGACGGTCAGGATCAGGCCCAATGAGCGCATCGCGTCCATGAATAGTCGGAGGCCGGAACGGTCGTTGAGATTCCAGCCCTGGCCCTGCGGAAACAGCTCGCCAACGCCGACGGCGCCGAGTGCCCGGCAGCGCTCCAATTCGGCAGCGGCGAAGTCCATGTCGCCGGGCGGGACGACGCAGAACGGGAGAACCTGCTCTCCGCCTTGGTTGCTTATAGCGGCGGCCTCCAGCACATAGTCGTTGTTGGCGCGGCAGAGTCCCGGATCGCGCCAGGCGAACCCGAACGCCACGCTGGCGGCCAGGCCGGCCCGTCGCATGCTGCGGCGCAGGTCGTCCGCGGTGGCCAGAACCCGGCGGTCGTTGCGGTAGAGACGGCCGAACCAGACGTCGGCCTGGCTGTAGCGGCGGCGGCCGTTTACCACGTCCGGCGGGACAACATGCGTGTGCACGTCTATCCCCGCGGAAGCAGTCAGACTCGCGTCGTCGGCCCGGGGAATGGGTGAGATTCCTGAAGTAGCGCCGCGCGGCATTGTGCCGTCTGGAGCGGCACGGGCGGTCAGGCCGAGTCCGTCGCCTCAGAAGAGAGGAACGACCAATGGCCGCTGGCGTTGGCTGAGCGCAAAGCCTCGGCCCACCCGCCCGCGGAATGCGGGCTATGCCAGGTGAAGCCCGCCGCCTGGAGGGCAGCGCGCACCGGACCACGGAGCGCCAAGCCCCGGCCCGCGCTGACCACGGTCACTGCGCCGTCGCGGTGCTCAGGCTCAGAGGTCAGTGCCGCCAGAGCGGATTCCAGGCTCGCGTCGCCAAGCACCACCACCGGCCGATAGCCCTGCGCGGCCAGGCTGCCGGCAAAGGCCACAGCGTGTGACCCTCCGAGGCCAAGGTCGAAATAGCGCTCGGGGGCCAGTTCAGCCAAGGCGGTGGTATCGAGCACGCCGTCGGTGTCCGTCGCAATCAGCAGACATCGGTCGTCGGCTGCCATTGAGGCTGACAATGCCTGCTCCAATTCGACTTGGCGGGCGACGTTGTCGCATGCGAGGGCGCTTGCCGGCGCTCGGCCTTCGAGCGTCACGTGCAATACCACCGGTCGCCCGACCCGCAGCGCCAAACGTAAAAGGTCGCCCAATGCCTCGAGATTGTGAGCATCAACCGGGCCCAGGTACATGAAGCCCAGCAGTTCCTCCCACATTTCGGTCGGGACCAGCAGTTCGCGCACGGAGTTCTTGAGCCTTCGGGCCACTTCCACAGCCTGTTCGCCGGCGGGCATGCGGCTGAGCGTTGTTTCGATCAGGTTTTTTGCGTCGGCGTAGCGCGCGTGGCCACGAACTCGGGTGAGATAGCGGGCCATGGCCCCTGCGTTTCGCCCGCGCGGCGTCTGCGCATCCACCAGGACCAAGACGAACGGCACCTGCAAATGGCCCACGTGATTCACGGCTTCGAATGCAAGGCCCGTTCCCAGGCCGGCGTCGTCCAGGACGGCAACCACCGGTTGCCGTATTCGCCGCAGCGTGCGCGCCACCGCCACGCCGGCCGCCTGGGAGGCGGCACGACCGCGCGCCTGCGGCTTCGGGCGCCCAGGCTCGCCTCGAAGCAGCAGGTCGTAGACCAGGGCGTGATCCGCTCGATCCCAAAAGACATCGCGCGCCGGATCGGCCACTGTACCGGCCACCATTACGGCCAACTCGGCCGAGCCGGCGAGCGCCGACGACCTCGGCGGCAGGCGTTGGGCCAGTTGTTCGCGCAGCGCTTCAATTGCCGCGGCTCGCTCGTCGGCCTTGGCCGAAACGGCAGGCTGGGCCGCCAAGCGCTCAGGAATCGCAGCTGTCATCGAAAGCCCTGTCGGTCGGCCGGTGCTCACCGGACAGGCAAGCGAGACTCAAGCCACCGATTTTCCCTTCACCCCACTATACTGGCCGCCCATGCGGGCATTCGTGGCTGTCACGATCCCCAAGCCGTTTCGGGACGCGCTGGCTACCGAAGCGGCGTCGTTGGCTCGCGTATCGCCACACATCCGTACCGTCAAGCCAGAGAACCTGCACCTCACCCTTGCGTTCTTGGGCGACGTACCAACGCAGAGCGCCGACAGCGTTCGGTCCGGCATGCAGGCGGCCGTGCGAGGACGCCACCCGTTCAGCCTTGGCTTCAGCGGCGGCGGCACGTTTCCAGCCAACCGAGAACCGCGCGTGGCATGGGCCGGCATCAGCGGGGAAACGGAAGCCCTGCGCGACCTGCAGGCTGCGGTCCTGCAAGCCGTGCGCGGACTGGGATTGCGGGTCGACCGGCGGCCCTTCAGTCCCCACGTCACGCTCGCGCGAATTGGGCGAATGGCGGCGCCCACGGCTCGACGGGCCATCAGCCGGGGATTCGAGGCCATGGAATTCGACCGGCTCGGGCTCTTCACGGTGTCTCACATCAGCCTTATAGAGAGCGATCTCACGCCGTCCGGCGCCATACATCACGAGGCCGTTTCGGTGGCGTTCGCGCCCGACGAAGTCTCGGTGGATGCTCCGCCGCGGCGACGATTCGGCTTCTTCTAGGCTTGTTCGCCACGCGAGCGTGGCGCGCCCCATCCGCCGCCGCCGGGCGTTTCGATTCGAATGACGTCGCCTGCGGCGAGATCCAGCGCGGCCTTGCCAGGGAGTTCGCGCGCCCGTCCGCCAACCGTCCCGCGATTGACGCCCGAGCTTCCGGACGCACCGCCCGATGAGCCCCAGGGCTGGCGCTTGCGGCGTTCGGTCACGATCGTGACCACCGCGGGGACGAGGGTTTCGATTTCCCGAATCACGCCGTCACCGCCGCGGTTACGGCCGTTGCCGCCCGATCCGCGGCGGATCTCATAGCGACGGGCCGAGAGCGGGTAGGCCAGTTCCATCGCCTCGATTGGCGTGTTCAACGTGTTTGTCATCGCCACCTGCACAGCGTCCGCGCCAGGGCCCGCCGGGCCAGCGCCGGCGCCTCCCGCGATGGTCTCGTAATAGGTGAACGCGCGGCCATACCGTGGATCGAAGCCGCCGATGATCAGATTGTTCATGGTTCCCTGGCTGGCGGCGGGCACCACATCCGGCAATGCCTCGGCCAGCGCGCCCCAGAGGACGTCCACCACACGCTGTGACGTCTCAACGTTACCGGCCGCCACGGCGTGCGGCCGCGGCGGATTGAGGACGGTGCCGGCCGGAACGATGACCTCCAGGGGAGCGGTGGCTCCGTCGTTGGCGGGCACGTCGTCGCCCATCAGACAGCGGGCGACGTAAATGACGGCGGACCGCGTGACGGCTTCAGGTGCGTTCAATGCACCGGCCGCCGCAGGTCCGGTACCCGTGAAATCGAACTGAAGATGTCCGCCGCCGGCCGCGATCGTAACCCTGATCGGAATCGGCGAGCCCCCGGCACCGTCATCATCCAGGTAGTCCGTAAAGCTGTACGTGCCGTCGGGAACCACTCGAAGGCGCGCCCGGGCCAGTTTTTCGGAGTAGGCCAGCAGCGCCTCGGCCCGCTGGCGCAGGGGCTCGGCGCCGTAGCGTCGGGCGAACTCGGCCAGGCGTGCTTCACCCACTCGGTGCGAGGCCAGCTGTGCTTCCAGGTCACCGCGTCGCTCCTCCGGCGTGCGGACGTTGCGGCAGATGATTTCCACCAATTGCTCGTCAAGTACGCCCGCATCCACGAGCTTGAGCGGCGGAATGATGAGGCCTTCGTGGTATAGCTCGGTCGACGGCGGCATGGAGCCAGGCGCCAAGCCGCCAACATCGGCGTGGTGGGCGCGCGTGGCCACCCAGCCCCAGTGGGCGGGCCGTCGCTTCGGTCCGACGAACGCCGGCGAGACGGTGGTGATGTCGGGGAGGTGGGTACCACCCAGGTAGGGGTCGTTCACGATCAAGACGTCCCCCGGCGCCGGCGCCCTGCTCTCGTAGGCCTCAATAGCCGCCGTAACCGAGGCAGGCATCGATCCAAGATGGACCGGGATGTGGGCCGCCTGGGCGATCATGCGGCCCTCGGCGTCGAACACGGCGCAGGAGTGGTCGCGCCGCTCCTTGATGTTGGGCGAGTGGGCGCTGCGCTGAACGGTAACCCCCATCTCCTCGGCAACCGAGGCGAAGAGGTGTCGGAAGACTTCGATCTCGAAGGGATCGGTTTCGGTGGCGGGCATGGGTGCAGCATAGCCAGCTTTCCGGCGTATGCCGATGGTCGCGTTCCCGCGCCGCGGGAACCACGGCAAACCGGTGCTATTCGGCCAAAGTTGGGCGGCGATATACTTAACTTGAAGGCTCTGAACGCAGGTTGCTATGCCCAAGAGTTGGCAGGACGAAGTCAAGGAAATCCTCGATCGGGCCGATGCTTCCGCACCGCAGCCGAAGCGAAGGACTTCGCGGTCGCCGAAGCCATCCCAACCTCGCAGGAATTACCTTGAGCTGGTGGGCCAGTGGGTGATGTCCCGCTTTGCAACGACCGGCGAAATGCTGGTTACGGCGGCAGTTCTGGTAGTCGCGGCTTTGTTTTTGTCGATTTTTCTGCGGCAGTTCGCATCAATCGTGGCGGTGGCCGGTGCGGTGGTCTTCGCGGCGGCCCTGTTTCGCGGAATCATGGAGCGACGGTCGGCCCGCTCGCCGAGCGGTCGCGGCAGCCCGGTCATGTGGCGCGGGCAGGTGATCGAGCTACCCGACCAACGTCCATCGTTGCGGCAAAGGATTCTCGACGCGCTGCGCCGACGCCGGTAGCCAGTCCGTCGCGCTGGACACGCCTCTCGTGGCTGCGGCCAGTAGGATGAAGCGTCCTCCAACCGCCCCGGTAAGCGCGCGCCTTTGAACATATCTGACATCACACCCGGCAGCTACGTGCACGCGGTGTTCCTGGTTGCGTCGGTCGAAGTACGCGAGGCTCGAACCGGCAATCGATTCCTACGGATGAGCCTGCGCGATCGCGCCGGCGCCACGATTGAGGCCGTGTGCTTTCAAGTCTCGGAGGCGCAGATCGCGGCCGTGTCGGCGGGCGAACCATACGAAGTGGAGGGCCGGGCCGACGAGTTCCGCAATCGGGTCAACATCAAGGTCGACACGATGCGACGTTCGGACGAGACGTGGGACGCGACCGCCTATCTGCCGCGCTCGACCCGGAGCGCGGAAGAGCTGACGGGATCAATCCGCGACGCCATTGACACGATTACGTCGCCGACGATCAAGGACGTCTTGAACGCCGTCATCGCGGACCCGCTGGTTATTGAGCGACTTCCGCAGTGGCCGGCGGCCAAGACCCGGCACCACGCCTGGATTGGCGGACTTGCCGAACACACCGTGGAGATGTTGCAGATTGCCGATCGAGTGGCCCGGGTTTACCCGCAGCTTGATCGCGACCTGCTGCTGGCGGGGGTCGTGCTACACGATCTTGGCAAGCTCGAGGAGCTGGACTTGCAGGCCAGCATCGTCTATACGGATGCCGGCAACCTGGAAGGCCATATGGTGCAGGGCGTGCGGATTCTGGACCGGGCGCTGGCCGCGACCGGCTGCGAGGGTGAGATTGCGACCTTGCTTCGGCACCTGGTGCTCAGTCACCAGGGGCTGTTGGAGTTCGCCGCGGTGACCGAGCCGATGCTGCCGGAAGCCATTGCGCTGCATTACATCGACCAGCTCTCGTCGCAGGTTCGGCCGGCGATCGAGGACGTGGCCGCCGCGCGGGAACGGGGCGTGCGGGGCGAGATGATGCGCGGGCCGACGGCGATGCGCGAGCTATACGTGCGAGCCGAGGACTAAGCCTCCAGCGACCGCCTGCTTAGAGGGAGCCAACCAGCGCCGCCTGCCGCTCTTTAACCTGGGCGACCCGCTCGCGCGCCGCGCGGGCTCGCTCACGCTCCTTCTCCACGACCGCCTCGGGTGCGCGTTCCACAAATCGAGGATTCGCAAGCAGTTGCTCGGCTCGGCCGAGCGTGGCCTCGGATTCGGCCAGTTCGCGCGCCAGGCGTTCACTCTCGGCTGCGAGATCAACCATCCCAGCCAGGGGCAGAAATATCTCGACGCCGCCGGCGCGTGCTGTGACGGCCGGTTCATCGAACGTAGTCTCGGCGGGATGGAACGTCAGCGGATCCACGCGGGCCAGGCGCTGGATGAACACCGCCTCGGCGTCCAGTCCCGCGCCGCCGCCGATCACGCGCGCCTCCACGTGGCGGCCCGCCTCCACGCCCGACTCGTGTCGAGCGTTGCGGATCCCCTGGACAATGTCGATCAGCGCTCGAACACGAGCGATTGCGTCCTCGTCAACCTCCGGGGAGGCTGCCGGTATCGGCGTATCAATCAGCAGCTCGGGCGCGTCGTCCGCGCCGCCGGCGGCGCGGAAGTGGCGCCAGATTTCCTCGGTCACGTACGGCATGAACGGGTGCAGCAGCCTCAGCGAACCGTCGAGCACGGTGGCGAGCGTGGCGGCGGTGCGCGCGGCAGCGGCGGGGTCGTCGCTGTAGAGCCGGATTTTGGCGGCCTCGACATACCAATCGAAGAATTCCGTCCACAGGAAGTCGTGCAGCGCCCGCCCGGCTTCGCCAAAGCGGAAGCGTTCGACGTCGCGGATCGCGTCGGCATGCACCTGGTTGAAGCGGCTGAGAATCCAGCGGTCGACAAGTGATGGCGTTCCGGGTTCGTTGCCGGCGGTGCGCTCCATGGCGCCGATGACAAACTTGGCGCCATTCCAGATCTTGTTGGCGAAGTGGCCTCCGCGCTCGACCTGCCGCAGGTCCAGGCGCATGTCATTGCCGGGTGCGGCGGCGGTAACGAAGCTGAAGCGCATGGCGTCGGCGCCGTAGGCCTCAATGGTTTCGAGCGGGTCGTCACCCGGCTGGTAGTTGGTCTTGCTGACCTTGGAGCCGTCGAGGTGACGCACCAGCCCATGAAAGTACACGTCGTGAAACGGCACCTCGCCCACGAGTTCCAGTCCGAGCATCACCATGCGGGCGACCCAGAAGAAGATGATGTCGTAGCCGGTTTCCATGACGTCGGTCGGGTAGAACCGCCGCATATCGGGCGTGTCGTCGGGCCAGCCGAGGGTGGAGAAGGGCCAGAGGCCGGAGCTGAACCAGGTGTCGAGCACGTCCGGGTCCTGCCGGAGATCGCTCCCGCCGCAGGTGGAACAGGTTGTCGGATCCTCGCGGGGAACCATGACCGCCTCGCACGACTGGCAGTACCAGACAGGGATCCGATGACCCAACCAGAGTTGCCGTGAAATGCACCATGGCTGGATTTCGTCCAGCCAGCGGAGGAACTCATTTTTGAAACGCGCGGGATGGAAGCGGATGCGGCCGTCGTTGACGGCGGCCGCGGCCGCGTCGGCAAGCGGTCGGGCATTCACGAACCACTGCTCGGAGACCAGCGGCTCGATCACGGCATCGTCGCGAGAGCAGTGGCCGACCGGGTGCGTGTGCGGCTCGATGCGCTCCAGCAGGCCCTCGGCTTGCAGGAATTCAAGGTACGCGGTTCGCGCCTCGAAGCGATCTTGACCGGCCCAACGTCCGGCGTTGTCGTTGAGGGTGCCGTCGCCGTTCATGATGTTGATCACGGGCAGGTCGTGGCGCTCGCCCATGGCTGCGTCGTTGGGGTCGTGGCCAGGCGTGACCTTGACCGCGCCGGAGCCGAACTCGGGGTCAACGAAGGTGTCGGCGATGATGGGTATCGCGCGACCGATTCCCGGAACGCTCGCCGTCTGACCCACGAGCGCGACGTATCGCTGGTCGTCGGGGTGCACCGCAATCGCCGTGTCGCCCAGCATGGTTTCCGGGCGGGTGGTGGCCACCGTCAAATGCCCCCCGTCGGCCAGCGGATAGCGGATGTGCCAGAGGGAGCCTTCGACGTCCTGGTGCTCGACTTCGAGGTCGCTAATGGCGGACTGGTCGTCGGGACACCAATTGACCATGTAGCGGCCGCGATAGATCAGGCCCCTCTCGTGCAGGCGCACGAAGGCTTCCCGGACGGCACGCGATAGTTGCTCGTCGAGCGTGAAGTGCTCGCGGGTCCAGTCGACAGATGCGCCGAGGCGACGAAGCTGTTCGTTGATGTTGTCGCCGACTTCGTCCTTCCATTGCCAGAAGCGCTGTTCAAAACCCTCTCGCCCAAGGTCGTGGCGAGTGAGTCCTTCCCTGGCCAGTTCGCGCTCGATGACGTTTTGGGTGGCGATGGCGGCGTGGTCGGTGCCGGGCACCCAAAGGGCGGCGCGTCCGTGCATGCGCTGCCAGCGAATCATCAGGTCCTGGTAGGCGACGAAGAGGACGTGGCCGTTGTGCAGCTGGCCGGTGATGTTGGGCGGCGGGATGGCGATGGTGAACGGGCGCCGGTCGGGGTCGTCGGACGGCTGGAAGGCGCCGGACTCGTCCCAGGTGTCGTAGAGCCGTGCTTCGACAGAGGCAGGGTCGTAGGGACCGGCCATGGCGTCGAGGACGGAGGAGGAAGGCTGAGCGTCCATCAGGAACCCGGAGACGACGGCACCGCACATCGGAGCCTGACGCTCATCGTACCGCTGACGGCGACGAGCGACCCGCGGCGGAGCGTGGGGGTGAAGGGGGTGTTGGAGGGGCGTTGAGTGGGCGCCTCGCGCGCGGTAAGAGTTTTTTCCAAAAAACTCTTGAGGTGCGGCGGGATGTGTTTTGGCGGGGTTTGGAGGCTGGCGGGGAGGGGTGCAGACGGTGTTTGGGGGCTGGGGGTTGGACGGGATGGGTGACGAAGCGGAGGGGCGGCGCGGTTGGAGTGCGTGGGTGGGCGGGGTGCGGGTCGACGAGTTCACCAGATACGCAGCGGGAGCACCGGACGGTGGTCGCAGCCGGGGGAGGGGAGGCAGGCGTGAGCGAAGCGCGGTGAGACGCGAGAGAAGACGGGGCAGCGGGGAGTGGGAGGGGTGGTTCGACAGGCTCAGCATGAACGGCGACAGGATCGGCAGGAACGGCGACGGGGTTAGCTTGAGTGACGGGAGGCGGAGGGGTGGGCGGAAGGGGAGAGGGGAGAGGGGAGAGGAGTTAGAGAAGAGGGGAGCGAGGAGGGGAAGGAAGAGCGGGAAGCAGAGAGCTGGGAGGATCGGGGCGAGGAGGGCGGAGGGCATTTGGAGTGCGGGTTGCAAGGCTTACGCGGTTAGTGTACACTATCTGAGCACGAGTGGGGAATGTGGAGTGGTTGGGGGCGAAGGGATGCCGGGAACGGCGGGGCGTGAGCGGCGGGTGCGAGGTGCTCGCCTTGACCGCGGTCGCGGGGTAGCGTGGCCTCGGATGGCTAGTACGGCGGGCAGGCGGTTGTGACGCGGTTTCCGGCAATTGTCGAGACGTACCTGAGCGACCTGCGGCGCATTCGGGCGTCTGGCGGGGCGACGGCTGAGATTTCGAGCTACGGGCCGCTGGAGAATCTGCTGAATGCGATCGGGGACGGGCTTAGGCCGAAGGTCTTTTGCGTTGGGCAATTGAAGGACCAGGGGGCCGGACACCCCGATTTCGGGCTGTACGCCAGCCAGGGCCGTACGCGGGGCGGTCGGGCGAACGTGGGCGACCTACCGGAGCACGGCGTGGTGGAGGTGAAGCCACCCGAAGACGACGCGTGGCTGACGGCACAGGGCGGGCAGGTAAGCCGGTATTGGGCTCGCTACCGGCTGGTGCTGGTGACCAATTTCCGGGACTTCGTGCTGGTGGGCGAGGACGCGGATGGGAACGCGGCGCGGTTGGAGAGTTTCCGGCTGGCGGCGGACGCGGAGGACTTTGACCGGCAGTTGGAGAAGCCACGGGCGCTTGCCGGGCGGGTGGGCGTGGGGCTGGGGGAGTACCTGCGGCGGGTGCTGAGTCACCGGGCACGGCTGGCGGAACCGCGGGACCTGGCCGAGCTGCTGGCCTCGCACGCACGGGATGCGCTGGCGCGGGTGGAAGCGGAGGCAGAGGACAGCGCGTCGCCGCTGGCGACGGTGCGGACCGCGCTGGAAGAGGCGCTGGGCGTGCAGTTCAAGGGCGAGCGGGGGGCGCGGTTCTTCCGGTCGACGCTGGTGCAGACGCTGTTCTACGGGGTCTTTTCGGCCTGGGTGCTGTGGGCGCGGCAGACGCCTGCGCCGACCGGTACGTTCGACTGGCGCACAGCGGTCTGGCACCTGCGGGCGCCGGTGCTGCGGGCGCTGTTCCAGCAGCTGTCGGATCCGGGGCGCTTGCAGCCGCTGGGGTTGGTGGAGGTGCTGGACTGGACGGCGGCGGCGCTTAACCGCGTGGAGCGGGAGGCGTTTTTCGCGCGGTTCAACGAGGGAGAGGCCGTCACCTATTTCTACGAGCCGTTTTTGCAGGCGTTCGACCCGGCGCTGCGAAAGCAGTTGGGGGTCTGGTATACGCCGCCAGAGGTGGTGCGCTACATGGTGGCGCGGGTGGACAAGGCGCTGAAGGACGACCTGGGGATTGCCGAGGGGCTGGCCGCCGACAACGTGTACGTGCTCGATCCGTGTTGCGGCACGGGGGCGTACCTGGCCGAGACGCTGCGGCGGATTGCCGAGAACCTGGAAGGCCAAGGATTGGGCGCGCTGACCGGGGCGCGGGTGAAGCAGGCGGCGACGGAGCGGGTGTTCGGGTTCGAGATCATGCCGGCGCCGTTCGTGGTGGCGCACTTGCAGGTGGGCCTGACCATGCAGGACCTGGATGCGCCGCTGGCGGAGGACGGGGCGGAACGGGCGGGGATATTCCTGACCAACGCGCTGACCGGCTGGGAACCGCAGAAGCAGAAGTTGCTTGCGATTCCCGAGCTGGCAGAAGAACGCGACCGCGCAGAAGAAGTGAAGCAGAAGAAGCCGATCCTGGTGATCCTGGGGAATCCGCCATATAACGGATTCGCGGGCGTAGCGATCGATGAAGAGCAAGATCTTTTGGATGCCTTCAGAACCGCTAGCCGCGTTGAGTTGCCCGACACTCGAGCGCTTCACGACCTCTATGTGCGCTTCTTTCGCATGGCCGAACGGCGTATCACGGAGAAAACCGGGCAAGGTGTGGTGTGCTTCATTTCCAATTTCTCCTGGCTGGACGGTCGATCATTTGCCGGAATGCGAGAGCGTTTTCTGGACGCTTTCGATGCAGTTCGCATAGACAGTCTGAACGGCGACAAGTACCGGACCGGCAAAGTAGCCCCGGACGGATCACCTGATCCCAGTGTCTTCTCGACGCCTGACGATCCAGTCGGCATCCAGGTTGGGACTGCAATCACCACGCTGGTGCGTAGGCGCGCGCACGATCCGGCCAAACGCGTTCAGTTTCGCAACCTGTGGGGTCAGGCCAAGCTCGCAACTCTGGCGAAGTCTGCCGGCTCAGAACCCGGTGTGCTGTACGACAGCATCGAGCCGTCGTTGCCGCTGGGTCTGCCGTTTGCGCCCACGGCGGTTAGCCGCGACTGGTTCGACTGGCCCTCGCTCCCCGAATTACTCCCCGTGAATTTCTCGGGCGTCAATACGAACCGTGACGACTTTCTGGTCGACACTGACATTGACCGTCTTCGTGGTCGTGTTGTGGATTACTTCAACCCGTCCACGAGTCATAGCAAGCTTGCAAGACTCCATCCGTCGGCACTGCGACCTCGTGCGCGCTACGACCCCGAGAAGGTGCGCGAAGCACTACTCGCGCGTGGCGGTCCGACGGAAAGCGGCTTTATCCGCTACACGTATCGGCCGTTCGACACCCGCTGGCTCTACTGGGAAGCCGATACGAAGCTGTTGAACGAGAAGCGGCCTGACTACCGGCCGCAGGTCTTTGACGGGAATCTGTGGCTGTCTTCGGCTCCGCACTTACGGAAAAACGCCGACGAACCGCAGGCGTGCGTTACGCGGGAGATGGCTTGTCTTCACCTGATTGAGCGTGGCGCCAACCTGTTTCCCGCCTGGCTTTGCGAAGACGGCCTGGGGATCAACAGATCCGGCGCGCGACGACCAAACCTGTCGGCCACCGCCCGACGCTACCTGGACCGCCTGAACCTAACCGTCGAAGATCTCTTTCACCATTTGCTGGCCGTTCTTCACGATCCGGCCTACCTCCACGCCAACGCGGGCGCGCTGCGGATGGAGTGGCCGCGGATTCCGCTGCCGCATTGGTCGGAACTGTCAGCCCGCACCGGCACCGGGGAGAACGACGTGACGGCCAAGGTCGACGAGGCTTCCCGGACCCTGGCCAGCTCGCTCGCTCGCGGGCGGGAGTTGGCCGCGCTGCTCGATTCCGAAACACCGGTTCCTGGAGTCACCGCGGGCCAACTTCGGCCCGAGATCGCGGCGATTGCCGTGCCGGCCACGACGCACGGGCACAACATGTTTGGCGACGACTTTGGGCTGACGGCGGGGTGGGGGCACTTCGGGTCGGGCCAGGCGGTGATGCCGGGGCAGGGTCGCGCGGTGGAGCGGGCGTACACGGGGTCGGAGCGCTCGGCCCTGGGCGCCGCGCTGGACACGCTGGGCGACACGACCTATGACATTCACCTGAACGACAACGCCTACTGGCGGAATGTGCCGTCCGCCGTGTGGAACTACCGGCTGGGTGGGTACCAGGTGCTGAAGAAGTGGTTGTCGTATCGGGAGCGGAAGGTGTTGGGGCGGGAGTTGAAGGTGGAAGAAGTGGGGTATTTCAGTGAAGCGGCGAGGCGGATCGGGGTTATACTCCTCACAGCCGATACTCCACACCAATAGGTATCATGCCAAGTTCTGCAGACCAACCGGAGCAGGAACTCTCCAACCCAATTACCCGAGCCACCAGAACTTTCCAGACGCCCGGAACCTGACCAGACCGCTTCCCACAAGCGCCGAATTATGCCTGCCCACCAACTCACGAGCGTACTAGAGGCAACTGGCTACTTGTCCCGTGGGGAACCCGCCCATGGAGTTGTTTTAGACGAGACTGCAAGACATAGATATCGAGGAGCACTATTCAGTCCTGATGCACTCTGGAGAAGCACGTCAGATTTAACTGTTTACTTCAAATTCGTCAATCACTATCCTGGGGATGACTACGTCGCCAGTTGGCGACAGGAGATCTGGAACACTGGTTTTGCGCCCCTGCTTTGGATAGTATCACCAAACTCGATTGACCTATACAACGCCTTCGGTTCTCCTAGACAAAGAGACGATGCACAAACGCACCATATTCAAACATTCTCTAATATAGCAGACTCACTTACAGCCCTAGATATGCTGGCTGGTCGTATCGCAATGGAAACCGGCCAGTTTTGGAGCCAGTTAGACACGATCAATCGAAACACAGGAGTGGATCAGCGACTGCTAAGGGATTTGGCAAGTCTCGAAGACAACCTAATTCACGGCAAATTGAATAGACAGAAGGCGCAGGATCTAATTGGACAGTGTATATTCATCAAATACTTGGTGGACCGACATTTCCTTGACAGCGAGACGCTGAACTCTGTGGTCGGTTACTCAAGGCTTACAGACTTGCTTTGCGACCGCCAATCTACAACTATATTGCTCGACTGGCTTTCTGAGACCTTCAATGGTGATATTTTCCCACACATAGCACGGGATACGGATGTTCCACACGCCAGACACTTGCGTCAAGTCGCAGACTTTCTGAGGGGGCGGGATCCGACAACCGGTCAAATGACATTCTTTCCATACAATTTCAATGTTATACCGATCGAATTAATCAGCGCTATATATGAGCAATTTGCACATCGACCGTCGCCCCGAAAATCTGCTACAACTGCCTCAAAGAGTGCCCGGGCATCGGGGATTTACTATACGCCGATTCCGCTAGTCGGGCTTATATTAGACGAACTATTGGACGGGATTTCAGGTGAGGAGACCGTAGTCGATGTCACTTGCGGGTCAGGTGTGTTTCTGGTTGAGTCTCTACGGAGGCTAGTTGCGGCAAAGTCATATGGAGCAAGCGCGAGTCGCGAAATGATTCGAAGGACTTTGCGAGAACAAATCTTTGGCGTCGATATCAGCGATACGGCCGTTCGCGTTGCGTCATTGAGTCTTTATCTGGCGGCATTGGATTTGGACGTCGATACAGGCTCGCTACATGGTCTTAGATTCGACCGACTAGTAGGCAACAACCTGATCACAGGAGATACTCGGCAGTCACAGACTCAGGATGACCTTCAATCAGCACTTTTTAGGCAGACGGGTTCTGATCGTGTAGACATCGTAGTAGGCAATCCCCCCTGGACATATAGAGGGAAAGCAGGTACAGCGTCTCGGCGTAGTTCCAGTAGAGCTCCATTGCAGCCTCGTGGTGAGAGCTTGGACTTCATTGAACACGCAATGGCATTCAGTCACGAAGGCACTCGCTTCGGACTCGTGCTCGGTGCAACGTCACTATTTGGCCGAAGCCGCACTGGTATCAAAGCTGCGCGGCACGTCCTAAAGACTCTGTCTCCAGTTACAATTGTGAATCTGGCCAACCTTTCATCATGGCTGTTTGCAAACGCCAAAATGCCGGCTGTAGCTTTTTTTGGCCGTCACCGGTCCAACGACGCAGATCAAGTCACAGTCGTAAAGGTCCCGTGGTCTCCGTCTGGGGAGCGGAGCCGGAGTTTCGAGCTGTCTCCTAGCGATGTCATTTCCGTCTCAATGCACGAGTGGACTAAGAGTCCATATCTACTGCGAGCATCCTTTCACGGCTATCGACGTGATCTCTATCTTCTCGATAGGCTTTCTGCAGCCCATGGAAGCCTTGAGGCCAACTTGAGATCGGTCAACACATCTCTGAATTCCGGTGTCAAGATTGGAAATAGATCAAGAGTAGCCAGCTTTCTCCAAGGACTACCTTATTTGACAAAGGATGCTCTTGGGCACTACTCAATCAGGAAAGACCTGCCTCCGTTTACGGAGCACAATGCCGAGCGACCACGGGAATCTCACGTCTATAAGGCGCCGTTGTTACTGATCAAAGAGGTGCTTCTATCGAGCGAGCCTAGAGCGATAAGTGCTGTGGCCAACCATGACGTTGTCTTTTCAGACGCCTACTTTGGCGCGCCTTTCGACCCCAACGATAATGACGCCGCCCATCTGTTAGCCGGAATCCTCGGCTCATCTCTGGCTACATGGTTCTTTCTTATGACCGCCTCAAGCTTCGGCCTTTGGTACCCCAGGCTGTTAAAGAAGGACATCCTTCAGCTACCCACGCCTGATATCCGGCAATCCGCAGATTCTCCAGCTGGACGTCACACTATCGATGTCGTACGGCGTCTCCATGACCGAGATTCAATGGACTTGCAATGGGGCGAGCTCGACAATGCAGTTTTTGACCTGTACGGCCTTGACGGGGACGACCGCACAGTGATAAACGACGGCCTCTTTAGAGCCTGGTGGCAGTGGAAGAGTGGGCGTCTTGAGTCGGTAAGACCCGCGACCACGGAGCAACTTTGCGAATATGCGCGCACATTTCTCTCCGTGATTGATGGATGGCTCTCTGCACGTGGCATCCGCCACATGCGAGCCACTGTTCTCGATCTTCCACAACAGTGGCCGCTAAGAGTGATACAGTTCGTCCTTGAAGACTCCCCAGGTACATCGATAGTCACTGTATCCCAACCTGAAGGAACGTTAAACGATCTGATCTCCCAGATAGGTGACCGGTTACAGATCAGAATCTCCGACTATCTAACCGGCAGTCGTGAGTTGAGGGTACATAACAGAGACGAATTGATAATCATAAAACCCTGCGCCCGTCGACATTGGCTTGGCGTATCGGCACTAGAAGATGCCGACAGCGTACTCTCCGAAAGTTTCGCCAAGGCAACTGTGTGAAGATACCGCAAGAGAGGCAGGGTTCGCTAGGCCAATACTATATCGAACTAGAATCTGATATCATTGCTGCTATACTTCGTACAATTCAACAAGGTTGGCGCCTTGCATCCATTGCACCGCCTGTGAGTTCGAATGCCGGTGAAGTGCCGATCAACGAGTGCCTTCGCGACGGCATGCGCACGGCACTCGAGAATCTTCCTTGGAAAGGGAGCATGTTCATCTTGCCGGGCACCGAATCGAGATCTGCCAAGTCACTACTTGTTCCAGATGGACTAACGGATATATCGATACTCATTATTAAGATAGCCAGAACTTACTCTGTGCATGATCCACAAGCAATAATTGAATGCAAGCGAATATCAGGCAGCGATACAGACCTCTGTAGAGCGTATGTACTTGAAGGCGTAGATCGATTTGCAAGCGGCAAATATGCGGCAAGTCATGACAGTGGATTCATGGTTGGATATTTGCTATCACAAGACGAGCAATCCGCGGCGGATGGAATCAACAAGGTCTTGAATAGGAGACTCAGATCCAATGAAGGGTTGAGTCCTTCCAATGTCATCCAAGAGGATTGCTTTTGGTCTAGTAGGCACTCTCGAAGAGATCGTCTACCCTCGATTAATCTTCACCACTCGTTCTTGTCGCTGCAATCTTGGCCACCCTAGATACAGCTGCTACTAGCTTCGAGTTGCGGGCGGCTTTGACCAAGGCAGCTAGCGAATATGGCCCAGAAATCCTCGGATCAGAATAGAGACGGTCTTCCGCGTTCGCAGGATTGATGGAGCCGATCGGACGATAAGACAGAGGCAGGAAGATATTGTTGGACATAGTCTTTTCGGCAGGTTCAAGTAGGGATTCGATTGAATCAGGGCAGGGTGGTCGGCAACGGGTGTGAACTCAGGGTGGGCGAGTGCGCGGAGGGCGGGCGGGTCTGAGATTCCGCTCTAGGAACATACAAGGAGTGAGTTGAGAGTAGGGAGTGGTGAGAGAGGACTGCTTGGGAGGCTTGGTCGGCGTGAGTGTGGTTCGACACGGACCGCCGGGGACGGCGGCCCGACTCACCACGAACGGGTGAGGTCTGGAGCTGGGTTGCGCGGAAGACGGGCGGGTTGGGGACGCCGCTGCGGGAAAGGAGAGAGTGGAGAGGGCGGAGGAGTGAGAGCGGACGGGGATGGTGGAGGGGGCGGTGCGGTGGTGGGGGGCAGGGGTGGGGCTTTCTGCTTTCGCGTCGGGGAAGATCCGCAGGTCTTGGGGATACTTTCGTAGCGTCGGCATTGCTCGGGCAGTATCTTGGTGTTTGACACCCGCATCGCCAGAGGGTCAGGCATGCCAATGCAGTACAAGCTGCCGTATGTGCTGCGAGCGCCATCCGACGAAACGGAGGGCATGTACCTGGCTGAAGTGCCTATCCTGCCGGGTTGCCGGGCCTGGGGCCCTACGGCCGAAGAGGCCGTGTTCAACCTGGAAGGCGTTGCCGCAAGCTTCATTGCATCTTGCGAAGACCACGGCGACAAGCTTCCTGCGGCCATCGCTGAAGCCGGGGAACTCGTCGTAGCGGTTTGACCTAGCGAGAGCTGACCCGCAAGTTGCGGTCGCTCGGCTGCGAGTTCGACCGCCAGTCACGGGGTTCGCACGAGATTTGGCGAAATCCCGCGAACGGCACGCGGACCACGATTCCAAACTGGGGCGGCAAGGACCTCCGGACCGGGACGATCCGAGCAATCATCCGGGACCTTGGCGTTGACCGAAACAGCTTTGATCGGGCCTGAGCGTCAGGACCTCGATGCGCGGAATCGGTTACAGCGCGGGTTGATTTGCGTGGCCGCGCGGACAGGCTCCTTCGGCAAGCTCAGGACAGGCCTCCGACGGACTCCGGAGCGGCTCACCACGGACGGGTGTGAGCTTGGGGTGGCGGGTGCGGGGAGACGGGCGGGTCGGGGACGCCGCTGCGGGGAAGGGGAGAGTGGAGAGGGCAGAGCAGTGAGAGAGGACGGGGAATAGGAAGCGGGTAGGGGACGCTGCCCTTACACCAGATGGGGGCGCGGACGACGGGGGATAGGCTCGGAGGCTTGGCTGGTGAGGGCTATGTGGTTCGACACGAGCCTCCGATGGACTCCGGCTCGGCTCACCATGAACGGGTGTGAACTTGGGGTGGCGGGTGCGGGGAAGACGGGCGGGTTGGGGACGCCGGCCATGCCTACGAGGGGGGGCGACGGTAGATCACGAGCGGAAGAGGCCGGTCGGGGACCGGCCCCTACGAAACACGGGGGACGCGCGGGGCGCGGGGGACGGGGGTGAGCGGCTCTTGCGCAGGTACCTCATGACGACGGGGTCGGGTTAGGGCACGAACGGGAGGGGAGGGTCGCAGGCTGCGCGCAGCCTGGGCCATCAGCCACCAATGAGCATGGCGTTGCGGAATCCGATGGAGACGTTTCAGCGGTCATGGCGGTGTCCTCGCCGTTATTCGGCGTACATCTCGGCGATGATGCGGCGCAGTTGGGATGCATCATCGGCCGAGAGGCGATCGACGCGACGCCGAAGGCGCTGCTTGCTGATGGCGCGAATCTGGTCAACGGCGATCTCGGCGTCCTGTCCCGCGCAGCGCACCTGAAGGCGACCGCGCCAGCGGGGATGCAGGCTGGTGGTGAGCGGGCAGATGACCACGGTGTCCAGAAACCGGTTCATCGCATCGCGGCTGACCACCACTACCGGTCTGACCTTGCGAATCTCACCACCGCGGGTGGGGTTGAGATCGGCGATGTGGATTCCATAACGGCGGGGGAAGTCCGCCATCACTCCACACCGTCAGCCAGGGCGATGTCGAAATCGCTCCAATCTTCCGATTCGGCGGCCATGGCGCGGGAGGTTTCCTCCCACGAGAGACGGTGCGTTTCTTTGCCGCGCAAGGCGATGCCTTCTTCGAACTCTTCCAACACCAGCCGGTCTCCCCATCCGTACTTGTCCAACAGCTCCTTGGGGAGTCGGATGCCCCTGGAGTTGCCGATGGCAATCACTTTCACCTCTCTTGTGCGAGGCGACTGAGTCATCCCAAGGTCCTCCATGCATCCGCACGCGCTGTAATTATAGTAATTACCAGCCGTGCCGGAGTAAATGCCGTGCCGTCAACGGCGGCGGGTACGCAAATGTCGACGAGGAGGACGAAAGCGACTGGAGGATCGGTGGGGGCTGGGTGGCGTCGCTGAGGCGTGGTTCGACACGGGCGGCCGTTGAAGGTTGCGCGGAAGACGGGTGGGGTGGGAACGATAGATCGCGAGCGGAAGAGGCCGGTCGGGGACACGGCCCCTACGAATGAGGGGCGCGCTGTGCCAGGAAGAGGCCGGTTAGCGACCGGCCCCTATGAAGGATCGGGTGGGTCGTCGAATTGGGCGGCGTGGAGGTCGCGGTAGGGGCCGGGCTGGACGATCAGTTCTTCGTGGGATCCGCGCTGGACGATGCGGCCTTCGTCCAAGACCACGATCAGATCGGCGTTGCGAATGGTGGACAGGCGGTGGGCGATGACGAAGCTGGTGCGGTTGTTCAAAACCTGGACCAGTGCCTGCTGGATCTCATACTCGGACTCGGTGTCTATGTCGGAGGTGGCTTCGTCGAGCACAAGCACGGCGGGGTCGGCGAGGATCGCGCGGGCCAGCGCTACGCGCTGCTGCTGGCCGCGTGAGAGCCGCAGGCCGCCATCGCCCACGATGGTCTCGTAGCCGTCGTCCAATTCGCCAATGAAGTCGTCGGCCCGCGCCAGCGCGGCCGCCGCGGCGACCTGGCCATCACTGGCCGCCGGGTCTCCATAGCGGATGTTCTCGGCGATGGTGCCGCTGAAGAGGAAGGTCTCCTGCGGTACATAGGCGAGCCGCGAGCGGAGGCTTTCCATACGCAGATCGCGCAAGTCGTTGCCGTCAATGACGATCTGGCCTTCGGTTGGGTCATAGAAGCGCGCGATGAGGTTGACCATGGTGGTCTTGCCGGAACCCGTGGCGCCGACCAGCGCCACGGTCTGACCGGATTCGGCGGTCACGGAGATGTCCTGGAGGACCGGGGTCACGCCGTCGTAACTGAAGTTCACGTTGCGAAATTCAACGCGGCCGCGCGGGTCAATCAGGTCCACGGCTGAGGGCCGGTCCACGATGTGGCGCGGCACGTCCATGAACTGGAAGATCCGGTCCGCGGCGGCCAGGCCGGACTGGACCACGTAGTTCACCCGCACGAGTTCGGTCAGGGGCTGGTGGAAGATCTGGATGTAGGCCAGGAAGGCGATCAGCGTGCCCGGCTGCATTTCGCCAATGGTGATCTGCCAGCCGCCGTAGGCCAGCATGGCCGCGACGCTGAGGGTGCTGAGGCCCTCGATCAGCGGCGTGGCGATGGATTCAACCATCGTGGTGTTGAGGTTGGCCTGCAGGTTGGCGCGGTTCTCGGTCTGGAAGCGCTGTGTATCCGCTTCTTCGCGGGCAAAGGCGCGGCTGACGCGAACGCCGCTGACGTTTTCCTCGATGGCCGTGTTGATGTTGGCGATGGACTCCTGCACGCGCCGATAGCGCACGCGCAGCATGCGTGCCGTGATCACGCTGGCGATCAGCATGAGTGGCACCACGGAGAGGATTACCAGGGTGAGCCGCCAGTCGAGCGTGAGCATGACCACCAGGTAAAGCCCCATCGTGACGATGCCGGCGCCGGCCGTGAGCACCTGGCCCTGCATGGCCTGCTGGACGGCCGTGACGTCTGCGGTGAGGTGCGAGACCGTCTCGCCGGTGCGCTGACCCTCGAAGAAGCGCATGGAGTGGCGCACGAGCCGAACGAACATGTCGCGCGACAGCTGGTAGACGATGGTCTGGCTGCTGCGCGCGAAGAGGTAGAAGTTCAGGTAGTTGAGCGCGGCGCGGGCCAGGTAGATCAGCATCAGCGCGCCGGCGATGCGCAATGCTCCGGCCGCGTCCGCCCGCGGAATAAAGTCGTCGACGGTGATCTTCAACGCCCAGGGCGGCACCATGTTCAGAGGCGAGGCCGCCGAAAGGGCCACGAATCCGATTCCAATGGCCTTCCGGTGCAAGCCGACGTAGTACAAGAGCCGGCGCAGGGTGCTGGTGACCGTGCGGCCGCTGAGGTTGGAGGTATCGACGTAGGTCTGACGCATACCCATCAGACGCTGACCTGCCCGCCGGCCTCAACCGCCAAGGATTCTTCCTGCAGACGAAACTGCAACTCATAGATGGCCCGGTAGTCGTCGCTGCTCTCCAGCAGTTCCTCGTGGGAGCCGTGCGCGACGATCCGGCCTCCGTCGACGACGATGATCTGGTCGACCCGCCGAATGGTGGACAGGCGGTGGGCAATGACGATGGTGGTGCGCTCCTGCATCAGCTGTTCGAGGGCCCGCTGGATGGCCCGGTCCGTGCGGGTATCCACGCTGGACGTGGCCTCGTCCAGGACCAGGATCGCGGGACGCACCAGGAGGGCGCGGGCAATGGCGATGCGCTGGCGCTGGCCGCCGGAGAGCCGCACGCCGCGGTCGCCAATCAGCGTGTCGTAGCCCCTGGGCAATTCCGTGATGAATTCGTGCGCGGCGGCCATGCGTGCGGCCGCTTCCAGCTCCTCGTGGGTGGCGTTCTTGCGGCCGAAGCGCAGGTTGTCAGCCACGGTCATGTTGAAAAGGAAGGTTTCCTGCATGACCATTCCGATCCGCGACCTGAGGTCTTGCAGACGGACTTCGCGCAGGTCGTGTCCGTCGACCCGAATTGCGCCCTCTGTCGGGTCGTAGAAGCGGGGCAGCAGGTTGGCCAGCGTGCTCTTGCCGGATCCGCTGCGTCCCACGATGGCGAGCGATCCGCCGTCAGGGACATGCACGGAGATATCGCGGAGGATTGGATCGCGGTCGCCGTATTGGAAGGTGACGCGGTCGAACTCGATCTCGCCGCGCACTTCGGGCAGCGGGCGTGCGTCGGGTTTCTCCTGAACGTCCAGCGGCGTATCAATAATCTGGAAGACCCGCTCGCCGGAGGTCACGGCCTGCTGGGTGATCTGGACGGCGAAGCCGAGGAAGCGGGTGGGCGCCAGCATCAGCAACAGGTAGCCCTGAAAGGCCACGAGGCCGCCGAGGGTGAAATCGCTGTTGACGACCCGCCAGGCGCCGAGGCCCAGAATCAGCGCCGTGGCGGCGCCGGCAATCAGCTCGATGCCCTGCGAGTAGAGGGCGAAGGTGCGCAGCACGCGGGTGCGCAGGTCCCGCAGTGTCCAGTTCTCGCGGTCGAAACGCTTTTCCTGGTACTGCTCGCGGCCGAAGGCCTGGATGACCTTGATTCCGGATATGGCCTCGCGGATTTCGACGTTCACCACGCCCATCTGTTGATTCGATCGCCGAAAGAGCGGAACCACGCGCTTGGCCACGGACTGCATGGCGATGAAGAAGGGGACCAGCCCCAAGATCGCCAGCGCCAGCACCCAGTCCAGCGCGAACATGAAGATCAAGTTCATGGCCGTAAGGACGATCGAGGACAGGATGACGGTGCCGGCCATCGTGAAGAAGAACTGGATCATGTTGACGTCGTTGGTGACGCGGGACATGAGGTCGCCGGTCTGGTGGCGGTCGAAGAAGCTCATCGACTTGGCGCTGAGGTGGGTGTAGAGGTCGTTGCGGATGTCGTGGATGACCTTCTGGGCGCTGTAGCGCGCGGCGTAGAGACGGCCCGCCATCGCCACGTTGGACAGGATCACGGCGCCGACGAAGAGGCCGATGGTCACGAACAGCACGCCCAGGTTGTCGGCCAGGACGCCGTCGTCGATGGCGATCTTGCTGAGGGTTGGCGGCAGGGTGCGCAGCAGCGATCCGAGCGTGAGCGTGACGAGCATGCCCGCGAGCAGCAGCTTCTGACTGCGCAGGTAAAGGATGAGTCGCCAGAGAATCCTGATGGGAAGTGTCCTGGTGGTGAGTGCTGGCCGGAGCGCCGCGCCGGCGCCGCCCGCTCACCAATTGTCCCACGCGAGCGGCCTGCGAATCTCGCCTCAGGCCACGAAGTAGGGCAATGGTTTGCCCTGGGGCCGGAACGGGCGCGAGGCACCGAGCGGGCCGGGCGCCAAACTCTTGACCCGCCAATTCAACTTGACAATAATCAGCGCACGCCCGGTCCGCGCCGTGGGGGGCGTTGGCGGGACCGCTGGCCGCTGTTTGCCACACACGTGGAGAAGCGCTCACGGACGAACTAAGCGCCCTTGACCTGGCTCGGCAGATCTACGAACTGGGCGGTATCCAGTTCGGCAGTTACACGCTGGGCCGGTCCACGGTGAATTCGCCGGTCTACGTCGACCCCAAGCGCCTGGTGGCGGTGCCCTCGGCGCTGCGGACGGCGGCGGCGCTGGTACGTGACGCGGCGAACCTGGCGCAGGCCCGCCGGCATCAGCAGGCCGAGCCGTTTGAACTGGTGGCCGGCGTGCCCATGGGCGGTCTGCACCTGGCGACGGCGTACTCGCTGACCTGCGACATGCCGCTTATTTATGTCAAGCCGGAGTCCGATCCGGCAGGCCTCGAGATCGTGAGTCGGTTCCTGCCGGGCCAGCACGTGCTGCTGGTGGACGACCTGATTACCTCGGGCGGCTCAGTTATTCAGACTGCTCAGGCGCTGCGCGGTGAAGGGCTGCGGGTGCGCGATGTCATTGTGCTGGTGGACCGCGACGTGGGCGCGGCACGCCAATTGGAGTACCACGGCCTGCGCTTAATCTCGATCGTCACGCTACCGGCGATGTTGAACCTCTATATGAGCGAACGCCTCATCAGCGAGGACGAGTATCGGCGCAGCCTGGAATTCCTCGAAGCGCAACGGCGATGAGCCGGCGCGCTCCGACCCAGCGGGACCTGGACGACGACGCCTGGTCGCAGGACGCCTTATTCGCCAGACCGGTGCGGCGACGACCCACGTCCATCCCGCCGCCTATCTACCATGCACGCCTGCGTGAGCGCTCGGCCGTAGCCAAAGCACGCCACGCACGGCGGAACCAACTGCGCCAGTTGGCCAGCATCATGTTCGTCACCTTGTTGGTCATTGCGGGGATCTTGCTGCTCGTGCGGTTGCTTTGGTCCGTCGAGCCTCCGCCTCCGGACGCCGGTCGCGTGGTCAATCTCCTGTCGCCAGAGGTCTCTCAGTCCCGTCCACAACGCGCGCCCACCACCGCGCCGTTTATCGACAGCCCGTTTACGCGCCCAGTGGAAGCCCCACCGATTTCAGCGCGCTCGGCCCTGCTGGTGGATATGGGTGAGCGAACGGTGGTGTTCTCCAAGAACCCCGCGGAGCGCCGGCCGCCAGCCAGCCTGGCCAAGTTGGCCACGGCGATCGTGGCGCTGGAACAGGCGCCGCCGGACACGCGTATCCAGGTTCCCGAGAGTGCGGCGACCAGACCCTCCGTCCTGGCTGGTCTCCGGCCGGGCGACGTGTTGACCCTGGAGCATCTGCTGTACGCGCTGCTGCTGCCATCCGGCAATGACGCCGCCGCCAGCATTGCCGACGGCATTGGCGGCCACGATTACACCGTGGCGCAAATGAATGACCTGGCCCGCAGGCTGGATCTCACCGATACGAGTTTCGCCAATCCCAGCGGCCTGGACGCCGACAGCCAATACAGCACGGCATTCGACCTTGCAGTGCTGGCGGCTGACGCCATCGACCGCTTTCCGCTGCTGGCGCAGATCGTGGCCACCCAGATTCATGTCATTCCCGCGGGCCCGGCGAACCGGGCCTACAGCGTCCGGAACCTGAACGGGCTGCTGTGGACCTACGACGGCGCCATCGGCGTAAAGACCGGACAGACTAGTGATGCTGGCGGCAACTTGATTGCGGCAGCGCAGCGCGGCTCGCGACGCCTGATGGTCGTGATATTGGGAAGCGATAGTCGGCAGGCTGACGCCGAGACGCTTCTCGACTTTGGCTACCGGGCGCTGGCCGCGCGCGGCTAGATGTTTCGGAATTGTGCGTGCAACTCCGGCTGGAGTGGCACAATCGCGTATCGTTACGGTGACCGGTGCGCCGCCTCGGGAACCGGACCTGCGGGTGTATGTGCATCCGACAGGCCCGCAACTCGAATCGTTTTGGTCCGACAGCCTGCACGGTGCAGGCGGGATCCGCGGGTTGCCCGGCGGCTAATCGCTCACGAGAAAGAGGAGGGAAATGCCCTTCAACGTTGGTCCGTTCGAACTCGTCATCATTCTGCTCATCGTCATCGCCGTCTTCGGCGCTGGCCGGATCGCGGGTATCGGCCGCGCGCTGGGCACCAGCGTGCGCGAATTCCGCGAAGAGGCGCGCAATGAGGAGGACGAAGACGGCGAAGGAGACGGCGAGGACGAGGCAGCCGAGGCCGACGGGGAGACCGTGGCCGCGGCTGACGACGCCGAGACTCCTCCAGCGAAGAAGAAGGAAGAGCCCACCAGCTAGCCGCTGGTTTCATGGCCCGTCCGGCTGCAAGGCCGGACGGGCCATTTGTGCTTTCCTGGCGCTGGCGGCCATGTTCGTTCCGGGGGCGCCGCCGTCCGCCGCCGCCCCGACTTTGCCGGAGACCATTCGGGTCCAGTTGACGGTGGCGCCGGGTGCGCTGCGGCTGGTCCCGCCGGCGACGGCGACGGTGCAGGTGGACTCGCGCCCGCTGCCGGCCGAGCCCTCCGCGATGATCGTCGGCTGGTCCCTGCGCTACTTGCGGCTGCCGGCCGTCGCCACCACACCGGAAATTGAGGCGCTGGTCACGCGCTCGCCTGATGGATCGCGGCCAGACGGGCAGCTCCTAATCGGCCCGTATGGCTGGGACGGCCGTGCGCACCGCGACCGTCGGGTGGTGCGCTCGGAAGTCGGCATTTCACCCGCCCTGGCAACACCGCGGGCGGGCCTGCATGTCGGCCGTCGGATCCTGGCGCCGTTTCCGCAGTTGATCGAAATCCAGCCAGTCGATCTGTCCGATGTGACGACCATCAACGGCCGTCCCTATCGCGGGCACGTTCGTGTCGACTTCAGCGGCGGGGACCCGCGGGTCGTGAATGAGTTGCGGCTGGCCGACTACCTGGCGTCGGTGGTGGGCTCTGAAATACCGCCGACCTGGGAAGTCGAAGCCCTCAAGGCCCAGGCCGTGGCCGCGCGCAACTACGCCGTGCAACAGATGAACCCGTCGGCCGACTACGACATCTGCGATTCTCAGTTCTGCCAGGCGTACGGCGGCGTGGCGAGCGAGCACCCGTCGACCATTCAGGCGGTGCGAGAGACCTCAGGCGTCGTGGCGATGTACGAAGGTGATCTGATCGCCGCGTACTACGCCTCGAACATGGGCGATCACACCACCAGCGCGGCCGACGTGTGGGGACGGGACGTGCCGTACCTGCGGGGTGTGCCGTCACCAAGCGACGCGGAAGCCCTGAGCGCCAGCTGGGGCGCGGCGGGCTACCGCTGGACGCGGGCCATCCCGCTGCACCGGCTGGCCGACCTCAAAACAGCCAGCGGCGTCCTTGGGGAACTCAGCGAGGTCCGCGTTCTGCGTACCGCCCAGAGCGGGCAGCCCGCTGAGGTGGAGCTGCTTGGCGATCACGGTGCGGTGACCCTGTCCGGCGACGCCATTCGAATCACCCTGGGCCTGCCCAGCGCGTTCGCCGAATTCCGAACCGTGCCCGCCGAGCGCCTGGTGCTGCTGAATCCAACGCCGCGGCGCGTGGCGGCGCTGCAAGCCGACGGCTATGCACTCGAACAGCGGCGCCGCAGCCTGGCGTTTGCCGAGGCGCCGGCCGGTGTGCGGCTTGTACGGGGGAAGCTGGACGTCGTCGAGTTCCGCCTACCTCCCCGCCTGATCGTCAACGGGCGCGGCTTTGGTCACGGCGTGGGGATGAGCCAGTGGGGGGCGCAGGGCATGGCCCGCGCGGGGCATTCATTCGACGAAATCCTGGCGCACTATTACCAGGGAATCGTGGTCGAGCGGATCGGCGGATCAGCCGCACGGAGCGCCGACCGCCAATCCTCGTCGCCCGCAGGAAATTCACCGTCCGGAGCCGGGCCACAGGGCTAGCGACAGCGACGACTTCCAACCGCGAACGCCGGGGCGGGTTCGCCGGGTGGTCCGGGGCACCCCGGATCCCGAGCCCCTGGCGCCTAGATCAGGTCGCTGCCTGGAGCGCTGCCGCCGCCTTGCGCCCATTCTCGGACTCGGGGTCCCGACGGATGATTCGCTCCAGGTGGAGCCGCGCCGCCGGATCGCCCTGCGTGGCCCGCTCCACGGCCTCGGCAAAGCCGCGCTCGCCGTAGCTCATGTCCCGCGGGACGGTCGCCTGGTCACGGCCGGTCCAGTAGTACTTGAGTGTGTCGTCGGACCAGTCGGCGTAGACGTCGTCCCAGTCGTACGCCATCTCCTGGGAGAGGTGGGGCGTGAGCATGTGCTCGGCGATCGGTTCGTGGATGGACTGATAGCGATTGTCCAGCGAGATGCGCATGCGGTCGTGGGTGACGTTCGGCAGGGCCTTGTGGACGGTGAGGCTGTGGAACAGCAAAGCGTCGCCCATCTCGTAGTTGGTCGAGAGCCAGGGGCCCTTTTGAACCTTGTCGTCCACGACCAATGAGCCGGCGCCCAGCGAAAAGTGGTGATCGACGACCTCGCCGACCTTGTGCGTACCCGGCACGACCGCGAGGCCGCCCAACTCTTCGGGGCAATCGCCGACGGGCGCCCAGCAGGTGTAGGTGTCGAAGGTTCCCTGGAAGTGCACGAAGTCCTGGTGGGCCGGCGTGGTGTGGTCGGTGTACTGGGGAAACCAGATGCGCGCGATCTTCATCGGATGCGGCAGCACCGGCGCGTCAATGATCTTGCCCATTGCGTCGAGGATCACGGGCCAGTGCCCGGACCGGTGGAATTCCTGAAGTCTGTAGACCTCGTGATAGACGTCGGTGTAGTTCACGTCGCCTTCGGTGCACTGGGCCTCGACGACGGCAATGCCGTCCAGCGGGTCGGTGCCAGCCTGGAGCCAGCCGTGCTCCTGCAGCTTCTCGGTCATGGCACGGCGCAGCGAGAGCATGTCGTCGGGACTAAACAGCCGCTTAAGGAAGACGTAGCCCTCGGTGTCCATTCGGGCGCGGAGTTCAGGCGGATCGTCAAGGGCGTCGTTTGAGACTCGGAGTTCCTGCCACTCATCAGCCATCGCAGGCTCACTTTCGCGTGCGAGTCAGGCGCGCATGTTCCAACTCGAAGCATACAAGGCATTCCCGGTTGCCCGTGGACCGCGCGAGCAGCGCGCTTGCAACCGCCCAGTCCGTCAGCTTCAAGCGGCCGCCCAACGGTCCGGCAGCCGGTCCAGCAGCGTTCGCTGAATCGCAGGATGGCGCCGTTCCATAAGGTCCGCGACGCCCGCGTCGGGCACCGTGTCCGTGGACGGAAGCCTGGCTGGCTGCGTAGACTCCCACATTGACCGTCAGGTCACACGTTGGTCGGCACGGAGCCGAGTGACGGCAGTGGGCGTTACGCCGAATGGCGGAGCACATGGCCGAAAGAACCGCCTACGTAGGGACCCGGCCGCAGCTTTTCGTTGACGGCCACCTGGTATCGATGAGCCAGGGGCTGACCGAGCACACGCATCAGATGGCGAAGCATCCGGGCCCGGTGCTCAAGGCGGAGGCTCCATGGGAGCGACCCGATGACGCCGGTCTGGCCGGGGCAGTGAATGCGATCTACGACGCGGACGACGGCTTGTTCAAGCTGTGGTACTACGCCCGCCAGACATACACCGCGGGAACGGTTCCGGGCGTGCCGAGCCTGTCGTGCTACGCGACGTCACGGGACGGGATCAACTTCGAGCGACCCGACCTGGGCTTGACGGAGTTCAACGGCTCCACGGCCAACAACATCCTGAATGACGGCGTGGGTCCGGGCCACGGCATGCTGGACTGCGCCGAGATGGCCGACGTGGAACCCGCTGACAAGCGGTTCAAGAGCGTCGAATGGATGGGGTCAGACGACAACGGGCAGGGCATGCACGGCGTGAGTTTCTCGCCCGACGGCCTGCGCTGGCGGACGCACGACGGAAACCCCGTGATTCGCGGACGCGAGCATGGGGACTCGATCACCTCAGCCAAACTGCGCGACTCGTATTGGCACCTGGACGACCCGCCGGGATTTCCCAGCGGCAAATACGCGCTGTTTCCAAAGGTCCATGTGCCGCTAGGCCCCTGGCGAAGACGCTGCATCGGCATGTGCACGTCCGAGGCCGTGCGCAACCTCAGGCCGTTCGAGGAGTGGAGCACGCCGCTGCTAGCCCTGGCGCCCGATCAACGTGACGACGAAATGACCGATGAGCGGCTGGCCGCGAAGCCCAGCCCGGAACTCCTGGTTTATGACCACCCCGACGACCACCGGTGCGAGTTCTACGGAATGCTGGCGTTTCGCTACGGCGACGTGATGCTGGGCCTGCTCTGGGTCTTCGATGCGGCGTTCGAGGGCAGTCGGCTGGGCGGGCACAACCAGCAAGCCCTGGTCGACGTGCAGTTGGTGTCGAGCCGAAACCTGGTGCATTGGCACCGCGCGGGCAACCGCCAGCCGGTGCTCACGCGGGGCGATCCCGAGAGCTTTGACAGCGCCATGATCTTCTATCACTCGTTTCCACTCACGGTCGGGGACGAGTGGTGGGTCTACTACTGCGGTCATGCCACCGCGCATTCGTTCATCAGTTACGCGGACCCGGTGATTCGCGAGAGATTCATGGAGGACGTGCGAGCGGGTCGCCGGGAGTTTCCGGCGATCGGATTGGCGAAGATTCGACGGGAAGGCTTCATTTCGCTGGACGCCGGACCCGAGGGCGGATGGCTGGCCACACGGCGGTTGCGCCCGGGCGGTGGCCAGCTCACCGTCAACGCGAATGTGGCGACAGGCGGGGAGTTGCGGGTCGAAGTCCAAACTTCCAGCGGCGAGCCGCTACCAGGCTATGGGCTGGCCGACTGCACTCCCATCACGGGCGACGGTGTGCGGCAGCCGGTACGTTGGGGCGCTCGGGTCGGCGATCCGAGTTGGACCGAGCGCGAGGTACGGCTGAAGTTCGAGATTCGAGACGCGGAACTCTATGCCTTTCAGTTTGCCGATCCGGCCGGCTGATCAGGCACCTGCGTGATTCGGGATTCGGCTCCAGCCTAATCTCGGCGCACCAGGACACGGTCCGGCGCCAGGCCCTCAAGCTCGGCCTCGACCACCACACCGCGAACCAGGCCTTCGGCTGGGACTTCCAGCGCCGGTCCCAGCGGCCCGAGCCCAATGACGTCGCCCGGTAAGAGAGTGATGGCTCGGCTCAGGTAGACGATGGTTGCCGCGGCGTCGTGGGTGTAGTCCGCAGTCGACGCGCGGTGGGTCACGCCGTTGACCCGCAGACGGGCTGCGCGGACGGCGGCGATGTCGGCTTCGGATCCAACCGGCGTTGCCTGGCCGAGGATGTGCCGACCATCTCCGCAGTAGCCCAGAAAGCTGGAAAAGCGGCGCTCGTAGTCCGTGACCGGCGGCACCAGCCGCTCGGTTGGCCCGGCGTCGTGGATCGCAAGCAGTGTTGCAAGCCCCGCCACGCGCCCCACGGCGGTCTCGGGAGTTTCCGCATACGCGTGTTCGGGCCCGATGACGACTGCAAGCTGGCAGGTGACTCGAACGGCGCCTGCATCGGCAGGAATTACAACCAGGCGCTCCTGGCCAGAATCGGCGGCGGCGGCAACGCCAAGGCTCGCGACGGGAACGGCCACGGGCGCGGGCAACGCCGGCGACGCACAGCCCTCGAGCTCGAGTGAGGCCGCGTCGCGCTGATTGCCCAGAAGCATCCAGAAGCCATGCGGCGGTGGCAGACCGGGCAATGCCGGAGGTCCGGCATCGTCCGCCGCCGCCCGATCGGCCCGAAGGCGGTCCAGCGGCGACGAGCCGTCCACCGTTCCCACGAAGTAGTAGGGGCTCTTGCCAATGCGCTCCGCTTGCTGCGGCGCATCCGGGTAAAAGACAGGGGTGCGCAAGGCGCCCACGCGCTCAGCCTCGACTTCAATAACCGTGCGACCGGAGTCATGATTGGCGGGGATGTCCCCGATCCCGTCCCAGCCCGCCGCGCCCAAGCTCACAATCGTGCCTGGTTGCAACGTGAAGAGATGCGACAGGCGCTCGACCGCATCCTCCACGCCCATGAGGTGCGAGCCCGTGTGCGAACGATTGCGCAGGCGTCCGTCCTGGCGTGTCCAGAGCATCAGGTCGTGGGGATCGCCCACCTCCTCGTGCGTCACAATCCACGGACCGGCCGGCCCGCAGCCGTCGGCAGCCTTATCGGCAATCTGCGTCGTGTTACGGACGTCACCGGCTCTACCTCCGGGCACGTGCGGGGTGTACACGTTGCAGTAACCGTCGTTGGTGCACAGATACCCGGCCACGTGCCGGTACGCGTGTTCAGCTGAGACCCGATGGGCTGGTGCGCCAATCACGAACCCCAGCTCCGCGCCGAAGCTGAGTTCCGCCTGCGGCGGCAAGTAGAGCGGTTCGTCCTGGCCCAAGAGCGAAGTGACCGGCCGCACCCGCTTAGCCGGAACGCGCGTCATGATGTGCTGCGTCGGGTCCATTTCCTCCTGCTTGCGCCACACGGTCGGGCTGTTGCCGTGCAACACCATCCACAGCGGCGAGTCCGGCACCGGCGTCCGCAGCCGGGCACACGACGCCGGCACCAGCGCTTGCTGCAGCAGGGCGTCGTCGTCGCCGCTGAGCGCCAACCTGCGCATGGTCTCGACGAGGTCGCGCAACGCCGCCAGCGCCGGCGGTCCGCCGGCCAGAATCCGGCGAACCGTTACATGATGTTCATACGGAAGCCCAACCATGGCGGCCGGCCAACGGACGCGGGCGCCAGTCGTTGCCAGGACACGCCGCGCCACCGCCACGTCCAGGAAGTAGCGTGCATACCCCGAGGGCGGTGCGTTCGGGTCGGGCGCGGAGCCTGCCGGAGCCGGCTCCGCGATGTGACCTGACCCGTCCCAGCCCTCGGGCAGGTCCAGCACGACCGCCGCCCGGTCCTGACCCGCACGAACGATGGTGGTCAGCTTCATGTCGCGGGATTCCCAACACGCCAGGCGATCGGCTCCGCCGGGCAGTACCCGACTCTACGACGCGAGCGGCGCATGGGCGGGGTCACGCTACGCGTCCACAGATCGAAAGAGCCGGCTCATAGCTACCTGACCGGCCAGCATTGACGAGCCGGCATCCGGCGCGGCGCCTCTTCACGTTCCAACCCCTTTGATCAGCGGTCGCGCTGGCGTTTGCCGTAGTCGATGAAGTTCCTGATGTGCAACCCCGAAACCGACTACGGGCCGGATCTTTAGCATCGTGACCATCATCACCGGCCGTAAAGCCACGCGCCGCCGGCAGGTTTGCAGGCAGACATGCTGGCCAACGGGCCGGGCCTGGCGCCGTCGCCTCCGTCAGCGACGACCTGACTCGTGGCCTGGGGAACATCTCGCGGTGCGGTCCGGGCAAGAAGCCGGGAGGGCGTACAAGCCTGCCTGCCCTCCCGGCTACGATCACGGTCCCGACGCCTAGCGCGTCACGTCGCCACGATCCAGGCGCTCCTGCCACCGCTTCATGATGGCGCTTGAGGCCTTCGTCGTGTCCTCAATTGCCTGCGTCGCCGACACTTCGCCGGTGAGAGCTCTGCTTAGCTGCGCCCACTCCAATTGGATGAGTTCCAGCGCCGTTGGACCACCGGGCACGTACCACTGCGGGTGACGCAGGTACGGCGAGTCATACGTCGCATAGAGGTGGTGCATGCCTTCAGGCGGCGGGGCGACGGCATCCGGCTGGTTCTTCACATCGTGATGCACCGGCTGATGACCGCGGTCGATGCCCACGCGGCCCTGAACTTCGGGCCCAGCCAAATAGACTCCGAAATCGACGGTCTGCTCCTCCACGCCGGTCACGGCAGACGACGCGGCGAAGATATTCGGCTGATTGCCGTATTCCACATTCGGATGATCCGTCACATTGCCCCAAACCTGCGGCGCAAGCGACCAGCGGAACCGGTCCTTGATCCGCGGGGCAGTAAAGCCCACCGAGCTCAACCGGGCGCCCCACCAGAAGACTTGATTGCCGGCGGCAAACGGGCTCCCGAGTTCGCCCGAAATCTGGGCCCTTTGCTCCGGCCTGAACGCGACCTGATGCTCGAACATCAGGTCCGCCACCCACTGCAGCCCCCGCCAGCCTTCACCGATAAAGTACCCGTCGATCTGGTGGCCGTCCGGACCCATCACCCGACGCTGGCTGTTGTTATAGCCCAGGGCGCAATTGAACGCTGTGCCGAGGCCGGCATCCGATCCCCAGATTCCCTGCTCCTGGTCGGTGGCCTTCTTCATCTCCTCAAGCAGTTCGTCAAAGCGCATACCCTCCCACGGCTCTCGGATGCCGGCGGCCTCGACGGCGTCGATGTTGTAGAGCAGCCCGCTTGAGCCGCCCTGGTACATCATGCCGTGGTTAGGGCCGTTCATGACCTTGTCCCACTTGCCGTAGTTGTTCTGGTCCCGGTTGTCGGAGTGCTCATCGGGTGAGAACAGGTAGTCCTCAGGTACGAAGCCATCCTTCTTCGCGAGGAGGTCGTTTGACTCCAGCCAGGCGCCGGCTTCAAGGAACTGTCCGTACGAGTGTCCACTGAGCAAGTTGATCTCCGACAGCGTGTCGGCGGCCACCTCGACGGCGATTTTCTCGTAAAAGATGTGGTCCTGCGGGATGAACTTGATCTTGACGTCAGGGCGTAGCTGCTCCCAGCGCTGGATGGCCCACTGCATGGCCTGGCCGCGCGGCCCCGACGTGTGGTCGGTCGCGTACTCGAGCTTCACGGTTCGCTGTTCGGGCTCGGCCTCCACCATCACTTCCACGACCCTCTCGACGACCTTCTCGACTTCGACCGTCTCTGTCACGACCTTCTCTACGACCTTCTCGACCTCAACTGTCTGCGTGACGATCCGATCGACTTGCTGGGTCACGATCTTCTCGACCGGGACTTCCCTGATCTCGGTCTCACGGACGATCTTCTCGACCGGGACTTCCTTGATTACGGTCGTTTCGATCGGGACTTCCTTCGTGACCACCTGCGTTTCACCACAGGCCGCCAGAACGGCCAGACCGGCTGAACCCGTCACCCCCACCACGGCGCCGCGCAACATGCGCCTTCTCGAAATACCTGACTTCATCGTCCCCTCCTCAGGGCCTTCGCGGCGATTGGCGCGACCATGCCTCGTTCCGGCCTCTCGCGCCCAGAACGCTGCCTGAACTGATGAGAAGCGTGGGTCGGGGCCCTTCGCCACCCTACGAAATCTGAAAAATCCTATCACGGAGATTTTTGCCCCGAAACTCAGTGAGCGCCACGCACGCCGCCGCGCTCACCCCGTGCCAGGCGACTCCGTGAAGCTCAGAAGGGAATGACTACACTTGCCGCCGTACTCGGTTGAGACCTCGGATGCGGTAGTCACGTGGCGAAGGCAAGTAACGTCAACACCACCGATATTCGTGTCGCCATTCGGCCGGGCTGCCGGACCATGGCCGGCGTCTTTATAACGCGGACGACCACGACATACCCATCTTCGGCTCGCAGGTGCGGCCGGAGCCGCGCCTAAGCAGCGGCGGCCTCTCAGATGCGCACGTACCGGGTCGGCACCTGAACGCGTTGCTCAACGCCGCAGCTGCGGCGAGCGTTGCCATTGATGCAGCGGCCGTGGCGAAGCACACGCGAGCCGCCTTGTTCTCCTACAGCGGCCCACTGGCGCTCCTACTGGGCCGAACCCCGATCGGCGGCGAGGCTCGCCGCCTGGCTGATGGCGTGCTGCGATCGCTCAGTGAATCGGTTTATGTCAAATGCCATTCCTGCGAACATCCTTGTTCGCCGACGTAGCCGGGCACCCGTGGCCTCGGATCTCGGGCGTGGCCGGAACGGATGGAACTTTCCGCCGCCAGACCACGCACCTGTTGTTATCCGAATCAGATACCTTCGCGCATCTACTTTATATCACTTGAGTGTCTATCTATAAAGTTTCCAGTGTGTAGCGACGGCATGGCCTGCTTCGGAGGCGACGACCGAGCGTTGCAGCCGCTCGGCCGGTGCATGACGCCGAACATCTACCGAGGGCTTTGTCCGAATTCACCGCGTCGCTTGCCGGCCAGCGGCGTCCGATCCGGTGGCCGAGCCGTCGCCGGTTATGCTCGCGGGCGCAGGACGAAGCGCCAGGCCCGGACGGGCGGAGGCGGCAATGACGACGGAGCAGTGGGTTCCCAGCGCGGCGGGTCGCCGCCTGTTCGAATCGGCCGTGGTGATCGACGGGCTCGACACCAGCAACTGGGGCGCGGAGCAGATATTTCGCGAGTTGCGCGATGGGGGCGTCACGGCTTGCAACGCCACTTCGGCCATCTGGCACAACTTTCGAGAGACCCTGGACAACCTGACGACCTGGCTGCACTGGTTCGAGGAGTTCAGCGAGTACATCCGGCCGGTCCACACGGTGGCCGACATTCACGCAGCCAAGGCGGAGGGTCGGACCGGGATCATCCTGGGCTGGCAGAACGCGACGCCGGTTGAGAGCGATGTTCGCCGTTTTCGGCTGTTTCACGCCCTGGGCGTGCGGGTCGTTCAGCTCACCTACAACGAGCGGAATCTGTTCGGAAACGGCTGCTGGGAGCGTACGGACGAGGGTCTCAGCGTTCTCGGGCTGGCGGCAATCCGCGAGATGAACAAGCTGGGGATCCTGATCGACCTGTCGCACGTGGGCGACCGAACGGTGCTGGACACCATTGAGCACTCGGAGCAGCCGGTGGTGTTTACGCATGCGAACGCACGCTCGCAGACGGACTACCCGCGCAACAAGACCGACGAGGCGATTCGCGCGCTGACCGCGAAGGGCGGGATCGTTGGCGCCAACGCTTTCCCGAACCACCATCGCCACGCCTACGAGTCAACGCTGGATGACTACCTGGACGCGGTGGACTACCTGGTGGACATGGTGGGCGCCGACCAGGTGGCCATCGGGACGGATTTCTGCATGGGTCAGAGCCGCGAGTGGTTTGCCTGGATCGGCGCCTCGCACGGCCACGAGCCATTTCTCAAGTCCGGCGACGTGCCGCAGCCGTACCGTCACCTGCACGGTTTTGCGGGTCCGCTGGAATTCGTGAATGTGGCGGAGGGACTGTTGCGGCGGGGTTACGGCGAAGACGACGCTCGCAAGATCCTGGGCGGCAACTGGCTGCGGTTGTTCGGCGAAGTGTGGCGGGACTGATTCCGGGCTGCTAGCCGACCTACCAGTGCTGGCCGACCGCGGATGGCTTGCGGTCAAGGCGGAAGCGGCTCAGGTCCCAGGTCGTCGTCCCGCGCGTCGACAGGTCGGCCAGGATCTGTCCGATCAGGATGCCGAACTTGAAGCCGTGGCCTGAGAACCCGGCCGCCACCAGGGCGTTTTCGAGGTTCGGCACGCGGTCGAGGATGAAGTCCGAGTCGGGGGTCATTGAATAGGTGCAGGTCTTGCTGTAGACCACTTCGGCGTCGCGCAGGCCGGGCATGTGGCTTCCCAGGAAGTCGCGAAGCTTGGCCAGCGCCACCGGATCTTCGTGCTCCCGGTCGCGGTCAGGATCGAACGGCTCGCCGATCATGTCGTCGGCGACTTTCACACAGCCGCGCCAATGCACGGGGAATCCGTAGAACTGGGTGTCCATGACTGAGAATGGCGTGAGCTGCGGGAACTCGTACGCGGCCGGATCCTCCGGCTTCAAGTAGTGCAGGCGAGCGGCGGTTGGTTGCACGCGGACTGGAAGATCCGGAAGCAGGCACGGGGTCCAGGGTCCAGCTGAGATCACAAATGCTTCGCCTGCGAAAGCGCGTCCGTCGCGTGTCGTCACGGACGTGACGCGTCCGCCGGACTCGCTTAGCTCGACGACCTCGGCACCCGTGAATACATCCGCGCCCTGCTCGGCGGCGGCCTCAGCGAGTGCGCGAGTCGCCGGTCCTGCGGCTATGTAGCCACCAACACCCTCCATGATGTAGCCGGAGTCCACGTTGGCGAACTGCGGAAACTGACGCCGAACGTCGGCAGCGTCCAGCCAGCGCGGCTTGTAGCCCAGGTCGCACAGACCCTGGTGGCCGTCGAGCAGCGGTTCGAAGTCCGGTTGGGTTTGCAGGGTGAGCGTCCCAGTTTCCCGGTAGAAATTCGTGCCTGACCGGCGGTCGAATTCCTTCCAGAGTTCCACGGCGCCGGCGACCATCCGGGTATAGGCCGCCTGGCCGCGGTATTGGTACCTAATCGTGCGGGATTCGTCGGCGGACGACGCCCGCACGTGGGCGGGGCTGTGCTGTTCCAGCAAGGCCACGCGTTTGCCGGCCCGGCTCAGCCAGTAGGTGGTGGCGCTGCCCATTACGCCCGCGCCGACGACTACTACGTCATACACGCCTGCGACCAACTCCCGGAGACTCCGCCACCGGCCATGCTAATCGGCCCTGGCTCCGAATAACCACCGCGTCAAGGCAACTTCTCGACCTCGGCCATGAGGTCGGGTTCATATCTGAGCACACCAAGTGGGCCTGGACACTCTCGTTCCATGGCGTCAAGTAGCTCCGATTTGCGCATACTTTCTTCCCGAGCAAACTGAAGCGCCCCGAGGAAAAAGGCCGGTTCTCCCACGAGCAGGGTGTTCTCAAGCGCGTCGCAGACTCGCAGCGCCGCATCCTGATGTCTAGCCTCAAGCGCGTCAAAAGGCGTCGGCTCTGGAGTGACCTGCGGCGTGGGCTGGGGCTCAGCCGTGGGCGACAATGGAGCCGCTGTGTTGCTAGCTCCGCATGCGCCATACAGCAGCGCCAGAACTACGCACAACGCGGCACGGACGCACAGTTCAGGAACCCGGTCAGCCCGACCAAGCACGCCGCCCAGCCTGGCTGCAGGTCGCGGGCTGAACGCCTCGCGCTGGCTCAGGCGTCCGTGATCGGCAGCTGAACGCGCACGTTTCCGCGGGCCTGTGATTGCAACGCGGCCAGCAGGACCTCCAGCGCCTGCCGGGCTTGCCGTCCATCGCAACTCGGCTCGCCACCGTCGCGAATCAAGCCGACCATCTCCGTGACCAGCCCGGCAATGTGTCCCTGGGTGTAGTGCGTGGGCGTTAGCGCCCGGCCGCGCAGGCCCTCCTCGGGATCGTCGTAGAGCACCGCATAGTCATTGGTCAGATGAATGCGCCCTTCGGTGCCCCAGATGTCGAACGGCCCGATGTATCGCCCCGGCATCGTCTTGCAGGCATTCCAGAAGGCGCGCACGTCGTTGTCGTACTCGATCATGATGCTGAGCGCGGGATCCGTATCCGGGTCGTGGCCGCCGTCACTGGCGTAGCGCGGACCGTAGTTCTCGAAGCCCTTCTCGGCGACGGCGTACACCGCGGTCGGGTTCCCGGTTGAGAACCAGTTGATCGTGTCGCACACGTGCGTGCCGTTACGGAACAACATGGCGCGCGGCCCGCCCTGGTTGCACATGATCCGAACCACGTCGCCTATGGCGCCGTCGTCGATCAGCTTGCCGACGTCGGCCCAGGGGAACCACCACCGGTAGACGTGGTCGATCAGCATGGGGATGCCGGCGTCTTCCACGGCTTCGATCATGCGGTCGGCGTCGGCCAGCGTGGTGGCGATCGGCTTCTCGCAGACGATGCCCTTCACCCCAGCCTCCGCTGCGTCGATCACGATCTGGGTGTGCACGTGGTCACTGGTGACCACGCTGATCAGATCCAGGTCTTCCCGATCCAGCATCTCGCGGTAATCGGTGTACGAGTTGACCTCCGACAGGTGCGAGCGCCAGTTGGCATCGAACTCGTCGATCGCTTCCTGCCGCAGGTCGCAGACGGCGACAAGTTCGGTGTCCTCGACGAAGTGGTAGGCCGAGGCGTGCGAATGCGGCATCGAGATGCCCCAGCCGCGCTTCTCGGCCGGAATCGGTGGGCGGGCGCCGATGCCCGTCAGCCCCACGACGCCGGCTCTCAGTTCGCTACTCATCGGACCCTCCCTGCGCGCTGGCCCCTACGTCACAACTCGACGGCGATTCGCTCGGTGCTCGAGCGGATTATGGCGTCCAGGACACCAATCGTCTCGAGGTTATTGCGTCCAGAGCACGGGTTGTCCTGGCTTTCCATGACGTGACTCCAGAAGCCGAGCCAGATTTCCCGTTCGATGTCGGCCCAGCGGCCGCTGCGCTCGGCCCTTCCGATGGGAAAAACCTCCGAGCGCGGATAGCGCTCAAGCGGCTGTCGCGGCGTGACTTTCAGCTGGAAATCCGTGTTGTTGAACGAGAAGCCGTGCAAGGTCACCGCAGCCTCCGAGAATTCCAAGCGCAGATACATTTCGTAGGCCTGAGCGTCCGACGTTGCGGTGTAGCTCACGATCACCGGTCCGTCGAAGGTGATGATGGCGCAGACGTGCGGCTCGGCCGTCCAGTTGCTGTTGGCGGGGGTCGCGTTCACGCCCCAGACGCAGCGCGGCGGCCGCCGCACGAGCGAGAGCAACGAGTCGATCTGATGTGAGCCCTGGTGCCACAGGTGCATCGGCGGGTCGCCGTTCTCGAAGGGTCGTCCGCGGGCGTTGTGATGAACCATCGTGATGGCGCCCAGTTCGCCGTAGCGGTGGTCGTCGATAATCTCGCGCAGCAGCGGATAGGGGTGAAACAGCCGGTCGTTCTGCGTCACCACCACTCGCACGTCGCTGGCCTCGGCGGCGGCCACGACGCGTTCTGCCTCCGCCAGGTCGCACGTAAACGGCTTCTCCACAATTACGTGCTTGCCCGCAGCGATGGCTTCTTCCATATAGGACGTATGGAGATGGCCCGGGGTGAAGACTCCGACCGCGTCACAGGGCGTCGCCGCCATCGCCTCGGTCAGAGTGCCGAAGCAGGCCGACTCGGGAAGGCCGCTGGTTTTCAGCGCTTCCTCGAATGCCACAGGAACGATATCGACCAGGCCAACGACCTTGAACTTGTCCGGTAGGGACATCTGGGCGTTCAGGTGCTGTCGCGCCCGACCGCCAACGCCAACCGAAATGACTCGAAGCGGTCGGGTGCTCATGGCCGCCCGCCTGGCTCGGGGCTGGCAAATGGGGTTGAGATCGTGTTCACGAGGACTCTCCTCCTGGGTCTATAGCTCCGGGATCGAGACCGACAGCGTCTGACCTGAATCAGATGACGCGTAGGCGGCGGTGGTGACTTCGTTCACCCACATGCCCGCTTCCGGCTCGATTGGCGGCGGGCCTTCACCGAGGCAGGCGCGGAAGAAGTCGCCGGTTAGGACACGGTACGGATTGTTGAGCGCGCCGGCTTTGTCGAACGTCCAGGACTTGAGTGGGGCACTGGCCTGGGCGCCGCTGTAGGAGGCCCACTGCATCGGCTCCCGGTTGGACTCGCCGTTCGGGTTGAATTTCAGCCAGCCGTCGCGCCCCCAAATAATGAGGCCGTTGTGCCGCGACGAACCGTACTCGGCGCTGCTGGTGTAATAGCCGGAGTTCAGGTTGCCGACCATGCCGTTCTGGAACTCCAGGTTCACAACCGCCGCATCTTCGACCGTGATTGCCTCGCCGCCGACGTTGCGGCAGAAGGCGCTGACCGACTTGAAGTCGGACCCGGCAAGGTGCCGCAGCAGGTCCAGGTAGTGACAACCGAGGATGGTCAGGTGTCCGCCGCCGCCCAGCTCTTTCGAGAAGAACCATCCGCCAGCGGCGACGTCGTATTGGGGACGAGCCGCGGGATTCTGAATCGTGCGCTCCTGGTCGGCCACGAACCAAGCCTGGAACGACAGCAGGTCGCCCAGGAAGCCCTCGGCGATCAGGCGGCGCGCTTCCTGCACGATCGGATAGGCGCGGGAGATATAGGCGATTGCGAGGTGGAGGTCTCGGCTCTTGGCCAGGCGGTAGATCGCTCGATAATCGTCGAGGTCCACGTAGCCGGGTTTCTCGTGAAATACGTGAGCGCCGGCTTCCAGCGCCTGGGTGATGACCGGCGGCATGCGCCACGGCTCCAGCGTGATGAGCGCCACTTGTGGCTGAAAGTCGCGGTACAGCTCGTCGAGGTCGGTGTACGTCGCCGACACCTTGCCCGCGCCACCCTCACGGACCTCGTCGAACGTTTCGCCGGTCACATCGCCAACCGCGACCTCGCCAACCTCGTCGTTGTGGAGTGCGTCGACCAGGGCCCCCAGGTGCCAGGCGGTCGGTTCCGTAATCACCGCAACTCGCAGTTGTTCACTCATGGAGCGGCTGCCTATGTCACTGCGGCTCGACGGCCGCGCGTATGGCGGGATTCTGCCTTGCGCGACCCCTAAAGGCCAGTGCATAGCTCTGCAGCCTCCCCATCCGAACTTTCGAAGACGCCGCTCGTACGTTTCCGTTGGAATCGCGCGCGACGCTATACTTCCGGGAGCTGTGAATTCGCGACATAAGCAGCGTGGATTCAGGCGCATGCATGCACGAATATGCCAGCGCGCGACGCGCGATGCCGCAGACCCGGGTCTTCGGGCTGGCGCCGGCAGGATTGGCGGCCTTGCTATGTCTTCGGACCGGCAGTGACCCGGCCGTGAAAGGACCGAGACGATGATCACCCCACAGCTCCCGCGACGACGAGTCCTGGCCGGCATGGGCGGGCTTGGCGTCGCCCTGTTTGCGGCCGCCTGCGGCGAAGGCGGCCCCGAGAGTTCACCGCGCGGCGACGCGGGCGGCGGCGCCGAGGCCCCTGTTGGCGACGCCGGCGAGATCCTGGTCTTCAGCAATACGTCCCCTCACGTCACCGCCATTGACATCCTCACCGAGGAAGTCAGTCGTACCGGCGACCTGGACGGCTTCACCACCTGGGCCTGGAACGACGACAACAACTTCTTCGACGGCCGCCACCTCTGGCTCGGCACCCTCGACGGCGGCACTGCCGAACTCATTACCCTCGACGTCGATACGTTCACCATCAGCAACCGCATCCCGCTGGGCAGCGAGGCCGAGGGCGTCTTTCTCGGCAAGGCCCGCCAGAACGGCACCCTGCTCGTCAGCAAGATGGCCGCCGGCGAAGTGCTCACCGTCAACACTGAGACTTACGAGGTCACCAACACCTTCAGCGACGTGCCGCTCCACGGCGGCGTGCTCGCCGACGCCGACCTCAGCACCGACGCCGACGGCGTCGAGCGCTTCGTCTATCCCACCGGCGAGGGTGACCGCGTCGTCGCCCTCGATCCCTCCAGCGGGTCCGTCCTGGCCACCGCCGAGTCCAAGACGGGCGGCCATCCCACCCGCCTCACCACGTCTCCCGACGGCTCAATCTGGGTCCAGGAGGCGGGCAAGGGCTCCGTGGCCGTCTACGAGCCCACGGCCCTGGAACTGGTCAAGCGTCTCCAGACCGGCACCCAGCCGATCCTGGGCACCTTCACTTACGACGGCGCCTACGCCTACACCGGCCACGCGGACGACAATTTCGTGCAGGTCGTCGACACGTCCGAGCTTCGCGCCCTGGCCCACATCCGGGTCGGTCAGACGCCGCAGATGGTGGCCGTGCGGCCCGACTTCAGCCGCATTTATGCCATGCTGACCGACGATCAGGCCGTGGCTGTGGTCTATCAGCAGGACTGGGAAGCCAACAGTTCGACGATCACATCCACCAAGGAGAACTCGGTCGCGCTGGAGTCGCCCCCGGTCGGCATGTTCCTGCGCATGACCTCCGTCGGCGGCCGCCTGCGCGACTCCGCGGAACGGGCCGAAGCCTGCAAGATATCGTACGCCTGTGGCACGCAGAACCTGGGCACCAAGCGCTAGGCCGAGCCGGCCAGGCTTGGCCGCCGAAGTATGGGCAGGGACTCGGCTGTGAAAGGACCGAAGCAATGATCACTCCACAGCTCCCGCGACGACGAGTCCTGGCCGGCATGGGCGGCCTTGGCGTCGCCCTGCTTGCGGCCGCCTGCGGCGAGGGCGGCCCCGAGAGTTCGCCAAGCGGCGGCGCGGGCGTCGCCGAAGCCCCCGTGGGCGACGCCGGCGAGATCCTGATCTTCAGCAATACGTCCCCTCACGTTACCGCCATCGACATCCTCACCGAGGAAGTCAGTCGTACCGGCGACCTGGACGGCTTGACCACCTGGGCCTGGAACGACGACAACAACTTCTTCGACGGCCGCCACCTCTGGCTCGGCAGCCTCGCCGCCGACGGCACCGCCGAACTCATCACCCTCGACGTCGACTCACTCACCATCAGCAACCGCGTCTCCCTGGGCAGTGAGGCTGAGGGCGTCTTCCTCGGCAAGGCCCGCCAAGACGGCACCCTGCTCGTCAGCAAGATGGCCGCCGGCGAAGTCGTCACCGTCAATACCGCCACCCACGAGGTCACCAATACTTTCGGCGACGTGCCGCTCCATGGCGGTGTGCTCGCCGACGCCGACCTGAGCACCGACGCCGACGGCGTCGAGCGCTTCGTCTATCCCACCGGCGAGGGTGACCGCGTCGTCGCCCTCGATCCCTCCAGCGGGTCCGTCCTGGCCACCGCCGAGTCCAAGACTGGCGGCCATCCCACCCGCCTCACCACATCCCCCGACGGCTCTATCTGGGTCCAGGAGGCGGGCAAGGGGTCCGTGGCCGTCTACGAGCCCACGGCCCTGGAACTGGTCAAGCGTCTCCAGACCGGCACGCAGCCAATTCTGGGCACATTCACAATGGACGGCAGCTACGCCTACACCGGCCACGCGGACGACAACTTCGTGCAGGTCGTCGACACGGCCGAGCTCCGCGCCCTGGCCCACATCCGGGTCGGTCAGACGCCGCAGATGGTGGCCGTGCGGCCCGACTTCACCCGCATCTACGCCATGCTGACCGACGACCAAGCCGTGGCCGTGGTCTATCAGCAGGACTGGGAAGCCAACAGTTCGACTATCACATCCGCCAAGGAGAACTCAATCGCGCTGGAGTCGCCGCCCGTCGGCATGTTCCTGCGCATGACCTCCGTTGGCGGCCGCTTGCGCGACGAGCAGGAACGGGCGGAAGCCTGCAGGGGTTCGTCCGCCTACTGCGGCACGCAAAACCTGGGCAGCAAGCGCTAGCTGACGTCGGCTCGTGGGGCCTTCATCGGCTCCTGCGCCACGGCCGATCCTCAGTAGGTCGCGCCGGCGACCTGGCCAGGACTCACATCGATCCCAGGGCCCAAGCGACCTGGCGGTCCACCAAGAAGTGAAAGCACGTTCAACGGGCCGGGCATCCGACGCCCTTTTGACAGCGGGCAAAACCGACCACTTGCGGCGAGAAGGTTGACACGCTTCCAGAGCGGGTGATACATAAGGCAGCTAGGACGACTCGCCAGACTGAAAGTTCAGTCGGCCAGCCGTCCCGTTTTTGGTGCGTAGCGGACTGGTGACACTTGGATGTGAGTCGCCTGAGTCCACCGATATGGGGAGGTTTCATGAGCGGACCAGTGACTCGACGGAAGGTCATCCGCGCCCTTGGGGTTGGTTCCCTTGGTGGCGCGTCGGTGGCCATTCTCGCGGCCTGTGGAGAAACCCAGGTCGTCGAGGTCGAGAGGATTGTTGAGAAGGAAGTTCCGGTCGAGAGGATCGTCGAGAAGGAAGTTCCGGTTCAGCAGATCGTAACGAAGGAAGTCGTGAAGGAAGTCCCGGTCGAAGTCCAGAAGGTTGTTGAGGTCGAAAAGGTCGTGACCCGAGAAGTCATGGTCGAAGCCCCAACCCAGATGGAGCCGACCGAGCCGATCCAGTTCATGAACTACTGGGCGGCCGGGACGCGCTGGGAGACCATGAAGGCTGGCCTGGAGGAATTCGACAAGCAGTTCCCCAACGTCAAGTACGACCTGATTCCAATCCCGCCCGGGTTCTACCGCGACAAGGTGAACATCATGTTCGCGGCGGGCACGGTTGGTGATGTCGTCGTGCTGAACGGCGCCCGAATGCGCGAGTTCGCGCCAGGCCTCGTGCAGCTCCAGGACCACGTTGACAAGGCCGGCATCGACCTTGACGACTACCTGATCCTGTCGCGCGAGAACCCGGCCGACCCGAGCCTCCAGAACCTGGACATCGATGGCGTGCTGTACGGCATGCCGTTCATGTCCGCGGTCAACGGCTACGTCTACAACATCGACAAGTTCGATAACGACGGCGTGGAAGCCCCGACGGCCGACTGGACCTGGGACTCACAGCTGGAAGCTGCCCGGCAGCTCACCAACGCTGACACCGATGAGTACGGTCTGCACCACGGGACAGGCGGCGAATTCCGCTGGCTGCCCCTGATCAGCGCCAATGGCGGCTGGCTCTTCACCGACCGCACGCGCCCGGCGCCGGCCTCCGGTTTCGCCACCGAAGGTGGACTTGAGGCCTTTGAGTGGTACGTCAACGCCACCTACGGAGAGGGCGTAGGCGTCCCCCTCGGCGAGCTTTCCCAGTTGCTGACCGAGGGCATCACGGCCCCGTTCGCAACCGGCAAGATCGGCATGGAGCCCGGTGGCATTCACGGTCCGGGCGGCCGCAAGCTTCGAGTCGGCGGCCGCTTCGAGTGGGACAACATGCCGTCACCGCGCTCGCCGACCGGCGAAGTCGCCTACTCCACCAATGAGTTGGGTCACTTCATCACGGTCAAGGCGCTTGAGCACGGCACGGTCGAGGCCTCGGTCACCCTCACGTCGTTCATCGCGGGTGAGTATTTCCAGGGTCTGGTTGCCGACGGACGCGGAGCGATTCCCATGCACCGCGCCGTCATCAACAGCGACCGATATCTTGGCTTCCAGCCAGGAATGCCGCGCAGCATGAACCTGATCCGGGACCACTTCCTGAGTCCGGACGCATACGGGCTCATGTTCTTCAGCGGTTGGGCTCAGTGGTGGAACATCCTGCACGACGAAACGCAGCCCGCGATCGTCGGCGAGATTCCCGCCCGCGAAGCCCTGTTGAACGCCCAGGCTGCCTGCGACAAGCACCTGGCAACGCTGCAATAGGCACGATTCACGCTTATTCAAGCAATTGAATGACGTGGATGTGCCGGGCGGGCGCCACCTAGAGGCGCCCGCCCGGCCGCCTATGAACTGAGGACACTTTGCGAACGACTCGATGGCAACGCTGGAGCGGGCTTCTCTTCATTGCGCCCTGGCTTATAACCTTTCTCTGGTTTACGCTGGGGCCGTTTATCGCATCGATTTATCTGAGCTTCACAAACTATCGGTTTATTGGATTTCCAGAGTGGGTCGGATTCAATAACTATGTGCGGCTCTTTACGGACGATGCAAAGTTTATACGCAGCATCATTAACACCCTCTACTACACGGCTGTACATGTGCCTGGAATCATGATTATGGCATTTTTTGTAGCAATATTGCTGAATCAGAAGGTTAGAGGTCAGCCAATCTATCGCACGGCTTTCTATTTGCCATCGGTCACGGCAGGCGTGGCAACGGCATACCTGTGGATTCTACTTCTGCAGCCAAATGGCCTCATCAATCAATTCCTGGGAATCGTAGGGATTGATGGTCCAAACTGGTTGACAAGCTCAACGTGGGCCATGCCGGCCCTGATTCTGATGAGCTTCTGGGGTCTGGGCACGACGATGATCATCTACCTGGCGGCGCTGCAAGGCATTCCGCAGCACCTCTATGAGGCGGCTAGCGTCGACGGCGCAGGCGTCTTGCGGAAGATGTGGCACGTAACCGTACCGATGATGACGCCCGCGATTTTCCTGACCGCCGTTCTACAGATTATCGGATCCTGGCAGGTATTCACCCAGGCACTGATCGTGACAAACGGCGGGCCTCGGGATTCGACGCTGTTCATTCTTCTGCATCTCTACCGCACCGGGTTTGAATATTTCCAGATGGGCTACGCGTCGGCTATTGCCTGGGTGCTGTTTATGATCATCCTGTTATTCACAGTCCTGCAGTTCGGTGTTGCACGGCGCTGGGTCTACTACGAAGGCGCCACGGAACGTTAAGCCATGACAGTACGAACTGCGGATACCCACCTAGCGCCAGCGGCGGTCCCACCTAGCGGCCGGACAATCAGGTCCCAGCGCGCTCAGGCTTTGCAGCTCCTGTTGCGAACCTTCTACTACGCCGTGCTTATCGGCGCCAGCATCATGTACGCGATTCCATTCCTATGGATGATGCGGGCCTCGCTGATGAGCCTGGACATGTTCTACGTGGTTCCGCAGCCGTTGGTCCCCAACCCGCCCGCGTGGAATAACTACACGGATGTGTGGCAAGTTGGCCCGGTGCTTTGGTGGATTACCAACAGCACGATCGTTTCATTTGCAGGCGTGACCGTTGGGACCTTTATCAGCGCATTGGTTGCGTTTGGGTTCGCCCGTCTCAGGTTTCCAGGGAATCGCGGCTTATTTCTGCTCGTGATTTCGACGATGATGCTTCCGCAGCACGTGACGATCATTCCCCAGGTCATTCTCTTCCGAGAGCTCAACTGGCTGGACACGCTGCTGCCCCTGCTGGTTCCCCTGCTCGGCGGCGCGCCCTTCTACATATTCCTCTTACGTCAGTTCTTCCTGACACTCCCGCTGGAACTCGACGAGGCAGCTCAAATCGACGGCGCGTCGCGTATGCGTGTATTTTGGACCGTCATCGTTCCGCTGTCGAAACCTGCCATAGCTACGGTGGCCGTGTTTTCCTTCATCAGCCACTGGAACGACTTCTTCTTCCCGTTGATTGTCTTGCAGTCATCCGAGCGTCTGACACTGGCCGTCGGAATGCGCTGGCTGCAAGCCGGACAGTACGAGGCGCAACGGCTCCATCTGCAGATGGCTATTGCCCTGATTGCAGTGGCGCCCGTCATAATCCTGTTCTTCTTCGCGCAGAAGCACTTCATCCGCGGAATCGCGCTGACGGGCATCAAGGGCTAGGTCTCACCGACTTGGTGCGCGGCACTTCGATAGGTCACTCTGATTCGCCGCGAGGTATGGAATGACTGACGACGCGCCCATACTGGCTACCCCGCCACGAGGTTCGGCGTCCGCGCGTTCGCATCCGGCCGAATCGACCGCCGGACCGGGCCTCGCGACCTCCCTAGCGACTCCAATCGGAAGTCCCGGGCAAGCAGCCTACGCGGGCCAGCCGATTACCGTACGTTCAAACTCGGTTCGGGTATTTCGCGCGCTGACCAGAGTTCTCATCTACCTGCTGCTGCTGGGCGGCAGTGTCATGTACGCGATCCCGTTTATCTATATGGTGCGCTGGTCTTTCATGACCACCGGCCAAGTCTATGACCCAGACTTGTTTTGGCCGTTCCCGCCGGCCTGGGAAAACTACTCGTACGTGTGGCAACACCATCCGGTTCCCTGGTGGCTGTTCAACTCATTCATTGTCACGTTCATAGGAGTGACCGTTGGCACCTTTGTGAGTTGCATCGTTGCTTATGGGTTCGCGCGACTGGATTTCCCTGGCAATAGAGTCATTTTCATGGTCTTGCTTTCAACAATGATGCTTCCGCTGCACGTGACCATCATTCCCGTCGTTATTATCTTTCGCGAACTCAGTTGGATCGACACACTCTGGCCGCTGATTGTGCCCGGACTGGGCGGAGGCGCCTTTTACATTTTCATTCTGCGACAGTTTTTTATGACGATTCCCATTGAGCTCGACGAAGCCGCACGAACTGACGGGGCCTCTCGTATCGGAATCCTGTTTCGGGTAATCCTGCCGCTATCGAAGCCAGCAATTGCAACAGTTGCGGCGCTCTCGTTCATCGGAAATTGGAACGAGTTCTTTCTGCCGCTTATCGTGCTGAACTCGCCCGAACGAATTACCTTGCCAGTCGGGCTACGCTACTTCGCCGCCGGACAGTACACCGAACAGCTGCACACGCTGCAAATGGCCGTCGCCATGATCTCCGTGGTACCGATAATCGTTGTCTTCTTCTTTGCCCAACGCCAGTTTGTGCGCGGGATCACGCTTACCGGGATCAAGGGCTAGCGTCGAAAGCCTATCTGTCCTGCCGAGAGCCGGACGACCTGACGTACGTCTATGCTTGGTCGAGCGCCGATAAGTTATCGCGAACCTTTTCGGCCCCTTCCACAATCTCCTCCATGGCCGACGGTCCACTGAGCATCATGTTTTGTGTAATCCAGAGGTCTTCCGTTTCGCAGGCGCGCTCGGCGTGCGGGCACGACATCGAGGCGTAGTCCACATCCGGGCCGCCTTCGCCACGCGGCCAAACCAGTGAGAGTTCACCATTCGGATCGCTGAAAAGATCTGCACGATTCATGGGACGCCGGTAGCCGGCCCGGATTCCTAGTCCTTCAGCCTGCATGGCCTCGACAAAGCGATCCCGCGGCAACCCGTCAAATCCGTCTGCGTCGTAGCGCACGATATGCAGGTGGTTGGCGTTGCGCGTGACAAAGGGGTCCTCTCGGCGTGACGATAGCCCTTCCAAGTCTTCCAGCAACTCAGCCATATAGCGGCCATTCTGGGACCGTCGCTGCGTCTGCCCTTCCAACCGCTCAAGTTGTGCGCTGGCCAGGGCTGCCAGCACGCCGCCGAGACGGCGATTGCCGGAACTGTAAGGGAACCACTCGTCCGGCTCGGCGGCCGATTCGTCCAAGCCCATCTCGCCAAAACGCATCACGCGTCCGCCGATATCCATCTCGGAGTAGGCGATGGCGTGCTTATAGATTTCCAGATCACTCGTCATAACGGCCCCGCCCACGCCCGGCGTGAGGTTCTTTCCGGGTCCCAGACTGAAGCAGCCGACGTCGCCGATCGTGCCCAGACCTCGATCGTTCCACGTCGAACCGTGCGCGTGCGCCGCGTCCTCGATGACCTTCAGATCGTGCCGGCGCGCGATCTCCAGAATCTCGCCCATATCGCAGGCCAGACCGCCAAAGTGCACCGTCATGATCGCGCCGGTTCGATCCGTGATCGCCGCCTCAATCAATCGTGGATCTATGTTGTAGGTCTCTGGATCCATGTCCACGAAGATCGGAACCAGTCCCACGTTCAGAACCGCGGTCGGGCTGGCCATGTAGGTATATGGCGAGAGGATCACCTCGGAGCCACGCGGAAGTCGCAGCGACCGTAGAGCAATCTCCAGTGCGCTGGTCCCGCTGCTTACCGCCAGGCAGTACTCGGCGCCCTGATAGGCAGCGAACGACCGCTCGAAGTTGACGAGGCTTCGGTCGCCATCACCACTTGCCCAGTTGCCGGTTCGCAGCGCATCAGTCACCGCCTGGATTTCGGCCTCGTCAAATTCAGGCCAAGACGTGTACGGCTCGGTCCGGACAGGCGTCCCGCCGTGCAGGGCCAACGTAGACATGCCCGAAGCTCCTTCCGCCGCCGTTCCATCCGAACGGACGTGTGACCCGTATGCTACGCCCCCAAATCCTCGCGCGTCCTAGCGCAAGATATGGGACGTCGACACGGAGCTTAGGAAACACCTGTGAGCCACGAGCGGGCGCACGCCGAGGCCATGAGCCGCGTGTACTTCGGCGACAACCTGCCCATCCTCAAGCAGATGCCGGCCGAATCGGTCAGCCTCGTTTACACCGACCCGCCATTCAACACTGGCCGAAGCCAGTCCCGCACCCAACTTCGCACGACCCGCGACCCCGGCGGCGACCGTACCGGATTCCAGGGTCAGCGCTACCGCACGGTCAGGGGAACGACACGCGCCTTTGCCGACTCCTTCGACGACTTTCTGGCGTTTCTCGAGCCCCGACTGGTCGAACTGCATCGCCTGCTCCGGCCCAGCGGCTCGCTATACCTCCACCTGGACTATCGGGAAGTGCACTACGCCAAGGTCCTGCTGGACACCATTTTCGGCCGCGAGTGCTTCCTGAACGAGATCATTTGGGCTTACGACTATGGTGCTCGCCCGAAGCGAAGCTGGCCTGCGAAGCACGACAACATCCTCGTCTACGTTCGCGATCCCGATAGCTACTACTTCAACACCGACGAAATCGAACGCATCCCTTACATGGCGCCCGGGCTTGTAGGGCCCGAGAAGGCCGCCCGCGGCAAGCTGCCCACGGACACCTGGTGGCACACCATCGTCCCCACCAACAGCAGGGAACGCACCGGCTATCCAACCCAAAAGCCCCTGGGTATCGTCCGCCGCATCGTGCAGGCGTCGTCACGCCCCGGCGACCTTTTGCTGGATTGCTTTGCAGGCAGCGGAACGCTGGGTCAGGCCGCCCACGAGCTGGGCCGACGCTTTGTCTTGATCGACAACAGCCCTGATGCTCTTGACGTTATGACGGATCGATTCGCGGGAATGGATGGCATCGAGTTCGTCAACTCGTGCGACTAGTCGCGGGCGCCCGCAGACCTTGCCGATAGCCTCGACCGCCGACTCTCGACATCTCGTATACCATCCGCGATAACTCACGGCGGGAGGACACGCACATGGACCGAAAGCTCAAGGTCGGATTCATCGGCTGCGGCGGAATCTCTCGGCTCTACACCGACATCTATGCGGGCATGACCGACCTGGCCCAGGTTGTGGCCACGGCCGACCTCTATCCCAGCCTGGCCGAAGACCGGGCCGAAGCCATTCACGAGGCGTACACCGCCGAAGCCGCCCGCCAGCGCGCCCTGGCAATCAATGCGCGCGACGACGAGTCCCGAGAAGCTGCCCGGCAGATGGCCGTTCATGCCCAGGCGGCGGCCGACAACGACATCCGTACGTACGACGGACACGAGGCCCTGCTGGAGGACCCTGAAATCGACGCCGTCGCCGTTCTTACCACCCCACCCATCCGGGGCGTACCCGTCGTGGCCGCCGCGGAAGCCGGCAAACACATCTTCACCGAAGGTCCTATGGCCAAGAGCGTGCAGGAGGCTGACGAAATCCTGGCCGCAGTCGGAGAAGCCGGAGTCACCTACGTTTCACAGTGCGGCGGCCGCTACACCCGCGGGCTGCAGCACGCCAGGCGAGCGATCGACAGCGGACTGATGGGCCCGCTAGCCGTGGCAAAGATCGAAATCAACTGGTACCACCAGCAGTCCTACTACATGGGTGGTTGGCACGGGAAGTTCGACACCGAGGGCGGAGGCGCGGTCTTCCACCACGGCCGCTACGTCATCGAGCCGTTCCTGTTCGCACTCGGCTCGCCGATCGTCGAGGTCACCGCCTACTCCGGCGGCTTTCTGCGCGAAATCGAGCACGACAGCTACAGCCTGGCCCTGGTGCGCTATGAGAACGGCGCCGTGGGGATCATTCAGGGTTCCCTGCTGCACCACGAACACCCGCAGACGGAGCAGACACGCTGGGAATTCGTTGGCCAGAACGCGTCGATGGTGGTGACCCACGAACACCTGGGCTGGGGGCAGCCGACCGTGCTGCTGAACTCCGGTCGCGAGAGCGTGTTCAAGCACACCCTCTCATTCGGCTCCACCAACACTCCGGGCGTCGTGCCTGAACTCGAAGCCCTCGGCGATGATCTTACGGACATTCCGGAAGCTCCCAGCCAGCTCCACCAGAGCCGGCTCTGGGCCAGTTGCGTCCTCGAAGACCGACCCATTCCGTTCCCTCAGACTGTCGCGCGGCAACACGTTGAACTCACACGCGCGATCTACAAGTCCGCGGCCACGGGCACGACGGTCCAACTGCCGCTCGACCAGGACGACCCCTACTACAGCTTTGAGGGCCGGCTTCCCCGCCCCGACTGGATGCCACGGCTACCAAAGGACTGATACGAAGCGATCGGGCGGCGGTTCTGGTTTCCCAGGGCCACCGCCCGTTCCGCTCTACTCCGCGGCGTCAGTCCAGTCCAACACAATGCCCGTCCAACCGGCTGGGCCTCGGGCAATCATCGCGTACATGTCCTGGGCTTCCGTGAAGGGCACGTGGTGCGACACCAGGTGGTCGAGGGCCAGGCCGCCCCGAGCCATCAGTTCGTAGATGTAGGTGCGATTCGCCGGCCGCGTCCAACGCTGCATGTGGTAGGCGGTCAGCGGATACAGCCGCGTCTGGTAGGTGCCGGTAATCGTCAGCTCCTTGCGCAGCAACTCCTCCTGCAATCGAATGTCCACCGTGCCCGGCGGGCTACCCGTCAGCGTCACCGTCCCGCCTGCCGCCGCGGCTCGCATGCAGTCCGGCAGGATGGCCGGCGTGCGCGTGACCATGAAGACAACGCGGGCGCCTTCACCGCCCGTCAAGTCGATCACCCGGTCGACAGCGTTCTCGCGTCTCGCGTTCACGGTGTGCGTCGCGCCGCTCTCGCGAGCCAGTTCCAACCGGTCGTCCTCCAGGTCAATTCCGATCAGGGGATAGGGAGTCACCATTCGCGCGAACTGCGTCACCAGCTGTCCTACCACGCCCTGGCCAAACACCGCCACGGAGTCGCCGATGTAGGGACGACCTCGCCGGACCCCGTGCAACGCCACATCACACAGCGACAAGAATGTGGCCTGCACGTCCGTCACCGAGTCGGGCACTTTGGGCGGCGGGTAGTGCTCTTTGCGGTCAAGCACCCGGGGCGTATCCACTTCGACCAGATGTGCACCTTGATGCGGTGAGGTGGCATACACCCGGTCCCCTTCGCAATAGCCTTCAACCAGCCGCCCTACCGCGTCCACAATCCCCACGCTCGAATAGCCAGGCGAACGCGGTGCGGCGCTTGGCGACTCAAAGCTGTTACGTTCCGAGCCGGCGCTGATCAACGATTGCGTCGTGCGGACGCGAATCTGGTTCGGTGCTGGATCTGTAACCCGCACGCTGTCTATCGAGACCCGGCCCGATCCGACGAATGACACGCGCGGGACATCAATTGCAGGCACGGAAATGCCTCCACCTCACGACGCCTCATATCGTCGCACGCGTCATTCGCCCGCCGCGGCCTGTCCTCCCTCCAACCAGCATCAGATGCCGCTGCCCACTGCTTGCCAGCCAGTGAAACTACGTCGGCCGACTAGACTGCGGAGTCCCATTAAGCGCCGATTCGCTCACATCTCGAGCAATTGCGAGGCCACATGCGAATCACCGAACTCGAGACCATCGTTATCCAACAGCCGGGACCGCCGCGCGTCATCGAAGACTCGATTCACCGCATCGCCTCTGGACGCGATCTCATCGTGCGGCTGCACACCGAGAGCGGCATCTACGGCACCTTCACCCTCAGCATTTCGGGCTACGGCGGCGAACTCACACGCCAGCTCTTCGAGGTTGAAATGCGGAAACTGGTCGTCGGCCAGGACGCCTCCATGCCCCGCCGCCTTCGACGTCATCTATTCGACCAGACCGAGTATTACGGCGTCAGCGGCCTTGGCGTATTCGGGATCTCAGTCATCGACTATTGCGTCTGGGACATCCTTGGCAAGGCGCGGGACGCCTCCGTCGCCCAACTCCTCGGCCAGTACCGCACCGAGATTCCCGCCTACGGCATGGTCGGTTGGCTTAACTATCCCGTAGGCGAACTCATTGCCCAGTGCCAGCAAGCCATCGACGCCGGCTATCGCGCCGTCAAAGTGAAGGTCGGAGCGCCCAACCTGGCCGACGACCTGCGCCGCCTGGAAGCCGTCCGCAACGCCGTCGGCAACGACATCCACGTCATGATCGATGCCAATCAGATCCACCCGGTGGACGAAGCCATCCGGCGCGGCAACGCCTATGAGCCGTACGACATCTTTTGGTACGAGGAGCCCCTGCGTCCGTGGATGAATTCCGAGTACGGCGAACTCCGAGCTGCGGTGTCAGTGCCCATAGCCACCGGCGAGAACATCTACGGCAAGTACGCCGTGCTCGACCTGCTTGAGAAGCGCGGCGTGGACATCCTGCAACCCGACGCCCGCCGCGCCGGCGGCGTCATGGAAATCATGGAAACGGCTGCGCTGGCTGACGCCTATAACGTCCGAATCGCCACCCACGGCGGCTGGCAGCACAACTGCCAGATTCTCGCCGCCATGACCAACAGCATCTACCTGGAGGCCAGCGGCCACACTCACGACGAGTGCTGGGACGAGCCCGTACGCATTGTCGACGGCATGGTCCAGGTACCCGACCGCCCCGGCTTCGGCCTCGAATATCGCAGCGACTGGCTTGCCGAACGCCGCGTGGATGGGAGCCGAGCGTAGGCCAGCTGCCGGCTACCCCGCCACGACCGGATTGCTCAGCACGCCGATTCCGTCGATCTCAACCTCGATCGTGTCCCCGGGGACCAGCGATCCGCCGCCTGACGGCGTTCCGGTGTAGATGCAGTCGCCGGGTTCCAGCCGGATCGCCTGCGCCAGGTAGGTAACCAGCGAAGCCACGCTGAAGAGCAGATCGGACGTACTCGTATCTTGCGTCACCACGCCGTTGTGCCGACCCCGCAACCTGAGATCCGTGGGATCCAGATCAGTGGCAATCACCGGACCAAGTGGTTTGAACGTCTCCAGGCCCTTGCCCAGCATCAGCACCCCTGTTGCCATCTCCGCCAACTGCAGCGGTCGTGCACTTACGTCGTTCCCGCAGCTGTAGCCCAGCACGTAGTCCAGGGCTTCGTCCGGGTGGATCCGGTGGCAAGCCTTGCCGATGACCACAACGAGCTCGGTCTCGTAGTCAACTGGTGTAAACGGCTCGTCCTGCAGATTTGGATCGTTCACCGCATGCGTGAATCCCGCCTTATTCGGAATCACAATTGAGTCGCCCGGGCCGATTACCGACGTCGATGGGAGCTGAAACACCATCGGGAACTGAGGCACGAAGGCATCCTCGCCACCCTCGTGGAGGTGCTCGAGGTAGTTGCCGCCAACGCCGATCAGCTTTGGTGGATCAACCGGGGCCAGCAGCTTCAGCTCATTGACGTCGGCCACACGGCCGCCGACGTCAAAGTCGCCGAAGATGTCGCCGCTGATGGCGAACACGGATCCGTTCTCTGCCAGCGAGCCTGGACTCGGCCCGGAATCAGATTCATAGCGGACGATCTTCATTAGTCAACTCCCCTGGCAGCCAAAGACTGATATAGGCCCCAACTCGCCTGCGGCCAGTACCTCTCGGGGCAACAGGCGGTGAGATGCGAATAGTACGCAATGCCCCGACTTGTCCAAAAGCGCTCCGACGCGCCACAATCAGAAGGCCACTGGCACGAGGCACCAACCGTGGGCACCATCACCTGTCCAAACTGCGGTCGCCACACAGCCGCCCGTTCGGCGACCTGCCGGCACTGTGGCTTCGACTCCTACGAGGATCGCCGTGAAGGTCAGGTCGAGGACTACGGCATTGACCGGGTGATGCGGCGCATCCGTTCCGTGCTCTACGTAATCTTCCTGCCCATAGTCGGCCTGCTCGGTCAGCTGATCATTGGCGCGCTGGTTATGTTGCCCTTCTTTTTCCTCGCCGCCCTCTCGAGCGGGGCCACAGGTGACGGACCCGTCGAACTCATGCAAGCCCTCATCGGCTTCGTCTTCAACTGGCCCGGCTACCTCATCATGCTGGCGTTCACGTACATCGGGCTCTATCGACGCTTTCAACGCATCCGCACCCTCACGTACAGCCTCGTCGTCCCGATCACGCGCCGCCTTCGTCGCAGCTCGTAGCGAAACCCGGGTCGTCAATCGACCGGACCAGGCGGCAAGCTACGGCCCCGGGGACCACTTGCCTTGTGCCGCCGCCTTCGGTGTCGGGACGTTGACCGGCAGTCTTGGCGGAACGGCTTCGAAGGCACCGCGGCTACATGCGGATCTAACCTAATATGGCGTCTTGCCTAGCAGCAGCCGCAGATCAGTCTCGAGGCTCACCGCGTACCTGGTCGATCTGACAGAGTTAGTTCAATGAATCGAAACCTGCACATGCCAGTCGAATTGCGCACTGAGCGACTGTTGCTGCGGCCGTTCGAGTCGACCGATGTCGACGATGTGTGGACCTACGCGTCCGATCCTGAGGTCGCCCAGTTTCGTCCACTACCGGATCCCTACACCCGCGACGACGCGCTGGATTTCGTCAACCGCCAGATTTGCACCGACTGGTACACGAATCCCGAATTCGCCGCGGTCTATGGTCCGCGGGTCATTGGCGGCCTGAGCCTGCACGTGAATGTCGAACACGAGACCGCCGAATTGGGCTACCTGTTGGGACGGCGCTGGTGGGGACAGGGACTTGCCACCGAGGCCGCGCGCGCAGTGGTGGAGTGGGGCTTTCAGAGCTTCAAGTTGCACAAGGTGTACGCCCGAGCACACGTCGAAAACAAGCGGTCGTGGCGAGTCATGGAAAAGCTGGGCATGACCCGTGAGGGCGTTTTGCGTGAGCATTGGAAAATGAGAAGTGAGCATGTGGACCTCGTCTACTACAGCGTTCTCCGCCGGGAATGGAAGTCGCGGCCGGGCACCACGTCTTCCGAGGCGTGCGACTCCGCGGAACGCTGAGATTCGACCTGCCAGGACTCAACCTGTGAATGGCAACCGCGCGTAGGCGCTCGATCTCCGCGAGTGGCGCGCCGCCTCTCACCGACCCACACAATCCCATGAGCATCATGTACGCGAGCTTCTCCGACTTCGACTGGCGACCCTGACCCAGCAGTCGTTCGAGCGCCCTGTAGCGCCGCCCACTGACGGGCGGGATTCGACCGCATTGCGAGAGCGCGGCTACCAGGGCAAGAGTCTGGCGTTTTTGGCCCCAGCAGGCATCGCGCCTCACGACACCGCCCCGTAGTCTGGTGTATTGGAGCATCAGGACGCTGCTACGTGAACGCAAGACGGTTTGAAGTCCTGCTCGACGAGTCTGGCCTTGACGCCGTCATCGCCAACTCACTGGAAAACGTCTCATACCTTTCGGGTGCTCGAATGGTCATGCAGCGACTCATCCCCGACCGGCTGGCGCTGCTCCTGTGGCCGGCGGACGGTGACCCGGCGATCGTCGTCTGCAAGGGCGAAGACGTCGCCTGCAGGGATGACTGCCGAATCGCAGACATGCGCAGCTATACGGAATTCGTAACCTCGCCGATGGATCTCCTGGCGGACGCTATTGCTGAAAAGGGGCTTACCAAAGGACGGCTTGGGCTGGAGTTGCACTCCTTACCTGCCAGTTATGTCAACCAGATGCGCGAGCGCCTCCCGGGCGCCACGCTGGTCGACTGTGGCGACTTGATGGACCAAGCCAGAATGATCAAGACGCCGGAGGAGATCGAGGCGCTTGCCGCGGCGGGGCGAGCGACCGAACGAGCGATCCGCGGCGCCTTCGAACGCGCATCCATAGGCGAGTCGGAAAAGAAGGTCGCGGATGACATCGCCGCCGGTGTTACCGCAGCCGGCGCCGACGTACTGAACTTCATGTTTCTCGGAACGGGGACGCGGTCGTTCGAATGGCACGCCCGCCCCGGAGCGACGCGCCTGGAATCCGGCCAGGTGTTGCACACGGATGTCGCCGGAAACTTCATCGGCTACTGGTCCGACCTGGCACGCACGGCATTCGTCGGCAGCCCGAGCCCACGCCAGCGCGACATTTACGGCCGGCTTTATCAGACCCACATCGAAACGCTCGAGGCCATCCGTCCCGGATTGCGCGCGGGCGATCTGTTCTCCATCTGCCAGGCCGCCTACAAGAGGGTTGGACTACCCTTCCAGATGGCCCACATCGGTCACGGGCTTGGCCTCGGCCTGCACGAGCACCCCATGCTCAAGCCCACCACTGACGAACCTCTCCAGCCGGGCATGGTTCTCTGTATCGAGCCCGCCTATCTTGATCCGGGCGTCGCCGGCTACCACATTGAGGATCTCGTCCTGGTCACTGACCAAGGACGAGAAGTTCTGACCGATTTTGAGCATGCACACCAGGCCCAGGTGATCGAGTAGTCCGGCGTTGGACCTGAGAAGATCGACTGGTCGCTCGGGACGAGAGTCTCAAGGCAGTCGTGTGTCATTCCACCAAGCTGAGCTGGACGCCGTGACTAGGCTGAATTGAGATCATGTAAGCAAGGTGGGAGACAGGACATGATCCTGATTACCGGCGCGACCGGCTACATAGGCGGACGACTGGTCCCTCGCCTGATTCACGAGGGTCACCGCGTTCGCGTTCTTGTGCGAAACCGCAGGCGCGCGGACTCTCGTTCATGGGCCAACAACGTCGAGATCTCGGTTGGCGACGCTCTCAACCCTCAAGACCTATCAAACGCGCTCGACGGCGTCGATATCGCCTTCTACCTCATTCACAGCATGAACAAGGGATCCAGCTTCGGCGACTTGGATGTCCGTGCCGCTCGCGCATTCGGGATGGCTGCCAGACAGGCGGACGTGAAACGCATCATCTTCCTGGGAGGTCTCGGGGAATCCGGCGCCAATCTGTCCCGGCACCTGACCTCACGCCACGAAACGGGACAAGCGCTTCGGGAGGGCGGAGTCCCGGTTACTGAGTTCCGGGCCGCCGTGATTGTCGGTGCAGGCAGCATCTCGTTCGAGATGATCCGGTACCTCGTGGAAAGACTCCCGGTCATGGTCTGCCCAAAGTGGATTTACTCGCGAATTCAGCCCGTCGCCGTCGATGACGTTCTGAGCTACCTGGTGAAGTCGCTCACCACGCCTCAGAGCGCCGGACAGATCGTCGAAATTGGCGGTAGGGACGCGACCACCTACAAGGGCCTCATTCTTGGCTACGCTCGGGCCCGAGGCCTTCGGCGGCTGCTCCTGCCGGTCCCAGTCCTTACCCCGCGACTCTCTTCCTACTGGGTTCACTGGATGACCCCCATTCCGGCCAGCATCACCGCGGCACTTGTGGAGGGGCTTCGTAACGATGTCGTGGTGACGAATGACCGAGCGCGCACGCTCTTCCCTGAAATCAAGCCCTTGGACTACGCCTCGGCAATCGACCGGGTGATAAGGGATCTCGACGAGGGATACATCGATACGTCGTGGAGCGACGCCGCCGGTCCGACGTCGCAACTGAACGAACGGTTTCTCTCGGAGTCCGGCCAGGGGATGATCATTGAGCGGCGCAACCGCAGGATTAGGGCCCCGGCGAGCAACGTCTATCGGGTGCTGGCTGGGATTGGGGCGGCTCGAGGGTGGTACTTCGCCAACTGGACCTGGCGGATCCGCGGGGCACTGGACCGGCTGCTTGGCGGCGTCGGATTGCGCCGCGGGCGACGCCATCCCGATGAACTGCGCATCGGCGACGCGCTCGACTTCTGGCGAGTCGAGGACTTGAAAGTCAACGAATTGATCCGCCTGCGGGCCGAGATGAAACTACCGGGACGGGCGTGGCTCCAATTCAGGCTGCGAACGGCGGACGACGGCACAACGCTCCTGGAGCAGACTGCGGTGTTCAGTCCAAAGGGACTGGCGGGTCTTGCCTACTGGTACGTTCTGTACCCGGTCCACGCATGGATCTTCCACGGGTTGCCGACAGCCATCGCCCGGCGCGCAGAACTTGAACGGCGCCCCCGGCAGGATTCGAACCTGCGACCCACGGCTTAGAAGGCCGTCGCTCTGGTCCACTGAGCTACGGGGGCTCGAGCGAGTCTGGCACAGGACCAAGGCCAACTGCTTCTGGGCGCACTTGCCCACCGGAAACGGCCGACCGGCGCGAAATCTCGGACTGAGCGGGGCGTACACCGTCGGTTGCGAGCCGGCTGGGTCTTCGTGAGCTTCACCAGGCTCAGGTTGAGCCTTCCCACGGCAAATCGCAGCCCTCAGCCACGGAAACCGTTCTCTGGAAAGTCAACGGCAGCCAGGTACGAATCGTCGATTCCGGCGTCAATCAGGCGAGTGGAACGCTAGCGGTATGCGTCCTGAATCCGCGAGATGTCCTGCCCGGGCGTGGCCAGATCCAGCAGGCTCTGAGTTCCCAGCTCCGGCAGGCGACCGGCGAGTTCATCCTCGTAGGTCGGCGCGTCAAGCTGGTACATAACCCCGATGGGAATCCGATCGCCCCACTCAAATGACTTGGCAATCGCCGCCTGCTGCTTGGCAACGATTTCGTCGGTATTGCTCGGGTCGTGTACGCGACCGTCAAACCCTTCGTCCGCGAGCCGATACGTGCGGCTGTGCCCGATGTCCCGGCCTCTGAAGAAGTCAATGGTCATCAAGTCGTTATAAATCGGGCAGGGCTGCAGGATGTCGATCAGGGCCGTTCCGCGGTGCTGCACGGCCTGCACGATGAGGTCAACCAGGTCCGGCTGCGCCATGGCATAACCACGGGCGATAAACGTATAGCCGGATGCGATAGCCAGCCCAATTGGGTTCACGCTCTCCTGGATCGCCGCTTCGGCCATACCCTTGGTCTTCTGGCCGCGGCGCATGGTCGGTGCGGCTTGCCCCTTGGTCAGGCCGTAGACCCCGTTGTTGTGGACCAGGTAGGCGATGTTGAGGTTGCGTCGCCCGGAGTTGACGAAGTACCCGGCGCCGATTCCGTATCCGTCGCCGTCGCCCCCGGCCACCAGGACTTCCAGGTTTTGGTTGGCGAGCTTGACCCCGGTGGCCACGTTCAGCGCGCGCCCGTGCAACGTGTGCAGCCCGTAGGAGTTGATGTAGTGGGGGAGCTTTCCGGAACAACCGATACCCGAGATCACCGCGACCTCGTGCGGCGGACGCCCAAGCTTGGCCAGCGCTTGCTTGACCGCGCTCAGAATCCCGAAGTCGCCGCAGCCGCCGCACCAGTCCGGATGCGAGTCCTCAACCCCAAAGGTCTTGGCCGTCAATCGTTCGGTGTCAGCGACTACCACGTTGCTCCATGCCCTTCCTACGGATGCGAAAGCACCAGCCGACCGATGTCGGCCTCGCTGTGCTCGCATACGGCTTCAACAACTTCGTCCTGCGAGAACGGGCGCCCGTCGTACTTCAGCGCCATCCGTTCAAGCTTAATCCCGGTCTGCTCCGCGATCAGCATGCCCAGCTGACCCATGTAGTTGTCTTCCACCAGTACGACCTTACGGGCGCGGCTCAGCTTCTCGCACACGACCGTGGCGGGAAATGGTCGCAGCAGCCGAATCTGGAGGAAGTTGGCGCTGATGTCATGTTCAGACGCCAAGACCGGCAGGGCGTCCAGGATCGGTCCGCGCGTCGAACCCCAGCCGACAATCGTGACGTCGGCGTCGTCCGGACCAACGAACTCGTACTGCCACTCGTCCGGAATCTCCTCGGCCGCCAGTTCGAGCTTCTGCATGCGCTTATCCATTTGCGCCATGCGGTTCTCGATCTGCTCGTCGATGCGGCCGCGCTCCGTGTGCTCGTCGCTTGTGGTCACGTACTGTCCGCCAAGCGTGCCGAAGACCGCCCGGGGGCTGATCCCGGACTCGGTCAAGCGGTGCCGCCGGTAGGGTTCCGAGCCGTTCATTTCCAATGTCCAGTATTCACCGCGATCTATGGGAAGCCCGTCCAGGCCCAGGTCATCTAGCGTGACCAGCGAGTTCGCCAGGAACTTGTCCGCGATCACGACCACCGGCATCTGGTACCGGTCACCCCAGTTGAAGGCCATGTGCGTCATGCGCGCCGCTTCGCGAGCATCACCCGGCGCCACGACGATGTGCGGGAACTCGCCGTGCGCGGGCTGCAGGGCGAAGCGCAGATCCTGCTGTGACTGCCGTGTGGGAAGCCCCGTGCTCGGACCGCCGCGTTGCCAGAGAATCACCACCGGGCCTGCAGCCTCGGTGATCGACGCGAAGCCCAGGCCCTCGGCCATCAGGCTAAAGCCCGGCCCGGCGGTTGACGTTGAAGCCCGAACGCCGGCGTGGGCCGCGCCGACGGCCATATTCATTGAGGCGATCTCGTCCTCTGCCTGGAGTACCACGATGGGATATGACGTCTGGTGGCGCTCCAGCATCACGCTCTCGTCCGACGCCGGAGCAATTGGGTAGTACGTCTGGAGCCCGCAGCCGGCATGGATCTTGGCGATGCCCACGGCGTCGACGCCCTTGATGAGCATGTGTCCGTTGCGCTCGGGGCGCGGACGCAGCGTGACGTGGAACTCTTCCTTGGCGTAGGCGCGCCGAGCCTGCTCCGCGGCGTGTTGCAGCACGTGGCGGTTCATTTCAACCATGTCTTGTCGGTGGGCGGGAAGCACCTCGGCGACAAGCGACACCACGTGACTAATGTCAAAGTCCAGCAGCGCGCAGCAAGCGCCAATTGGAACCATGTTGCGCATCACGCTGTGCCGCCGGGCGTTGTAGGTCACGCCTAATTCCTCGACCGACTCTCTGACAAGATCGTCGTAGGCCAGGGCGACCACGTGAATGTCGTCTCGTTCAATCGCGGAATGGTCAATCTTGGCTTTGGCATCCAGAATCACCACACCGTCCGAGGCCACGCGGTGCAAGTGGCCGCCGTGCCGCTGGTAATCCTGATACTCAGGCGTGCCAAACAGCGTCTCGGCGTCCAGCGCGAGCAGCAAGTCCACCTGTTCCAGGTGGGAATGGACCGGGGTGTCGCTCGTGCGCACCCGGTAACTGATGTGGCGACCCATGATGTTCGAGTGGTACTCGATGTTCGAGAACACGAACAGGCCAGCCCGGGCGCAGGCCTTGGCAAAGACCTCAGCCGACCTGTTGACGCCGCCCGTGAGGGCAGGGCCGCCAATCATCCACGAGAGGGCGTTTTCTTTCATCGCGTTGTCACCGGCTGTCGGTCATCGTGGATGGCCGCATCAGCCGATGCTAGCCACTCCGGGGTCTTCACGGTTCCGTCCATTATCACCAGCCGGACACTCTCCTACCTATCGAAGTCGGTCTACGAGCAAGCGGGCAGCGTGCTCCGGAGTCTCGCCTACGAGCACACCGGCGGCCCGCAACGCGGATTCCTTCGCGGTCGCACTGCCGGACGTGCCCGACACAATGGCGCCCGCGTGCCCCATCCGGCGTTCCGGGGGTGCGGTTTTTCCGGCAATGAATGATGTAACGGGCTTCGTCATTCGCTCTTGAATATACGTTGCCGCCCGTTCTTCGTCGTCACCGCCGATTTCACCTAACAAGACTACTCCATGAGTCTCGGCATCTGCTTCAAACATTTCCAACACGTCAATGAAGCGCGTGCCAATGATGGGATCTCCGCCGATTCCCACGGTCGTCGTCTGCCCGGCGCCCAGGTCGGTCAAATGCTGCACGACTTCGTAAGTGAGAGTTCCGCTGCGACTCACCACGCCCACGTGCCCGGGCGAGTGGACGGCCCAGGGCATCACCCCCACCTTCACCCCGTCCGCCGGCGTGGTGACGCCGGGACAGTTCGGCCCGATGAGCTGCGAACCCGAGGCGCGGACGCGAGGCATCACGCGAAGCATGTCCAGGACGGGAATCCCCTCGGTCAGACACACGATTACGTCCAGGCCAGCGGCGGCGTCTTCCAGAATGGCGTCGGCGGCAAAGGCGGCCGGTACGAAGATGCACGCGGCGTTGGCGTCGGTTGCCTGTACCGCTTCCGTAACCGTGTTGAAGACCGGAACATCCTCAAGGCCTGCCACCGAGGCGCCGGCACGACCCGGAGTAACCCCCGCCACAACCTGCGTGCCCGCCTCGCGCATCAGCCGCGAGTGGAACGACCCCTGGCTGCCCGTCATGCCTTGAACAAGCAGCCGCGTCGAGGCGTCGAGAAGAATGCTCATCGCGCCGCCTCGACAACCAGCGCAGCGGCCGAGTCCATCGAACGCTCCGCTCCGATACCTGCGCATTCCAGAAGCTCCAACGCCTCGGCCTCACGGGTGCCGGCGACGCGAACGACCAGCGGAACCGGCTTCTTCAAACGTTCCCGGGCGGCAATCACTCCGGCAGCCACGTCGTCGGCCCGAGTGATGCCGGCAAAGATGTTCACCAGGACCGCGCGCACATTGGGGTCTTCCAGAATGATCTCGAAGGCAGTCGTGATCTTATCGACGCCCGCCCCACCGCCGACGTCGAGAAAATTGGCCGGCTCCCCGCCGTAGTGCTTGATCACGTCCATGGTCGCCATGGCGAGCCCGGCGCCATTGACCATGCATCCAATCGTGCCGTCCAGCTTGATATAGCTCAGCCCGCCGTCGCGGGCGCGGCGCTCGGCCTCGCTCTCTTCGAACGGATCCCGGAGCTGCTCGATCTCCGGATGACGGCCAAGCGCGTTGTCGTCAATGTTCAACTTCGCGTCAATCGCCTGCAGGTTGCCGGCGTCGTCCACCACGAGCGGGTTGACTTCGGCAAGGGACGCATCGACCGCCACAAATGCCTCGACGAGGCCCTGCGCCACGCGCACAAACTGGCGATTCTGCGGTCCGTCGAGGCCAAGCGCGAATCCAATCTGTCGCGCTTGCCAATCGGGCAGGCCGGCCAGCGGATCGACGGCTTCTCGAAGGACCGCGGAGGGATTTGTCGCCGCCACCTCCTCGATGTCGACGCCGCCCTCGGCGCTGGCCATCAGTACCAGCGACTGCGCGGTCCGGTCGATGACTACACCCAAGTAAATCTCGCGGGAAATGTCCACCGCCGGAGCAACCAGCACCCGGCGCACCGGTTCGCCACCGATTCTGAGTCCCAGAATCTGCGCGGCCACCGCGCCAGCTTCCTCGGGAAGATTCGCCAGCTTCACGCCGCCGGCCTTTCCGCGCCCACCCGACAGCACCTGGGCCTTTACGACGACCTGTCCCCCAATGGCCGCTGCCGCCGCCGATGCCTCATCGGCCGACGTCGCCAGGCGCGAGTCGGGGACAGGCAACCCGTGGCGTCGGAAGATCTCTCGGGCGTCGCATTCGTGGACTTTCATCGGCTAATCCCGGTCAACGGTGCCCGTGGCTGCAGGAGTGCTCGCTCAGTCCGACTCATGCACCCATCGATCAAGCGGTCGATCGTAATCCAGCACCTCGTCAGGCTCGAACCAGTGAGAGATCTCGCGCGCCGCGGTTTCCGGCGAGTCGGAGGCGTGGACGAGGTTACGAAGACCCGCCAGCGCCAGATCTCCTCGAATCGTGCCGGCCGCGGCCTCGTGCGGCCGGGTGGATCCCACCATCGCGCGCACCACCGAAATCGCCTCGGGGCCTTCCAGAACGGCGGCCACAACCGGCCCGCTCTGCAGATGGGCCACCAGGCCGTCGAAGAAGAACTTCCCCTCGTGCTCGGCGTAATGCTCGCTCGCCTGCTCGCGGCTCGCAGCTACCAGCTTCAGCCCGACTAGCCGCAGCCCGCGCTGTTCGAATCGCTGGAGAATCTGCATCGCAATCGCGCGTTGCAGGGCGTCGGGCTTCAGCAGGATCAAGGTCCGTTGCATTCGAATTCCTTCCGTTGGACGCCCATCGTCAGGCGTCAGCCTCATCGTGCGCCGCGAGCAGGCTGGTCAGCCCGTCGCGAACGTTGTCTACGTCCATTTCAAGACCGCCAACCACGACGGCCTGCCACTGTCCCGCTCGCAACGCCAGGCACTGGGTTTCCTTGGTCACGAACCAGATCTCCTCAATCTGTCCCAGGCCCATCGTCTCAACGGCCTGTTCCATCGTCCCGATACTGGCGGACAGCAGTCCAGGGCCGACCGACCCGCCATGTCCTCCGAGGTCGCCAGTCGGGATTCCACCAATTCGCCAAACCGCACTACCCACGACACCGGGCAAGCGCTGGATTCCCTTGTGCAGCTCTGAGATGGACTTCATTCTGTCGTTTGACCTGCGACATTTGCCGCTCGCAGATAGGCGTCGGCGGCGGGCTGCGGACGGCCCGTTTGCATGTAGTGGTCGCCCAACAGCTTCCAGGCCGATCCGCGAAGTTCACGATGTGCGACGGCTTCCAACAGCAAGCCGTCAACACGGGATTCGTCGGGTTCATTTGCCGCCACGATGTCGGTCAAAACGCGCTCGGCTTCCGTCCACTCTGAGTTCTCAATCAAGTGCCGCGCCCAGTCAAACGTCGAGAACGACGCACCCTCGGTGAACTCACTCTGGCTCGCAACGGCCGCCGTCGCCTTCGGCAATCCCTCGTCCCCGGCAGCTTCGTCAAGCCGAATCTGCTCGGGCAAATCGGTAGCGTCATCATCCTCCGTCGGCAAACGACCGTCTTCGTCTACAGGTGCCTCGGAGTCCGCAAGGCCCTCGTTCGTCGGCGAAGGCTGAACTTCGACAGCGGGCTCGGCGGGCGCCTCGGCCCGCTCTTCGTGACCGTCGGCGCTCTGGGGTTCCGCTGGCGCCGGATCGGAGTCCGGCAGAGTTGCTGACTGAGATTCATCAACCGGCGATGGTTCGGCATCCAACTCGGGGGCCCCGCTGGACGGCCTGATGAACTCCAGCGGCAAGTCGATGTCGACCATGTCTGGCAGCACGAGACGATGGACTTCCAGCGTGCCCAGCAGTTCCCGTGCTTCCCGGAATTCAGGGTCGACCCGACCGATCCGGTCCAGGAGTTCCTGGCCCTCCGCCGTGCGGCCTCTCTCCGAGAGAATGTGGGCGCGCATCACGGCAGCGCGCACGCACTCCTCGGCCTGATCGGCTACGACGCGGCACTCAGCCTCGCAGGCCCGAAGCCGCCCAAGCCGCCACAACGCCTCGGCCAGTGTGAGGCGGACATCAACGCGCTCCGGACTCTCGCTCACGGCCACGCGGGCGTGGCGCTCCGCCAGGTCCGGCCAGCCGCAGTTGAGATGAACGCGTGCCAGCACCGCGGCGCTCGTGTCCAGTGAGTCAGGCTCGACATTAAGGATCTCGAGAGCGGAATCCAGCACGGCGGGGTCGCTGGGAATCAGTTCCACCGCCTGTCGGGCCACCATGCGGGCTCGGTCGGTATCTCCTCGACGTTGAAACAGACGTGCCTGCGCGGCGCGGGCCTCCGCGTTCGTCGGCTCCGCGGAGGTAACGGCGCGCAGGTCATCCAGTGCGGAATCGCTGGCGTTTGCCGCTTCGGCGAGCAGTGCGCGCACTAACCGCGCGGGTGGGTAGCTGCCAAAGTCGGCCAGGAGGCGATCGGCAATCGAACCGGCCAATTCAGAGTCGCCGTCAGCCAGCGCCTGTCGCGCCAGGTCCGCCGCCTCGCTTGGTCGCATCTCAGCCGACGCCCTTCAGCGCCAATGCAGTGGGTAGCTCAGCGCTGTCGTCGATCGGGCCCGCAACGGCGATCACCGGCCAGTCACGTGTGAGGCAGGCACGAGCGGCCGCGTTTACATCGTCGTGCGTCAGCACACGTAGTCGCCGAACCAGAGCGTCCGGTGCAAGCGGAGTGGACTCCAGCGCGTGCTCGCGGGCGTACCAGGCGGCCACAACAGCGGAGTCCTCCAGAGACCGCACCAGGCCTCCGATGACATAAGCGCGAGCTCGCTCAAACTCGTCCACCGTTACGCCGCGCTCAACCACCCCGGAAAGTTCGCCAAGAACGATGGTAATGGCCTTCGTCAGCAGATCCGGGTCGGTGGCCCCGTCAATCGCCAGAACGCCCTGGTCGCCGCAGTGCCCAACATCCGCGCTGATGTCATACGCCAGGCCGTGTCGCTCGCGGAGCTCCAACACCAGCCTGGCGCCGAAGCCGGCGCCGAGTACCGCACCCAGCAGCTCTAACGCATAGCGGTCGCTGCTTGACCGACCGGGCGTGAACCCGGCAATGGAAAAGTAGGCCTGCTCGGCCTCGCGCCGAATGATCTGGATTCTGTCGGTTGTCTGACCGTTGGAATGGACCGCGGGATAGAGTTCGCGCGATCCGGCGGGCGCTGTGCCAAACGCATCGGCGAGCAAGTCCAACGCCACAGCCGGATCGAGCGCGCCCGCCACGCTGACGATCGTATTGCGGCCGGCAAACATCGCGGCGGCTCGCCGAAGCAGAGCCTCACGGGTCAACGAACCCACGGTCTCCGTCGTTCCGGCGATTTCACGTCCGAAGGGATGCATGGGCCAAAGGGCCGCCAGCACGGCTCGGCGAGCAGACTCTTCCGGAAGATCGTCAAGCAACGCCAACTCGTCCAGGATGACCGTGCGCTCTTTTTCGATGTCTTCAGGGTCCATCGCCGGCTCATGCACCATTTGCGCCACGATCTGGAGCGCCTCGGGCCAGGCCTCGGCGGGGACCTTGGCGCCGACGACGGTCAGTTCCGGTTCGGTGGCCGCATTGATCTGCCCGCCCAGGCGTTCAATCGCGCAGGCAAATGCGCCGGGTTCGTGCGAGCGATCCCGAAACAGCATGTGCTCAACGAAGTGCGTCACACCACTCAACTCGCCCGGCTCGCTTCCCGAGCCAACTCGTGAAGCTACGTGCAAGCTGAAGGCCGCGGTGTGCGGCACAGAAGTAGCAATGAGATGAGTGCCGTTCGGCAACGTGCGCTGCACGGCCGTGGACGCGGCAATCATCGAGACGGCAGGTGGCCGGACGGCCTAGCCGCTATGGCTGCTGACGCGACCGTCGGCGAGAAGGCGTGCTGTCTGCGTCGCGCTCAGCCTTGCGGCGCAGGCGATCGCGTTTCTTGGTGCGGCGGTGCTTGCGCCAAGCCACGCGCTTACGCTTATTCAAAGGAGGCGTACGCCCAATTCTGATTTACCAAAAGCTTCGTGAAATGATAGCAGGAACGTCGTTTGGCTCTGCTACGCTGCCGCCCCGAAGGAGCAGGGCTTAATCATGAAACTGTCCGCACAGGTACGACTGGCTCCAGGAGACTCGGTCGCGAAGCGGATCGATTGTCTTGCCGCCGCTGGTTACGAGGCTGTCGAAATCCACAGCGACGCGGTGAATCACGTTGCCGAATACCGCGGCGCGCTTGCATCGGCCGGCATCCCCGCCATGAGCATGTGCCCGGACGGACGCGGCCTGGACCTTGTGGAGGATGAGTACTCGCAGCGCCGCCGCATCGATCAGACGCGACGCGCCCTCGACGCCTGCCACGAACTGGGGGTCACGGCCTTGATCTCCGTGCCGGTGCGCGGCCCGCTGCCGGACGGCATTGTCGCGAAGGACCAGGCTGACAGCTACGTACGAGCCCTGGAGCAGCTGGCACCGCATGCGGAGGCCGCGGGCGTAACCATCACGGTCGAGCCGCTCAATCGTTACGAAATGCACCTGCTCAACACCCTGGCGGATGGAATCGCCATCGCCGAGCGGGTTGGAAGTCCGCGGGTGAAGGTCCTGGCCGACGTATTCCACATGAGCATTGAAGAAGACAACATTGCCGCCAGCATTCGTGCGGCAGGCGACTGGATCGGTCACGTGCACTTTGCGGACAACCAGCGGGCGCACCCGGGCACTGGCTCGACTGACTTCGGCGCGATCTATGCCGCCCTGCGTGACGTCGGCTACTCAGACTCGACGGCCCTGGAGTGCCGGCTGCGTGGGGATCCGGCCGAGGCCTTGCGCCAGTGCGCCACCTACCTACGCAAGGCGCGCGGCTGATTGATGGGGGCCTCAGGCCCGACCATTGAACCCAGCCGCGCCGCCCAGATCCTTGACCGTGCGGCCGGCAAGCGGGTCATCGTGCTCGGCGACATGGTGCTGGACGAGCACATCGTCGGCACGGCTCGGCGACTCTCGCGCGAAGCCCCCCTGCCGGTCATCGAGCAGCACGAACGTCGGCTGATCCCCGGAGGGGCCACGAACGTGGCTACCAATCTGAGCGCTCTGGGTTGCGACGTGGCCGTGGCAGGGGTCGTTGGCGCCGATGCCATGGCCGACCGTCTGCGTGAGGAACTGGAAGAGCGGGGGATTCGTACCAATGGCCTCCTGCCCGATCCGGATCGAGTGACCGCAGTCAAGCTGCGAATCTGGGCCGGCGGCGATCGCCAGCGCCCGCAGAGCATGATCGCCCGCGTGGATACGCTCGACCGCAAACCCGTCTCGCACGAGATTGCTGAGGCTATGTCTACCTACCTGGCATCCGCCGTCGCCCACAACGACGCCCTGGTGATCTCCGACTACGAGACCGGCGTGATCAGTTCATCCATCCTGGATACGGCCTTACCCGCGGCATGCGCTGCCGGAATGGTCATTACCGCCGACGCACACGGCGACCTGGCCAGGTTTCGCGACGCCACACTACTCACGCCGAACCAGCCTGAGGCTGAAGACGAACTCGGACGCGAAATCACCTCGACTGCCGACGCGCTGGTCGCGGCCGGTGAACTGAGGCAATCGGTGGGAGTCCAGGCTGTCCTGGTCACCCTCGGTGCGGCGGGCATGGCCCTGGATGCAGGCAGGGACGGACGGACGTTCGTTCCGGCGGCGGCCACGGGCCGCGTGGCCGATCCCTCCGGAGCTGGCGACACCGTGGCCGCAACCATGACGACCGCGATCCTGGGCGGCGCCACGCCGCAGGAAGCGGCCGTCCTCGCGTCACTTGCGGCCCGGGTCGTGGTTCGCCAGCTTGGTGTGGCCGTGGTGTCGGCTGAAGAGATCGTGTACGAGGCCCGTGAGCAAGTCGCTTGACGCCGAGGTCATCCGCACCGGCGACCTGGAGGACTGGGGAATTCGGGCACGCGCCGCCGGCCGGCGCATCGCGCTGACCAACGGGTGCTTTGACCTGATCCACCCGGGCCACATAGCCCTGCTGCGCGGCGCCTCAGCCGCTGGCGACGTTCTGGTTGTCGGGCTGAACAGCGACGCCGGCGTTCGCAAGCTGAAGGGACCCGACCGCCCGTTGGTGTCGCTGGAGGATCGACTGACGGTTATCCGCGCGGTCCGCTGGGTGACCGCCGTGACGCCCTTCGACGAGGCCACCGCCGATCGACTCATTGAGCAACTACGACCGCATTATTATGTCAAGGGAGCGGACTACGATCCCGAGGCGGGGGGACGGACGTTGCCAGAGACTGCCACCCTCCAGCGACTTGGAATCCCGGCAGTTTTCGTGCCCCTCGCGCCAGGCCATGCCTCCAGCGAGTTGATCGCTCGGAGCCGCCGCACGACGTGAACACTGCGACGACCAGGCGAGTGGCCACGGCCGCCGCCCTGGTTGCGGCCGGCAACGTCCTCAGCCGGCTGCTCGGCTTCGTGCGCGAGCCTGTCATTGCCGCCCTCTTCGGCCTATCCGGCGCGACCGACGCCTTCGAAGTCGCAACGCGAGTCCCGCAGCTGGTGCACGAACTCGTGATCGGCGGCGCCGTCGCGGGCGTCCTGATCCCGCTGTTCAGCGAAATGGCTGCGGACGATCGGCGCTTGGCAAGAACCTTCTCGACCCTCATCGCCTCCGTGGGCCTGGCGCTGGTCGGCGTGACCGTTGTGCTCGTGCTCTTGGCCGAGCAACTCGTTGCCGCGGCCGCGCCAGGTCTGCCAGAGGCAACGCGAGACCTGGCCGTGATTATGACCCGAATCACACTTCCGGCGGTGCTCATTCTGGGGCTGTCCGCGGTCACGGCGGCACGGCTCTACGCCCGCGATCGATATGCCGCGCCGTCGTTTGGCCCGGCGTCGCTCAACGGAACGCTGATCGTTCTGGCGCTGGCGCTCACGCCGATTGTGGGACCGGTTGGGGTAGCCATCGGCTACCTGGCCGGCGCGGGCGCCCATCTGCTGGTCCAGGTTCCGGCGCTGGTTCGAGATCGAGTTCGACTTGCGCGGCCCACCTGGCGGGGCAACGCCGACACTGCCCGCGCGCTTCGACTGTATCTGCCAATCGCCGGCGGCCTGGTGTTGGCACAGGCGTTGGTCATCGTGGACACCAACCTCGCATCTCGCACTGGTGAGGGCAGCCTGGCGATCATGCGCTTTGCCACCCGGCTACAGCAGTTCCCGTTGGGGCTGATTGGATCGGCGATCGCGCTGGCGTTTCTGCCCGTGCTGGCGCGCACCGCGCCCAAAGACTCGCGCGATCTGGTGAACGCCGACGAGTTCAAATCGGCGCTGGTAACCGCCGGCCGCAGCGCGTTCGTCCTCATGATTCCCGTCACCGTCATCCTCACGGCGTTGAGCGTGCCGGTGATACGCGTGGTCTACGAACGCGGAGACTTTGACGCGGCAGCGACCGACCTGACGGGCCTGGCCCTATTGATCTATGCGGTTCAACTTCCCCTCACCGTGCTGGATCAGATATTCATTGCGGCCTTCTATGCCACCCGCAACACGCTTACGCCCGTACTCGTCGGCGTGGGAGGCGGGCTGGCCTACCTGGTAGTGGCGCTGGCGCTGGTCGAGCCGTTCGGCGTCTTTGGACTGGTCGCGGCCAATTCCGTACAGAACAGCTTGCACGGGGCCGTTCTGGGCTGGCTGCTGTGGCGCCGGCTGGGCGGTTTTGGCGATACGAGCCTCTGGTGGTTCGGCGCCCGCGTCATTGCCGCCGGGGGCCTGGCGGCTGCCGCCGGTCTCCTTCTGCGCGAGTGGTCCACCGCTGCGCTGGCTCCCGATGGCGCCGCTGGCTGGCGAGTGTTGCTGCTAAGCGGGGCGGGGATCGTGGGCGCATATACGGCCATGCTGGCCGTGCTGCGCGTGCCGGAGGTTCCGCAACTGGCACGCATTGTCCGGACACGCCTCTCGGCAAGCCGGCGACCAGGCCGCTGAAGCAACGCGCGGTCGGCTACGATCAGCGCTCGCAGCGGCTTGGCAGGAGTTCTTGAATGGCAGTGATGACCGGCTCCGACGCCGTGGTCCAGAGTTTGATTGCCGAGGGCGTTGACCTGGTGTTCGGGATTCCCGGATATCACAGTGAGCACCTGTACGGCCGCCTGATGCAACAGGACAAGATCCGCCATGTGCTCGTGCGGCACGAGCAGGGGGCCGGCTACATGGCCATCGGAGCGGCTCGCGTCACCGGCAAGCCGGCCACGGTGCTAAGTACCGCCGGCCCCGGAGCGCTGAACGTGGCTACCCCCATGGGCGAAGCCTACGGCGACGGCATCCCGCTGCTGAACATCATGGCTGAAGACATGTCCGCATACCTCTACCAGGACCGCGGAATCGTCCACGAAAGCAAGGATCAGTTCGGGGTTTTCAGCCGCCTGAGCCAGTGGAGTCGGCAGGCCATGTCGCCCGGCGAGATTCCGGCCGCCATCCACGAGGGGCTCCGCCGCATGCAGGTCAATCGCCCCCGTCCCGTCGTCGTCGAAATCCCGGTTGACGTCTTTCAGGGCGAAGGCGAGGTGGAGCTGCTGCAGGAGGAGTCGCACCAACCGCCCCAGGGCGATTCAACCGACCTGGAGCGCATGGCCTCGATTCTCGCTGCGGCCGAGCGCCCGATCATCTGGGCGGGCGGCGGGGTGATGATGTCGGGCGCCTGGGACGAATTGCAGACGTTGGCAGAATCGCTCGACATCCCGGTCATGCTGACGACTACCAGCAAGGGCGCGATGCCCGAAGACCATCCGCTGGTGATCGGCAATTTGAACCAGCACGGCCCGGTCCGGCGCTTCATGGAGCAGGCGGACGTGATGCTGGCCGTGGGTGCTCGGTTCTCGTATCTCTCGAGCGGTCGCTGGACGCTGCCGGTTCCTGAGCGGCTGCTGCACATCGACATCGATCCAACCCAGCCCGGGAAGAATTTCCCCGCCGAGATCGGTGTGCACGCGGACGCGAAAGCGGGATTGGCCGCACTGGTGGAAGCGACGGCCGATGCGCCCGAGGTCGACCGTGACGAGTGGGTTGACGAAGGTCGCGCGGCGCGAGACGAAGTCCGCGCCGAACTGGCCCAGCGCGCGCCTCTGGAGTGGGGGCTCATGAAATCCATTCGAAACGCCCTGCCCCGCAACACCATCGTGGCCAGTGATCCGCACTTGCTGGGGTATTGGAGCCGTGAGCATTTGCCCTTCTACGAGCCGCGAACCTGGCTATACGGCCTGGCGTTTGGAACCTTGGGCTACTCGTACCCCGTAGCGCTCGGCGCCAAGATCGCGGCGCCTGATCAACCGGTTATCTCGCTGACTGGTGATGGAGGCTTTCTGTTTACCGCCCAGGAAATGGCGACCGCCGTGCAGCAAGGGCTTAATGTCCCGGTTGTGATCATCAATGACGACGCTTACGGGGCAATCAAGGAAGATTTCTTGCGCGACTACGACAACGACTACGAGGTCAATCTCAGCAATCCCGACTTCGTGAAGTTCGCCGAATCCTTCGGCGCCGTCGGCATGCGAGCCACACCCGAAACCTTCGAAGCTACGTTACGCGACGCGCTCGAGCTCGACCGCCCATCCCTGATCGATGTGCCGGTCAAGTGCCGCCGGCCGCTCCAGGTCAGCTAGCCGTTCCGACGCTGGCCGGACCCGGCCGTGGCATGGTTTCCGGCAACTTGCTGTCTGGGCTATGCTCGTACCCGATTAGGGCATCAGTGAGCCGGGATCATGCCCAACCATATCCCTCGAGTCCTAGGCCGACGCGCGGTGATCGGCGCGCTGATAGTTGGCCCGGCCCTGATCGGGCTCGGTGCCTGCGCCGACAGCGATTCCTTCGAGTTCAAGCCCTCGGGCCGATGTGGCCGCGGCTGCGTGGGCGCAACGGACCACGAGAAGGACGCCGAAGCGCGTCGCTCCGGTCTCGATCAAGCCAAGGCGGCCAAGGAAGCCGATCAGGGCAGCTAGCACCGTTTCGCGGTTGAAGCCTCGCCCTCGGCAGGCTTGGAGAGCCGTGCAACCGCTCACACTGCCGTTGTAGCTGAAAGGGCGTTCGTATGAGTCTTGCTGGTCGAATCGCGCTCGTCACCGGCGCCAGCCGGGGAATCGGACGCGAAATTGCACTCGGTTACGCACGCGACGGCGCGCACGTGATCCTGACGGCGCGTGACGAAGCGCGGCTGGCGGCCGTGGCATCAGAAATCAATGACCTGACCGGAACGTCCGAAATCGTTCCATTGGACGTCAGCGACTCGGTGACGGTGCGCCAGGTAATCGACGGCGTCGTCGCACGTCACGGCCGTCTGGACGTTCTGTGCAACAACGCCGGCGTGAGCACCGCCCGAGGGCATGTTGCCGATGTCTCACCCGAAGCGTTCGCCGGCGTTCAGGCCGTCAACCTGATCGGCCTCTTCGCCTGCTGTCACGCGGCGCTGCCGCACATGATTGAGGCGGGCTACGGGCGTATTGTCAACGTCTCGTCCGGCGCCTGCATCATGTGCAATCCCGGCGAATCGGCCTATGCCGCCTCCAAGGCCGCCGTCAACGCGCTGACGATTTCGATGTCTAAAGAGGTCAAGACGTCGAACGTACTGGTCAACGCCATGAGTCCCGGCTCGGTCAAGACCGACATGAACCCAAGCTCAGACGTGCCCCCGTCCGAAGCCGTGCCGACGGCCGTCTGGCTCGCCTCACTGCCGGACGGCGGTCCGACCGGGCGCTTCTACCGGTTCATGCAGGAAATGCCGATGGTTCCCGAAATCGACCTGGATTGGTCGAGCCGCTAGTCCGGCGGGCGGTCGCGGCCTAGTCCCAGAGCGACTCCAGCGTCCAGGCCTTCAGCGAGCTGACCGTGCTCGGCGCTCCCTGCGAACGCAACGACACGCCCACGCTGTCTTCGCGCTCCGGGTAGACGCGAACGGCCAGGGCCTGCCGCCCGTTCGCGAACACCTCCACCGCGCTTCGGTCAACGAAGACTCGTAGCCGCAGCGGTTCGTCGGGAGCGATCAGCACCTGCGCGTTTTCCGGCGCGCGCGACAACGCGTCCGGCGCGATCGACGAATACGACGTGTCGATTGACACCTGGCTCAGGTGCGTCCAGAGCGGTCCGACGATTCCCTGGGTGAAGTGGTTGGTGCGATAGCCGCGGTCGCGGTAGAAGGCGACGCGCGTGAACTCCTCGCGGTCCGGCGATCGCAGGACATTGAGCTCGACCATCGGCGCAGACGACGGCTCGATTTCCAACTCGAGCTCCAGCGCGTCGCCGGATGTCCCGTCCAGCACAACCTCCTGGTTGGCCGGCAGATCCAGTGAACCCAGGTCCTGCTCAGCCTGCCGCAAGGAGGTCAATGTCTCGACGGGTTCCACATACACAATGTCGCCGTCGACTGTAAGCCGTCGAGGCAGCGTCATGATCTGGTTCCAGCGCGGCGTGGGCTTGCCCGGGTTCATGTTGAAGATCACGATCAGGCCGCCCTCGCCGTCGGGCGTGGCCGACGGTGCGTGCAAACCCGATGGCCCCGACGGCCCGAAGTTGAACTTCGCACCGTGCGTCACCACGAACTTGTCGCGCTCGGTGTCGTAGTCGCCCAGCAGGTATTGCCCGCCGCTCGTGTGGCTGTAGAACAGCAGCATGTGGCGGTCGCCGATGGGCCAGAAATAGGGACACGCGCCGTCGTCGCCGACCATCGAGTAGTGGTCGTCTTCCACGAAGGGATGCAGGTATTCCCAGTTCTCCAGATCCTCGGACCTGAAGAGAAAGTTGGCCCGGATCGGCTTGCCGGCCGGACCTTCGGGCTTGGTTCCCGCGGACAGCGAGTAGTAGGCGCCGTCCTTCATCCAGATGCAGGGATCAAAGACCCGGTACGGCGCCGGCGGACCGTCGCGATCCGGCATCGGGATCACGGGCCGGTTGCCCACCTTCTCCCAGTTCAGCAGCAGCGGATCGCTGGACGTCGCGACCATGTTGCCGGCGCCGACGCCGTGGTAGATCGCAATCACCCGGTCGTCCTCAACCAGCGTCGATCCCGAGAAGCACTTGTCCTCCGGGCTGGGATAGATGGCATACGGCAGATCGCGCCAATGCACCAGGTCGTCGGACACCGCATGCCCCCAGTGCTGCCGATCGTCCTCCGGGGGGTATCCCTGGTAGAACAGGTGCCAGCGCCCCTGCCAGAAACAGAGCCCATTCGGGTCGTTCAACGTCGACTCGGGGTTGACGTAGTGATACGCGGGCCGATGGCGCAGGCCGGCGTAGGACTCGCGTGACGCTAGCAGGCGCCGCATCAGCGGGTTCGTGGCGAGCGCCGCTTCCTGCTCGGCCAGCGTCGTCGGATAGGTGTACGCGGGTACGCGCGACTTTGGTGCGATCACGTTGCCTCCGGTCTCGGCGGTGCCCGAGCTCACGACTATGGACTGGTCAAGAATCTAGACGGCCGCGCATCCGGCGACAAGCCCACCAGCGCGCTTTCGCCCTGAGTAGCGGGCGAGTGCGCTATTGAGCTATCGGCGCCACCACCTCGCCGTCGCGAACCACGGCTGCGGCGCTCCAAATCCTCCCGGGACGCTCATTGCCGCTGATGTCACGAAGCGCCACATCCTCACTCGCCTGTTCAAGGACTACCAGGTCCGCACAAGCACCCGGCGTCAGGGTTCCAATCTCTCCCGCCAGGTTGAGCAACTCGGCCGGTCGCGATGTAATCCGCGGCCAGGCGTCTTCCTCGCGCATCCCGACGGCCAGCAGCTTGGATACGGTCAGAGGAAGGTCGTGCTGCGGGTTGGATCCCACATGGCGCCGGTACTGGTCTGTCGAAATCGTGTCCGGTAGGAAGCCTTCCCTGATCACCGTCTCGGCAACCTCAAAGTCGAACGATCCCATCCCGTGGCCGGTGTCGAACAGCACGCCCCGCTCGCGGGCTTGCCAGACGCAGTCCAGAACCCGCCCGTCCCGCGCAATGCGGTCGACAAGTCCGTGCAGGCAATACGTCACCACGTCCCCGGGCCGCAACTGCTCCAGCAACTCGTCAAGCGGAAAATCCTCGTCGTGGCGGGTGCCCACCAACAGAGGGCGACCAGTCGCCTCGCCGACCCGAATGGCGCGCCGCAGCATCTCGCGCGGGTCGCAATCCCCGCACACGGCTTCGGCCACGTTGATGGCAATGCCCCAGATCAAGTCACCGCCATCGCGGATCGCATTCACGCAGGCGTCCACATCGGCCTCGGCCAAATCTCCCAGGCTGTGGCCCGGATTGGACTCCCCGGAGGCCGCCAGATTGATGGCCATCCGCACCCGTGTTCGAGCACGCTCGATCACCCGCTCGCGATACCTCGGCCAGTTCCGGGCGCCTGCGTCACCCTGCGACATGACAGTCGTGGAACCGCGCGGCAGGAAGTGCTCGTCGGGATCGATCCCATACTTGGAGTCCTCGACGGCCGGGTGCGCGTGCATATCCACCAGCCCCGGCAGCAACACACCGTCAGGAAAGTCCAGTCGCTGCCGAGCAGTCGGGACCTCATCTGCTTCCGTTCCAATGACGGCGGTCGCAATGCGACTACCGCTTGTCGCCACAAAACCTGGTCCGCAAAGACCTCGCGAGGGGTCCCGGATGCGTCCGGCTGTAATCAGCAAATCATGTTCCACAGGTGGTGTCGTTTCGGTCTGGGATGATTTGGGGGGGGGAAGCGTTCATGGTACTTTGGCGCACGGTGCCGCGCTGGTGCGGCGCATTCTAGGGGAGGCTCTCGGTATGGGCATTAGTTCACACATGACCCGCCGCCGGATGCTACGCATGGCCGGTGGTCTGGGTGTAAGCGCGGCGGGCGTCGCGGCCCTGGCGGCCTGCGGCGAAGCCGAGCCGCAAGTAATCACCAAGGAAGTCCCGGTCGAGACGACAGTCATCAAGGAAGTCCCCGTCGAGACCATCGTGACCAGGACCGAAGTCAAGGAAGTTCCGGTCGAGCGCATCGTCACGCAGGAGAAGATCGTTACCCAGCAAGTCGAGGTGCCGGTCGAGCGTGTGGTGACCGAGATCGTCGAACGAGAAAGGGTCGTCGAGAAGGTCGTCACCAGGGAAGTCGAAGTGATGGTCGAGGCGCCGATGCAGAAGACACCGGTGCGGCTGGAATTCTCCACCGACTGGGGCTCCGGCGTTCGCGCGGCCACGCACCAGTTCATGGCCGAGCAGTACAACAAGGTCAACCCGCATGTGACGGTAGATATCCTCATCATCTCGGGCTCCGGCGGCAGCACCGCCGTTGGCTATTCCGGCATCCTGACGAACCTGCTGGTGGCGGGTTCCGGGCCGGAATTGATGTCCGAGCTGTGGTGGAACGCTGACCTTTACAACCTGGACCTCGAGCCCCATATGGAGCGAGCGGGGTTGACGAAGAACGACTTCTGGTGGCACGACGGCTACCTGGTCGACAAGGACGGGGTCACCCGTGGCGTGCCCTACGGCGTGTACGTGGGCGCCATGATGGCGAACCTGAGCTTGGTCGAGCGCTTCGGCGTCACCATTCCCGACAAGGACTACTCGTTCGACGAACTGCGCGATCTGGCCGCCCAGATGCGCGACCCCGAAACCAACGTCTGGGGCTTCGAGCGTCAGACCTACAGCTGGAACCAGGGCTTCGCCGAACGCTTCGCCAGCGAAGGCGCCAAGTGGTACGACACGGAGACCGAGACCTCCACGGCTTCGATCGCCACACAGCCCGGCGGCAACTCGGTTGAGGCCTTCGCCGACTGGTGGAAGTTGGCCTGGGAAGACGGCGTGTCGCCGAACACCGACGAGGTGCAGGCCACGCTGGAGTCGCCGGCCAACACCACCGGCTCCAACAACCTGTTTGCCAGTGGCTTAATCGGAATGTCGGGCTTCGGGTACAACTCGGGCGGAGGCATCAAGAACCGCATCGGTGGTCGGTTTGACTTCCACGTGTTCTGGCCATATCAGTCGCCCTACTCGGGGCTCCGCGGCTACCACAACGAGACCAACAACATCGTGGTCAATCGGGCCGCCGAAGAGCGCGGCAACGCGGAGGAGGCCGCCGGGCTTGCCTTCTTCTGGCACGGCGACATCATGGCGCCGTACCTGGCCGAGTTCCAGCCCGTGGTTCCCGCCGTCAAGAACATCTGGAACAGCCCGTTCATCACCGAATTCGCCAGCGGAACGGACAACTTCCCCGACTTGGCAGCCGAGGCGGAGGCTGTGGGCCAGTTCCGTGAGAACTGGGTTCGCGGCACACACTCGCACCCGAACTGGCTCGAGTGGTTCCGGCTCTCCAGGGCCAAGCTGACCGACCGCGCGTTGGTCGGTGGCGAAAGCCCGTATCAGATGATGGAAGAGTTGGACGCCGAGGGAACCGAAGCTCTCCAGCGCGAGATCTAGGCTCTCAGGATTTTTTCCGGTGGGGACGTCGGTTCGGCGTCCCCACCGGCTGTCCACAGGCAACCCGGGCCAGGCGCTTTGGTTGTCTAGATGCAGACGGGCCGCTGGCCCGGAGGTGAAGCGTGGCGTCGAGCAGCCTTAGCGCGAAGACTACGGGTCTGCGCCCGGCGCCTGAACGCCTGTCGCGCTGGCGCGCTGCTCGCAAGTGGCTCGCCGCCCAGGAGGGCTGGGTTTTCATCTTTCCCTGGGTCGTGGGCTTCATCCTCCTCGATCTGGGGCCCTACTTTTTCGCGCTCATCATCTCGTTCCTGAACTGGGACGTCGGACGCCCACCGACGTTCATCGGCTTCCGCAACTACCAGGCGGCATTCACCGACCCACTCGTCGGCAAAAGCCTCTGGAATACCGCGTACTACACCCTGTTCCACGTGCCCGGATCCACTCTGATTGCGTTCGCGGTAGCCGGTCTGCTCAACCAGAAGGTCAGAGGGATGCCTATTTGGCGCACCATGTACTACATCCCCTCGGTGACGTCCGGAGTGGGCATGGCGTTGATCTGGATCTGGCTGTTCGCGCCGCGCGGAGCCCTCAACGGCCTGTTGGGATGGTTCGGAATCGAGGGCCCGCGTTGGTTGACTTCGACAACCTGGGCCATGCCGGCGCTCATCATCATGAGCTTCTGGGGCATCGGATCCTCAATGGTGATATTTCTCGCCGGGCTCCAGGGCGTGCCCCAGCACCTCTATGAGGCGGCGGAAGTCGATGGCGGCGGTTGGTGGGCCAAGGTCCGCCACGTAACCGTCCCCATGATGACCCCCTATATCTTCCTGAGCCTGATTCTCGGAGTGATCGGTTCGTTCCAGGTCGTGACCCAGGCGCTGCTGATGACCGAGGGCGGTCCGGACAACGCCACCCTCTTCATCCTGCTCTATATCTGGATCATGGGCTGGAACGCCTTCAAGATGGGCTACGCCGCCTCGATCTCCTGGATCCTCTTCGCGATTATCTTCTTCGCCACGATTATCCAGTTCATCGGCGCACGGCGCTGGGTCTACTACGAATACCAGGAGCCTGGCTAGATGGCCGCGACAACGGCGGAAATGCCACGGCGCCGTCCAGTCGTGCTCCGCGCCTTGCGCTGGACGCGCCGCATTGTGCTCTACCTGGTCGTGGTAGGTGGCTCCTTCGTCTACATGTACCCGGTGTTCTTCATGCTGCGTACCTCGCTGACGAAAGAGTCGGACCTCTACGTCGTTCCGCCGGTCATCGTTCCCTTGCCGCCGGTCTGGGAAAACTACGCCATCATGTGGCAGAACGGTCCGACGTGGTCGTGGATCAAGAATTCGCTCATCGTGGTCTCGTTCAGCGTGGTCGCCGAGACGGTGACCAGCGTGTCAGTGGCCTATGGCTTCGCCCGCACCCGCTTCGCAGCGCGCGACAAGCTCTTCCTCGGCGTCCTGGCCACGATGATGCTCCCGGGCGCCGTCACGCTCATCCCGCGCTGGCTGATCTTCCACCGCCTCGACATGATCGACACCTTGTGGCCGCTGCTGATTCCACGTCTCTTTGGAACGGCCTTCTACATCTTCATCATGCGGCAGTTCTTCCTCACGCTGCCCCGAGAGCTCGACGATGCGGCCCGCATCGACGGCGCGTCGCATCTGCAGATTCTGCGCAAGGTCGTCATCCCGCTCTCTGTGCCGGCTATCGCAACCATCGCGGTCTTCTCGTTCATGAACCGCTGGAATGACTTCCTGGAACCGCTGATCTACCTCCTGCGCACCGAAAACCTCACGCTGGCCGTCGGCCTCAGGTTCTTCGTCTCCAGGTTCGGCACCGAATACCATCTCCTCATGGCCGGCGCCATGCTGCTGATCGTCCCAATGATCGTGGCCTTCTTCCTTGCCCAAAAGCAGTTCATCCGCGGGATTGCGCTAACCGGAATCAAGGGCTAGCGCCCGCCCCCCATTGCGGCTCGTCCGGGCCGTTCCCTCAGACCGGCAGCCCAGGTCGCATCGGTTTCCCAGGCTGTCTATCCTGATAGCCAGATTCACTTCAGCCTCGAAGGTCTCCACATGAGCGCCAACCCAGCCAGCACCGATGGCTTCCTTCTCTTGGACCGCGTGGATTCCTTCCACAACGTCGTCCGAGCGGTCTGCCAGGCCGAAAAGCACCCGCTCAACCCCGTGCTCCCGCTGGGCGATATCCAGGAATGGGACTCCACCCACTGCGCGCCCTGGTCCTCGCAGAGCGTCATCTACGACGACGAGGACAAGCTCTTCAAGGCCTGGTACGCCGGATCCGATATGGGCGGCGCCAGCTGGTGGGCCACCGGCTATGCCATCAGCGAAGACGGCGTCAACTGGCACAAGCCGAATCTTGGGATGTTCGAGTACAAGGGCAGCAAAGAAAACAACATCGTCATCGAGGGTCGCGGTCCCGTCATGAAGGACGAAGCCGAGCCTGACCCCAACAAGCGCTTCAAGGGCATCAAGCGCCTGCACAGCTACGTCGGCGAGCCTGCTTACAGCGAACACGGCGCCCGCGCCATCTTCTCCCCGGACGGCATCAACTGGACCACCGGCGAGCGAATCCTGCTGCCGCAGTGGGGCGGACGCCCGCCCGACGTCGGTGTCCTCGTGCGTGACGATCAGGATCCCGACCCCAGCCGACGCTTCAAGACCGTCTATCAGGCCATGGTTCCGCTGGACGAGCCGCACCTGAAGCAGTTCTCCAAGCGCAATCCGTCTGAAGGCCGAGCGAAATTCCTTGCTTACGGCCCCGACATCGAGAACTTCCGCTACGCCGACGAAAACCCGCTGATTTCACCCAACGACGGACTCGAAGAAGAAGATCACCACGTGATGCTGTCGCCCTACGGCGGCGCCTGGATCATGGCCTACGAATACGGCTGGTACGTGCCCAGCGATTACGGGCTATATGGCATGTACGCCGGCGATATTCGCCTGGCCGTCAGCTCTGATGGCGCCAACTTCGAGCGCGCAAACCCCCACCAGCCGACCATCCCCCGCGGCGCCCACACCGAGTGGGACGGCGGTCTGGTGGTCATCTCCGACAAGCCCGTCATCAAGGACGGCACCATTTACCTGTACTACGGCGGCGCGGCTGAGGACTTCACCACCTGGCCGCCCGAGAACTTCATACCCGGCATCGACTACGGCGGCTCCGGCAGCGGCTCCGGCCGAGTCGTGCGGATGGGCCTTGCCACGCTACGCGAGGACGGCTTCACCTGCCTCGAAACGCCGGACCGCGAAACCCCGGGGCACGCCGCAACGACGGCGATTGAGACGGAAGGTCTATCCAGCTTGACGCTAAACGTCGGCGACGTTCGCCAGAACCGCAGCTGGATCGAGGTCGAGGTCTTAGATCCCGAAACCAACGAACCCCTGGATGGTTTCACCCGCCAGGACTCCGACGACATCTTCATCGACGGCCTCCGCCGCCCCGTGTCGTGGAATGGCAAGAATCTGTCGGATCTCGGCTCCAGCCGAGTCAAGCTCCGCTTCTGGCTCTACGGCGCGGCTCGCCTCTACGCCTACGCGCTTGCGTAGGCCGAGATCGCGCCACACTCGGAGGTCGACTCCGTGAATCCCAGCTACCCGCCGCAGAGCCTGGCCAAGACAGTCCATCTCCAGGACAGGCCAGTGACTGTCGCCGATCCACCTGGTGCGCTGGTCGTTCGTGAGGACCTTGGGCTGATTGCCGCGCCGGCGGTTGACGGCCAAATCGTATTCCGCACCGAGCGCGGCACCCTCTTCGAAACTCGCGCCACCAGGACGCCCGGCGGCGACTATCTCCTGATGTTTCCTACAAACGCCTTGACCTTTCCCAAAGGCCGCTGCCACTACGGTCGCCAGGAGTGCAAGGCGAACGACCTGGTGGCATTCCGGTCGAGCGACCGGGGAGAAACCTGGCACGGGCCGACGCGGCCCATCGACATCGACTACAACCTCCACGGCTTCATTCCGCTCACACCCCGAGCGGGCAGCGGCGTCCCCGAAGGCCGCATCTACTGCTTCGGCACGCAGCCAATCTGGGCCCTCCACACCACCAGGCGCGGCCTGCACGAAAACGCGCCAATCGGCTACCGCTACTCGGACGACGACGGCCTCACCTGGTCCGAAGTCCGACTGATTCGCCCCGCCAACGACCCCGGCTTCACCGGCATGTCGGTCATGCGCATGTGCGAAACCGAGGCCGGAACCTGGCTGCTCGGCGCCCACGAAGGCGACTGGTCCTACCGCCCCCTCATGACCCGCCAATACATCCTGCGCTCCGAGGATCAGGGTCAGTCCTGGGACCTCCTACCCGACGCCCGCCACGGCGGCTGGCACGCCGGCGGCTTCAACCGCATGGATGAACTTCGCCCAATCGACCTCGGTAACGGCGAGATCTACGCCATGGCCCGAACGCCCGAGGGCCACCTCTGGAACCTCCGCAGCCACGACGACGGCCGCACCTGGTCAGACCCCGAACCAACTCCACTTATTCATCCCGACGCCCCGCCCATGCTCTTCGAGCTCTCCAACGGCCACCTCGCGGCCTTCCACCACAACCGCCACCACGACCTCGACTACACGGGCCTCAGCGGCGACAAGGAATCCCTGATGGGCGACCGCTCCGAAATCTGGGTGGCAATCTCATCGGATGGCGGACGAACCTGGGGCCAGCCGCGCTTCGTCTTCGCCAACGCCCTCGCCCCGGAATACGAGATGCCCTTCATGAACCACCAGTGCTCCTACATCGACGCCTTCGTCGACGACGGCGTCCTCAACATCTTCGTCCCCCACCGCTGGCACCAGGCTCTGCACCTGCGAATCCAGGAAGCCGCGATTCACGAGTTTCCAACGACCGCGGAGATTTTCTGAGGAAGCTGTCGGCGTCGCGGAGTTTGTCCCGGCCTAATACCCCCGCTCGAGATCGCAGATATACGCCAGCGGCCGCCCCTCAACAAAGCGGCGCACCTGGTCCTCAAGCGTCTGCCGGCGTTGCTTCCAATTGCTGGGCGTGACGCCCGAGCAGTGCGGCGAGATCAGCACGTTGTCCATGTCCCACAGCGGGCTCTCGTCGGGCAGCGGTTCGACTTCCGTGGCGTCGAGGCCGGCGCCAAACAAGTGACCCGAGCTCAGCGCCTCCGCCAGCGCGTCCTCGTCGACGATGCCGCCCCGAGAAATGACGATCACCGATGCCCCCTTCTTCAGGAGGCCAATTCGACGGGCGTCGATCATGTTCCGGGTACCCGGCGTGACGGGCACGGTCACCACCAGCCAGTCGGTTTCAGCCAGCAGCGCATCCAACCGGTCCTCGCCGCCCACCTCGCGAACCCCCGCCGGGACATCCGTGGGATTCGGATCGATCGCCGACACCTGCATGCCAAAGCTCTGCGCTCGCTGAAACACGGCGCGTCCGATGCCGCCCAGTCCAATCAGCAACATGGCGGAGCCGTCCAGGTCGCGCAGCTGTCGCTCGTACGACCCGATATCCCAGCGCCGCGCGCGCTGATCGTCCAGCAATCGGCGGCCCTGGTGCGCCAGCGAAAGCACAAAGAACATTACGTGGTCGGCGATCGGGCTCGTGTGCGCCCCTGGCGAATTGGTAACCACGATCCCGGACTCCGCGATTCCCGGACTGCGCATCGTGTTGTTGATGCCCATCCCCGGCACGTGAATCCAGCGCAATCGCTGCGCCGCGGCTATGGCTTCCGGCTCCGGCCAGCCCAGGAACGCATCGGCATCCACGATCTCGCGCACCTCTGCGGGATCGGTTAGGGCCATGGTGAATGTGGCCTCGGGAAAGCGCGCCCCGAGTTTCTCCGCATAGTCTTCGCCAAACTGGCCGGTGCCAATCACAATCTTCATAGGCGCGCCATCCCTGGATTCCCTGCGTCCGAGCCTTACGGCAAGTCTATGCCGACCTGCGCTGCGGCTAGCCGGTGACCTCAAATCCAAACAACGACGCCTTCCGCATCTTGAATTGAAGAACAACCGGACCGTGCGCCGAGAGCCCGAGCGTTGAACTGCCGTTCCAATCCACCGGCACGCTCAGGTGATCTCCTTGAATCGACCGGCTCTTACCCACCTCGACCCACGCGCCATGACCCGGCCGCGACGTCCATCCCGCCCCGCGCTCCAGCGCCGTCACCCGGACCTCGCCGTCGGCCGCCGTTCTTATGTTCAGTCGAATTTCCCGCCCGTGCAGCAGCAGTTGCGGCGTCGCGAACTCCCCGTCGCCCTCCGCAACCAGCCCCGCAATCCGCCCGCGCTCCCACGTGGCGTACGCCGTGGCGCTCTCGAGCGTCTGACGCGGGTACTTGTGCGGCAGGTTGTTACCCGAATACGGCGTGCCGATTCGGTTGGTCCCAAGCTCGATCAGGCCCTTGCAGGCAAAAAGACAACCCGAATCAAAGCTGCCCTCGTCCCCTGGCTCCAGCACCGGTCCGCCGGGCGCCCAGTTCCACACCACGTCGTCCGAACTCGTCGCAACCGCGATTGACGTCGTGTCCAGCGCCCGGTCGTACAGCGTCGGAAACATGATGTGCGTGGACGCATCGCCCGGATACGTCACCTTGCCGTTGGTGTAGATGTCCGTGAACGCCAGGTCGTCCGGCGGCGCGGTCAACACCTGCTCCGGCAGCGGCCAGGCAAAGTAGTCGCGCGTCTCGGCCCGCGCGATCGTGCGCCGGTCCCACGACCAGCCCCGCGAGTACCACACGTAGCTCTGCCGCTCGTCGTTCCAGTCCACCACGTTCATGGTGTCGCTGATGTAGATCACCACCGGCTCCGGGTGCGGCGTCCACTTGATTCCATCCGGCGACGTGGCCACGAAGATCCCGCGATCCGAATACACCGCAATCCATGGGTCGACTTGCTCCGGCTGTTCCCGCGCCCATTGATTGATGACGTCCTTCGAAAGCCGGCCCATGTAGATCGCTTTGAACCGCTCATGCGCTGGCGCACCTGGGTCCAGAAAAACCGATTGCCCGTGAATGCCTGGCTCGCCTGCCAGCTCCCGGCCCAGCACGATGTTCGTGGCCCCTTGCCCCTGCCACTCGTACTGCCCGCAATCGGGCTTTCTCCATTCGAACCCGTCATCGGATTCCGCGTAGCAAAGAAACCCGCCCCAGTCCGGCCCCCAGCCAATCGACGGCGCAATCTCCGGATCCCAGTGATCCGGCGCGATCGCGTGGTACCACATCCGGTACAACCCGCCGTCCCGAATGATCGCCGGCCCGCCGTTGTTGTACTCCCATGGCTCGGTGCAGGTCAGAATCGGCTCGGACCGATCCGCCGGCTGCGTCCGCAGCTCGATACCACGCGGCACGTTCGCGTGCTCCGCGCGAATCTCGTCCGGGTCCGTCGTCTCCCAGTAGTGAATCGGTTTGCCGTCCGCCCCGACCCAGCGCGGCTGCCCGGCGCTGACGAACCGGTAGTCCATGATCGGGTGGTACCCGGCGGCGACCTCGAATGGCGGCACTCGGCCTGGAAGCAACTCAGCCATCACCTTCGCCCCTGTAGCAAATCCCGACCGTGACGTTGACTATATGCCCAATCCGTTCGCTGCGCCGTCCACAATGGCTACACCGAACCAGGCTCTGGCACGTGCTGACGCGCCCTCTGCTCATCCATACGCCATAATCACGGCGCGTCTGCCGAATCAGGTGCCGCACCTTGGCTGATCGCCGTCCGCACATCATCTTCATCACGACCGACCAGCAACGCGGCGACGCCCTCAGCATCAACGGCGCTGACCCGCTTGCAACGCCCAATCTAGACTTCCTGGCCGCCAGCGGAACCAATTTCACGCGCGCCTACGCCGAAGTCCCGTCCTGCATCGGAGCCCGCCGCACCATGCTCTCGGGCATGCGGCCCTTCAACCACGGCATGGTCGGCTTCTACGGCGGCGTCGGCTGGGCGCTCGACCACTCCCTGCCCGGCGAGTTGTCCAAAGCCGGCTACCAAACGCAACTGGTCGGCAAACTCCACATGTACCCGCAACGCAAGCGCTACGGCTTCGACAACATGATCTGGGCCGACAGCCAGCGCGACAGCAACGACTACGCCGAATGGCTGGCCGATAACGGCGCCACCTCGCTGGAAATGGGCCTGGCCCACGGCGTCTCCACCAACGGCTGGGTGGGACGCCCCAGCCACCTCGACGAACGCTTTTCGCACACCACCTGGTGCGTGAACGAAGCCCTCCGCTTCATCGGCCAGCGCGACACCGACGCCCCGTTCTTCCTCTGGGTCTCGTTCGTCGACCCGCACCCGCCGCTCACCCCGCCGCTCGTCTACTGGGAACGCTACGACGCGATGGACCTGCCCGATCCCTATGTCGGCGACTGGGCGCCCCAACTCGAAGCGCCGCTCCCCGGCCTCAACCCCGACGCCTCCATCATGCGCCTGCGCGAGGACGACCTCCACAACTGCCGCGCCGGCTACTACGGCCTCGTCAACCACGTCGACGACCAGATCTCGCGCCTGCTCAAGGGCTTCCGCGAAAGCGGCTTGCTGGACGACACCTTCGTGATCTTCACCAGCGATCACGGCGAGATGCTGGGAGACCACAATCTCTTCCGGAAAACTTGGCCCTACGAAGCGTCCATCCGCGTCCCCTTCCTCGCCCGCGCCCCCGAGTGGATGGACTGCACCGCCGGCCTCACGATCGAGCGCCCGGTCGGCCTGCAGGACGTCATGCCAACCATCCTCGACACGGCCGGCGTCCCGATCCCCGAGTCCGTCGACGGCGCCAGCGTCCTGCCGTACATGCGCGGCGATGCACCAACCTGGCGCGACTACCTCCACGGCGAACACACCGCCTGCTACGAGCCCGACCAGGGCAACCAGTGGGTCACGGACGGCCACGAAAAACTGATCTGGTACACGCAGACCGGCGCGGAGCAATTCTTCAATCTCGACAACGACCCGCGCGAAATGCACAACGCCGTCGACGACGCCGACGACGCCGACGCAAGTGAGCGTGCGGCCGTATGGCGCCAACGCCTCATCGACGAATTGGCCGCTCGCCCTGAGGGCTTCGTCAGCGACGGCCGCTTGGTGGCGGGACAGCAGGAACTACGCCCTGAACAGCTCCAACCCGAAACCAATCAGGTGAGCGCATGACGGCCATGCCCCGCCGCCCGCACATCCTCCTCATCACCTCGGATCAACAACGCGCCGACGCCCTCGGCATCGACGGACACCCGGTCCTGCGCACCCCCAACCTCGATTACCTGGCCGGCAACGGCGCCTGGTTCCGCTCGGCCTATAGCGAGTCGCCAACCTGCATCCCCGCACGACGCGTCATCCTCTCGGGCCAGGCGCCCTTCACCAACGGGATGGTGGGCTTCTACGGCGGCTACCACTGGAATCTGCGCCACTCGGTAGCCTCCGAGCTTGCGGCAAACGGCTACCAAACCGAGCTCATCGGCAAGACCCACTGGCACCCCGGCCGCAAACGCTTCGGCTTTCAACACATGCTCGTCGCCAACAGCCAGCGCGATGGCAACGACTACACGGACTGGCTCAACGACCAGGGCCGCCGTGAGGTCTTGGCCGGCAAGCTGCACGGCGTCGAGACCAACAGCTTCAACGCCAGGCCCAGCCATCTGCCCGAGGGCTACGACCTCACCACCTGGTGCGTCAACGAATCCCTGAAGCTCATCCAGAAGCGCGATCCCGAAGCCCCCCTGTTCCTGTGGCTATCGCTGGTGGACCCGCACCCGCCCTTCACCCCGCCCAAGATGTACTTCGACCGCTACATGAACCAGGCAAACGACATCCCCGAGCCCTTCATCGGCGACTGGGCCAGGCAATTCGACCAACCAAACCTGGGTCTCAACATCCAACCCGTGGACATCAACTTGCCGGATGCTTGGATGCGCCGCATGCGCGCCGCCTACTACGGGCTCGTCAATCACATCGACGACCAGGTCAACCGCGTGTTTCGCGCTCTTTCCGCCGCCGGAATGTGGCAGGACACCGTCGTGCTCTACACCAGCGACCACGGCGAGATGCTTGGCGACCACAATATGTTCCGCAAGACCTGGGCGCATCAGCCTTCGGCCAACATCCCCTTCATCCTTCGGCTCCCCGAATGGCTCGAACCAGACCCTGGCGCCGTAATCGACCAGCCGGTCGGCCTTCAGGACGTCATGCCAACCTTGCTGGACGCGGCCGGCGTTGCCATCCCGGACTCGGTGGACGGCCGCAGCGTCGTCCCGCTCGCCCGCGGCGAGCGGCCGGACTGGCGCCCTTACCTGCACGGCGAGCATCACGGCGGACGCAGGGGAAAGATCAGCTCGCGCTGGTCGGACTATGCCCCGGCCCATCAGTACCTGACCGACGGCCGCGAGAAGTACATCTGGTATCCCGCGGACGGCCAGGAGCACTTCTTCGACCTGACGAGCGACCCCCACGAACTGCACAACGCGATAGACGATCCAAACACCGCATCCCGCGTGGCCCTCTGGCGCCAGCGCATGCTGGACCAGCTACGCGACCGTCCAGAAGGATTCGTGGACGGCCAACGGCTCGTCGCGGGACGTCCGCAACTCTTGCCCGACCAGATCCGGCCCGACATCAACCGACAAGGCAAGTCCTGGTCGCTAACCGTTGCTATCCCCTAGCGTCGCTGCGTAGCCCCGATTTCAGGCACTCGCTCACCGCGCGGTATCGTCAGTGCAACCCGGTGCCTCGTGCGCCAAGCAGGGAGTCCCCGCCATGCTGAATTCCGGCGATTTCACACTGCTGTTCTGGGACGACAACTACCTGAGTCGATGGAACAACTGCCGGCGGGGAATCGGACAGCCGCAGCTTGTTCCCGAAGCCACGCTCGAAGAGCCTGGCTTCTGGCTCGGCTCCGGCTACCCCACGGCCTTCAAGCACGAGTCGGGCGTCTGGCGAATCCTCTACAACGGCAAGTCCGTCGTCCCCGAGGAACAGCCAGACAGCTACGCTCTCGTAGCCGAGAGCGACGACGGCATCCACTGGGAAAAACCCGATCTCACCGACCGAGTCCCCCTGCCGGACCGCCGCTACCCCAATCAGGTGCTGTCCAAGTCCGAGGACTTCCATCAATGGGATTGCTACTTCGACGAGCGGGCCGAGGATCCCAACGAGCGCGTAAAGGGTTTTGCCGTCGGCAAGGGCAACCACCTGTGGACCTCGCCCGAGGGCCTGAACTGGACGCGCGTCGAGGGCGTGGAGTGGCGCAAGCACAGCCCCGACCCACCTAGCACTGCCTACTGGAACCACGTGCGCGACTGCTACGTCATCAGCGCCCGCCCCGCGCCCCACGCGCATCCCCGGCGAGTCGCCCTATCCGAGACAAAGGACTTCCGCACCTACAGCGAGCCCGAGTTGGTGCTCGCCACCGACGCCCTCGACACGCCGCTCGCCGAAATCTACGGCATGGTTGCGTTCCCCTACGCCGACAAGTTTGTCGGTTTGGTCTGGATCTATCACACCGATCCCGTTCCCCTGGTGAAGTACTGGGGCGGCAAGACCGACTGCCACTTGGCTTACAGCTACAACGGCTGGCACTTCAACCGCTCCATCCGGAAGCCCTTCATCCCCAACGCGGAACAGGGCGAATACGGCGCCGGAACCATGCGCCCGCACAGTCTCGTCGTCGACGACGACAACCAGATCCGCATCTACTCCAGCGCATCCAAGCTCGAGCACGGCTACCACATCAACCCCCACGTCGGACCAAAACGACTCGAGCGCGGACCGGCCGGCGAAGGCAACGACACCGGCGCCCTGCTCATGCACAAGCTGCGCCTGGACGGGTTCTACTACGTCGAGTCCTGCTTCGGCCCGGGCATGATCGGCACCCGCTCCCTCTACTGGCAGGGCGGCGAGGCCAGGTTCAACATCCAGTCGGGTCTCGAAACCCGCGTCCAGGTCACCGACCCGACGGGCGAGGTGATCGAGGGCTACAGCTACGCCGACTGCCAACCCTTCACCGGCGACGCGCTCGACTGGTCGCCGCGCTGGACCGGCGGTCGCGGCCTTGCCTCCTTCACCGGCCAGGCGATTCGCCTTGAGGTCGAAATGAACAACGCGCGCATCTACGCCATCCGCGGCGATTTCCTGCCGCTCTCCGGCCGCGAGCTGAGGTCCTTCATGGACAGGGGCGAGAAGCCAATCCCGCGCCCTGGCTTCTAGGATGCGGTTGGTCCTGGGCCTAGCTACGAATGTGCATCCGCTCTGATCTCGTCGCAGCAAGCTCAATTGCTCGGAACACTCCGGGCGGGGCGCACCAGCGTCCCTGCCACCCTGCCTGAAGCGAGGCGCTAACCGTGGCGGACGCAAGCTCACGCATCCGGATCGTGGTCGAAGGCCAGTTGGAGTCACCTGCCCACCTGGCGCTCGACTGTCTGCAACAGTCGCTGCACCAGCGCGGGTTCACTCTTGGCGACGGCCCCGCTGCGGTCACGATCCGTGTTGGAACCGCGGCCACGGAGGAACCTGGCACTTCGCTGCGTACGTCGGGAGCACCACTGGGCGACGCACCCGAATCCCTGGCCCTCGCCTTCGCCGATGGAACCCTGCTGCTCGGCGGCTCGGACGACCGCGGCCTCGCCTACGCCCTTCGTGAGGCGGCCCGTCGCATCGACCTGGCCTCGGCGCCGCTGGACTGGGCCGGCCTGTTCCCGCCCACCAGCGAGTCGCCGTTCCTCCGCAAGCGCAGCGTTTGCATATTCCCCCACAACGAATCCGTCGACGGCCCCTGGTACTTCAACCCGGAGTTCTGGGCGGCCTACTTCGACAAGCTCTCGCTCTACCGCTTCAACGCCTTCAGCCTCACCTTTGGGCACCAGACCGCCTACCTGGTTCCGCCCTACGCCTTCCTGGTCCCGATGCCCGAGTTCCCCGATGTCACGGTGCCGAGCCTGACCGACGAACAGCGCGAACGAAACCTGGCGACCCTCCAGATGATCTCGCGCACCGCTGTCGAACGCGGCATCGACTTCACCTTCGGCGTCTGGCAGCAACACAGCTACGAATACGGCGAGTCGCTGGTCGAGGGCCTCAGCCTCGACATCCTGGCCGACTACTGCGAGTTGGGCATGGCCAAGGTCCTCAAGGCCTGCCCGGACATTTCAGGCGTCCAGCTCCGCGTCAATTCCGAGTCCGGCATCGAGGCCGAGGACAGCCCGGCCTTCTTCCGCTCCATCTACAGCGGCGTCGTCGCGGCTGGCCGGGAAATCGAAATCGACTGCCGCGCCAAGGCCATCGCCGACGACACCTGGGAAGGCGCCCTGGAAACCGGACTTCCCACCACCGTCTCCACCAAGTTCTGGTGCGAGCATCAGGGCATGCCGTATTCCGCCGGCCTGCTGCAGGACTTCGACCGCATGGACCGCCGCCACTCCTACGGCGACCTGCTCAAGTACCCCCGCGAATACGACTTCCTGTTCCGCATGTGGAACCTGGGCACCAACAAGTTCACCTTGTGGGGCGACCCCGCCTGGGTCCGGCGCTACGCCGAGGCCTGCGCCCTGGGCGACTCCAACGGCTTCGAAGTCTGCGCGCCCTTGTCCAACAGGGGCTTCCGCAACGTCGGCGGCGCCTGGCCGCTCTTCAAGCCCGACGACATGAACTGGTACGACTTCGAAGACGAACGCTACTGGTTCTGGTATCTCCTCTTCGGACGCCTCGGCTACGACCCGAACTGCGATCCCCGCGCCTGGGAACGCGAGTTCGAACACCGCTTCGGCGCCGACGCCGCGGCGGATGTCCTTGAAGCCGTCGCCCAAAACTCCCACTACCTCCCCTTCATCACCGCCGCCCACCTCCCCTCGGCCAGCGTCTTCGGCTGGTGGGCCGAGCGCGACACCGGCGGTTTGCTCGACGCCTACCTGGAAGTCGAACCCAGCGACCTCGCCGGCTTCTACGGCGCAAGCGAGTACGTCGAGGACTACCTTGCGGACGCCGTTCGCGCCAAGCTCACGCCCCTGCAGATCGCCGAGCGCCTGGATCGGCACGCCGCCGCCGCTGAAGCTGCCCTCAACCGGGCCGATGGCTCGGTTGGTGACGACGCCCGTCCCGAGTTTCGCGGCATCGAGGCCGACGTCCGCCTCTGTTCCGGCCTCGCGCGCTACCACGCCCATAAGCTGCGGGCGGGCCTGGACCTCGCCTTCTTCTACCTGGCCGGTGCCGCCGACCGTCTGCAATCGGCAAAGGACCACATGCAGTCGGCCCGCGCCCAGTGGCAATCCATCGTCGACCACACCGATGGCCTCTACGACGACGAAATGATCTTCGGCCCCGTCAAGGACGAAGCCGGCACCTGGAAGCGCCTCACGCCCTACCTCGACCACGACCTCGCACGGCTCGGCGAAGTACAGGAAGTCTTCGATCGCTTCGGCCTCTTCGCCGATGGCTTCGACTTCGGCGCCGAGCCGGTCGACCCGCGTCCCTGGATTCCCCGAACCATGCAGTCCGCCTGGGTCGAACGACGCTTCCGCGCCGTCTCGCCCGAGACTCAGTACACGCCCACCCGCGGCGTCGGCTGGAAAATGACACGCGACATCCGCGCCTTCAGCCCGCCGCCCCCCGACAACGGCGACCTGCTGGGCCGTAATCGCGAACCTGGGGATCTTCCCCTCCGCCTTCTGGAAGACGACTTCCAGCACCGCGGACCCAACCCCGGCTACGTCGAGCACACCTTCCGCGCCAACGTGCCGCCCGGCCTCTACGACGTCACCGCCGTCATGGGCGACACCAGCCCCGACGCCGTCGACCGAGGCCCCATGTGGCTCACCTTCCAGGGCCGTCACCAGACCGAACGCTTCACCATTCCCGCCGGCCAGGTCATCCGGAAGACTCGACGCTGCAACATCGCCAACGGACGCCTCGAGCTCGAAATCAACTCCCACCCGGCCTCCGACTGGGTCATCAACGCCCTCGTCGTCCGCGAAGCCGCTCCCCAGATCGGCCACGTCCCCATCCGAACCGCGGCCCCGAGCCCGCTCGACCTGGCGGCCACCGTAACCGCACCGGACGGCATCGACAGCGTCCACCTGGTTTGGCGATCCGGCGACGCCCCCTGGCAACGCACGCCCATGTCCGCCGCCGGCGCGGTCTATTCCGCCGGCATCACGCTCCCCGCCGGTCGCGACGCCGCCTACTACATCGAAGCCACCGACACCAACGGTGAATCCCGATCATGGCCGTCTGCCGGCGCAGACGCCCCTCAACCCGTGGCCATCGCGAATGCGGTATCTGCTCCATCCCTCGACGTGGAACGCGCCTCCCTCGCCGTTCCCGGCCAGGACCTCACCGTCACGGCCCGCGTGGATTCCGACGAAGACCTGCAGTCCGTAACCCTCTACTACCGCGACCTCAACCAGCGCGAACTCTTCACACCAGTTCCCATGAGTGTGACCAATGGCCTCTGGTCCGCCACGATCCCCGGAATGGACATCGTGTCCGACTGGGACCTCATGTACTACGTCGAAGCCATCGACCGGCTCGGCAACGGCGCAATCGGTCCCGACATGGACGTCGAGACTCCCTACGTCGTGGTCCCGGTCCAGCGCTAGTCGGCCCAATGTCACGTCTCAGCCGCGAAGTGCGTACGATAGGCGGCGTGGGCGAATTCACGGAGTTCCGCATGCCTCGAATCAAGGCACGGAAGTTCATTCCTCGACGCCGCGTCGTTGCCCTGCTCGCCTCGGGCCTTCTGCTGGCGGCCTGCGGCGGTGAGGAGAAGCAGAGCGGATCGTTCAAGATGCACAGACCATCGGCGACGGGCCGGGTATGTAGCGCCTTCTAGGCGGCTGGGCGGGCCGCTCCTGGCTCATGCTTGGCACCGTTCACAGCTGCGCGATCACCGGCCTTGACGGCGTCGTCCTCGACGTCGAGGCCGACATCAGCAACGGCTTGCCCAAACACAACGTGGTCGGGCTACCCGACGCGGCTGTTCAGGAAGCCCGCGAGCGCACCCGTAGCGCCATCCGCAACAGCGGCGCGGTATTCCCCGAGCGCCGCCTCACCGTAAACCTCGCCCCCGCCGACATCCGCAAGGAAGGCCCCGTCTACGACTTGCCCATGGCCGTGGCGATCCTTGCCGCGACCGGGCAGCTCGAGGGATTCGACGACAACCAGGCTGTCTACCTGGGTGAGCTGTCCCTCGACGGCGGCGTTCGCCACACCCACGGGGTCCTCCCAATGGTGGCCGCCGCCCGCGACGCCGGCGTCGACAAAGCCTTCGTCCCCGCCGTTGACGGCGCCGAAGCCGCCGTCGTCGAGGGCATCGCCGTCTACCCCGTCGAATCCTTGCAGCAACTCATCGCCCACTACATGGGCCTGATACGCATCGAACCGCTGCCCGTGACTGAAATGTCGACCAGGGCCGCCGGCTATCCGGTCGACTTCGCCGACGTCCGCGGCCACGAGCACGCCAAGCGCGCCCTCGAGGTCGCCGCCGCCGGCGCCCACAACGTGCTCATGGTCGGCCCGCCTGGCTCCGGCAAGACTCTCCTGGCTCGAGCCCTGCCCTCGGTCTTGCCGCCCATGACCCTCGATGAAGCCATCGAGGTCACCAAGATCTACAGCATCGCCGGCCAGCTGCGCGATGGCACGGGTCTCGTCGTCGAGCGCCCCTTCCGCGCCCCGCACCACACCGTCACCTACGCCGGCATGGTCGGGGGTGGCGCCTCACCCAGGCCCGGCGAGATCAGCCTCGCCCACCGCGGCGTGCTCTTCCTGGATGAGTTCCCCGAATTCGGCCGCCAGACCCTTGAGTCCCTGCGTCAACCCCTGGAAGACGGCCACATCACCATCACGCGCGCCGCCTACAGCGTGGACCTGCCGGCCCGCCTCATGCTGGTCGCCGCCATGAACCCCTCCCCATCAGGCTTCGCCGCCTCGGACGGCCCTGGCGGCGGCATGAGCGCCGAAGCCGCCCGTCGCTACCGCAACCGCATCTCGGGACCGCTGCTCGACCGCATCGACGTCCACATCGACGTCCCCCGTCTTGAATACGCCAAGATGGCCGACGACACCGAGCGCGAACCGTCCTCCCACGTCCAGGCCCGCATCGCCCGGGCGCGCAAGATCCAGGAAGAGCGCCTCACGCCTTACGGCTTCTTCACCAACGCCGAACTGACCGCGAGGCTGATCTCCAACATCTGCATCCTCGAACCCGACGCCGAACGACTCCTCCGCAGTGCCCACGACCGCCTCTCCCTCAGCGGACGTGGGCACCACCGCGTCCTCAAGCTGGGGCGCACCATCGCCGATCTCTCCGAAAGCGAAACCATCCGCATCGAACACCTGGCCGAAGCCTTGCAATACCGCCCCATGCTCGACGAATCCTGAACAGGGTCGCTTCGAACCAGTCCTACGCCTCCGCCAACCGCGGAATCGGCCGCTCGTTGATCGGCAGGTGAATCAACGCCGACGCAATGCCAAGCGCGATCCCGGCCATCCACATCCCGTCGTACGTCCCCGTGGCTTCATAAATCGCCCCGGCCAGCCACACACCCGAGAACGACCCGAGTTGATGCGACAGGAACACGAACGAAAACAGCGTCGCCAGGTACCGCACCCCAAACACGCGCGCCACGATCGCGGTTGTCAGTGGAACCGTCGCCAGCCACAGTAATCCCATCAGCGAGGCAAACATGTAGGCCACCGGCTCGGTTTTGGGAAGCAGCAGAAACGCTGCAATCACCACGGCCCGGCTCGCATAGATAAAGCTCAGGCTCAGCCGCCGGCTGAAGTGCGTGCCTGCCATGCCGGACAGGAGTGAACCCACGATGTTGAATAGACCGATCAGCGCTAGCGCGATCGCGCCCACGTGCGGCGCGAAGCCCAGGTCCAACATGTACGCCGGCAAGTGCACCGTGATAAACGCCACGTGGAACCCGCACACGAAGAACCCGATCGTCAACAGCACGTAGCCCCGATGCTCGGCCGCCTCGCGAATCGCCGCGCCCACGCTCTGCCTCGCCGACTCTTCAGCCGCCACGTCCGGGCTCGCCGGCAGCAACAGCGCCAGCGGAATGATCGCCAGCGACCCCACCGACAGGATCACCAGCGCGTCGCTCCAGCCGAAAGCCCCAATGAACCCCTGCGTAACCGGCGAGTAGATCACCTGGCCCATGGATCCGGCCGCCATCCCCAGCCCCATCACCAGCGGGCGTCGTCGCGGATTCACCATTCGAGACATCGTCGCGATCACCAGCGAGAACGACGTGAAGGCGGTGGCCGTGCCCACCAGCAACCCCGCCACCAGCAGGAACACCACCGACGCCTCGACCATCGTCATCAGCCAGACGCCCAGCGCGTAGACCAGCGAGCCGGCCACGATCACTCGTACCGGACCAAAACGGTCGGCGGAAGCCGCCGCCAACGGCAGCACTAGCCCGTAGGTCAACTGCTGCGTGGCCATCGCGATGCTGAACGCATCCCGTGACCACCCGCGAGCCTCGGTCATCGGCGGCAGAAAGAGCCCAAACACCGAGCGCGTACCAAACCCGATGATGGCGATCAGCGCGCCCGCCGCGATTACCAGCAGCGGCGTCTGCCACCGCGCCAGTCCGTTGGGGGCCTGAGTCCTCGCCGCGGCCGAGCCCATGCCTAGAGTCGACTCGTCAACATTATGTCAAGCAGCCTCTCGGCCAAATCCCCGCGGCGCCTACCGCAGAATGCGCTGGTCGATGAGGTCTCTACCGCCCACGCCGTGCGTGATCGTCGCGCCCCGGTATTCCTTGACCTCGAGTTCGTGCAGCGCGTTCACGATCATGTACTGCGTCGGCAGGTCCTCCCACCGCGCCCGTTGAAACGTCACCGCGCCTTCACCCTGCCAGCGTTGCGGTTCGTTCACGGGCGGGTTTTGCGGACTTAGCACCGCGTACTCCGCGTCGGCCTCGCCCCAGTCGCCCGTCTTGGGCACGTACTTGTAGTGCAGCGTCCCCTGCAGCTCCCCGTTCTCCGGATCCTCGGCCGAAACCGCGCCCGCGGCGGCAGCTACTGGCTTCATGTCTGTCAGCCGCATATCCATGAACCGGAACCCCAGCCAGCTGGCCGTGCACTGCGTCTCGCCTCCGTGAATCACCGGCTCTGGAAGCTCGCAGTAGATCTTCGAAAACCCCAACTGCTCCCGCCCCGTCAGAATCGGGTCCGTCAGGTTTTCCCACAGCACCAGCAACAGCGGTCCCGTAGCCCGGTCGCGCGTCCCGTTGAACCTAGCCTGAAACGTCACGCCCAGCGTGTTGTACCCGCGCCCCGCCAGCCAGTCGATTCCCGTCATGTGGGTCTGCGCCACGGTCACCACCGGCTCGCCTACGACTTCAAACCCCGGAGGCGCCAGCGCCTCGAGTTGCGCCTGCTCGCTCAAGAAGCTGACCGCATACGTCCGCGTCTTGCGTTGATCGACGTCAAACGCACCCATCTCGCCGCCCGGCCCCTGCCGCGGACCGCTCATCGGCCCGAAGTGCGTCGGCATCAGGTACATGGTCTTGGGCTTCAATTGGTACGGCATTCAGGCGTCTCCTGGATCTGGCTCCAAGTCGGGCTCGTTGAGTAGATCATGAGCAAGCAGCGGCTGCGCCGCAAAGAGCCCTCCGTCCACCGGCAGCGTCACCCCTGTAATCCACCGCGACTCATCGCTCGCCAGAAAAACGGCCGCCCAGGCAATGTCCCACGGAGTCCCTTCCGTCCCCAGCGGACTCACCCGACGCCGAAGTTCGCGGTCCACCGGCTTTATCCTCGACTGGTACGCCGACTGCAAGTGCCCCGGAACGAGGCAGTTGGCCCGGATCCCCTCGCGTCCATGAAAGGCCGCCGTGTTCCGCGTCAGGATCGGCAGCGCGCCCTTGGTGACGGAGTAGGCCACACCTCGATGTCGAGCCCCGGCAATCCCGTCGATCGACGACACGTTGATGATTGACCCGCCCCCCGACGTAGTCATGGCCGGAATCGCGAACTTGCTGGCCAGCACCGCGCTCTTCAGGTTCAAATCGAAGGCCCGCAGCAACACGTCCTCGTCGATCTCGGCCACGCCCTTGCGCACGTCATGCCCGCCCCAGCGGAACCCCAGGTTGTTCATAAGCACGTGCAGCCCGCTGTACCGTTCAACGGCCGTCGCCACCATGGCCTGGCAGTCGTCGCCCGAGGTTGCATCCCCAACAAAAACCGACGCCTCGCCGCCCGCCTCCACTATCGCGTCCACGGTTCGCTGCGCGTTCTCGGCGGCGATGTCCGCCACCAGAACCCGCGCCCCTTCCCGGGCCATGCACTCGCACGACGCCCGCCCCGTGCCAATCTCTCCGGGCTGGCTCCCGCCGCCCGTGACCACGGCCACCTTGCCCGCCAACCGGCCTTCACTCATTGGTGGCTCCGGCGACCGGAAGCGGCTGCACTCAGAGCGCGCATGTCAATCCTGCTCCAACTGGCAAGGTCCGCCCAAGCCTACGCTGTCCGCTATCCATATCTCGTGCCCCGCCCTTGACGCGAAAGCCCCACCGGTCCAGATTGCGCGGTGACCAGCAGCGAATACACACGCGTCCGGCTGCACGGTCGGCAGTGACTGGACGGAAGGAACTGACATGCGCGTAGGCGTCGCCGGAGTCGGTCGCATCGGACGCCCCCATGCCGAACGGCTCATGGCGCATCCGGACGTAACCGGGATTCTTCTGCAAGACGCCAGTACGGACCTTGCCATGTCCGTCGCCGGCGATCTGGACCTTCGCTACGTCCCCACCTACGACGAACTGCTGGCCTCCGTCGACGCCGTCGTCATCGCCGCCACCACCACCGCCCACGCCGAACTCCTGCAAGCGTCTGTCGAAGCCGGCATACCGACCTTCTGCGAGAAGCCAATCTCCCATGACCTCAATCGCTCGCGCGAAGTCGTGGCCCTCATTCACCAGCGCAACGTCCCCGTGCAGATGGGCTTCCAGCGCCGCTTCGATCCCGGCTTCCAGGCCGCCGCCGACCTGGTCGCCGCCGGCGGGCTGGGCACCCTCTACACCTTTCGCACCGTCGGCCACGACCCTGAACCCGCCACCGAGGCCTACATCGCCGGCTCCGGCGGCATGTTCCGCGACTTTAGCGTCCACGACTTCGACGCCATCCGCTTCGTCACCGGCGAAGAGGTCGTCCAGGTCTTCGCCCAGACCACCGTCCGCAAGTGGGACATCTATCGACGCTTTGACGACGCCGACACCGCGATTGCCACCTGCACTCTTTCCGGCGGTGCCCTCGGCCTGCTCAGCTACACCCGCCACAATCCGCTCGGCTACGACGTTCGCATGGAACTCTTCGGATCGCGCGACAGCGTCGTCGTCGGCTGGGACCCCCGCGCGCCGCTCCGGTCGCTGGAGCCCAACGGCCCGCCGCTCGCCGCGGAGCCGTATCCGGACTTTCACGACCGCTTCGCCGATGCCTACGCTGCCGAGATCGACGCCTTTCTGGACGTCGCCCGTGGACGCCAACCCTCCCGCAGCACGGCCGACGACGCCGTCGAAGCCCTCCGCGCCGCCATCGCCTGCGACATCTCCAGCCGCGAAGGTCGTCCCGTCGCCCTAACCGAAGTCCCTTAGGAGACTTTCGCAGAACACCCCGCGCCTCGGAGTTGCGGCAGCTCTTGCTCCCTCTCCCAGTGGGAGAGGGTTGGGGTGAGGGTCTTCCGGGCAACCACCCCCGGGTGACGCAAAGGTCTCATCAGGGAAACCAGACTCGGCCCAAGCTACAGGTCGACCTCAACCCAACTGGCGCGTAAACCCCAACTCGGCCAGCACCGACTTCCGAACCTTGCACACCATCGTGTAGGCCGGATCGAACATGTTGCCCACGTCGTACTCCACGAACCGACCGAGCAGCATGTGCGCCTCGCGCGTCGTCAGCCCGTAGTCAGTCTCCAGCCAGCTCACCATCTCGGTCGTGGCGTGCTGCACGGCCTGGTCCAGCGGCCGCACGTTGCCGCACGCCATCAGGAACGTGTCGTCCTCGGCCCGCGGCCATCCGATCGTCTTGCCCTTGATCAGGTCCAGGCTGAACCGCACGTCCATCGAGATCTCAACGCCCGTGCCGTCCATCTCGCCGTCGCCCTGCAGCGCGTGTCCGTCCCCCAGGAAAAATAGCGCCCCATCGGCAAACACCGGCAGGTACACCGTCACGCCCGGCTTGATCCCGTTGTAGTCCATGTTCCCGCCGTGCGCCGCCGACGTCATCGTGCTGATCGCCTCGCCGATGTCCGGCGCCACCCCCACCGTCCCCAGCATCGGCCGCAACGGCAGCGGTTGTCCCGTCAGGCGATTCTGTGGATCGGTCAGCGTCACCGTTCCGGCGTCGACATCCACGTCCCAGGTGGCCAGTTCCACATCGCCGTCGAGCTCCGCCTCGTACCCGAAGTCCAGCACATTCGGCGCCAGCCGTCCCGTCGTCCAGCCCATCCGCCGGTTCGGCATGACCTCGTGCAAGTGCAGCACCAGCGTGTCCCCCGCCTCCGCGCCCTTCACATGGAAAGGACCCGTCTGCGGATTCGGCCGTCCCGCCCGCACCACGTTTTCGTGATCGAACCCACGGGCGTCGACCGCGGTCGTCGATATCGAATCGCCCGCCTCGACGTGCAACGCCGGCGGATGCGTCCCCATCGTGTTGTAGTACGTCGTGGGCGAAAACTCGTGGTGCGCCATGGTCAGCCTTCACTTACTTCGGCAGGGGGACTCTGGCCCGCAGTTTGGAGCATTCACCTGCCCTGAGACCAGCCGGAGGCTCCCGTACAGGTGTGACGCCACAATTACGCACTGGCGCACACCTCGCTCAGCCTGCTAGCCGCGCAGGCCGCTCCACGGTTCTTGGTCGGCCACTTCCACCACCTCGTAGCCAATCTCACCTACGCACGGACCAAGAATCGCGAGCACCTTGGCCGGTTCGTCACCCTCGTTGAACGTCGCATGCACGCAGTCGGCCGGGATATACACGGCGTCGCCCGGACTCAGCATCCGCCGCTCCTGGTCCACCCACTGCTCCACCGTCCCCTTCACGCACACGATCGACTCTTCCTGGTCCGGGTGCTTGTGAAAGTCGTGCCCGTTGCCCGGCAGCAGCTCCACGTCGATAACCGTCAGGTACTTGCTGCCAGTGACTGGCGGATTGCTGAGCCAGCCCAGTGATCCCCAGTCCAGTTGATCGCGTGGGGTCTCTGACTGAATGAGAAATCGCTTCATAGGTGACTCCCGAGCACGGCAAAATTGCAACGGTCTGCGATAGTACAGCGCAAGCATCTTTGGCCAGCCATCGGACAACTGGAGGACGCGGGCTATGCGATCGGTCATCTGTGTCAACGAGCGATTTGATGCCGCCTGGCCCTTCGCGGCCGACTACTGGCACGAGCGCTGGCAGCGCCAGGGTGACTGCGAGCTCTATCGCACCCAGGATCCTGAAGCCCGCGCCCCGCAACTCGTCCCCGATCCCGCCTCCGTCCATCGCCTGGCGCTCCTCGGACCTCCCGCCGCTCTCGAGGACCTCGAGCCGTTCAGCGCGCTCGAAGAGTGCTTCCACCCGCGCTACCTCCTCACCAACTGGTGGGGAGACTCGTCGACTGATGGCATCGAGGCGGCCATCGCCCGCGGCGTCAGCTTCATTCCCCACCGGCTCGACGTCTACTGGGGACAGTCCGTAGCCGAATACGGGCTCGGACTCACCCTGGCTGCGCTCCGCCGGACCCCGCAGACCTACACCGCCATGCGGCACGGGCACGAAACCTGGAAGTACCGCCCCGAAGTTGGCCGCCCGGGCCAGCGCGGCGAACAGTATGGCGACGACCCTCGCTTCACCAGCGGCACCCTCGCCGGCAAGCGCGTGCGCGTCGTCGGCGCCGGCAACATCGGCGCCCGCTTCGCCTCCTTTTGCTCGGCCGTCGGCGCCCAGGTCGCAATCTGGGACCCCTACGCGCCCGACGCCACCTTCGCCGCGGCCCGCGTCCGGCGCTGCTTCCACCTGCCCGAGCTCGTCAAGGACTCCGAAATCTTCGTGCCCATGCTTCCGCTCACCGACAACACACGCGGTCTCATTACGTCCGAGCTGATTGATGCGCTGCCCCACGGCTCGCTGGTCGTGCAGGTCACCCGAGCCGCCGTCTGCGACACCGACGCCCTCTATCGGCGGGTCCTCAACGATGAACTGGCACTGGCTGCCGACGTCTTCGCCGAAGAACCCGTCCCCCTCGACTCCCCCCTGCTCGGCCGCCACAACGTCGTCCACACCCCCCACAACGCCGGCCGCACCCGCGACGCCAACCACGCCTGGGTCGACGACCAGATCGCCCGCTTCAAACCCCGCGAGTAGTTCCGGCCAATTGAGCGGCGCTCTCGACGGAGCGAGGACTTGCGCTCTTGGCTATCCCTTGATTCCGGTCAGCGTAATCCCGCGCACGAAGTACTGCTGCGCGAAGAAGAAGACAACGATGATCGGCGCCACGGCGATTAGCGCAACGGCCATTTGCAGATGCAGTTGCGGCTGTTCCCACATCCCGGCCTGGAAGAACCGCAGGCCGACCGCAAAGGTCATGCGTTCGGGAGTGTTTAGATAGATGAACGGCTCGAAGAACTCATTCCATTTGCCGATGAACGAGAACACCGCAACCGTGGCAATGGCCGGCTTCGATAGCGGGAAGATGATCGTGAACATGACGCGTACCGGCGAGGCGCCGTCAATTGAGGCGGCGTCGTCCAGTTCGCGCGGGATCGTACGGAAGAACTGACGAAGAATGAAGATAAAGAAGGCCGACCCGCCAACCATTGGGACGGTCAGCGGCAGCAGCGTGTCCAGCCAACCCAGATCTCGGAAAATGATGACCTTCGGAATGATCGTCACGTGCTCTGGAAGCATCATGGTCGAGATGACCAGCAGAAACAGCGCGTCGCGAATCGGGTACTCGGTGCGAGCGAATCCGAAGGCGACGACCGCGCTCACAAACGTCAGCAGCACCACGCCCAGGGCCGTCACGATCGCGGAATTGGCGATCCACCAGACTATTGGGCCGGTCTCCCACACTTCGGTGTAGCTTGACCAATTCGGTGGCAAAGGAAAGAACGGTGGCGGATCCTCATAGAACTGGTCGATCGTCATGACCGACGATCGAACCATCCAGGCAAACGGGAATCCGTAGATCGCGCTGCCGAAGACCAGCATTGCGTAGACCAGAAAGCGCCACGCCGGACGCCACAGACGCGAGCGCCAGCCGCGGATGGTCACCGACGACTGCATGCCCCCACCCAATTTGGCATCCGACGGCGCTTGATCGGAAAGGAGGGCCATCAGAACTTAACTCGACTCATCGTATTCGTAGTACACCCATCGTCGGGCTATGGCGAACTGGATGAGTGTGAAGATCAGAATGATCACAAACAGCACCCACGCAATGGCCGAGGCATACCCCATCTGGAATATCAGAAATGCCTTGCGGTAGAGGTAGAGCAGGACAAATAGTGTCGCGTTCGCTGGTCCGCCGCCGGTCAGAATCAACGCCTGCGTGAAGACCTGCCACGAGCCGATGATGCCGAGCACCAGGGTCAGGAAAATCGTCGGCGTCATCATCGGAACCGTGACGTGCCACAGCTTGCGCAGGGGACCGGCGCCGTCAATCGCCGCCGCTTCATAGAGATGTTGCGGGATTCCCTGCAGCCCGGCTAGGTAGAGAATCATGGTTGTGCCGACCGTCCAGAAACTCATGAGGATCAAGCTCGGCATCGCCCACTGTGTCGACGTCAGCCACTGGGGTCCCGGAATGCCAAAGAGCCCCAGCGCCTGGTTCAATATGCCGTTGGGCTGCAGAATCACCAGCCACAACATGATCGTTGCGACGCCGGCCGTAATCGACGGCAGGTAGAAGAGCGTGCGAAACAGCGGCATTCCGTTGACCTTCTGATTGAGCAGAATGGCAATAAAGAACGCGATGATCATCACGCCGGGAACATGGAAGACCGTGTAGTACAGCGTGTTGAAAACACTCTTGAGAAAGACTTCATCGGACGCGAGGTCTACGTAGTTTTCGAACCAGATCATTCGCGGAAAGTCTCTGAATCGGTAATCCGTAAGGCTCAGCCAGAACGATGCCGCGAACGGAATCACGATGAATAGCAAGAACTGAAGCAACCAGGGAACGGCAAAAAGGATGCCGCTCCATTGCTGCCACACTGTTCTTCGCATCTAGCCTCCCGGTACTAAGACGGGGCCGAGTGCCGAAACTGGCACTCGGCCCCGTTCCTATCTACACGGACACGTTCCGCATCAAGCGGCGCGCGCTGGTCACTAAGCCTCGATCAGGCTGGCCATGAACTTGTTCGTGTCCTCGGCCAGGTCGAGCAGCGAGTCCGCTGGTGGCTTCTCGCCAATCCAGGCGGTCTCGGTCTCAGCCGAAATAATGTTCCAGAACCACTCCGACCAACCGTCGAAGCAATGGTTCCCGTACACGTTCGAGTGGAACAGGTTGTTGTTAATGATGTGCATGTTTTCCGGCAGGTTCCGACCGGAAATCGGCTTCAGCCACGCGTCGCTGTTGATGATCTCCTTGGTGGTCGGCACCGCGCCTCGCCACTGCGCAACCAGGGCCTGGAATTCGTCGCCGGAAAGGAACGCTGCCAGGGTGATCGTGTTTTCTTCCGAGCCACGGTGCTGCGAGTACCGTGTGACGAAGTGGCCAAGCTGGTTGTTGATGTACCAGTTCTCGCCACCCGGCGGCTTCGGCGTCGGCATGATCTCGAACTTGAAACGATCCTTCACGATCGCGTCGTAGTTGCCCGGCGTGTGAATGCCACCGTGCAGCATGCCGATCCGCCCGGCCAGGAAGGGGTTGCTGACGCCCTCAATGCCGAGCGATGCAATCTCGGCTGGCGGCGGAGCAACACCGTCGACGTGGATGTAGTTCATCCAGCGCTCGAACGACGCAACGCTTTCCGGGCTGTCGAATCCGGCCGTCAGATACGGGCGGTCAACCTCGTTAAAGTGCTTGCCGCCGGCCTCCGCGATTCGCTCGAACAACTGCACCTCGGTGTTGTTGCGGTTCCACGTTCCGAACTGCGGAATCTCCGCGTCGGTCATCTGCTTCAGCGCCTCGTCCTGGACATCCCACGTCCATGACTCATCTGGATGCTCCAGCCCGGCGCCTTCCAGGATGTCCACGTTGTAGTACCAGCCGCCCACGCTCCCGATCATGAACGGGAACGCGTAGAACTGGCCGTTGATGCCCACAGTCCAGACGCTCGGACGATCCGGATGGAGCCGCTCCAGCAACACATAGTCGTCGAAGTCAACGCCCAGCTTCGGCGCGATGTCGTTCAGCGGCAACAGGTTGCCCTCGAACTGGAACATCTGCCCGCCGTTCATCACCAGCAGGTCGCCCACCGTGCCGGCGGCGAACATGATGGCGCTCTTCTCCTGGTAGAAGCGCGGAGGTAGCGGAATCAGGTCGTACTGAATCTCCGGGTGCTTCTTGTCGAAGATCTCGAGCCCGACTTTCATCGTTTCCCAGCGGTTGCCGCGAGACCAGTAGTTCATGAACTGAATCGGTGGTGCCGGACCTCTTTGAGGCGCGACCTCCACGATCTGCGTCACAACTCGCTCGACGACCTTTTCAACCTCAACAGGGACTTGCTTCTCAACCGGCACTTCCTTGACGACTTCCTTGGTAACGATCTGCTGAACCGGAACTTCCTTCTCGACGATCTTCTCGACCGGAACTTCCTTCTCAACAACCTTCTCAACAGTGACCACTTGCGTCTCACCGCAAGCTGCCAGCACCGCGGCGGCCGAGGCGCCGAAGGCACCCACTCCCAGAGATCGAATCAACGTGCGCCTTGTCACATGCGCCTTCATCTGGATCCTCCCCGCCAACCGTCCAATTAGACGCGTTGGTTCACCTGATACATATTCTGGATGGTAAACACAAGCGTGCCTGAAGTGTCAAATTCCGAACCAACTTTGGCTCCAAACCCGCCAGCCGGCCCCGACAACGCTGCTTGACGTATGAGTTTCAGCCTAGACTCTAGGCATGAGCCAACTCGGGGATACCAACGCCCCCCGTCGCCCGATCCTCCTTTACGACGGCTCCTGCGGCTTCTGCCGCCGCAGCGTGGCGCTGCTGGTCCGGCTGGATCCTGATCGTCGAGTAGCACGGGTAGACATGACCTCGGCGGTGGCCGAGCCGTTGATGTCCACGATTTCACCGGGTCGCCGGCAACAGAGCATTCATGTGATTCGGCCCGATGGCCGTGTCCTCCACGCTGGCGTTGCGCTGCGCGCCGTTCTTTGCCAGGTGCAGCCCGAAGCGTCCTGGCGATCCGTCGGGTACTGGCCACTGGTTGGGCTACTGATCGACCGCCTCTACGATCTCGTCGCGTCATTGCGCCGTCCGCTGGGGCGTGTGACCGGTTGGCTGCCCGAGCCGCCGCCGGATGATCTACGAGATACCGACTGGCCGTTGCTTCATCCCGCCGCATCAGGCGACACTGACCCGCCCGACTCGACGCCGTAGGTAGCTCATGTCCCGCCCCGCATTGCCCGACAGTAGCGAAGCCGCCGGCCGATCCAAGGACGTCTACGGGCGTGTAATGGCTGCCAATGGGCAGAAGGCCGTGGACGAAGTTCCGCCCGTGGTTTGGGCCTCGGAGCCATTTCTCTCCGGCTACGCCGGCGTCGGACGCCTGGAGTACTACGAATCCGCCGAGGCCAAGTACTACGCCCAGGCCAAGTTTCAACTCGACTTTCCCGACATCCTGCACCTCCCCGGCGTCGCCCCTGACTACGGCTACGCGCCGGAGACCTCAGCGTGGGGATCACCGATCAAACAGGAAGAAGACGGACCCCTCGTGCCGTTCGCCGCGGTCAACGACATCCACGAACTTCCCGCCCTGGAAATGCCCGATCCATGGACCGCCGGCCATATGGCCATCGCTCTCAACGACTACGCCTGGTACGCCGACCACATGGATCCCGTCATCGCCAGCGCCTGGGGCCACTTCGAGGGCTACGGCCGCTGCATGGGCGTCGAGTCCGGCGCGTTGGTGCTCGGCTACGAGCGCTACCTCATCGAGCTCTACGAACACCCCAAGCTCATTCATGACTGGAACAAGCGCGTCGTGGAGGCCAACGTCGCCTACGTCCGCGCTCAGGAACGCATCACCGGAACCATCGATCGCCTCCTCGTTACGGACCACCTGGCCGGCCAGGTCGGACAGGCCCACTGCGAAGAGTTCGTCTACCCCTACCTCAAGGACATCTTCGACGCCTTCCCATCAGCCACCTTCCGCCTTTATCACAACGAAAACCTGGTCCCCGACGCCGCCGTCGCCGCAATCGCCGACATGAACTGCACGGTGTTCATGTTCGGCATCGAGATGGACATCGCCGCCGAGCACCTCGGCGGCCGCGTCTGCCTCATGGGCAACGTGCCCCCCATCCACGTCGTCCAGCATCTCGAACCCCCCGAAATAACCAGCGACTGCCTGCAGCGTCTGGCTGTGGGCGCCCCTTCGGGCGGGATGCTGCTGTGCACGGCCGGAGGCCTCTCGCCTGACACCCCCGCCGAGCACATCCGCGCGTTCGCCGACTCGGTTGAGGGAATACCCGGCGCCGCCGGCCAACCGGGCAACTAACCAGCCAAACCTCGACCACAACGCCCTGGCCAGCCGCAGCCAGAGCGCCCGCCTGCCGTCCTGCCGGGCTCGGCTCGGTATCCTGCCCAAACGGGCGCCGGCCGGCGCTTGCAAACCCAGCGGGGAGCTTGTTCATGGCTGATCGGCTCAAGGTGATGGTGACCGGCGCAACCGGCAAGATCGGTCAGACCCTCATGGAAGACCTCCCCGACTGCTTTGACGTCACCGGCACGTCCCGCAGCCCCAACGACGACCCGCGCTTCATCCAGCTCGACTTCGACGACGTGGACACCATCGCGCAGGCCTTCGCCGGCCAGGACGTCGTCGTCCACATGCACGCCAAGTCCAACCACAACACCGATGAATTCGAGCCATACGTGCAGCCCAACATCGTCGGGCTCTGGAACGCCTACGAAGCCGCTCGCCTGGCCGGCGTTCGCCGTTTCATCTACGCCAGTTCCAACCACGCAACCGGTTGGTACGAGATCGTCGGCGAGCGCTGCGACGCCGAGTCGCTCCCGCGGCCCGACGGCGTCTACGGCGCCGCCAAGATCTGGGGCGAAGCCCTTGGCCGCTACTTCTCCGACCGCCACGGCATGGAAGTCATCGTGCTCCGAATCGGCAGCTACGAATACCGCCAGAAGCCGACTGACTTCAGCATGGGCCCGCGCATCCTCTCGACCTGGCTCAGCGACCGCGATCTGCTCAACCTGGTGGAACGGTCCATCGTCGCCCCCGGCATCAAGTACGGCATCTACTACGGCATTTCCGCCAACGCCCGCGCCTACTGGGACATAACCAACGCGGTCAGCGAACTCGGCTACCGGCCGGTCGACAACGCCGAGGACTATGCCGACGAGGTCCTCCCCAAGGGCGGCGTCTACTCCCTCTGGGGCTTCGAAGTTCCCGGTATGACCTGATGCCTCCGCAGGAGACTCCGCTCCCCACCCGCCGTCTCGGCCGCCATCCCGACCGGTTCTCGATCATCGGCCTTGGCGGAGGCCACCTTTCCCGCTCATCCGTCACCGACGCCGAAGCCGCCCGCATCATCCCGGCCGCCATCGACGCCGGCATTACCTTCATGGACACCGCCTGGGACTACGGCTACGGCGTCAGCGAGGAGCGCTATGGCCGTGCCATCCAGGGTCGCCGCGACGACGTATTCCTCATGACCAAGGTCTGCGCCCGCGACGCCAAAACCGCCCGCTCGCAGCTCGACGACAGCCTGCGCCGCCTTCAGGTGGACTACCTCGACCTCTGGCAGTTCCACGAGGTCAACTACGACAACGACCCCGAGTGGATCTTCGAAGCCGGCGGCGCCGTCGAGGCCGCCCTCGAAGCCCGCGAACGCGGCCTCGTCCGCTACATCGGCTTCACCGGCCACAAGAGCCCCCACATCCTCCGAGCCATGCTCGAATTCGACTTTGAGTGGGACGCCTGCCAGATGCCTATCAGCCCCTTCGATGGCGCCTTCCGCAGCTTCCGGTCGGAGATCTTGCCGCTGCTCAACCAGCGCGGTATCGCCTGCTTGGGCATGAAGTCGCTCGGCGGCAACGGCCAGTTCGTTGGCGTCAATGGCCTCACGGCGCAAGATTGCCGCCGCTACGCCCTCTCCCAGTCCATCGCCGTGCTCATCTGCGGCATGGTCGACAAGCGCGACCTCGCCCAGGACGTGGAGATCGCCCGCACCTTCACCCCCATGTCGGCTGACGAACAGGCCGACCTCCTGGCCCGCATCCACCGCGAAGCCACCGACGGCCGCCACGAGTACTACAAGACCACCACCTACTTCGACCACGAGTACCACCGCGAGGCCCACGACTTCCCCGCCTTCGCCGAAATCCGCAACCGCTGACCTTGCGCCTGGCCCTCTGTAACAAGACGCTGGACGACCGCCCCATCGAGGCGTTCTTCCAGCTGGCGGCATCCACCGGGTTCGACGCCGTCGAGCTCATCCCCGGCTCGCTCGGCACCCCGGTCTCCGACCCCGACCCCGCCATGCGCGTTCAGGTACGCCAGGTCGCCCGCGCCCACGGCCTGCAAGTCGTCGGCTTCAACTCCCTCCTCCAGCATGCCCCCCGCCTCAACCTGGTCACCCGCGATCCCGACCTGCGCAGCGCCTCGGCCGCCGAACTGGTCGCCATCGTCCAAATGGCCGCCCATTTCGGCGTTTCCGTCATCGTCGTCGGCTCCCCTCGTCAGCGCCACGCACCCGACGACGCCACATTCGACGAAGCCGCCGAGCTCTTCATCGAGGAACTCCGCCCAGCCGCCGACCAGGCCGCCCGCCACGACATCACCCTCTGCTTGGAACCCCTCACCACCTCCCTCACCAACTTCATGAACGACACCCGGGAAGGAATCGCCGTCGCCCGTGAAATGAATCACCCTGCCGTCAAGCTCGTCCTCGACGTCAAGCAGATCAGCCAGGAAACGCAGACTTTCGAAGAAGCCGTGGACCTCGCCCTGCCCTGGCTGGCCCACGTCCACGTCAACGACGCCAACATGCATGCCCCCGGTGAAGGCGACACCGACTTCGTCCCTATCATTCGCAAGCTGGAGTCCGTGGGATATGAAGGCCTGCTCTCAATCGAAGCCTTCGGCTTCGCCGACGATCCGGCCGTCGTCCTCCCCAGGTCCCGCGCCTACCTCGAAAGCATCCTCGCCGCCGCCTAGTCGTCGTCCCCGACCGGCCGCGTCATGTAGATCAACCCGGCCGCCCCGGTCATATTCCGCAGCGCCGCCGACTCCCGCCGCCGTCGCTCCTTATACCCCGCCTGCTCGTAGAACCCAATCGCGGCCGTGTTGCCGATCAACACCTCAAGTCCCACCGTCAGCGCCCCGGCCCGTCGCGCCCCCGCGTGCGCATGCCTGAGCAGCTCGGTTCCGATACCCCGCCGCCTATGCTCCTCCGCCACCGCCAGGTTCCACACGTTATAGCTGTTCCGCACCAGCGCCGGCTCCGCCGACACCATGTGCCGCATCCGCCACGAGAGCGCCAGCGAGCCGAGCACCCCATAAACCCGCAACGTCGCCAGCGTTGATCGCAGCGACTGCCAGGGATCCGTACGGTCCGCCATGTGCGCAATCACCCCGACAACCCTCTCATCCTCGCAAGCCACAAAGTGATTGTCGGAGCCGCCCCAGCACGCGAACATCCCCGCAAAGCGCTCCCGAGTGCGCTCAATGCTCCCGCCGCCCCAAATCGACACCGCCAGCGGCCCTGCCGCATCCGCCAGCAGATCGCCCGCCACGTCCGCGTCGCTGGCCGTGGCCGGTCGAATCGAGATACCGCGGACTTTGCCTACGTCCCCGCCACCGATGCCCACACCGGCAAATGGTCCGAAGCCAGCGAAGGCCGCGTCTCGGTTTCCTTCACGGTCAGATCCGAGGTCACGAAGATGTAATCGATCCGCTCCTCCGGCTCATCCGCCGGATATGTCAACGGACCGTCGGGACTCGCGTCCACGAACCCCGCGTTCCCCAGCGTGCGAATCGCCACCGATCCCGGCTCGGAGTTCAGGTCGCCCAGCAGAATCGACCGCGGCGCCTCTCCCCAGTCCTCCAGCATCCGCACCACCTGCGCGTTGCGCACCGTGTCACCGTCATCTTCGTGGTCCAGATGCGTGTGCAGAATCGTGATCGGCGCACCTGACGTCTGGATACTTATGCGCTGAAAACCGCGCGGAACCCGGCCCTCGCTGTTGAAGTGCGTATTCGAGGCCCCAAATACCGGCAGCCGCGTCAGCACCGCGTTCCCCCACAGGTCACCCAGGTTCGACCCGTAATAGGCCGGCATGTCCAGCCGTAGCGACAGCCACGCCAGCGTATCCACGGCGCCTGAAATCACCCAGCCGCGTCCAACCTCCTGCAAGCCCACAATGTCCGTCGGACGCTTCTCGATCTCCTGTGCCACCGCCTCCAGGTCAAACTGCCCGCTCGACCCGAATCCCTGCCGGATGTTGTATGTCATCACGTTCAGGTTGGCCCCGGCCGCTATCGGCGCCGAATCGCTCGTCGGCGCGCCCGAGATCACTCCCACCACGAACGGCGGCAGAAACAGCAGCGGCGCCCACACCGGAATCAACCGCTTGCCTTGCAGTTGATGACGGCTCAACGACGACCCCAGCGCAAGCACGACCGTCGCCCCAACCGACCCGGGCAGTACCCACCACGGCGCGTAGAACGAATAGAAAATGAACAACAGCGCCACCAGCAGCACCCCGCCCACCGTCACGTTGACAACCGACCAGGCCGACGTCCGCTGCTTCCGGTCCTCGGGAAACAGCGCGGTGACCACCACCGGCAGACCCAGCCCCACCAGCGCAAGCCCCGGAATCGTGCTGCTCGGCGCCGAGCTCGCCAGCCAGGCGCCAAGCGCCATTGCGATGGAAGCGACGACAACATGAATGAAACTCATTCCCCGACCCGACTTCGCCGACGCCGACGACCACGCCAGCCCCGCCGTCGCCGCGGCCCCCACCCAGATCAGCGCCGCCCGCAAGTCCAGTCCACCCGGCGCCGCCGTCTGCCCGAAGTTTCCGCTGAACGCCATGAACACCATCAGGGCAGATCCCAGCCCCAGCAACGGAATGCTGCGCAGCGGACCGCCAAACTCGGCCGTCCGCCCCGCCGCCCGCCAGCCGCCGCCCAGCGCCAGCAGCGCCAGCAACGCCACGATCCCGGCTGCCCAGGGTGAGTCGCTGAAGGGCGCGTCCACTGTCCGGAACACGCCCCGAATCGCCACATCCGCTGTGAACGCCAGGGCCAGTCCCTGCCCGGCGGCGCGACCCACGCTCGCCACCCACAACGCCAGTACCCATCCGAAAGCAACGGTGCCGACTCCGCCAATCCACATGTCGGCCGTTGGCGACCCCGAAAACTGGCCCGCCACGGCCAGCCCTGCCAGGAGCACGATCGAAATGCGTCGCGCATGGCCTACTCCCAGAAACCGCGCCAGCGGCCCGGCCAGTCCCCAGAGGATCACCGCGCCAAACACAATCGCCGCCAGCAGCACCCGATCCGAGGTCTCCCCTACCACCCAGAACATGTGGCTGGTAAAGACTCGAAACGCCTGCAGGCCCAGCACCACCGCCGCCGCCACCGACAGCGTCCCCACATCCGGCCGCCGCACCATAGTCATCACCATGAGCTATCCGCCCCCGGTCCGTGAAGGCACGTCGGCTCTTTCCCCCTCTCCCCGTGGGACGGGGTTGAGGTGAGGGTTCTCCGCGCAACCAACCCGCCACGCATCAAGGTCCGTCGGGGCGCCAGCTCTTCACCCTCTCCGAGGGGAGAGGCAGAGCCTGTCCCGAGCCTGCCGAGGGGTTCGGCCGTCCTCGGCCGAACCCGGTGAGGGGTCTTCCGGGCAACCACGCCTGGGTTAGGCAAAGGTCTCCTCTGCGAGACGGTTGCCGAAAGGGCCTTTACAAGGCTTACAACTCAAAATGCCCCACTACTCGCGGCTCGTCTGCCCACCCGCGTTCGCCGCGCGGGCACTGACACCCAGCACACCCAGGAATCCCTCAGAATCCACATGGTCGAAGTCTCCGACGCCCTCCATGCTGGACGCATCACTATAGAGCGAGTGCGGCGCGTCCTCCGCCCCCGCGAACTGCGCGTGACCCCGATACACGTCCACGTGCACCGTACCCGTCACCAGCCGCGTGAATTCGCCGATGGCCCGTCGCAGCGCCGTGCTCCCCAGGTCATACCAGTAGCCCTCGTAGATCTGACGCCCCAGCGCTGCCGACAACGAGTCGAATACGGGCCGCGCCCGCCGGTCCAGGATCAGCTGCAACAGGTATTCATAGGCGCTGCCCAGCAACTCCATGCCCGGCGCCTCGTACACCCCGCGCGACTTGATCCCCACGAACCGGTTCTCCACCGTGTGCAGCCCTATTCCCACCCCGTTCGCCCCGCCAATCGCATTTGCGCGCTCAAAGACGTCCAACAGCGACATCTCGTCCCCATCCATCGCCACCGGCGTGCCGGCCTCAAATCGGATCGAGACGCGCGTGGTTTCGTCCGGCGCGTCCTTCGGATACACCCCCATCTCCGGCTCCACGAACTGCGCGTGCGTGCTCAACTCCTCCAGCAGTCCGGCCTCATGCGTCAGTCCCAACAGGTTGGCGTCGGTCGAATACGGCTTGTCCAGCGTCGCCCGGATAGGTATATCTTCGGCCTCGCAGTACGCGATCATCTCGCGCCGGCCCGGAAACTGCTCAAGAAAGGTCGGATCGCGCCACGGCGCGTACACCTGCACGCCCGGCGCCAGCATGTTCGTCGCCAGTTGAAACCGAACCTGGTCGTTCCCCCGCCCGGTGGCCCCATGGCTCAGCACCGTCAGCCCGCGCGCCGTCAGTTCCGGCAGGATTGCCGCCACGGTCGCGTACCGCGCAATGCCCGTGGTATTCCAGTAGCCGCCCTCGTACTTCGCCTGTGCCTGGATCACTTCCAACCCGCCCCGCGCCAGCGCCTCCCGCGCGTCCACGACTAGAGCTTCCTGCGCCCCGGCCACCCGCATGCGTTCCGCTACGTCGTTGATGTCGTCTTCGTCCGGCTGCCCCAGGTCCGCCGTCAGCGCGACAACGCCAACACCTTCCTCCAACAGCCACCGCGCGACCGTGCAGCTATCTAGCCCGCCCGACGCCGCCGCGCCGATCGTCGTCCCCGCCAGCTCCTCAATCCGCACAAAGCCCCTCCCGCCAACAAAACCTCCGCGAGCCTACCCCCTCACCCCCCATCCCCGCCTATCCCGCCTCCGGCAGGGGCGCCCCTTGCGGCTGCCCTCCCCCCGCACCACCCTCAACGTGCCCACCAACCCCGGCTGGCACACTGCCCATGTACCTGAAATTCCGCCGATCCGCGAGACTCCAACATTGAGCGATCGTCAACCGCAAGGTGGTTGATCATGACGTGGCACGAGTACATATCCGTAGATCCGAATATCTGTCATGGCCAGGCTTGCATCGCAGGCACCCGGGTGATGGTCACCGTCATCCTGGACAACCTCGCTGCCGGATTGACGGTAGATGAAATCGTCGAGAGCTATCCCTCCGTTTCCGCCGATGCGGTATCCGCTGCCCTGCACTACGCAGCCGAGCTGGCCAAGGAGCGGATGGCGCCGTTGGGTGCTTAGCGATTCCCTATGCGCTTCAAGCTGGACGAGAATCTGCCGCTTCAGCTAGAGCGGTTGTTCACGGAATTCGGCCATGACGCGGTCACGGTCCTCGACCAGGGGATGGGCGGCACTGCGGACTCGCACGTAGCCTCGGCCTGCCTTTGTGAGGACCGGGTGCTGCTAACCCAAGACACAGACTTCGCAGACATCAGGATGTATCCGCCGGGCGAGTATCCCGGAATCGTGGTTTTTCGGTTGCCCAGCCAATCTCGGGACGATCTCTTGGAAGTCGGGGCGATGTTGCTCGAAACGCTGATCAGGTCATCCCCCAATCGCCAACTCTGGATTGTTGAAGGTTCACGGATCCGAATCAGGGAGTGACTGGTCTCCAGCCTCACTGGGGCCGACCCCTCAAGAACGGTCTCTGTGGCCGCCGTTCAGCGCCTCGCTCCGTCCCCGCCCGTGGCCCAAGCTGCGTGTCGCCGGGCTGCGGAGAATCCCCCGAGTCGGCCCGGTGGCCACCGTCGCCCTTCTTGGGGAGAGGCAGATATTGCCCCGGATCCGATCCGTATTTCCGGCGAGTTCGCCGGGAATCGGCGGGCAGCCGCGAGCGTCGAGAACTGATCTGCCGGGACGCCGATCTTCCCCGTCTCCGGGGGACGAGGCAGCACCTGTCCCGACCTGGCCGAGGGATTCGGGCGCGTTCGGCCGAGGTCTGCGAGGAGTCTTCCGGTCGAGTCCCTAGGCGCTAGCCCGGCTCGGTTTTTTGCCCGCTCCTCGGATGAAGCAGCAGCCAGCGTGAGGGGACTGACAGCTATCCGGCGGCCGCCTCAATCCTCGCCAATTCCCCCGGCAACCAGTCCGCATACCGCAGCTTGCCCCGCTCCGGGTCCGGCTCCGGCAGCCCCGCCTTCGCCAGCTCCTTGCGCAGCGGATGCTCCCCCCGCTCCAGCGGAAAGTCCACCCGCGACCGGCTGAAGTGCGAAATCCAGGCCCCGTCCATCATCTCCATCACCGCGCGACCCTCGATCCCGCTGCACTCATGCTCGCGGTCCTCGTCCAGCACCCGCACCGTCTCCTCCGCCATCCACAGGTCGCCGCCCACGTGGTCGTAATAGTCGTGCCCGTGCAGGAACCGGTCCTCGTCAGCCAGCTCGTACTTCTCCCACGGAACGTCGCCAACCACCGTGTCACGTCCGCGCCGGATGAACAGCTCGCGCGAGTTATACAGGCACAGCGCCCCGTCCTCGCCGTAGATCTTGACGTGCACCCATCCGCTGCCCGGCTCGCTGCGGCGGTGCATTTCGGCGAAGGCCGTCAGGCCGTTCTCGAACTCGTAGAGCGCCGAAATCTCCTCGCCCGCCAGCAGACCGAAGCCGTAGGAACCCTCCACGATGCCCGCCGCCGTGGTTGGACGCCCTCCGGTCCGGCACATCGCCACCACGCTGCGCGCGGCGCCCGCGAACCGTCGCGTGCCGTTCAGCATGTGGGTCCCGATGTTCAGCATGTCGTATCCGCCGTAATAGCCCTTGCCGCGAATCTTGATCGTCGTCAGCGGCCCAATCTCACCCGCGTTGACCAACCGCTCGGCCACGTTGAACGTCGGCGTCGTCCGCATCTGGTGGTGGATCGCCAGCCGCGTCCCGTTGGCCTCCGCCAGCTCCTGCATCCGGTCGGCGTCGGTCAGGCTGGTCGCCATCGGCTTTTCCACGATCACGGCCTTCGGCGCCCGGTGCTCCAGCACCCCGATCGTCAACGGCGCATGCAGGTCGGTCCGGGTCGGAACATTGACGATGTCCAGGTTCGCCTCGTCCAACATCGCTCGGTAGTCGCTATACGTCCGCTCCACCCCAAACTCCGCGGCCGCCTCGCCCAGCCGCTCCGGGTCCACATCGCACAGCGCCACAATCTCCACCCGCGGATGCAACATGTACGCCCGCGCCTGGCTCAACCCCCGCGGCCCAACACCCAGAAAACCGACTCTGTACGTAGTCATGGCAACCCCCACCCGCAAAATCCACCGTTAGTCCGGCACCGTAGCAGATGCTCCCCGGCCGCTCGCCGGTTGACGTTCAATACCAGCGGACGCAGCATTCCCTGAGCCATCAGCCTCGGAGATCAAGTCCATGAACGTCGTCCTCGTCGTCTTCGACACCCTCCGCAAAGACCACCTCGGCGCCTACGGCAACGACTGGATCCACACCCCCAACTTCGACGCCTTCGCCGCCCAGGCCATCCGCTGCACCCGCGCCTTCCCCGAGGCCTTGCCCACCCTCCCGTTCCGCCGCGCCCTCCACACCGGCCAGCGCACCTTCCCCTACGTCGGCCACCGCGACTACAAGGGCGACTTCTCCGGCGCCCCCGGCTGGGGCCCCATCCCCGAGGAGCAGGACACCGTCTCCGAACTGCTCACCGACGTCGGCTACCGCACCGCCCTCTTCACCGACTGCTACCACCAGTTCAAGCCCAGCAAGAACTTCCACCGCGGCTTCAGCGAGTGGCAATGGATTCGCGGCCAGGAAACCGACCGCTTCCGCTCCGGCCCCGCCCTCCCGCCCGATGCCATCCGCCGCCACGTCCCCGAACGCCTGCCCGAGAAGCATCAACGCCGCGAGTTCTTCACCCAGTACCTCACCAACAACCTGTTCCGGCGCGAGGAAGCCGATTTCTACCCGGCCCGCCTATTCAACGACGCCGCCCGCTGGCTCTACGACAACGACGACGCCGACAGCTTCTTCCTTGTCGTCGACTCCTTCGACCCCCACGAACCCTGGGAACCGCCCGCCAGCTACCGCCGCCTCTACGACCCCGACGACGACGTCACCGACATCATCCAGAGCCTCTACGCCCCCAACGGCAACGTCCTCAACGAGCGCGAAGTCAAGCGCATCCAGGCCAACTACGCCGGCGAGGTCACCCTCTGCGACCGCTGGTTCGGCCATTTCATGGATCAGCTCGAACTTTCGGGCCGCGCCGACGACACCATCGTCATCGTCGCCTCCGACCACGGCCACAACCTCCGCTACCCCCACGACAAAGACCTCATCAGCAAGCAGGGCCACCCCCTCACCCGCGCCGTCGCCGACCTCGTGCTGCTCGTCCGCTATCCCGACCGCGCCCGAGCCGGCCAAACCTACGACGGCCTCGTCACCAACACCGACATCGCCGCCACCGTCCTCGCCGCCGCCGGCATCCAGGCGCCCACCGAGGGCCAGGACATCGGCCCCGCCCTCCGCAAAAACCTGCCGTCCCATCGCTCCCACGTCAGCATCGGCTGGGGCCCGCTCATGACCGTCGTCACCGACGACTGGTGGTGCAACGCCACCATCTGGGGCGAAGAACCGCTCCTCCACAAGCTCCCCGACGACGACATGCTCCGCACCAACGTCGCCGCCGACCACCCGGAGGTCGTCGAAGAACTCATCAACCTCGCCATCGCCGATGCCGGCGGCGAAATCCCCGCCCAATTCGCCGAATTCAAAGACCGCCCCGGCTGCACCCCCTACCTGACCGCCATCCAAAAAGGCGACGACTACGTAGCCCGCCGCCGCTAACCCCCCAATCGGCCGTCCCCGGCCAAAATCGGAGAGCAACTGCACCGGAGCGCTCGCTCTTCACCCTCTCCAAGGGGAGAGGCAGAATCCGGCGTCTTCGGCGGAATTCGGTGAGGGGTCCTCCGCGCACCCACCGAACCCCAGCACCCACCGTCAGACGCCATCAAATCCAGGCCGCACCGCTCTTCACCCCCTCCAAGGAAAGAGGCAGAACCTGTCCCGAAGCCAGCCGAAGGACTCAGCCGCCCCCAGCCAAAATCGGTGAGCGGTCCTCCGCGCAACCACCTGGCCCCTCTTGCGTACGGGCCGGTTTCAAACCGGCCTCTTCCGCGCACCCAACCCTCGAGCAATCCAGGTTCGTTGCCGGGGCAGGCCCGTTCTTCACCCTCTCCAAGGGAAGAGGCAGAACCTGTCCTGAGCCTGCCGGAGGATTCCGTCGTCTTCGGCGGAAATCGGTGAGGAGTCTTCCGCCCGAAGCCCCCACCCCAGCACCCATCTCCCTCGTTGCGCTCAACCCCTCAGACGCCGCCTCTTTCCCCTTCTCCCTTGAGGGAGAAGGCTGGGATGAGGGTGGCTCTCGGCCCCAGCAACCTCGCCAGGTCACCGGCAACCCGCACCGAACCACCCGCCCTTCCCCCTCCGCTGCGGGAGAGGCTCAGTGCGAGGGGTCTTCCGGTCGCAATCGCCACCCCAGCAACCACGTTTGGATGCAATCGACTACAGGCCGCATCGTTCTTCACCCTCTCCGAGGGGAGAGGCAGAACCTGTCCCGAAGCCAGCCGAAGGACTCAGCCGTCCCCGGCCAAAATCGGTGAGGGATCCTCCGCGCAACCACCTGGCCCCTCTTGCGTACGGGCCGGTTTCAAACCGGCCTCTTCCGCGCACCCAACCCACCACGGGTCAAGGCACGGTGGGGCCGCCATTCTTCACCCTCTCCGAGGGGAGAGGCAGATTCCGTCGTCTTCGGCGGAAATCGGTGAGGAGTCCTCCGCTCGAAGCTCCCACCCCACCACCCACCTTCAGACGCCATCAAATACAGGCCGCACCGCTCGTCACCCTCTCCAAGGGAAGAGGCAGAGCCTCTCCTGAGCTAGCCGAAGGATTCCGCCGTCTTCGGCGGAAACCGGTGAGGAGTCTTCCGCCCGAAGCCCCCACCCCAGCACCCATCTCCCTCGTTGCGCTCAACCCCTCAGACGCCGCCTCTTTCCCCTTCTCCCTTGAGGGAGAAGGCTGGGATGAGGGTGGCTCTCGGCCCCAGCAACCTCGCCAAGTCACCGGCAACCCGCACCGAACCACCCGCCCTTCCCCCTCCGCTGCGGGAGAGGCTCAGTGCGAGGGGTCTTCCGGTCGCAATCGCCACCCCAGCAACCACGTTCGGACGCCATCAAATCCACGCCGCACCGTTCTTCACCCTCTCCAAGGGGAGAGGCAGGCTCGGCCGTCTTCGGCCGAAACCGGTGAGGGGTCTGCCGCTCGAGCCCCCGCCCCAGCACCCACCTTCAGACGCCATCCAATGCAGGCCACCCCGCTCTTCACCCTCTCCAAGGGGAGAGGCAGAGCCTCTCCTGAGCCTGCCGAAGGATTCCGCCGTCCTCGGCCGAAATCGGTGAGGGGTCCTCCGCGCAACCACCTGGCCCCTCTTGCGTACGGGCCGGTTTCAAACCGGCCGCTTCCGCGCACCCCCACGCGTTCCTACGGAGATCTCTGCAAAACGCCCCTCGCGCTTTGAGTTGCGGCCATTCTTCCTCCCTCTCCCTGTGGGAGAGGGTTGGGGTGAGGGTCTTCCGCGCAACCACCCCCGGATTACGCAAAGTCCTCCTACCCCAACGGCAACCCCACCACCCGCCCCTCCGCCGCCGAAATATCCGCCGCCAGACACGCCTCATGCGTATTCATCGAACCCGCCAGGCTCACCGGCGACTCCTCCCCCCGCGCAATACAGTCCAGCAAGTGCGAAGCCTCACCCTGGAACGGATGGTGCGAGACATCCCCGCTATCCGGCAGCACCGTCGGAATCTCCGCGTAATCCGTCTGACCCGGCAGCGTCCGGCTGAAAATCCGGTTATCCAGCATCGTCCCCTCGTCCCCATACAGCGAAATCCGGAACTTATACGGCGCCGCGTCATCCAGGTTCGAAAGCGCCTTTCCCAGCGCCCCATTCGCAAACTTGCAAATCATCACCGTCGTTCCTGGGTACTCAAACCGGTCACTGCCCGACACCGCGTACGCGCTCACCTCCACAATCTCGCTATCCGTGAAATAGCGCAGCGCGTCCACCGCATGACACCCCGCGTTCAGGAACGACGACCGCCCCTGCGCCGCCGTTCGTGACCACTCGTACTGCGCATACCAGGGACCCAGCCCATGCACGTAATCCACTTCCGCCATGAACAACCGCCCCAGCGCCCCTTGGTTCAGCTGCGCCCGAATCACGTCAAACAGCGGATTCCAGCGCAAAACGAAACTCACCACCGTTCGAACCCCCGCCGCCGCAACCGCCTCCTGCATCGCCCGCAGACTCGCCAGGTCCAGCGCCGCCGGTTTTTCGATCAGCACATGCTTCCCGGCCTTCGCCGCCGCAATCGTGTTCTCCGGATGCAAATCGTGCGGCGTACAGACCACCAGGACATCCACGTCATCACGACCCAGCACCGCGTCCAGATCCGTCTCGATCAGCGCGTCCGTATGACCTGTCTCCCGTGCAACCCGTTCAGCCGATTCCGCCCGCCGGCTAGAAATTGCTGTCACCCGCGCCCGCGCATCCGCCCCAAACGCCCGCACATGCTCCGCCGCCACCCACCCAGCCCCATGCACCGCCACCCCATACGTCCGCACACTCAATCCCCCCGGCAACCCATCCCCAAATACTACGCACCACCCCTCTTCGTCATCCCAGCGGCCCCGGCCGGGACCCAGCGGCAGCCAACACCCCAAGCCCACCCTGCAGCCCGATCACCCAACCATCCCGAGCGCACAAACCAATCCTGATGAACCTGTCGAACCCAACAGCCCACCCGTGGCACCATGACACCCGCTCACCCAGCGACTTCCGGAAAGCACCCCATGGCCGCCCGACGCTCCACCACCGGCGAGGCCCTCGACTACCGCGCCCAGCTCTGGAGCATCGCCAACACCCTGCGCGGCAGCATGGACGCCGCCGAGTACAAGCACGTCGTCCTCGGCCTAATCTTCCTCAAGTACATCTCCGACGCCTTCCAGGAACTGCACGATCGGCTCCAATCCCAGGTCTCGGAGGGCGCCGATCCCGAAGACCCGGACGAATACCGCGCCGAGAACATCTTCTGGGTTCCGCGCAAGGCCCGCTGGCCATGGATCGAATCCCACGCGCGACAGCCCACCATTGGACAGGTCGTGGACGACGCCATGACCGCCATCGAGCGGGACAACCCGGCCCTCAAGGACGTCCTGCCCAAGGACTACGGGCGGCCCGCCCTTGACAAGCAGCGCCTCGGCCAAGCAGTCGACATGGTTGGCGACATCAACGTCGGCGGCACCGACGCCCAAGCCACCGACGTGCTGGGAAGCGTCTACGAGTACTTCCTGGAACAGTTCGCAATCGCCGAGGGCAGAAAAGGCGGCGAGTTCTACACCCCCCGCTCCGTCGTCCAACTCCTGGTCGAAATGCTCCAGCCCTACAAAGGCCGCGTCTACGACCCCTGCTGCGGCTCCTCCGGCATGTTCGTCCAGTCCATCGAATTCATCCGCGCCCATGCCTCCGGCAACGGCAACGCCCGGCCAGGACGCCGATTCGGGGCCGGAACAGCCGCCGACCGCATCAGCATCTACGGCCAGGAATCCAACCACACCACCTGGCGGCTGGCCCGCATGAACCTAGCCATCCGCGGCATCGACGCGCAGATCGCCTACGGCGACACCTTCCGCAACGACCGACACCCCGACCTCAGGGCCGACTACATCCTGGCCAATCCGCCGTTCAACGTTCGCGAGTGGGGCAGACAGGACCTGCAAGACGACCAGCGCTGGCAGCACGGCATTCCGCCTGCCCGCAACGCCAACTTCGCCTGGGTCCAGCACATCGCCCACCACCTCGCGCCCCTGGGCGCGGCCGGCTTCGTCCTGGCCAACGGCTCCATGAGCTCCGCCCAGTCCGGCGAAGGCCAGATCCGCAAGAGCCTGATTGATGCCGACATGGTGGACTGCATGGTCGCCCTGCCCGGTCAGTTGTTTTCCACCACACAGATTCCCGCCTGCCTCTGGTTCCTGGCGCGCAGCCGCAGCGCCCAACGCCCCGACCATCGCTGCCGCCACATCCTCTTCATAGACGCCCGCAAACTCGGCCGCATGGTCAACCGCACTCGCCGCGAACTGTCGCCGGATGACATTGCCAAAGTAGCCAGCACTTACCACGCTTGGCGCGACTGGGAAGACGCCGACGCTTACGTTGACGTCCCCGGCTTCTGCAAGTCCGCGCCGCTGGAAGAAGTCCGCCGCCACGGGCATGTCCTCACGCCGGGCCGCTACGTCGGCACCGAACCGCAACCGGACGACGGCGAACCCTTCGAGGAAAAGTTGACCCGTCTCACCAAGCAATGGCGCACGCAGCAGAGCGAGACGCGGCGGCTGGATGCCGCCATCGAAGAGAACCTGGTACGGCTGGGCTTTGGGACGGATGAATAGGCCGTGCCGATCAACACCGACCTCCTCAGTCGCTGCATCAACACGTTGGAATCGGCTTTCCAGCACTTGCAACAGCGCGAACCGTCCGATGAGTTGTATGACATCTTCCGTGCGGCCTCCGTCAAAGAGTTTGAGATTGTGCTGGAACAGTCCGGCAGCCTGCTGAAGAAGCGGCTGCGGCCCTATTTCGCCAGCAATCGACAAGCGGACAAGCTGACCTTCAAGAACTCGTTCAGGCACGCCGTCAAGCACGACCTCAGCACGGTCGACGCCTGCGAACGCTGGTTTGACTATCGGGACAACCAGAATGACACCGCGCACGACTACGGCGAGCAGTTTGCGGAGACGACGCTGAGGCTGCTGCCGAGCTTCATCGAGGACGCCCGGGATCTGGCCAGGATAGTCGCAGAGGGTGCAGATGACTGACCGCCTGGACCTACCGCGCCGCCACCGGGATCAGCTTGAAGCGTTACTGCGTGAGCACGTGTCCGGAGTGGAAGTGTGGGCCTACGGCAGCCGGGTCAGCGGCTCGAGCCACAAGGGGAGCGACCTGGACTTGGTGCTGCGCGGGCCAACGCTGGAGCCGCTGGGCGGCGAGTACCTCGACCTGATCGAGGCCTTGGAAGAGTCGAACATCCCGATTCTCATTCAGGCCCACGACTGGGCACGCCTGCCGACGAGCTTCCACCACGAGATTGAGCAGGACTACGTGGTTATACAGACGACGCAGGCAGCGACACCGTGAGCAAGGGTTGGCATGATGTCCAACTCGGGGATCTGATTGACATCAAGCATGGATTCGCCTTCAAAGGTTCTTTCTTTAACAACGAGCCTCAAGGAGACATCTTACTAACTCCAGGGAACTTCTCGATTGGCGGGGGATTCAAAGGCGATAAACTCAAATACTACGATGGTCCCGTCCCGGAGGCTTTTGTGCTTCAACAAGGTGATTTGCTAGTCGCAATGACTGATCTCAGCAAGCAATCCGACACGCTTGGTTATCCGGCATTCGTGCCCGATAGTTCAGACGGGCGTCGTTATCTGCACAATCAGCGTCTTGGCAAGATCGTTACCAGGAAAAATATAGAGACAGATTTACGGTATATCTACTACCTCATGTGTAGCGACGCGTACCGCAATGAGGTTCTTGCAGGTGCGACTGGCACCACCGTCAAGCACACCTCACCCGATAGGATAAAGCAGTTCCAGTTCAGCCTGCCGCCCCTCTCCGAACAACGCGCGATCGCCCACAACCTCGGCACCCTCGACGACAAGATCGAGCTTAACCGGCGCATGAACCAGACGCTGGAGGAAATGGCACGGACGCTCTTCAAGTCCTGGTTCATCGACTTTGACCCCGTGCGTGCCAAGATGACCGGCCGCTGGCGCCCTGGCCAATCCCTCCCCGGCCTCGCTGCCCACCTCTACGACGTCTTTCCCGACCACCTTGTTCACTCCTCCCTAGGACACATGCCTTGCGGGTGGGCTGTTACTGCTATCAAGAACGAGTTCAAGCTGACGATGGGCCAATCACCTCCAGGAAGCACCTATAACGACAACCATCGAGGTCTGCCCTTCTATCAGGGAAGCTCCGACTTCGCTTTCAGGTATCCCCGAAGACGGGTGTACTGTACAAGGCCAACGCGAATCGGTATGCCAGGCGATACTCTTGTAAGTGTCCGAGCACCAGTGGGGGCCATTAACATGGCCGCTGACAAATGCGCGATCGGACGTGGCGTCGCAGCTGTCATTCACAATTCAGGAAGCTCGTCCTACACGTACTACTTCATGCAACACCTCCGCGATCAACTGCAGGGCTTCGACGATGAAGGAACAGTCTTTGGATCAATCACCAAGCGGGATTTCAATACCGTTGCATGCTACGCTCCGCTGGCCGCCATCATAGCCGCATTCGATAGGACAGTAAGCTCCGTTGACCTGCGAATCAGATCTGCCGAACGCGAATCCTCTAGTCTTGTTGACGTGCGAGACACACTCATGACGAAGCTTCTTTATAGATAATCTATCTGGAATCATAACATGATGCTAGAGTATGTTCAGAAAAAGCTTTTCGAGGATCAACTCCTGTTTAGTATGCGCGATGGACCGGAGGACAGCACGGTGCTCATTGGGAGCACTCAATTTGCCCCATCCGAAGTGTTGCGTAGCTTTCATACCGCCTATCAGCATGAGATGCACTCATGGATGAATGACATTTGGACACCCATGCAAAGCGACATAAGGGACGAAGTCCTAAGGTATCACGCAAACGAAGATCGGTATACTGATCTGAAAGGTCGAATGCGGCAGGAGCAAGTAATTCCATTAGTCGGGTCAGGAATGTCGGTTGCAAGCGGGTTACCAATTTGGTCAGAATTTCTCTTGAAGATTGCCGCTTACACTCAGTGCAGCTTGCCGGATCTAAGGCTTCTTATATCCTCATCTTGTTTCGAGGAAGCAGCCGACTTAATAGAGTCCGCTACCAATCCCAGACTTCTTGGCGAGCGTATTACGCACAATCTACGAGTGTTAGACTCAAATGATATTGATGGCCCAATCCTTCTATTACCGGGACTCTTTTCTGATGTAGTACTAACTACTAACCTGGATAACATCCTGGAATTGTTGTATTCAATATGCGATATCGCTTTCACGCATGTCCTCAATGGTCGGGACATTCCTCGTTACCGAGAGCTTAGAGAGCCAAGGGCAAAGATCCTCCTGAAATTGCATGGCGATCATAGGGATCAAGATGAGCGTGTACTGTTGTCTAGAGAGTATGATGAAGCGTATGCTGAGGGTAGTGCACTGCGAGATGAAGTCGGTCTAATTTGTCGGAACAATAGTTTGCTTTTTCTTGGTTGCAGTCTTGGTCCAGATAGAACTATCGGACTGATCGAGGAAGCCTCGGCGGCCGACGAGCGTATGCCAAATCATTACACATTCTTGCCGAAGCCAGATTCGGAGTCTAATCTGATAGATCGCGAGCATTTCCTAACCGAACGAGGAATTTTCCCAATCTGGTATGACTTGCCTCACGACGATGCAATAATGGCTCTGCTTGATGGCTTACACTTGGACGTGGGTCAGTAAACGCGACAGGCTGATGTAGTGATTGAACACGAGATTGAACAAGCCACTCTAACTTGGCTGGCCAGCCTAGGTTGGCAAGTCATTCGTGGACGTGACATCGCTGCAGATTCGCTTGCCGCCGAGCGCTCCGACTATGCCCAGGTGGTACTCGCACGCCGCGTGCGCGACGTCCTGGCCCAGTTCAACCGTGACCTACCCCGAAGCGCCCTGGACGACGCCTTCCGCAAGCTGACCCGACCCGAGGGGGCAACCCTGGAAGCCCGCAATCGTGAGTTCCACCAGATGTTGGTCAACGGCGTCACGGTGGAGTACCCTGTCCCCAACGGCCAGATCCGCGGCGCGCAGGTGCGCGTCATCGACTTCGAGCGGCCGGACGCCAACGATTGGTTGGCCGTCAACCAATTCACCGTTAGCGAAGGCCGCTTCACCCGCCGCCCCGACATCGTCCTGTTCGTCAATGGCCTGCCGCTGGGCCTGATCGAACTCAAGAACCCGGCGAACCAAGACGCCGATGTCTGGACCGCTTGGCGGCAACTCCAGACCTATAAGGCCGAACTGCCAACCCTCTTCGCCATGAACGAACTGCTCACGGTCTCGGACGGTGTCCGGGCACGTCTGGGAACTCTCACCGCCGGTCAGGAATGGTTCAAACCCTGGCGCACCGTCGGCGGCCGCGAACTGGCCGACGCCCATCTCCCGGAGTTGCAGGTGGCGCTGGCCGGTGTTTGCGAGCCGTCGCGCTTCCTGCTGCTCGTTCGCGACTTTATCGCGATCGAAGACCACGGCGGCGGTCGTTTGGTCAAGAAGATGGCTGCTTACCACCAATTCCACGCCGTCCGCGTAGCAGTTGACGAGACGCTGCGCGCGGCCCAGCTGCAACAGGCCGCCGAAGCATCCGGACGTTACGAGTCGGGCCAACGATCCGGCGGCGATCCTGGCGACCGCCGCATCGGCGTGGTTTGGCATACCCAGGGTTCCGGCAAGAGCCTCACCATGGCCTTCTACGCCGGTGCCGTCGTCCACGAGCCGGCGATGAAAAACCCAACCATCGTCGTCATCACCGACCGCAACGACCTGGACAACCAACTCTTCACCGCGTTCGCCCGCTGCCAGGACCTGCTGCGCCAGCCGCCATCGCAGGCCGAAAACCGCGCCGACTTGCGCCAGAGGCTCTCGGTAAACGCTGGCGGCGTGGTGTTCACTACCATTCAGAAGTTCCTGCCTGACACCAAAGGTGACGCGCATCCCACGCTTTCGGACCGCCGCAACATCGTCGTCATCGCCGACGAAGCCCACCGCAGCCAGTACGACTTCATCGACGGCTTCGCCCGCCATCTGCGCGACGCCCTCCCCAACGCCTCATTCATCGGGTTTACCGGCACGCCCATCGAGCTCGAAGACAAGAACACTCGCTCCGTCTTTGGCGACTACATCAGCGTCTACGACATCCGGCGCTCCGTTGAGGACCGCGCCACCGTACCCATTTACTACGAAAGCCGCCTGGCCACTCTCAAGCTGGACGAGAAGGAGCGACCGAAGCTCCAGGCCGACTTCGAGGAAGTGAGCGAGGGCGAGGAAGTCGAGCGCGCCGAGAAACTCAAGACCAAGTGGACGCAGCTTGAGGCCATCGTCGGCGCCGAGCAACGCCTGAAGCTCGTCGCCCGCGACATCGTGGACCACTTCGAACGCCGCCTGGAGACGCTGGACGGCAAGGCCATGGTGGTCTGCATGAGCCGACGCATCTGCGTTGAGCTGTACCGCGAAATCGTCGCGTTGCGCCCCGATTGGCACGCCGACGCCGACAACCGCGGCGAGATCAAGATCGTCATGACCGGCTTGGCCGCCGACCCCGCGGACTGGCAATCGCACATCCGCCCCAAGCAGGGCCGCGAGTTGCTGGCCAGGCGCTTCCGCGACCCCACCGACACGCTGCGCATGGTGTTGGTGCGCGACATGTGGCTCACTGGCTTCGACGCGCCCTCGCTGCACACCATGTACGCCGATAAGCCGATGCGCGGACATGGTCTGATGCAGGCCATCGCCCGTGTTAACCGCGTGTTCAAGGACAAGCCCGGCGGCCTGGTCGTGGACTACCTGGGTCTCGCCCACGAACTGAAGCAGGCCCTGGCCACGTATACCGAAAGTGGCGGCGAGGGCGATGCTGTGCTCGATCAGGCGCAGGCCGTGGCGGTCATGCGCGAGAAGCACGAGATTTGTTGCGGCATGTTCCACGGCTTCGACTGGTCGGACTGGAGCTCGAACGATCCGGCCAAACGCCTGAGCCTGCTACCGGCCGCCCAGGAGCACGTGCTGGCGCTGGAGGATGGCAAGGACCGCTTCATGCGGGCCGTCCGCGAGTTGTCCCAGGCCTTCGCACTGGTCGTAACGTCCGATGAAGCCGATCGAATACGTGAGGATCTGGCCTTTTTTCAGGCTGTCCGCGCCAGCCTGGCCAAGCGCGCCCCGGGCGAGACGCGGTCCAACGAGGAGTTGGACACCGCATTACGGCAGATCGTCTCCCGCGCTGTGGCCTCCGAAGACGTTATCGATATCTTCGAAGCGGCCGGCCTGCGTAAACCGGACATCTCGATCCTGTCCGACGAATTCCTGGCCGAAGTGCGCAACATGCCGCAAAAGAACCTGGCCGTGGAACTACTGCGCAAGCTGCTACGGAACGAGATTCGCCAGCGCCGCAAGTCCAATGTTGTCCAGGCCCGCTCGTTCCTGGAAATGCTGGAAGCGTCGCTACGCCGCTACCAGAACCGCGCCATTGAGGCGGCGCAGGTCATCGAGGAACTCCTTGAACTGGCCCGCGACATGCGTGTCGCCCACGCCCGCGGTGAAGAGCTTGGTCTCAGCGACGACGAACTCGCCTTCTACGATGCCCTGGAAACGAACGACAGCGCCGTCCAGGTGCTCGGCGACGAGACCCTGCGCCAGATCGCCCGCGAACTCGTTGAAAAGGTTCGGGCCAACGTGAGCATCGACTGGACCGTCCGCGAAAACGTCCGCGCCCGCCTCCGCGTCCTGGTCAAGCGCATCCTCCGCCAGCACGGCTACCCGCCCGACAAGCAGGAACAAGCCACCAGGACAGTCCTCGAACAAGCCGAAGTCCTATCCGAAGGCTGGGTCACCGCCTGACCGCCGCCTCTCCCCCATCCCTGCCAGCGTTGCCCGCACTGCCAGCACCGCATGCACTGATTGCATTGCCGGCAGTGACGCCATCGCCAACACCTGCCATCCCCGGCCCCGGTCCGCCCCCCGACCCCACCCAGCCCCGCACCGCGCGCTCCACCAGCCAGCGACCACCCGCCACCAACCGCAGCCCACGCCCCGCAAACCCCGGCGTCCCACCCGATCCCTCATCGACTAGTGCCAACCACAACATTGACTTCCGTTATCCACCAGTGTACACTATCTGAGTAAACTCACAACCCCTCCCAAATGCCCACCGCCGCCCCGCTCCTCCACCGCCTCCGCCCCCTCATCAATCGTCTCCCCCTCCGCCCCTTCCTCGTTCCCTTCCGATCTCACTCCTCTCCCCTCTCACCTCTCCCCTTCCTTCACCGCCCCACCCCCGCACCACGCCCACGCCCTCTCCAGCACCACCAATCCACCCCCACCCAATCCCCGCCACCCGCCACCGCCGCCTCCCGTCCCGCTCTCACTCCTCTCCCTTCTCCCCTCTCCCCTTCCTCCCCCGCCCCGCCGCACCTCAAGAGTTTTTTGGAAAAAACTCTTACGCGCGCAAAGCCACCCCATTTCGACCCCTCCAGCCACCCCCAGCCGCGAACCGCCCAAACGCCCGCCTCTTCCTCCCTCGCCCCCTGGGAGCGGGTCGGCGTGCGGGTCCCTCCGTTCCCGCCCACCTCTTCCTCCCTCGCCCTTTGGGAGAGGGTTGGGGTGAGGGTCTTTCCGCTCCCGTCCGTCTCTTCCTCCCTCGCCCGGTGGGAGAGGGTTGGGGTGAGGGTCTTTCCGTTCCCGTCCGCCTCTTCCTCCCTCGCCCCCTGGGAGAGGGTCGGGGTGAGGGTCTTCCGGGCAACACGCCGCGATTCAGCACCGTCGCCGCAGCGCACTCTCCAAGTCCTCCCAAAATGCCCCTCGCCGCACCTCAAGAGTTTCTTAGAAGAAACTCTTATTGCGCGCGAGACCCCAACCTCCGCCCGTCTCGCCCGCCGCCACCCATCGCCCCTACCCACCCCCGACGCCGCCCGTCCCGCGCTCACTTGTCCGCTCTATCCCATCTCCCCTTCCTCCCCCGACCCGCCGCACCTCAAGAGTTTCTTGGAAGAAACTCTTACGCGCGCAAAGCCACCCCATTTCGACCCCTCCAGCCACCCCCAGCAGCAAACCGCCCAAACGCCCGCCGCCTCCTCCCTCGCCCCCTGGGAGAGGGTCGGCGTGCGGGTCCCTCCGTTCCCGCCCGTCTCCTCCTCCCTCGCCCGCTGGGAGAGAGTCGGGGTGAGGGTCTCTCCGTTCCCGTCCGCCTCTTCCTCCCTCGCCCGGTGGGAGAGGGTCGGGGTGAGGGTCTTCCGGGCAACACGCCGCGATTCAGCACCGTCGCCTCAGCGCACCCCCCAAGTCCTCCCCAAATGCCCCCCACCGCACCTCAAGAGTTTTTTAGAAAAAACTCTTATTGCGCGCGAGACCCCAACCTCCGCCCGTCCCGCTCTCACTCCTCTCCCCTCTACCCTCTCCCCTTCCTCCCCCGCCCCATTTCCCGCCTACAATCCAGGGCTGCTTTCGCCGAACAGGCCCAACGCGTGGAATCCATCGGCCAGGCCATCGCCATCGTCCTCGCCTTGCTGGCCGCCTTTGGCGCCGCCGTCTGGGCGGCCGCCTTCGTCTGGGCCTGGCAGGACATCCGCCGCCGCACCCAGGACATCTACGTCCGCCTCTTCGCCCCCCTCCTCGTCCTCGTCCTCGGCCCCCTCGGCGCCCCCCTCTACATGCTCCTCCGCCCCGCCGAAACCCTCGACGACGCCCAACTCCGCCAACTCCAGGAGGAAACCCTCCTCCAGGAAATGGACGCCGCCACCCCTGGCCCCCAGCTCCACGCCGCCAACGGCATCGTCCCCACCATTGGCCGCAACGTCTTCCTGGCCCCCGGCGCCCAACTCATCGGCGATGTCCGCATCGCCGACGACGCCAGCGTCTGGTACAACACCGTCATTCGAGCAGACCTGGCCCCCGTCCACATCGGCCCCGGCACCAACATCCAGGACGGCTGCGTCCTCCACGTCGACGCCGGTCTCCCCCTCACGATCGGCGCCGACGTCACCGTCGGCCACATGGCCGTGGTCCACGCCTGCACCATCGAGGACGAGTGCCTCATCGGCATCCAGTCCACCGTCCTCAGCGGAGCCCGCATCCGCCGCCACTCCATCGTCGGCGCCGCCGCCCTCGTCGGCGAGGGCAAGGAGTTCTCCGAGCGCCGCCTCCTCCTGGGCGTCCCCGCCCGCCCCGTCCGCGCCACCTCCGACGAGGAAATCCGCCACCTCATCCTCGAACGTGCCCGCGAATACCGCCAAACCGCCGCCCGCGCCCTGCGCGCTGGCGGCGGCGGGTGACGGGGGAAACCGGGCGGCAACCTCGACCGGGCTACGGCGTCCGCATCCGCGAGATCGACGCCTCCCGCCGGCCCCGCGAGCGTCTCGCCCGCGACGGCGCCGCCAGCCTCGGCGACCACGAACTCCTCGCCCTCATCCTCCGCTCCGGCTCATCCCAGGGCAGCGCCCTCGAACTCGCCCAGGCCCTCCTGGCGAAATTCGGTTCCCTGCGCGGCCTGGCCGACGCGACCATCGACGAGCTCACCACCGTCCACGGCGTCGGCCTGGCCAAGGCCGCCGAAATCAAGGCCGCGCTCGAACTGGCCCGCCGCCTGCAAATCGAAGCGCTGGACGAACGCCCGGCCATCGAGAGCCCCGCCGACGCCGCCCGCGTGCTGGCCAGCCATCTCAACGACGCCAGCGACGAGCGACTGGTGGTCGTCCTGTTGGACACCCGCCATCGCGTCCTGCGCGTCCGCCAGGTCGCCCAGGGCGCGGTCAACGCCGTCAACGCCCGCATGGCCGACCTGTTTCAGGAAGCAGTGCGCATCGGCTGCACCGCGCTCCTGCTCGCCCACAACCACCCCAGTGGGGATCCCACGCCGTCCAGCCAGGATGTGGCCCTGACCCGACGCGCCGCCGAAGCCGGCAATCTGCTGGGCATCAAGGTCCTCGACCACATCGTCATCGGCCGCGGCGCCGGCGGCTTCGTCAGCCTGCGGGAAACCGGCCACGAGTGGTAACCCATCCGTTCGACGCCCTCGAGCCCGCCTGCCAAACTGCCGTCGCCAGCGGGCCCTGGGTATGCCCAAAACTCGGATGCTCAACCTCTCCTCAGGCAGCAGATAGGCGAAACCTATGCGCATCGTTTCCATCGAGCCTCTGCAGTGCTCGAACGGCTGGTCCCCCTGGACCTTCGTGCGCGTCGAAACCGACAACGGCCTTGTCGGCTACGGCGAGTGCAGCGACTGGCAGATGCCCCGAGCGCTGGCCGCCGGCGTCCACGACCTGGCCACCGACATCCTGGGCAAGGATCCACGGCAGGTCGTCGCGCGCACGAACGACATGGCCTTTCGCATGCGCCAGAACATCGGCGGTCTCGCCCGCAAATCGCTGGCCGGCATCGAGGCCGCGCTCTGGGACATCAAGGGCCAGGCCCTCGGCGTTTCCATTACCGAACTGCTCGGCGGCCCCACCCGCGACTCCATCCGCCTCTACTGGTCCCACTGCGGCAGCTACCGCCTGGCCCACCAGGAAGTTTTGGGCACCACGCCCATCAACACCTGGGATGACTTCGCCGACCTCGGTCGCGAGGTCGTGGCCAGCGGATATACCGCGCTCAAGACCAACCCGCTCTGCCCGGCCGAGGCCGGTCACTTCGCCCGCCCGACCGACGGCAACCTGGAACGCGGCGACCTCGCCATCATCGTGCGCCAGATTGAAACCATGCGCGAGGCCGTCGGTCCAGACATCGACATCTGCCTCGACCTGAACTTCCGCTATCGCCCCGCCGCCGTCATCCAGATCGCCGATGCGCTGGCGCCGTACGAGCTCTTCTGGATCGAATACGACAGCTACGACCCCGAGGCCCTGGCCCATGTGCGCCGGTCCATCCGCACCCCGCTCTGCTCGGCCGAGAACCTGACGGCCGTGCACGACTACGCCCGCTTCTTCCAGGCCGGCGCCATGGATGTGGCGATGATCGACGTGGCCTGGAACGGCATCGCCCAGTCCCTCCACATCGCCGAACTCGCCGCGGCCCACGAGGTCTACGTGGCCCCCCACAACTACTACAGCCACGTCTCCACCTTCATGTGCGCCCACGTCGCCGCCGCCGTCGGCAACCTCCGCATCATGGAAACCGATGTCGACTCCGCCCCCTGGCGCGACGACCTCGTCACCACAACACCCGCCATCCAAGACGGCTGGATGCAAACCCCCAACACCCCGGGCCTCGGCACCACCCTCAACGAGGAAGCCATCGCCGCCCACCCACCGCCCCTGAGCTAGCTGATATGAACGACGCTGAAGACGCACTGCTCACCGAGGTCTTTCCACACGGCGCCCGGCGTGACGCGCGCGGCGTGCTCGTGCTCGGCGAGGCGCCCGTGGACAGCCTGATTGACGCGCACGGCACACCGCTCTATGTCTTCGACGAGGCCACCCTGCGCGCCCAGTGCCGGGCATACGCCCAGCCGCTGGCGCGCGAATACCCCAACAGCCTCGCCCTCTACGCCTCCAAGGCCCACCTGGACCCCACCATCGCAGGCATTGTGGCCGAGGAAGGCCTTGGCGCCGACGCCGTATCGAGCGGCGAGATTCGCGTGGCGCTGGCCGGCGGCATGCCGGCCGACCGCATCGTGTTCCACGGCAACAACAAGCTGCCAGCAGAGATTGAATATGCGCTCGACGTCGGCGTTGGCCGAGTTGTCGTGGATAGCCTCGACGAACTGGATCTGATCGCTGAGATCGCGTCCCGACGTGGCGGCCATCCCGCCCCGGTCATCCTGCGCATTACCCCGGGTGTGGAAGCCCACACCCACGAGTACATCCGCACCGGCGCCATCGACAGCAAATTCGGCCTGCAACTCCACTCCGGCGCCGCCGAAGAAGCGGTGGCAACGGCGCAGGCCGCCACTTCCATCGACCTGACGGGTCTGCATGCGCACATCGGATCCCAGGTCTTCGACCTCGAACCCTACGCCGACAGCCTCGGCATCGTGCTCGATTTCGCAGCGGCGATGACCGCACGCCACGGCCTGATCCTGCGTGACATCAGTCCCGGCGGCGGCTTCGGCGTGAGCTACAGCGAAGCCGACGATCCGCCAGCCGCCGGCTCGTTCGTGGAAGTCATCGCCGCCACCCTGCGAGCGCGCAGCCTGGATCCCGAGCCTCGACTGCTGATCGAACCAGGCCGATCGATCGTCGCGCGCGCAGGCGTGGCCCTCTACCGTGTCGGCACGATCAAGAAGATTCCGGACGTCCGCACCTACGTCTCGGTTGACGGGGGGATGGCCGACAACATCCGCCCCGCCCTCTACGGCGCCCAGTATCGAGCCCTGGTCGCCAACCGAGCGCCCGACGGTTCAACCCAACTCGTGACCGTGGCCGGTCGGTACTGCGAGTCCGGGGACGTGCTCCTTCGCGACATCGAGCTGCCGCCGCTGCAGCGAGGTGATGTTCTAGCGATTCCCGCCGCAGGCGCCTATCACATGTCGATGGCCAGCAACTACAACCTCGTCGGCCGCCCCGCCACCGTGCTGGTGCGCGACGGCCAAGCCCGCGTCACCAGGCGACGAGAGACGGACGAAGACCTTCTGGCAGCGTTCTCCCTCGTCGAGGCTTAGCTCGGAGGCGGGTTTTCCGCCAGCGCTGCCTTATAGGCCTCAATCACCCTCAGAACCTCGGCCTCGGGAATGCCCTCGCGGTTGCCGCCCCCGATCTCACGAAATCGGTCGGCCAGCCCCCAGGCCACATCCGGGGCAGGCAGATCGGCGTACCGCGGAATCATGTGGGCGTGCATATGCGGAACGCTCTCTCCAAACGCCACCACGTAGCTCCGCTCAGCCCCTGTCACCTCTTCTAGTGTGCGCATAAAGTGCCGAAGCGCGGGTCCGAAATTGGTCGCTTCAGCGTCGTTGAATCGCGCCGGGCCCTGCACATGGCGCTGCGGTTGGAGCATGAGCCATCCGGCCAGAGGGAACGGTGCGCCCGTGTGGCGGATATGCCAAAGGTCGTTCTCGAAGACCACGCCGCCCGGGGAGTCTTCTTCCCCGGCGTTGGAATGACAGATACCGCAGGACGGATCGTAGGACGAGTGCTTCACGGGAGACCTCCACGCCGATTGGTGACGCGCCGCATCATGCCACGGGACCGGGATCGAAGGCGTCGTCGACGCTGTACTCGGTGCGACGAATTACCTTGGCCTCCCCGGTAGTCACGACGAGTTCGCCACCGACCAGCCGGATTGGAAACCGATCCATCGGCCTCTGCGCTGGGCCGCGCAACAGCTCGCCGGTGAGGCCAAAACGGGACAGGTGGCACTTGCACTCAAAGATGCCGTCGACGGGCGGCGGAATGGTGCAGCGCAGGTGCGGGCACTGCCGGTATAGCGCCACAAAGCCGCTGGGGCCTCGTGCCATGTAGAAGCGACCGCTGGCCCAGGACTTCACGTCGCCAACCGCATAGTCCTGCGGCCGGCCGGCACGCACCAGACCGCCAAATGCACGAGAAGGCGGCGGGCTGATTAGCCGCCAAGCTAGCGCCGCGGCGCCGCCAGCCAACGCCAGCACGGCTGGAACGATCAGGCTGCGGCGCGACCAGCCCGGATGTGAGTCATTCATGCGCCACCTTGTTCCATCGTTTCAGGCATCGATAGTCAGCGAATGCCGGCCACTCGCAGGGCGGCACGGTGCGCCGCCCACTCGGCGCTGTCGTCAAGCGGCTCCAACTTAAACCCAGGAGCACTGCGGGCAAGCGCCGTCCGAATGATGTGGTCGGCCAGATGGGGGTTTTTGGGCAGCACCGAGCCGTGGAGATAGGTGCCGATGGCTGCGCCGGCTACTGCGCCCTCCGTGCCGTCCTCGGCGTTGTTGCCATGGCCGCGAACCACCCGCGCCAGCGGCGCGGCGTCAGCCCCCAGGTAGGTACGCCCGCCGTGGTTTTCGAACCCGACGAGGCGCGAGTCGTTCCAGTCACAGACGACGTTGCCAATACAGCGCGGGACGTCGGCACCCGGGTGGACCGTCTCGGCGTCGAAGACGCCGAGGCCAGGGAGCTCCGATCCATCGGCGGCGCGGTAGCGGTGGGCCATCAGTTGATAGCCACCGCAGACAGCCAGCATTGCGGCGCCGTCGCCCAGGTCGGAAAGGAGGCGGTCGGCGTTTTGCGTCGTTAGACCCTGGCTTGCCAACTGTTGTTGGCGGTCCTGCCCGCCGCCGATGACGTACAGATCGGCCGACTCGTCAAGTCGATCGTTCCATTCGACTCGTTGGACCAGCGTCGCTAATCCGCGCCACGCGCAGCGGCGCTCGAGACAGGTGACGTTGCCACGGTCTGCGTACAGGTTCATGAGATCGGGATAGAGGTAGGCGATTCGAACAACCGGTCCAGACTCGGTCATGCTGCCTCTTGCCAGTAGGGGTCGACCCAGCCGCGGCGCACGCAGACCGCGCGCAGATCAAGCATGGCGGTGTAGGTGGCCAGCACGATAAGCCGACGCGTTTGGTCCGTGGGTCCAGCCTCCATCGCGGCGTCGAGCGCCGGCGCGATCCCCGGATGGACCTGAACATCGTCAACGGCCGGCGCGACGCCCGCGTACTTCATGCGCAGGGCCAGATCCTCGGCGCGGCGTCCGCCGACCGACAGGCGTCGCGGAGCGAGGCGCTCGAACTCGACGTCCCAGATCCAGGACACATCCTCACCATCGGCCACCCCGTCGTTGAGGAGCACCAACGTATCCAGCGGCTCGGGTTCACTGCGAAGGAGATCCAGCGTCTGGTTGGCGCCGGTCGGGTTTTTGACCAGCAGCAGCGTGATGACCGCGTCGGGCGCCTGGATGGTTTCAGCGCGGCCAAAGGCGGGCCGGAAGGACTCCAGAACGCTAATCGCGGCGGCGGTGTCAATCCCAGCGGCACGCGCGCCGGTTAGGGCGGCGGCCAGGTTATAGGCGTTGTACAGACCCGGTAGCCGCACATCGACCTGTCGGTCGGCGTCGGGAGTCACGATCCGATAGCTGGACCCGGCGAGGCCCCTGGGCCGGAAGTCGGTGATGCGTACGTCGGGGTCGGGGCGGTGGAAGTTGCAGGCCTGGCAGTGGTAGCTGCCGAGGTGGGCGTAGACGACGCGGGCCCAGTCGAGGCGACCGTCGCAGATGGGGCAGCGACGGACATCGGCCCAGGCATCGGGTGTTGTGGAGCCTCTGTCGACATCCGCGCCGAAGAAGAGGAGCGGTCCGCGGTGGCTGCGGGTGACGGCAACGACGGCGGGGTCATCGGCGTTGGCGACGATGGTTGCTTCAGGGCCAAGGCTGTCGATGGCGTCTTGCCAGGCGGCGGCGGTGTTGTCGACCTCGCCGTAGCGATCGAGTTGGTCACGGAAGAGGTTGAGGAAGACGGCGACTCGGGGTCGGACGGTTGGAGCGAGGGCAGCGAAAGCCCATTCGTCGAGTTCAAGGATGGCGCGGAGGTCTGAGGCGTTGCGGACCTGGCCGGTCCAGCCGACGTGGGGGAGGAGGGCGGCGGCGAGGCCGCGTTCGAGGTTGGAACCGGTGGGGTTGGTGACGATGCGCTGGCCGGCGGCTCGGGCCAGGGCGCAGAGGGCGGCGGTGGTGGTGGTTTTTCCGTTGGTGCCGGTGACGGTGACGGTGGAGTGGAGTTGGCTGAGGCTGGCGGGGACGAAGTCCGGGTCGATGGCGGAGGTGACGAGGCCGCTGACAGCGGTTCCACCGCCGCGGCGGGTAAGGCGTGAGAGCCAGCCGGCGGTGCGGCCGGCGTAGGCGGCGATCGGACGGCGGAGGGGCATAGGCGATTTTGCGGCGGGACGGCGGAGCGCGCCAGAGGCCTGGCGCTTGATGGAGGTACTCGTGCCCGCCGGCTGCGAGCACCCCCTAAGGGGGTGCTCGCAGCCGGCGGGCAAAAGATTTGGCGATTTTTGGGGGTGGGATTCCGCCGGTTTCGGGGCGTGGCGGGGCGCGGGTTGACGTGTCATGGCGAACAGTGTGCACTACTAGAGTATAGCCCGCAATAGGAGGCACCGGCGGACGCGAGGGGGCACGCGATGCGGTGGCGAAGGATCAGTCGACGGCGTAGGTGGACAGGGCGGTGGGGTCGAGTTCGAGGCCGAGGCCGGGTTTGGTGGCGTCGGGGGTCCAGTCGTCGCCGGCGATTTCGGGGAACTCGGTGAAGACGATGCGGTCGGCGGCCTCGACGGTGCCCAGGCACTCGACGACCTGCATGTTGGGGGTGGCGCAGGCGAGGTGGAGGTGGACGAGTTGGTAGGCGTGGGAGGCCACGGGGATATTGAAAGCGTCGGCGAGGTGGGCGACCTTGAGCCACTCGGTGACGCCGCCGACGCGGCCGACGTCGGGCTGGGCAATGTCGGCGGCGCCACGGCTGAGCAGATCCTTGAATCCGTACTTGGTGTACTCGTGCTCGCCGGTGGCGATAGGCACGGTGAGGGCGGCGGCGATGCGGGCCAGTCCGTCGATATCGTCGGCGAGGACCGGTTCTTCGTACCAGCCGATTCCGTATTCCTCGAAGCGGCGGCCGAGGCCGATGGCCTGCTTGGCGGTGTAGCCGTTGTTGGCGTCGATGTAGAGTTCGACGTCATCGCCGAGCTCCCGGCGGACTGCGGCGACGCGGCGGATGTCGGCCTCGGGCTGGGCGCCGAAGTTCATGCCGACCTTCATCTTGACGCGACGCATGCCGCGCTGGACGTAGCCAAGTTGCTCGTCGATGAGTTCGCTGTCGGTGTAGGAGGTCCAGCCGCCGCTGCCGTAGATCGGGGTTGAGGCCCGGCAGGGACCGAGCAGCTTGAACAGCGGGAGCCCCAGGGCCTTGGCCTTGAGGTCCCAGAGGGCGATGTCGACGGCGGAGATGGCCTGGAACGCGAGGCCCTTGCGGCCAAAGCCGCGGACGCGCCAGAACATGTCCTGCCAGAGGCCCTCAATGTCGAAGGGATCGGCGCCGAGGAGGACGTCTTTGAGGTCATGCTCGACGACTGACCGAAGGCCATGCGATGGGGCTGACATGCCGAGGCCCTCGAGACCGTCGTCGGTGCGGATGTGGACGAAGCAGTAACCCCCGGCGGCCATTTGGAGAGCGGTTGCGTCGGAGATGGGCGGGTCGCGCGGGACGATGATGAGCGTGGTTCGAACCTCAGTAATCTTCACCGGATCGCTCCTGTCAGTCCTGGGGCACCGGGACGCGTGCGCCAGGATGCAGCCGACTTCGTTAGTGCCTTGCGAGGGCGTCTAACGTTAACGCAGCGGACGAAAAGACTTAACGACACGGAGGGGAGCTGCCACGTGCAGGTTCGGGCAGTGGTGTTTGATCTGTTCAATACCTTGACGGCGCCGGTGGATGATGTCGAGTTCAGGGCGTCGGTGCGGGCGATGGGGTTGGCGGCGGGCGTGGACCCGGATGCCTTGACGAGGGGGTGGTTTGATCTATGGCGGGAGCGGTTTGACGGGACGTTTGGGTCAACCACAGCCGACCTGCGGGGCGTCTGCGAGGCGATTGGTGGCGAGGTGGACGAGGCGGGCATTCGGCGAGCGGCTGAACTTCGTGTGGAGTTCTCGCGGCGGACGCTTCGGCCACGGGACGACGCGGTTGCCACGCTGGGATGCGTGCGACGGATGGGCCTGCGGACGGCATTGCTCAGCAACTGCTCGGCGGATGTGCCAGATCTGTGGCCGACGACGCCATATGCCGAGTTGATCGACGAGCCGCTGTTCTCGTGTGTGGAGGGATTGGTCAAGCCGGATTTCGACCTCTATCTGCGGGCGTGTGAGCGCCTGGACGTGGGACCGGAAGATTGTGTCTACGTGGGCGATGGCGGAAATTACGAGCTGACAGGAGCGGCACGAGCCGGGATGCGAGCGGTGCTGATCAGGACGCCGGATGTGCGGGCGGCTTCTTATGACTCGGAGCGGAGTTCCTGGCGGGGTGAGGCGATTGAGACGCTGAGCGAGATTCCGGGACTGATTCGTACCGGTCGCGAGCCCTGACTCGGCCGGCGGTGGCGCTGGCACCGAGAGGTTAGCGGGGCTTGCGGCGGGTGAAGCGGAGGCCGGACCGGATCTGGTCGACGGAATCAATTCCGTGGTCGCAAAGTCCGTTGGCGAGGCCGGATGCGCGGATGACGTGCTTTCGGACATTTCACCCTAACCGGTTGGCCGATCTCGCCGATTAGCAGATCCCCCTTCAACGAGCTTCGAGGCGGTGGATGGGGCGGCGCGATATGGTTCGGGGGCTGGCTGGTGGGGAAGTGGGTGCCGATCGGGAATGGACGATCGAGGGGTGCTGGAGGTGGCGAGCGTGGGCGAGGTGCAGTCTGCGGTGCGGCGCGCTCGGGCGGCTGAATCGCGGCTGCGGATTGTCGGCGCCCGGAGTCTGGCGCGGTTTGCTTCAGGCCCGGCCCAGGGCGCTGAACTGCTGTCGATGCGCGGGCTGGACTGGATCGAAGTCTCCGGGCCGGACTTCACGGTTCGGATAGGGGCCGGGGTGAGGCCGGCGGACCTGGATGAGGTTCTGGAACCGCTGGGGTTGGTGTGGCCGGTGTGCCGGCTGGAAGCGCCCGGCACGGTGGGCGGATTGGTTGCTTCGGGGCGAGGGACGACGATCACGGCGCAGGACGGGCCGGCGCGGCGGTGGGTGCTGGGGGCACGGCTGGTGGACGGGACGGGCGAGGCGCTGACGGTAGGCGGGGCGACGGTGAAGAATTCGGTGGGGTACGGGGTGACGCACGCGCTGTGGGGATCACAGGGGCGGCTAGGCGCGATCGTGGAGTTGACGCTGCGGGTGCGGGGACGGCGGGCTGAGGACGACGAGCCGGGCGAGGTGCTGGAGCGGGCGGCGCTGGATTCGGCGGCAGCGCTGGTTCGGTCCGAGGACCTGGCGCCGGGGACCGCGGAGCAGGCGGTGGAGGGGATGGCGGGGGCTGTTCGGGCGGTGGCGTCGTCGGACGGATTGCGGGCAGTTGGGTGTTATGCGGAGCGGGGGGCGGCTGAGGTGGATGCGGCGGCTCTGCGCGCGCTGGGGATTGCGGCGTGGCTTGAGCCGGGCGAGATTGACAGGGGTGACCAGCCCAGGCGTGGTTGCCCGGAAGACCCTCACCCCAGCCCTCTCCCACGGGGAGAGGGAGTAAGAGCCGCCGCAGCTATGCCACGGGGCGAGGGAGGGAGAGGGGCCGCGGCTCGGGGAACGAGGGGCGTTGCCCAAGGGTCTCCACGGCTAGAGGGAGAAGGTTTGGCGCATGCAGAGACTCGGGCAATTGGGGTGGTGCGTGGGGCGTTGGATCCAGATGGGGTGTTTGTTTAGCCGAAGCGGACCGCGACTTGAGCGTGCCAGTTTATGTCAAGTAGTTCTGTTGATTCTTCCTGGCCAGAGATCACGGTTGCGGTTAAAGACCGTTTGCCCGAGCCAGTAGGAAGGAGTGGAAGAGGCTGAAGCCGATGCACCACCGCCTGCCGTATCCACAGGATGAGAATCGATCCTCGCAGACATCGCCTAGCGATCGCGAGGAAATTCAGGCTCTTCGGCCGCCACCCACCAGGTCCGCGGCCGTCCTTGCTCGGCACGCTGTAGGCGCAGGGGCCGACGTCCAGGTCCGCGAAGGACCAAAGGTCTCGGGGCGACAGAGAGTGCCAGGTAGGCATCCGGCCACGCCAAATCAGTCGGCGCAGTACGGCTGTGAGCCGCGTCAGACTTGCATGAGGCAACGGTCCGCGCTATAATTCAGCGGGCGGAAACGCGTGTGAGGAAAAGTTCATGTCGCCGGCCGGGCTTGCGTGGCTTGACTATTCGGAGACCGACCAGCGACGGGCGCGAGAGATCGTCAGGTGGTTTTTACAGCCCGAGAGTCGCGATGAACTGGGGCTCGGCCGGATTCGGGACGCGCTGAGCGACACGCTGTTTCCCGGAACCTCGTTTCTGCTCACGCGCGCCCGGTACCTGCTATTCGTGCCCTGGCTGTATCGCGAGGGGGCGCGTCGGGGACACGGCGGCCCGAAGCTCACGCAGTGGGTTCAGTGGCATGAACGGCAGCTCATCGGCGCGCTGCGTCGCGGCGGGGATCTCGACGGGCTGGTCGGGCGGTTCGCGGGGGCGGCGGTGCGAATCCTCCCGTCGAGCATCTACTGGAACACCCTGCGGCGATTCGGCATCTTGCGGCGCGAAGGAACGGAGGGACAGGTTGCGGGTCTGCGCCAGATTTCACGGCCGCAGGATGAGGCGACCGAGTTCCTGGAGCGCTCCGACTCGGTGTGGGCACCCTCGACTCCGTCGGCTCCAGACGACTTCTTCGACTTTGAAATCTGCAACTTCACCCTGACGCAGGACGAGGCGACCTGGCTCGCCGAGCGGATCGTCGACGCGGTACCGGATAGCTTGCTCCAGTTCCTGGTAATGCGAGGGAAACGTCAGTCATCCAGCGCCCGGTACGCCTGGGACGAACCCGAGGCTGCCGCGGCGGAGGGTCCGGTTCGAGACGCGCTGGACGAGGCTTGGCGGTTTGCCGTCGCGATGCACGGGGCCGCGCTGCTCTACAACCTGCTCCTGGCCGAACGGGCCGAGGAAATGGGTCTCTCCAGGCACGCCGGGCTCAGGGACCAATACAAGAGCCAGCTTGAAAAGTGGCAGGAGGACTTCCAAGGAATCAACGCGGGGGCCTGGGACCTGAACGGGTTGTGGGCCCTGATCGCCGCACAGGGACGGCCTGCCGCGCCGCCGACGCGCTCATTCGTGTCCGAATGGGTTGACCTGGCGCGAGCAAGCGGCGGACGGTTGGCGGACGACGACAAGGCGCGGGAGCTGATTCGGAATCGGGAACGCGTGCAGAAGCGCGGCCAGGCGCGGCTTATCAATGAGCGGCTGATGCGTCAGTGGGGCGGCGCGTCCGGATCCGGACGCCTCAATTTCCGCTGGCCGGTCGTCAGGCGGATTCTCAATGAGATCGTGGATGGGCGGGAGAACGGCCATGCTGGCCCCTGACAGCCGCGAGTTGCTGCTGGACGCGCTGCGACCGCCGGCGGGCTGCTCGCTGGATCGCGCCGTCGCGACAACGTTCACGCTCGATCTGGAGACGGCCCTGACCGTGCCGCTGGCGTTCGCCGGTTTTCGATTGGACGAGCAGCCGGATCCCATCGAGGTCATGCAGTCACTGCGCGGGATGAGCGATCGGATTGACATCTTCTGCCAGGCTGGCGCGATCGGCGCGGGTAAGTGGCCGTCCGACTTGCTGGCGCTGCTCGAGAACGTCATCCACGAAGTGCGGCGACCCAGGCCAGGCCACATCTTCCATCCGAAGACCTGGGTGCTCCGATTCCGCGACGAAAACCAGGCGCCCTCGTATCGGCTGCTCGTGCTCTCTCGAAATCTCACCGCCGATCGAAGTTGGGACACGATTCTCTGGCTGGACGGCCGGCGTGCGAGACGGATCAACGAGAGCAGCAGACCACTCGCACGGTTCGTTGGGGCGCTGCCCGGGTTGGCCGCGACACCGCTATCTCCAGACCGTCACGCGGTCCTGACCGATCTCGCCGACGAGCTGCGTCGGGTCGAATGGGAGCTACCCGACGGCGTTCGCAAGGTTCGCTTTCATCCGATCGGCCTTCCACGTGCGCGTCGGTTTCCCGTCGACGAGCATTTCCGCGGCTATCCAAAGCTCGTGATTTCTCCATTCGTCCGCGAAGGCGCGATTCGGCGAATCTTTCGGCCACGGGCGGGCCAGACGGCCGTGCTCATCTCGCGCGGCGGGGAGCTCAAGGCTCTGCCAACAGACGCACTCGAGCACGTGGACGTCTTTGAGCTCGATCCGACGGCGAGCCTCGCCGTGGATGACCCCGAAGGGGAGGCAGACCGGAGCTTCTTTACGCAACTGCACGCAAAGGTCTTCGTGGTCGAGCGCGACAAGCGAGCGCATCTCTTCGTTGGCTCGGCCAACGCGACGGATGCGGGGCTGGGCCAAAACGTGGAGTTTCTCTGTGAGCTCGTCGGCCGGGTCGGGACGCTTGGGGTCGACGCGCTGGTGGGCAAAGACGCGCCGCTGCGGGCCTTGCTGACGCCCTACGATCCCAGTACCGATCCAAATGGCAAAGACAACCGCGAGGACAGCCGAGCGCTCGAGAATCTGCTGATTGATATCGCAGGGGGGATCCACTTCCGCACAACCGTCACAGAAGAATCCGAGGGATGGGTCGCGCGCATAGCGGCCGATTCGGCACCGGGGCGCATCCGAGATGGGGCCGGCGTCACGATCGCTCCCCACAACCGTCCGGACGAGACCCATCCGCTCGATCCCGCAGAGCCGCTTGACGTCGAGCTTCCGCCCTGCGAACTGGCTGATATCACGGCGTTTCTTCGGCTCACGGCGCGCCAGTCGGTCAAGGGGAAGGTGCTGGAGTGCTCGACCGTCGTCTGCTCACAGCTTGAAGGTTCGCCCGACGATCGATTCCGGCAAATCTTTGCCCGGCAGATTGACACGCCGGAGAAGTTCCTGCGGCTGCTCGCGCTGCTTATCGGTTTCGCGTCCGGGACGGTCACTGAAATCGCAGTGAACGGCGAAGGGTCAGGACGCTGGTCAGCAGGCGCCGGGCAAGGCGTCCTGGAACTGCTGGCGCGAGCTCTCGCCGACAGTCCGGAGTCAATCGATCACCTGGACGAGATCATCGAGCACCTGCGTCGGTCGCCGCATGGTCGGGCGGTGCTTCCGCCGGGCTGGGACGACGTGTGGCTGCCGGTCCTTGAGGCGCGACGCGCGATGCGCGCAGACGCTTCGTGACCCAAACGACTCCCGGCGACCGGGAACTAAGGCTCAGCGACTTTCAGCGAGCGACCGCCGAGCACGCGTTCAGGCGGCTGTACCGCGATCAGGACTCGTCGCGGCGATTTCTGGTGGCCGATGAAACCGGGCTGGGCAAGACGCACGTCGCGCAGGAAGTCATCGCCCAGACCCTGGAGCACCTCGAGCAGGTCGACCACGTGGGCCGCATCGACATCGTGTACGTGTGCTCCAACGCGGACATCGCCGCGCAGAACATTCGGAAGCTGAACGCCACCGGCTCGGAGAGTCCGAGCTTTGCGACGCGGCTTACGTTGTTGATCAGGCAGCCGAACGTGCTGAAACCCGCACCGGGCGGCGCCGGCAAGCCGGCCACATTCGTCGCGTTCACACCGGCCACATCGTTTCAATTCGGATGGCAGCTGGGGACGGCGATTGAGCGTGCCGTGCTCTACGTCCTGCTGCGCGATCACCTGGGACTGACGGGTGCGCGAGCGACCGCAGCCCAGCGGATCTTCCAGGGAGGCGTGACCAGCCGGCAACGATTCGTCGACTGGTACGTGGCACCTGTGCGTGCACGGCCCTTCGAGGACAGCATCCAGCAGACTTTCCTGGAGAACTTCGACCACAGCGGCGAACGGGAGTCACTCGACAGCTTGATTGGCGAGGTCGCCGGACGGCCGACCCTGACCGACAGCCAGCATGGGTCGGCGCGGGGAATCGTCGGCGGACTGCGGCGCATGCTTGCGCGAGCCGCTGTCGAGGCGCTGGAGCCGGATCTCGTAATCCTGGACGAATTCCAGCGTTTTCGAAACCTGCTCGACGACAAGACTGGCGGGGAAGCGGCCGAACTGGCCCACGAATTCTTCAACCAGTCCGACGCGCGCGTGCTGCTGCTCTCGGCAACGCCGTATAAGCCGTTCACGTACGCGGAGGAGGCCGAGGAGGGCGCCGGTCATTACGCGGACTTCCTCAAGACCCTGGAGTTCCTGGCGGACGCGGATGAGCCCGTGGATTCCCTACGGGCTGATCTGGACGCGATGCGCCAGGCGGCGCTGGCGGGCGAGCCGACGGCGGCGATCCGAGACCGGGTGCAAGCCCAATTGCGGAGGTGGATTGCTCGAACCGAGCGGCCGAGCGGCGACAGGCGAACAACAAGACTTGATGCGGAGGCAAGCCAGTTTCGCGTGAAATCGGACGACTTTGCCGGCTTCGTCGCGCTGCGGCGCGTCGCGGACGAGGTCAAGGCGCCGCTTGGCGTCGAGTATTGGAAATCAGCGCCCTACTTTCTCAACTTCCTGAGCGGATATCGGGTTGGGGAGCGCGTGCGTGACTGGATGAAGGATGCGGAACTTCGGGCTCGCCTGGTTCCGCTGTTTAACGGCGCGCAGCGGATTGACAGATCCGATGTTGAGGGATTTCGGCCGCTCGATTGGGCGAACGCACGCATGCGCGCGCTGTACGGGGCGACGCTGAAAAAGGGCTGGTGGCGCTTGCTGTGGATGCCGCCGTCGCTTCCTTATCACCAGCTCGGCGGCCCGTACGAGTCAGTCGATTCGACCAAGATCACGAAGCAGCTCATTTTCTCCAGCTGGGTGGCTGCTCCCGCCGCTATCGCTTCGCTCCTGAGCTACGAGGTCCAGCGACAGATATTTACGAGAGCGGGGCACGAATCGAATACACCCGCGGCCCGAGCAGCCCTCTCAAGGCGCCTCGACTATCGGATGGTTGATGGGCGGCCGGCCGCGATGTCGACGCTCGCGTTGTTCTGGCCGGTGCCGACGCTTGCCGCACGAACCGACCCGTTGGACGCCGCCCGCGACTGTGCCGATTCGCCGAGCGTGGAGCGTCTGCTCGAGTGGGCGTCCGAGCGCGTCGAAGCGGTGGTTGGCTCGAACGGCAGCACCAATTCAACCGCGAGCGCGGTGTGGCACTGGTTCGCGCCCGTGCAAGCCGAGCGTGGAAGCGCGCTTGCCTCCGCGCTCATCGAGGAGTGGCGAGGCAACCTTGCCGACGCACTGCGGGGAGCTTCTCCCGATGACTCGCCCGACGAGGAGCGGGGCGAGGCGCTCGTGGCGCATGTCAGGCAATTGCAGGAGGCTCTCGGCGATTGGACGCCGGAGTCGGAACGGCCGGCGGACCTGGTAGCGACCAGTGCGCTGCTCGGTTTAGGAGCGCCGGGGAACATTGCGTGGCGAGCGCTCAGGCGGCTGAGGCGAACGGGCGACGCGGTAACCGAGTTGGGCCACTGGCGCGCGGCGGCGATCCTGGCGTCCGGCTTGCGGAGTCTTTTCGCGCGGCCCAATGCGATGCTGCTGCTCGACAGCCTGAACGCGGCCTCAGGCAGCGCGCGCCCGGACGAAGGTGCGTATTGGCGCAGAGTCGCGCGCTATTGCATCGACGGGGGGCTGCAAGCGGTTCTCGACGAGTACATCCACCACCTGGCCGGGGAGTCAGGGGCCAACACGACGACCGATGAGGGGCTGATCTCGCTGGCCGCAACCGCACGGCGGGCCATCGCCGTACGGGAGTCGGTCAACCGCGCAACCGACATCGATCATTTTGACGGCGAGGGCATCGCGTTCCCGAGCCGGTTCGCGATGCGCTTTGGCAGCACCCGCTATAGCCAGGACGAAGCCAGGCTTCCCGAGGTCAGGGCTGCCTTTAATTCTCCGTTCTGGCCGTTCGTGCTCGCGACGACATCGATAGGCCAAGAGGGAGTCGACTTCCACTGGTGGTGCCATTCGGTGGTCCACTGGGATCTCCCCGGCAATCCGGTCGACTTCGAGCAGCGTGAGGGGCGGGTGGATCGCTACAAGGGGCATGCGATCCGAAAGAATGTGGCGGCGGCGCACCGAGCGGTCGCGCTGGCGCCAGGCGTCGGCGACCCATGGACTGCGGTCTTTGAATCCGCCGCCGCGGAAGATGACGAGGGACTGGGCGACCTCTCCCCTTATTGGATTTACCCAGGCGATGCCCAACTCCAGCGGCGAATCATGGCTTTTCCGCTAAGTCGCGACGAGGCGCGATGGGACCGGTTGCAGGAGTCGCTGGCGCTCTATCGACTGGCGTTCGGTCAGCCGAGGCAGGAGGACATGCTGGCCGTGCTGCGACGTCGCGGCGTCGCCGGGGATCCGGAACGGATCGCGGAGATGCGGATCGACCTGCGGCCGCCGGCTCCAAGCGTCATCACGTAGACGCTGCATTCGGTCTTGCTAGGCGGTCATTGCCCGGTTCGGTCCAGGAGCACACGCCATCGTGTGGACGATGGACGCAATCGACGCATCTCGAAGAGGGCGTTGGCTGTTCAGGCTGACAGGGCGGACGGCGAAGGAGTTGGGGTTTCGATGGTCAGACCGTCGTAGTCGATGGACCATTCGCCGATGAGGACGCCGCCGAGGATGTAGACGCATGGTGGTGATGAGTTGATCGTTTGCCGGTTGGGGGGACGGAAGGCGTCGACGAACCGAGTGGGCAGCGGAATCGGGTACGGAATTCGTCTGGGTGGGTGAGCCGGGTGGCTTATACTCTGGGCTTCTTCGGGGCGTGGCGCAGTCTGGTAGCGCGCATCGTTCGGGACGATGAGGTCGGAGGTTCAAATCCTCTCGCCCCGACCACTCCTTCAACGGTCGTTCGCATAGGCGGCGGGCCCGTGAGCGATGGAGTCAGTCCGGAGTCTCCGACTGGCGCTCGGTGGCACAGACGAGTCATGCGGAATCCTTGATATACGCCGGGCCGGGCTGGTGTGTGACACTCGGGCGGAGTGGCTCCGGCGGCCTGGCGCCGGCGACTTTGACGAGGATTGACGATGGCTGAGAGCGACCCTGCTTCCGACGCGCTGTGCGATGTGGTTTATGGCCTGGCCGTGGTTGGCACGGTTTCAGCCGACGGCGAGCCTAACGGGATGACGGCGAACTGGATGTCGCAGGTTTCGTTCGATCCGCGGATCTTCGCGGTGGCGATCCAGGACACGGCGCACACCCGGAAGAACATCGACGAGACGGGTGTGTTCAGCGTTTCGGTGCTGCCGGAGGGTTCGAAGGACTTGTCGCTGAAGTTCACGGCGAAGTCGACGAGCGGCGAGGGTCGCCTGGAAGGCGAGCCGGTGTCGACGCACGAGACGGGGACACCGGTGCTGGACGCGGCGACGTCGTGGTTCGAGTGCAGAGTTGTGTCGTCGTCGCAGCCGGGGGACCACGTGGTGTATTTCGGCGAGGTGATCGGCGGCGGCATGGGCGAGGGCACGGCGACGACGCTGCGGGACACGGGGATGAGCTACGCGGGGTAGACCAGCGTGCGATCGGGAAACCGGTTGCGCTAGGGTTACGCGTGAGCCAAGTCACTGACAGGTTAGAAACATGAGCCTGTGGGTTCGATGGGGGCGTCGTGGACTCCAGCGCTCGTCGCTGGTCGGGGTTGCGTTTCTGGTGGCGCTCAGCCTGGCGTTGGGCGCCTGCGGCGGCGAGGAAGAGTTGAAGCGACAGGACTACAGCACAGCCATTGCGCCGGAGCGGTGCGGCGGTTCGGGCGGCGGTCCCTGCTAGACGGGCGGTACGTGGTCTGAGCCTCGGCACGGCGCGGACGCGATGACGGCCGCCTCAGTCAGCCGGGGGTCCAGGCGGTGACGGCGGGCCACCAGACGGGGCGGATGATCATCATGGCGAAGGCAAAGAGGACGAGGACAGCCACGGCGACCCAGCCCCCGATCCAGCGCCGCCACCCGAGGGTCCACTGACGGCCAGCGCGGAAGTGGGTTTCGGCAGGGAGCATGATGCCCAGCCAGATGGCGGTGGCGAGACCCATGGCGACGGTGCTGGTGACGAGGAACGTTGGGCTCATCCGGTAGGAGTTGGTGAGCGCCAGGCCGAGACCGCTGGCCAGCAGCAAGACAAGCGATGGGGTGGTAACCCAGCGGTTTAGTGTGCGCAGGACCGGTTCAGTCGGGAGACCGTCGGTCCAGCCGCCGGCCAGGGCCATGCGGCGCCCCTGGAAGACCACGACGAGGGCCCCAGTAAAGCCGCCGAGGGCGACCGTGCCGCTGAACTGGTGGACGACGAGCAGGAAATTCCAGAGCTCAAGCGTCACGGCAGGCGCTTCAGGCGGGCGAGACGCTCAGACGCGCCAGCGTTCCCTAATCTCGCTTGGGACAATGACGCCGAAGCGGATTTCGGTGTCGGCGGTGGGCTTGTAGCTAATGGTGACGGCGCGGGTGCCTTCGGGGACTTCCCAACTGCGCCAGCCGCGTTCTTCGCTGCCGGGCGCGGGTCCGGCATTGGCCAGCCGAGCGGCAGGGGCGGCCTGGCGGGCAATGCCGGAGCCACCGCCCGCGATCTCAAGGGTCATGACCTCGGGATCGAGGTTGATTGAGCCGCTGCCGCTGTTCTGGACGACAAAGTAGGTGGAGATGAACATGAACCCGGGTTCGGCGTTGTCGAAGTTGCCGAAGGAGCGGGTGGCGCCGACCTCGGTGAGGGTGATGTTGGCGCCACCGCGATCAACGGTGCCGCCAACCTGCGCGTCGACGGGTCCGGGCGGGTCAACCGCGACCGGCTCATCGCCAGCCGACTCGCCGCAGGCTGCCACGACGGCGACAAGCACGATGCTGAGCAGCGCACCGAACACGGCGCGGCGAGGGATGCGATGTCGGGTCATTAGAAGAAACCTCAGGAGTGCGAAGGTCCACCGTCCTAGCCTCACTGTCAGCTTATCGTATGCGGCGCGCGAGCCGATGATGTGCGCGGGGCCGGGCGGACTCGGAGGGTGTCACGCGCGACGGTGCGGAGCGTTGAGTCCTGCTGGCGGCGGTGACGATCCGAGCGGCTTGCGGTGAGGGGCGATCAGACGTGGCGAAGGTCCGACGTTACCTGCCAGCGTTCGCGGACTTCGCCTGACAACGTGAAGCCGAAGCGAATCTCGACGCCCGGTTTGGGCCGGTAGCTGAGGGTCGCCGCGCGCGTGCCCGCGGGCACTTCCCAGCTACGCCAGCCGTCATATTGTTCGCCGGACGCCGGTCCGGTATCTCGCAGGCGGCTGCCGGGGGTGACAACCCAGTTTCTGCCGACGGATCCGTCCGGGAGTTCGAGCACGAGCGCGTCCGGGCCCTGTGCCGGCGTTTCGGAACCGGCGTTGCTTATCGAAAGCCGGGCCGCGATGAAGACTTTACCGTCGGCGACTTGCTCACGGCGGTCGAAGGAACGAGCAGCGCCAGCCTCATAGACGGTGATGGTGAGGCCGTCGCGTTTGACGGTTTCGCCAGGGGTCGCGTCGATTGGCGGGGGAGGTGTGGGCTGGGAGCTCGAGCCAGCGGCGTCGCCGGCCGACTCGCCGCAGGCCGTCAGCGTCAGGGCTAGAACAAAGGCAAGCAGAAGGCACCTGACACCTGGTTGTGCGCAGGTCACTAAGACTCGGCTGTGAGACACGCGGCATAACGGCCTTTGGGAACGTCGCGGGGCATTTTAGCCCGCGACGGGAAAACCGAGAGGCACTGGGGTGTGACTATCTTCAAATCGTGCGACAGGACGACGATCGAAGACAAGAGAGTGCCGACGGACAAGCGACGCCTGGGGGCTGGTAGCGCGCGCCTGACCAAGCTGATGTTTGACCGTTGACTTGGTTCGCCGCATCATTGGGCGAGATATCGGGGGCACCGTGCATTGACGGCTGCGCCCGGACGTTTCCGCTCGGGGAGGCGCCGGATGATTTCGAGATTGATTCGCCGCGCGGGCCGCGCGGGGAGAGTTGCAGGCATTGGGCTGCTGCTGGCGCTCGCCTTCACGCTGACGGCATGTGGCGACAGCGAGCCAAAGCGAAGTGGGGAGTTTAAGCTGAACCCCGGCGACTTCTACTGCACGGGCTACAAGGAAGGCAGCGTGGGCAACGCCAACCTGCTGCCAGGCGACCACTATTGGGAAGGCACGCTGGGCCAGGACTGCGACAGCTAGGGCGGCATTAGGCGCCGTTGTCGGCGCGCCGCTCGGCCGGCTGTTGCTTGAGGTTTCGGGCCGTGAGGTCAGGCTGGACTGACGGTGTGGCATAAGTATCCGCGTGAGGTTGCCGAAGATGTGTTCGCCCTGGGGGGCTGGTGGGGCGCCCTGGCGTACCTGGCGGTTGGCGCGGAAACACTCCTGATCGATACCGGTGTAAGTCGGGTGGCCGGAGCGATTCTGCGGGCAGTCCAGGCCACGGGTATTCAACCAGCTTCGATCGACCAAATCGTGCTGACGCATTATGACTACGATCACTCAGGTAGCGCAGCGCAGCTGGCCCGCGAGCTAGACGTGCCCGTAGCGATTCACGTGGCGGACGCGGCGCTGGTCTCGAATCCTTCTGCCAGCCCTGGCCTGCGAAGGCTGCTGTACCACGATCCCGTGCCGCAAGTACTGCGCTGGGAAGCGCCGGAGATCACGACGACCCTGAAGGAAGGGGACAGGCTCGGCGACTGGCAGGTGTTGCACACTCCAGGGCACACGCCCGGGAGCATGAGCCTTGTGCGCGATGACGTCGGGATCGTGGGCGACGCGCTGGTGTATAGCCGCCGGCGGCTCATTTCAAACGTGCGGCATCTGGCGACCGACCTAGAGGCACAAAACTCGTCGACGAAGCGGCTGGCCACCGCTGGGCTGCGAACGGTGCTGCCCGGCCACTTCGCACCGTGCACCGATCCCTGTGCAGTGAAAGAGCTGCGGCGGCGCCTCGGGGCCTAGCCCGTCCTGGAGGTAGGCGCGCCGCCGGCGGCCGCGAGATCAAGCTCAGATGGATTCCATATGGCCCTGGCAGGTTGACGAGACGTCGAGGCGATCGGGTCGAATGCGCGATACGGTCCAAACCGCGAATGTCTCGTGCCAATCAGCTCAGGTCGTAACTCGGTCCTCATGTGAGCTGCCTCCCGCAACTGTTGCCGTCAGAATCAGTACGGCGGAATATGCGGAGAAGGGGCTCAAGAATGTCGCCGATCAGAGGACCAGTCGCTCTTAGTCTTGCGATAGAGAACCCACGGAAAACCCTCCGCTTTCTGGCTGTTTCAGCCATCGCGGCATTTGTTGTCATGTCAATAGCAACATTCGGCGCCAGGCGGGCCTCTGCGGATGTCATGGGCTGCCAGTACGTGCTTGGCTTCGAGGCGCTGCAGGGAATGATTCCTGATGCCGTTGGCGACTGCCAGGACAAGGAGCAGCACGATCCGAGCGACGGCATCACGCGCCAGCAGACTTCGAGCGGCGTGTTGCTTTGGGATAAGGCAACCAACTGGACGGCCTTCACGGACGGCTACCGCACGTGGGTGAACAGCCCGACTGGTCTACAGGAACGGCTGAGTATCGAGCGGTTCGATTGGGAACCGGCATCGATTGCCGTTGGGGCCACAGCGGAGGCGGATACACAGACGCTTGGCTACGTGACGGCGGCTATTGCCGCATACGAGCAGGACGGACTTGCGTCGACCGTAGCCCACTACAACAGTGAAGTGAGCATCGAGGGTGGCCGCTCGCTGATGATGGTCGACCGATCGACCCTGACGCTGCTGGCCGCGCCGATCTTCCGCAACCTGGTGGGAGCCACCCTGCCACAGGGCCACTCGCTCTTGCGGGTCGTCCGCGGCGTGACCGAAGACGGATTGTGGCTGAACCACTTGCAGACAAACCCGGTGAACGGTCAACGGGAACCGAGGCGAAGCTACTTCGTGCTCCACGACGGCATCGTGTTCAGTTCCGGGCATTTCTCGGTGCGGGCAGACCTTGCGGGCGTCATCCGGGAGTACGTGAGCAACGCGATCGGCCCGTACCAAACGGACGGCCTGGAAGCGACGATCGACTTCTACAACAGCGACGCGAGTGTCGATGGCTACCTGTACTTGTTCCTGATGGACCCCGATGACATTTACCTAGCCCACCCAATCTTTCCGCACTTGATCGGAACCGACATCAAGGATGTCGTTGGATCGAACGGATACGAGCTAGGTAAGGAAATCGCCAAGGCCACCCCGGAGGGGCACTGGGTCGAGTATCCGTGGCCGAACCCGGCCACCGGGCGAGAAGAGCCCAAGACGGCCTGGGTGGTTCGGCACAACGGTCATATCTTCGCGTCGGGCTACTACACCCAGGACCCGAACGCCGAACCGCCGGCCTGGATTGGCGCCGATCCTCGCGAGTACACGGTGGAGTACGTGCAACGGGCCATCGAGCGCTATGAGCGCGACGGCCTGGAGGCAACGGTTGCGTACTACAACAGCACCGAGAGCTTTGACGGCGCGTCGTTCCTCACCCTGGTCGGTGAGAACGATCTCTACCTGGTGCACCCGCTGCTGCCTCAGCGGATTGGAACCGACGTGAAACTCGTGAGGGTTCGCGGGCTTGACGGCATGGTCTTTAACTATGGCGAACAGATTGCGAGCGTGACCAAGGAAGGCCGTTGGTTCCAAACCTTGCGACCATCGGCCCAAGGTAGCGGCAGCGCGGCGCACGTGTGGGCGATCCAGCACGACGGGCTAATCTTCGCGTCGGCGTACTTCGACGATGAGTAGCGCGTAGGCGGTCCAACTTCTCCGGAAAGCGGCCCCTGAAGAGCCTCGCCGGCGGATACCGCCGCCGGCGAGGCTCCTGCCTACCTGGATTCGCATCGATCCACTAGGTTCGCCCACACCGGCGCGCTGAACGAATCAGCCCCACGAGCCCATCCCACCACAGGTTTCAGAGCGAGAGAATTACCCGAACGCGAGCACTCACCGCCGCCTCGGAGGCTAGTTCGTCGTCCCGGACAGACTCTTTTCGACCCGGCAGGTCACAATGTCGGCACCGTATTACTTACGATGATGGACCGCCGAGGCATAGTGCCGCAGCAGCCTGGTCGAGAGTTGGTGTGGGTCGTCCAGTGACCCCTGATCACTTACCAGGCCAAGCTGGTCTTCAATATTGCCTTCGAAGTCTTCCTGCGAATACACGATCAGCTCGATCTCGGCGGCATCGCCGTCGGCATGCACCGACGCACTCAACCGGCGTCGCTTGTCGGAACGGTTCTCGCCACTCTGATCCAAAAGGGTGAGCACCACCTCTTCAACAGCCAGGTTCAGGCGGATCTTCGCCGAGTCATTCCAATCGTATCTGGACGCGAATGACTCCAGAAACACCGAGATATCGGTCAACGATGAGAGCGATAGATCGACGCTAAGCCTGCGACGCCAAAAGCCTCGAAAACCTGTAGCTACAGTCATCCCAATGGCTGTAACTCCGCCTACGATGATCGTATTGCCCATCAAGTCTCCCCGGATGCCATCACTCAACCGACCAAGGCTGGCTGCTGAAATGCCCAGCACCATTGAGACACCGACGATAACGGACTTTCTATAGTCCATGTGCGACGTGAATACTGCCTTGTATCCCTCGATAAAGAGAAGTCCAAATATAATGATAAAGACGGCGGCGACGACTGAGTCAGGAGTCGCAGCCAGTACGGCAACGATCTTGGCGAACGGTGCTATCAAGATAGTCAGAAGCCCGAGGTAGATTCCAACGCTGCGAGCAGCAATCCCGAGCGTTCTTCGCAGACGACGGAAGGACTGCGAAGGCGTGGCTTTGTCGCTAGCGCCAGTCGAGGGCGACGCCCCAGTACTCGTCGGGCTGGTTGAGGAGGCCGTCGTAGGCGGCGGCGATTTCGCCGGCGGGGAGGCGGTGGGAGATGAGTTGGGCCAGGTGGAGGCGTCCGGAGGACACGAGGTCGAGGATGGTTCGAGCGTTGCCGGCGATGGAGAGGGGATGGCCGCGGGCCGGGTTGATGGGCACGCGGTGTTCGAGGGCGCCCTTGATGGTGACCCAGGTGCGGTGGACGGGCTGGAGGAACTCGTTGAGGTCGGCGGTGACGGGGGCGCGGGGTGAGCCGAGGAGGATGAGTTCGCCGTAGGGAGCGGCGGTGTGGATGGCGGTTTCGGCGACGCCGGCGTGGCCGACGGCTTCGACGACGGTTTGGGCGCCACCGCCGGTGATGTCGTGGACCTGGTCGACGATTGACGACATCTCCTCGCCAATGACGCGCTGGATGCCGACGCGCTGGGCAAGTTCGCGGCGGGTAGCGACGGGATCTACGCCTATTACTCGAGCGCCGTCCAGCGCGAATAGCTGGGCGGCGAGATTGCCGACGAGGCCGAGTCCGAAGACGACGACCCAGTCATTTAGGTGGTTGTCGGCGACCTGCGGGGCGGTGATGGCGACCATGCCCATGCGGACGGCGGCGGCGAGGTCGCTGGGGACGTCAGCGGGCACGGGGACGACGATGGTGTCGGGATCGTCTACGGCAACGAGATGGTGGGAGACGTGCTTGTGCTGGGTGAAGACCCGGTCGCCGACGGCCAGGGATTCGACCGCAGAACCGAGTTCAATCACGCGGCCGCAGTTGGCGTAGCCGGGGCGGGCTGGGAAGTGGTTCCAGCTACCGGGGACGTGGACGCCGGGGTCGAGGCCGGTGAAGTTGGCGAGTTCGGTGCCAGCGCTGATGAAGGTGCATTCGGTCTCGACGAGGATTTCGGTGGGGCCGACGGGGCCCGGGATTTCGATTTCCTCGATCTCGACGAGGTTGGCCTCCCGAACGATGGCGGCGCGGCCGGTCATGGGGTTGCGCCGAGTTCGGCGAGGGTGAGGCGCTGGCCGCCGCGGGCTACCGATTCCTCGGCGACGATGCCGAGGACGGCGGCCCAGTAGGCGGCGTCCAAGTCGGCCACGGGCTCGCGCTCGCCGCGGAATACGGAGAGCGCGTCGGCCAAGAGGCGGGTGTCGCCGCCGCCGTGGCCGCCTCTTGCTACCTCTACGGCGCGTTCTTCGTCACGATCGTCGCGGCGACCGGTGAGGCGGAAGGCATCCTGGCCATCGCGCCCTTCGACCTTGCCGTCGGCGCCCCAGACGCCGATTTCGCGGGTGGTGTAGGAGGCGAATAGGCAAAGGCTGTAGGAGACGCGCTTGCCGTTTTCGTACTCGATGCTGGCGCTGGCGTGGTCGACGGTGTCTTTCTCGGAGTTGAAGACGCAGGTGTCGAAGATGTAGCCGCTGGTGGCTTCGGAGTCGTGGTAAAGCTCTTTGAGACGGCCCTGGGTTATGTCGACGTATTCGGGACAGGTGTCCTTGGCGTCGCAGGTGAGGCAGCGTTCGCCGGCCCAGTCTTTGGGGGTGTAGACGGCGACGCCGCCGGTGGCGCTGACGCTGACGGGTCGAGCGCCGAGCATCCAGCCGGCGATATCCAGGGAGTGGCAGCTCTTGTGGACGAGGAGGCCGCCGGAGTTGGCGCGGAGGCGGTGCCAGCGGCGGAAGTAGCCGGCGCCGTCGCGGTTGTCGGCGATCTGGACGAGGCGCGGATCTCCGATTTCGCCGCTGACGATGGCGTGGTGCATGCGGTCGTAGAAGGGGACGTAGCGCAGGACGAAGCCGGTCATGAAGCCGCCGGGACTGCGACGGGCGATGTCGCGGATGCGGTTGCAGTCGGCGACGGTGGTGGCGATGGGCTTTTCGCAGATGACGTGCTTGCCGGCTTCCAGGGCGGCGCAGGCGTAGTCGGCGTGGGTGGCATCAGGCGTCGTGATGACGACGGCGTCGACTTCGGGGTTGTCGAGGACGACGGACGGGTCGGTGTCGGTGCGTTCGACTTCGAAGTTCTTGGCGCCGAGGGCGAGCCGTACGGGGTCCATGTCGCTGAGGGCGACGATGTCGGCCTGGTGGGGGAAGTCGTTGCGGAGGCCGCGGGCGAAGGAGCCGAGACCGCGGCCGCCGGTGCCGATGATTCCGAAGCGGAGCCGGTTGTCAGACATTAGAGGAACTTGTTGAGCGGGAACTCGATAATGCCTTCGGCGCCGGCTTTGACCAAGCGGGGCATCAATTCGCGGACCTGGTGCTCCTCGACGACGATCTCGACGCTGGCCCAGGGCTGGCCGTAGAGGTCGGCGACGGTGGGCGCGGTGACGCTGGGGACGAGGGCGATGATCTCTTCCAGGAGGTCCCTGGGCACGTTCATTTTGAGCGCCACGCGGGACTGAGCGTCCAGGGCGGCCTTGAGCATCATGGCGACCTGGTCGATCTTGGCCTTTTTGACCGGGTCGGCGTAGGCCTGCTTGTTGGCAATGATCTGCGGGCAGGAGGTGAGCATGGTCTCGATTTCGCGCAGGCCGTGGGCGCGGAGGGTGGAGCCGGTTTCGGTGGTCTCGACGATGGCGTCGGCCAGGCGGCCGGCGACCTTGGCCTCGGTTGCGCCCCAGGAGAATTCGACCGAGGCGTCGATGCCTCGGTCCGCCAGGTAGCGCCGAGTGAAGCCAACCATTTCGGCAGCGATGGTGCGGCCTTCGAGGTCCTGGATGGATTTGACCGGGGAGTCGCTGCGTACAGCCAGGACTGTCCTGGTCGGCCGGGAACTGCGGCGGGAGTAGGGGAGGACCTGGATGACCTGGACGTCGGACTCGTTTTCGAGGGTCCAGTCCTTGCCGGTTATGCCGGCATCAAAGGTGCCGTGCTCGACGTAGCGGGACATTTCCTGGGCGCGCATGAGGGTGAGCCGCAGGTCGTCGTCGTCGACTTCGGGGAAGTAGCTCCGTGGACTGACGACGATATGCCAGCCGGCGCGCCGGAAGAGTTCGATGGTCGCGTCTTGCAGGCTGCCGGCCGGGATCCCGAAGTCGAGCGGTGTCATAAGCGTGTGGGTCCTCCACAAATGACCGCCCAGACGGGCGGCGGGCTCAGGATATCGGGTTGTGGGGGTGGGTGAAGGCGGAAGGGGAGAGGGGAGAGGGCAGAGAAGTGAGAGCGGAGGAGAGGAGATTGGGGTCGGCGAGGGGCGAGGGTGGAGCGAGAGTTTTGGGCATGCAGGGCGCGGATGGGGCGGGTGGTTGGCGGGGTGGAAATGGGAGTCTCGCGCGCAGTAAGAGTTTCTTCTAAGAAACTCTTGAGGTGCGGCGGGGGGTGTTTCGGGGAGTGTTGGAGCGCGCTGCGGCGGGGCTGGATGGCGGTGTTCGGCGGCGTGGCTGGCGTGAGCGGTGGGACGGTGGGCGAGGTCATGGGGCGCGCCGGGGCGGCGGACGGGACGGTTTGGGACGCGGGATGTGGCGGGTTCGTGCGCGTAAGAGTTTTTTCTAAAAAACTCTTGAGGTGCGGCGGGGTGGGGGAGGAAGGGGAGAGGGGAGAGGGCAGAGGAGTGAGAGCGGGACGGGAGGCGTCGGGGGTGGGTACGGGCGATTGGTGGCGGCGGGCGAGACGGGCGGACGTTGGGGCCTCGCGCGCAATAAGAGTTTCTTCTAAGAAACTCTTGAGGTGCGGCGGGGGCATTTGGGGCGGACCTGGGGGGTGCGCTGGGGCGACGGTGCTGAATCGCGGCGTGTTGCCCGGAAGACCCTCACCCCAACCCTCTCCCAGCGGGCGAGGGAGGAAGAGGCGGGCGTTTGGGCGGTTCGCTGCTGGGGGTGGCTGGAGGGGTCGAAATGGGGTGGCTTTGCGCGCGTAAGAGTTTTTTCTAAAAAACTCTTGAGGTGCGACGGGGTGGTTTTTGGCGGGGTTTTGGGGTGCGGTTGGGAGGGGCTGAAACGACGGATTCGAGGGTGAGGCGTGGTGTGGTGGGTGTTGGGCGGGGGGCTGGGGGTGCGGAGTGGCGCGGCAGGCGGCGGTTGCGAGTGGTCGGATTCGGGTGGGGGTGAAGGGGGAGCTATCTCTGGCCAGCCCGCCCCCTCTGGGGGCGGGCTGGCCAGAGATAGCTTGGGCCGGATTTTTTGGGCGGGTTGGCGTCGAAGGTTGGGGTTGTGCGAGGGTGGCGGAGCGGGGGAGGAAGGGGAGATGGGAGAGGGCGGAGAAGTGGGATCGGAAGGGGATGGAGAAGGAGCGGAGTGCGCGGAGGAGGCGGGTGAGCATGGGGTCCTGGGATCGGGTTTGAGATATGGTGGCCCTAGTGTATGCTAAATGGGTACACTAGGGCAAGGGGAGAGGGGAGAGGGAAGAGTAGTGAGCGGTGAGAGCGGAGGGGGCTTGCGCTCGGGGTGCGGGTGTGGACGGGATGACCGGTTGCGCTGGGATTGCTCATGGTGCTGGGTCCCGGCTGAAGACGCCGGGATGACGAAGAGGGGGCAGGGGAAGGAGTGGGTGGAAGAAGGGGAGAGGTGAGAGGGCAGAGGAGTGAGATGCGGAAGGGGAGGTTGGGAGCGTTGGGTGTGGGTGGGGTGCCAAGGGTGACCTGGGTGCGCATGGGTGGTTGGTTGCTGCTGGGTTCCGGCCCCATTCGACAGGCTCAGGGCAGGCTTGACGCTGGGATGACGAAGAGGGGTGGGGTGCGCTGGGATCGAGCATGGCGCTGGGTCCCCCATTCGACAGGCTCGGGGCAGGCTCTCCGGGGACGCCGGGGTGACGGGGGCGGGGAGGGCACGGGGCGAGGGTTAGGGGCGGTTTGGGATGTGTTCAGTGGGTCGGGTGGATGTGTTCAGTTTCGGGGCGAATGTGTCCAGTGCTAAGCGGGTGCCGTGGTTGGCGGGGGCTGGCATTGGCGGCGGTGCAGGCAATGCAATCAGTGCATGCGGTGCTGACGGTGCATGCAACGCTGGCTAGGGAGGCAGTGGTGGCGAGGCGCCGGCGGATGCCCTGAACTTCGCCAAGCACGCGAGCGTTGCGGTGCTGAGATATCAGGTGCCTCGCTCACAGAAGGAGGACGAGCGGCTACTGGCATGGGTGTCAGCAGGTGGCGAGGGGGACCGCAAGCAGCGGTGGGACGGGGAGTCGGGGCTGGCGCTAGAAAAGGACGCGACGGTGGAGGACGCGTTCACACTGAGCGAGGCGGCGGTGTTTCGGTGGGGCGAGCACGTGCCCTGGATTGCCGAGCGGTATGGGCTCGAGTACGTGGAGACGCGGTTGCCGGAATCAAATTCCTTCGAGTTCGATCTGGGCAAGATCAAAGAGTTGCAGGGGCGTGAGCCGCAGCATGACGTTCGAAATGTGGCGGAGGCGATGTTTCGGGGCGAAGAAACCGGAGTTCGGCGTGGCGGGGAGGGTGACGCGCCTACACTCCGAATGGTGAACCCTGAGTGACCAGCATCAGGATATCGCGTATGGGCGGCGCGGCAGTTGAATCAGGCACCGTCGGCGGTCAGGATTGTGGACCGTTCGGCAATTGCAATCGGCTCGTCTTCTGAACACGTTGCCGATTCAATGAATTAGTCTTCATACGGTGACGACGGGTGTGACAGCCCGCGCACGCCATCCTTATGCTGTCGCCGCGCCAGGGCGAGCGTAGTGGCGGTGGGACGAACCGATGGACGAGCGTCGAGCCTCCGGAGATCCAAGGACGTCGCAGGCGGAGCCGAAGGTTTCCCAAATAGAGAGAGACGGTGTCGACGCTGCCGTTGCGCGATGGCAGAGCCAGTTACTGCAGCTGAACCGCAGCAACAACCTGCTTTACTTCAAGTGGAACAGCATTCCCAAGGATCCACAGTCACGTCGCCGACCCACTATCCGCTGTGTGCCTATCAGTCGATTCACTCCTGACGAGATCGATGAATACCTGCAGAGCTCGCGGAAAGGCCGTACGTTTGACTTTGCGGCGCGCCGGCGGCGGCGACGTACGACTGGCCTCGAGCCGGCAACCGAGGAACCCACCGGGCCGAACGACGGCATCGAGTTCGTGCGCGGCGATCTGCCCTCTGACGTCGAACCGTTGGCGCTGCAGCGTGTGCTGCTGCGATTTCTAAGGAAAGAGCGGGAGTGGTTAGAAGAGCAGGGGCTCAACATCCTTTATCTGGCTGTTGGATTCCTGGAGTGGATTGATGAGGAACGCGAGCCAGCCAAGTCGCCTCTGTTGCTGTTGCCCTGCGATCTCCAGCGGGCATCTCCACGTGACCCGTTTGTTCTGAGTCGGGAAGACGACGACGCCTCTGCAAACGCCAGCCTGCACCACAAACTTCGAGAACTCAGTCTTGAGTTGCCCGAATTCAATCACGAGACCTATGGCGCCTATCTCGATGAAGTTTCCAATCTCGTCAAGGCGCGCTCCGGCTGGCGAGTTACTCATGAAGTGGTCTTGTCGACCTTTCAATACACCAAGCTGGCGATGTGGGGAGACCTACAGCAAATGCGAAGCGCCGGTGTTTCGCACCCGCTCGTTCGTCGACTTGCCGGTGAGCCGCTGACGCTCGATTCCAGCGGGTCCCCTCACTTCGACGCCCTTCCGTCGGACTCCGAGCTTGCCGGCGGACAGCTCGATGACATCCTCGATATGCGCCAGGAAGTCACTGTTCTGCCGGCAGACCACAGTCAGTTGCGCGCCGTCGCGGCGGCTCGCGCTGGCGGGCACCTCGTCATCCACGGGCCGCCGGGCACCGGCAAGAGCCAGACTATCGTCAACATCATTTCCAATCTGCTGACACACGGCAGGCGGGTGCTATTCGTCAGCGAAAAGAGTGTGGCACTTGACGTTGTAAAGGGCCGACTTGACGACGAGAGCCTTGGCGTATTTTGCCTGGACATGCATAGCGACCGGGCCAGCAAGACTTCGGTGTATGAGCAGTTGCGGAGCTCAATCGAGGACAGCGGACACGTGGCTCAATTCGACTACGGGTTCGCAGAATTAGAAGCCAGCCGAAAGATGCTGAACGAAGTTGCTCGCGCCCTGCATGAGCCTCGGGCATCGCTAGAGCGCAGTGTATTCCAGGTTCACGGTGAGTATGCGCAGCTTCGTGATTTGCCGGATGTCGAGTTTGATGTAACGGACATTAAATCTGTTGGCGAGTCACAGTTGAGGTCTATCGATGCTCTGACCGAGCGCATTGCGCGTCGGCCTGATGAGTTCAAGGAACTTACGACCTCCAAGTGGAAGTTCTTGAAGACACGCACTGGCTCGGTTGGACTCGCTGATCGACTAAGGCGAGACGCTAATGGGGTAGAGCAATTCGTCAATGACGCGAGTGCGCAACTGAGGGAACAAGCCGAGATACTCGGCGTTCGAGCTCCAGCAACGCTTGAAGAAGCGTCGAGCCTTAGCGCGCTGGCGCGGCACCTTGACTCAAAACCGCTGGTCTTCCGGCACTGGCTGAGCAAAGAGACTTTGGGGAAGTTGCGCCGGATCGCTTCCGAGCAACGCGAGCAACAGCAGCAGGCTCGAAAGCTCGCTGAAGACACAGGAAGAGCTTTCGGTGGGCAAGCACCTACGGCTGATTACCAGGAACTCTCGCATTCGGTACACGCGACTCCCACCGAGACTGAAGCTCTCCGACAAGCATTTGGATCGGAATGGCCGGCGCGACTAATGCCCGATCCCGCCAGGTTGCTGGAGACCGCCAGACAAGTTGAAGCAGAGGCTTCCGAAGCCGTAGCCGCACTGAACGAACTCGCCACAATTTTGGGAACTGACACGCAGACCGCATCGTTGGCCGAGTCGCTGCGCTTAATCGACTTCGCTCGCCAGCTCATAGCTGCATCGCCCGTCTCGGAGTCGTGGACTGACCTGAGTCACCTTGAGAAGATCGAGCTGTTGGTGGGTGCTGCGCGAGAGGCCCACCTAGCACTCGATAACGCCGAGAAAGAGTTCTTCTGTTCGTTTGATCCAGAACTCGTCGACGCGGTCGACAGGGAGATGCTAGTTCGCTTTCGATCCGACCATCAGAGTGGTATGCGAAGGTTGCTTCTCGGAAGATCCGCCTTCCAGAGCGATATACGACTTCTCCGGGGCCATGCAAGAACTCGAGATCGGTTGGACGTTCGTAGCGGGCTTTCCGTCGTGGAGCGCGCCATTGAAATCCAATCGCTTCGTCACGCCTGGGAAAAGGCCTATGCAGAAGTTGAGCCGCATATTGGCGGGCATGCCCGGTCACGTGAGACCGATTGGACGCACATTGAGGTCCAGATACACCACTTGGTGAATCTGCTGCGAAGCTGGCCATGGAATCAAGACGATCTGCGGCGGCTGCTAGCCGACCGCTTGGCGGTTGAGGCCCTGCGAGGCCCGCAAGATACTGCGCAAGCTCGACTGGATTCGCTTCAGGCTTCGCTGCAGAGACTTGAGTCGGAAGGTGTGGACCTCAATGAGATTGGCCCCGCAGGAGTACTTGGAACCATTCAGCGGGGAGTGGGTCCGCTTCAGAGGCTGCAATCGGCCACGAGCGTGCTTACTCAGGCACTCGTCCATGCACCGTCAGACTGGCTGGCCTTCGGCCGTCTCGTCGAAAAGCTCGCGCGTCTGCAACACATCGAAGCCGACGAACGAACATCCCGTGAGAGTCTTGGGCAAGACTTCGGCGAGTGGTTCAGAGATCGCAACACGGATTGGGACGCCGTTATCGAGGCGATCCAATGGTGTCAGATCTTGCTCGACAAGGCAGAACAGCATCTTAGTAATCGTTTGCGCGAGATAATCTGCAACGAGACTGAGCCGTTAGATACAACGCGTATTGCAGATTCCATTGAATTATTGCAGTCAGAGTATCCAAGAGATCTGGCCGTACTGAATCGTTGCTTCGAATTGGCCAAATCCCCCTGGGAATCCTGGGCGACCGTGCCCTTCCGGGAGATTTCAGATTGGCTCATGTCTGTCTACGAAGATGCTGATAGCGCTACGAATTGGATTGAATTCAAGCTGGCCGCTGACGAAATTGATCGCACTTTCGGACCGGATACGGTTCTGCGAATCCGGGAAGCGACCGAGGACGCGGCATTGGTTCCTGGGATTGTGAATCGGCGCCTTTTGACAGCGTGGCTTGACGACATCTCGCAGCAGGACATCAGACTGAGGGACTTCACTGGACGCGACCACGAGGCAATTCGGCGCGAATTCCGAGACCTTGATCGCCAGCTTCCCCATGTCCTGCGCGAGCACGCCCGCAGGGCGCTATTTGATAACTACCCGAAGTCTCGTACCAGTGTGACGCGTGCGGGACAGCTTGGAGTTCTGCGAGGCGAGCTCACGAAAAAGCGCCGGCAGATGTCGGTACGGCAGCTGCTTGGCGCCGCTCCGCAGTTGATTCAAGCATTGAAGCCTTGTTTCCTTATGAGTCCTCTGGCCGTTAGCCAGTACCTCAAGCGCACGGACGTGGCAAGCGCCAACCTCGATTTCGACACGGTGATCTTTGACGAGGCATCTCAGGTGCTGCCGGAGGACGCGGTTCCAGCGATCTCGCGGGCGAACCAGACCATAGTGGTTGGCGACAGCCGACAGTTACCTCCAACCACTGTTTTCCAGCATCGCTACGAGCACGAGGACGGCGACGACGAAGGTTACGACGAAACGGACTGGTTTGAGGGACGGGAGAGCATTCTGGATGTCATGGTGGGCATGGCGGGCAACGGCGTTGCGGAGCATTATCTCGGAGTCCACTATCGCAGTCGTCACGACAGCCTAATCCGCTACTCAAACCATTACTTTTACAATGACCGGCTGCTCACGTTCCCAAGTCCGCGCAAGGCAGAAGCTCACGGCGTGAGAGCCGTGTATCTGCCGCATGGCCGCTATGACGCCGGCGGCTCACGTACTAACCGGATGGAGGCTGAGAGGATCGTTGAACTGGTGTTCGAACTGTTACGAACGCGGCCTGACTCTGAGAGTATCGGAGTCGTTGCACTATCCCGCGCTCAAGCCGACTTGATTGAAACGCTAATCGACGAGGCTCGAATCCACCAACCTGAGTTCGATCACCGATTCTCGCCTGAGCACGATGAGCGCGTTTTTGTCAAGAATCTAGAGAATGTCCAAGGCGACGAACGCGACCACATCTTTCTGTCCGTCGGCTACGGTCCCACAGACTCAGGCCGAGTGTACAACCGGTTCGGGCCGATCAACAATGACGGTGGCGAACGACGGCTGAATGTGGCCGTAAGCCGTGCACGTCGGTCCATGACTATCGTGCACTCGCTACGGCCCGAGGACATCACTTCGGAGAGTCCCGGCGCACGACTCTTGAGGCGTTACCTCGAATTTGCACGAAACCCCGACGGTGCTCTGGAACAGAATCTCACGATCAGCGTACAAGCCGAGACTGAGAGTCCATTCGAAGAGGCCGTGCGTCGAGCACTAATCAAACGAGGTCATCGGATCGATGTCCAGGTTGGGGTGGCTGGCTACCGGATCGATCTGGCGATTCAGGCTGAGGACGGCGACGGTTATGCCTTGGGCATTGAGTGTGATGGGGCGACCTATCACAGTGCGCCAGCCGCGCGTGACAGAGACTGGCTGCGGCAGTCGATCCTGGAGGGCTTGGGCTGGACGATCCATCGAGTTTGGTCGCGGGCGTGGATTCAGAATCCTGAGCGCGAGCTAGATGCGATTGAGCATGCGCTAAACGAATCGGAGACATTGATCGCGGACGTTGACGCACCGCTGCGTCTCATGGAGGAAAGGACCATTGACCCCCTAACTACTCCTGATGAGACGGTGACGGTCTCGGACGAAGGCTCGGTTGTCCAGCCCCCAGATGCTGTCCAAGGCACCGACCATATGGAGGAAGCTGTACCAAGCGGGGTATCGGTGGTTTCTGGTGACGACTGGACGAGCCGAAGTTCCAACAGATTCCAACGGAGGTCACTGGATTCCGAAGGTGACAGCGGTTCGGAAAGCTCTTTTGGGCCTTATGTTGTTGCGGACTTGTCGCAGATCTGGGTTGGCGAGGCTCTGCGGGGCGAGGATTCGCAAACACTTGAAATGCTCATTTCGAAGGTAGTGCAAGATGAAGGGCCAGTTCATGTCGATGTCGTAGTGGAGAGAATTAGGATTCGCTACGGCGTTGGCCGCGTGCAAAGAAGCACCCGAGCGCAGGTGTATCAAGCAGTGACAGGTGTGATAGGCCTTCAGTGGTTACCGAAAGAACTAGGTGGATCGACTCTTCCCGACTCTCTGCTCGCTATCCTTGGTCAGGGGCATTCAGTTTTTCCCATGAACTCCTTTGGCGTCGAGACTTCGTCGCCATTCCTGGTTCTTCCGGGACAGTCAGTCGAGTTGCGACCACGTTCCCCAGATGCATCGGCACCCCGTAACCACGCTTCTCGACGAAAGATTGAACATATCCCACTGTTGGAGATTAAGTCCGGGGTTTTGGTGTGTGCCAACTTGCTATATGGTGCTGGTCGAACTGACCTCATCAAGGAGGCAGCTCGGCAGTTTGGATTTCGCCGGACAGGTAAGGACATTTTGAAGAGGATCGGTCAGGCCGTTGATGAGCTTGTCCGGGACGGAAAGCTCACCGGCGACGTCAAGATGCTGACGGCTGCCGAACCGGGGTAGTCAAGCCTTGCGTCCGGGTCACATCGGGAGACCGAACGGCTCTAACTGTCTCTCCAGCTGGCGCTGGAAACGCCGATTCCGAGTCAAGTGGGGGGCGTTGGCTAGACGCTAGGCAGAGTCACCCAGGATCGGGGCTGCGGTCAGGGGGTGGGGATGATGTCGAGGGGGATGGGGTGGGAGGTGGGGGTGGGGGTGCGTTGGTAGAGGGTGGTGAGGGCGGCGTGGCCGGGGGGCAGGCTCATGACCGACGCGGGCAGGACGGGATGCACTCGCCGCGGGGCAGAACGCGGGCAGTGCCGCGTTCTGTCGACGGTGTGAGGGATTGGCTTGGGTGATGGGATGACGGCTGCGGAGTCTATTGACGAGTGGGGAAAGTCACGCAGACGGGGAAGGCCGTCTCGCCGTCGCACTTCGGTAATTTGCGCGCGATACCGGTGGTGGGCACAGGCCGCGCGACGGCGTGGGTGGGGGCGCGTCCCTGGCGCGATTAGGTCAGGCGGCGGCGTCGGGGCGCTGCCGTCTGGCGAAGAAGCCTTCGATGACGCCTTCGAGGCGGGACATGCGTTCGGTCAGGGCTTGAACATCCTTGCGGAGGTCCGCCAAATCCGAGCGGACTTCGGTCACGTCAGCACGCGCTTCCCGCCTGAATGTGAGCAGGAGCCCGATCATTGTGACGCCAACGCCAATCAGGGTGGCACCGACGGCGAGAATTCCAATGAGTTCGGGGGTCATGGGCGGCTCCTCGATGGGTGTTGGTGGGATTCTTCCGCCGCCCGCGGAGATTCAACGGTAGCACGGACCGGAGGCTTGGTTGTTGTGGGCTGGGTGGTTGGACGCGGGCCGCCTAGGGACTTTGGCCCGGTTCCGCTTGGGGCGGCTGTGGGCAGGCTATTCGACAAGTTCGGCGCAGGCTATGGGACTTACTTGATCAGTCGGGGTCAAGTCGGCGAACGAGTTGAAGTTGATTCTCGCGTCCGTCGTCGTCCTCAAATGCTGCGTGGTGAAGTCGACGGCCGACGGCGAGCGTTCGAGCGCCACGGACGGCATTTGATGCATTGCGCAGAACGCCGCCGAGTTTGTTCTGCGGCTGCATGCCGTCCACGGTATCCATGGACGCTCGCGGGGAGTGGAATCGAGCGACCAGTGGCCCGGCGACAAGTCCGGCAAGCGACAGGTAGGCCGTGGAGACGCCAGTGTCCCCGCCACCTTCGACATCTGCGCCACGCCATACGAAGAATCCAAGTCGCACGATGGGCGTCCCCATACCGTCGGCGCCCACGACGAGGATGTTGCGCACGGCCGTTGGCTGTTCATCGTAGTCGTCCAGTCGATGGCGGATTACGCGGGTGGCTACGAATGATGCCCCCGCAAGGACGGCTATGGGAGCAACGATGAGCGCGATGAGGCTCCAGAGCGGCTCCGCGGCCGCCCATTCGGAGACCTGAACCGTGAATTCCTCTGAGGCGACCGATCGCCATTCGTCGTCCACCAGCACTCGTACGTCTCGCACGTAGCGGGCCTCCTGCGTGTCGGGAAGCGGCAGCGCAGCTTCGACCCGCAGCGGTAGACGCCCGGTGACGGAAGCAGAGCAGCGCGGACAGGCCGGCCCGACTCCGGCCAAATCAGTCACGCGAAGCTGGGCCTGAACCGCGGCCGCCGTCCGGCAGTCGGACTGTTCCTCCAGCAGGGCGGTCTGAGAGTTGCGGAGGCGGAAACGCGGGCGGTTTTCCCAAGTGAATCCCAACCTATAGGCGTCCATCCGGGTGTCCGCAGGCACGAATCTGGCCGTCTTGGGAGACTCGGCGGCGCACTCTGGCAGAGGTGTCGGGGTCGGCGTGGGACTGGGTGTGGGTGTCGGCGTCGGGGTTGGCGAGGGTGTGGGCGTCGGGATCGGCGTGGCGGTTGCGGTGGGCGTGGGGCTAGGCGTGGAGGTTGGCGTGGGGCTGGGGGACGGCGTGGGCGTCGGCGCGGGTGTGGGCGTAGGCGCCGGAGTCTGCGTGGGCGTTGGGACTGGCGTGGGTGTCGGCTCGGTTACGACGAACGAGACGCTTCCAAACACCAGACGGTCGGCCTCACCCGTCTGCGGGTCCTCGACCAGCCGCGACAGACGGGCGGTCCAGCGGCCGGCCGCGAGTTGCCCGATCGTGTCGCCACCGTCGTGGGACGTCACCAGAAATGATCCGGCGTCCCTGGAGCGAAGGCCGACCTGTCGGGGCGGCTGGTCACGACCGTCGCGCACCAGTTCAAGCGTAAAGGTCTCGTCACGCAGGGAATCGGTATTGACGGCGCCTCCATCCAAGAGCGTTGCCGTGAAGGCGACCTGAGAATCCGTGGTGGGGGCAGTGGGCTGCGGCACGAGTTGGAGTTGGGCGGGAAGCATCAGGCTGAACAGGTTGGGGTCGGGGAGGGCGGATTCGACGCGCCAAACGCCCTTGGCCGGGGCCTGGATGCGCCAGCGCTGGGACGAACCAACGGCGCGGAGCCTGGCCTGACCGTTTTCGCGGACGTCGCGGCCGTCGGGGCTCTTAACCGAAATCCGGTCGTCCGGTCCAACGTTGGTTACCGCGAAGTGCACTTCGCGCAGCCCGGCCGGCAGGTGACATTTGCTGACGCCGGCGTCCCGGGGGCACAGGTTTGTGACTCCTCCGATCGCGGCCTTGCTGATCTCGCGTGTGAGGCCGGCGGGATCGAGTACGCGCAGGACTCGGCGAGCGCAGTCCTGCTCGCCCTCGCAGCGCGTGATGGCGCGCCAGAAGGTCTCCGTGCTGGGGAACCATTGGTTGCGGGCGTCGATTCCCACGACGAAGACCTCCACAGGAAATGCGGCGGTCAGGGCAGTCCAGGCCTCGGCCAGGCCGCACATGTAAATGCCTCGGTCTTCGGTGTCGGCAATCCGGGCCAGGGCGGTGGGCGGGCAGTTCGCCGCGGTTTGGAAGGTTTGGGCAAGTTCCAGACCGCGGGGGGCGGGTCCGCCATCGGTGATCAGCACCACAACCTTGGCGCGGCCCGGGTCTTCCGACGGCGCCGAGCCAAGGCCGGCGTCGATACTGGCCGGGGGACAGGCGGCGCCCGGCGGCGGACGCATGCCGACGGCCACGCGCCACGCCAGGCAAAGGGCTGAATGAAAGTCGGTACCCGGCACCAATTCCTCACGCCGAAACTGGTCGCGAACTCCGAGTGCGTCCGGCTTCGACAGCGGCAGGATGATGCGCGGATCGGGGTCGGGCGGGCCATCAACGTATGGACTGCCGAAGCCGACGCCGCCAACCCGTAGATCGAAGGAATCAGTGAACGCCGCAATCGTGTCAATCAAGTCCCGAGCCGCTGCAATGCGCCGGCCCTCAGGATCGCTCTCCTGCATTGACAGCGAGTGGTCGATGACGAGGACGACGTCGGCGGCGTCGGGAGCGTCTCCATGTACGGCTAAGGGCGAGGCCAGTACCGCCGCCGCCAGGGCAGCGGCGAGTACAGCCACCGCCCCAATTCGCACCAGCAGGTTAGCCCGGATCGCCGTGCGGCTACGACGCGCTGCTGGCAAGCGCGCGCCGCCTCTTATGGCCCGACCTAAGCACGAACTCGACGGCTCGCTTCCAGTCCCGGGACGCGTCCGCGTTGTCCATCAAGTCAACGTCCTGGTGCAGCAGCTGCAACATGGCTTCATGGTCGTTGTCTGCCGCATCGCGGCTCCCAACTTCCCACCAGCGCTCCACGAACTGATGCTGCAGGTTCGCAAGCTCCGCGTTCCCAAGTCGTGCCCACGCCTCCAGCGGAAGTTCCGCACCGCTGAATTCGACAACCTGCCACTTTTGCCTAATCAGGCCGCCAGCCATCGCACCCTCGAAAAGCATGAAATCGTGGAAGGCGTCAAACGCGTTGACCACACGCAGCCCAGGGCCAAAGGCGTTGTCCAAGGCGCTCGTTCCGGCAAGCAGCGGCCGCTCAATGAGTGGGAGGGACCCGCCGCCCCTCCGGATTTCCCAACTGCTGCGGCGGCTGCTCACGCGGTCGCGACTGACTTGCTCACCAATGACTTCGTCAACGCGCAGCAGGTAGAACAACTCCAGGATTGTCGGGCCTTCCTCGTGAGGATGGCTGCCGAGGAGTCGAGCGACCACGCAGGGCAGGAGGGGTTGCAAGGGATACCCGTCAGCCTCGATCGAGGCAGCGGCGGACAGTTCCGGCAGGATGTGGAAGTTGCGCTGGTTGGCACCGATGAAGCCAGGCGACCGCGCCTCTCGGGACACGCCGTAATAGGTGTCGTGCGCCCTGTGGGCTTCCTGCGTGGCCATGATGCTGTTGGGGGCCCAAGGGCAGTCGCTGACGCTGGGCGCCCACAGCGACAGCAGCGCGATCGATGCGCCAAGTTCCGGCACGACCAGAGGCTGCTTGAAGTCTCCCATGCACTCGCTAAGTTCGTCCCGCACGGATTGAGCCAGCATGCCGCCAGCGGCTTCGTACACACAGTTCACGACCAGTCCCTGCACATCGACTGAGGGAACGTACAGACGCTTGACCGTGGCGTCGGACTCGTTGGAGTCCACCGAGCTGCGGCGGCGGTCTTGGCCCGTCAAGGGCGTACCGCTGGGCGTCTTGTGCACGAGCGCGGCCAAGTGCCGGTCGAGGGTCGACAGCGCCGCGTCACCGGCCTCGCGGCGCAGCGCCTCTTCAAGGGTGCGCGGCAAGTGTCGAGCCAACGCGGTGGTAGCGGCGCTGTCAACTGCCGCGTCGATGGCACTGAGGTCCAGGCCGCCTGCCGAGGCTGCGCCAAGCTGCTCGCCGTTGGCCTGCCGCCGGCGCTCGCGGATGTCGGCCGCCATCAGGCGGACGAGGCCTGTGGCTGCCTGACCATCCCCTTCCGAGATGCAGAAGTTCAAGTCGCGCATCAAGGAGTCATCTGACGCCTGGGGATCGATGCGCACGCGGCTGGCCAGCGCACCGAGAAACTCCGGCGTCTGAATCTCGGGATCCGAGAGATCGCGCCCGATCTCCGCCACCGAGTGCAAGGGCTGCGTATGCACCTCGCTAGCGCGGGCCTGCGCGTTGGCCAGCAGTTCCGCGTAGACATCGCGAAGTTCGGCGACCCGGGTCTCCAACGCGTCCACTGCTTCCTGCGCCCGAGGCACGAAGCTCTCGGTGATCGCGCCAAACAATGCTTGGCCGGTGTGCGCGAACACGCGGTCCTCGTAGAGGCGAAACAGGCGCCGTTCCTCCCGTTGGCGGCGTTGCGACAGCGGGTCTCTCCGGGATCCCCGCAGTCTCCAGTACATCAACACCGCCGCGGTAAGTGACGCGACGAGCACGGCCAGCCACAGCAGACTCGCGTTTCCTGGAAACAGGCCGACCACGAAATATGCGCCGATGCCGATCCCGATTGCGACGAGCAGCAGCAGCAACCAACTGCCGAGCGTCAGCCCGGCCGTTGTCCGCGGTTCAGGGGGACGGTGCAGGGCACTTTCCTGGTCGGCAATACGCCGGCTAATCCCCGCCGCCGACTGGTATCTGGCCTGGTTCGCTGAACCGCCGGGCAACCTGCCCTCAACGCCGCGGCCGTGACCAAAGAATGTGCGGGCGGCGGCCACATCGGTCTTCAACTCGTCGATCTGCGTCTGCAGTGCGCTCAGAGGGTAGGGGCCGCGAGATTGCTCCTCAGGATTGAGGTACTCGCCGGCAACCTGGGTCACGAAAGTTCGGAAGCGATTGCCTTCGGTCCGAATCTCCGCGTTCACATGCTGTTCGATGTATTCCTCGTGCTGGGTCCAGCGCTGCTTGAGGGCAGCGGTCAGCGACGCGCAGTAGGCCTGCCAGTCCTCGTCACCGGCGTCGTAGCCGGCGCGGGTCCGGTTCGATCCAGTGTCAATCCCGGTGAAATCCAGGGGAGCGGAGGTCACTGTTGTAAACGGCTTGACCAAGTTGTCCATATCGCTCGGTCTAATGGTCGCTTCGCCGCCCTTGGCTACGGCCAACGCCCTGGACTCGTTCTCCTGCAGAAACTTGCCGAACGCCCCCGGGTTATTGCCCGGATATTCGAAAAAGCGGCGGCCAAGCTTCGGTCGGTCCTCCCCCTGGGCGAGGTGGCGGAGAGCGGCCTGGGCGAGGCGGCTGCTCAGGCGGCGGGCGCGTGCCAACCGTGGATAGTCAACGGTTACCACCGACGGCAGAAGTCGCTGAGGAAAAGCCCCTGTCATCCCATCCAGGTCGTTGACGGCCGCCTCGTTGCTGAGAATCCGAACCAGGGGGTCAGTTTCTCGATACACATCGGCCTTGCGGGCCTCGCCGTCGCGTGAGCGGCGACCCATCCAGTACACGCGGTGAAAGGGTCGCGATCCGAGGCGGTACCGCAAGTCGTTCGTGGCGTTGCCCGTGGCGATAGGGAATCGCCGGACTGGAAACGTGGTCCACGGATCCTGCTGGTACAGCAGTTCAAGCTCGCGGATGATGGCGAAGGTGCCGGTGCGACCCTTGCTCTGCATCTCAAGCTGGTTTTCGCCGGTATCCAGGGGCTCGTTGTCGAATGCGCTGGATGTAATCAGGATCAGGTTGGTCTCGAGGTCGGTCGCCAGGGGGTGTTCTGCCAGCCAGAACGCGAAGGGCAGGAACATGCCCGCGCCGGTACCACCCGCCGTAGAGGCCACAATGTTGACTGTGACCCGTTGACCGTCGCGCCCCGCCGTGCGCAGCGCGTACTGCATGCGATCCGTAAACCTGCGCGCGGCGTCAGCCTCAGGCCCAGTCGCGTCCGGGTCCATGAAGGCGGCGAACGCCAGCAGTCCGGCCGCACGCAGTCCCCACAACCCTTCGACTGGCGGCTCTTCCGTCTTCATTTCACGGGCCGTCTGGCTCATCACGGCAGCCTCGGGCCTCGTATCCGGCCCGGGGCGCTGTGCTTGCGGATCCAAACCGGCACCTGCCGCCAGACGTTCCCAGGCCGGAGCCGTGTCGTCCGTTGCCCTGTCGGCAAACTGCTCGTGTGGCGCGAGCAAATCGTGCCCGAGCGCAAACGCGCCGGTATGGGTTGACTCGCGGCTCAGGTCAAATGCGATGAACTCCGGCAGCGGTAGTTCGTAGTGGGTCCGCAGCCCCTTGAGTTCCTCGGCAACATACTTACCAGACCCGCCTAGAAAGACGTTGATGGTGCTCATGCTGGCGGTTGGTGCGCCACCCCTGCCAGTGAGCGGTGGCAATAAGGGGGCTGTGCGAATTCGTCAGGATGATTGACGGGCTGCCACGACCGGCCCAGGTCGGGGTAGATGGAACGCAAGGTCTGGTACGAACCCGTGAACGTAACCGACATGCTCCGCCCTTTCGTCTCCGCCATGACGATTTATGCAGTTGTCTTCGCAGATTCGCCGTCCGCTGAAGCAGTGATCTTACGCAATCTCCAAATCTGTGTCGCATCGTTCTGACACGCTCACGATCCGTGAGAACTGTGACAGGGTGTGGCGCCGCCGCAGGATGTGGTCGCGTGTGCCGGGACAGCGGACGGGAAGGTGGTTTGGGGGCTTGGGTGCTGCGGTGGGCGACGCCACTCGGCAGGCTCAGGACAGGCCCGCCGGGAACGAGTTTGGTGGGGTTGGGACGGGCTCGGCGCGGTGGCGTGGGTGGCTTGGGGGTGGTGGCCGTGGGTACCAAAAAGGGGTACCCCTACGGGATTGGACGCACCTGTGAATGACCGGATGGGCATGCCGTGAACGGAACGTGGGGTTCTTGGTGGGCTGCGAGTTGAAGAGGCCGGTTTGAGTCCGGGCGTTAGGCCCAGACGGAATGCGGAGCGTGGGGATTGGCTGGGAGGGTTGGGGGTTTTGGGATTGTGGGTGAGGAGTTAGTGCCGGTGTGGCGCGTTCGTTCGGCGTGTCAAGGGCCGGGATTTAGGGAGGGATTGGGGGTAGCTCTGAAGTCTCAGGGAAGTATGGCGACTAGGGGGTTTATGCACCTGTGCCGAAGCCTGTGAGGCCTGCCCACATTATGGTCGCTAGCAGGGCGTATCCGACGATAAACATAACCAGCCCTAACAGTATTCGCATCGCGGTTGATTGTGGCCATTTCATGTAGTTCTCCTTTGCCGTAGATGGGGAGGGGTTTCACCGGGAATCCCGGATGCTCGAGGTTGGAGAGCATGGGCACGATCGTGCGTGTTGGTCTTGGGTGCCCCCTAGGAGCACCCCTAAGGACAGGATCACTGCAGGATAGCGAGCGGTGAGCTGAGAGCAGTGAGCGAGGAGGGGAAAGACGAGGAGTGCAACCGGGAGTTGGCTGTGGGTGCTGATGGACTGGAGGCGAGGTCTAGTCGGAGCTGTTGCCGTTGTCCGCCGAGGGTTCGCTCTCGGTCGGACGTTCAGACGCTGCGTTCGGCCTAACGCCGCCGGTAGTGCCCAGCGGTTCGGGAGGCGGGGGACGCTGCGTAATCTTGGACACGGACGGATTGACACCGCCTTTCCACACCAACCCGCCCTTGAAGGAATAGCTCCGGAGAGGCGTCGCGACTGTCCCGTTACCGTCGGATTCCGAATCGCCGCTTATGTGAGCGGACCAGCCAAGGCGCCGTACGCACTGCCGGAGACTAGGTGGAAGTGCCATTGTCTTCCGTTGGTTCTGGCTCGCCGTTTCGCCGATCGTTCCGGACGCCCGCCGCAATCATCTGTAGCGTGATGATCGGCTCCGGGGCCGGCGGGCGTTCCTTGATCCGGGATACGTCGGGATTGCGGCCGTGCTTCGCCAAGCCTCGTGGAACGACGTAGCCTTTGATGGCCAAAGAATCCCTCTGGTCTCTATCCGCCATCATTCGGCCTCACTTCCTGGACCTGGCCTGGCCCACGGTGTGGAAACTCAATGTGGATATCCGACCCATCTTTAGCGATGTAAAGCAGCGGAACCGTCCCTGTCTGTCGTCCTTCACCATCATAGATGATAACATCTTTCAGTAACAGCTCTCGCAGTTTTCCGGTCTCAGAGAACACGTGCACCCAACCAGCATATATGATTCCTCGTCTAAAATCTCTCACATGCACATACTCGACCTCTTCCCCGGATGAGGAAAAGGTGAAGTCCCAGACATCTTCGTGACCGTATTTGCTTGTGGCCTTCATAAGTACGAGCAGCTTATTCAGCAGCTTATAGTTCGCCAAATAAATCCAGAAGACTGCTAGTACAAACGACAGAATTGCAGAAGCTATGATCTCATCCACGAATTCACCCCGCAACAACCGAGTGGAACTTGCGCCATCAATACTGAAGTCCGAAAAGCTCTGTCCTAACACTCGATAGCCCACATACGTTATTGCATATGTCGACATGCCAAACAGAAAGGCTCTAATGAGGAATTCAGCCTGCCCGGGACTTTCTTTCGCTGCATAGCGTGCGTCGATCTGCGCCCAAATCAAGCCGGGCAGGAAGATTATGGCGAGCTGCACGAGGATGATGTCGATGTGAGTCAAACCTTCCGCCGTTATTAGCGTCGGTGGCGGTCGGTCGAAGTCGGATAGAACGGGCCGTTGCGCTCAGCGTTGAGCCGCCCGTCCCACGCTACCTGCGCACTCCCAGTTTGGGAGATCGGCCCGGCTATTGGAGAGCAACCGGCCTTGGAGGGACCGGAGATTCTAGCAATAGGGGCTGGGAGGGTTGGTTGGTTGGTTTCCTTCGGCCGGCTCAGGGCAGGCTCTTCGACGGAATGCGGGGCGGCTCACCACGAACGGGGGGCCGACGAATGTCAGGGAGGCTTGGTTGCTGCTGGCTGTGTGGTTCGACACGACCCTCCGAAAGACTCCGGGCCGGCTCACCACGAACGGGGTGCGGACGACGGGCGGGTGGGGGACGCGAGCCCTACAGGAGATTGGGCGGGGTGTGAGTCAGGGGGTGGGGATGATGTCGAGGGGGACCGGGTGGGGGGTGGTGCGTTGGTAGAGGGTGGTGAGGGCGGCGTGGCCGCGGGGGCCCATGTTGCGGGTGAGGTTGGTGACGTACATGTCGGTGAAGCGGGCGGTGATGTCTTCGTCGAGGTCGCCGCCGATGGCTCGGGCGTGTTGGAGGGCGAGGGCAGGGTTGGCGCGGGCGTGGTCGATGGAGGCGGCGAGGGCGGTGGCGATGGCCTGGCACCAGGCGTCGCCGAGGTCGCGGCGGACGATGTTGATGCCGAGGGGGAGGGGGAGGCCGGTGTCGCTGAACCAGGCTTCGCCGAGGTCGAGGACTTTCGAGAAACCGGCGGCGGCGTAGGTGAGCTGGCCTTCGTGGATGACGACGGCGGCCTGGGCGCGACCGTCATGGACTGCGTCGAAGGCCTGGTCGAAGGGAACCTGGACGGGCTGGAAGTCGGGGAGGTATATGCGGGCGAGGCTGAAGGCGGTGGTATTGGGACCGGGGACGGCGATGCGGCAGCCGGCCAGATCCGCGGGCTGCATTGGATGGGGGGCGACGACGACGGGGCCGTAGTTTTCGCCCATGGAGGAACCGCAGGCGGTGATGCGGTAGCGGTGGGCGACGGCGGGGTAGGCGGCGGCGGAGATCTGGGAGATGTCGAGTTCGGCGGTTTGGACACGCTCGTTGAGGGATTGGATGTCGTCGTGGACGGCGGTGACCTGGGCGGGTTCAGGGCCGTTGAGCGGGACGAGGCCGGCGGTGAGGGCGTAGAACATGAAGGCGTCGTCGGCGTCGGGGCTGTGGCCGATGGTGAGGCGGGGCATGGGTTAGGCGGGGAGGGGTTGGGGGTCGAAGACCTGGAGGACCTGGTAGTGGGTGTCGCGCTGGGCGGGGGTGAAGCCGGCTTCGCGAATCATGGTTTGCATTTCCTCGACGGAGGTGCGGACGTAGTGGCCGGCTTCCTGCATGACGTTTTCGTCGAAGAGGGTGCCGCCGAAGTCGTCGGCGCCGAAGTGGAGGGCGACCTGGCCGGTCTTTTTGCCCTCGCTGAACCAGGAGGCGTCGATGTGGTCGATGTTGTCGAAGTAGAGGCGGGCGGCGGCGAGGATGCGGAGGTAGTCGTTGGCCTGGGCGCGCAGGCCGCCGAGCTTGCGGCCGAGGGGGGTGCCGCCAGGGGCGAAGCTCCAGGGCACGAAGGCGTAGAAGCCGCCGGTGTCGTCCTGCAAATCGCGGACGCGCTGGAAGTGTTCGACGCGGCCGTCCACGGTTTCGCCGTGGCCGTACATCATGGTGGCGGTGCCGCGGAAGCCGACCTGCTGGGCGGCGCGGAGGATGGCGATCCACTCGTCGGCGTTCATCTTGAGGGGGCTGATGCGGTGGCGGTCCTCGTTGGTGAGGATTTCGGCGCCGCCGCCGGGGAGGGTGCGCTGGCCAGCATCCCAGAGGGCCTGGCAGACGCCGTGGTAGTCGAGGCCGGAGACCTTGGACATTTCGTAGATCTCGGGCGCGGACCAGTAGTGAGGGGTCATGCGGGGAAAGCGTTCGCGGGTGGTGCGGACCATGTCGAGGTAGTAGTCGAGGGGTAGCTCGGGGTTGAGGCCGCCCTGCATGAGGACGGTGGTGCAGCCCATAGCAGCAGCGGCGGCGACCTGGGTCATCATCTGGTCGACGGTGTGGGTGTAGGCGTCGTCGGCCTTGCTGGTGTGGGGTCGGTAGAAGGCGCAGAAGGAGCAGTAGGCGTCGCAGAGGTTGGTGTAGTTGAGGTTGGTGTCGACGACGTAGGTGACGACGTCGCCGGGGTGGCGGCGGACGCGGACTTCGTCGGCGAGGGCGCCGACTTCGAGCAGGGGCGCCTCGGACAGGAGGTAGCGGGCGTCGGCGGGGGTGAGGCGTTCGCCGGCATCGATCTTCTGGACGATGTGGTCCATCACGCTACGCGCTCCACGGCGGTGAGGCGGGCATCGAGTTCCTGGAAGCGTTCCAGGCCGGCCCAGGCGGAATCGTCGAATCGATAGAGGAAGGTACGGAGGTAGGAGGCTACGGCTTCGGCCGAGAGGTCCAGATCGGGGCGGCGGCGGTGGATGGCGGAGGGGTTGGCGAGGTTGCGGTCGAGGTTGGCGTTGAAGTAGTGGAGGGTGACGGCGCAGGCGTCGGGCGATACGTCGCGGTGGGCCATCCAGGAGGCGAAGGCGAAGGGTAGGCCGGTCCAGGCGTGCCATTCGGCGGCGAGGTCGAGTTCGTAGGGGTGGGTGAGGAGGTTGCGTGGTTGTAACAGGGCCCTGTCGCCGATGAGGAGTGCGGCGTCGGCGGGCTGGTCGAGGCTGACGAAGGTGGCGTGGCCGACATCGAAGTGGAATTGGAGGAGGACTTTCAGGAGGCGGACTGAGGTGGCGGTCTCGTCGATGACGCCGATGGACGTTCCGGACAGTTGATCGATGGGGACGCGGGAGCGGAGAAGGACGCTGCGGGCGGCTCCGGCGGCAGCGATGCCCAGGCCGCCGACGGTGCGGAAGAGGTCGGGGTGATCGAAGGCGGCGACGACGGGAAGGGGCGCGATTTCCACGGCGCCGAGGCGGGCGAGGTCGATCATGCGGCTGGGGACCTCGACAACGGCATTGGCGCGAACTTCGTCGTCGGCGAAGAACGGCTCCGTATTGAGGTACGGAATACGGCCGAGCCTAGGCGTCATACACCTTGACAACGTCGTAGGTGGCGTTGCGCTCGACGGGGACCTTGTCGGCGGAGCGGATGAGGCGAACCATGCGGTCGCGCTCGAGGCCGAGCGGGCTGGCGGCCAGGGCGGCGTGGGCGATGCGCTCGGTACCTATGGTGCCGTCGAGGTCGTCGGCGCCGAAGTTGAGGCCGATGGAGGCGGTTTGCTCGCCGCTCATGACCCAGTAGGACTTGATGTGGGGGAAGTTGTCGAGCATGAGGCGGGAGGTGGCAAGCGTGCGGAGGTCGTCGATGGGGGAGGCCTGGCGGTCGACGAGGAGGGTGGTGCCGAGTTGGTATTCGAGCGGGATGAAGCAGAGCCAGCCGCCGGATTCGTCCTGAGCCTCGCGCAGGCGCATGAGGTGGCGGACGCGCTCGCGGTGCGTCTCGATGTGGCCGTAGAGGAGCGTGGCGTTGGTGTGGATGCCCATGGAGTGGGCAAGGTGGTGGATTTCGAGCCAACGGTCGGCGCCGGCTTTGCCGCGGAAGAGTTCACGGCGGACGCGTTCGGAGAAGACCTCGGCGCCGCCGCCGGGCATTGAGTCGAGGCCAGCGTCGAGGAGGCGTTCCAAGACTTCCCGGTCCGGGATCTTGAAGCGCTTGTGGAAGTAGTCGATTTCGGCGGCGGTGAAGGCCTTGACCTGGACAGAGGGGCGCTCGGCCTTTATGGCGCGCAGGAGGTCCTCGTACCACTCGAACGGAATGGTGGGGTGGTGGCCGCCGACCATGTGGACTTCGTGAATGTCGGGGTGAATCTGGCCGATGATTTCGTCGATTGAGTATTCGTAGGCGTGGTCGTCGCCGACTTTGGCGGCGAAGTCGCAAAACTTGCAGGACAGGACGCAGATGTTGGTGGGATTGATGTGGACGTTGAAGGTGAAGTAGACGCGGTCGCCGGAGACGCGACGGGCGGCGGCATCGGCGATGCGACCGAGGCCGGTGAGGTCGCGGGTGGAGAGGCAGGTGAGGCCGTCGTCTTCGGAGAGGCGTTCGCCGCGCTGGGACTTTTCCCAGATCGGCTCAAGAGCCGGGTCACGAAAACGGATGGCGGGAGCGGCGGGGGCTTCAAGCATGTAGGGCCACGCGTTCCACCTCCGCGGAGCTAAAGCCAACGCTCTGGAGGAGCAGCTGGCGAAGGCTGGGGTACGAGGCATGCAGCGATCGTGCGTCGGGATCGTGCAGCCAGTGGACGGCGACTTCGTTGAGCGCACCGAACCAAGCGGTGGCGATGAGGTGGGTGTCACAGGGGGCGATGGCGCCGCTTTCAATTGCGCGGTTGAGTTCGCGTTCAATCAGGTCGGCGAACTGGCGGCGGACGAAGATGAGGTCGTCGCTGAAGGCGCGGCCGGCGCCGGCGACCTCGATGAGCACGATACGGGCGAGCGCGCGGTGCCGGACGAAGACATCGATCAGGCCCAGGAGGGCGGCGTCGAGGCGCTCGGCGGGCGAATCCACGTCGTCCATCTTGCGCTGGATGGAGTTGACGAGCTGGTTGGCGAGTTCGCGTACGAGGGCGCGGAAGATGGCGGCTTTGCTGGGGAAGTGGAAGTACGCGGCGCCCTTGGAGCGTCCGGCGCGGTCAACGATGTCGTCGACGGCGGCGCCGTGGTAGCCCTTTTCGCCGAAGACGTTGAGGGCTGCTTCGAGCAAGGCTATGCGGGTCGCGTCTTTGCGGCCGGATGACGAGCGGCGGGGAAGTCGAAGGCTCATGGGACCAACAAACCGACTGGTCAGTCGGTTTGTACCGAATGTTTCATGGGCTGTCAAACGGGGGCGAGCCGCTGGACTAGACGCGGACCTTGGCGAAGCTGAGGCGAAGCTGCTGAAAGTTCTCGGCGGAGAGGGCCACGGTTGCCGGCATTTGCTGGTCCTGGGTAACAGGTACGGCCCAGGCGCCGAAGCGGTTGCCGACGGTCAGGGCCCGGGTGGCAACCCAGACCGTGGGTACCGCGGCGTTGGTAGCAAGCATGGCCGCGGCAAGCCGTTCAGGCCCGGCCATGCCCGCAGAAAAGATCAGCGAGACCTGGGCTCCGGAAACGGTCTCATAGCAGACATCCCAGAGCGTGCGCATGAAGTTCTGCTCGACCATCCGGGCCGCGGCGGCGCGGTGGTCGCCCTCCGGCGCACCCTGACGCAGGAATTGAGCCTCGGCCGCCGAGATCATCACGTCGCGGGTCTGATCAAACTGCGGACGCACGGCGTCCAGACGACGCTTATAGGCCTCGAAGGGGTCGTGGTTGAGGATCGTGATGAGCGTGGCCGGAACGGCGCGCGGGTCGATCGCAAGCAGGGTTGAGATCTGATAGGTAGGTCCCTGCGGTCTGGCCTCAGGCCCGGGATCGGTTTCGGAGGACGGGGTCGGGCCCGGGGCAGGCGGCGCCGCGGGCGCTGGCGGAGGGGTGGCGGCAGCCGGGGGAGGCGCCGGCTCGGCGGCGGGTATCGGCATGGGTCCGAGCGGCTCGCCACCGGGACCGAGAAGCTGGGGATGCCCTCGTCTGGTTGGTCGTCTGTCATGCGTCAGGCAGCAGTCAGAAGCCGCGGACGACCCAGCGGACCGCGAAGTATAGCGGCCACATCATGAACACAATGATGAGGATCAGCGACCAGGACGGGAAGGGAAACCCGTCGACGACATCAAGCGCGAAGAAAAAGGCGGAGATGACGATCCAACTGATCGTTGAGCTTCGTATACGTCCCCAGAGGCCCAGGGTCATGGAGCGCGGGTCCTTAGTGCGTTGGCAGGCTCGCCGTTTCTCTCAATCTGCCCCAGATGCGGCGTGGGCGCAATGTTTCGAGCCGGACCGTCGCCAGCGCACGATGCCGTTCACGAGGGTCATCCGCGGGTGGAGGCGGGGATCCAGCAGCACTAAATCGGCCGCGGCGCCGGTCCGCAGGCCGCCCGGGTCCAACCCGATCGAGGCGCGCGGGGCTTCGGAGGCCATGTGCAGCGCGGCGGCCGGCGGCCGGCCGAGCCAGTCGACGGCGCGCCGAACGGCGGCGTCCAGGGTGAGGGCGCTGCCGGCCAGGCGGCCGGTGGGCAGGCGGATTGAGTTTGCGTCCACGTGCAGGCGCCGGCCGGCCCAGAGGTAGTCACCGGGCGGGCAGCCAGCCGGGGGAACGCTGTCGGAGACAAGGACGATTCGACCGGTGGTGCGGGTGGCGGCGAGGATGCGGACCGGGGCCCTGGCGACGTGGAGGGCGTCCAGGATTAGTTCGGCGTCGATTTCGCCACGGTCGAGCAGCGCGCCGACGGCGCCGGGGGCACGATGGTGGAAGCCGCGCATGGCGTTGTAGGCGTGGGTCACGCGTGGGACGCCGGCGTCGAAGGCGGCGAGCGCCTGGTCGTAGGAGGCGTCGGTGTGCCCGAGGCTGAGGACGACGCCGTCGGCGCGCAGCTCGTCGATCCGGGCAGGTGTGAGGCGTTCGGCGGCAACGGTCATGAGGCGGATGGGCGCGGCGGCGGCAGCTTGCATGTCACGCCAGAAGCCACGGTCGTAGTCGCGAAAGGCATCCGGGGGAAACATGCCGGGCTGGTCGGGCGAGAGGAATGGGCCTTCGGCATGGATTCCGAGAACGCGGGCGCCGCGAGGATTGCCGCTGACGGCAGACAAGGCCGCCGCGAGCTCGTTCGGTGGAGCAGACACAACGGTGGGCAGAAAGTCCGTTACGCCCTGGGAAAGGAGCTCCAGCGACAGTGGGCCGACGTCGCCAGGACGCATGGCGTCGAAGCCACGGCGGCCGTGGATGTGGGTGTCGACGAATCCCCTCGATAGGACACCGGGCCCGTCCACCACCAGCGCACCGGACGGTGTATCGATCGGGCTGGCGCTTACCGCGGTGACAACGCCGTTTGCCACCAGCACGTGGCGGCGCGGGTGCATTCGGCCGCCGCAGGCAACGTCCACATAACGGAAGTGGATTGGCGGGAACATACGGCGATGTTGGGCGCAGCGGAGTCTCGGCGCAACCGAGGCCGTGCGACATCCGGCTCGATGGGAGTATCCTGAGCGTTACCCCTTTCGTAAAAACGGCCATTTGGGACTGGGAGCTTTACTGGCGTGCCGCTGATTCCCCTGCGCGTTTTGCTGGACCACGCCGCCGAGAACGACTACGGCGTGGCGGCGTTCAACGTGAACAACATGGAGCAGGTTCAAGCCGTGATGACGGCGGCGAGCCGGACGGATTCTCCGGTGATCATCCAGGCCAGCCGCGGGGCGCGGTCGTATGCGAATGAGGCGTATCTGCGCCACCTGATTTCGGCGGCCATCGAGTTGAACCCAAACACTCCGATCGTCATGCACCAAGATCACGGCAACAGCCCGGCGACCTGCCTGAGCGCGATGGACCAGGGGTACACGAGCGTGATGATGGACGGCTCGCTGCTGGACGACGGGTCGACACCGTCCGACTACGACTACAACGTTGCCGTGACCCGCGAGGTGGTGGGTCTAGCCCACGAGCGGGGCGTGAGCGTGGAGGGCGAACTGGGCGTGCTGGGCAGCCTGGAAACGGGCATGGGCGACCAGGAGGACGGGCACGGCGCGGAAGGCGTGCTGGATCGCGATCAGCTGATTACCGACCCGGAGCAGGCTGAGGACTTTGTGGCTCGTACAGGCGTTGACGCGCTGGCGGTGGCAATCGGGACGAGCCACGGCGCTTATAAATTCAGCCATAAACCGGACGCGGGCGTGCTGGTGATGGACTGCATCCGCGAGATCCATCGGCGGCTGCCGAACACGCACATCGTGATGCACGGGAGTTCGTCGGTTCCGCAGGAGCTACAGGACACCTTCAACGCGTACGGCGGCGAAATGCGGCAGACGTGGGGCGTGCCGTTAGAGGAGATTCAAGAGGGCATCCGGCACGGCGTGCGCAAGATCAACGTGGACACGGACAACCGCCTGGCAATGACCGGCGCGGTGCGGCGGGTCTTAACCGAGCAGCGCGGCGAGTTCGATCCTCGGCAGTACCTGACGCCGGCGCGCGAAGCGATGGCGGATGTCTGCGCGGCGCGGATGGAAGCCTTTGGCATGGTGGGCCAGGCGGGCGGCGTGCCGGTGGTGTCGCTGGACGAGATGGCGCACCGGTACGAGGAGCGGCAGCCCGTCGGCAGCCGTCTCTAGTCGAGGATCAGCCGTCGGCTAGACGAGTGAGGCGACCAGGTCGCCGACTTCGGCGGTGCCCATGCCCATGCGGCCGGCGCTCATGGACTTGATCTTGCCGCTCTGGAGCGCGCTGACCAAGGCGCCTTCGACGCGAGCGGAACCGGCGGACTCGCCCAGGTGGTCCAGCAACATGTGCATGGCGTTGATGGCGGCCAGCGGGTTGATGACGCCCTGGCCCGTGTACTTGGGCGCCGAGCCGCCGATCGGCTCGAACATCGAGACGCCTTCGGGGTTGATGTTGCCGCCGGCGGCGATGCCGAGGCCGCCGGAGATGATGGCGCCGATGTCGGTGATGATGTCGCCGAAGAGGTTCTCGGTGACGACGACGTCGAACCACTCGGGGTTTTTGACGAACCACATGGCCGCGGCGTCGACGTGGGCGTACTCACGGGTGACGTCGGAATAGTCGGCGTCGCCGATCTCGTTGAAGGCGCGCCACCAGGTACCGCCGACGTTGGTGAGCACGTTGGTCTTGGCCACGAGGTGGAGCTGCTTGCGTTCGTTGCGGCGGCGGGTGAGTTCGAAGGCATAGCGGACGGCGCGAGCCGCGCCGCGCCAGGTGGTGCAGTGAATCTGGGTGGAGACCTCGTGGTCGGTTCCCTCGTATTGCACGCCGCCCATGCCGGTGTACATGCCTTCGGTGTTCTCGCGGACGACCACAAAGTCGATTTCTTCCGGGCCCTTGTCCTTGAGCGGGGTTTCTACGTTGGGATAGAGCTTTACGGGCCGCAGGTTGATGTACTGGTCGAGCTCGAAGCGGGCCTTGAGCAGGATTCCCTTTTCGAGGATGCCGGGAGCGACGTCGGGATGGCCGATTGCACCGAGGAAGATGCCGTCGAAGCTGCGCAGGTCTTCCAGGGCCGAGTCCGGCAGGGTCTCGCCGGTGCGGAGGTAGCGTTCGCCGCCGAAGTCCAGTTCGGTGAGGTCGTAGGTGAAGCCTTCCGCGGCAGCGGCGGCCTCCAGGACTTTGAGCGCTTCGGCAGTGACTTCGGGTCCGGTTCCGTCGCCGGCAATAACAGCTATGCGATGCACAGGGGGCCCTGGCCGATTGCGGCCGCGTAGAGGTAGGCGGGCGAGGATACCGGAGACGAGGGGCGTTGAGGGGACCTAGACTCCTCGCATGTCCAGAATCCTGGCCGCGCCCGAAGTTTCAGTACGGCGAGTGACACAGCCGCCGGGCGATTATTTCTTCGGGTATTACGAGAAGACACCATGGTCACCGTGCGGCACGCGGCTGCTCGGCATGCGCGTGGGGTTCAGCGATCGGCAGCCGACTGCCGCGGACGAGATCGAGCTGGGCATTGTCGATGCCGAGGGAATGGCGCCGTTCGAGCCGTTCGCGACCACAAATGCGTGGTGCTGGCAGCAGGGGACGATGTTGCAGTGGCTGCCCGGCACGGCCGAGACGGTCGTCTACAACCGGCGGCGGGCGGAGCGGTTCGTGGGCGCTGTGCATGATCTGGCCACCGGGAATCGGCGGGAGCTGGGGCGCGCCGTGTACGCGGTGGATCCGCAGGGGCGCTATGCGATCGGACTGAACTTTGCGCGGCTGGCGACGCAGCGGCCGGGGTATGGATACGAGGGCGTGGCGGATCCATGGGCGAAAGACCTGGCGCCGACTCAGGATGGGGTCTGGCGGATTGATCTCGCCAGCGGCGAGGCCGAGCTTGTGCTGTCGCTGGCGGAGATCGTGGGCATGGACCCGGACGCAAGCATGGCCGGGGAGATTCAGTGGCTGAATCATGCGCAGATCAACACGGACGGATCGCGGGTGGCGGTGCTGCACCGGTGGCAGCCGTCCGAGGGGCCACGTCAGACACGGCTGATCACGATGGGACCGGACGGGTCGGACGCACGGGTGATCTGGGGAGCGCGACTGGTTTCGCACTACGACTGGCGGAGCTCGGACGAGATCCTGGTGTGGGGCGGAGCGCCGGTGGCGTCGAACGCGTTTTGGCGCGTGAGCGATAGGGGAGCAAGGCCGCAGGCTTTCGCGCGCGACGTACTGACGGAGGACGGGCACTGTTCGTACTCGCCAGACGGGGCCTGGATCGCGAACGACACCTACCCGGACCGCGAGAACCTGCGGCGATTGATGATCGTGCGGACGGGGGACGGGTTGCGGGTGGACCTGGCAGCGTTTCACGCGCCGCCGGAGTTTGACGGGCCGTTGCGGGTGGATCTGCACCCGCGGTGGAACCGGGACGGGACGGCGCTGTGTATTGACTCGGCGCATGAGGGGACGCGGCAGATATACACGGTCGACCTGGGCCCGGCACTGGCGGCCGCGGCGGAGATTCCAGTGGAGGCGGCCGGCGACGCCTAGAATGCGCGCCGGCGAGTTCGCCGGAAGGCAGGAGAACGTCCATGAGCTGGGGCATGTCCGGAATGTGCGGGGAGATTGCGGAGCCGCTGGATGAGCAGATCGCCGGTCTGCGGGTGCTGGGGGTCCCCCGGGCAAACCTGACAAAGCTGCGCCTGACGGCGGACGGGCCGGCGCTTTCCATCGACGAACTCAGCGATGAGCAGCTGGCGGAATTACGCCAACGGCTGGATGCGAGCGGGATCGGCTGCTACTGCGTGACGTCGCCGGTCGGCAAGTACGCGGTAGACACGGATCCGGCGAAAGTCGAGCGGCAGCTCACGCGGTCGATCGAGGCGGCGAACGTCCTGGGGTCGCGGTGGATTCGAGTGTTCTCGTTTGCGCCGCGCGACGGATCGACGGGCGCCGAGGACCGCGAAGCCGTTAAGGATGCGTTTGCGCGGCTGGTACGGCGGATCGAGACCGATGGAGACGGCGCGGCGGCGCTGCTTGAGAACAACTACCGCATGTACACGCTGGACGGCGACACGACGCGGGACATCCTGTCGGACTACGAGCCGGAGCAGGCGGCGCTGGCGTTTGACGCGCATGCGTACGTGGCAAGCGAGACGCAGCCGTTCGACGAGGTCTGGGACGCCGTGGCGCCGTGGGTACGCGTGCTGCACCTGAAGGACTATGTGGCGGCGACGGGCACGATCGTGCCGATCGGGCAGGGCGACGGTCAGTGGCCGCAGATCATGCGCGCGGTCGATCCCGAGGTGGTGGAAGACCTGGCACTGGAGCCGCACCTGCACAACTCAGCGTATGGGGCCGGACGCGACCCGCTGGAGCTGTTCCGGGAAGCACGGGACGTGGTGCTGGCGATGCTGGACGCGACCGGAAAGCCGCGACCGGCGACGAATGTGAACTGAGGCGGATCTGACGCCTGGCGACCTTTGCGTAACCCGGAGTGGGTTGCGCGGAAGACCCTCGCCCCGACCCTCTCCCAGAGAGACTTTCGCGTAACCCAGCGGTGGTTGCCCGGAAGACCCTCACCCCAACCCTCTCCCACGGGGAGAGGGAGCAAGAGCGACCGCACCTTTGGGGACGCGGGACCCTTATGCAAGGGTCTCCCAGGGGGCGAGGGAGTAAGAGCCGCCTCACCTTCGAGGAGGCTGGGCGGTATGCAGAGGTCTCTCTAGTGGCTGGCGGCGGCTGAGGGCATCTCCTCGGGTCGCATGGCGTCACCGACGGCGCGGACTTCGTCGGCGCGGTGGCCGATGATGGCGCCGTCGTCGAGGAGCTGTTGCTGAAGCTGCGTTATGTCAAGCTCGCGACTGCCCAGGCCACTGCTCGCCGAAAGGGCGGCGGCGGTGCCGGCGGCCTGGCCCATGCCCATGCAGGTGACGGTGACGCGGCTGGAGGCCAGCGCGGCCGACTCGGCCGAGTGGCAGCGTCCGGCGACCCAGATGTTCGACAGACCCTGCGGGGTAAGCGTGCCGTAGGAGATGTCGTAGGGGCGGGTGATGACGTGCTCGTGGTAGCCGGAGGAATCGACAGGATGCCGGTCCAGCCACCAGGCGCCCAGGCTGACCGCATCGTCGTAGGCAACTTCGCTTTGGACGTCCTGGGCAGTGAGCACACGGTCGCCGCGGATGCGACGGGTCTCGCGTACGCCGACAACCGGGCCCGAGGTAACGAAGTAGGCGTCCTTGAAAGCGGGGATGTGTTCCTTGAAGAGGTCGAACATGAGGCGTGCGTCTTTGCGGCCCTGGATCTCAGCGGCCGACAGGTCGTTGGGATCGACGCCGTTGCCGGAGAAGCGGGTGGCGTTGAAGTAGTAGTCGCGCTCGGCGTAGGGCGCCATCCACGGGCCGCCGTAGAGCCTGAGGCGGCCGTCGGCGACGGCCTGCTTGAGCAGGGCGCTGCAGTGCGCGCGGACTTCGGGGGTGGCGTCGAAGCCGCCGACGCGGAAGTGCAGGCTCATCGGTTGCTGTGCGTCCAGATCCTGGTCGTAGGGAGCGCCGGCGAAGGCGGCCACGTCGGCGTCGCCGCTGGCGTCGACGATGGCCCTGGGCCGAATGACGCCGAGGCCGCCCTTGTTGGCGACCACGACGCCCGTGATCCGATCGCCTTCGCGAATGGCGTCGGCGACGACAGAGTGGTAGAGAAGTTGGGCGCCGGATTCCTGCATGAGCCGGTCGGCCTGGAGCTTGAAGCGCTCGATGTCGAAGTGGATGACGTGGCGGTCGAGGTTGGCCAGGGACTGGCCGACCTCGGCGTTGAAGCGAAATCGAGAGGAGGCGAGTTCCCCAGTGGCGGTGGTGTGGGCCGCGGCGCGGGCCAGGTCGAAGACGACGCCGCCGACCACGGGCAGGCCGGAGCGCAGGTCCACGAAGCCATCGAGCGAGGCACCGACGACGCCAGTGATGTAGCCGCCGGCGAAGCCACCGCGCTCCACGACCAGGGTGGAGGCGCCGGCACGAGCGGCGGTAATGGCCGCCACGGTGCCCGCGCAGCCGGCGCCGACGACCAGTACATCTGGCGCGGCGATGACATCGAGAGAGCGGGTGTATTGCATTGGGCGGCAACCTGGCGGATCGGAGTGCGGGGAGTCTACCCGTGCCTAAAGCCGAGGCCGACGCTACGCGTCGTCCCAACCGTGCATGCTGACGGTTACGCGAATGGACGTTACGTCGGAGGCGGCCAGGCGCGAACTGACTGACTTGAGGAGATCCGGCACGTAGAAGCGAACGCGCATGGCCGTGGAGTTGTCGCGGCAGGCGAGGCGGGCCTCGGCACCGAAGATTGACTCGACCCGGCAGCGGGCGGCGACGCTGGGACCGAGCACCTCGTCCAGGGATTCCACGAGGGCGTCGACCGCATCCACTCGCCGAGCGCCAAACTGGAGGTCCGGACGGGTGGACATCTGGTCGATGAGTTCGCGCGCACTGCGCAGTCGACCTTCGCGACGATCAGCCATGGATGCGCTCGATCTCGCCGGCCACGACACGGTAGCGCGTCGCATGCTGGAGCGCCGTGTCGCTCAGGAATGCGGCGTCAGCGGTTGTGACCAACGCCTGGGCGTCCTCAGGCAGCTGGTCGATCAGAAGCCGGCGGTGGGCGTGGTCGAGTTCGGCGGCGATGTCGTCCAGCAGGAGAACCGGCTGTTCGCCGCGTCGGTCGCGAGCGACGGCGTGCTGGCCGAGCTTGAGGGCCAGGGCCGCAAGGCGGAGTTGTCCGCGTGAGCCAACGTGGGCGAGAACCCGGCCGTCAAGTCGAGCTTCGAGGTCATCGCGATGTGGGCCCAGGCCCGAGGCGCCACGCTGGATGTCGCGGCTGCGTTGCTTGTGGAGCGCCGCCTGGAAGCCCTCGGCATCGAAGCCGAGGCCCGAGGCGCGGTAGGCGAGATCAAGACGTGCGCCACCCTGCATGGCGAGGAATCCCGCGCTGACGGGGGCGCGCACACGGGCCACATAGCCCGCACGAGCGCGGGTAACCGCGACGGCTGGCTCGGAAATCCGGTCGTCCCAAAACTGGAGTTCGGTTGGTCGACCGAGGCCGCCCTGGAGACGTCGCAGCACGGCATTGCGACGGGTCAGGACACCCTCGTACGTGGTGAGATGCGACGTGTACGCCGGGTCAACCTGGGCCACGGCGAGGTCGAGCCAGCGACGGCGGCCAGAGGGCGGACCGGTCCAAAGGTTGAGGTCCGCCGGTGCGAAGCTGACGGCCAGGAGGCGGCCCGGGAGATCGGCCAAGCGAGTGACGACACCGTCGACCCGCGCTCGGCGGCGCACGCCGGAGGCCTCGCCGTCGTCAGGGCGCGTGCGGGCAACGACCATCTCGACTTCGGACGCACCAGAGACAGCGTCGATTTCGGCGCGCAGCCGCGCGAAGCCTTCGGCGGGTGGGGCGTCGAAGCGCACCCAGGCAGCCTCGGGGCCGGGCCGCAGGCTCTGGGCGGTGGCCAGGATGTGCGGGGCGTCCAGCAGGTTGGTCTTGCCCTGGCCGTTGCCGCCAACGATCACGCTGGGGCCGGGCGGCAGATCCAGAGTCAGACGCCGGTAGTTGCGGAAATTGGCGAGGTGGAGTTGGGCGACGCGCACTGGTTGTCCCGGTTCATTGTGACACCGGCGCCGGGCCGGTTCGGGTTGTGAGCGAGATGCCGGATCCCGGGGATCGTGGGGTGGCTATGGATTGCCTTGAGCTTCGCGGTCGGTCCAGCCCACGCGCAGCGCCATGAGCTTTCGACGCTGCCTGAAGAGGTAAACCAAGAGTGCCAGGGCGAGCAGTACGACGACGGCCCCGCATAGGATGAAGGCCGCGACCAGGACCCATGAGAGCCAGGTCCACAAGACAACCAGCAGCGTGAGTCCCAGGATCACCGCGGCCGCCAGACCCACCAGCGCGGCCAGGATTTTGCCCTTGAGGGTGCTCGGGATTATTCTCGCCACGTCATACGCCGGGTTTGAAAGTTGCAAAGACTCATGTCAATCCAAGTCGTTACCGACAGTACTGCTTCCCTACCTCCCGAACTTGCAGAGGAACTGGGCATTACAGTCATTCCCACTCACGTGAGTTTCGGGACCACGAGCTACCGCGACGGCGTGGACCTGGACATCGACGAATTCTATCGGCTGCTGGAGACGTCACCGGACCACCCGATGACTTCACAACCGAACCCGGCCGAGTTCGCGCAAACCTTTAGCGAGGTCGAGGGCGACGGCCCAATCGTGTCGATTCACGTCTCAACGGACCTCAGCAAGACGGTTGAGTCGGCCAGGCAGGGGGCGGCCCAGGTGGATCGCGAGATCCTGGTGCTGGACTCGCGGCTGGTCGGTCCGGCGATGGCCTTCAGCGCGATGGCGGCCGCCCGGGCCGGACGCGACGGGGCGAGCCTGGAGGACATTCAGGGCATCGTGGCCGACCACGCGGAGCGGGCGCACATCATTTTCGTGGTGCAGACGTTGGAGTACCTGAAGCGGGGCGGACGCATTGGCGGTGCGCAGGCGTTCCTGGGGTCGTTGCTAAACGTGAAGCCGGTGCTTGAACTGGCCGACGGCGTGGTGGAGCCCGTGACGCGGGTTCGCACCATGCGAAAGGCGCACGCGGCGATCGCGGACCGGGTGAGGGAGCAGGCGCCGAATGGCGTATCCAGTTGGGCCATCCTGCACGCGGACAATCAGGCCGAACATGACCGCCTGAAGAGCGGCCTGGCCGACGGTCTGGACGCCGACGGCGATACGCTGCCCAACCTGTCCTTCAGCCCGGTGATCGGGACGCACACGGGACCTGGAGCGTTTGGGTTCGCCTTCCTGGCGCGGGCCTAGAGGGGCGAGTCGACGCCGTCTGCCCGGGCCGCCTCGCGGATCCTGAGCGCGACGTCTTCGAGCGGCCACCAAGTTTCGACGCCGACGCGGCGTAGCTCGAGCAGGCGATCACGGATATGCACGATGCCGGGCACGGTGGTGACGGCGGCCCGGTAATCAGCGGCGGCGACGAGCGCGATGACGTCGGAATCGAAGCGGCCGAGGGGATAGGCGAAGTAGTCGACGCCGTCCACCTCGGCTTCGAGCCACTGGCGGGACTCGACGACTTCGGCCTGGGCCGCGCCGAGGTTGCTTCGATAGAGCCGCGGCAAGTCGGCATGGTTGATGGTGTGCGAGCCGACGGTGACGCCGGCCGCGCGTACGGCCTGGATGTCGGCCAGCGTCATGTGACCCTGGCCGTAGCGATCGAAGCCGGGTAGGACGAAGAAGACGGCGGGTACGCGGAGTTCCTGGAGCACCGGCAGCGCCCCGTCGAGTTGATCGAGCCAGCCGTCGTCGAACGAGACGACGAAGGCCTTGTCGGGCAGGTCGGCCCAGCCTTCGACGGCGGCCACCAGATGTTCGAAGGAGACGGGTGTGAGGCCAGCGTCCATTAGCCCTTCAAGCTGTGCCTGGAAGGCCGCGGGGCCAGCGGTGCGGTGGTAGGTGAGGATGGGGGCCTGGACCTCTGGCGGCGCGTCAGTGGTCGGGCGTTGAACGGGGGCCGGACTGTTCGCGCCGCGGGCGCGAGACTCATCGTCCAGCGTGACGAACAGGTCGCCGAGATGGCCGGGGGTAGGACGCGCGTCAACGGGTGAACGATCCAGCAGCCGGACCAGGTCATGCTGGTAGAGACGCAGGCGCCAGCCGCGCCAGTCGAAGGGCGCGCTGGCGGGCGGCCCGGCGCGGTCACGGCGGGACTCGTCGGTCCACGGATCGTCGAACTGGCCGGCGGAGCCAAGCGACGGCGGGGCCTGCAACGCCCGTGACATTGCCTCGCCAAGTTCGGCGAGCCGGGGCACGCCGACCCGATGAACGCCGGAGCGGCCGGGCACGTCCAGGCGCCCGTGGTTGAAGTATTGCTGCAGCTCGTCGCCGGCGAAGAGCCCGGGGGTAATGGGGAAACCGAGCGCCTGGGGTCCGCCGTGCTGTTCGACGGCACGAAGGAACGGGGCTTCGACGGGAATGCCGGTGATTTCGCGCCAGCGGGAGCGTCGATCAGCCACTTCGCGGCCAGAAGTCAGTCCAGCGCGTCAAGCCGGCAACTCCCGCTCGCACCTTGGGCACCGAACGCTGGCGCTATCGGCGGACGGGGAGCGGATTCCGCCGTCTAGAGGCTGAGAGCCGGTCCGGAGGAGGCTGCCGCGCTCTGCTTGGCGACGTCCAGGCGGTACTCGTGGGCCATGTTCCTGGGATCGGTGACCGACGGATCGCCCTGAAACTCGCCCCGCGCGGCGGCGGGCACGGCCATGAGGTTTGCGTTGGTGACCTGGGGAGGAACCGCGCATTCGGGGGCGATGATGTCGATGCCGGCGGAGACGATGTCCTCGACCTCGAACGCGACGTCCTCGGGCCGGCCCGACAGCAGCGTGACGAAGTTGCTGACGTTGCCGACGAGTTTGAAGTCGCCGACGACAGCCTTGGCCTCGTGCGGGTCGTTTTCGGTTGCAAAGTGGAAGGCCTCGAAGCCGGCGTCCTTGATGTACTGCATCCGGTCCAGGGTCTTGCCGCAGCAATGGAGGATCACGGGCGAGTTGATCTGGGGCGTGATTTTCTGGTGGACCGGCATCAGGTAGTCGCGGTAGGTCTCGGCGCGGACCAGATCGCCGGTGGAGTGGTCGGCCAGGCAGATCGCGTCCGCCCCGGCCTCGATCTGGGCGTTGGCGAATTCGATGGAGGCGGGCATGAGACGGTCGAGGCAGGCGTGGACGTAGTCGGGGTCGAGGATGACGTTGATCAGGAATTCCTGCGGCCCGAACATGTGGTAGGAGAGCGTCCAGGGGCCCATGACTTTGCCGATGACGGCGGCGTCTGGATGCCTCTCGCGCAGGATTTTGATGGAATCGATGACGGCTTTGGTTTCACGACGTTCGAGGAAGTCGTCGGGGATGACGATTTCGTCGGGGGTGGTCCAGGGGTTCGGGGGACTGACGGCGGGCATGCGGGGGCCGGAGATGATCTTTCCGGTGCCCTTGTCGAACTCCCAGGGGTCCTCGCCCCACTCAATCTCGGCGTCGAGGGCGGCGGCGCCAAGGATGATGCTGAAGTAGGGCATGATCGAGTCGTAGCCGTGGTCGGTGTAGCTGCGCTCGGCCAGCAAGGCAATCGGCGCGGCCTCGTAATGGGCGTCGGGCCATTCGATGCCGAGGCGGCGCATTTCCTCGTAGGTCGCCAAGGACGTGGGGCTGCCGACGCAGATCCGGTCCACGGGCTTGCCCTGGAGCGCGTTGAGGTAGCGCTCGCGACCGGTCATCGAGCCGTTTGCTTCGGTTGTACTCACGCGAACTCTCCAAGGCGGGCACCGTCAGGCGAAGTATAAGCGGCGGGCAACCGACGCCGGTCGGGCTCCGGGCTTTGACCGCGATTTGGGGAGCCGAGTAGCATCGTGGCGTGGTGGCGTCACGTGGCGCCGCCCGACTAGTTCTTGAATGCGACTAATCCGACTGATCGTTCAACACACACTTCCGGAGGCCATCCGTGGAAGCCCTATTGGCGGTCGTCGCCGGCCTGGCGGCGCTCGTAGTAGGGCTCGTGGCGGGCTACTTCTATCAGATACGGCTGTCCCAGGCGCGCGGGCGCGAATTCGCGCGCCGGGTGGAGCACGAGCTGCAAGAAGTCGAAGCCCGACAACGAGCCAGCATCACCGAAACCAGCGCGAAGATTCGGGACGAGCGCGTGAGCGCGGAACGCGAATCGAGCGAGCGCCGTCAAGAGCTTCGCCAGCAGGAGCGACGACTTGAGCAGCGCGAGCAGACGCTGGATAAGCGTTCGGAGCGTCTCGACGACCTAGAACGCGAGATCCTGAAGCGGGACGACACGCTCGACAACCGCAAACGCGGGCTGGATAAGCGTGAGACCGAGTTGGGGGACTTGCGGGAGCAGCAGGTGGCGGCGCTAGAGACCGTGGCCAGCCTGACGCGGGACGAGGCCAAGGCTGAGTTGCTGGGTTCGGTCGAACGCGAGGTTCGCGAGATTTGCGATCAGCGCGTGCGCGAAATCGCCGCCGAGGCGCAGGAGACCGCTGAGGCGCGGGCGCGCTGGCTGGTCGGGCTATCGCTGCAGCGGGTGGCGGCGGCGCATACGACGGAGATCACGACTTCGGTCGTCGACTTGAAGAGCGACGACATGAAGGGGCGGATTATCGGGCGGGAAGGCCGCAACATTCGGGCCCTGGAAGCGGCCACCGGGATCGACATCATCATCGACGACACGCCGGAGACGGTGGTGTTGTCGGGGTTTGATCCGGTGCGGCGCGAGGTGGCTCGGGTAGCCCTGAAGCGACTTACGGAAGACGGCCGGATTCACCCGGCGCGTATCGAGGAGTCGGTAACCAAGGCGAGATCCGAGGTGGAAGAAATCATCGAGCGGGAGGGTGAGCAGGCCGCCTATGACGCGGGCACGCCGGCGATTCCGCGGGACATATTGCGTTACATGGGCCGGCTGCGGTTCCGAACGAGCTACGGTCAAAACGTGCTGAGTCACTCGGTGGAGGTATCCCTGCTGGCGGCGACGATGGCCGCCGAGATTGGCGGGGAGGTGGACGTCGCACGACGGGCGGGGTTCCTGCACGACATCGGCAAGGCTGTCGATCACGAGATCGAAGGCCCGCATGCGCTGATTGGCGGGGCGCTGCTGCGCCGATCGGGACTCTCCGAGGATGTGGCGCACGCCGCCGAGGCGCATCACTTTGAGGTCGAACTGCGCAGCTTCGAGGCATTTGCGGTGGCGGCCGCGGACGCGATCTCAGCTTCGCGCCCCGGGGCACGGCGGGAGACGGTTACGCGCTATCTGCAGCGCCTGGAGAAGCTGGAGGAGATCGCGCAGTCGTTCGACGGTGTCGACAACTGCTATGCGATACAGGCCGGTCGCGAACTTCGCGTGCTGATTCGGCCCGATCAGATCGACGAAGCCGGGGTGCAGCGGCTGGCGAACGACATTGCCAAACGCATCCAGGAGTCGATGGAGTACCCGGGTCAGATCAAGATCACGACGATCCGGGAGACGCGGGCCGTGGAGTACGCGCGCTAGCCAGCGGCACGGGCCAGGCGGACGACCTCGATTACAGCTCCTCAGGCCGGGATGACTGTGCTAAAGTTTTATTTATCAAACATTGCTTTATGTATGGGGTGGCCATGAACGCGGATCTGGCCGCAATGCGCGCGTATACCCGAGCGCTCGCCTCGCGAACGCGGCTGGTTACGCTGGATGAATTGGCCTCGGCCCACGAACTGGACGTCAGCGAGCTCTCGCGCCGCGTCGGGGTCAGCCAGCCGCTGATGTCGTGGCACTTGCGCCGCTTGCGGCGCGCGGGTCTTGTGCGTGCCCGGCGACAAGGTCGCCGCATGCTCTATGCGCTGGATCGACCCACCCTGAGCGCGCGACAGGCGGCGCTCAGCAACCTGATCGATGAACTGACGGCATCCGACACGAGTGAATCGGACGCCGAGTCTCCAGAGCCGGCCCCGGTGCTGGCGTAGCTTCTGAGGAGGAAGAGCGTGTCGAAAGTCCGAGTTGGAATCATCGGCGTGGGCAACTGCGCCTCGTCGCTGGTGCAGGGCGTGAACTTCTACCGAGACGCCGCGGCCGACGAGTTTGTTCCCGGGTTGATGCACACCCAGCTCGGCCCGTACCACGTAGGTGATGTCGAGTTCTCGGCCGCCATTGACATCGATCGCGGCAAAGTGGGCAAGGACCTGTCCGAAGCCCTGGTCGCGCCACCCAACAACACGCCGCAGTTCTCGGAGGTCGGCCACCTGGGCGTGCCGGTGGTGCGTGGGATGACGCACGACGGCATTGGCGCTTACATGGCGGACACGGTGTACAAGGCCGAAGGCGCGACCGACAACATCGTGGAGCTGCTGCGCGATACGCACACGGACGTGGTGGTGAACTTCCTGCCCGTAGGCAGCGAAGAGGCCACGAAGTGGTACGTCGAGCAGATCCTCAACGCGGGCTGCGCGATGGTGAACTGCATGCCCGTCTTCATTGCGCGCGAGGAGTACTGGCAGGGACGATTCCGTTCCGCGGGGGTTCCGATCATTGGGGACGATGTGAAGTCCCAGGTGGGCGCAACCATCACCCATCGCGTCCTGACCCGGCTCTTTCGGGAGCGGGGCGTGAAGGTGCTGCGCACCTACCAGTTGAACGTGGGTGGGAACTCCGATTTCAAGAACATGCTGGAGCGCTCGCGGCTGGAGTCCAAGAAGATCTCCAAGACGGACGCGGTGACCAGCCAGCTTGAGTACGACATCGGCGCCGAGAATGTGCATATCGGTCCCAGCGACTTCGTGCCGTGGCTGGGCGACCGCAAGTGGGCATACATCCGGATGGAGGGCGTCTCCTTTGGCGGTCAGCCGTTGAATGCTGAACTGAAGCTGGAAGTGGTGGACTCACCGAACTCGGCCGGCGTGGTGATCGACGCGTTGCGCTGCTGCAAGATCGCCATGGACCGCGGCCTGAGCGGTGCGGTGGAAGGGCCCTCGGCCTACCTGATGAAGTCGCCGCCGATCCAGTACTCGGACGAAGAGGCGCGCGTGATGACGGATGAGTTCATCCGCACGGCGACCATCGCGGCCGGGGCCAGGAGCGATGCATAGCGCGTGATCACCCTAGTTGCCCTCGCAGCCCGCGCCGAGCAGTGGGTTCCCCGCCCAGTGAAGTTCGGCCTGGCACGGCTGTTCGGGATGCTGGTGTACTGGCTGGTTCCGCGAATTCGTCGGAACACCACCGCCAATATGTCGGTGGTTCTGAATCTGCCGCCGACCGATCCGCGGGTGCGTGCGCTGGCGATGCGCTCGGTCGTCAACTACGCCGAATATGCGGTGGACTTCCTGCGCACCTACCGGATGACGCCAGAGGAACTGCTGCGCCAGACGGTGGCCATCGAGGGGCTGCACCATTGGCGCGAGTTCCAAGAGATGGAGCGCGGCGGAATCATGGTGACGGCGCACTTTGGCAATTGGGATTGCTGCGGCAGCCTGGTCTCCGTCGACCGGCCCACGTACGCCGTCGCCGAGACATTCGGCAGCCGGTCGGTGACCGCGCTGCTGGACAACATACGCGCGCGCAAGAACCTCAGGTCGATTCAGCTAGGCAACGCAGCGCGGGGCATTTTGCGCGCGCTGCGCCGCGATGAGTTTGTGGCGCTACTGGCCGACCGGCCGACGCCGGGCAAGGGCGTGCAGGTCATGTTCTTTGACCGCCCGGTGTGGGTGCCCGAAGGCGCCGCGGTGCTGGCGCGGCACACCGGCAGCCCGTTGCTGGTCGGTGGGATGATTCGCTATTCCGACGGCACGTACTCGGCGCATGGCATGCCGCCGATCGTGATCGACAGGGATCGACCGGCGGCCGAGGCGGTGCAAGAGACCATGCAGCAGGTGATGTGGGACCTGGAGACGCTGATTCGCATGGCGCCGGCCCAGTGGTACATGTTCCGCCCGATGTGGCCGGAGGCGCTTGAGGCGTGAGGATTCTGCAGGTCTCGCCGTACGACTTTCCCTACCCGGGGGGCGTGACCCAGCACATTCTCAACCTGGAGCGGGAGTTGCGGGCGCGTGGCCACGAGGTGGCCATCATGGCGCCGAGTACCGACAACCAGGTTGAAGAGAAGTTTCCGGGGTTCGTGCGAATCGGGTCGCGCGTTGTGCCGTTGCCAGTCAACCAGTCGCGAGCGCGGCTGACGCTGTCGCCGCAATTGGTGCCGCGAGTGCGGCGCTACCTGCGACAGCAGCGGTTCGACATCGTGCATTTGCAGGAGCCGCTGGTCCCGGCGCTGCCGCTCACGGTGCTTCAGTACTCGACGAGCTTGAACGTCGGCACGTTCCACGCCGCGCGAAATTCGGCGCTGTTCTACCGGACCACCCGTCCGCTGATCCGACGGCTGCAGCGTCGTCTGCACGGAAAGATCGCGGTCTCGGAAGCGGCCAGGGAGCTCGTGTTCCGCTCGTACAAGGGCGCATATCGAATCATCCCGAACGGTATCGACGTGGACTTTTACGGGGCGCCGCAGCCACCGGCCAGCGAACTACAGGACGGCAAGCTGAACATCGTGTTCGTCGGGCGGCTGGAAAAGCGCAAGGGCCTGGACTACCTGCTGCGCGCCATGGCCCTGGTTTGCCAACTACGACCGCAGGCGCGACTGATCGTGATTGGCGCGTTTCGACCCGGCCAGCGACGCGCCTACCTGCGGCAGATCCAGCAGTTCGGCCTGCGGCACGTGGTGTTCAAGGGATTCGTCTCGGACGAAGAAAAGCGGCAGTACTTGCAGACCGCCGACATCTTCTGCTGGCCGGCGCTTGGCGGCGAAAGCCAGGGCATCACGTTACTTGAGGCCATGGCGGCCGGAACGCCGGTAGTGGCCTCCGACATTCCCGCGTCGCGAACCATGCTTTCCGACCAGGAGGAAGCAATCCTGGTGCCGCCGAAGGATCACGTTGCGCTGGCACGCGCTCTGATGCGGGTGGCCGACAACCAGGAGAAACGCGAACGGATGGCCGAGGCGGGACGCCGACGCGCCCTTGATTTCACATGGAGCACCGTCACGGACCGGGTGCTGGCCTACTACGAGGAGCTCTTGAACGAGGACGAACTAGGCGGGAAGTACTGGTCGGCCGACGCCGATCTCATACGCGCCGGAGGCCCGACGTCGTGAATAAGGCGCACATCGAAGCAAGCACACGCCGGACGGTGGAACGCCTGGTAACGCCGCTCGCGCGGACCGGGATTGACCCGAATGCGCTGACGGTGGCGGGCCTGGCGGTCAGCGCGGTGACGGCCGTGTGTATCGGTTTCGGTTGGACCCTAGCGGGTGGGCTGCTGGTGCTGGTCACCGGCGGGTTCGACATGCTGGACGGGGCGGTGGCGCGGGTAAGCGGAAACGGATCGAGGTTCGGCGCCTTCCTGGACTCAACGCTGGATCGTTGGGCCGAGGGACTGATCTTCACCGGCCTGGTCTGGCATTTCGTGGAACAGGGCGCGCGGATCGAGGTGGTGCTGGCGGTAACCACAATGGTGGGCTCGATGCTGATCAGCTACACGCGGGCGCGCGCCGAGGGGTTGGGCGTCGACTGCGAGATTGGGATTCTGCAGCGGCCCGAGCGACTGCTGCTGCTGGGAATCTCGCTCCTGGGGCCCGCCTGGCTGTTGAGCGCCGGCCTGTGGCTACTAAGCGTGGTGACGCAGGTCACGGCGGTTCAGCGCATCCTGCACGTACACGGCGAACTGGAACGGCGGAAAGACTCGGCCGCCGAGGACGCGCCGTCGGACTAGCTCGAACTCAGTCCAATGGCAGCGAGACGGGCTGGCCGCTGAAGTAGGACGCGTAGCCGGCGAGCAGCGTTTCGACCTGAGCGACGCCGGCTTCGGCGTTGTTGAGGGCCTCCCGACCTTCGTCGATGCAGACAATGAACTCGTCAATCAACGCGGCGATGCCATTTGAGTCCGCTGCGTCGACGCGGGTCGCTCCCTTGCCGTCGTCGCCGGCCACGCCATAGGCCATGGCCATCGGCGGCGATCCGTCCGCCACGATGGAACCCCGCGTCCCAATCACCGACACCTTGTCCACGCCGCTGCCGGGATCGGTCTCGCGGCCATAGCGACCCGTGGTGATGGTGGATGTCACACCGTTTTCGAACGTCATGTGCACGACGGCGAAGTCTTCAAGGCCACGTTCGGCGTGGGAGCTCAGCCAGTACTGCCCGAGCTGCGCGTAGACCGTGCGGACGGGCGAGTTGGCCAGGTGCTGGACCTGCCCAACCGGGTACAACCCGATTTCGTGCAGTTCGCGCTTGGCCCAGACGTTGTGACCCGAGCCGGACGGATCGGCGTTGTGGGCACGGTAGGTGAAGCGGGACAGGTCTTGCGAAATGGCGGTGGCCCAGTCATCCGAGACCGTGCCGGCCTGCCCCTTGGCGAAGATCAGGTCCCAGTGAATCGACTTGAGTTCGCCGAGTGAGCCGGCGTCCAGTTCACGTCCGATGCGCTGCATCATCGTCGACAGGTGGCGTCCGTAGACGATGGTTCGCACGTTGCGCGCCCGGGCCGCGTCAGCTATGGCGCGCGCTTCGGCCACGGTGATGGCGTTGGGTTTGTCCATGAAGACGTGCTTGCCGGCGTCAGCCAAACGGGCCGACACGCCGCCGCGGCGCTCGAGCTGCGGGCAGACGCTGACGATGTCGATGGTCGGATCGTTCGCCACGGCGTCGATGCTCTCGATGTAGGGAACGCCGTAGAGGTCGGCCTCGGCCCGGTTGGTTTCGACGACGTAGTCGTCGATCTCGCCGGGATCGTCCGCCACGCAGACGACTTCGGTGCGCGGATGATTGGCGAACGTCGGGGCGTACTGCTGCGGCTGGTGCATGGCGCAACTCACCAGCGCGACTTTATAGGTCGGCTTGTTGCCCACGGGACGTGCTCCTACGGCGGCGTGTGCAGCCCAGCGTGACAAGCCAGCGGCATGGTCGGCAAATCAGCCGCAGCTGATCGCACCGCGTCGACGAGGTTGACGGGCGCTAGCTCGGGCTTCGCAACGGCATGCCCCAGCCAAGGTCGCGCCCATAGTCGTGGGAGAGTTCCACGCCGGTGGCCGGCGCCATGTACTCGTAGACGACGCCGCGACGTCCGTGCGGGGAGGTGTTGGGCGCGGAATAGTGATAGGTCAGGCAGTGAAACAGCAGCGCGTCGCCAGCCTTGAGCTCGGCGGCCACGACCTCCGACTGATCAATCAGGGACTCGTGCAGGGGATCTTCAAAGAGACCTCGACGGTGGCTGCCAGGGACGACCTGGATGCAGCCGTTTTCGAGCGTTGAGTCATCCAGGTAGTACTGGATGGCGACGACCGGCACCTGCTCGGGCTGCAAGTCGGTTCCCCAGGGGCGCAGACGGTCGGCTTCTTCGTGAGTTACGAAGCCTTCCGGCAGGTCCTGGTGCCAGGGCTTGGCGGAGCCTTCGAACGGCGGCTTGACCATCATCTTGGAGTGATGGAACCGGATGTCAGGGCCCATGAGATCCTCCATGACGTCCAGCACTTCGTCGCGTCGCATCAGCTCGTCCCAAATCGCGCCGCCGTTGATGTGGATGTGGCTGATCTTGCGGATGGCCAGCCCCTGCGTGTGGAGCGCCTTGGGTTCGCGTTGAAAGTCCTGGTGCTCGTGGTTCCGCACCCAACGTTCAAGCGAATCCATGCTGGCGCGCAGGGTGGCGATGTCGTCAGCGCTGAGGAAGTCCGACAGCGTGAGGTAGCCGTCGCGCCAGAAGGCGTCGACCTGTGCTGGCGTGAGGCGTGCGAGTGTTTGCGTGGCCATAGTGTGTCCCCCTTGGCCGGCGCAATGACCGACTGATAGACGGCTTACGCCAACCCTCCGGCTAGACTGATTCTCCCATGCTTTTGCGCCCCCTCAAGGCGTCCCTACGAGCGCTGCCGTGACCCGGGACATATCGACCGCCGAGCTGGCGATTGATCCGCTGGGATTCGCGGTCGAGGCGCTGGCCAGCGCTTCCGGAGACTTAGACGACGCAACTGACCACTGGACCGACCGTGTGGCGGGTGCATGGCGCGCCTGGGTTGCCCTGGACCCCGAGTCATTTCCCAAGGCTTCGGTCGACGCCGCGCGAACGCTGGCTCTGGGCGTTCGGGCACTGGTTTTTGACGGCAGGCCGGTCGCGCGGGCCGTAGCGTTAGACGCCGTTGACGCCGCGGACTGCTGGCTTGAAAACCTGAGGTCGACGGAAACGGCGCTTCGAGCCGATGCAACAGAGGCTCGAGGCGTCGCACGGCGAGCGGCCGCCGAACACGAAGGATCACTGGACGCTCGGGTGCTGGAGGCGGCGGCGAAGGACTTGCTGGCGGCCGCCCAATTCCGACTGAGAGCCGGTGACCGCGAGGCGGCGGCACGCACCGACCTGGAGATCGCCGAGGTATTCGCGGTCTTCCCGGCCGAGGACCGAGGGCCGCTGGTTGAGCGGGCGGTGGGCCACGCACGGCGGGCCGCAGCCACCCTGACCCCGGATATGAACGCCACGGCGCACGCACGCACGCAGCTCTTGCTAAGCGGGCTGCTGTTGGACCATCCCAGGACCGATCCCCAGCAGTTCGCGCCGGCGGCCGTTGGGCTGGCGGATAGTGCGCTGAAGGTCGTGGACGCCAGGCGAGCGCCGTTCGTAGCGGCCCGAGCCTGGCAGGCACGGGCTCGCGCCCTGCAACTCAGCGGAAGCGCCGACAACAAGGCCGCTTACGCCAGGGCGGCAGAGTTGCTGGACGCGGCGGGGCTCATCGCGGAGAGCCGGCGGCTGCGCCGGCGCCATGATTGCGCGTGAATAACGGGTTCGACGCGCTGATCCTGGGCGGAGGGCCAGCCGGGTCCACGCTGGCCGCGCTGCTGGCGCAGGACGGGATGCGGGTGGCGCTGGTGGAGCGCGAGCGCATGCCACGGCCGCATGTGGGCGAGTCGTTGATTCCAGGCGTGCTGCCGGCACTGGATGCGAGCGGGGCGTTGCCGCTGGTGGAGAAGGCCGGCTTCACACAGAAGTACGGTGCGACTTACATCTGGGGGCGAACGCGCGAACCCTGGACGGTCAAATTCAGCGAGGTGTACCCGGACCAGGCGTTTGCCTGGCAGGTGGACCGCGCAAGATTCGACAAGCTCCTGTTGGACCACGCGGCCGCGGAAGGCGTGGAGGTCCGGCAGGGAGTGACGGCGCTGGGACCGCTGGGTTCGGTTGACGCGGTGCAGGGCGCGCGCCTTCGGAGCGACGACGGGCGCGAAAGCGAACTGACTGCCGACCTGACGATTGACGCGACGGGGCAGGACGCGCTCTTCGGACGGGTGTTTCGGACGCGTCAGTACAACGAGGCGCTGCGGCACGTGGCGCTTTACGGGCACTGGAGCGGCGGGCGCAACCTGGATGACGTGATCGGATCGGGCGACATCAAAGATGCCGGCAACATCCTGATCGTGACGGTGCCGGACGGGTGGATCTGGCACATCCCCATCGCGCACACGATGCGCAGCGTGGGTTTGGTGACGGTCCCGGAGGCGGTAGGCAATCTGAACGCGGCCAACCGCACGGACTACTACCTGGAGCAGATTCGGGCGTGTCCCGAGATAGCCGGGCTGCTGGACGGCGGCGAATGGGTCAGCGAGCGGGTTGAGGCGCTGAGCGACTGGTCGTTCTTCTGTTCGCGTTTCACAGGACCTGGATTCATGCAGGTCGGCGATGCCGCGTGTTTCATCGACCCGATTCTCTCGACGGGCGTGACGCTGGCGGTGAATGGAGCGCTGCGGGCCGCGCGGGCAATCCGGACGGGGCGGGCGGCGCCGTGGCTGCGGGGGCTGGCGATGGACTGGTACGAGACGGAGTACCGGAGCGTGGCCACGGACTTTGCCGATCTGGCGGAGCATTGGTACGGCGGACACGCAGACGCCGACGCGTGGTTCTGGCAGGCCAAGAAACTGGCGGATCCGACACGCAATTTCTCAATCCGGCAAGCCTTCATTCACCTGTCGGCCGGCGTAACCGGGACGCAGGGCGCGGGCGGCAGGTTGCGGTCCGCCGGCGGATATAGTCCCCGGCAATTGCAGTTGATCTACGACAACCTGGCGACGGACCTGGATGCGGAGAGCCGGACGGAGATTGTCGACGCGGAGTCCGGCTTCGGCGGTACACCGGCGCGCGCACCAACGGCCACGAGCGTGCTCATGGACCGACCCCGGCTTGGCAAGGCCATCAGTTATCGCCCGCACATGGCGGAGCACGACGAGATCCTACGCCCGATCACTCGGATTACACGATTGCACCCAAACGCCGGGCCAGAACACCTGGAGCTGCCGATAGCCGCGCTACCGGTATTGGAACTGCTGGACGGCCGTCGCAGCGGGCTGGATATCGCGGCCGATCTGCGGGAGCGCTACGTGGGCACTCCCATCGAAGCCGATCTTCGCGACCTCGTGGCCCAGACGCTTCAGCGCCTGGCCGAGACCGGCGCGGTCGACCTGACGTAGGAGGCAACCCAGTCTCAGCCGCTGCGCTTCAGGCGGCCGTGGCGCAGGGCGTAGCGTTCGGCCCAGCCGAAGACCCAGACGCCCAGCGGTAGCGTGACGGCGGTGATGAGCATCAGGGGACCAAAGTGGGGCAACAGATCGATCAGGCTCACACCGTCAAGTACCGCGGCGCGCATGGCGTTGAGGACGTAGGTGGCGGGCGAGATCACGGAGAACCACTCCAGCCAGTCGGGCAGAACCTCAACGGGGTAGTAGACACCGGAAACAAGCAGCAGTGAGGCCTGGACGACCACGGTCATCTGTGAGCCGCGTTCCAGAAAGAGCAGGGGCAGCGCCGCCGACATGATGCCGATGCCGAGCAGGCCGAGGCTGCCGATGGCCAGCACGGCAAAGGCACCTATCCAGTTGGCCGCGCCCAGGTCCAGGTTGAAGAACAGCGCCACGACCACCAGGATCACGATGGCTCGGGCGAATGAATACAACACGGCGAACGCTGAACTGCCGGCGATGAACGTCACCCGGCGGATCGGGGCCATGAAGGTGCTTTCGATCGTGCCTTCCCAGCGCTCCCACGAGACCATGAAGGCCACGGAGTCGAAGACGCTGTCGAGGTAGGCCCAGACCACGGTGCCGACGACCAGGAACAGGACCAGGCGGTCGGCGTCGAACTGCTGGTCGGCCACCACCACGCCACCGGGCGCGATGTAGGCGACGGTGAGCGCGCTGACGATGGCGTGAAAGAGGAACACGACCTCCCAACCCCAGTAGCGGCGCACCGCGCGGAAGTTGCGCTCCACGAAGGCGTAGGAGGCGCTGAGTTCACGTCTCAACGGAACCATCAGGTCAATCTCCTCCGCCGGCGGCGGCCTTGTCGGGCTCGTGCACCTCGACGGCGTGGCCGGTGAGGCGGATGAAGGCGTCCTCCAGCGTCTCGCCTTCGCGGCGGAGGGCGCCGGGCTTGTCTTCGATCAGGATGCGGCCCTTGTCGATCACGGCCAGGCGGTCGCAGAGCTGCTCGGCTTCGTCCATGTCGTGGGTCATCAGGATTACGGTGGCGTCGTGGGTCTCGCGGACCTCGCGGACGAAGTCCTGCACCTCACGCTTGGAACGCGGGTCAAGGCCGGTCGTGGGTTCGTCCAGGATCAGGAGCACAGGGGAGGTCAGCAGCGCGCGGGCCACGGCGACTTTCTGTTGCTGGCCGCGCGACATCTGGTCCATCGGGCGGCGGATGGCCTTCGCCTCAATGCCCAGGCGCTTGAGGATTTCGAAGATGCGCTCGTGGGCCTCGCGCGCCGGCAGGCCGTAGATGCGCGCGGTGAAGGACAGGTTCTCCAGCGGGCTGAGTTTCTTGAAGAACGATGCCTCGACCGAGACGCGGTTCATGAACTGACGGACGGTGCGGGCCTCCTTCACGACATCGTGCCCAAAGACGTGGGCCGAACCCGAGTCCGGCAGCAGTAGCGTGGCGATGACGCGGGCCAGGGTGGACTTGCCGGACCCGTTGGAGCCGACGATGCCGTAGACCTCGCCGCGCTGGACGCGCAGGTTGATGGCGTCGAGGGCGACGATCGGGTCCTTCAGGGGTCGGCCCAGGGCGCGCCGCCACGCGCCGCCGAAACCGGCGGGATCGAAACGTTTGACCAGGTGGTCGATGGATACAGCGGGTTGCATGGCCTCACTTCCGAAAGTTCGCGACAAACAAAAAACCGCGGATCGCCCGGTGAGTTCGGTGCCAGATCCGCGGCAACAGCGTGCGACGGGCGCGGGTCAGGGCATGGCGGAACTCTGGTGGTTCCGGCTGGGCATGGCCGGGGTGTTCAGGTGGTGTAGGCGCATTGGAGGTATTTCGCGAGTAATTTCGGGCCAGAGCGATTCTCCGGCGACAACGGTGAGCATAGGCGAGAAACTGTGCGTGTCAAAGGGAAGTTTGCGTTTGCCAGCCGCGTTCGAGCTGGCGCTGTGGGCCGAGACCGAAACCGACGGTTGCGACGGCTTCGATGACCAGCGCGCCGCCGATGGCCGCGACACCAATGACTCCGCCAGACAAGTCGGTGGCGTTGACGCCAATGAGCAGGATGGCAATGAGTCCAACCAGCCGAATCGCGTTGACATAGACAAGGAAGTGGGCCCGCCGCACGCGCAGGATGGCGCTGGTGTAAATGGCTTCCTGGACGAGGATGGGCGGCAGGAGCGCCAGGATGCGCAGGCCGGCTTCGGTCATCTCCTGCAGGCGGCCGGCGGCTCCGAGCCAATGGTGGACGACCAGGGTCGTTAGCGGAGGAATGAAGGCGACGACGGCCGCCGGGACGACGGTGATCAGCCCCACGATGTTGGCGAAGCGGTGAGCGGCAGCGGGACTTTCGCCGCGGCCCATGAGGGCCAGCAAGGTTGGCTGCACACCCCAGAGGGCGATCAGAAAAATCTGGTTGATGCCAAAGGTGAGCGAAACGGCGGCCACGCTGGCCTCGGGCTCAGGAGCGCGCGTGAGGATGGCGTTGATGGCCGGCTGGGTGACGGCGGGCAGGAAGGCCGCCACGAGCAGCGGTCCGAAGAAGCGAAGCAGGACGCCGTAGGTTGGCGCTGTGCCGTCGGAAGGCGCCAGATCCCGGCGCAGCGGGCCAGTGGTGCCCGCTACCAGTACGAGGGTTTCCACACCGGCGCCGGCCGTGACCGCGATGGCGGCGATGGCGGCGCCAGCCGACGGGTCGAGCCAGAGCACCAGCGCGGCGACGGCAATGACTGCAACGGCGCCGGCGCCCGTGCCGATCCAGACAAGGCGGGGACGGCCAATGCGAAGCGCGACGCCGTATAGGTGGGTGCGGACGATGGCCAGTACCGGGAAGGGCGCGAGCGCCACCAGGGCCGCGGCCGACTCGGTCCGTAACGTGCCTGTGGTGGCAAAGACTCCATCGAGCAGCCAGTCGAGCACGGGCGTGAAGGCGACGACGGCGGCGATGAGACCGCTCAGCAACGCGAATAGCGCGACGAAGCGCCGCAGCCGGCTCAGCGAGCCCTGGTCGTCCAGAAAGACCAGGGTTAACTGCTGGATGCGCATCTGGGGTAACGCCACCAGCCCCATAACACCCATCGCAATGGCGTAGCCCCCGATGGCGGCTTCGGGCTCGACGCTGCGGGCCATAAGGCCGTTGAGTGCCGGAGCAAGAACGTGGGTGATGCCGAGGTTCAGGGCGGCAGGAAGGAGGAGGGTGGTCGCGCGCCGGTTGAACGATGGGGACTGTTTGGCCGCGCTGGGCGAACCAGGATTGGCGGCTGCCCGGTTCAAGCGCGAGTCAGGCGTCGAAGGCGTCGCTCAACCTTGGCTGCGTAGGCGTGCAGCGAACTTCCGAGATGGACCCAGGCCGGGGCCAGCGTTGCATGCAGCTCGGCTTCGCGCAGGGAGGCCAGGAAGTCCTGTGGATCGTCCCAGGACCGCATGGACTGGCAGCAGTGGCCGATCTCGGCAGCCAGGTGGGAGTCGGAGCCGACGGACTTGATCAGGCCGTGATCGTCGGCGTAGCGGTCAGCGGCGTCGTTGTCGCGGCGACGCAGGGTGCGGCCGTTGAAGACTTCGAGGATGTCGATGTCCTCGACGATGGAGTCGACAGCTTCGCGTCCCAGGGCCGAGCGCCGAAGGCCGTCGAAGGGGTGCGGGAGGAGGACGAGGCCGTTCTGCTCACGAATAGCGGCCACGGTGTCCGACGGTGACATGTCGCGGGGAATCTCGTGGGAGAGGAAGAGGCCGATGATGTCGCCTTCGGTGCTCTTGATTTCCTCGCCGAGGATTACGGGAAACGGGAGGCGATCGGCCATCTCGAACGCGCCATCCATGGTGTTGTGGTCGGTGACGGCCACGACATCGATGCCGCGCTCGCGGTTGACGCGGGCGATGGTCTCGGCCGAGAGGCGTGAGTCCGGGGACGCGTGGGTATGCGAGTGAAGCTCCACGCGCAGACGTTGGGGCTGCGGGGCCTCGGCCTCGCTCACGGCAGGTGTCAGGCCTGAACAGGCTCCGTCGTGCGACCGGTGCCCATGATGCCGTCGTTGGTGATCTTGCGCTGGAGGGCCATGATGCCGTCGATCAGGGCTTCAGGACGGGGCGGGCAGCCGGCGATGTAGATGTCGACCGGAATCACGCGATCCACACCCTGGAGGGTGCTGTAGCTTCGGAAAGGTCCGCCACAGGTGGCGCAGGCGCCCATGGCAATGACCCACTTGGGGTCGGGCATCTGGTCGTAGAGGCGCTTGACGACCGGGGCCATCTTGTTGGTCACGGTGCCGGAGACGACCATCACATCCGACTGGCGGGGCGAGGCGCGAAAGACGGTGCCGAAGCGGTCCAGGTCGTAGTGAGGCGCGGCGCTGGCCATCATTTCAATGGCGCAGCAGGCGAGGCCGAAGCCCATGGCCCACAGGGAATTGGCCTGGCACCAGGTGAAGAGCTTGTCCACGGTGGACGTGATGATGTCGAGCCCGCCAACGACGTTGGTGGCCTGAACCAGCGGAATCGTGTCCTCACCGAGCTCAGTGTCGACGCGACCCCAGGGCTGGTGGCCCAGCGGAATCTGGTCGAGACCGAAGTCGTGCCGGTGTTCTCCGCCCTGATCGGGGGCGTCCGCCATGGGGAGCTTCTCCTGGGTCCATTGCGTGGACCGCACATTGTACCCATGTGCACCGATGGCCTAGGTCCGGCTCGTGGGCATGCGAAGATCAGGCCCTGCATTCGATTGCGCCGCCCTGGCGGGATTCCTTGATCGACGTCGACCCCATCGTCCGTTCGCGCTTTCTGCCCGAGGAGCGCGAAATCACTGCGTCCGAGGGCGTCACCATTCTGGACGCCGCCCAGGCCAACGACATCCCCGTGGAGACGGTTTGCTCCGGCAAGGGATCGTGCGGCACGTGCCGGGTGCTGATACGCGAGGTCGAGCCGCCAGTCCCGAACGCGCATGACCGCCGTCGCCTGTCGGACCAGCAATTGGCGCACGGCTGGCGGCTGGCGTGCCAGCACCCGCTGGTGGAAAGCGCGGTGTACACGCACCCGGTGGGCGTACGGGCCGTGCGGGTGGTGGAAAGTTCAGGGCTGGGTCGGATTCGGCTGGATCCGGACGTGCAGAAGATTTATGTCAAGCCCGCGGAACCGACGCTGCACGATCAGAGCGCGGACTGGTCGCGCATCCAGGACGAATTGGCGGCGGTGGCGGGCGACCTGGATCCATCCCTGGAGGCGCTGCGGCGCCTGGCGACGATTGGCGAAGACATCGGCCAGGGGATCACGGTAGTTATTGCTGGGAACCGGATTATCTCGGTTGAACCAGGCGACACGACCGAGCGCGGGTACGGGCTGGCGTTCGACATCGGCACCACCACCGTGGTCGGGGCGCTGATGAACCTGGTGACGGGCGAAGAGGTGGCCGTGGCGTCCGGCCTGAACGGGCAGCACATCTACGGCGGCGACGTGATCAGCCGGATGAGCGTGACGATGCGCGGGCCGGAGTGGGTGGAGCGGCTGACGCAGGCGGTGCGGTCCACCATCAGCGACATCATCGATCGGTGCCTGGAGGCCAGCGGCGTGGGGCGGGACGAGGTGTACGAACTGACGTTTGTCGGCAACACGGTGATGGAGCACTTGCTGATTGGAGCAGATCCATCGCGGATTTCGTATTCACCGTTCGTTCCCACGATGGTCGATCCGATCACGGCAACGGCGGCCGAGGTGGGACTGGACGTGTTGCCGTCGGCGTCGGTCTGGGTGTCGCCCAATGTGGCGAGCTATGTGGGCGGCGACATCGTGGCGATGATGCTGAGCGCGAACCTGGGGCGGCGTCGCGGCAACGTGCTGGCGATCGACGTCGGCACGAATGGCGAGATTGTGCTGCAGAAGGGCCGGGAGCTGTTTGCGACCGCGGCGCCGGCGGGTCCGGCGTTTGAGGGGGCCGAGATTTCGCAGGGGATGCGGGCGGCGCCCGGCGCCATCGAGCGTGTCCGGATCAAGGATGACACGATTGAGGTGGACGTCATTGGGGACACGGAAGCCTCAGGCATCTGCGGGTCGGGGCTGGTGGATGCCGTGGCGGAGTTGGTTCGCACCGGCCTGGTGACGCCAAGCGGTCGATTGCTGTGGCAGGAAGAAGCCGAGGAGGCGGTCCCGGCGCTGGCCGACCGGATCATTCCGGACCAGACCGGGGGAGCGATCGTGTTGCACGGATCGGCGGACGACCCGGAATCCGCGATCAAGCTGCACGCGCAGGACATCCGACAGTTGCAGTTGGCGAAGGGGAGCATTCGGTGCGGCGTCAACGTGCTGATGGACCACGCGGGTCTGACGGCCGATGACCTGGACGAAGTGATCTTGGCCGGCGCGTTCGGAAGCTACATCGATCCGGCAGGAGCCATTGCGATTGGGCTGGTGCCGGACGTGGGGCCGGAGGCCATCCGTGCCGTTGGCAATGCGGCCGGGCATGGGGCACGGATGTGCCTGCTGTCGCTTACTTCGCGCGTTCGGGCCATGGACCTGCCGGCACGCGTGTCGTACGTGGAACTGTCGGCGGTTCCCGACTTCCAGGACGAATTCGCGGTGGCGATGGGGTTTCCGGCGCCGTTGTGACCAGTACCTCGGCCGTCCGCGCGCGGCCTGGATGGTCGACTCTCGGGCGCCTGCTTGCAGGAGTTGCATTAGCAGTCGCGGTGGCGGCCTGCGGCGAGGCGCCCACCGAGGAGCCTGCGGCGACCGTGACGGCGAGCCTGGCGTCGCCGACCGAAGAGCCCACGACCCCGACCGAGGCGCTGCCGAGCCCAACCACTGCCCCCGCGGCGGTCGAGCCGCCGCGGCTTCCGACGGTTGACCTGCGGGCCGGAGGTCTCATTGGACGGGTCTCGCCGACCCCGACCGTGGCCCCGCTGATAACGGCACCGCCGGACTTCGCACCACCAACTGGCAGCCCCGATACGGTGGGAACACCGGTGTCGATTCAGGCCGATCTGGAGCGGGCCCTGCAGCTCCTTCAGGCGAGCGACTTCGAAGGGGCTCGCGAGCTATTCGAATCCGCGGCCGAGGTCGCACCTGAGGATCCGCGCCCGCTGATGGGGTTGGCGCTGGCGGCACAGTTCGCCGGCGACCTGGAGGGCGCGCTGGCCGAGGCCACGCGGGCCGTTGATGTGGCGCCGGAGTTTCTGCCCGCGAGGATCACGCGTGCCGACATTCACCTCGCGCTTGGGGATGCCGACGCGGCCGCCGAGGACTACACGGCGGCCATTCGAATAGAACCGCTCAACGCCGCGGCGCACTTCGGACACGGCCGGGTCCTGGCCGCGCAGGACGACCTTGAAGGCGCCGTGGACGCCTTTACGCGGGCGATCGAGATCTCCGGCGATAACACCGGATATTTGATCGAGCGGTCACGTCTGTTCCTGGCGCTTGAGAACGTGGAGGCAGCAATCCAGGACCTGGAGCAGGCGAAGGCCGCTTCGCCCGACGATCCGCGACCTGTGCTGATTCTGGCGCTGACCTTGCAGGGGAACGGTGACCTGGAGCGGGCGCTGGTGGAAGCGACGACTGCCGTGGAGATTGCACCGGAATACCTGCCGTCGCTCTTCACGCGCGGTGACATACGCTTGGCGCTTGGCGATGCGGAGGGGGCCGCCGAAGACTACGGGGCGGCCGCTCGAATCGACCCGCTCAATCCCCTGGCGCATGCCGGGCAGGCGCAGGCGCTTGGCGCGCAGGGTAACGTGGAAGGCGCCATCGAGGCGCTCACGCGGGCGCTGGAGATTGCCGGCGACAACCCCGACTACCTGGCCGATCGAGCCCGGTTGTACCTAAACCTCCAAGACATCGAACCCGCGCTGGCCGACCTGGAACGCGCGGCAGCGGCGGCGCCGGAGCGGGTTGGAGTCCGGCTCCTTTACGCCGACGTACTGCGTCTCGTGCAGCGCCTGGACGAGGCGCTGGAAGTTGTAACCGCGTTGATCGAGGACGAACCCGGAATTCCCCTGGCATACGAGGTGCGGGCCAGCATCCGGATGTCCCAGGACGACGAGGAAGGGGCTCTGGCCGATCTTGCGCGGGTTGTGGAACTCAACCCGCAGGCCGTTGACGCCTATCGGTTTCGAGCCAGCATTCACCTGGTCGGCGGTCGCGAGGACGAAGCGTTGGCAGACCTGGCGGCGGCCATCGCGATCGATCCGGAAGACGCCGCAACGTACGCCGCGCGCGCGCTCCTTCATCACCAGGCGGAGCGATTCGAGGAGGCGATTGCCGACTACGACCGGTCGCTGGCGCTCCGGCCGAATGACGCAATAACCCTGAACAACCGGGCCGACGCACGGATGTTGCTGGGTGATCTGGACCTGGCGCTGGAGGACATCGACGCCGCTGTGACCGCGAACCCCGACCTGGGGATCGCGCACTACACGCGCGGCCAGATACTTGACGAACTGGGCCGCGCTGAGGAAGCGCAGACCGCTTACGAAGAAGCGGCGCGGCTGGGGTATGAGCCGCCGGACAATGTGGGCTGAAAGTGAAAGCGGAGCTTCGACGACTGGCGCCGACGCTCCGCTGAGAAAGTCGGAAACACCAGACATGAAGGTCTTTAGCTATGGGGCAGCCTCACGCAACCTGGCTGGAGTGCTGGAGGCCGCGCAACAGGACGGCGCGGCCGTGATCCGCAATCGAGATGGCGAGTCCTTCGTCGTTCGACCCGAGAGCGCACACAAGTCAGTGCTGGACGTCGAGGGAATCGACCTGGGTGTGACTGCGGATGAGATAGTGGCCGCGGTCCGCGAAGGTCGCGAACGCGACGACTGAACTCGTCTTCGGGGGCCCGGATTACCGCGGGGACGGCTGAGACGAGACGGGTTCGACCCAGACGGCGCCGTCCTGGAAGAACTCTTTTTTCCAGATGGGGACGCGAGTCTTGAGGGTGTCGATGATGTAGCGGCAGGCCTCGAAGGCTTCGGCTCGGTGCGGGGCGCCGACGGCAATGGCGACACTGGCCTCACCGATTTGCAGTTCGCCGGTGCGGTGGGACAAGGCCACGGCGTCCAGACCCCAGCGCTCAGTCGCTTCATGGACGATTTCACGCATCTGCGCGACTGCCATTGACTCGTAGGCCTCGTAGCCCAGCTTGACGACCGATCGGCCCTCCGCGTTGTCGCGCACGACGCCCAGAAATGTGCAGATGCCGCCGTTGGACGGCCTGTTGACGTGGTCGATCAGGCGAGGCACATCGATAGGGTCGGAGGTGAGTTCGACGATCATCCGCCAGACACCGGGGGAATGAGCGCGAGTTCGTCGCCGTCCGACACGGCAACGTCCGACGACACGAAGGCTTCGTTCAGGGCATACGACACGTGCGGGGCCCGGGAAGCAAACCCGGGCACCTCGGCTGAAAGGCAGCGCAAAGCGTCGGCAACGGTGGCGCCCGCGGGCAGCTGGAGGTCCCGTCGCCGTTCGCCGATCAGGTCAACCAGCGAGGCGAAAAACAAGACACGCACTCGTATCGCTGCGGGCGCAGCCGGGGGCGGGGCGGGCGGCGGGAGCTTAGTTTCGGCCATGATTCGAGCCTACCAGCGCCGGTGATTCCGCTCGGTATGATTTCCCGTTCAAACCTGACCTGAGGGACTGCGTCGTGAGCCACGATCACGGGCACGGGAAATCCGAATCGACGCGGGAGCACCGGCACGAAGCCGAGCAGATGGGCGCGGTGCCGTGCGCCGTGATTGTCATCAGCGACAGTCGAACCGAGCGGACCGACCGATCCGGGCGCACCGCAGCCGCCCTGATCGGGGCTGGCGGCCATGAGGTGATTCAGGAGACGCTGATTCGAAACGAGGCTGACGACATTCGGGCCGCAGTCGACGCCGCCATCGATGCCGAGAGCCGGTTCGTCTTCTGCACGGGCGGGACCGGTCTGGGCGACCGGGACATCACCGTCGACACCGTGACGCCGATGCTGGAAAAGGTGCTGGACGGTTACGGGGAGTGGTTTCGGCGGGCCAGCTGGGACCAGATTGGCGCCGCATCCATCTTGTCGCGCGCGGTGGCCGGAAAGTATCGGCGGGCCCTAGTGGTCTGTTCGCCAGGGTCCACGGCGGCAGTGGAGCTGGCCCTCAAAGACCTGCTGGTACCCGAACTGCGGCACTTCATCCGCGAGGTCTCGCGCTAGGCCGAAGCGACCGGCTATTCCGCGTCCTCGTCTTCCGGGGCCGGAACCCAGTTGAGACCGTCCGGCGGAATCTGTTCGAGTTCGGCCAGGGAGTCCAGGTGGTCGATGAAGAGCACGCCGTTCAGGTGGTCGATTTCGTGCTGAATGGCCTGGGCCAGCAAGCCGCTGGCGTCGAGACAGGCGGACCGGCCGTCCAAGTCCGTGTATGTGACGGTCGCGGTGCGCCCCCGCTCGACCATGGCCCGATAGCCGGGGAGGGACAGACAGCCTTCGGTCATGCTCTCGCGGTCTCCCAGCCGGCGCAGCTCGGGGTTGATCAGCACGTACGGCACGCCGGCGTGCGGGTCCTTCTCGTCCGGCGGAAGCTCGATTACCACGAGACGCACCAGTTCACCGACCTGGGGCGCGGCCAGGCCGATTCCGAAGTTTTCGTGCATGGTGGCAAACATGTCGTCCACCAGCGCCTCGACTTCGGGCGTGATAGCGGGTATGGATTCCGCGACCTCTCGAAGCACGGGGTCGGGGAGTTCGAGAACTCGACGGAGCATGACGCGATGCTAGCAGCGGGCCGACCGGACGCCGATCAGTCAGACTTGCGGGTACTCGCAGGTTTCCCGCACTCGGGACGACATGTTGGGCATTGCTGACGAAGGCCAGGTCGCAAAGTTGCCGGCCGCTATCCGGTCGCGCCGCCTGACGCTGCGCCGGGTGCGGCTGGAGGACGCGGACGACGTCTTCAGCTTCGCCTGCGAGGACATCTGGATGCGGCTCCTGCCGGACACGCGCGAGCCCTACAAGCGCCGTGACGCGGAGCGCTGGGTCGCGCGGCGTTTCCTGGCGCACTGGCGAACAGAGCCGACGTGGGCCATTGACATCAATGGCCGGATGGTGGGATGGGTCAGCCTGAACATCGAGCACGAGCACGCGCAGGCCGAATTGAGCTACGCGATGCAACCTGACCTTCGCGGCCAGGGCCTGACGACGGAGGCCGTTCGCGCGGTGGTGGACCGCGTGTTCATGGACACACGGTTGGGCAAAGTTTGGGCGCGCGTGGACACGCCAAATCTGGCGTCGATTCGGTTGCTGGAAAAGCTGGGCTTGCAGCGCGAGGCGGTGATGCGGAAGTGCCACGTCCGCCACGGCGCGTTGGTTGATCTCGCGGTCTACGTTCTGCTGCGGACGGAGTGGACGCCGAGGCCACTCGACTCATGAGCGGTGTGCCGGTGTTGCCGGAACGAATCGAGACGGATCGGCTGGTACTACGACGATGGCGGCTGGCGGATGCCGACGAAGTGCTGGCCTACGCGGCCGATCCGGAGTGGTCGCGGTTTCTGCCGGTTCCCAGGCCGTACGAGCAGCGCCACGCCGACGAGGCCGTGTCGCAGTGGGTGCTGGAAGACTGGGCGACCCACCCGACTTGGGCAATCGAAGTTGCCGGACGCGCCGCGGGTGGAATCAACCTGCGGATCAATCACCAGCACCGGAACGCCGAGATGGGCTACGCGATTGCGCGGCGGTATTGGGGCCGCGGCTTCATGCCGGAGGCCGCGCGCGCGGTGATTGACTCGGCCTTTGAAACGCTGCCGGAGCTTGCGCGGGTACAGGCGGGGGCGAATGGCCGGAACACGGCGTCGATTCGGGTGATGGAGAAGCTGGGAATGACGCACGAAGGGACCATTCGGCACGCGCCGCGAGGCGTGAAGCTGGATTCCAACGAATCAGGCGTGATCTATGCGGTGCTGCGGGAGGAGTGGAACCCGATCGCCGGCTGACGGATTGCCGCAACTGGCGCCACGTGGGATCTACAGGTTCAGCCCGGCGAAGAAGACCCAGTAGTAAATGAGATAGCCGCCCGCGCCGACCAGGAACAGCGAGCTGGCGCGGTGGACGTGGGGGAGGGCGCCACGCAGGAAGCGGGCCACGGCGTCGCGAAAGATGGCGGCGCCGATGGTAACGGCAATGACGACCACACCCATGCCCAAGGCGAAGGCGAGGAACTGGCTGAAGGAGGCCAGGAATCCAGCGGCGCCCAGCGCGCCGCCGACGACGACCAGGAAAATCGGCAGGGTGCAGCTGAGCGACCCGACGGCGTACCCGAGGCCGAAGACGAAGGCGTTGCCCAGGTTGCGTTGCGGCGTGACCTGGATGCGGCTGGCCGCCAGCACGCCGATATAGCGGTGGGTGATGAGGAGGTAGGCGCCAAAGATCACCATCAGCACGCCGACCGTCAGCCCCAGGAATGGAAAGACTCTGCTGAGAAACGTCCCGCCGGCCGCGATGACCGCTCCGACCGCGGCAAAGATCAGCACAAATCCAAGCGTGGCCATCAGGCCCACGGCCAACGCGCGAACGGTCCGCCGAAACAGCGAGAGTTCGTCGTAGCCAGCTTCCTGCGTTCCGAGCTGGTAGGCGACGTAACCGGGCAGCATGAAGAAGCCGCAGGGATTGACGCTGGCGACAACGCCGGCGGCGGCCGCGAAACCGATGGGGAGGGCGCCGGCGAAGCCCGAGACGGCGGCTTCGGCGTTGGCCTGGAGCGAGATTAGAACACCGATCATGGCAGCGACAGCCAATCCAGGCAGGCCATAACTCAACGCCGCACCGAGCCAGGGGCTGCGGGTCGACCGGGAATCCGGAACGACGCTCACCGCGCGGTCACCTCAGCCTCCTGACGCCTGGACCAGCTCATTCATGAATTCGATCGTCGATGCCTCGTCCAGGATGCCAGTCCATTGACGATGGATTTGGGATTGGGTCGTGATGAAGAGGGTGGAGGGCATGCCCAGCACCTGGTAGCGCTGCATGACGGTGGCGTCCGAGGTCGTTCCCACGGGGTAGGTTACGCCTAGCTCCTCGGCCAGTGCCTGGCCTTCGGCGCGCGTGCCGAGGTTAATGAGGGGGCCGACATCCAGACCCACCAGCAGTACGCGGTCCTTGGTGGCTTGCCACGCGTGATCGAACTCCGGCATTTCCACGCGACAGGGAGGACACTGGGCGGCCCAGAAATTCAGGACCACGGGCTTGCCGGCCGCGAGGATCTGGCTGAATTGAACGGTTTCGCCGCCAACCAGATCGGCCCCCTGGTAGGTCTCGAACGTGAAATCGGAGGCGGGTCGCGCCTCGCCCGCGGGAAATCCCGAGACGTCGGTGGATGCCCCGGTGGTCGGCTCCGGCGTTGTTTCGGAAACGGCGCTTTCGCCGCAGGCGGTGATGAGCAGCCCGGCTCCGATACCTGCCAATACCCGACGTCGCCCAAATTCGCCCTGGCGTGTCCGCATGCAAATACGCCCCTAATTCCGCCCGACGACAATTATCCAAGCATTCTGCGGTGCAACGCGAGTCGGCGGTGGTGAGATCGCCTACAGAAGCAGCAGATTGGCGGCGCGGCTATGCTCAAAATCGCCGACAGTCGGCATCGGAGACCTACCAGGAGCAGCCAGCCCGTGGACGCGACGCAGCCTCAGCGGCTGACGGTACCGCAACTTGTGGCGGCGATCGCCGGCGTCGCGACGCTGGTGGCGTTGATCGTAGTGATCGGGCTGGTTATGCGCGGCGGAACCGAACGCAGCGGCCTGGGAATCATCTCGATCGGGCGCGCCATCGACGTTCGCCCCCGACCCGCGCCCGACTTTGTGCTGACGTCGTTCGACGGGCAACGGATTCAACTTTCGGACTATCGCGGGCAAATCGTCGTATTGAATTTCTGGGCCACCTGGTGTCCGCCGTGCCGCGTGGAAGCGCCAGTGCTCCAGCGGGCAGCCGAGCGCCTGGAATCCGCCGGCGTGACCATCCTGGGTATCGATGTCTGGGACGACCAGGCAGCGGCCATCGAATTCCTGAATGAAATGGGAGTGACGTACCTGAACGCCGAAGACGCCACGCGGCTGATTCCGGTCGAGTTTGGCGTGACTGGCTTACCCGAGACCTTTGTCATCGATCGCCAGGGCGTCCTGGTACGTCGCTGGGTGGGTCCGCTGACGGACGACGAGCTCGACGAGCTTCTTGAGCCGGTGCTCGCCGCCGCCCCGGCCTAGGAGTCCGCGTCTCGGGTTGGTCGGAGTGTGAATGCGGAGCGCCCGCCGACGGTCTGAATCGCCAGCGTGCGTCCGGCGAGCGCGTCGGCCACTTCCGGTTCGGCTACAAGGATGAGTCGCCCGTCGAGCACGACCTTCCGATCGCCCTCCCAGACATCGCTGAGCGACAGGCGCATGCGGTTGGCCGTATCCAGGGATATGCGTATCGCCCGCGTCGGCTCCTCAGCGCCGTTGCCGTCGTGCAGCGCCGTAAGCAAAGCCAGGGCTGCCTCGGGCGTGACGGTCAGTTCGCCTGCGGCGGTTGTGGGCTCGTCGGCCGGATCACTCGTAGAGATCGCTGACCTCCACCATGCGGCCGCCGTGCTCGGCTGAGCGGTAGGCGGCATCCAGCAGTTCGACGGATCGATGTCCGAATGTGGCCGGCGAACCGTTGGGCTCACGACCCAGGCACACGTCCACCAGGTTGGCGGCTGTCGTGAAACGGGGATAGGTATCGTCCGCGGGGAGCTGGTCGCGCTCGATGGACCCGTCGCGGCGGTGAATCTCCAGCGCGCCCGTGATCGCATCCAGCAACACGTAGCCGTGTTCGCAGTAGGCACGGACATCCAGTTGACCGGCATCGCCCACCGGCACGTTGCCGGTTCCGGACACCACGCCGAGCGCCCCGCCCTCGAACTCCACGGTCATCACGTCCACCAGATCGACAGGTACGTCGAATGAGCTCATGAGCGCGCTAACACGCCTGGGACGCAGGCCGGTGACGAAGAACATCAGGCCCGACGAGTGCGTGATCTGCAGGTGTCCCTGACCGCCGCCCGAGAGTTCCGGGCGGGCGTACACATCACCCGGCCCGGCGACCGTCCAGTCAAAGACCGGTTGGTAGGCCGCGTCGTTGCCGCGATAGAACTCGACGACCATTGAGGACTGCGTGCACACGACATGCTGGATGGCGCCAAGCTCGCCCGAAGCGATGACCTCGCGCGCCCGGATGGCGGTGCGGGTGAAGTGCCAGGGGTATCCGATGATGAGCTCCACGCCCTGGGCTTCGGCCCGTCGCACCAGGTCGGCGGCGTGCTTGGCCTTCAACACCATCGGCTTTTCCAACATGACGTTGAGGCCGGCATCCAGACAGCGCGCCGCCACGTCGAAGTGCGCGGCGTGGGGAATGGCGACGACGACGCCGTCAAGCTCGGTCTCGGCGAGCATGGTTTCGACGTCCACATACGCGGCCGGGCCGGGGAAGGCCGTGGTGGCACGCTCGCAGGCCTCCTCGCTGCGGTCGCAGATCGCGGCCAGGTGGGCGTGGTGGTTCTCGATCAGTCCCGGAATGTGCGTGTAGGTGGACCACCAGCCGGCGCCGATGACGCCGATGCGGGCCTGGCGAGCGGACATGTGCTTCGGTTCCGTTGGGTCAGCGCGACAGTCGATGGTACGCCGGACGGCCGCACTACGCCGAGGGCGGCGGCCCGTAGCCGGTGAGTTCCACGTAGCCCAGGCCAGCCTCGCCGCCGTCGCCGCTGACGTGTACAGCGCCTTCCCAATACACCACGCCGGTACTGGCGCGGGTGTCGAGTTCCTGATCACGCAGCATCGGCTCCAGGCGCAGATGCAGCCCATGATCGGGCACCGAAAGCGTCCAACCTGAGGGATAGACGACGCCCGTATGCGGACTGGTCCAGCGGCCGGTGGCCCTGACCTCCAGGTCGTCGGCCCGAAGGTGCGTCGTCTCGCCGGCGGGGCCGACCAACGTGCCGTATTGCAGCACGGTTGAGCCGAATTCGTCACGGACGACGGACGCTGTGAAGTCACGGCCGTCGTTCAACTGGACGCTGTACCAATCCCAGCCGCCGGAGGTGACTGAAATGAAGTCGCCCCATTGGTGGTCGAGCCAGGCCGTGCCGGTCACGGGCCGCGGCAGGCCGTTGTCCAGGATCACTCCGCGGACAGCGGCGCGTGTGTAGGAGTAGTAGTAGCTCCAGCCGAATGGTGAGAAGTCCAGGATGCCGGTCTCATTGTGGACGGCGGCCGGCTTGGTCGGGATGAGCTCCAACTGGAGAGCGACGCTGTCGAGACTTGCGGAAATCGCAAAGCCGCCGGGCACGTCGCGCAGCGTCCATCCGTCCACGGAGAGGTCGAGGCCGATTGGCTGGGTGAGCGGCGTCTCGAAGAGATCGGCCACCTCGGTCCGCTCGCCATAGTGGAAGCGTTGGCGGCCAATGTCGGTGACGGCAAAGTGGGCGGCGTAGCCGGGCGGAGCGCCCTGACGAACGGACTGGAAGAGAGCGAACTCGAACCCAAATGGATCGCCCTCCGCCGTTTGCAAGTGGCCGCTGACGTACCACCACTCGGTCAGGTTGGCGTGCGGAGCGTCGTCGCGGGGTAGCTCAATGGGTGGCAGTGAGCCAGAGTCGAACCGGTTGGTGGCTGGCTCGGGCAACGGGGGAGCGACCTCGCCGCAGGCCGTCAGCAAGAGCGCGGCCAGGGCCAGACCAAGTGTCCGGCAAATCATGTCGGCGCACGCCGGGTCGGCCAACGCAACCGTGGCGCCCACCAGTTCCAGCGTCCCAGCAGGTGCATCGTGGCCGGAACCAGCAGCGCGCGCACGATGGCAGCGTCTACGAACACCGCAATGGCGGCACCCAGGCCCAGCGCCTTGATCAGCACGATGTCGGCCGTTACGAACGCCAGGCACACGGCGATGACCACCAACGCTGCGCTGGTGACGACGCGGCCGCTGCGTTCCATGCCGATGGCCACGCTCTCGGTGTTGGAGCGGCCTTCATCGTGCGCTTCCTTGACGCGGGAAAGCAGAAAAACCTCGTAGTCCATGCTCAGTCCAAAGAGCATGGCGAACAGCACGATGGGCAGCAGGGAATCGATATACCCAAGCGGCTCAAAGCGCAGGACGTTCGAGAGCCAGCCGTCCTGGAACACCAGCACCAGCGCGCCAAAGCTGGCCAGCAGGCTCAGCACGTTCAGGAGCACCGCCTTGAGGGGTAACACCACGGAGCGGAACAGCACGGCCAGCACCACGTACGTGATCACAAGAATCAGCAGCACGGCCTTGGGGAAGTCGGTGTAGAGCCGGTCGACGAAGTCCTTGAGCCCGGCCGCGCCGCCGCCAACGAGCAGATCGAGTCCGTTGGCGTCGCGGTAGGCGCGGATGGCCTCTACCAGGCCTTCGGCTTCGGGCGAGGTGGACGGCACGCTCGGCTCCACCAGCATGAACGCGGCGTTCTCGCGGGTGAATGTCTCGGCGAGCGCCCTGGCCCACGGGTCGCCAATCCCAGGCGCGTAGCGGTAGAGCAGCTGGTACTGCTCGAGCGTGATCCGTGGATCGATGGCGGTGATGCCGCCGACCCGGGCGACGCGCGGATCTGCTTCCAGCGCACGCGTGAGGGCGTGCTGGGCGGCTACCGCTTCAGGGGCCAGCGCGCCCTCGGGGAAGCGGGACACGAGGAACAGAGGCGTCTGATGGCCTTCGCCGAATTCGTCTCGTAGAAACTCGTAGGCCACGCGCGACGGCGAGTCCGGCGTGAGCACCCTGGCGTCCGGCGCGTTGAGGCGGACGTGCAGGAACGGCAGGCCGAGTACGACGAGGAACGCTGAAACGCTGAGGAAGATTGGCAACGGCCGCCGCATGACCGCCCGAGCCAGCCTGGCCCAACCGTTTCTCGGACCCACGCGCGGCCGCCACACGCGCCACTTGTTGACGCGCGGACCCAGGACGGCCAGCAAGGCCGGCACGAAAGTCGTGGCAGCCGCGACGGCGATCAGCACGACAAGGGCACCGCCGGCGCCGATGGAGCGAAGCATCATGAACTCGAAGACCATCAGCGACGCCAACCCGGTCAGGACTGCCGCGCCGGAGAAGACCACCGCCTTGCCGGCCGTCGCGACGGTACGAGGAACCGCCTCCTCGGTGGACTGGCCTGCCGCCAGTTCCTCGCGGAAGCGGCTGACCAGGATGAGGGAATAGTCGGCCCCGAGCCCCAGGCCTACGAGCGTTACCACGTTCAGGGCGAAGATCGAGAAGCCGACCTGCTGGCCGAACAGCCACAGCAGCGCCAGCCCGACGACGACGCTTGCGCCACCCGCCAGCACGGGAATGCCGGCCGCGACCACGGACCCGAACACCAGCACCAGCACGATCAGCGCGAACGGCAGACCCACGGTCTCGGCCCGTTGCAGGTCGGCCTCGCTCAGAGTCTGAATGTCCGAGTAGTAGACGGGGGACCCGGCGATGTGGACTTCGAGATCGCCTGGTACCAGCCGATCGCGAAGGTCGGGCACGATGCGGTGGGCCACGTCGGGGTGCAGGTCAAAGAAGAGCGTGGCGTAGGCGGTGTGGCCGCCCGGCGCGATCTGGGTTGGGTTGTCCAGGTAGGTCGAGACCCGCATGACGTCCGGCAAGGCCGCCAAGGGGGCAAGAACGCGCTCCGCCTCCGCGGCGAAGGCCGGGTCGGTGGCTCGCCACTCGTCGTGGTGAAAGGCGATCTGAATCGGCGAGCCGACGGCGCCGAAGTCCTGTTCGTAGCGCTCGAACGCCTCTTCGGCCTCGATGCCGTCGGCGGAAAACCCGCCGGCCCGCAGAATCGAGCCGACCTGCGGTAGCGCCAGCAGCGAGAGTGACGCGGCCAGTAGCCAGGCCGCAACGATCGGCCAGCGCCAGCGCACCGTGAACCGGCCCAGTGCCTCCAGCGCGATACTCCCGCGGCGTGACGACGCTCTGTTTGGATTCTAGGCGGGGCAGGACCACTCGCGGTCGCTCCGGGTGAGTTCCGTTACCGTCGCGTTGTTCCGGCCGACAGCGGCCCGGTCGGGCAATCCAACATAGGGGCTGCTACCGTTCGCGCGCCCAACACGGTCTGGGGCCCAGACCATGGCAGCTATGCACTTGGAGACCGGAATTGGGAAGCGCGGCAACCAGCCAGGCGTTTGATCCGCCGACGCGCCTGGGATCACGCCGCTTCGTCACGCTGATCGCAATTATGGGGCTGGGCGTCGCCGGATGGCTGCCGGTCGTCAATTTCCTGTCGCTGTTCGTGCGGGACGACCTGGGTCGCGGTGTGGCCGGCGCGGGCGTGCTGCTGGTGGCCATGCACGGCGCGCGGGCCGTGTTGGGAATCTTTGCGTCGGTGCCCATTGCCCGCTTCGGTAGCCAGCGGACATACGCCCTGGGGCTGGCCGGCCTGGCCGTGCTGGTGGCCGTGATGATCGTGACGCCAGACCTGGGGCTGTTCTTAGTTGCGGCGCCATTCGGCGGCCTGGCGCTTGGGCTTCACTGGTCGGCGTCACAGACCTACGCCATGCAGGTGGCGCCGGCGGCGCGGCGGGGACTGGCGTCGTCGCTGGTGAGCTTTACGGTCGGCGTAGCGCCCGGAATCGGCGGACTGGCGCTGGGTGTGTTGGCGAATGCCTTCGGGTTTCGAATCTTTGCGCTGGTTGCCGCCCTGATCATTGGTGCTGCGGCGCTTGCGGCGCTCACGGTGTTGCCGGCGGTGCCGGTGGCGCCACGGGCAAGTGACGTCAAGATTCGCGAATTGCTCCAACTGACTCGGGTGCCGGCGATTCGGCTGCTGGCATTTATCCGCGCCTGCACCACCGTGACGTACGGCGCCTTCATCATCCTGGCGGGACCGAAGCTGGTGGACGCCGGCGGAGATCTGACGGCGGTGGGGTGGCTGGTGTTCCTGTCAGCCGTTGGCGGGGCCAGCGCGCAAGTTGCGGTGGGGGCGCTCTCGGACCGCTGGGGTCGCCGCGGGGCATTGGCCGTCGCGCTGGCGGTCGGGGCGGTCAATACGGCGGTCTACGGGCAGATCGACGCGTTTGGCGCGTTGCTGGCGCTGTGGGTGCCCTACGCGTTCACGCAGAGCGTGTTCCAGGGGCTGATCGTGGCGCTGGCGGCGGACGTGACACCGCGCGGCCGCCTGGGTCAGGCCATGGCGATCGACTCAACCGCGTATTCGATTGGCGTGGCGCTGGCTGCGTTACTGGCCATTGCCGCCGGCGACGCCGTGCCCGCCCTGTTGTTCTGGGCGGGCGCGGCGGCCGGGGTCGCGTCCCTTGTGGCGATCAGCCGACTTCGGGTGCGCGGTGCGATTCAGTCGTGAATGACGACCAGCTTGTACTCGGTCATTTCTTCGACCGCGTACTTCGGTCCTTCCTTGCCCATGCCGCTGTCCTTGAGGCCGCCGTACGGCATCAAGTCGGTGCGCCACTGGCTGCCCCAGTTGATGTGGATGTTGCCTGAATCCACGCTGCGGGCGAAGCGCATGGCGGTGTCGATGTCCTGGGTGAAGATGGCGGCGCTGAGGCCGTAGATCGAGTCGTTGGCCAACTCAATCGCCGCGTCCACGTCGTCGACGCGGGTGACGCCCATAGCCGGACCGAACAGCTCTTCGCAGGAAACCTTCATCTCGGGACTGACGCCGGCCAGCAGAGTCGGCTCGAAGAGTTGACCCGAGCGCTCACCGCCAACCAGCAGTTCGGCGCCCTCGCCCACGGCTTCATCGATCCACTTGCCGACGCGTTCGGCATCTGACTCGCGAATCATCGGACCGACGGTCGTGGCGGGATCCAGCGGATCGCCGGTGGAGAGGGCGGCCACGGCGGGAACGAGCGTCTCGACGAGCTCGTCGTAGACCGGCGCGGGCGCGATCACGCGCTGCGTGGAAATGCAGACCTGACCGGCGTTGGCGAACGCGGTTTGCGGGATGACGGTGCGGACCTTGTCGAGGTCGGCGTCCGGCATCACGATCACCGGTGCATTGGAGCCAAGCTCCATCGTGACCTTCTTGATGCCGGCCTGCTTGCAGATGCGCTCGCCGATATCGCGGCTGCCCGTGAAGCTGATCTTGCGGACGCGCGGGTCAGACACGAGAGCGTCGCCAATCTCGGCGCCGGAGCCGGTGACGCAGTGCACGGCTTCCTGGGGTACGCCGGCCTCGAGCAGCAGTTCGACCAGGCGCAGCGCCATCAGCGGCGTGTCGCTGGCCGGCTTGACCACCACGGCGTTGCCGCCGGCCAGCGCGGGGCCGACCTTGTGGCACACGAGGTGCAGCGGGAAGTTGAACGGTGTGACCGCGGCGACCACCCCGCAGGGCACGCGCATGGTGAAGCCGAATTTGCCTTTGACGCCGGGGCCGCCGTCGAGCGGGATGACTTCACCGTCCAGCCGCTTCGCCTCTTCGGCGGAGAGGTAGATGATCTCGGCGGCCCGCTCGACCTCCAGACGCGCCTCGGAAATGATCTTGCCTTCCTCGCGGGTCAGCTGGGTCGCCAGGCTGTCCGCGTTGGCCACGATCAGATCGGCCGTTCGGTGCAGCAGTTCGTAGCGTTCGAAGCCGGTCAGGCCGGCCATGACACGGGCGCCGCGTGCCGCGCTGTCCAGCGCGCGGTCCACGTCGGCGGCGGTACCACGCGGCACGGTGTCGACGACCGAGCCGTCGTAGGGATTGAGCACGTCCATGCTCGACTGCCCGTTCGTCCAGGCGCCGGCGATGTACATCTTCATGGAGATTCGAGTCCTTTCTGACCAGGTCGAGCCGATTGCAAGTCAGGGAGTGGGGCCCGTCCGACGGGGCACCACGGATGGACAGCGTATTGTGACAGCACCGACAGCGGCGCGCCGGAGGGATGGTTGTGGCCGACTTGCCCGCGGCATTTCTTGCGGTACCGGTTGATTTGTGAAACATTTCACGTTGTCACCCGGCCCGGAGACGAAATTCGCCTGATGCCGCCCTGCCCTCATTCTGTCGGTCGGGCCAATAGACGCATCGCCCGCGCATCAGGTGCACGGGTCGGATACCATGCGCCGCTGGTCATGCCGACACGGTTGCCGACGGAGACTCGCGGGTGCAACTAAGCGACCTAACGGCCGACGATTGGGTCAGGCTCTCAGAACTTGTGGCGCACCTCTGGTTCTTTGCGTTGGCGCTAATCGCGACAGGCCTGACATACATGCTCGCGCACGCCATGCTTCCATCGTTGATGGACACCGGCGACCTGCCGGTCGCCGTGGCCAAACGAATGCGCGCGCCGCTTTATCTGGTAGTCGCGATGGGGTGTGTGGCCGTGGTGGTGCTCGTGATCAAGGGCACGCTGCTGGCGCTTGACATCCTGCCCGAGATCTATCCCCGACTGGCGATCTAGCAAGATGCACTACTTGGCCGCCCTCCTACCGCGCGTCACGCTCAAGCAGACCCTCATCATTGGCGGGGCCACCGCGCCACTGCTGGCGGGGGGCGCCGGGGTATTGGCAATCCTGCTGTATCTCTCCGCCGCTGGCGGGACGGCGACGCCGGCGCCGGCGCAGCCCATTGCCTTCGACCACTCGGTTCACGCGGGCGCCGCCGCAATTCCCTGCGAGTTTTGCCACCGCGGCGTCGGCACTCAAGCGGCCGCGACGGTGCCGTCGGTTGAACAGTGCATGTTCTGCCACTCGGTCGTGAAGACCGACAGCCCGCAGATTCAGCTGCTGCAAGCACACTGGGACACGCAAACGCCGGTCAATTGGACGCGCGTGCATCGCGTGCCTGACCACGTGCGCTTCGTCCACGCGCCGCACATCCAGGCGGGTGTCGCGTGTGAGACCTGCCACGGCGACGTGGCCTCAATGGAGGAAGTCAAGCAGGTACGCTCCCTCGCCATGGGAGATTGCCAGGGCTGCCACCGCGAGAACTCCGCCTCGCTGGACTGTGCGACATGTCACAAGTGATGGGTCGGAGCGTATGAGCGGCATCGGACGACGGCGCTTCCTGGTCGGGTCGGCGGCGCTGGCCGGCGGCGCGACTGTCGTGGCCTGCGCAGCGCCGGAGCGTGAGTCGCAGGTTCAGAGCTTCGTGCTGCAGCCGGAACTCTCGCTGCCGGGCCAGGAACTGTGGTTTGCCACGACCTGCGCGCACTCCGACTGCGGGAACAGCGTGGTGGTGCGCACGATCGACGGACGCGCCAAGAAGGTGGAAGGCAACCCCGCATTTCCGGTCAACCAGGGCAAGCTGAACGTGCGCAGCCAGGCGGGCGTGCAGTCCTTGTATCACCCCGATCGATTGACGGTTCCCAGGCGACGACGCGGCCTGCGTGGGGCGAACGAGTTCGAAGACCTGGAGTGGCCAGCCGGACTTGATCTGCTGACCGAGAAGATTGCTGAGGCGCGGAGCGTCGTGGTGATTACCGGACCTATCAGCGGAACGCGGGCACGCATTGCCCGCGACTTCGCTACGGCTTTTGGCGGTGAGCACCTTGTCTACGAGACGCTGGAATCCACGGTCTGGCGAAAGACCGTGCAGGACGGGCTGGGCGCGCGGCGGTTGCCGTATCTGGACATTGCCAACGCGCATTCGATTCTGTCGTTTGGTGCCGATTTCCTTTCGACCTGGCTGTCGCCCACGCAGTACGGCGTGGGGTACGGCGAGTTTCGCCAGGGGCACGGTGAGCGTGGCCGCCTGATCCAGGTCGAGCCGCGCATGTCGCTGACTGGCGCGAACGCGGACTCGTGGGTGTACGTGCATCCGGGGCAGGAAGGCGCGCTGGCGCTTTCGATCGCCCAGGTGATCGCCGCCGAGGGTCTGGCGCCTTCGGACAACTGGTTCGATGTCGTTAGCGAAGTCGGCGGTCTGGACGCGCTGAATGCCTATGCGCCCGACCGCGTCAGCGAGCGAACCGGCGTTCCCGTCGAGCGAATCCAGGAGATTGCCCGCGAGTTCGCCAGCCATCAACCGGGTTTCGCCATCGCCGGCGGGCCGGCCCTCGCCAGTACCAACGGGCTGGACAACGGGCTCGCCGCCATGCTGCTGAACCACATGGTGGGAAGCGTCGGGCAGCCGGGCGGGCTGCTGCCCAACCCGGATCTGCGCAGCACCGTGACGCCGCCAACCGAGCCGACGCCGTTTGCCGACCTGGCCGGCCGCGGCAACACCTGGCTGGAAGACGAAGCCCCGGACGTTGCGATTGTCTTTGAAGCCGACCCGGTATACGGAATGCCCGAAGCCACGCGGTTTGCCGATGCGCTTGGGACGATTCCCTTCGTCGTGGGCATCGGCACGATCATGAGCGAGACGCTGGGGCACTCCGACCTGGTGCTGCCCTCCACCCATCCTTTCGAGGAATGGGGCGACTTTGTGCCCGACCCGGCTCCGCGACAGCACGTGGTGGGTTTGCAGCAGCCGGTGGTCCGGCCGACAACGTCCGGCCGGAGCTTCGGCGACATTCTCTTGACCCTGTGGCACGACCTGCGGCCTGACCTGGCCCCGCCCTGGGAGACCATGCGCGACGCGGTTCAGGCCAACGCCGCCGAGGTTTTCAGAGGCGGCGAATTCGAGGAGCGCTGGGTGGAGCTGCTGAAGAATGGCGGCGGATGGAATGACGACTGGGCGCCCGAGTTCAGATCAGCGCCGAACTGGCACATCAATCTGCTGGCTGAGCCGGCCTTCAGCGACAACGGGATCGAGTTCCCGTTGCATCTGATCCCGTTTGAGGGTGTCGCGCTGGGCGGCGGCGACGAGACCGCCAACCCCTGGCTGCAGGCCACGCCAGACCCGATTTCGACGGCAACCTGGACGACCTGGGTCGAAATGAATCCGACGACGGCGGCGGCGCTGAACGTGTCTCGCGGCGACATCGTGCGCATCGAGACCGCGCACGGTCAGTTCGAAGCTGGCGTTTACATTTCGCCGGCCGCCGCGCCCGGCGTCCTGGGCGTACCCGTCGGTCAGGGTCATGCTTTTGGTGGCCGCTGGCGCGAGGGCCGCGGCTCGAACGTGCTGGCCAGCCTGTCGCCGCTGACGGTGGCGGGCTCCGGCGGCCTTGCCTGGGCGGCCACGCGGGCGCGTGTCCGACCGACAGGTGACTATCGACAGCTCCCGACGATCGAGGTCCTGCCGAACGCACGCAACGACGTTGAGGAAGTAGTGGTGCAGATCACCAATGAGTAGCTCAGCCAACGAGGCCGCCGCCCGGGCGAGCGCCGTCTCGGAGATGGGACAGACCATTCCCACCGATGCCGAAGTCGGTCACCCCGAGGGGGTGCGCTGGGGCATGGTGGTGGACCTGGACCGCTGCACCGGCTGCCAGGCCTGCGTGGTGGCATGCCAGGCCGAGAACAACATTGCCTTGAACGAGGAACAACGGGTCCTGGAACGGCGCGCGAAGACCTGGATTCGGATCGAGCGCTACTGGGAAGGCGAGTTTCCTAACGCGAAGGCTCGATTCATTCCGGTGCTCTGCCAGCATTGCGGCAACGCGCCCTGCGAGACCGTGTGCCCGGTGTGGGCGACCTACCACAACAACGAAGGGCTGAACGTCCAGGTCTACAACCGCTGCATTGGCACGCGGTTCTGCGCCAACGGGTGCCCGTACTCGGTGCGCTACTTCAACTTCTGGAATCCCGAGTGGCCGGAGCCGATGAACAACCAGCTCAATCCGGACGTGACCGTGCGAACGAAGGGCATCATTGAGAAATGCACGTTCTGCGTGCAGCGGATCAACCGGGTCCAGGTCACCGCCAAGACCGAGGGACGTGAGATTGGCTCCAGCGAGATTCAGCCGGCCTGCGCCCAGTCGTGTCCGACCAGCGCGCTGATCTTCGCCGACCTCAACAATCCCGACAGCTATCCCGCACAGTTGGCGGAAGCCGAGGCCGGCCGCAGCTACACGCTGCTCGAGCACTTCGGAACCGACCCGGGCGTCATCTACCTCAAGAAGGTGGACCCGCACGCCGAGATTCACGAAGACGACCACGCGCCTGCCGAGGCGCACGCATGATTGCCCCGGAAGCCGCCGGTCTGAAGCTGTCGCTGCGTCCGCCGTACCGGCCGCAAGCGCTGAGCATCTCGCTGAACCATGCGGGTATCGCGCTGCTGGCGGTGCTGGGTGCGCTGGGCATCGTGATGTACGTCGTCAAGCTGATCACGGCCTGGGGCGATCGCGCGGAGTGGGCCTACCCAACCGTGGTCCTGATGTTCGTCCTGTCCACCGCGACCGCGGCGCCGCTGATTGCCTATGCCTCGCGGATGGCCAAGGGGTATTGGGCGCTGCCGCTGCGACGGATCGCGGCGCTGTATGCGGTGCCATCGGTGCTGAGCTTCGTGCTGCTGATCCCCATCATGGCCTCGCTGCCGCCGCTGGACGGCCGTTCCACGTTGTGGTTCGAGTTCCGAGCCGGCGCTCCGTTCCTGACCGACGCGCTGGCGCTGGCGATCTTGTTGCTGACCGGCATGGCGTTGCTCTGGTTCTCGGCGGTCCCGGATCTCGCCGGACCGCCCAGCCGCGTGCGCGCGATGGGCCCCTGGAAGCGCCTGCTCTTCCTGAACTGGTCGGGCTCGACCCGGCAGTGGAAGGTTCTGCGGGCCGCCAACCTGACATTGGGCGCGTTCTACCTGATGGGCTACGCCTTCGTGCACATGTTGCTCACCACCGACCTGGGCCAGAGCCTGCTGCCGGGCTGGCGCTCGGGGATTTTTCCGGTCTATAGCGCGGTGACCGGGCTCCAGGCTGGAATCGCGCTGACGCTGCTGACGGCGGCGGCCATGCGCCGGTTCTCGCCTGAATCGGCGCGGTTCCTCGGCGACGAGCAGGCCTCCGCCCTCGGCAAGATCCTGCTGGCGGCCACGTTGATGTGGTTCTACTTCTTCTGGTCCGACTTCCTGCTGATCTGGTACGCCCGGCTTCCCAGCGAGGTGGCCGCGATGCAGGTGACGGTGGCCATTACCTACAAGCTGCCGTTTGTGCTGGCCGCCGTGTTGATGCTGGTTCTCCCCCTGGCACTGCTCATCTTCAACAGGATCCGGCAGTCGCTCACGCTGATTGCGGGCGTCTCGACGCTGATCGTGGTTGGCTTGCTCTTCGACCGAATCCGGTTTTTTGTCGCGCCCATGGCCAACCCGTCACCGTTCGGCCACGCCATGGAAACGCTGCCGGAGCCATACTGGCCGAACGTGAGCGACGTGCTGTTCATGATCGGCTTCATCGGCCTGATGATCGCCGTCTTCGTCTATGCCGCCTCCCGCATCCCGGTGCTCAACGGCTGGGAAATGCGCCAGGGATCGATGCTGCGTAAAGAACGAACGTTCATGAAGACCCACGTTCTCGTGATCGGAAAGCCGGACTGATGCAAGAACCGGTAGTTGCCGACACGAAAACCTCGAACCGCGAGCTGCTGGACTTCGTCTTCGCCTGGCCGGCCTGGTTCTTCGCGGTAGGCGGAGCGCTCAACGGCCTGCTGGTGGCGGCGTTTGTCGTCGTGATCCTGATGTTGATGTTCGGCCTCCAGTTCCTTGGGTACTCGCACCCGGTCTACTGGGGCTTCCTGATCGTGAACTTCGTGTTCTGGATCGGGGTCAGTCACGCTGGAATCATGGTTTCGGCCATCCTGCGGCTGACGCAAGCCGAGTGGCGGCGGCCCGTGACGCGTGCCGCCGAGGTGCTGACGATTTTCTCCCTGCTGACGGCCGTGCAGTTCCCGCTGATCCACTCCGGCCGCCCCTGGCGCACGATGTACTGGACCTTCCCCTACGACTGGAACCGGGGCGCCTGGCCCAATCCGCGATCGCCGCTGGTCTGGGACCCCTCGGCAATCTTCACTTACCTGACATCAACGATTCTGTTTGTCTACGTGGCGTTGCTGCCTGACCTGGCGCTGGCTCGCGACCGGGCGCCAAACCCGGTCAGCCGCGCCATCTACGGCGTGCTGGCCATGGGCTTCCGCGGGACCACGCGGCAGTGGCGTATCCAGACGGTGGCCGGCCTGTTGCTATCGGCGATCATCCTGCCGATCTTCGTCTCGGTGCACTCCATCGTGTCCTGGGACTTCGCCGTCACCTCGGTGCCCGGCTGGCACAACACGATCTTTGCTCCGTACTTCGTTATCGGGGCTGTTCACTCCGGCGTGTCGGCCGTGGTGACCGTGATGATCGTGATGCGCTTCGCCTTCGGTCTGAAGCGGTTCATCAAGCGCGACCACATCGACTCGCTGGCGCGACTGCTGATCGTGGTAGCGACGGTCTGGCTGTTCTTCTTCCTGCTGGACTTCTTCTTCGGCCTCTACGGCACGGAACCGGCGGAAGTCGACACCTGGCAACGACGGCTGGTTGAACCGCCGTGGGTCGTGATCGCGATTACCTTTATCATCTGCGCCTACATCATTCCGGTGCCGATGTGGATGTTCCGCGGCATCCGGCGGAACTTCTTCTGGATGTTCGTGACCACAATCCTGGTCAACGTGGGCATGTGGCTGGAGCGCTACATGGTGGTGGTGCCGGCGCTGGAGCGGAAGAGCGGCCTTACATTCACGTACGGCGACTACGCACCCTCGTTATCCGAATTCATCCTCGTGGCCGCATCGTTTGCCCTGGTGATTCTCGGTTTCCTGACGTTCTCTAAGCTGCTGCCGATCATGCCGGCCGCGGATATCAAGGAAGGCCAGATCCTGGCCGACCGCATTCGAGTCGGGCGGGCAAACGTGCCGGCCGCCATGCGGGAGTGAGGTCTATGGCAATGCAGTCCCAAGCCAAACGCGAATTGCTGGCGCTGTACGAAGAGCCAGATCAGGCCGCCGACGCCGTCGAGCGCCTGCATAGCGCCGGGTTCGAGGACAACGACATCGAGATTCTGAGCAGCACGCCCTATCCGGAAGGCGCGTTCGGCGAGGGGCACACGAAGCACCGCCTATTTGCCTTCCCGTTTGCGGGCGCTGCCTGCGGACTGGCCGTGGGCATCGCCTGGATCGTTGGCGCTCAGGTTTCGCTGCCAATCATTACCGGCGGAAAACCGGTCGTAGCCGTGCCGGCCGTCATCCAGATTCTGTATGAGGGGACGCTGCTGGGCGCCGTGCTGTTCACGGTGCTTGGCGTGCTCTTCGAGTCCCGCCTGCCGGACGGGGTGGGTCTTTACGACGACCGGATCTCCGAGGGCTACATCGGCATTTCGGTCATGGCGCGCGAGCGCCGCCTGCCGGACGCTCAGATCGCGCTGGAAGAAGCCTCTCCCATCGACCTGCTCTCCAAGGAGGGCAGCCTCATGCACGCACCAGGAACCACGTGACCCGGCCCCGACTGCGACCGCGCAACGTTGCCGCCCTTGCCGTAGGGCTGCTGGCGGCGTTGACGCTCGTTGGATGTGAGACGGGCGCCTATCCGCTCGACATCTTCCCGGAGATGCACTACCAGGCGTCGTATCGGACCCAGGAGCCGTCGCATCCCGGAGCGCCTGAAGGTTCGATACCGACTACAGGCGGCGAGCTGCCGGTGACGGACTTCGTTGCCATGATCGCGAAAGAAAACCCGATGCCGTTCACGGGCGAGTCCATCACGGCCGCGCGCGCGGTCTTCGAGACCAACTGCGCCATGTGCCACGGAGCCAACGCCGACGGCGACAGCTTCGTCGCCCGGCAATTCGAGCAGTACCAGGAGAAGGCGCCTCCATCGCTGCGACGCGCGGAGCTCGCCGACCAGCAGGACGGCGCACTGTTCTGGACGATCACAAACGGCGTGAATCGCATGCCGTCGTTCAGTTCGTTGCTCACGGCCGAGGAGCGCTGGTCGCTCGTCAATTACATTCGGTCGATCCAGGAGTCGCCGGCGCCTGACGCCTGAGCGGAAACGGTCCCATGGCCGAGAGTCCGGTCGCCCTGCTGATCGTCTTGCGCTTTGTCCACGTACTTGCGGCAGCGCTTTGGGTAGGCGGGGGGATCGTGGTGCTGGCCGTGCGCGCCGCGCCGAACATGGCGCCACTGACCGGCACTTCCAGCGCCGTCCTGGGACGAACCGTTGGGCGCCTGGTCAGCACAGGATTCGCCGTCTTCGTGCTCACGGGCGTGCTGCTGACCTTCAATCGCCTGGCGGAGCAGACGATCGATGCGGCATACGTGGCGGTCCTTGTAAGCAAGGTGCTGCTCGCGCTGGCCATGTTCCGGCTTGCGCTTCCCGGCCGCCGAGGGACGGTGTCTCACCCCCCGGGATCGGACAGCAAGCCTTGGTGGCAAAGTCGCACGGCCTTGATCGTCGGACTCGGACTTGCGATCTACCTGCTGTCGCTGATCCTCAACGAAATGGCCGAACTCAGCTTCAGGAGTGTCGGCTAGGCTGGACCCGGACACGATGAACGCAACAACCACCACGTCACCCCGCCCTCGGCTGCCGGCGAAACTGCTGTTGCTGGTGGCCGCCCTGACCGCGGCCGTGGGCTTCCTAATCTGGACCGGCACGCAGGGCGCGACCGTCTACTACCACACGGTTGGCGAAGTGCGCGCCATGGGTTCCGATGCCTTTTACCGCCTGATCCGCGTCAACGGCATCGTCGCGGACGGCTCGATCGCCACCTCAACCGACAGCAACCTCATCAGCTTCGACCTGCAAGACGATTCCGGGCGGCTCCCGGTCGAATACCGCGGTACTCCGCCCGACCTGTTCGGCTACTCGACCGAAGACCGCTACCAGGAGGTGATCGTCGAGGGCCAGCTCGAACCGAGCGGCGCGTTCCGCGCCCGCAGCCTAATCGTCAAGCACGGGCCTGAATTCGAGCCACGCGAAATCCCATCGCAGTAGGGTCCGCCAACGCCGCCTGCCGCGAGTCCGGCGCCTCCCCCATCACACCCCCAGTGCCCCCGGCTGTTGAAGCGACCGACCTTCATGTTCGGCTCGGCCAGCGCAATGTGCTCCGAGGCGTCTCCCTATCGCTGACGCTCGGCGAGCGCGTCGCGATCGTGGGGCCCAACGGCGCGGGCAAGACCACGCTGCTCCGCGTCCTGGCGGGACTGCAGCGACCTCGGCGGGGACGCGTGAGCCTCCGTGGCGGCCAGGGTCCTGAAGACCTCGACTCGCGCGGCGGGCTCGGTTTCCTGGGACACCGACCGCCGCTCTATCCGCACCTGACCGCCCGCGAGAACCTTGAATTCGCAGCCCGCCTGAGCGGAGTCTCGGACATTGCCGCGCGCATCCGGATCGCGTTGGAGACGGTAGGACTCGCCGCGGATGCCAACCGCCTGGTCCGCGCCTTCTCGCGCGGAATGCAGCAACGCCTTGGACTGGCCCTCGCGCTGCTTCCCAACCCGGACATCGTGTTGCTGGACGAGCCCGACGCCAGCCTGGACGCGGCCGGCGTCCGTGACCTGCCGTTGGTCCTCGACGCGCTGGCGCCCCGCGCGACCGTGCTCTTCAGCACGCACGACGAGCGCGTGGCGCACGCGCTGGGCGCCCGAATCGTGCGTCTGGAATCAGGACGCCTGACGGGCGCTGCGGCCGAGCCAGGAGCCCGGCAGCCACAGGACCTCGGGCCTCAATCGCGTCCGCCGGACTTCGCCCGAGCCGTATGGGCCATGATCGCCAAGGACGCGCGCGTGGAGTGGCGGGCGCGCGAGCAGGTCCCAACGCTGCTCATGTTCACGCTGCTCGCCGCGGTCGTGTTCGACATGGCGTTCATCGCGGCCCTGGGGTCCGAAGTCGCGGCCGTGGCCGTCGGAGTCCTCTGGATCAGCGTGCTGCTGGCCGCCACGCTGGCCGCCACACGCCTGTTCGCGACCGAGTACGAGCGGGGCACCCTGGACGGGCTGTTGGTCGCGCCTGTCGACCCCAGCGGCATTTACCTGGCCAAGTTCGTGCTGCTGGCGTTGGAAACGGCATTCGTCGGCGTTGCGCAGCTCGTATTCCTGAGCCTGCTGTTGAACGTCTCACTCTTCCAAGTGTCTACCGTCGGCGCCGTGATCCTGGCGTCGGCGGCGATCAGCGCGATCCTGGCCCTGCAAAGCGCCCTGGTGGTAAGCGCGCGCGCCCGTGAAATGCTCATGCCGCTACTCGCCATCCCACCGTCAGTACCCGTGCTGCTGGCCGGTGTTGGAATCACCCTTGGCGCGCTGGAAGTCACGCCCGCCGGACAGCAGGGCGCCTGGTTCGGGTTGCTGGCCGTTGTCGCGGTCGTATTCTTGACTCTTGGGGCGGTCCTGTATCCGCAGGCGGCCCGGACGTAACGGGAGGACGGCATGCGTCAGGTTCGAACCACCGAGTTGCCCAGGCCTCGGCGGCTTGGTGCGCTTCGCGAACCTGCAAACGCGGCCCTCTACGCCGCCCTGCTGCTGAGCATGGGCTTGGCCATCTTCATGGCCTTCATCTTTGCGCCGGCCGAACGCGTGCAGGCCGAGGTCTATCGAATTCTATTTGTGCACGTGCCAAGTGCCTGGCTGGCCTTCTTCGCGTTTGGCGTTGTTGCGCTTGGCAGCGTGATGTTCCTCATTCGCGGAAAGTCCGGTTGGGATCGCCTGGCTCTCGCCTCTGCCGAAATCGGCGTGCTGTTCACCACGTTGACGCTGGTCACGGGTTCGATCTGGGGCCGCAGCGTCTGGGGCGTGTGGTGGCAGTGGGATCCGCGCCTGACCACCACCCTCATCATGTGGTTCATCTACGTGAGCTACCTGGCTTTGCGCGCATACATCGACGATCCGGATGCCCGCCAGCGCATGGCGTCGGTATTGGGCATTGTCGGCGTCGTGAGCGTGCCGATCGTTTGGTTCTCGGTGGAGTGGTGGCGCAGCCTGCATCCCACACCCTCGATCACCAACCCGGGTGGCGGAATGCCGGCTGAGATGCTGACCACGCTGCTGGTTTCGGTTGCCGCCTTCACCGTCTTCTACGTCGCCCTGGTACGGCAGCGCATGCAGCTCGAACTGGCCGTGGCCGAATTGGGAAGCCTGCGCGAACGACTGCACGAACGGAACGAGGATTCCGCATGACAAGTGACCTGCTATACCTGTTCATCGGCTTCAGCGCCGTCTGGGTTGGTGTCTTCGGCTACCTGGTGTACGTCACCGGGCGCGTGCGCAGCGTGCGCGACGAACTGCATGATCTGCGCGGGCAACTAGACGCGCCCCAGGCAGGGCGAGAAGCGTCGAGCCACTGACACGAAGTTTGCGGAGACGACTCCGCCCGCCTCGCTAATGCGAACCGGATATGCCTGACCTCGTTGATGCCGGCCGCCTGGGTCTGGGGCTTGCCTTTGGCGTCGCCGTCCTGCAGATGCTGCTTGGCCTCGCCGGCGTGCTTCGGCGCACGCCGGAACTGAGCCGCAGCGCAGCCAACGCCGCGTCGGTGCAGGCCGCCATGCTGACCGTGGTGGCCGCCGGCCTGGCGGCCGGCTTCCTGGCTCGCGACTTCTCAATCCAGTTTGTGGCCGATCACTCCAGTTCAGCCATGCCAACCGGGCTCACCATTGCCGCCCTCTGGGGCGGTCAGGAAGGCTCCCTCCTGTTCTGGACCTGGTCGATGAGCCTCTTCGCGGCGGTCGCCACACGCCGCATGTTGACCGCGGATGGCGTGGTCGGCCCCCACGGGATCGTCGTGCTCAGCGGCCTGCAGCTCTTCTTTCTGGGGGTACTCGTCTTCACGTCGTCGCCGTTCTCGCGGCTGGTGGCTGCGCCGGCCGAGGGGCGTGGACTCAATCCCTTGCTCTGGGACAGCGGCATGCAGATCCATCCCCCGATGCTTCTATCGGGTTACATGAGCTTCGGCATCCCGTTCGCATTTGCCGCCGGGTTGCTGCTGGCCGGCCGTGTGACCCAACCCTGGCTGCGCGAAATGCGGAACTGGATGCTGCTGGCCTGGGCCATTCAGAGCGCCGGGCTGCTGCTGGGCGCCTGGTGGGCCTATCGGGTGCTCGGCTGGGGCGGCTACTGGGGCTGGGATCCCGTGGAAAACGTGGCGTTGCTGCCCTGGCTGGTGGCCACGGCCTACTTGCACTCCGCGCTGGCGCAGGAGCGGCGCGGCCAGTTGCGCGCCTGGGCGATCGGCCTGGTGCTGGTGACCTACGCGCTCGCGATCTTTGGAACATTCGTCGTTCGAAGCGGCGTCCTGTCCTCAGTGCATAACTTCGCCCTGTCCGATGTCGGCCCGATCTTCTTCGTCTTCGTCGGTGCACTTCTCATCTTGTCGGCCGCGCTGTTCATCTACCGCCTGCCCCTCCTCCGCTCGGATGAACCAATAACCGCCGTTGCGTCGAAAGAGGCGGGATTCCTGATCAACAACCTGCTGATGCTGGCCATCGCGGCGGCAACCTTCTGGGGCACGGTGTTCCCGATGGTCACGGAAATCGTGCAGGGAGCACGCATCGCCGTCGGACCGCCGTTCTACACCCAGGTCAACGTGCCGTTGCTGGTGGCAACGCTAGCGCTGCTGGCCATCTGGCCGCTGCTGGCCTGGCGGCGTACGTCGCTGGGTGCCGCCTGGCGGGCAACCCGCTGGCCGGTCGCCACGGTAGTAGTCGTTTCGGTGCTGCTTGCCGTTGTGGGGATGCGCGACGGATTACCGATCATTGCTATCGGGCTCACGGCGGCCGTCGCCGCCGGAGTCGCGCTGGAGTACGTCCGCAGCGTGCGTGCCGGACTGGCTCGCCGCCGCGAGGTGACCGCGGGTCCATACCCGATCTTCCTGGGCAATCGGCGGCGGCTGGGCAGCTATCTCGTTCACCTGGGCATCGCCATCCTGGCCCTCGGAATCATCGCCTCGGCTGCCTTCAGCCAGGAGACCGCCGCCACCGTCGAGCGCGGCGAAGCCGTGAGCCTTGGTTCCTACGACGTCGTCTTTCAGGGCCTCAGAAGCAGCGTGCAACCCGGTCTGAATACGGTCGTCGCCGAGGTGGACGTTGTTCGCGACGGCGCCCTGATCGACCGTCTGTCGCCCGCCCGTCGCATTCACGCGGGTTGGGAGAACCAGCCGACGGCCGACGTGGCGGTCAGCACGACCCTGCCGCACCTGGACGACGTCTACGTGCTGTTGAGTTCGTGGGACCAGAGCGGAACATCCGCGACTATTCGCTTATTGGTCAACCCGCTGGTCGTTCTGCTGTGGGTCGGTGGAATCGTCTACTTTGTCGGAATCCTGGTCATTGCCTGGCCAGTCGAGCGCCGGGATCCGGCTGAGATCCCTGCCGCCACTCCCCGGCCCGCGGTTCTGTGAGACGGTTAAACGCCGGTCTGCTGCTCGGCCTGCTCGCTGTTGTCGTGCTGGCGGTCCCCACGCAGGCGGCCGAGGAGCCGGATCTGCCAACGCGCAAGCGCATGTGGTCGATTGCCGAGGGGCTCGACTGCCCGGTCTGCCAGGGACAGTCCGTACGCGAGTCCAACGCCCAACTCGCCGCCCAGATGCGGGAGATCATTCTCATCAAGCTCCAGGCTGGCGAGTCCGAGGAGCAGATCTTTGGCTTCTTTGCCGACCGCTACGGGCCGGGCGTCTTACGGGAGCCGCCTCGAGAGGGTCTGGCGCTGGGTGTCTGGATTGGACCAATAGCCATCCTTGCCCTGGGCGTCGTGCTGCTTGGCTGGGTTCTGACGCGCGGGCGACGACCCTCACTCGCGGCGGCTGACGGCGATCTGCAGGCGTACGAGCGGCAGGTGGACGACCTGCGCAAGGCGAGGCGCGACTCGCCGCCGGCAGCGTGACGGCCGCGCTGCTGAGCCTGGCGGTCCTGGTGATCGCCGCCGCTGGCTTCCTTTGGGTGCTCGCACCGCTAATTCGCCGGTCGCCCGCACACGCGGAACTGCATGACGGCGATGAGGAAGTTGCCGTCGAACGCGGCCTGCGCATGCTGGACGACCTGCAGGCCGAACGCGACCGCGGTGCCATAAGTACGGGGGACTTCGAGCGAGTCAGCCGAGAAATTCGCCGCGACACCGCGCAACGCTTGTTGAATCGCGACGAACGCCGGGCTCGGCTCGACGCTGCCGTCGAGGCACTCGTCGGCGGCACCGCTCCTGTGCCGGCGCTGGCAGCGGCTCCCGGCCCACGAGCCGGCACCCTGGCCTGGGCCGCACCGAGCGTTGCTTTGGTCGCCTTGCTTGGCGTGCTCGTAACGGTGATTACCGTCGGCGCGCGTTCATCCGCCGCCGAGCAGGAACCGGTGGGCAACGTAGGCGCGGCCGCGATCTCGGGAGCGGCAGTCGCATCCGGCGACCCCGGTCTCCTCGTCGTGACTCACGCCACAGGCGCGGAACTCAGTCGTGACGGCGGAGAAACCTGGTCGTCGGCCGCGGGTCCCGGGGCAACGGTCGCTGCGGCCGCCGGACCAAACACGTTGTACGTGCTGGCAAGCGACGGCGTGTGGTCGAGTGAGGACCAGGGCGCCACCTGGAGTCGCCACCCGGAATTCCCGGCGTTGCGGCAGCTAGCCGTCGGGTCGCGTGGTGGGGGGATGGCCGGCGTCGACGGCGCAGGATCCATGCTGATCAGCAACGACATGGGCCGCAGTTGGGAGCTAGGTCCGACGGACGCACCGGCCAGCCTTACGGGACTGGCGGTGGTCGATTTCGACGCGCCGTTCATCCTTGCGGCCACCGGCGCCGAGGGCGTGCTCGCCTCCGAGGCCAGCGGCGGTTGGCGGGGCGCCAATGGGTTTGTCAACGGCGTCTTGCCCACGATCACCGTTCGGGCTGTCGTCTACGAGCCCGAAACGGGCGACTCCTTCAGTTCGGCGTCAGGCGATCGCTTTGAGGGCGCTGCCTTTGTCGCCACCGACGCGGGCGTGTTCAAGTCCGTCGACGGCATGCAGTCGTGGGTTCGACTTCCTCTGCGAGCGGACGTGCGGGCACTGGCCATCAGCGGACGGACGCTATATGCCATTGCAACTGACGGCTCGGTCTTCCGCAGCCGCGACGCGGGAGCCGGTTGGCGATGAAACGAACGCTCGCGCTAACGGCTCTGCTGGTCGTCCTGGCCATCGCCACCGTGATTGGCGTGCAGGCCGAAGGCAGTGCCGAGATTATTGGGCGTCTCACACCGGCCACGCCGGGCTCGACATTGCCGGCCGGCCTGATCGTCAGGCTCGATGGATTTCGGCAGTCCGATCGCCTGCCAACCAGTGAGGTTGTCGTGGGCGCCGACGGCGTCTTCGCTTTCGCGGACGTGGCTGCCGGCGGCGAGTACGCCTATCTCGTCTCCTTTGAAGCCGAGGGCGTGCGCTACAGCAGCGACATTCTGCAGGTGGTGGCCGGTGAGCCCACGGCCGTACAGATCGATGTATTTGCGGTAACCGAAACAGATCCGGGGATCAGTTTTCAAAGCCTCACCCGGCTGCTCAGGCGACAAACGGCGGATACGCTCTCGGTCGTCGAGGTGGCCGAAGTGCACGTCCCGGGAAATCGCGCCTACCTGCCGGTGCAACAGCCGGGATTGCCGCCGCCGTTGCGTTTCGGCGTGCCTGACGGGGCGTTCAACCTGCAGCCGGTCGCTGGATTCGGGCCAGGCGACGCCGTCATCGGCGGCCCGGGCTTTGCGGTGTTTGCGGGGCTCCAGCCAGGCGTGACGACCCTGGTCTACGGCTATCAGCTTGCGCTTGCGGGTGGGGCCGTGGCCTTCGACTGGGCGCCGGCGCTGAATACGGACATCGCGATTCTGCTGGTTGAGTCTGGTCTGCTCTCCGCGTCCGTCAGCGGGCTGGAGGCTCGCGGCGACGACGCCTTTGGAGGCACCAGCGTCCTCCGCTGGCAGGCGACGGACGTGACCGCTCGCCAGTCGTTTGGCATTCGCATAGTCGAGACGTCACTCCCGGGAATCGTGCGCACGCTTCGCGCCACAACCGCCGACCGCTGGGCGCTCGTTGCCACCGTGCCGGCAGTCGTGGCGGGGCTGATCGTGGTGATCTGGCGGCGCGGCTGGCGGCGTCGGCCGGCCACCGACCCGGAGGCCCAGGCCGCCGAACTGCTTGCGGAACTGCGCGCGCTGGATGCTTCCAAGGACTCGGACGCGCTCGAGCGCCGGGCCGCCACCAAGCACGCGCTCCTGGCTCTCCTGGAGCGACGCCCCGAGGTGCTGGGCGACCTCCGGCGCTCCGGCCGATCGTCGCCAGAGACTTCGCCGGACGAGACATGAGCCGAGATCGAAGGAACACTCCCGTATTTCGACCGGCCGGGGTGGACCTGCCGAGCAGACCGATTGCAGCCACTGCCCGACCTGCCTAAGATCACTTTCGTGAACGAAACCCGTCACGACGTACTCATCATCGGGGCCGGCGGCGCCGGCCTTCGTGCCGCCATGGCGGTGGTCGAGGCCAACCCCGCTCTCTCCATCGGCCTTGTGTCCAAGGTCTATCCCATGCGCAGCCACACGGTGGCCGCGGAAGGGGGCATGGCCGCCGTAATCAAGGACAACGACGCCCGCGAGCACCACATCTACGACACGATCAGCGGCTCCGACTGGCTGGCCGACCAGGATGCCGTTGAGATGTTCGTGGACGAGGCCCCGCGCGAACTGATCCAACTGGAGCACTGGGGCTGCCCCTGGAGCCGCGAGGACTCCGGGCACGTCGCGGTTCGGCCCTTTGGCGGCATGCAGATCGAGCGCACCTGGTACGCGGCAGACAAGACCGGCTTCCACGTGCTGCACGCGCTCTTTCAGACCTCGCTGCAATTCAGCCAGATCACGCGCTACGACGAGTTCTTTGCGACCAGCCTTCTCACAGCCGACGGTCGCTGCCAGGGTTGTGTGGCCGTCGAACTGCGTACGGGCGAACTGCACGTCATGCGAGCCAACGCCGTCATCATTTGCACCGGCGGGTTCGGACGAATCTTTCCATTCACCACCAACGGTTCCATCAAGACGGGCGATGGTCTGGCCCTCGCGTACCGCGCTGGCGTGGCGCTGAAGGACATGGAGTTCGTGCAGTACCACCCCACCGGGCTGCCGGGCACCGGGATCCTGATCACGGAAGCCTCGCGCGGTGAAGGCGGCATCCTGCTCAACAGTGAGGGCCGTCGGTACTTGCAGGATTACGACCTTGGCGAGGCGTTGGACGTCGACGATCCGAGGCACCCCCAGAACCGGACCATGGAACTCGGACCGCGAGACCGACTGTCACAGGCCTTTATGCACGAGCAGGCGGCCGGGCGAACGTTTACCGGCGAATACGGCGACTACGTGCAGTTGGACGTTCGCCACCTGGGTGAAGATCGGATCGATACGCGTATCCCGTTCGTCCGGGAACTCGCCTCCAACTACGCCGGGATCGATCCGGTTGTGGAGCCGATTCCGGTGCGGCCGGTCGTGCATTACACGATGGGCGGCATCGACACCGACGTGCACGGGGCAACCCCGCTCGCCGGCCTCTACGCCGCTGGCGAATGCGCGTGCGTAAGCATCAACGGCGCTAATCGGCTTGGGTCTAACTCTTTGACTGAGTTGGTCGTATTTGGAGCACGTGCGGGCCGTCACGCGGCCGACGCGGTTGCCGGCCAAGAGCTATCTGACAGCCCGGAGATCGACCGCCAGGTGAGCGCCGAACGCGACCGGCTGGCTGAATTGCGCGGCCGTCCGGCAGGCGGCGAGCGCATTGCCGCCATTCGAGACGACCTGAATACGGCGATGGAAGCCGGCGCCGGTATCTACCGCGACGCAGGATCGCTGTCCGCGTGCTGCGCCACCCTCCGCGAGCTGGAAGAACGCCTGGCGAGCGTTTCGTTGGACGACACAAGTCCCGTCTACAACACCGAGCTGATTAGCGCACTCGAACTCGACGGCATGGTCGACATCTCGCAGGCGCTCGCTCACGCCGCGCTCGATCGCACCGAGTCGCGCGGATCGCATCAGCGCACCGACTATGCCGCGCGTGACGACGCCAACTACCTCAAGCACTCCATGGCGTACCGAACCGACGGCGACCCGCGCATTGACTACAAGGACGTGGTTATCACCCGCTGGCCGCCGGCCGCGCGCGTCTATGGATCGTCCGCGGACAAGGATGGGAAGTCCACATCGTGAGCGAGACGACGGTCAAGCTTGAGGTCTTTCGCTATCGACCCGACAACGGCGGGCCGACCTTTCAGTCGTACGACGTGCCCTACCACGACGACTGGGTCGTGCTGGACGCGTTGAATTATGTCAAGAACTACGTCGACGGCTCCCTCAGCTTCCGCTGGTCCTGCCGCATGGGCGTGTGCGGCTCCTGCGGCATGCAGGTCGACGGCGAGCCGACCCTCACCTGCGCCGCCTTCCTGCGCGACCATATGCCCGGTCCGATTCGCGTCGAACCGCTGGTCAACTTTCCGGTCGAGCGGGACCTCGTGGTCGACATCAACGGCTTCATGGAGAAACTCGACCACGTCAAGCCCTACCTGGTCCGCGAAGACGAGGCGGACGACCTGAGCGCCGAGTACATGCAGACGCCGACGCAACTGGATCGCTACAAGCAGTTCAGCATGTGCATCAACTGCATGCTGTGCTACGCGGCTTGTCCGGTGATCGGCCGGGTGGACGACTTCATCGGTCCGGCGGCGCTCGCGCTTGCCCAGCGCTACAACCTGGACTCGCGCGACCAGGGCAAGCAAATGCGGCAGGACGTGATCTTCCAGAACGAGGGCATCTGGGAGTGCACCTTCGTGGGTGAGTGCTCCGAGGTCTGCCCCAAGCACGTCGATCCGGCCGGCGCCATTCAGCAGGCCAAGCTGGAGGGCGCCTTCGACTACTACAAGCGGCTGCTCACGCCGTGGGTCAAGCGCTCGTGAACCGGCCGCTGGACCGGCGCCTGGGCTGGACCTGGTGGACGCTGAAGGGGTCCTACTTCCGCATCTTCCTGCGCGAAGTCTCGTCGGCCTTCATCCTGGCCGAGGTCGTGCTCTTCATGCTCTTGATCCACAAAGCAGGGCAGGACGCGGAAACCTACCTGGCCTATCGCGAATTTCTGTGGCATCCGCTGATGGTCGTGTTCCACCTCGTGGCGCTCGCGTTTGCTCTTTGGCACACCTTCACGTTTTTCCTGATCGCCCCGAGCGCGCTGCCGAGCCAGATCGCCGGCCGACGAATCCCGCCAGCCCTCATCATCGGCCAGCAGTTCGCCGGGCTGGCAGCGGTTTCACTGCTCATCTTCCTGTGGGTGGCCTGGGTCGGCGCAACGTGAGCGGTCGCTCGCACGAACCCCTGTTCTGGTCGCTGTTCGCGGCCGGAAGCGTGCTGGCCGCGGTGTTCGTGCCTGTGTTCATCCTCGTCACGTCGATCTTCGGACCATTCGGCTGGCGCTGGTTTGCCGACGCCTTCACCTACGACGGCATCCGCGACCTGCTCCAGCACGCCATCGTGCGGCTGGCCATCGGCGCGGTCATCGCCCTCATCGCCGTCCACGCCTGCCACCGCCTGCGCCACCTGGCCATTGACCTGCACGCGCCGCTTCCCGCCGGCCTGATCGGGGTGGTGGCCTACGGCGGCGCGGTTGCCGTAACCGTTCTCACGGCAGTTTTCTTGGGGCTCGTCTAGCGCCTTCCACCGTCAGGGCAGGAGGCGAATCAGGCCTACAACCAGGCCGGTCGTGATCGCGGACGAGCTTGCAATCATCACGCCGGTCCTAATCGTGAGCCGAAGCTCAAGTTCCTGAATCTCGGACTTTAGTTCGGCCTTGGTCGCGAACCTCTTTAGGTCTTCCTTGGTCGCGAACCTCTCAAGGTCCTCCTTGGTCGCGAACCGTTCCAGGTCCGCTTTGGTAGCGAACTCCTGCAAGTCGACCTTGGTCACACGATTCCCGTTCGCGACTGCCTGCACAATCTCGGCAACCGCTTCCGCTTTTGCTTCCCCGAACCCTGCCGCCTTCAGCGTTCGAGCTGCGCGCAGCGTATCGAAGACAGCCATAGCGCACCTCCAACTCCTGGGTCTGACTCTACACGGTCCCACCGCCATGTCCAACGCATCCAGACCGCCCGGCCCGATCCCGCGCTACCCCTACACTGGCCCCATCCACGTCCAGAGAATCCCCTGACCCATGCGAATCACTGGGGTCCGTACCGTCGTCTACGAACACGAACTCAGCCGCCCCCTAGGCGACGTCAACAGCCCGACCGGCCGATCGCTGACATCCGGCCTGCTGGTCTACTTGGACACCGACACCGGCGTCACCGGCCTGGGGCTCGGCAGCCCGGTCGGACGGCCCCACGTCCGCGCGCTGGCCAATCTCCTGATCGGAACCGATCCACGCGGCGTGCGCGGCTTGTGGAAGCAAATGATGGATTCCGTCTTCAAGCTGGGCCCGGTGGGTCCAGTTGCCGTGGGGCTGTCCGCGCTCGATCTCGCGCTCTGGGATCTGAAGGCCAAGGCCAACGGCGAACCGTTGTGGCGCACGCTGGGCGCATCCACACCGCGCGTGCGCGCCTATGCCAGCGGCCTGGACTCCCCGCTGCCGGACGAGGAGATATACGCCTACTACGCCGGCATGGCCGCGCGCGGCGTGTCCGCCGGCAAGCTCAAGGGTGGCGCCGACTTCCAGGACGACCTGCGCCGGCTGGAAATCATGCGCGACGCGCTCGCCACTTCCGGCAAACGCGTTGACCTGATGCTGGACGTCAACGAATTCTGGACGCCCAAGGAGGCCATCCGCCGCGTCCGCGAGATCGAGCGCAGTTTCGATCTGACCTGGATTGAGGAACCCGCCCGCCGCTGGGACGCCACCGGCCTGCGCCAGGTGTCCGACGGCGTGGCCGCGGCGGTGGCCAGTGGCGAGAACCTGCGGCATCCCGGAGAGTTCCTGCACCTGCTGGACCATCGCGCGATCGACGTATTCCAGGTAGGCGCCGATACCTGCGGCGTCACCGGCGCACAGATCGTGGCCGACATGGTCTACGGCATCGAGCGGCCGGTTTCCATGATGAACTCGCCGGGCAGCTTCATGGCCCACGCGGCGGCAGCCATGCCCAATCACACGATGCTGGAGGTGCTGGACGCGGGGCGCGACGCCCTGTTCGAAATCGACATCCGGCTCGAAGACGGCTGGCTTGTCCTGGGCGAGCGTCCGGGCTTCGGCATCGAGTTCGACCCCGACCTCCTGGCCGCCCACACGGTTGAACATGCTTCCCCTACCGCCATGGCCAGCCCGTGGGGCCGCCGCCCGGGCGCGGGCCTCTACGCCTAGCCCGTCCGCGCTGGCTCCCTTGACTCCCCGCGAACCTGCCGATTCGCCGGCGCGAAGCCCGGCAATCGCCTCCTGTCGGCACACTTCAAAAGCTCCATGTGCCCGTTGCGACTGGTAAGCCGCGCCCGAAGTCGTGACAATAGGCGCACTGGTTCCGTCACTGTCAGGAAACGGAGGCCGCTTTGCGCGCGATTCAGTACGCCGCGCCCTCGACCGTAGAGGACGCTGTAACCATCCTTGCCGAGCACGGCTCGAACGCCCGCATGCTTGCCGGCGGGACGGACCTGATTGTCCAGGTCCGCGAAGACGCTCGCGATACCGAAGTGTTCGTGGACGCCAAGAGCATTCCCGAGCTCATGGAACTCTCGGTCAACGCCGACGGCAGCACCACGCTCGGGGCCGCCGTCCCGTGTCATCAGCTTTACAACGATGCGCAGTTCGCGGCGGCATATCCCGCCGTTGTGGACGCTTCCCGAATCATCGGCAGCACCGGCATTCAGGGCCGCGCGTCAGTCGGCGGCAACCTGTGTAATTCGGGTCCCGCCGGCGACACGATTCCACCGTTGATCGTCCACTCGGCCATCTGCAACATCGCCGGGCCCGACGGCGAACGCACCGTGGCCGTCGAAGACTTCTGCACCGCCCCCGGCCGCAACGTATTGGCCGACGGCGAGTTGCTGGTCTCAATCACTCTCCCCAGGCCGCCCGCGGGCTCAGGCTCGCACTACCTGCGCTTCATCCCTCGCAACGAGATGGACATCGCAGTCGTAGGTGCTGGCGCCTCACTGCAACTGGACGGCGAGAGCATCACCGCTGCCCGCGTCGCGATCGGCGCCGTGGCTCCCACGCCACTCTTCGTTCAGGCTGCGGGCGACGCCCTGGTCGGCATGACCGCCGACGAAGACTCGTTCGCCGTTGCCGCCAACATCGCCCGCGACGCCGCCACCCCGATCAACGACATGCGCGGCACGGTGGCCCATCGCAAGCAACTCTCCTACGTTCTCACCCAGCGCGCCCTGCGCGGCGCCAGGGCTCGCGCCCAGGGAGGCAGTCCCACCAATGGCCACTGAAATCCTGTCGGGAAAGGCCCACGTTCAGACCACAATCAACGGTGAGACGGTGGACTTTCTCGCCGAACCCCGTGAAAGCCTGCTGGAGGTTCTCCGGGACCACCTGGGCCTGACCGGCGCCAAAGAAGGCTGCAACAACGGCAACTGCGGCGCCTGCAACGTCGTCATGGACGGCGTGCTGGTCAACTCCTGCTGCGTGCTCAGCGTGGAGGCGGCCGGCTCAACCATCGAGACCATTGAGGGTGTTGCCTCGCCGTCAGGCCTGCATCCCCTGCAGCAGTCGTTCCTTGAGAACGCCGCCCTCCAGTGCGGCGTCTGCACGCCCGGCTTTATCGTCGCGGCCAAGGCGCTGCTCGAAGAGAATCCGAATCCCACGGAGTACGAAGTTCGCTGGTGGCTCGCCGGCAACCTCTGCCGGTGTACGGGCTACGACAAGATCGTACGCGCCGTCCTGGACGCCGCCGAACGCATGCGCGCGGAGGCTTGATCATGGCCATCGACACCCGAGTCGCTCCGAAAATCAAGCATCACGACGAGAAATACAAGGTCATTGGAACCCGGCCGATTCGCCACGACGGCCTCGAGAAGGTCACTGGCGAAGCGCGTTACGGTTCCGACATCAACCTGCCCGGACAGCTGCACGGTAAGGTCCTGCGCAGCCCGCACGCCCACGCGCGGATCGTCAGCATCGACACCAGCCGCGCCGAAGCCCTGGACGGCGTCCGTGCGGTCATCACCAACGCCGATCTGCCCGACCCGGGCGACAAGCTCACCACCGGCGGCGAGGCGCCTGGCCTTCCGGTCAAGTTCAAGAGCGCCAACATGCTGGCGCGCGGCAAGGTCCACTACCACGGCCATGCCGTCGCCTCCGTTGCGGCCACCAATCCGCACATCGCCGCCGAAGCCATCAAGCTGATCGACGTCGAGTACGAAGTGCTCGATCCGGTGCTTGAGGTCTGGGACGCGATGAAACCCGATGCCCCGGTCATCATCGAAGACCTTCTCACCGCCAAAGCCGACGGATCGACCGGCGATGAGCCCAGCAATGTCGCAGCCGAGATGCTGTACGAAGTCGGCGACGTCGACGCCGGATTCGCCGAGGCGGACCTGGTCGTTGATCGTGAATTCACCTTCGGTGTCGTCCACCAGGGCTACATCGAAACCCACAACGCCACCGCCAACTGGCTCAAGGACGGCCACCTGCACGTTTGGTGCAGCTCCCAGGGCGCGTTCACCATCCGGCAGGAACTGGCCGACCTCCTGAATCACCCCATCACCAAGATCCACGTCACCCCGATGGAGATTGGCGGCGGATTCGGCGGCAAGACCACCGCCTACCTCGAGCCCCTGGCCGCCCTCCTGTCCCGGCAGACCGGCAATCCGGTCAAGATGGCCATGGATAGGGCAGAAGTCCTGATGGCGACCGGTCCCACGCCGGGCGGCTACGTCCGCGTCAAGATGGGCGCCACCAAGGACGGCATGATCACCGCCGGCTACGCCAACCTGGCCTTCGATGCCGGCGGCTATCCCGGCTCGGTCGTGGGCGCGGGCTGTCGCTGCGTCTTCGCGCCGTACAACATGCCCAACGCCAAGGTCGAAGGCTTTGACGTCGTCGTCAACAAGCCCAAGACCCACGCCTACCGCGCGCCTGGCGCTACCCACGCCGAGTTCGCCAGCGAGACAGTCGTGGACGAAATCTGCCGCGAACTCGACATCGATCCCGTCGAGTTCCGCCTCAAGAACAGCGCCAAGGAAGGCGACTGGCAGCTTGCCCAGCCACCCTATCCGCGCATCGGCCACATCGAGTGCATGGAAGCCGCCCGCGACTCCGCCCAGTGGCAGACCCCGCTGGAAACCGTCCCTGGCAAGAAGCGCGGCCGCGGCATCGCCTCCGGGTTCTGGTTCAACATCGGCTTCACCTCCAGCGTGCTGGCCAAGCTGAACAGCGACGGCAGCGTCACGCTGCTCGAGGGTTCAACCGACATCGGCGGAACCCGCACCTCGGTTGCCATGCAGTTCGCCGAGACGTTGGGGATCCCGGTCGAGGACGTTGACCCGATTGTCGCCGACACCGACTCGGTCGGGCAGACCGACGTCACCGGCGGCAGCCGCGTCACCTTTGCCACCGGCCTGGCCGCCCACAACGCGGCCAACGACATGAAGGACCAGATTGTCGAAGGCCTGGCGGACCTGTGGGATATCGCCGCCGATGCGATCACGCACGACGACGGAACCTTCTCGGCCAACGGCAACTCGGCCTCCGTCCGCGAAGCGGCCGGCCTGCTGGAGGAGGAGGGCGTATTCCCCATCGGCAAGAACACGGTCACGCCCACCCGCGAGGGTGGCGCCTTCGCCGTCCACATTGCCGACGTCGAGGTGGACGAAGAAACCGGCAAGTGCGAGATCCTGCGCTACACCGCCGTCCAGGACGCCGGCGTTGCCATCTACCCGCCCTACGTCGAGGGCCAGATGCAAGGCGGCGTCGTACAGGGCGTCGGCTGGGCGCTGAACGAGGAGTATGTCTACGGCGAGGACGGGCGCTTGCAGAACGCCAGCCTGCTGGACTACCGCATGCCCACCGCGCTCGACGTCCCCAACATCGAGACGATCATCGTCGAGGTGCCCAACCCCGGGCATCCCTACGGTGTTCGCGGCGTGGGCGAAGTGCCCATTGTGCCGCCGCCCGCGGCCGTGGCCAACGCAATCCACGACGCGACCGGCCTCCGCATGAGCCACCTGCCCATGTCGCCGCCGCGCGTGCAGGCGGCGCTGGCCGCGCAGGCGTAACCGACGGTGGCGACCGTTCACATTCCCACCCCAATGCGGGTGGCGACGGACGGTGCCGCCACGGTTCAGATTGAAGCCGCCACGGCGCGAGAAGTCGTGGATCGTCTCGCGGAGCAATACCCGGATCTGGGCGGACGGCTGGTCGAGGACGGCCAGCTCCGCCCGGGTCTGGCCATATTTGTCGACGGCGCCAACGTCGGCCGGCGCCTGCGCACGAAACTCCAGCCCGATAGCGAGCTGTTCTTCGTGGAGGCGCTCGGCGGCGGCTAGACTTTCGGACATCCGTTTTCAACGCGAATCCACCACAGCACCGCGGGAGCAGGGAATGACAGCAGGCAACGGCGCGTATCGAGTCGTTGGGACCCGACCGGTCCGTCACGACGGCGTGGACAAAGTCACCGGGCGGGCACGCTACGGCGTGGACGCCAATATGCCCGGCATGGTCTGGGGCAAAGTGCTGCGCAGCCCGCACGCCCGGGCGCGCATTCGCGGCATCGACACCTCGCGCGCCGAGGCTTCCAACCAGGTACTCGCCGTGGTCACCGGCGACGACTTTCCGGACCCGGGCGCCGGCGAGGCCGAGGCCAACGAGTCCGGCATGCAGAGCCTGCGCTACATGTCCGAGCGAGTCATTGCTCGCGGACGCGTTACCTCTGAAGGCCAGGTCATCGCCGCCGTGGCGGCCACCAACGTGCACGAGGCCGAAGAAGCCCTTCGCCTGATCGACGTTGACTACGAAGTCCTGCCGCCCGTGCTCGATGTCCGCGAAGCCATGCGCGACGACGCGCCGGTCATCCTGGACGACCTCTACACCGAAACCGGCGGCGTCTTCGACGACAAGCCCAGCAACATCGCCAAGCACCTGATCTACGAGGAAGGCGACGTCGAAGCCGGCTACGCAGCGGCCGACCTGGTCATGGAGCGCTCCTACTCCACCGCCATGGTTCACCAGGGCTACATCGAGCCGCACAACGCCCTCGCCTACTGGAACCAGGATGGCCACCTGATCGTGGAATCCAGTTCGCAGGGCCACTTCGGCATCCGCGACGAGCTGGCTACCATGCTCATGTACCCCAAGTCCAAGATCCGCGTGCTTCCGGCGGAAATCGGCGGCGGCTTCGGCGGCAAGACCACCGTCTACCTCGAACCGCTCGCGGCCGTGCTATCCCGCAAGATCGGGCGTCCGGTCAAGATGACCATGAACCGCACCGAGGTCCTCATCGGCACCGGCCCCGCCCCTGGCGCCTTCATGACCGTCAAGATGGGCGTCACCAACGAAGGCAAGATCACGGCCGTCAACGTGGACCTGGCCTTCGAGGCCGGCGGCTACCCCGGCTCAGCCGTGGGCGCCGGCTGCCTCTGCTGCATCGGGCCGTTCGACATCGAGAACTTCCGCGTCGACGGCTACGACGTCGTCGTCAACAAGCCCAAGTCGCACGCCTATCGCGCCCCCGGCGCTCCCCAGGCCGAGTTCGCCGTCGACGCCCTGATCGACGAGATCTGCGCCGAGCTCGACATGGATCCATTGGAGTTCCGTCGCCTCAACGCCTCCAAGGAAGGCGACCTGCGAGTCGACGGCACGCGCTTCCACCCCATCGGCAACATCGAGACCATCGACGCCGCCGAAGCCACCGACCACTGGCAATCCGCGCTCGGCGAATCCACCGGAACCAAGCGTCGCGGCCGTGGCGTGGCCTCCGGCTACTGGCTCAACGGCGGTGGCAAGTCCAGCGCCGTGGCCCGCCTCAACAGCGACGGCACGGTCACCCTGCTCGAAGGCTCCATGGACATCGGCGGTACTCGCACCTCCATCGCCATGCAGTTGGCCGAATTCCTGGGAATCCCCATCGAAGATGTGGACCCCATCGTCCCCGACACCGACTCCATCGCCTTCACCGGCGTCACCGGCGGCAGCCGCGTGACGTACGCGACAGGCTGGGCGGCCATCGAAGCCGCCGACGATCTCAAGGACCAGATGATCGAGGGCCTGGCCGACTATTGGGACGTGCCGGCCGAATCGATCACCTTCGACGCCGGCGTATTCAGCCAAAACGGAACCAGCCTCAACTTCACCGAAGCCGCCGCCGCGCTTCAGGAGGACGGCCTGGAAGTCGTGGGCAAGGCCACCGCCTCGCCCAACGCCGCAGGCAACACCTTCGCCATCCACATCGCCGACGTGGAAGTCGACATCGAAACCGGCAAGGTTGACGTCCTCCGCTACACCGCCCTGCAGGACGCCGGCACCGCCATCTACCCGCCCTACGTCGAGGGCCAGATGGAAGGCGGCGTCGCCCAGGGCGTTGGCTGGGCGCTCAACGAGGAGTATGTGTACAGCCCCGACGGTCGCATGCTCAACGCCAGCTTCCTCGACTACCGCATGCCAACCTCGCTGGACCTGCCGATGATCGAGACGGTAATCGTCGAAGTGCCCAATCCCGGGCACCCCTACGGCGTGCGGGGCGTCGGCGAAGTCCCCATTGTCCCGCCCCTGGCCGCCATGGCCAACGCCATCTCCAACGCCATCGGCGTCCGCATCCGCGACCTCCCCGCCTCCCCCCGCGAAGTCCAGGCCGCGCTAGCCGACACTACCTAGGGATTAATCGCGCCGCGCTCCCTATCCACGCTGGCGTAGGGGCGCCCCTTATGGGTGCGCTCCTCGCTGGCTGCTCTTCCAATATTTGCTATTGCTGAACAACGTATAACGCTGGCGTGCATTGAAACGAAAGGTGATCGGCCATGGCTTTAAATCGGCTGTTTGGAAAGTTCCAGGTTGAAAGCGTTGAGAAACTCGAGGCGGATTATGGTCCGCTACTTGGACCTCAGGAAACGATAGAGACTGGTTTCAGAGTCATTCGTGACACCTTTGTCTTTACCAGCAATCGCCTCATCATTGTCGATGTCCAGGGGATCACCGGAAAAAAGCGCGAGTTCAAGTCTATTCCTTACAGCAAGATCACGATGTACAGCCTGGAGACGACAGGAAACTTCGATTTGGATGCCGACCTCAAGATCTGGGTTGGCAGTTTCCGCGAACCAATCGAGAGGAAATTCACTGGAGACTCGAACGTCTACGAGCTCCAGCGGGTGCTGGCAAGCCACATTTCGTAAGATCCCCCAACAGCCCGCACATAGCCGCCGGGGTGCGCGGTGGCGCGGCTGTCTGGCTGAAGCTAAGGAATGGCGCGAACCCGAATGCCGGCAGTGAGCCAGAAAGGACATCACGAATGAACCAGCGTCTCGTCGACCGCGTGGCCGTCGTAACCGGCGCCGGCACCGGCATCGGCGTCGGCATCGCCCGCCGACTGGCCCAGGAAGGCGCGCGCGTAGTCCTCTCCGCAGCCAGCAGCATCCAGGGCGCCCGCGACCTAGCTGACGAGATAGTCTCGTCCGGTGGAGAGGCTCTGGCCGTGCAGGCCGACTTTCGCGACCCGAAGACGGCCATAGATGTTGTAGAGACCGCGCTGAGCGCGTTCGGCGGCGTGGACGTGCTGGTGAACAACGCCGGCTACACGCTCGACAAGCCCTTCCTGGAAACCACGCCGGACGATTGGTCGTCGCTCTTCAACATCAACGTCCAGGCCATGATTGCCTCGTCCCACGCCGCCGCGCCGCACATGATCGAACGCGGCGGCGGGCGCATCATCAACATCAGCTCCGTGCACGGCGCGCTGCACGCCAACGGTCACGTCATCTACGGCGCCACCAAAGGCGCCATCAACGCCTTCACCCGCGCCCTTGCCGTCGAACTGGCCCCTCACCAGGTCACCTCCAACGTCATCGCCCCCGGCGCCATCTACGTCGAACGCTACGACCGCGACAACCGCGACCTGGAAGCCATCCGCACATCCATCCCCAACCAGCGCCTCGGCTACCCCGACGACATCGCCGGCGCCGCCGCCTACCTGGCTTCCGACGAAGCCCGCTACGTCACCGGCGCCGTCCTCTACATCGACGGCGGCGTCACGTCGGCAATGGCGGTAACCGACTAGCCGGAAGCCATTTGTCGGGCGGTTGCCGCGGGCTTCGCCGCAACTGACTGCATCCCCGTTAGCGCCCGTCTGCGTATACCCTGCGCCGGGGCTCTGATCAGAGCCTTACGCATTAACACTGGGCGGGGTTATGCGAAAACGGGCGGTTTGGGCGTTCTTTCTGGCAGCGGTATGGGCAACGGTCTCATTCTCGGTCGCGGCGGCCCAATGGCCGACAACCTGCGTCGACCTCAACGACATCGTCGAAGCCCACCTGGGCAACGACCACAACGTCGGCATCTATCAGAAAGTCTTTGGGGATCAAGCCGAACAGGCCTGTCGCAACGACCACCGTAATGACGTGCGCAGCGTCTTCGCCTGGGCCATCGGCGGCGACTCGTCTCCCATATCAAGTGTCGAGCGAGGCCAGGTCCTGCGCATCCTGGACGGCGACACCATCGAAATCCGCTACCTCAGCGGCGGCGAAGCCGTCGTCGGACACATCGAGAAGGTTCGCTACCTGGGCATCGATACGCCCGAGAAAAACGAGCCGGGCGGCGCCGAAGCCACCGAATTCAACCGCGTACGCGTGGAAGGCCAGACGGTCCGGCTTGTCCGCGACGGACGCAACCGCGACAACTTCGGCCGCCTGCTGCGCCACGTCTTCGTGGTCTACCAGGGCCAGGAAATCGACGTCGTGGCGGCACTCATCGCGGCTGGGCACGTGACGGGCGGGAGTTCAACCACCCAGACCACTGGCACGGCTGAAACAGCCACGGCCCCGACGTCGTCTGGCACGGGCACGGAGTACGACTCGTGCGACGCCGCGGTAGCCGCCGGGGAACCGCGAGTCCAGGGCAGTTCCGGAAACGGCCGCGGCTTTCCGCAGGGAAGCGTGCCCTCCGCCCGCGACGGCGATGGCGACGGCGTGGTATGTGAAGTGTGAGCTTGTCAGCCGCCGATTGGCGCCGGATACACCAGCGGAATCCCCGGCGTTTCCACGCGCAAGCCATTGATCTGCCAACGGCCCAGGCAGGCCATCAGCAACAGCCGCCGGTCCGCGCCGCCAAAGACGATGTTGGTCGGCGACGAAATCGTCTCATGCGTCGGATCGTCCACCAGCAACTGCAGGTGCCCGTCCGGGAGCATCCGGTAGATGCGGTCCGGCGTGTACATCGTGATGTGCAGCACGTCGTCCTCGTCGAACTGCACCCCGTCCGGCATGTGGTCGGGCAACACCGTCACCACCTGGCGCTCGCCGGCCGATCCGTCATCCAGGATTCGAATGCGCGAGACGCCCGGCAGCCACGTCTCCACCACGTACAGCCACTCGCCGTTCCGGTCCACGCACATCCCGTTGGTGAAGTACCGCGAGGCGTCGCTGAACATCACCGTTTCGCCCGATGGTCTGATCCGGAAAATGCGGCCCGTGAACTCGCCCGCCGTCTGCGAGTCTGATACGTACATGTCGCCGGATGGATGGAAACACGGATAGTTCGGAACCACCATCGGAACCTCGTCCGTGCCGACACTCAGTTCCGAAACGGCCCCGCCCCCGGCCCCAATACGCATCACCTTGTGCGCGCCAATGTCGCAGGCGTAAATGTTCGCGTCCCGGTCGCAGCACAGCCCCGCCACAAACCCTTCCAGCGAAGCAATCTGCTCGTACGTCCGCGCCTCCACGTCAATCCGGTAAACCTGCCCGGCCTCGCCGCCGGCGTACGCATACCCATCCGGCCCCCAGGTCACCCCCTCCGGATGATCCAGGTCTCCGGGCGCCCCGCCCACGATGAACTCAACATCACTAATCGGTCGCAGAGGTACGGCCATGGCAAGCCCCGGGAGATCGCATGCGCCGCTCACCGTACAGCAGTCCAACCCCCTGTTGTCACGTGTATGTTGCGACAGCCTCGCCAGGTGGCCGATCGGTGAAGTGGGCGCCAGGCGCGCCTCGACTGTAAGCCCCCGGGTCAGTGGGATCTGTTGGGACCGGCTCGCAGCAGGAAACGGCGGTTCATCCTGCCATCCAAATCAAATGCCCAGCGATCCGTTCTGCTTCTCGACGCCGTGTTCCGACCAGGCTGAGACCTGAGCGCTCCTCAGCGCATCGCTCGATGATGCTCAGACGCCCCCAACCGCCCCGCGTCTTGAACACCCTCCGCATTAGTCATATCATTAGCTAATACGACAGGAGAGGAATCGGAAATGGCAACGGTAAACGTCCACGAAGCCAAGACCCACCTGTCCCGCCTGCTGGCGCAGGTCGAGGCGGGTGAAGAAGTCACCATCGCCCGCAACGGCAAGCCCGTCGCCCGGCTGGTGCCCTGTAAAAGGCGCGGCAAGCGACAGTTTGGCGCGATGAAGGGGAACAAGGAGTGGGAGAAGCTAAGCGACCTCGTCTTGCAGCCGCTGCCTCCTGACGAGTTAGCCTTATGGGAAGGTGGCTCGTAGTTGCGGTTGCTGCTTGACACCCACGCCTTCATCTGGTGGGTGAATGGGAACGAACGATTGTCACGGAGGGCACGCCGCGCCATCGACAACGATGCCAACGTCATATTCGTCAGCGCGGCCACCGCATGGGAGATAACCACCAAATACCGCCGGGGCAGACTGGATGAAGCCGAGGCTATGGCGCCCGACATCGCCGGAGCCATCGCCGCCCAGGGCTTCGAAGAGCTACCCATCACCGTCGCCGAAGCCGCCCGCGCCGGCACCCTCCCCGGCCCCCACCGCGACCCCTTCGACCGCATGCTCATCGCCCAGGCCTTGTCACGCGACCTCGTCCTCATCTCCAACGAAACCATCTTCGACCGCTACCCCATCCACCGCCTCTGGTGAAACGCCGTCACCCACTAGCGTTGCTAGGCTGAATCACCAAGCGCCTCTGCCCCGCAGTGCTCCGTCAGCGCCTCGTCGGCTAGGCGTTCCAGTAGTTCCTCCGACTCGGGCCGGGCAAACAGTTCAGCCCATCGCCGCTCCGATTCCAGCTCAGCCAGCAGGAAGCGGGCGAACCTATCCTGCCCGGCTTGTGGCAGTTCGCCGGCTCGCGCAAAGCCTCTTGAAGTAGCCGCGTCGTCCCCACGTCCTCCATTTCACAGAACAGCCCCGTCGTGCCCTAACCAACGCTCCTGCTCGCCTCCTTGGTTCAGGAAGTCGCACGCCGACCCCGCCTCCACCCGCATCACCTTGTGCGCAACGATGTCACAGGCATAGATTTCGGCGTCCCGGTCGCAGCACAGCCCCGCCCCATTGAGCGACGCGATCTGCTCGTATGTCCGCTCCTCCACGTTGATCAGGTAAACCTGCCCCGCCTCGCCCCCGCATACGCATAGCCGTCCGGCCCCCAGGTCAATCCCTCCGGATGATCCAGGTCCCTGGGAATCCCGCCCACAATAAACTCAACATCACTAATCGGTCGCAGCGGTACGGCCATGGCAAGTCTTCGAGGGTCGCGTGCGCCGCTCACCGTACGGCAGTCCAAACAGCAAGCCAGCCGCCTAAGTACACTTGGTTGCTGCTGGTCCGTCCGCACGCACTCCGCCCTGTCAACATGACCCGCAAGTCATGTGCCGCCTCAACTCTCCGGCGCACCAGACGAAGTCACCAGAGCCGCCATTCCGCCACAATGCCGCTCATGCCGCGATTTGCCCGATACGAAGCTCATCCCAAACGCCGCTTCGCCGGGCAGTCGTTGCGCCAGCCAAGCTTGGACGACTGTGATGCTGGCGCAGCCGATTAGGCTCGTTTGCTTGACTCCTTGTCGGAAGTGCGACACCTGTGCTGGATAGCTCGCGCTGGCAAGTCGCCGCGGCAGGTGGGCGCCTCCTGCTCCTCGGCGCCATCGCGACTTGCTGGGGTGGCTTCGTGATCCCGCAATTCGTGAGCTTGGCGTTTCCCGGACTACTCCCCCCGGATGTTCTACCGCGCGACTTGGACTTCGGTGTTGAGGGCACTGTTGCAAACGCGATCTCGGCCATCGCTCTCTTGATTGTTGCCGCGCTTGCTCTTGCTAACTCGGTTGTTGGGCGACGCCGGCAGGAACGATGGTTCCTCGTCGTCGGTTGGGCCGTCCTGGCCATATCCGTCGCGTATCTGGCCTGGGACGAGTTGATGACCGACTTTCACGAGGAAGCATCGGGCTTTTTGCAGCGAGCGCTATTTGCGGACTCGAGCGACGTATGGACTTGGACAGTTCACCTTTGCCTCCTTCCCTTGGCGCTGGCGTTGGCGGTGTGGGCGCTGGACTTCGAAAACCGGCGGAACAGGGCAGTGGTGTTGCCGCTCGGCTGGGGGTTGCTGCGTGGCTGTTGGCCATCGTCATCGACACAAGTCAACTGACCCTCTTCGCCGGTCGAGCTGACACACTCGAGATTGTGTTCGATGAGACCTTGGAACTCAGCGGGAGCCTGCTAATCGCGTTGAGCGCCGGCGTCGCCTTGCGCTGGGGTACAACGTCTCATCGGCTGGCTGGTCTCTTCCCGCGCCATCACTTGCAAAGAACGGCTGTTGGGTCCGTTGCCGTTGTTGCGGCACTCGGCGCCCTGGCAGTCGGGCTCCTGTTCCGGGCGCCAGTCGTCGATGCGCAGTCAATCTCCCATTTCGATGCCTTTCGAGTGAGCCTGAGGGATCAGGAAGCCGCAGTGCAAGCCCTCCGTATGCCAGCGGTTCCAATAGGAAGTGTCAGTCTCCGGGTTGCCAGCGAAGACGGCGTCGACAGCACGAGAAAGGTGGGCATCCGCCTGACGCGTCTTGGAACGTCGGAGCCCATACTCGCCCAGGGCTCCGCCAGCGTGCCTTCACGCTCGGCTCCTGATTGGATCAACATCACGCTCTTCCCAAAGCTCAATGAGGCCGAGGGCCAGCCACTAGCGTTGACCGTGGTGGCTGATCTCAATGAGAACGAGCAACTCATGGTGAGCGCGACCAAACGGAACCGTCACGAAGTGGGAGATCTTTGGATCAACGATCAGATGGCCTGGCCAGATCAGAGCCTCGAATTTGTTGCCTACGGAGCGGGCGAGCCAACCCGAAGCAAGCTCGTCGGACTTCTCAGCCTCCTGACCTCCGGCTGGCACTGGCCGTTGCTGCTCGCGGACATCCTCATTGCACTCATCTCTCTCACCTTCGTGCCAGTATTCTTGGTTTCAATTGCCGTTCCGCGGCAATTCAGAGTGGCTTTCGGCAATGGCCGCGCCGACGGCCCCGCATCGAGAGCCAGCGGATAACCGCGAGCCGCACTGCCTGAGTAGACTCAAGGAGCGCCAGTCCGAGACCGCGCGTTTTCTTGCCAGGAAACCCCAGAAATCCGTTCCACCGCCACCGACACCCTCGGACGCGAAATGCGCGACCTGCGCATCTCCGTCACCGATCGCTGCAACTTCCGCTGCCCCTACTGCATGCCGGCGGAAGTCTTCGGCGCACGTTACGCCTTTCTGCCGAAGCCCGAAATCCTCACCTTCGAGGAAATCCAGCGCCTCACCCGCCTCTTCGTCGACCTCGGCATCCGCAAGCTCCGCCTCACCGGCGGCGAACCACTGCTCCGAGCCGACCTGCCGACCTTGGTGCGGATGCTCACGCAGATCGACGGCGTGGAGGACACGGCCCTCACAACCAACGGGTACCTGCTGCCGCGGCATGCGCAAGCACTGCGGGAAGCCGGCCTGGACCGCCTCACCGTAAGTCTCGACAGCCTTGACGACGACGTATTCAAGCGCATGAACGGACGCGAAATCAGCGTCGAACCCGTGCTGGAGGGCATCCGCGCCGCCGAAGCCGCCGGGTTCAACCAGGTCAAGATCAACTGCGTCGTCCAACGCGGCGTCAACGACGAAGCCGTGGCCGAGCTGGCCCGCCACTTCAAGGGCACGGGCCACATCGTTCGCTTCATCGAGTACATGGACGTCGGCAACCTCAACCACTGGGTCCTATCGGAGGTCGTGCCGGCCCGTGAAATCGTGGAGCGAGTGAACGAAGTCGCCCCCATCGAGCCGGCCGCCCCCAACTACCGCGGCGAAGTCGCCAACCGCTACCGCTACACCGACGGATCGGGCGAAATCGGCGTTATTTCGTCGGTCAGCCAACCCTTCTGCGGCGACTGCACCCGCGCCCGCCTCTCAACCGACGGCCATCTCCTCACCTGCCTCTTCGCCGCCGGCGGCACCGACCTCAAGACCCCGCTGCGCGACGGCGCCACCGACCACGAACTCCGCGCCCTGATCCAAGGCATCTGGACCGCCCGCACCGACCGCTACTCCGAAGAACGCGCCGGCCTCATCGACGAGTCCGGCCTCCCCCACAGCGGTCGCAAGGTCGAGATGTACCAAATCGGCGGCTAGCGCCGCAGGATTAGATCCTCCGCCGGGTCGTCAGCCGAGCGGTCCGCCGCCCATGCTCCCAGGTGTGCCGCCAGTGAACTTATCGATCCTGTTGGATCCCGAGTCGGCCGTCTGGTTCGCCGCCTTGCCAACGTCTGCCAGCGCCCGCTTGATGATTCGCCCCAAGAACCTCAAGACACGCATGTTTCAGCCAAACTAAGCTTGGAAAACTTCACATCCGAATCTATCACGAGGGCTTGAATCTCGACCCTTGGGCACTTGGCGACCGCCCTCTTCCTCGGCGGCGAAACCGACCTGAGAACCCCGTTCCTTGGTTTCGTGAGCGACGACCTAGACGGCTTGACTCGAGCGTCTGGACGGCCCGAACCGATCGCGACTGGCTAGGACGCGCCAGCCTCATCAACGAAGGCGGCCACGCTCACAGCGCCCGCAAAGTCGAGATGCACCAAATCGGCGGTTAGAACCCGCCGAACCCCCCGGGCGTTCCGCCGCCGCGGCCACCAAGTAGATCGTGAAGCTTGTCGGTCTTGTTCGCGTCGGTGTCCCAAACTTCGTGCGTAGCTTTTTCGACGTCGCCCATCGCCCGCTTCAGTAAGCGTCGCAAGAACCTTAGGATTCTCATCTTCGGACCTCACACCAGGGGCTCGCTTCGTTCGAGTCGAGCCTGCGGTTAGACCGGGCAGGCTCCAACCGACTACATGCCGCTCCCACAAAGCGGATTTCCCCTGGCGCCATCGCCATGCAGCCCTTCGACCTTGTTTTCGCCGGCCTGAGCGCGCTCGGACTCATCGGGGCTGCCAATAGTTGCCGCTGTGCAACTGTTCCACCTTGTTTGCGTCAGTGCTCGCCGTAACATTCGACGCCATGCCAATGTCCGCCAGCGCCCGATTAAAGATGCGCCCCAAGAATCGCAGAATCCGCATCCCGCGCCTCGCGAACATTTCAGGTCCGTATAACTCAAGTATACGCGCTCGGCTGAACACAGTTTTTCTTGAGACCGTCCGCCCACCCAACGAGCAGTAGTAGGGAATCGAACCGAACCAAGGTCTGGTGCTAGCCTCCCGGCCAGGCTCCACGGCCAGTTCCCGCGAAGGTGCTGGTGCTCGAGGGCGACGACCGCGCACCGGACCTGTCGGCCCGGGCTGGGATTGCGCTGGCGCAACACACGCCTGAGCAAGCGACCTGCCTGGGTCCAGGTCAGCGCCGGCGGCTAAGGTGATCGTGACTTATGCCAGACATCAACGATCCAGTGAGGCGCCGGCACTTCTCCTGGCCACCGCCTTATCGCGCCAGCCTCCCAGGACTCGGATAACGGACCCTCAGCCCGGGGAATCTCAGAACAGGCCCGCTGGCCGAGTTCCAATCCGTTCGCCCTAAACCTGCCTAAGGGGCTGGCGACCGGATCAGGGCGCATGTCAGCGCGGCCTTCTCGCAATCAGAGCTTGCTTGGAAACGGCGGGAACCACCATCCACCAGCACGGGTGGCGAACGTCAGTGCCCCGCTCTGAAGGCCGGCCGAGACGGAGTGCGCGAACAGCGCAACCACCCGCTTCTCGCCCGCCGCTGGGGCGTCTGCCGGTCAGAAGTCCGACGACCGCCGAACTGAATCCCACCCCGTCTCGGACTGAACGCCTCGGTGCCAAAACTGAACACATTCCGCCAAAAACTGGACACATTCGCCGCAAGAGTGAACACATTCGCCCGAAATGTGGACACATTTGCGGCCAAACTGAACACCTGTCCACCCAGGCCTCGGCCCGGACACCCAGAGGAGCGCCCTCCGCTCCGCCGCCCGCCCCGCCGTATACCACTCCCCTTGCCGGTCGTAATCATCTCGTGTACACTGGATTTATCGCCTCCAACCCTTCCCGGAAGTCTCATGCCCGGCCCCCGTTTCCATCCCCCATCCGGCCGCGTGCAACTGGCATCCCCCGTCGCCCTCGACCCCTCATGCCCACGCCGCCACGCGCCCAACCCTGCTCCCCACGCCGCCCCCGACTTCCGGAATCCGTCAATTCGCCCGAAAAATCCGCCCAAAACTGACTCTCGCCAGCCGGCCCCCTACGGGGGCCGGCTGGCGAGAGTCAGTTCCCCCTATCATCCCCAAGCACGGACCGCGCGATGGACTTCCAGAATGCCCACCGTTGACGAGGCGCCACTCTGGCATCCCGGCCAGGCCGAGCTCTCAAGCAGCGCCATGGCTCGCTTCTGGCGCGCCGCCGAGGCCCACACCGGCCAGCGCTTCGCCGACTACGCCGCCCTGCACCGCTGGTCGGTCGAACACAGCGCCGACTTCTGGTCCTTCTACGCGGATTTCGCCGACGTCCGTTTCACCGACCCGCCGGCTGAAATCAAGGGCCCCGACCGCATGCCCGGCACCACTTGGTTCCGCGGCGCCACCCTCAACTACGCCGAGCACATGCTCCGCCGCAACGACGACAAGGTCGCCCTCGTCTACCGCACCGAGTCCGGCCAAACCCGCCGCCTTACCTACGCCCAGCTACGCACCCAGGTCGCCCGCTGCGCCAGCGCCCTGCGCCACCTTGGAATCCAACCCGACGACCGCGTGGCCGGCTACCTGGTCAACGGCCCCGAGACCGTCATCGCCTTCCTCGCCTGCGCCAGCATCGGCGCCATCTGGAGCGCCTGTTCGCCGGACTTCGGTGCCGCGGGCGCACGAGATCGACTTGGCCAAATCGAGCCGTCCCTGCTGATCACGACCGATCGCTACGTCTACAGCGGCCGCCGGTTCGAATGTATGGCCACGATTCAGGAGTTGAGTGCCGCAGTTCCCTCGCTTCAGCACGTCATCGTGGTTCCGTTCGCCGACTCATCCAGCCCGGAGACGCCGCACGATTGGCTGACCTGGCGGGAACTTCTCGACCTGGCATCCACCGACGAACCCGAGTTCACCCCGCTGCCCTTCGACCACCCGCTGTACGTCCTGTACTCGTCGGGGACAACCGGCGCGCCCAAGTGTCTGGTCCACGGCGCCGGCGGCACGCTCCTGCAACACCGCAAGGAACACCAGCTCCACACCGACCTGCGGTCCGACGACACGATCGTCTACTTCACCACCTGCGGCTGGATGATGTGGAACTGGCTGGTCTCGGCTCTCGCCACCGGCTGCACGCTGGTCCTCTACGAGGGCAGCCTGAACCACCCCGATCTGTCGACCGCCTGGCGTCTGGCCGAGGAGCTTGGCGTCAACGTTTTCGGCACCAGCGCCTCGTTCGTGGAAGCCTGCATGCGCGCCGGCATTCGACCTCGCGAGCTAGCCGACCTCTCGGCGCTTCGTACGGTGCTTTCCACCGGCTCCCCGCTGTCGCCGGAGGCATTCCGCTGGGTGTACGCCAACGTCCACGACGATCTCCACATGGCCTCCATTTCGGGTGGTACCGACCTGGTGTCGTGCTTTGCGCTGGGCAATCCGTTGCTGCCGGTCTTCGCCGGCGAAATCCAGTGCGCCGGGCTGGGCATGGATGTCGCCGCCTATGACGAGCAGGGGAATCCAGTGCAGGGTCGGCAGGGCGAACTGGTCTGCCGCCGACCATTCCCCTCGATGCCGGTGCGCTTCTGGAACGACCGCGACGGCAAGCGGTATCGCGCCGCGTACTTCGAGATGTACCCGGGCGTCTGGCGCCACGGCGACTTCGTCGAGATCACGCCGCGCGGCGGCATCGTCATTCTGGGACGCAGCGACGCAATCCTGAAGCCGGGCGGCGTCCGCATCGGAACGGCTGAGATCTATCGGCCGCTTGAGTCCATTCCCGAGGTTGTTGCCGGTCTGGCCACCACCGTTCATCGCGAAGGCCGCGACGAAATCGTGCTCTTCGTGGTCATGCGCACGCAGGGCAAGCTCGATGAACCCCTGCGGACGAACATTCAGGACGCGATTCGCAGGTCAGCGTCGCCCCGCCACGTGCCTCGCCAGGTGCTGGCCGTGCCTGACCTGCCCCGCACGCGCAACGGAAAGTTGGCGGAACTGGCCGTCAAGCGCACTCTTCACGGCGAACCCGTGACCAACCGCGAGTCCCTGGCAAATCCGGAATGCCTGGACGCCTTTGAGTCGCTCCGCTCACAGGTGCTTGCACCGGAGCCGGTCCATGCCTGACCAGCCCGAAGCCGTCATCCTGACCGCCCGGCGAACGCCCATTGGCAGGTACCTCGGAGCGCTGGCCGAACTAAGCGCCTCCGAACTCGGGCGTCAACTCGCGGTGGACCTCCTTCGCGCCGCGCACATCGAGCCCGAGCAGATCGACCATGTGATCGTCGGATGCGCCCTGCAAGCCGGGCTGGGCATGAACGTGGCCCGCCAGATCGCGGTTCGTGCCGGCATCCCCGTCGAACGCCCGGCCTTCACCGTCAACCAGGTGTGCGGCAGCGGATTGCTGGCGGTGCAACTGGCCGCCCAGCAGGTTTGGCTGCGGCAGAGCGAAGTCGTCCTGGCTGGCGGTGTGGAAGGCATGTCCGGCGCCCCGTTCCTGGCACAGCGAGATTCCGAGGGCACTCCCGACCTGACGGCAGCCCCGACTGATTCGCTGCAGGGCGACGGGCTGGTGGATAGCTTTGAGCACATCCACATGGGCTGCACCGCCGAACGAATCGTTGCCGAGCTCGGCATCTCGCGTTCCGAACAGGATGCCTACGCCCTCGAAAGCCAACGGCGCTACCAGGCAGCCCGTAACCGAATGGCCGAAGAGATTTGCCCGGTTTCCGTGCCCCATTCCAGCGGACCGCTGCAGATCAGTCTGGACGAGCATCCGCGAGCGACCAGCAGCACAGCCCTCGCGGGGCTCAGCCCCGTGTTCCAGGAGGACGGCACCGTCACGGCCGGGAACGCCTCGGGCATCAACGACGGCGCGGCACTGGCGGTCGTGGCGTCCCGCGATTGGGCGGACCAGCAGCGTCATCGCTTCCACCACACGCTGCGCGGCTTCCACACGGTAGGTGTCGAGCCTGGGCTCATGGGGCTTGGTCCGGTAGAGGCCATCCGCGGCCTCTTGGACCGGCACGGACTGAAAGCCGCCGACATTGACCTCTTTGAAATCAACGAGGCGTTTGCTGGTCAGGTCTTGGGCGTCCTTCGCCAGCTCGACTTGGATGCATCCAGAGTCAACGTCAACGGGGGCGCTATTGTGCTGGGGCACCCCATCGGCGCCAGCGGCTGCCGGATTCTCGTGACGCTGACCCACGAGATGCGACGCCGCAACGCGCGGCGTGGAGTCGCCGCCCTCTGCGTCGGCGGTGGCATGGGGATTGCCGCCCTAGTGGAGGCAGCCTGGCGTGGAGCAGAATAAGGCCCGACTAAATCACTCCATTGTTATTCATCCAGGTAGATCTTCGATGTCCATTAGTAAGCACTCGCAAATTGCATTTGATTCATATCCTAACTCGATACCAAAATCCACGACTTGGGAAGCGGACAGCTTGAGTGGGCGAGCGTGCGAATGTAGACTGCCGTCAGCCCAACTCGACATACTTACGGATTAGCTATGCCGCAATTCTCAAGCAGCGTTCTCGAGCAGTACGGTCGCGATGTGTTCACCGCCGCCGGCTCACCGCCCGAAATCGCGGACGCCGTGGCTCGCTCGCTGGTGCTGGCGGACCTTTCGGGGCATCCGTCGCACGGGGTCATGCGCATCCCCGACTACGTGACCTACATCGACGAAGGGCTGATGGACCCGGGAGTCAGACCGTCCATCAATCAAGTCTCAGCAAACGCGGTATTTGTCGATGGCCATTGGGGATTCGGGCAGATCACGGCGGCCGACGCGGTGGCGGAAGTGGTGAAGCTGGCCAAGGCGTCCGGCATCGCGATGGCCGGAATGATGAACTGCAATCACGTCGGCCGCGTGGGCGAGTGGGTGGAGTTGGCGGCCGAGAGTGACGTGCTCGCCATTATGGTGGTCGGCGGCCCCTCCGACGTTGTCACCGCACCATTTGGCGGGGCCGAGACGGCGCTCAGCACCAATCCGATGGCGGCGGGAGTACCGGCCGGAAACCGCGATCCCATGATCCTGGACTTCGCAACCTCCGCGCAGGCCGTCGGCAAGATCCGCATCGCGCAGGCGCGTGGGACTCAATTGCCTGAGAGCTCGATTCTCGACTCCGAGGGAAACCCAACGACCGATCCGGACGACTTCTTTGACGGCGGGCTGTTACTGCCTTTCGGAGGCCACAAGGGCTCTGCCCTGTCGATCCTGATCGACGCCCTGGGCAGCGGAATGACGGGATCGGAACTGACCGATCGCTATCACAAGCTCGGCGCCATCCTGATTGGCATCGATCCGGCGGTCTTTCGGCCCAGGGACGAGTACGGAGCGGCGGTGGACGGGCTCTTCGACCGCGTTACCGGCGTGCGGTCCGCGCCAGGGTTCGACGAGGTTCTGATTCCTGGTGAGCCGGAACGTCGGGCGCGAGCGGAGCAACGCAGCACGGGAATCGAGATGGCGCCCGCCACGCTGCAGACGCTGTTGGACACAGCCGAGAAGCTGGGCATCGACGCCGGCGCCCTGAGCAATGAGCCCTAACAGCATCACGCGAGTCGTTGGCAGCACGCGCTCACGCGAGAGGCGCGACGGCTTTGACGGCATTTTGCGCCCGCCGTACGCTTCCGCCGACGCACAGGCGTCAAATCCATGAGCGAGGCGATCGCATGAAGCTCGGCGGATTCATGATGCCGTTGCATCCACCCGGCCATAACTTCACCGAGACGATCGCCGCCGATCTCGAGCAAATTGTCGAGGCCGATCGGCTCGGTTTCTCCGAATACTGGATTGGCGAGCACTTCACAGCCGAATGGGAGAACATTCCGGCGCCCGATCTCTTGATAGCCCAGGCCCTTGGCCGCACCAAAAACATAATCCTTGGCACGGGAGTTACCTGCCTGCCTAATCATCACCCTTTCGGCCTCGCCCACCGGATTGCACAACTCGATCACATGGCTCGAGGTCGGTTTTATTGGGGCGTTGGATCCGGTGGTTTTCCGGGCGATCTGGAAGCCTTTGGGTTTGACCTCACGTCCGGCGAAAACCGCAAGATGACCGGACAGACCATTCAGGCCGTCCTGGACATCTGGAACGGCCAGGCGCCGGGCACCTACGAGTCGGCCTACTGGAAATACACGATTCCCGAACAGGTGGATGCCGTTGGCCTCCGCCTGCACTTGCAGCCGTACCAGAAACCGCACCCGCCCATCGGTGTCGCCGGCGTGTCCCCGTCATCCGGCACCTTGCGGTTGGCTGGCGAGCGCGGCTGGATCCCGATGTCGATCAACATCATCCCGCCGGTCACGCTGAAGACGCACTGGGACGCCGTGGAAGAGGGCGCCCAGAAGACTGGCAAGCAGCCCAGCCGGGCGGACTGGCGGATTGCCAGAACGATATACGTCGCCGACACCACGGAGCAGGCGCGCCGGGAAGCCATCGAAGGCAGCATGGGCCGCGACTTCCGCGACTACTTCTTCCGGTTGCTACCGCTGGCCGGGATGTTCGACCTGTTCAAGACCTCGCCCGAAATATCCGACGAAGACGTCACACTTGACTACTTGTGCGACGAAGTCTGGATCGTCGGCAGTCCCGACGAAGTCGAGCGCCGGCTGCGCGCGCTCTACGACGAAGTCGGGGGCTTCGGGGTCTTGCTGGCCATGGCCCACGAATGGGAACCGGCCGAAGGCTGGAAGCGTTCGCTGCACCTGCTGGCCCAGGAAGTATTGCCGCGGCTTACAGACCTCGCTCCAGCGGCCTGAACGGGATTCGACTAGCGGTACTAGCGGCGGCCGGAGAACTCGCGGCGCCAGTAGACCAGGGGCTGGCGGTCCTCGACGTTTCCATCCACCGCCGTCCCAATCACGATGGCGTGATCGCCATGTTTCACAACGAATGATCGCCGGCAGATGAGCGTGGCCAGACTGTCGACAATCAGCCGAAGTCCATGCGGACCCGAAACGCTCTCACACTGCTCGAACTTGTCGTCGACCTTTGACGCGAACAAACGCGCTATGCCGGACTGATCCTCATTCAGGAGGTTGACGGCGAAGTAGTCCCCCTCCGTCAAGCCTCGGTAGCTCCGCGTCGACTCATCGACGCAGACGATTACCGAGGGTGGACTGGCTGAGTAAGACGCAATTGATGTGACGGTCATTCCGCATGGACCTGACTCGGGATCAACGCCGGTTACCACGGCAACGCCCGAGGCCAGGGACGCCATCGCCTCCTTGAACACATCGAGCGCGTTCTGCGCGTCGGACGGTCCCGGAGTCACTTCCATGCGGTCCCTGAGGAACCACGAGTCGCGTGTGGCTGGTCGCTAGGGTGAGTCGACGCGGCGCCCACATCTACTCCGTGAAGCCCCGACGCTGGGTCTCACGTTCCTGGTCACCGCCGCGCATCGCGGCGTCGCCGCGGTGAAACTGGTCAGCCATGTACGCCTCGTGCGATCCGATTTCGCGGATTGCCCTTCCGGCGTCCGCCAAGGCGCGCACGAGCACCCGCGCCACGATTCGAATTATCGAGATCGCGGACCGCCTTCGGGGAGCGCCACGCCGCACAAGCGTGCGCCTTATTCAGACCGCTCGCAAGCCGTGGTCGAAGACTTCAGGCAGCGCGCAATTAGCTAGACCGCGGCCTTCATCTCCTGGTATGCCGCCAGCATGTGCGCGTTGGCGGCGAGCGTGGTCTCGAGCGCCTGGCCGAGCTCGCTCAGCTGTTCGCCGGGTATTGTGGTCAGGGTGTAGGCGTCTGGAATCTCCGTGAAGGTGCGCATGCCGGCGCAGCCAACCGACAGGGTGGCCGACCCGCTGTCTACCGCGCGCGGAAGCGCCGCACAGGCAGGCCGCCCCAGAATCGAGCCGCCGACGCCGTGCCAGTGGGTACCGCCCAGCGCCTCCTCCAGGAGCATTGCCTGGCGCGGGGTCGTCCAAACGACTACAGCGTCCGGGGCCAATGGAAAGTCGGCCAGCGGGCCGTAGACGATGCCGCCGGCCGGCGGATCGAAGTGCGGGATGTTCGCAACTTCCGCTTCATCGATGTAGTTGATGGAGCACATGTCGCCAACGAGGCTCATCAACTCCGCGCTCTTGGCTTCGTCCAGCTCGAAGCCCATCACCATGGCCCCGATGGGGCAGGCCATGTGCGACTGGGCGTCGGCAAAGAACACGCCAAGCTCGGCACGGCGCCAGAACGTGCAGGCGGAGGGGACGGCGGCGGTCGCCTCGGCGATCCCGTCCGGGGCCTCAGCAACGCGGGCGAGCGCGACCGGCGAAAAGTCAAGCGATAGTCCGGACTGCAACTGGTCCGCAAGGTCGGCGTGTTGCGCTGTCATAGCAGGAGTCCCCAATGATTTAACGCAGCTCCTGGTCGGATGGCTGCGGCTACTGGCCGACGGTCAGCTTACTTCTTGGCGGCTTCGTAGTAGGGGTTGGCGCCTGAGGCGTGGTCAGTCACGTCGACAACACGTGTGATCTCAGGGACGCTCTCGCGCAGCGCGACTTCGATTCCCTGCGACAGGGTAACGCTAGCCATGCCGCAACCCTGGCAGCCACCCGAAAGACGCAGGTAGGCAGTGTCATCCTCAACGGCGACCAACTCGGCATGCCCACCGTGAGCCGCGATGGCCGGGTTGATCTGCTGATCGAGGACGTGAATTACACGCTCGGCTACGGGCCCGGTGGGTGCGGCCGTGGAAGGACCGGCGCCGCTCACGGCCGGGCTGGGGCTCTGGGGATTACGAACGAACAGTCCGCCGCCTCCAGGGGAGTCGGACAGGTCGATGGTCGAGCCGCGCATCTGGTCCACGCTGCCGGCCGGAACAACAACCTGCAGTCCTTCGGCGACCGACACGACGGCATCATCTGCGGCCGCCTCATCGACTGTCTTCAAGTACATGTCGTAGCTGAAGCCGGACCCGGAAACGCCAGTGATCTCGACCCACATCGCCAACCGCTCGGGGTTGGGCTTGTCGGAGTGGCCGCGATAGGCCAATACCAAGTCCCTCGCGGCATCGGTGATCTGTATCAGCGGCAAATCTGACTCCGAGGTGTCGAACGTCATCCCGGTTTCCTGTGAGCGGCGATTCCAAGCCTCACCCCTATGATAAGGGCGTGGCGCACGTTGTCCTATTGCTTCACAGTGAGAGTTACCGAGCCGCGGACTTTCTACAAGCCGCACGGCAGCTTGGCGTTGATGTCACGGTGGCCTCGGACCGGCGCAACCCGGCCGCGGCCGACGAGGATGACGGCGTCCTCGAAGTGCACCTGGCCGAACCCCACGTCGCTGCTTCGGCAATCGTCGAGTATGCGAGCGAAACGGCGGTGGACGCCGTCGTGGCGGTGGACGATCAGGGAGTGGCGACGGCCGCGCTGGCCAGCGAGGAACTTGGCCTGCCGCATAACCCACCTTCGGCCGTATATGCAACGCGCAACAAAGCCGACATGCGCCGCCGCCTGGACTCGCACGGCGTGGCCCAGCCGCCGCACCGCATTGTCGAACGCGTTAGCGAGGCGCAATTGGCCGCCAGCCAACTGGGTTACCCGGTGGTGGTAAAGCCGGTGTCGTTGTCCGCCAGTCAGGGTGTGATTCGCGTCGATCAGGCCGACGACATGCCAGAAGTCGTCGAGCGCATCAGGTCAATCGCGGAAGCAAATGGTCGCGGTCCGGAGGAGCCGTTGCTGGTTGAGCGATTCATCCCGGGGGCAGAAGTAGCGGTGGAAGGGCTGGTTCGAGGTGGGTCATTAGAAATACTCGCCGTATTCGATAAGCCCGATCCGTTGGACGGTCCGTACTTCGAGGAGACGATCTACGTCACGCCGTCGCGCTTACCGGCCCCGGCTTTGGCCGCCATCCGCAGCGTCACGGCTGCGGCAGCCACGGCGCTCGAGCTTGCGGAGGGGCCAATTCACGCCGAGTTGCGGGTGGGCGAATCTGAAGCCTGGCTGCTGGAGATAGCCGCGCGCTCAATCGGAGGTCTCTGTGCGCGCTCGCTCAGGTTTGGCCTGGGCGTAAGCCTGGAACAGCTCATTCTTAGACACGCCCTGGGACTTCCGATTCATGATCTCGCCCGCACCGATGCCGCCGCGGGCGTCATGATGCTGCCCATCCCGCGCGCCGGCCGGCTGCGGGCCGTCGGCGGAGTCGATCGAGCAAGGGCGGTCAACGGCGTAGCGGGCGTGGAAATCACGATCGGCCCGGGGCAGGAACTGGTCCCCTTGCCGGAGGGCAGCCGTTACCTTGGTTTCGTGTTTGCACGGGGACGCAAACCGGTTTCGGTCGAAGCGGCGCTGCGCGCGGCTTATTCAGAGTTGGAATTCGAGATTGAAGCGATCTAGCGCAAGAGCGCGGAAAAACCCCTAGCATTGACTGATGCGAGCACTCCTGATTTCCACCTACGAACTCGGACACCAGCCGCTGCATTCGGCATCGGCGGCCGGCGCGCTGTTGCAGGCTGGCCACGAGGTGCGGTGCCACGATCTCTCGATAGAACCTTGGGACGACGCCCGCGTGGGTTGGGCGGAAGCGATTGCCATCTCGGTGCCGATGCACACAGCCACGCGCCTGGCCGAGCGAGCGGCGCGGCGAATCCGACAGATCCATCCAGGCATGCCAATCGCCTTTTTCGGGCTTTACGCGGGCATGGAGCACCATCCGGAAGGCACCAACCTGGCCGACGCTCAGATCGCCGGGGCATACGAGCACGGTCTGGTCGGATGGCTGAGCCGGCTGGATTCGCGGTCTGAGGCGACCGAGCGCCAGGTCGATCTCGGCCGGCATTCCAGCGTGGTCCCGGCCAGGCACTTGCTGCCCGACATCTCACGATATGCGCACATGGCCGTTGGCGAGGACGAGTCGCCGGTGGGCTACACGGAAGCCAGCCGCGGTTGCGTGCATACCTGTCGACACTGTCCCGTCCCAATCGTTTATGACGGGCGAATTCGAATCATCGAGCCTGACGTGGTGCTCGCGGACATTGACCAGTTGGTCGAGGCCGGCGCTCAGCACATCACGTTTGCCGACCCCGACTTCCTGAACGGCGTGCGGCACTCGGAACGCGTGGTGCGGGCCATGCACGCCAAGCATCCGAACCTGACGTTCGACGTGACGACCAAGGTTGAGCACATCCTGGAGCATGCGGAAGTCTGGCGAGACTTCGCGGCCGCCGGCTGCCTGTTTGTCGTCTCGGCGTTCGAGTCCGTGAACGACGAGATCCTGAGGAGGCTGGACAAAGGCCACACGGCAGCCGAGGGGGCGCAGGCGGTTCGGCAGTTGCGCCGGCACGGCATTGAAATCCGCCCGTCCTGGATGCCGTTCACCCCGTGGACGACGCCGGCTGACGTGCTGGCCATCCTGGAGTTCGTGCGGGATCACGATCTGATTGCCAACGTGGATCCCGTCCAATTCACGATTCGGCTGCTGGTGCCCCAGGGATCGCTGCTGCTGGATCGGCCGGAGATGATTCCGCACCTCCGCAGCTACGACGAGGAGCGGCTGACCTTTGAATGGCGGGCGGCCGATCCACGCTCCGACGAACTGCAGGAAGAACTGGCCGGCATCGTCGAGCGCGGGGTCGCTGAAGAGTCGTCCGACGCTGTTCTGTTCGAGCGGATGTGGACGGCCGTCCGCGCTGCAGCTCCCGAGGCCCCTGCCGAATCCCCTCCCGACATCTCCGCCCGTCCACTTCCTTCCCGGCCAAAGCTCACCGAACCCTGGTTCTGCTGCGCCGAGCCGACGGACATGCAGTTCAGCCCGCTGGAAGAGATCCCGGCGTAGACCCATGCCAGTGACCGTGGACTCGTGCGGCGACCGGGGCCTGATCCACCGGTGACCTCAGACCTGCCCGTCGATCTGTATGACCTGGGGTGCATGGCATACCGCGACGCGCTGGCCTGGCAGCAGTCGAAGGCTGCCGCGGTGCGTACCGAGTCCTCGGCGGACGCGTTGGCATTGCTGGAGCACCCGCCGGTGTACACCATGGGCGCCCGCGGTGGTGATGACCACATGCTGCTGGACGGCGACGCTCTCCAGGCGAGAGGCGCCGACCTGATCATGACGGACCGTGGCGGCGACATCACGTTTCATGGCCCTGGCCAGTTGGTGCTTTACGCCATCCTGAATCTGCGGCGTCGATCTTTGCGTCCCGTCGACCACGTACGATGCCTGGAGCGCACGGTCCTGGACACGCTGGCGGCCTTTGACTTGCGTGGGCGGACGGTCAAGGGACGACCGGGGGTCTGGATCGGTTCGCGAAAGATTGCGGCCATCGGGGTCTCAATTCGAGGCGGCGCGACGATGCACGGCGCGGCTCTCAATGTCACGAACGATCTGACGTGGTTCAATGCCATCGTGCCCTGTGGACTGCACGGACTTGGCGTCACCTCAATGACTCGCGAGCTGGAGATTGCGCCGCCGATAGGCGATGTAATGGCTGCGGCGGCCGCCGCATTCGCCGATGTCTATCAGACCGAGGTGCGTCCGGCTGCACCGGCAATGGAGGCCATACATGGCCACTGAGGTTCGGGTAGCTCGACCTTCCTGGCTGCGAGCGCGCGTTCCGGGCGGCGAGCGCTTCGACAACTTGCGAGACCTCGTGCGCTCGGAGCGCCTGCACACGGTCTGCGAAGAAGCTCGGTGCCCAAACATCGGCGAGTGCTGGAATGCCGGCGAGGCCACCTTCATGATCCTGGGCGACACCTGCACCCGGGCCTGCGGCTTCTGCGCGGTCACCTCGGGACGACCAGGAGCAATTGATCCGCTTGAGCCCTTTCGGGTGGCCCAAGCTGTTGCGCAGATGGACCTCGATTACTGCGTGATCACCTCCGTTAACCGGGATGACGAGCCTGACGGCGGCGCCGCGATATTCGCCGGATGCATCCGCGCCATTCGCCATCGCACGCCGCAGGTGGAGGTAGAAGTTTTGATTCCGGACTTCCTGGGCAATTGGGACGCACTGGCAACCGTTGTGCGCGCCAGGCCAATCGTCCTGAATCACAACATCGAAACCGTGCCGCGACTGTATCCGCGCGCGAGAGCCAAAGCGATCTACACGCAGTCCCTGGAATTGCTGCAGCGGGTCAAGCGAATCGACCCGACCATGATCACCAAGTCAGGAATCATGGTCGGGCTGGGCGAGACTCGAGACGAACTGTCGAAGACACTAGCCGACCTGCGAGACCACGATTGCGATCTGCTGACGATTGGGCAATACCTGCGCCCGTCCCGCAAGCATCTCCCGATCGTTCGCTACTACGAACCGGACGAGTTCGATGACCTGGCAGACGAGGCACGCGGCCTGGGATTCGCCCACGTTGAGTCCGGACCGCTGGTGCGAAGTTCGTACCATGCGGGGGAACAGGCCCGCGCGGCCCGAGAGCAAGCAGCCAGGCTGAAACGCGAACGGTAAGAAAACCTGTGCGCGCACCCGGCCAGGGGCGCTAGGCTCGGACCGGTCCGGCTATCGACTGCGTAAGGTGCGGTGCCATCGCAACCATTGACGTCAACGGACAGGCTGACGACTCCGCAATCGAGTCCCTGGAAACTCAAGACTGGCTGGACTCGCTCGACGACGTTTACGTGCTGCGAGGCCCGGAACGCGTCGCCAGCCTGCTGCGCGACTTGCAAGTCCACGCGCAACGGGACGGCGTCTCGCTACCCGTCACCTCGCGCACGCCTTACGTCAACACCATTCCGCCCGAGCGGCAACCCGATTACCCGGGCGATCGGGACATTGAACGAACGATCAAGAGCATCATTCGTTGGAATGCCATGGCCATGGTTGTGGAAGCCAACAGCAAGTCGGACGGCATTGGCGGGCACATCTCCACCTACGCGTCGGCGGCCACGCTGTACGAGGTCGGCTTCAACCACTTTTTCCGAGGACCGAATCACCCGGACGGCGCCGACATCGTGTATTTCCAGGGGCACGCCTCGCCCGGGATGTATGCGCGCGCGTACGTGGAGGGTCGGCTCCCCCCCGCAAAGCTGCATAACTTCCGGCGCGAGATGGCAAAAGAGGGCGGACTGTCGTCGTATCCCCATCCCTGGCTCATGCCCGACTTCTGGCAGTACCCCACCGTTTCCATGGGCCTTGGACCGCTCATGTCCATCTACCAGGCCCGGTTCATGCAATACCTGGCAGACCGGGACCTGCGCCCGGACACGGGGCGGCGCGTGTGGGCGTTCCTGGGCGATGGGGAGTTCGACTCACCCGAGGCCAGCGGGGCGATCTCGCTTGCGGCCCGCGAGTGCCTGGACAACCTGACCTGGGTGCTCAACTGCAATCTGCAACGCCTGGACGGACCGGTGCGCGGGAACGGCAGCGTGGTGCAGGAACTGGAGGGACTGTTCCGCGGGGCCGGCTGGAACGTCATCAAAGTGCTCTGGGGCAGCGACTTCGACGAGCTGTTCGCCAACGACACCGAAGGGGTCCTTGCCAAGCGAGCCACCGAGGTTGTCGACGGCGAGTACCAGAAGTACTCAGTCGCCGGCGGCGCCTACATCCGCGAGAACTTCTACGGCGTGGATCCGCGACTGTCGGCCATGGTGGCCGACCGCAGCGACGACGAACTTTGGCGCATGCGGCTGGGTGGCCATGATCCGGTAAAGGTATACGCGGCCTATCACGCTGCAGTTCGCCATAAGGGTGCGCCGACCATCGTCCTGGCTCGCACCATCAAGGGCTACGGTCTGGGCGAGGCCGGCGAGGGTCGGAACATCACGCACCAGCAGAAGAAGCTCAACCTGGACGAGTTGCTTTCGTTCCGCGACCGGTTCCATATCCCTCTGTCGGACGACGAGGTCATCAGTGCGCCGCTCTATCGACCGACGCCGGATAGCACCGAGAGTCGATACGTCGCCGAGCGGTTGGGAGCGATGGGCGGACATTTACCTACTCGCGCCCCGTCTTACAAGCCGATCTCGCCCCCAAGCACCGAGGCCTACGAGGAATTTTCGGCAGGAACCGGAGCGCGCGAGGCCTCAACCACCATGGTCTTCGTCCGGCTGCTGGCCAAGTTACTGCGAGACCCTGAGATCGGTCGGCTCATCGTGCCGATCGTCCCGGACGAAGCGCGGACCTTCGGCATGGAGGCGCTCTTTCGCCAGGTCGGGATCTACTCCCACGTGGGTCAGCTGTATGAGCCGGTCGACTCCGACACCTTGCTCTACTACAAGGAATCGACCGACGGCCAAATCCTGGAAGAAGGGATCACCGAGGCAGGCTCCCTGTCGTCCTTTATCGCGGCGGGAACGGCCTACGCCACCCACGGCCTGCCGATGATTCCCTTTTACATCTATTACTCGATGTTCGGCTACCAGCGGGTTGGCGACCTGGTGTGGGCGGCGGCGGACAGTCGAACACGCGGCTTCATGATCGGCGGCACTGCCGGACGAACCACGCTGGCCGGCGAAGGCCTACAGCACCAGGACGGGCATAGTCACTTGCTGTTCTCGGCCGTGCCCAATTGCCGCGCCTACGACCCGGGATTCGCCTACGAGGTAGCCACGCTGATCCGCGACGGCATCCGACGCATGTACGCCGACGGCGAGGACAGTTTCGTCTACTTGACGGTGGGCAATGAGAATTACGCGCACCCACCGAAGCCCGACGAGCCGGGCGTGGACGAGGGCATTCTGCGAGGAATGTACCGATTCCGGCGGGCTGCCGTTGAGCACCCCCGAGCCCGCGCGCAGTTGCTGGGTAGCGGCGCAATTCTGAACGAGGCGATCAAGGCGCAGGAGATGCTGGCTGAGCAATACGGCGTTGCCGCCGACGTTTGGTCCGTAACCAGCTACACGGAATTGCGGCGCGACGCGCTGGACGTTGAGCGCTGGAACATGCTGCATCCGCACGAAGAGCCACGCGTTCCGTACCTCACGCGACAGCTAAGCGGGCTGCCGGGCATCGTTGTGGCTGCCTCTGATTATGTCAAGACGATGTCGGACGCCGTGGCCAAGTGGATCCCCCAGCCGCTGATCTCACTGGGCACCGACGGTTTCGGCCGTAGCGAGGACCGCGAAGCCCTGCGCGACTTCTTCGAGGTCGATGCGCGGTACGTTACGCTGGCGACGCTGTATGCGCTGGCGCGCGAAGGCGAGCTTGATCGGGAAATCGTTTCCGAGGCTCTTGAGGACCTCGAGATTGACCCGGCCAAGGCCAACCCCCGGCTCGCCTGACGCTCACGCCACCGCCGCGACGGAACCGGCATGGCGACTGAACTGAAGCTCCCCGACCTGGGCGAAGGCATTGTTGATGCCGACGTTCTGAGTGTGCTCGTCAGCGCGGGCCAGGCTGTTGCCAAAGACGACCCGATCATTGAGATCGAGAGCGACAAGGCGACGCTGGAAGTCCCGGCCGAGTTGGCCGGCACGGTTACCCAGATCCTGGTGAGTGCCGGCGACACGCTTCAGGTCGGACAGGCGATTCTCGAACTGGACGAGAGCGACTCGGCGGCGGACGGCCGGCCAAAGGCCACTTCGCGGCCGGCGGCGACCAACGCCACTGAGACACCGGCGCCAGCGCCCGTCCCCACGCCGGCTCCACCGCCACCTCAGCCAACACCAGCCGCCCCGACCCGAGTCACACCGCCGCCGCCACCCCCGACCGGCGGCGACATGCCGGTCTTTGCATCGCCTTCGACTCGCGGATTCGCTCGCGAAATCGGTGTCGACATTCGCGAAGTTGCCGGATCAGGGCCTGGTGGGCGGATCTCGATCGACGACGTCAAGGCGCACGCGCGGTCGCGCCCAGCCACGGTATCGGCCGCCCCGGGCGAACTGATCGCTGCGCCCTTGCCAGACTTCGGCAAGTACGGCCCGGTCACGCGTGAACGAATGAACCGCGTGCGCCGCGCAACCGCAACCAACATCGCTCAGTCGTGGTCGAGCATTCCCCACGTCACGCTCTTTAACGAGGCCGACATCACGGCCGTGGAGGCGATGCGGCAGCGCGAGAAGGACCGCGTGCGGACCGAGGGTGGCAGCCTCACGATCACGCCGATCTTGATGAAAGTCGTGGCTTCCGCGCTGAAGGCGCATCCGAAGTTGAACGCCAGCGCCGACTTCGCCGCCAATGAGATGGTGATGAAGGACTACTGCCACCTGGGCGTTGCCGCCGACACGGAGCGTGGGCTGCTGGTTCCGGTCATTCGCGACGTAAACGAGAAGAGCATTACCGAGTTGGCGATCGAGGTGGTTGAGGTTGCCGGGCAGGTTCGCAAGGGTCAGCTGCCACCCGAGCGGCTGGAGGGCGCCTCGTTCACCATCAGCAACCTGGGAGGACTCGGCACCGGGCACTTCACGCCCATCATCAACCCGCCAGAGGTGGGGATTCTTGGAATCGGGCGTGCGGTGGAACGTCCCATATACGTCGAAGGGCTGTTGCGGCCGCGACTCATGTTGCCACTGGCCCTTTCTTTCGATCACCGCGCCGTGGACGGAGCGGACGGCGCACGTTTCCTTTCCTGGATCGTTGATGCGCTGGAGCAGCCCCTGATGCTGGCGATGGGGGACTAGCCGCGCCGTGACCACCGACGGACGGCAGCGGCGCGTGGCCGTGATAGGCGCGGGGCCGGGAGGCTATCCAGCCGCTTTTCATGCCGCCGAGTTGGGCATGGACGTCACGCTCATCGATCCCGAGGCAAACCCGGGGGGCGTGTGTCTCTATCGCGGATGCATTCCATCAAAGACCCTTTTGCATGTGGCTTCACTGCTAGGTGAAGCGGAGGATGCGGCTAACTGGGGCGTGAACTTCGGCAAACCCGCAATCGACCTGCAACAACTCCGTGGCTGGAAGGACCAGGTCATTTCCAAGATGACTTCGGGCCTTGGACTCCTGACCCGGGCGCGTCGAGTGAACTTCCGGCAAGGGTTAGCCAGATTCGACGGTCCCCACTCGCTGCTTGTCGAGCCAACGCAGGGCGGAGAAGCGGAACGCCTCGAGTTTGACCACGCGGTCATTGCCACCGGCTCGCAGCCAGCGGCCCCGCCCGGCTTCGAGATCGACGGCGACTGCGTCATGGACTCGACCTCGGCATTGGAGTTGGCAGACGTCCCTGACACGCTGCTGGTCGTGGGCGGCGGCTACATCGGGCTTGAACTTGGATCGGTTTACGCGGCGCTTGGATCGAAGGTGACGCTGGTCGAGATGGAGACCGGCCTGCTGCCCGGGGCCGACCGCGACCTCGTACGACCGTTGGAGCGAAGGCTGGCTTCGGCGTTTGCCGAGATTCTGCTCAGCACGCGAGTCGCGAGCCTGAACGTGCGGCCGGACGGCGTCGACGTTGAACTGGCGGGGGCGCGCGTCGAAGAGTCTTCGCGGCGCTTCGACAAAGTGCTGGTCGCGGTCGGACGCCGCCCTAACAGCGCAAACTTGAGCTTGGACGCCGCCGGCGTGGAATCAGACGCGCGGGGATTCGTCACGGTCGACCACCAGCGCCGTACGTCCGCTTCGCACATCTTTGCCATCGGCGACGTTGCCGGCGAACCGATGCTGGCGCACAAGGCCACGTACGAGGCCCAGGTGGCGGCCTCCGCCATCGCGGGCCAGGCGGCGACGTTCGACGCGCAAGCGATTCCGGCGGTTGTTTTCACCGATCCGGAAATCGCCTGGTGCGGACTCACCGAATCAGAGGCCCGAGAGTCCGGGCGGCCGCACAAGGTCGCCACTTTCCCCTGGGCGGCGTCCGGCCGCGCAACTACGCTGGGACGGAACGACGGGCTCACCAAGCTCATCCTCGAACCAACCACCGAGCGCATTTTCGGAGTCGGAATCACTGGGCGGGGCGCTGGCGAACTGATTGCCGAAGGCGTGCTGGCGGTGGAAATGGGCGCGCGGGCCGACGACCTGCGGTTGAGCATTCATCCGCACCCGACCACGTCCGAGACTCTGATGGAAGCCGCCGAGGTGTTCTTCAACACCAGTCCTCATTACATCGCGCGGAAGCGCGGATAAGGCGACGAAGCGCCTTCCGACTCAGTACTCGATCACGCGGCCGACGGTCCACTCGACGGTCGGCAGCAGTGGGTCCTCGGTTTCCTTCAGCCAGTTCACGATTTCATCGGCCAGCTCCGCGCGAACGTCGGCCGTCGACGGATCGTCGATCAGGTTGCGAGTCTCGTGCGGGTCGGTGTGCAGGTCGTACAGCTCGGGCTTGTCGTAAAGCCATAGGTTTAGCTTCCAACGGTCGGTGACGGCGGTCTTGACGAACATCAGGTCGTCGCGAAGTCCGGCTTCGATATAGAACTCGCTGAATGCGACGCGGCGTGGGCCCGGAGCCTCGCCACGGACCATGGCGCTCTGATCGATCCCCGCGCCGGCGCTGATCGGTACGCCGCACAGTGCGCCAAGCGTGGCGGGTAGATCCACAGTGTTGAACAGGTCTTCGCTTTGGCGTCCGGCCGCAATTGCAGCCGGCCAGCGCATGATGAACGGAATCCCGATCGACTGCTCAAACATGGCCGGACCTTTTCCAGCCATGCGATGGGCGCCCATCATTTCGCCGTGGTCTGACAAGAAGACAATCAGCGTGTTTTCGCGCAGGCCCTGCGCGTCCAGGTGAGCGAATAGCCGTCCCACTTCAGTGTCGATGTGGGCGTTCAGTCCGTGGTAGTGGGCGATAAAGCGTCGCCAGTCGGCCTCTGACATGTTGCGCACCCAGCGGTGCGTCAGGCTGCGCTGGTAGGCGTCGGACTTTCCGCAGAAGTCCTCGTCAATCGTCGGCGGCAACTCGACGTCAGCAGGGTCAATGCGATCCGCAAAGTCGCCCGGTGAGATCACTGGCGGATGCGGATCCTTGATTGAGAGGGTGAACGCCCAGGGGCGTTCGTCGCGACCATCGATGAAGTTGATGGTCTCGTCGACGGACCATGAGGTGCGGGCGTGCTCGACCGGTATGGCCGACGGTCCTGAAGGCACCACGCCGGACCTTGTGCCCTCGCTGAAGCCGAACACTTGGTGTTCGCGCTTGAACAATTCGTCCAGGCCGTGGCGCTCGAGATGCTGGATGTAGTAGTCGCGACCGTTCTTCCAATAGCGATACGTGCGCCAGTGCTCCTCCCAGCCGTGATGGGGAATCTCGTCGTTGCCCATGTGCCAGGGACCGGTGTAGCCCATGCGGTAGCCGGCGTCTCGAAACGCCTGGCCTAACGACGGCACGGATTCCGGAAGCACGGCACGCTGCCGCACGGTGCCGAAGCGCTCGTCCTGACCCGAGCGAGGCACGCAGAGCAGATGGTGTTGATGCGGATATAACCCTGTGAACATCGAGGCACGGGCCGGCGAGCACTGGGGCAGCGGAACGTAGGCGCGGTTGAGCGTCAGCCCGTCGGCCGCCAGCCGGTCGATGTGGGGCGTCTGTGCTACCCGGTTGCCATAGGCGCCCAGGTAACTGGCGTCCAGCTGATCGCAGAGGATGATCAGTAGGTTCGGGCGAGTTAGGGGCACGGTGTATTCCTCCCGGGAGCGTCGCAACTTAGCGAAATTGGTAGCGTCCCTGCCCATTCAAGGGCCGGAGACCTGGTACCGCCGGTGCGTTTGACGCCCTGCTGCGCTCGGCGTAGCGTGAGAATCATTAGGGCCTAGAGTACGTTGTCCCGTAAAGTACGGGGTCGAATCCAGGGAGGGCACTGATGACTCGACGAAGCATCCTGAGGGCACTAGGCGTTGGAGGCTTCGGGGCCGGTACCGCCGCATTGCTGGCGGCCTGCGGTGAAACCCAGATCGTGACCAAGGAAGTCCCGGTCGAGAAGGTGGTGGTCAAGGAAGTTCCAGTCGAGAAGATTGTGACTCAGACGCAGATTCAGGTCGAGGTTCAGGAAGTCCAGGTCGAAAAAGTCGTCACCGAGGTCGTCAAAGAGGTAGTCGAAGTCGAGAAAGTCGTTGAAAAAGTCGTTGAGAAGGTCGTGGAAGTCGAGGCCCAGCGCCCGCCCGTGGTGCTGACGTTCGCGACCGACCACACCTCCGGCCCGCGGGGCGCGGCGGTGCAATGGGCGGTCGAGAACTGGGCCAACAGGCGGCCGGACGTGAAGGTGCTGGTTGAGCCGGTGGGCGGGGGCTATTGGGACACTCTGTCAATTCGCGCGGCGGCCGGCACCCTGCCGGAGATGGTGCTGTGGGATGGCCACCTCTTCAATGCCTGGCGTGACGACAACACCGTGCTGCAGCTCAACTCCGTCCTCGAGAAAATGGACGGCTGGAACCAGGATGAGTACTACTACATCCCGAACCTGTGGACCGACAACGGCCAGGCCGACGACCACACGTTCCCGCCGCCGACCCAATTGCACGGCAACCAGTACGGCATTACCTACCAGGGCGGAATCAACGGCTTCATCTACAACCAGACGCTGGTCGATGAGCTAGGCGCCGGTCATCCCGACGACAGCTGGACCTGGGACGACCTTTTGGAGAACGCACAAAAGACCACCGACCCGGAGCAGGGCCTGTGGGGTCTTGATGGCGGCGGCAATTGGTACTCCTGGCATCCGCTGATCTGGTCGGGCAATGACGAGTTCTTCCGAAGCCCGGACGACACCCGGTTCACGATGTACGACAACGGTGGCGACGCTGGCATTCAGTTCATCCACGACGCGGTGTTTGAGCACGAGGTCGCGGTGCCCATTGCCGAGATCAGCGAGACGCGAGGCGAGTTCAGCTCGCCGTTCACTGCCGGCATCCAGGCGTATTACCTGACCGAGCGCGTTCGACAGACGGCGCGTCCGCTGGTGCAGATCAAGGACCGGTTCGAGTGGTCGCTGGCGCCGGTGCCCGTCAACCCGGCAACCGGCAAGTCGGGCACATTCTGGTCCTGCCAGTTCCACGCCGTAACCAGCGGTGCCGAAGCGCGTGGAAACGTGGCGGAGACGGCCGAAGTCTGTCTCTACTTCGGGACCGAGGTGCAACACCGCGTGGCCGGCGTAGACCGAGGCCATCTGCCCATGTGGCGGCCGGCGCTGGAAACTGCGGAAGCACAGTCGGGTCCGCCGAACAACATGCACTTCCTCAAGCAGTACGCGGACGGCACCGAGAACCGCCACCGCCAATACCGGATGCCGAACTGGGGCGAGTGGTACCAGAGTTGGATCGGCCTGGAGCAGTTGTACATGCTGGGCGAGGTGACGCTTGACGAGATGATCCAGAACGTCAAGACGGCCGCCGAAGGCAACCAGGCGCTCCAGATCGACGAGATGCGCAGCCGGGGCTGGATCTAAGCTAATGGACCTGCAGGCAGGCACGAGCTTCGCGGCTCGTGCCTGCCTTCGGCCGCCTGGCCGAGCTTGCGGGAAAGGAGAACGAGGCACGGCTGTGCGCCCTCGCCGGAAACTGCCACTGATGCTTGGAAGCATTGTGGTTTGCACCACCCTGGTTCTAGCTGGCTGTGGCGATTCCAAGAGCGCCTTCGAGGACTATTCGTTTCCCAGAACCAGCTCCGAAAGCGGGCGCTATCTGTCCGGCGAGGAGCACGCCCGCCTGCGCCAGCAGTGGCAGGAGAAGCAGGACGCCCAGGGCGCGACGCCGCCGGCGCAGGCGGCCGGAGGGAGTTGAGGAACCCGATAGCCGCGACACACTTGCAACGATGCTTGAATAGTCACGGTGTCACGGCGGACGGTTATTGCCGGCACCAGGAGGCTGAGCGTGGCTGACAGACCGAATCTACTGTTCATATTCACGGACGAGCAGCGCGACGACACGTTGGCCTGCTACGGCAATCACACCATCCAGGCGCCGAACCTCAACCGCCTTGCCGCCGACAGTTTCGTCGTCGACCGTGCGTATTGCACGCAGCCGGTCTGCACTCCGTCCCGCTCATCGATCATGACCGGCTACTACCCACACACCACGGGCTGTCTCGAGAACAACGACCCGCTGCGGCCTGATCACCTGACGTTGGCGGAGCGGGTTCCCGACGACTACACCTGCACCTACTACGGCAAGTGGCACCTGGGCAGCGAACTCATCGCGCAGCGCGGGTTCTCGGAGTTTGTGGGGATCGAAGACGGTTATCGGGAGCATTACACCGATCCCGTCGAGGCTCGGCGGTTGAGCGACTACCACAATTTTCTGGTTGAGCACGGATTCGAGCCGGATTCCGGGAAGTCCCAACGCGGTGACTCGTCGGCGGATACGGGAACCCTACGGACCTTTTCTCGGCAGTACGCCGCTGAAATGCCCGTGCCGTATACGAAGGCCAGCTTCCTGGGCGAGCGATCGGCCGAGTTCATTCAGTCCAATGCTGATAGGCCGTGGATTCATTATGTCAACTTCCTTGAGCCGCACATGCCGTTTGACGGGCCGCTCAACGAGCTGCACGACCCTTCAGACCTGGAAACCGGGCCGGCTTTTTTGCGCCCACCGGACGACGACGTCTCACTCATCCACCAGGCACTAGCCGCCTACTACGGCAACACGGACTGGCGAGGGTTCGATCTGAAGGACGAAGCCTCCTGGCGCAGAGTCCGGCGCAACTACTGGGGGCTGGTCACGCTGGTGGACCGCGCCGCCGGACGCATCCTCCAGGCCCTGCACGACTCCGGACAGGCGGATCGCACCATCGTCGTCTTCACGTCAGATCACGGCGACATGATGGGCGACCACAACATCCTGGCGAAGTGCACGCTCTACGAAGAGGCCATGAGGGTGCCGCTGCTCATGCGGGTTCCGTGGCTGTCTGGCAACGGACGCCGGATCGACGGTGCGATGAGCCTCGTGGACCTGGTCCCCACGCTGATGGACCTGATGGGCCTGGACGCGCCCGCCGAGGTCCAGGGCGAAAGCCGGGCAGGCGTGTTCGAAGGCAGCGACGATCTGTCCACTAACGACGTCATCGTCGAATGGAACGGCAGCCACAATTCCTGCGTCTGGCCGCCGGATGCTCCGCCCGAGGCGCACCGAGTCGAGTCCGACCCCTGGCGTTCGATCCTCAGCCACGACGGCTGGAAGCTGAACGCCAGCGCCACGGATCAGTCGGAATTGTTCGATCTCAACATGGACCCGCATGAACTCACGAACCGGTTCAACGATCCCGACCAGCGCGGTCGCATCGCCGATCTGCTGGATCGCATCCGCGCCTGGCAGGCAACGGTCGCCGATACGGCGCCGCTGCCCACCGTGTAGAGGACCCCGGAGTGACCGCCTCCTATCCTTCAAGCGTAGAGTTGGTCGCCCAGGCTGGCCGTGCCGTTCTCTTCCTGGACCTGCTTGAAGTGGACGACATGCGCCGAGTGCGTCAGGTGGTGCGACCCGCCACCAAGCATCCCGCCAATCCCGTTATCCGCACTGGGCCGCTGGGCGCATGGGACTCCCTGCAAGCCTGCCCCTGGCAGGGCACCGTCATGTGGGACGCCGAGGACGGCTACTACAAGGCCTGGTACATGGGCATGGACGTCGCTGAGGCCGGCCTGCAGATTCCGCGCGTCGGCTACGCCGTCAGTCCCGACGGATCGACCTGGGAAAAGCCCAACGTGGGCGCGCACGAGTACGGGGGCTCGCGCGAGAACAACCTGGTGGCGTTTCTCCCGGGCAGGCGCACCAACGGACCGGCGCTGAAGGACCCGGGTGAATCCGAAGCCTCGCGACGCTACAAGCTGCTGCTACGCGACGAGAACAGCGACCGGGAGATCTGGAACTCCCCCGATGGGTTGCACTTCACGCGCGAGGGCACTCCGAGCATCGCGACGCCGCCGGCCGCCGATGGACCGCGGCGGTATCTCCCGGATCCCCTCGCCTGGTTCGACGCGCACCAGCTTCTCTATGACCGGCAAGACCCGAACCCTGACCGGCGGTACAAGGCCTATGGCCAAGTGTCGGAACGCCGCGGCGACTTGGGGATCCGAAAAGGCGCCCTCATGTATGGCCCGGATCCCTGGACGTGGACCCATTCACAACACAACCCAATTATCGACCCCGACGACGGCGAGGAGTCTCAGATTCACTTCATCTCGGTTCTGCCCTACAAGGGTCTTTACGTGATGCTCTACGAGTACGGGTGGATGGAGGCGCTCAGCTCCGTATATGTGGCCGACATTCGATTGGCCGTCAGCCGTGATGGCGAGAAATTTCAGCGGGTGCAGCCCAATCAGCCGCTTTTAAGGCGAGGCGGGCCCGGCGATTGGGACGGCGGCTTCCTGGTCACGTCGAGTGACCTGGTGGTACGTGACCACGAGATTCAGGTGTTCTACGCAGGGCAGCCCGCGCACTGGACCAACTGGCCTTCCGAGAACAAAGGCGCGTGGCCCCACAGTGCTGGCAGCGTGTATCCAGCACAGACCGGGCTGGCGTCGCTTCCGATCGACGGGTTTGCCTCCCTGGAGACCCCTGATGGCGAAATGCCGGGTTCAGTTACGACGATTCCGATAGAGCCCTCCGTGGCGCCCGTTGGACTTGAGGTCTCGTGGGGAAATGCTCTGCCGGGTCGCAATTGGATCGACGTGCAAGTGTTGGACGTTGCGGGGAACGCACTCAGCGCCGCGCCGCCTGCGCGCCTCATGACGCAAGGATCAGTCGTGCCGGTCGTATGGGCCGACACGCAATCATTGCCCGTCAATCACGAGTTTCGTTTGCAATTTGGCCTCCATGGCGCCGCACGGCTCTTCGGGTTCAGTTTTCGGGGCAGGCACGGCAACGCATGAGCAGCGACCGCCAGCCAAACGTGATCATTTTTGGCATGGACACCACACCGGCCAGTCACCTTGGTTGCTACGGCTATCCGCGGCCAACGTCTCCCAATATCGACCGTCTGGCGCGGAACGGCGTGCTATTCGCCGACGCCAACCTGACGGGGCTGCCGACTACCCCGGGCTGGACCAGCATGCTCACGGGCGTGCATCCGCTGAACTCCGGGATCGTGATTCACGCCGAGCCGCCGCAGCAGCATGCGCTGGCGCCGGAAATCGGATTCCTGCACGAAACGCTGGCCGGCCACGGCTATCGGACGGTGGCGCTGGAAGGTCGGGGGCGCAGCTTTCGCTCGCCGTACTGGACCCGCAACTGGGACACCTACCTGGACCGAGGAGGAGAGTCGACCTATCGGCGCGGCATTCCCGCCGAGGACATGGCCGACATCCTGGTGGACTGGATCGAGTCCGATGCGGCGGAGGACGGCCCGTTCTATCTCTTCTCGCATTGGTGGGACCCGCACTGGCCGTACTATCCGCCGGCACCCTATGACCGAATCTTCTACGCCGGCGACGAGCACAATCCGGCCAATACCAGCCTCACCAAGTTCCGTGAGCATCCGTGGTGGACAGGCCGGGTCAGCGGCGGTGGGGGCATGCGAGACCCTCGCGAGCAGGCGCACATTGACCTGGTGCGCGATGTAACCGACCTGCAGTTTCTGACTGCTTTATTCGACGGCGAAATCGCCTATATGGACGCCATGATCGGGCGCGTACTAGCGGCTCTTGAGGCCCGCGGGCTGGCCGACGACACGCTCACGATCGTTGTCGCCGATCACGGCGAGTCCATCGTCGACCACGACATGTTCTATAACCACGGCGACTTGTATCAGACGAACGTGCAGATCCCCTTGATCCTGCACCACCCGGCGGGACTGCCCGCTCGCCGAGTGGATGACACCGTCGAGCACATTGACCTGGTGCCCACCATCCTCGACCACCTGGGCATTGAGTCGCCGACCTGTGTGGATGGAATGAGCTTGCTGCCAGCTGTTCGCGGTCAGGAACTTGCCCATCCGCCGCTCTGCATGACTAACAACAATTTCGGTATGAACCGTGGGTGGCGCAGCGGGCGCTGGAAGCTCATCGAGCACATGTCGCACGGACATCTTGGCGCAACGCCCGGGTCAATGGAGCTCTACGACGTTGCCAGTGATCCGTACGAGCGAACCAACCTCATTGCCACCCATCGGAAGCTGGCCGATACGTTGCGAGACGAAATGCACGCGTTTGTGGCTTGCATGCTGGACGGTCGGCCAGACCCGCAACTGACGTACGCCAACCATCCGTCGGCGGCCAGCGTTCCCTACTAACCTGCCGAAGGCCCGCGAGCCGGCCGCTTCAGTCGGCGATGGTTAGCCGCTCGGACTCCACCTCTTCGAACCACGACTCGAGTTCCCGGAGAAGGCTTGCGGCGCGCTGCGGTTGGGCGTTCGCCAGATCGTTCTCCTCCTCCGGGTCGAGTTCGAGATCGAACAACATCGGCTGTTCTGGAGGCGCAAATGTCCGTTTCGCCAGGTCGGCCGGAATCGTCGTCTCGTAGAGCTCGGGACGGTACTTGAGGTCACGATCCATCTGCGAGTGCTCGGGTCTAACCCGCATCAGCTCGGCGATTCTTGGCCGAACCAGCTTCCACCGGCCTTCACGAATTGCCGCGTTGCACTCGACCTGCGGCGTGTAGCGATTCCACTGCCAGAAGCGACTCGGAGCGGCGGATGGCGGCTCGCCCTGGAGCGTGGGCAGCACGCTGACGCCGTCAATTGGCAAACCATTCACGCGTGAGGCTCCGGCCGCCTCCAGCAGCGTTGGAAGCCAGTCGACATAGTGGACCAGTGCCTCATTGCGCTGACCACCAGGAAGCCCTTCCGGCCAGCGCGCCAGCATGGGAACGCGGATTCCGCCCTCGAAGACGTTGCCCTTGGCGCCATTGAAGTTGCAGTTGAAGCGATGCGTGTCCACCTCGATGCCCATCGTGTAGTCGAACCCGTGCGAGAGCTGGGGCCCGTTGTCACTCGTGAACATCACGATGGTGTTGCTGGCGCAGCCGCTGCGTTCAAGCGATTCGAGGATCTGTCCCACCCCAGCATCCATGCACTCGTTCATGGCGTAAATCAACGCCACGCCGTGCGAAAGTCCAGCATCCAGATAGGGCTGGACGAGATCCTGTGGCGCCTGCAGCGGCGTGTGCGGTGCATTGAAGGCGACGTGCAGAAAGAACGGCTGCCGTGCGTTGCGCTCGATGAACGCCGACGCTTCCGCGGCGAACACATCCGTCAGGTAGCGGCCGTCGGAATGCTCGGTTGTCCCGTTCCGGTCGACCCGCCACTTGTAGTAGTCCGCCCAACCACCACGAAAGCCCAGAAAGTCGTCAAACCCTCGAGCGTTTGGGTGGTACCGCGGATCCAGGGCTCCCAGGTGCCACTTGCCCACCATGCCGGTCGCGTAGCCAGCCGCCCGCAGATGGTCTGCCAGCGTGACCTCACGCAGCGCCAGCCGGTCGAGCCCCTGGCCCTCCAGGGTGTCGATGGCCCCCGTTCGATGCGGATACCGCCCCGTCATCAGCGCGGCACGCGCCGGCGCGCAAACACACGAGCCGGAGTAGTGCTGGGTCAGGCACACACTCTCGTCCGCCAGCCCGTCCAGCACCGGCGTCCGCGCCGGACCGTCGTTGAACAACCCAAAGTCCCCATAACCCATGTCGTCAGCCACGATCAACACGATGTTGGGCTGCGTCATGTTTCGGTTCTCTCCAGGTACAGCGGCGGTTCGTCATCATGGAAGGCACGGAAACGCGCGTGCGTCGCCTTGCACGGCCACGGCCCCGACCTTTGTTGGGAAGCTACCATCGCACACAGAAATGCGCGCCGAGTCGAAGTTACCGGGGACGTCGAGCAGCCAACCGTGTCGGGACACACCTGTTGGCGCGTTCGGGGTGGGTCCACCGGCGCGGCTACGCGTCGAGACTGTTACTTCGCCGAGCATGGCGATTCGGAGTTCGCATCGTCTATGACGCCGGGTCGGAGGACGAACTCCCGTCGCATTGCAGGTTCGCGCGCGGCGCAGTCCTATGGTCGAATTTGCGCTTACTAGGCTTGAATCAATTCTGAGGGCGCTGACTCTACAACCCGCGAGCGTCGCGGGGATCGTCAAAGCGGCTCTTGCTGGCGTGAGTGCGGCGGTCGCCGGCTATAGCGGGCTCGTACTTGTCGGCGGGCCAGTCAGTCGGGCGCTCCCCAGTGCTGAAGCGCTCGTTACCGGCGCGCTGCTCGCGGCCGTCGCGTTTGGCGTCTCCTGGCACTCCAAGCGCGACCGACTTTTCTCAGGTGCAGCAGCAAGCCTTCTAGCAACCCTCCCTTTTCTGCTATTCGCAGCCGTGATGCACCTGAGTCCCTCGGTAGCTCACTTCGCAACCCAGACCAGCGCACTTGGGTGGGTGTTGCTGCCAGCGCTGTTGCTTGCCCAAGCCGCGGCATACCGGCAGGCGACAGGGGTCGTCCTGGCGATGGACGTCGCGTACGGCGGGGCCGCCGGCATTGGGTGCGCCGCGCTGCTCCAGGTGGCTATTGCGGACGGGCCGCTTAGCCTGCACTGGGCATTTCCAGGCTGGATGGCGGGAGCTGCCGTCGTGGCTGGGCTGTTGCGGGTCGCCCCCCGACCAGCGACTCGGCTACGAACTGGGGTCGGACTTCGCACGCTGCCGACCGCGGCAGCGTGGATTACGGCATTGATTACGACAGTTCCGGCGGCCCCACGGCACGAAATTGCAACGTCCGCAGGTGCCCAGTCGCTCGCGCTCTTCGTTGCCGGGTTGCTGATACTGGTCATGTTCATGCTTTGGCGAAGCGAGTTCTTGTATGTCGAATTGAGTCCTTTAGAACGGTTTCGTCATGCCCTTGATGGCTTTGCTCCGGGTATCGCCACGCTTGCGCTGTTGCTCGTAGGCGGCTTTCAGGCCGCCTCATACTCCGAAATCACAATTGACGACCTAGGTCAGTTCTGGGCAACTGCCGATGCGGTGGCAAATGGGGAGAACTACCCAATCTGGAAAAACAGAGCAAGCCTTCCTGGACTTCCGCTTCTCCTACTCGGGTCCTTTTCACTCTTCGGACGGACCTTTCCAGCTGCTCTTGCTCCGATGTTCCTCGCAAATGTTCTGCTTCCCTGGCTCATTTATCGAGCGGCCCTGACGGCAGTGTCGAGTCGCTCGGTGTCCTTCGCGATTGCAGTCGTGGCGACCGTGCTCCCTCCGGTCCAGATTTACAGCCTGGGGTCCGCTGAACCGGATCCGGTCTTCATCGCGCTGTTGGCCGCCGCAGTGTGGGGGTTCGTTCATGTACTACGTTCTTCCGAGCCTCGACACTCGATACTGGCACTTGGCGGTGTAGCTGCCGCGCTAGCAGTTACGCGGCCCGAAGGCCCCCTCTACGCAGGGCTGTTTCCACTAGCGGCGTTTGCTGCTAAGCCATCGCGATGGGCCGTTGCCGGAGTGGCAATATGTGCAGTTCTTGTCCTTCCTTTAGTCGTCTTTAGCATGTTTCGACTCGGGCGTCCGTGGCCTGTTGCCACCCAAGATTTTTCGATTGCAAACCTTGTTTCAAACACGGGCATTGTCGGGAGCGAAACATGGCCCAAAGTGTCTCGTCTGGTTCTGTTAAATGACATACGATTTCCCCTTCTCATAGCAGCCATTCTTCTCCTATGCCTGATCGGCTCGATTCATCTGGTACGCCAGCGGTGGGCGTACATCGCTCTGCCAGCTGCCGTGATTGCCAACATTGTTGTGAAACTTGGAATCAGCGTATATATGGTCCGGCTTAGGCCCGACGCTCCCCAGGAGTTCATACGACACGTCGCCTATCCGATGCCCATTGTTGCAGTGTTGGCAGCAGTTGGAGTCACGGCCTTGGCCGGGTTCGCTCGTACGCGCGGAGACCTGGCTCTTCGCACCAGCCAGGCCATGGGGCTTGCGGCGGCGGTGTACCTTGCTGCGGGATCCCTATACATCCTGGGCACGCCCGAGGAATTCCATCACGGCAACAAGAGCGGCAGTCTACTCTCTGCCAGCATTTACGTAAACGCGCCAGAGCTGTGGCGCAACCCGATTGATCTTCCGCCGCCTGATTGGTCGTTTGCCGAATTCCGCAGGGAGCTCTTTGCCTGGTATGAGCCCTTTGACAACCACAGCGTATCCACTGGTGCGGCCTATCAGACACTGACCGGAGCCGCAGCGGCGGCCGGTTTGGCCGCGCTGCTAGTCGCTGCGCCCACCAGTCCGGCAAGATCGAACCGACGCTTCCGGACATCTCCGGATCGATCGACGAAGGGAAGAGCGGCCTGACCATCGACCCGTCTGTCATCCCAGGCCTCCTGCTCCTGGCTTTCGAGTTGCTCGCACTCTCGTTGGTCGGATTCGTGGTTTCGCGCGTGCTATTGCGACAGCGCGACGGCTTCCTGGCGCTCGCCCAGGGCCTGGCCGTGGGCCTGGCACTCTGGGGGCTGGTCGCGAACTTCGCCATGTACCTTGCTCCCGGCTTCGCAGGCGTCATCGTCGCCTGGGTTGTCCTCGTCGGCATCGGAGCCGGGTTGGCTTGGCGCGCACCCACGGCCCTGCGATTGTCGGCGCGTACGGCCGCGAGCTTCATTGCCGCCGCCTTATCGATCTATTGGCTTGCACTGGCCGGCCGCCAACTCCTGTCGATAGCCGACGACGAGATTCACCACGGACTAGCTGCTTCCATACGCGCCGGCGGCTTTCCACCGGTCCTGCCGTGGAACCCAGGTCAGCCGGCGCCCTATCACTACGGGATCGACATGCTGGTTGGGATGTTGACCCCACCCACAGGCCCGGACCTCGCATTCGTTAACGAACTCTTGGGCGCATATATCTGGACCAGCCTTGCCCTGGTTGCCGTGGCCTGCATTTTCAAGCACGGGGGATTGGTGGCTACCGTAACGCTCAGCCCTCTTCTATTGACCGCGGGAGCGTGGACGCTGTTTGGCTCACCCAACCCGCCAACTATCTTGCAGATTCCCGTGCTGACAGATGCCCCGGGAGTTGGGTTTCGCACTGCGCTAGCCGAGGTGTATTCGCCCTCCTTTGAACTGCCGCTCAATACAAACTTCGAAGCGTCGCCACCGAACAGCTGGAGGCCGTCATTCCCCCTTGCGTACACGCTGGCGTTCATAGTGCTGGAGCGAATCGCTGTTGGCGGCCGACGATCATGGACGTCAACTTTCACGCTCGCGGCGCTACTTGGATTCGTGGGATTGGTTGATGAGCCTGTCGCGTTGATAGGTCTCGGGTTATGGACTACGTATGAACTGGCGCGCTATCTCGGCGACTACACAAGGCGCCGTCGGCAGCCCACAGAAGCGGTGAATGTGCAGGCCGACCCCATTCAGACCAAGCGTTGGACTGCAATCCTCTCCGCTGCTGCCGGGCCAGCGCTAACCCTTGTACTTCTCGGAGCTAGCGGTGGGTTTGTTTCGGACTTCCTGACCGGCTCATCGCACGCCGCCATGTCGTTGCAATTGATTGACGATCCCAGCAGCCGACGGCCGTTGGGTGCTTTGACTGGTCTCAGCGGCGGTGTCGCCGTCCTTGGCACTGGACCACTATTCGTCGCCCTTGCTGCCCTGCTATTCGGCTGGCGAAGCCCCCTGGTTTGGATGTTGGCCGCGGGAAGCGGTCTGTTTCTTGTGGCCGCACTGGTACTGCGCTATGAGCCCTATCCAGCAGACATCTCCCGAATGGACGGGCACGCTCGCAACTTCGCGCTTTTGGCTTTGCTCGTCGCCGTGGGGCTCCGCCTCGCGACTCTTGGGAAGCGTCATCGCTACGTCGCGGCGCTGGGTCTGATAGCACTCGTGACCTGGCCGACCGTTGCAGCTCCAACGCGAGCCCTCGGCCTCGCGTTGGAGCGCGGACCGCAGATCTCCAACATGTCGCCGGGACCAGGGGAGTTTCACGAATGGTTCCAGGGTCGACACGCCGTCAGACCCTTTCAATCCGACGTTGTGGCGGAGTTCATCCGCGACCAGACGCCCACTGATGCTCGGGTGCTCTCGCCCCATCCAAGCGCAATGACGATTGCGACAGGTCGGCCAAATGCGTCTGGATTCGCGGATTTCCTGCACATCATTGTCGGGACGGGTCCCGAATATAAGGACGCCATTCGACTTCTCGAGCCCGCTGCAATCCGTGCGCTCGGCATCGACTATGTGCACACAACGGACAGTTGGGTTAACACGCTGCCCGGATACGCGGCGCAATGGTTGATGGATCCTGAACTCTTCGAGTTCATCATCCGCGATGGCGCCGACGCTCTGTACCGCATTCGGCCCGCATTTGAGGAACTCGAAGTCCCACCCTCGCCCCTCTCGTTCGAAGCTCTTCGAGCCTCGGTGTCAGCGGGTTCCTCGGTCTATCTGGCCCCGGACTTGGACCCCAGGGACGCCCTGCGAGCCGCTGCCGCATTGCCACAAGCCCGACTCTACGGCGAGGTGGACACGTCTGTTCTACACGTTCTTTCCAAGCTTCCAATTGAGCATCTCGGCGATCGAAAGCCTGATCTCATAATCGCCTCGTCGCACGTTGCACCATCTGCGTTGTCGCCCTCCGCTCGCCAACCTGTCTGGTGGAATGAGGCAGTCACCGCCTACGCGCCTTCAGGAGGGGTGGCACGAGTCGTCGGGCCACCACCACAAGACTTCAGCGTCGTACTCTCCGACGTGCACGAGGTCGACGGGCACATCGCCTTCACTGCGACGTTTATCGACCGTGCCGCAGAACGTTGGACCGGTCAGGACTGGGTGGTGATGTCCGTCGACACTTCACTATGGCGGCTCCCGGCTGAATCAAAATCGGACCGTCGGGCCCGACCGTCGGCGCGATGGTTCATCGGGCATCTTCAGCCCGTACGTGAAACAGATGTCCAGGAGTACCTCTATCTGTACAGGTTCGATCCTCGAACGGCGTCGCTGACAGTCTGGGATGGAGCCACGTACGCGCCTATCGAGCGCGTCGATCGAGAGTTTGGCACGGGTGATTGGGTACTAGCCGCGCGACTGCTCAATCGAAACCGCGAGGTCGCGCTTATCCCCGTGGTGCAATTCACGCTGACCGCAAGCGGCGAGTGGGCCTACGAAACCTATGAGGGTTCGCTTGACGCGATGATCGATCCCTGAGCCGACTTGCAGAGGTTGACGCCGGCATAAGGCAGTAACGTCGTCGCCGGTGAACCGCCCACGGGGCAATTCGCTGGAATCGATGGAGATCAGGTTCGATCACGCCTTCTTGCCAGAGTCTGGCCAGGCGGAGGTGGGCGCCGATGAGTGAGAAGCGGGGTGTCTGTCAGGCCTCTCGCGTAAACCCAGAACGGACTGGCGAATTCCAGTAGCAGCGCGCGATGGCCAAGGCCTCGTCCGAGCAGATAGGTCACACCCACAAGGACGGCCGCGGCCATTGGACCGTGAAGTAAAACGGCCTGTGACCGTACGGCGCTCGACTGCGGAAGCGCGGGTGACGGCGGAGGCGGCTCGGGCCAGGTCACATCGCGAGAGGCTGTTCGAGGACCGGGGCAACGGGGGCAGTCGTGGCCGCTGAGAAACACCGGATCTCGCGGGAGGACTGCTCAGTTTCCGCCATCAAGTGTGTAGGCACACCCGAGTGGAGACGACGTCAAATCGCCAGGCGAGGGTCTGCGACGGGCAAGTGGCGCTCTCGGTCGTCCGCGGGTGCTGAACATTGAGGCGTGGAGATGCGGCTATCGCCAGCGCGCGGTCACAGCAACGAGTCACCCGTTGCCCGGATAGTCGCGCCGGAAGCCGTTCCCAGGTGAGAGTCCCACTGCATCCGGTCGACTTCAATAACCTCTCCAGGATCGGGAACTCTCCACGGGCACGGACCGGGCGTAGCATTGCGGGCAGTCAGCCGAGGCTAGCGAAGGTCGAGCTGTGGGGGACGAGCACGGAACGCTGCCTCCCAAACAGCTGTGCATGGTGATTGGGGCGGCCAGCGTTCGGTGTATGCCGGAGGTGGCGCTGCCGGAGCCGTACGCGCTCCGGGAGTATCGCAAGGGTGACGAAGTCACGCTGGCGTTGGCCTTGCAGGCGGTTGGGTTCAGGGACTGCGGCGTGGAACGGGTACTGGAAACCCTGGAGGACGCGGACCGACGGGCAGGGTCGGCGCTGGTGGATTTCCGGGGAGCAACTGTGGCGGTGACGTTTGCGTCGCGGACGTCCGCCACCGAGACCAACCCGACGACGGGCAATCCAGGCGAACCCTGGCGCGAAGGTGTGCTGGATTACGTGGCGACGCATCCCGACCACCAGGGCCGCGGGTTGGGTCGGGCGACGTGTACCGCCGTGTCGCGCTACTTGGTCGATCAGGGCTGCGAGACTGTGCAGTTGCTGACGGACGACTGGCGCTTGCCCGCGATTCGTCTGTATCTCTCAATGGGGTACCAGCCGGTGACGGGCCGCGGCGACATGCCGGTTCGGTGGGCCGCGATTAAGAGTGAACTGGAGAAGCAGGGGTATGCGGACGCTTAGGTTGGGTCTGGCGGGGCTTGGGCACGGGCGGACGTTGCTACAGGCGAACCTGCCGGAGTTCGACGACTTGCCGGTGCGGGTGGCTGCGATCTGCGACACGAATGGCGAGTTGATGGGGTCGATGGCCACCGAATTTGGGGTGGAGACCGCTACCTCGGACTACGACGAGATGCTGTCTCGCGACGACCTGGACATCATCGGGATTTATACGCCTGGGCCGCTGCACTGCGAGCAGATCCTGGCGGCGCTCGAGGCCGGCAAGCACGTGATGGTGACGAAATCGATGGTGTACTCGATGGCGGAGGTGGAGCAGGTCGTCGATGCGGTGGATCGCACTGGCCGCGTGCTATTGGTGACGCAGTCGCTGCGGGGACGCCTGGACTTCATGGACGCAAAGCGGGCCTGCGATGCGGGTGAGATCGGCGAGCTATTCATGGCGGAAGCGCACTACGTGCACGACCTGCGGCCCGTTTATCGAGCGACGCCCTGGCGAACCGCCATGCCGCAGGACCTGATCCTTGGCGGGGCTTGTCACCCGATCGACCTGCTGCGCTGGTTCATGGGCGACATCGAGGAGGTGCATTGCGTGGGCCTGCGCAGCGGGGTGGCGCCGGACTACCCGCAGGAGGACTGCTTCTTCATCAACGTGCGGTTCACCAGCGGCAAGGTGGGCCGCGTGGCGAACCTGCTGGGGATGGTTCACCCCCACGGCGAGCCGGCCAACGGCCTGACCGTCTACGGCACCAGAGGCACGATCCAGGACAACGTGAAGACGCTGGACGCCGAAGGCGATCTGCCGCAACGAGCCTACGTAACCGAACTCCCGCCGCACAGCGGCCACGCGGGCGAAATGATCGTGATGCTGCGCCACATGGCGGATTGCGTGCTGAACGATACGAAGCCGTGGGTAGGTGTTCGCGAGGGCGCTCGGGTGGTGTCGACGGGGCTGGCGGCGTGGGAGTCGCTTAGGACGGGGCAGACGGTGAAGGTCAGAAACGAGTTCTAGGTCGGTCGCAACAAGTCAGGCACTGGCGAGTGTGCGGGCCAAGGTGACGGACTGCTGGAAGACGTGGTAGTGGGCGCCGCCGGTTAGCAGGTCGTCGAGGCGGAGCCGGGGCCGGGTTGGCGGCGGGCGACGAACGGCGACGTGGGTGATGGGGGCAAGGTCCGACTGGCAGTCGACCACGATGTCCTCAGGGGACGGCATATGAGCGAGGTAACTGCTGGTCGGGGCGGTGAGCCTGACCATTTCGATCAGGGCATTCGGAGTTGACGACGGCTCACAGATGACATCGACGGAATGACCGTCCGACGTGAGCCGCCAGCCCTGCGTCGTGCGGCGATCCAGCCGCCAACCGAGGCGAGACGCCATCCAGCCGACGAGCAATAGCGCAGCGGCGTGGCCGCCCTGAGACTGTTGGACGGCCAGCTCCACCGACCTGACATGTTCAAGGTCAAGGCGGGCGGCAGGCTGGTCGAAAGCCTGGGCGAAAGCCTGCCGCCAGGCGAGCATGCGTAGCCAGAGGGCATCGGTCACGCGGGCGTGGTGACTGCCGGTCACGATGTCGTCGAGCACCGTGAAGTCGGCGGCGAGGTCGTTCATTGCACTGGAGTCGACGAGGATGCGGTCGGCGATATCCAGCATGTCCTCGAACAGATGGTCATCGGTGACGGCCGGACCATTCCACCAGACGACGGTGGGAATGCCGCTGGCGGACCAGCTGGCGGCGATGGCGGCCCCTTCCTCGAACGCCCGGCCCTCGAGGGCGGCAGTCAGCAACTCGCCGCGGATGGCGGCTACGCCGTCGGACCGTCGGGCGGCCAGGAGACCGACGCGTACCGGGTCGGGACTTTGTGCGGAGTCGGGGTCATTGACGAGGGCGATGACGCGGCTCGGATAGGCGGACACGACAGGTTTCGTTTCGGCTTCGATTTCGTTCCAGTCGGTGGGCCTGGGATAGCGGGCCACGATGGTGGCCAGGAGCATTTGCGCGTTTAGTTCGGCGCCTTCATCGGCGGCCTGACGGGCGGCCTGTTCGCGGAGGCGGGCAAGGGTGGGGAGGGTCTCGGGGACGGAGGTCGTGAGGTTCATTCCCGGGTTCGAGGACTTGCACAGTCGCCGGGAGCTACAGCGGCGAGGGCGCCTGTGGCGCTCACAGGCGGCGCCAGCGGAAACCGTCGGCTCGGAGGAGGTCGCCGGCCTGGCGGGGCCCCCAGCGGCCGGCTTCGTAGGTGGGGAGGCGGGACACTGGGTCGCCCTCCCAGGCTTCGAGGATGGGCATAACCGCGCGCCAGGCGGCTTCGGTTTCGTCGCGGCGGATGAAGAGCGTCTGGTCACCCAGCATCACGTCGAGCAGGAGGCGTTCATAGGCGTCCGGCGACTCTTCGGCGAAGCTCTGCCCGTAGCCGAAGTCCATGCGGACCGGGCGCACGCGCATGGCCAGGCCGGGTTGCTTGGCCTCGAAGGTGATGGATACACCTTCGTCAGGCTGGATTCGCATGGCCAGGACGTTGGGCGGGACGCCGTCGGGGTTGGAGTCGCCGAAGAGAAGGTGGGGAACTTCGTTGAACTGAATGGCGATTTCGCTGGCGCGCTTGGCGAGTCGCTTGCCGCTGCGCAGGTAGAAGGGAACACCCTTCCAGCGCCAGTTGTCGATGAAGAGGCGGGCGGCAAAGTAGGTCTCGGTCGTGGAGTCAACATGGACGCCGTCTTCGTCGCGATAGGCCGGCACTTCCTGGCCGTCGACAAAGCCCGCGCCGTACGAGGCGCGCATGACGTTGCTGGCAACCTGATCAGGTTCGAGGTGGCGCAGCGCGCGCAGAACTTTGACCTTCTCGTCGCGGATGGAGTCGGCCTCGAAATCGACGGGCGGCTCCATGGCGACAAGAGCGAGAAGCTGCATGATGTGGTTTTGGACCATGTCGCGGAGAACGCCGGCTTCCTCGTAGTAGGTGCCGCGACCTTCAAGGCCGACTGACTCGGCCACGGTGATCTGGACCGAGTCGACGTAGCGGCGGTTCCAGACCGGTTCAAAGATCACGTTGGCAAAGCGGAGGACGAGGACGTTCTGGACGGTCTCCTTACCCAGGTAATGATCGATGCGGTAGATCTGCGATTCATCGAAGACATCGTTGGCGATGGCATTGAGTGACAGAGCGGTGGCGAGGTCGCGGCCAAAGGGCTTCTCGATGACGATGCGGGTGGTGCCGGGGCCACGGTTGAGACCGGTTTCGCCGAGCAGGCGGATGATCTCGGGGAAGAGGCTGGGCTGGGTGGCGAGGTAGAAGATGCGGTTGCCGCCAGTGCCGTGGCGGGTCTCGATTTCGGCCAGTTCGCGCTTCAGGTCCTCGTAGCCCGCATGGGTGCTGAAGTCGCCGCGAACGTAGTAGAGGCCCTGCTGGAAGGCGTTCCAGAGTTCGGGGTCAGGCTTGCCGGTGCGGGAAAAGCCGGTGGTGGCTTCGTGTTGGCGGACCCGGTAGCTCTCGTGGTCCATCGGGCGGCGGCCAAGGCCAACGACGGCGAGTGAGGACGGGAGAAGCGCGTTGCGCTCAAGGTTGTAGAGGGCGGGAATGAGCTTGCGGGCGGCCAGGTCGCCGGAGCCGCCGAAGATGATGAGGGTGTGGCCGGGCGGAGCCTCCTGGAAGGATAGGCCCTCACGTAGGGGGTTGACTCCAAACGCAGTGTCCAGGGCCTGGCCGTTCATGCTCATGGGAAATACTCCGTCAGTCGGCGATGGCGTTCGGCAGGGCGGTTCGAAGCGCGGTGGCGACCGCGTCCAAGCCAGTTGACGAGTCGGCGAGGTGCAGGCGAAGGCGGCGGCGTTCGCGGGCGGCGAGGGACTCGAAATCTCCGAGGGCCTGGGCATCAATGAGGGTGCCGAAGCTATAGCCGCGGGCAGGGACGTCGACGTCATCCTGGTGATCGGCGGTGATCTGCAGGAAAACCCCCGTGTCGGGGCCGCCCTTGTGCAGTTGGCCGGTGGAGTGCAGGAAGCGGGGACCGTAACCGAGGGTGACGGCACGGTGAAGGGCGTCGCGGAGGAGGGCCTGGATGGTCCGCAGGTCGGCGTCGTGCGCGGGCGTGCGGTCGAGGTAGGCCTGAATGGATATGTAGTCGCCGGGGCTGATTGACACAAGCCAACCGGCCAGGGCGGCGGTCAGGTCTGGGGCCTGGCTTCCGGCGGCGAGCACACCGTTGGCACTGGGACCGGTGGGTAAGTCGAAGGGCGCGCCGGAGGCAGCGATCTGGCCGAGGACGCGATCCGTGTTGTCCTTGCTCTCGGCGACGCTCGGCTGGTCAAATGGATTTATGTCAAGCAGCGAGCCGGCGACCGCGGTGGCAAGTTCCCAGGTGAGGAAGTGAGCGCCGAGGTCGTGTGGATCGTCCAGTGGGAAAGTGATGACCGGGTGGCCTGCGTCGGCAAGCGCGTCCAGGCGACCGGCGCGGCCCTCATCGGGATCGCCGGCGAGGGCGAGTTCCATGAAGACACGATCGTTGTCGTAGACGCAAGGATCGCCCAGCGGCTCGCCGTCGACAGGCACGATGCCCTGGCCTTCCTTGCCGGTGCTCTCGGCGACGAGCTGCTCGACCCAGGCTCCAACGGGCTGGAGGGAGGCGGAAGGAACGAGGGTGAGTTTGTCCCGACCGGCTCTGGCGAGCTCTCCGAGCGCCACGCCGATGGTGACGGGTGGATTGGTGTTGACCGAGGCGTTGGCAGCAGAGGTTTGACCGGCAGCGATGGCGCGGTCGAGTAGCGGCGCAAGGTCGATGCCGGCCAGCGCTGCGGGGACGAGTCCGAAGAACGAGAGGGCGGAGTAGCGACCGCCAATGTCGGGCGGGTTGAGAAAGACACGGGCGTAGGCGTGGTCCTGCGCGAGCGAGGCCAGGCTGGTGCCGGGATCGGTGATGGCGACGAAGTGGCGGCCGGGCGAATCAACGCCGGACGCGGCGTAGCGCGACCAGAAGTACTCGGCCAGGGTGGCAGTTTCCAGGGTGCCGCCGGACTTGCTGGCGACGATGAATAGCGACCGGTCAAGGCTGAGACCGGATTCGACGCGGCGGATGGCGACGGGGTCCGTGGTGTCGAGGACGGTGAGTTGGGGCGCTTCTTCGGCCGGGGGGATGACGGCGGCCATGACTTCGGGGGCGAGGCTGCTGCCGCCCATGCCAAGGAGGACCACGTCGTCGACCTGTTTGGCGATCTCGGCGCTCCAGGCGGAGAGGTCGTCGACCCCGGCTCGCATGGATTCGGCCACGCGCAACCACCCGAGGCTGTCGGCAATCTGGTTTTGGACGAGGGGATTCTGGGTCCAGAGAGAGAGATCGGCAGCCCAGAGACGACGGGCAACGTCATTGGCCTGGGCGCGATCCAAGGCTTCGGCAACGGCTTCGGTAGCCGAGCCGAAGCGAGCGGTGGGACCCTCGCCGGACATTGCCGCCACAGTTCCTCTTTAGGTCCTCTTTAGGAGGCGAGCGCCCCCGCCTTGGCCTCCAGGTCATTCAGCAGGTCGTCGTAGGAGTCGATGAATTTCTGAACGCCCTCGTCCTGAAGCTGGTCCATGATGGCGTCCAGGTCGACACCCAGCGCGGCCAGCCGTTCGAGGACGCCGCTCCAGTAGTCCGGGTCGCTGCTGACCGTGGGCTGCACCTCGCCCTGGTCGCGGAAGGCGTCCATCGTGGCGGAGGGCATGGTGTTGACGGTGTTCGGGCCGATGAGTTCATCCACGTAGAGGGTCGCCGGGTAGGCCGGGTTCTTGGTGCTGGTGCTGGCCCAGAGGGGGCGTTGGGGCTGAGCGCCATCGGCGGCGAGGGCCTGGTAGCGCTCGGAGGCAGAGATTTCCTCAAAGATCTCGTAGACGGCCTTGGAGTTGGCGATGGCGACCTTGCCGAGAAGCGAGCGGATTTCATCGGCGTCATCCGCGCGCTCCGCCAGGAGTGATTCGAGTTGGGCGTCGACGGCAGTGTCGATGCGGCTGACGAAGGTGCTGGCCACGGAGGCGACATCGTCCACCGGCTCGCCGGCGGCGGCCCGGTTTTCCAGCGCGCTGAGGTAGGCATCCACCACGCCGCGGTAGACGGCCTGGGCAAAGATGAGGGTGATGTTGACGTTGACGCCCTCGGTGATCAGGGTCTCGACGGCAGGCAGGCCGGCCGGGGTGGCGGGGACCTTGATCATGAGGTTCGGACGATCGACCGAGGCGACCAGGCGTCGGGCTTCCTCGACGGTGCCCTCAGTGTCGTGGGCCAGGCGCGGGGAGACTTCCAAACTCACGAAGCCATCGGTCATTCCCGATTCATCGAAGACCGGACGCAGCACGTCGCAGGCAGCGGCGATGTCGTCGACGGCGATGGCTTCGAACATCTCCTCGGGCGAGAGGCCCTCGGCGCCGAGGCGGCGGATGTCCTCGTCGTAGGTGTCGCTGCCCTTGATGGCCTCCTGGAAAATGGTTGGGTTGGAAGTCATGCCGCGGACGCCTTCTTCGGCGACCAGGCGGGCGAGTTCTCCCGAGTCGACCAGGTCCCGGCTGAGGAAGTCCAGCCAGACGCTTTGACCGTGGGCATGGAGTTCGTGCAGCGGGGTTTGAGACATCGAAACCTCCGGGGCCGGAGCAGCGGACGCCGGCCGAGGTCAATCGTGCAAGTGGCTGCCTTACACGAGTAAGTCTGCTACCGCAATCGTACCAACGGCCGCAGGCGGCTCTTACGAGAGCCGAGGTGTTCAACTGATGGTTAGCTCAGGGCTACAACCAGCGCTGGGTTCTGGGTGTGGAACCGGTTTTCGAGCGCTCGGACTTCGCGGCGTCTCGAGTCAAGAGCTGAGGCGTTCGCCGCGTTCGAGGGCCTGGACCTTGCGGAGACGCCGGACGTAGCGCTCCTCGTCGTCGGCGAAACGGGCGGCGAGGAAGGCCTTGATGAGTTCCTCCATTAGCGATAGGCCGACGATTCCGGAGCCCAGGCACAGTACGTTCATGTCGTCATGCTGAACGCCCTGCCGGGCTGAGTAGGTGTCGTGGCACATGCCGGCGCGCACGCCCGAGATCTTGTTGGCGGCCACGCATGCGCCGACGCCGCTGCCGCAAACGATGATCCCGCGGTCGGCCTGTCCGGAAGCAACGGCCTCGCCAACGGCGGCCGCATAGTCGGGGTAGTCCACCGACTCACCGGAGTGGGCGCCGAAATCGATGACCTCGCAGCCGCCAGCCCGCAGGATCGCGACGAGGTCGGACTTGATGGCAAAGCCGCGGTGGTCCACGCCGATGGCGACGTTCACGACTGTCTCCCGTAGCTGGAGGTGCACCGGGGTAGTTTCCGCCACCTGAGCTTTGGATGCACGCCCGGGTCAGGCACGACGGGCCGCAAGGCCACCGGCGCCGGACATTCGTTGGTAGAGACGGCGCTGGCGGGCGCGGGCTTCCTGGTAGACGGCATGGTGGGCAGGCACAGGTTCGAATGGTTGGTCGCCTTCGGGCTCACTGTCCGCAGGGATGAAGTGGCCCAGCGCCTGCAGCGCCCAGATAGCGGCGCCGCGGCTGGTGGGTTCGGCAACGGCGGAGCGGATGACGGGTCGACCCAGCACGTCGGCGAGAACCTGCGTCCAGCGGTCCGAGCGCTGGAGCGCGCCGCCGGAGACGTGGACGACATGGGGTTCGCCGATGACAGGTACGAGCAGGTCGTAAATGGCGGCCAGGCGGTAGGCGACGGCTTCGATGCCCGCGAGCAGAACGTCGGCCGGCTGGGTGTTGAGGCGCGCGCCGTGGATGGTCGCGCGGGCGGCGTCGTCCCAGCCGGGGCTGCGTTCGCCGGCCAGAAATGGAAGCACGGTGAGGCCGTGACCGTCCGGGGGCAGGTGGGCAATCACGTCGTCGGGGTCGTCGCCGCGGACGCCGCGCAGGAAATCGCGCAACCAGGCGACGACGATTCCGCCATTGCTCTCGGCACCGCCCACGAGCGAGCGCGAAGGGTCGACGCGGTATTCCCAGAGGCCGGCGGGCACCGAGCGAACCGGGCCCGGAACCAGGGCGCGGACCGCGGCGCTGGTGCCGATGTTGAAAACGATGGCGTCGGCCTCGCCGGGGGCGGTCCCGAGGTTGCTGCACAGGCCGTCACCCAGCGCGGGGAACCATGGAACACCCGCGAGCGCAGGCCAGCGTTCACGCCAGGGGACGGTTAGACCCAGCAGAGGTTCGCCGGCTGGATCGACGTGGCCTAGGGAGCCGGGATCGACGCTAAGGGCGCCAAGGGTGGCGAGATCCCAATCGAGTTCACGGCGGTTGAGCATGCCGGACCAGGCAGCGAGGCTGAGTCCCAGGCCACCGGGCTGGCCGAACAAACGCTCACCGGCGTATTCGGCGAAGGTGATCCAGCGGGCGACCTGGCGGACCACGTGGGGCTGCGTGCGGCGCAGCCAGCGAAGGCGCGGGGGCAGATAGCTGGCGTGGATGGGCGTGCCGGTCCGGTCGTAGGAGCCGGCCACATCCCATTCCTGGCGGAGGACTGCCGCGTCGTCAGCACAACGCGTGTCAGCGTAGGTGTAGATCGGGGTCCGGGGTTCACCCGCGGAACTGACGCCGAGGACGCTTGAGGCGAAGACGCTGGCGCCCACGCCCTGGATGGCCTTGACCTGCGGGCCCAGGCGCTGGAGGGCGACGTCGATGGCCTGGGCCAGGCGGTCAAAGAGAACGTCCGCGTCGATTTGCACGCCGCCGTTGGGCGTGGTGTCGAAGCTCGAGGCGATCTGCGCCTCGCTGCCAGGGAGCGGGTCGCCGTCGGCGGTGTGCGCGGCGGCGCGGACCGAGGAGCTTCCGACGTCGATGCTGAGGACCAGCGGCGACCGGGCCACTGACCAACCTCTCGCCACGGCACATCACTCGTATCGTCGAGCCGACGTCAGTTTAGGGCGAGGGCCTCTCTATACTTCGCGCGCCAGACGGCGGGGGAGCGCCCAGCGTGATGGCTCGAGCATGCGACCTTCTGGTGGTGGGCGGAGGTCCGGCGGGAGCGGCTGCGGCCATCGCCGCACGGCGGGCGGCGCCGGAACTCGACACGCTGGTCTTGGACCGACAGGCGTTTCCACGAGACAAGGCCTGCGGCGACGGTCTCGGCCCGGGCGTGGTGGCGCGGCTGTCGGACCTTGACGCCGACGACATCGTGCGGGGGCGCCGGCCGGTCGAGCGACTGAAAATCGTTGCGCCGTCAGGCGCCGAGGTTGTGGGCGACCTGCCGGCGATCGGCTCAGCCGCACGGGGCTACGTGGTGCCGCGGTCGGAGTTTGACGACGACCTGCTGACGCGTGCCCGAGAGGCAGGCGCCGAAATTTGGACCGGCAGCAGGCTGGCAGGACTGGAGCGGCCCGGCGCTGGACCGGTTTGGGTCAAGGCAAGCGGACCGAACGGGCCGGTGTCCATTGAGGCGCAGGCCGTAATTGCGGCCGATGGAGCGCGCTCGGACGTGCGGCGCTTGTTAGGCGTGGCATACAACAACTCGGAGCACACGGGTGTGGCGATTCGCGCCTACGTGGAGCGACCCGGCGGGTTCGAGCACATGGCGTTCTACTTCAAGCGCCAACTGCTGCCGGCCTACGGCTGGATTTTTCCGATCGACGAGCGTGGCGCCAACGTGGGAGTGATGATCGACGCCGCGCGCTTTCGGCGGCAGGCGCGCAGCTTGCCCGAACTGCTGCGCGGTTTTCTGAGATCGAGCGGGCACGAGGATCTTGAGCCGACGGAGTCCCGCGCCTACATGCTGCCCTTCGCCAGCCACGTCCCGCCGCTGGTTCATGGGCGGGTGGCGCTGGTTGGGGACGCCGGGTCAATGATCAACCCATTCTCGGGCGAGGGGATCGCCTACGGGATGGCGGCTGGGATGGAAGCGGCGACCAGGGCGGTGCGGACGCTGCGGTCAGACACGGGCGGTCTGCCGTTTGAGGGATTCGATGCGTGGTTTCGCCGGCGCTTTGGGGAGCACTTTCGGGCCTCTGCCAGGGCCAAGCGGCTGGCGCAGCGGGCCTGGATTGCAGACTTCGGCGTGCGAGCCGCGCGACAGCGGCCGGAATTCGTGCGGGAAGGCATCGAGCTGCTGGTAGGCGAAGGCACCGCGCTGACGTGGCGAAGCCTGGCTCGGCTGCTGCTTCACGGGCGTCGTTAGCCGCCCTCCGGCACCACAGCGTGCCAAGCGGCCAGGGTTATGCGGTCTTGGCAGGTGCTTCGTCCTCGCCGTTTGTGTTCATGGCAGGAGACGCGCTACCGGCGCCTGACGACGCGTCTCGGACCGTGGACGCTTCGTCGGATTCTGCCGCAGCTTCCGCGGAAGTGGCCGCAGTCGCCTGCGACTGATCCACTGGCTCGTCCGGCTTGGGGGACGTGGTCTGCGGTTTCGAGGGTGGTGCGACCGTCGGCGACTCAGTGTGTTCGCCACGGATCCGGTCGCCGATTTCGGTGAGGGCTGCGTCAACGCGTTTCACGACGTGCTGCGTGCGCTCGTGCCTGAGGGCGTCGTCGACACGCTCCATAGCTTTGTCGCCTAGCGACGTCATTTCGCCGCGGACCCGGCGTGCTTCCTCACTCTCCAGTCCGGCTTCGACTCGAGACTTTGCTTGCGTAAGGCGCTCTCGCACCTTTTCGCCACGTTCGCCGCCGACTTCGTCGCCGACTCGCTTGATCAGGCCGTCGAGGCGCCGCCCCCAGCCCTTCTGGTCCTTGTCCTCCGCGCACATTGTGTCTCCAGTTCCGTTGGGTTCTCACTGCCGAGCTTACTGCGGCGGCTCGTGCTACCGTCCCGCTGTTGGAATCAGGAGCCATCCCCATGAGCACGCCGCGTCGTGTCGCCGTAGTCGAAGTCAACCACTGGCATTCCACCTACGACGCCGCTTACCTGACCGTTCTGCAGAACCTGGACCTCGACCTTGAACTGGTGGGGGTGTCGGACAGCGACACCGCGATCGCTGAGGACCGGGCGCGACGCTACGAGACGACGGCGTTTACCGACTATCGAGAAATGATCGACGCGACGAAGCCGGACTTCGTGATCGCGCTGGGGCGGCACGCGGAGATGCCGGAGATCGCGCGCTTCCTGATTGAGGCCGATATTCCGTTCCTGATGGAAAAACCGATGGGGACGAGCGCGGATGTGGTGCGGGGTCTGGCAGACCTGACTGAAGAACGCGGAGCGTGGGTGTCGGTGCCGTTTCCCAACAGGCAGTCGCCGTGGGCCGAAAAGGCGCGGGAGATGATCGCCGCGGACGAATTCGGGCCGATCTCGCACATCGTCTTCCGGATCATCCGGCCCACCATGCAGCGCTATGTCGAGTGGGACTCGCCCTGGATGTTGGATCGCTCGCAGGCGGGCGGCGGCGCGCTGACCAACCTGGGCGGCCACGGCATGGATATGTCCAGATTCCTGCTGGGCGAAGACGTGCAAGTGGCGTCGGCGGTAATCAGCAACATCGTTCATGCATCGGAGGTCGAGGACTACGCCCTGGCCACGCTGCGCAGTTCGAGCGGGACGCTGGTGCACGTGGAGGTGGGCTACACCATGCCCACCTGGCCGGCGAACGAATCAGACTCGGAGATGAAGGTGGCCGGCTCGAACGCCATGCTGAGCGCCGTTCCGGACGGACTGCAAATCCTGGCGCCGGGTCGAAACGAGCACATCGCGACACCGGTCACGGTGGTGTCCTCATATCCGAACTTTGTCAGGGATTGCCTGGAGCGGGTGGGTCGCGGAGATCCCCCGGCGATCACGCCCAGGGACTGCGCAAACGCCGTGCAGCTAATCGAGGATTCGTATCGAGCGGCCGGGCGGGTATAAGGCCCCTTAGTCACGCGGTTCCAGCCGGCGGATAACGGCCAGGCTGCTGGCTGCGGCGGACCGTGGGTCCGACAGCGCCATGTTGACTTCCACGCTCACCGGTCCGTCGTAGTCGGATTCCACAACCGCGCGTAAGGCGTCGCTGACCCAGGCGTCGTCCTGGACGCCTTCGAGCAGGCCCAGATGCAGGTCGCTCTGGGCGTCGTTGTCGTTCACGTGCACGTACTGGAGGCGGTCGCCGGCGGCCTGGATCGACTCGTCAACCGACTCGCCGGCGATCTGGTTGTGGCCCGCGTCCAGCAGCAGGTACAGGTTGCCGTGGCCGCAGGCCGAGATGAAGTCGAGCGTCTGGCGGACGGTCGGAAGGCCGCGTCCGGGGAAGTGCTCGATGCCGAGCCGGATACCGGCGCGCTGGGCTTCGTCGGCCAGGGTAAGGGCCGATTCGCGGTAGGCGGTAAGCGCTGGGGCATCAGGCACGGCAGGCGGCGCGAGATAGACGTCGGTGACGCCAAGGGTCTGGGCTTCAAGGATTCCGTCTCGGACGTGCTCAACGGCGATCTGACGAGCCGGCTCCGAGATTGCGTCCAGCAGCGCACCTTCCGGCATCAGGTGGGCCACGGCCATGCAGGTGACGGGCAGGGTGCGTTCGGCATTGGGGAGCCTGCTGTAGCCGGGACGGACATCAACGGACTGGAAGCCCGAGTCAGCGGCGAATGCCGTGGCGACAGCCGGATCGTCAGGCAGGCCCCACAGGCAGAACGCGACATGCAGGCTCATGGGCGGCAGTTTCTCACGCGTCGGAAGGGGCCGCGGCCCAGCGGCGGGTGCGCTGGACGGCGCGGCGCCAGGTCGGCCGGTCTATTGAAAGGGAAGAATGCCCGGGGGCAAAGCGTGCCGGGTCGTCACGCAACGAGCGTAGTTCGTCGATGCTCGACCAGACGCCGTGGGCCAGGCCGGCCAGGTAAGCCGCGCCAAGCGCCGTCGTCTCAACATCCGCGGGTCTGGCGACCGTGCGGGCAGCGCTGGCGGCCTGGAGCTGGAGGAGCAAGTCGTTGGCCGCGGCGCCGCCGTCGACCAGAAGATCGCCGGACAGCAGCGGCATGAGATCGAGGACGTCCTGAACCTGGTGGACGATGGCTTCCAGCGCGGCACGGGCCAGGTGAGCAGCCGTGACCCCGCGCGTGAGGCCCAGGATTGCACCGCGGGCATCGGGATCCCAGTAGGGCGCGCCCAATCCTGTAAATGCGGGCACGATCACCGCGCCGGCGGTGTCAGATACGTCGTGCGCCAGCGCTTCGACATCGGGGGCAGCATCAATCAGTCCAAGTTCGTCGCGCAGCCATTGCACCAGGGCGCCGGCGGTGAAGACGCTGCCCTCGTAGGCATAGGTAAGACTTTCCGGCTGCCCCAGCGCCACGGTGGTGAGCAGGTGGTCGATGTCCGGGGGGCGCGAATCGCCTGCGTGCTGGAGGAGGAAGCAGCCGGTGCCGTAGGTCACCTTGGCAGCGCCGCTCGAAACGCCAAGGTGGCCGAATAGCGCGGCCTGCTGGTCGCCGGCGATTCCACTGATGGGCGTTCCCGCGGCTACCGGGGCGTCGGCGCCCGTGACGGCAGATTGGCCAATCGAGGGCACGACTTCGGGCAGAGCCTCCGCAGGAACTCCGAACAGTTCGGTCATGTCGGTCGACCAGCGGCCGGCATCGATGTCCATCAGCAGGGTTCGGGAGGCGTTGGTTGCGTCAGTGAGGTAGGCGCCGCCGCTGAGGCGGGCAATCAACCAGGCGTCCACGGTTCCGAAGCGCAGACGCCCCGCGTCGCGCGCCGCGGCGACTTCGGGAACGTGCTTCAGCATCCAGGCGAACTTGCCGGCGCTGAAATACGGGCTGAGACGCAGGCCGGTCGCGGCTCGAATGGCCTCCCCCTGACCGTGGGCTTCCAGGTCGGCCATCGCAGGCGCGGTACGGACGTCCTGCCAGACGATGGCGGGCGTGAGCGGTTCGAGGGTGGCGGCATCCCAGGCAACGGCCGTCTCACGCTGGTTGGTGATGCCGATGGCTTCAACGGTATCGGGACTCGAAGCCCTCAATACCTTGCGCGCACTGCGCTGCACGCCTTCCCAAATTTGGCGGGGATCGTGCTCGACCCAGCCGGGGCGCGGGTAGCTCTGGGTCACCGGCGCATACGCGCGGCCGGCGATGTGGGCTCGATGATCGACGATGAGCGTGGTGGTGCCCGTGGTGCCCTGATCGATAGCGAGAATCACTGAGGGGCAATCGGAAAGCTTGGAAGGCAGGCGTACGGTAGCATCGGGCCCGCGCGTCCAGGGGGCGCGAAAAGGGGGGCGAGTGGTCCTGAGCGATCGGGCTCTACGCGAGGCGATCGCGTCAGGCCGTCTGGAAATACACCCGCTCGACGAAACCGCGATTCAGCCTTCGAGCATTGACCTGCGCCTTGGGTCTGTCTTTCGGGTCTTTGTGAATCAGACTGAGACACACATCGATCCGAAGCTGAGTCAGCCGGACCTTACCGAGGAAGTCGAGGTGGCCGACGGATCCAGTTTTGTCCTCCACCCAAGCGAATTTGTGCTCGGTGGCACCGTCGAGACCATTCGAATGGCCGATGACCTGGTGGGGCGCATTGAGGGCAAGAGTTCGCTGGGACGGCTAGGATTGATGGTGCACAGCACGGCTGGCTACGTGGATCCTGGCTTTCGCGGCAGTTTGACACTGGAACTGTCAAATCACGCTAACCTGCCCATCTTGCTTTGGCCCGGCATGCGGGTCAGCCAGCTTTCGGTAATGCGGCTCACGAGCCCAGCGGAACGCCCGTATGGCTCACCGGGCCTTGACAGCAAGTATCAAGACCAGCATGGCTCGACGCCCAGCAGGTCGCACCTTGGATTCGCCTTTCGCGACACCCGCACCGACCAGGAGTAGCCCATGGCAGAAATCGCCGATCAGCCCGCCGCAGCCGCCGGCAGCGAGGAACCCTTCCTTGAGTCCTCCGGCGGCGTGATTTATCGCCGCAAGAACGGCCAGGTACAAGTGGCCGTGGTCCAGACGCAGCGCGGGGCCTGGGTCTTGCCGAAGGGCGCCGTGGAGCCCGGCGAGGCACCGAAAGACGCCGCCGTGCGCGAGGTCTTGGAAGAGACGGGAATCGTGGGCGAAGTAGTGGACGACCTTGGCGAAATTCGCTACGAAGTCCGACCGGATCTGTGGACAGGATTCGTACCGAAAGTCGTTCACCAGTATCTTCTGCGATCCATCGGCGGAAACATTCGTCCCGACCCGGCCGAGCACGTGGAAGCGCGCTGGGTCCCGATGCCGGACGCCGTGCGCATGCTGCATCACGTAAACGAGCGAACGATCATGCTCCGAGCGGAGGACCTGCTGAGTCGCAGCGAACCCGGGAGCGCGGGTGCCTGAGGCCCTCGGCAGGCGACGCCGTGGTCGCCTGCTGGTGTTGGTGGCCACGCTTGCGCTCGGGCTCGTCTTCTTCGGGGGCGGTGACGCCGGTCCATCCGAGCAGTTGGCGTATGGAACGCTTCGAATTGAAGGCTCCGAGCCAGTCACCCTCGATCCGGCGCACGTCCGCGACACGGGGGCCAGCAGTTACGTCCAGGAAATTTTCGCCGGATTGACGCGTATCGGACCGGACCTGTCAGTGAAACCCGACCTCGCCTCGGGTTGGACGGTGAGTACGGACGGTCTGACGTACACCTTCACTATTCGTCCCGAGGCCACGTTCCACGACGGCAGACAGCTAAACGCGGCGGATGTGCTGTGGTCCTGGACTCGCGCCCTCAACCCCGAGACCGGATCGCTCTCGGGACCCGTGTTTCTGGAAGACATCCAGGGAGCGGCGGCGTACGCGGCCGGCGAGGCAGCCTCCGTCTCGGGCTTGCGCGTGCTTGGGTGGCGCCGGCTCGAAATCACGCTCACCTCACCGCTTTCGTTTTTTCCAAGCAAGCTGAGCGCCGGTCCGACCTTGGTCGTGGATCGCTTCAACGTCGCAACCGGTGACGATTGGTGGCGATCGCCGAACGGATCGGGACCCTACAGGCTTGCGGAGTGGCAACCGGAATCGCACATCACGCTGCGACGCGCTGCCACAGCGTCCTGGTTGGCGGGTGGACCAGAGGTGGTGGAGTTTCTTCAGTTGGACGTTGGGGAAGACCTGCTGCGGTACGAGAGTGACGCGCTTGATCTCGTCGCAATTGGCGGATCAAACCTGGACCGGTTTCGAGATCCCAATGAGCCGCGCAACGGGCAACTCCTGAGCACACCGGACCTGGCTTTCCAGTACGTCGGGTTCAATACGACACTCGCGCCGTTGGACGACGTGCACGTGCGGAGGGCCCTTGCGCTGGCGACTGATCGAGCATTCATCAACGAGGTGGTGCTGACTGGGACGCAACGGGAAGCGAATGGCGTCATTCCTCCAGGCTTGCCGGGCCATCGGCCCGATTTTGAGGGACTTTCGTTTGACCTCAAGGCCGCCGGGGCGGAACTGGAAAAGTCAAGCTATGGCAGTGCCGAGGCCGTGCCGCAGATCACCGTCGTGGCGCCCGGGCAAGGTATCTCCGGCAGTCCATTCCTCGAGTTCATCATCGATCCCTGGCGCACGGATCTGGGCCTGGACGTGGTTATTGAGCTGCGCTCATTCGACGACTTGGTTGAGACGCTGGACGAACCGGACCACGACATCCAGGCATTTTTCCTTGGGTGGTCCGCGGACTTTCCCGACGCCTCTAATTTCACCGACGAGCTATTTGGGTCGAACCGGCCTGACAATTCGTGGCGCTATTCCGACGTGATCGTCGACGATCTGATCGTGAAGGCCCGCCATGCGGCGACCGACGAGGAGCGACTGGGTCACTACGGCGCAATCGAGGATCGAGTGATCTCGCAGGGGGTGCTGATTCCGCTTATGTTCTACGTGTCGCACGAACTTGTGCAGCCCTGGGTGGAAGGCTATGTCGGGCGTCCGATGACTCGCGAATGGCTTACCGAACTGACCATCAGCAACTAGAGTCGTGCCGTTGAACCGTCGAAAGTTTGTGCGGTTGGCCGGCGGCGGCATGGCGCTGGCGGCCGTCGCTTCCTGCGACAGTCCCGGATCGGCGACGGGCGGCGACAGCGGACTGCGCCTCGAACTGCTTCTGGACGAACCGGCAACGATCGACCCGGCGCTGGTCGCCCAGCCGCCGGAAGCGACGATCGCGGATGCCCTGTTTGAGCCGCTGGTGCGAGTGGGCGAGGGAGGCTCGGTGCGCCCCGCCGCGGCCGAGTCCTGGCAAATCACGGACGCCGGCCATGCCTATCAGTTCAATCTATCCGCCAACGGCCGTTGGACGTCCGGCGAGGCGGTCTCTTCGGATGACTTTGCGTGGACGTGGCAACGTAACCTGGCGCCGGAGTTGGGCGCGACGTTTAACTACCTCTTGTTCCCGATCCGAGGCGCTGAGAGCTACTCCGGTGGCGGCCGCAATCGCGACATGCCGGAGGTTCGGGCGCCCGACACGTCGACGCTGCGAGTGCACCTTGACGCCCCAACGCCGGGATTCCTGGCTCGGGCGGCGACTTCGACCTTCGTACCGCTACCCCGTGCGGAGATTGAAGGCACAGGGGCCTCGTGGACCGAGCCGATCCGGATTCGTAGCAATGGGTCGTACAAACTGGCGCAGTGGGACCGCGGCCTGGGCATGACGCTGCACCGGAATGAACATTACGGCGGACCCACGCCACCGGTGTTTGGCGACGTCGTGATCAGGTTTCCTCGATCGGCCGACTCGCGGCTCCAGGACTTTCACGCAAGTCCCGCGCACGCCGCCACCATCAGCGGCTCGGACTATCGGTCGGCGCTGGCCAACCCGGACCTGCGACCACAGGTGCGGCTCTTCGAGCGTGCCGGCTCCTGGTTCATCGTGTTTAACACCCGCAAGGCGCCGTGGAACTCGGCGCAGGTTCGGAGGGCGCTGTCACAGGCCCTTGACCGCGAGGCGCTGACCGCGGCCGTCTTCGAGGAGCCCACGCTCCCGGCGCAGCGCCTGACACCACCAACCATCCTGGCGGCCGAGACCAACTCCGCAGCGAGCGTTGACGAGGCGCGAGCGCTCCTTGCCGGCGCCGGATTCCCAAACGGTGAGGGCCTGCCACCGCTGCGCTTCACCTACCACCGCACCGACCAGTGGGACCGGCTGGCCGCCGAACTGACCAGGATGTGGGGCGATGCCCTGGGCTTGGATGTCCAACCGGACGTCCGCGAGTGGCGCGACTTCCTGGACTTCTCAAACGCGCCTGGCGACTTCGACGCCTATCGAGCCGGGTGGACCTCCGAGTTCCGCCATCCGTCCAACTGGCTGGATGACCTCTGGCGATCGGACGTCGACTTCTTTCGATCAGGCTGGACCAACGCTGAATTCGACCGGCACCTGGACACAGCAGCGGCAAGCACCAACCCGGAGGCCCAGCGCGCGGCCTATGTGGCCGCCGAAGCCTTGCTGGAGGCCGAGGCGCCGGCCATTGCCATAGGCCTGCACGCCTCGGCCTTTCTGCTCAAACCGACGGTGAGCGCCTTTGGGATCGAGCCGGTAAGCGGCGCGATCGACCTTGCGCAGGTACGGTTGGGCGCTTAAGTCGTCTCGATCGCCACGCGCGGACTAGCGCTCGATCGGCAAGCCGATCATGGAGCCCCACTCCGTCCAGGAGCCATCGTAGTTGCGGACGTCGCCAACGCCGAGCAACTCGTGCAGCGCGAACCAGGTGTGGGCCGAGCGCTCGCCGATGCGGCAGTAGGTAATAACCGGTGCATCGCCGGTGGCCCCGCGGGCGCCGTAGATCTCCAGTAGCTCGTCGGCGGACTTGAACGTGCCGTCAGCTTCGTTGACCGCGGTGAGCCACGGAACATTGTCAGCGCCGGGAATGTGACCGCCACGCTGGGACAGCTCTTGAAGGCCTGGCGGGGCCAGGATTTCGCCGGTGAACTCCGCGGGTGAACGTACATCGACAAGCACGGTTGACCCGTCGCCCACCGCGGCCCGCACGTCAGGCTGCAGGACACGGAGTGACGGGTCGGACTCGCCGGCCTCGTACGTGCTTCGCTCCACCACGGTTGGGTCGGTGGTCAGCTCCCGACCTTCCTGCTCCCACTTGAGCCGGCCGCCATTCATCAGGCTCACGCGCTCATGGCCGCCCATCTTGAATTGCCAGTAGGCAAACGCGGCGAACCAGTTGTTGTTGTCGCCATAGAGAATCACGTGCGTGTCCGCGGCTATGCCGGAGGCTTCGAGCAGTTCCTTCCACTGGTCGGGTGAGGCGATGTCGCGGCGTATGCCGTCGGAGAGCTGGGTTTCCCAGTTCCAACCAACGGCGCCGGGAATGTGCCCAGAGTCGAAGGCGGACGTATCGACGTCGACCTCCACCAGCCGCACACCGTCGTCTCCGCCGTGCGCGGCAACCCAGTCAGTATCGACGAGGGCATCTCGATTCACATATTCGGCCATTGACCTTACCTGCCTGAGATTGCGATTCGCCCACGAGGGCGCGAGGCCAATTCTTGCATGCAGGCCAAGATCTCCTAAAGTCGAATTCGCAGGAGTGGGCTACAGTTCCCGCCGCCACCCTCACCGTCTATTGGCCCCATGCCTACGAGTGCTCGGCGTCAGCGCATCATCCGCATCACGGCATTGGCGCTAGCGCTGCTCGCCGGGGCGCTTCTTGCACCCGCTCGGACCACGCAGGCGGAATCCCCGCCGGACTCCGCCGTCGCTGACGGGTGGTTCTACTCGCAGGCTGGGCCGGATGAGGGATTGGGTTTCGAAGTCACGGACGCCGACGGCGTGCCGTTTTGGACGTTCTTCCAGCAGGTCGGCGGCGTTGACCGACTTGGCTATCCGATCGCCAATCGCTGGTCGCAAGGTGACCTGACCTATCAAGCGTTTCAGAAGGCCGTATTACAGGGGAGCGCTGACACCGGGGTGATGTTTGTGAACGTCTACGACGAGCTGAGCTGGGCCGGACGGGATGACTGGCTGGCGTCGGAACGAGGCGTGCCGCGGCCACCCACCTCCACGGCGGACGACCGACGGCCATTTGATGAGATTCTCACCGAGCGGCTTCAGCTCGTGTCGCAACATCCAGACATTGAGCGTCTCTGGTTCGGCGACGACCACTGGCTTGAGACTTATGGACTCCCAATATCCGTTGAGGACCGCGGCCACGTGGTGGTGCTGCGGGCACAGCGCGCGGTCTTCTGGCAGTTGCTCACGGACGCGGAGCTGGCCGTTGGGCCAGGCATCGTGGGTGTCTCTTTCAGCGGCATCCATTTCCGCGACGGCGGTCTAATCCCACCGGAGGCAACCGCCGGCGTTTCCGATCCAGCGCTGGCCGGGACAACGGGCCAGCTGGCGTTTCTTAGCAACCGGAGCGGTGCGTGGAATCTGTGGTCCATGTCGCCAACCGGGACAGAGTTGGCGCAGCTCACGCAAACGGGCGGCCTGACCAGCCGCCCGAACTGGTCCCCGGACGGTCGGCGAATCGCGTTTTCCGCGTTTGCCAGCGGGAGCTACCAGATATTCGTGGCCGACAGCGACGGGAGCGATCCCCAGCAACTTACGAATTCACCCGCCACGGACTGGGAGGCCTGGTGGTCGCCGGATGGCCAGCAGCTGGTGTTTGCCAGCACTCGCACCGGTCAGAGCGAGATTTACACAATGCTGGCGGACGGTTCCGAACAGCGGATCATCGGCGATCAATCCGGGTTTCTGTGCTATCCCGCGTGGTCGCCGGACGGATCGCAGATCATCTTCACGAGCGGGTCGGACATCGTGACGATGAATCTTGACGATCCGAAGGGTTCGCGCGCCGTGATTAGCTCGGGCCGCGACCCGTCGTTTTCCCCGGACGGCACTCGCATTACATTTGCTCGCTGGGTGGGAGAGGCCTTCGACGTCTTCGTGGCGGACGCGGACGGCTCAAATGAGCTGCGGCTCACGACAAATCCCGCCCCGGACTGGAATCCGGTGTTCTCGCCGGACGGCGCCAGGATCGCCTTTGCGAGCTACCGGGACGCGAACTGGGAGATTTACACCATCCGCATCGACGGAACGGACTTGCAGCGGATCACCGACAATCCGGCATCGGACTACCTGCCCGCCTGGGGCGACGCTCTACAACCCACCGCCCAAACGCGAACGGGCACCGGCAGCCGCCCCAAGTAGACCCACGTCTTCGCCGAGCGACCAGGGCTCGAGCCGCAGGTTGGGCGCGGTGCTCTCCAGCAGATGGGATTCCACGGTGGCCCGCAGCGGATCGAAAAGCAGATCCCCGGCGTTAGCGATTCCACCGCCGATTACGACCATGTCCAGATTGACGAGGTGGGCGACGTTAATGACACCGAAACCAACAGCACGGCCAGCACGATTCACGGCGGCGACGGCGACGGCGTCGCCCTGCTGTGCCGCCTCGACCACGTCGCGGCCGGAGAGGTCGACCTGGCCGCTGAGACTGCTCGCACGTCCGGCAGCGATCTTTTCGCTGACCCAGGCCGCCATGTCCGGCCCGGACGCAATAGCCTCAATGCAGCCGCGGTTACCGCAGTCGCAGAGCGGGCCTTCGAAGTCGACGGTCATGTGACCAAACTCGCCCGCGCTGCCGTAGGCGCCGTGCCAGAGTTTCCCGTCCAGGATCAGGCCGCCGCCCACGCCGGTGCTCACCGTGATGTAGAGCATATTCATCGCGCCTCGACCCACGCCGTACTGACGCTCGGCCAGCGCCGCGGCGTTGGCGTCGTTTTCGAGGAAGGTGGGAAGACCTACGGCATCGGCCACGCGCGCGACGAGCGGAACTTCGTGCCAGCCCGGCAGGTTGGGCGCTTCGTGAATGACGCCGGCCTGCCAGTCGAGCGGTCCCGGCGCGCCGATGCCGACGGCCGCCAGATCTTCAAGACCTGCCGATGCGCACGCCAGGGCCTCATGGAGCGCCGCGATGATGCGGTCGATCACGCTGTCGGGCCCACCCGAAGCATGAGTGGGACGCGTCACGAAGCCGCTCAGCCCGCCCTGCGCGTCAACCACCGCGGCCCGGATGTTGGTTCCGCCAAGATCGATTGCCCCGACGGGCGGTGGCGCGTCAGGCGTCAAGGGAACCCTCGACTGACGGCGCCCGAAGACTGGCCGTCTCGCGCAGGCGTCGGCGTTGCAGGATCTGACCGCACTCGAACAGCAGCATGGCCGCCAGGATGAACACGGGCGCCAGCAGCATGCCACCACGCGGGCCAACGGCGTCGGACACGGCGCCGATCATCGGCGCCAGCAGCGCGCCGCCCACGCTGGCCAGTGCCGTCAACGCGCCGGCAAGGGCCCCGGCGATTTCGGGCCGAGTGCGCAGGCCGATTCCAAGCACCGTGGGGAAGACCGCGCCAACAGTCGCGCCCGTCAGGACGAACCCAAGAACGGCCAGCGGAGCCGACAGGGCTGTCGCCGCAAGTGCCGACATGAGCAGCGCCAGCACGAGCGACCAGCGGACGATGCTGGCGGCCCGCCACGAACCTGCGAGACGCACAACCACCAGACGCCCGAGCAGGACTCCGACCCAGAAGGCGGTGACTGACGCGGCGGCGGGCGCTCGCGGGACGCCCTGCACGCGTTCCATGAATGCCGCGCCAAAGTCTCCAAAGGCGATTTCGACACCGACATAGAGCATCAGGACCAGCCCCAGCAGGACCGATGCCGGCGAGCCAAGCCCACGCACTACGGCTCGAACCGACGGGACCGGACCGCTGCGAGGCGGATATGCCAGGCGCGCGAATGCAAGGCCGCTGGTGGCAAACCAAACGGCAATGACCAGGTAGGCGACGCGCCAGCTCGCGAATGCCGCCAGGCAGATCGCCACGAGCGGCGGCGCGACGATAGCCCCCAGCGCGAATGCAGTGTTGAACAGGTTCAGGGCCCGGGTGCTGCGCTCACGTGCAAGATCAGCGACCAACGCGGTGGCGGCGGCAAGCCCCGGCCCGAACGAGCCGCCGATGCAGAAGCCCGCCGCCAGCAGCGAGCCAAACGTGGGACTGGCGGCAAACCAGAACATGGACAGCGCCGAAGCCGCCGCCGACGGCATCAACACCGCGCCACGCCCCCAGCGGTCAGACGCCGCACCGCCGACCAATGACCCTGCGATAAAGCCGGCGGACATCACGGTAATCACCAGGCCGATCTGGCTATAGGTGATGCCGAAGTCTTCGCTGATCGACTCCAGCGACGGCCCGAAAACGCTGATTGCGGCGCCGCCGGCGGCATAGAACCACATGCTGGCCGCGAGGATCATGGGACTTGCCAGGCGTACGCTGATCCGGAAGCCATCAAAGTCGGAGCTCGGCCGTATGCAACCGGCGGGCAAGCAGCAGCAGGAGAAAGGCAACGCCAAGCGTGACCGGCATCAGCGTCACGGCCGCACGGACGGAAAGCGCGTCAGCAACGGCGCCTGCGAGCAGCGAGAGTCCGGCGAATCCTGTACCGCCCATGGCGAGCATGAGTCCGGCGATCATGCCGGCGGCTGACGGTCGGTAGCGCACCCCTATCCCGACCACCGTGGTAAACAGCGGACCGGCGGTCAGACCGGCCAGCGCCGCGGCGACGAGGATGGCCGCAGGCTGGGGGACACTGGCCACCACGACCGCGCAGAGGAGCGAAAGCCCCAGGCTGCCAAGGGCCAGGCTGTACGCCTGAACTCGCAGCGCCAGCCAGGCGCCAATGATCCGCCCCAGCGAAATGCCGACCCAAAAAGCCGCGACCAGGGTGGCCGCGACCGAGCGCGTGAAGCCATGGTCGGTCTCCAGGTACGCAGCCAGGAACCCACCGAGCCCGAGTTGCATGCTGAAGTAGCCGATGACCACGGTGCCGAGCAGGATTGGGACGGGACGCATGACGGCGGTGACAAGCGCTCCACCGCTGGCGCGAAGCCCGGGAGCGGCCGGAATTCGTGCAGACAGCAGCACGGCCGACGCAAGCATGAACAGCAGGGCCGCGGCGAGATAGCCGCCGCGCCAGCCGATTGGCGTCTGCAGCAGCACACCGATCAGCGGCGGCGCGGTGAGGGCGCCAAAGCCGAACGGCATCTGCGAGATCGTCATAGCGCGCCCGGTGGCGTCACCCGCAACGTCCGAGATGGTTGCCGTGAGCGGCGATTCCGTGAGCCCGAAGCCAAAGCCATTCAGACAGGCGCCGAGCAGCAGCACCCCCAACGCCGGCGAGAAGCCGGAAGTCAGCAACCCGACGACGAGAAAGGTCACCCCCGTGGTGAGCGTGGAACGTCGTCCAAGCCGATCCGCCACCAGCCCACCCATGATCGTTCCGCTTGCGTACGAGATCGCGGGAACGATCAAGGTCAGGACCACCAGCACATAGCTGAGGTTGAAGTCAGCGCGCACCGCCTCGAGCGACGGGCCCGGCATCGCCAGCAGGAGGCCAACGGTGAAATAGAACGGCATGGAACGAGGCACGACGGAGCGTCGTCCGCCGATGTTCATGCGGTAGCCAGGTGCCGAGACGTAGGTGAGCTGTTAGGCGCGCGGTTCAAACGCGCACGTCTCGACGATTGCGCCGTCCGCATCGAAGCCAAACGGGGTCGTCGGATCAATCACCTGGCAGTTGCCGGGCAAGTCGCCGAGCACGCTTTCGCTGACCCAGAAGGTCTCCAGGTCAAGGGTGTTGCGAATACGACCGATACGTATCGGCTCGCTGGTCGAGCGGGCGGCCAAATGCAGCACCGTGTCGTAGCAGGCGCGGTCGGTCGGCAGCGTCAGCGGAACCTTGGCCGCGTGCAGCGCCATGGCGGTGAGGGTGTTCATGGCCAGGGCTTCGTGGTCAATGGCCTCGGCCAGCTTGCGGCTGCAGAGGTCGGCCAGTCCGATACCCACGGCGTTGCCGTGGGACTCGGGCGTCAGGCCCAGCACGGCCAGCCAACCGTAGTCGGGCTTGCGGTCGAGTTCGCCCAGGCGGCGCCACATGCCGACGACATTCGGGTCCATGCCGGAGCCGGAGATGTTCTTGCCCATACGGTCGATGAGCAGACCGTCGAGCTTGTCCAGCGGGAGACGAGGCATCAGTTCGCGTGCGAGCTTGAGGAGAGCCTCGTCAGTCGCGTGGAAGGCCTCGGGCGGCACGACTTCGGCACGGGCCGGCCGGTCGAAGGCGTTCTCGACCAGGGCCACGCCGCAGAGCAGGTGGCCGGACGCCACCGTCAGGGCAGCCGCCTCCGGAATACCGGTGGCCAGCGGATGGGCGTGCAACGATTCGGCCCCGCGCCGGTTGCCAAGGCCAATCACGCTCATCTTGCAAAGGCCGCTTTCGATCGGTCCGCGAAACCCGGTGTGGGGCTTGACGCGGCCAATCACGATCACGCCATCGGCGGACGCGGCCTCGGCGTCCAGGTGCACGGTGATTCCGGAAGCCGTCTTGCCCAGCACCACAGTCTCCATGGTTGCCCGAACGGGAGCGCCCACGGACTGCTCGTGGACGCCGTAGTCGGCCAATACCGATTCCTGGCCCTTGGCCGTGCCGCCGCCATGGCTGCCCATGGCGGGTACGACGAAGGGTCGCAACCCGGCTTCCCGCAGACCGCGCGCGAGGGTGCGAACGACCTGGACGACCGGCGAGACGCCGCGAGAGCCAACGGCGATAGCCACGGAGGCGCCGCGCGGCAAGCCGGCTCGTTCGAGTTGCCGATTCAGCCCGGCCGTGAGGTATCCCTCGAGATCTTCCAACTCAAGCGCCTCGAAGGCCTGGCGGACGAGGTGCATCTGGGGCGCGGCGGCTGACATGGGCGCAGTCTAGCCAAGCAAGGTCAGCGACCGGGATGCGGCGCTTGGACGACCCGCCGATTCAGCGATCCGCGTCAGCCGGACGTTTCCACGCGCCATGGTTGACAGCCCTCGGTGCTCAGGGTGACCGGCAGATCTCGATAATGGGGACTCTCGCGGATTCCGTCGCTGAAGGCCAGGTCACGAATACTGAGCCGGTCGGGGCTCTGGATCACGCGGCTCTGGTTGCGGCTGCCGCCCGATTCGATCCACGTGACCTTGACCGTGCACGGTAGACCGGCGTTGCCCGGCTCTTGAGCGACGAGCGTCATCCGCGTGGTGAGGTATTCGGGAAGGTTCTCGGTTCCATCCGAGATGCTGTGCGTCACCCGAACCTCGCGCCGTTCCGCCAGGATATTCAGCCACAGGTTGTAACCCAGGACCGCCACCCCCATCAGCGCGACCCCGAGAGCCAGCGCCCCGAACATGCGGCGACTACGACGCTGGCGATACTCCATGGCCTGTGCCGCTCGTGCTCGTACGATCGGGTCGCGGCGGACCGGCGCTGCGCGACTGACCACGGTCTCGCGAGCCGTGTCGTGCGCGTCCGGAAGCTCAGGTTCGCGACCGCCAATCACATAGTGAATCCAGTGAAACGCACCCTTGACGAAGTGAATCGCGGCGTTCACGGCCAAGACAGCGGCGGCTCCAAAGAGCGCCCAGCCAACGACAACTGCCAGTAAGACGACGGCTACGAAAATCGCGGCAACTACAAGGGAGGGTCCGGTTAGGTCCAAGACTTCGCCAATTCGCCGCGTGGAGTTGTTCGATAGGTCTGGTCAGCGGCTGCAGGCTCTCAAGCTACCAAAGCAGGCTTGAAACCAGGTTGAAGCCGTCAACCGAGGAATCATCGGGCTGCCATCGCAGCCCAGCGCGGACGGGCGCCGAACCACGCCGACTTGGGCTAGTTGGCGAGTTGCACGATCAGGGTAACGATGGCCGCGCCCGCGGCGCTGAGGGCCGAGACGAGACACGCAATCAGCAGACCGGCGGCCCAACGCGTGAGCGATGCCTTCAGTTCTTGCAGGTCGGCCTTGGTCGCCAGGTGCGCGTAGTTGGCCTCAAGGCGAGTCACGCGCTCTTCGATGGGAATGGTCGCCACGGCGGGCTCTCCTTTCGCACGGCCACGCCCGGCTGCGACCATGCAACACCGCCGCGCGTCACCACGCTACCACTCGTTCGCGAACTCGAGGGAGCGGGTCTATGTGGTCGGTGACGGACCAACGAATCAGGCGCGCATCCGGGACCCACTGGCAGAGTCACGACCGGTAGGGCACGCTGGCGGGCAGGATGCGGATCGCAGTCGTTACGGATATCCACGGCAACCGGCATGCGCTGTTCGCGGTGCTGGCCGACCTGCAGCGGGTGGGCGCGGACGAGGTGGTGTTTGGCGGCGACGCCGCGTTGTTCGGCTCGCGGCCGCGCGAGTGCTGGGAACGGGTGCTGGACCTGGGGTGGCGGCTCGTGCAGGGAAATACGGACCGCTACATCGCCGACTTGCCGTCAAAGCTGGCCGCCCTCGGCGATCCCGACGACGCGCAAGCGAGGTTTCGACGCGCCAATGTGACCTGGGCAGCCGAGCGGCTGGGCCCGGCCCTCGTCCGCAAGCTGGGCACCATGCCACGGCAGGCCAGCATCGAGTCACCGGCCGGCACGCTACTGGTCGTGCATGGGTCGCCAGGCGACGACGAGACCGGCTGGAGTCGCGACGACGACGAGGCGACCGTTGCTCAAGTCATCGGACCAACCGAAGCAGCCGCCGTGGTCAGCGGGCATACGCACACGGCCATGGTTCGACACGCCGGCGACGTGCTGGCGGTGAACTGCGGAGCCGTGGGGCGTTCGCACGACAGGCAGCCGGGACTTGCAACCTACGCGGTGCTGGACGATTCAGGCGGCCGCTGGTCGGCCGAACTGCGGCGGGTGGACTACGATTTCCGAGGCGCCCATGCCGAGGTGAAGGCCTTTGGTGTTCCCATCTCCGAGCACTTCGCAAGTACGTTGCTGACTGGCATCGCGCCAGGCTGAGCGTCAGAGCTTGACGCCGTCGCAGCCTGCGAATGGCGACGCCACCGGAGACGTGGCGCCCGTCGAGCGCACCATTGATCCAGCGCTGCGCTGGAGTGGGATTGGCGCGCTCGTCGTCACGCTGGTGCTGATCCTGGGGCTGGCGGTATTCATCGCGCTGATGCGCGAGGGACGCACCACATTCGCTGGCATCAGCGTGACCTGGGCGCTCTACGTCCTGATTACGTTCGCGGCCACCGCCGGCTGGAGCGTTTTGGGCGTCCTATCCGTGGCATTCGTCGCCCACCGCCGGGTAGACGACGTCTTGGCAAGCCATTTCTGGACCCACGGCCCGCTTCTCGCACCGGCAACGCTCGCCGTGATGGCGTTTGTTCTCGATGACGTAAATCACGACCTGACCCAGACCGACAGCCTGCGCTGGGTGTGGGCGGCGCCGGTCGGGCTCTGGGCAGCGGGACAGGTGCTGTGGCTGGTGCTGAGCCTGGATCGCGTCCGGATCGACCCGGTACGCACCGTGCGCGACGCCCTGGCGGCACTCGCCGGCGGACGATTCACACGGCTGACGTTCGGCCTGATCTTCGTGCAATTCGTACTGCTACGGCTCGGGCTGGCGCTGTTGTGGCGCCCGATCGGACTGTTCGAACGTGGTAGTGATGTCGGCGCGTACGAGCAACGCGCCCGCCTGGCGCTGCAGGGGCTGCACCCGTACCTGGATTACTGGGTCGAATACCCACCCGTGTTTCCCTGGATCGCTTCGGGGCTGAAGCTGCTGAGCGTGCCCCTGGGTGGCGACGAGGCCGCGTTCCAGGTGTTGTTCAGCCTGATGATGGTGGGGGTCGAGGCCGGCGTCCTCTGGCTGCTTCACGCCATCGCCGTGCGCGTATGGGACGAGCCGCGCGGGCTCGTAACGGCCGTGGCCTACGCCGCGCTTTTCTATCCGATCTACATCGCCAATCGGCACTTCGAGTCCATTGCCGTGCTCTTTCTGCTCCTCGCGGTGTACCTGGTGATCCGGGAACGCCGGCACACCGCAACCCTGGCGATCGCGCTGGGCATGCTCACCAAGCTGTTTCCCGCGGCAGCGCTGCCCGGGTTGCTGGCAGGACAGTCATGGACGGGACGGACGCGCTACGTCGCTTTGCTGGTCGCCTCGGTGGTCGGCGCACTTGCCCCGTTGGCAGTGGTTGGGCGCGAGTTTTTTGTGGCTTCGCTTCAAAACATGCTGCATCGGCCAGCCTGGGAAACCCTGTGGGCCCTGGCCGACGGCTACTTTGGCTTCGGATGGATTCACCGTTACCGGCAGACGCCGGAGACTGCGCTCGACTTCAACTACACCCCGGATCTCCCCGCCGCCGCCTGGTGGGGCGCGGCAGGCCTGGTGGTGGCGATTTACGCCGTCCTGGCCCTGCGCCGGTCGCAGCCGACTCCGGCAGGAGTCGTCTGGACGGCAGGACTGGCACTCGCGGCTTTTGCCCTCTACCTGCGCGGCTGGTCGCCGCAGTTCATGGTCTGGTTGCTTCCGTTCGTGTTGCTGGCCTATCCGGGCGGCCGAGGCTTTCTGATCGCGACCGGGCTTTCGGGTTTGGCCCTGTTGGAATACCCGGTGTACTCCGTGCTGTGGTCGGACTTCCACCCGTGGACGCTGTGGATCATTGTTGTCATGCGGACTCTCGCCATCCTGGCACTGGGCATCGTATTTGCACGCCGGCTCTGGCTTGAGGGTCGGTCGGCTGAGGCCGAGCCCGCGACTGCGCCGGATTCCGCTCATGCATAGGTTGTGGCCTGAATCGCCGCCGCTGCGAGCGGTGCTCGGCGCCTTGGGATGGGCCAGCCTCGTCGGCATGGCCATCGCAATGGCCGGCGCTTCGATCGGTCGAGCCGACCTCGCGTCGCCCAGCGCGACCTGGGCGGCAACGGCCGCCGGCAGCCTGGGCGCTGCCATCCTGGTCTGGTCTGCGGCGGGTTGGATTCGCCACCGAGCCGGACAGGCGACGGACTGGAGCGGAGCCGGCATTCCGCTGCTGGCGACGCTCGACGGCTGGATCATCGTCGCGTTTCAGTACGCGCACGAACCGACCAACCATCTGCTGACCGTCGGGCTGGTGACGCCTGATCTGTTTGCCCGGCCGTCGGTCACCGAGTGGCTTGCCGTCAAGTTTGTTGCCGTGGCACTGCTCTGGGTCGGCTGGCCGTGGTTGACCGCGCGCACGTTGTCGAGCGATTCGAGAGCGCTCGCTGCGACCCGGGAAGGCCAGCATTCGAGGTTTGCCGCGCTCTCGAGCGGTGGCCTGATCGTCGTAGCCGCGGTGGGTGGACTGGCTTACCTGAGACTCGCTCTGCTCGACGTGTTGGCCATTGAGGTGCCGTCGGACCTGCGCGTCAACTACATCGGCGCGCTCGCGCTGCGGGACGGCCTCAACCCCTACGACAACGAAGTTGCCCTGCGAGTCGCCGGTCGCGAGGCGATTCCCTATGTGGGCACGCGACTCTGGGCATTGGTGACCAATCCACCGACGGCCATGCTGTACTTCGCGCCGTATTCGGCCATGCCGCTCGCGGCGGCGCGTCTCGTTTTCCTCGCGGTGAACCACATCGCGCTGCTCGCGACCGCGGCGCTGACGTGGCGAATGGTCCGGCCGGGTCTGCCGCCGGCGGTGTGGCTGGGACTGGTTCTGGGTGTCGTGGCTCTGCTCGACCCGTTCTTGCTGGCGTTCCGTCTCGGCCAGGTCGACCTGGTCATTGGCCTCGCGCTGGCAGCGGCGGCATACCGGTTGCGCCGCGGCGACGATGCGTGGGCCGGCGCCTTCATTGGGATCGCGGCGATGCTTAAGGTCGCACCCGGCCTGCTGGCCATATACCTGCTATGGCGGGGGCGCTGGCGGGCGCTGGCCGGACTGGCTGTCACGGTGGCCGCGGTCGGGCTGTTTAGCCTGGGTTTCGCCGGCACTGAAACGTGGCGCTCTTACCTGACGGACCGGCTGCCCGATCTGCTGGCGGGCAGCGCGCTGTTCAACAATCTCTCGGTACCGGGGCTACTCCTGCGGGTGTTCATGGGGCCGGAACTCGCCAGGGGCTTTCTGGACTTGCAGCCCGAGATCGCGCTCGCACGGGTTCTGAGCGCTATTGCCGTGCTCGCCGCCCTCGTCGTCGCGGCGCTGGCGTTGGGGCGCACGCCGCGAACCGGACGGGAGCACGTGCTGGAGTTCAGCCTTGCCGTCGTTGTCGCGCTGCTGATCAGCGGAGTCACATGGCCCCACTATCTGGCCTGGCTGCTTCCACTCGTTGGACTCAGCTTGGCATTCAGCTGGCCTACGATGGCCAGCCGCTGGTCAGCAGTTCTCAGCGGGGCCGGACTGGCCTTGGCCTCGCTGCCGTTGGACGCCTACGACGGGCTTTTTGGGAGTATCTTCAATATATCCATGACTGCACTATCCGTCCGGAGCCTGGGACTGCTGATTCTGTTCCTGGGACTGCTGCTGGCCGTACGCGGCGCCCGCGCGGGCGCTGCTGACCGCGTATGAGTGAGGTCGTCCGATCACGCGCCCTCTGGGGCGCTATCGGCGCCATCACGCTGGCGGTCGTCCTTCTGATAACCGCGGCTCCGGCGCGCGACGTCACCCACACGGTGCTCGGCTGGCTGCGAGTGTCCGCGCTTGAGCTCGACAGCGGCGACACACCCGCCGACGACTCGATTCTCAACCAGCCCACAACCCCAGCGCCGACCCTCGCCGACGTTATCGAGGTCATCAGCGCGGAGCCCAGCACGTCGATTCCGGACGCCACGTTGGCTGACATTCAGGAGCTTCCGTTCGAGGTCGTCGCTATCAATCCCCCGACCGAGTTCTCCCGCGAGCCCACCCGCAGCGTCACGACGCTTGGAACGCTGACGCTCGGATTGGATACCGCCAATTTGGCCGCCTTGCTGGCGCCCGGATTCGCCTCACGCAGTCTTGCGCGTCGCCTCGGGACGGACGAAGTCACCGTCGCCGGCGGGGCGCTGGTGGTCACCTCATGGACGGCCGACGTCTCCGACACCGATGCGCTCACGCTCTATCAGATCGAAGCGCCGCTCGTGACGGGTCTACCACCGCGCGACCTGGAGTTGCTGGCTGAACTGATCACCCAGGCATTCATTCCGCCAATCATCAGTCAGGAGTTTGACGTGCTGGACCTACCGCTCGTTCGGATCGCGCTGGGACTTGAGGTCGACTCCGAGGCCAGGCCGACTGAACCGGCAGTGACCGAACTTCCGACCGGTGAGCCTGCGGTTACCTGGACCCGAGACAGATCCCAGTTGGTTCTCACCGGACCTCTTCCGCCGGAGACATTGCTGGAACTGGCAAGTACCGCAAGGGACGCGTCTTGAGCGGCCAGGTCGCCATCCGCCTTGAGGCCGTCAGCAAGCGCTACGGCGACAACCTGGCCGTTGATGACGTCAGCTTGTCGGTCGCGCACGGCGAGGTATTTGGGTTCCTTGGCCCCAACGGCGCCGGCAAGAGCACCCTGGTCAAGATGATCCTGGGCCTGACCCATCCCACCGCCGGGGATATCGAGGTCCTGGGTCAGCCCGTTGGCAGCCTGGCGGCGCGGGCCGAGGTTGGCTACTTGCCCGAGACCTTCCGTTTCCACGACTGGCTGACAGCCTCTGAGCTGCTGAACTTTCACGCCCGATTGGCTCGCGTGCCGGCTGACCAGCGCTCCAAACGTGCGAGCGAACTGCTGGAGTTGGTGGGGCTGAAGGATCGGCAAGGCGACCGGATTTCCACCTTCTCCAAGGGAATGATGCAGAGGGTCGGCCTGGCCCAGGCCCTGGTAGGCGAGCCGCGACTTGTCATCCTCGACGAGCCGACCTCGGCGCTCGATCCGATCGGGCGCCGCGACGTGCGCGACCGCATCCGGGAACTCGGCGAGCAGGGCGTGACCGTGTTCCTGAACTCACACCTGCTGTCGGAAGTCGAACAGGTCTGTGACCGGGTGGCCATCATCGATCACGGCTCGATCGTGGCCGAGGGCAAACTGGACGAGTTGCTGAGCGCCCAGGAGCTCGAGATTCGCGCCGGCGACGGCGTTGAGGCGGCTGCCCGTGAAGCCCTCGGAGACTCTGAGGTGCGGCCGGTCAACGGGCGGCTGCGAGTTCGGGTTGCCAACGACGCCGAGACCGCCAGGTTGATTCATCAATTGGTCGAGTCCGGCGTTCCGGTCTACGACGTCCGGCAGGTTGGCGACTCGCTGGAGGACTTGTTCGTTCGGGTGGCGGAACGGGGGGACGTGTGAGCACGCACCTCATCGCGTTCTTCACGCTGCGGGAGGCGCTACGGCGCCGGGTGGTGCTGGCGGCGGCGCTGCTCACGCTCGGATACCTGGTGCTCTACGGCGTCGGCGTGTGGTTCGGCTACCGAGACTTGCAAGAGACTCAGGGCGGGCCACCGGGACTGACCGAGGGCGTCGTTGGCCTCATGCTGGTAGGCGGCTTGTGGAGTCTGAATTTCATTGCTTCCGTTCTGGCGGTGTTTCTCTCGGTTGGCGCTCTGTCAGGCGAAGTTGACCAGGGCACCTTGCACGCCATTGCGGCGCGGCCGGTCCGGCGTAGTGAAATCGTGCTTGGAAAGTTCCTTGGCTTCACGTTGATGCTGGCCGTCTTCATCGGCGTATCGGCCAGCCTGATGATTCTGATCGTGGCGGTCATCACCGGCGAGGTTGTCGGCGCCAGCTGGTCTGGACCGTTGCTGATGCTGCTGGCCGCAATGATCTTGATCGGACTGGCGCTGGCAGGGAGCTCGCGCCTGAGCCCGCTACCAAACGGCGTGATCGTGTTCACGCTCTATTCCACCGCGTTGATCGGCGGAGTCATCGAGCAGATTGGCGACGTCCTGGAAAGCGCCGTGATGTTCAACATCGGCATCTTCAGCAGCGTCCTCATTCCAACTCGTGCAATCTGGGACATGGCGAGCGCCCAACTGGCAACGGGCGGATTCGCCGGCGAACTGAGCGCGGGGCCGTTTGGCGCAAGCAATCCGCCGTCGGGCTGGATGCTGCTCGTCGCGGCCCTGCACCTCGCGTTGACCGTCGGGTTCGCGCTGCGAGCCTTTGAGCGTCGCGACTTCTAGCGTCGCCTAGAATGCGGCCGCGTCTCGCCCGGGCCTGGATCATCTATGGCAACTGACTTGCGCATCGCGTTGATCGGGTGCGGCAGCCACGGAGCCACGCGGCTGGCGCCGGCCATCTGGCATACGGACGGCGTGGCTCTGAGCGCCTGTGTTGATGTGAACGCGGACGCCGCGCGCAAGACCTCGCATGGTGTGGCCGAAGTGCTGACCAGCGTTGAGGCGCTGACCGCAGGCTCCTATGCCGACGCGGCAGTGATCGCCGTGCCGCACGATGACCTGGCGCCAGTTACGCGCGCCTGCATTGAGGCCGGCCTGCACGTGCTGGTCGAAAAGCCGGCGGGACTGAATGCCGCCGAAGCGTCCAGCGTCGTCGAAGCCGCCCACAAGCGTGGGGTGACCTACATGCCCGCGTACTGCTTGCGCTTCAACGAGGTTCGCACCCGGGCGAGTGACCTGGTTCGACGAGGCGCGGTCGGCAACATTCGCACCCTGGCGGCCGCTAAGGGCAGCCCGCCGCTGCCGGGCTGGCTGGCCGATCCGGAACGTGGCGGGGGGCAACTGCTATTCCTCGGATCCCACCTGGTCGACCAGTTGCTCTGGCTGCACCGGGAACCGGTAATCCGCGCCTACGCGCACATCACCTTCCGGGACGACACGGGCAGCGATGAGTCAATCTCCGGCGTCATTGAGTTTGCCGACGGCGTCAGCGCCACGATCAGCCTCAGCCAGGCCGCCGGCGTCGCCTACGACCATCTCGAAATCACCGGCGACCGCGGACGCATCCGGTCCGACTGGAAGAGCGGCCAGATCGACATAGAGAGCTCGGGCGCTCACGAATACCGGCTCCCCACCGTCGAGTTCGTGCAGTCGGACCCAATGCAACCGATGTACGACGCCGAAATGGCTGAGTTCGCGTCCGCCGTGCATATCGGGCGTCCGCCCAGCGTCGACGGGCACGACGCGATCCGCACATTGCGAGTTCTGGACGCACTCCGCGAGTCGGCCGAACGCGGCGTGCCGCTGGACGTTGACGACGACCTGCACGGAATCACTCGACGCCCGGCTGATCAGGTCCCGGCGCGAATTCGCATCCAGCTCACGTATCCGTCGGATCGCATCCAGGAGCCGATCCTCTACGAATTGGCGCGGCGCTTTCACCTGAAGTTCAACGTGCGGCGAGCCGATATCGATGCCGGAATCGGTTGGGTTCAGCTCATGTTGGAAGGTGAACGCTCCGAGATCGAAGCCGCAATCGAGTGGGTGGAGGCGCAGGGGATTCGCGCGGATCCGGTCGAAGGCGACGTCGTCAGCGGCTGATCGCTCTAACGCTCAGCGCCGGCGATCCGACGGTAGAACGCGGCGGTTGTATCGGCGACGGCCTGTGTTGTATAGCGCCGCAGCACGTGTGCCCGGCCCGCCTTGGCGAGTTGCTCGCGACGAGCCGGCTCGTCGCGCAGACGCTTCAGAGCATCCGCGAGCGCGTGCACGTCGGCGGGGGGTGTGACGATGCCGGCCTGGTCAACCACGTGGGGAAGTTCGCCAGAGGATGAGACGACGGTAGGCACGCCGCAGGCCATGGCTTCGACCGCGGCGCGGCCAAACTGCTCGGTCCAGCCCCTGCGACCGACGGTGGGAAGTACAAACACGTCAAGGCCTTTGTAGAACGCCGGCATTTCCGCGCTGGGAATCACGCCTTCAAAAGCCACGCCCCGCATCGCGGCGGCCATGCGACGCAGGTCAGGCTCGGCCGGTCCACTTCCGGCCAGGCGCAGGGTCACGTCGCCCCCAATCGATCCGACGGCGCGTATCAGCACGTCCACGCCCTTGGCTGCGATCAGCCGGCCCGCATAGCCAACCACGAACGGTTGCGACTCGCGGGGCGCCGGATCAGGCGCGAACAACTGCGGGTCCACGCCGAACTGCGGGATGACCTCGATGCGCCGCGTGTGCCCCTTTCGGCGTAGCACCTCGCCCGCCGCCTCGCTGCCAACAATGGCATCCGCACGTTCCAAAACGTAACGCTCAAGCCAGCGAAAGGGCGGCGGATAGCGGCGGTGCAGGTTCTGCCACGCAAAAAACACCGGACGGATGCCGTAGCGGACCGCATCGCGGCAGGCAATGGCCGTCGCCAGGTTGTAGGGCTCCTCGTCGATATGGAGTACGTCCGGGCGAAAGCGGCGGACTAAATGGCGCAGCCGGCGGAACCAGAACAGGTGGTAGCGCCCGTTCAAGGCCAGCGGCGTGTGCACAATCTCGTAACAGCGCGGCGGCGGACGCTCGGCAATCTGGGCCCGCCCTTGCTCAACCCATCGATCCGGCGAAACCGCGAGCAGGTCAAGATCGGGGTTGGCCCCCAGCGCGCGCAGCTTGTCGTGGTGCGCGCCAACCACCAGCGCCTTGGATGCCAGCAGAACTCTCACGTAGCAACGCCCCGGTACACGGCGTGGGTTAGCTCGGCCGTCCGCGCCCAGCTGAATGTGGCGGCCCGCGCAATCCCGCGCTCACGCAGGTCATTGGCCAGTCCCGCATCCGTGGCGATTGCCGTAACGGCTTCAGCCCATGCCGCGGCATCGTCGGGTGGCAGCAGGCGCCCTGCGTCCCCCACCACTTCCGGCAGCGAGGTCGTGTTGGCGGCTACCACCGGAACCCCGCTGGCCATGGCTTCGAGCGGGTCGAGTCCAAATCCTTCGTAGCGAGACGGGAAAACGAAGACATCGGCAGCTCGGTAGAGATCGGGCTTGTCGCCCTCGTCCACTGGACCGACGACGCGAAGCCAGGACTCCGAACTCGGATCGAGATCACGGAACCAGTCCACGTAGACCCGGCTGCCGGGACGGGGAGCGCGTCCGGCGATCACCAGGGGCAGACGGCAAGCGCGCCACACCTCCGGCCAAGCCTCCAGGACCACGCCCAGGTTCTTACGCAGGTCACGAGTGCTCAGGAAGAGCCCGAAACGATCCGGGAGACCCAGTCGCTGGCGCGCGGCCGCGCGCGCCTTCGTGTCGCCCGGACGAAATCGACTATCGACGCCCAGCGGAACGACGCGGACCCGATCCGCCGAGACTTCGGCCAGTCGGGCGAGGTCGTGACGAGTCCACTCAGAGTCGGCGATCAGGGTTTGGGCCCGGCGCAGGCCCGCCTTGACCAACCGGAAGTAGAGAGTCTGGCCTCCACCGGCGGCGTAGGCCGGCAATGCCAGCGGAATCAGGTCGTGCACCGTCACCACCGTTCGCGGGGCCACGAGGGGCGGGGCCAGGTAGGGCACGTGCCCAAGGCCGCTGCGGGCCCGCCATGGCCACAGCGCCTGTTCCCACGCCACCTTCCCCACTCGGCCGCTAAACGGCCGCGGCGCCTCGATCTCGTTGACCACGAGGTCGGGAAACCCGGCTCGCAACGCCTGGATCAGCGAACTGAGGTATTGGCCAGATCCCGTATCTGGAAAGCGCCGGAAGTAGGCGTTGAATACGACGCGCAGCGCGCGGGCCCCGGGCGGCTACTCGTGCACGTTGACGCCGAAGCGTCGATACAAGCCGAGCGCCATGGCGTCGTCCGGGCTGGTTCGCCGCTTCAACTCAAGCAGCCCGCCCAATACGGCGCCCCAGATCGCGTAGATCCACCACAGTTCGGGCTGCCCGAACAGCGCGTAGAGACCGAAGACTGCCGGTAGCAGCGCGTGCACGGTGGGAGTTGCGTCAGTTGTCCGGCGACGTGGCAGCAAGGCCACCAGCCAGATGCCCAGGCAGACGGCCCAGATCGCGGGTTGGGCCACCAGCAGCCCGAAACCCATGGTGGTCGTACCCCGGCTTCCGCGAAAACGCACGAAAACCTGCCACATGCTTCCCGTTGTCACCGCGGTAATGGCGATGAGTTCAACCACGGGTTCGTTTGGCGCCAGCGCGCGCGCCAGCAGCACCGACGAGGCAGCGGCTGCCACGTTCCAGAGCAGGGCGATAGTCGCGGGAAGCTTGCCGGCTCGGAAGAACGTGTTCTGAATTCCCAGGTTGCCGGACCCGGTATTGCGCAGGTCCGATCGCTTGAGGATCGCGGTGGCGAGCAACGCCGCCGGTACGCTGCCAATCACGTAGGCAATGACGCCTACAAGGGCGTACGTAGGAATGTGTTCAGGGTTCAACGCGGGGGGCTCCGCCGCATTCTAGCTAGCCACTCTGGATCGCGCCGCCGGGCATTGGCTGGGGTGGACCGGCGGCTGCCTCACGGTAGACCGCAATCAAGCGCTGCGCGGATTCGCGCCAGGAATAGTGACGGCGCCGTTGGTGACCGCGGGCGATCAGTTCGGCTCGACGTGACTCATCAGTCAGCAGAGTGATCAGTCCGTCCGCCAGTGCTTCAGGATCCGACGGATCCGCCGCCAGGGCCGCATCGGCAGCCACCTCGCTGGTGGCGGGCGATTCCGAGATCAGGACCGGGCATCCGCAAGCGAAGGCCTCCAGGATCGGAATGCCGAACCCCTCGCCGTGGCTCGGATAGGCGAAGACGGAGGCCAGCGAATACAGTGCGCGCAGCGTTTTGTCGTCGACGCGTCCCAGAAAACGAACGCTGTCGCCGGCCTGCTCAATGGCCCCGTAGACGCGGTCGCAGAGCCAGCCCTCGGCACCGGCATGTACGTGTTCGATGTCGGATATTTCCGCCCGCGCGGACGCTAGAGCCACCGCCCGCGCCAAGCCCTCGATGTTCTTGCGCGGCTGCACAGTACCTACCGAGAGAACGAAGCGTTGAGGAAGTCCAAGCTGCCGTCGGACCGCGTCCAGTTCATCGGGATCAGTGACCGCGCCAAACCAATCGGGCACGGCATTGGGAATCACTCGAATTCGATGGGGGCGCACGCCATAGCGCTGCATCAGGTCGCGTTTGGTGGCCTCCGATACGGCGATAACCAGCCTGGCCCGATCAATCGACGTCGGCACGGCTCGCTCAAGGAAGCGTCGCTGGCGCGGATGCGCGTCCTGTGGACGCACGACAAACGAAAGGTCGTGGACGGTGAGCACGCCATGGGCGGCCACCAGCGGCGGAAGGGTGAAGTCCGGACCGTGGAACACCTGCGCCCGACCGGCAATGGCCTCTGCCGGCAGCGGCGCCCGCGCCTTGAACCAGGTAGCCAGCGCAATGCGTGGTGACACTGGAATGCGGCGGACCCGGACCCGTTCATGCACGGCCAGGGCGTCCGCGGCCCGCGACGGCCCGCGACGCGTATAGACCAGCGTCAGGTCCGGGCGGTCGGGCGCAACGACAAGCGCGTTGACTAGCTCTCGAACCGAACGGCCAATCCCCGCCTGCTGCGTCGCGGCGGCGGTAATGTCGATCGCGACGCGCACAGCTACCGGCGCTTGAGGCGGGTGAGTGCGAACAGCAAGCCACCCGTCAGGATCACCGACCAATACGTGATGACCCGGTCGACTATCGCAACCGCACCGGCCACGCCGCCGCCGACGCCAATCAGCCGCATCAGGCCCAGTAGACCGCCCTCAACCGCACCCAACCCACCAGGAGTCGGCACGGCGAGCAGCAGCGACGCCGCCGTGCCGATAAACACGATCTCGGCCGGATTCAACTCCAATCCGAGCGCCCGCATCACGATCGCCAGACGGACCATTTCAATCGACCAGATCGCAAAGCTGGCCAGCCACAAAAGCGGTCCGGTGCGCCAGGTCCAACTGTCGAAAACACCGCTGTGAAAGCGTTCGTAGACCGCCGCGGCTGATTGTGGGAGCCGAGCGAAGAGCGGGGTGCCAACAAGCAGTAGGAACAGCACGCCCAACGCCAGCACCGCAAGCGCAAGAGCGGCGATGGCCAGGATTCGGCCCACCTCCTCGCTGGTCTCAGGTGACCTGGCAATCCAGGCGGCCGATGCCATGACCATGATGATCAGCGCGCCAACATCAAACACACGCTCCGAAAAAATGGTCCCTAGAGTGCGGGTGAGCGACGTTCCGTAGTTCGCCCGCGCCATGTAGGCGCGATAGATATCGCCCAGCTTGGCCGGCACCACGCCGTTGACGAACCACGAGATATAGAGAATCTGCGCGAGGTCGATCGATCGATAGTGCGGGGATACGTCCTCGCGGTGAACGGCATTGGTCAACAGGATCCGCCACCTGAGCGTGCGGATCGGGAAGGTGAAGGCAAAGACCAGGTAGGCCAGAACAATCAGCCACGGGTTGGCGGATCGGATGCGCGACACGATGTCCTCGAGCCGCAGGTCGGCCAGAATCCAGGTAAGCGCCAGCAGCGCGCCGGCTACCAGGAAGCTGAGGAGCGTTCGTGAACTGAGGAACCGGCCACGAAGGTCCGTCCGCGTGGCGTCCGCGACCGACTCGGCAACCTCTTGTTTGGTATCGGTCACGCCGCCGCCCGTCGTGTATGGGAACCCGAGCCGCGCGCGCGCACGGGAACAACGAGTGCCAGCGCAAGTATCAAGGCGAACACGATTCCCATCCCGCTCACGAAAAGACTGTCAACCAGGTTGTGCGTCGCAAAGCCGACCAGGGCGCCCAGCGCCCCAACGGCGCTCCACTCGAACGCCGTGCCGCGCGCGCGACGAACCGCGGCCACCGCGATTCCAAACGCCCAAAGGCTGAGCCCGGCGAACATGAGCATGCCAGCCAGTCCGGACTCGGCGCCGAAGTTCAGCGCGACATTGTGCGCGTGGCCAAGCGGTTCGTCGAAGGGCTGTAACGCGTAGGCACGATAAGCGTCGTCAAAGTTGCCTGCACCAACGCCGAGCAGCGGCCGATCTTGGAACATCCGCCAGCCGGCTGCCCAGTGTGCCGCGCGCTGTGCGATGGCGAAGTCGTCATGGGCGCGGTGGCGCACGACGTCGTCCACTGGATGCTCGCCCTGAATCGTTCGTTCAATGTCGGGCGGCAAGGCGCGGTCGAACACGCCGCCGAACATCGCCGCGGCAAATGCCAGCACCGCGGCGGCGCCCAGCGCCAGCAGGCCGCGGGCCCACGGCCTTGCGCGGCGACCGGCTGCCAGCACCACGATCAGTGAGCTGGCGCCAACCCCAAGCCAGGCGCCTCTCGACCGGCTGGCAACGATTGCGGCCAACAGAATGAGTCCCAACAAGATCAGCCAGCGCCGCCGCGAGCCGCGTGCATAGATCATGGCGGCCAGGACCAGGGGTACATGGATTCCGAGAAAGCCCCCATAGGGATTAGGTTGATCAAACGTTCCGAAGGCTCGCAGGACACCCCCCACCACAAGTCCGGCGGGGCCTGCCGCTGCCGCTGTCTGGACCAGTCCCAGCCCAGCTTGGAGGAGCACGGCCGTTCCAACGGCCCAGGCCACGATTCGCCGGCTGGACGGCTCGCGCATCAGGTCGGTGAGGATCAGCAGGGCCGCGGCAACCTGGATCCACTTCAGGACTTCCTTGAGCACCAGCGCCGGATTCGCGGCCGCCACCGCCGTCACCATCAACCAGCCGGCAAAGATCAGCAGCCCGAGCGTGTAGATCGGAAAGGGTGTTCGAACTCGGGCGCCCCGGCCGAATGTCCAGACCACCAGGGCCCCGAGCAAAAAGACTTCGGTCGCCCCAAACGCGACACCGCTGACTTGAATCTCGGCCAGCCCGCGAAACGGGACGGCGGCGATAGCCAGCGCGACCAGCACGCCCGCCACCACTCGTGCGTCGAACACCGGCACGACCAGGCGAAGGATTGCCGCCATTACGGCCATGAGCAAGAGCACCGAAAGCGCGAGCGAGGGCAGCGGTCCGGCAATAACAGCGGAGAGGGCCAATCCAGCCACCAAGATGACAATCGCTGCGGACCCGGGGAGCGAGGGCCATGCAACGCGAACAGTCCCGAGATGTTCCAGGCCAACCCGGCTGCCGGACCACGCTGGCATGCGTCGAGCGCGCCACAGGACCGCCCCGACCGACGCCAAACCAATCAGCACGACACACGCGCCGGCGACAAGTACGCCGAACTGACCCAGCATTCCGGTGATTAGCAGCGTCAGTGCCGCGCTGCCCAGCACAACCTCCAGGCGCCGCTCACGCGCGTGCCGGAAGCGCAGCCCCAGCACGGCGGCCGCCGCCAGCAACGCTGCGGCGGCCAGGGGTACCAGGCGAACCCAGAACACGTCACGAACGGCCAGCGTCACCGGCAACATGACCAGCAGCGAACCAATCGCCAATCCTGCGGCGCCAATCGCGGGACGCCAGCGAAGCCGCGCGCCCGGAACGTCCAACGCGGTCACGTCAGCCACCAGGACTGTCGGCCGGCGTCGAACGTCGACGACGCGGACGTGTGACACATCAAACTACGGTCGCCATGTCATGGGAACGGCCCAAATCGTACGTTGTTCCGCGAGCTGGCGAGCCTGGCAAGCCTCCAGTCGCTTCGCGCCCTCCGACACGGGAGAATCCACGACGTGCTGAAACAACGGTCAGTGGGCTGAGCGAGTGGAAGACGTACTGATCGGGCTTGGCTCGAATCTCGGCGACCGGCTGGCGCATCTGCGTAGAGCCGTGGATCGCCTCCAGTCGGTGCTCCGACACGTTGAGGTCTCGCACGTATTCGAGACGGCTCCCGTGGGAGTGACTTCGCAACCGCCGTTTCTGAACGCGGCGGTTCGCGGCGCGTCGACCGTCGGACCGCAACGGCTGTTCTTCTGGGCCAAGTCGCTTGAGCTTGCCGCCGGACGACGACCCGGCCCGCGCTTGGGGCCGCGGCAATTGGACCTGGACATCATTGCGTTTGGTGACCTCGTGGTGGCTTCGCCACGTCTGCACATTCCCCACCGGGCATTCGCTGAGCGAGGCTTTGTGCTGGCGCCGCTGGCCGACCTGGCGCCCGATTTGGTGATTCCCGGCACGAACGCCACGGTCAGCGCGCTTGATGCGCGGGTCGGACGTGACGGGATCGAGACGGCCTATTCGCCCGAGGCGCTGGCGGCCTCCCGATGACCGGCTGATGTCGGACAGTTACGCTCAGGCACTCGCCTGGCTCTACGGCTACGCGGACTTCGAACGCGCCACGGGGCTGGGCGGCGGCCCGCCATTCGAACGGGGGCTGGTACGCACCGCCCGGCTACTGGCCGACCTTGGCGACCCGCACAACGGCCTGCCACTCGTTCACGTGGCCGGCAGCAAGGGCAAGGGCAGCGTGTGCGCGCTTGTCGCATCGGCCGCGGAGGCTGCGGGCCTGAGAACCGGGCTGTACACGCAGCCGCACCTGCACACGTTTCGCGAGCGCTTTCAGATCGACGGGCAATCGATTGACTCGGATACCTTTGCCCAGCTCGTCGACCGGATGCGAGCCGCGGTGGCTCGAACGACGTCCGAAACGCTTGGCGCGCCCACCACGTTTGAAATCAGCACCGCCATGGCGCTCGCGTGGTTTTCGATGGAGAAGGTGGACCTGGCAATCCTGGAAGTCGGTCTGGGCGGGCGGCTGGATGCCACGAACGTGGTAACGCCCGCGGTCACGGCCATAACCACGATTGTGCGCGAGCACACGCGCCTGCTGGGCGAAACGTTGCCCCAAATCGCTCGCGAAAAAGCCGCCATTGCCAAGCCGGGCGTTCCGATGCTGGTCAGCGGCCAGTCGCTTGACGTGCTCAACGCAATTCGCGCTGTAGCCGAGGCTTCCGGCGCCCTCGTCGAGGTCGTGCCGGCCTTGGCGACGGACGGAACGGCCGCCTGGCGGGGGGGGCGAGCCACAACGGTGGCGCGAGATCCATTCTCGGCCGACGCCCTGCCGTTGGGACTTGCGGGCGACCACCAGGCCAGCAACGCCGGGCTGGCCTACGCGGTCTGCCGGGCACTCGGCAACCGGGGCACGGCGATTCCCCGCGACTCGATCCGCGCGGGATTCGGCGCCGCGCGCTGGCCGGGCCGCCTGGAACTCGTCGGCAACGATCCACCGGTGGTGGTCGATGGGGCGCACACGGTTGAAGCCGTCGAGGTGGTGATCGATACGCTGCGCCGGCAACTTGATCTGCGACGTGGGCCTGTGATCTTCGGAGCCCTGCGCGACAAGTCGGTCCGGCACATGGCAGAAGCCCTTCGACCCTATGCGACACGCGTCTTGGTCATTGAACCGGGGCATCCGCGAGGTATGCCGGCTGCTGAAACTCTGGCCCAGCTTGATCGGCTGCCGCATGCCACGGCGGCGCCTGGCGCGGCCGACGCTCTCGCCCAGGCGTCCGTAGCGGCTCGACCTGGACAGGCCGTGCTGGCGATCGGCAGCCTGGCGGTCGCGGCTGATATTCGAGTGGCCGCTGGGATTGCGGTCGAGTCCGATCCGCCCGTGCCGGTCGCGAACTAGCAATGGAACCGCTTCCGGACCGCCGCGCCCGCCGCCAGCTTGACGAGGCCGCGGCGTCCGGGCTCTTCGAGCGCACGGCCGGACGCGGCGATCCGCTCACCTTGACGCCGGACGATCCCAACGTCCCGGCCGACCTGCGGCTGGCTTTTCGAGTAATGCGGGACGCGAATGTGTCGCCGCCGTGGATCACGCTGGCCGGTGAGGTGGAGGAAGCGCTGGACATGCTTCGAGTCCGGATTGCGCGGCACGAGCGACGGATGCACGGGCTCCGTGAGGCCCTGGTGACCGGTCGTGCCGCCGACTTCAAGGACGGGTTCGCCAATGCGCGAGCCGAGCATCACCGGCAGCGGCGCGAATTCGAAAGACTACTCGACGAGGCCAGGGCGAAGGTCGACAAGCTCGCGGCCACCGCCCCCGATGGAGCCCCACCGGTGATGCTCCGCCGATCGACGTTCCTGCGGCGATTCGACGACATCTGGCCCTGGCCCGAGCACGCCGTGGGGGAAACGGAGCAGTGAAGCGGCAGATCCGGGCCTGGCTGGGACGTGGGCTCCGGATCGGATTGACCCTGGGCTTTGGACTGCGGCGGCTGCTTGGTGGACAGCGAAACCCACCTGACCATCCAACGCAGGTGCTGATCGTGCGGTTTGACCTCATGGGCGACGTCGTCAACGCCCTCTCCGCCGCCGTGGCGGCGCGCGCCCGCTGGCCGCAAGCCCACCTCGCGTTCATGGCGCCACCGGCCTGGCAGCCGATCGTGCGCAGATGCCCGGCCGTCGACGAGGTGATCCCGTTCGATGGCGGCGTCGTGACGCATTGGCCCGCCGTGTTGAACCCATGGTCCTGGGCCAGGACCGCCGGCGTCTTGCGCGAAGTGCGCGGACGCGGATTCGACGTGGCAGTGAGTGTCTACGGGCCTGTGGCGGGCACGCTGGTCGGACTGAGCGGGGCGCGCTGGCGCGTGGGCTACGGTGCCGAGGCGCCGCGCTGGAGCTTCGACGAAGCGCTGCCTGGACTGCGACGCAACGGCGGACCGCATGAGGCTGCCCTGGCGGCTCGCCTTCTTCAGCAGGTCAAGCCGACCTGGCAGACCGTCACCACGGCTAACGAATCGAATCTTGTACGCGATTTGCCACGCCCCCTGGTGGTCCTGCACCCCGGCGCGACGCACGGCCAGGCGAAGCGCTGGCCGGACGAGCATTGGACAACCCTGGTACGCGAGTTGCAGCCCGACGTTGGCGCCCTGGCAGTAGTCGGGCTGGATGACGCGAGCCCGACTGCGGACCGGATGGCTGAGGCCGCGGCCGTTGCCGATCTCACTGGCCGCACGTCCCTGGACGGCCTCGTCAACGTCATGGCTGAGGCCGCGGTCGTGGTCTCGACTGACAGCGGACCGGGTCACCTGGCACGGGCGCTGGGACGGCCCGTGGTCATGCTCCACGGCCCGACAGACATCGCCATTCACGGTCCTGGCGATCCCAGGTCGCGGGCGCTTCGCGTCGACCTGCCGTGCGGGCCCTGCTACAACTTCGATCGGCCCGCCGAGTGTCGCTTTGGCGATGTGTTGTGCATGCGCTGGCTGTCGCCGGCCCGCGTGCGCAACGCGGTGTTGGAGCTGATCAGGTGACGGCACCGCCGCTATTCATCATTATGTCAACATGAACCTGCGAACGCCTGCGGTATGAGCGCCCCGATGGTCGACGCCACCGATCCCTTCATCGGCGAGCTTGAAACTCGCATCCTCGGCGTGCGCGTTCACGGCATCAGCCGCGCGCTCACCGTGGCCTGGATCGACGCATGGCTGGCCTCGGGGTCAAGCGCTCACGTGGTCACCGTCAATCCCGAAATCGTCATGCGATCCCGCCACGACGCCGCCTACCGTGCGCTGCTCGACCGGACACGACTGAACGTTCCCGACGGCGCGGGCATCGTCGCCGCGGCCCGCCTGCGTCGACTGTCCCTGCCGGAGCGCGTAACCGGAGTCGAGCTCGTGGATGACCTTGCGGGCCTGGCGGCCGTGCACGGCTACCGCCTGCTACTGGCGGGCGCGGCCTCCGGCGTAGCGGACGAGGCGTCGGCCGAATTGCAACGACGCTATCCGGCCCTCATTCCTCCGGCCACGCTGGTCGGAGAGCCTGGCCCGGACGGCGACGACGAGACCCGAACGCTCATCGACGAGTACCGCCCGCACATCGTGCTCGCCGCCTACGGCGCGCCGGCCCAGGAGTACTGGCTCGATCGCAATCTGCGCGGCCTGGCCCCGGTGGTCGGCATAGGCGTCGGCGGAACGTTTGATTATCTCGCCGGCCGCGTTCCACGCGCGCCCGCGCCATTGCGTAGCGCCGGCTTGGAGTGGGCCTACCGGCTGGCCCGCCAGCCCTGGCGCTGGCGGCGCATGCGCGCGTTGCCTGAGTTCGCCCGGCTGGCCATCCTTGAGGCGCTGGGACTGGACGTGGAGCCTCGATGAGCCGCATTGCCGTAGTCGGCGGAATCAACCAGGACATCGTGATCCACCTCGCGCGGATACCGCAGCCCGGGGAAACCGTTCATCACGGACGGTTGGGCCGGTACGCGGGCGGGAAGGGTGCCAACCAGGCCGTCGCCGCGGCCCGCGCCGGGGCGTCGGTCAGCATGCTGGGGGCCGTTGGAGCCGATGCGGCGGGAGATGACCTGCGGCAAGGCCTTGCCGCCGACGGCGTGGACACGACGCATGTAGCGAGTGTGAACTCGGCCGCCACCGGCACGGCGCTCATCGCGGTCGACGCAGCCGGTACCAACTCAATCGCCGTGGCCGAGGGAGCGAACTTCAAGATCGATCCGGCGGATGTTGAAGAGGCAATCGCCACGATTCAGCCAATTGCCGTCATCGGACAGCGTGAGGTCCCGGACGCCGTCACCTCCGCGGCCTTCCGTGCCGCCCCGGCCGGGCTGCGGGTGCTGAACGTGTCGCCGGTGGATGAGGAACTGTCGATCGATCTCAGACTGGTCGACATCGCCGTGGTCAACGAGATCGAGGCCGCGCAGCTTGCCCGACACTCGACTGACGACCACGAACCGGCTGCGCTGGCCGCGGCCGTAGCCACGCGCACGCGCCGGGGCTGCGTCGTCACCCTCGGCGCGCAGGGACTCGTGGCGCGTATCGACGGACAAGACTTCGCGCAGCCGGCCTTTCCCACCACCGTCGTGGACACCACCGGGGCCGGAGACGCGTTCTGCGGTTCGTTCACGGCCGCGTTGGCGGCGGGGCGTCCGGTCGAGATGGCCTTGCGCTGGGGTCAGGCGGCTGGAGCCCTGGCGGCCGCCACGCCAGGCGCGCAGCCCTCGATGCCGCGCGCCGAGGACATCCGGCGGCTGGCGGAGTCAGAGGTGGCGTAATAGGCCAGCCTTGGCCATCGCGGCTACGCTGACCCCGACACCGGTTCCGAAAGCGCCAATGCCCATCCTCGATAGCTTCGTCCTTGATGGCCGCCGCGCCCTTGTCACCGGCGCCAGCCGCGGCATCGGGCGGGCCATTGCCCTCGCGCTGGCCGAGGCCGGCGCGGACGTGGCGCTGGCCGCGCGGGACGAAGTGCGGCTGAATGAACTTGCCGCCGAGATTCAGTCCCTCGGCCGCCGAACGCACGTCGTTCCGCTGGACCTCAGCAACCTGGAAGCCATAGGGCCGGCCATCGACGCGTCGGCCGAAGCGCTCGGCGGACTGGACCTGCTCGTCAACAACGCCGGAACCACCTACGGCGCGGGCTTTGAGATCCACGATCCGGCCGAATTCGACCGCTTGTTCGACGTCAACCTCGGCGCCGTGCTCTTCGGCTGTCAGGCGGCGCGCCCTCACCTGGCCGCGGCCGGCGGAGGCGTAATCGTCAACATCGGATCCATCGCCGGAACCAAGGGCGCCGGGCTTTACGGGGCGAGCAAGCAAGGCGTCCACGCGCTGACCAGGGGCTTCAGCCGCGAGTTCGCCAACGATGGAATCCGCGTCGTGGCCCTGGCCCCGGGACAGGTCATGACCGACATGACCGCCCGCGTGCGGGCGAATCCCGCCGAGCTAAGCAACATGCTGCACCACACGGCGCAGGGACGGGTTGCCGATCCGGAAGAGATCGCCGCCGCTGTCGTCTACCTGGCCTCGTCCGCGGCTGGCTTCGTGACCGGTACGACCATCGCCATCGACGGCGGACGCGACTTTTTCAGCAGGCGATGACCGCCCCCGATCCCTTCCGCCTGGACGGCCGCCGCGCCTTGATCACCGGCGCCAGCCGCGGCATCGGCCGCGCAATCGCCGCGGCCTACGCCCAGGCCGGCGCTCGGCTGGCCCTGTCCGCCCGTACTGCGGCGAACCTGGAGCAAGTCGCCGGCCAGGTCCGGGAACACGGCGCGGAAGTCCACACCTTCGGCGCGCACCTAACGGACGCACAGGCGCCAACACGCCTGGTCGAACACGCCGCCGAGGCCCTGGGCGGCCTGGACATCGTCGTCAACAACGCGGGCGACGCCGGCCACGATGGACTCACGCTGGACGTCTACCGTCGCCTACTGCACGTCAACCTGCGCGCTCCGGTCTTGATCACCCAGGCGGCGCGGCCCTTCCTGCTGGAATCCGACGCGCCCGTGGTCATCAACCTGTCCTCCGTTTCCGCCAGGCTCGGAGGTCCCGATCCCTACGGACCCCTCAAGGCCGCCCTGTCCTCCTACACCGTGGGTCTGGCTCGTGAGTGGGGCAAGGACGGCATCCGCGTCGTCGCCATCGCTCCGGGCGTGATCGAGACCGACATGACAGCCAGCTATACGAGCGAGGATTGGTGGACCGGCAACCTGGCCGCGCGAGTCGCCCTGGGACGCAACGGCCGCGTCGAAGAGATCGCCGGCGTAGCCCAATTCCTGGCCTCCGACGCCGCCGCCTACATCACCGGCGCCGTCATTCCGGTGGACGGCGGCTGGGTCCACCAGTTCTAGTCGACGGCTTCAGGTCCGATCGATCAGTTCCAGCCACCGCAGGTCGATAATCCCCTCGTCGTCAGCCGATGGCGCCAGCACGCAACCCAGTCGCCCGCTGCGCAATAGCGCCATGTCCGGGTAACCGCAACGCACGTCCCCGGCTGCCGGCGGCGGGCCGTCGCTCGGGCTGGCCAGCCAGCCGAGGCGCCGCCAGGTCGCACCGTCGTCCTCGCTCACGCTGCACCCGACTCCCGAGCGGTTGCCCTGCTCGTCCCGGTAGGCGCACAGCAAGGCCCCTGAGCGAAGCCGCTGCAGCTTGATGTTGGCGCCCCAGAACTCAACCGGCCGCGGTTCGGTCCAACTCGACCCGTCGTCGTCCGAATACGCAACCACGCTCGGATGCCCATCGAACACCCGCGCCACGGCCAGGTACTTCCCGTCGTCCAGCCGCGTGATGTCCATGTCGCCAAAGCCCAGCGTGCAGTGCGCCGCCACGATCACCGGCGCTCCAAAGCTCTCGCCCTCGTCCTCCGTAAAGCAGACCCCCGCCTGCCAGCCCGTATCGCGACCCGTGGTCCCAATCACCGCCAGCATGTGCCGGCCGTCGTCCAGCCGGTGCGGATTGCTCGCCCCGTATAACTCCGACCATTCGGGAAACAGCCGAATCTCTGGACTCTCCGGCCCCCACGTCTCGCCGCCGTCCGTCGAACACGTCGTGGACAGATACCAGCCCGTGCACGGCTCGTCGCCCGGCAGGCTGGGATCCATCTGGATACGCCCGAGCCCCAGCACCAGCCTCTCGTCCGAGAACCACATCAACCCGCCCAGGTGCATGCAGTCCCAGCCGGGCTGCGCGTAGATCGCCTCAGGCGTCGTCCAGGTCGCCCCGTCGTCGTCCGAGCGCGACGTCAACATCACCCCGTTATTCCGCCGCTGCACCGCCGGCGACCAACTGAACACCAGCACCAGCCGCCCGCTCGCAAGCTGCGCCAGGCTGGCCGAATAGTGGGCATGCGGTGCGTCGCTCTCAAACAGCCGCCGCGAGCGATGCACCGCGATTGGCGCGTCTTGAACGAGGTCCGGCTCACCAGTCATGACCATCGCGATTCACCTCGGCGACATCGCGGAAGATCCTACGCCGGACAGCCGCGGTAGCGCACTTACACTTGACGAAGCGGGATAAACAGACCGCGCCGGGGCTCTTCGAAGGGAAGCACGGTGACAATTCCAACCGATCTGCAGGAAGAGCTTGCCGCGGCCTGGTCCGACCTTGAAAAGGCCCAGCAGCGTCTGAAGGACGTCCGCCGCCGCGTGCCCTCAGAACCGGTACAGGACTACGAGCTTCGCGGCCCCGAAGGTGCGGCCACGCTCTCCGAGCTGTTCGGCCACAAGTCCGACCTGATCCTCATCCACAACATGGGCACCGGCTGTCCCTACTGCACCATGTGGGCCGACGGCTTCAACGGCGTGATCCATCACCTCGAGGACCGCTCGGCTTTCGTAGTGGTCTCGCCCGACAGCGTCGAAACCCAGCAACGATTCCGGCAAAAACGAGACTGGCGTTTCCGAATGTTCTCGGCGGGCGGCACCACCCTCTTCAAAGACATGGGCTTCGAGTCTGAAGACGAGCACTACGGCTCGAACGCCATGCCCGGCGTCTCCGTCTTCCACAAGAGCGACGACGGCTCAATCACTCGCGTCGCCTCCGATTTCCTCGGACCCGGCGACGCCTACTGCAGCGTCTGGCACCTCTTCGACCTCCTCCGCGACGGCGTCGCCGACTGGGAAGCAAAGTTCGACTATTCGACCTAGGCAGCCGCACCTTTCGCCGCGGCGGTTATAGGCAACCGGCCGCCACTCCTATAATCGCCGCCGGTTCGCCATCTCCCCGAGCACCCCCGTGTCCATTGACCGTTCCCAGGTCGACCACGCCGCCGAACTAGCGCGTCTCGCCTTGTCCGACGACGAGCGCGAGCGCTTGCGCGGCGAGCTTGGGCAAATCCTGCAGGCCTTCGAAGCCCTCAACACCCTGGACACCGAGCACATCCCCCCGACCGCGCAGGTCATCCCGCTCGGCAACGTCGAGCGGGACGACAAAGTCGCCGACTCGCTGCCGCTGGACAGCGTGCTGGCCAACGCTCCCCGCGTCGAGGACGGCCAGATCCGGGTGCCCCCGGTTCTGGAAGGGTCCTGACCGGTGGCTGATGAGCTCCATCGCCTGACGCTGCACGCCGCCGCTGAAGGCTTGCGGGCAGGCCAGTTCACCTCGGTCGAACTCAGCCAGGCCCTCCTCGATCGAATTCAGGCCGTCGACGGCCACATCGGTGCCTACCTCACCGTCACCGCCGACCTGGCGTTGGAACAGGCCGCCTCCGCCGACAAACGTCTCGCGGCGGGCGACAGCGGCCCGCTGCTCGGCCTGCCCATCGCCCTGAAAGACGTGCTCACCACCGCCGGCGTCGAAACCACCTGCGCCTCCAGGATCCTCCAGGGCTTCATCCCGCCCTACGACGCCACCGCCGTCACCCGCTTGAAGCAGGCCGGCGCCGTCACTCTCGGCAAAACCAACATGGACGAGTTCGCCATGGGCTCGTCCAACGAGCATTCCGCCTACAAGCCCGTGCGCAATCCCTGGGACCTGGACAAGGTGCCCGGCGGCTCCAGCGGCGGCTCGGCCGCCGCCGTGGCCGCCGACGAATGCCTGGCCGCGCTCGGCACGGACACCGGCGGCTCCGTCCGCCAGCCCGCCGCCCTCTGCGGCTGCGTGGGTCTGAAGCCCACCTACGGCCGCATCTCGCGCTTCGGCTTGATCGCCTTCGCCTCTTCGCTCGACCAGATCGGCGTGCTCACCAAGGACGTCACCGACGCCGCCCTGCTACTGGGCGCCCTGGCCGGGCACGACCCGCGCGATTCCACGTCCGCCGAGGAGCCGGTGCCGGACTATGCCGGCGAACTCAATCGGGACATCGGCGGGCTGCGCATCGGCGTGGCGCCCGAGTACTTCGGCGAGGGCCTCGATCCCCAGGTCGGAAACTCGGTCCGTGCGGCTATCCACGCACTGCTCGGCGCCGGCGCCACCGAACGTGAGATCTCCCTGCCCCACACCGCATACGCCCTGCCCACCTACTACGTCATCGCCCCGTCCGAGGCCAGCGCCAACCTGGCCCGCTACAACGGCGTCAAATACGGCCTCTCCGACCCGCAGGCCACCGACGTCGACGAGATGATGGCCCGCATCCGCGGCCAGGGCTTCGGTTCCGAGGTGAAGCGGCGCATCATGATCGGCACCTTCGCGCTCTCGTCCGGCTACTACGACGCCTACTACGTCCGCGCCCAGAAAGTCCGCACGCTCATCAAGTCGGACTTCGAGTCGGCCTTCGAAAACGTAGACGTCATCGCCGCCCCCGTCGTGCCGTCCCCGGCCTTCGATCTGGGCGCCAAGCTTGACGACCCGGTAGCCATGTACCAGTCCGACATCATGACCCTCCCCGCCTCCCTGGCCGGACTCCCCTGCCTCAGCATCCCCTGCGGATTCGTGGAAGGCCTGCCCGTGGGTCTGCAACTCATCGCGCCCCCCTTCGCCGAATCTCGCCTGCTCCAGGCCGCCGGCGCCTACGAACGAGCCCGCGGCAACCTGCCCGCCCCCACCAAAGCCATCGACGCCAAATGACAGTCGCCACCGCCTACCGCACCGTCATCGGCCTCGAGACCCACGTCCAGCTACGCACCAATAGCAAGATGTTCTGCGGCTGCGCCGCCGACTACGCCAACGCCCCGCCAAATACCCACGTGTGCCCGGTTTGCCTCGGTATGCCGGGCGTTCTTCCGGTCATCAACCGCGAAGCCGTGGACCACACCATCCGCACCGGCCTGGCCCTCCACTGCGAGATCCCCGAGTACGCCAAATTCGACCGCAAGAACTACGCCTATCCCGACCTGATGAAGTGGTACCAGATCTCCCAGTACGACCTGCCGCTCTGCATCGATGGGCATTTCGACGTCGAGGTCGGCGGGGCAACGACCCGCATTGGCATCACCCGTGTCCACCTGGAAGAAGACACCGCCCGCCTCACCCACGTCACCGCCGCCGACGGCGCACCCGCCAGCCTCATCGACGTCAACCGCTCCGGCGCGCCGCTAATGGAGATCGTCAGCGAGCCCGACATTCGTACGCCGGCCGAAGCCATGGCCTATGGAGAGAAGCTGCGCGCGCTGCTGCGCTGGATCGGCGTCTCCACCGCAAACATGGAAGACGGCGCCCTGCGAATCGACGCCAACATCTCCGTCTGGCCCGAGGGCGAGCCGACCGGCGACGTCAAGGTCGAAGTCAAGAACATGAACTCCTTCCGCGCCCTCGGCCGCGCCCTGGACTTCGAAATCAAGCGGCAAACCGCCCGGCGCGAGCGCGGCGAACCCATCGAACAGGAAACCCGCGGCTGGGACGAGACGTCGGGGACCACCCTTTCCCAACGCACCAAGGAATACGCCCACGACTACCGCTACTTCCCCGAACCCGACCTGCCGCCCCTGCACATCATCCGCCAGCGTGTCGATACCCTGCGCACCGGCCTCCCCCGCATGCCCGACCAGGTCGCCGCCGATCTCATTGAGCAGGGATCGCCCGAGGCCGACGTCGCCGAATTGGTTCAGGACCGGCCACTCACTGACTACACGCTCGCTGTCATCGAAGCGGGCGCTTCCGCCAGCGAGGCCGTCACCTGGATCGTCCACGAACTCCGCCGCGCCCTCAACGCCCAGACCGACAAGAGCACATCCACTCCGATCCCGCCGACCGAGGTAGCCAGCCTTCTCGCCCTGCGAGCCAGGGGCGCCGTCAGCAGCACCATGGCGGGCGAGGTGCTCGACGAAATGTTCGACACCGGCAAGTCGGCTGCGGAAATCGTGCAAGCCCGCGGCCCCCAGATCAGCGGCCAGGACGAACTCCTGGCCATCGCCCGCCAGGTCATCCAGGAAAACCCGCAGGCCGTCCAGGACTTCCGCGACGGCAAGGGCCGCGCCCTCCAATTCCTCATGGGCCAGGTCATGCGCATCACCCGCGGCAAAGCCAACCCCCAAGCCGTCAGCACCCTCATCCGCACCGAACTCGACACGACCAAATAGCCCCCGCCTCGTCTGCCCAAACTCCCGCAGGAGCGCCCCTGGGCAAGATGCCGCCGACGCCCAAACGCACTCACGGGTCCCCCTGGGCGATGTGATCGACGCATACAAATCCCTGACAACCGTCAACTACATCCGAGCGGTAAAGACCCGAAACTGGCCGGCATTCCCCAAACGACTGTGGCAGCGGAACTACTACGAGCACGTTGTCCGAAGCGACAAATCGCTGACCAGAATCCGTCGCTACATCCTCCAAAACCCAGCGCGCTGGGCCTTCGACCCGACAATCCACAGGCCACCGCGCCGACTTCGAGCCGGATCTGACCCCGCCAATAGCGAAAAGCGCCCGTCCGCCCTGGTCAAACATGGCGCGCCCGCACGCTGCGTCCGCCATCGACCCCGTGCCTGATAAACATGTTTCAGACACAAGACCCCGACGAGACACCAACTCCTAAGGATTCCTTAGCAGTTCAAACCGCGGACACACCAGGTGGGATGACACTTCGGCCACGATAACTTGAACCCGTCGTCCCGATCGGTCTCGGGATCAGAGTCCGACGCCACATGCCCTGGCGCCGCTGGACTCGGGCAACTTGTGCATGATTTGCACAAGTTCAAGCTGAACGCGGTTGAGCCATCTCTCCCGAGATCGACCATCTCAGTCTGTACGTGAGAGCCCCTGTCGGCGCTCGGGTCATGTCGCCGCCCGAGATTCGTCGGGCCGATAGGCAATCTGCACGCCGTGCAAGCGCTGAGCCCGCGGCAGCAATTGAGGCGAGCGACATCTCACCGAGCGCAGGCCGCGACTTCGAACTACCGAGGAATCCTCGGTAGTTCGAACCGACGGCAGCCGGCAAGTCCGGCGGACCCCGACCCACTACAACCTGGACGCCATAATCTTCGTCGGTTACCGAGTCAACTCTCGCTAGGTCGTGCGCTTAGGCGTGTGGAAACCCGTGCGAAGCACCCCTCACGACCCCTGAACCACGGCCGCTTTCGCTCCCTCGCACTCTGGGAGGGGATTGGGGCGAGGCACTTCCGGGCAACTCCGCCCAGGTTGCGCAAGAGCCTGCAGCGGCCCACCCGCCCCCAGTAGGCACCTGGTCCGCGGCTTCACCCTCAGCCCGCACCGGCTCCCCGCCCACACCCGAGACAAAGTCCAGCATGCTCCCCACCTATCACCCCTCCAACGCTAAAATCCCCCATGGCCAGCCGCGAATCCCTCTTCGCGGCCGACCGCTTACCTGCGCCCTCGGGGCGCACGCCGGAAGACCTGGCCGCGTGGGTGGCGCTGAGTTCGGTTCCCGGACTTGGGTCGGCCACGTTGTGGAACCTCATCCGTGCCTTCGGCGACCTGCGAGTCGCCTGGAGCGCCAGCGCCGCCCGGCTCCAGGCCGCCGGCGCCGCCCCGGCCGTCGCGAAGGGCGTTGAGACCGCCCGCCGCGAGAAGTCCGCCGACCACGCCCTGCAAGAACTCGCCAAACACGACGGCCGCGCCATCGCCTGGCACGACCCGGCCTATCCCGCCCAACTGCGAGAAATCCCCGACCCGCCACCCTTGATTTATGTCAAGGGCGACCTCGCCTGCGCCGACTACCAGCGCACCGTCGCCATCGTCGGCACCCGCCGCATGACCGCCTACGGCAAACAGGTCACTGCCCAACTCGCCGGAACCCTCGCCCGCGCCGGACTCTGCGTGGTCAGCGGCATGGCCTCCGGTGTTGACGGTGAAGCCCACCGCGCCGTGCTCGACGCCCAGGGCGCAACCGTCGCCGTCTGGGGCACCGGCCTGCACGAAATCTACCCCCGCGCCAACCGCCGCCTCGTCCCCCGCATCCTGGAACGCGGCGCCATCGTCACCGAGTACCCCGTCGGCGTTCGCGGTCTCCCTGAGAATTTCCCCCAGCGCAACCGCATCATCAGCGGCCTCTCCCTCGCCACCATCGTCGTCGAGGCCCCGCTCGAAAGCGGCGCCCTACACACGGCCCGCTACGCCATCGAACAGAACCGCGAGATCCTCGCCATCCCCGGCAGCGTCTTCGCCGCCGCCAGCCGCGGAACCAACCGCCTCATCAACCGCGGCGAGGCCCGCGCCGTCACCTCGGCCGAGGACGTCCTCGAAGCCCTTCAGATCGCCGTCAGCCCTGAGCAGTTGGCAATGCCCCAACTCGTCAAACCCACCACCGAGGAACGCGCCGTCCTCCGCCACCTCACCACCGACCCCGTCCACATCGACGAGCTGGTGCGCCTGGCCGCCCTACCCGCCTTCCGCGTTTCCGCCCTGCTCGCCGTCATGGAAGTCAAGGGCCTCGTCCGCAACCTCGGCAGCGCCCACTACGTCACCGCCCAACCGCAAAATCAATGACGCCTGCGTCCCATCGCCCTGGCGTCTTGCTGGCCCCTGGAGCGGCCCTTGCCCTACCAGGCCCACTGAACACATTGGCCCGCCAACTGAACACTTTGCCGGCCAGAGTGAACACATTCGCGGTCAAACTGAACACATTCCCGCCAACAGTGAACACATCGGCGAATCAGGGTGAACACATCGGCGGGCCGGCTGGACACATCGGCCGACAGACTGGACACATTAGCGGCCACACTGGCCTCATCGGCCGAGAGACTGGACACATTGGCGGATCCGGGTGGACACATCCACTTCCATCCTCCGCCCATGCGGGCGCTGGGCGCCGCTGTACGACGATTGCGGACATCCAGCCACCCCCACCCCGCCCCCTCCGTGTCCGCTGCCTGCGGTACCGCGCACCGCTTGCCAGTCGTTCACCACTTGTGTACAATTGGGCGTCTGTCTTTCTGTTCTTATCCCAATGCCCAACGCCGCCCCACCCCACACCCACCGCATCCCCCCACGCCGTCCCTCCCTCGTGATCTCACCATGCCCGTCCCTGTGCCCCGTGCGGCCCGGCTCCGCCCCCGGTAACTCGCGCCTCCACCCGGAAAATTCGCCCCAAACTGTCTCTCGCTGAACCAGCAATGCCTCGTCCCCAACAGCCGGGGCCGGTCCCCCGGACGCCACGGCGTATGATCAGCGCTGGTTTCCTGGGAGATCGCTAAGACCGTGCGCAGACGCCAGTCGGCAACGCTTGCCTTCATCGCCATAATCTTCGGCTTCGCCTTGTACGTGTCGCTGCCCGGCACGCCCGGCCTGCCGATCGAAGTGGCGGGCCGTGACCTGTCCGACCTGCGCTTCCGCCAGGGCCTGGACCTGCAGGGCGGCCTGCACGTGCGCTTCCAGGCCAGCCCCCCGCCCGACCAGCAACTGCAAGACGGCGACATGGACGCCGTCAAGCGCATCATCGAGAACCGGGTCAACGCCCTCGGTGTCGCCGAGCCCCTCATCCAGATCGAGGGCGACAACCGCCTGATCGTCGAACTGCCCGGCGTCGAGGATCCGGAAGAAGCCATCCGCGTCTTCCGCCAGACCGGCCAGCTCCTCGTCGTCAACACCGGGTTCGAGTTCATCGACGAGGGAACCATTCTCCCCGCCGATCCGTCCCAGACCGTCCTCCGCGGCCGCGACCTTCGCGACGCCCGCGTCGGCTTCGATTCCCTCGGCGCGCCCATGATCGAGTTCGACCTGCAGCCCGACGCCGCCAACCGCTTCCAGACCTACACCGGCAGCCACCTCAACGAAGTCCTCACCATCACCGTTGACGAGGTCGTCATCAGTTCGGCCCGCATCGAGGCCGCCATCCGCGACAGCGGCGTCATCCGCGGCTCATTCACGGCCGACGAAGCCCGCAACGTCGCCATCCAACTTCGCTACGGTGCGCTCCCGGTCCCGCTGGAAGTGGTCGAGACCCTGAGCGTCCGGCCCACCCTCGGCCAGGAGTCCCTTGCGGCCAGCCTCAGAGCCGGCATCGTTGGCGCCCTCCTCGTACTGGTCTTCATGGTCGCCTTTTACCGGGTACCCGGCGTCGTGGCCGCACTCGCACTCATCGTCTACGCCTCCGTCGTCTTCGCCGTCTTCAAGCTCATCCCCGTCACGCTCACCCTCTCCGGCCTGGCCGGATTCATCCTGTCCGTCGGCGTGGCCGTCGACGCCAACATCCTCATCTTCGAACGCACCCGCGAGGAACTCCGCGCCGGCCGAGCCATCCGCGGCGCCATTGAATCCGGCTTCAACCGCGCCTGGCCGTCAATCCGTGACTCCAACATCTCCACCCTCATCATCTGCGCCGTCCTCTTCGGCTTCGGCAGCGGCGGCGTGCGTGGTTTCGCCGTGACGCTGGCCATCGGCGTGGCCGTCAGCATGTTCAGCGCCATCACCGTCAGCCGAAACCTGTTGCGCCTCACCATCATTTGGCCGGCGCTCACCCGCCCGCGCCTCTTTGGCGCCGGAGCGGCCGCCCGTTCCGAGACCTGATGTTTGCCATTACCTCCCGCCGCGGCTGGTGGTACCTGCTCTCGCTGACACTGCTCGTACCCGGCGTCATTGCCCTGCTCACCGGTGGTCTGAAACCGGGCATCGACTTCACCGGAGGCTCACTGGTTCAACTTCGATTCGACCAGGCCGTCACTCAACAAGCCGTCCAGGCGGTTGCCGTGGATAGCGGCTATCCGGGCGCGACCGTTCAGCTGACTGAAGATCGAGGCGCCCTTGTTCGAACGCCCCCCCTCGAAGTCGAAGCCAAGGACGATCTGGTGTCCGCGATCTTCGACCGGGTAGGCGCTGGCCAGGAGCTCAGCTTCTCCACCATCGGTCCGGTCGTAGGCGCCGAACTCACACGCGCGGCAGCTATCGGCGTGGCCGTGGCCTCCGCCCTCATCCTGCTCTACGTCATGTGGGCCTTCCGCCGCATGGAACGTCCCGTCGTCCTGGGCCTCGCCGCCATCGGCGCCCTCCTGCACGACGCCCTGTTTCTGCTAGGACTCTTTGCCCTGCTGGGCCACGTAATCGACGTTCAGGTGGACGCGCTGTTCGTAACCGCAATCCTCACAGTCATCGGCTTCTCGGTTAACGACACCATCGTCGTGTTCGATCGCATTCGCGAAAACCGGCAGCGCCATCTACGACTGCCCGACGCTCAGCGCCCGGACTTCGAGCAGACGGTCAACTTCAGCGCCAACCAGAGCCTCACCCGGTCGCTCAACACGTCGCTCACCGCGTTGCTGGTGCTGCTTGCCCTCATCGTGCTGGGCGGTCCCACCATCCGCCTGTTCGTCGTCGCCCTGGCCGCCGGCTTCATGATCGGAACCTATTCGTCGATCTTCGCTGCCTCGTCGGCCCTTGTTTCGTGGGATCGGCGCGACCTGCCGCGAATCTGGGAACGGTTTCGAAGTCGACTGACGCTGGTCCGCTAGCCCGCGTCCGCACTCCGGCGCAACTCAGCCAGGGACTGTCCGTACTCCACGACTTCGCCGTCGTGCACCAAGACTCGCTCGACAGTGCCGTCCTCAGGTGCGCACACGTCGTGCGCCACGCCCAACACGTCCACATAACCGATGGTCTGCCCCTCGACCACGAAATCACCGACACCCACCAGCGACGGCGCACCAGGTTCGGTCAGCGCCACAAAGACGCCAACTTGCTCCGACGCAACGGTCACCAGGTCGTCGTCCGCCGCTTCTCCATCCTCAATGGCTGCCGTCTCGGCCGGCATTACTCCAGGCGCGCTCGACCGCCGCACCCGGATGGTCCGCGCCGAGTCGCCGATCTCAATCTCTTCCGCGCCCGTCTCTCGTAGCAGCCGAGCCAGACGCGGAATGTCCTGGTCGAGCGCCGCTTCCCAGTCCGGGTCCGTAGTCATCGACCGCTCATCTCGTCGTCAGACGCGCGTTTGGTACTCGCCGCTCCGCGAGTCGATGCGCAGCACGTCACCGGTCTCCACGAACAGCGGTACTTGTACTTCCAGCCCGGTCGCAACCCGAGCCATCTTGGTGGCGCCGGTCGCGGTGTCACCGCGCACGCCGGGCTCGGTCTCCACGACTTCAATCTCCACGCTGATTGGCAACTCAACCCCAAGCGGCACGTCTTCGAACGACGTGATCTCAAGGTCAAGCCCGTCGGTCAGGTAGTTGGCGGCGTCCCCGACCGCGTCCAGCGAAAGCGTCATGTCCTCGTACGTCTCCATGTCCATGAAGTGATACCCGGAAGCGTCCTGGTAGAGGTACTGGACTTTGTGCGTATCCAGAATCACGCGCTCGAAGCGTTTCGAGGCCTGATACGAGCGATCCGTCGTCGCCCCGCTGCGCACGTCGCGCACCCGAAGTCGCACGTTGGCGGATCCGCGGCCGATCTTCTGATGCTGAAAGTCGATGACCTGGCAGAGGGCGCCGTCGATCCGCAGCACCCAGCCCCGCCTTAGTTCGCCGGCGTCAATCACGCGTGAGTCTCCTTGCAAAGGCATTCACTGGTTATAGACCCCTGTCCTCGGCGCCAGTCACTTGCTGGCTTGCGTCAGTACGGTCAGGCCGTCGGACTCAACGACGACCAGATCTTCAATGCGGATCCCGCCCCAGGCCGGCAGGTAGATTCCCGGCTCCACCGACACCACCGCACCCGCAGCCAGCACGTTTGTGCCTCGCGGAGAAAGCGTCGGCGCCTCATGAATCTCCAGCCCGACGCCGTGACCGGTCCCATGACCAAAGTTCTCGCCGTAGCCCGCCTCGGAAATCACCCGGCGAGCCAGCGCGTCGGCCTCGCGCCCCGTCATCCCGGCGCGGGTGCCGGTCTCAACCGCGGTCTGCGCCTCCAGCACGATCTCGTATATCTCATGGAAGCGTGCGTCGGCGTCACCCGCCGTAAACGTCCGAGTGATGTCTGAGCAATATCCATCCAGCCGAACGCCAAGATCAACGATCACCGGCTCGCCGGCGCCAATTGGGCGCATACCTGGCGAATGGTGTGCCATCGCCGCGTTCGGCCCGCCGGCCACAATCGTCGGAAACGATGGTCCGTCGCCAGCCTCGCGAATCAGGCGTTCCAGCTCCAGCGACAACTCCCGTTCCGTCATGCCCGGGGCCACGGTCTCGCCAGCTGCCGCCATCACGTCGTCCGCCAGCCGCACCGCCTCACGCAGGAGGGCAAGCTCCGATTCGTCTTTGACCACGCGCTGGTCCTCAATCAGACCGTCGAGCGGCACAACCGGCACCTCGTGCGCGTCGTCGACCAGCCGCTCAACGAGCTCGCGATGCTGCTTCAATGAGGTGTGCTCGGACTCCACGCCCAGCCGGCCCACGCCGCGCTCATCGACCCACGCAGCCACAACGCCCAGCGTATCCACGTCCTCGATGACGTCGAAGCTCGGGGCCTGCTGCTGCGCCTGCGCCGTGTAACGCGAGTCCGTCACAAGCCGCCGGTCCTGCGTTGAGATCAGCAACGTGGCTGCCGTTCCCGTAAAGCCGCTCAGGTAGCGTCGGTTCGCCTCGCCAGTTACCAGCAGGGCATCCACGCCAAGCTCGTCAAGGCGTGTCGCCAGCCGCTCGGTCCGAGCGGCCGTTAGTTCAGAAAGCGCTCGATGTTGCGTGTGTGTTCCTCCAGCGTCTCGGAGAACGCGTGCGAACCGTCGCCGCGGGCGACAAAAAACAGGTAAGGCGTGGATTCAGGTCTGGCCGCCGCGATGATCGAGGCCAACCCGGGCGCGGCAATGGGCCCCGGGGGCAGCCCGTTGACCACATACGTATTGTACGGAGACTGCGTCCGCAGGTCGTCACCGGTAATGTCCGGCTTCCACCAGCGGCCTCCCGGGCCGGTACGGCCAATCGCGTACTGGGCCGTCGGATCCGCCTGCAAGGGGATCCCGCGTGCCAGGCGATTGTGGAAGACCCCGGAGATCAGCGGCCGCTCCTCATCCAGAACCGCCTCCCGCTCAATGATTGACGCGAGCGTGAGCAGGTCATGCACCGACAGTCCGTTCTCCGCCGCATCCGCCCGAATCTCAGGTGTCACCACTTCGTCAAATCGCCGCAGCATGCGCTGGATCAGATTCCGCGCGTTCGACGATCCGTCAATCTGGTAAGTGTCGGGAAACAGGTACCCCTCCAGCGACTGACCCGCCGGCAAACTGGCCAGAAAGTCGAACTCCAGGGCGAGGGTCGGAGCCCCCTCGCGCGCCAGTCGCAGGAACTCCAGGTCGTCGATCTCCGTCTGATCCGCCAACCGGTCGGCCATTTCCTCCAGCCTCCAGCCCTCGGGAAACGTCACCGTTTGATCCACGGCGGTCGCCGTGCTGAGCGCGCCCACAATCTCATCCAGCGTCATGTCCGACCGCAGCAGGAAGGTTCCCTGGCGAAACGCCCCTTCCAGTCCGCGCCGTTCCACCAGTACCTGGAACAGGAGATCGCTGCGAATCAGGCTCGCCTCACGCAACCCTTGAGCGATGTCGGACGCAGTCGCCCCAACCGGAATCGTGAAGGGCACGGTGCGCGCCGCCACAGGGGATGGTGATTCAGCAAACCGGGCCGCCGCTGAGTACCCCAACAACAGCACGCCGGCCAGCGTCAACAGTCCGATGCCAAATGCCTGGGTGACTGCACTCACGCGGCTCAGCATGTGGTCTGGCTCCTGAGGTAATCCAGCAGAAGGACCTCCGCGGAGCGCGCATCCACATCCGCGTCATCTGCCCCTGCCTGCCGGGCGGCCTGCGTGGTCAAATGCTCGTCCTTCCAGATGACAGGCTCGCCGCGGCCTTCGAGCAACTGGGAAGCCCAACGCCGGTGACGCGCGGCCTGTGCGCTTTCGGTTCCGTCCGTATTCAACGGCAACCCAATCACTAATGTTGCGCCCGGGTATGCGTCCAGTACAGCGCCGAGGGCGGTCGAGTCACCTGTTCCACCGGCACGGGTCAGCACCCGTCGCATAGTCACGAACGATCCGCCCGCATCGGTCATGGCCACGCCGATTCGGCGTTCTCCCAGGTCCAGCGCGCCCACCCGCCGGCCCAACGCCGCGGGTGGGCGCTCCGGCTCATGGGGCCTCGATTGGTTGCGGCGCCTCGACCGTGACATCGATACGAAACCCAATTCTCGGAAAGTTCGCAGTATCGGGCGGTTCATGGGTCACGGACACTTGGTCCACGCCCGGCAGTGCCCGCAGTGCCTCCAACCCCTCGCCAAGCGACCGCCCGGTCGCCGTGCTGCGCACCGTGTTGTGGTCGATCGTGTCCACGGCCTCGGCAACCGCCTGCACACGCAGGTCCAGCACGCCCTGACGCTCGCCTAAGACCTCGGTATCGACAATTCGAATTGAGTCGATCTCAAACGCCTGGCCCTCCAGCGAATCTCGCAGGCGCTGTAGCAATACAGCCTCCAGATCTTGAGTGGCAAAGGCCGTTCCCAGAGCCCGGATTTCCATTGCCAGGGAGAGTTCGGAAGCATGCTCGTCGGGCATGGCGCTGAACTCGCGTCGCAAGACCTGCGGATTGCCACTCGCCGGCGACCAAACGATCAGCGTCTGATTTGCCGGACGGTCTCGGCGAAGGTGCTCAATAGCCGCGCTTTGCAACCGCTCGGTCAACAAAGCGTCCAGTTCGGTGAAGTCGCGTTGAGACACCAGCGCCACTTCCCGCTCCGACCCGCCCTCCAGCGGCTGTGGGTTGAAAGCCTCCAGCGAGCCGCCGAACGGACCGCCCACCGTCGTAATCGCCAGCGCCGGCGCGTTCCCGGAGAGACCCGGCGCCTCGGCCGTCACCGCCACGATGGCCTCCCCCGGCACATCGCGGCCGCCGACCTGCAGCGTCGGTGGCACCAGGAACTCCGCGTCCGTCAGGAATCCGGTCCCATCCGCCGTCAAGACCCGCGTCCCCACGGGCAACACCACCGCCTGGCGTGTGCGGTTTCGAACGGTCACAAAGCCCCTGGCTACCCCCTGAGCCTCGCGCCGACGTCCCGTCGCGGGTTTGGTGAGCGAGTCCTGGACCGTGGCGTCCATTACCGTCGCCGGCACAACGCCGCGCTCGATATCAAGTGACCCGGCGTCGGGATCGATCCGCACCGTTGCGTCAATCGGTAGCCGCTTGGCCTGCGGCACCACCACGATCGAGCTGGAGGGAACCAGGAAATACTGAAAAGCAAGCACCCCAAGAAACACTGCAACGAGCCCCCCCACAATCGTGGCCGCCGAAAGCCGGGACATCGGCTCCCGCCAGAGCCGCGTCGGCACGACCGTCGAGCGTGGTAGGCGCCACGACCCAGACCGCGGCTCAGCCTCATCCGACGCAAGTCGTTCGAACACGACGCTGCGGCCCGCGCGCCTGGTTCTTTCGAGTGTCGGCCGCGGTGGGCTATGCACGCGCGGCCGGTTGATCCCGGCCTCGGGGATGTAGACCCGCCGCACCACGTCCGGTCGCCGCTCCCGCACGGCTCTCATGTCCCGGCCACCTCATTCATTACAAAGGCGCGTCCAGCCTCCAGCGCCGCCGGAATCCGCGATGGGTCCTTGCCTCCAGCCATGGCCAGCTCCGGCCGCCCCCCACCGCCGCCACCGGCCGTTTGCGCCATGGCGCGTGCCAGCGCCCCGGCATTAATCCCTGCGGCCACGGCATCGTCCGACGCCGCGGCAACGAAAGCGGGACGTCCCTCGATCGTGGCCGCCAGCACAATCACCCAAGGCGTATCCAGCCGCTGACGCAAATCGTCGCTCAACTCGCGAAGCGCGTCGCGATTGGCCGCCGACGTATTGGCGGCAACCAGCGAAATTGGGCCAACCGACACCGACTCCGCCGCCAGCTGTTCAGCCTGCCGCCGGGCCTCGGCCCGCTCAGCGGCCTGCAATCGTCGCCGCAAGTCGGCCTGCTGACTGAGCAGCCGTTCTACGCGTTCCGGCGTCTCCGCCGGCGCAGACTCAAGCTGACGAGCAATCCCGGCCAGCAGGTCCTGGTTGCGCTCCACCAACTCCACCGCTCCCGCGCCGGTCACGGCTTCGATACGGCGAACGCCCGCCGCGATTCCGCCCTCTTGCACGATGGCAAATAGCCCGATCTGGTTGCTGGACGCACAGTGCGTGCCGCCGCACAGTTCACGGCTCACGTCGCCCATCCGCACCATGCGCACGACTTCGCCATATTTTTCGCCGAACAGCGCCATGGCCCCGGCTTCCACCGCCGCCTGCACCTCGGTCAACTCGGTGACCAGTTGGTAGTCCTCAAGAATCTGCGAGTTCACCCACTGTTGGATTCGTCGCAACTCGTCATCGGTCACGGGTGCCGGATTTGTGAAGTCGAACCGTAGCCGGTCCGGCGCCACCAGCGAGCCCGCCTGGCGCACGTGATCGCCCAGCGTGCGCCGAAGGCCCGCGTGCAAGAGGTGAGTTGCCGTGTGATTGCGCATGATGTTGAAACGCCGCTCGCGGTCAACGCGAGCCCGTACGCGCTCGCCCACGGCGAGTTGTCCCTGCGTCACCTCGGCGACCATCACCACCGTGCCCTCGGGGTTTTTAAGTGTGTCGGTAACACGAGCCTCGCCGTCGGGGCCTGTAAGAACTCCTGAATCACCGATCTGACCGCCGGCCTCTCCATAGAACGGCGTCTGATCCAGCACAACCATCACGTGGCCGCCACTCGCGGCTGCGTCCAGCAGTTCGCCGTCACGCGCCAGCGCCACGATCGTGCCTTCAGCCTCGGTCACAAAGTCGTAACCCAGGAACATCGATTCCCCGAACCCGGACGGCAACTCGTGGGCCTGTCCGTCGGACTGGGCAGCGCGGCTGCGTGCCTGCTGCTCCGCCAGCGCGGCGTCAAAGCCGGCATCGTCTACGCCCACGCCCCGTGCGGCCGCGATGTCCTTCGTTATGTCCGGGGGAAATCCAAACGTGTCATATAGCTCGAACATCCGTGCACCTTCGACCTGCCCACCGTGCGGCACGGTCGACAGCAAGTCGTCCAGCCGCGCCACTCCGGCGTCCAGCGTCCGCCGAAAGCGCTGTTCCTCGTCGCTGACCACGCTGCGGATAAATTCCGCCCGCGGCAGCAAGTCGTCGTAGCCCTCCTCGGACATCACGTCGATGGCCGTCGCAACCACTGGAGCCAGGGCGTCCGATTCGATGCCCAACTGCCGCGCGTGCCGCACGCCCTGGCGAATGCTACGCCGCAGGATGTATCCGCGGCCCTCGTTGCCCGGCATAACCCCGTCGCCAATTAGAAACGCCGCTGCCCGGCTGTGCTGCGCGACGACCCGTAGCGACCGCCCGCTCTCGCGCTCGGCCTCGTATTCCAGTCCCGCCTGACCTGCCGCCGTATGTACGAGCGGCCACCAGGTATCCGTCTCGTAAATCGAGTTGACGCCCTGCAGCACCACGGCCCAGCGCTCCAGCCCGGCCCCGGTGTCCACCCCATGCTTCTCAAGTGGGGTCAGTTCACCATCCGCCGACTTGAAATACTGGTTGAACACTAGGTTCCAAATCTCGAGATACTGCTCCGGTGCCGCCAGCGGTCCGACGTCAGGCAAATCGGGCCGTAGGTTGATGTGAATCTCGGTCGTCGGACCGCAAGGGCCGCTATCGCCCGTCGGCCCCCAGAAGTTGTCCTCGCCCGCGTAGGCGATGCGCTCGCGCGGGTGGCCCAGGTCCGCCCAGATATCCGCCGCTTCCTCGTCTCGCGGTACGCCCGGACTGCCTTCGTACACCGTGGCCCACACTCGGTCCGGCTCGATCCCGATCACGTCCTGCACTAGCTCGCGGGCCCAGGTGATCGCCTCCACCTTGAAGTAGTCGCCAAAGCTGAAGTTGCCAAGCATTTCGAAGAACGTGAGGTGGCTAAGGTCACCGACCTCGTCAAGATCCGTCGTCCGGAAGCACTTCTGCACCGTGGCGATTCGTGGATAGGCCGAGGGCCGCTCACCGCTGAAGTACGGCTTGAACTGCTGCATGCCCGCCGAGGTAAGAAGCACGCTCGGATCGCCCACCGGCACCAACGACGAGCTGGGCAGCACACGGTGGCCGCGTTCGGCAAAGAACCGAAGGTAGTGGTCGCGTATTTCGGCGGTATTCATCGGGTGGTCCCCACGCCGGCCAGGCCCGCAAAACAAAGAAAGACCGACGGAAGCTGCCTCCCGATCAGCCTTAAAGAAAATGCGAGCCTTGGGTTATGCCTGCGCTATCGAAACTCCTCCGTCACTCGATCGGCCACCGCCTCCGGATGCATCGCACGCAATGCATATCCCGCGGCCAGGCCGATCAAGAATCCAAAAGCCAGTTTGGCCAGCCGGACGACCATTGTCCGACCACCTTGAACACATCGTGCCCCGAAAAGCTAGCACAGTTTTCCTCCGCGGAACGGCACGACTTCACCAGGTACCGTCGCGTCCCGAGACACTCCGGGAGTCATGTCAGCACCAGGTGGGCGACCAGCAAACCCACCACACACCCCACGAATGCTCCGAGAATCGGCAAGCCGCCGATCGCCATGTAGGTGGCGCCGATTGCACCGGCGGCCAGCGCCCCTCCCGCGAACCCGGCAACGCCAAACGGCCAGTAAAAGAACCCCGAGTTCTGCCGCCGACCAATCACCGCATGGAACGTAAAGCTAATGAACGTGGCCAATAGCAAGCCCAGGTATACCGACGGCGGAATCACGAACAACACGTCCATGCCTAGGCCGCCCCTGACGGCGCCGCCGCTACGTCGCGCAACGCCGCTACGTGCCGCACAATCGCGTCGCCCGACCGAGCGATCTCGTTGGACGTCGTGTTTCGGCCAACCGTGCAGCGCAGCGAACCTCGTTGGTAACGATCCGGCAGCCCCAACGCCTGGACCACATGCGATGGCTCCAGCGACCCCGAGGTACAGGCTGCCCCGGTTGAAACGGCAATCCCCTCCAGGTCCAAACGAATCAGCAACGACTCGGCGTCAATGTCCGCGAACGCAAAGGATGCGAACGCCGGCAATCGCCGCTCAGGGTCGCCGGTTATGCGTGCCTCGGGACATTGGGCCGTCACGCGCCCCATGAGCGCCACACTCAACGAGCGCATCTGCGCGGTCCGTCGTTCGCGATCGGACTCCGCGCGAATCAGGGCTTCGCCCAGACCTACGATTCCCGGCACGTTTTCGGTCCCCGCTCGGCGGTCGCGTTCCTGCGCCCCGCCAAAAGCCCGTCGCTCTACGCTCACGCCTTCGCGTACGAACAACGCGCCGACCCCTTTGGGGCCGTAGAGCTTGTGTGCGGACAAACTTAACAGGTCAACTCCAAGTCGATCAACGTTTATGTCGAGTTGACCGGCCGCCTGCACCGCGTCTGTATGCACGCGCGCGCCGGCTTCGTGCGCGATTCGCGACAGCAACGGCAGGTCCTGGATCGTCCCGATCTCGTTGTTCGCCAGACCGATGCTCACGAGGATCGTGTCCGCACGAACAGCCGCGGCCAACTCACCTGGATCCACCCGGCCGTTCTGATCGACCGCCAGCTCCGTCACGTCGAACCCGCGTGCCTGCAGCGCGCGGGCTGCGAAGAGGACGGCGTGGTGTTCGATTGCCGTGGTCACGATGTGTCGGCCGCGCTCCGCTTCGGCTCGGGCCAGGCCAATCAGCGCCAGGTTGTCCGCCTCCGTGCCGCCGCTTGTAAAGATCATCTCGCCGGGCTTACAACCCAGAACGCTCGCGATTTGTTCACGCGCGGTGTCTACGGCCTCGCGTGCGCGTCGCCCGACCGCATGCACGCTCGACGGATTGCCTGCCTCCGACCAGAAGAACGGCCGCATGGCTTCGAACACGGCCGGATCCAACGGCGTAGTCGCGGCGTGATCGAGATAGATGTAAGAACACGCGCTTTGCGTCACGTCGTCAGTATGCCGACGTTTGTTCTCACGGTCGGGGTGCGGATTTACCGTCACTGAGGGGCTCGCCCGAGGCAGCACAGGAATTCCTTTCGGTGAGAGATGTAACCCAAATCCAGTCACGCACCCGTTACGCTTGTCTCCCTATGTCTCGACAATTCTCACGGCGAAGGCTCGGCCGGGCTGCCGCCCTCGGCGCCGTCGGATTGGCCTCGGCGCCGGCCGCTCGGGTCCTGGCTGATGTCGCCGCGGCGTCGGACGCAACGATCGACCCGCTCTTCGCGAACTTTGTTGAAAGAGTGGGAGGCGTTGCAGTCGTCGGCGATCCCATCACGAATCGCTTTGAACGCAACGGTCGCTCCGCGCAACTCTTCGCAAACTTTCTGCTTGAGCACTGGCCCGATAACGCCGGGACTCAGTACGAGGTTCAGCCGGCGCTGCTGGGCGAGTTGGTCTCGGGCGGGCGCTACTTTCGCCAGATTGCGCCGTTTCGCAGCGAAGCCACCGTGGAGTACATCTGGCAGACCCGTCACTCGGTCCGCTTCGGCTTTCTGGACTTCTGGAATCGCCTGGGACGAGCCGAACTGCTTGGGCTGCCGATCTCCGAGGAAGTACCCGAGGCCGGGGGGGCTACGGTCCAATTCTTTCAGCGCGGCAAGCTCAGCTACCTGTCGACGCGCGACGTGCCGATCCAGATCGAACCCATCGGTCGGACGTACCTGGCCTCCCTCACCGACGGCATCGACGCCAGCTACACCGTCGCTCCCATCCAGGAACAGACGCCCGGCACGTTGATGTCTCTGCGCGTGACGGTCGAAAACTCTGGTGAGGGCACCTGGGCGGCGACTGGTGATGATGCCGTAAAGGTCGGCGTGCGCTGGGCCGACTCGACTGTACCCGCAACTCGCGTTACCCCTACATCAGCTTCGATCTCCGAAGACGTTCCCCCCGGTGGATCGGCAACGCTCGATATCCCGGTGCAGATGCCTGCGGTCCCGGGTCCGTTCCGGCTCCAGCCCGATCTGCAAACCGGCGGTGAGTGGTTCACGGCTCTGGCCGTGTCCGCGCCGGTCGTCGATGCCCCAGCCCGTCTCGCCACTCCCGACATCCGCGTTGGACTCCTTGACATCAGCGACGACAACCCGGGCGTCCACCAGGCCACGATCTTCTCGACCGGGGGACTTGAGATTCGTGACGAGGGCGGCACGGTTCTTGGGCAGCTCGACGCGGACGAGCGCGTCGTCATCCGCCGCGACATTGCCAACCAAGTACATCTGCTCGACCTTCCGGACGGCAGCCAGCTGCAGACCGTCGGCAAAGTGCTGATAGATCCCGCCGAGGAGTCGCGGCTCCGGCTTGAGGAAACCGCCCCTCAGCGCACCTATCGAGGATCCATGGAGTTCGCCTGGCTGGCCAACTACCGAAGCGCCTGGGTCGTCAACACCTTGTCCATGGACGATTACCTTTCCGGTCTTGTGGAACAGAACGACACCATTCCCTGGGAAGCCCTGCGGGCCTCGGCAATCGCCTTTCGCACCTACGCGTACACCGTACGCACGCAGCGGCGTGCCAGCGGCGCGCTTTTTGACGTCGCGGCCTCCACCCGCCACACCCCCACGCTATACACGCGCGATCAGGTCTATCACGGCTACGCGCGCGAGCTGTCGGGCACCCGCCTGCGGGACGCGGTTCGCGACACCCGCGGCTGCGTGCTCACCTACGAGGGCAGTACCATCCACGCGGTGTACTTCTCTCGCGCCGACGGCCGCACTCGAAGTTGGCACGAGGAATGGGGAGGCCCCGTCAAGCCTTGGGCGCTCGCAGTTGATGATCCGTTTAGCCGGGGACAGACCTTGCTCGGCCACGGGATAGGGCTTCCGCTGCGCAGCGCCAACGCCATGGCCGCGAACGGAGCCAATGGCGAGCAGATTCTGGCCGCCTATTACAGCGGCGTCGACTTCGAGCACGTCTATTGACCATTCAGACGTCCAAGACTGACCTGCGTGGCAAGGACTTCCTGACGCTGGCCGACCTGTCGCCCGGCCAGGTCCGGGGTCTCCTGGATCGAGCCGCACAGTTGAAGGCGATGCAGGCCAACCGCCAGCCGCACCCGCTGCTGTCCGGCCTCAGCCTGGCAATGCTCTTTGAGAAAGCCTCGCTGCGCACCCGTACCACCTTCATGGTTGGCATGTCCCAGCTGGGCGGCTTCGCCGTCGACCTTATGAATGAGCACACCCAGATCGGCGTACGCGAGTCGATCCCTGACATTGCGCGCAACCTGGAACGCTGGGTTGACGCGCTGATGGCGCGCGTTTATGAACACCGCACGCTCGAGCAGCTGGCGGCCTGGGCCGATATCCCGGTGATAAACGGGCTCAGCGACCTTTCCCATCCCTGCCAGGCCCTGGCTGACGTGCTTACGATCCGCGAACACCTGGGCGGACTCGCTGGGCGGCGGCTGGCCTACGTGGGCGACGGCTTTAACGTCTGCAACTCGCTGCTGTTTGCCGGAGCCCAATCAGGCATGCACGTCCGCGTGGCCTCGCCGCTCGGCTACGAGCCCGACGAAGACATGCTGGAGCGTGCGCAGGAAATCGCCGAGGAAGGCGGCGGCAGCATCGAGATCGGAAACGATCCGAAGGCCGCCGTGGATGGTGCGGACGTCGTCTACACCGACGCCTGGGTCAGCATGGGCCTGGAAGACGAGGCTGCCGAACGCCGCCAGGTTTTCGCGCCATTTCGCGTGGACGGCGATCTGCTGGCCGTGGCCGGCCCGACCGCCGTCTTCATGCACTGCCTTCCTGCCCATCGCGGCGAGGAAGTGACGGACGACGTCCTGGATGGCCCCCAGTCGATTGTGTTTGACCAGGCCGAGAATCGTCTGCACGCCCAGAAGGCGCTGTTGGTGGCCATCATGCGCGGTGACGCCGCGTTTGACGAGTTGGGAGTCTAGGTAGACTGAAACTCCGTCGGCGCTGACGATAAGCGACTCGCGTGGAACAGCTTGAGTACCTCGCAGGTGAGTTTGACTTTGGCGCCGCCTTCCAGATTCTGCTCATTGCCCTCCTCTTCAACGCCGTCCTCTCGCTGATTCGCGGAACCCAGGCCGATCAGTTGCTCCGCGGCCTGCTCGTCGTGGCCGTTGGCCTGTTCGTCATTGGTCGCGTGCTCCAGCTTGAACTCATCAACTGGATCCTGGATCAGGGACTCTTAGTGGCGACGTTTGCCCTCATTGTTGTATTTCAGCCCGAATTGCGGCGGCTGCTGGAGCGCGTCGGCCGCACGGGGTCGCTGGTCGCGCATCCGTTTGGCATGGTCACGCCCGAGCAGACGCAACAAATGATCGGCGCGGTGGTCGGCTCGGCCGAGGAACTCTCGGCCCGCCTCTGGGGTGCATTGATTGTCGTCCAACGCCAGGGCGGCTTGGATGAATTCGCCAGTACCGGCACTCGCCTGGATGCCAGCCTGTCCCGAAACCTGCTCGTTACCGTGTTCCACCCGGGCTCCGAGTTGCACGACGGTGCCATCCTGCTCAATGGAACGGAAGTCGTGGCCGCGCACGTCATGCTGCCCCTCAGCGATGAATTGGGCCCCCAGGACCATGTCGGGACTCGGCACCGCGCCGGCCTGGGCATTACCGAAGCCACGGACGCCGTAGCGGTAATCATCTCCGAGGAGACAGGTGGAATCTCGATGGCCGTGGACGGTCGCCTCGAGCGGCATCTCACACCGGACCAGTTGCGTCGTCGCCTTGAAACGGCGTTGCGGGTTCAGGCGCGCGGCGCGGGCCTGCAGGGGCTTCCCGCCTGGATTTCGCGGAGTAGGTGAACGCCGCACGACGCCGACGGGCGCGCCGCGTCATCCTTGCACGCCGGTTCTTTGTACGCACCCTGGGTGTTCGCTTCCTGGTGGCGCTGGTCCTATCCGCGCTTGTGTGGGTGGTCTGGACGCTCGAGCAGAACCCCAGCACGCAGGAACTCATCGACGATGACATCCAGGTCGATGAAGTCAATCTCGGTCCCAGCCTGGTACTCGCCAGTCCAATTCAGCCCGTGCGCGTCACCGTAGGCGGGCCGCGCGAGAACATCGGTCGCCTGACCGTGCGTGACTTCTCAGCCCGAGTGAACCTGTCCGGCATTGGCTCGGGAGTCCACCAGCTTCCCGTGGAAGTAGCCGTCGCGGATGCCGCCATGGAGGTGGTTCGAGTCACACCCGAAACCGTTACCGTGCAGATCGACCCGTTTGAGGTCCGCGCCGTTGAAGTCACCGCCCGACTGGAGAGCGCACCGGCCGTAGGATTCCGCGCCGAACTCAATGACGTGGAATCCAGTCCTGCCAGCGTCCAGGTCAGCGGAGGAGCCTCCGAAGTCGACGAAGTTGCCTCCGTGGTTGCCATCTTGAGTCTGGAAGGCGCCACCAGCGACGTCTCCACCCAGGCCCTGTTGATTCCGGCGGATCGAAGCGGCAATGAGGTCGAAGACGTCCATCTCGACCCTCAGACCGCCCAGGTCCGAGTCCCGATCACTCGCATCACCAGCCGCAAACGCGTGCCGGTCCTCGCCGAGCTAGTCGGAAGCGTTGCGCCCGGCTTCTTCGTCCGCGAGATCAGCGTCGTTCCCACCACGGTCGAAGTCCAGGGGCAACCCGAGGACATTGAACGGGTGACCGCCGTCAGCACCGTGGCGCTGGATATCGAAGGCGCGCGCGGCGATGTCGAGGGCAATGTGGCGTTCGATAACCCGGTCGGCTTGCGGGTGCTGAGCGATGAGCCGACGGCCGCTATTGTCGTGGTCGTCGAACCGCTGGCCGACACGACCACGATTCAGGCCGCTGTCGTGGCTGTCAATCTTGACCCCAATCTGTCGGCGGCCGTATCGCAACCATCGGTCCAGGTAGTCGTCGGCGGTTCCGTCGAAACACTCCAGGAACTCCGTGCGGGCGACGTTGTGGCTGAACTGGACGTGTCAAACCTCAGCCCCGGACGCCACCAGCTTCGCCCGGTCATTACCGTGCCGCCGGGCATCGATATTTCCCAGGTCACCCCGCCGGTGCTGACCGTCGAGCTCCAGCGCGACGAAAGCGACGCTCCGGCGACCCAGGGCCAAACCCTAATTGGACCGGGCGGTGCCGTTGCCACCGCCACCCCAACGCCACGGCCAACGCCGCAGGTAACTCCTTCGCCCGGCATTTCGTCGCCGATCAGCTAATCAGGCGAGCTGCGCTGCGGCACGCGCCACCGCGCCTTCGTAAAGCCCGCTCAAGGGCTCCGTCAGACGCTCCCAGGAGAGTTCGGCAACCGCCCGCGCTCGGGCTTTCGCGCGAAGGTCTGACGCTCCGTCGGCCGAAAGCGCCCGTTCAACGGCGGCCACCACTTCCATCGGCGACGGATCGGCCGCCACGTAGCCGGTGTCTCCGTCGGTAATAAATGTGAGGGCCTCGCCAACCGGCGTCGTGACCACCGGTACCCCGGCATACATCAGGTCGATGTAGCGTGGTGAACACTTGGCCCGGTTGGCCACGGTGTCCGCCAGCGGCATCAGGGCCAGATCAACCGCCGCCAGGGCCGACGGAATATCCGCAAAAGGCAGCCATCCAAGAAACGACATCCGATCCGCCAGTCCCGAGATGCGCATGTCGGCGGCCAGATCACGCTCCTGCCCAAACTTCCCGGCCCCAAGCACCAGAAAGCGCGCGGTCGGAGATCTCGCCGCAATTTCGCGGATGACTTGCGCCCACTCTTCGAGACCGTAGTCGAAGAATCTCGTATAGATCAGGATAAGCTGCGCGTCGCTCCCGATTCCCAGCGAACGACGAAAAGCGCTTCCGATCCGATTCGGCGCCCAGTTCTCGTAGGCCGCCGGATCGAAGCCATTCGGAACGTGCAGCCGCGGGCAGTCCGAAGCGACGGCGCCCGCCCGTTCGGCCAGCAGCCGGCTGGCCGCCGTGAAGGCGTCGCAACGCCGCATTCCGAGACGTTCCTGTATCTCAAACACCTCCACCAGCGCACGCGCGTAGTCTTCGTTCTGGCTCCAGCCGTCGCGGCCCTCCCAATCGTCCAGGTCCAACACGATGGCCGGACGGTCCCGGCGCCGCGCGATTAGCGTCTGTGCCAACCCCGATACCGCCTTTGGCTTGAACACGTGCACCAGGTCTGGGCGCCACTCGGCCACCAGATCTGCGGCGGCCCGAGCCAGCCGCCACTGCGTCCACGCCGCGCCGATGAAAACCGTGCCGTCGAATCGCGGGCGCGGCAGGCACGTCACCTCCACCTCCCCGTCCTCCCACTCGAGCCCATAGGTGGCGGGATCGTCATAGGGTGGGACGATCACCCGGACCCGGTGCCCAACCGCGGCAACCGCTCGCGCCATGGGCATCACGCGACGACCTGTTGTGTTCTTCGGCGCGAACCCGAACGGCGCGATATAGACGACGTACATCGGCTATCGGCGCCGATCGCGGCGCCACAGCGTGGCTGCCGCCGCGCCCAGCGCCGCCAGGCTGACCAGCGAGACAATCCGGCCCACCTCGAACGGCGTCGACCGGTAGCTGAACTCCACCAGGTGCTCGCCGGGCTCTCGGATCAGCACGGCACGGTGCCCGACATTCGCTCGCCACACGGGCTCTTCAACTCCATTCACATACGCCCGCCAGCCCGGAAATGGCGCGTCCGGCAGCACCAGGATCCGTGGACCCGCCGCTCGGACCCGCAGCTGAACGACTTCAGGTTCTTCAACCAGCGATTCCACGCTGTCGACACTCGGCGTTGCGCCGACCGCATCCTCCATCAGGACTGCCAACGCTGCCACGTCTTCGCGACTCACCCGCCCCTCGGATGTCGACGGACCCAGAATCCCTATGGCCCGAGCCGCCTCGCCAAGCGCTCCCCACCGCGGTTCGCGGTCATCGGCGGCGGCCGTCAGAACCGCTGTGCGATCAGGAGAGAAGTCGAGGCCGCCCACCAGGTCACGGGCCTCCGCCTCGTCGTGCGACAGCCGCACGTCCGTCACCAGCCAACCCCTGGGAAGGGATGCCCCCCGGCGTGTCACCACCACTTCGCCGGCTCGCTGGCTCAGCGCCGCAGCCTCGGCCCGCAGCGACACCGGTGTTGAACCGCCATCCCCATGGAGCAGCGCAAGCCCGCGAAGATCGAATGGAGGCCCTTCGGCGACGACCGTCACGCTGGCAACGTCCATCGGCGCGTCAAACATGGCCCGGCTCAGGTATGCGGGTCGATCCAGCCCCCGTCGAACCGAAACCAGGTGCCCCGGCCCCAGCACGATGCGTTCCGGCCGCTCCTCCCGCCGCATGAGCGGCAGGGAGACGACCGAACCATCGGAACCGAACAACTCCACGCGGCCCGCCGGCCCGGCCTCTACATCCGGTGAAGCGTCGATCAGCACTACCACGCCACGCACGTTCTCCACGTACAGTTCGTCAACGCGACCGGTCCCGTCTATCCGTCGCCAATACCCCAGGTCCAATGTCCCCGCCTCTACGTCCAGCATCGTGTCCGGGCTCCGGACGATTGACTGCACCCCTAAGCCGTCCAGCACCCGGTCCGGAGGAATGTCCGTGATCGCCTGCTGAATCAGCAGGTCCGGCGTGGCGCCCGTCCCCGGCAGTAGCAGATCACGAAATTCCACGTAGCTGCGCAGCGGTAGCACTCCGCCGTCATACCCATCGGCGGTCGCCAGACCGTAGGCCATGCCGAGATTGGGATTCATGATCGATGCGTTTTTCAGCGTAACCAGCAACTCGCGATACGACCGCTCGCCCACCCGGTTGAACCAGGTCTCGGCCAGCTTTGCGCGAACCGGCTGGCTGATCTCAAACGACGGGTTCGCCAGGCTCAGCACGCGGCCATCCCAGCCGTCGGCGCTCAGGACTGTCGCCACGCTCTCGTCGGCCGCAAATGCCTCTGGCGGCACCGCCTGGCGCACTGGGCTCGGCCCTGACGCCACCACGAGTTCAATCACCACCAAACCGGCGGCCGCCCACCGCACCCACGCCCACGGCGACGCAAAAGCCACCGCTACCAGCCCCAGCGCCAGCAGTCCGACCAGGATCCACGGCCGGAATGTGTCCTCGGCCACAGGATGTACGACTCCAGCAATCGCCAGCGCAAGCCCAACCGCCGCCAGCCCGATCCCGGGCCCTGCCCAACGCCGCCACGCACTCGGAGGAAACTGTGACCGTCCAAGCGACTCAACCCCCTGCGCGGCCAGTAGCGCCCCTGCCAGAATCCCCAACAGCAGCCAGCGCGGCGGAACCCGGAACGAATCGAATCCCGGCACCAGCCTGTGCGCCACGGCAAACAAAGGCGTGGCGGGCCCTACCGCCAGGAGCAGCGTGCCGGCGAGCGTCACGAGCAGCAGTGCAGTCCGCGCCTCTCGGGGTCTCGACGCCGTTCCCAACACCGCCAGGATGATCCCGCTTACCCCAATATGCGCAACAAACTCGGTGCTCGAGGGCAGCGCCGTGAACGTCGGAAGCACCGCTTGCAGAAACTCTTCCCCCGGCAAAGAAAACGATGCCGCCTCAGGTAGCGGCAACCCGCCGGATCGGATTCCGTGGTGGGAGAGCTCCAACGTCGGCAGCAATTGCACGGCGGCCAGCAACGCCCCGCTGGCGCCCGCTGTCGCCCAGAGAAGCAACCCGAACCCCGCGCCCTTGAGTCGCCCCCCCAACGGCGTCTTGCCGCCGGCGCTGCCCACCGTAATCGCGTACACCAGCCCAAACAGCAGGCTCATGTACGCCACCTGCGGATGACCCGCGAGAATCATCAGCGCCGTCACCGGTGGCAGGGCAACCCACGCCCGCCGTTCTCCCGCGACTCCGCGGTCCAGCGCCAACAAGAGCCACGGCAGCCACGCAGTGGCCGAAACCTGGTTAACATGGCCTGACTGGGCAACGAAGTAGCCGCCAAACGCAAACACCGCCGCTCCCGTGGTTGCTGCCGCCCAGCCCACTCGCCACGCTGTCCGGGCCAGCAGCAACGTGCCAAGGGCCGCCCAGCCCACGTGCAGCAACAGCGCCGCGCTCATCGCACGCTCTGGGCTCAGCCCCAGCAGCAGCCAGTTCGGCAAATAAAACACGGCCGCCTGCGGGTTGGCCAGAAACGGCGCACCCATGAAGAGGTCCGGGTTCCACAGCGGAATACGGGCCGACCGCAAAGCCTCGAAAGCAGCGGCCCAGTACGGATAGAAGTAGGTCTGCGTGTCGTAGCCCGCCACCACCAGGCCCTCGAAGACCTGCCGGCTGAAGGTCAGGAGCAAGCCAACCAGCAGCAGCGCTGCGGCGAGTAACGGCGATCCAGGCGAGCGGCGAACTCGCGCTCGCAGATCCCGGGTCACAACGCCCCGCATGGGGCTCGCGAGCGCCTCGCTAGATCTCTTCGGCCAGGATGATCGCTTCCGCAATGTCGCGCATCGATCGACGCCGGTCCATACTCAGCTTTTGGATCCGCTTGAACGCATCAGGCTCCGAGAGTCCCAGTCGGTTCATCAACAGCCCTTTCGCTCGCTCCACTACCTTGCGCGTCTCGAGCTGCTCCGTCAGGTTCTGCACATCGCGGCTCACCGCCTCAAATTCTCCGTAGCGGGAAACCGCTACCGCGATGGCCGACTCCAGGTCGCGATCGCGCAACGGCTTGAGCACGTACCCGATCACGCCCACCTCGCTGGCGCGCTCAACCAATTCTCGCTCGCCGTGCGCCGTAACTAGCACCACCGGGGCGATGTGCTCGGCCGTGAGCGCACGCGCCGCCTCGATCCCGTCGACTCCGGGCATCTTGATGTCCATCACCACTAGGTCAGGCCGCAGTTCGCGCGCCATCTGCACCGCGCTCTCGCCGTCGCCTGCTTCGCCAACGACCTGATGGCCCGACGCCTCCAACCGTTCCTTCAGGTCGAGCCGGATAATCGTTTCGTCCTCGGCGACGATGACTCGCAAGCTCAAGCGAACTCCTTTCCGATGAGACTCTGCCCACGCGCTACGCAAGCGTATTGGGCAAGCCTACCAGCGACGCCACTCGAACCCGGAGGCACCCAGGCCACGACGGCGAATTGACCGCCGCTTGGTACGACATCTAGTATCCGCGGGCTGCCGCGCCCCACATGTGCGATACCACTCGCCGGTAGGGCCTGCTCCTTTGGTTTCGCTGCCACAATTCCGGAGATTCGCCGCGTGAACGTCACCTGCCTCCAAGAGAACCTGAACCGCGGGTTGAGCCTCGTTAGCCGGGCCGTCGCGGCCCGCAGCCCGCTCCCCGTGCTCAGCAACGTCCTCGTCGCCACCGAAGACGGCGGCCTCAAGCTTGCCGCCATGAACCAGCAGATGGCCATCTCCGTTTGGACTGGCGCCAGCATCCAGTCCGAAGGCGCCATCACCGTCCCCGCGCGGCTGCTTTCCGATTTCGTCGGCCAATTGCCCGAGGGTGTCGTCGCCCTCGAACTCGACGCCGAGACCGACACCCTGCAAGTCTCATCCGGACGCTTCCGCGCCAAGATGAAGGGTATCGACGCTGACGAGTTCCCACCGATGCCCGAGGGCGACGCCGAGCGCGAGCTCGAAATGCCCACCAGCGTCTGGACCTCCATCATTGAGCAGGTGGTCGTGGCTGCGGCCCAGGACGACAGCCGACCCGTCCTCGCCGGCGTCAGCCTGACGTTCGGCCCTGATTACGTTGAACTAGCCGCCGCCGATGGATATCGCCTGGCCGTTCGTCGCGCTGCCGCTGAAACCGGCCTCTCGGAACCTATCCAGATCATCGTGCCGCGCCCGGCCATGGTCGAACTCTCGCGCATCCTCACGGACGATCCAGGGTCTGTCACTATCGGACTCACGGCCAACGCCCAATCCGTTCGCTTCAGCACGCGGGCCGTATCCCTGGTGTCCCAGCTCATCGATGGCCAGTTTCCCGCCTACCAGCAATTGATCCCCGACACCGCCAACCTGGAAACGCGTGTCGTCGCCGACACGGCAGCCGTGACTCAGGCCACCCGCATCGCCGCCCTGTTTGCCCGCGACGGCCAGAACGTCATCAGGGCCACCATCGAAGGCACGGACGAAGGCGGCCGCCTGGTTCTTTCGGCCAATTCCGCCGAACTCGGCGAAAACCAGGGCGAAGTCGAAGCCGAAGTCACCGGCACGAACACCAGTGCTCAAATCGCCTTCAACTACCGATTCCTCAGCGACTGTCTCGGTACCGTCAACTCCGAGCGCGTGTCCCTCTCGCTGGCGGGCCCCACCAGCCCCGGCCTTGTCCGGCAGGTGGATAAGGACGGCGAGGACATGCCGTCCTTCAGCCACGTCATCATGCCCATGCACACCGTGACGTAGGCCGCGGCTATCCCCATACGTCCGATATCCGCGAGTCCTCCAGCCCAGAGCGTCTGCGTTTGAGCGCCGACCCGCGCTGGACCACCCAGCGTCCCCCTGTCGTCGGCGCGCGCGCCATGATTTCCAGCGGCCATCCCCTGGCCACGGAGGCCGGCCTTTGCGCCCTTCGCGCCGGAGGTAACGCGTTCGACGCCGTCGTAACCGCGGCGGCGGTCATCGCCGTGGTCGAGCCCGGCACCAACCACGTCGGTGGCGATGTATTCGCCCTCTGCCTCCCGGCAGGCGCCCCGGATCCCGACGCCATCAACGCCAGCGGCCCGTCCCCCGCAGGCCTTACCATCGACGCCTTTGACGATGAAATCCCACCGCACGGCATCAACGCCGCCACTATCCCAGGCGCGGTCAGTGCTTGGCAGACGATTCTCGATCGCTACGGTTCCATCAGCATGGCCGACGCCCTCGCCCCGGCCATCGAGTACGCCCAACACGGCGTGCCCGTCGACCCCGACACCGCCCAGGCCATAGCCAACGCCGGTCCGGCCCTGGCCCAGTACCCCGCCAGCACGCGTAGTTTTCTCCCAAACGGCGCCCCGCCCCGGCCGGGCTCCTTGATCTACCAGCCCGACCTCGCTGAAACCCTCCGGCAGATCGCCTTCGGTGGGGCGGACGCCTTCTACCGGGGACCCTTCGCCGACGCCCTCGTGCGAGCATCCGCCCGCGACGGCGGCGCTTTCTCGCCTCGGGATCTGGCTGCCTATCAGTGTGACGTCCTTCCGCCGCTGCGCACGTATTACCGCGGCCTTGAGGTTCTCGAACAGCCGCTCCCCTCCCAGGGATTCCTCGTTCTCGAACAGCTCAACATCGCCGAAGGTTTCGAACTCTCGGCCTTCGAGTTCGGCAGTGCCGACGTCCTGCACCTCATGGCCGAGTGCAAGAAGGCCGCATTCGCTGACCGCCTCGCCCACGTCGGCGATCCCAACTGGAACGACATTCCCATCAACCGACTAGTCGGCAAGGAATACGCCGCCCAGCGCCGCATGTCGATCGATCCCGTCCGTGCCGCCCAGCACGTAGCGGCCGGCGATCCCAGCGCCGTCGGCGGCGACACCACCGCCGTATCCGCGGTTGACGAGGCCGGCAACGCCATCACGTTCATCCAGAGCGTCTTCACCAGCTTTGGCTCGTGCTATGTCGTGCCCGGCACCGGCGTCCTGCTCAACAACCGGATGCGCGGCTTCTCTCTTGATCCCGCCAGCCCCAACGTATTTCAGGGCGGCAAGCGCCCGATCCACACGCTCAACACCTTCATGGTCCGGCGCGAAGACCAGACCATCCTGTTGGGTTCATCGCCTGGCGGTCAGTACCAGGTGCAGACAAACTTCCAAATCCTCTCCAACGTCTTCGACCACGGCATGCACTGGCAGGCCGCCATCGATGCCCCACGCTGGTATCACAACGAGGAAACGGGCGACCTCATGCTTGAGGACCGTTTCGATCCCGCCGTCCTCACCGACCTCGAAAACCGCGGCCACGCGGTCCGCAGCGAGGCGCCGTTTAGCGTCTACTCTCGCGCGCAAGGGGTTATGCTCGACCCGGATACCGGGGCCCGGATCGGTGCCACCGACCCGCGCTGGCATGGTCAGGTACTCGGGTACTAGCGTTCACGAAAATGCGCTTCACACATCGGGCCCCGCGCCACCCACGCTGAGTTGAGGAATCGCGTGTCCAGCACCGCCGACCCGCCAACGCCGCAGCCCATCGGGAACGCCCGGACCTGGCTGGTCCTCACGGTCGCGTTCTTCTCCGGCATGTCCGTGCTGGCCGTGGAAATCAGCGCCTCGCGCCTGCTGGCGCCGTTCTTCGGTACAAGCATCATCATCTGGGCTGTCGTTATCGGCCTGACCCTGTTCTACCTCTCCATCGGCTACTGGATTGGCGGACGCTTAGCCGACCGTCGGCCCTACGAAGACACCCTCTATCACATCGTCGCAATCGGCGCGTTTCTCGTCGGCCTCGTGCCGTTCATGTCCAAGCCGGTGCTCTCAGTGTCATCTCAGGCCATCGCCTCGCTCAACGGCGGCCTCTTCTTCGGCTCGCTCGTCGGCGTACTCCTCCTGCTGGCCGTTCCCCTCACCATGCTCGGCATGGTCTCGCCCTTTGCCATTCGCCTCGTCACCAGCGACATCCAGCAGGCCGGCAAGCGAGCCGGCCAGGTCTTCGCCGTCAGCACCGTCGGCAGCATCTGTGGCGCCTTCCTGCCCGTCTTGCTGCTCATCCCAACCGTCGGCACGCGCTCGACCTTCCTCATCTTCGCCGTGCTGCTGCTCGGTCTGTCGCTCATCGCCACCACGCGCCTCTATCGCCGGCTTGCCTACAGCGTGCTGCTCGCCATCCTTGTCGTGCTCTGGGTCGCGGTCGACCCGGGCCCCGTCCGGCCCGCCGACGGTCTCCTGGTGGAAGGCGAATCGGCCCTCCAGTTCTTCCAGGTCATCGACAGCCCCAACATCGGCCGCCGCCTGGTCCTCAACGAGGGCATCGGCACCCACTCCATCTACCACCCCGACCGTCTGCTCACCGACGGACCCTGGGACTACTTCCTGCTCGCTCCGATCATCGGCGGACAGCAACCCGACGATGTCGACTCGCTCCTCATCATCGGCCTCGGCGGCGGCACGGTTTCCAAGCAGTACACAACGATCTTCGGTGACGACGTCGCCATCGACGGCGTCGAGATCGACGACCGCGTGATCGACCTCGGCCGCAAGTACTTCGACATGAACGAACCCAACCTCAAAACCTATGCCGAGGACGGCCGCACCTTTCTCCAGCGCGTGGACCGTCGCTACGACGTCATCGCCGTGGACGCCTACCGCCAGCCCTACATTCCCTTTCATTTGGTCACCCAGGAGTTTTTCATTTCCGCCCGCGACCACCTGACCGACAAGGGCGTCGTGGCCTTGAACGCGGGGCGCACCGCCTCCGACTTCCGGCTTGTCGAAGTTCTGTCAGAGACCATGCGCTCGGTCTTTCCGCACGTCTACGTAATCGACCTGCCCTCCGGCTTCAATAACAGCCTCGTCTACGGCTCCTTGACTCCAATTACCGGGGACCAGGTGCGAGACGGAACCGTTGGCTTGCCCTTGCTCGAGGAAATCGCCGCCCGCCCCTGGGAACTGCGCGAAGTCAATCGAGCCGAAACCGTATACACCGACGACCTGGCGCCCGTCGAACGTCTTATCGACGACATCGTCGTCCGCGAAGCGCTCCACGGCGCAACCGGCCGCGGCCGCTAGGGCGCCCCCCGCGCCTAACCAGTCATGGCGGAACGCACGCGCCCCCAACGCCTAGGAGAACCGAGTCCATGTCCTCGCTGATCCCCGCGCTCCACCCCGCCACCGTCGCGCAGGTCGACGACCTCACGACCTACCTCGATGCAGCCGCATCTGCCGATTTCCAGGCCGCTGACTTCAGCATGCCCAACGCACGCAGGCTCGAGGCCGCCGCTGGACGCGACGCCGTAATCGAAGCCTTCCAGTCGCGCGGTCTTCAACCCGGCGCCTGGGGCGCTGGAGCGCAAGTCATCGGCCCCTATGCCGACTTCGACGCCAGCCTTGACGAGGTGGCCCAAAACGCCGCGCTCGGCGCGGCCCTTGGCGCTCGCGTCGCCGCCGTCGTCGTTCCCAACCGCACCGACATGCCCGCCGACGAGGCTCTGGACCTACTGGCCATGCGAATCGGCGACGTGGCGGACACCGCGGCTGGCGACGGCGTAGCTCTCAGCCTCGAGTTCATCGGCCCCAACATCTGGCCCGACCAGCCCTTCGAACTCTTCTCCGGAATCCAGGGAACCCTGGACCTGATCGACCGCATCGGCCGCGTCAACGTGGGCATCCTCTTCGACACCTACCACTTCCACTGCGGCGACAGCGAACTCGCCGACATCGCCGCGGCCGGACGCGCCATCAACCACGTCCACCTCAACGACGCCCCGCCGGGTGACCCGGGTACGTTTGACGATTCGGTGCGGCGCCTGCCCGGCGAAGGCGTCATGGACCTTGCGGCCATCGCGGATGCCCTCCAGACCGCCGGCTATCGAGGTCCCGGCGGCGTCGAGATCTTCAACGACGAACTGCGCGCCCTGCCGATTGCCGAGGGCGCCGCCCGCGTCGCCGCCGCCTGTTGTCGCACCTTCGGCCAGCCCTAGCCCCGAACCCAATCGGTCACTGGTCGAGTGGAGACGGCGCAGACACCGGCGGCAGGCCCAAACGGCCGGGGATTGGGATCCATTGCGGACAGTCGTTGCAACGCCACCTCCTCCGCCGCATCCTGTAGCAAAATTCATCCGTCAGCCCGAAAGTCACACGGCACTCATGCGTAATCCGGCGCGCATCTCCCGGCGCCGCCTTGCGTTTCTCCTGTCCGGCGGAACCGCCCTGCTCATTGCCGGCTGCGGTGAGTCCGAGTCTCCGACGCCAACCCCCGCACCGGCCGCGCCCGCCGCATCCACACCTCCGCCTCCAACCCCGGAAACCACGGCGCCCGCCGCCTCAACCGTAACGCCGGAATCGGCAACGGTTGCCCCGTCGCAGCCAACCCCTGCGCCGCCGGCGTCAACTGCCGCACCCGAGGCCACGGTCGCCGCGCCTCGCCCAACCCGCCCACCGCAGATCGATGCGTCAACGACCACGCCGGAGCCCACCGCCCCACCGCCCACGCCAACCCCCTCGCCTTCGCCCACGCCCACTCCACCGCCCTTGCTCTCACCGCTGACGGGCCTCGAAATCAGCCCGAACGCTCGAGCCCAGCGTGTCGTCGCGGTCAAGATCGACAACTCCATTGAGGCCCGTCCCCAGAGCGGCCTCAGCACTGCGGCCGTCGTCTACGAGCACATCACCGAGGGCTTGGTTACCCGCTACACCGCCTTCTTCCTGGACAGCGACCTGGAACGCGTCGGCCCGATCCGCAGTTCCCGCTTCGTCGACCGCGACCTCGTCCAGCAGTTCGACGCCCTATTCGCTCATGTTGGAGCCAGCCCGCCCGTCATGCAGGACTTGCGGTCATCTCCTGCGGCCGACGTCGACCAATTCTTCTACGACGAGACGCGCCCGTACTTCCGCATTTCCACCCGACCCGCTCCGTTCAACATGTACGCAAGCATCCCCGCGCTGCGCGAAGTCGGCGACCAACGCCATCCTGAACGGCGCGAGATTGAGGGCTTCCGCTTCTACGAGTCCGAACCCGAGCTCGGCCCTCTCACTCAACTCACCATTCCCGCCGGCCCGCGGCACGGCTTCCAGTCCGAGTACGCCTTCGACACCGAGACCCGCCGCTGGCGCCGCTCGCTCGCCGGCGCCCTGGATGTCGACGCCGCCACCGGCCAGGCGTTGGAACTCGATAACGTCATTGCCCAATGGGTTCCGGCCCGTGTCACCCAGTACGACGAGGACCACCTCGGCAATAAGTCGGTCTGGATCGGAACCACCGGCGAGGGATCCGTCTCCGTCTTCCGCGACGGCCGGCGTCTCGATGGAACTTGGCGTCGGCCCTCGGAAACCGACGTAACTGAATTCCTCGATCCTGACGGCTCGCCGATCGAACTCCGTCCGGGGCGGACCTGGATCCACTTGCTCACCGGCAACCAGGTCGTCGAGGCCCAGTGACAACCGCCCGTGTATCGTCAACTGCGCGCCTGAGAGGATCGACTCATGGCTGACCGGCCCGTCGTCTTCGTGCCGCTGATGCACGAACACCGCTTCCGGCCCTTCGTTCACGTTGTCGAGGAAGCCGGCGGCGAGGTTGATTTCGCCGATATGAAGAATCTCGCGGCACGCCAGGCCGTACTACGACGCGCCACTGCCGGCGCCGTTGGGCTTGACTCGTTTACGGAGGACGACTTCGCCGCAGCCCCGAACTTGCGCGCCATCATCACCTGCACCACCGGTGTCGACCCGATCGACCTCGAGGCCGCAACCGATCACGGCGTCATGGTTGGCAATACGCCCGACCTCTGCATCGAGGAAGTCGCCGACCACACACTCATGTTCCTGTTGTCGTGCTACCGGCGCTTGCCGCGCACCGTCCACCTCAGCCGCTCCGGTGCTCCGGCGCGTGAAGGCGTCATCGACGGCTCCGAACACTGGCCGCGCCTGCGCGGGCAGGTGGCCGGCCTGCTCGGCTTCGGCAACATCGCCCGCGCCGTGGCCGCCCGCTGCCAGCCCTTCGGTCTGCGGGTAATCGCGTTTGACCCCTACGTCGACCCTTCAGTTGCCGAAGAGTGCGACGTCCAGTTGGCCGGGTTCAACGAGGTGCTGGAGGCCGCCGACTATCTCTGCGTGCACCTCCCGCTCAATCCCGCCACTCGCCACTGCCTCAACGCCCAGGCCTTCGCCCGCATGAAACCCACCGCCTTCGTTATCAACACCGCGCGCGGACCCATCATCGACGAACCGGCCCTTGTCGAAGCCCTGCAATCCGGCCAGATCGCCGGCGCCGGGCTGGACGTCACCGAAGTCGAGCCGATCGCCCAAGACAATCCGCTGCTGCAGATCCCCGACGCCCTGCTCACCCCGCATTCCGCCGGCTACTCCCAGGAAGCGTCGCGCTGGGGCCCGGAGAGCGCCTTGCGATGCGCAGCCGCTGTAATCCAGGGCGGCCGTCCGCGCTCGGTTCAGAATCCGGCTGTGCTCGACCGCGTGCGCTGAGCCACCCTCCCCGTCATGGTGAGGTTGTCTCCCGTTCACCGCGGGCTGCTCGCACCATGACGTCACCGCACGCCAGCCATCCGGTGTCGGCCCGCTGATGCCCGTTCGCTTCACGGCCTACGGCGGGGCCGCCGAAATCGGCGGCAACAAGCTCCTGCTCGAAGACGGCGACTGGCAGGTCCTCTTCGATTTCGGCATGTCCTTCGGCGCCCTCGGCACGTACTTTGAGGAGTTCCTCAGACCGCGAACCGTCCGCGGACTTTCCGACTATCTGCTGACCGGGTTGCTCCCGCCGCTCGAGGGTCTCTACCGCGACGACCTGAACGCGCTGCCGGAACAAGAGGCGATCTGGAAGCGCCTCCGCAACTCGCGTGGCTACCGCCATGACCTCAACCCGCGTGCCGTCCTCCTCAGCCACGCGCACGCAGACCACGTTGGCTACGTGTCGTTACTTCGCTCCGACATCCCCGTCGTCACGGGCGCCCTCACCGCCTGCATCGCCAAGGCCATGCAGGACGGCGGACTGAGCACTGACGACAGCCAAACCGTGTTCTTTCGCCCGCGCGTCCCCAGGGACGGACTCCTCGTCACCGAACCCAGAACCCCGTACCAGCAGCGCCCCTGGTCAACCGTCGGAACTGACGCCTGGACGCCCGCCGCCGCCGCCTACTGGGCGCGGCGCTACGCCAAGGCAGGCCCGAATCCCATCACGTCGCCCATGGCGACCGGTGTGACCGAAGTCGATGGACGTCAGATCCGCGCGTTCCCCGTCGACCACTCCATTCCGGGCGCCCACGGCTTTGCCGTCGAGACCTCAGCCGGCTGGGTCGGCTACACAGGCGACATCCGCATGCACGGCCGAGACGCCGAGCAAACCTGGGCCTTCGCCCATGCCCTGGCCGATCTCGATCTCGCCGCTCTCATCTGCGAGGGCACCCAGGCCGCCAGACCCCGCGGCGCATCGGAATCCGACGTTTGCAGTCGCGCCATGGACCGCGTGGCACGGACCGGCGGGCTTGTCGTCGCCGACTTCGGCCCCCGCAACATTGAGCGGCTGCAGACATTCCTGGCTGCCGCCCGCCAGGCCAACCGCCAGCTCGTCGTCCCCATGAAAGACGCCCTCCTCCTCAAGGCCATGCGCACCGTCGATCCCGCAACGCCGATCCCCGCAGCCTCGGATGGCCTCCTGATCTACGACGACCGCCGGGCCACATCCACCGCCTGGCAGGACGAACTGACCGATGAGTTCACCAACGCCCTCGTATCCCCATCGACCATCGGCAAGGATCCTGGCGCCTACGTGCTCTGCCTCAGCTTCTTTGACGTCACCCGCCTTCTGGACCTGGGTGAGTTCTCGTCTGGCGCCTGGATCTATTCATCCAGCGAGCCCTACGACGAGGAGTCCCAGCTGGACATGCGGCGCCTTCGTAATTGGACGCAACTGCTGGGCCTGGAATTCGTCGGCGGCGCGTCCGAATCCGAGGCCGAAGCCGCCGGATTCCACGCCTCCGGGCATGCCAGCGGCCCCGATCTCCAACGCTTCATCGAAATCGTGAACCCTCGCACCCTGATCCCAATCCACCTGCAAGCCGACGGTCTGAACTTCTACCGGACGGCCTTTCGCGAGTCGCCCATTCACGTCAGTGAGCCGTGCTGGGGTCGGCCCCTCGCCATCCAATAGGCCGGTCAGCTATTGACGCGGCATACTCCTGCGCCCCACCATCGTTCAAACCGCTAACCATTTCCGGAGCTGATGTCACGCCGCGTCGTTGATTGCACCAAGGTTCTCCGCCATGGCGCCGCCGCTTCGTTCACCGCGCACGAGTTCGAGCGAGACGGCCAACCCCAGGCACTTGCCCACCGGGTCGAAATGGACGCCGATGTCGGCACCCACGTCCTCGCACCGCGCCGCTACGCCCGCTGGGGCTCCGACCTGGCCAGTCTTCGGCCCGAGACATTCTTCGGCGAGGGCCTCGTCGCCCACATCGAAGTCACCGCGGATGCTCCTGATATCGACTCGAACCGCCTCGAAGACGCCTTCGGCCGCGATCTGCGCACCCGCGACATCGTCGTCATCGCGGCCCGTGGAAACGGAGTCGCACCTTCCTTCACCGCGCAGGCCGCCCAATGGCTCTTCGTCCGGGGCGCCAAGCTCGTCGCCCTGGCCAGCGGGGTCTTCATCGGTCGCGATCAGCAACCCGACGACGAGCGAGTCATCCTGAACACCCTTCTCGAAAACGATGTCCCGGTTGTTCGCGGCCTGATCAACACCGAGACGCTCAGCACCCAGCGCATGGCCTTCATGGCCCTGCCGGCGCCGGCCGCCGACGTCACCGCCTGGCCCGTTCGATTCGTCGCCCTCGACCCCGGCCTCGATCCCACCCAACCGGCGCCGTCGGAGCAGCCCGCCGAGGAGCCGCCAGGCGAAGACGAACCGTCGGCCGAGGACGACACCACCCCCCAGTCCGTCGCTGACGTTGACACGGGAGACGACCAGTCCGAGCAGCCCGCCGAGGAGCCGCCAAGCGAAGACGAACCGTCGGCCGAGGACGAGACCACCCCCCAGTCCGTCGCTGACGTTGACACGAGAGACGACCAGTCCGAGGAGCCCGCCGACACGGAGACGCAGCCCGAACCGTCCACAGCCGACAGTTCAAGCGACGAGGATCCGCAGGAACCCATCCCTGAACCCGAGACCGAAGGCGAGCAGCCGGCCGCCGAGCGGTCGACAGAGGATGATTCCGACGAATCCGAACCGACTCAGCGTCACGCCGAGTCCTGACCTCAGCTATCGGTTTGGAAACAGCAACTCATCCCCGATATGGATCACGTACGGCTCGTCGATGCCGTTCAACTCGGCAATCTCCTCAAAGCTGTACCCATACTGGCTGGCAAGTGCAGCCAGCGTGTCCCCGCTCTGAACCGTGACCAGGAAGTACCGCGCCGGCGCTTCCGTATGGACTGGCACCACCGTCGGAGTCGGCAATGGCTCGAACGGCCCCTCCGGAACCTCCAAATCGATCACAATCGGCTCCGGCGTGATGGGAATCACGGCCGGCGCCTGCCGCGTCGGGGGCGCGACAGTTGCGTCCGCCGTGGGCAGTAGGACCTCCGGGATCTCCGGTGCGCGCCGCAGGCTGCGATCCGCCAGCAAAATGAACACGACGCTCGCAGTCAGGAGCGCGACAACCGCCAGACCCGCGTACGTGCCTGTGGCGGGGCGCTCGATGGAGTCGCCTGGCGGCTGGGATCCGGGCCCGCCCCCGGCCGGTAAGTGTTGGTCGGCCACCGTCGGTCAAGGTATCAGACGATGACTGCGCCCGGCGCCAGTCGAATCGAAGGTCCCTGGGATTTTGGCGTCAGCGACTCGCCCGACCTGTGCGAAGTCAGCTTCAACTCGCAGATCGCCCCGCCGACCTACCCCCAGCTCATTCTCGACAGCCCGCCCACCGGCCCCGCCTTCTACTGGTACCGGCGCCGGATGGAAGTTCCCAGCCCCCCCAACGGCCACCAGGCCGTCATCGTCTTCGGCGCCGCCGACTGGCTCGCCGACGTCTGGGTCAACGACCAACCTCTCGCGTCCTCACGCTCCGGCTGCCTGCCCTTTGAAGCCGTCTTGCCACCTGAAACCCACGGTCAAACCGTCACCCTCACCGTCCGCGTCTGGGACACCCCGTCAGATGTCCCGGGCATCGTCAAGCCGCCGAACAGCCCGCCAACCCGTGCCGCCTGGATCCCGCGCGGCAAACAGCACTGGTACGGCGAGTGCTCCGGCCTTTGGCAACCCGTCTGGCTTGACCAGCGCCCACCCAGCCACATCACCGGCCTCCGGACCGACCTTGACGACGACCTCCAGACCACCCGCCTGACAGTCCTCGCCAGCCCAAACACCCACGGCCGAGTCCACGTAACCGTCCGCGAAGCCAACAGCCCCGCGCCCCTCTGGACCGCCGAAGCCACCGGCGATCTAAGCGGCGGCCTTGAACTCCTCCATCTCTGGCCCCACATCCAGCTCTGGTCGCCCGACGCGCCCAACCTCTACGACGTCAACGTCACCCTCGATTCCGACGGCCTCACCCACACCCGCCGCTTCACCACCGGCTTCCGCCGCGTCGAGTCCGACGACCACGAACTCCGGCTCAACGGCCAGCCCCTCTACCTCCGTGGCGCGCTAGATCAGGACTATAGCCCCGTCACCGGCTACGCCTACCCCGGCGACGAATCCCTCGCCCGCCGCTTCCAGGTCGCCCGGGACGCCGGCCTCAACCTCGTCCGCTGCCACGTCAAGCTGCCCGATCCGCGCTATCTGGCCCTCGCCGACCGCATGGGCCTCCTTGTCTGGTACGACCTCCCAAGCTGGGGCCAGCCCCAGCGACCGGACGAGCCCTTCCCCGACTGGCTCGACGACGACGTCACCGCCATGCTCAACGACGCCGCCGTCCGGGACGCCCACCACCCCTCCCTCATCGCCCGCTCCATAATCAACGAGGGCTGGGGCCTCGACCTCGCCGCCAGCGCCCACCACCGCCAACGCCTCCGCCGCTGGGTCGACGTCGCCCGCAAGTCCGACCCGTCCCGCCTCGTCATTGACAATTCCGCCATGCTCGGCGCCTTGCATCTCGACACCGACCTGGCCGACATGCACACCTACGCCGCCCACCCCCAGGGCGCGCGCGACTTCGGCGCCTTCGTCGACTGGCTCGCCGCGCGTCCGCCCGATCTCTGGGAACGCGCCGACGCCCACGCCCCCGCCAACCGCCCCGTCGCCCTCAGCGAATTCGGCCTCTGGGGTCTTCCCGAGGACTGGAAGCCTTCAGCCCCCTGGCTCCTCGCCGACCGTTCGTGGACCCCCGACCTCGCCTTCGACCAGGCCGGATTTGCTGACCGCTACCAGGACTCCGTCGCACGGCGCGCCTTCGACTCCCTCGACGGCCTCACCGCCGCCACCCGCCAGGTCCAGGCCGAAGGATTCCGACGCCAGATCGCCCGCCTGCGCGCCACCCCCGGCCTCTCCGGGTTCGTCCTCACTGAGCTCATGGACCAGGGCTGGGAAGTCAACGGCCTTGCCGACTTTCAGGCTCGCCCCAAGCCCGTCGTCCAGGCCATGCGTCCCGTCGCCGACGAAACCGTCGTCTTGATCAACGGCCTTCCCGGCTCCGCCTGGGCCGGCAGCCCGGTGACCGTCCACGCCATCATCTCCGGCCCCCGCTCGTCCGGCGACGCCGAAATCGTCTGGAGCGTCTCCGGCGAACCCCGCCGCCGCGAAACCATCCCCATCCCCGCCGGCGTCGAACCCGTCGTCATCGACGACTTCGAATTCACCGCCCCCCTCATCGAGTCCGCCCGCGTCCTCGATATCCAACTGTCCATCCGCGGTCCCAGCCTCTCGCTGGAACAGCAAGAGCAAGTCCTAGTTGTCCCCACGGATGCCGCCACCATCGACGGCAAACTCCGCATTTACCTCACCGGCGTCGACCACACCAACCGCGTCGCCACCCTCGCCAACGGCCTGGCCGAGGCCGGCTGCACCACCCTCACCCAACCCGTGCGAACCCAGGCCGTCGTCGTCGCCGGTGGCGGGGGCGCTGACGCCCTGGAAATGGTTGCCGGCGGCCTGCCCGCACTCGTTGTCGCCGACCTCGCCGACACTCCGTTCCTACCCTCGGTTCCCCGCACCGGTCGCTTCGCCTCGCACTGGTCCACCGGCTTCGACTGGATCGCGCCCCAACTCCGCGAAGGCCTCCTAACCGAGCCCCTCATGAGCACGCCCTTCGTCCCCAGCGCCGCCCCCCGCGTCATCCCGGCCATCGACGGTCTCGACCCCGGCGACGTTCTGATGGGCACCTTCCGCGGCTGGCTCGGCAACGAAGCCGCCATCACCGCTCAGGCCAATTACGGCAAGGGCAAAGTCGTCGTCACCACCCTCGGCCTCAGCCACGCCGGCCGCAACGATCCCCTGGCCCGCGCGCTCCTCGTCCGCCTCATCCAATACACCGCATCCAAACACTGCAACCCAACGTCCCGCATCAACCTGCCCACCACCAACCCCTAACGACGCCGGATCTTCTCCGCTCTTTCCTCTCTCATTCCTCGTCCCTCTCCTCGGGAGAGACAGAACCTGTCCCGAGCCTCCCGAGAGATGCCGTCATATTCGGCGGAAATCGGTGAGCAGCTGCGTTGGGGCGCCGGCTCTTCACCCTCTCCGAGGGGAGAGGCAGATTCCGCCGTCTTCGGTGGAAATCGGTGAGGGGTCTTCCGGTCGAAGCCTCGCAGCAAACTCCCATGCCCCGCCGACAGCACCCGAGCCCCGCCATGTGGGACCCCAGAGGGTCTAATCCTTGAGGCCCAACACAGGTGCTCTTCGCTAGCTTCTCTTACCTTCTTCCCGGGGGTGAGCGAGGGGACTTGAACCCCCAGCCTTCTGGGCCACAACCAGACGCTCTAACCGTTTGAGCTACGCCCACCACAAGCCGCACGCGACACACGTTCGGCCAAGCATCATTCTATCCATCAAAATCTGCGCCAGGTGGTGGATCACTTTGATCAGACACCATTCCGCGGATTGACTCGTCGACACTCTTCCGCTCTCTCGAAGAGCAACTGCCAGCGTTGAGAACTGATCTGTGGCGATGCCAATCTTCCCCCGATCCGCGGGGAGCCGACCCTGCGCAAAATCAGGAGAAAACCATGAAGATCGCGGAAATCAAGCTCAATATCCTCGAGCGGCCCGGTGTCGGGGAGCATCGGCTGGTCGAGGTGCCGGGTCTGCGCCGTATTCAATACACCCACAAACGGTTCCCGATCTCCCGGCCGGAGCATCATCCGTTTCTCATTGTCCGTACCGATGACGGAATCGAGAGCATTGCCCAGTGTTCGCAAGGCGTGGACCAGGCGAAGGACATGGTTGATCTCTTGCGGGAGATGGCCATTGGCGAGGATCCGTTCCGCCGCGAGCACTTCTTCCAGAAGTTCGAGGTGGCCCGGCGCTGGCTGTATCGCCCCTATGCGTGGGCGGCCGCTTTCGACCACTGCCTGTGGGACATTGCGGGGCAGGCCACCAACCAGCCGGTCTACAACCTGTTGGGCAAGGTGCGTGACCGTATTGCCGTCTATCTGATGGGCGGCAACACCGACCTTGATGGCTACAAGCGGCACATCGAGGCGGGCCGCGAGAATGCGGGCATCTTTGCCTACAAGATTCACAGCTACAAGGGCGGCAAGGCGGATGTTCCTATCATCCGCGGGCTGCGGGAGTACGTTGGACCGGACTATGACCTCATCAACGATCCGGTCCGCTCGTACACGCTGGAAGAAGCGATCATGATCGGGCGGCTGATGGAAGAACTGGATTACGTTTGGCTGGAAGAGCCGATCCACGAGGAGAACATCCTCCAGTTGCAGGAGCTGTGCGCGGCATTGACGATGCCCGTGATGGGTCACGAACCGATGCAAGCCGACATGGAAGGATCGTGTCAGCGGCTGTTGCTGAAGGCGACGGATCTCATCCGCGCGACCGGGTTTCATGGCGTGACCCAGACGATGAAGAGCGCCAACTTTGCACAGTGCTACGGCGCGAATATCGAACTGAACGGGCATGGCGGCCTCTTTGGAGCGGTCAATGCTCACCTGCAGATGGCTATTGCCAACACGACCTTTCACGAGGTCGGCGGTGACGGCCTGGGGTTGGCCAGGCAGGCGGAAGAGTTCGGCGCGATGAATGCCCCGCCGGTCAAGGATGGCTTTATTGCGCCGCCCGACGGCCCCGGCTTTGGTATCGAGTGGGACATGAAGCAATTCCGGCGCCACCTGGTTGAGGAGTATTGAGCGACGGCTGTGAAGACACCTGCACCGAGTTCATCCAGCAAGTGGATCGACCGGAGCTATTGGACCAGGACCCGTACCGTCGGGAAGTCATCTGGCAGCGCCTGATGCACTTGGAGCGCCTGCGGTATCCGCCCGCTAGCGTCGACTTGGAAACCACGTCGCTCAGCCCCAACCGGGGCTTTGCCCACGCCAACCTCTACGGCGCTATCAAGAATTCCCCGTTTCACGAGAACAACGCGGACCTCGACCGCGATCCAATCGTGCGGAATCCACTGCTAGTGCGGGACGGCATTCTGTACAGGCCTGCCCGGCCGGGGCTGGGATTCGATCTCGATTCGGAGATCGTCGCGCGGCGCACCGAGTGGAATGTCTAGAGCCGGGGAGAGGGCCTCGGCAATGCCTGCACGGCCTAACTTCCTCTTTTTGATGACCGACCAGCAGCGCGCCGATCATCTCGGTTGCGCCGGTCATCCCGTTCTGCGGACACCGCACCTCGACGCGTTGGCTGCGAGCGGAATCCACTGCCAGCGGGCCTACGTGGCCAGTCCGCTATGCATGCCGTCGCGGTCGACGCTCTATACCGGGCTGACGCCGCGCGGTCACGGGGTACGCACCAACGGGATTGACCTCGATCCCGAAATTCCGACGTTCACGGAGGCGCTGCGGCGGTCCGGCTATCGCACGCACAGTGTCGGCAAGATTCATCTGCGGGTATACGGGCTGCCGACTGGTGCTTCGGAGGCGGACGTTGACCCGGCGGACTTCCCGGAGGCCCGTGACCTCTGGCGTAGTGGACGGATCACAGACCTGCCGTCGCCCTATTACGGGCTGGAAACAGCCGATTTCACGGGCGGCCATGGCGGCGGTATCTACGGTCACTATCTGCAGTGGCTCCGGACCGAGCACCCCGGCGCGGAGCGGCTACTGCACCCATCCGCCGGGCAACCACCACAGACCGGCGCCGAGCAGGCGTGGACGATGGCGCTGCCGCCGGAGTTGCACTACAACACCTGGTGCGCCGACCGCACGATTGCATTCCTCGAGTCCGCGGCTGCGGACGCCAAAAGCGAACATCCGTTCGTGGCCTGGTGCTCATTCCCCGATCCACACCATCCCTACTGCCCGCCGCGCCCCTGGGGATCCGCCTACGCGCCAGACGACGTGCCACCACCTACGCGCCGCGTCGGCGAATTGGATGAGCTGGCGCCGCACTTCCGGCAGGCATATGCCGAGGGGCTGCGGACAAGCGGCCGACTGGCGCCGACGAACATCCCGGACGACGAACTGCGCGAGATCACCGCTTTGACCTACGGGATGGTCAGCTTTGTGGACAAGCAGGTTGGCCGGGTGATGGCGGCGCTCGACCGCCTCGGATTGCGAGACAACACCGTCGTCGTGTTCCTGTCGGACCACGGCGACATGCTGGGCGATCACTGGCTGCTGAACAAAGGCCCGTTTCATTTCGACGGGATCCTGCGCGTCCCCTTGATCTGGAGCTGGCCCGGTCGTTTTCCGGCCGGTGTGCAGAGTGACGCGCTCGTGAGCCTGCTCGACGTGGCGCCGACGGTCCTGGACCTCGCTGGCGTGCCGGTTCCGGAGGGCACGGTGCCCCCGGTCCCGGAGGCCCCGGCCATGCTGCCGCCGTGGCCGGGGCAGGTCCTGACGCCCTTGCTGGAGGGACGGGCGACGTCGGTCCAGCCCGCGGTGGTAGTGGAAAACGACGAGGACTACCTGGGGCTGCGGCTACGCACGGTGGTGACGAACCGCCACCAGCTGACGGTATATCCGGGCCAGCCGTATGGGGAGCTATTCGACACGCAGCAGGATCCAGGGCAGTTGCACAATCTCTGGGGGCAGCCGCATTGCGCCGGCCTGCGGCGCGACCTGCAAGCGCTGCTCCTGGATCGTCTCGTGCTCACGGAAAATCGCCTGCCGCGTCGCCTGGCGCACGCCTGACGTGGTCGTGTGGTGCGTATTCCCGCTGGGCCACCTGCATAGCTTCGGCGTGGCGCCGAGCGTTCAAGGCTTCATCAATATCAATGTCAACGTCCGGTGCCGCTGACATCCGTCCGAGCGTGTACCATGTCTGCACGATGAGGAGAGGTGGCTTGCGTCGCCGGTGGGTGCCCCAAACACCCTGCCCCGGTTGCGCGTCGCCCTCCCGCGTAGCGACCCCGGCCCACGTGGCGCGGGGTCTTTTTTGTGGGCCCGGCTCAACCCATGTCGCAGGGAGGCGCTTGCGTGTCGCTTGATCCAAACCCGGTTCGCATCGAGGAGCAGTCCGTCACGTCCACCCGCAGCATCGTCGAAGGCCTCACCTACGACGACGTTCTCCTCGTCCCGGGCCGCTCCGACGTTCTGCCCACCCAGGTCGACACCCGCACCCGCATCACGCCTTGCCTCAGCCTCAATGTGCCCCTCGTGTCCTCCGCCATGGACACCGTCACCGAGGCCTCCATGGCCATCGCCATGGCTCGCGCCGGCGGCATCGGCGTCATTCACCGCAACCTCTCCATCGACGACCAGGTCGGCGAAATCGACAAGGTCAAACGCTCCCAGTCCGGCATGATCGTCGACCCCGTCACCCTGCCCCCCACCGCCACCCTCGCCGAAGCCAACGCCGTCATGGCCCGCTACCGCATCTCCGGCGTACCCATAACGGACGAAGACGACCGCCTCGTCGGCATCCTCACCAACCGCGACATGCGCTTCACCCACGACCAGGCCCGCACCGTCTCCGACCTCATGACCAGCAAGGGCCTCGTCACCGCCCCTGTCGGCACCACCCTCCGCCAGGCCCAGCACCGCCTCCACGAACACCGCATCGAAAAACTGCCCGTCGTTGATGCCGACGGCATCCTCCGCGGCCTCATCACCGTCAAGGACATCGCCAAGCGACAGCAATTCCCCAACGCCGTCTACGACGAAAAAGGCCGCCTCGTCGTCGCCGCCGCCGTCGGCGTCCAGGACGAAGCCTTCGACCGCGCCCGTGAACTCACCGACGCCGGAGTCGATGCCCTCGTCGTCGACTCGGCTCACGGCCACCATTCCGCCGTCCTGGACATGGTCAGCCGCGTCAAGGACAGCCTTGATGTTGAAGTCATCGCCGGCAACGTCGTCACCGCCGCCGGCGCCAGTGACCTCATCCAGGCCGGCGCTGACGCCATCAAAGTCGGCGTCGGGCCCGCCGCCATCTGCACCACCCGCGTCGTCGCCGGTGTCGGCGTCCCCCAGCTCACCGCCATCCTCGACTGCGCCGACCCCTGCGCCGAACACGGCGTCCAGCTCGTTGCCGACGGCGGTATCCGCTATTCCGGCGACGTCGCCAAGGCCATCGCTGCCGGCGCCTCCGCCGTCATGATCGGCAACCTCTTGGCCGGCACCGACGCCAGCCCCGGCGAAATCGTCTACCGCCAGGGCGAACGTTACAAGGAATACCGCGGCATGGGCTCCATCGGCGCCATGGTCGACCGTCGCCTCGCTACCCGTGACCGCTACGGCCAGCACGAAGTCGAAGACGCCGCCAAACTCGTCGCCGAAGGCGTCGAAGCCCAAACCCCCTACCGCGGCCCCACCGCCGGTCTCATCCACCAGCTCGTCGGCGGCCTCTGCTCATCCATGGGCTACGTCGGCGCCCCCGACATCCATGCCATGCAAACCCGCGCCCGCTTCGTCCGCGTCACTAAAGCCGGCGCCGACGAAAGCCACCCCCACGACGTCGTCCTCGTCAAAGAATCCCCCAACTACCAACACCGCTCCCGCTAACCCCCGTCACTCCCTCGTCCACACCCGGCAGACACCCGGGGGATGTTGCGATCCAGCATCTTCGAAACTACGGAATACCGGCGAGACAGCGCCGCCTGCATTCTCGAAACCCGGCGAGGCCGCGGGGCCTGAAATGAACCACCCAGGGACTTCTGTCGCGCCGGGTTCTGCCTGGCGGCTTGCGACCCGGTTGGGACGGATCCTCTTGCTGAGCGTCGTGGCCTTCTGGTGGGGCGCCTACGTCCTTCCGCATCTTTTCAGTCTGGCGTTTCCGGCGCTGCTGCCACCCTGGAACACCACCCTGGGCCGGCTGAACGCCAGCAACGAAGGAACAATTGCGAACACGGTTTCCGCCGCGACCCTGGCATGCGTGACGCTCATCGTCGTCGCAACCGCCGTCGCCAGTCATCGGCGGTCGGCCGGCTGGATGGCCGTCGGCGGTTGGGCGCTGATGGCGCTGACGACGGCGGGCTTGACCTTTGAAGAGCTTGCCGAATTCAAGAAGGACGGCCCCGTCTCCATCGTCGAACATGCGGAACGCCTGGGCCTGCCCTGGCCGGTCCTCGCGAGCCCGGTGGTCGTGGCGTTCGTTCTGGCGATGTGGATCTTCATCCGTAAAGGGCTGCGCGCCAGGGAAGCCCGAGCGCCGCTAACGCTCGGGATCACCTGCTGGGTGCTGGCTCTCCTGCATGAGGCGATCGATCCCTGGCTGTTCTACGGGCGAGCGCGGGCTATCGAATTTGTGCTCGAAGAAACCCTGGAATTCAGCGGAACCCTGCTCATTGGAGTGAGCGCCGCCATAGTGTTGCGAGGCGGCCGTCCCTCGCCGTATCACCTATTCGGCCGTCATTGGCGCAGGTCATTCGTTGGGTCAGTCGCGGCCTTGGCCCTGCTTGGCGGCCTGGCAGTCGTCTTCCTGTTCCGCGCGCCGTTGGTGGAGGCGCTTGCCCCGTACACGCGGGCGGGAGCCTTCGGCGTGAGTCTCCAGCGGCATGAAGCCCTGGTCCAGGAACTCCGCATGCCGGCCACTCCCGTGCACAGCGTCAGTCTCCGCCTCTCCAACTGCAACCCCGGCGGTCCATCCGGAACCGTCGCGGTGCGATTCACAACCCTCGATGCGCCAGACCGCATCCTGTCCCGAGGCTCGATCGATATTCCCGCTGGCGACTGCCCGCGCTGGCGAGACATTGAACTCCTGCCGCCGCTCACCCTGGCCGAGGGTCGGCAGCTGGCCCTCCATGTAGCGGTCGACATCGAGTCCGGAGCCGACTTGCGCATCGGCGCCACCAAAGGAGACCACTTCGCCGACGGCCGGCTCTCGATCAACGGCGCGCTGGCGTGGCCAGACCAGAACCTTGAGTTCGTAGCCTACGGCCCGCCCCAACCCACGCGGTCCAAGCTGTCAGCCATCTGGCATCTCGCCACGTCGGGCTGGCGCTGGCCACTCCTCGCTGCCGACATATTCATCGCCCTCACCCTGATCACATTCATTCCGGTCCGCCTCACAATCGCGGGGCTAAGAGGCCCGAATAGGCCCAACGTCTCGCAAGTCCGAAGTCCCACCGTCGGCAGCCACACGCAATAGTTCCCCGGTATCCTCATCCGGCAGCGCCCAAAGCCAAGGAGCCCCACATGTTCGTCATCATCGCCCCCATCCAAATCAAAGACGGCTACAAAGACCGCTTCATCCAAGAAATGATCGGCGATGCCCGCGGCTCCGTGAACGACGAACCCGGCTGCCTCCAATTCGATGTCATCCAGGACGCCAACGACCCCAACCGAATCTGGCTCTACGAAATCTACGTAGACGAAGACGCCTTCAAGGCCCACACCCAGGCCCCCCACTTCATCAAGTGGCGCGACGCCACCGCCGACTGGACCGAGGACACCGACCTTCAGGGCGCCGGCCTCGGCGCCACCAACATCTGGCCCCCCGACGACGAATGGAAGTAATTCGGCACTAGCGCGCATCCTTGCAGGATGGCGACGAAACGGAGATCAGTGACGTGACCCCAATCGGATGGGTCCGCCGCACCCTGGCTGAGCAGAAGGAACGGCAGGAACTGGCGCGCCAGGCCCGCGAACAGGAACGGCAGCGCAAACAAGCCATCCAGCGGCGCCAGCGCGAAGCCGAACAGCGCGCCCAACGCCTCGAACTCCAGCGCCGCGACAACATCATCAACATCCTCGATGACAACAAACTTCCCGCTGTTGACTGGTCCCACCACCAGCCGCTCCCCTTCAAATTCCTCAAGAGCGAGCACTTGCTCTACGTATTTCCCAACGTCGGCTACGCCGAACAACGCATCAAGCGCGAAATCGTCGGTCGCTCCACCGGCACCAGCGTCCGCGTCGCCCGCGGAGTCTCCCTCCGCGTCGGCCAATCCCGCGGCACCCCCGTCGAGCGCGACGAAGTAGTCGACCGTGGTGTCGGCACCATGGCCATCACCACCAAGCACGTCTACTTCAGCGGCGAACGCACCTTTCGCATCCGCTTCAGTCGCATCGTGTCAGTTCAGGCCATGCGCAACGCCGTCGAAGTCACCCGCGACCGCGCCAGCGGCCTCTCCGAATACTTCCTCCTCGAACCCTCCGACATCCAATTCGCCGCCAACCTCATGCTCACCATCCCCGCCCTCGAACTCCCCCGCCGCCCCGAAACCCACGACCCCACCGACTACCACCTCCTCGCCTTCGACATAGACGGCGACTAACCCGCGGCACACGCCCCCGTTCGTGGTGAGCCGGGTCGACGTCCGCGGCGGCCCGTGTCGAACCACACCCCCCAGCACCCAACCCCATCCAGCCAGTCCCCCGTCATCCCGGCTCTGCCTTGCGTTTCGGCGGCGTCTGTCTGGACATCAACAAGCCCGCTTCAACCCTGCGGCGTCTTCAACTCCGGAAAGTACGACGCATAGAAGCCGCGATCGCGCGTAAGAAACGAATCGGCGGCCGCCAGCGCATGCGCCCCAATCAGAAAGTCCGCCACAATCCGCGTCCTCGGCCCCCCGGCCTGCCGATACCGCATCCAGCGCAAGCCCGCCTCGTGCGCGATCGTCGTGTCGATTGGCGACGGAGTCGCGCCGATTTCCCCCAGCGCCCCATCCAACGCCGTCCGATTGCCAAATGCCGGCACAAGCTCCGCATACACGATGTCGCACACCAATACGGCGCCATCGTTAAAGGCGGCCCGCAGCCACTCCCTCGATAGCGCGTGGTGCGGCGAAGCGAAATTCAAAACATCCAGCAGCACGTTCGTGTCGACGGCAGTGATCAACGTCCCCGAATCTCCTCGATGTACTCGTCCACATCCCAGTCGCCCGTAAGGATCCCCGCAATGCGATCCACCGGATGCTCCGCCGCCCGCTTCTGGATCAGCAACCCCTGCTCCGTCGGCACCACCTCCACCTCAACGTTCTGATTCAACCCAAACCGCTCCCGCAACGCCTTCGGAATCGTAATCTGCCCCCGCTCCGAAATCCGCATGAACCACCCCGCATGAATTCCCTACCCCAAAAATCATACCGCCCACCTCGACCCAGCGGCCCGTCTCGGCCCCAACCCACCGTCTCTTCCTCTTTCGTAGAGGCGGCGTCTCAGACCCGCCCGTCCTCCAGTCGTCACGCCCGCGCCTCCACGCCCCAAGTGCGTACGGGCCGGATTCAAATCGGCCTCTTCCGCTCGAGATTCATCGCCCACCGTCCAGCCCGCCGCGCCGCAATGGACGATGTGCCCCTCTCGACCCGGTTGCGCACCCCGCTCGCGCGCCCCGGCCCCTAGCCTCCGCTGGTGACCGTGATGGTCACCGTCGTCGTGCCCGATGGCCCGCCGGCCAGGCTGCCGGCCCGCACGGTCAGGGTGTAGCTCGGGGTCGCCGCCAGATTCAGCCGCGCGCCCACCACCACCCCGCCCGTCAGCGCATCAACGGCCCACGTCTGCGTCTCATTCCCCGCCGTGATGTCGTACACCACCGTGCCGCCTTCGGGATCAGTCGCCGCGACCGTGCCGATCGTCGTGGCGAGCTGGACGTTCTCGGCCACGCGGAACGCATAGCTGGCCGCCCCGAACACCGGCGCCTCATCCACATTCGTCACCGTCACGGTCACCGGCACCGTCGCCGTGGCCTTCCCGCCGCTGCTGCTGGCCGTCACCGTCAGGCTGTAGCTGGCCGTCGTCTCGTAATCCAGGGTCCCCGCCACCGTCAGGCGCCCGGAGGCCGCATCGATCTGGAACAGCCCCGCGTCATTCCCCGCCGTCAGCGCGTAGGCCACCGCCCCGCCCTCCGGGTCCGTGGCGCTGACCGTGCCCACGGCTGCCCCCACCGCCGCGTCCTCCGCCACCGACCACGCATAACTCGTCGCCCCGAACCCCGGCGGGTAGGCCACGTCCGTCACCGTGAGCGCCACGTCCGCCGTCGCCGTGTGGCCCGCCGCGTCGCTGGCCGTCACCGTCAGGTTGTAGTCGTCCGCCGTCTCGTAATCCAGCGCCCCCGCCACCGTCAGCGCGCCGGTCGCGGCGTCGATCGCAAACGCCCCCGCCTCATTGCCGGCCGTGATGGCGTAACTCACCGCCCCGTCCTCCGGATCCGTCGCGCTCACCGTGCCCACCGCCGCCCCTACGGCCGCGTCCTCGCCGACGCTGAACGCATAGTCGGCCGCCCCGAACCCCGGCGCCTCGTCCACGTTCGTCACCGTCACCGTCACCGCCGCCGTCGCGGTCCCGCCCGCGGGATCGCTCGCCGTCACCGTCAGGGGATAGCTGGGGGTCGTCTCGTAATCCAGCGCGCTCGCCACCGTCAGCGCGCCGGTGCTGGCGTCGATCGCAAAGGCCCCCGCGTCGTTCCCCGCCGTCAACGCATACGTCACCGGCCCCGCCCCCATGGTCGTGGCCGTCACCGTCCCCACCGCCGTCCCCACGGCGCTGGTTTCCGCCACGCGGAAGGCATAGGCCGCGTCGCCGAACGCCGGCGGTGGACAGGCGCTGGTGCGCGTCGCCAGCGTCGTCGAGGGCGCACCCCAGGCCGCCGCGGCACGGCCGACGGCGCCGAAGGCCCGCACCTGCACCTCGTACGCCGTCCCACACGTCAACTCGGCCAGCGTGTACGTCGTGGTCCGCACGTCCCTGACCGCCGTGGTCCAGGTCTCGGTCGCGGCCACCCGAGAGTCCACGCGGTAGCGCCGCGCGTCGGGCACCGCGTCCCACGCCAGCGCCAGGCGGGTGAGGGCTGCCGTGGCCGTCAGGTTGGTCGGCGCCGCCAGGGCGTCGGCCACGTCCGTCACCGTGATCGTGACCGTCGCCGTGGCCGCGTGCCGCTGCGGGTCCTGGGCCCGCACGGTCAGCGTGTAGCTCGCGGTGGTTTCATAGTCCAGCCGGGCGCCCACCACCAGCCGGCCCGCCAGCGCGTCCACCACGAACACCCCGCCCGGGTTGCCCGCGCTGATGTCGTAGAGCACCGCGTCGCCTTCCGGGTCGGTCGCGGTCACCGTGCCCAGCGTGGTGGGAATCGTGGTGTCCTCGGCCACCGTGAACGCATAGGCGTCCTCGGCAAAGGCCGGCGGCTCATCCACATCCGTCACCGTGATCGTGACCGGGACCACGGCCGCCGCCGCCGGCCCGCGGCGGGCTTCGACGGTCAACTGGTAGCTGGGCGCCGTCTCGTAATCCAGCGCCCCCGCCACCTTCAACTCGCCGCTCGTCGCGTCCAGCGTCCACACCGCGTCCGGGTCGCCCGCCGTCAGCCTGTGCGTCACCGCGGCCCCGCCGGCCACCGTGGCCCGGATCGTCCCCAGCTGCGTCCCGGCGTCCGCGTCTTCGGCCACCGTAAACGCATAGCTGGCCTCGCCGAACACCGGCGCGGGCGGCACGTCCGTGACGGTCACGGTCACCGTGGTCGTGGCCGTGCCCCCGTGCGCGTCCGTGGCCGTCAGGGTCAGGTTGTACGACGGGGTGGTCGCATGGTCCAGCGCGCCAGCCACCGTCAACATCCCGGAGTTGGCGTCCAGGGCAAACACGCCGCCGGTGTTGCCGGCCGTCAGCGCGTAGGTCAGCGGGCCGCCGTCCAGGTCGCGGGCGGCGGCGGTGCCGACCATGGCGCCCACGGCCGCGTTCTCCGCCACGCGGAAGCTCCAGCCCGCCGCCGGAAACACCGGCGGCGCCCGCTGCTGCGCCGCGTCGGCCACCGCCACCGCCACCGGTGCGCGGGTCCAGCCCCCCCTGGGCGTTCGTGGCCGTCACCGTCAATCCGGCGCCGCCCGCCGGCAGTGGCCCCGCCACCGACAGGATGCCGGTGGCCGCGTCGAGTTGGAACACCCCGGCGTCGTGGCCGGCCGTCAGCGCGTAGGTCACGGTCCCGCCGGCCGGATCGGTCGCCTGCACCTGGCCGACGGCCGCGCCCGCCGGCAGCCCGGCCGGCACGATCCAGTCATAGCGGGGCGCCCCGAACGCCGGGCCCGCCTGGCAGGCGGCCAGGCCCTGCGCCGCCGCGTCCGTGGTCGCCACTCCGGCGAAGGTCGCCGGCAGGCAGCCCGTCAGCCGGGTGCCGGCCAGGTGGAGGTCGGTCAGCCGCGTCAGCGCGCCGAGGGCGGTGGGCAGCGCGCCGGTCAGGGCGTTGCCGCGCAGGTCCAGCGCGGTCAACTGGGTCAGCGCGCCCAGCGCCGCCGGCACGGGGCCGGTCAGGCCCTGCGCGCCCAGCCGCAGCGCCGTCACCCGTTGCGGCGTGCCGCCCACGGTGACGCCGGTCCAGGCGCTGAGCGCCCGCGTCCCGTCCCAGTTGAGGCGGCCCGGCCCGGCCAGCGCGTCGCGCGCCTCAAGCAAGGCCGTGCAGTCCTGCACCAGGCCGGTATTGGTCGTGGGGGTGGGCACCGCAACCCCGTTGCGGCACGGGGGCGTGGCCGCCGCCGGCCAGATCAGCGTCACCGGCGCCGAGTGGGCCAGGGCCCCGGAGGCGTAGCGCGCCTGCACCCGCCAGGCGCCGGTCATGGCGGTCAGCGCGCGCGCTTGGTAGGCCGCGCCCGCCGCGTCCACCGGCGTCCAAACGCCGCCCACGTCGCGTTGCCACTGGTAGGTCGCGGCGCCGGCGTCGCTCGGGACCGCCGCCGTCAGGGTCGCGGGCGCGCCGGCCCGCCGGGGTCGTCGTGTCGACCGTCACGGTGGGCAGGGCGGGGGCGCTGGGGCAGGCCGGGGCCGCCGGCGGGTCGCCCGCCGGGGCGGCGCGGATCCGCAGCATCAGGCGCTCGCCCGGCTGCCACGGCTGCGTACAGACCGGCCAGCGCAGCTCGTGGCCGCCCGCCGTGACCGTGGCGATCGCCGCGTCGCCGCGCAGCGTCAACCCCACCGTCCCGTCCAGCCGGATCAGTTCGAGTTGCTGCCCGGCCAGGGTGGTGCCGGACACGTCCAGCCGCAACTGCCCGGCGTCCCAGGTCAGCCGCCGCAGAGTCGCGGAGGTACCGCTGGTCGCGCCGCTCGCCGCGGCGCCGCCGGCCGTGCCGACCACCGCCGGTGACAACACCCCGTGGGCCGCGTCCCGCCCGACCACCCCGCGGCCCAGCGCCGCCGGATCGAACAACGCCTCGTGCACCGTCCCGGTAGGCGCCGTGACCGTGACGGTGAAGTCATCGTAGGAATCATCGGGCGCAAAGCCACAGGGGATTTCCGAAGGGTGTTGCCAGTTGTAACGCACGTGATACGTGCCGTTCGGCAGGGGCCGGGTGGTAGCCAGCGAATGGTCATATCCAGTGCTCGGCACGCCATCGGCATCGATGACTAGGGGATGGAAGCGCCCCGAGTCTGAGCCGCTGAGCCAGTAGCGACTGTATTGCGGATCGTCATATCTATATGCCGCACGACTCACGTCAGTCCCGGCCGCCGACCCGGAGCCCACGGTCGCGGCTTCCAGAGGTGGCGTCCATGGCTCGGCGCGGCGATGCCGCGCATGACCGATCCTGATTAGGATGCACTCCCGGAATCCGTCGACGCCTTCCCCGGCCTTCAATTCCGCCGCCAGCGCTGCGATCCGGGCCCGCAGGTCAACCAGAGTGATCGTGGGCGGCGGTGTCGGCGTCCCGTCCGTGATGAAGTCCGTGGGCGTCACGCCCTCGGCCGGCGGGTCCTGCGCCGGCAGCCAAGCCCGGCTCAGCGTGTCCACGCTGTAGGCCCACGGCGACTGGTCGTAATTCGATAGCACGAACTGCCAGGCGGCCGGCGTGTACGGCCGCGCCGGCGTCTCCAGGAAGAGCACGGCCTGCCGCGAGTCCCAGGTCGTCACCCGCACTTGCACCGCGTAGGCGGCGTCGGCGCGGGCCGCGGCCTCCGTCGGGTAGCCGTCGGCGCCACGCACCACCACCAACAGGGCCGTCGGGCCGCTGCCCTGCAGGTACTCGTGCACCGTGAAGCGCAATTCCTGCACGGCCTGGTAGGTGGACGCCACGCCGGGATCGCTCGGAAGCGTCTCCGTCGCCGCTGTCGCCGACTGCAGCGTCGCGCGCACGATCACGTCGGAGGAGAATATCTGCTCCTCAATGGACGGCGGGACCCGCCACGTCGGGTCCGACAGTCGATGAATCTGTGGCGTCGGGGTGGGGGCCAGCAGGTGCGGCGGCCCGCTCGTCCCGCAGGCCGCAACCGCCAGCGCCGCTGCCAGCCCGAGCGCGAGGCCCGGCAATCGCCAGGCGCGTGCTTGACGCAGACGGGCCAAGGTTCGAGAAACGTTCACCCTAGTGATCCTGGCCGTGGTGCGCATAGGTGGCTCGCAGCCCCTGCGCGTCCGTGTTGGAGACTCTCGCCCGCGTCTTGCCGCCCATGATGGCGTCGCCGTCCGAGCTGTGGCCCAGGCCCAGCGTGTGCCCGAACTCGTGCATTAGCACCCAGGGCAGGTATTCGAACTGCATTGCCTTCTTGGTCGCATCGTCGAAATCCGTCGTCCACTTTTCCCTTCCTCTGCCCGGCCAGCGTGGCGGGTCTTCGATCACGAAGACCTGGCCATTGCCGAGGTGTGGATAGGTGCCGGCGCCGTACGTGCAGGCCACGCTCCCGCCGCATTGGTCCTTGATGCCGATGCCGGGTTCCCAGTAGCCCGAGATAATCACGTCGGGGCTGCTGCCGCTGAGGAGTCGGTCGAGCGTGACGCCGCTGGCGGTCACGTTCTGCCAGGCTTTCGCTGCATTTTGATAGTTGAGCGGCTCGGTCAATGTCGGATGCGGCGTCCGGCTGAGGTTGATCGAAAACATTTGTTCGCCATCGATGTCGCCGTTCGCGAGGGTCCCCTTTATGAAGTAGAGCACCCGGCGGTCGTGTCGGTGCCACGACCGCCGAATCGTCGTTGCCGCGGTATAGAGCGACGCGGCCGTCCCGCCCGTGCCCAATCGCACCTGGACCTCATAGCTGATCGTGGCGCCGGCGCCCAGGCCGCACCGCGCCAGAAAAAACCCGCCGCCTGATGTCACCCACGGCGACTCCAGCATGGTCGTATCCGTGGGCGCGGGGTATCGCTGGCACGCCCGGCCTACCTCAAAGCCCGTGCTCCCCGGCAGGCGCAGTCGGAGTTGGTGGCCGTCGGTGCGGGTGAATCCCGCCTCCCGCAGCACCACGCTGGCGTAGTCCAGCAGCCCCCACTCAGAGTTGGCCAACTGCCGATATCGGTTGCCCTGCACCACGTTCACGCTGACATCGAAGATCGTGACGTGGAAGGGAATCTGGGTCGTCTTGTTGGCCGCGTCGGTCACCGAATAGGTGTAGGTGGTGCGATTGGCGGCGGCCTGCGGCGTGCCGGCCAGCGTGCGCGTGGCTCCATCGAACGTCAGGCCGTTGCCCACGGCCGGCGCGAGTTGGTAGGTCAGCCCGCCACTGCCGCCGCTGGCGGCCGGCAGGGTGAGGGTGGCCGCCTGCCCCACCAGGACGTTGGACGACAGGGCGGCCACGCTGCCGAAGCTGGGCGCACCGGCTGGCGGCGGCGCCGTTGCCGTGGGTGTGACGGTGGTACCGCCAGTGGTTTTCACCCGGAGGTCGGTGGACCAGCTGCTGCAGCTGCTGCGACCGCCGGACCCATTACAGGCCTTGATCTTCACCACATACGTCGTCCCGGCATCCCGGCCGGTCACGCTGTACCGGTGGGGCGAGTTCGTGCCGACCCACACCGTCCGGTTCTCGTCCCAGGCCGACCCGCTCTGCCGCACCAGAATGCCGAAGCCCGTCAGCGCGCTCGCGCCGGTATTCGCGTGCGGGCTCCAGTGCACCCGGAAGGAGGTGGCGCCGACCTGGTCGGAGCGGATTGAGTGCGGTGCCGTGGGCGCGCTCGGAGCCGCCGTGGGCGGTGGGGTGGCCGCCAGCGTGGTTACCTCGTGGATGTCGGACCACCAGCCGCAGTAAGAGACCATGGACACGGTATCTTTGTTGCAGGCGTGGATGCGGAACTTGTAGAGGGTGTTCGGCTTCAGCCCCGTGTAGCGCTTGCGCCGCGGCGAGGTTGGGAGGTTGACCGCCTCGCCCCACCCGGGATGGCCCTCCGACCCCTCCCACATCAGTACCCCGTAGCCTGACAGATCAAACGAGCCGCTGGCGGCCTCATCCCACGTGTATTCGATTTCGGTGGCCCCGCGCCAGTGCTGCAGGTTCATCACGATGCCGGGCGTGCGCACCGCCTCTGCCGATCCCGACGCCCCGCCCAGCGACCGCTCCGCCGCCGCCCGCTCGGCCGCCGGCACGTAGTCGGGAATCGGCAGCACCGTCACGTCCTGGCTCACCGTGACCTCGGCGTTACCGGCCCCGGCCACCCGCACCTCCGCCGTCACCGTGCCGCTGCCGATGGCGCAGGCCCAGACGATGAAGAGCACGTCCTGCGCCTCGGCCCCCGTCACCGTCTGCGTCTGCGCCGCCGTCCCGCAGCCGCCGATCCCCAGGCGGGCGCTGTCGCTCGACACCCGCACCTCGTAGGTGGCGGACGCCGTGAGCCCGGAAAGTTGGACCTCGAACCGGTCCACGATCGTGTAGGTGATGCGCTCCACCAGGCGGTCGATCCGGATGCTGACCCCGGACGCCCCCGTCGCCTCCGGCGCCTCGCCCTCCTGCGCCTGCAGCGGCGCGACCCGCCCCAGCAGCGCCGCCCCCACCAGCAACGCCCCCGCCACCGCCGCCAACCCCACCCGCCGCGCCGGCCACCCGCCAATCCATCGCGCCACCCGCGCGGCCGCCGCCAGCCCCGGCCGCCCACGCCCGGCCCTCACGTCGGCCCCGCCACGGCGCCCGAACCCGCGCCGCCGGAACCACGCCCCGACGCCACGGCCTCACCACCGCCGCCACCCCGCACCCGACCCACCATGAGCGACCTCCCCGGCCGCCCACCGGTTCATGCACGTCTCGTCACCGAGACCCCGCAGTATGAACCCCGATACATGCCATCGTCCACCGCCGGGCCACCCCGCCCCCCGCCGCCGGCCAAGCCTCACCGTCGCCCCCGCGCCGCCCCCGTCATCCCGGCGTCCCCGGCCGGGACCCAGCAGCAACCAACCACCCATGCGCATCCTGCATCCCTGGTGAGCCTGCCGTACCACACCCCTGGCACCCCAGCCTGACCAAGTGCTCCCAACCCCCGACTCCGCCTCTCCCTCCGCTCAGCTCACGCCGTCCCTTTGCCTTCCCTTCCCCACCAATGTACACTATCTGAGTAAGTCCGCAACCCCGCCCACATGCCCACCGCCGTCCCGCGCCTCCACCGCCTCCGCCCCCTCCTCCAACGTCTCCCCCTCCGCTCTTTCCCCATCCTGCGTACGGGCCGGTTTCCAACCGACCGCTTCCGCTCGCCACGCCTCCATCCCACCCCCGCACCACGCCCACGCACCCGGCCTCTCCTGCCCCGCCCAGCCCCACCGGTCCTCGCCCACCCGCCCAAAAATCCGCCCCAAGCTATCTCTGACCAGCCCCCCGCCCAACACCCACCACACCACCCCTCACCCTCGAATCCGTCGTTTCAGCCCCGCCCAACCGCACCCCAAACCCCGCCCAAAAACACCCCGCCGCACCTCAAGAGTTTTTTGGAAAAAACTCTTACGCGTACGCAAGCCCCCTGCCCCACCCACCCCACCCGACATGCACAATCGCCCGATTCGCGCGACCATCACCCCATGTCCCTCATCCTCGGCATCGACACCGGCGGCACCCACACCGACGCCGTCGCCCTCGACCCCGCCACCGGCCGCGTCGTCGCCTGGCACAAAGCCCCCACCACCCACGCCGACCTCGCCATCGGCATCACCGCCGCCATCGAGGGCCTCACCAACGTCGCCCCCAGCCAGTTCAGCCACGTCACCCTCTCCACCACCCTCGCCACCAACGCCGCCATCGAAGGCCTCGGCGGCCGCGTCTGCGCCCTCCTCATCGGCTACGACAAAGCCATGCTCCGCCGCTACGGCCTCCTCCACCGCATCCAGGCCGCCGCCCTCGAGTTCATCCCCGGCCGCCACGATGTCTTCGGTGACGAACGCGCCCCCCTCGACGAAGACACCCTCCGCCGCGCCGTCGAACGCCAGCGCGACCACGTCGACGCCTTCGCCGTCTCCAGCTATCTCGCCGTCCGCAACCCCGAGCACGAACTCCGTGCCGTCGAAATCGTCGGCGAACTCACGGACCTGCCGGTCGTCGCCGGCGGTGCTGTCGGACGCTCCCTCGACTCCGTCCGCCGCGCCACCACCGCCGTCCTCAACGCCCGGCTCATCCCCCATGTCGAACGGCTCCTCACCGCCATCGACCGCAGCGTCGCCCGGCGAGGCATCACGGCCCCGGTCACCGTCGTCCGCGGCGACGGCGCCATGATGCCGCTGGCACAAGCCATGGCCCGACCAGTCGAGACCTTGATCTCCGGCCCCGCCGCCAGCGCCGTCGGCGCCCACCGCCTCACCGGCCGCGCCGCCGCCCTCGTCGTCGATATGGGCGGCACCACCACCGACGTTGCTCTGCTACGCGACGGACAGCCGAAGGTCAGCGACCGCGGCGCCGCCATCAGCGACTGGCGCACAGCCGTCCGCGCCGCCGATGTGCGTTCATTCGGCACCGGCGGCGACAGTCGCATCCTCGCCGACCCCCTCGACCTCAGCGTCGGCCCGCAGCGCGTCCAACCCCTCTCCGCCGCCGCGGCCGCCGACCCAACCGTCGCCGACGCCCTTGCCCGCATCGACCGCGACAGCATCACCCACCGCCTCGTCCCGGTCTGGGAGTTCCTTACCGTCCACGGCGCCCCCGGCGACGCGGCGCTCTCCCCGACCGAGCACGACATCCGTAACGCCCTGCGCGAAGGCCCGCTCGATGTGACCACCCTCGCCAGGCGAGTCGGTCTGGCCGACGCCCGCCTGCTCAACCTCCGCTCCCTCATCGCCCGAGGCCTCGTCCGACGAATCGGCCTCACCCCCACGGATGTCCTGCACGCCCGCGGCGAGTTCCAGGGCTTCGACGTTGAGAGCGCCATTCGCGCCTGTCGCGTGGCCGCCCGCGAAAGCCGCGTCGACCTCAACACCTTCCTGGACCGCACCCACGAGCTTGTTGTCCGCCAACTTGGCGAAGGCATCCTCCGCCGAGCCGTCACCGAGTTTGATCACCGCGCCGCCGAGGCCGACGACAAGCTCGGCCGCTTCCTTCTCAACCGCTCACTCTCGCCCAACCACCGTCGCGACCCGCTGGACGTGCGCCTCGAAATAACCGACCCAATCGTGGCCCTCGGCGCTCCCGCCCAGGCATGGATGCCAGAGGTGGCCCGGCGTCTCCACGCGGAGTGCGAGGTACCCAAACTAGCCGCTGTTGCCAGCGCAGTCGGCGCCGCCGCCAGCCAGGTGATCGAACAGGTTGAGTTCCTGCTGCGCCCGCTCTACGCGCGCTCCGGCGTCACGGGCTACGTCGTCCACGGCCCCACCGAACGCCGCCGCTTCGCCGCAATCTCCGCGGCCCGCACCTACATAACGCAGGCCGGCCCGGACCTTGCGCGGTCCCGTGCCCTGTCCGCCGGCGGCGCCCAGCCGCGGGTAATGCACACCGAGCACAGCTGGGACGCTCCCGGCCAAGACCCGGGCGACGCCGGCTATCTCATGGAAACGCGATTCACCTTCACCGGAATCGGTCGACCCGGCACCGAATCGTGCACTCCCCTATAATTCGCCAGAATCCCCCAGGTGGCCCGCACTCCCACTCCCGCATGCGGTCCGACCGCGACGACACGAAGGCGGCCCAGTGGTAAAGAAATTCCTGACCGAGGATGGTCGCACGCGCCTGATGGCCGAGCTAGACGATCTCAAGACCGTCCAGCGACCCGGCATCATCAAGCGAATCCATGAAGCCAAGGAGTTTGGCGAGCTCAACGAGGGCAACGAGTCCGACGAGGTGCGCAACGAACAAGCCTTCATCGAAGGCCGGATCATGATGCTCGAGCGCCTGCTCAAGGACGCCGAAGTCATCAGCACCCACTCATCCGACACCGTCAGCATTGGCTCCACCGTGCGTCTCCGGTCAGACAATGGCGAACGTGAATACACCATCGTCGGTACCGACGAAATCGACCTGCTCGACGGCAAAATCTCCAACGAATCCCCGTTGGGCGAGGCCCTCGTCGGGTGCAAAATCGGCGACTCGGTGACCGTGCAGACCCCGCGCGGCGACCACTTGCACGAGATTTTGGAGATCAGCTGAGCGACGAAAGGGGCGCCGAGCCTACCGGCGCGGGTGCGGCAGACCGGCTGTTCGAAACGCGGCGCTCAAAGCTCAAGCAGATCGAAGCCGCCCAGGGCACCGCCTACCCCGCCAGGCCGTCCCGCTCCCACACAGCCGCCGACGCCGTCGCCAGCACCGACGATGACCCGCCGCCTGTCGTGGACGTTGCCGGTCGAATCATCGGTCTGCGCCGCATGGGCCGAACATCCTTCGCCCAGATCCGCGACGGCTCAGGTGAAATCCAGCTCTACCTGAACGAGCGAGCCCTCGGCAAAGCCATCTATCGCAACGCGCTGGAAACCCTTGACGTCGGCGACTTCGTCTCGGCCGGCGGACCGCTCTTCCGAACCCGCACAAACGAACCCAGCGTCCGCGTGGAGCGCCTGCAAGTGGCCGCCAAGGCCCTGCGCCCCCTGCCCGCCAAATGGCACGGCCTCCAGGACCCCGAGACACGCTTTCGCCAGCGCTATCTCGACATACTGGCCAACGACGATGTTCGGCAACGCTTCGAGGCCAGGACAGCCATCGTCTCGGCCTTGCGGCGCGTGTTGGACGACCACGGATTTCTTGAGGTCGAGACCCCCACGCTTCAGCCCGTGTATGGAGGCGGAGCCGCCGTACCGTTCGTCACCTCCTACGCCGCGCTTGACCGCGACTACTACCTGCGCATAGCTGACGAGCTGTATCTCAAGCGCCTGCTTGTTGCCGGCTACGAACGCGTCTACGAAATCTGCAAGAACTTCCGCAACGAGGGCATCGACAGTTCGCACAGCCCTGAGTTCACAATGCTCGAGTGCTACCAGGCCTTTGCGGACCTTGACGACATGCGCCAACTCACCCAACGGCTCGCCGCGGCCGCCGCCGAGGCCGCATGCGGAAGCACACGCGTGCAATTCGAGGACCGCGTTCTTGATTTCACTCCGCCGTGGCGGCGTTTGACCTACCGGGATGCCTTGTTGAACGTGGCCGGTCTTGACCTCGAAAAGGGTCTCAGTCCTTCAGCGCTCCACGACGCCGCCGAGTCCAACGAAGTCCCCATCGATACCGAATGGCCGCTCGCGAAACTGCTGGACGAACTGATGAAGACGCTCGTCGAGCCGACGCTTGTCCAGCCGACGTTCCTCGAACGATATCCGGCTGAAACTTCGCCCTTGGCCAAGCGCTGTCCGGACGACCCACGTTTCATCGAACGCTTTGAGGTCTTCGTGAACGGGATGGAAATGGGCAACGCCTATACCGAGCTCAACGACCCAATCGAACAGCGCACCCGCATGGAGGAGCAGTCGTCGGCGCGCCACGGTGCCGAAGCTACCCCGGTGGACGAGGACTTCCTGCTCGCGCTCGAACACGGAATGCCCCCGGCCGGGGGTCTTGGGATAGGCGTCGATCGACTGGTCATGGCCCTCGCAGGCGTCACCAACATCCGGGAAGTCATCCTTTTTCCCCAGCTTCGCGACCGTTCGTAGAATTAACACCATCCACGCCCCGCGCTGACCGCGGCGCGCCCACACCGTCCCTGGCGACCTGATGCTGCCCCTGAGATTCATTCGCGAGAACGAGGCACTGGTGCGCGAGCGCCTCGACACTCGTGGCGGCGAACTGCCTTTGGACGAACTCCTGGCCCTCGACAGCCAGCGTCGCCAACTGCTGACAAGGGTTGAGAACCTTCGAGCTGCGCGCAAGGAAGTCTCGCGCGACATCGGCAAAGCCACCGGAACACAGCGCGAAACTCTGATCGCACGAACTCGCGCACTAACTTCGAAGCTTGGCGCCAGCGAACCCGCCCTGAGCAAGCTTCAAGCTGAGGTCGACCAGTTGCTGTTGGAGATCCCAATGCTGCCGCACGCGTCCGTCCCGGTCGGCGGCGCGGATCACCCGGGCCAGGTGCACTATTGCAGCGCTGCACCAACGCCCGACAGCCATACGCCTCCCCATGACGAGATCGCCAGAGACTTGGGCATCCTTGACTTCGCCCGGGCATCCAAGGTGGCCGGATCCGGGTTTTGGATCTTCCGCGGCGCAGGAGCCCAGCTGCAGCGAGCCCTCATCCAGTGGATGCTTGATTTCCAGGTCCGGGAGCACGGCTACCGCGAGCTGTACTTGCCGGCGCTCGTTACGCAGACCGCAATGACCAATGCCGCCAAGTTGCCCAAATTCGCCGGCGATTCCTATGCGGTCGATAAGCGCCGACTGTGGCTCAGCCCCACCGCTGAGGTAGCCCTGTCCGAGTACCACGCGGACGAAACGCTCGACGCGGCCATGCTCCCGGTCAAGTACGTGGCGTACGCTGCGGCATTCCGACGCGAGGCTGGTGCCGCGGGCGTTGAAACGCGGGGGCTGCGCCGGGTACGCCAGTTTGACAAGATTGAACTATTCAACGTGACCGCGCCTGACGACTCATACGCGGCACTTGAGCGCATGCGCAGCGAAGCGGAGGCGGTAATCCGACACCTGGGGCTCACATATCGCGTCCGCGAGGTACCCACCGGTGACTTGGGTTTCGCCGCGGCAAAGCAGTACGACCTGGAAGTCTGGTCGCCCGGCGCCGGGGAGTGGCTGGAAGTGTCGTCAGTCTCGAACTGCGAGCAGTTTCAGACTCGGCGAGCCGCCGTCCGATTTCGCAGACCTGGCTCCGGACGAGCGGAGTACGCGCACTCGCTCAACGGCACGGCGCTTGGCCTGCCACGCACCTTCGTCGCGCTACTTGAGAATGGCCTGCGTGCGGACGGCACCGTCGCCATTCCCGGCGTGCTGCAGCCGTACATGGGGGGCCGCACACGAATCGAGGCTGAAGCCCGATGGCCCTGACCGACGCTGCGCCCACCCATCCGCTCTTTGAGCTCGTGGGGGACACCCCAATGGTGGAAATTCCGATCTTTCGCTCGGAGTTTCCGGAAGCAGTCGTTCTTGCCAAGCTCGAATCCATGAACCCCGGTGGGTCAATCAAGGACCGGCCCGTTGCTCGTATGCTCAAGGACGCCGTCGCCGCCGGCAAACTGGGATCGGGACAGACGATCCTGGACTCATCGTCGGGCAATGCGGGTATTGCCTACGCCATGTTTGGGGCGGCGCTCGGCTACCCGGTCGAAATCGTAATCCCCGCCAACGCCAGCCAGGAGCGGCGCCGGCGCCTGTCGGCGCACGGCGCCCGTCTCGTGATCACCGACGCCATCCTCGGCTACGACGAGGCTCTTCGCGAAGTTCAGCGTCGCTTTGCCGCGCATCCGGACCGGTACTTCTTTTCCGACCAGTACAGCAACGACTCCAACTGGCTCGCCCACTACGAAGGCACCGCCACCGAAATCCTCGCGCAGGCGCCTGACGGCTTCACGCACTTCGTCAGCGGCGTCGGCACGGGCGGCACGATCACCGGCGTAGGTCGTCGACTGCGCGAAGTGCGGCCCGACGTGCAGATCGTGGGCGCTCTCCCGCCGGTGTTCCCCGGCGTCGAGGGCCTGAAGCCGCTCGGCGAGGGGCACATTGAACCCGACATTCTCGACCGATCGGTAGTCGATTCCTGGATAGAGATTGACATCGATGCGGCCGGCCGGATGTCATTCGACCTCGCGCGTGTCGGTATCTTCGCGGGTCAGTCGTCCGGCGCGCACCTATACGCAGTGCGCGAGATTCTTCAGCGCGAGCCGCGCGCGCGCGTTGTGACTGTGCTTCCCGACGGCGGAGACCGCTACATCTCGTCAGGACTGTGGGAGCCATGATTCCAGTTCACCCGTCCCCCGCAGCGGAGATCCACCCTCGCGTCGGCCGGCTGCGAGGCCCCTCCGGACGCCCACCTGACTAATGCCGCCGCTACGACTGGGTTTCAACCCGCGCATCGTTCCCCACGACCGGCGCCGCCTGCTCGCGCAATTACGGGAAATCGTCGACGTCGCCGTCCGCCTTGAGTTTCAGGTTGTCGAGCTCAATCTCGATACATATATGTACGAGCTGGGCTTGCGCACGTTCTTCGACGCCGACTTCATCGAGATTCTCGATGCGGCCCCAATGCGCTTTCACCTCAACGTCTTTCGCGATGCGTCCACCCGACGCTGGCCATCGCTAACGGACCCCAGCGCGACGGACCGCAGCGTTGCCCTTCGTCAGTTTGTGCAGATCATCGAGTTTTTCGAACAGCGCCACGCCATGGAAATGTACGTCGCGCATCCGGGGCGCCGAATGACGGCTGACGCCCAACACATCGACGTGCTGCGCGAGAGCTTTCGGACGATCCACGACCTGTTTCCCGGCCTGCCGATCGCGGTTCAGAACGCCGGTGATGGATCTGTGCTGAGCGCGTTGGACAGTGTCTTGGCCATGTTGGACGCCACCTCCACCGTGCGCTTTGCGCTCCACACAGGCCGCGCCTTTCACGCCGTCAATGGCGACCGCCTGGCCTTTGAAGCACGGCTGGACTACATGGCGCGTTTCGCCGACCGCATGGCTGAGATTCGCTGGCACAACACCGCGCCGGGACGCGAGCCCAACATGCCGCTGCACGTTGGGCTGGAACGCGGTCTCGACCTGGGCAAGGTGATGCGCACGATCGGACGTAATCCCGGAACCGTGCACATGATCGACACCGTAGGTCTCAATCCAGCCGGTTTGCTACGCGAGGTGCGGGCGCTCAGACACGCCGTGGGCGTCTGAAGTTGCCGGTTCCAGCTACTCGTACTTGAAGAGGCGGACCGCCAGTCCAAAGAAGACCACCAGGAAAGCAGCCAGCACACCGAGGTTGAGCGCCATCGAGTGCACCGGCGCGCCACCAACCATGAGTTGCCGCATCGCATCGCCAAGGTAGGTGAGTGGCATGGCGCTCACCAGCGGGCGAATCCAGTCCGGCATGGTATCCAGCGGGAAGAAGATGCCAGACAAGAAGAGCATTGGAAACGTGATGACCTGCGCTATCGGGAAAAAGCCCTGCTCCGTCTTGGCAAAAGCGCCCAGGAAGAACCCGATGGCCACAAAGGCCAGACCGCCCAACATCGCCACGCCGGCCAGGGCCGGAAGGTTTTCAACCTTGACTGAGACGCCGCCGATCAGCACCGCCAATACGACCAGCAAAGCGGTCTGAACGAGCACGACGACCATTCGGAAGGCGACGTCAGCCCCAACGAGCGCCCAGGCTGGAAGCGGTGTAGCCGACAGGCGGCGCAGCACTCGGCGCTCGCGCAGCGACACCATGGCGATTGCGCCAAACACGCCGCCGTTCATCACGCTCATGGCAATGAGGCCGGGCATGATGAAGTCGATGACTTGCAGCCGTTCCGACTGCAGCGTCTGAAAATCGGCCGTCACCACGGGCCGCGTCTGGGTGAGAGCGCGGTCGGCTACTTCGAAGGCGCGAAGCAGCACGGGAATCACGACCTGCTGGGTGGTCTGCTGCGACGGGTCGAAATGGACCTGCAGGGGAAGCGGAGCACCCGCTTCAATCGACGCGCCGAAGCCCTGTTGAACGACAACGACCGCGCGGCGCTCGCCGTCCCCGAGAAAGGCGAGCTCCACGTTCCGCTCACCCCGCGTGACTTCCAAGGCCTCGAATCCGTCCAGGACGTCGCCCAAGGCTGCGGCCGCGGTCGACGTGTCTTCCACCACCAGGCCGACCTCGTAACTGGCGCCCTCGTCGCCGCGGCCCAGCACGATGCCAAAGATCCCGATGAACAGGATGGGAAAGGCCAGGGTCCAGAACAGCGCCGTTCGGTCACGCACAAAGTCGCGGTAATTCGTCCGGAACAGCGGCAGCAACGCGTTCAATCTCTGAGTGTCCGTCCGGTGAGCTTGAGGAATACGTCCTCAAGCGTGGCGTGGCGTACGCGCATGCCTTCCAGCGGAGCGCCGCGCTCCTGAGCAAGATCGAGCAGGCTACCCATGGTGCGTGGGATGTCGCTGCTAAAAATGCTGTGGGCGGATCCTTGCGAAGCCGCGCTGGTTACCGAGGCCAGTTCGCCAAGGTCGCGTTCCGTGAGTCCGTCGTTCGACACGAACTCGATGGCGTCCTCTGCGAAGTTTTGACGCACAAGTGCGCTGGGACTGTCGAGCGCGATGATCCGTCCGTGATCCATCACGGCCACGCGGTCACACAGCCGTTCGGCTTCTTCCATGTAGTGCGTTGTCAGCACCACGGTCATCCCCTTGGCCTTGAATCCTTCGATGATGTCCCAGAGATTCCGACGCGCCTGTGGATCCATACCAGTCGACGGTTCGTCGAGGAAGACGAGACGCGGCATGTTCACTACGGCCAGCGCCACGGAGAGCCGCTGGGCCTGACCTCCCGAAAGTTCGGCAATTCGTGCGTTGCGACGATCTTCAAGGCCCATCAGCGCAATAAGGTCGTCGGTCTCGGCTTGCTGCTCGTAGAAGGATCCGAACAGACTGATGACTTCATGCACGCGGAGGCGTGGATAAAGCGCCACCTGCTGCAACTGCACCCCGACCAACCGCTTGAAGTCGCGCCCGGAGGTCGCCGGGTCCATGCCAAGAACACTGACGTCGCCGCTATCCCGGATCCGCAGGCCTTCGAGAATCTCAACGGTGGTCGTCTTGCCGGCCCCATTCGGTCCAAGCATCCCGAAGACTTCGCCTTCGGCCACCTCGAACGACACGCCCGCCACGGCCTGCAAATCGCCATAGGCCTTGCGAAGGTCGCGGACTTGAATTACGGGTGTCGACATGCGCCATCAGGGTAGAGAAGCAGGTGGAAACCTCCGGCAGCTTACTCTCGTTCGTTGACCCGGAAGGTTAGTTTCGCTCCAATACGAGCGCCGCCCGCTGATCCACCTTCATCCGCCAGCCGGGCGGCGCCCAAGTGGTGGCGTCGTCCTGCACTACGAGCAGCGGGCCGTGAGCCCGAAAGCCAACCGGCAGCTCGGTCCGCCGAAAGACGCGGGCCGGCTGGAATTCACCGTCGAGTACCACCGGCGTGCTCCGCGACGAGGGACGTCCGCCGACCGAAGCCCGCACCTCAGGCACTGGCGGTTGCTCAACGGAAGCGAGCAAGCGCGCGACCACGATTTCGACTGCAGCCTCCGGCCGGCTGTGCGCGTAGCGTTCGTGGTGTCGCCGGTGAAAGGCGCGAACGGCGCCGGGAAGGTTCCGACCCCGCAGGGGCACGGTGAGTTCGTACGACTGCCCGAGGTACCGAAGGTCCAACATCCGGCGCAACCGGGGACGGCCGACGCCGACAAAGTCGCGCCGCGCATTCCTCTCCAGCCGGTTGAATGCCGCGGTCAGGGCTCGCACGCTCCGGGCGGTCGCTGGCCGCAGCACGGTTGTCGCGTACTCGCGTACATGCGCACCGCTGAGCGCGCCGAGCGCGGATAGTACCCCGGGATATCGCGGCACCAACACACGGTCGATCTCCAGACGCTCGGCCAGCGAGCAGCCGTGCAGCGGACCGGCGCCGCCAAACGCAACCAGCGCAAAGTCGCGGGGGTCGTAGCCGCGCTCCAGCGTGATCACGCGCAGCGCCCGCTCCATGTGCGCGTCCGCCACCGCTACGACGCCAGCAGCGGCTCGCAGGCGAGTCTCCAGTGAGTGATTGCCGGCGGGTGTAAGCCGGTCGATGGCCGACGCGGCCGCAGCGGCGTCCAGCGCCACGTCGTCTGCCAGCACGCCATCGGAAACCAGCCGGCCCAACACCACGTTGGCGTCGGTCACCGTAGGCTCCACACCGCCACGGCCGTAGGCGGCAGGACCCGGCTGCGCGCCAGCGCTGCGCGGGCCGACGCGCAGCCCGCCGGCCTCATCGCGAGCCGCGATCGAGCCACCGCCGGCCCCCACGGTATGGATGTCCGTCATGGGAATGGCGACGGGAAGTCCGCCAACGGTCGCGTCAGTTCGACGCAGCGGTTCGCCCGGGCAAATCGCCACGTCGGTAGACGTGCCGCCCATGTCCAGGGTCACAATGTGATCGAACCCAGACGCGGCGGCCACGGCGCGCGCGCCAACCACTCCCGCGGCCGGACCGCTGAGCACCGACTGGACCGGCGCCGCCGCGGCCTCGGACGATCGCAGGACGCCGCCACTGGACTGTACGATCCACAGTTGCCCGGGGGCCGCGCGTTCCAGTCGTCGGATGTATCGGCCCATCACGGGCGCCACGTACGCATCAACCACGGTTGTACTCGTGCGCTCGTACTCACGATGTTCGGGCAGGACTTCTGACGAAATGGAGACCCAGCGCACGCCCGCTCGACGCAGGGCGGCGCGCACCGAGCGCTCGTGCGACGGCCGCAGGAAGCTGAAGAGCAGACAGACCGCGGCGGCTTCCGGCTTGAGCCGGCGCACCTCTTCGGTCAGGCGTTCAAGCGACGCGCGGCTCAAGGGTCGGCGGACCGTGCCGTCCGCGCCCACGCGCTCATCGACTTCCAGTCGAAGCTCTCGCTCAATCAGCGGCGGCGGCTTGCGCGGCTCAATGTCGTAGAGCGCGGGACGGTTCTGGCGTGCAATCTCCAGCACATCGCGGAACCCGGCCGTGGTGACCAGTGCCGTACGAGCGCCCTTGCGTTCAAGGACCGCGTTTGTCGCCACGGTCGAGCCGTGCACCACCGTTCCATCAGCCCCGATTCCAGCACGCCGCAGGCCCTCCAGCACAGCCTCGGCCGGGTCGTGCGGCGTGCTGGATACCTTAAAGACGTACAGCCCGTCGTCGGCAGCGACAGTGAAGTCAGTGAACGTGCCGCCAACGTCCACACCAACGCGGATTCCGTTCACCGGCCGCCGCGCGCCTGATTTCGGTCTGGCACCGGATTCATGGTCTCTTGGGAGTAGCTCGCGAGCATAGGCGCAGGCCCGCCCGCGTCAACCTCGTCAATCGCCATTGTCCACCTAGGTCGCATCCCATTTGGGCTGCGAGAATAGGCGTGTCCGCGCTGGCCGCGATGTGGATGGACCACACCAACCAGAACCGCCCCGTACCGCCGACTACCGTCCGGCGACTGTCGACTTACTATCGCGTGCTGGGCGCCGTTCAATCGGAAGGGCAGGCAAGCGTCTCGTCGGAAACGCTTGCCGTCTTGACCGGATTCACGGCAGCCCAGGTTCGTCGCGATCTCGCGTATTTCGGGTCGTTTGGCAAGCGAGGCGTGGGCTACGCCGTGCCTGCGCTTCGGCAGCACTTGGCATCGATCCTCGGAATCGACCGTGGCTGGCGCATCGGCCTCGTCGGCGTAGGGAACCTGGGCCGCGCGCTGATGGCCTATCCGGGCTTCAACAACCAGGGGTTTGATGTCGTCGCTGCCTTCGACAACGACGCTGCCGTGATCGGCTCGACGGTCAATGGCACGCGGGTGCTCTCGGCCGGCGACCTCGCGCATGCGGTTCGTGCGGACCGGATTGACATGGTCATCGTGACCGTGCCCGCCCGTGCCGCACAGAAGGTCGTCGACCAGGCGGTGGCCGCCGGAGTGCGCGCCATCCTCAACTTCTCGCCCACGCAGTTGCGCGTACCGGCGCATGTACAGCTATCCAACGTGGACCTGGCGGTGGAAGTCGAGTACCTCTCGTACTCCTTGTCCGGGTGAATTTCAGGGCCCCACCAAGGCCACCGGTTCGCAAGCAGCACCATTGGCGCGTATGATGCGCGGAGTTTGTGAAAATGATCACAACGCAGCCGCACGCGGCAAGGGGACAAGCGAAGCGCACCGATGCCTAGCTGGGTAGCAATTGTCCTGCTGATGGCCATCGCCTTCCTATTCGCCGTCGGTAGCCTTGTCGGCACGATGCTGCTGAAACCGCGCCGCAAGTACGCCGCCAAGGTCGAGGCTTACGAGTCCGGAATGCCGCCCATCGGCGACGCGCGCGGCCGCCACAACATTCGCTTCTACCTCGTCGCCGTTACGTTTCTGATCTTCGACGTCGAGCTGCTCTTCTTCTACCCGTGGGCGCTCTACTTCAACATGATCGACGATCAGCTGTCCTTGTTCTTGGCCGGTGTCGTCTTCATCCTCATTCTGGCGGTGGCGTTCGTGTACGAGTGGCGCAAGGGCGCCCTGGACTGGAATCGCTAGCCCGTGTTGGTGCCTGCCGCCTCACCAACCCAGACACCTGAAGCCATCCTGGATCGCATCCAGCACCACGCTGGCAAGGCCTACCTGGGCGGGCGCGTGGACCACGGCGACCCGGTGGCCGAGGTGTCGTCTGAAGCTCTTCCCGCGCTCTTCGCGGCATTGCGCAACGACCCCGAGTTGCGGCTTGAGCAGCTCGTCGACGTAACTGCGGTGCATTGGCCGCTGGATGTTGGTCGCGAGTTCCAGGCTGTCTGGCAGTTTCGCTCGCTGACCAATAACCTCTTTGCCCGGCTCACCGCCCGTCTTGCCGACGGCGAGTCCGTCGCTTCGGCGACCGCCACGTACGCATCGGCGTTGTATCTGGAGCGCGAGGTGTTCGACCTCTTCGGGATCGGCTTTACTGGACATCCCAATCTGAAGCGAATCCTTCTGCCTGAAGGCTACGAAGGTCACCCGCTGCGCAAGGAGTACCCCGTGGAAGGCCCAACCTTCCCCGAAGACGCCCACCGCAACGACATGGTGGGTCGGATGGATCCGGACGACTTCTGGGCAGACGTGGACGAGGCGAACGGCGCATGACGGTGGATTCCGGAATGGCTGGCCCGCGCGTCGACCTGGAACGCGGCGGCGGGGAAAACATGATCCTCAACATGGGGCCGCAGCATCCCAGCACCCACGGCGTGCTCCGCCTGGTGATCGAGTTGGACGGCGAGGAAGTCCGGCGGTGCGACGCCGATATGGGATACCTGCACCGCGGCGTGGAGAAGCTGCTGGAAGTCCATGACTACCGCGGGGGCATCACGCTTACGGACCGGATGGACTACACCTCCGGCCCCTCGAACAACATGGGCTACCTGATGGCCATCGAAAAGCTGATGGGCATCACGGATGAGATTCCGCTGCGGGCCCGCTACCTGCGCACTGCCGTGGCGGAGTTGTCCCGGCTGGCCGCTCACCACATTTGGCTAGGTACGCACGGCCTCGACATCGGGGCCATGTCGGCGTTCCTGTGGTCGCTGCGGGAACGCGAGAAGATTCTCTATCTCTTTGAGGAAGCCTGCGGCGCTCGGCTGACGACATCGTTTATGCGCGTCGGCGGCACCGGTCCTCACGACGTGGGGGACCAGTGGCTGGACAATGTTGAAGCCTTCCTCAACGGCTACACGCTGGACGAAATCGACGCGCTGCTGACCGAGAACGAGGTCTTCATCGAGCGCACACGCGAGGTTGGGATTATCACCCAGGAACAGGCGCTGAGTTACGGCCTGACCGGACCGGTGATTCGAGGATCAGGCATTGCGTGGGACCTGCGCAAGGCGCAACCGTACGCGGCCTATGACCTTGTGGACTTTGAAGTCCCGGTTTTCACTGAAGGCGATGTTTACGCCCGTTACCTGGTTCGCCTGAATGAGATGTACCAGTCATGCCGGATTATCGGACAGTGCGTGGAGGCGCTGCGAGATCTGCCGCTGGACGCTCCGTCAAACGTGGACTTGCCGCAGGTCGTACCGCCGGACATCGGCCGGGTGCCGGTGGACATGGAAGCGATGATCAATCACTTCAAGCTGGTGATGCACGGCGTACAGCCGCCTCCAGGCGAGGCGTATTTCGGGATTGAGAACCCAAAGGGTGAGCTGGGCTTCTATTTCGTGAGCGATGGATCCGGCATGCCGTACCGATGCCACGTGCGCTCGCCGTCCTTTGTCAACCTGAGCATCATTGAGGAAATCAGCGTGGGCAGCTTGATCGCGGACGTGGTGGCCATTATTGGCAGCGTCGATATCGTGCTGGGTGAGGTTGATCGATGAGTTCCGAAACCGTCACGCTCACGATTGACGACATTGAAGTGCAGGTGCCGCGCGGCGCGACCGTGCTGCAGGCCTGCGAGTCCATTGGCGTTGAGATTCCGACGCTATGCACCGACCCTCGGCTGAAGCCGTACGGCGCGTGCCGGATGTGTGTGGTTGAAGTCCAACCGGGACCACCGCGACCAACCGCCTCATGCACGACCCCGGCCGGGGATGGCATGACGGTGGTGACCAACAGCCAGAGCATTCGCGACATCCGCAAGCACGTGATCGAGCTGCAACTCCAGCACCATCCCCTCGACTGTCCGTACTGCGACCAGGCGGGCTCCTGCGAGCTGCAGGACGAGGTGTTTGACCAGGAGATTCACCAGAGTCCCTACGAAACCGTTCCCAAGGCGCACCCGGAGGAAATCCTCAACGAGGTCATCCTGCTCAATCACAACCGCTGCATCCTGTGCGGTCGTTGCGTGCGCATTTGCGATGAGCAGATTGGCGTGCGCGCCCTGGACTTCGTGGAACGCAGCGTGGGTACGTTCATCGCGCCGGCGCAGCACGACTTCATGGACTGCGAACGCTGCGGCATGTGCATTGAGACGTGCCCGGTTGGCGCCCTGCTGAGCCGTCCCTTCAAGCACTCGGCGCGCAGCTGGCAAACCGAGAAGGCGGCGTCGACTTGTCCGCACTGCGCGGTTGGCTGCTCGATTCTGGTTGAGTCGCGCCATGGCGAGGTCGTGCGAACACGCAGCAACGGCTTGGAAGAACCGGATCGCGGCATCCTCTGCGCGAAGGGATTCTTCGGCCACTCGTTCGTGAATAGCGAGGACCGGATCACACAGCCGATGGTTCGACGCGGCGGCGTGCTGTGGCCAGTGAGTTGGCGCGCGGTGCTGGACGCGATCACTACGGGATTCCGCGAGGTCTTGGATTCGCACGGTCCCAGCGCTGTGGGTGTCGTCGGGTCGCCGAACACGACCAACGAGGACAACTACACGCTTCAACGATTCGCCCGCGCCGTGCTCGAAACAAACAACGTATATAGCCAGGACAGCGGCTTGCACGCCACCGCCAGAACCTTGCGCGCGACGCTTGGAAGCGATGTCGGTCCGCACACGCAGAGCGAACTGCTGGCAGCCGACCTGATTCTCGTCGTCGGCGCCGACATCGGGCAGACGCATAACGTGGTTGGGGCACATATCAAGCAAGCGGCTCGCGACGCGGGACGCAAGCTGGTGGTCGCCACCCGGCTCGGCAGTGGGCTTGATGACTTCGCCGCTGTGTCGGCGCGGGTACGCCCAGGTGCGGAAGCCGCATTCCTCAGCGCGCTGGCCGGCGAAGCCGCCGATGGCGTCGAAGCGGCGACCGGCGTGGACGCTTCCACTCTCCAGGAAATCAGCCAGCTTGTTGGTGCGGCAGGATCAGTGGCCGTCGTCTGGGATACCGGCGTGTGGACGCTCGGGAAGGCCGAGAAGATCGCACAGGCCGCCGCAAACCTGGCGCTGGCGCGGGACGGCGTGAAGCTGTTTCCGCTGCCAGAACGCGCGAACTCGGTCGGAACCTTCCGCGTGGGCATGGCGCCCGACTTGCTGCCGGGCGCCCGACCGCTTGCCGATGCCGACGCCAGAAACCAGGTCGGCGAGGCGTGGGGCGTTGATCTCAGCGACGCTGCCGGTTTGCCGTTCGCGGACTTTGTGGAAGGTCCCATGCAGGCGCTCTACGTAATGGGTGAGGACATCGTGGGCGGTGCCGCCAACCCCAGCGGCATGCGCGCGGCCTTGCGCGAGGCTCCGCTGGTGGTGGTGCAGGACATCTTTACCAATGCGACGACCGAAGTGGCGGACGTTGTGCTACCGGGCGCCTCGTTTGCCGAGAAGGGCGGACACTTCACGAACTTTGAAGGCCGGCTCGGCCGCCTGGAACCGGCGATCCCACCAGTGGGCGAATCCCGCCCGGACTGGGAGATTGTGGCGCGCATCGCCGCCGCCCTGGGCGCCGACTTCGGTTGGCGCAGCCACGAACCGATTTCAGCTGAGCTTGCGGCACTCTCCATGGCGCCGTCGATTCCGGGATCCGGCGAAGCCATCGCCGTTAATGGCGCGAACGTGCCTCCCGTGAACGGCGACAGGCTGGTACTGGCGACCGAGCAGCATCTGTACACGTCCGGCGTCACTGGGCGCCATGCACCAAGCCTGACGGTGATGCTGCCGGACGCGGTGGCCGAGTTGAACCCCGAAGACGCTCAGCGACTCCAGATCGCGCACGGCGACCGGGTACACGTGTCTTCCGCTGGCGGCGAGGTCAACCTGAAGGCGATGGTCGCGCGACGTGTGCCGTCCGGCGTCGTCAGCCTGCCGGATCGCTTCCTGGAAGCCGCCCCACGTCAACTTGATCCACGGGCCCCCGACGGAACCGCGGTCCGCGTGAGCAAGGCCTAGCTATGGACTTTTGGGCCTGGCTGATTTTGATCACCAAGGTCTTAGCGGTATTCCTGCTCTTTGCGATTGGCGCCATTCCGCTGGTGCTGTTGGAGCGATGGGTGCTCGGCCGCATGCAGTCGCGCTACGGGCCCCACCGCGTGGGCTGGCGCGGCTCGCTGCAGTCGGCGGCCGACGGGCTGAAACTCGGGATCAAGGAAGACATGATTCCCAAAGACTCCGACAAGGGGGTCTACTGGTTCGCCCCGGTCATGATGGTCGTGCCGGCCATGGCAGCTTGGGCCATCGTCCCGTTTGGACCCGAGGTTGAAATGGGACGCACGATTGGTCTGTGGATCGCCGACCTGAACGTGGGGATCCTGTTCTTCCTGGCCATGGGCTCACTCGGCGTCTATGGCGTCGTCTTGGCCGGCTGGTCGTCAAACAGCAAGTACGCCCACCTGGGAGCGCTGCGCTCGAGCGCGCAGATCATCAGCTACGAGTTGGTCATGGGCCTCGCCGTGTTGGCGGTCATCATCTACGCCGGCTCACTCAGCCTGATCGACATCGTGAACGCACAGGCCGGGGTCTGGTTCATCGTTCCCCAGTTGATCGGCTTCCTCCTTTTCCTGATTGCGGCCGTAGCCGAGACCAACCGGGCCCCGTTTGACCTGCCGGAAGCGGAGTCGGAATTGGTGGCGGGCTTCCACGTCGAGTATTCCGGCATGCGCTGGGCGTTTTTCTTCATGGCCGAGTACGCCAACATGCTGCTCATGGCGGCCCTCGTCGCCACACTGTTTCTCGGCGGATGGCGCGGCTGGACGATTCCGGGACTGGAAGCGCTCAGCGGCGTGATCTGGTTCCTGCTGAAGGTCAGCCTGTTCATGTTCGGCTTCTTCTTGCTGCGCGCCACGCAGCCGCGTTTCCGCTATGACCAGCTCATGAATTTCTGCTGGAAAATCCTGATTCCAATCGGCGTGGTGAATTTGCTCATCGCGGCCGGCCTACGGATGGCCTGGAGCTAGCGCATGCCCCTCGGTTCTGGCGTGATGAAGGGTCTCAAGACCATGCTGATGGTCACCAGTCGCAAGCCGGCGACCGTCCTCTACCCGGAGCAGGTACGAGACATCTCCTACCGCTTCCGCGGACAGGTCGGCATGCGTCGCGATGAAGTGACCGGCGGCATGACCTGCGTGGGCTGCGGCCTGTGCGAAACGGCCTGCCCGAACGACGTGATTCGCGTAGATACGAGCGAGAACAAGGACGGCACCCGTTTCGTCGACCGCTATTTGTTCGACGTTGGCCGCTGTGTATTCTGCTACTTCTGCATTGAGGCGTGCCCGGTCGACGCCCTTCAGCGCACGCACGACTTCCACTTGGTTACAGATGATCGTCGCGGCCTTCTGATCGACGGCCAGAAGATGATCGAGATCTATGAGAGCGATCAGGCCAACCGGGAAGACGAGCAAAAGAACATTGGGCCGGGCGCAGCCATCGCCAATTGGTTCGAACGTGGCTAACGCGGACCGCAACGTGGACCGATTGCCGCGACCCCGCCGGCCCGTGGTCGGAAGAATCTAGCGGCATGGCTGACAACCTTGAGACGACCGTCGCCTTCTGGTATTTGGCTGTCGCGGCTGTGGGCGCCGGCGCCGTAATGCTGGTCGTACGCAACCCGGTCCATTCGGCTATTTCCCTGGTAACCGTCATCTTCCACGTGGCCGGTCTCTTCGTAATTCTCGGCGCCGGCTTCCTGGCCGTGGCCCAGATCGCCATCTACGCCGGCGCCATCGTGGTGCTCTTCCTGTTCACGCTGATGATGTTGGACATGCGGCGGCTCCCCCAGGAGCGGGTCACCCATCGCCAGATCTGGCTGGGAATCCCGCTTGGAATCTTGCTGGCGATTGAGGGCGTGGTCGTCAGCGTCGGCACGCCGGAGATCAGCCAATCGATCAAGGGCGCCTTCCCGCCGGCCACCGTTTCGGAACTCGGCGGGAGCACGGAAGCGCTGGCCGTTGCGCTCTTCAACGATTTCACACTGCCATTCCTGGCGGCCAGCGTGCTGCTGACTGCCGCGACTATTGGTGCGATCGTGCTGGCTCGACGAATCGAGTCGCACGAGCGGGCTGACTACCCGCAGTTGACCGAGGGCATGGCGGCGGACGACGCGGAGGCCAGCGCCGCACCGGCCCTGGAAGAGTCCGCCCGATGATGCTCAACGGCTTTCTCGTTGTCGGCGCCCTGCTGTTTGCGCTGGGCGCAACCGGCGTGCTCATCCGCCGCAACGCCATCGTGATGCTCATGTGCATCGAGTTGATGCTCCAGGGCGCCAACGTGACCCTGGCGGCCTTCTCCCGCTACCTGGACGATCAGGCCGGCTTTGTGCTCGTCGTCTTCTCGCTGACCGTCGCCGCCGCGGAGGTGGCGATCGGGCTGGCAATTCTGGTGGCCCTGAGCCGCGTCTACCCGGTCGTCAACGTCGACCAGCTCGACAGCCTGAGCGGATGACGCGAGGTATGGCACGCGTGAGGACATCGGAATGCTAGACGCGCCCTGGATCATTCCCCTGCTGCCGCTGCTGGCCTTTGCACTCAATGGCCTGGCGGGGCGGCGCGATCCGCGCTGGACCGGCTGGGTGTCCACCCTGGCAATCCTCGGGTCATTCCTGACCACCGTGGTGCTCTGGATCCAGAGCACTGGTTCGGACAAGGACTCGTCGGTCCTCTACACGTGGGTCGCCAGCGGTGGCTTCAACATCGAAATCGCCTTCCTGACCGACGCGCTCACCGTCGTGATGCTGCTGGTCGTAACCGGCGTCAGCACGCTCGTCTCCATGTACGCCGTCGGCTACATGGACCACGACGCCAACAAGCCGCGGTTCTTTACCTGGATCCCGCTGTTCGTGTTCAGCATGATCATGTTGGTCATCTCGGACAACCTGCTCCAGCTCTTCATCTTCTGGGAAATGGTGGGGCTGTGTTCGTACCTGCTGATCGGGTACTGGTACGAGCGGGACAGCGCCAATGCCGCCGCCACCAAGGCCTTCCTGGTCAACCGCATCGGCGACTTCGGGTTCGCCATCGGCATCATCCTGGCCTTCCACGAATTCGGCACCCTGCGCTACCGTGAGATCTTTGACGGCCTGGGGTCGGCGGACCCGCGCATGGTCACGGCCATCGCCTGCCTGCTCTTCATCGGCGCCATGGGCAAGTCGGCGCAGTTCCCGCTGCACGTCTGGCTGCCCGACGCGATGGAAGGTCCAACCCCGGTCAGCGCGCTGATCCACGCCGCAACCATGGTCACGGCCGGCGTTTATCTGGTCGCCCGGCTCAACCCCGTCTACTCGGCGGCGCCCGAGGCGCTGCTGCTGGTTGCCGCGGTTGGAACGTTCACGGCATTCCTCGCCGCCACCATTGCCCTCACCCAGACGGACATCAAGCGCGTGCTTGCCTATTCCACCGTCAGCCAGCTCGGCCTGATGTTTCTGGCCGCCGGCGCGGGCGCCTATACCGTGGCGATCTTCCACTTGGCCACCCATGCGTTCTTCAAGGCTCTCCTGTTTCTCGGATCGGGCAGCGTCATTCACGCGCTGAACGACGAACAGGACATGCGCCAGATGGGCGGACTTCGAAGCAAGCTGCCAATTACCTACGCCACATTCATCCTCGGCGGGCTCGCCCTGGCGGCCATCTTTCCGCTGGCCGGGTTCTGGAGTAAGGACGAGATTCTGGCCCTCACCCACCTCAAGGCCACGGCCGATCCAGGATCGTCACTATCCGCGGATCACGGCGCCAGTATCTTCTGGGTCTTTTATTTCACCGGCCTGGCCGTCTCCGTCATGACTGCCTTCTACACATTCCGAATGATCGTCAAGACCTTCCACGGCCAGCCCCGCAACGCCGAACTGCACGCCCACGCGCACGAGTCGCCGCGGGTGATGACACTGCCGCTGATCATTCTGGCCGGCGGCGCGGTGCTTGCCGGCGCCGTGCTGGGCATCCCGCCGGAACACGGACTCATCCACGGCTACCTCGAGCACGCGGCCGGCATCGTCCACCTGGAAGGCGCGGGGCCGCCGGCAACGGTCGTGCTTGCCGTGATATCCACCATTGCGGCCGGCGGCGGCCTGCTGCTGGCAGTGGGCGCCTACAGCCGCGGCATTGGCATTCCGGCGCTCGCGCGGCGTGTCGTCCCGGGCGCCGAGACGCTATTCCGCCAGAAGTGGTACATGGACCACATCGGCGACGGCTTCGGCGTGGCGTTCACCAAAGCCACGGCGATGATCTCGTGGGGCTTTGACGCAGGCGTGATCGACGGCATCGTCAATGGCGTCGGATACCTCTCGCGATTCACGGCCGGTCAGGTCCGTCGCCTCCAGACGGGCCAGGCGCAGAACTACGCGCTATTGATGGTGGTCGGTCTGGTGCTGACGGTAGGCAGTCTGGTGCTCTTTAGATGAACGGCATGACAACCGGCGAAGCCGCCCTCGACTTCCCCCTCCTGTCGCTGGCGCTCTGGCTGCCGCTCCTCATCGGACTTCCCATCATCGTGCTGGCGCGCAGCCGCAATGCCATTGCGGTGGGGGCGCTCATCGCCAGCTTGGCCCAGGCCGCGCTCGCTATCGTCGTCACCGTCACCTTCGACCACCAGGCCACCGGCTACCAGTTCGTCGAAAGCGCCGAGTGGATTCCCGCGCTGGGCATCTCCTACAAGCTCGGCGTGGACGGCGTCTCAATCCTCATGGTCCTGCTCACCGGAATCCTGGGACCGCTGGTGGTTGCCGCCGGCTGGCTGACCATCCACCGGCGCGAGCGCGAGTTCTTCGCCGCGCTCATCACCCTCCAGACGGCCATGCTCGGCGTCTTCGTGGCGCTCGATTTCATCCTCTTCTACGTCTTCTGGGAAATGGTCCTGATCCCGATGTACCTGATGATCGGGGTCTGGGGCCACGAACGCCGTATCTACGCCACGGTCAAGTTCTTCCTCTACACCTTCGCCGGCAGCGTGCTCATGCTGGTCGCCATCCTGGCCATCCGCTTCACCACCGGCACGTTTGACATTGAGGCGATTCCGGAAGAAATGGCCGGAGCCTCACAGGTGCTCCAACGCTGGGTCTTCGTGGCCTTCTTCCTGGGCTTCGCCATCAAGGTGCCCATGTTCCCGTTCCACACCTGGCTACCGGACGCGCACGTTGAAGCGCCGACGGCGGGCAGCATGGTGCTGGCCGGCGTGCTGCTCAAGATGGGGGCCTACGGCTTCCTGCGTTTCCTCATTCCTATGGCGCCCGACGCCGTGGACGAGGCTCGTGGACTCGTTGTCGCGCTCTCCCTGGTGGCCATCGTCTACGGCGCGCTGGTGGCCATGGTTCAACCCGACCTAAAGAAGCTGATCGCATATTCCAGCGTCAGCCACATGGGCTTCGTCACGCTCGGCATCTTTACCGCCACGCAAACCGGGATCGATGGCGCGCTGGTTCAAATGCTCAGCCACGGCGTGGTAAGCCCTGCGCTGTTCTTCGCGGTCGGCGTCATTTACGAACGCACGCACACCCGCCGTATCGACGAACTCGGCGGCTTGGCGCCGCGCATGCCCATCTACGCCACTCTTTTTGGCTTCTTCATGTTGGCGTCGCTCGGGCTGCCGCTGCTGAGCGGCTTCGTGGGTGAATTCCTGGTTCTGGTCGGGGCCTTCGACTACGCCACCGGTGTCGGCGTTCTGGCCGCCCTCGGTGTAATCCTGGCGGCCGCCTACATGCTCTGGATGTATCAGCGAGTCGCGCTGGGCCGGCTGCGTAACCAGGCGCTGGCGACGATTCCCGATGTGAATCGCACCGAAGTCATTACCTTCGTCGGCTTGGGCGTCCTGGTCGTCTGGGTCGGGATCTTTCCGGACACGTTTGTGCGCCTCCTGAGCGCCACCACTGCCGGGTTGGCCGGGTAAACGATGATCGAACTCTCGGATATCGGCTACATCCTTCCCGAAGTGACGGTGCTGTGCACCGCCCTGGCGCTGCTGCTGTGGGCCGCCATTACGCGCGGCGATCGGCGCTGGACGAGCGTCGGCCTCGCACTTCTCGGCAATGGCCTGGCCGCACTGTTCATGTTCATGCGCGCGCCGGCGGACGACGCCGCTGTCCAGATCTTCGCCGGCCAGCTGGTAGTCGACGGCTACTCGACCTTCTTCCGAACGCTGTTCCTGATCCTCGCCTCATTGGCCATCGTGTTCGGTGCGCAGCGGTTTTCGACTGCACCGCTCACGGACTTCGCCGCGCTACTGCAGTTCTCCCTGTTGGGAATGATGCTGCTGGTCGGCGCAGCCGACTGGGCCACCGCCTTTATCGCAATCGAGACAATGGCGATTCCCGTCTACGTTCTGGTTGGGCTTACGCGCTTCCGCCGGGAGTCGCTGGAAGCCGCCATGAAGTACTTCGCGCTGGGTGCGTTCGCGTCCGCCATCCTCGTGTACGGAATCGCCTGGACGTACGGCCTCACCGGGACAACCAGCTTGGCTGAAACGGCGGCCCGGATCGCAGACCACGGCGAAGCCCCATGGACGCTATTTGCCCTGGGACTGATCCTGGTGGCAATGGGCTTCAAAGTCGCGGCAGTGCCGTTCCATGCGTGGACTCCTGACGCCTATCAGGGCGCGCCCACACCGGCGGCGGCCTTTATTTCCGTTGGGCCCAAGGTCGCGGCCATGGCTCTGCTGGCCCGAGTGGTCACGTTGGCATTCGAGCCGCTGGCGGCCAACATCGCCATTGCGCTGGCGGTCATCGCTGCGGCGACGATGATCCTTGGGAACCTGGCGGCCATCGCCCAGAACGACGTCAAGCGACTCCTCGGGTACTCCAGCATCGCGCACACCGGCTACATGCTGGTCGGGCTGGCCGCTGTCAGTCAGACCGAAGGGACCGCGACCTTCATCGGTATCCCGTCGGTGCTGTTCTATGGCTTTGTCTACGCGTTTATGACCTTCGGGGCGTTTGCCGTGGCCTACGTGGTTGAGACCCAAACCGGAAGCAACGACATTTCAGCCTTCCGTGGCCTGGCGCAGCGAGCCCCGCTGCCCGCCGTGGCTATGGCGGTGTTCATGCTGTCGCTGACCGGAGTGCCGCCGCTTTCCGGCTTCCTGGGCAAGCTCTACATCCTGCAGTCGGCGGTTGACGCCGAGTTTGGCTGGCTGGCCGTGGTGCTGGTGATTACGTCGGTCGTGTCGGCGTTCTACTACCTGCGGGTCGTCGTAATGATGTTCATGCAGGACGCCGAGGAGAGCGCCCCGGCATCCGCCGGTTCGGTTCCGGCGTCCGCCGTCGTGGCCGACACGCACTCGGCGGTGATCGCCGCCGTGGCTGGTGCGACCGTCGCCTTCGGGATCGTGGGCGGCGGGTTGCTGACCTGGGCGCAGTCCGCCGTCAGCAACGGACTGCTCTAAAACACTCAGCCCCCCCGACACACGCCGATCCCGCCTCCGACAAGCGCGCCGACGACTCAGCGCGTCGGCGGCTGAACGCGTCGGCGGCTGAACGCGTCGGCGCTCGAGCCTGACCTCTAGGCGTGCTCGCTGATGTAGTTGACGGCGTCGGTGATGGTGAGGATCTTCTGGGCGTCCTCATCCGGAATCGTCAGGTCATATTCGTCCTCGAGCGCCATGATCAGTTCGACCTGATCCAGCGAGTCGGCGTTCAAGTCATCCACGAAGCGCGAGTCGGCGGAAATCTCATCCGCCGGTACATCGAGCTTGTCCGAAACCACGGCAATCACACGGTCAACCGTTCCCACGGAGTCCCTCTCTTCGCATACCTGCGCTGCTAACCAGCGCGGCGGCTATGGCGGCCTTCAAGACGTCGTACCAGATGAAGATGCCCGCGCCAGCGGACCAAGCCTTGCCCCATGGGTTTAACTCGTCCGTGGCAAGTACATAGTAGATAGCCAGGTGGTTCACGCCAAAGAGATAAATGAATGGCACCCCGGCCAGGGCCGCCAGCAGGTCGATTCGCACAAACCGCAGGATCGCCCCGCGGCTGCCGTCGATCGCCGTATCAAAGCGTGCGTGCAGCGTCTGCGACGCCATACCAACCACGAAAGCTGCGACGATGAATCCGTAGATATAGCCGGCGGTCGGGGTCAGGAAGTAGGCCGGACCACCGCCGCGAGCGAAGACCGGCAACCCGGCGAAGCCCATCACGGCGTACAGCAGCATGGCCGCGGCACCCCGCCAGGGGCCCAGCACCAGGCCGGTCAGCAGCACGAAAAGTACCTGCAGGGTGTACGGGACCGGATCTGCTTCGATCTTGGCCTGCGCCGCCGGAATCATGAGCAAAGCGAAAACGACCACAAGCACGCTGTCCGACACGGCCTGCCGCGGCGCCAGCCCTGCCATGCGTCGGCCGACCTCCACGCTCACGGTTGCCTCGCCTTTCCGGTGCCAACGCGCGCTTGGCTCGTCATGCTTCGGAGCCAGTATCCACGATGATCAGGGGCTGCCCGGCAGCGATGGTATCGCCATTCTCGACCAGCACGGCGACGACGTCGCCGGCGTGGTCGGTCGTGATTTCGTTGAAAACCTTCATGGCCTCAATCAGTCCGATGGGGTCGCCGGCCGACACCTGGGTGCCAACCCGCACGAACGGCTCGGCGCCTGGACGCGGGGAGCTGAAATAGGTTCCAGCCAGCGGCGAGATGACGGGCGTCCCGGACGGCGGAGGGACAGGTAGCGGGACGGCGGCGGGCACAGCTGCGGCAGCGGCCGTTGGAGCGCCGGCGTCCGGGCGGCGGACCGCCACGCGCTCGTCGCCGATGCGGACCTCGACCTCGGACAGGTCGAGCCGGCGCATGGCGTCCAGCACCGAGCGGACGCGCCGCGCGTAGCCCGCGTCGGCGCCGGGGTCCTTCGGGTTTGAGATTGCGCCAACCGCCTAGACCGCGCCGACGATGAGCGAGGCGTTGTGGCCGCCGAAGCCGAAGCTGTTCGACATGGCGTACGTGACCGGCAGCTCGCGCGCCCCGTCCGTCACGTAGTCCAGGTCGCACTCGGGATCAGGAGTCTCGTAGTTAATGGTCGGGGGAATCACTCCGTCGCGTATCGCCTTGATACACAGCATGGCTTCCACCGAACCCGCGGCGCCGATCAGATGTCCCATCATCGACTTCGTTGAGCCGACGGGCGCCGTGGCGCCGTTGCCGCTGAACACCTGCTTGACGGCGTTGGTCTCGGCCAGGTCGCCCGCCGGTGTCGAGGTGCCGTGGGCGTTGATGTAGTCAACGGCCGAGGCGTCGATCCTCGCGTCATCCAGCGCGCCCCGCATTGAGCGCGCCGCGCCATCGCCGGCGGCCGGCGGCTGGGTGATGTGGAACGCGTCGGAACTGAGCCCGTAGCCCAGGATCTCGGCGTGGATTGGCGCGCCACGGGCGCTGGCGTGTTCGTAGCTCTCGAGGACCAGCACGCCGGCGCCTTCGGCGGCCACGAAGCCGTCGCGGTCCTTGTCGAAGGGCCGCGAGGCGTGCTCGTAGTCGTCGTTGCGGGTGCTGAGCGCGCGTCCGGCGCAGAAGCCGGCCAGACCGATCGGTCCGATGGCCGCCTCGGTACCGCCCGCCAACATGACGTCGGCAGCGCCGCGCTTGATGGTGACGGCGGCCTCGCCGATGGAGTGCGCGCCGGTCGCGCAAGCCGTGACGATAGCGATGTTCGGACCGCCGATCTCCAGGTCGATGGCCACCAGGCCTGCCGCCATGTTGGCAATCACCTCGGGAATCATGAACGGTGAAATGCGCGAGGGGCCGCGGTCGCGCAGGGTATTTACCTGCTGCTCCAGTACCAGCAAACCGCCGATGCCGCTGCCGATGAAGCAGCCGATGCCGTCACGGTTCTCGTCCGTGATCTCCAGGCCCGCGTCGGCCACGGCGTCGCGGGCGGCCACGATGGCGAACTGGGCGAAGCGGTCGGTGCGGCGGGCCAGGCGGCGGCCGAGGAGGGCGTTCGGGTCCCAGTCCTTGACTTCACCGGCGATGCGGCAGCTGAAGCCGGTGGTGTCGAACGAGGTGATCGGTCCGATGCCGTTCTGGCCATCCAGCGTCGCGCGCCAGGTGTCCTCGGCGGTCGCCGCAAGCGGCGTGATAGCGCCAATGCCCGTGACGACTACCCGCCTCGACATGCAGTCTCCGTTCACCGCCGGCCGCCTTGCGGACAACGGGCCGCGCGGCCAAACGAGTGTATCAACGCGGCACGGGAGCGCCGTTGGGGCGGGTTCGCGCGTGTAAGAGTTTTTTCCAAAAAACTCTTGAGGCACCGCGGGGCGTCGATTTGCCGGTCGTGGACGGGCGAGGGACAGGCGGACCGGGCAGCGGATTGCACGGGCATGACGGGGCAGGTCACCGGGGCGTTGCCGGGCGAGGGAACGGCAGCGCCGAACCGTGGCCCCCTTGCGCGCATAAGAGTTTTTTCCAAAAAACTCTTGAGGCACCGCGGGGCGTCGATTTGCCGGTCGTGGACGGGCAAGGGGCAGGCGGGCCGGGCGACGGATTGCGCGGGCATGACGGGGCGATTCACCGGGGCGTCGCCGGGCGAGGGGGCGACGGCGCCGAACGGCGGCGGGCGGTGAGGCATCTGAACTCTGGCTTGCGTGGACATCGCGCTTAGTGTACACTCTACGAGCACAGACGGCAACCAGGATGTCTACCAGCAGCCGGCGAGGGGCCGCGGTGGGCGTGGGTTGCCGGGACTGAGTTGCCTGAGCGTTTGCCGGTCGCCGACCGGCCCCACGCAGGAAGGAGCACGAGATCGGAACGTGACCAGCCCGAGACGAAGCGAGCGACGCACCCGGTGGTTGGGCGGCCCTGCCCATGCCTTGCGGCCCGCGGCCCGCAGTCGCGTTGGCGGGCTGTCGGCGGCTATGCTCGCCCGCGGACATCCATGAACGTCCCAAACTACCGGAGCCTTGCGTGAGCCGTGCAGCGACGATAAGCGGCTGGGGAATGAGCGTTCCCCAGCAGATTCGCAGCAACGCGGAGCTGGAGCGCATGGTCGCCACGTCGGACGAGTGGATCGTGTCGCGCACGGGCATCCGCGAACGCCGGATCGCCAGCGACGACGAGTCCACTTTCACGCTCGCCCGCGATGCCGCCAAGCAGGCGCTGCAGGTGGCGGATGTGCATCCGAACGACATCGACCTGGTGGTGGTGGCCACGCTGACGCCGGAGTACGGCTTTCCTGCGACGGCCAGCCTGGTGCAAGACACGCTGGGCGCCAGCCGAGCCGGCGCGTTCGATCTCAACGCCGCCTGCGCGGGCTTCGTCTACGGCGTCGCGGTGGCGCGCAGCCTGATCGAATCGGGCGCGCACAAGACGATCCTGCTGATCGGCGCCGACACGATGTCGCGGGTGGTTGACTGGACGGACCGCTCGACCTGCGTGCTGTTCGGCGACGGCGCGGGCGCGGTGGTGATGCAGGCCACGGACGGTCCGGGGGGAATCTTCAGCACCGTGCTGGGCTCCGACGGGGCCGGCGCGCCGCTGTTGATCCAGCCGGCGGGCGGCAGCCACCAGCCGGCGACGGTGGAGACGATCAAGTCGGGCGCCCACTACCTGCAAATGAACGGACGCGAGGTTTACAAGTTCGCCGTTACCGCCACGGCGGAGGCGGCGCGGCAAACGATGCAGGGCACGGGACTGGGGCCGGAGGACGTGGATCTGTTCATTCCACACCAGGCCAACCTGCGGATCATCAAATCAGCGGCGCGCGGCGCGGGCATCCCCATGGAACGGGTCTTCGTGAACGCGGACCGCTACGGAAACACTTCGGCGGGGTCCATTCCGATCGCCCTGTGCGAGGCGTTGGAATCCGGGCGGATCCAGGCGGGCGACCGGGTGGTGATGGTTGGCTTCGGGGCCGGCCTGGCGTGGGCCGCCGCGGGGATCGAGTGGACCGCGGCGACGGTGGGGCTCAACGCCGTGGCGGCCGCGGCGGCGAGCGCGGGCTAGCCGAAGGATTCGCGGAGTCGATCCGCCAGGACCAGAAACGAAGTAGAGCCACAGCGTCCGGCGTCTTGCTCGGAATGAACGAGGTCTCGGGTTCACGTCCGGATGTGGGCTCCCATCAGATTGACCGGGTTTGGGAGACGTTTGCAGCCACCCGCGTCGCGGATGCGGTCAGCAGTCAGCGTGCATCACGAAGAAGGCCGGCTCGAAGACGCCCGGTGTCAGGTCGTCCAGGCGCCACCGGGTACTTCAGAGGTCGTGTTGGACAGAAAACTATTTGTCTATGAGCTTTTCGTCTCTGAATGGTACGCTGGCGCACGGCGTGCAACGGATGCGGCGCGCGGAGGGGGAGGCATTCGAAATGGGTAAGAACTCGCACATGTCCCGGCGCCGACTGCTGCGAATAGCCGGCGGACTGGGTGCAAGCACAGCGGGCGTCTGGGCGTTGGCGGCCTGCGGCGAAGCTGAGCCGCAGATCATTACGAAGGAAGTCCCGGTCGAGACAACCATCATCAAGGAAGTCCCCGTCGAGACGATCGTGACAAGGACCGAGGTCAGGGAAGTCCCGGTTGATCGCATCGTCACGCAGGAGAAGATCGTCACCAGGGACGTCCCGGTCGAGAAAATCGTGATCAAGGAAGTGCCGGTCGAGAAGATCGTCACCAAGGAAGTTCCGGTCGAGGTCATCAAGGAAGTCGCGGCGCAGCGCCGGACGGTGAAGATCGAATTCGCCACTGATCACACCTCCGGTCCCCGTGGGAAGGCGATGCAGTGGGGAATCGAGCGATTTGCGGTTGAGCGGCCCGACATCAAGATCAAGTTCATCCCACAGAACACCATTTTTTACGAGAAGATTGCGATCGAGGCCGCCGCAGGGACGCTGTCTGAGGTGAACCTGCTCAACGGCGGCACGTATCAGCGGCACATCGAAAGTGAATCGTGGCTCCTTATCAACGACCTGCTGGACAAACGCGACGACCACGATCCGGACAATTATTGGTTCATCCCGGACTCGTACTCCGATAACAAGGACGAGTCATACCCGTACGATCGCACGATGCACGGGCCGCAGCATGGGATGCCGTTCCAGACAGTGATCGGCGGGATGCTTTACAACATCGACGCGCTGGCGGCGGCGGGCGTGGATGAGCCGGTGGAGGGCTGGCGCTACGACGACCTCTTAGAAGCGGCGAAGCGCGTAACCGACCCTGACACCGGGATCTACGGACTCAACTCGGATCGTAGCGAGCAGTTCTACGTATTTCCGGCCGCGTTTGGCTACAACGACCAAGCCGAGCGCCCCCGGGGCAACGATGGCGCACAGGTGTGGGGACCGGCGCTCGGCGACGGCCCGCAGGGGTGGAAGTGGATTGTCGATCTGATCTACGAGCATGGGGTGGCCTTCACTCCCGAACAAAGGCCCGACGTGGCGGGCGAGTTCGGCAGTCCGTTCGCGGCCGGCAATCAGGTCTTCTGGATCGGCGGGCGCGTCTACAGCACCGGGTTTGCGATTCCGCGGATCCGGGACCGGTTCCGGTGGTCGCTGGCTCCAATGGTTTGGGGCAATGTGACCGATCACGCCAACTTCGTGCTGAACGACCAGGCGCATCTGGTGGCGCGGTCCGCCACCACGACCGGTGTGGAAGAGCAGGCCGTGGCCTGGGCCCATTTCCTCGCCGGGCCGGAAGTGCAAGGCCGTGTGGGGATCGACCGTGGCCACATGCCGTGCTTCAAGGCCGTGGCGGACGACACGGCGGCCACGGCGCCACCGCCCGAAGGAATGCAGCATCTGTTCACCTACCCCGAGTCGCCCTACGTGCGGCACGACCAGTGGTACGTGCCGGGCGGCAATTTTCTGGAGCTGCGCGCCGAGTGGCGGCCGGTTCTGGACAAAGCGCTTGTCGGTGAAGCCGATCCGGTTCAGTCCATGCTCGATGCGGCGGAAAAGGTCAACCGCATGCTGGCCCGCTGGCAAGAGCAGCTCGACAAGGGCGACGTGTCGCGCTAGTCGGCAGCGGTCGGCGACGGGCTCGACCTGATCCGCTGGTAGGTCCAGGTTGTGACTTGGAGGTGTGGAAATAGCGACGTATCGTGCGGCAATCCTCGGTGTTGGCCCTCGAGGCCTCAAGCACGGCCGCGCCTATCGTCAGCATCCACGTATCGACCTCGTGGCGCTGTGTGACATGGACGCCGCACGGCTGGCGCACGCCTCACAGGAACTCGGAGTGGAGCGGACGTACGGTGACTACCGAGAGATGCTCGACCGGGAGGCCCCCGACATCGTCAGCATTCCCACACGCACCGATCTGCATGCGCCGTTGACGATGGGGGTTTTGGCGCACCGACCGCCGCGCGCGATCGATGTTGAAAAGCCGATGGCCACCAGTCTCGACGATGCCGATCGCATGGTGGCTGAGGCGGCTCGAACCGGCACGCTGCTCGCCGTTCACCATCAATACCGCTGTACGCCACCTTTTCGAGTAGCCACGCGCATGATCGAGGCCGGTGAGATCGGACCGATCACGACGATCAAGCTCCGCGGCAAGGGCTACTACGGCGGTTATGACCTCATGAACATCGGGACCCACCGCCTGAATGGCACGCGCGCTTTCCTTGGCCGGGCGCGCAGCGTCTCGGCCATCTGCACCACCGCTGGCGAACCCACCGGTCCGGAAGGCGTGATCGCCGGACCGTACGGCTTTGGGTGGATTGCGGGCGAGAACATCTCGGCGGTGTATGACTTCGAAGGTGGCGGGACCGTATTTGCCGAGTTTCACCGGCGCAGCGAGTCCAACCTTGGCTGGGGCCACATCAAGATCTACGGCGAAGACGGCGCCATCTGCCTCTACAACCAACAGAACATGCAGGTGCGCCGCGGGCGCGACTGGCGGGTTGAGGACGTCAACTGGGAACTGCTGGACCTTACGCCCGCCGACCGAATCCTGCACGGGGTGGACTACCTGGATGAGCCGGGAGGCGATTTGTGGATGGCCGATGAGACGGTCCATGCGCTCGATCAAGATCGACCGCACGAGAACAGCGGCGAAGAAGGCGTGGCCGTGATGGAGATGTTGCTCGGGGCGTGGGAATCGCATTTCACCGAGCGCCGAGTGCGATTTCCGATGGGTCGGGGCGCACATCCATTGCTGCAGGCGCGGACGCAGGCCGGCTTGGGTGAGCCGGATCCGGCGCCGATGGAACTACGCTATCCGGAGTGGCTTCCACGGGAACTGGCCCGAATCGGCGCGGATCACTAGCGGACAAGGGTCAGATCCAGCGCCCCACGCGACATGCCATGGGTGCGAAGCCGGCGGGCCCCGTGTCGAGCCTGTCCCACCCCGTCGGCGCCGCCTTGCCTCGTGCGCCACTTCCTCGACCAGCTCCGATCGGTTGTACCGGGGCTGTTGACGTCTTTGGAGACGGGGAAGGCGAGGGTGAAGACCTTCATGCCATCGACGAGATCCAGGGCGGCGAAGGAGGGCAGACGCGTCGGCGTCAATGTCGGCGGTCGGCTCCGGAGTGTATGCGTGCGCGAAGAGCAGGTCTCCGATGGCCGCTTCACATACGGTCTCTTCCCGGACTTCGCGAACAAGCCCCCCGGACGGACTCCTCGGCCTCGACGCCGCCGCCAGGAAGGCTGTAGTGAACGAACCCGGCGTCGTCGACCTTGATGAGCAGGATCCGAGCCGTCGCGCTCAATTACCGCCTCGGCGCGAACGGTGTGCGAGCTAGGCACGTCCCGCGGATCAGAAGCCCAGGTCACTCCGGAAAGCGCACGCGCATTACCTGCAAATGAATGGGCGCGAGGTTTACAAGTTCGCCGTTACCGCCACGGCGGAGGCGGCGCGGCAAACGATGCAGGGCACGGGACTGGGGCCGGAGGACGTGGATCTGTTCATTCCCCACCAGGCCAACCTGCGGATCATCAAATCGGCGGCGCGCGGCGCGGGCATCCCCATGGAACGGGTCTTCGTGAACGCGGACCGCTACGGAAACACTTCGGCGGGGTCCATTCCGATCGCCCTGTGCGAGGCGTTGGAATCCGGGCGGATCCAGGCGGGCGACCGGGTGGTGATGGTTGGCTTCGGGGCCGGCCTGGCGTGGGCCGCCGCGGGGATCGAGTGGACCGCGGCGACGGTGGGCCTCAACGCCGTGGCGGCCGCGGCGGCAAGCGCGGGCTAGCTTCACGATTCGCGAAGTCTAGTTGCCGGGAGACGTTACCGCCGACTCCGCCGTCCGACACCTGGCTCGGTACGAGTGACGACTCCGATGCATGTCGTGACATGGACTCCCGCCAGCTCTCAGATGCACTCCACTCCAAACCGTTAGTTCTCTCAGCGCGCCCGGGGCTGGCCTGGGAACGCCCCGCCAGGCGCTGTGCCCGCCGGGCCGAGTTTGGGGGGCGCATGTACTGGCCTGCGGCGCCGCCGATCCCGCGGAGCGGGCCGCGCTCGTGGCCCTATACCACGCCACGGACGGCGCGAACTGGCGGAATAACGGCAACTGGATGAGCGACAGGCCAATCGAAGAATGGAGCGGCGTTGTGGTGGATCGCCAAGGGCGCGTGATCCAGCTTGATCTTTCCGGGAACCAGTTGCGCGGACGGCTGCCAGCGGAACTCGGCCAACTTACCAAGCTCACGAGTCTCTTCATGGCGGGGAACGAAGTCAGCGGCGCGCTCCCGGCGGAGCTTGGAGGGCTCACCAATCTGGAAGTCGTCGTGCTGGGAGATAACCAATTGGAGGGTACGATCCCGCCCGAGTTCGGCGGACTCACCAACTTGACCGTGCTGGGGCTCTCCGACAATCAACTCAGCGGCGCCATTCCGCCAGAGCTCGGCCAACTCACGGGCCTGACGACGCTTGGTCTTCGGAATAACCAGTTGACCGGCGCGATCCCGCCTGAACTCAGCCAGCTCGTGAACCTGCCTTCGCTAGACCTCTCCCACAACCAATTGAGCGGCGCGATTCCTCGAGAGTTGGGCGCACTCACCGGCCTGACCTCGCTCGAGCTCGTGCACAACCGGCTGAGCGGCGCCATCCCGGGGGCGCTGGGCCAACTGACCGGCCTGACACGGCTCGGTCTTCGGAACAACGAGCTGAGCGGCGCGATCCCGCCCGGACTGGGTCAACTCGTCAACCTGCCCTCGCTGAACCTGTCGAGCAACCAGTTGAGCGGCGCGATCCCACCTGAACTGAGCCAACTCGTCAACCTGACATCGCTGGACCTCGACGACAATCAACTGAGTGGCGCAATCCCGCCGGAGTTGGGCTCGCTGACGAAGCTGACCGCGCTGGGTCTGGGGTGGAACGAACTGAGCGGCCCGATCCCGGCGGCGTTGGGCTCGCTCACCCACCTGCAGACGCTGCGCCTCACGGTGAATCAGCTGAGCGGTGAAGTCCCGCCCGAGTTGGGCCAGCTCACCGATCTTGATTACCTGAGCTTGTCGTGGAATCAGCTAAGCGGACCGATCCCTGCGGAATTGGGCTCACTTTCCCAACTGCGGACGCTGGGTCTCAAGGTGAACGAGTTGAGTGGCGCAATCCCGCCCGAGCTGGGCCAACTTGTCAATCTTGAGATTCTGCTCCTGTCGTGGAATCAACTGAGCGGATCTATCCCGACCGAGCTTGGCGGGCTCACTAATCTCGCTGACTTGTCCCTCGACGCGAACCAGCTCAGCAGCACGATTCCGGCTGAGTTGGGCCAGCTCGCCAACCTCAAAGTGTTGCGCCTCGCGGGGAATCCCGGGCTCACGGGGTGCGTGCCCCCACCTCTGGGTGAGGTGGCGGAGCATGACCTCGCTGAGCTTGGGCTGCCCGTCTGCGGATCCAGCTAGGTGTGCTGACCATTGATGGGCGAAACACGGCCGGCAGGCAGGCCGACGCACAAAGCAACATGATCCTCAACCGGGGGACGCTGGCTTTTCTGGAGAGTGCGCGGCGTTGATGGCGTTTGCATCGAAATAAAATGACCTGGCAAGGGCCGAGCGCCGCGAGCAAGCGAGGCGACATGAGACTCAGTACCTGGACGCGGCCTGTCCTGGCCTGCCTTTGCGCAATCCTCGTCGTGGCGTGCGGCCCAGACTCAATGTCGACGCCTCCCAGCGAAACGGTGGCCACCGCCGAGGCCGGCTCGACGAACGGGTCGATCTCGACGGAGGCGCCGTTTGTGATTGGGGCGTTGGACTCGCTGACGGGGCTTGGGGAGTCGTATGGGATTCCGCTCTCGCGGTCGAAGCTGCTGGCGGTGGAGGAGATCAACGCGGCGGGCGGGATCAACGGGCGGATGCTGAAGCTGGTGATCGAGGACTCGAAGTGCACGTCCACCGATGCGATTGCCGCTTACCAACGACTGACCGACGTGGAGGGGATCAAGATCATCCTGGGCGCCACCTGCAGCGGGGCCACGCTGGGCATCGCCCCGCTGGCGGAGAAGGACGGCGTGATCGTCCTGTCGCCGGCGTCGACGAACCCTGACATCACGGACGCCGGCGACTACATTTTCCGGACGGCCATCAGCTCGCAACGGGCGGGCACGGACGTCGGCAACCTGCTGTGGGCCGACGGCGCACGCACGATCGTCACGATCAGCGAGGCGACCGACTACGCGGAGGGAAGTCGCCGCGCGGCCGTCGCACAGTTCGAGCATCTGGGCGGCACGGTAGCGGCGGCGGAGAGCTATCCCTCGGACGCGATCGACTTTCGCAGCCAACTCGCGAAACTGGTCGGCGCCGACGCCGACGCGCTTTTCCTGGCCGCGCAATCGGAAGCTTCCGGCGGCACCATCATCAAGCAGGCTCGCGAGCTGGGCTACGACGGTCCCATCTACTCCGAGGTGGTGCCCACGGGACCCAATGCCCTGGAGATCGCGGGCGAGGCCGCGACCGGCTTGAAAGCCATAGTCCCGAATCCCGACCTGAACACCACCATCGGCACGGAGTTTCTGACGAAGTTCAAGGATCGCTTCGGCGGCGTTGCCCCGTGGCCCTGGTTCCAGGGCTCGGCGTACGACGGCGTATACATCGCCGCCGAATGCTTGCGGCAGACCGGCGACGACCAGGACGCCGACGGATTCCGGGCCTGTCTCAATGACCTGACCTGGAGCGGGGCGATCGGCGACGACTACAGCTTTGACGAGAACGGGGATGTGACCGGCATCTCGCATGTGTTGATCGAAGTCCTGCCGGTGGCGGAGCGGACGGAGGAGAACCTGGGGTACCGGGTGCTGGGAGCGCCGACCGCGTCGTAGCTCGCTCGCTGCGCTGGGCCTCGCCGACGTTAGCTGGCGGACGGCGCGAGTTCGGCCTGGAGGGTTTGGACGAGGCGGCGGGCGCCTTGGCGGAGTTGGTCTTCGGGGATGTAGCTGTAGGCCAGGCGGATGCAACGGCGATTCCGGTCGTCGGCGAAGCAATGGTGGCCGGCCAGGTAGGTGACGCCGTTTTCTTCGGCGCGTTCGCGAATGGCCTCGCTGTCGGCGCCTGCGGGCAGCTCCAGCCAGATGAAGAAGCCGCCGACCGGCGTGATCCAGTTGCAGCCGACTTCGCGGAGCGGGGCCAGTTCCTCGAGCATGGCGTCGCGGCGCGTGCGGTAGAGGTCCAGCAGGGTCGGCAGTCGCCGCGCCAGCGCGCCGCTTTGCAGGTAGGCGCCGGTAACCCAAGCGGCGAAGGGGCTGGTGGCGCTGTCGGCCTTGAGGCCGCACATGCGGGAGATGTCGTCGGGCTCGGCGACGGCCCACCCCAGGCGCATGCCGCCGGCGACCAGCTTGGAAAGGGTGCCCAGCTTGATGACGCGCTCGCGGCCGGCGATGGCATAGAGGGCGGGCGGGCGATCGCCTTCGAAGATCAGATCGCCGTAGGCGTCGTCTTCCAGGAAGACCAGGTCCAACTCCTCACCGATTTCGGCCAATTCGCGGCGACGTTGCACGGGCGCGTTGAAGCCGACTGGGTTGTGGACGGTGGGCATGGTGTAGACGAGGGAAACGTGGGAGCCGGACTGACGCTGCCGGGTGATCGTCTCGCGTAGCGCGGAGGGAACGATGCCCAGCTCGTCGGTGTCCACGCCGACGATGTTGATTCCGAGTCCGCGAAAGAACCAGAGCGCGCCGATGAAGGTGGGCGATTCGACGATGACGGTTCCGCCGGGCGGCACGAGCAGCCGGGCCGCCAGGGCGATGCCCTGCGAGGCGCCGCTGGTAATCATGATGTTGTCGGGGCCGACGTCCAGGCCCTCGGTCGAGCTGACCCAGCCGGCCAGGAAGCTGCGCAGCGGTTCGGGGCCGGAGACCGGGCCGTATTGGAGGGCCTCGGCGTTGTGGTCGGCCATGAGCGCGGCGGTTGTCTCGGCCAGCTCGTCGTAGGGAAAGCTCGCGGAGTCGGGGAATCCGTAGGCAAGGCTGATCAGGCCGGGTCGCTGCATGGTCCAGCTGGGGCGCAGGGGGTTTTGTTCCATCGCCTGCGCGACGGGGCTGTAGTGGGCTTGCAAGCTCATGGAAGCGAATCGTAGCAACCGCGCACGCAGCAGCTCTCCAGCAGCGAAAGGCGCGGACGCTCAGGGGTAGTCTGGGCAAGGTGCCGCGTCTTCCTCTTGACGCTTGAGACCGTGGGCGACGCGCCTCGCGATTTACAATTGGTCCGGGCGGACTGGAAGCCGATGCACCGGCCTGCCGTCGCCTCGACGGCGGGTCGGGATCCCGTGCGCAGGGAGGAATCGATGACGGTGGAACCGCTCACGCGCGCCGAGTTGCGCGAGGAACTGGACCGGAGTCTCCGGCACTACGCTACGAAAGCCGACCTGGCCAATCTGAAGTTCGCGCTGGCGGCCTGGATGTTGCTGCTCGTCTCGGCTGCGACGGGGATCATCATTGCCGCCGTTCGGCTGGCTGGCCCGGGGACCGGCGGCTGACGAGGCACGCCGGCTGGCCGCGCTCTCACCACGTAGCGCCGTCCAGCGTCTGAATCGATCCAGATCGGCTGGGCCCTGGCGTCGGTAAGATCACGGCCAGCATTTGCGGTGGCCTGCCTGCCGCCTCGTCAGCCGGAGTGGTTGTGCCTTCGCAGCGGTTGTGGAGTCCCTGGCGGATGGCGTATGTGCGGGGCGAGAAGCGGGACGACGGGGCCTGCCCGTTCTGTGTGCCGGTGGCGGAGGCGCAGGCGTTGCCGGAGTTGATCGTGCATGCGGGTCTGCTGGGGTATGTGACGCTGAATCTGTACCCGTATAACAACGGGCACGTGCTGGTGCTGCCGTACCGGCACGTGGCGGACCTGGACGAACTGGAAGCGGATGAGGCGAGTGAATTGATGTCGCTGGTGGTGCAGGCGCGGGTGGCGTTGCAGCAAGCGTTTGCGCCGGACGGCTACAACGTGGGTATGAACCTGGGGTCGGCGGCGGGCGCCGGGATTCCCAGCCATCTGCATTTCCACGTGGTGCCGCGCTGGGCCGGCGACACGAATTTCATGCCGGTGACGGGCGACGTGAAGGTGATGCCAGAAACGCTGGACCAGACGAAGCAGCGGCTTGTTGAGGCCTGGCCGAACTAGGGTCCAACCGCTCCAGCGGCTGGCGCAAAGCCGGGGACGCGCTCGGGGACTGGCACCAAATCGGGCGTAGCGTCAGGCAGAAATCCAAACTTCCCGGGCGGCCAGTAGACGAGCCAGACCTGCCCGACGATTGAAGCGCGCGGCACCGTTCCGATGTCACGCGAGTCTCGGCTCTGCAGGCGGTTGTCGCCCATGACGAAGTAGGAGTCTTCGGGTACCCGCCGAATCGGCGTATCGCGGCCGATGGCCCCCCTGAAGTAGCTCGATTCGTCGACCACGTGACCGTTGACGTAGACCTGACCGCCTCGGATTTCGACTTCTTCGTTCGGCAGGCCGACAACACGTTTGACCAAGTCTTCGTCCGGACTGCGGGGGGAGCGAAAAACGATTATGTCGCCGCGCCGTGGATCGTCGGTCAGATAGGAGAGCTTGTTGACGAGGAGGAACTCGGAGTCCGCCAGGTTGGGGGACATGCTGGGTCCCTCGACCAGGAAGTTCTGCACGAGCAGCCGGGTGCCGAAGAAGATGAGGGCGGCCAGCAGGACTGTCTCGGCAATTTCCAGCAGGATGTTGCTGTTGCGGCGGAACATGGAGCCTCAATGGAGTTCGCCGGTGCGACTGAACCGTTGGCGCCGGGTCACATGTCGTTGGGCGCCCGAACGACCCTCTCCCTGGGGGACGGGGAATGCGGGCCCCTTGAGCGACGGGGTACAGACAGAGCAACCGGCGACCGAAGTGTTCGCGACAGCGGCGAGTTGATTGACCCGAGTATATTGAGGCAAGGCTGCGTTTTGCGGCGCGCGGACGACGCGCACCGCCGGGATACCGGACCCTGGACACCGTCACACGCGCAGGGAAACGGCGGCGGATGGGTCCAGCGATGAGGATCGGCGAACCGGCAAAGCGGCCACCGAGCCGGCGCATTTTTGCGGAGAGCGCACGCGAACTGGCTCTCTACCGCTGCACGGTGTACCCGACCCGGGTGGCCACGCAACGCTGCGATAACTGCGCTCGCTTGTTTTGCGACGAGGCGCTGAACGATTCGGACTGGGGATACGTGTGCGATGTCTGCCAGGGACAGTTGGAACGACGGGTTGAGCTGGATCGCACCGCGCTGCGGCGCAACGTGTTTTCGTGGAACTGGCTGCCCGTGGGGATCGTGCTGGGCTTGTCGTTGGTGATGGCGGTGCAGCTGTTCATCGTGTCTAACGGCAGCGACCTGCGGGGCGACCTGGCGGTGAAGATGCGGCTGTTGTTCGACGGGGCTGATCGGAGCCGAGGGGCGCTGGTTTCGGCTTCGGCCGTAGGCGGACGCGCGTTTTCGCCCGCCGGCGCGCAGGAGGGCCACGGACCGGAGGCGCTGGTGGACGGACTGGTGGAGACCGACTTTCCGGCCTGGCGCTCGGCCAACACGCGATTCCCGCAGGACGTGGTGTTGAAGATGAACTTACGGACGCCGATTGCGACGATCGACATCATGAATCACCCGGACGAGCCGGCGGCCAGCTACGTACGGCAGGTGCAGGTGTTTACGTCGCGGGAGGTGGATCCGCAGGAGGATCCGACCGGGCTGAAGTTCATCCGGCAGGCTGAGCTGGACCCCGCGCCAAGCGTGCGGATCGAGATTCCGACGGAGGTCACCCGGTATGTGGTGCTGCGGTTGCTGGCGCACGGAGGACACGAGGAGTACGTATCCATCGGCGAGGTCGAAGTGCGGTCGCGGGCGGAGAACGATGGGTAGCCTGAGCCCAGCGTCGCACTCTCACCTGTCGTAGATCCGCGCCTTGATGTCCCCGGAAGCGGCGCGTTTCGAGCTGACCTACGCGGGCACAACGCGAGGGGTGCGACTGGATGCGTTCCTGGCGGGGTCGCTGGAGGACATCTCGCGTTCGCGGGCAGCTCAACTGATCCGGGACGGCCTGGTGACGGTGAACGGGCAGGACGTGGCGCCGTCACGACGGCTGCGAGACGGGGACATCGTGCACGGCGAAGTGCCGGTGGCGGCGGCCGAGCTTGAGCCGGAACCCGGGCCGCTGGCTCAGTTGCTGGCAGCGAACGGCTTTGTGGCTGTGGATAAGCCCGCGGGCGTGGTGATGCACCCAGGGGCAGGCGCCGACAGCGGCACGCTGGCACATCGGCTGGTGGCCCACTTCCCGGAGCTTTCGAACGTGGGGCATCCGAGGCGTCCGGGCATTGTGCATCGGCTGGACAAGGGCACTTCAGGCGTGGTGCTGGTCGCGCGCACACCCGCGACGTACGCGCATCTGACGAAGGCGTTTGAACTTCGGGAGGTGCGCAAGCGGTACCTGCTGATTGCGCGTGGAATTCCGAATCCCCCGCGCGGGCGCATCGACGCGCCGGTTGGGCGGCACCCGACGCACCGAACGCGGATGGCGGTGGCACGAAACGGACGACCGGCCGTGACGGACTACCGGGTGCTCGATCACGCCGGGGGCGCCGCCCTGGTGGAAGCACGCCCAACAACTGGCCGCACACACCAGATCCGGGTGCATCTGGCGGCCATTGGTCACCCAATCATGGGGGATGCGACGTATGGCGGGGCGGGTTCGGACCTGCGGGTGATGCTGCACGCCTGGACGTTGCGCTTTGCGGACAACGCGGGCGGACAGTGGCTAGCGGCAGCAGCGCCGCCGAAGGACTTTCAGAACGCGGCGGCTGACCTGGGTCTCACGCTGCCGGACACGCCGGCCTCAGGCCCGGAGGCGCGCTAGGCGGTGGTGGGCACCGAGCCGTCGTCTTCGGGGTTCGGCTCGGGCTCGGTGTCGTCGTCCGGCCGGTCGGCGGGCACGGCCACGCGGGCCAAGACGACGCCGACTTCGTAAAGGGCGTAGAGCGGAATCCCTACCGACGCCTGGGTGAAGGGGTCGGGCGTGGGCGTGATGATGGCCGAGATGATGGCGATGGCGACGATGGCGTAGCGCCGCTGGCGGGCGAGGCTGTCGGCGGTGACCAGACCGATTTTTGCCAAGGCAAAGATGATGAACGGCGTTTCAAAGGCCAGCCCCACGGCCAGCAGGATGCGCAAGACGAACGAGACCCAGCCATCGACTGTGAACTCCGTCGCAATCGTGGCGGGGGCGAAGCCCGCCAGGAAGCCGACCGTGAACCGCAGCACGACGAACCAAGCAAACGACACACCGGCCAGGAAGGCCAGGGCGATGGCCGGAATGCTCATGAAGATCCAGCGCCGCTCGTGGGGGTAGAGGCCGGGAGCCACGAATGCCAGCACCTGGTAGACCACGATAGGGCTGGCGAGCCCGAAGCCAACGATGAACGAGATCTTGACGAAGGTGAAGAGCGTCTCGGTGACAGCGATTTGCTGCAGGACGGCGCCGCGCGGCAGGGGGAGCTGGACGAAGTAGAAGACAAAGTCCTTGAATGGCCAAACCACGAAGCTGGCCAGGATGACGGCAAGCACAGCGACCGTGAGCCGCTTGCGCAACTCGTCCAGGTGCTCCCGCAGCGACATGATGCCGCCGAGTTCTTCCTGGGGTTGCGTCGGGTCGGGTAGCGCCTGGTCGGCTTCAGCCATTCGCTCGGCCTCGCGGGTCGGACGCGGCCGCCGCGCCCTTTCGCACGTATGATCCTAGCGCCCCGTTGATCATTGGAGCGGCGCCGGCGGCGCAATAGCGCTTGGCGAGCTCGATGGCTTCGTTGATGGCCACCGCCACCGGAGTCTCGCCACCGTCAATCTCGGCCAGCGCAATGCGCATGATGGCAACATCCAGACGGGCCATTTGATCCACGGGCCAGGCGGGTGTAAGGCTTCCGATTGTGGCGTCGAGATCGTCTCGATTCGCGCTCACGGTCTCCACCAGCATCCGGGAATAAGCTGCGGTCTCGTCGTCCAGGCGCAACTCGCGTTCCCGATTCTCGAGCAGTTCGAGCGGTAGGCAATGCGCCATGTCGGCCTCGTAAATCAGTCGCATGGCGGTTTCGCGCGCCAGCCGCCGGCCGCGCCGTCGCCGTCGCGCGGCCACTGGCTTAGCCGACGGATTCCGCAAGTGGGACAGGCGCGCCCGAAACGTATTCCAGGTCGTAGGCGGCAGAAACGAAGCGCTGGTCCTGGAGGATGGCCCGGTGCAGATCCAGGTTGGTGGCGGGGCCTTCGATTCGAGTTTCGGCGAGGGCGCGGCGGGAGCGTTTGATCGCCTCGTCGCGGGTGTCACCGTAGACGATGAGCTTGGCCAGCAAGGAATCGTAGAAGGGCGAGACCTCGCAGCCGGCGTAGAGGTGGGTGTCCACGCGCACGCCGGGTCCGCCGGGCAGCCGCAGGCCGGTAACAGTTCCGGCGTCGGGACGGAAGTCGCGCTCGGGATCCTCGGCGAGCAGACGGTATTCGATGGCGTGGCCGGTGAGCCGGATGTCGCGCTGCCGGAGGCCGGTCGGCTCGCCGGCCGCAATCTGGAGTTGCGCGCGCACGATGTCGATACCGGTGACTTCCTCGGTGGCGGGATGTTCGACCTGGATGCGGGTATTGGTCTCGATGAAGTAGAAGCGATTCTGGTCGTCGAGCAGGAACTCGACCGTACCGGCGCCCTGGTAGTCGATGGATTCGGCAAGCCGAACGGCGGCACGTGCGACGCGTTGACCCTGGCGGCCGCTGAGGCTGGGGGCAGGCGCTTCCTCGATCAGCTTCTGGAAGCGTCGTTGGATGGAGCATTCGCGGTGGCCGAGGTGAAGCACGGTGGATCCATCGCCCAGTACCTGGACCTCCACATGGCGGGAGCCTTCGATCTGCTTCTCAACGTATAGGTCGGCGTTGCCGAACGAACTACGGGCCTCAGCCTGTGCCAGCGGGAAGAGGGTGACGAGGTCATCGACGTCGCTGACGCGGCGGATGCCGCGACCGCCACCGCCACCGGCGGCCTTGAGCATGACCGGGAAGCCGATCTTACGGGCTATCGTCTTGGCCTCGTTGACATCAGCGACCGGTCCCTCAGAGCCGGGGATGACGGGCAGGCCCGCCGCGAGAGCGGATTCACGGGCGCGGGTTTTTTCGCCCATCATGCGCATGTTGTCGGGCGTTGGGCCGATGAAGGTGATCCGATAGCGTTCGCAGGCTTCGGCGAAGTAGGCGTTCTCGGCCAGGAAGCCGGCACCGGGATGTACCGCGTCGCAGCCGGTGTTCAGACCGGCGGCGATGATGTGAGGCACATTGAGATAGCTCGCGGCGACCGATGCCGGTCCAATGCACACAGATTCGTCAGCCATTTGGACCGGGAGGCCATCGGCGTCGGCTTCGGAGTAGATCGCGACCGTGCGCACGCCCAAGTCGCGGCAGGCACGAATGATCCGTACGGCCATCTCGCCCCGGTTCGCGACGAGAACCCTTTCGAACATCTATCAGCCCATCGCGAGGCCGCCGTCGACCGTCAGCACGTGACCGGTGACATAGGCGCCATCGTCAGAAGCGAGAAACGCAACGGCTCCAGCGATGTCATCCGGGTCGGCGAAGCGACCCAGCGGGATCGCGCCGAGCGTTTGATCGCGCAATCGGTCGGGAATGACATCGGTGAGCGGCGAGACGACGAAGCCCGGCGCCACGGCGTTTACCGTGATTCCGCGGCTGCCGACCTCCTGGGCCAGCGCCCGGGTGAAACCGATCAGCCCGGCCTTCGCAGCGGCGTAATTGGCCTGGCCGGCGTTGCCGCGAAGCCCGACGACCGACGTGATGTTGATGATGCGTCCGCTGCGCTGCCGGATCATGCCGCGAACCGCGCGGCGCGAGCAGACGAAGGCCGAGCGGAGGTTGGTGTTCATCACCGTGTCCCACTGCTCGTCGGACATTCGCATCAGCAGGTTGTCGCGGGTAGTGCCGGCGTTGTTGACAAGCACATCCAAGCCACCCAGCGCGTCCTGAGCCTGGTCGATGACCATATCTGCGCCATTGATCGTAGACAGATCAGCGCCGATGACTACTGCGCTACCGCCGTTGGACCGAATCTCGGAGGCGAGCTCGCCTGCCTGCTTCGCGTTCGAGTTGTAGTGCAGAACGAGGTCAGCGCCTTCGGCTGCCAACCGACGAGCGAATGCGCGGCCCAGTGCGCCCGAAGCGCCCGTGACGAGCGTGCGCGCGCCTGTCAGCCGTCCGTCGCTACTCATGGGACAGCGCAGCGGCCGTCGCGCGGGCCGAGTCCAAGTCGCTCACGTTATGCAGGGCAATGCCATTCACCATGCGTCGAAGCATGCCGGTAAGAACCGAACCGTGTCCAAACTCCACGATGTGTCGCACGCCGAGGGCCTCGATTGCACGAATGCCATCCAGCCAGCGGACGGGCGCCGCGATGTGATTCGCCAGCTCGGCCCGAATAGCGGACGGGTCGATGAGTTGACCAGCGTCGATGTTACTGATCACGGGGACGGCCGGGGGATCTATCCCGACGGCCAGCAGCCGTTCGCCCATGGCTGCCTGCGCCGGCAGCATGGCCACCGAGTGAAAGGCGCCAATGACGTTGAGCGGGATTACGCGGCGCGCCCCTGCCGTGCGGCCCTGGCTGACGACACGGTCGATGGCGGCCAGGTCGCCCGCTACCACCACTTGTCCCGGCGCATTCACGTTGGCAACCGCCAGATAGCTTCCGGGAATCTCAGTTCGGACTTTCCCGGTGAGGTCCTCGACGGCGTCCAGGTCCAAGCCTAGAACTGCCGCCATGCGGCCAGGCTTCTCGAAGGCCGCCGCCGCCATGAACCGACCACGGTCGCGCACCAGAGCCACAGCCTCGCCAATTGGCGTGCAGCCGGCGGCCACAACGGCGGACACCAGCCCGACGCTATGACCGGCTAGCGCGACAACGTTCACGGGATAGCCGTTGGCACCTACCGCGACGCCGTCTACGCCGAGTACTTCGTTGAAGGCCGCGAGGGCGGCAACCGATGCCGCCACGATGGCCGGCTGCTGAACATCCGTAGAACGCAGGTCGTCGTCGCTGCCCGTTTCGGTCAGCCGGCTGAGCGACGCTCCGTAGCTGAAATCGGCCTGCCGCCAGACGTCACGGGCCGCCGCCGAGGCCTTGCGCAGGGCCCGGCCCATCCCGGTCGCCTGGGATCCCTGACCCGGGAAGACAAACGCAGCCCGGGCCTGTTCAGGGGCCATGGTGATTGGGACGGGCTTCCCCGGCTAGCGGTACTTGACGGCTTGGTCGGAAGGCTCAATGACCAGATTGCCGCGGTAGTTCCCACACAGGGGACACACCTGGTGACTGACTACGAGCCGATGGCAGGTCGGACAGCGCCCGAGATTCGGTCGGCGCGCGCGCGCCGAATGGCGACGAGCGCGTGATCGCGAACGGGTGAGCCGACGTTTTGGTAGAGGAGTCATAACCCGACATTATCCATGAGATTCGCCGTCTTCGTGGAGCATTTCACGGCGGAGTCGTTCCAGCGGCGCCAGGCGTGGGTCGAGCGCCCGATCAGCCGGCGGCTGATGGGTCCAATTCTCCTTGCACTGACCGGGGCATACGACGCGCGGGGGCAAGGCGCTGATCGCACCTTCGGCCAGCACGTGGGACAGGTCGAGGTTGTGGCCAGGATCCAGCATCCAGCGGTCGTCCGGATCTACCGTGCCGCCGCGCACCGGGTCAGTGCGCGGAACGAATTGGTCGTCGAGTTCGAACACGAGCTCGATCTCGACGTCATGGGTGCAGCGGGCACAGGGGACCTGCGCCGACGCTCGCATCTGCCCGGTGACGAGAATTGCGTCGGACAGCCGTGTGAAATGCGCCGTACCCCGCACGGAACCGACAAGTTCCGGCACGTCCATGGCTTCCGGCGATGCGTTCACGTCCACAGAGCGACGCGGGCCTGAGGTCTGCGCGAGCAACCGCGCCACGTTGAAGATGTAATCGGCCACTGGCGACCCTCGGGTCAAGCCCGCGAGCGGCTAACTCGCGTTAGGCGGATTCCTCGTCAAACTCAACGGGTTCGACATCGCTCTGGTCAAGCGCGGCAACGCCACGCCGGATGCTGGTGAGGTGCGACTCGAGACGACCTTCCAGGTCGCGCAGCATGCTCAGGGCGTAGATGTCCATTTCTTCGCGCGAGGCGTCCAGTCGCTCCTCGGCTTCCTGCACAAGGTTCAGAGCATGCGCCTCGGCCTGCTTCACGATTTCCTCGTCGCGAATCATCTGTTCGGCTTGCTCGCGAGCCTCTTGAACGATGCGCTCGGCTTCCATCTGAGCTGCCTGTGGAATCTGATCGCGCTGACGCATCACGCGACGGGCTTCCCGAATCTCCTCGGGAATCCGTATACGCATTTCATCCACGACCGTCAGCAAGGCGCGCTCATCAACCATCACCTTGTGGGTCAGCGGCACACGTTGGGCATGCCGGAGGAGCGTCTCCAGGCGTTCAATAAGGTTTATGAGATCGATGGCGAACTACCTCCGCCCATGGGGTACGGCGAATTTCTCGCCGATGGCGGTTGCGACATTCGACGGAACGAACGGCTCGACTGAGCGGCCCAGCGCCCCAATTTCGCGAATGAGCGAGGAACTGACGAAGGCGTGCTCTGGCGCCGAAAGGAAGAACATTGTGTCAATGTCGGGGTGCAAGCGTCGGTTCATGGCCGAGAGTGCGAATTCGTATTCGAAGTCTGACACGGCGCGCAGACCGCGAACCAATACGCCAGCTTCGACTTTGCGCGCAAAGTCTACTGTCAAACCCGAGTAGATGCGCGCTTGGACGTTCGGCAGATCTTTCACGGCTGTGCGCAGGAGCGCCAAACGTTCCGTCGACGTAAAGAGCGTGTCGCCACGCTCGTTTTCGAAAACGCCGGCCACGACCGAGTCAAAAACGCCGCCGGCACGGGCCAAGATGTCCATGTGGCCGTTGGTGACCGGGTCGAAGGTAGCGGGAAACAGCGCGCGCACGACCTGTCCTTCCAACACACCCCGCGCATTATAGCGGCGGGGCCGTAGGCGGCTCTCGTACGAAAATGGCAAAGGTTGTATCGCCGTGGCGGCGTTCTTTCAAGCGATGCCAGCCGCACGGAGCATGCGGCGCGCCAAACCTGCTGCTGGTTTCGGAAACCAGCAGGGCATCGTCCTCGAGCAGAGGTGGGGCCACCAGCGCGTGGAACAGCGCCTCCCACGGATTGTCGGCATACGGCGGATCGGCAAATACCAGCCCAAACGGAGCTCCGCGCGCGAGCGCCGTGCGCCGTGCGTCGCCGGTCACGACTTCAGCATGACTCTGCAAGTCAAGCACGTTCAGGTTTTGCCGGATAGCGGCCGCGGCGCGGCGGCTACGCTCGATGAAGCACGCGTAGTCGGCGCCCCGGCTCAACGCCTCGATCCCAAAGGCACCGGAACCGGCGAATAGGTCCAGCACACGCGCTGGCGGTGGTCCCTGCAAGGCATCGAACACGGCCGCGCGCACGCGGTCGGTCGTCGGGCGAATGCCCGGTGGCACGCGCAACCGCCGGCCCCGATGGGTGCCGGCGGTGATCGTCAGTCCGCGCCCGCGTGCCGCCATAGGATCCTCAATTCCACTCGTTGCGTTCCAGCAGGCGCGCCACCGCGGCCGACACGGTTTCGTGTTCTGGTTTGACCAGCCCCGGGTCGGAACGAACCAGTGCCTCGGCGTCGACACGGGCCGACTGAATGGTGGCGAGGTCCGTGACCGTTGCGAAGCGAAATCCCAGTGCGCCGCTTTGCCGCGTCCCGATCACGTCGCCCGGACCGCGCAGTTCCAGATCGCGCTCAGCCAGCGTAAAGCCGTCGTGCACGGTCTGCAGCGTGCGCAGCCGGGCATTCTCGGTTGCGTCCGTGGTTTCGCTCATGAGCAGGCAGTAGGAGGGGTGACCACCTCGGCCCACGCGCCCGCGCAGTTGGTGAAGTTGCGCCAGCCCAAATCGCTCAGCCCCTTCGATCAGCATCACCGTGGCGTTCGGCACGTCAATGCCGACTTCAATCACCGACGTACTGACCAGGATTTTGAATTGGCCGTCGCGGAAGGAGCGCATCACGCGTTCCTTGGCCGCAGCCCCCATGCGGCCGTGGAGCAGGCCCACGTCGTCGGCCAGGTCCGCAAAGGCCCCACGCGTCAGTCGCTTGTGTTCAGCGGTGGCGGCGCGTGCATTGAGGCTCTCCGACTCTTCAATGATGGGGAACACGATGAACGCCTGGCGGCCAGCCGTCACCTCATTCCGAATAAAGGCGTAGGCGTCGCCGCGTCGGTGGCCGGGTACGAATGACGTTTTGATCGGCCGCCGCCCGCGTGGCAGCTCGCGGAGGACGCTGATGTCCAGGTCGCCATACACCGTGAGCGCGAGCGTGCGCGGAATCGGCGTGGCGGACATGGCCAGCAGGTGCGGGTTGTAGCCCTTGGCACGAATCTCACCGCGCTGCTGTACGCCGAAGCGGTGCTGTTCGTCCACAACCGCCAGGTTCAGGCGGGCAAACCTGGCGCTACGCTGGATAATCGCCTGCGTGCCTACCACCACCTGCACGCCGCCGCGCTCGACGTCACGCCAGAGGCGTCGCTTCTCGCCAGCCGGAATGCTGCCGGTGACCAGTTCCACGCGGACGCCGAGCGGCGTCAAGAGTTCGCGCAGAGTGGCAGCGTGCTGCTCGGCCAGCACTTCCGTGGGCGCCATGATGGCGCCCTGCCAGCCGTCGCCGACGATCGCGTGCAGCGCGCCGGCGGCCACTACGGTCTTACCGGAGCCGACGTCGCCCTGCAGCAGCCGGCTCATGGGACGATCGCGGCGCACGTCGTTGAGAACTTCGGCCACGGCCACGCGCTGTCCGTCGGTCAGCTTGAACGGCAGCTGTCCGCCGAAGGCCGCCAGCGCATCCCGATGAATTTGCACGGGACGGCCGGGTTGGTTCTCGCGCCAGGACTGGCGGCGGCGGAGAATCGCCAGCTGGTAGACGAGCAGCTCCTCAAAGGCCAAGCGGCGCGCGGCGGCCTGGGAAGCCTCAGCATCTACCGGGAAGTGGAGATTGCGTATGGCTGTCGCAATGTCCGGCAGCCCGTGCAGGCGGCGCTGCTCGTCGCTCAGCGTCTCCGGCACGGCGGCAGCGAAGTCATCAACCGCGAGAGCCATCCAGCGCCGGAGTTGGCGCTGCGAAATCCCCCGGGTCAGCGGATAGACAGGCACCAGACGCCCGGCGTGAACCATGCGATGCACGTCCAGCTCGTATTCCGGGCTGGTTAGCTGTCGGTCATAGGCGCCCGATTCCACTCGACCCGCGAAGGCCACGTTGTGTCGTCCGCGCAAGGTCTTGGCCAAGTAGACCTGATTGAACCAAACGGCCAGGATCTGGCCCGTCTTATCGGCTATGGCCGCCTCGACCACGCGTACCCGGCCGGACCGCGACGGTCTGGCCCTGATTTCAACCACGTCGCCAATCACGGTGACCTCGCGTCCCGGCTCCGCTTCGGCGATGGGTACGACGGACGAGTGGTCGATATAGCGGTGCGGACGGTGATGCAGCAGATCGCCCACGGTCCGGATGTCCAGCGCGACCAGCCGCTTCTCAGCCGTCGCGCCGACGCCGGGCAGCACCGTGACCGGGGCGTCGGCGTCGCGGCCGACCGAGCGCGACGCGCCGGGCGTTCCAAGTTCCGAAAGGACGGTACGCGCCAGGTCCTCGCGGGTCCGTGGCCGCAGCCGGGAGTACTGCGACAGGCGGGTCAGCGAACCCACGTTCCGGCCCTGGCCGTCCACCCAGCGCGACAGGCCGCCGGGGGTGGCCGAGTCGTCGAATCCGGCCGCCGCCTCGGCCTCCAGAAGCCGCCGCGCTTCTCGCGCCAGCGCCGGCTCGGGCTCGGGCGTCATTCGCGCAACAGGCCGCTACTCAACCGCGATGATGTAGTCGTAGTGGTCCTGGCCGCCCGCCACCGTCTGTACATCCATGTCCGGGTACTGCTCACCGATCTCCGATGCCAGGTCCCTGGCCTGCGCGGCCGGTGTGGCTTGTCCAACATAGATTGTCAGAGCTTCCGGCTCGTCGTCCGAGACCCGTGCCAGCATCTGCATGATGACGGGGTGGGGCGTCTCGCCGCGCTCCACGAACGTATCGTCCAGCAAACCCATGTATTCGCCCTCCGTGACGGGGTTGCCATCCAACACCGCGTCGCGCACGGCCTGGGTGACTTCCAACGTGGTGACGTCACCGGCGGCTTCGCTCATCGCCTCGGCGTTGTCCTCGGAGGCATCGGCCGGATTGAAGGCCAGGGCGGCGGCGAAGCCCTGTGGGAGCGTGCGCGTGTTAATCACGTGGACGTTCTTGTCGGATTGCTCGGCCGCCTGTCGCGCCGTCAGGTAGATGTTGGAGTTGTTGGGCAACACCACGGCCCAGTCATCGGGCGTGCGGTCAATGGCTTCCAGGAGTTCGCCGGCGCTGGGATTCATGCTCTGGCCGCCTCGGACGACGTCCACGCCCAGGCTGCGGAAGACCTCTTCCAGGCCATCGCCACTGGCGACCGCGATCACGCCATTGGCGGGCGGCGGAGGTTCCGACGCCTCAGCCAGCGCCCCCTCGAAGTTGCGCGCCTGTTGCAGGTCCATGTTGTCGGCCTTGAGCTGATCGAGCTCGCCGTAGGTCATGGCCGCGTTGACGGCATCGCCGGGTACTTCGGTGTGAATATGCACGCGCACGAGCTTGTCGTCGCCCACAACCAACAGCGATTCGCCAATCTTGGCGAAGTCGTTGCGCATCGCGTCCGTATCCAGGTCGGTTCCGTGCACGACAAATTCGGTGCAGAACCCGTGCTCATCGGTCTGGTGGACCTCGGCGAAGGCCGCAAAGACATCCGTCGCTCGATCCAGATCGGCCGCCTCCGGCAGCGGCTCGCCGCGCAGCGACCGCAGTAAGCCCTCGTAAATCACGTGCAGACCCTGGCCTCCGGCATCCACCACGCCGGCCTCGGCCAGGACGTCCAGGAGGTTCGGGGTGTTGGCCACGGACTCGCGGGTGGCATCCACGACCTGGGCGATGAGTTCCTCGACCGAATCGACCTGCGACTGTGCGGACTGCGCCGCCTCGCCGGCGTCTCGCGCCACGGTGAGGATGGTGCCTTCCACCGGGTTCGTGACGGCCTTGTAGCCGACCTGGTAGGCGCGTTCCAGGGCGGTGCTGAATTCGGTAATGCCAAACTCGCGGTGGCCGTCGAGCCCCTCGGCGAGGCCGCGGATGATCTGGGACAGGATGACGCCGGAGTTTCCGCGCGCGCCCAGCAGGGCCCCGCGGGCCAGGTTCGCCGCCACGACATCCACGTTGTTCGACGGGTTGTCGGTCGCCTCGCGAATAGCGGCACGCAGCGTGAGGACCATGTTGGTTCCCGTGTCACCGTCCGGCACGGGATACACGTTGAGGCGATCAATGGCTTCCGCGTTGATCTCCAGCCAGCGCAGGCTGTATTCAACGGCATGCATGAAGCGGCGGCCGTCGCGCAGGTCGGCGGCCTCGGTTTGGGAATCTGCCAGCGTCATACCGAGCCACCTTCTTGCGGTGATAGCATGGTGAAACTTGATCTTAGAGACGCGTTCAGGATTGCGTCAACGGAGTAGGTGCGTCCTTGGCACGCTGTGAAGTCTGCGAGGCGGGTCCCCAGTTTGGCCGACACATTCGCCACTCGGCGTCTGGTCGGTGGGAACGCAAGGCGCCGCGCAAGCAGAAAATTTGGTCGGTCAACGTCCAGCGCAAGCGACTCATGATTGACGGTCGCTACCAGCGCGTGAAGATTTGCACGCGCTGTATCCGCACGGTCGACCGCCTGGGCTAGCCCGCGCCCGCCGTTCGCAGCCGGTTAATCGCCGCCGCGACGCCGTCCGAATCGCCGAACACCGCCGACCCGGCCACGATAACCGTGGCGCCGGCATTGACGGCCGACCCGATAGTCGACGCGTTTAATCCGCCGTCGACCTGGAGCCACCGCTCTCCGCTAAGCGCGTCCAGCCGCTGCGCCACCTGCTCGATGCGCGGCAGCATCTCCGGCATGAACGCCTGACCGCCCCTCCCCGGCTCGACAGTCATCACCAGCACGATCTCGGCAAGCTCCAGGTAGGGCCACAGGGTCCAGGCCGGCGTACCCGGCCGCAGGGTCAGCCCGGGGCGGACGCCGAGATCTCGAATGGTCCGCAGCGTCTGCGCCGGATCCGGCGTGGCTTCCACGTGAACCGTGATCGAGTCGGCGCCGGCCTCGGCGAACGCCCGCAGTTGCGGGTCTACCGGCTCAATCATCAGGTGGATGTCCAGCGGCAGTTCGGTGACGGGCCGCAGCGCGCGCACGATCGGTTCGCCGAAGCTGATCTGCGGGACGAAGTGGCCATCCATGACGTCGACGTGGATCCAGTCGGCTCCGCCCGTCTCCGCCTCCCGGACCTGATCGCCAAGCGACGCAAAGTCAGCGGAGAGGATCGAAGGCGCGATGAGCACCTGGCTCACCGCGGTTGACCTCGCGGGCTCGAGGGCGTCGTCGCCACCGGCCTCATGCCACGGTCATTCACAAGGCGCCTCGCCACCGTGTCCCAGACGGTCCTGAAGATAAGCCGAACTGAGCCATCGTGCATACCCGAGCCGTGGTGATCGGCTGTCGCAGGGACGCACGTGCCGCTAGAAGTTACCGCTGAGCGAGCGCTCCCGCGTGCAGTTGCCCGCAGGCACCGGAAATATCGCGCCCGCGCGTCCGCCGAACGGTCGCCCGCAGGCCACGCTCGCGGAGCGCGTCCCGAAACGCTCGGATTCCGTCTCGCGGCGTTGGGCGGTAACGCGCGCCCGGATAGGCATTGAACGGAATCAGGTTCACGTGGCAACGCTGGCCGCGTAGCAGACGCGCCAGGTCCACGGCCAGTGCTGGTCCGTCATTGACTCCATCCAACAGCGTGTATTCGTACGTGACACGGCGCCGAGCCCGTTGCTGGTAGAGGCGACTGGCATCCATCAGCGTGTCGAGTGGAAATCGGCGGGCAACCGGCACAAGCTCGGCCCGCACGTTGTCATCCGGGGCGTGCAGCGAGATTGCCAGGCTCACGGGCACTCCCCAACCGGCCATGGCCCGGATTCCCCTGGGCAAGCCAACCGTCGACACCGTGACTCGTCGCGCGCCGAGACCGACCGTGGCGGGATTGACCAGGGTGCGCACGGCACGCTCCACCGCCCGCAAATTCGCCAGTGGCTCGCCCATTCCCATGAACACCGCCCGGTCAGGCGCCTGGCGTGTGTTTGAGCGCCGCCTGAAGTGCAGGAATTGGTCAACGATTTCGCTGGCGGACAGGTTGCGGATGAGGCCCATGGCGCCAGTTGCACAAAACGTGCAGCCCATGCCGCAGCCCGACTGGGAGCTGAGGCAGATGGTCGTAGCCTGGGACCGCTCGGTCGGCATTTGGACGGTCTCGACCGCCGCGCCGTCCTCGGTCGTGAACAGGGTCTTGCGGGTTCCGTCATACGAAGTCTCGCAGCGGACGGCCTGCAGCGCTTCGTAGGTAAACCGCTCAGCTAGCGCCTCGCGCACGGCGGCCGGCAGGGTCAGGATCTGCTCGAAGCTCGTTGCCGACTGACGGTAGACGGCGCGTTGTACTTGCTCGGTCCGGTACCGCGGTTCGGCGGCCAGTGCCTGACGCAGCGCCGGCGCGGACACGCCGGTAATCGGCGGACGGTCCGGCGCGAAGTCCGGAGGACCGCTCATTCGAGCGACGCCGGGTTAGTCGCGGCTGCCGGAAAGGGCCAGCAGGCGCAGCGCGAAGTAGAGCACCTGCATCAGCGCGATCATCATGGCGGCGATGTAGGTCAGGGCCGCGGCGTCCAGCACCTTCTTGGCGTGCAGGCGCTCGGCGCCACTGATGACATGCACGCTCTCCATCATTTGGATGGCCCGCCGGCTGGCGTCGAACTCAACCGGCAAGGTAATCAGCGCGAACACGAAGGCCGTGCTAAAGAGCGCCAGACCGATCCAGGCCACCGCCAGGCCCAGTTCACCGCCGCCCGTGAACATGGCCAGCAGGAACCCGCCAATCAGCATGACGTAGCCGAAGCGCGAGCCGAAGGTGGTGATTGGCACCATGGCCGTTCGCAGCACCAGGAACGGGTAGCGGATCTTGTCCTGCATGGCGTGGCCGGCCTCGTGCGCGGCAATGGCCACCGCCGCCAGCGAGTTGCTGTCGAACACGCCGTCCGACAGGCGTAGCACCTTCTTGGTCGGATCGTAGTGATCCGTGAGCTCACCCGGCACACGCTTGACCTCGACGTTGTACAGGCCCACGGCGTCCAGCAGGCGCCGGGCCGCCATATGGGCCGGGATGCCTGAACTCGACATGACCTGGGAGTATTTGCTGTACGTGCCCTTGACGCGGTTCTGGGCCCACATGGCCAGGATGAACGCCGGGGCGATCAGGAGCAGATATAGCGGGTCAAAGAAGGGGAAAAACACGATGAGCGAGCCTCTTCGCGCGGTCGCTTCGAAACGCGGCGCGTCTTGAAATCAAGCGTAGCACCGGGCAGATTCGGCACCGTAGCAGAGCTTCCAGTTATTCGATGATCGGCAGTCGCGGCCGCGGATAAGGCTGGCCCCAGGGCGCGCTGAGTAGACGCTGATACCCGCGGGCGAAGGCGGCTGCGTCCATGCGTTTACGCCCCGCGGGCTGGATGGCACGGACCGCCAGCGACCCGGAACCGCAGCCAAGAAGCAGGGTGTCGTCGCGCATACGCACCTGGCCGGGGTCAAGATTCTCGTCGCTGCAACGCACGTCCAGCAGTACGCACATCGTGTCGCCGGCGCGCACTCGTACACCGGGCCAGGGCTGAAAGGCGCGCCAGCGGTTGTAGAGGTCACTGGCCGGGTGGCGCAGATCGAGTTCGGCGTCGGCGCGCTCGAGCGGGCGGGTCAGGCTGACGCGCGACTCGTCCTGCGGCTGCTCGGCCAGGTCGCCGGCCGCCCAGCCCGGAAGCACGCGAACGAGCGAGTCGGCTGTCAGTTCGGCCAACCGCGTGTGCAGATCGGCAGCCATCTCGTCGGGACCGATCGGAACTCGCTCGACCGCCACGATCGGACCGGCGTCGAGCGCGCGCACGAGGCGTATCAGGCTCACGCCCGTCTCGCCGGCGCCCCGGAGCAGCGCCGCCTGGATCGGCGACGCGCCACGACACGCCGGTAGCAGCGACGGATGTGCATTGAGAATCCCCGGCGACGCCAGTCGTCGGAGCGCCGCCCCCAGGAGTCGTCCGTAGGCCACGCACACCACGGCGTCGGGTTCGTAGGCGCCGATGGCTTCGACAGCCTCCGGTTGGTTGGGGTTCGGCGGCTGAAACAGGTCGAGATCCAGGGCGCGGGCAACGTCGGCCACCGGAGGCGCAGTGAGCCGCCCACCTCGACCGACCGGACGATCGGGTCGCGTGACCACCAGCGCGACATCAAACTCAGCCGCCAGCTTGCGCAAGGAGGGAAGCGCGAAGTCGGGCGTGCCGAAGAAGATGATCCGCACGGGGCTTACGACGCGCGCAATTCTTGCGCTTCGGCTGAGCGCGGATCGACAAAGCGAAGCTTCTCCGAGTCGACCAGCCGGTCGGTAAAGATCACACCGTCCAGGTGATCGATTTCGTGCAGCACAACGCGGGCGGCCAGTTCATGCAAGCGGCGGCGGACGGGCTTGCCGTCGAGACTCAAGCCCTTCACGGTGACGTCGGTGGCACGTTCCACGGGGCCGTACCAGTTCGGCAGGCTGAGGCAGCCCTCTTCGGCGATGGCGGCGCCGCTGGCGCGCACGACTTCGGGATTGATCAACGCGAAGCGTTCAGCGCCAGTGTCAGCCACAATTACCCGCCAGGGCCGCCCGACCTGGGTGGCGGCCAGGCCGGCCCCGCGATTCGCCTGCATGGTGTCGAACATGTCGTCCACGAACGTTCGCAGGCCGGCCGAAATGCCGCGAACTCGGCTGGCTTTGCGCCGAAGCATCGGGTGATCAACCGGCAGGACGGTGAGAACAGCCATATTCGTTATGTCAAGTCCAGTAGGTCGGCGTCCAGGGTCCAGCCGCCGTGGAAGAGTGGGAGCGCTTTCTCGGCGTCCTTGCCCTGCAACAACAGTTGCCACTGATACTGGCCACGCTGCCGGTAGACGAAGGCCGGGGCTGGGCCCAGCACATCCAGATCGAGCCTGGGGTCGGCGGCCAGGACGGTACGGAGCTCGCGCCGAGCGCGCCGCGCCTCCTCTTCGGCCTGCGTCTCGTTGGCGTGCCCGAACGACGCCTTGATGAGCGGGCGCAGCGGCGGCAGGCATTCGTTGCGGCGCTGGTCCATCTCCGTTCGGAAGAACCGGAGGTAGCTGCCGGTCTGCAGCGCTTGGATGACGTGGTGTTGGGGCATCATCGTTTGCACCACTGTACGCGCGGTCGCCTTGCCGCCGGTCGCCAGGCTCCGCAGGCGTGTCAGCGTCAGAAACACGCGCTCGGGCGCCAGGAAGTCGGGGAACTGTAGTCCGATGTCGGCCTGAACGATGCCCAGGAGGTCGGACCCGAGGCGCTTGCCGAAGCCCAGGAGGCGCTGGGTGCCAACCAGGACTTGCACCGCGCCTCGCTCGAAGGCCGTCACGTCAGCATCCATTTCGGGCGCCGGCCGGTCGCTGTCGATCCGGGCTACGACCGCTCGCGGCAGCAGATGCGCCACGGCCTCGGCCACGGCCTCACTGCCGTAGCCCCAGAGGCGCAGGCGGTCACCTTCGCAGACGGGACACCAGCGGGGCGTCGAGCCGCGCCAGTTGCAGATGTGGCAGACGATCTGCCGTGTCTGGCGATGTTGGACGAGTCCGGTACTGCAACGAGGACACTCGAAGACGTGGGCACAGGTCCGGCAGATGGTGAGGGCGGCCATGCCGCGCCGGTTGACGTACAGCACGGCGCGGCCTTGTTCGGACAGGGTCTGGCGCAGGGCGTCGTACAGAGGACGGGAGATCGCTTCGTAGCGGCCAACGGTAGGGGCACGGCGCGTGTCCACCAGCTGCGCGTCGCATGAGGAGCGTCGCACCTCCCAGCCGGAGGACCGGTCATTCAGCGACTCGCGCAATTGGTTACCGGAACCGACCGTCACCAGGCCGGCGTCGCCGGCATCAACCGCGTGAAACGTGGCCACGCGCGGCGTTTCGGTGCCAAGCAGCACGGGGCAGCCGCAAAGTTCGGCCAGCCTGGCGGCGCAGACCGGCGCGTGGTACCTCGGCGCGACGCGGTTCTTGTGGCCGCCATCTTCCTCCCGGTCAACGATGACGAGGCCCAGGCGGGTGAGCGGCGCGAAGGTGGCGTCGCGGGTTCCGACCAGCAGGTCGATCTCGCCGGCCCGCAGCGAACGCCATAGCGCGACTCGCTGCGCCGGCGTGCGTGCCTGGGTTGCCTCAGCCACCGTCCCGCTGATCCTGGCGGATAGCCATTCGGCCAATTCGGAGGCGGTGGCGGCCTCGGGCGCCACAAGCAAGGCCTGCCGCCCATTGGACGTCACCCGCTCGACGGCAGCGGCATACAGCGGCCAGCGGTCAGATTCGGCGCCCTGCACCACGACGACGCCAGTCGATCCGGTCTGCAGCGACTTCGACAACTCCACCCATGCATCTTCGGAGACGCCGTGGTGCGGGTCTTCCTCCCGTAACGCGGTCACGATGTACGACGCGACCCAGCGGCTCTCCACTCGCGCCAGTCCCCGGTCAACCAGACCCTGCAGGGACGAGCGCGAAGCCGAAGCGTCGCGGAGCGCCTCGGCAACGGACACGGCTTCCTGGGCGCGCCACAGGTACTGCCAGAGCGCCAGTTGCTTGGGGGCGCGTCCCAATAGCTCCGCCGGCACCTCGCCGTCCGGAGGCGGCAAGGCAACGGCCAGCCGCACCGCCGGCGGCTCCGGAAGTCGCAGACTTGTGTGGCGGTTGACCAGACCCAGGCGAATCAGGCGCGTCACGCCCCGGGTTGCGGCGGTCTTGCCAAGCTCACTTCGCAGAGCAGCTTCCGATAGCCCACCGCGCTGGCGCAGCAGATCGAGCAGGCGCTGCTCGCCCGTCGAGAGCTTGTGTCGCGGCTGGTCCGGGCCCGTTGCTGTATAGACCGCGTGCAGGTGGTGCGCCAGCCGCGGCGGCGCGACCAGGTCCAGGGCAGCCCGCAGGGGCGCGCCGTAGCGGGCGGCGACCCAGCGCGCCAGGTTGAGTTGGGGCGAACCGATGAGGGCTGGTTCCCAGACCAGTTGCAGGATTTCGCGCGTCTCGTCTACAGGCGAAGCGGCGGCCAGAGCTGTCACCACCCCTGGGAGCTGTCGCGAGCCAAACGGCACCATGACCAGCTGGCCTGGCCGCACCTGGCCGCGATGGTTGTGCGGCACGCTGTAGTGGAACGTCTGATCCCCGCGCACGTCGCCGGCCGCCACGATCACCTCGGCGTAGGCCGGTGCGGCTGTAGTCACCGCCTAGTTGCCGCCCCGCACTGGCGCCAACGCCTGGGCCACCGCCACTCGCTCGCCGGTCCGGCACACAGAGGTAACGATTTCCCACACGCGGTCGGCTGCGCCGTCCAGATTCCCAGTTGTGTTGACGACGCGAAAGTCGGCTTTCTCGGCAAATGACAATTCGTAGTCGCGCATCGCCGCAATTCGGCGATCGATCTCCTGCGACGACTCCGTGGCGCGAGAGCGCATGCGGCGCTCGGCTTCTTCAGGGGAGGGCGGCTCGACGAAGATGGCAATTGCGCCCGGATAGCGGCGCTTGAGTTCGCCTGCGCCCTGGACGTCCAGGCGCAACATCACGTCCCGCCCCGCCAGCAGCGGCTCGCGCACCTGGTGAATGGGTGTGCCGTAGCGCCGTCCGTAGACACTGGCCGTCTCGAGAAACCAGCCGTTGACCAGCCGCTGCTCGAACTCCGCCTCGGTTAGGAAGAAGTGTTCGATTCCGTCCCGCTCGCCCTCGCGCGGCCGGCGCGTCAGGGCGGTTATGGCGAAGGTCATATCCACACCCCGGTCGCGCAGCACGCCGATTACGGAGTCCTTGCCGGCGCCCGACGGCGCGGTCACCAAGAACAGCAGGCCGCTGCGCGGCGAATCAGTCCCAGGTGACACGCGTCGCGGAATCCTCCCAGGCGCCCGGCGTCCAAACCGGCGCCTGCGCTCAGCTTACGCGGGCGCCCACCACGACGCGCGGCGCACCCGCCAAATCTCGATGCACAGCCGTCCGCCCGAATCCGGCACGACGGAGCAACTCCGCCACCGCGTCAGCCTGGCCGCACCCGATCTCAAAGGCGGCGGCACGCGCCCGCGCAGGACCAGCTTGCGATACGACCCTGCGTATGACCGCCAGACCGTCGGATCCTCCATCCAGCGCCAATCTGGGTTCCCAACGTGAGACTTCGGGCTGCAGCGAGTCCAGTATTACGGACGGAATGTAGGGCAGGTTGGCCAGAACCACGGCCCCCTCCAGGGCCACGCCCGCGGCGCCATCCGCCAGGCAGAACCGCACCCGGTGGGCCAGCCGCAGGCGCCGAGCATTGGCCGCGGCCACCCGTAGCGCCGTGCCGGAAGTATCCGTGGCCAGGACGTGCCTTCCGGGCCGCTCGTCGGCCGCAGCCAGGGCCATAGCACCGCTGCCAGTCCCAATGTCCACCATGACCGAGCCGGGTGATGCGTCCCACAGGTCCAGGCCAACCTCTACCAGCAACTCGCTTTCCGGCCGAGGGATCAGCACGTCCCGGTTCACCGTGATGTCCAGCCTTCGAAAGGCTTTGGTACCGGTGATGTAGGCCACCGGCTCACGTCGCTCTCGGCGCACCGTCGCGGCCTCGACTGCCCGCAGGACGTTGGGCTCCAAATCGCCGTCCGGCTGAAGGGGCAGCCGCTCGGACGCCACACCCAGCACGTGACCGATGAGAACGTTCGCGTCCAATACCGGCGAATCGACTCCCGCTGCGCGCAGACGCGCGTTCACGGCGCGTCGCAGGTCCGCGAGCGTGCTAGCTGGCGCCGACGTCGGCAAAGCCCGCCAGGTCCCGGTCCCGCTCGGCCTGCTGCAGCGGATCGACCAGCCGGTCCAGATTCCCGTCCAGAATCGCGGGCAGGTTGTGAACCGTCAGGCCCACGCGGTGGTCGGTCACCCGGTCCTGCGGGAAGTTGTACGTGCGAATTTTCTCGCTGCGGTCGCCGCTGCCGATCTGGTCGCGGCGGGCCTGCCCGCGCTCAGCCGCCTGCCGCTCCCGTTCCTGTTCCAGCAGGCGCGCGCGCAGCACTTGCATGGCCTTCACGCGATTTTGCAGCTGCGATTTCTCGTCCTGAATGCTCACCACAGTGTTGGTGGGTAAGTGCGTGACTCTTACCGCGGAATCCGTGGTGTTCACGCTCTGCCCACCGTGCCCACTGGAGCGAAAGACATCCACGCGGACATCGGATTCCGGAACTTCAATGTCGATTTCCTCGGCTTCAGGCAAGACCGCCACGCTGGCCGCGGAGGTGTGGATGCGGCCTCCGGCCTCGGTTACCGGTACGCGCTGCACGCGGTGGACGCCGCTCTCGAACCGAAACGCGCCGAAGGCCCGTGCCCCGACCACTCGCAGAATGCCTTCCTTGATGCCGCCGCGGTCCGTGCCACTCACGGTCAGTGGTTCCGTCTTCAGGCGCAATCGTTCGGCGTAGCGCGTGTACATCCGCAGCAAATCGCCGGCGAACAGGGCCGCCTCCTCGCCGCCGGTTCCGGCACGGACTTCGACGATGGCGTTGCGCGCGTCGTCCGGGTCATCGCTGACCAGGACCTCAATGGCACGGGCCTGGATCTCCGAAATCTCCAGCTGCACCTCCGCCAACTCGTCACGCGCCAACTCCGCCAGTTCGGGATCGTCGGAGTCCATCAGTTCTCGCGCTTCGTGCAGCCGATCCTGGGCTTCCGACAGCTCGTCGTGCAGGCGGGCCGCGGTCTCCAGCTGCGCCAATTCGCGACCGAGGCTCGCCAGGCGCCGAGGGTCAACTGCCCCTCCAACCGACGCAAGCTCCGCCGTAATCTCGTGGTAGCGGCGGCGCGCCTCGGCCAGCCGGTCAATCATCGACCACGACCGCGTTCACAGCGGCCGGCCGCAAATCCGCCAGCGCGTCCTCTTGTGCCAGCACGTGATCCATCGCCGCAATTGCCACGTCGAGCTGATCGTCGTCGGGCTCGCGTGTGGTCAGTTTCTGGAACCACATTCCGGGCATGGAGGCCCAGCGGGCAAACACGTGACCCTGATAGCGGGCCGTCAGCATGATGTATTCGTAGCCCACGCCCGCGATCAGCGGCAGCAGCACAATGCGTGAGACCACGCGAATCGCCATCGGCGGTCGTCCCAGCAACGCGAACACGATGATCGAGATGGCCACCAGCGTCACGATGAACGACGTCCCGCAGCGCGGATGCGCCAGGCTTTGCCGCCGGACGTTGTCCACACGTAGCGATTCGCCGGCCTCAAGGGCATTAATCGTCTTGTGCTCGGCGCCGTGATACATCCACACACGGCGGATGTCCGGCATAAGGCCGATCAGCGCGATATACGCTACGAATACCGCCATTCGCACCGCGCCCTCGATCACGTTGCTGAGGAAGTCCGACTCAACCAGGCCATCGGTGAATGACGTCAGGACCAGCGGCAGCACGAAGAAGAGCCCAACGCCAATGACCAGTCCGATCACCAGGCTGCCGGTCATCATCCCGCCGGCGGCTCCGCCTGGGCCGTCGTCCTGATCTTCCTCCTCAGCCAACTGGACATTGGCCGAAAAGTTGAGCGCACGCAGCCCGATGGCCAGCATTTCCCACAGCGCCACCACCCCGCGCACGAACGGCACGCGACGCAGCCGCTGCGAAAGCCGGTTCGGATCCAGTTCCTCCGTCTTGAGCACGATGTGCCCGGCCGGATGTCGAACGGCGGTCGCGGCTGCCCGGCGTCCGCGCATCATCACGCCTTCCAGCACGGCCTGGCCGCCGTAGTTGATGCGCAGCTCGTTACTGTCGTCCGACGACGCGGAGAGAGGGACCGTGGCACTCATGCTGGAACCGCGGCGGCGCGCAGCCGCCTTGCCGGCAGGTTAGCCGCGGGTCCTGCGCCGGCGTCGCTCGAACCGCTCCACCTGACCGGTCGAGTCCACCAGCCGCTGCTGGCCCGTATAGAACGGATGGCAACTGGAGCAAACGTCCACGTGGATCGAGGACGTCGTGGCGCGCGTCTCAAACATGTTGCCGCACGAACAGGTCACGCGGCAGTCAACGTATGCGGGATGGATTTCAGGGTTCAACGTCGGGACCTCCGTGAAGCGCAACCCTAGCATAGGGTCGATTAACCGCCGTTCCAACAGGTTTGCGGGGCTACCGCTCTGGGACACCTCGGCGCCTCGGCAGGCGGCTTAGAACCACCAGCAATGCCGCCAGGAATGCCGCCAGCCCCAGAAACGCGAAGATCTTGTCCAGCCGCTCCACCAGCAGCGCAATGACGCCTAGCACGCCCGCCAACGCGTAATACATCAGCGCGATGGCGGGCTGCGGCACTCCAGCCTCCCAGAGCCGGTGATGCAAGTGCTCGGCGTCTCGGTCGGCAAATCGGCGACCGCCAGCCAGGCGACGCCCAATGGACCAGGCAATGTCGAGAATCGGCACGCCCAGCACCAGGATCGCCGTAGCCAGCTTGGCCGGGCCCATGATGGCGATCACCGCCAGCGCAAAGCCCAGGAAGTGCGAGCCGGCATCGCCCATGATGATGCTCGAGCGGTAGACGTTGAACGGCAGAAAACCGAGAATCACAGCCACAAGGACCAGGGCAAGCGTCGCCGTCTCCGGCAGGCCCAGTCGCAACGACAGCGCAATCAGCGCGATAGCCGCGATCGTCACCACGCCGCCGGCCAGCCCATCCAGCCCATCCACGAAGTTGATGGCATTCATCATTCCCGTGATCCAGAACAGCGTGAACGGAATCACGATCGCGATGTGCAGCAACACCACGCCAGCCTCGAACGGGTTGCTCACCGCATCGATACGAACCCCGAACAACAACGGCACAGCCGCAGCGCCCAGTTGGGCCAGAAACTTGTCGCGTGGACGCATCCCCCGCAGGTCGTCAACCACGATGAAGACGACCAGCAGCGTGGCGCCCAGGAGCAGGCCGAGCGTCTGCCGGTCCAGTGGCCAGGCCACCACCAGCACGGTGATCACGAACGCCGCGTACATGGCCACGCCGCCCAGCCGGGGCACCGGCACGGCGTGGATTCGGGCCGCCCCCGGCCTGTCCATCCAGCCACGACGAGCGGCCAGTGTCCGTACGCCCAGCGTGAACACCAGTGCCAGCGGCACGCCCATGGCCAGCGCCAGCCAGTTGAGGTCAGTCAAAGCGTGGCTCCGGCGAGAAACCGGCCCCTGTTGACCCGGTATTTCGGCGCCGCATATACTCGGTTGAGTTAGCGGGGTGGCGGGTTATCACCCGGAGGCGCCTGACCGGAATCGCGCGGCCCAGTGGAGCGACCCGCCAGCACCCGCCGGAACGGCGGGTTTTGTTTTGCCCGTCCGAATTGGGGGGTTCATTGGTTCATATCACGATTGGCGCGAACGAGAGTTTTGATGCGGCCCTGCGCCGTTTCAACAAGAAGGTGCAGCAAGAGGGCATTATCACGGAAACCCGGCGCCGCAAGGCGTACGACAAGCCCAGCGTGCTGCGCAAAAAGAAGGAAGCCACCAAGCGCCGCAAAGCCCGGCGGGCAGCCATGAAGGCGGCCGAAGCCGAGGCCCGCGCCCTTTAGCCGACGCACCACTTACCCCGCATGGCGTTGATTGACCGCCTCACCGGGGATCTGCGAGCGGCGCAGCGCGGCGGCGACGCCGATCGTGTGCGTGTGCTGCGCACCCTTATCTCCCAAGTCCAGTACGAGGCCAAGGAATCCGGCGCGTCCATGGACGACGCATTGGTTGTGCGTGTTATTCAACGTGACATCCGCCGCCGCGACGAAGCCATTGAACTTTATGTCAACGGCGATCGCCCTGAGCAAGTCGACGCCGAACGCGCCGAACGCGCCATCATCAGCGCCTACCAGCCCGATGAGATCGACGGCGACACCATGGAAGCCATCGCGCGCGAGGTGATTGACGAAGTCGGCGCCTCCAGCCGCCGGGATATGGGCAGGGTCATGCGCCCCCTGATGGCTCGACTGCGCGAACAGGGCACGGTTGACGGACGCGCCGTGAATGCCCTCGTTGGCAAACTCCTCGGCGGCGGCTGACCCGCCCGCCCCCGCGGACGGGGCGACCTACTTAGAGATTGATACCGGCGACGAATTCCCTTTGCCCTGTGGCTTAGCCCTGCTGATTGACCCCATCGCAACCGCCGTGCACAAGAGCACCAGCATGACCGGCGTGGTGGCGCTGCGCCTTACTGACGATGCCGAGATGACCCGGCTCAACCGCACCTTCGCCGACAAGCCGGGCGCCACCGACGTCCTTGCATTCCCCAGCGGGGACCTCGAGCGTCCGGGTGACGTGGCCATTTCGCTCGAGCGCGTCCGCTCCCAGGCGACCGCCTACGGACACAGCATCGAACGCGAGTTTGGGTACCTGCTCACCCACGCCCTCCTACATCTGGCCGGCCTAAGCCACGACAGCGACTCCGCGCGGCGCCAAATGCGCCGTGTGGAAGAGTCCGTCATGGCCGCCGTCGGACTCGGGCGCGATCAAGAGCCCGTCGCTTGACCGCGGCCAGCATTACGATTGCCGCTCCGGCCAAAATCAACTTGGGACTCGAAATCCGCGGCCGCCGCGGCGACGGGTATCACGAAATCGTCACCATTTTTCAAGCCCTCGAATTTGGCGACACTGTTCATCTTGCGCCGGCGCCGACGATCCAGGGCGAGAGCGCGGTGGAAGGACTTGACGCCGCCTCCGACCTGGCCTTCCGCGCGGCCCATGAACTGCAAGCGCGGATTGGCAGGAGGCAGGGCGTCCACATCCGTGTCGACAAGCGAATCCCGGTCGCTGCCGGTCTGGCGGGCGGAAGCACTGACGCGGCCGCCGTGCTGGTCGGTCTCAGCCGCCTGTGGGCGGCGGATCCGGACGCCATTGCCGAGACCGCACGCGTGCTGGGCGCCGACGTTCCTTTCTTCCTGCGGCCGGGAACGGCGCTTGGGCTGGGCCGTGGCGACCACATTGAGCCTATGCCGCTCGCTCCGTCGTATTGGGTGCTGCTGGTCCGCCCCGAGGCCGAGATCTCGGCCCGCGACGCCTATGCCGAAGTACGACCGTCCGAATGGTCGGGAGGCAACGCGACCCTGGAGCAGTCCGATGCGATGCGTCGCGGGCGGCTCGATTTAGAGCTGCTCACCAACGACCTGCAGACCGCGGCGACCCGCCTGGTTCCCGAGGTCGATCGTGTGCTGCGCGCACTTGAAAACGCAGGCGCGGATGCGGCGTTGCTGGCCGGCAGCGGACCGACCTGCTTCGGCCTGTTCCGCACGCGGACGGCCGCCCGATCAGCCGAGACTCGACTGCGACCGCACGGCTGGTGGACGCGAGTCACCCGCTTCCAGTCCGAGACTGACCCCGCCGCAGATCAGCTTTGACCGTCCTACAGCGCCTGCCTACGCTTTCCCTGTGGGGAGTGGCCAAGTGGTAAGGCAACGGATTTTGGATCCGTGATCGAAGGTTCGAACCCTTCCTCCCCAGCCCATGAACGCCGACGACACTGAGTTCGCTGAAGTCAGGGCGGCCGGCATCGTGATGGCCGCCGGCCAGGGGACGCGCTTCGCGTCCGATGTGCCCAAGGTCATGCACCAGGTCGCTGGCCGCCCCATGCTGGCGCACGTTGTTGACACCGGGCACGCAGCCGGACTCGACCCACTTGTGGTGGTCATCCGACCCGGCATGAACATCGGCTCGGCGGCCGACAGAGCGCTCACCGTGGACCAGCCGCCCACCGGCCGCGGCACCGCCTTCGCCGTTGAAGTCGGTCTTGGCGCCGTGCGCTCGGCCGTGGACGTAGTGGTCGCGCTCTACGGCGACTCGCCCCTGGTCCGGCCAGCCACGGTACGCGGCGTGGTCGATGCCATGCTGACGGCAGACGCCGTGGCCGCCATCACGTGGGCCGACGTGCCGAATCCGGGCGCCTTCGGCCGGGTGCGCCTGGCCGACGGGGGCCTCGTGCACGGCATCGTGGAAATCTCCGACGCCTCACCAGCCGACCTCGCGCTTACTACCGTGAACGCAGGTCCAGCGGCCTTTTGCGCCGACTGGCTACGCCGCGGGCTTCCCCGCGTCGAACCCAGCCCAATCTCGGGTGAGCGGTATCTGACTCGACTGATCGACCTTGCCATCGAGGACGGCGAGCGCGTTGCCGGATACCAGATCACCGACCTTGACGAGACGATTGGGTGCGACGACCTGGAGCGCCTCGCCGCCGCCGACGCCGCCTTCCGTCGGCGCTCCTGACCACCCGCCTCCGCCAACCCTCGGCGAGCCGGATATCATGGGCCGGTGAGTGCGCTGGCGGGATTGGCGCCCCGACACAGCGGGCCGCACGAGGCAAACACACTGGACGGCGAACTCAAGGTATTTGCCGGCTCGAGCAATCAAGCTCTGGCCGAGAACATCGCCGCGCGCCTTGACCAACCGCTCGGCTCGGTCACGCTCACGCAGTTTCCCGACGGCGAAGCGCGTGTCCAGATCAACGAAAACGTGCGTGGCACGGACGTGTTTGTCATCCAGTCAACCTCCGCGCCGGTGGACGAGCACCTGATGCAACTGCTCATCATGATTGACGCCCTGCGCCGGGCGTCCGCCGGTCGCATTACGGCCGTCATTCCCTATTTCGGTTACGCCCGCCAGGAAAAAAAGTCCACTGGGCGCGAACCCATCACCGCCAAGCTGGTGGCGAACCTGCTGGAAGCGGCCGGCGCCAGCCGCGTGATGACCCTGGACCTGCATGCACCCGCCGTGCAGGGCTTCTTTGATATTCCCGTGGATCATCTGCAGGCGTCGCCGCTGCTAGCGGACGCCCTGCGACGCGTCGCCTCGGATAAACTCGTCGTCGTCTCACCGGACGCCGGGGGCGTTGCGCGGGCCCACGACTTCAGCCAGCGGCTGGACGATGCGTCGCTGGCCGTCATTTTCAAGGACCGGATGGCCCCCGACGAGGTCCAGACGCTTACCCTGGTCGGCGATGTCGCGGGTCGCACGGCGGTGCTTGTGGATGACCTGATTTCTACCGGCGGAACGCTCGCCGAAGGTGCCCGTGCGTTGCTGGATCGTGGTGCCAACGCCGTCTACGCCTGCGCCATCCACGGCGTGTTTGCCAACGGCGCCGTGCGGATGTTGGAAGGTTCAGGGCTGCAGCGGGTATTCGTGACGGATAGCATTCCGCTTGGCAACGGCGCCCACGCAGGCAAAATTGCCCAGGTCGCCACCGCCCAGTTGTTCGCCGAGGCGGTCCGGCGGGTCCACAATGATGAGTCAATTACTGCGATGTTCGAATGACCGCGATGCGGCGCCGCCCCCGGGCGGCCGGCATCTGGGCGTGAGCACCCGTATGTGCCGCGCGGTAGGGGAGTGGATCCTTTTTGGATCCGGTTAGTTGGGTAGGACTTGCCCTTATTCTCGTGCTGACTCTTGTCAGCACGTTGCTGGTGCTGGCAGAAAACGCGGCGCTGGAACTCTCGCAGGGCGCACTGGACTCGCTAGACAGCACCGAACCTCGTGCTGCGCGCCGTCTCCGAGTACTGCTCGGCAACCGCTTTCGGTTCTGGGCCAGTGCCAGGATCGGCGCGGCCGTGCTGATCTTCGCCTCGGCGGCGCTTGCCGCCACCACGATCGGCGACCAACTCGGAACCCTGCTCGGGACACGCCCAGGCGGCGTCGTCTTGGCGCTTGCCGTGCTGAGCGTCCTGCATGCCGGCGGCGCGCGCGTTACCCCGCGTATTCTCGCCCAGCGTCATCCCCTGCGAATCGCACGCCGCTTTTCGTGGCTGATCTACGGCCAGTACGTCCTGTTCCTGCCCGCCAGCCTCCCGTTCGAACGCCTGCTGTCACCGACGGAGCAAGAGGCCTGGCGTGGCCCCGACCCCCGGGACGCCGCGGTGATCGAGGCGGTCGAAGGCGCGCGCGAAGGCGCCATCGACGCTACCGACATCGAGATGATCACCAACGTCATTGAGTTGGGTGACCGCGTCGTTCGCCAGGTCATGACCCCGCGCCCCGACATCGTGGCCGTCACCGCCGAGACGCCCCTACGCGGCGCCCTGCGCACGGCGCACGCCCACGGTCTCTCCCGGCTGCCCGTGTTCGACGGCGACCTGGACAATGTGATCGGGATAATCCACGTCCGCGACGGCCTGGCCGAACTCCTGGAGCCCAACCAGACTGCCGACCTGCGCTCACTGGTCCGCAAGCCGCTGTTCGTGCCTGACTCAAAATACGTGGACCGACTGCTGCGCGAGATGCAGGCCGACAACCTCCACATGGCCATCGTCGTGAACGAATACGGCGACACCGCCGGCCTGGTCACCATCGAGGACCTGCTGGAAGAGATTGTTGGTGAGATCGAGGACGAGTACGACATCCCTGACGTCCCGATCGTTTCCCTCGGACCGGGCCGCCTGGTCGTGGACGCCGGGTTACCAATCACCGACCTGAACGACGAACTCGGCCTGGCCCTCACCGCCGAAAGCGTAGACACCGTGGGCGGCCTGGCGTTCAGCGCGTTCGGCCGAGTACCGGCCGTGGGCGAAGCCGTGAATGTCAACGGCGCAGTGTTGCGCGTCCACGCTGTCAAGGAAACCCGCATCACGCGCCTGGAGGTCACGCGGCTCGACGAAGACGGCAATGCCGCCTGATCGACCCTCGGTGAGACCCGTCCACCTGATCGCCGCAAGCTAACCCGGGAGCCAAGCCATCGACATCCTCGTCGGCATTCTGGTCTTTCTTGGGCTGATCGCAATCAACGGCCTCTTTGCGGGCGCACAGTTCGCCCTGGTGGCGGTTGATCGCTATGAGGTCGAGACCGCCGCCGCCCGTGGCACGCGGCGGGACCGCACCGTCCGGCGCGGCCTCGAAACGCTGTCGTTTCAACTATCCGGCGCCCAACTGGGCATCACCGTCAGTTCGCTCGTCTTGGGCTTCGTGGTGGATAACGCCATCGGCCCCTTGCTGCGGCCGGCGGTGGCCTGGATCCCGGGCATTGAGAACGGCACGCTCGTCGCCCTCACCGCCGCGCTGGCACTTGTCCTGGCCACGGTCATTCAGATGGTCCTCGGCGAACTGGCCCCCAAGAACCTGGCTATCGCCCGGCCCATGGCCACCGCCCGCCTCTTCGTGCCGCCCGCCATGTTCGTCAACACGGTCTTTTCGCCAGTCATTCGTTTGCTCAACGCCATGGCCAATGCCTCGATGCGTTTGGTCGGATTGGCCCCGCGCGAGGAGCTTGAGGGATTCCAGTCGCTGGAAGAAATGCGCGAGGCCCTGCGCTGGGCCGCGCGCGAAAACACCATCGAAGGCGTCGAGTACGAGGTCCTGGACCGCGCTCTGGGTTTAGGTCGCACCACCGCCGGCGATGTAATGGTTCCCAGGTCGCAGGTCGTGGCCATTGCCTCCAACGCGAATCTGGCCGACCTCGCCCGACTGTCGATGGATACGGGCTATTCGCGCTTCCCGATCCGCAACGCCGAGGGTCGTGAATACGTTGGGATCGCACATGTCAAAGACGTATTGACGCTGCCGGCGCCCGCTCGCGCCGCCACGCCGGTCTCCGCGAAGGCGCAGCGGGCACTGGTGGTGCCGACAGCCCGCGATCTGCGTTCATTGCTGCTCGAAATGCAGGCCGCCCAGCACGCCATGGTCATCGTCCATGACGAATTCGGCCAGGCAGCGGGAGTCGTGACGCTGGAAGACATCGTGGAAGAGTTGCTGGGCAGCATCGAGGACGAGTACGACAAGCCGGAACCCGCGCTGGTCACGCCGCTTGACGACGGCGCTTACGACGTGGCGGCGCGGATTCGACGCGACGAGCTCAGCGACGCCATTGGCTTTGAGATGCCGGAGGGTCGCTTCGAGACTCTGGCCGGACTCCTTCTGACGCTCCTGCAGCACATGCCCCGGGTCGGCGACGCCGTATCGTTTCGCGGCTGGACCTTCCGCGTGGCCACTATGGACGGGCGGCGAATCGACCGTGTGCGCGTGCAAAGTCCTTCCACTCGGCGCCGGAACCTCGGATGACCATCATCCTGCTCCTGGTAGCACTGGTGCTGCTCGTCGTTAATGGATTCTTTGTCGGCGCCGAAGTCGCTATTACGGCCGCCGCCGCAAGCCGACGCGGCGAGCTGGAACGAAGGGCCGCCGACGGCCGCCGTTCCGCCCGCCTCGCCGTCGCTTCCATGCGGGAACTCTCGTTCATGCTCACGGGCGCGCAACTCGGCATCACCATGGCCTCCTTGGGTCTGGGATTCGTAGCCGAACCAGCCATCGCCGACGTGCTGGAAGAGGCCTTCGCCGACCGGATCGGGCTCACCGGCGCGCCATTACATGCGCTGGCCAGCGTCATTGCCCTCACCATCGTCGTTGTGTTCCACATGGTCCTGGGTGAGATGGCTCCAAAGAACATCGCCATCGCCGAACCCGTGCGCACGCTGCTGTACCTGGCGTTGCCGTATCGGCTATACGCCAACGCCGTTCGCGGCCTCCTCTGGGTACTGAACGAACTCGCCAACCTCACAATCCGAGCCGTCGGCGTAGTCCCTCGCGACGAGTTGGCGCCCGCCTACACGCCCGCACACATCGGTTCGATGCTGGGCGAACTGCGGCGGCTCGGCGCCATCAGCGCGCCCCAGCAGCAACTGGCCGACCGCGCACTTCGCTTCGCCTCGCGTCCGGTCGAAGAAGTCATGGCGCCTCGGTCAGCCGTGCACGTCGTGCCCACCGGGATGCCTGTACGCGAGATCGAGCGCCGGGCGGTAGCAACTGGGCACTCGCGTTTTCCCATGTATCGAGATACGCCCGACGCCATTGTCGGGTTCATTCACGTCAAGGACCTGCTGGCTATCGATCCTGCCGTCATGGACCAGCCGCTGCCGGACACAGCCATTCGCCCCCTCGTCGTAACGCCGGAAAACGCTCTGGTTGGCGAGTTGTTGGTGGCTATGCGGCGCCAGCGTGCCCATATGGCTCTGGTCGTGGATGAACACGGCTCGCCAGCCGGCATCGTCACGTTGGAAGACCTCGTCGAGGAAGTCGTGGGCGAAATTCGCGACGAGCACGACGCCCCACTTGAGGACGTGCAGCAGTTTGGTCCGGACAGGTTCGTGGTGGCCGGGACGCTGCGAACGGACCGCCTGGCCGAAGCCACCGGCTGTCACCTGCCCGCGGGCGACTTCGCCACCGTCGCCGGATATGTCATGCACCGGCTTGGCGCGGTGCCTAAACCCGGTGATGCGGTGGAACACGATGGCTGGATCCTGCGCGTCCGCCGCATGCGCGGCCCCCGGCTTGAGATGGTTGACGTCATTCGCCGTCCAGCAGCCGGCGCGCCATCCGACCCGGCTGGCCCGCGTTAGGCTTGCCCATGGCCGTTCTCCAGCGCTCAAGCACTTACAAAGCCGAAGGCGTAGTGCTTAGCCGACGTGACCTGGGCGACGTCGACCGGATCGTCACGCTCTTCACGCGTGAGTTCGGCCGGCGCCGCCTGGTGGCTCGCGGCTCGCGGCGGCCCACCAGCCAGCTCGCCCCCCATATCGAACTCTTCAGCCGCGTCCGCATCGTTGGTGTGGTGGGCGCGAACCTCGATGTGCTGACGCAGGCGCAAAGCCTGGAAACGTTTCCCCGCTTTCGCACCGACTTGGCCGCCTTCGCCGCAGCCGGGTGGGCCGTCGAGCTCCTGGATGGTCTCAGCGAAGACGGCGAAGCCGCTCCTCAGGCCTACGTCGCCCTGACCGCCTTCCTCAGCATGCTCAACCAACAGGCATCCGATCCCGAACCGCTGCTCTCCGCCCTTGCCCTCAACCTGTTGGATCTGCATGGGTACGCACCGGAATTGTGGCAATGCACCATTTGCGGCAGCGCGATCCAGCCGGACGCCCACGCCTTCGCTCCTCGCACCGGCGGTATCGTCTGCTCGGCCTGTTCGCGTGACAACGCGAGTCATACGCTGAGCGTCGATACGCTGAAGACTCTTCGCTTCATCGCCCACGAAGGTCTGCCTGGCGCCGCCCGCCTGAGAGCCGACCCGCGCACCCGCGCCGAACTACGCACCGCGCTGCGCGCCTATGCCGCCGCTGTCGTCGAACGCGATATCTCGTCCGCCCACATCCTGGAGCGGGCGGGCGCGGGTTCCGCGCCCCGGCCAGCGCCCGGGGCGTAACACCGACGACTGGCGTCATAACACGCGCCGTCCCGATTGCTCCAAACCCACACGAGGACACCCATGCCTGCACCCGACCTTGAAACCCTGACCTCCCTGGCCAAGCGCCGAGGGTTTGTTTTTCCCAGTTCCGAGATCTATGGCGGTTTCGCCAGCACCTGGGATTACGGACCGCTGGGCGCCGAACTGATTCGCAACATCAAGGACGCCTGGTGGCGCCGCGTTGTACACGTGCGCCCCGAAGTCGTCGGCCTCAACGCCTCCATCCTCATGCACCCCCGCATCTGGGAAGTGTCCGGCCACATCGAACACTTCGCGGACCCGCTGGTGGAGTGCCCGACCTGCCGCCGCCGCTTCCGCGAGGACGACGTGCCCGACGGTAAGTGCCCGCACGACGGCGACGAACTCACCGATCCGCGCATGTTCAACACCATGTTCCGCACCTTTGTGGGCCCGGTGGAAGACGACGCCTCCGTCGCCTACCTGCGGCCCGAAACCGCCCAGTCCACCTACGTCAACTTCAAGAACGTGCGCGACACCGCGCGCGTGCAAATGCCCTTCGGCATCGCCCAGATCGGCAAGGCCTTCCGCAACGAGATCACCACCGGCAACTTCATCTTCCGCAGCCGCGAGTTCGAGCAGATGGAGTTGCAGTACTTCGTTGAGCCAGGCCAGGACGACCCAGCTCACGAGGACTGGGTGGACGCCCGCTTCGCCTGGTGGCAGGACCTGGGGCTGGAGCCGCGCCACCTGCGCCTGCGGCCGCACAGTCCCGAGGAATTGGCCCACTACGCCAAGTCCACCACCGACATCGAGTACCAGTTCCCCTTCGGCTGGGGCGAACTGGAAGGCATCGCCAACCGCACCGACTTCGACCTCAAGCGGCACGCCGAGGCCAGCGGCACCGACCTGTCGTACTTCGACGACGCGGCCAAGCAGCACGTGACGCCCTTTGTCATCGAGCCCGCGGCCGGCGTCGACCGCGCGGCCCTGGCATTTCTGGCCGATGCCTACACCGTCCAGGAAGTCGCCGGCAAACCGCGCACCTTCCTGAACCTCGACCCGCGCCTTGCTCCGTTCAAGGTCGCCGTCTTCCCGCTCGCCCGCAACCGCCCGCCGCTGGTCGAACTGGCAACGCGCATCGCCGATGACTTGCGCGCCAACTGGCCGGTCTTCTACGACGCCAGCGGCTCGATCGGCCGCCGCTACGCCCGCCAGGACGAGGCCGGCACGCCGTTCGCCGTGACCGTGGACTTCGACTCACTCGATGACCAGACCGTCACCGTGCGCGAACGGACGTCCATGCGCCAGCAACGCGTCGCCGCCGACGGCCTGCGCGCCTACTTCGCCGACCAACTGGCCTGGTAAAGCACTCAAATGCCGGCCCCCGCACCACCCGCTCCCACGGGGAGAGGGCCGGGTGAGGGTCTTCCGCCGGAGCCGCCGCCCGGCTCATACTCCACGCTGGAGCGCCTGCTTCTAACCCCGCTGCGTCGTCTGGGCGGCCACCTGGTCAAGCCGGTCATCAGGGCCCTGGCGTTGGCCCGCGTCCACCCCAGCGCGCTCTCCCTCAGCCAAATTCCGCTGGGCTTCGTCGTTGCGGCTCTGATCATTCCCTTCCCCCGTCTGGCACTGGCCCTGTTTATCGCCACCCTTGTCCTCGACTTTCTGGACGGCGAACTGGCTCGCGCCCGCGGCCTGGCTTCCAACTTCGGCGCTCTGCTGGACCAGGTCTGCGACCACGTGCGCGAACTCACCGTGGTGGCCGGCCTCGTGGCCGTCGGCGCCCTGCGCGGCGAAATCGGCGTGGCCTACGCCGCCGCCTATCCCCTCGCCAACGTCCTGCTTTACCTGGCCGACCGCTTCCGCGCGCCCCTGCCGTTCAGCGTCAAGAGTTGGATGGTTTACTACCCGTTCCTGATCGCCTACCTCGGCTGGGGTCTCAACCTCCTCGACTACGCCGCCGCCGCCACGGCCGCCTTCCTCACCCTCGCCAGCATCCAGGCCCTCTGGCGCCTTCGCCCAAGCCTTACGACTTCGCCCCATCAGTAGAGCGCCACCGGGCTTTCGAATAGCCCGGCAGCGAGCAAGCCGCGTCGGCTGTCAGACCAGCGTCAGATGTTCGCTTTGAGCCGCCTGAGCAAGCCCGGCATCCAGCGTGGCGAGCGGGTAGTTTTGTCGTACTGCCAGGGCCAAGTACACGGCGTCGTAGCAGGAGAGGTGGTGCGTCCTGGCCAGGGAAACAACCGAATCTAGGTCGGGATCGTTGGCAACGTGTATTGGCAATTCGTCCAGAAAGTCCAGCCCTTCTTCAATCTGGTGCGGTCTGATGCGACCCCGTCGCTCGGCAGCTAGGAGGGCGTTGCGTACTTCCAACTGCCAGAGTGACGGAACTTGCGCTCCGGAGTCTTCCAGTCGCACCAGGGCTGCATCGGCTCGAGCTGACAACTCATCGTCGAAGAGCCAAGCCAACGCCACAGACGCATCCACGACAAACTCGCTCAAAGACGGTGGCCCTCATGGCGGGCAGCCAGGATCTCGTCGGTCGACATTTCAATACGTCCCCAGCTGGCTCGACGCCGTCGGAATCGAGCAACGGCCGCCGCCCGGGCGGTGCGATGCTGCGTATGTGCGGGTACCAAGTGCGCCACTGCCGTGCCGTGGCGTGTGATCACGATGCTTTCGCCCAACTCAACGATCCGCAGCAATTCCGCTAGGCGGGCCTTGACCACCGTCGCCTGAACTTCGCGCAGTGCCATATTTCCAACCAGTTATTCAGACTGGTCAATTATAGCTGTATTTGAGTCTCACGGGTAAATCGACGCGCAGCGGCGCGAACAGTCGAACCGTCCGGGGGTGCTAGCCAGCTTCGCCTCCGTGTTTTCGACGCAGCGACCCCGCCCCCGCGCACAACGCCCGCAGCTTCAAATACGCCTCGTCCAAGTCCATCGGGTTGATGCTCGACGGCGCAAACCCGCAGTCGGGATTCAGCGTCAGCCGCTCCGCGGGCACGTACTGCATCGCCGCCTCGGCTCGTTCCACGACTACAGCCGGCGTCTCGACGTTGATATCCGTATGGTCGATCACGCCCAGACCGAGCAGCTTGTCGTCCGGGAAGTGCGCGAGCACCTCGATTCCGCCGGCGTCCGGCGTGGCGAACTCCATGGCGAACCGGTGCACGTTCATACGACCCAGGGCCCCAATCACCAGGTCATACGGCCCGCGCGTGCTGTGCCGGCGGTTGGCGTGCGCGTGGCACAGGTGTACCGAGATCAGCGGATGATCCACGCCCTCCACCGCCCCATTGACGCCCTGCACCGCCATCTCGATCTCGTGCCCGACGTCATCGATCCCAACCCGCGCCCGGTACTCAGGGTCCACCAGCAGCGCCAGCCACGGATCGTCCAACTGGATCGCGTCCACCCCCAGCGACGTCAGCCGCTGCAGCTCCCCGTTGATGATCGGAATGCACGCCTCCATGAAGTTTTCGCGGGTGGCATACGCTCCCGTGGAATGCTCCGGACTCCACATGCGGCGCGCGATCGTGTAGGGCGACGGCACAGCCGCCAGCGTCCGTCGCGTGGTGGTCCGCCGTACAAAGCGCGCCTCGTCCAACGCGATCGACCGCTCCTGCCGCAGCGGCTGCGTCACCGCCGGATACGCCGCCCCGCGACCGCCTGCGATCAGGTCCGGCTCGAACCCTGCCACCGCGTCGGCAAACACCTTCACATAGCTCTCGCGCCGCCACTCGCCGTCGGACACGTAGTCCAGACCCGCTGCTTCCTGCATTCGAATCGCCGCCGGCACTGCGTCGTCCAGCACCCGTTCGGCCGCGGCCGGACTTACCTCGCCGCGCTTCCGCCGCTCGATCAATTCCCGCACCCACACCGGCCGCGGCAGGCTCCCCACCACGAAGGTCGGAAACAGCGCCCCGCTCGCCTCGCTCAATGCAGCACCATCCCGCCGTCCACGCTCAGCGAAATCCCGGTGATGTAGGAGGCGTCGTCGCTGGCCAGCATGTACGCCGCGTTCGCCACGTCTTCCGGCACCTGGTGTCGCCCAATTGGAATCCCAGCCACCCGCACATCCCAGGCCGATTCGTTCTCGCGGCCTTCCAGTTCAGTCAGATCTGGATTCAGGTCCTCCCGCCAGAGCCGCGTATCCACGATGCCGGGACAGAGCGCGTTAACCCGCAGGCCGTAGGGCGCTAGTTCCATGGCGGTGGAACGGGTGATCCCAATCACCGCGTGCTTGGTCGCGCAATAGCAGGCCATGTACGGCCGCGCGATCTTTCCGGCGGCCGACGCAATATTGATAATGATGCCGCGGCCCCGCGGCTGCATCCGCCGCGCCGCTTCCTGCACGCCCAGGAAGACCCCGCGCACATTAATGGCGAACATGTTGTCCCACGCGTCCATCGTCTGTTCGTCGATGGACGAGGCCCCGCCGATGCCGGCGTTGTTGACCACGATATCCACCGGACCGAATGCGGCCTCGGCTGCGTCGAACATGGCCACAATGTCGGCCGGCACCCGTACGTCGGTGGTCTGAGCGTGCGCCGCACCGCCGGCCTCGACGATTCCCGCCGCCGCCGCCTCAGCCGCGGCCGTGTCCACATCGGCCACCAGCACCGCGGCGCCCTCGGCCGCATACCGCTCCGCAATCGCCTGCCCGATGCCCCGCCCCGCGCCGGTGATCACGGCCACCTTGCCGTCCAGTCCCTTTGCCACGTGTAGACCTCGCCTGACCAATCCGGTTCCGCCCGATAGTGGCACAGGCAGCCGCGGAGTTCCCGCGCTACGTCAAGGTCGCCAGGTAGCAGACCACCCGCTTCGGAACCCGGAACTCGCCGTCAACCGCAATCCGCTGTCGGACCAGTTCATCCACCCGCGACACCAACGCACGGCGAGTCTCATCCGTCGGCTCGCGCACGCTGTCCACAGGTCCGGACGCGTAGTAGGCCAGCACCGGCGCCGGAACTACCCTGCAAATCGATCCACCAGGACGGCAATCAGCGTCCCCACCACGCCAAAGCCCAAACCGGCAATCCAGCGGGTCAGCCTGGTCTCCAGGGCCTGCAGGTCGGCCTTGGTTGCCAGGTGCTTGCGCTCGGCCTCGATTACGCTGACCCGTTGCTCAATCATGGCGGAGTCCCTCCCACTGGGAGTCTCGGAATCTCCACCGCCCGTGACCGGACGTGCGCGTGCTGGCGCGCCCAAACCTTGAGTTAGTCGTATCGCAGCGCAACGACTTTCGGGAGCACGACGTCAACTCGCCCGGGCCGACTCCGCATGCGCCCGACGCTCCTAACAGTCCCTGGAATCCCTACCCCAGTTGCCCCGTGGCTCCGCAGAACGTACGTTCACGCCGCCGAAGTCGGCGCCTTCCCGCGCCTTCGCATCGTGAGGTTGTCCTGTGGCCGTCTTTCGCTGTGCATGCCACCAGATCACCTGGGGCGACAATCTTGTCGAGGCAATCGACGATATCGGCAGCTTCGGCTACGCCGGCACCGAGACCTTCGGCACGGTCGTCACCCGATTTGCCGGCCGCGCGCACGACTTCCAGGCCATGCTGGCGGCCCGCGGCCTGCGGCTGTCGGCCCTCTACGGCGGCGGTGCCCTGCACGATCCGGCCGGACAGCGCGAGGCTATCGCTGAGAACCTTGCCATGGTCAACTTTCTGCACGAAATGGGTTCCGACCGGTTTGTCATTGGACCCGCCCGGCGCGAGGGTGCGCCCACCGACGCGGATATCCGGCAGTTCGCCGGCGGCGTGTCAGAAGTCGCCGCTGCCGCCCTCGACCTCGGCATTGTCACCGGCATGCACCCGCACTGGAATACCGTGATCCAGGAGCGCGACGAGATCACCCGTTTCTTCGATGCCGTTGACACTGGCCTGGTAAAGCTCGCACTTGACCCGGCCCATATCGCCAAGGCCGGCGACGACCCGATCGAAGTCGCATCCGCCTATCGCGACATCCTCACCTACATGCATATCAAGGACTACGTGCCCGACCTGATTGTCGAAACCCCGGAACTGGCCAGCGCCCAGGACAATGCGCCCCGCATTGCCGACTTCGGTGAGCTGGGCACCGGCATCGTTGACCTGCCCGCCCTGCTGGACGTCGCCAGGGAAGCCGACTACGACGGCTGGCTCACCGTGGAACTCGACCGCTCGCAGACCACGCCGCGCCAGAGCCTCGAAGTCAACTCCCGCTACCTCACCGAACGCCTGGGCTTCGACCTCGGCGGCGAGAACGCCTGAGCGCCATGCCGCTACGGATAGGTCTGATCGGCTGCGGCCGCATCCAGGAAGAGGGCCACGCCCCGGTTCTTCAGCGAATGCCCGACGTCTGGCAGGTCTCCGCCGTGGCCGACCCCACGCCCGAGCGCCTCAACCTCATCAGTGACCGATTCGGCGTTCCGGCTGAGGCTCGTTTTTCGGACTACCGCGACCTGTTGCGTTCCGGCCGCGTGGACGCCGTGGATATCGCCGTGCCCCATAGATTTCACGCCCCGGTCTGCCTGGGCGCCGCGCGCACGCGCACGCCTTTCCTCAGCGAGAAACCGCTGGCCACCTCGCTGAAGCAGGCCGACGAGATCATCGCCGAGGTCGATAAAAACGACATCCCCGCCGGCATCATGCACAACTACCTCAACCGGCCCAGCACGGCCGCCACCCTGGCCGCCATCGAGGCGGGACGCATTGGCCGCCCCTTCATGTTCCGCATGGAGCACATGGGCAGCGGCTGGTATGTGGGCGCGGCCGCCTACGACCCGACCTGGCGCAGCCGTCGAGAGGATGCCGGCGGCGGCGCCCTGCTCGATAACGGCTACCACAACCTTTACACCGCCGAGGCCATGCTCCAGTCCCCCATCACGCAGGTCTCCGCCCGCGTCGGCACCCACGTGCGGGAGCAGGATGTGGACGACACGGCCGCCCTCATGCTCGGCCACGCCAGCGGCGCCACATCGATCGTTCTCGCGGCCTGGAGCGCCACCAGCGCCACCGGCCTGACCGAGGTCCACGGCGACCTCGGCTCCATTCGCCTCGACCGCGGCGAAGCCGTCCTCCACTTCGGCGACCGGACCGAAGTGCTGGAAAACACCGACGCCGACGAGTTGGGCTTCGCGCCCATCTTTCGAGACTTTGCCGACGCCGTCCGCGGCGACGCTCCACCGCGCCACACCCTCGCCGAGGGCCGCCGCAACCTCCAGCTCGTCTTCGCCGGCTACGACTCTGCCATCGAGAACCAGATTGTCCATGTCAAGAACTAGCTCGGCCTCGCCACGCACCGGAGGCGCCGAACGGGCCAGGTAATCAGCATGCCGGGCGGACCCTGAATGCCGCCCAGACGCCGCCTGCCCTGGCTCGCGGTCCTGGAGTTGCCGCGCGACATCCTGGCCGCCATGGCCATCACCGTCGCGGTGGCCTTTGGCAACGGCGCCATTGTGTCCGTGCTGGCGCCGATCAGCGACGACTTCAACCTCTCCGCCGATGCCGCTGGCGCGACGGCGTTGGCTGCGCTCATTGCCAGCTTTGCGTTCGCCCGGCTGATCATCAACCTGCCCATCGGGGTCATGGTCGACCGCGTCCGGCTCCACCCGCTCTTCTATGTCGGCGGCGCACTGGCCATCGCCGGCGTGATCCTGACGGTGCTGGCCCCGGTCTACTGGCTGCTGCTTGTCGGCCGCGTCATCGAGGGCGCCGGCTCCATCACCGCCAGCGCGGCCGCCCAGGCCTACGTAGCGCGCCGCGCGCCCGAGCGCGAACGCGGACGAATGTTGGGCGCCGTCAGCTCGGCCACCATGATGGGCGGCTTTCTCTCCCCGGCGGTCGTCGGTGCCGTCGCCACCCTGGCGCACTGGCGCATCGGGCTGCTCCTCACCGTCGTCGCAATCCTCACCGGAATGTTCCTGGTCACACGTTATGTCAAGAACGATCCGCCGCCAGGCCGCGCCGCCGACAAGTCGCCCGCGACCCGTCTTCGTCCCATGCGCTTCGTCCGCCGCGCCGTCTACTCCCCCGGCCGGCTCCTCTTCGTCAACGGCATGGCCATGGCCCTGGCGGTCCCCATCTTCGGCTTCAAAGCCTTCTTCTACCCGGTCTTCGGAGGCGAAGTCCTGAACCTGGAGCCCTTCCTGATTGGCCTGGCCATCTCCCTCTCCACGGTCATGCGCTTTCCCGTAGCCATCGTGGCCGGCGCCATGTCCGACCGCTATGGACGGCTGTGGGTCTATGTGCCCAGCGCGCTGGCCATGGGCTTGGTCAGTGTGCTGGTGAGCCAGGCCGGAAGCGCCGCGACCTACGTGCTCTTTGGCCTCGCCTTCGGCCTGGGCGGCGGCGCCATTCCAACCATCACCTCAACCGTGGTGGACCGCGCCCCGCGCGACCGCCTCGGCGCCGCCCTGGGCACCCACGCCTTTCTGCGCGACATCGGCGTGGTCTTGACCCCGCTGGGACTCGGCATCGTCATCGACGCCGTGGACTTCACGGCCACCGCCTTCACCATGCTCGCCTTCGCCGCCCTCTCCGCCCTCCTCGCCATCGCCGCCGGCGAATCCGCCCCAACCCGACGGCAGCGGAATCGAATCTAACCAGACAGGCAGTTCGGTCGCGAGACTGGCCGTGGCCATCGCTGTCAATAGGGCAGCTGGGTGTCGGGGTGGTCTCGCATGAATCGGGCCTGCGCAACGCCGAAGTTTTCCTGGATCTGGAGGGAGTGGCCGCCGTCGACGACGAGGGTGTGGCCGGTGATGAAGGAGGCATCCTCGGAACAGAGAAAGGCGACGGCGGCGGCGATGTCTTCGGGGCGGCCGCAGCGGCCGACGGGGTACTGGGACTCAAAAAACTCTAGGCCGGAGGGGTTGTCGTCCCAGAGGCCGGCCTGGATGCCCTCGGTGACGATGTGGCCGGGGGCGATGGCGTTGACGCGGATGCCATCGCGACCGTATTCGACGGCCATCTGGCGGGTAGCGGCGATGAGGGCGGCTTTGCCGGTCTCGTAGACGAGGGCGCCGGGGGCGACGAGCAGGCCGTGAATGCTGGAGATGTTGACGATGCTGCCGCCACCGGCCTGCCGCAGGTGGGGCACGCCGAATTTGGCGGACAGGTAGCTGGCCTTGACGAGGACGGCCATGGCTCGGTCGTAGACATCAGGCGGCACGTCTTCGGCGCCGCCGGTCATGGCTTCCAGAGCGGGGTAGGCGTTGTTGACGATGATGTCGAGGCGACCCCAGCGGTCGACGGCGGTCCGGATCATGGCCTGGACCTGGTCGATTTCGCCGACGTTGGTGGCGCAGGTGGCGGCGACGCCGCCGGCGGCCTGGATGCGGGCGGCGCGCTCGGCGGCGCCGTCAACGTTGATATCGGCAATGAGGACAGAGGCGCCTTCGGCGGCTAGGCGTTCGGCGATGGCGCCGCCGATGCCGGTGGCGCCGCCCGTGACGACCGTTCCGCGGCCCTCGAATCGACGCGTTGCTGCCGTCATAGTTCCCTGTCCTTCGCTACGAGTCAGGCCGTCGCGGGGGCAGGTTTGGGCGACGCCCGGGTGCTTGCGCGGCCGTTGCTGGACGTTGTGGATCGATAGGCGTCGGGCGCGAGGACGCGCTGGAGGTATTGGCCGGTGTAGCTGGCGGGCTGGGTGGCGACTTCCTCGGGGGTGCCTTCGGCGATGAGTTCGCCGCCGGCGTCGCCGCCTTCGGGTCCGAGGTCAATGATCCAGTCGGCGGATTTGATGACGTCGAGATTGTGTTCGATGACGATGACGGTGTTGCCGGCGTCGGCCAAGCGCTGGAGGACCTGGATGAGCTTGCGGGTGTCGGCGAAGTGGAGGCCGGTGGTGGGTTCGTCGAGGATGTAGACGGTCTTGCCGGTGGCGCGCTTGGATAGCTCGGAGGCGAGCTTGATGCGCTGGGCTTCGCCGCCGGAAAGGGTGGTGGCGGGCTGGCCGAGGCGGATGTAGCCGAGTCCGACATCGACGAGGGTGCCGAGCTTGCGCTCAATGGATGGGATGTTCTGGAAGAAGACATGGGCGTCTTCGACGGTCATGTGGAGCACGTCGGCGATGGTCTTGCCCTTGTAGGTGATGTCCAGCGCCTCGCGGTTGTAGCGGGCGCCCTCACAGACCTCGCAGGTGACGTAGACGTCGGGCAGGAACTGCATCTCGATGCGGTTGAGGCCCTGGCCCTCGCAGGCTTCGCAGCGGCCGCCCTTGACGTTGAAGGAGAAACGGCCGGGTTTGTAGCCGCGGGCACGGGACTCGGGGACGGCGGCAAACAGGTCGCGGATGGGCGTGAACGCGCTGGTGTAGGTGGCGGGGTTGGAGCGCGGAGTGCGGCCGATAGGGGATTGGTCGATCTCGATGGCCTTGTCGATGTGTTCCAGGCCACGGATTCGGGAGTGTTCGCCGGGGACGTTGCGGCTGCCCCAGATGCGCTGGGCGAGGGCACGGTAGAGCACGTCCTCGATAAGGGTGCTCTTGCCGGATCCGGAGACGCCGGTGACACAGATGAAGCAGCCCAGGGGGAACTGGACATAAAGGGACTTGAGGTTGTTGGCGCGGACGCCTTCCAGGGTGAGGCGTGCGCCGCTGCCGGTCCGGCGGGCCGTTGGTACGGGGATGTGTTCGCGGCCGGCCAGGAATGCGCCGGTGAGGGAATGGGGGTGGCGTTCGACGTGCTCGGGCGTACCCTCGGCGACGACCGTGCCGCCGTGTTCGCCGGCGCCGGGGCCGATGTCGATGACCCAGTCGGCGGAGCGGATGGTCTCCTCGTCGTGCTCGACGACCATGACGGTGTTGCCGAGGTCGCGCAGGCCCTCCAGGGTGCGGACGAGGCGGGCGTTGTCGCGCTGGTGAAGGCCGATGCTGGGTTCGTCGAGGATGTACATGACGCCGACGAGGCCGGATCCGATCTGGGTGGCCAGACGAATACGCTGGGCCTCGCCGCCGGAGAGGGTTCCGGCGGAGCGTTCGAGGGTGAGGTACTCGAGACCCACGGCTTCGAGGAAGCCGAGGCGGGCGTTGATTTCCTTGAGAACCTGGACGGCGATGGTGGTGTCGCGCTTACTGAGCTCGAGGCCGGCGAAGAAGGCCGCGGCGGCCTGGATGGTCATGGCGGTCGCGTCGTGAACCGAACTGCCGCCGACGGTTACGGCCAACGATTCCGGCCGAAGCCGAGCGCCCAGACACACGGGGCACATGCGGCGGGTCATATAACGCTCGATTTCGCCGCGGATGTACTCGGACTCGGTGTTTTCGTAGCGGCGACGCAGGTTGGGGATGACGCCTTCGAACTCGAACTCGTAGGCACGGCGGCGGCCGGCGGCGTTGGTGTACTGGACCACCAGCGGCTGGCCGGGCGCGCCGTAGAGGATGACGTCCACGATGGCGGGGTCGAGGCGCTCGACGGGGGTGTTGGTGCGGAAGCCGTATTTGCGGGCGAGGGCCTCGATGACGTGGCGGGTCAAGGACGTCTCGCGGGTGTGGGCCTTGACCCAGGGGGCGATGGCGCCCTGGGCGATGGAGAGGCTGCGGTTGGGAATGATCAGGGCGGGGTCAAGCTCCAGCTTGGAGCCCAGGCCGTTGCAATCCGGGCAGGCGCCGTGGGGGGTGTTGAAGGAGAAGAGACGGGGTTCCAGGTTGGCCAGGCTGACGTGGCCGTTCTTGCAGGCAAGGCGCTCGCTGAGGGTTAGCTCGTCGCCGTCGACGATCTGGATGGTGACGAAGCCCTCGCCGAGCTTGAGGGCGGTTTCGAGCGAGTCGGCCAGGCGCATGCGAGAGTCGGGCTTGGGGGTGAGGCGATCGACGACGATGTCGATGTCGTGCCAGAGGTTGCGGTCGAGGTCGGGCACGTCGTCAAGGGCGACGACCTGGCCGTCGACGCGGGCGCGGACGAAGCCGGCGCGACGGGCATCCTCGAAGACCCCCTTGTGCTCGCCCTTGCGGTGAATGATGACGGGGGCCAGAACCATGAAGCGGGTGTCGTCGTCCCAGTCCAGGATCAGATCGACCATTTCCTGGATGGTCTGGGAGGTGAGCAGTTCGCCGCAGCTGTGGCAGTGGGGCTGGCCGATGCGCGCCCAGAGGAGGCGCATGTAGTCGTAGATCTCAGTGACGGTGCCGACGGTGGAGCGGGGGTTGTGGGAGGTGGCTTTCTGGTCGATGGAGATTGCGGGGGAAAGACCCTCGATCTGATCGACGTCCGGCTTCTCGAGCTGACCGAGAAACTGGCGGGCGTAGGCGGAGAGGGACTCGACGTAGCGCCGCTGGCCTTCGGCGTAGAGGGTGTCGAACGCCAGGCTGGACTTGCCGGAGCCGGAGATGCCGGAGATGACGACGAGCTTGTCGCGGGGGATCTCAAGGTCGATGTCCTTGAGGTTGTGTTCCCGCGCGCCGCGGATGACGATGGAAGAGTCGGCCATAACAGTCCAGCTTAAGCGATCCGGTGTGTGGCTGTTGGCGGCAGGCGCTTGGAAGTCCGGCGGCGGTACGCGTGCCGCGGCGTTTTCGATCAGAGGGCTAAGGTTGGGGCAGTAGCCCTGAGGTAGCTGGGTGCGGGCAGATGCTGCGATTGTTGCTGGAACGGCTCGAGGCGCGCGCCGCGGCAGGGCAGCCGGTGACGGTGGCGCTGGCGGGGGCGGGGCGGTTTGGGACGAGTGTCGCAGCGCAGATTGCTCAGATCGACGGTTTGCGGCTGTCGGCAGTGGCGGATCCGAAGGCGGGCAACGGGACGTTGGCTCTGAAGGCGGCGGGCTGGGCGGACGAGCAGGTGGAGCGGTGCGAGGGCATCGCCGACGTGGGAGCGGCTATAGCCGCGGGTTCGGCTGTGCTGGCGCCGGACGTGGAGGCGCTGGAGTCGGCACCGATCGACGTGTTGGTGGAGGCGACAGGGATTCCGGACGTGGCGGCGCGTAATGCGTGGAACGCGCTGCGCCAGGGCCAGCACGTGGTGATGGTGACGGTTGAGGCCGACGTGAGTTGTGGGTGGGCGCTGGCGCGGGAGGCGCGGCGACAGGGGGTGGTGTACAGCCTGGCGGCGGGCGATCAGCCGGTGGCGATCATGGAGTTGTACGACTGGGCCAGGGCGCTGGGTCTGGAGGTCGTCGCGGTTGGACGGGGCACGCGGCGGTATCCGGCGGACCGGCATGGCGATCCAGAGCGGGCGCTGGCCCGGCTGGGATATGACAGCGAGGCGGCTGCACGGCTGCGGCTGAATGAGCAGATGTACAACTCATTCCGCGACGGGTCGAAGGCCCAGATCGAGATGTGCGCGGTGTCGAACATGACCGGGCTGCCACCGGACCGACGGGGAATGCACGAGCCGGCGGCGGGGCTGGATGACTTGCCGGATCTGTTTGTGCCGCGCGAGGCGGGTGGCCTGCTGGAGACCACCGGCGTCGTGGACCTGGCGAACGGCGTGGGGCCGGATGGGGAATCGGAGTTGTCCGAGAACATCGCGGACGGCGTGTGGGCAGTTGTGACCTCTGAGGTCGGGCACATTCGCGAGGACATGCAGATCCACGGGACTCGGGTTTCACGCGATGGTCGGCGGATGGCGCTGTTTCGGGAATACCACCTGTGCGGGATCGAGACGCCGCTGAGCATTGCGCAGGCGGCGCTGCTGGGGGCCTCCTCGGGAATGCCGCAGGAAACTCCGACTTCGGAAGTGCTGGCGTATGCGAAGCGTGACCTGACGCCGGGGGACCGGCTGGACGGTTCGGGCGGTCGGCTGGTGTACGGGCTGATCGACCGGGCCGAGACGCTTGCGGCCGAGGGGGTGTTGCCGCTGGGGCTGGCGTACGGGACGACGGTGCGGGAAGCGGTGGCGTCGGATAAACCGATACCGGCGAGGTCGGTTGAGGTGAACGAGGCGTCATTTGTGGCACGGCTGCGTGGCGAGGACATCGTCAGGCAGCGAATGTAGGTGACGGATCGCCGCGTATATAGTCGTCGACTCGCGATCGCGTGTCGCTGGGGCGCCGGCGTCGCACCGCGCGGTATGGTGAAGACAGGAGCAACGGTTTCCCGCAGGCGTTGACCACGGGCGCCGTGTCTCCGAGTGATGCAAATCAGGCCGGGCAGTTGCGCCCGGATCAACGAGCCGCACGGGGCGGACTGCGGGTCTGAGGTCAGTACTCATGGACAGGCAGACTCCACACCACCAGCCTCGCTCAGTCTTGACGTTCTTTCTGAATCTGCAGCTAGCCCAGCCCACGATGGTTGGACTCACGATGCGGTACGAGTTCGACGACGAGATATGGGTGGGGGTGTGCGAGGAGTTGGGAACCTCCACCTACGACGCGGACCTTGACACCGTGATGCACGAGCTGGGCGAGCTTGTGCTGCACGAATTAAACGCGCTGGAGGCCGATGGGGAGCGCGAGGGTGTCTTTGGCCGGTACGGCATCGAAACGCTGCCGGTGCCAGCCAATGTTCTCCGCCGACTTCGCGACTTCGACGTGCCTGAGTCGCCAACCGCGAAGGAACAGCCCGGGCTTCAAGCCTGGGCCGCGCAGGATCAGCTTGCGCCCGCTTTAGCGCACGCCCACTCGTAGCCCCGAGCAGGCGGATGTCTCCGCGCCTGCTCGTCAGGCTGTTTCGACGTGAAGGGTGGAGGGAGCGGCCTTGCCCGCACGGGATCCTATTCACCACAGGCAGCGGATCCACCTATCGCCGCGCCACGGTACCGCTGAAGCGAGACCCGATTCCGAAGGGAACCCTTGGGGCGATCCTCGGACCCAAGCAGACGGGCTGGGGACAGGCCGGACTGGATGCGCTATTGGCCAGGCATGGCCAAGGCCAAGGCAGGCGGACGCGAGCGAGGCGGGGGCGTGGATGAGGTCGAATTCCAAGGCCTTGACGGCTGGATTCGCGGCTCTATCCCGATGTAGGCGGCCAGATTCGCCAAGAGCGTAGGCACCTGGACCCTTCTAGTCGATGGGCTGGTGGAAGTAGAAGCAGAGGCCGTCGGGGGCGACGAGGAAGAAGACACTCATCTTTTGGCCGTCGTGGTCGTCGATGCGTGAATTCGCGACGCTGAGGCCGCCGGCTTCGAGCTCGCGGCGGGCGCGGTTGATGTCGCTGACCAGGATGGCGGCGCCGTCCTGGCTGGCGTCGCCGCCGTTGATGGCGAAGCCGATCCGGACGCCGTCGCGCTGCATGATGACGGTTGGGACGGGGTCATCTCGACGTTCCACTTCGGTTAGGCCCAGGGCGTTGGCGTACCAGCTCGAGGCCTGATCCAAGTCCTCGACGGGGAGTGCGAGAACGTCGTCCTGGTATGGAAAGGCTGCTTTGAATAGTGGTTCGGGGTTCATGGCCGAGACTCCTGTGCTGGACGCAAGCTCTGGTTTCGGGAACCTCATGCCAAGCGTACAGCCAGCTTTCGGGAGCTTCCCGGTTACACCTCACGGTAGCGGAAGCAGGTCAGGAGGTGGTCGTTGACCAGGCCGGCGGCCTGCATGAAGGCGTAGCAGATGGTTGGGCCCACGAATTTGAAGCCGCGGCGTTTCAGGTCGCGGCTCATGGCGCGGGAGACCTCGGTTTCGGCCGGGAGGTCCTCCAGCGATCGGAAGGCGTTGCGCTGCGGTCGGCCGTCCGCGTAGGACCAGACGAGCGCGTCCAATGAGCCGAGTTCGTCGATGGCGCACAGAGCGGCCCGTGCGTTGCCGACGGTGGACTGGATCTTGGCACGGTTGCGGATGATCCGGGCGTCAGCGCGGCAGGCCTCGATGTCGGCGGGGGTGTAGGCGGCAATTCGCTCGAGGTCGAAGTTGTCGAAGACCTCGCGGTAGCCCTGGCGGCGGTGCAGGACGGTGCGCCACGAGAGGCCGGCCTGGGCGCCTTCCAGGGTCAGCAGTTCAAAAAGGGCGCGGTCGTCGTGCAGGGGAACGCCCCATTCCTGGTCGTGGTAGGCCTGCATCAGCGGGTCGTCGCCAGCCCAGGGGCAGCGCAGACGTTTCACGCCGGTTCACCCAGGTCGCGGGCGTAGCGCACCAGGTGGACCAGGCCGTGCCAGTCGTGGGTTGCTTCCGTCCCGTCAAACGCCCAGCCGTTGGTCTCGTAGAACCGGCGGGTCGGCGGGCGGTCACGCAGGGTCCAGAGGACTGCGGCGCGATAGCCGCCAGCACCCAGGGCGTCGGTCAGGCTCGTCAGGAGTGCCCGGCCCACGCCGCACCCCTGCCAGCCCGGTAGCACATACAGCGCCCGGACTTCGCCCACGTCGGGGGGCATCTGCTCGTCGCTCGCCTGTTCGGCCACCCCCATGCCGATGACCTCGGAGCCGGAGCACGCCACGACCAGCATCGAGCGCTGAGCGCCTTCGAATGCGTTCCGGTAGCGCTGGATTCGCGACGGGGTGACCGTCAGGCTGTTGAGAAAGGCGTCCGAGACGATTCCCCGATAGCAGGCCTTCCAGGTTGCGATTCGGACGGTCTCGATCCCCGCAACGTCATCCACTTCGGCGGGGCGCACCGTCCAGCGCCGGCCGTGTTTAGCGGTCACAGCGTTTTCCCCGAATAGCCGCCGGGAGCGCGTTCAGACATGGCCGCAGCTTAAGGCTCCCAGATTTCGGCACGTCGAAGGAAGACGCTGGGATCGTTGCGCCATTCGGCGTAGCCAAGGCGCCGGTTGTCGGTTAGCCAGTTGATTTTGGCGTCGATGCAGGCCGCCAGTTCCGCCGCGTCCACGTCGAGCGCAAACCCGCCGAATTCCACGTCGGCGTCCAGCGCCGCGACCTCGAAGGCCCCGCCGGAGGCGTGGGCGGCGTCGCGGTTGCCGACTTCACCGCGCGCCAGCGCGTCGATGCGACCGTCGCGCAGCGCCTGAAGCAATTCAGCCTCCCCGGATGCATCGCCCAGGTAAATGACTTGCGGCATGTCCGACGCCGGCGGCTCAAGGCGCTGACGTCCCTCCAGGTCTGGCGAAACGTTGGCTGCAGTAATGGCGTAGGCGGCGCTGCCATCGGCGACGACGGCGCCCGACCGTGTATGTACGCGAGTACCGGCGGCCAACACCCCGGTCGAGTCAACCAGGCCCGTCAGTTCCAGCAGGCGGGCTTCCCCAGTGGTGCCGGCCAGCGCGCCGACTCGAGTCTGGCTGGTCAGGCGGTCGTAGCTGGAGAATCGTTCGGCCTCGCCGGCGCGCACCAGCAACGACTGCCGAAAGGTGATGTGTCCGGACGTGAAGCGAACAACCCGAGCACCGGTAGCGTCACGGGTCCGCGAGTCCAGGATGGTAATGCCGCCGCCGACCAAATCGAGGTCGCTGCCGGCCGGCTTGAGCCAGATGTCGTCCCAGGGCTGGATAGGCTGGCGGGCAAAGGAGAGACCCGCACCGTCCATCGCTTCCAGGGCAGTCAGCAGGTCCGCCTCGTACCCGCGATGTTGCCCGAAGCCTGGGGCATTCGGGTCGGGATCGGCGCTGTAGCTGACTGGCTCGAAGAAGGCATAGAAGCCCACCTTCAGCATCTGTCCGTCGGAGGTACAGGCCGAGGACAGCGGTGAGTTTCCGGTCGATTCACCGCAGGCGGCCAGGCCGAACACCAGCGCAATCGCAACCGCGGTCCAGGCGCGGCGCACGAACGCATTTGGGCGGGTGTTCGTCGTAAGGCTCACGGCATGCCACTCAACTGCCGAACGTAGCGAACTGCGGGTGCGACTATTGCGTGACGCATGGCTCTGCGACTGTATCCCAGACGATGGGGATACGGGTCCTGAAGCCGTGCCCGCCACGATCCACGACGACGAGTGGCCGGCGGCGGCGATGAGGTGGGAGACGGAGTCGGGACAGCCGCCGACCAACTGGTTTTGCCGAAGATCGAAACACGCGGAGCGAGCGGTCGTATATTCTTTTGGTACTGAACCGTATGGTCCTTCAGCCGGCTTGGAGGCTTGACATGGCCGTCAGCACGCTCCGCACGCTTACACAGTCACAAGTTGATCAGTTCCTGCGCGACGGGTTCACGGTCGTCGACGATCTGCTGGACGCCGACGAGATCGCAGTCCTGGCCGAACGGGCGGACCTGATTGCGTCGGGCCAGGCGGAGCACATCGTCGAGGGCACGATTCAACTGGAACAGCCGTTTCGCGAGAACGGGGAACAGGTCGACAACCGGGTGATGGCGACGCGCAAGCTCGCGCACATCGTCCCGGAGGATGAGGTCCTGCGGGCGCATGCGCGCAACCCGAAAATCGTGGACGTGATCGCGGACCTGATGGACACGGACGACATCACGCTGTACGGCGACCAGCTCTTCATGAAGCCGCCGCGGCACGGGTCGGCCAAGGAGTGGCACCAGGACTCGGCCTCGTTCAAGAACATCTTCCCGATGGACTTGATCTCGGCCTGGGCGGCGATCGACAACGTGACGATCGAGAATGGCTGCCTGTGGATGGTTCCGGGGAGTCATCGCTGGGCGATCATCCCGCCGACGTCGCGACCCACCATCGAAGGGCAGTTCGGTGGCGACTACCCCACGGTGCCGGTGCCGTTACGGCCGGGAAGCGTGAGCTTTCACCACAGCCTGACGTACCACGCCAGCGGACCGAATGAGACGGACACCCGACGGCGCGGCTACGCGACGCACTACATGCGCTCCAACTCAATCAATGACAGGGAAATCCCAGGCTCGCCGGCGGTACGCGGATACGTGCACATCCGCGGGAAGCGGATTCCGGGGACGGTGTCGGACGAGGTGTTTGACGTCTAGTACGTGAGGGCTACGGTCTAACCGCGTCTGGAGCGGTTGGCGCCAGGGAGAACGTGCTGGCGCCCAGCTACTGCAGCGGTCGGCGGTCTGATGCATCGGAGAGCGCCTGAAAGCTTGACGCCATGGGCGCCTGGTATGACAATCCGTTGAATGAACCGCCCCATCGGCCTTATGAGGGGCGTCTAATAAATGGGCCCGCCTGCTTATATGGGCCCCTCAGTTTTCCTCTCGTGGTTGCGGGCGTTCCAGTTTTCCGCGTAGTTCGTCAAGTGGCGTGAACGCATGTGCAGCATTGATGATGTCATCCGAAGTGAAGGGTTCATATGAAATCACGCGCACTCGCTTTCCAAGGTTTCTTAGGTGTTCCAGGACTGGTCCGAAGTCCCCATCTCCTCCAAAGAAAACTGCGTCGTCATATTGGCTAACTTCGGCTAGCATCTTTAGAGTTATTTCCACATCAAGATTGCACTTATAGCGCACTTCATCCCTCTCTTTGTCATACTGCCTCTTAGCTTCCTTATGGATTACTGTGTATCCGCCGTGGGCCAGCGCTCGGTGGAAGCCCCTCTGCTTCCGGACGGCACTGGCGTTGTTGCCGGCCGGCGTGCCAGTGAAATAGTAGGCACAGCCCTCGTCATGGTCCTCCAGCAGCCAGTCCAGGGCTTTGAAATAGTCGATACTCCATCCCTGCTTGCGCTGGGCGTAGAACATGTTGGCGGCGTCGATGAATAGGCCTAGGCGGGGCATAGGAGTTCTCCTGATGCAGAACCACGTGTCGGTCTAGCCCGACGGCGGTTCGTTGACGGCGATCACGCGCAGCAATCGTCCTCCGGCGTCGTCGGTGAGATAGATCTCGCCGTCGCCGCCCTCGCCGAAGGTCGGGATCAGGAAGTCAAAATCGGCTCGTTGAATCATCTGCCAGACGCCCTGAGCGTCGAGTTGCAGCGTCCATACGCGGCCGCTGCAGTAGTCCCCGAAGATGTAGGCGCCGGCGAGCGCGGGAAATGCCCGGCCTCGGTAGACGTAGCCGCCGGTGATGGAGCAGCCGTAGTCGCGTCCGTACTCGGCAATCGGAATCTGCAGGCCCTCGGTTGCACACTCCGCCACGACGGGTGGGAAGCAAGCGCTGCCTTCCATGATGTTCCAGCCGAAGTTGAGGCCGCCCCGCAGCGGCGCCAGGGCCAGGTGGATCTCTTCCAGATCGTTCTGGCCAACATCGGCAAGCCACAGGTCGCCCGTGACGCGATCAAACGAGAAACGCCAGACGTTGCGCAGACCGTAGGCAAAGATCTCGGCGCGCTTGTCGGGCTGGCTGGCAAAGGGGTTGTCGACGGGAATGGCGTAGCCGGATTCGGTGTCAACGTCTACTCGGAGAAGTGAACCGAGCAGGGTTGCGGCATTCTGGCCGTGACCCAGTGGATCACCGCCGGACCCGCCGTCGCCGGCCGAGATGTAGAGAAAGCCGTCCTGGGGTCCGAAAGCAATCATGCCGCCATTGTGGTTCTGGTAGGGCTGTGCGATCTGCAGGAGGACGCGTTCGGACTGGGGATCGGCGCGGGCCTGTCCGGGGTCGGCAGCGAACTCGGAGACCACGGTGTCGCCGTTGTGGTCGGTGTAGTCCACGAAGATGCGGCCGTTGGTGGGATAGCCAGGGTGGAAGGCGACGCTGAATAAGCCCTGCTCGTAGGCCTCGGAGCGTATGCGGTCGGTGATGTCGAGAAAGGGATCGTTGCGGACCTGACCGTTCTGCACGACCAGGATCCGGCCGGGCTTCTCGACCACAAACAGGCGGCCGCTGGCATCCCCGGCGTGGCCGACAAATATGGGGCGATCGAAGCCGGTGGCCACGACCTGTACGTCAATCGCCAGACCGCCAGCCAGCGCGGGCTGCGGCGTGGCGACGACTTCGGGAGTCGGGGCCGGTGTTGGCGTGGGCTCCGGCGTCGGCTCAGGCGTGGGATCGGGAGTCGCTGTAGCGACCGGTGACCCTGTGGCTGCTGGAGCTGCGACAACCTCAACTCCGGCCGTCGGTGTCGGCTCACTCGCTACCGTGGGCGTTGGCGTCGGGACGACGACTATCGGCACGGCTGTTGCGGGTGGGCTGGTCGGTGCGGGCTGGGACATCGCGGGTGCATCCGGGCTTGGGGATGCCGCGGGTTGCTGAAGCGGGGACGCCTGAGCCGCTGTCGTGGCCTGGGAAGGTGACTCGACAGTGGCGGACGGTGGCGAAGGACGTGCTGATGGAGACACGGTTGAGGGTGACGCACCCGGCTCGCACGCGGCAGCCAGGACGATTATCACGAGGGCGGCAAGCGTTCGTCGCATGGGAGCAACCTTACGGCATGTGACGTGCCGCAACGGTGAGAAGCATCGCCGAACTCAGCCGGATTGAATGGGCAGGCAAAGCAGCGCACACTCGCGGACGCGCAAGGCTGGTGGAGAGCGGCCGATGGGAAGACTCGAGGGCAAGCGGGCGCTGATCACGGGCGGCGGACGCGGGATTGGCGCCGGGATTGCGCGTCGGTTCGCCGCCGAAGGGGCACACGTGATTCTGACGCAGCGCAATGTAGACCTGCTGAATGCCACGGCGGAAGAAATCCGAGCCGACGGCGGCACGGTTACCTGTTTCGAGGGCGACGTCGGCACGCCGGCAGGCGCCGCGGCGATCGTGGAGGAAGCGCTGAAACGCGTTGAGTCGTTGGACATCCTGATGAACAACGCGGCGCGCACCGGGCAGGTCGGCCCGTTCCTGGAGGTGGCGCTGGAGGACTGGCACAGCTACATCGATACGAACCTGACCGGCGCGTTCGTGGTGGCGCAGGCGGTGGCCCGGCACATGGTGGACGCGGGCATCGGAGGACGAATCGTCAACACGGGATCCGTCGATTCATTCGCATCCGAAGCCAACGCGTCGCCGTATGCCGCGAGCAAGGGCGGGCTGTGGCTGCTGACGCGGGCGATGGCGGTGGACCTGGCGCCGTACGGGATAGCCGTAAACCTGATCGCGCCTGGACCGATTCGGGTGGAGCGCTCGGAAGTGCGGGCGCGCGACCCGGAACTGCGGGCGCGACGAGAGCGCGTGATACCGCAGGGCGCCTACGGCATGCCGGAGGACGTGGCGGCGGCGGCGGTGTACCTGGCCAGCGACGAGTGCCGCTACGTGACCGGGAGCGCGATTACGGTGGACGGCGGGGGACGCGCGTTTCTGCCGTTCTGAGTCAGGAGATTCGGCTGGCTGACCAATGGCAGCAAAGAGAGGCTTGGTCGTCAGCGTGAGCCTGTCACGGAGAACACCATGCAACTAATCCCGCCGTCGCAAGACGACCCGCTGTGGCGGGATAACCCCGGCAGTTGGGGCTGCGAGCCGGCTGACATTTGGTCGATGCTGCGCGCCGCGCTGGAAGGGGACCTTGCCCGCGTGCGCACGATGGAAGCGGGCGAGCCAAACCTGATTCGAGCGGAGTACTGGTACACGCAGCCGCTGCACTTCGCGGTTCGCGAGGGCCACGCAGACGTGGTGCGGACACTGCTGGAATTGGGCGCAGACCCGAGCTACCGCCGGTACGCCCACGAGCCGCTGGCCACGGTCGCGCGCGACCGCGGACACGAGGACGTCGCTCGAATCATTGAGGACGCACGGGCGGCGGTGGGGCTCGGCGGCGAGCCCCATGAGGTGCACATCGCTGCCACGGATGGCGACGTCGATCGGTTGCGAGCGCTGATCCACGGCAACCGCTCGCTGTTGGACTGCGGGGATGACGAGGGTTTCAGCCCGCTGCATCGGGCGGTCGAAGCCGGGCAGGCTGAATGCGCGACTCTTCTACTCGAGCTCGGCGCGCCGCCAGACGCCATTCAGGCTGGCGGGGGGGGGAATCGGCCAGACGCGTGGTACCGCCCGGCAGGTCTGCGGCCGATCGACCTAGCGCTGAAGCGCGATGACTTCGACATGGTTCGAATGCTGCTGGCCGGTGGGGCCGAGTTGACGATTGACGTGGCGGCGGCGATGGGGGACGCCGATGAGGTGGGGCGAATCCTGGAATCCAACCCAGGTGCTCTACGCGCGCTTGGTGATCAGGCCGGGCGGTCAATGGGGGAAGCGGCACGACGGGGTCACACCGACGTAGTTGGCGTGCTGCTCGCACGCGGCGTTGATCCGAATCTGCGCGACGGGCGAGACGCTCCGCGGGGAAAGGCAATCTGGCACGCGGCCCAACGTGGGGATGGGGAAATGGCTCGGATGCTGCTGAAGGCGGGCGCGGATCCCAACGCCGGGATCGAGTCCTCGGGTACGGCGACGTGGATGGCGAAGAGACCCGAGCTGCGGCGAATGTTCGAAGAGCACGGCGGCAGCGTGGATGCGAGCGGGCACTTGCTGGACGGCAATGACGAGGCGGTGCTGGCGATGGCGGACAAGGACCCGGATGTCGTGAGTACCCACGGCTGCGGCGGAATCTTCACCATGGCCGTCTCCTTCAAGCGGCGCCACCTGTTGCAGCCGCTGCTGGATCGAGGTGTGCGCGTCCCCGACGTCGTGACCGGCTGCCGTACCTACCTGTGGAATACGCCAGACATGACGCGCGTGCTGCTGGAGCACGGCATGAATCCGAATCTGCCCAACTGGCAGCGTGTGACGCCGCTGCATGACATCTGCAGCCGTGGAGGGCGCGGTAAGCCGGACCCAAACCGGCATGAGCTTCTGGATCTGTTCCTGGAGTTTGGCGCCGACATAAATGCGATGGACGAGGAGTACCGGTCGACGCCGCTGGGGTGGGCGGCGCGGAATGGGCTGACGGACATGGTGGAGTTGCTGCTAGCACGCGGGGCGGACGCAAATCTATCGGGGGAGCCCTGGGCTACGCCGCTGGAGTGGGCGCGGCGACGTGGGCGCGAAGATATTGAAGCGTTGCTGTTGGCACATGGCGCGCAGTAGGCCATCGAAGACCCGCTAGATCGGATCCAAGGGGAAGATGGGGCGGCGGAGGCGGTGGTAGGTGAGGTCGCGGGGGTCGTGGGACTGGACGGCGGGGAAGGCGACGCGGTGGACCTGGGTGGCGATGGGACCGTAGGCCGCGCGGAAGTGGTTTGAGGATTTAACGCCGATCCAGCGCAGGGCCGTTGGCTCAAGGCCGAGCGTGCGCGGGCACTCCAGGCTGAAGATCTGCAGGCGGTTGGTGGTGACGGCGACGCGAACGCCGCCGATGCGGAGCAGGGCGGTGGGCCCGAACTTCTGGGTGATGCCCGTCATCATGGGACCGCGAATGACGAACTCGAGGTTGAGGAGTCGTTCGACGGTTGCACAAGCGTGTACCGGCGGGCCCTGATCCTGATGGGACTTGCCACCGATCGCGACCTCGACCTCCGCATCGTGCCCGGCCGCCTGTGCGAGTTGGACAGTCTCGGGGTCGCAGATGGTGAGGACCAGCGCGTCCTGGAGATCGTGTTGGATGAAGGTGCGCAGCATGCCGGTTGAGTCGCCTGGGGCGCCGCCGCCGGGGTTGTCCTGGCCGTCGGCGATGACGATGGTTCCGGGTCCGGCTGAGCGGGTTTCGGCAAAGGCGTCATCGAATCTAACGAGGTCGACAAGAAACTGCTGGCGCTGGTCAAAGACCCAGTCGGCATAGGCCCTGGCCTCGCGCCGGGCTCTGGCCGGATCGCCGTCGGTGACCACGACGACGGATGTGCCGGCTTCGGGAATATCGGCCCAGGCGAAGCCCGGGTTGACGGAGGCGGTGAGGATGCCGGGTTGGGCTTCGAGCTGGTGGGCGCGGGCGACGATGCCGTCGAAGGGCTCGAAGCCGGTGACGTTGCCGCCGGCCCAGAGCAGGGGCAGGAGCTCGACCGCCATGGTGGGACGAATCTCGCCGCGCAGGGTGCGAACGATCAGGTCGGCGGCTTCGCGGCCGCGTTCGCGGAAGTCGACGTGGGGATAGGTGTCGCAGGGGATGATGACGTCGGAGAGCTCGGCCATCGTGTCGCTGATGTTGGCGTGCAGGTCGAGGGTGACGATGACCGGGCGGTCGGGTCCGAGGATGGCGCGGACGCCGCGCAGAAGATCGCCTTCGCCGTCGTCGATGCCCTGGATGACCATGGCGCCGTGCAGGTCCAGCAGCGCGCCGTCGACGGGCATGGCCGCTTCGAGACGCTCGAGGAACTCGGCCCTGAGGCGGGACCAGGCGTCGGCGTGAACCGGGCCGGAGGGTTCGGCGAAGGTCCACATGATCGGGACCAACTCGTAGCCGTGGGTTGCCGCGGCGTCGATGAAGCCGCCGCAGCCGGTGTTGGTGTCGCACATGGCCTCGATGACTTCGGGGCCGCGAAAGAAGCCGCGGGAGGCTTCGGAGAAGGCCTCGTACGGCGTTTCGATAGGCGTGAAGGTGCTGGATTCGTGCCCGATGTTGCCGGTGGCTATGCGCATGACGCGGCTCCGGGGCGTGGATTGCGGGGAGTGTAGCGGCGGGGAGGGCGAGCGCCGTCGTTGTTAGTCATTGTGGATGGGTTTGAGGCGGGCGGCGCGGACGAGGGCGAGCGCGCGGGCGTGGGCCTGGGGCGACACGGCCGCGACAATGCCGCCGCGAATGCGTGGATCGGGCGCATTGAAGTTCCGGGGGCGGCCCTTGAAATCGGTGACCAGCCCGCCGACGGACTCCAGGATCGCGGCGTGCGGCGCGAGGTCCCACTCGGAGCCGGAGGTGCGGGCCGCGACGAACGCGTGCATGCCCTCGGAGAGCATGACAGTCATGCTCATCAGGCCGTGGTAGGAGACGGTGAACGTGACGTTGTCAGAACCAGCTGCATCGGTGATGGCCGCGGCGCTATAGCTGTGCTGAACGCGGAGGGGCGAGTCGTCCAGCGGCCGCGGCCGAAGCTCAATTGTCCCGTCGTCCAACTCCAGGATTGGCGTGGTGCCGACGGCGCCTGAGCGGAGGTCTGGCATGGCGGGCCGGTTGACGGCGCCAACGACGGGCCGCCCGTCGACGGCGAGCGCGAGCATGATCGACCAGTCACGGTCGCCGCGCTCGTAGTGGGAGGTGCCATCGATGGGGTCGACGATCCAGCAGCGCGATTTGCCGAGACGGTCCGGGTCGTCGGGGCCCTCCTCGGAGAGGATGGCGTCGTCGGGGTAGGCGGACGCGATGGCTTCCACGATGACGTCGTTCACGTCATAGTCGGCCTGGGTGACGATGGAGCCGTCGGGTTTATCGAAGACCGGGAGATCCGGGCGCTCGAAGAGAGCCAAGGCCGGCTCAGCTGCGCGGCGGACGATATCGACGGCGAAGGCAAGTTCGGCGGCGTAAGTCATGGAAGAGAGTTACCTGCGGCTGTCTCAAGCATGTCAGGTCCGCATGACGTGGACGGCTTCGGGGGGGATGTGGACGCGCCAGTGGCGGCGGGTGGCGACGCCCATGACCCGGTAGGGGTGGGGGGCGATTTGGATTTCGATGGTGGGGTCGTCGGGGCTTGACGTATTGGCGACGCGTGCGTAGAGGGTACGGGAGTGGCCGAAGTCGGCTTCGTCGGTGATCTCGACGTCCAGGGTGTTGGGGCGGTTGTCGGGCGGGCGATCGGGTCGGGTGAGGATGATCTGGTCGGCGCGGATGGCGACGTGGACCGGGCCGTCCGCGATGTCGGTCTGGGCCGTGTGTAGTGAGCCGATAGGCGTGTGGACCGCAATCCCGTTCTCGGAGCCGATGGCTTTGCCCTCGAAGACGTTTGCAATTCCGAGGAGGCGGGCGACTCGAGCAGTGCGTGGGCGCTGGAGCACGTGGGAACGGTCGCCGGCCTGCAGGATGTTGCCTGCGTCCATGACGGCGATGTGGTCGCCGATATGGCTGGCTTCGGTGAGGTCGTGGGTGACCATGAGGACCGGCAGATTCAGGTCGCGGACGAGGCGGCGGAGTTCGCGGCGGAGGGTTAAGGCCACGCCCTCGTCCAGAGCGGCGAAGGGTTCGTCCAGGAGGAGAGCTTCGGGCCGGCGGACCAGGGCGCGGGCCAGGGCGGTGCGCTGAGCCTGGCCGCCGGAGATCCGGGCGGGGCGGCGGTCGGCCAGGTCATGGATGCCGAGCGTCTTGAGCAGGCTATCGACGCGCTGCTCGCGTTCGGCACGGGGTAGATCGAAGACGCCGTAGGCGACGTTTTCGGCGACGGTGAGATGCGGGAAGAGCGCGTAGCTCTGGACGACATAGCCGAGGCGGCGGTCGTAGGACGGGACGTTGAGGCCGGTTGCGGCATCGAAAACCGGGCGGTCATGGATGGCGATGCGGCCGCGGTCTGGAGTGAGGAGGCCGGCTATTGCTTCGAGCGTGAGGGTCTTGCCGGCGCCGGATTGACCGAAGAGGACGGTGATACCGGGGCCGACACGAAGCCTGGGAGCGAGCCGGAAGCTGCCGAGCGTGTGGGTGACGTCGATCTGGATCACAGGGCGCGGCTTCCGGCGCGGGCGAGGCCGCGGAAGGCGATCAGGACGGCGAGCGCAATGGCAGCCAGGACGACGGCGATGGCGATGGCGGCGTTGGCGTCGGTTTCCATGGCTTCGAGGATGGCGAGGGGCATGGTCTGGGTGCGGCCGGCGACGTTGCCAGCAAACATGATGGTTGCGCCGAATTCGCCGAGGGCGCGGGCCCAGGCCATGACGGCACCGCCAGCGAGCGAGGGCAGGGCCAGCGGCACAGTGATGCGACGGAAGGTGCGCCAGGGGCGAGCGCCGAGGGTTGAGGAGACGGCTTCGAGGCGCTGGTCGACGCTCTCGAATCCGGCGCGGGCGGCGCGGATGTAGAACGGGGCGGCGACGAACATCTGCGCGAGCACGACAGCGGCGGTGGTGAAGGCGACGTCGATACCGGCTGTGGCCAGCGGACCGCCGACGGGTCCCTGGCGGCCCAGGAGCAGGAGCAAGGCCAGGCCGCCGACGACGGGAGGCAGGACGATGGGCAGGTCGATGACGGCGTCGACCAGGGCACGGCCGGGGAAGCGTCGGCGGGCCAGCAGGTAGGCAGTGGGAGTTCCGAGGGCAACGATGGCCACGACGGCGACTGCCGAGGTGATGAGCGAGAGCTGGACGGCGCCGCGGACGAAGGGGCTGGTGAGGGCCGCGCCGATATCGGCCTGGGTGACGCCGCGGGCGATGAGGGCGCCGACGGGAGCCAGCACGAGGGCGAGTGCCAGGGCTGCCAGCAGCCAGATGAGGATCTGGCCCCAGGAAAGTGGGGAACGCGGGGCTGGGCGGGTTGGCGGAGTCAGGTCAGAGTCCGTGCGAGCAGCGGGGCGAATCATCGCACCGAGTCCGCGGCGGCGGGGGCGAAGCCGTGGCTGGTGAGGATGGCCTGGGCCTGGGGGGAGTGGAGGAAAGCGAGGAAGCGTTGGGCAAGCTCGGGGTTTGGGGCGTCGCGGAGGATGGCGGCGGGGTAGTGGGCGGTGACCTGGACGTGGGGCGGGGTTTGGATGACTTGCAGGCGGCCGTTGGAGGCGAGGACGTCGGTGCGGTAGACGAAGCCGGCGTCGGCCTCGGCGAGTTCGAGCTTGGCGGCGACCTGGCGGACGTTGGTTTCAAAGGAGATCACGTTCTGGAGGACGGCGTCGGGAAAGCCGGGTTGGCCTGTCTGGGAAGCGTGGAGGGCGAGCATTTGGCGGGCGTAGGCGCCGGCGGGGACGGACTCGGCGGCCATAACGAGGCGGCGGTTGGGTTGGCCGAGGGCGGCAATGCCGCTCACGCTGGCGGGGTTGCCGGCCGGTACCGCCAGCACAAGGGCATTGGTAGCCACGACGGTTGGGGGCGCGAGTAGGAGGCCGGCGTGTTGGAGGGCCTCGAGGTGGTTGGGGTTGGCGGAGATGACGAGGTCGGCGCGGGCGCCGGATTCGATCTGGAGGCGGAGGACCTGGGAGCCGGCGAGGTTGGGGACGACCCGGACGTTGGGGTTGGCGCGCTGGAAGGCGTCGGCGGTTTCGGTGAGGGCTTCGCGGAGGGAGGCGGCGGCGAAGACGTGGAGGTCGTGGGTGGGGGCGGGGTTGCAGGCGGTGAGAAGGGCGGCGATGAGGACGAATGCGAGGACGGCGGACCGGGCGGTCTCGCGCGCACTAAGAGTTTTTTCTAAAAAACTCTTGAGGTGCGGGGGCGTGCTTTTGGGGCGGGTTTGGGGTTGCACATCGGCATGGCGACGCGGCAGTCGAATGCGGTGGTGAAGCTTGGCCTGCGCGGGGGCTGTTCGGCGGGCGGGCGGGCTTGCGCTCGGCGACGGCTGATGAACGTTGAGGGCGGAGGGGCGCGAAGGCGTGGCCGCAGAGTTGGCAACGCGAGGGCCAGGCCGAGTGTGGGCTCCAGGGCGAGCGGATGCTCGCCCTGGATCAGCGGTCGGCATCGAGACAGATTGGCACGCGGAGGAGGCCGGACGTTTCCCCAGAAAGATCCGGCTGAGCCAGCGAAGGATGAAGCGGATTGCAGCGGTCAGAGACATCCCCAGTTGAGGTTGCGAATACAACGGGAGCATTGTACACTGTATGTGCACTAACGGCAAGGCGAGGAAGGGGAATGGACAGGCTGAAGGGTCAGTGACTGGCGGCTAGCGGCTGACGGTTCGCGCGGTATGAGCGTTGGGGCAGGAGGATCCACGAATGCGGCCACGGCATGAGAGACCTCGCGGCGCGATCAGGTCGCCGCCGGGATTGAGCTAGGCCGGTCAGGCGGCGTCGTCGTGGCGGTCGCGGTCGTCTCGAACGGCCACCAGCGCCTGGATGGCGCCTTCGAGGCGGGCGGTGCGCTCGGCGAGGGACTGGACGCCGGTGCGTAGATGCGAAATCTCGGCGTGAACCTCTTCTCGCAGGTTCTGAATTTCAGAGCGGACCTCGGTGCGGAGGGCGTGGATGTCGGCGCGGAGGGCTTGGCTGTCAGCGCGGGCATCACGTCGAGCGGTGAGCAGCAGGCCAATCAGGGGCACGCCCAAGGCGAGGATGGCGATGAGTTCGGGGGTCACTGGGCAGCTCCGGGGGGAAGAGACTCGAAAGGACACAGCCGCCCGTCGGCGACTCTAGCACGCGTGCCGGGCCGGTGGATGTGGGATTAGCGGCGGGGCGTCAGCGGGCTGGGGATTCGTGGCTGCCGCGGGACGCGCGGTGGTCAGGCGGCGTCGTCCTGGCGGTCGCGGTCGTGGTGGGTGGCGGCGAGGCTCTGGATAGCGCCTTCGAGGCGGGCGGTGCGCTCGGTGAGGGACTGGACATCGGTGCGCAGGTTGAACATCTCGGCATGGAAGTCTTCGCGCAAGCGCTGATCCCCGGCTTGGACCTCCTTGCGTAGACCCTGATCCCCGGCTTGGACCTCTTTCCGTAGACCTTGATCCCCGGCTTGTACCTCTTTGCGTAGACTCTGAAACTGAGCCTGGACCTCGTCGCGTAGGGCGTGGTTATCGGCCTTTACCTCGTCGCGCAGGGTCTGGTGCTCAGTCTTGACCTCGGCACGCAGGGCCTGGTTCTCGGCCTTGACGTCGGTGCGTAGGGCGTTGATTTCGGTTTGAATGTCGGCGCGAAGGGCGTGATTGTCAACTCGAGTATCCGCCCGCAGGGCACGGATTTCGGCGTGTGTGTCGCGCCAGAGAGCCACCATGAGTCCGGCCAAGGTGAGGCCCATAGCCAGGATGGCGACGAGTTCGGGGGTCATGGGGCGGCTCCCAAGGGTTAGTCTGCAACGTCACGGTCCGCCCGTGGCAAAGCCTAGCATGGGCCATGGGCATGAATGCGCCCCTTGTCCGAGGGCGCTGCTAGACTCCCCGCCGGCGCCTCTTGGGCGGAGTGGTACTTGCGACATCGTGGCTTGACGCGCGGCTCCCGCATCGTTCTGTCGGTGGCTATTGCGGCGGTTGCGGCGTTTGGCCTGGCGACACCAGCAATGGCGCAGTGGCCGACGATGTGCGTAGGTCTCAATGACATCGTTGAGGCACATCTCGGCAACGAAGAAAATGTTGGCATCTACCATCGAGTCTTTGGTCCGGTCGCCGAGGAAGCTTGTCGACGTGACCATAGAGACGACGTCCAGAGAACGTTTGGATGGGCATTTGGGAACATTCAATCGGGGGTTCAGAATGATGCCGGATGGATCTACTATGAATACGAAGAGGTTGGGCTTGGGATTTTCGGGTTTGCGGCAAGCTACACATCGGATATAGAGATAATAGTCGACTTTAGAACGGATCTAAACTATCCGGAAAGATCTGGACTCCATGCTTGGCTTGAGTTTGGACCCTCTGCTAATATTTCCGTTCGTGACAGTGACTGGCGTGTGGTTGTCCAATACAGGTTCGATGACGATCCATATGACGATGCTCTGTGGCGTCGCTCATCGAGCCTACGCTCGACATACGCTTGGCGGGCGCAGGCTGCGGAGTTCGCCCGCCGCTTACTTTCCGCCACGAGTCTAGACTTCAAGGTCCTGGACGCTGGGCGGTCAATATACGACAAGACTTGGCTATTCGACGGACCCGATCACCATGCCCACCCAATTCGGAGAGTCCTGGCGAAGTCACCGTATAGCGCACCGAGCATAAAGTTAAGGGCATGGCCCATGACCTGCGTGCAGCTAAATGACGTTGTAGAGGAACATCTGGGGAATCAGTTGAATGTGGGGATTTATCAGAGGGTATTCGGAGACTCGGCGGAGGAGGGGTGTCAGACCGACCACCTAGACGACGTGCGCAGCGTTTTCGCCTGGTCCATTGACACTGTCCGACAAGCGCCGTGGGGCTGACCCTGCCCGCCGGCAACCGATCACGGCGAGACTCAGCTAAGGACCGGGCAAAGCTGGGCTAGCGATGAAGCCTAAAACGCCCAGGCGCAATGTTGCCTGGTGGAGGCGACACTCGCGGCTGCACATCGTAGGTCACGGCTGACCGACGCTCCGGCTCGGCCTCATGAGTGCGATCAAGACAGGCCCTCGACGAAGGTACTCTGTGACGAAAATTGTGGGGTGCGAGACGATCAGGTGGGCTTTGGGTCGCTTAGGCAGTGCCGTTAGCACGGTTGCGCCTGGCGTAGACGCGCTCAATAGCGCCTTGGATGCGCACCATGCGCCCGGTCAGCGCCCGGACGTCGGTGCGTATATCAGCTAGACCAGCGCGGACTTCCGATTGCAGGTTCCGGTTCTCGGCGCGAAGTTCGGCGCGCAAGTCCTGGTATTGGGCGCGCGCTTCACGCAGGAGGGTCAGCAGCCAGCCAATCAATGTGGCACCCACAGCGAGGATTCCGATTAGTCCAGGGGTTTCGGTCGGCTGCAACGCCACGGTCTGAGCCATAGCCGACTGTGGAAACTCACCTTTGCACGGACGCCGGATCTGCCATCGCTGCCAGGATTGCTGGTCGCCGCTGGACTCACTGCCAGCGTTCGCCGCTAGTAGGAATACAGACAGCGTCGTCGTCGTGGTCGAGGGGCACGCACTTGGAAACTGAAACCGCGAGAAATCCTATGACGGAGGTACTGGGGACGACCGGTACCTGGATGTGCCTGCGCAAGTCGACGAGAACGACGAGGAAGCGGGCAATGTCCGAAGGAGATTCCGGCTGTCGGTTTCAGACGACAGCTCCGACTCCTTTCCCAACGAATATCTGAAGTGACGGGACCCATAGTAGCCATCTTGCCTTGCCATTCATGTTCCGGATTATTCCTCCCAATCGAGACTGGATCTTCGCGTATCATGGCCTGACAAACTAATTCCCTTACTTGCGAGTAGTAAGGCTAAGAACCAGTCCTCCGAATGCTGCTCGCACGTCTTCTTTCAGCGCACGATACTTGCTGACTCGATTGGTTAGTGATTCCTGCATACATTCAAAGTCACCCTGTACGGGGAGGGGCTGACCACCTTTACCCAGGTCGTCCATAAGAAGCTTGGCATTGAGATAGGAGGCTTGTGCCTTCAGGTCCGCATGGTGTGCACATCGAAATATCTCCCGCTCCAGCAAGCGGCTAGTCAAGTCCGGCAACATGGCTCGCGCTACAAGCGCTATTGCGGCCGGCACAAATAGGAATGCTACCGCGCTCTGTCGGATATCTTCGACATAGATCCACACACCCACCACTACTAGAGTGGTGGCCACGGGACTGTAGAGCCGTCGGGCCCACCTCATTGTGGCGAACTGATGTCCAGTGGCCATATTCAGGGTGTCCTGATCTACTCGAGCCAGGACAAGCCAAACACTCAAAAGGTCGCAGAATGCTCTCACTGCGCAGCTCTCCAACAAAAATACTCGGAGGAATACGCTAGCAAGCCTCACGAGCACTTGCCGCGCACCAATTCGTCTACCAAATTGCTGCCCTGGGGGCCTGGTGCGGTTGCACTGCTTGGATTAGATCCGCCCTGAAGTCTTCGTGGGCCAGCCAGTCGCATTTGGATCTGTCGGTCAGAAAACCGGGCGGCTGGTCATCGGTTTCCGCTACTGACGGCCTGATTGGTTGGCGGGCGGGTGGAAGGGTGGGTCGTAGGGCCAGGCCTGGTTGCGTTGGGTGTTGTGGAGGTGGGTTTCGTGGCGTCAGAGGACTTGATGCCAGTCGGGGCGGCGGGGGTGGACGTTGTGTTCGTGGATGAGGCGCCGACGGTTTGTTCGAGAGTGATGCGGCGGGTGGGGAGGTGGAGGCGGGGGAATGCGCGGTCCTGTGCGTAGCCCGCCGGCGACGCAAATACGTGGAGATGGCAGCGTGGATATGGAGTTGGGGTCTCGCGATCGAACTGGCACGAGAACACTGGACGGCGATCTTCCGGCTTGTTCCCGGCCTGATAGCTGTAGGTAGCTCGGACTGTCTCGAGCCTGGCAACCGGTCGAGGCCGCGCCCGGAGCGTCAACTCAACGTTCAAGTACATCCCGTTGCTGAGCAACACCGGCCGACCGCGACGCGACGAAAGAGAAACACCGTGGCCAACGATCAGTACATCGCTGCCGATCCACACGTCCGAGAGCTCGGCGGCCGCGACGAGCTTGTAGACCTCGCGAATTCGGCGGAGGAAGTCGCGGGCGGCGCGCCGGCTGCTAAAGCTCGATGGGCTCGGCAATCAGGTCAGCTACGTGACACAGCGACCTGAATGCCAGGTCACCGTGGTACTGCTCCGGCGGATTCCGGCAGATGCGCAGAAACTCGTCGGCCGTCAGACCGAAGAGTCGCCGCGCCTCCCGGTCCAGTTCCGCCCAAACGTGTTCACGCGTGACCACGACGTGCTGGTATTCGTCGGGCAGCCACTCGAGCCGCTTGTCGACGGTGGTTGCCATTGGGTGCGCCTTGCGGTGCCTAGGGTCAGGATAGTGCGGGTGGGAGGGGAAAGAAGGCGAGAGCGGAGCGGAGCGAGAGGGTTGGGTGCTGAGTCCGGCCGTGTGGTTCGACACGGGCCTCCGAAAGGCTCCGGGGCGGCTCACCGCGAACGGTAGGCGCCCCCAGGGGTTGCGCGGAAGGCGGGCGGGTCTGAGACCCGCCCCCACGCAAGACTTGGCTGAGGACCCCGGGATGACGGGGGGCGGGACGACGGGAGGGGACGTCGCCTGTTTGGCGTGGGGCGCGGAGGGAAGTCGAGATTCCTCAGCGGACTTCGGAATGACAAAGGGGGACGCCGGGATGGTGGGTGATGGGGACTAGAATTGGGGAGTGATTCCGTGGGCCGGTGGATGGGTTGGCCGGCGTGTGAGGGAGCTTTGTCGTTATGCCTGAGATTGAGTCGACGCCGGAGTTGATTGAGGGCATTTATGCCGCCATGCGGGAGCGGCTGGCGTTGGTGCGGGGGCGACTGGGGCGGCCGCTGACGTTGACGGAGAAGGTGCTGTACGGGCATCTGGACGATCCGGCGGGGCAGGACCTGGTTGCGGGCGAGAGCTACCTGCAACTGCGGCCGGACCGGGTGGCGATGCAGGACGCGACGGCGCAGATGGCGCTGCTGCAGTTCATGCTGGCGGAGCGGGACAGCGCGGCGGTGCCCTCGACGGTGCATTGCGATCACCTGATCCGGGCCTACAGCGGGGCGGACCCGGATCTGCAAGAGGCGCTGTTGGAAAACAACGAGGTGTACGCGTTCCTGAAGAGCGTGTCGGCCAAGTACGGGATCGGGTTCTGGGCGCCGGGATCGGGAATCATTCACCAGGTGGTGCTGGAGAACTACGCGTTTCCGGGCGGGCTGATGATCGGCACGGACTCGCACACACCAAACGCGGGCGGGCTGGGCATGCTGGCCTGCGGCGTGGGCGGGGCGGACGCGGTGGACGTGATGGTGGACTTTCCGTGGGAGGTCCTGCATCCGCAGGGGATCGGCGTGCACCTGACCGGGGAGCTCTCGGGCTGGACGGCGCCGAAGGACGTGATCCTGAAGGTGGCGGGCCTGCTGACGACAAGCGGCGGGACGAACCGGATCGTGGAGTACTTCGGCGAGGGCGCGGCGTCACTGGCCTGCACCGGCAAGGCGACGATTACGAACATGGGCGCGGAACTGGGCGCCACGACCTCGGTGTTTGCCTATGACGAACGGATGGCGGCGTACCTGCGGGCGACCGAGCGCAAGGAACTGGCCAGGCTGGCGGAGGCGAACCGGGATCTGCTGACGGCGGACGCGGAGGTGCTGGACGAGCCGGAGCGGTACTTCGAGCAGGTGATCGAGATCGATCTGTCGCAGCTGGAGCCGCACGTGGTGGGCCCGCACCGGCCGGACCTGGCGCGGCCGATTTCGGAACTGGCCGGGGCGGCGGCCGAGGAGGGGTATCCGGACCAGATTTCGGCGGCGCTGGTGGGGAGTTGCACGAACTCCTCGTATGAGGACATATCGCGGGCGGCGGACCTGGCGCGGCAGGCGGCGGCGCGCGGGGCGAAGGCGCGGATTCCGTTCCTGGTGACGCCGGGGTCGGAGATGGTGCGAGCGACGATCGAGCGGGACGGGCAGTTGCAGGACCTGGAGTCGATTGGGGCGGTGGTGCTGGCGAACGCGTGCGGACCGTGCATTGGGCAGTGGCGGCGGGACGACATCACGCCGGCGCGCGAGGGCGATCCGCCGAAGCGCAATTCGATTGTCTCGTCGTTCAACCGGAATTTTCCGCGGCGGAACGACGGGAGTCCGAATACGTTTTCGTTCCTGACGAGTCCCGAGGTGGCGGTGGCGTTTGCGCTGGGCGGGCGGCTCTCGGCCGATCCGACGGCGTCGCCGGTGGGCGGCGACAACGGCGATGGGTTTGTGCTGGAGCCGCCGGGGCCGGCGGCGGACATTCCGCCGGACGGGTTTATCGGGCAGCGGTACGGCTATGAGCCGCCGGCCGAGAATCCAGACGCGGTGACGGTGGCGATCGATCCGGAGAGCAAACGGTTGGAAGCGCTTGAGCCGTTTACCGAGCGGACGGTGGAGCAGTTCCGCGGGATGCCAGTGTTGCTGAAGGCCACGGGGCAGTGCACGACGGACGCGATTTCGCCGGCGGGCCGCTGGCTGACGTATCGGGGCCACTTGACGAATATCAGCGACAACATGTTCATCGGGGCCAATAACGCGTTCGGGGACGAGGCAGGCGCGGGCTACAACGTGGAGACGGGCGAGGACGACGAGCCGCTGGCGGAGATCGCCACGTACTACAAGCAGCAGGGGATCACGTGGGTGGCGGTGGGCGACCAGAATTACGGCGAAGGCAGCAGCCGGGAGCACGCGGCGATGTCGCCGCGGCATACGGGCGGCGGGGCGATCATCGTGCGGAGCTTTGCGCGGATCCACGAGGCGAATCTGAAGAAGCAAGGGTTGCTGCCGCTGACGTTTGATGATCCGGACGATTTTGAGCGGATCGAGATCGATGACCGGATCACGTTGAACGACGTGGGCGAACTGGCGCGGGGGCGTCCGGTGACGGCGACGCTGGAGCACTCCGACGGGTCGACGGCGACGATTCGGCTTAATCACACGCTAAACGAGGAGCAGATTCGCTGGTTTTGGGCGGGGTCGGCGCTTAATCTGATTCGCGCGGCGGGCAACAATGAGTGACTCTGAGGGGTGAGCAGCGAGGACACCTACACCCGACACTCGCCAACAGAGCGATGCCGGCAAGGGTTGGCACCTCGACCGGAAGACTCTCACCCCAACCCTCTCCCACGGGGAGAGGGGGAAGAGACTGCGTACCTTTGAGCTTGTGGAAGCCTGAGCGGCGGGGGCTCGCGACGCCTCACGAGCGGAAGACCCTCGCCCCATCCCTCTCCCGCGGGGAGAGGGGGAAAGAGCTGCCGGCGACTAGATGAGAGATCCCGAGCACTACGACATTGTCATTATCGGTACGGGTCCGGCGGGGCGGCGGGCGGCGATTCAGGCTGCCAAGGTGGGCAAGCGGGTCGTGGCGATCGACCGCCAGCGGTACGTGGGCGGACAGGCGGTGCACCGAGGGACGATTCCTTCCAAGACGCTGCGCGAGGCCGTGATTCACGTGACCGGCGTGGGGCAGCGGGCGTTTTACGGCGCGGCCTACCGGGTGATGAGCAATGTAACGATGGACGACTTGCTGCGGCGGACGGCGCAGGTGGTGCAGTCCGAGGTGGACGTGGTGCGGGACGGGTTCCTGCGCAATGACATCGACATGTTGAACGGCATTGCGCATTTTGAGAGTCCCAACACGATTGCCGTGCATACCGAAAACTCCATCCTAGAGCTGCGGGCCGACAAGGTGATCCTGGCGACGGGGTCGCGTCCGGCGCGGCCGGCGCACATCCCGTTCGACAAAGAGCGGGTGGTGGACAGCGACGGGATCCTGGACCTGCACTCGATTCCAAAGTCGATGACCATTGTGGGCGCGGGTGTGATCGGGACCGAGTACGCCAGCATTTTCGCCACGCTGGGCGTGGCCGTGACGCTGATCGACGGTCGCCGGGATCTCCTGGAAATGGTGGACGAAGAGATTGGCGAGGCCCTGAAGTACCGGATGCGCGAGGACGGCATCACGCTGCGGCTGGGTCACAACGTGTCATCGGTGGAGATTGACCCTCGGGGACGGCCAGTGACCGTGCTGGAGACCGGCGCCAAGGTTGTGAGCGACCTGGTGATGTATTCGATTGGACGTCACGGCGCCACGGGGCTGCTGAACCTGGACGCGGCGGGTCTGAAGGCGGAGGCGCGCGGACGCTTAAAGGTGAACGAGCATTTCCAGACGGACGTGGAGCACATTTACGCCGTGGGGGACGTGATCGGGCAGCCGGCGCTGGCCTCGACCTCGGCCGAACAAGGACGGCTGGCGGCACTGCATGCGCTGGGGATGGAGTGTCCCGAGCTCGACGACGATCAACTGCCGATCGGTATCTACACGATTCCAGAGATCGCGCTGATCGGAAAAACGGAAGAGCAACTGACCCTGGCCGGCATTGCGTACGAGAGCGGAGTGGCCCGATACAAGGAGATTGCGCGGGGGGCGATCATCGGGGACGACTTCGGGATTCTGAAGCTGCTGTTCGACCCGGATACGCGCAAGGTGCTGGGGGTGCACATCTTCGGCAGCCAGGCGAGCGAGTTGCTGCACATCGGGCAGGCGGTGATGGAGCTCGGCGGGACGGTGGACTATTTCGTGGAGACGATCTTTAACTATCCGACGTTCGCCGAGGCGTACAAGGTGGCGGGGTTGAACGGGGTGAACAAGCTGCTGCGGTAGGACCGGTGCATCGTTCGGGTGCGGGTCGGTGGCAGTATGGGCGGGTTGCGGGTTTAGGCGAGGTTATTGGTTATGTCGGAGGCAGTTGACGCGCCGGAGGGTGGGCGGCGCCGCATCCTGACGGGGTTGCGGCCTTCGGGGCCCTCGCACGTGGGGCACTACGCCGGGGCGTTTTCGCAGTGGCTGGAGTTGCAGGAGGAGTACGAGTCGTTCTTCCTGCTGGCCGATTACCAAGTCTCCGACTATGCCGACAACCTGCCGTGGATCCGCTGGGGTCTGTGGGAAGTGACGCTGGACTGGCTGGGGGTGGGGCTGGACCCGAACGTTTCGCACTTCGTGATTGAGAGCGGGGTGCCGGAGTTCGCGGAGCTGACGCTGCACCTGAGCTGGTTCCTGGGGCTGGGTCACCTGCAGCGGAATCCGACGCTGAAGGCGGAACTGGCGGACCTGGAGACGACCAACAATTCGGTTCCGGTGGCGTTCTTCAACTATCCGGTGATGCAGATTTCCAACATCCTGCTGCCGCTGGCGCACCTGGTGCCGGTGGGTGAGGACCAGCTGCCGCATATCGAGATGACGCGGGACGTGGCGATCCGGTTCAACCGGCGGTTTGGGGAGACGTTTGTGGTTCCGGAGGGTCGGGTTGGCGAGGTGCCGCGGCTGGTGGGGATCGACGGCAAGGGGAAGATGGGGACGTCGGCGGGGAACGCGATTTTCCTGAAGGACTCGGAAGAGACGCTGCGGGCGAAGGTGCGGAGCATGTTCACGGATCCGAAACGGCTGCGGGCGACTGACCCGGGGACCGTGGAGGGCAACCCGGTGTTCATGTATCACGACGCGTTCAACCCGAACACGGCGGAAGTGGACGACCTGAAGGCGCGCTATCGGGTTGGCAAGGTCGGGGACGTGGAGGTGAAGGACCGGCTGTTCAATGCGATGAATGCGTTTTTAGCGCCGATCCGGGAGCGTCGGGCGGACTGGGAAGCGCGGCCGGATGACGTGCGGGATGTGCTGGCAGCCGGGACGGCGGAGACGAAGCGCCGGGCGGAGCCGCTGCTGGCGCAGGTTCGGAGTGCATTGAGCCTGGACTATCTGGAGGACGGTCCGCCGCCGGCGCCGGATGGGGCGCCGTAGGGCTGGCCGCCAGGCGTTCGGTTGGGGCAGGAACGTCGAACTGACGCCTCAGGCGGATGGTGCGTTGCCGTGGATTCGGCCGCTGGCGTTGGCGGTGTTTCGGAACGGCTCGCGCATCCTGGTGGAGGACAGCGCGGCGTGGGATCCGCGCGACCGGTTTTACCGTCCGCCAGGGGGCGGGGTTGAGTTTGGCGAGCGCGCGATTGACGCCGTGCGGCGGGAGATGCGGGAGGAGTTTGACGCCGAAATCAGCGACGTTCGGCTGGTCGGCACGCTGGAGAACATCTTTGAATATCACGGTACGCCGGGTCATGAAATCGTCTTTGTGTTTGAGGCGAGGTTTGTGGATGACTGGTACTACGAAGCGGCGCGGACTGTGGGCACGGAGGGCGACGGCATTCGGATCGAGGCGATCTGGATCGATGTGTCGGAGGCGCTGGACCGGCCGCTGTATCCAGATGGGCTGTTGGAACTGCTCAGTGACCGAGCGGGCTAAGGGGCTCTCGGTAGCCGAGGGGCACGACGCGGTGTTGGCCCGATCCGGAGCCTAGCGGTGGCTGAGGGCCTGCCAAGTTACGCGCGGATTCGCCCGCTGGCGCTGGCGGTGTTTCGGAGCGGGTCGCGAATCCTGGTTGAGGACAAGTGGGACCGTCCCGAGCCGTTCTATCGTCCGCCCGGGGGTGGGGTGGAGTTTGGCGAGCGGGGGATCGATGCGGTGCGGCGGGAGATGCTTGAAGAGTTTGACGCCGAGATCTCAGACGTGCGGCCGCTGGGCACGCTGGAGAACATCTTCGACTATCACGGCCGGACAGGGCATGAGATTGTGCTGGCATTTGGCGCGCGGTTCGTCGACGCATCGTTCTACGGGGCCGAGAGGATTGTCGGCACTGAGAGTGAGGGCACCCGGATCGAGGCGATCTGGTTGGATGTGTCGCAGCCGTTGGATCGGCCGCTGTATCCGAATGGGTTGTTGGAGTTGCTAAGACGGTTCGATGGCTAAGCGCGACGCGCGGCTTCCGTCTGTTGGCAGACTTACCGAACATCTGCCGTACACTAGGTGACCGTGCCAAGCCGAACGTCCACATCTTCCGCGGGCCGCACGCATGAAAGCGTGATCAACACAGCCCTGGCAGAGCTGTTCCAAGCGCGCGCCGGTCTGCGAGCCGAGGCGGAAGTCACGCAGGCGGGCCGCGCGCGGCCCGACGTGGTGGTGTGGGCCGACAACGGGCCGGTGATCGTGGAGACTGAGTACGCGCCCGCCCGAAGCGTGCACGCCGACGCGTTGGCCCGATTGGGAATGCGGATCGACGGCGAGACCGTAAGCGTCGCGTTCGCCGCATCCGTGCCCGCCAACCTGCGCACAGCGCCGCAGGCCCATCTGGCCAACCGGCTGGCGCTGGCTCCCCTGGAGTGGCAAGAGTGGCGGGCCGATGGAACCTCCGGCCCACAGGTTCGCGGGACGGTGGACGAGTTGGCGCAGGCGGTGCGCAGCGCCGAAGCGCCCGTGGACGACCTGGACCAAGCGGTGGAGGTTTTGGAGCAGGGCGCGCAGCGGGCTGGCGCGCGGCTCTTTCGGGCGCCGGCCACGCTCCAGCACGTGGCTGACGTATTTGGGACCGCACCCGGCGACGAGGTCGCCAACATGGCCGCCCTGGTCATCATCAACGCGATGATGTTCCACGAGCGACTGACGGAGTCCATGCCGGGCATCCTCAGAGTCGCCAATCTTCGCTTTGGTCGTCACCTGGTGTTGACTCGCCTGATCGACGAGTGGGACAAGATTCTGTCGATTGACTATTACCCGATATTCCGCATGGCGCGGGACGTGGCCGACCAAATGCCGGCCAGCGTGGCGCCGGAAGTACTGGACCGCTGCTATTGGACCGCCGAGCGGCTGCTGGCGATGGCCGCCACGCGACGTCACGACCTGGCCGGGCGCATCTTCAACCGGCTGATCGCGGACCGGAAGTTCCTGGCCGCCTTCTACACGAAGATTCCGACCTCCACGCTGCTGGCAGGACTGGCGCTGGACTCCTCACAGTGGCCGGACGTGGATTGGAGCAATGCGGATTCGGTGCGGCGCCTTACCGTGATCGATCCCTCCTGCGGTACGGGAACGCTGCTGATGGCCTGCTATCAGCAACTGGCAGACAACGCGCGCCGGGCGCGGCTGGTCGATGGGGAAACCAGCGCCGAGACGGACGCGGCGCTTCACCGCCTTCTGATCGAAGACGTGATTCAGGGCACGGACGTCGTCCAGGCCGCTATCCACCTGACGGCGGCCACGCTTGCCGCCGCTTCGCCTTCGATCACGTTCCGACGCATGAACCTGCATACGCTGCCGCTGGGCGCCGACGGAGTAAACGGAGCGCGGTTGGGGTCGCTTGACTGGCTGACTCACGAGCGACTGGGATCGTTGTTCTCGGGCGCGGTGGAGCAGGTGAGCGGACAGGGCGAGGACGCGAACCGCGAGCCGCCGATTGCGCAACGACCGTGCGCCGACCTGGTGATCATGAATCCGCCTTATACGCGTCACGAAGGCCCTGGCGACGGCTCCGATACGTACTCGACGGTGTTCGGACTGTTTCGCGATTCGGAGGTCGAGCAGCAAATGTCCCGAGCGCTCGTCCGCGCCCTGCAGGGAACAGCGGCCAACCAGCGGGTCGGTCTGGCGTCGGCTTTCGTGGTGCTGGCCGACCGGCTGGTGCGTGAAGGCGGGCGCATCGCCTTCGTACTGCCCGTCTCGGCCGTCGCTGGAGCCGCCTGGGCCGGGGTGCGGGAACTGTGGGCCGACCGCTACGACGTTGAGCATGTCCTCACGGTGCACGATCCGGAGCATCGCTCCTTGTCCGAGGACACCGGCATTGCCGAGGTCTTGCTGGTCGCGCGGCGGCTCACGCCTGACGAGTCTCCGACAGGCCGGGTGACGTGCGTCAACCTGCGGCAGGCCCCGACACAGGTGACCGACGCGCTGGCCGTGCTAAACGCGGTGCGGGCCGTACCCGCCGTGCAGCGCGTGGACGGACCGCCGACCGGCGGCAGCCCGCTGATGATCGGAGGCCAGCAATGGGGCGAATTGGTGGACTCACCAGTTGGTGGACCACCGCTACCAGGCGCCCGATGGCGCTCAGCCGAGGTCGGACAGCGCGCGCTGGCTCTGGCAGACGGCGTGATCTGGTCTGCGGATGGCACACGGGCACTCGCGTCGATTCCAGTCGCGCCGGTCGAGACTATCGCGAAAGTGAGTCCGCATCATGGACAGATTCGAAAGGACTCGATTGGGGCATTCGACGCTTTTCACGGCTACGACGGATTGGCACAGTTCCCGGCCCTCTGGCGCCATCGCCAGGCCATGCACCGTTCCTCCCAAACCGATCCGAACGCACGGCTCGTCCCTAAGCCTGGGCGCGACTACGCCCGGATCTGGGCAACGGCTGGCCATCTGCATCTGACTCCCGATGTCCGATACGACTCGCAACGGATTGCCGCGGCACGGACTTTGGAGCGAACCCTAGGTGTACGCGCCTGGCACACACTGATGCTCAAGAATGCCTCAGAAGAACAACGCGACGCATTGGAGGCGGCATTGGCGCTCTGGTGCAACTCAACATTCGGGCTGCTTTGCCACGCCAGCCAGGCCAACCCCTCGCAGTTGGGACGCGGCCAAGGAAGCCGAACACTGGTGCGCGAACTGCCAACACTAAACGTGCTGGCACTCGAACCGTGGCAGTTGGAGGCAGCCGCCAGCGCCTGGCAGGAGTTGGCGCGGGTCGAGTTTCTGTCGTTTCACCGGTGTGCGGTGGATCCGGCGCGCATTGAACTGGACCGCGTGGTCCTTCAGGACATCCTCGGCCTGGGCAGCGAAGGCGAGGAATCGGTCGCGCGACTTCGCCGCATTCTGGCTGCGGAACCGTCCATTCACGGGTCGAAAGCGACAGTGCTGGAGTAACGACGGCAGGCTTGGCTAGGCGGGACTTCGGTCGCTCAGCAGGGTGTCGACGGTGGTGTTGAGGGTGGCGGCGATCTTGGTGAGCGTGGCGGTGGAGCCGGGTTTGCGGTCGCGTTCGATTTCGGAGAGGTAGCTGAGGGAGACTCCGGTTCGTCGAGCAAGCTCGCGCAGCGTGAGGCCGCAGTGGGTACGGAAGGCGACGAGTGGGGACTGGCCGCGGATGATGGCGAGCGCGACGGGGTGGAGTATGCGGCTACCGTCGTCGGCTTCGAGGGCGGTCACGCGGTCCTCCAGATCCTCGATGTGGGGGAGCAGCCCTGGATGGGACGTTTGCGTCAGGCTGACGGTCGTTTCACCGATCATACGCGTCCCTCCGGTGGTGAACTCAATGGACGAAAACTGCAGAGACGAGCACTTGGCCAATGCGCAGCGCCGACTCATAGTCCTTCATTCATAGCCTACCGCGAACCATGTGAAGCAGGAGAACGCACTTGGACACCCACCAGTCTTGACTTGGCAGAATGGGCTGGGCACACTTCTTGTGTACCGCGCGTGGCACCTAACCGGAAGGACTTCACGACCGTCATATGCGAGCACTCAGCCCGACCCGGCTCATGCATCGAAGCGAACCATTGCCGATCCCGAGCCTCCAAAGGCCTTGCGAGGGCCGACCGGAGGTGCGGGGCTGTTCATCTGGTGTATCTTTGGGCACGAATGCCCTCGTGCGGAAAGGTGGCGTAATGAACCTCGAACCAGGCCAGGAGCCAATGACCAAGAGACGAGTCTCTGTCGAAATCGTGCCATTTGGGACGTCGGGGATCGTGACTGAGTTCCAATTGGCCTCGCCCAAGTCCGCTGAACGAGACGTTCCTCCTCCTGCACCACGCCTAGTCAATGGTGGCACGGTGCTAACTCACTTCGTCTCCGTGCCAGCTCCCTCAGTCAAGCTCTAAGTCGTCCAGTTCGTGACCTCCCGCCAAGCAGCTCGCTGCATCCGGCCGGAGAACCCAACCACCTGAGACTGGCGCTCAAGCTCACTCTGCACAGCGCGCTCGGCTTGTATCTGAGCCTGCTGTACGAGCTCCTGAAGCGCCGCTTGCATGTCCGGTGGTATTTCGTCTTGCTTGAATTCGGCCGGCAACTGTAGCTGAATGTTCATGTTGAGGTTTAGTTGCGGCAGAGAACTTCTTTGATTGCGACCTTTAAACTCCGCAGTGTAGTGATGAGCGAGGGCCAGCGATTCTATGCAGGCCAGCGTCAGCGACTCCAAGTGCTCCTCCTTTCCTTCTGGAACAAATGTGGGAGGGTCGAGAGGGTCCATCAGACGGAATAGCGCTTCATACTCCTCGAATAGGTTCCAAATAATATCTTCTGTTTTCTTTTCTGGGTTGATTACATTCAACCCGATTCCCCGTGCTTCGCGCCTCCCAATCGCATGCCCGTGCTCAAACGTCTTTTCTGCAAGCGTATCGACAATCACGTCAATCGATGGGCCGTCGATTTCAAACTCCGGGCTGTGCGCTTCAAGGAGCTTCCTTGCAACGGAACGAATGTGGGAGTGCGCCCGATATATCTTGCCTAGGACTTGCGGCGATAGCTTTTCCGTGAGGACTGTCGCCTGAGTGCCCAGGACATTCTGATCCGATAACCCCACTTCGTCCTTTAGAAATCGTACATAAGCCATTATATCCTCGACGGAAATCTCTTGCTGGCTCGATTCACCATCAGGCCCTGTTTGAATCTGCATTAACTGAGGGTCAATGGGCCCCAGCTCACCCTTAGGACACATGACGATTTCGTCGGCACCTAGAGCAATCATCGTAGCGGCACTCATAGCACGATAGGGAACTAACACTGCAAATTCTTCGGCAAATTCTCGCACTAGCGAGACAATTCTCCAAGGCGTGTCTGTGGATCCGCCCTGTGAGTAAATGAGAAGATCCGCTTTCTTGACTTTACCTATAGATTGAAAGTGGTCGTACAGTGGCCGGACTGCATCGTCGCCTATCTGCCCACTCGCGTTGCCTCGATCGCTTGTCGTGTACGCCACGACTTTGCTACTACGTGCCTTTTCCAACTGAGAGATCAGCCCTCGGCGCCGGTCTTTGTCTCCGTGTCCACATACGTCGTTCATCTGACATCCCGTCATTGCAGCAGCAGGTTCAGACCACCTGTGCTCGTACGCTAGGAATCCTCGTCATGCGACGGCGGAACGTTCATTGTATGCGATCTGACCGAACAGTGCTACAACATGTGGTGGTGCCGCGGAGTCCTCGTACAGCATGTAGTAGTACTCGCTATGCTCAGTGATGTTCGGTCCGACGTGCGCTTCGTTTGCGTTTGACAGGCAGACTTCGCGTACGGGCTGGGAGAGGCTCCTTTGTACGCAGATTGACCCGGAGTCTCAGGTCAGTCGAGGCTCTACTCGATTGACCAGGACTCATTCGTACTTCGAGCAAGCACATTGCATCCACGTCCCCGGAATCTGGCAACCGGAAGCTCATTCAGCCGGAAGCTCATTCAGACTGTCGAGTTCTCCCTGATCACGATGATTCGGTAGGCTTACCGGGCGGTCGGATGGCGCCGTGTGTGAGCGCGTCCCGGCCTCCTAGTGGATATACGAAGCGGCGGCCGCTTGGGTGCGGCGAGAAGGACGGCACAGGGACCGAATGACACGCCGCCACCCCAGGCCAGACGAGGAGCAACCCAGGGATGACAAGCCAAAACGGTAGCGCCGTGGCGACGTTGCGACGGGCCGCGGCCCAGCAGGTGGCCACCGAGCACAGCGTCGAGATTCCGGACTACGACCGGGACCGGCTGGAAGACGTTGGGTTCATAACCGCCATGACCCTGGTGCTGCTGGGGAACTATGCCCAGACGGGGCACTTTGGGGGACCGCTGGCCTATACGCCATACAACGTGGCGCTGCACCTGGGGGGGCCGGAAAACGGGGCGCTGCGGTACGACTACCGACGGCCGAAGCATCCGTACTGCGACCGCTTCATGCTGGCGGGCGGGCACAACATCCCGACGGCGTACGCGCTGTGGATGATCATGGGCGAGGCCATGGCCCGGAAGCACGCGGCAACCGGCGACGACCAGTACGCCGTGGACCCGAACATCGGGATGCTGGCCATTGACGCCCTGGGTTTCCGACGGGGTCGCGAGGCGCTGGCGACGCTGCTGGAGGACAACGGGTTGGCCGATGACCCGCTGTTCGCGCAGGCGAAGATTCGCGGGATCCGCGCACTGGCGGGGCACGCGGAAACGACGGACCTGACGAACGACGTGAACGGCGGCCCTTCGGGTGTCGGGGTGGCCACGGCGGCCGGCAAGGCGGCGTTCTGGGACTTTGTGGGAGCGGACGACTCGCTGAAGGTGATCGCGCTGGAAGGCGAGTTCGCGATGACCGAGGGTCACGCACAGGAACTGAAGACCCAGGCGCTGGCTCAGAAGGTGGGCAAGCGGCTGCGCGTCTTGCTTTCGTATAACAACGCGGGGATCGACGACTCGCTGGTGGGGGGCGTGATTGGCGAGGACGTGGCCGAGGGCTACGTGATGGAGGACCAGTGGACCTCCTACGGCTGGAACGTGCTCTCGCTGGACGACGGCAACGACTACGACCAGGTGATGGCCGCACTGAAGATGATGGAAGACTGGGACCCGAACGACCGGCGGCCGCTGATCGTGGTCGGGAACACGACCAAGGGCTGGTGGCCGAGCGCCCAGGACGGCCAAATCGCCGGCTTTGGCGAGCAGCTGGTGGGGTATCACAGCCATCCGTACGAGATGAAGATGAACGAGCCGTACTTCGTGGCGCTGGCGGAGAGCTTCGAGCAGCGCTACGGGGTGGAGTTCGACGGGATCCGAGAGGGCTCGGTCAGCGACGAGCGCGAACGGCTGATCCAGTTCAAGACCAACATCGACGTGGCCATGTCGGTGCTGAATCAGAACGGTCTGGGCGACTGGCTGGCGGACCGGCTGGTGGAGATTGGCGATTCGCTGAACGACGAGTTGCCGCTGCGGATCGACACTAAGACCGATCCGTTCCAGGACGAGCGGCTGCAGCCGCAGAACATTCCGCTGGAGCCGGTGTCGGTTGAAATCACAAACGAGGCCAGTGGCGAAACCAAGTCGGTGGACATTGCGCTGGCAAAGAAGCCGGGCGAGGTTGCCGGCACGCGGCGGGCAATCTCCGAGATCATCAAGTGGGCCAACTACGTGACGGACAACCGGTTCATCACGCTGGCTGCCGACTTGTCGAGTTCGATCAATGTCGAGAACGGCGCGCTGTGGGGGCACTACGACCCGATCGGCAACCCGCTGGGCACACGCATCAAGGCGCCGATCGAGGAAGCCGGGAATGCGTCGTCGGCTATCGGGTTCGTGAGCCAGTCGGCCTCGATGGATCCCGACATGCACGCGGGGGTCTGGGCGCTGAGCGGCACGTACGGCGCGTTCACACCGCTGATGTACCTGCCGGCGCGGGTGTGGAGCCAACAGAACCAGGACAGCCCGTTCCGGGTGGGCGTGCTGCACATCCTGGCGGGGCACTCCGGGCCGGAAACCGCAGCGGACGCGCGGACGCACTTCGGCATTTTTGCGCCGCAGGTGTGGAAGCTCTTCCCGCGGGGCCAGGCAATCAACCTGAGCTTTTGGGACTACAACGACGTGGCGCCGGGCTACTTCGCGGCGGCGGAAATCGCGGCGCGCGATCCGAAAGTGGGCGTGATCACGATCGAGGTTGCGCGGCCGGACTTCCCGGTGGCGGACCGGAACACGTTTGCCGACTCGGACCCGCTGGCGGCGGCCAAGGGGTTGTACCTGATCCGCGACTGGAGTCCGGACAAGCCCGCGCAGGGCACGGTGTTCGTGCAAGGCTCAAACTCGACGGTGAACCTGGTGAACGTGCTGCCGCGGCTGGACGAGGCCGGGGTGAACGTGCGAGTGGTGGCCGTGGTGAGCGAGGAGTTGTTCGCGCAGCAGTCGGAGTCCTACCGCGAATCGATCCTGTCGGATGCCAGCCGGTATGACGCGATGGTGGTTTCCACGGGCACGCGGCGATTCCCGCCGGTGAGCGGGCTTGGTCCGCTGACTGACGAATACTCGCTGTGGTCGGACTGGGACGACCAGTGGTTGACCGGTGGTACGGAGCCGGACGTGATTGCCGAAGCGCATTTGGACGCGGATTCGATCTACGCCGGTATCAAGCGGTTTGCCGAGGCGCACGATTCGCGGATTGCGCGGCAGCAGGCGGCGATTGGGCTGTAGGTAGTCCTGAGATAGGGGCGGCAATTACCACTCGGTCCGACGCTCATCCCGAGGCGACGGACAAGAAGTGATGTTGCTGGCGTGTGATATCTCGACCGGAAGACCCCTCACCGGTTTCCGCCGAAGACGCCGGAATCCTTCGGCAGGCTCAGGACAGGCTCTGCCTCTCCCCTTGGAGAGGGTGAAGAGCGGCGTCCGCCAGGATTTGTGACACCGGGCGAGGATGCTGTTGCCACGGCACCGAGGAGTTGACGGTTCGCTCCTGGGGGAACGAGCTGATCGACGTGGTCCACCGCTTGAAGGCTGGGATAGAGCCTGGCGCTTAGCTGAAGCTGGTTGTCAGGCTGTGATGGGGATTTCGAGGAAGTCCTTGCCGAGGATGATGTCGCCGGGAAAGTTGGCCTGGGCCTCGGTAAGCATGGCGGTTTGGCGGTCGGGGGCGTCGGCGGTGGTGTCGAGGTGGACGAGGACGAGGCGCTTGACGTTGGCCTGGGCGGCAATGCGGGCGGCGCCGCCGGCGCCGGTGCAGCTGGTGGCGATTTCGGGCCAGCGGTCGATGTCGTCCTGGAGGTCCATGGCCATGTGGACGAGGACGTCGGCGTCGCGGGCGAAGTCGGCCAACGCCGGAAGGGGCCGGGTGTCGCCTGAGATGACCACGGAGGCCGAGGATGTCTCGAGTCGATACGACAGCGAGGTGAGGTAGGGCTGGACGTGGCGGGCCGGGCCGGTGGTGACGGTCCAGCGGTCGCAGACGACTGCTTCGTCCTCTTCCAGTTCGTGGACGACCAAGGTGGGGAGCGTGCGGGGCATTGCGCCACCGCGAAGCTGGTGGATGCGCTGGCTGAGGGGATGACGGGTTCGGGCCTGGAGATCAGGACCGTAAACGCCGTCAGGGCCGAAGAGTAGTTCGGCGATGCGACGTAGCGGCGGGGGGCCGTAGACGGTGAGGGAATCGCCGGCGCCGGCGCCCTGATCCCAGCGGGCCATGACGAAGTGGCCGAAGTCCGCCATGTGGTCGAAATGGTGGTGGGTGAAGAAGAGCTGATCGATCTTTAACGGATCGACGTCCGAGGTGAAGAGGTTCATGGCTGAGCCGGGGCCAAGGTCGAAGATTGCACCGGCTCCGTCCAACAGGACGGCGATGGACTGGCCGGCGCGGTGGGCGCGGGGGGTTGGGTTGCCGGTACCGAGGAGGACGAGGCGCAGGTCGGCGCTCATACCGTGTCCGATGTGGAGACCATTGCGAACCCCGCGGGTTGGTTGCCCGGAAGACCCTCACCCTGACCGCTCCCCCAGGAGAGAGAGATTAGGAGTTGCTGCAGCTTAGGAGGACGAAGGGATGGTTGCCAGGGCCTGTGGTTCGACACGGGCCTCCGAGGGACTCCGGCCCGGCTCACCACGAACGGGTGAGGGCGGGGGTTGTGCACAGGTCTCAGAGGGAGAGGGAGGAAGAGCGGCCGCTCCTTCGAGGACGAGGACGCGGTAGGCAACGGTCTCATGTGGGGAAGCGGAGGCCGAAGTCGCGGGCGGAGTCCTGGAGCCAGGCGGCGACGTAGGGGGCGAAGCTGCGGCGGACGATGATATCGATGGTGGGCGTGTCGTCGACGGCCACTAACGGGGCCTGGGCGCGGGCGAGCAGGGTCTGGGCGCAGGCGCCGGGCGGGAAGACAGACGGGTCGAGATCGAGGGCGCAGCCGCGGGCGAGGACGTCACGCGTGGACGGGCCGCTGAGGCGAATGACGGTTTGGCCGGCACTAATGTCGACTATCGAGGCGAGGTGGCCGGCCAGGGCGGCTTGTAGGTCATGCACCAGAGCCTGGGACTGGTGGTGCTCGTCGAGCAGGAGCCATTCGTCAGGTCCCAGCCAGATGGCCAACGGCCCGTCGTCAGCAGCCGTGGTATTGGGCATGAGCGGGAGTTGGGCACCAAGGACTCGGTGGACCGCAGCCAGTGCGTCGGTGTCGTCGGGGTCCAGGCGCAAGTTGACGTGGGTGAGGAAGGGGCGCTCGAAGAGCTGGCCGGAGGCCGGACGCGCGTGGGTGGTCTGAACGGCGCCGAGCGGTGACCGGCGAAGCGTGGATTCAGACATGTTGGCGGGCACCTTCGGGGTCGAAGAAGACGGGGTTGCAACTGCGGGCGGGGAGCCAGCGGTCATCGTCGAGGGTGGCCACGTAGATGCGCTCGCCGAGGGCGGCACGGCCGCCGCTGACCATGGCGAGGGCGATGGAGCGGCCGAGGACGGGGCTGTGGTAGCTGGAGGTGACGTGGCCGCGCATGGGGAGGGGACGCCGGCGGCTCGGCACGTCCACGACATGGCCGCCTTCGGGCAGGACCTGGGCCGGATCGTCGGTGAGCAGGCCGACGAGCTGCTTGCGGTCGGGGCGAACGGAATCCGGGCGACTGAGGGAGCGCTTGCCGAGGAAATCCTTGCGGCGGGAGAGGAGGCGGCCCAGGCCGACGTCGTCCGGAGTGACGGAGCCGTCGGTTTCCTGGCCGACGATGATGAAGCCCTTTTCGGCGCGCAGGACGTGCATGGTCTCGATGCCGTAGGGGGTGATGCCGAAGGGACGGCCAGCGGCGACGAGGGCCTCCCAGACGTGCAGGGCGCGGTCGGCGGCGACGTTGATCTCGTAGGAGAGTTCGCCGCTGAAGCTGATGCGGAAGACGCGGGCAGGGACGCCGGCGACATGGCCTTCGCGGAATGTCATGAAGGGGAAGTCCTGGCTGGCGAGGGGGATGTCGGTGCCGACGGCGGCCAGGACGTCGCGGCTGCGAGGTCCGGCAAGGGCAATGTTGGACCAGTGCTCGGAGACGGAGGTGAGGTAGACGCGGAGGTCCGGCCACTCGGTCTGGAGCCATTGTTCGAGCCAGGCGAGCACCGGGGCCGCGTTGGAGGTGCTGGTGAACATGAAGTAGCGCTGGTCGTCGAGGCGGGCGGTGACGCCGTCGTCAAAGATCATGCCGTCCTCGCCGAGCATGAGGCCGTAGCGGCAACGGCCGGGGCGGAGGCGCTTCCAGGCGTTTGTGTAGACGCGGTCGAGGAACTCGCCGGCATCGGGGCCGGTGATCTCGATTTTGCCGAGTGTCGAGTAATCGAGGATGCCGACGCGGTGGCGGACGGCGAGGCACTCGCGGGCGACGGCTTCGTGCATGGATTCGCCGGGGTGGGGGTAGTACCAAGCGCGGCGCCACTGGCCGACATTCTCGAAGCGGGCGCCAGCGGCTTCGTGCCATTGCTGCATGGGGGTGACACGGACTGGGTCGGCCAGGGGACCGATGTGGCGTCCCGCTATCGCGCCCATGGATACCGGGGAGTAGGCGGGGCGGTGGCGGGGGGTGCCGACGGAGGCGGGGTCGCGCCCGAGCAGCTCAGCGATGACGCCGGTGGCGAGGGGATTGGCGAGCTTGCCCTGGTCGGGTCCCATGCCGAGGGTGGTGTAGCGCTTGACGTGCTCGATGGATTCGAAGCCTTCGCGGAGGGAGAGGCGGAGGTCGTCGAGGGTGACGTCTTCGTGGAGGTCAACGAATTGGGGCTTGGTGCGGGCGAGGTCTCCGGGGGGTAGCCAGTAGGGCTGCAGGGGAGCGTGCGTCGAGTCGCTGGCCTGAGGAGCCTGGGGATCGCTGGCATTCGAATAACCGGCGGCTGCGGCAGCGGCGGCACCCGCTTGCGTGCCCTGGTTTAGCGTGCCGGACAGGTCCAGCTGGCCGGCTACGGCACCGGCCGGGTGGATGCCATTGCCCGGCCTTGGCGCAAAAGCAGCGAGCGTCGGGTCCCATTCCGAGGGTCCGCCGGCCTGGGCGTGGAGGTGGAGGGCGGGGGCGAAGCCGCCGGAGACGCCGAGGAGGTCGCATTCAACGGTGCCGAGCGGTGCGCCATCCAGGGAGCAGAGCTCGGCGGCAGCGACGCGGCCGCGGCCGTGGGCCTGGCGGACGACGGCGCCGGCGTGGATTGGGATGCCTTGCGCGCGGGCCGCGGCCGGGAGATTGCCGCCTGGATCTGAACGAATGTCGGCGATGGCGGCGAGCTGGACTCCGGCATCGGTGAGGTCGAGGGCAGTGCGATAGGCGGAGTCGTTGTTGGTGAAGAGGACCGCGCGTGGGCCGGGGACCACGGCATAGCGGCGGACGTAGGTGGCAATGGCGCCGGCGAGCATGACGCCGGGGCGGTCGTTGTTGGCGAAGAGCAACGGGCGTTCGTGGGCGCCGGTGGCGAGGACGATTTGCTTGGGGAGGACTCTCCAGACACGTGCTCCGCTTTCGGAACCGGCGTCGTCGGGTGGGTCGGCAGTCAGTCGCTCGGCGAGCAGGACGAGGTTGCTTTCGTAGAGGCCGAAGGCGGTGGTGTTTGGTAGGAGCGTGACGTTGGGAGCCGCGGCAAGCTCAGTGGCGGTTGCGTCGGCCCAGTCGGGTCCGTGCATGCCGTCGACGCGCTCGGGGCTGGCAAGCAGGCTTCCGCCGGATTCCAGCTGCTCGTCGGCAAGGATCACCCGCGCGCCTGTCTGGGCGGCAGTGCGGGCAGCGGCGAGACCGGCTGGACCGGCACCCACAACCAGCACGTCGCAGTGGGCGTGGACGTGGTCGTAGCGGTCGGGATCAGGAGCGTTGGGCGCGTGGCCGAGGCCGGCGGCGTGGCGCAGGAAGTGCTCGTAGAGCGGCCAGAGGCGACGGGGCCACATGAGGGTCTTGTAGTAGAAGCCGGCGGGAATGAACGGGGCCACGAGTCCGAACGCCGACATGAGGTCGAAGTCCAGATTGGGCCAGGCGTTGACGTGGCGGACCGATAGCCCCGGCGTGGCTGGGGTGACCGTGGCCAGTCGATTGGGGAGTGTGCGGGCGCCGTGGCCGAGCTGGATGAAGGCGTTGGGGTCTTCGGCACCGGCGGAGACGATGCCTCGCGGACGGTGGTACTTGAAGCTGCGTCCGACGAGGAAGACGCCGTTGGCGAGGAGGGCGGAGGCGACGGTGTCGCCGTGGTAGGCGTCGATTGGGCGTCCATCGAAGGTGAATTGAAGCGGGGCGTCGCGGTCGATGCGGCCGCCGTGGGCGAGACGGAAGGGCTGGCTCACGAGGAGTTCCCGTAAGTGCTGGCACCGAGAATCTCGTTGGTGACGGTATCGCGCTGGACGATGAACCAGCGGCGGCAGCCGGCGGTGTGGCACCACTGTTCGCGATGGTGGCCGCGATGGTTGTCGCGCATGAAGAGGTAGTCGGCCCATTGTTCGTCGGTGAGCGCAGCGGGGTCGGGGGGGCGGGGGATGTCGGCCTCGCCGCCGAAGGTGAACTCGTCGTCCTCGCGGGGTCCGCACCAGGGGCAGGGGATCAACAGCATGGGATCAGTGGGCCACGGCGGCTGCGCCGTGTTCGTCGATCAAAGCACCGGTGGTGAAGCGATCGAGGGAAAACGGTTCGTTGAGGGGATGCGGTTGCTGGTGGGCCAGGGTGTGAGCGAAGACCCAGCCGGAGCCCGGGGTGGACTTGAAGCCGCCGGTGCCCCAGCCGCAGTTCATATAGAGGCCCTTGATCGGGGTGCCGGAGATGATGGGGCTGGCGTCGGGGCACACGTCCACTGTGCCGGCCCATTGCCGCAGCATGCGCACGCGGCTGAAGATCGGGAAGAGTTCGCAGACCGCGGCGAGGACGTGCTCGATGATGCGGAAGTTGCCGCGCAGGTCGTAGCTGACGGGGGCGTCGATACCGGCGCCCAGGACCAGTTCGCCGCGGTCGGTCTGGTGGATGTAGACGTGGACGGCGGCTGACATGACGACGGGATCGAAGACGGGCTTCAGTGGTTCGGTGACGAGGGCCTGGAGTGGATGCGACTGGATGGGGAGCCGGATGCCGGCCATGGAGGCGAGCACGCTTGCATTGCCGGCGACGACGAGGCCGACGGTGCCGGCGCGGATCTCGCCACGAGTGGTTTCCAATGAGGTGACACGGCCATTGGCGGTGCGGATTCCGGTGACTTCGCAGTTTTCGACGATTTCGACGCCGAGGGCGTCGGCAGCGCGGGCATAGCCCCAGGCCACGGCGTCGTGACGGGCCACGCCACCGCGTCTTTGGAGGGTTCCGCCGAGGACCGGATAGCGGGAGTCGGGCGATGTGTTGAGGATGGGGGCGAGCTTGCTGACCTCGTCAGTGGAAAGAAGCTCGGCGTCGATGCCGTTGAGGCGGTTGGCGCCGACGCGCCGGGCAAGATCGCGCATGTCCTGTTCGGAATGGCCGATGTTCAGGAGGCCGCGCTGGCTGAACATGACGTTGTAGTTGAGTTCCTGGCTGAGGCCTTCCCAGAGCTTGAGGGAGAACTCGTAGATGTGGGCGCTGGCGTCCCAGAGGTAGTTGGAACGGACGATGGCGGTGTTGCGGCCGATGTTGCCGCCTCCCAGCCAGCCGCGCTCGAGGACGGCGACGTTGGTGACGCCGTGGACTTTGGCCAGGTAGTAGGCCGTGGCCAGGCCGTGGCCGCCGGCGCCGACGATTACAACGTCGTAGGACGGTTTGGGCTGTGCCTTACGCCAGGCGGGGGTCCAATCGCGGTGACCGCGCAGGCCGCGACGGATGAGGTTTGGGAGCGAGTACGACTGCATGCGCGGCGTGGGGTGTTGGGGGTGAGGGCAGGGTAGCGCGGTGAGGGAGGATCGGCGTACGGGGACACACGCGCGGCGGCGCGGGCGACCGAGGACCCAGGTAGCGGCGAGGTTGGCTACGTCGGCTTAGTCAGGTGGGCTGCCCCGAGAGCCGCGGTTCTTCGAAGGCCGTAAGGCGTAGTGCTGCGCCGCCCCGTGCAGCAAGGAATGCCGCTAGCCGGCCAAGCGATCCACAGCGATCACCACGCCGGCGGCCGCCGTTGCCGCTGCCAGCACGAGCCCGGCTAGCCAACGGGTTTGCGAGGCCATCGCGGCCGTGTGGGCGGACGAGAGTTCGGCCATGGCGGCGGTGAGGCGGGTCTCGAGGGCGGCCAAGTCGGCCTTGGTGGCGTAGTGGCGCAAGGTGCGGTCCAACTCTTCGCGCAATTCGGCGCGGGTGAGCGGGGCTTCTTCGATCGCCATCAAGCCTATGCCTCCACCGCCCGTGAATTGATCCAACGTCCTGCGTTGATTCTTGCGCTTCGATGATGCGTTGGCAAGCCTCGGTTAGGTTGAGCCAGCGGCAGGTGCGGGCGTTGGATTGCCGTGCGCTGTTAGGCAGCCAGCCGGTCGACGGCGATCACCACACCGGCGGCGGCGGCGGCAGCCGCAAGGACGAGCCCAGCCAGCCAACGCGTCTGCGAAGCCATGGCGGCGGTGATTCGAGTCTCAAGGGCCGCCAAGTCAGCTTTGGTCGAGTAGTGGCGCAGGGTCCGTTCCAATTCCTCGCGCAATTCAGAGCGGGTGAGCGGGGCTTCCTCAATTGCCATTTAGCTTGGGTCTCCACCGCCCGTGTACCGATCCGAGGTATTCAATAGATGATTGCACTGGGCATACGGCCCGGCAAGACGTGCCGAGGCTGAGTCACCGCGATGGTCGGGCGTCGGCTAGAGGGGCCAGACGAGGGGGACGACGATGAGGGAGACGATGAGGACGACGAGGGTCAGCGGGCCGCCGACTTTGATGAAGTCAATAAAGCGGAAGGCGCCGGTGTTGTAGATGAGCACGCTGGACTGATGGCCGATCGGCGTCATGAAGGCGGTGGAGCCGGCGATGGCGACCATCATGATCGCGGGGTGCGGCGCGATGCCAAAGCTGGCGGCGATTCCAAGGGCAATTGGCGCAACCAGGACTACTGCAGCGGCGTTAGACATGAGCTGGGTAAGGAGCGACGTCATGATGAAGATTCCAGCCAAGACAACAAGCGGCCCAAACGGGCGCAAGATGTCGGAGACGCCCTGCGCCATGAGTTCAGCCAAGCCGGTGGTGCGCATGGCCGTTCCCAGGGGGAGGAGGGCGGCGATGAGAACCAGCGTGCGCCAGTCCACGGCCGCATAAATGCGATCGTACGGCAGCACGCGAGTCACGACCATCAGAACCGCACCCATGACGCCGGCAACGGCGATGTGCACGACGTCCGCGGCCGCCAGCCCCACAGTGAGGGCCAGAATCGCCAACGGCAGCAACATACGCGGTTGAGCGACCACGGCGCGCGAGCGCTGCGAGAGAACTATGAAGTCGGTCGACTCTTCGAGGTCGGACACCCGGGCGGCCGGCATCCGGACCATGAGCACGTCGCCGGTCTCGATTCGCTGATCGCGGAGCCGGGACCGCAGTTGCGTGCCCTGCCTCCAGATCCCGAGCACGAGGCCGCCGAAGCGATTGCGGAAGCGCATGGCGGCTACGGAGAGGCCGCGGCTCGAGAAGCCGGGACCGGCAACCAACTCAAGCACCGTGGCCTGCTCGTCGTCCGCTTGCAAACGACCGGGCACGAAGTCGCGCTCGGAAGTGAATTCCACCCCGTCGGCCTGCGTGAGCCGGAGAACGTCGTCAGGCTCCCCCGCCACAAGAACCACGTCGCCAACGTAGAGGGCCTCTTCTGCGGTTGGGAAGCGGAGGCGGCTTCGGTCGCGAATGATCTCCATGACGGATACATCAAAGCGGGGCCGCCAGCGAAGTTCGCGCAGGGTCTTGCCCACCAACGACGCTCCTGCCGGGATACGGACCTCCGCGAGATAGTCGCGAGTCTGGTCGATGCCTTGCTCCAGGTCCGGCCCCTGCCTGTCTGGCACGAGGCGGCGGCCAATGGTGAGGAGATACAGCAGACCGGCCACGAGGATGGCGATGCCGGTGGGTGCGAAGTCGAACATGCTGAAGGGCCGATGACCGGCGGCAGCCAGCGCATCGCTGACCAGCAGGTTGGGCGGCGTTCCGATCTGGGTCATTAGGCCGCCCAGCATCGAGCCGTAGGCCAGCGGCATGAGCAGCCGCGACGACGACGCGTCGGCAGCGCGAGCCAGGGTGACCGCAGCCGGCATGAGAATGACGGTGGCGGCGATGTTGTTGATAAAGGCCGACATGCCGCCGACCACCACCACGAGCAGGGCGGTGAGCACGACGACGCGGGTGCCGCCGTAGCGGACGATGGCGGAGGCGAGTGCGGCGGGCGCGCCGGCTTCCACCAGGCCGGCGCTGAGGATGAACATGGCGGCGACGGTGATGACGGCCGGGCTGGCGAATCCGGCGAAGGCCGCCGGAGCGTCGACCACGCCGGTAAAGGCCAGGACTAACAGCACTAGCACGCCAACGCCCTCAGGCGGCAGCCGCTCGCTGGCGAACAGCAGCAGCGAGCCGACGACGCAGCCGATAACTATCCAAGCTTCAGGAGTCACCGGCTCATACCGACGCCCATGCAGTCCACGCCTTAGGATACGCTTCGGTCACCTTGCCCCGCGTGACCTGGCCAATCGGAGAAAACCTCATGGCTGACACCGGCATTGCCGCCACCTATCACGGAACCAACATCCCGTTCGACCTGCGGGAATACCCTGTGCCCGACCCACAGCCCGGGGCGGCGGTGCTGGCGATGACCGTGGCCAACGTGTGCGGTTCGGACCTGCATTACTGGCGGGGCGACATTGACGTGGTGAAGATGGGGCGGCCCACGCCAATGGCGCTGGGGCACGAAGGCACCGGCAAGATTCACAAGCTGGGCGACGGCGTGACGACTGACACGCTGGGTGAGCCGCTGAGTGAGGGCGACCGGGTGGTGTTTCAGTACTTTTACCCGTGCATGCAGTGCCCGACCTGTCTGAAGGGTCACACCTACGCTTGTCCAACTCGGCAGTTCGACCGGACGCAAAGCGCGGACGTTTGGCCACACTTCCGGGGCACGTTTGCCGAGTATTACTACTTGCAGCCCAAGCACGCGATGTTCAAGGTGCCGGAGGCGCTGTCGGACCTGGAGGTCGCAGGCATCAACTGCGCATTGGCGCAGGTCGTTTCGGGGCTGGATCGCGCTGGTCTTTCATTCGGCGAAACGGTGGCGATCCAGGGCGCGGGTGGGCTGGGCGTGTACGCAGCCGGCATCGCCAAGGCCCGCGGAGCAGCCAAGATTATCGCCATTGACGGCGTGGACGAACGACTGGACCTGATCCGTGACTTTGGCGCGACTGACGTCGTTGACATCCGCGAGTACGAGACGCCGGAGGAACGGGCGGATGCGGTGCGCGACCTGACAGGCGGGCTGGGCACGGACGTGACGCTGGAACTGGTGGGGCATCCGGGCGTGGTGCGCGAAGGGCTGGACATGACGGCTCATGGCGGGCGCTACCTGGAAATCGGCAACATCAACGTTGGATGGGACACGGAGTTCGACCCGTCGGTGATTGTCTTCAAGAGCATCTCGGTGATTGGGGTCGCGCATTACAAGGCCGAGGACCTGCGGAACTCGTTGAACTTCCTGGTGGATTACAAGGACACGTTGCCGTTCGACCGAATCCTGTCGCACTCGTTCCCGCTGTCGCAGATCGACCACGCGATGGAGCAGCAGGACAAGGGCTACATCACGCGATCGGCGCTGATTCCCGGAAGCTAGGGGGATCGCTGGTGAGCTTCGTTGGCGACTACCGGCCGTTGGTGAGACATAGCCCGCGCATGGTTGCGGATCCAAGCTGCCACCCTCATCCCAGCCCTCTCCCTCACGGGAGCGGGGGCAAGAGCGTCACGGCTGGGGCTGAGTCGCTCGGCGGGGGTGACTGATGGAGATCTGGATCGCTGTATGGGACGCGTTCAACGCGCCGCTATTCAGCCTGGGCGCGGATCCGGTGACGCCGCTGAGCCTGGTCGTGCTTCTCCTTATCTTCGCTGTGACGTGGCTTGTGGCCGGCCGGGTGCGTTGGCTCCTGGAGCACCAGATCGGCAGCAAGGTGGAGGACATTCCCGAAGGGGTCCTGCACGTTATCGGCAACCTGGCGCGGTACACGATCATCTTCATGGGATCGTTTATCGGGCTGCGGTCCGTGGGGTTCCAACTCGACGCCGTGCTGGTGGTGTTTGGCGCGCTGGGCGTGGGTATGGGCTTTGGGCTGCAGAACATTGCCAACAACTTCGTGTCAGGCGTAATTCTGTTGGTGGAGCGTCCGATCAAGGTGGGGGATGTGGTGAGCGTGGCCGGTGAGCTGGGGACCGTGGAACGCGTGGGAATCCGAGCGACGACGTTGCGCAAGTTCGACCAGACGCAGGCCATCGTGCCGAATGGCGAGTTGATTTCCACGGTGGTCAACAACTGGACGCTGGACGACCGGCGGGTGCGGGTGGACTTTGTGGTGGGGGTGGCCTACGGCTCGGACACACGGCTGGTGGAGCGGCTGATTCGGGAAGCCGTGACGGAGCACGAGCTGGTGTTGGACGATCCGGAGCCGCGGATATTCTTCTTTGAGTTCGGGGACTCGTCACTGAACTTCCGGGTGCTGGCGTACGTGGCTGACATCAGCGAGCGTTTTTCGACGCTGAGCGACCTGCACTTCACGATTGACGAGAGCTTCCGGGACCACGACATCGAGATTCCGTTCCCGCAGCGGGATCTGCATGTGCGGTCGATTGACGAGGATGTGGCGTTTCGGCACAGGCCGACAGGGTCGAGCTAGCGATCCCGAATCAGGGATAGGAGTCACCAGGATCGGCCCTCGCCTTAGCTTGAGCGAATATCCGCGTTAGCATGGGCTAATCCCGCGGGCGAGCGCCCAATTCCACCCGAGTGCAACTAGTGCCGGACGCTGTGGCGCGCACATGAGCCTGGCGCTGCGCTGCAGCAACCTGACCAGGCGATTCGCGGGCGTGACCGCCGTGAACGACGCGTCGCTCGAAGTCGAGAGCGGCACACTGCTGGCGTTGCTGGGACCGAGTGGCTGCGGCAAGACGACGTTGCTGCGACTCATTGCGGGCTGGAGCGTCCGCACGAGGGGACGATCGAAGTGGCTGGACGCACCGTGGCGTCAGACTCGGTGCATCTGCCGCCAGAACGTCGGCAGGTTGGGTTGGTGTTCCAGGAATACGCCCTGTTCCCGCACCTAAGTGTCGAAGACAACGTGGGTTTCGGGTTGACGCGGGGGTCGGACCCGGCGACTCGCGTACGGGACCTGCTGGGCCAGGTAGGTCTGGACGGCCTGGGTTCGCGCATGCCGCACGAGCTCTCGGGCGGTCAGCAGCAGCGGGTAGCGCTAGCGCGGGCGCTGGCGCCGGGTCCGCGACTGATCATGCTGGACGAGCCGTTTTCAAATCTTGATCCGTCACTTCGGGTGGGCGTACGGAGCGAAGTGCGGAGGGTGCTGCGGGCCGCAAATGCGACGGCCATTATCGTCACGCATGACCAGGAGGAAGCACTGAGCCTGGCAGATGAAGTTGCCGTGATGATGGACGGCCGAATTCTTCAACAGGCTCCACCGGCGGCGCTCTACCGCCGGCCGGCATCGCGTCGGGTTGCCGAGTTTGTCGGCGATATCAACGTGATCGATGGCCGCGCCATCGGGCGTGCCGTGGTCTGCGATCTGGGCACGATATCGGTGGTGGACGATCTGTACGGGCCGGCCGACGTACTGATTCGTCCAGAAGCGCTGCAGCTGAGCGAGGATCAAGGCGGACAGGCGATTCAAGTTGGCCGGCGTTTCTATGGCCACGATCAGATGATCAACCTGCGCTTTGATTCCGGACTCCGACTGTCGTCCCGGGTGGGCCCGACGTTTACGTTCCGGCGCGGCGCGCGGGTGCGGGTACAACTGAGCGGGGACGTGCTGGCCTTTCCGAGCGCCGCCAACTAGCTGAAGGACCCGGTTCGCGGCCCGTGGCAGAATTGCGTCTAATGCCGCTAACCAGTACCACCGAGGACTATCTCCTCGCCATTTACGGCATGCGGGCCGAGGCGGAGCCGGTGATCAACGCCCGGCTGGCCGAGCGGCTGCACGTGGCGGCGCCTACCGTTTCGGCCACCCTGGATCGCCTGACGCGCGATGGGCACGTCTGGATCGACGACCGGCGACAGGTATTCCTTACGCTGGGCGGCGAGCGGGTGGCCGAGCGACTGGCGCGGCGTCACCGGCTGATCGAGCACTGGTTGATTCGCACGCTGGGCATGGGCTGGGCGGAAGTTCATGAAGAAGCCGACCGGCTGGAGCACTCGGTGTCCGAAGAATTGACGGAGCGGATTTCGGCGTCGCTGGGGCATCCGGCGACATGTCCGCACGGGCTGCCGATTCCCGGCAACTACCCGGAAACCGACGTGGCGCAATTCTTCAGCCTGAGCCGGGCCGAGCCCGGCCAGACGGTACGGATTGTGCGCCTATCCGAACCGGCCGAGGACGATGGGGAACTGCTGCGATATTTCGAGGAAAAGCAGTTGGTGCCGGGTCACATCATGACGGTCATGGAGATCACGCCGTCGGGCAGCATGGTCCTGGAACTGGACGGTGAGACGGTGGTGGTGGACGAGCGCGTCGCCAGCAATCTGTGGGTGATGGCAGCCTAGGCGCCATCGTCGGAAGCCGGGATAAGAAACTCTGACCGCAACCATGCCGCACGTGCAGCCGAATCACGTCATCACGGTGCGTCCAGCAATTCCCGACGAGCTACGGGGGCTGCGCGAGCTGGCGTACGACCTCTGGTGGGCCTGGAATCCTGACGCCCAGGACATTTTCCGGCGCATTGACCCGGATGCCTGGCAGGCAACGCAACACAACCCGGTCGCGCTGCTCGGTCACGTCACGCCGGAGCAGTTGGCGGCGCGTGCTACGGACTCGGCGTTCGTTCACGACCTGCAGCAGGTGGTGGAGCGACGCCGGCGGTACCTGGGGACACGCTCCTGGTTCTCGACGACGTTTCCGGAGGCGAGGGATCTAGCGGTTGCGTACTTCTCCATGGAATACGGGATTACCGAGTCGGTACCGTTGTATTCGGGCGGATTGGGTGTGCTGGCCGGCGACCACGTCAAGGCCGCGAGCGACCTTGGCGTTCCGCTGGTAGCGGTTGGGATGTTGTACCGGCAGGGGTACTTCCGGCAGTCGATCGATCCATCCGGCAGTCAACAGGAACTGCATCCCGAGACGGACTTTTACAGCCAGCCAGTCCACATGCTGACCACATCGGACGGAACGCCGCTGACGGTTGGCGTTCCGATAACCGACCGATGGGTGGAGGCACGGGTTTGGCGGATGAACGTAGGGCGCTGTCCGGTGTTGCTGTTGGACGCCAACGTGCCGAACAACGCGCCGGAGGATCGCGAACTCACCGCCAAGCTCTACCAGGGCGACTCCGACGTGCGGATACGGCAGGAGATCCTGTTAGGCGTCGGCGGGGTGCGCGCGCTGCGGGCCGTGGGCATGAATCCGACGGTTCTGCATCTCAATGAAGGGCATAGCGCGTTTGCCCTGATTGAACGACTGCGCGAGTTGCGGGACGGGACAGAGCTGTCATTCGAGGCAGCGCTGGAGACGGTGCGCGCCGGGGCGGTGTTCACCACGCATACGCCGGTTCCAGCCGGTCACGACGAGTTTCATCCCCACCAGGTGGCGCATCACCTTGGCGCCTACCTGCGTGAGTCCGGTATCGACGCCGCCCGGGTAACGGCGATGGGTCAGTACCCGGGCCGGGGGGAGTCATCGCCGTTCTGCATGACGATCCTGGCGCTGCGCGGGGCCACGTGGCGCAACGGGGTATCGCAGTTGCACGGCGAGGTCACACGGCAGATGTGGCAATCGCTCTGGACCAACGTTCCGTGGCCCGAGGTGCCGATTCAGCACGTAACGAACGGGGTGCATCTGCCAACCTGGGTGTCCCGCGAGCTCGCGGAACTCCTGGGGCGCTACCTTGGGCCGGAGTGGGCGCTGCTTTCCGATCGTGACCAGATTCGCGAGGGGTTGGACGCGATTCCGGACGACGAGTTGTGGCGGGTGCATACGCGGCGGCGCGAGCGGCTGGTGGCCAACGTTCGACGGCGCTTGCGGGCGGTGGTGGAGCGCCGCTGGGGCTCGGGCGCGGAACTGGCCGACGCCAGCACAGCGCTTCAGCCGAACGCCCTGACGGTGGGATTCGCACGGCGGATGGCGCTGTACAAGCGCCCCACGCTGCTGCTTCACGATCTGGAACGCTTGCGGGGGCTGGTCACGAACGCCCGGCGCCCCGTGCAGATCGTCTTTGCCGGGAAGGCGCACCCGGACGACACGATGGCCAAGGATCTGGTTCGCGAGATTCACGAGTTGAGCCGCGACCCAAGCTTCGTGGGCCGCGTGGTGTTCGTGGAGGACTACGACATGGACCTGGCGCGGGACCTCGTACAGGGCTGCGACGTCTGGCTGAACCAGCCGGTGCGGCCGCAGGAGGCCAGTGGAACCAGCGGCATGAAAGCGGCGGCCAACGGAGTTTTGAACGTCAGCGTGTTGGACGGCTGGTGGGCCGAGGCCTACGCGCCCCACATCGGCTGGGCCATTGGGCGCGCGGACGACGATGTCGACGATCCACAACGCGACGCGAATGATGCCGCGGCCGTTTATCGGTTGCTTGAGCGGTCGGTCGCGCCGCTGTTTTACGACCTGGGGCTGGACGGAACACCGACGCGGTGGGTCGAGCGCTCCAAGGCGTCAATCGTCATGGCACTGGCGGATTTCGGCGCACACCGCATGATGCGCCAGTACACCGGTCAGTTCTATCAGCGTGCCGACGAGCTACAGCGCACGCTCGCCGAAGACGACTGGGCACCGGCACGATCGTTCGCCGACTGGCTCGCGCGCGTGCGCGAGCAATGGAACTCGGTGCAGATTCTGGATGTGAACCTGACCGGAGGACCTGAAGTGAATGTTGGGTCGGCGCTGCCGGTGCACGCGCGGGTGTCACTGAACGGCTTGCACGCAGAGGAATTGACTGTGCAGGTTTATGTGGGCCGGATCGGCAGCGACGGCGCGGTCGACGGCGGCCTGACGTTCGAAGCTGTTCCAGTGGGGTCGGACGGCGCGGGCACACAGTGGTTCGAATCAACAGTGCCCTTACGCCAGAGCGGCCGAATGGGAATCGCCGTACGCGTGGTGCCGCGGCACCCGCATCTGACCGACCCAGTGGAACACGGCCTGGTCCGATGGAGCCTGCCTGCCGCCGCCGGCTGATGCACCAAAACGGCTTTGCCGGCAGTGGCAGACGCGATAGGATTTGGCAGCCGGAGGGGTCGTTAGCTCCGGCGTCTTTCCGCACTCGCTGTCGTCCCACCAGGGGGAGTCTTCGTCGATGACGTATGTGATCTGCGAGCCGTGCATTGGCACCAAGGACGCTTCGTGCGTTGACGTGTGCCCCGTGGACTGTATCCATACCACCGACGAAGCGGAGATTTACTACATCGATCCCGAGGAGTGCATCGACTGCGGCGCCTGCGAGCCAGTGTGCCCGGTGACGGCCATCTTCCCGGACTTTGACGTGCCGGACGAATGGGAAAAGTGGACGAAGATCAACGCCGACTTCTTCCAATAGATCGAGACGCGCGCTGACGCGCGCCTATCGGTCCGGGCGTTTGCGAACGGTTGCAGGAATCTAGGCAAGGGTAGGGCGGGTAGCCGCGCCCTTCGTCATTTCCTTCAGCGCCGTGTAGGCCGGCCGAGGCGAGCCGTCCGGGCGGAGGAGACCGAAGGCAAACTTCTCATCCTGTGGGCCGACAACGGTCTGGAAATTGAGGTTCCAGACGAACGCGTGGGTGATGTAGGGCGCCGAATCCCGGATGAGCTGGAACGCGTCAACCAGGAAACTGGCCTGGTCTTCCTCGGAGTTGTCGGCGCCAAACCCATAGGCGGGATCGGCGTTAGCGGTTGACCAGCCCATCTCGGTGAGCCAGATGGGCTTATCGGCGTCACCGTTGGCCTCCATGACGGCACGGTGCTGCGTGTATCGCTGGAAGTAGAAGCTCCCGTGGCCATTCCAGCCCGAACCACGCTCGCTGCCGATTTCCTGGGTGGGCGCGTTGTTGAATCCGCCTGGATGCACGCCCCAGGCATCAAAGGCTTCGCGCGCGATCCCGTCCCGATAGGCGTAGATCTGTTCCAGAAAGCGCAGGTCATCAACGGCCTGCACCTGCTGGTCGGGGATATCGACATCGCCGGCGGGCGTCAGGGCACCACCGACGGTGAGTGCGTCCGGGTCACCAGCCTTAACGCCTTCATTTCCGGCCAGCATCAGCTCCACGAATTCACCAGCGTCAATCCGCCCGTAGCCCCACTCGCGCGCGAGGTTGGCTTCGTTCCACAACTCGTAGGCCTGGACGTGGCCGCGGTAACGTCCGGCCAAGGCCTGCATGAAGTCGCGGAAGTCGAGCGGATCGCCCGGTGGCCCGTGGGAGCGATCGCCCAAGGCCCAGTTTGGCGCGCGGACGACGCTGAGGAGTAGGTTGATTCCGGCGCTGCTGACAGCGGCCACGACCTTGTCAAGCTCACGCCAGTCGAATCCGCCCTTTTCGATCGGTTCCGTCTGACTCCATTCGACCTGTTGCTTGAGCCAGTCGAATCCGGCCTCAAGCGTGCGATCAACGATCAGGCCACGATCCTGGTTGTAGAGGTGCGCCTGGAATCCGTAGCCGGCAAGCCGACGCAAACCGTCATCAACCTCCGGCGGTGGGGTGGCGGGATCGGGAGCGGGCGAGGCGGTGGCCGTCTCGGACACGGCTGTCGCCCGGGGCGAGGCCACCACGGAACCGACCGTGGGCGTGGGCGACGGCGCGTCGGATTCGCCACAGGCCGCAAGCGTTGCCGAAACTCCAAGCAGCGCCAGCAGGCGCCGACGCGAGAGTAAATGCCTGGCTGTCAAACCGATTCTCCGTTCCCAGCGCGGCTGCATAGAGCGCGGAGGTACCAAACATCCTTGAATCCGCGCGACATGGATGGTATCAACGGAGTAAGTAAGTTGTCGGAATCACCGAACGGGTTCGGGCGAGCAGCCGCACAGCGGCGCCCCGCGCCAGAGGGGACCACTGTTGATGGGCACAAATAGATACGGAAACACCGCCGTCGGCACGATTGTGATCGTAATTGCGGCAGTCATCGTGCTGGGGCTGTTCAGCGTGCGATTCGTGAACGTCGGTGAGGTCGGCGTGCTACACACGTTTGGTGTGGTTGACCGGACGCCACGGCCCGAAGGCCTGTTGGTGAAGGCACCCTGGGCCAGCCTTGAGACCCTGAGCGTACGGACCCAACAGCTCACCATGAGCTCGCGCGCGGAAGACGCCAGTCCAAGCGCCACCGATCAGACCGTGCGCACGCTGACGTCGGAGGGTCTTTCGGTCGGGCTGGACATCACAACGCTTTATCGCCTGCAATTCGCAGATGCGCCCGATGTCTTCCAGAAGATAGGTCCCAACTACGTTGAGATCGTGGTCCGTCCCGCGATCCGCGACGCGATTCGTGACGTCGTCGGTGAGTTCCAGGCAGAGGCGTTGTACACGACGGCACGCACCGAGGTCGCCGAGAAAATCGAGATGCAGTTGCAGAGCATTCTGTCCGAGCGCGGCGTGCTGGTAGAGAACGTGCTGTTGCGCGACGTGTCGCTGCCCCAGCAGATCACCACGGCGATCGAGCGAAAGCTGGCCGCGGAGCAGGCGATTGAAACGCGGCGTTTCCAGGTTCAGGAAGCGGAACAGGAAGCGCAGCGACGCGTGGAGGAAGCCACGGGTATCGCGAATGCCAACAACCTGATCAACGAGTCGCTGACGGCGGCGGTTTTGCAGGACAAGTACATCACGGCGCTGCGCGAGATCGACTCGGGCAGCGTGGTGTACGTACCGACCAACCCGGAAACGGGATTGCCGGTGATCCTGGGAAGTCCTGGCATCGGTTCGGGCGGCGGCGGGACCACGGCGCCGTAGGCGGGTAGACGTCCCGCACGGCACACCACGGCCAGAGTGTGGCGTGCGGGCCTCCCCGCAGCGATGTGCGACCAATGAGCCGTACGGGGTCGAGCGCAGGTCGGGCGTGGTCGGGTCGTGGGGAGCCACTCGGCCCGCGTGCAGGCACTCGATAGGCTGCCGTTGGGGTAGGATGCGCCGCGCCCGGGTCGCGGGGCCTGCCGACGGGCGGTTAGCTCAGCTGGCAGAGCGCTACGTTTACACCGTAGAGGTCGCAGGTTCGAGCCCTGCACCGCCCACCTGGCCCGGATTGCCTCAGGCCCGGCGAGGTAGCTCAGTCGGTAGAGCAGTGGACTGAAAATCCATGTGTCGGCGGTTCGATTCCGCCCCTCGCCACCAAGCTGGTCGAGTATCAGCGTCACGCACGCCTAGTCTCTGGTTTCGCGCAGATTGCAGGACGCTGGCCTGTTTGGATCGCGTTGCCGACGGGCGTGCGTAGCCGCATCTGTGCCGGCCAGCTGTCGTGAGCGGCCGAGTATCAGGACAGAATTGCGGCGGGTCCTGGATCTTCCGAATATGAACCGGCGACGCGGCCACGACTAAGGCAGAGACTCCAATGGACCGACTAAACATCGTCGTGATCTGTCTCGACACCTTTCGCGCCGACATCGTGGGGCCCGATAAGAAGCTGAGCAGCATCGAGACCCCCGCACTGGACGCGCTGGCAGCCGAGTCGGTGCGCTTCAACCGATGCTTTACGGAACCAGGCCAAACGATTCAAGTGCGCAACGGCTGCTTTACGGGTCGGCGCGGGTTTCCGTACGCCCACGGGTACTACGGCTGGCATGAGATTCCGGACGAGTACCCGACGATTGCCGAGATATTGCTGGAGCAGGGTTACGCCACAGGCCTGATCGCCGACACGCCGCACCTGTTCAAGCCCAACATGAATCAGCACCGCGGGTTTATGACCTGGGAGCACATACGCGGCGCGGGCGGGGACGGTTGGCGGACCGGCTCGTGGGACCTGATTCGCGAGCCGTTCAAGGACTACTTTGGCGCCTACGAACCGGCCGTGCCTGAAGCCTCGGCGAAATCTCTCAGCGCGAGAGCGCATTCCTCCAGCACCTGCACAATGTCCGCGACCGCCGCGAGGAGGCCGACTGGCAAGGCGCCCAGGTTTTTGCGTCGGCGCGTCGCTGGCTGCGCGACAACGCCAGGAACGCACCGTTTTTCCTGTGGATCGACTGTTTCGAGCCGCACGAGGTGTTCGATCCTCCGCTCGCCTATGTGCAGCGCTACAACAGCACCTGGCAAGGGCCGGTTTATCAGCAGCCTCGGCACATCCTGCACCCGTCGTTCTCGTCGGACATGCAGGGCGCGGATCTGGACGTGACATCGGCGGACTTCATCGACTACTACACGTCCTGCTACAAGGGCGAGGTCACGTTTACGGATGCGCAGATTGGCATGCTGCTGGACGAGCTGGATCAGCTGAAGCTGGGCGATGACACCGCGGTGATCTTCTTTACGGATCACGGCACGGAGCTGGCCGATCACACCGGCTGGGGCAAGCGAAACACCGAGCTGCACCCGTTCAATACGCAGCAGAACCTGACGATTCGGCATCCCGACGCGCGTTTTCACGACCTGGATGTCGACGCCTGGGTACAGAACTACGACCTGGGCCCGACCATCCTGGATCTGGCCGGCTTGTCCAACGCGCCCCCGAGCATGAATGGCCATAGCGCGTGGTCGCTGGCGACCGGGAAGCGAGAGTCTCTGCGTTCATACGTGACCACGGCGTGGGCCGGCCGCGTGTCGGTTCGCGACGAGCGCTGGGTGTATGCCACGGGCTGGGACTTTGAAGATCCGAATCCGGAGCTTTATGACTTGCTCGCAGACCCCGATGAACGGCACAACGTCCACGATTCGCATCCCGAGATTGTTGGCGACCGGCGGTCACGAATTGAAGAGCTTCTGGGCACGCCCATTCCACAGCCGTATAGCCAGGACCGTTTCGGTCCAACGGTGGGCGGGCTGCGCAAGCCGCTCTACGCCACCTCGTACGCACCCGTCTTCTACGGTGCGCGCCAGTCCTGGGCTCAACCTCGAGCCTTGCCAGGACAAGAAGCAGCGAGCGCGAAGTAGTCAAGCGGAGTCACGCGGCGGCGTGCGTAGATGCCGGGGCCGACGCCGGGTCTCAGTGGGGAGTGTTCAGCACAGCTAGGTAAGGGACGCCGGACTTCGCGATACCTGGTGGAGTTCGCGGCGCTCTTCGGCACTGAGGCGCCAAGTCAGAGCGTTGAGGTTGGCGTCGACCTGATCTGGCGTGTCGACACCAATGAGAGTCACGGAAACATCGGCATTCGACAGAACCCAGTTGATGGCAACGTGTGCGGGGACGCAGGCGCGGGTAGCGGCCAATCGTTCGACCGTGGCGAGTACATCGAAGGCCCGACCCTTGAATGTCTGGTCGTACTGGGTGCGCTTGGCCTCCGCAGCCATTACTGAGCCGGGTGGGGGAGGACGGCCGGGTCGGTAGAAGCCGGTGAGGAGCCCTTCGGCCAGCGGGCTGTAGGCGAACATGCCCACGCGTTCCTCGCGGCAGAAGGGTAGGAGCTCAAGCTCCGGCGTACGGTCGAGCAAGTTGTACGGGGCCATGACCATCGCGGGTCGTGGGCCGCCCAACTGCTCGGCGAGCATGGTTACCTTGCATACCTCCCAGGCCTTGAATGTGGAGACTCCCCAGGCGCGGGCCTTGCCCTGGCGAATGACGTCCAGCATGGCGCTCACAGTCTCTTCCAGGGCCGTGTCCGGGTCTCGACAGTGGACGATGTAGATATCGACGTAGTCGGTTTGGAGGCGCCGAAGGCTGCGGTCGATCTCGCGCATGATGTGCGTTCGGGAGCCGCCGAGATCGTTTGGGCCCGGACCCGTGGGATAGCCGACCTTTGAGGTGACGACCAGGTCATCACGGCAGCCGGCGATGGCACGCCCGAGGGCCAACTCGGAAGCGCCGCCGTAGGGCGTGTCGGGCGTCTTACCGTAGAAGTTGGAGCAATCGAGGAGCGTGACGCCGCGTTCGATGGCGCGCCTGATGGCGGTTTCCATCACCTTCAGGTCGGTCTGATTGCGGAAGCCACAACCCAGGCCCAGGCGTGAGACCCGGATGCCGCTGGATCCGAGCAGTGCGATTTCCATGCGTGCCCTTCCGCCTGAGCGCTAGACGCAACCGGGGAAGGACTGCCCGCGCACCTGGATGAACGGGGGCACCCTGGGTGCGTCGGTGACGCTGTCGTCCTTGATGGTGGCGGCGCGCATGTAGTGGACGGCGGAGCCGCGGCGACGGTGGGGCGTGGTGTTTGGGCGGCTGGAGTGGAAGACCAGGCTGTGATGGAAGCTGACGCCGCCGGCCGGGATCTCCACCGGGACCGGCTCGAATTGGCCGACGAAGGAGTTCTGAAGGTCCGCCTGGAGGTGCCTTGGAATCATGCCCCAGCGGTGAGTGCCGGGGGCCATCCAGAGGCAGCCGTTGGCGATGGTGGCGTCGTCCAGCGCACACCAAGCGGTGACCAGGTCCATGGGAAACAAGTCGCGCCAGGAGCCGGAGTCCTGATGCCAGGGCTGCCGCGATCCGTGGAAGGCGGGTTTCATGAGAATCTGGTCGAGATAGAGCTTGATGTCGTCGCTGCCCAGCAGGTCGGCGATGACATCCACCAGCCTGGGGTTGCGCACGTGCGCCAGCATGACATCGTCGTAGTGGGCCACCTTGTAGATCTTGCGGACGGCGAGGGCGCGGTCTTCGGGGAGCGGGCCGTCGCGCAAGCCGGGCTCGACTTGCACACAGTCGTCGGGGACATGGGGCGCGCGGCCACCGGCGATCAGGTCGGCGCGGTCACGCACGGCGGCCATATCGTCCTCAGACAGAAGATTCTCAACTACGAGGAAGCCGTCTCGTCGGAATCGCTCGACTTGCGCGAGCGACAGGGTGTGGAAGCCGTTGGCGTTCATTGGCGCTCTCCCGAATCGTGCGGGGTGCTGGCGCTGCCGCCCCAGCATATCGGGGCGTAGGTTTAAGGGATGAGCAAGCCGCGCGTTCACATCTTTGGCCAAGGCGACCCGCGGGCCGTGGCGCAGCTACAGCGCTGCCTGCGGCAGGCGACCTACGGCGTGCTGTGCGCCGATCATCACGTGGGGTATTCGGCGCCGATCGGGGCGGCGATTGCGTATCCGCGGCATGTCTCGCCATCGGGCGTCGGCTATGACATTGGCTGCGGGAACCTGGCGGTGCGGACGCCGTTGCAGGCCTCGAAGGTCGAGACCGCAGGGGTGATGGACGAGATCGTGCATACGATCAGTTTCGGCATTGGCCGGATCAATCGCGAACCCGCGGACGACCCGGTGCTGGAGCAGATCCGCAAGGCCGACTTCGCGCCGCAGCGCAGGCTGCTGAAACTGGCCGAGGGGCAGCTGGGGACGGTGGGCGCGGGGAATCACTATGTGGACCTGTTCGCCGATCAGCAGGACCGGCTGTGGATCGGGGTGCATTTCGGCAGCCGGGGATTCGGGCACCGCACGGCGACGGGTTTCCTGGCGATGGGCGAGGGGCGGAAGTTCACCGACCGGCCGCGTACCAACAACATGGATGCGCCGCCCGTACTGTTTGAGGTCCGCTCGGAGGTGGGTCAGGCCTATATTTCGGCGATGCGGCTGGCAGGGGCGTATGCGCAGGCCGGGCGCCGCTGGGTGGTGGAGCGGATTCTGAAGCTGCTGGGAACCAAGGCGGATCTGACCGTTCACAACCATCACAATTTCGCCTGGGAGGAGAAGCACTTTGGGCGGACTTTCTGGGTCGTGCGCAAAGGGACGACGCCGGCGTTTCCGGGTCAGCAGGGGTTCGTGGGCGCGACGATGGGCGGGACGTCGGTGATCCTGGAGGGCCTGGACTCGCCCGCATCAAAGCAGGCGCTGTACAGCACGGTGCATGGGGCCGGGCGGGTGATGTCGCGGCGCAAGGCAGCCGGGCGCCGGCGCTACAACCGGAAGCGCAAGCGCTGGGTGCAGACGGCGCCCGGCGTGGTGGACTGGCCGGCGGTGCGAAAGTCAATCCGCCGGCAGGGCATCGTGCTACGCGGCGGAGGGGCGGACGAAGCGCCGGAGGCGTACAAGAACCTGGATCAGGTGCTGGCGGAGCACACGGGCACGGTGCGGGTTACGCACCGGCTAAGGCCGATTGGGGTGGCCATGGCGGGCGAGGACACGTTTGATCCGTTCAGGGACTAGACGGAGAGATCGGAGCTCCCACCAAACGGGTATCCGGCGATCAGTCGCGGGAGCGCAGGGGTTGGTCGACCGCGTAGCGGATGTCGTATCTGCCTGGATACTCCACCGGAAGCTCGCCCGTCCGGATGGCTTCGACTAGTGGAGATCCCATGATGCGGAGCGGCAGGCGGACGAGGGTGTGGGTGCGGGCGGACTCGAACATGGCCATCAGGATTTCCTGGGTCTTGATGGCGAGATGGGCGTCGTTGCGGTTTTCCAAATGGTCGCCACGCGCCCAGCGGGCCAGGCCGTCCAGTTCGCGCAGAAAGACGTTGTCCAGCGTTTGCGTTGGTGGCGGTGTCTCTGTCTTTCCCTTGCCCCAACGCACGAGGCGTACGGAAAAGTCGTCCGGCAGGAACGCGGTCGGCCACATGAGCACGCCGTCGGTGCCAGTGACCGTTTGGAACTGCCAGTCGTAGTTCGGATCAGGCGGAATGTCGCCCTCAAAGGACACGCGCACGTCGCCGGCGAAGGAGATGAGGCCGGCTGAAAGCTCTTCCGAGGGCAAGCCGCGTTCGTAGCGGTCGCTGCGACGCTGGACGTTGGCGATGACCCACTCGGGGTCGGGGTCGCCGAGCACGTATTGCATGTAGCTCAATGCGTGGGTGCCGTTGTTCATCAGCCCGCCCGATTCCATGCTGACGGTGGCGGAGAGCGGGACGCCGATGGCGCCGTCGGCAACCAGAGCCCGAGCCTGCTCGTGCACGGTGTACCAGCGCATCATGTGACCAATAGCCAGCTTGACGCCGTGCTGCCGGCAGGCGGCAAGCATGGCCTTGGCCTCGCCCAGATTGCCGGCCATGGGTTTCTCGCAGAGGATGGCGCGCGGCGGGAATCGGCTGGCGGCCAGGATGGTCTGCGGGGCGTGCCAGCGGGCCGGGGTGGCGATGCTGAGCAGGTCGGGGCGCTGCTCGTCCAGCATCTGCCCAAAGTCGCGGTAGCGGTGCAGGCCGGGAAAGTTGCGGTCGACGCGGTTGAGGGCCGACGAATCGACATCGCAGACGGCGGTGACTTCGACGCCTTTGACTTGTGTGTAGGTCTGCACGTGCTGGCGGCCGGCCCAGTTGAGGCCGACGACAGCGGCACGCAAGGGTTCTCGCGACATCAGCAACGCACCGAACGTGCTACACCAGACATGGTGCTTACCATGACCATACGGACACTATGACGCGTTGGCCCCTACCTTGCCAGGCCCGCAAACGACGGGTGGACGTTGGTGAAGCCCGCCTGCAGTTCGCCAGAGACGTATGGCGGGCGCGCCAGGGGCACGCAGGCGGAGGGCTCGTTTGACGAATTGGGTTGCGGTGGTGGCCAGCAAGGGTCGCATTGGCGTCGACCAACTGCGGCGGACTTGGATGCGAAGACTCAGCCGATGAGGCCTCGACTGCCCTGGCCGCGGGGCCGTTTACCGCGTCGTGTGCTGGCCGCGCTGACCGGTCTCGCAGGTCTGGTGGCAATTGCAGCAATTGTCGTGGTGGCCAACAGACCCAGTCCGGAACTCCCACCCTGCGAAACTGCCAAATTCACGCCACCGGACTTTCGATCGCCGCCGTTTGCATTCGATCCGGAGGCGCGCGCCCGGGCGATTGGTCAAGCCATGGTGGACGGGGATTACCACCGCGCCTATGGAATGATGGCGCTGGAGGCACTGCCTCTCGACTCATTCTGCGATTTCTCGTTGGAATTCCGCTGGTTTCCGACCAGTGACGACGGCCGAACGTTCGACGAAATAGACCACGTTCGGATCCTGGGCTTCGATCCTTACTGGGATTCGCTACACGTCCAGTTGCGACTGGTTGAGCGAACCCAGGCAAACGAAGGGACGCCGGCCGCTGCCGGATACGTCACCGTAAGGCTTCTGCGCGACGGGCGCTTCACATTTCTCAGCGTCGACGAGGCCATGACCGAAGCGGGTCCGGTTACGGAGTTTCCGCCGCCGCCGTACGCGAACCTGACGGACTTCGAGGAAACCGAAGTCGTGGTGGGACACGCGCCCTGGGAACTCGGCGGTACGCTGACGGTGCCTCGCGGGGCAGGACCTTTCCCTGCCGTGGTGCTGGTGCATGGGAGCCTTTATTCCGATCGCGACGGTACCTCGGACGCGACCAAGACGTTTCGGGATCTAGCGTGGGGTCTGGCCAGCCGGGGCGTGGCCGTGCTGCGCTATGACAAGCGCACGCTGACACACGCGCTGGCGTTCGCACGCCAGCCGGACTTCACCCTGGATGACGAACTGGTGAACGACGCGCTTGCGGCACTGGCGCTGCTGCGTAAGACGCCGCGCATCGATCCGGCGCATACTTTTGTGCTGGGTGCAAGTCTGGGAGGATTCGCCGCACCGCGCATCGCCCAACGCGATCCGGACCTCGCAGGCTTGATCATCGTCTCCGCACCCAGCGGAACATGGCATGAGTGGTACATCCGTGATGCTGAACGGACACTGGAACTCACCGACAGCCTTGAGGAGGCGTTCATTCACCGACTCGAGACGCGCAGACGTGCCCGATCCACGGCGCGCGCGGCGCTGGCTGCCGGTATGGCGCCTTCCCTCGACGTGGAATCGCGGGCTTCTTACCACCTAGATCTTGTCGAGTACCGGCCGGAGTCGGTGGCTCGTGATCTCCCGATCCCGCTACTGATCCTGCACGGCGGCGTCGACGGGCAATTGGACGTGGAGGACACCACGGGCTGGATTCGCAGTCTCCGTGGCCGCGACGACGTTACCTTTCGTATGTATCCGTATCACGGTCACATGCTGTACGACTCGATCGAGGAGATTGCATGGCAGGAGATGTTCGGACCGGACCCGCGACCCCGCGTCCACGTCAGCCCGTCGGCGGTCGGGGACATCGCGGGGTGGATTCAAGGCAGGCGACCACGACAGGCCTGCGTGGACTGGCGAGCGTGGTTTGCAACCTGCCACGGCGGCCCGACCGCCGAGTTTCGAGGGACTGCGTTCAACCCGTGACGATTGACCCGACGGAGAGTCCCAACGTGCGGCCGACAGCTTAACGCCAGGTTGTTAGAGGGGCACGAGATTGGTCCCGGACCGAGGGACGTTGAGCACGGGTGAGCATCGTTGGTTAGTGGCGAATCGGGGATACGCCGATTCCAGAGCCGCTGGATGCCAAACCAAGGAGGAGGCCACTAACGGCCACGGCTCAGGCATGGGGGCCACGTCTGCCGGCCAGATCGTGGTGGCGACGACTCGTGTCGCCGGCGGTGTGTTCACCAACCTGGCTCTTGACGTCCAGCAGTCGAGCGATGACGGGTCGACCGATCCGTACGCCGACGTGAACGGTCTGTCGTTCACGTTCAGCGAGCCAGAGGTTTCGCGCAAGACGATTAGCGCGGCCACCGAGGCCTGGAAGCGCTTACGCGTGCGAGCCTTCACGCGCACAGACGCCCAGCTGCTGGTCACGATTGGCGTGCTACAAGGCGCGTAGCGACCAACCCAGCCCCGCATTCCCGAGCCCGGCGCGGTTGATCCGCGCCGGGCTCGTCACGTTTGACGCCGCCAGCGGCTGCGTACGCTACAGATGGAGATAAGCCGCGACGGGGCAAAGGAGGAAGCTAGAGGCTATGCGGCTGCGACCGGGGAATTGGCGATTGCGCGCCTTCTGGCGGCTGCATGTCGGCGTGGCAGTGGTCTTCGGGCTATTCAGCAGTGGGCTGGCCGCGCTTGTTGCGGTGATTCTCGTGATTGACAGACTTGCGGTCCCGGCTTGTGAGGCCGTGACGCCAACAGCGCCGGATCATGAGGTGGCGCCGTTCGCGTTCGATCCGGAAGCCCGCGCGCGGACGTTCGTGCAGGCGATGGCCAGCAACGAGTTTCAGACGGCGTACACGATTGTGGCCCTTGAGGAAGTCGCCAGCGCCTCACTCTGCGAGCTGAATCTCGAGCGATTCTGGCGAACGGTGGCCGACGGCCACGACACCTTGCTGTCGGTGGAACGATTCTCACCGCTGGTGTATTCCGCTGTGTATGACTATCTGTCGGTCCGGCTGCGCCTGACGCTGAGCGTGGATGGTGAATCAGACCAGCCGAAGCGCGAGGCCTATATCGAGGTGCTGCTCACTCCCGATGGGCGGATTGCCTCACACAGCCATTTCTCAGTCCTGACAGAGCTAGGGCCTCCACCGGAATCACCGTCTCCCCCGTACGTGGATCCAGACTCGTTCGAGGAAACCCAGGTCACCGTGGGCCAAGCGCCCTGGGAGCTCGGCGGCACGCTCGCGATGCCTCGGGGCGTCGGGCCATTTGCTGCAGTCGTCATCCTGGGCGCTAGCAGTGGGCGTGACGGAATGGAAGGCGCGAACAAGCGGGACCGCGATCTCGCCCAAGGGCTAGCCGCGCGCGGCGTGGCGGCGTTGCGCTACGACGACCGCCCATGGGCCCATGGGCTAGCCGCCGCACGACAGTCAGACTTCACGATGTTTGACGAGTCTGAAAACGATGCCCTGGCAGCCCTAGCATTGCTGCGGCAGACGCCGCGAATCGACCCGGAAAGGATCTACGTGCTCGGCATCGGTTACGCCAGCTTTGCGTCGTCGCGCGTCGCACATCTTGACGCTGGACTGGCGGGAATGATCCTGATTTCGCCGTCAGCCGGGCTGATTTGGGATTGGGCCTGGCGCGCACACCAAGAGCGCGCCGAAGTTGACGAAGACGTGACCGAGCACGAAGCGCGCGTGATTGAGGCGCTCAAGTCGCGGGCAGCAACGATTGCGGCCATCGCGGCTGGTACAGCGTCGCCTCACGATCTCGGCGTACGCGTGGACTACCACATCAATTTGGTCAATTATCGACCGGAGCGAGCCGTACGAACCTTACGAATACCCATCCTGGCTCTGTTCGGCGACCACGACGGCGTGGTGCCTATTGATGACCACGAAGCCTGGATCGTAAATCTCCTCGGGCGGCCCGATGCCGCGATTCGCGTGTACGAGGGCCACAGCCACGGCATGTTTGACGTGGGCACGATGAGCGGGCCAGAGCGCCGCCTGGAAGGTCATGTCGACGAGGAAGTCAGCACCGACATCGCCGCGTGGATCGACGGTGACTGGCCGCAACGATCCTGCCGAGACGGTGACGCCTGGTATGCCGGCTGCCACGGCGGATAGTCTTCCGTCAGGTGAGATTTTGAAGAGGTTCGGCGGGCTCCGGAGCGCGGCACGTGGTTTGTTCGGTTTCGCGGAGGGAACGCCCGTGAAGCGTTCATCGGCGCCTGGCGGGAGCGACTCCAACGTCCAGGGCAACGGCGTTCGCGCAGAGCGCAAGGGCAGATCGGCCGTCCGCCTGGGCTGCGCGATCCTCCCCGGCCTGGCGCTGACCGTGCTGATTGCGCTGGTGCTTCTGGGTCGGGCCGACACGATTCCGGCCTGCGAGGCGGTGACGGCGGCGGCGCCGGACTTTGAGGTGTCGCCTTTCGCTTTCGATCCGGAGAAGCGTGCGCACATGTTCGTGCAGGCGCTTGCAGACGACGATTTTGAGACGGCGTATGGAATGTTGGCACTTGAGCGGTTGGGACGAGGCGGGCTGTGCGAGGTGGATCTGGAGGAGTCCTGGCGCGTCATTGCGGCAGATCATTCCGCCCTGACTGGCATCGAGCGGTTTTCGCCGTTGGCATACGACGCGGCAACCGACCACTTGCGAGTTGCGCTCCACCTGGCGTTGAGCGGAAGCGGGCAATCGCCAGGATCAACGCGCGACGCGTACGTCTCGATTAGCCTTACGCCTGACGGTCGAGTTGGCTGGTTCAGCTACCTGTCGATTCTGACGGACCTGGGGCCCGCACCCGAGTCGCCGCCGCCGCCGTACGCGCCTCCGGAATCCTTCGACGAATTGCCGGTAACGATTGGCCGGGCTCCATGGGAGCTTAGCGGCACGCTCTCCATGCCGAAGGGGCGAGGACCGTTTCCGGCCGTGGTGATTCTAGGCCCGAACGCAAGCTTTGCGGGGGAAAACCCGAACCGGTGGGATCGCGATCTGGCCCAGGGACTCGCCACGCATGGCGTAGCCTCGCTGCGCTTCTCCGAGCGGTCCGTAGCACACGCGCTGGCGGCGGCGCGAGAGCCAACATTCACTCTCGCGGAGGAGTACGTGGACGATGCGTTGGCGGCAATCCGGCAGCTGCGGCAATCGCCTCGCGTCGATCCGGCCCGCATCTATCTCCTGGGGGCCAGCACCGTCAGCTTCGCGATGCCGCGCGTTGCCAGCCAGGACCAAGATCTGACGGGTTTGATATTCGTTTCGCCATCCAGTGGCTACGTTTGGGACTCCGCATGGCGCATCCAACAGGAACAAGCCAAGGTTGATCGAAATGTCACTGAGAGTGAGAAACTCGGAATTGAGGTGCTGCAAGCACGTGCCGCCGCCGTCGAAGCTGCTGCCAGGGGTGACGGCGACCCAAAGGCACTTGGTGTACGGATCCACTACCACCTTGACCTGCGTACGTATCGACCGGAGGACGTAGCGCGCTATCTCCCGACTCCCATGTTCGTGGTTTTTGGCGACAGGGTCGGAATCACGCCGATTGAGGATCACGAAGCGTGGCTCTTGGGCCTGCGCCGGCGGGGGGACGCCGCGTTTCGCGTGTACAAGGGTCATGTTCACGGCTTGTTTGACGTTCGAAAGGCCAGCCCACCTGCGCTTCGTTCGATGGGTCATGTCGACGAAGAGGTCATCGTTGACATTGCCGCATGGATTGAGGGTGGCTGGCCTCAAGATTCCTGTGGGCAGGCCGACGCCTACTACGCCGGCTGCCACGGCGGATAGTCTTCCGTCAGGTGAGGTTTTGAAGAGGTTCGGCGGGCTCTGGAGCGCGGCACGTGGATGGTTCGATTTCGCGGAGGGAACGCCCGTGAAGAGTTCATCGGCACCCGACGGGAGCGACTCCAACGTCCAGGGAAACGGCGTTCGCGACGAGCGCAAGGGCAGATCGGCCGTCCGCCTGGGCTGCGCGTCCCTGCTCGGCCTAGCGCTGACCGTGCTGATTGCGCTGGTGCTCCTCGGTCGGACCGACACAACTCCGGCCTGCGAGGCGGTGACGCCGGCGGCGGCGGACTTTGAGGCGGCGCCGTTCGCTTTCGATCCGGAGGAACGCGCTCTGGCCTTTGCGCAAGCTCTGCTGGATGAGGACTACCGCAGCGCCTACGCGATGTTGGCGCCAGAGCTGCAGCCCACGGCGTCGCTCTGCCTGCAACCGCTCGAGGACTTACGGTCGATGGCCGAGGACTTTTCGAGCGTGACCCTGGACCAGACCGTAGGAGGGAGCGCCCACGCCGCGCGCACCACGAGTGATGACGCCGAGCACACGGCAGCCTATGGCTTCCTCCCGTTCTCGGATGAGCTTGAGGTCTGGCTGAAGTTCACGCGTCGTCAGCCCGAAACCCTGCCGCCGGCATTCGCGAAGGTGGTGCTGGTGCGCGATGGCCGTGTGTCCAGGTTCTGGTTTAGCCAGACCCTGAGCACAATCGGCCAGTTACAGATGTTTCCGGCGCCGCCGTACGCGGACCAGACTAGATTCGATGAGACTGCGGTCCTGATTGGCCAGGCGCCGTGGGAACTTGGCGGAGCGCTGACCGTGCCAAACGGACCCGGTCCCTTCCCGGCTGTGGTCCTGGTGCCAGGCAGCGGGTATGCCGATCGCGATTCCACCGGACTCGCGGCCAAAGCCTTCCGCGACCTGGCCTGGGGGCTGGCGAGCAAGGGTGTGGCTGTCCTGCGCTATGACAAGCGCACGCTGACGCACGCGTTGGCCTTTGCGCGCCAGCCCGACTTCACCCTGGACGACGAGCTCGTGGACGACGCGCTGGCGGCGGTAGCGCTGCTTCGTCAGAGGCCGCGAATCGACCCAGCGCGTATCTTCGTGCTGGGAACCAGCCTGGGCGGCTTGGCGACGCCGCGCATTGCGCAGCGCGATCCGGCGCTCGCTGGCCTAATTCTGTATTCGGCGCCAGCAGGGACCGTCAGAGAACGATATTTGCGTGACCTTCGGCAACGTATACGCGATGGCAGCCGCGTCGCCGCCTCAGCCGCCGAAGGGCGCTGGCTTGACCTTATGCGGGCCTACGCCGCGGCGCTGGCTGGGAGTGAAGGAGCGCCGCCGCACATCAAGGTACGTCCCGGGTACCCCCTGGAACGGGCCGGGTATCGGCCGGAGGTGGCCGCCCAGGAGGTGCGCAGGCCGTTCCTGATCTTACATGGGGCCCTGGAGCAAGTACTGACACGCGAAGATATGGCCGAATGGGCCCACAGTTTGCGCGGGCGGGACGACGTTGTGTTTCGCCTGTACGCCAACCATGACCATGGGCTGTTCGATTGGCGCGACCTAAGCGGGTCTGATCTCCGTCCCACCGGCCACGTCAGCGTGGAGGTCATGGACGACATCGCGAGTTGGATTACGGGAGAGCGACCGGAACGCCAGTGCGTGGACGTCCAGGCCTGGCACGCGGGCTGCCGTGGTGGACCTGAGGCATCGTTCGATGGGGTGGCACGCGCCTCGTGAAACGCATGCCGGCTGCAGGGATACGCGCCGCACCTTAAATCGCGTTACAGCGACGGACTGGTCCTTTGATTGGCAAGAACCCACACCGAGCGCTTGACGTCGTTTCCAAGATGTACACAATAAGGACCAAGGCTAGCGTGGGTTTCGCAAAAGCCCGCGCGGATGAGCAGCCCTCCCCGAGCGCCACTGAGTCGCCCACGTGAATGTAGAGCACGCAGCGTGTTCGACTTTGACCAGAAGACCCCGAGCGGGTTGTGGACGAGCCGTGAAGGACGGTTCGTATGCCTCCCCAGCAATTCGATCCTGCCACCCACGGTGAACTCGGTAGCTCCTCGATGACCCGGCAGGAAGGCACGGCCATCTTCAAAGGAAACGCCCAGCTGCTGGTAACCATCGGCGTGCTGCAAGGCGCGTAGCGACCAACCCAGCCCCCACTCCCGAGCCCGGCGCGGTTGATCCGCGCCGGGCTCGGCACGTTTGACGCCGCCAGCGGCTGCGTACGCTACAGATGGAGATAAGCCGCGACGGGGCACAGGAGGAAGCTAGAGGCTATGCGGCTGCGACCGGGGACTTGGCGATTGCGCACCTTCTGGCGGCTGCATGTCGGCGTGGCGCTCGCCTTCGGGTTGTTCGGCAGCGGGCTGGCCGCGCTTATTGCGCTGACGCTCCTGATCAATGCCGCCACAGTTCCAGCTTGCGAGGCAGCGACGCCGGCACCGCCGGATTTCGAGGCCGCGCCATTCGCATTTGACCCTGAGGCGCGGGCGCTGGCTCTTGGGCAGGCTCTGATAAACGACGATGTCCGTGTCGCCTACGAGATGCTGGCGCCAGAGATGGTGCACTATGCATCACGCTGCGAGCTTCCACTTGAGAGCCTTCGGAGCCTGACTGGCAATGGTCGCGCTGATATTGCCTTGGACCCGACGCTTGGGGGCCAGGCGCACGCCGCACGCTCCCTTGGTGTGGTTGAAGGGCGCGCGCCGGTATTCGGATTTGACCCGTCTAACGACCTGCTTTCGGCGTCACTCCAGCTAACGCCTCGTCAGTTCCCGGAGAACTCCGTGAGTTACGTCCGGGTCACCTTCCTGCGCGACGGACGCGTCAACTGGATCGGGCTTGATCAAGCTCCGACAGAACTTGGCCCACTGCAGGAGTTTCCGGCGCCCGCCTATGCAGACGAGGATGCGTTCGAGGAGACCGAGGTGGTGGTGGGGCAGGCGCCCTGGGAGCTGGGAGGAACGCTTACGGTTCCACGCGGACACGGTCCCAATCCAGCTGTCGTGCTGGTGCACGGCAGCGGCTTTGCGGATCGTGACGCAACCAGTGGAGCAACGAAGGTGTTCCGGGATCTGGCGTGGGGTCTGGCCAGCCGGGGCGTGGCCACACTGCGCTACGACAAACGCACGTTGACCCATGCGCTGGCGTTCGCGCGCCAGCCGGATTTCACGATCGATGATGAACTAGTGGACGACGCGCTGGCAGCGGTAAACCTGCTGCGTGAGATCCCACGGATCGAACCGGCGCGGATCTACGTTTTGGGGGTCAGCCTCGGCGGCGCTGCCGCACCGCGTATCGCGCAGCGCGATCCAGCAATTGCTGGTCTCATTCTCTACTCAGCGCCCAGTGGAATGTCCTGGAAGGACTTCGCAGAACAGGCAGAGCGTAGAGTCGAGGCAGACGGGGTGGTAAGCGCTTCAGATGAGCGCCGGCTCGAAATCGCCCGGATTCGCGTCGCGGCAATGGAGACGCTGGCCGCGGGTTCCCCGGCACCGCACATGAAAGTTCGTCCGTCGCATTTTCTGGATCGTGCTGATTACCGGCCGGAGGCAGTCGCCCGCGACTTGCCGATTCCGATGCTGATTCTCCACGGCTTGAACGAAGACATCCTGTCCGGCGAGGAGATCGCTGGCTGGGTGGTGAGCCTGCACCACCGGGACGACGTTGTGTTCCGCCTTTACCGAGGGCACACCCATACTCTTCTCGACCGGCGCAAGCGGAGCGGACCCGACCTGCGCCCTGAGGTTCACGTTGGCTCGGCGGTCATCAACGACATCACGTCATGGGTTGCCGGTGAGCGACCGGCGCGAGCGTGCGTGGATCTGCAGGCCTGGCATGAGGGCTGTCGCGGCGGGCCGAACGCGGCGCTACGCGGCAGCTGACGCACGACCCGCGAGGCGCTCTAGCGTGATCACAGCGTACTGACGGGACCGCCCGCGACAAGAGACCGTTTCAGAGGGCTGCCATCATACTCGGGGTGTGTACAATCGGGCTGAAGCCAGCGTGGGATTCGCAACAATCCGCGCGAATGACCAGCCCTTCTCGAGCGCCTCCGAGTCGCCCACGTGAATGTAGAGAACGCAGCGTGTTCGACTTCGACGGGAAGATTCCCAGCAGGTACAGAAGTGACGGCGCGAAGCTGGACCCCGTGCTCCCAAGCCATCGCAGCGCACCCAGCAGCCGTGGCGCGATCGCACCGAGCGACAAGCAGACGCCGCGCGGCAGGTTGTGGACGAGCCGTGAAGGGAGGTTCGTATGCCCCCCGGCGACTCGACCCTGCCACCCAGGGCGAACTCGGTAGCTCCTCTATGTCATGGCAGGAAGGCACGGCCATCTTCTAAGGAAGCGCCCAGTTGCTGGTGACGATTGGCGTGCTGCAAGGCGCGTAGCGACCAACCCAGCCCCCCACTCCCGAGCCCGGCGCGGTTGATCCGCGCCGGGTTCTTGACGTTTGACGCCAGTGGCGGCTGCGTACGCTACAAATGGCTGTGAGGCGCGACGGGACACAAGGAGAGGCTGGGGCCATGCGGCTGCGACTGGGGGCATTTGGGTTCCGAGTGACCTGGCGGACGCCCGCCGGCCTCGTCTTAGCCGTTGGGCTATTCGGAAGCGGGCTGGCCGCGCTGATCGTTCTGGCACTCGGCATCAATGCCATAACGGTCCCTGCCTGCGAAGCAGCCACGCCGGCGCCACCGGACTTTGAGGTGGCGCCGTTTGCCTTCGACCCGGAGGCGCGTGCCTTGGCTTTTGGTCAGGCGCTCGTCGACCACGACTACCGGCGCGCCTACGCCATGCTGGCCTCGGAGCAATTTCCCGTCGACTCGATTTGCGAGCTCGAACTGGAGAGCTATCGGTCGCTGACCGGCGATCGGGCGAGCGTTTCCCTGGTCACTCCGCAAGGGTTTCCGTTGGATGGCGGCACCAGCGTGAGGGATGACGTGCCGCCGACCTCGGCAATCGGTTTCGTAGCTGCCTACGATGGCATCGAGGCGTTCATCCGGCTGGTGCCGCGCCAGCCCTCGGCCAAGACGGTGACCTACATCCGGATAACGTTGCTACGCGACGGTCGTGTATCGCGTGTCGCACTCCTCGAGCCTCTGATCAAGCTGGGTCCGGTGGAGGAGTTTCCGCCGCCGCCCTACGCGGACCTGAAGGCGTTCGACGAGATCGATGTCGTGGTCGGACAAGCGCCCTGGGCCCTTGGCGGCACGCTGACGGTGCCACGCGGGCCGGGGCCCTTTCCCGCCGTCGTGCTCGTGCCCGGGAGCAAGTATCCCGATCGCGAAAGCACCGGCGGCGCGGTCAAGCCGAGCCGAGACGTTGCCTGGGGACTGGCAAGTGAAGGCGTGGCCGTACTGCGCTACGACAAGCGCACGCTGACGCACGCGCTGGCTATCGCTCGCCAGCCCCACTTCACTCTTGACGATGTGCTGGTTGATGACGCCTTGGCCGCTGTGGCTCTGCTACGTCAGACGCCACGGATCGATCCGACGCGCGTTTTCGTGCTGGGGAGTAGTTTGGGTGGCTTTGCGGCACCGCGCATCGCACAGCGCGATCCGGCGATTGCCGGTCTCATCATTGAGTCGGCGCCGAGCGGGAGCTTCTGGGATGGACTTGTGCAAAACGCTCTGCGGAGATCCCAAGCGGACGGGGAGGTATCCGAACTCGAGCAGCGTCAGATCGACATCGTCAGAACATACGTGGGAACGATTGAGGCGCATACGGACGCTGGAGTGCCGCCGCCAAACATGACCGTGCGCCCACCCTACTTTCAGGACCTTGTGGGATACCAGCCGGAAATCGTCGCGCGGGATTTGCCGATTCCAATGCTCCTGCTGCACGGGAACCTTGACGGTGTGCTCACGCAAGCGGATACAACTGGCTGGGCTGAGAGCCTCCGCAGGCGCCGGAATGTTGCATTTCGCCTCTATCGCGAGCATATGCACGGCCTATTTGATCGGCGCACGGTGAGCGGCTCCGATCTCCGTCCCACCGGCCACGTCAGCGTGGAGGTCGTGGACGACATCGCGAGCTGGATTGCCGGCGAGTGGCCGGATCGTGAATGCGTGGACATGCAGGCCTGGAATGAGGGCTGTCGCAGCGGACCTGACGCGGCATTCCGAGGGGTGGCCGGCGTCCAGTGAGAGGCGCTCCTGCTGCTGAAACGCGGATATCGCTCCGATCAGACGCAGGCAAGGGTCCGGTTCGGGAGCAGCGAATACACAATCCTGGCGCTTCGAGCACTCCGGCTTTCCTGTGGTCGCTGAGCGGAAGGAAGTGACGAAGTCTCAAAGACGCTCGGGTAGACCAAGCCTCGTGATGACCCGCAGGATTTCACGCGCAACGCCAGGCAAGATTTTCCGCGACTGAACCGGATTGCGCCAACCCTGCCAGATCGGCTCTAGCGCTACATTGGGGCTCCGACACGTGACTGGAGCCATACCAATCCGAATCACCAATGTCCGCCTCACGGAACTGCATGGCTTGTTCGAGTCGGAGGGCGACTTCTGGGAAGAGCGGCTGGTGCGGCCGCTGGATGTGTATCCGGAACACAAGCGGGACCCGGATCAGCACATTCCCAAGGCGCGAGGTGTCGACGGCACCCATGACCTGTCGTGGGTATTCGTAACGATCGAGACCGACGAAGGCGTGAGCGGCATGACAGGTCCGATCGATGTGCCGGATGCCTTCACCATCGACACGCAGATTACGCCGTTCATCCTGGGCGCGGACCCGCTGGCCAGCGAGCGGATTTGGGATCAGCTGTACCGGTACATGATTCATGGCCGCAAGGGCTCGCCGATGTTTGCCATTAGCGCTATCGATACGGCGCTGTGGGATTTGAAGGGCAAGTGGCTAGGCCAGCCGCTGTACCGACTGCTGGGCGGGCCAGTGCGGAAAGAGATTCCGGCGTATGCCAGCGCGCTGGGCTATTCGATTGAGTCCGAGAGGGCGGCTGAGCGCGCGCGGCAGTTCGTGGCCGAGGGCTACACGGCGACCAAGTGGTTCGTGCGCTTTGCGCCGGACGACGGCGAGGCGGGCGCCCGGCGCAACGTGGAACTGATGCGCGTTCTGCGTGAGGCCGTGGGCGACGACGTGGACGTGATGATCGATGCCTGGAGCAGCTGGGACGTGCGTTACACGCTGGACATGGCCGGGCGCATGGCCGAGTACCGCCCGCGCTGGATCGAGGAGCCGGTCAAGTCCGACGACATTGCCAACTATGCCCGGATACGGGCGGCATCTCCGGTGCCGATTTCCGGCGGTGAGCACGAGTACACGCGCTGGGGCACGCGCGACTACATGAAGGCCGGCGCGGTGGATGTCTACCAAGCCGACACCATGTGGGCCGGTGGTGTCAGCGAAATGCTGAAAGTCGCCACCATCTGCTCGGTCTACGACGTGCCGATCATTCCGCACGGCGCGTCGGTTCCGGTCAATGCGCATCTCAGCGCAGCCTGGCCGCAACCGCTCTGCCCCTACGTCGAGTACCTGGTGAAGTGGAACGAGTTGCGGCAGTTCTTCTTCAAGAATCCGGTCATGCCGGTGAACGGCATGATCAGCCCGCCGGATGGGCCTGGCGTGGGCGTGGAGATCGACGAATCCAAGGTGACCGCCGAGCGTGAGCTGAGCTGGCGTTCAGCCTAGTCTGGCGTCTGCCCCCGGATGACGGCGATTTCTTTGGCGCTCAGGTAGGGCGGGTCGCCGACGGGGGTGTTGGCCGCGATGTCGTCGGCGTTGGACAGTCCGACGATGCAGGTGGACGCCGCAGCATGGCCCAGCACGAATCGCATCGCCGTCTCGTAGGGCGGTTCGTCGCGCAGGTCGGCGATGTCCTGGATGCGATCGCGCGGTTCTGCAGCGTCAGCCAGGCGCTCCCGGAACATTTCGGACTGGCGCCAGTCGCTAGCTGGCAGCGCGGCAAGCTCCTCTTCGCTCAGGAGAATCAGCCCGTTGGCGAACGGCGAGCGCGCGAAGACGCCGGTTCCGTGCTCGGCGGCCAGCGGCAGCAACTCGTCACCCGCCCCGTCGTCGACGGCGTTGTAGGGCGTTTCCACCACCGGCGCGCCCCAGCGGCGGATGGCTTCCACGGCGGTTTCCGGCTCACCTGTTCTGGCGGAGATTCCCCACCAGCGGATCTTGCCGGCGGCCTGCAGTTCCTGCAGCACGGCGAAGGGCGCTTCGTGCCTGACGATGTGAAGGGGCGGGTCGTGCAGCAGATAGGCGTCGATGTAGTCCGTGCGGAGGCGGCGCAGGGCCAGGTCGCAGGCGTCGCGTATGCGCCTGGGTGAGTAGTCGCGCGGCTGCTTGGCGCCCTGAATGGACTGTGCGCCGTCGGTTCCCGGCAGGTAGCCGACCTTGCTGATGATGAAGGCGTCGTCGCGGCGGCCGTAGAGCGCTTCGCCGAGCAGGACCTCGCTGCGGCCGTTGCCGTAGACCTCGGCCGTATCGAACGTGGTGATACCGGCGTCGAAGGCCTGCTGTACGAGGCGAACTCCGTCCCAGGCGGGAAAGTCGCCCCAAGCCTGGCCGCCGATCTCCCAGCAGCCCATGCAGAGGGCGCTTACCCGTTCGCCGGTCGCTCCCAAGCTCCGCATTTCCATATTGGGTCTCCCGCCTGTCTCGCTAGCCCTGCAGGACTCAGTTCTGGCTGGTCGCGCCAAAGTGCTCTGCCGCGGAGAGTGGCAGGCTCTCGGTTGCGGCTCGCGAGCATAAACAACTGACCGCCCGAACAGCCGATGGGGCAATTCTCCTGCGACGCGACTGGTCAGTCAGCAAGAGCCCGCGCGGATCGCACATGGGGAACGGGCTTGAAGTCGCCCGCCGCTTGCATCAACCATGGGTCTGGATTGAGTGACTTCCGGCACGAGGTCAGGTTGACGATGCGGCTGCGACCGGGGTCTTGGGGTCTGCGCGTCTCCTGGTGGACGCACGTCGTGATGGCTGCGGGACTTGGGCTGTTCGGCAGCGGGTTGGCCTTGCTCGTGGCTCTCGTGCTCCTCACTGACGCCGTCACCACTCCCGCGTGCGAGGCGGCAACCCCGACACAGCCTGACTTCGAGGCGGCACCGTTTGCGTTCGACCCTGAATCCCGAGCGATCGCCTTCGTACAAGCGATGGCGAGCGACGAATTCCAGGATGCCTACGAGATGCTGGCTCCGGAGCAGTGGGGCTCTGACACGCTCTGCGAAGACAGCCTTGAGGGTTTGTGGCGGGCAGTAACCGGAGAAAGCGACTCGACGATCGTTGCGGTGAACCAATCGGCCCGAGCGTTCTTTGGTGCCATGTTCAATTACCTGGTTGTTCCGATGCGGCTAACCCTCGAGTCCGCCCAGGTCCATCGTCACGTGCACCTTGAGCTGACATTGCTCGCGGATGGTCGCATCGCCGGCTACCAGATCGACCGGCGTATGACTGAGTTAGGCACCGACCGAGCCTATCCTCCGCCGCCATACGCCAAACAAGACACCTTCGAGGAAATCGAGGTCCACCTGGGGAAAGCGCCGTGGAGATTGAAGGGCACAATCACCTCGCCAGTCGGGCCGGGACCGTTTCCCGCCGTCGTGCTCACCGGTAGCCGGGACCGCGACGGCACAGGGTCCACGACAAAGTTGCTTCGCGACGAAGCCTGGGGGTTGGCGACTCGCGGCGTGGCCAGCCTGCGCTTTGATCAGCGAACGCACGCGTATGCCGTTGAAACTGCGCGGCTGGAAGACTTTACGATTGACGATGAGCTGGTTGACGACATGCTGGCTGCCGTACAGATACTCCGACGGACGCCCCGAATAGACCCCGGTAGGGTTTACGTCTACGGCGCAAGTCTCGCCGGCTTCGCGGCTCCGATGGCTGGGCAACGAGACCCAAGCATTGCCGGTCTGATCATAGCGGTGGCACCAAGCGGAACGCTTCAGGAATCGGCGTGGCGCCAGCGCCAATATCGAGTGCGACGCAGCGCCAACGTGACGACACTTAACGAACGAGCGATTCGAGCAGCCAAAAGCCGCCTGGATGCGATTGATGCGTGGGTGACGCGGCAGGTCGCACCTCAAGACTTGACCGTCCATCGAAGCTACTACGCCCATTTGGGCACCTATCGACCGGAGGTTGCCGTCAGCCGTCTCGGGATTCCTCTGCTCATTCTTTCAGCCGAGCGGGACCGTGTCGTGCCGCCCGAGGATGCTCAAACCTGGATCGAGAGTCTGCGCCACCAGGGCAACGTCGCTTTTCGCCTCTATCGCGGCCACAGTCACTCGCTGATAGATGAGCTTGAGAGACCCGAGTCAAGCTCGGTCACGAGTGAATTTGCGAGCCTTGATGTGATTTCCGACATCGCGATGTGGATCCATGGCGAGTGGACCGACCGCTGGTGTGCGGACCTAGAGGACTGGTACGCCGGGTGTCGCGGTGGGTAGTCGTCAGCGGCCCCTGGCACCACGCGATCCTCGCGCTTCTCTCGCTTCGCAAAGCGCGGGCAGCCCGATCCAGACGCTGTGTGGGGTGTGCTGAGAAGTACAGGCCGAAACTATAGGAGTGAGTGATGTCTGATTCGAATCGAGCTGGCCGCGCGGCGGTCAGCCACCCGTATGTCGCGTTGCTTCGGGGGATAAACGTGGGTGGCGGAAACAGGCTGCTCAAGCACGAGTTGGTTGAGACTTTTGCGGAGGAAGGGTGCCAGGATGTCAGCACGTACATCCAGAGTGGCAACGTGGTCTTTCGCGCGGCCCCAGCGCTTGTCGACGGCCTGTCGGCGCGAATCACGGCCTCGATCGCGTTGAGCCACGGGTATCAGATTCCGGTGGTCGTACGGACGGCGGCGGATTTTGCCAGGATCATCCATTCCAACTCGTTCCTGGCCGCTGGCGCGGATCCGACCAAGCTTCACGTTGGATTTCTCGCCGAGACACCGGATCCGGCGCGGGTGGCGACGCTCGATCCGGACCGATCGCCGCCGGATGCCTTTGAGGTAGGAGGCGACGTGATCTACCTGCACTTTCCCAACGGGGTCGCGCGGTCGAAGCTGAGCAATGACTACTTCGACCGCACATTGGGGACGGTCTGCACCATTCGCAACTGGCGGACTGTTTGCAAGCTGCACGAGATGGCCAGCGGCGCCTGAAGGTGGCAAGTAGCGAATAAGAAGCCACGGGGCCTGTGCCTGGTGGGCACAGACCCCGTGGCGGGTGCGAATGGCGTAGGCGCGCGGGGGGAGGGTTCGCGCGGCTAGGCCGTCGAGGGGGTTTCTCCGAGCGGAAGCGTGACCTTGCCGGAGCCTGACTTAGCGGCAGCGGCGTCGCGGCCGTGACCGCGGCCCCAGCCACGGGATCCAGACTTGCCGTGTCCGTTGCAGGTGGGTCCGCCGTCCTCCTGCAGCGCGCTGTCGATGCGGTCGCGCGTTGTTTCGCGCAGCTCGTCGGCCTTGTCGGCGTCGACGCGGCCGTTTTCGATTGCGGTGGCCAGGCGTGTCTCGAAGGCCTCCATGGCGGCGTCCGTGACGGCGGTCACGTCGCCGTCGGCTTCCTCGATGATGTCGGCCAGGCTGTCACCGTCGGCGAGCTTGGTGCGAATGTCCTCAACGGATACGCCCGTCTGCTCGGACACGATTGAGACAAGTCCGTTGGCCTTGCCGCCCAGGTGGCGGCGGCCCTTGCCACGCCTGCCTTCGTATGTGCCGTCCAACCAGTCGCGTACGCGTTGCTCAGCAGCGGCCTTGTAGGCGTCCACCTGGTCGGACTCGAGCCGGCCGGCCTCCACCAGTGCGTCGGCTTTCTCATCGAGTCCGGCGAGAGCCGCGGTGACGACGGCTTCCAGGTCGCCGCCTTCAGCCTCGATGATGTCCGCCAGTGACTCGCCACCCTGCACGCGGGTTCGGAGTTCTTCCTGGCTGAGTCCGGTCTGTTCCTCGATCGCGGCGGAGATGTTGGATTTACCGCCACCGCGGCCGAAGCCGCCATGCGCGAACACCGCGCTTACCGACACGGCGGTCAACAGAACAACGGCTGTCACCGCCACGACGATGGTTCGAATTCGGGGTCTCACGACGCCTCCTTTCGCAAGCACTGGCCATTGCGAGGCCAGCACAACGTTTACGAAAGGCAGTGTTGGGGCGGCTGATGGACACGCGATGCACGGCGAATGCGAGTTCCGTGCATTTATCTGCGGTGGGTTGCGGGGAGCTACTTGTCGCTGGGTTGTGCGAAACGATAACCCACGCCCGGAACGGTCAGTACGTAGCGCGGGCGCGACGACACGGGTTCAATCCGCTTGCGCAGGTTGCGGATGTGGCTGTCGATAGAACGAGGCAGTGTGGGGCGGTCGTCGTCCACGATGCGCTCGACCAGGGCCTCGCGGGTAAACACGCGGCCGGGATGGCGCATTAGCGCGGCCAGCAGGTCGAACTGCACCTTTGTTAACTGGATCGCCTCACCGTCACGCCGGACCTGGCGGGTGCCAGGGTCGAGCGTCAGGCCGCCGACCCGAAGCGGTCCGTCGATCGCGTCCGTCGTGGTCGCGCGCCGAAGCAGCGCGTGAACGCGGGCTACCACCTCGCGGATGTCGAAGGGCTTGGTGACGTAGTCGTCGGCGCCAATCTGCAGACCCACCACCTTGTCCGTGATGTCATCTCGGGCGGTCAGCATCAGCACGGGAATATTCGATTCAGCTCGCAACTGGCGGCAGACGTCAAGGCCCTGGACGTCGGGCAGCATGAGATCCAGCACCACCGCGTTGGGCCGGCGCTGGCGAGCAAGACGCAACGCTTCGGCCCCATCGCCGGCAGTTATGACGCTGAACCCATCGCGCTCCAGGTAGGCACGGACGACCCGCCGGATGTCCGGCTCGTCGTCTACGACCAGGATCAGCCCGGAACTTGCCATGTCGGGTTCAGTCGACCTGTCGCTGTAATTCACAGTACGTTCGATTCTTACACGCGGTCGTCTCCACGCCTCACGGTGGCGGCAGTTATCCGTTTCCGCCGAACCCCTGCGTCTGGCTGCGTGCACAGCGCATGCACACGGCATGCACGCGCGGCCGATACGCTCGCGGTTGGATGAAGTCCGATTGCGAGCCGGAGGGCGGCTGAGCGATGAGCCTGCGCGTGCGCCTTACGCTGGCATTCGTGGCCGCGTCACTGGTTGCCGTTGGCGTTACCGCGCTGCTGATCAATCGGTCTATCGCCCACAGCTTTCAGCGATACGCGGCCAGCGTTCGTGAGCGGCAGCAGTCGGCCGTCGCCGAGCAACTCAGCCTTGAGTATCGAGCCAACGGAACATTTCAATTGCGCCGCGGCGGACCAAGTCGAGGTCTGCTCTACGTGGTTGTCGATCAACGCGGCGCCATCGTGGGCGGAAACGTAAACCTGGACAGGCTGGACCAACCTCCCGATCTTGAACTCTGGCGGTCGATTCCGGTCAATGTCGGCGACCAAACCGTGGCCACGGCCTACTTTGCCGACGTTGGAACCCAAGGCCTGCCGCGCGAGGTTCTCGAGCAGCTTCGATTTGCCGAGGACGTGTTCCTTCGAGAAATAGGGGTTGCGTTGCTTGTGGCCCTGCTGGTTGGCGCCGCTGCGGCGGTTGCGGTAGCCGTTTATCTGGCGCGGCAGATTACGCGCCCGGTGCTCACTCTGCGTGAGTCCGCTGAGGCCATCGCACAGGGAGATCTCTCCCGGCGCACCGGTATTCAGCGAACCGACGACATTGGCGCGCTGGCGCGCTCGTTCGATCAGATGACGGAGACCCTGGAACGAAACGAGGAGTCGCGCCGCCAGCTCTTTGCGGACATTGCGCATGAGTTGCGAACACCGTTGGCCGTGATCCGAAGCACCGTGCAGGCGCTGGGCGACGGGGTGTACAAGCCCAGTGCGGCCCATGTAGAGACCGTGATGCGACGGGTGGACATGCTGACGCAATTGATCAACGACATTCGCGACCTCTCGCTGGCTGAGGTTGGCCAGTTGCGACTTGAACGGACAGACGTCGCTGTTGGAGCCCTGCTGGAGGCGTCCCGCGAACGCCATGCGCCACCGGCTGCGGAGCGCGACGTTACGCTGCATACGGAGAACGCCGCAGATGATGCGCTGCTACAGGTTGACCGAACCCGGATTGACCAGGCGCTCGACAACCTGCTGCGAAACGCGCTGACGCACACACCCGGCGGCGGAACCATCACGATTAGGGCAAGCCTGACGACGGACGCCCATGGCGCTGACCTAGTGTCTTTGGAGGTCATCGACACTGGCCCTGGCTTTGGTCCGGACGAGTTAGCACGCGTGTTCGAGCGGTTTTACCGGGCGGACAGCTCGCGTAGCCGGGCCCAGGGCGGCACGGGGCTGGGACTGGCTATCGTCCGCGGAATAGCGCGGGCGCATGGCGGCGAGGCTGTTGCCCGCAACAACGGTGACGGTCCAGGCGCCACGGTTGGCCTCCGGCTCCCTACCGGGCCGGCGCTGCCATGATGCCTACACGATGTCGGACACTTGTGCTGCATCGGAGAATCACGCCGCGTGCATATCCGGTGCACACCCTTGGTACTAGGCTCAGCGACATACGAGCCCTCTCTCGAGTGACGCCATGACGTTGAACCCGCCCGAACAGGAACAATCGCAGGCGAGCGGTGCAGGCGCCCAGAAGACGTCGGCGCCGCGGGCCGCTCGGTTGCGCAAGGTCGGGCGTGTGCTTGTCTGGCCCCTGCGGACGGTGTTCGCGCTGCTGCGCCGCTTCTGGCTGTGGCTTCTGCTTCTGGCCGGGATTGCTGCGTTTGCCTTCTATGTCGTGCTCCCGCGCGTGCAGGAAGAGGAAGTCGTGACGGTGCCACCGCAACCGGTGGAGGCTGTCCGCCAGGATCTGCTGGTGACGGTTCCCGCCACCGGCACGCTGGATTTCGGCACGCTGGTGCAGGTCGGTTTCGAGAACGCCGGCGTGTTGACCGACCTGAAGGTGGGCGCGGGCGATTCGGTGAACGCGGGCGACGTGCTGGCCTTGCAGGAAGCGGACGATTTGACGCGCGACATCGACGATGCCGTGTCGGCGCTGCGCCGGGCCGAGCTGGATCTGGCTGAATTCCTCGAGGACCTGGAACCGGATCCCGACGTGTACGCGTTGCGTCGCGCCGAACTGGATCTGGCCGAGACACGCGCCGCGCTTGAAGACCTGCAGATCCCGCCCGACGCCGCCAGCATTGCGTCGGCCGAAGCCTCGGTGGCGTCGTCCCGCGCGCAGGTCGCCTCGGCCCGGGCAAACGTCACGTCGGCCCAGGCGCGGGTGACCTCGGCTCAGGCGCAGGTGACCTCGGCCCGTGACAGCCTGGCCGACTTGCTGGCAGAGGTGTCGGACACCGAGCTTGCCGACGCCACCAGTAGCGTGACGTCCGCTGAAGCCTCGCTGGTGAGCGCCCAGGGCGCCCTGGCCGATCTGCTGGCCGGAGCTACTGGGCTCGAAGTTCAACGGGCGCAGGACAACCTGACTTCGACGCAGGAAGCCGTCGCGGCCGCGCGTCGCGACCTGGACTCCGCGGTGGCCGACCATCCTTCGGCCCTGGCGGACGCCGAGTCCAAGCTTGCCAGCGCCCAGGCGGCCGTGATTTCGGCGCAGGTGCTGTTGGGAGAACTGCGCACCAAGCCAACCGCCGCCGACATCCGGGACGCGGAGATTGCGCTTGAACAGGCGCGCCTGACCCACGACGACACCGTGCGTACCGACAGCAACGCCAGCGCCGAAGCCAAGGAGCGGGCGGGCGTGACCTACGAAGAGGCGCAACGGGTATTCGCGGAGGCGATTCGGCCGGCGACCGCCGAAGAACTGGCGGAGGCCGAGGCCAACTTGGTCGCCGCCGAGGCCAATCGCGCGGTGGCTCAGACCGCCCGTGACGACCTGGCGGCTGGTCCGGACTTGACGGACCTCAACGAGGCGATCACCACCGCCGAGCGGAACGAAGCCACTGCCGCGGCGGAGCTTGAGGACCTGTTGGCCGGCCCGAGAGCCACCGAGCTGGCCACGCGCCGGGCCAATGTGGCCTCGGCTGAGAGTTCTCTTGCCGCGGCGCGCGCCAGGCTGGCCGACCTCACAGCGGGCGTGGACGCCAGTGACGTGCGCCAGGCTGAAGAAGATGTACGCATAGCTGAAGAAGACGTGCTGGTCGCTGAAGAAGACGTGCTGGTCGCTGAAGAAAACGTGACCTCAGCGCTGGCGAATCTCGCCGACGCCGAGGCCCGGCTGGCCGACCTGCTGGCGGGGGCTGGCGCGTCGGAACTGCGCCAGGCTCAGCTGGCTATTGCTCGCGCCGAAATCGATCTGGCCGACCTGCGAGAGGACGCCGAGCCCGAGCCCGATCCGCTTGGGGTCGAGCGACTGGAACTGGCGTTGTCGGATGCCGCACGTGCGCTCGAGACCGCGCGCACGGCCCTGGCTGACGCCACGTTGATCTCACCGACGAGCGGGGTCGTACTGACCGTGGATGCCGATGTTGGCGAACGGGTCTCTGCAGCCTTCCTCACGGTCGGCGTGTCCGACAGCCTGCGCGTCCGAATCAACGTCGACGAGAACGACATTGGGATGCTGAACGTCGGTCAGCCGGCCGACCTCACGTTTGCGGCCCTGGACGATCGCGAGTACAAGGGCAACGTCGCCTGGATTGCGGTGCAAGGCGTAGTCGATCAAGGGCTCGTCACCTTCCCAGTGGACATTTCATTGGACGCGCCTGACGAGCACTTGCGAGCCGGCCTGACCGCGGACGTCGAAGTCCTGGTTGCAGAGGCGCGCAACGTGATCGTTGTGCCCAAGGCTGCCGTGCAGACGACCCCGCGAGGCGGCTTTGTATTCGTGGCCGCCGCGGACGGATCGGCGAGCCGGCGGGTCGTGCAGACGGGTCTCAGTAACCGGCTGCTTATCGAAGTCGTCTCCGGTCTGGAGGCGGGCGAGCAGGTCATGCCCAATGCCGCCCAGGCTCAGGCGGAGGCGCGAGCGGCGGCCCAGGCCGCTCGCGAGGCGGCCGGAAGCCCGGCTGGCCAGGGTGCGCCACCCGGCGGTCAGGCCGGCGCCGGCGCAAGCAGTGCGCAACCGGCCACTGGCAGCACCCAACCAGCTGCAGGCGGCGCACAACCGGCGGCTGGCAGCGTCCAGCCGGCGGCGGGCGAAGCGGCCGCCAATCAGCAGGGAAGCCAGGGCGGCGCAGGCGGCGGACAAACTGGCCAGGGCGGGCCGCCGGCGGGCTTCCAAGGCCGGACGCCGCCACCCGGAGTCCAGCCCGGACAGTTTCAGGGTCAGCGTGGCCAGGGCGGGCAGCGAGGCCAGGGTGGCCAGGCTGGGCAACGCGCCGGTGCGGGTGGCGCCGGCGGCGCCGGTGGAGGCGGTGGCGGATAGCCATGGCCGCATCCCCCAATCGTCCGCCGCCCACCATCGACGTCGTGGGCCTGACCAAGACCTACCAGATGGGCGACGTCAAGGTCGAGGCCTTGCGTGGGGTCACGTTCACCATTGAGCCCGGCGAGATGGTGGCCATCATGGGCCCCTCGGGCTCGGGCAAATCCACGGCCATGAACCTGCTCGGCTGCCTGGATAGTCCAACCGAGGGCAGCTACCGACTGGACGGTGAGGATGTGGAAGGCCTCAGCGAGGACGCGCTGGCCGACATTCGTCTGCGTAAGATCGGCTTCGTGTTCCAGTCATTCAACCTGCTGCCACGCATGACCGCCCGTGAGCAGGTGGAGTTGCCGCTGATGTACGCGGGCGCGCGCAAGCGCCGGGAGCGGGCACTGGAGGCGCTGGCGACCGTCGGGCTCGCCGACCGGGTCGACCACACGCCGGTTGAACTGTCCGGTGGCCAGCAGCAGCGCGTGGCCATGGCCCGTGCTTTGGTCACCCGCCCGCAACTCCTGTTAGCCGATGAACCGACCGGCAATCTGGACACGGCCTCCGCGGACGAGATCATGGATGCGATCGAGCAATTGAACACCGAGCACGGCATCACGACCATCCTGGTAACCCACGAGATGGAAGTCGCCTTACGCGCACGCCGCGTCATCCGGTTCCGCGACGGTCTGGTCGAAAAGGATGAGGTGATGACATGACCGCAGTTGATGGTTTGCGTGTGGCGTTCCGCGCGCTGGCGGCCAACAAGCTGCGTACGGCCCTCACCTTGCTGGGCATGGTCATCGGCGTGGCCGCCGTGATCACCCTCATGTCGATCGGCGCCGGTGTGCAAACCTCAATCGAAGAACGGATTCGACAAGGCGGCACGAACCTGCTGTCGGTGAGCCCTGGCGCCAGCGACAATCGATTCGGCGGATTTCGGACCCGCGGCGGCGGGGGCGGCGGGGGCGTTCGAACGCTGACCGCGCAGGACGCCGGCGCCATCGCCGAAGCAAACATCGCCGGCATCACGGTTCTCTATGCCACCCGATCGTTCAACGGCGCCTTCGTGTCGCCCGACGGCGCGGTTGAAGCCTCGGTCAACGGCGTTTCCGAGGCCTATCCGGCCGTGCGCAACGTCGAGATTGGTACCGGCTCGTTCTTCTCCGCCGATGATGTCGAGCGGGCGTCGCGCGTGGTTGTTATCGGAGACACGCTGGCCACCGACCTCTTCCCCAACGGCGACGCGGTTGGGCAGACGGTCCGGCTCAATACCCAGCCATTCACCATAGTTGGAATCCTGGCCTCGGACGGCGGCAGTTCGTTTCAGAGCAACGACGACTCGGCTTTTATCCCGCTTCCCACGTTGGCAACCCGCGTCAACCCGTCCAAGACGTCGGCAGGCGACGACGTCGTCTCCTCAATCGTGGTGCAACTGGTCGATGAGAGCGACGCCACGGTGGCCGGCGTCACGCAGGCTATCGAGAACCTGCTCCTCAGCCGCCACGACTCGGAGGAGCAGGACTTCACGGTCGGAAGTCAGGCCGATCAGATCGAGACGATCTCAGAAGTCACGGACACAATGACGCTGTTCCTAGGCGCCGTGGCCGGCATTTCGCTGCTCGTGGGCGGCATCGGCATCATGAACATCATGCTGGTGTCCGTCACCGAGCGGACCCGTGAAATCGGGATCCGCAAGGCCATTGGGGCCAAGCGGCGCGACATCATGTCGCAGTTCATGATCGAAGCCGTGGCCGTCAGCATGGGCGGCGGGCTGGCCGGCGTGCTGATCGGCGTCGGGATCTCGCTTGGACTGAATGAACTGGGCGCCGGGGCCGAGCAGTCGACGGGCGGCGGCGGCGGTGCGCGAGGCAATCCCTTCGCCGGCGGCCTGGTCACCACCATCACCGCGGAGCCGATCATCCTGGCGCTCGTGGTGTCCGTGGTCATTGGCCTGGTGTTCGGGATCTACCCGGCTTCCCGCGCCTCCCGCCTAGCGCCGATCGAAGCGCTGCGGTACGAGTAGACCCAGGTAACGCCTAGAGCCTTGGATGGCGGCCGACGTCGCCCGCCATCCGGAGTCGGCTCGGGCTACGCGAGGTCGTGCGGCCTAGCGCCTCCGCCGTGGCGACGACAGCGACAGCAGCGCGATTCCGAATCCAAAGCCGGCAAGTTCGCCCAATACCAGCCCCGGCCAGGGGGAGAGCCCGGTGATGACCCAATACAACACCGCCACCACCACGGCCAGCACGGTCATCGCTAGTGCGGCCGCCAGCACTTCTTCCAGCAGCGGATCGATCCGGCGGCCCCACAGCGGCCGCCAGGGTCGACGGCCGGCTTGAATTGAAGGAGATCCCGACTGCGGCATACCCGAGTCTAGCCCGCCGGTCTGTTAGTGCCCGAAACAGCGCTTTGATAGCATGAACGGGCTTCAAAATGCCACGCGTCGGAAGGACAAGCAGATGGCCAAGATGATCCCGCTTATTGGATCTAGTGAAGCCGGTCCGCTGGGGGCCATACACCTGCCCAGGCTCTGGCTCAAGGTGACCCTCTCGGCCGCCGACATGCTGGATGACGAGTACGACGCCTGTGGCGCCGGGTTCGATCAGATGGTGCTGGACGGGCTCGGCGTCGACCGCGACGCGGCCGTGGCCTACGTGACGAATGAGAAGCCCAGCTATCCGCAGTTCGAGCAGTGGGTGGTCGACCAGAACGGCGGCAGCATCGATCAGTCGGTGATCGACGCCTCCAACGCGGCCATCACCGGCTACGAGCATGGCGACGACATCGTCTCGGCGATCTCATCGGCGGCTAACACCAACGCGGACGGCGCCATCAAGGACGCCGTCACGCTTAACGCGCTTGAGGACTGGAACGAGATTCACGGAGCAGTGACCGGCTAACGCCGGCCTACGACCGGATACGGGGTGCGGACGGCCGACTGAGGCCATCCGCGCCCCGTCCCGCTTAAGGAGGAACGACTAATGGCGGCTACCACGCAACGCATCGGGTTCGTCGGCGTCGGACGCATGGGCGCCAACATGGCCCGCCACCTGAACGACGAGGGCTTCACCGTCTCCGCCGTCTACGACGTGCAGCGCGACATCGCTGAAGCGTTGGCGAGTGAGCTGGACTGCCAGGCGCCGGACTCGCTGGCGGCCGTCACCGCGGCCTCGGACGTCGTGATCACGGTCGTGACCGATGACACGTCCATGCGTGACGTGTTCAGCGAAAGCGGCGACAGCCTCCTGAACGACGCGGCCGGCACCACGTTTATCAACTGCGCGACCATCACGCCCCAGGTTCACGTGGACGTCGAGGCCCTGGCCGAAGCCGCCGGCGCCAGCAGCCTTGAGGGCTGCATGGCCAGCAGCATCACGCAGGCCCGGGACGGGACCCTGTACCTGATGTGCGGCGGCCGCGAGGACGTGTACAACGCCGTGGAGCCGATCCTAGAGAGTCTCTGCATCTCGCGCATGTACATCGGTCCGGCCGGTAGCGCCGCCCAGGTCAAGGCGCTGGTCAACATGGTGATGAACATCAACACGGCGGGCCTGGCCGAGGGACTGGGCCTTGGCGCCGCGCTGGGCCTCGACCTGGAAATGCTGCAAACGGTGTTCTCGCAGACCGGCGCCAACTCACGGGTGCTCGAAACGGACGGCGAGGACATGGTCATCCGCGACCACGAGTGCTACTTCTCCTCGGCCCACGCCTCCAAGGACTCGGGTATTGCGCTCTCGCTGGCCGACGACGCCGGCCTTGATTTGCCGCTGGCCAAGGCCACGAAGGCGCAGTACGACCGCATGATTGAAGCCGGCAAGGGCGAACTCGACAAGTCGGGCATCGCGGAACTGACATTCCCCGGCCGCAACTAAGTCGGCCAGCCTTCGGACAGGGCCGGAGCGTACGGCCCTGTCTGGTCGCTGACGCGGGCCGCCCGAGGCGTCAAGCCATCGCCTGGTCGGCCAGCTCCAGCGCCTCGTCCACTACGGCCAGGCCTTCGCGCAGTTCCTCGAGCGTGATGGTCAGCGGCGGGTTCACCATCAGCCAGTTCCAGCGAGTCATCGTCACGACGCCACGCTGAAGCATGTACGCGAACATCTCCTTCATTACGCCGTAGTTCTCGAAGGCCGGTTCGATCTGCGGCACCAGTGGTTCGCGGGTTTCGCGATTTCGCACTAGTTCCAGCGCCGAGAACAGGCCAATGCTTCGCGCCTCGCCGATGCTCGGGTGGCGAGCCGCCAAGGCCGCATATTCGGCTTTGAGCACCTCGCCCAGTTCGACGACTCGCTCCGGGATTCCCTCGTCGCGGTAGGCCTGAATCGTTGCCAGCGCGGCCGCGCAAGCCAGCGTGTGCGCACCGTAGGTCAGCCCGGCCCACAGGGGGTTGTCCTCAAAGTGGTATGCAATCTCGTCCGTCACAACCACGGCACCCAGGGGGACGGTTCCCGACGTCAGACCCTTCGAAATGGTCATGATGTCGGGCTCCACGTCCCAGTGCTCCACGGCGAACCAGCGTCCGGTGCGACCGAAGCCGGTCATCACTTCGTCGGCGATCAGCAGCACGTCATACTCGTCGCAGATTTCACGGACGCGCTGCAGGTAGCCGTCCGGGGGAATGATCACGCCGTTGGCGCCAGCCACCGGCTCCAGGATTACGGCCGCCACGTGATTCGGACCTTCGAGCCGGATCACCTCGGCGATGTCATCGGCACAGCGCCGGGCGCAGTTCAGGTCGCAGTTGGGGCCATCTGAACAGAACCGACAACGGTAGGGATACGGATCGGCGGCGCGAACGATGCCGGGAATGCCAGGCTCGGTGGCCCAGCGGCGCGCCTCGCCGGTGAGCGAAAGCGCACCGTAGGTGGAGCCGTGGTACGAGCGGCGGCGTGCCACGATTTTCTGCCGGCCCGTGGCCAGCCGGGCGATTTTGACCGCGTGATCCGTTGCCTCGGCTCCGCCCAGGGTAAAAAAGCTCTTGCACAGCGACCCTGGCGTGATCTCCGCCAGTTCGCGACCCAATTCGCCACGCGGCTCCGAGGCGAAACGCGGGTTCACGTAGCACAGCTTGTCGGCCTGCGCCTTGATGGCTTCCACCACCGCTGGGTGCTGGTGCCCAATGTTGACGTTCATCAGCTGGGCGTTCAGGTCCAGCAAGCGTCGCCCATCGTGGTCGTACAGGTAGGACCCTTCGGCGCGCTCCACCGCCACCGGACGCACGGCGCCCTGCGCCGCCCAGTCGAAGAACGTGTATTCCCGGTTCAGTTCAGCGATCTCGGCAGCCGTCGGTCGGGCGCTCATCGTCGTGGTCATGGCGTCGGCTCCAGGAACGGGTCGGGCGTCACCGGCTTTCAGTGGCTCAGCCTACTGGAAACCGCTGTCCCCTTGGGTTCGGTCGGCATCAATCACTGCACCCGGCGTCAACCGGCGAGGCACGCAGAACGCCGCAAGGTCAATCGACCCGGTCTACTCTGGCCTCGCCACTGTCAGCGAGGCCTTGCTTGATGCCGTCTGATCACGATTCCGCCGGCGCCTCGGGCGCCCGCGTGACCGCCGAAGTCAAGGTGGATCCTGCCGTCCAGCGCGTTGTGGTCGTTAGCGACCTGCACGGCTACCGGGAGCCGTTGGAAGCGCTTGACCAGCGGCTTGGCGAGCTGACCGGGACGTATCTGGTCTTCGTCAACGGCGACATCTTCGGAGGCGGCATTGACGGCCGCTTCGCCGTCGAATGGACGATGCGCCGCGCCGCCGGCCGCACCGTCCGGGGGAACCACGACAGCGCGATCTTCGAGTACCTCGACGCTGGCGCGCCCCTGAGCGAGAGCGCCGCGGCCGACACGGAGCTCGGAGCCTTCCGAGAGATGGCTTCCGACCAGCTTGAATTCGTGAGGTCGCTGCCGGATGTCCTGCACGTGCGTTGGCGCGGACGCACCCTGCGCCTCCTTCACGGGCATTTCAATCTGCGCACGCCCGATGCCACCAATTGGCGGCTTACGCCCGCCCAGCTGACCCATCGGTTTGGCGACCCGGCCGTGGACCTTACAGTGATCGGGCACACCCACTACCCATTCGTCAGCCACACTGCAAAAGGCGCCGTTGCCAACCCCGGCTCCGTGGCCGCGCCGCTGTTCCGTTACGTAGACGATTCAGGCCAAGAGATTGACCGGCGCGCCGACGACCCGAACCTGTCAGTCACCGACACGCGACCGTCGTTTCTCACGATCACCGAGTCTGGCGGCCGACTCAACGTCACGATCGAACGCTTCGACTACGACCGCCCAAGACTCCTCAAGCGCCATGCCGCCGAAGACAACCTCTACATGCCGCTCGAAACCCGCCGCGCTTGGATCATGGACGCGCATGCGCCCGGGCCGAGGAGTCGCCGAGTGGCGCGCTAGTTGCGGAACGCCGGCTTGTCGGCCTGGCCGGGGCGCAGGTAACCCCAGCGACGCAGCTTCTCCCAGCTTTCCTTCGGCGTGCCCTTCATGTACTCGGTCACCATCCAGTCACCGTAGTCGTTGACGGGAATGCGAGCGAGCACGCCTTCCAACTCCAGGTAGAACTCGCGCGCGCGGTCGTTCTCGCTCTCGATCAAGTTCACCTGCTCGGTCGGGTCGTCGGCCAGGTTGTACAGCATGTCGCGGCCGTCGCTGGTCCAGATGTACTTCCAGTCGTCGCGGTAGTAGGCCCGCTGGGCACGGAAGAAGCGGCGTAACTCGAAGGCCCGGCCCTGGCGCGTGACGCGCTCCAGCATGTTCACGGGATAGGCGAACTCGCACAGTGCATAGCTACGGGCGTCGCCGTCGCGAGCGCGCAACAAGCTGTGGCTGCTCTCCCCGAGCCACTCCTCCTGACGTTCCGCGCCAATCAGGTCGTAGATCGTCGCCACCACGTCATGCGTCTGCGTCAACTCCGAAACCCGCGTGCCCGGCTCGAATGCCGCCGGATACCGCACGATAAGCGGCACATGGGCCACGGCCTCGAACACGGTCAACTGGTGGTTCCAGTACGGCGGATGTTCCTCGATCACGTCGCCGTGGTCCGAGGTCACCACCACCATCGTGTCGTCCAGCGATCCGGAATCCCGCAGGTAGCTGACGACCCGCCCTATCAAGTCGTCGACGTAGGCGGCTTCGCCGTCCATCAAAGCGTAGAGCTTGTCCCGCACGTCGTCCGGCATGCCGTCCATCCGCGAGGGATCGGCGAAGCCGCCTTGATCTCGGTTGAGTTGCCGGGCCTCTTCACGACTGACGTCCGGCGCCCAGCGTGAGTGCCAGGGCTCAGGCGCGATGTACGCCGTGTGCGTGTCGTTGATGTTGACGAACATGAAGAATGGCCGCTCGTCTTCCTCATGGCCACGCAGCCAGCTGAGCATCTGCCGAACCACCTGCGCGCCGCCCTTGTCGTCGTCGGGCTTACCGAGCGGCGGCAGCACGTAGTTCCAGTCCATGAAGCCGCGGTGCAGCGCCGAACTGGCGCTCATGTAGGCGTTGTTGGAGATGCCCACGGTCGCGTAGCCGAGTTCGGTCAGTTCCTCGCCGATCGTGGGGTACTCCTCGCTCAAGCGTTCGTAACGGCCGTCGGCGCCATGGGTGCTGGCGTAGTGGCCGGTCATCATCGAGGCGTGCGACGGCAGGCACCACGGCGCAGACGTGATGTTGCGCTCGAATACCGCACCCTCGTCCGCCAGCCGATCCAGCGTGGGCGTGACGCCACGCGGGTCGCCGTAGGCCCCCAGGTTGTGGGGGCGCTGCGAGTCCATCACGATCCACAGGATGTTCGGGCGTCTGGCCATGAGCGCGCCCTCCACTTGAGGGGAATGCACGGGAGTTTAGCGAAGCGGTCGTCATCTGCCACCTGGACCGGAATCACCCGCCTCGAAGCTTCAAGGCGAAGAGTCCTTGGGGGCGTGGGCATCGTGATGCCGGCTAGCTGCGTTTGGGCAGACAACGTGACACACTCCGTTCAGTTGCAAGCGCTACACAGTCAGGAGATCGCACTGAACTACCGAAATCTAGGCCGCACAGGGGTCAAAGTTAGTCCCCTGTGCCTGGGGTGCTGGAATTTTGGGAATGCGACCAGCCGCGAGGACTCGCTGGCGATCATCGAGCACGCGCTGGACGCCGGGATCAACTTCATCGACACGGCGAATTCGTACGGCCGAGGGACGAGCGAGACGCTCGTGGGCGAGGCGCTGCGAGAACCGAGCCGGCGTCAGCGAACGGTGCTGGCGACGAAGGTTCACTTTGCGATGAAAGACGACGATCCGAATGCGCAGGGCAACAGCCGGCGGCACATCCTGGAGCAATGCGAGGCGTCGTTGCGGCGCTTGCAGACGGACTACATCGACCTGTACCAGATTCACCGCCCATCGTTAGACGTTCCCCCGGACGAGACGCTGCGAGCGCTGGACGACCTGGTTCAAAGCGGCAAGGTGCGCTACATCGGTACGAGCACGTGGCCGGCCTGGCAGGTGGTGGAGTCGCTGTGGGTGGCCGAGAAACTGAGTCTGAACCGGCCGATCTGCGAGCAGCCGCCGTATCACCTGCTGGATCGGCGGATCGAGCGGGAACTGGTGCCGATGGCGCAGACTTACGGTATCGGGATCATCCCATGGGCGCCGCTGGCCAGCGGGTTTCTGACGGGGATTTATCAGCGCAACACGGCCGCGCCGCCGGGCACACGGTTCGAGAGGAATCCGGAGACGCAGGAGCAGCGAAATCTGCACAGCGAAGCGGCGTTTGCCGTGCTGGACGAGGTTTCGGCCATCGCCAGCGAGAAGGGATGCAATCCCGGCCAACTGGCCCTGGCCTGGAATATGGGGCAGCCCGGGATTACCGCGCCGATCGTAGGGCCGCGCACGCTGGAACACTGGAAGGGCAACCTGGGGGCGCTGGAGGTTTCGGTGACCGACTCCGACCGGGAGCGGCTGGACGCGGTGGCGCCGCCGGGGCGAGCCATTGCGCCGTACTACGAGGCGCACTGGGGACCGCGTAGCTATCGGTAGCTAGAAAGAGGATGTAGCCATGCGGGTGCATGCGAGCCTCAGCGGTGGACGGTTGCCGGAGACGAGCCTTGGGGACCTGGCGCGGGAGCCGGCGTTTTCCACGGCCGAATACCAGGCACGGGTGGATCGGGCGCGCGCCGCGATGGACGCGCCAGGGCTGGACGCGCTGGTGGTGATGAACCCGGCGAGCGTGTTCTATCTCTCCGGCTACCAGACATTCGCGGTCGACGGCGGCGCCTGCCTGGTTGTACCGCGGGAAGGCGAACCGGCGCTTGCGATGGATCCGCCGGAATTTGGCGGGGCAATGCTGGGCGTGTGGTTCGACGAGCTGCATGGGTACCCGCCGGAGATCGAGCGGCCGGCGTATGCGGCGGGGATGCTGGCCGAGCGTGGAGTGTCACGCGGGCGAATCGGGATTGACGGCGCCGTATGGGGCGCGACGACGTCGTTTTACGCCGGGCTGGCACACGCGCTTCCGTGGGCGGAGCTTGTCGACTCCACCGACCTGCTGATCGAGCTGAAGCGGCGCAAGTCGGCGGCTGAAATCGAGCACATCCGCAGCGCGGCGCTGGCCACTCAGGCGGCGGTGGAGGCCGCGACCTCGACCGCGGCGGCCGGCGTTTCTGACGGTGAGGTCGCGGGGGCGGCGTTCGCAGGCATGGCGCAGGCCGGCAGCGAGTACCCGTGCCTATCGCCGATCGTGACGAGCGGCCGCCGCTCCGGGATGCTGCACACCACCCACAAGCGGCACACCATCCAGCCGGGCGACAACGTGCTGCTGGAGATTGGGGGTTGCGTACAGCGCTATACGGCGCCGCAGATGCGCACACTGACCATAGGTCCGCCCGCCGCCGAGGTGCGCGCAGCGGGCGACGCGTGCTTGGCCGCCCTGAGCGCCGTGCTCGAGGCCATGGGGCCAGGCATCGCCGCGCGTGACGCGGCGGAGGCGGGCTGGCGCGAGCTAAAAGCCGCGGGCGACGACCTGGTGTTTCACGGCACCTTCGGCTACGGCATCGGGGCGGGCTTTCCGCCGAACTGGGCCGATGCTTCAGGCTTCATTCGCAGCGACCAGGACACCGTATTGGAACCGGGCATGGTGTTTCACCATCCGGTCGCCGTGCGGCGGCTGGGGGAGTTTGGGGTAGCGTTCAGCGAGACGAGCGTGATTACCGAGGACGGCTGCGAAGTCTTGACGCAGGGGCCGCGGGAACTGATCGAGAGCTAGCGTCGTGGAACAGCGACGGGTGGGCCTGGTGTGGCCGGAACCGGTGCAGGACCGGCACCGGGCGGAACTGCAGGCATTCATCGGGCCAGACCTCGTGCTGGATATTGAACCCATCAGGACGGAGTCGGTCCCGGAACAGAACATCACGCTGGCGCTGGTGGAGGGGCTGGCGCGGGATCCGGAGAACGGGCACGCGGCCAGGCGGCTGGCCGAGCGCGGGGCGCTGGCCGTGGCGTACGGGTGTACGTCGGGGAGCTACGTGCTGGGCCCGGAAGGCGACGCGGCCATCATCGAGGAGATGCGGGCTGCATCCGGCGTGCCCGCAACGACGACTTCATCGGCTGTCGTTGAGGCCCTGCGAGTGCTGGGCGCGCAGTCCGTGGCAGTTCTATCCCCGCACATCGACGATCTCAATGAGAGGCTGCGGGTCTACCTGGAGGCCGCAGGCTTCGGCGTCGCGGCCCTGGTAGGGCTGAACCTGCGTTGCGATATCGAATCCGTCGAGCCGGCGAAGACATGCGAGATCGTGGAATCGCAGGTGGACAGGCCCTACGCCGACGCGGTGTTTGTCAGCTGCACGGGCATGCGCACGGCGGCGATCATCGACGACTTGGAAGCGTCCCTGGGCAAGCCGGTCGTCACGGCCAACCAGGCGACGCTGTGGCACCTGGCGCGGCTTGCCGGTCGCTGGGGCGCATTCGAGGGAGGCGGCAGACTGCTCGCCTATCCGGCGAAGGCGCCAGCGGCAACTCTCTAAGTCCCGTCAAGGACCGGCCGCAACCGCAAGTTGCGCAGGTGCGGTTTCTGCGGATTCTCGGCTAATTCAAAGTCTGATTTTGAATTAGCCGAGCTTGGTCGGCTTCCCGAGACCGCGAAGCGACCCGAGGGCCTGTAGGGGTAGGCGGGTCAGGTTGTCCGGTCGGCGTTCTCCGATGTGAATTGGAATGAGTAGAGTTCGGCGTTTCGGAGGGTGATGCGGAGGCGGCGGTAAGGGGCGCCGGGGCGGCGAGGATCGGGATCGCCGCCGTCGCCGAGCGGAATCTCGGGGTCGCCATTCCAGGTGACGGCGTGGTCCAGGGCGTCGCCGGTGAATGGGTCGCAGTCGGCCTCGGTTGCGCCGGGGAGTGGGCGGTCCTGAGCGTCGGTGACTTCGACGCGGAGGTAACCGCTGGATCGGCAGCGGGCGTTGATGCGTAGGCGATCGCCGGGGGCGACCAGCGGCTCGGTGACGATGAGGCCTTCGCGCTCGCGACCGGCGTCCAGCGACACGAAGCCGTCGGGCCGCATGCGGGCGAGGCCCAGGGCGTAGCCGACGTTGCTCATGTCGTCGACCTCGGGCAGGTGGTCCCAGGCAGTCGATCCGGCGTATTGCTCGGGCGGGCCGGCGAACCACCAGTCGTGATGGTTGCGGGATCCGCCGTAGTAGACGCGCAGCTCACCGTCTTTCGCCACGGGCGCGCTGGAGACGTTGACCATGAATTGGTCCCAGGCACCGGGCGGGCCGGGCTCGAGCCAGGGACGGCCAGGCCAGACGCGGCGCCAGGTGCGCCCGTCGCGGCTGTGGGTCAGTTCCACGTGCATGGTGTTGCTAACCATGTTGAACACGCCCATGAACCCGAGCCACTGTGCGCCGATCCGGTAGAGCGACATGCCGTAGAACGACGTGTCGAGATTGTCGATATCGGGATCGGGGGCCAGCACGAGTCGGGGCCGCGTCCAGTGGTGAAAGTCGGCGCTTTCCATCATGAAGACGCGGCGGCGGTTGCGACCGCCGGGCTGATCGGTGGCCACGTCAAAGGTTGGTGTGCCGCCGGTTGGTCCCAGGGGCGGCAGGCGCAGCGGGTCGGGCGCGCCCACCATGAATGGGTGCCGCGTGATGGCCAAATAGCCGCGGGACTCGGGATCGACGGCGACGATGGCCGTGTCGTCCAGACGCGCGCGCTCGGCGCCGACCACAGGGGGCTCGTCCAGCGGCGTCCAGTGGATGCCGTCGGGCGAGACGCCGTGGCGAACGACTCCTCCGCCGACCTCTTCCTCGGTGGGGGGCACGTGGAAATACAAGGCCTTGAAGCGGCGCGAGTCGTCGGTCTCCCAGGGATCGCGCACGAGGCCCATGGAGTGCGGGGAGCCATCGACTTCCGAGCCCATTACGACGTTGGTGTCCTCACCGTTGTGGCTGAACACGCCCATGGGTGGTTTGATAAAAGTCTCGCCGTCGTCGGAATGTGCGTAGAGGTAGCGCATGCGGGCATTGGCCCAGGCATGGATGGTTCCGCCCTCGCCGCGGGCGAGCTTGTCGCGATCCAGCCACCAGTCCTCGTACATGCAGTGGGTGCGCCCGGTTCCCGCGTCGTGCCAAGCCTGCCAGCCGTTGAACGAGAAGTAGGTGATGTTCTCCCAGGGCCGGTCGGCCTGGATGACGGGGTTGGCCGGCGACTTGCTCGGCCTGTGGACTGTCCGCGTAACGTTGGCGACGGCGCTAACGACGCCGTTGTCGAAGAAGTATTGCGGCGCATCGCCGATCACGAGTTCCGTCGGGTCCAGGCGTGGCATGGGCTAAGCCTCTGTTGCGCAGGGCGAACCGGCAGGCGCCACCATAGCGGGCGCGAGCGGATCTGCGAGCGGCGGTCTGGTCAAACGAATATGGCGTTGCGTCGACATCTGGCTACAGCCACAAGCCTGAAGCCAGTTTCCGCGGCCTAACCGGCCGCGTGCTCACCGCGTCCGGGACGGCTAGGCTGATTGCACTCTGTTGGAACACCGAACAATCTGGTGGTGACGGCGACATCGCGCGGGCCAGCAACTCAAGGGAGATCGGCATGACCGCTGACGCCCTGCCGCTTATCGGGCTGATGCTCGGCGACGCCTGTGGCATCGGGCCTGAGGTTGCCGTGAAGGCCATGGCCTCCGGCGCGGTCGGCGATCACGCTCGGGTTGCGATCGTCGGCGACGTGCGCGTTCTCGAGCAGGGCATGCGGGACGCCAGCCTGAGAATCGACTTTGATGTCTATGAGACGTTCGACGAGGTGACCTGGCCGCGCCGCAGCGTTCCGGTCATCGACCTCGGCAACATTGATCCGGACCAGCTCGAGCGAGGCCATGTCTCGCCCGAGTCCGGCCGCGTCTGCGGCGAAACGCTGAAGCATATGATCGGTCTCGCGTCCGCAGGAGCCCTTGACGCTATCTGCTACGCCTCGATGAATAAGGCCGCCCTGCACCGAGGCGGCTGGCAGTTTCCGGACGAGGCCCACATGTTCGCCGACCTCACCGGGTCCGACGGTCTCTTCGGTGAGATGAACGTCATTCCCGAGTTCAGCACGTTCAGGGTCACGTCGCATGTTGCACTGCGCGACGCGGTCGACATGATCACGCCCGACCGCGTGACGTCCGTCGTACGACTGGCCGACCGGACGCTGCGAAGGATGGGCAAGCAGCCTCCGCGTATCGCCGTCGCCGCGTTGAATCCTCACGCAGGGGAGCATGGCTTGTTCGGCGACGAGGAAATCCGAATCATCGGCCCTGCCATCGAGCGACTCCAGGCCGAGGGCATTCAGGTGGCTGGACCCATCCCCTCAGACACGATCTTCTTGCGAGCGAAGCGAGGAGAGTTCGACGGTGTGGTGATGATGTACCACGACCAGGGGCAGATCGCGACCAAGCTCCTCGGCTTCGGGAAGGGCGTCACGGTGCTCGTCGGCCTGCCCGTCACGTTCACGACGCCGGCGCACGGCACGGCCTTCGATATCGCCGGACAGGGCATCGCCGACCCAGGTGGGCTCGAGTACGCACTGCGTCTCGCGGCGCGCCTCGCAATTCAAACCGCGCCAGACACGTAATCGCGAGGTACCGCGCCTTCAATTCGGCCATTGAATCGTCGACGGTTGCGGCGCGGTCAAGTGCGAAGATCTGGTTGACCGCCTGACTGATCCGCGCCGTCGTTAGCAGGCCGTCGGTCTGCCGGAGGCTGAATTGCGGCGCCGCTGTCGGGCCTGAACGATCACACGGCGGCGGACGGTCCGCATCACTAAATCCAGATCGGGTCCATCCTCGGCCGCCGCCAGCCCGGCCAGCACTCGATCCATTGCGGCCAGGTCGCCGGCGTCGAACTCGTGTTCGGTGGCCCATGCGCGCAGAGCCTGCAGGACGGCGCGTCGAGGTTCCAGCATCAGGGCACGCGCCGTGGATCGTTGAGCGGAGTCATACATCAGATCGGGGGTTGCGGGAAATTCCATGGTGCGGATCAAGAGCCGGCGTCCTTAGGGAACATAGGCGGGACATGCAACCGCCGGTTATAGGATCATATTCCCATAAATGACAAAAGATATCAATATTGATATTCAATATCGACATGTGCCATACTCCAATATGCGAGTGCGAGCCGTAACCCACCCATGACGAGACGTAAGCACACCCAACGTGACGAGTTTGCTCGCCGGCTGCGTGCCTACATGGGCTATGCCGATCGCACGCTGGACGACGTGGCCCGGAGCCTGCACGCGGCTGGCGTGAGCGCCAGCGTCAGCACGATCAACCGCTGGACGCGCGGGCAGTCGGTTCCCAATATCGTCGCGGCTCAGGCCTTGGGGCAGCTGGTCGAGCAGGCCGGACTGGTCGCGCCTGGCGAGGGTGTCACTTGGCTGCTCGGCGCCAGTTCGCCGGCCTTCCCGTTCGAGACGTTCGACACAGCGCCCAACCTCGATCATGCGGTTCGAAGCTGGCAATTCAACACCGCCAGCCCGGCGCTCGCCGAAGCGCTGGCCGAACGCGGCGTCCCCCGCGGCTACCGTCAGCCCCTCGCTGCCTTGCTGGCGCAATTGCTGGTTGAGATCGAACCGGAAGATTCCCATCTGCCGTTAGCCGACAGCGACGCGAATCGCTAAAATACAAAACGCTGCCTTGCCGCAGCTTTGCGGAAGTGGCTCAGTGGTAGAGCATCTCCTTGCCAAGGAGAGGGTCACGGGTTCGAATCCCGTCTTCCGCTCCATCGCCTCCTCCCAGACCTGCCAGGACTCACCTCGCAAGAGGCCCTCCGCTGTCTTAGGGTCGTCCATGCGGCCGAAAACGGAGATGGTCCTGGCTCGCATGTCCGACTCAGCACACCGCACCCCGCGTCTGCCGGTGTGTTGCAAGGCCGCCGGATGCTTAGGGCTGGATGAAAGCAGCGGTCAATCCTCGGGATTACGGGACACGATAGTACCAAACAAGAACCGAACACGAGCGGCGCCTCCGGTGGCACGATGACAGCGCCCGGGCCTTCGTAGGACAGCCAGTCACGGTGTGCGCGCGCTACAACCTGCACTCGGATCAGCAGCACCTGGCCGAGTTCTTTGAGACGACCCCGACGGAGACTCTCGTCACGCCCCCGCTGCCCAACTTCAACGTCGCCCCCACGCAGCGGGCGCCGGTGGTGGTAGACGGCCCGCGACGCTTCGAGGTCATGCGCTGGGGTCTTGTTCCGTTCTGGGCCAAGGATCCCCGGATCGGCCGCCGCACCATCAACGCGCGCGCTGAGACGCTGGCTGACAAACCCGCCTTCCGGGCCGCCTTTCGCGCGCGCCGTTGCCTCGTCCCGGCTGACGGGTTCTACGAGTGGACAGGGTCTCGCGGAAATCGCCAGCCGCTCAACATCCATCGCGCGGACGGGCTCCCATTGGCGCTGGCGGGACTATGGGGGTCGCACGATGAATTCGGCCTGACGTTCACGATCATTACGACATCACCAAACGCCTACATGTCCGCGATCCACAGCCGCATGCCCGTAGTCTTTGAGCAGTGCAAATGGGACGCCTGGTTAGCGGCTGACGGGGAGGACCCGGGCTGGCACGCCGCACTTCTTCGGCCCGCGGGTGATGACGTGTTGACCGGCTACCCGGTCAACCCCGCCGTCAACTCGGTCGCCAACAACGGTCCCGAACTCATCCGAGCCACAGAATCCGGGCGCTTGCTTTAGCCGCGAATCTGCGCCAGACAGTTCGCCCAATAAGCCAGCTAGTCCGCTGACTGTTGACTGTCCAGCCGGACATTCAGCGAATGAGCGCAGCACGCCCACGTACACGTGCCCATGACAAGTCTCGCGGGACGCGCGTCGGTGACGTTAGGAGGCTAGCCGACGAGGGCTTTCTCCCGCTTGACCTGCTCGTGCTCTTCGAGCCAGACCTTGAGGGGCACGTCGGCGTCGGAGGGTGAGGAGCGGCCGAACTCGTTGGTGGAGTGGCCCATCATCTGGCGCAGGATGGGGTGCGAGTCGTCGTACCAGTCCTGTGGGAACTCCATGTCGTCGCGCGTGCGGATCCAACGGTAGCCGTAGCCGTAGAACAGCACACGACGCGTGACGTCGGAGAAGTTGGGCGTGGCGGCGTGCCAGATTCGGCGGTCGAAAATGACGGCGGTGCCGGCCTTGACCTTGACTGGGATGGCGCCCTCGGGTTGAACCTGGCCCTCAGCGGGCTCAGGCAGCGTGTTGGACAGTTGGCTGCCGGGGACGACCCAGAAGTTGCCCATGCCCTCGTTGCTGACGTCGGTGAGGAAGTAGCCGACCTTCAGCGAAATGCGCGGGCGCGGGCTGGTTTCCATGTCCCGGTTCATCTGGCCGGAGTCCTGGTGCCAGCCCCAGGCGCGTTCGGACGGGTCGTAGGCGCCCGGCTCCCTGCCGGTGACGGCCAGGTGGGTGTGATAGAGGTAGATGTTCCAGCCGAGGATGCCCCACACCTTGGGCAGCAGACGCTCGTAGCCGACCATGTCGAAGAAGGATCGGTCGAGATGGATGAACCCCAGCTTGTTGATGCGCTGGGTGATGGTCTTGTCGGTGCGCCCCCCCTCGAGCACACCGCTCTCGTAGAGGTCGTCGATGGTCTCGATCAACGATTCCCTGAGGTCGTCGGGGACGGCGTTTTCGACGACCAGGAAGCCGTCGCGGTCAAAGGCCTCGCGCTCGTCGTCGGTCAGGGCGTATTGCAGACAACTGGGATCCATAACCAGCCTCGATCCGTCCGTGTGCGGCGCTTCAGTATAGAAATAATGGGGGCGAGCGGTCACTTCTTCGGACGACTCGCTCCCTTAGCCATGAGGTCTTTAGGTCGGCTGGTCGATGGTGACGGCCCACTCGCCTTCGGCGCGTTCGACGTTGAGCACATAGCCGCCGGCCCTGGTGATCTGGGCAGCGGCGGCGCCCTGGCGGTCGAGCGGGGGAATGATGCTGATTGGCGCGATGGCGGCGGCTTGCGGGTCGTCCAGCGAGCGCAGGGACGCGCTGAAGGGTTCGACGGCGCCGTCGTAGATGGCGTTGACGACGACCAGCCCCTGGCGCAGGCCGAAGGCTTCGGTTTGGCCGGGTCGCAGGCCGTCGAAGCTGACGGGGGCCCGGATAGGGGTTACGACAGGCGCGGGTTGCGACGAGGCCACGCCTGAATCGCCAGCGATCAGGGCGCCGAGCAGGGAGGTCCGCGGGGCCGGCACCACGCCGATTGCCATGAGCACGATCACGACGCCGAGCGCCAGGAGGACGAGGACGAGGAAGTAGGAGGGGATCCGCAGCATGGACCGAGCGTGCGACGCCGGACAACGTATCGTCAACGGCGGCGCGGTCGGGCACATCGGGCCGGTGCGGCATCGGCAGCGGGCGGGGATTCGTCAGTGTCCGCTCGGCGCTGCCACAATCGGATGAAGCCCGCAGCGGGAGGCACGCAGTGCGGTTCGTAGCCTTCCTGGCACGTCGCGACGTTCTCTTCGGCGCGGCGGCCGGGCTGTTGGCCGGGGTGGTCTTTGCCCTGGCGATGCAGGCCGAGGAGATGCGGGTCGAGGTGACCGGGCTGGCCGGCGCGTCCACCAGCGGCGCGGGGCTGATCGTGCACCTGGCCCTGGCAACTTTGATCGGGGCGGCCGTCGGCCTGCAGTACCGGCACGAACCGGGAAGTTACGCGGCGCAGATCACGCTGGGCGTGACGTTTGGGCTGCTGGGATGGATTGTGGGGCCGCTGACGATCCGTCCGCTGGCCGAAGGGCAGGTTCCCGACTGGTCCATCGCGGTGGCGTCGGCGGGGTTTCCCAGCCTGATGGGACACATGCTGTACGGGGCGCTGACCACCGGCGGCTTGTATTGGGCCGTACACCGGTGGGGCGGCGGCGCCGTTTGGGTCCGTCCGGGCGCGCGCGCGGAGGATCGCGTGCATCGCATCGTGGTGCTGGGCGGCGGTTTCGGGGGGATGAGCGCGGCGCAGACGCTGGAGCGCATGACGCGGCGTCGTCGGGACCTGGACGTGACGCTGGTGAGTCAGAGCAACTTTCTGCTGTTTACGCCGATGCTGGCCGAAGTGGCTTCCAGCGCACTGGAGGCGCAGCACATCGCGGCCCCGATTCGGGCGGCCTGTCCCTTCACTAATTTCATTCACGGTGACGTGGCTGGGATTGACACGGAACAGCGCGTGGTGACCGTGCGCAGCCGCCGCTCGGCCGAACCGCAAGGGGTGCCGTACGACCACCTGGTGCTGGCCATGGGGTCGGTGCCGAACTTCTACGGCCTGCCGGGTTTGGCCGAGCACGCGATCACGCTGAAGACGCTGGAAGACGCCGTGGGGCTGCGGCACCGGGTGCTGTCGCAACTGGAGCGCGCCGACCATGAGGCGGACTCCGCGGTGCGGCAGCGGCTGCTGACGTTTGTGGTGGCGGGCGGCGGGTTTGCGGGCGCGGAGACGATTGCCGAGCTGTTCGACCTGGTGACGAGCGTGCGGAGGTACTTCCAGAACCTGGGACCGGCGGACGCGCGGTTCGTTCTGGTGCACTCGCGCGACCGCATCCTGCCGGAACTGAGCGCGGACCTGGGCGCCTATGCACTGGAGAAGCTGAGCGCGCGCGGGATTGAGTTTCGCCTGGGCCGCCGGGTCTCGGCAGCGGCCGAGGGGTCGGTGACGCTGGACGATGGGACGACGATTGCGTGCGAGACGTTCGTGTGGACGGCGGGAAACCAACCGAATCCAATCCTGCAGGACGTGGGCTGCGCGAAGAACCGGGCCGGCCAAGTGGTGGCGGAGGCGACGCTGCAGGCGCCTGACACGCCGGGGGTTTGGGCAGTTGGCGATGCGGCGCAGGTTCCGGACCTCACCAATGACGGCCGATCGTGCCCGCCGACCGCGCAGCACGCGCTGCGCCAAGGCAAGCGGGTGGCGCAGAACATCCTGGCGACGATCGACGGGCGGCCGTTGAAGCCATTCCGGTACCGGGCGAGCGGGTCGCTGGTGGGGCTGGGGCATCGAACGGCGGCGGCCGAGATCGGAGGGCACAAGTTTTCCGGTCTGCTGGCCTGGTTCATGTGGCGAACGATTTACCTCAGCAAGCTGCCCGGGCTGGAACGCAAGGCGCGGGTAGCGCTGGACTGGGCGCTGGACCTGGTGTTTCCGCGCGACATCGTGCTGACCGCGGAGGCGGAGGGGCGATTTGGAACCGACGACCGGCAGCCGATGCCTGGTGGCCGGGAGCGTGACTCGTGATGCGGCGCAACGATCTAGTCGCCTGGCTGCTGGCCGGCGCCCTGGCCGGACAAGTTGGCGGGGTGGTGTACGGCCTAGTAATGCGGCACCTGGGCGTGATCGAGTCCATTGCCGCGCTGGTCCGGCTGCCGCCCTCGGCAGTGGGCGGCTGGATCGTGCACATGATTGTTGCGGGCGTCATCGGCGCGGGGTTTGCGGCGTTGATTCGACGCCAGGAGCACAGTGCGGGCGACCTGCTGTTCTGGGGTCTGATCTATGGGGCGGTGTGGTGGATCATCGGGCCGCTGACGCTGGCGCCGCTGCTGATCCGGCGCGAGGCGCTGGCGTGGGACCTGACCTCGGCGCAGGAGACCTTCCCGATGCTGCTGGGGCACCTGCAATACGGCGTGACCACCAGCCTGGCGCTGCTGCTGTGGCGGCGATCATCCTTTGAGCGACCAACGGCCGGCGCCGCGGTGCGCGGTGTCCTGGCGGGCCTTATTGGGGCCGCGCTGACAGGCAAAGCGCTGGTGGACCAGGGGCTGCTCGGCCAGTTTGTCGGCGTCGACAATCAAGACCCCTCAGGCGCGCTGTGGCTCGGGGTGCTCCTGACCGGCGCGGGAACCGGGTTGGCGTTCGCGGCGGTGGTCCCGACGGTGCGCGACAGCGCGGGCGCGGCGCTGGTTCGCGGGTTTGTCTTCGGATTCCTAGCCTGGATTCTGGTGCCCATGACGATCGTGGGCCTGGCCACCCGGGGCATGCTGCCCTGGGGGATGGGATTCGCGCACGACGCCTTTCCCGGCCTGCTGGCGTACCTGCTCTTTGGCGGAATCCTGGGGCTGGCCTACCAGTGGCTGAGTGTGGGCTGGCGAGTCCTGTTCGCCGAGCCGACAGCCGACGAAGACGAGGGCTACGGCACCGAAGGGTTGCGGGCGCTGGGCCGCGGGTCGGCCGCTGGGATCGTCGGCGGACTTCTGTACACGGTCATGTTGGCGCGGCTTGGTTCGTTTGAGGGCATCGCCCAATTGATGCGCGCCGACAACGCGGCGGTCGGAGTGTTCGTGCATGCATTGGTCTCGGTGATCTGGGGCGCGGTCTACGGCCTGCTGTTTCGCCGGCAGACGTACGGCACCGGATCGGCCGTGGGCTGGGGCGTTGCGTTCGGGTTCTTCCTATGGGTGGTTGGGCCCAACACGCTCTTTGCGGTGCTGACGGGACACACGCCGGACTGGTCGGCGGATAGCACGGCCCCGCGGACGGCATCGCTAGTAGGTCACCTGGTCTATGGGGCCGTCTTAGGGGTGGGCTTCCACTACTTGGAGTCGAGGCACAACCCCTGGTGGCAGCCGCGGCGCGCGCGACTTGAAGCAAGAGCGCGGCGCCGGCGCCGGCAGCTTCAGACCTCCGCGCCGGCGATCTGGGCGCTGGTTATGTTAATTGCCTTGTCTTTACCAATCATCTTTGGCGGCTCCGACGAGATGGGGCGGAACGCGATGCGGTCGGACGAGCAGCAGTCGGCGACAGGCGCGCCAACCGGGCCGCCGATGGACGACATGCAGCCGATGCGCTGAGTTGGCGTCGTACGGTCGACGACGACTCGCGCCGTCTAACGAAACAGCCGCAGGGCTTCAAGAAGCCCTGCGGCTGCTTCATTCAATTCAACAGTGCCGAGTGGACTCCCGGCTGTTCGGTCTGCCTTACTCGGGGTAACCGACGGTGTTGGTGAGGGTGCCGTTGCCTTCCAGCTCGACTTCGGTAACGTCGCCGCTCTTCATGGGATCCGTGCTGCCGGAGGTGCCGGTGAAGATGGCGTCGCCCGCCTCGAGCGTCATGTACGTCGAGACGAAGCTGACGATCTGCTCGACGTTGAAGATCAACTCGCTGGTATTGGTGTGCTGAACCACTTCGCCGTTGACGCGCGTGGTCATCTCCAAGTTGCCGTAGTCCAAGCCCGTGGTGACCCAGGGACCGAAGGGCGAATACGTGTCGGCGCCCTTGCCGCGCCACCACTGGCTGTCCGGCTCGCCGTCGGTCTCGCCGTTCTGCCAGATGCGCTCGCTGATGTCATTGGCGGCGCAGACGCCGAGGACGTAGTCCTTGACTTCGTCCTCGCTGACCCTCGAACAGCGCTTGCCGATGATGACGGCCATCTCACCTTCGTAGTCGAGTCTCTTGCAGCCCTTGAGCCAGGCGATGGTTCCGCCGGGTTCCAGGACGGACGAGGGCGGCGCCAGGAACGGCTGCGGGCGGGAGAACGGCGGGGAGTCACCCATGTGGCTCAAGTAGTTGCCGGCCAGGTTGACGATCTTGGTTGGCGAGGTGGGCGTCAGGAGTTGGACGTCGGCGAGGGCCACCGTGTTGCCGGTGCGCTCCAGGTCGCCGAACAAGTCGCCCGAGATTTCGGCGATGGTGTCGCCTTCAACGATTCCGTGGTGGACTTCGCCGTCCACGCTGTAACGCGCAAGGTGCATGCTCTGCCTCCCAGTGCCGTACCGACAGTGACCGCGAAAGGATACCGCGCGGAGCCGGACCACCTGGTGTGGTTTCGCCGAACGTTGGGCGGTCCAGCCTCAGGAGGGGCGGATCAAACCGGCCAGGCGCCAATCTTGCGCAGGGTGGCGTAGATCTCCAGCTGTTGGCGCTCCAAGGTTTCCCACTGCGCGGCGAAGTCCACGTCGGACCAGTCAAAGAAGCCGCGGCCGGTTTTCAGCCCGAAGTGCCCTTCCTCAACCAGGCGGCGAAGCACATCGTGCCCGCTGTCGGCGTTGCACAGGTCGGGCCAGACGCTTTCCGTGCCACTCAGGGCGATTTCCAGGCCGGCCAGGTCGCGGTCGCGGATGACGCCCATCAGCGGCATGCGCGGAGAGAACGAGAACGCTGTCAGCTCATCGATGTCCTCGGCGGAGATGACACCCCGATCCACCAGGTCCAGCGCTTCACGAAAGAGGGCCTGCCGCAGCCGGTTGGCGACCTGTCCGGGAAGATCGACGTTAATACGCACTGGCCGCAGGCCAGCACCACGCAGGAGCGACAGCACGGCCTCCACCGTCGCCTCGCTGGTCAGCTCACCCTTGGTGACTTCGACCATCGGACAGAGATAGGCCGGACGGAAGAAGTGGGTGGTGGTGAAACGATCGGGGCAGCCGGTGGCATCGGCCATGAGGCGAATGGGGATGCTGGAAGTGTTGGAGGCGAGCAGCGTATCCGGGGACAGGTAGGGTGCCAGATCCGCGTAGACCGCGCGCTTCACGTCCACCGACTCGGTGACGGCCTCGATGATGAGGGCAGACTCGCGGAGATCGGCCAAGTCGGTTGTGAAGTTGAGGCGTCCAGAGACCGCCCCGGCCTGCTGGGCGGTGACCAAGCCATATTCGAGCATTAGCTCAAGATTCCGGGCGACCTTGCTTCGCGCGGCGTCGAAGGCCGCCGGATTGGCGTCGAGGACGGTGACCTTGTGACCGGCCAGCGCGAACACCTGGGCAATGCCATGCCCCATGAGACCGGCGCCAAGCACACCGATCGAGGCGCGTTCTTCAGCGATTGGAGCGATTCCCTGCGAACTGAGCGATCACACCATGCTAGGCGGGAAGCGAACCAGCGACAATGGCTCCGTCGTTTGGGCACGGCACATCCGAAGTCTCAAACGCCGCTCCGCATGGCACCACACAGGCTGTCGGCAGCCGTCTGAATGGTAGGGTTGAATCCGGCCGGGGACGGCCAGTTCTTGGGGTATCGTCTAGTGGTAGGACGCGCGGCTCTGGACCGTGAAACGGTGGTTCGAATCCATCTACCCCAGCCCGTTTCGCCGAGGCGAGCCGGCCGGCCTACCGCCGGGCGCACGACGCCGAAGAGCGTGTATCCCTCGGTGCCCCGAGGCGACTGATGGCCCTCAGGCTCACACCCAGCGACGCCCTGCTCTTGGTTGATGTGCAGAACGACTTTTGCCCCGGCGGCGCGCTGGCTGTGGCTGATGGGGACGCGGTGGTTCCCGTGTTGAACCGCTGGATCGAAGCCGCCCGGCAGGGTGGCGCGAGGGTCTACGCCTCGCGCGATTGGCATCCGACCAACCACATCAGCTTTGCGGCGCGCGGCGGTCTCTGGCCGCCACATTGCGTGCAGGACACGCCGGGCGCGGCGTTTCACCCCGATCTGGAGTTGCCAAACGACACGGTGGTGGTGTCCAAAGCCCAGCAGCCCGACCACGAGGCCTATTCGGCGTTCGACGGCGGCGAACTGGGCAAAGAGTTGCGGGCAGCGGGCATCCGGAGGCTTTGGGTAGGCGGACTGGCCACGGACTATTGCGTAAGGGCGAGTGTGCTTGACGCGGTTGAATTGCCGGGACTCGAAGTGCACGTGATTACCGATGCCATCCGCGCCGTGGACGTGGCGCCGGGCGACGGCGAAGCGGCACTGAACGCAATGCGCGAGGCAAGCGCGATTCTGGAGCACGCCGCACCCGAATGACGCCCCGGAAGCAGGCGTCCGCACCCGCCGACGCGCTGCTGACCGACCTGTATCAGCTCAGCATGATGCAGGCGTACTGGGAACACGACCTCACGGAATCGGCGACCTTTGACCTGTTCTGTCGCCGTTTGCCGCCAAACCGGAACCTGTTAATCGCCTGCGGGCTGGAAGCGGCTCTGGACTACCTGGAAGGACTGGCCGTGGCGCCGGCGGATCTGGAATTCCTGGACTCGCTCAATAGGTTTTCCAGGGATTTTCTCGATCGGCTTGAAACGCTCAGATTTAGGGGCGAGGTGCGGGCCGTGGCGGAAGGCACGCCGGTATTTGGGAACGAGCCGATCCTGGAAGTCACAGCCTCGCTGCCCGAGGCCCAGATCGTCGAGACCTACGTGCTCAGCGCGATCCATCACCAGACGATGGCCGCGTCCGCCGCCTACCGCCTGGTAGCCGCCGCCGAGGGCAAGCCGGTGGTGGACTTCGGCACGCGCCACGCGCAGGGCGCGGCCGCCGGCGTGGACACGGCACGCGCGGCCTTCATTGCGGGCCTTGCCGCCACCTCGAACGTTGCTGCCGGGCGGCACTTCGGTGTGCCCATCAGCGGCACGATGGCGCACAGCTATATCCAGGCGCATGAACGGGAGGCGGATGCGCTGGCCTCGTTCGTGGCCACGCACCCGGCAACAACTTTGTTGGTGGACACCTACGACACCAACCGGGGCGTGCAGAGGGTAATCGACCTGGCGACACAGCAGGGCGGCTGTTTCGATGTGGCTGCCATACGCATCGATTCGGGCGACCTGGAGGCCAATGCGCGGCGGGCTCGGACAAAGTTGGACGCCGCTGGCCTTAGCTCGGTGCGAATCATTGTGAGCGGCGAGCTTGACGCGGCGGCCATCGCTGAATTGGTCGATGCCGACGCGCCGATCGACGGCTTCGGCGTTGGCACGGCGCTGGCCGTGTCCACCGATGCGCCTTACCTGGACACCGCCTACAAATTGGCGGCGTACGCCGGCCAGGGACGGATGAAGCTGGCCGCCGCCAAGCGAACTTGGCCCGGTCGAAAGCAGGTGTTTCGTCAGGCCAAGAGCGACTTGGCGATACGGGACGTCATCAGTTTGGCTGACGAGGCGCTGGACGGGCGGCCACTACTGGAAACGGTCATGGTGGCCGGTCGAAGGATTGAGGAGGTCCGTCCAGGTCTGGACGAAATCCGTCAGCATGCGGAACTGTCCCTGGCCGAACTCCCGGTAGGAATACGCGGCCTTGAACCGTCCGAGCCACCGTATCCCGTGGCGATTAGTGAAAGGCTTGACCACGCGGCACGCGAACTCGCGAGTCGTCTGCGGGTCTGGGCCTAGGCTTCGGTGTCGCCTTCCCCGGCAGCGGTGGTCGGTTGGCGGGCGGCCAACTCTCGGTCGAGGATCAGCAGGCCCGCGCCATCGTCGCCGGCAATCCGTAGCTGGCTCAGCAGCGTGCGCAGCGTGTCCTCTTCCTCGATCTGCTCGTTAACGAACCAGTCCATCATCGCCTTGGCCTGGTAGTCGCCGAGATCGACGGACTGGGCATACAGCGCGTTGACCGAGCGCGTGGTGCCCTGCTCAAGCCGTAGAGCTTCGGCTACGACCGACTGCGGATCGCTGTACTCGGTCTCCGCCTCGTCCAGTGCGCCCAACTCGATCGGGACATCGCGGGCGGCCAGGTGCTCATAGATGCGCATGCCGTGGCCCCACTCTTCCTCGCTCTGGGCGCGCATCCAACCGGCGAAGCCGTCGAGGTCGAGCGTCTCGAAGTAGGCGGCCATGCCCAGGTAGACATAGGCCGCGCTGAATTCATGATTAATCTGGTCGTTCAGCGCCGTTGCCAGGCTCTTTCTCATGGTCACCGTCGTCTCCTTCCGGTCGACATACGCTGCCTAGAGCAGCGTCCAAGTACTCTCATTAGGCGATCATACGATGAGATATAGCATTGGCTAAAAGTAATCGAAAGCCTTTGCTAACCTAAATATATCAACCCGATTATATCATCACTTGATACTAGTATGGCTGCGGTAAGTTGTCAATTATCTGCAGGTCGCTACTTGCCGATCCGTCCAAATCGACGCAGCCGCAGGGAGTTGGCGACGACGGACAGGTCACTGAACGCCATGGCGCCAGCAGCCAGCATTGGGTTGAGTTGCACCCCCCACACCGGGAATAGGACACCCGCGGCGACCGGAATCAGCGCCACGTTATAGGCGAAGGCCCAGAACAGGTTCTGCCGGATCGTGCGCATGGTGGCGCGGCTGAGCCGGATCGCCGTTACAGCATCGCCCAGATCGCCGCGCACGAGGGTGATGTCACCGGCTTCCATGGCGATGTCGGTTCCCGTGCCCATCGCGATGCCCAGATCGGCCTGGGCAAGCGCGGGCGCATCGTTGATGCCGTCGCCGACGACAGCGACGCGATGCCCGGCGGTCTGCAATTCCCGCACGATGGCCGCCTTGTCGCCGGGCCGAACCTCCGCCCGCACTTCGTCCACCTCAACTTGCCGAGCTATGGCTCGGGCTGGCGCCTCACCGTCGCCGGTAACCATGAGTACGTGCAGACCCATGGCCCGCAGCTGCGCAATTGCCCCGGCGGCTTCCGGACGCGGCGTATCGGCCAGCGCCACCACGCCCGCCAGTTCACCGTCGATGGCGGCGTAAATGGGAGAACGGCCCTGGGCGGCCAGTTCCTTGCCGCGGTGTGCCGCGGCTTCGACCGACACGCCGGCGTTCGTCAGCAGATCGGCCGTACCCACGACGACCTGACGGTCGTTCACGACGGCGCGAACACCGCCACCAGTGACCGATCGGAAGTGGCCGGCCGGCGCCAGCTCGATTCCGCGTTCAAGCGCGCCATGCACGATCGCCTGCCCGATTGGATGCTCGGAGTCACGCTCCGCCGACCCGACCAGGCGCAGAATCTCCGACTTCGGCTCCCCGTTCAGCGGAATGACATCCGTGACCTCGGGACGGCCGCCGGTGATGGTGCCGGTCTTGTCCATCACCACGGTGTCGACGCGGCCGGCCGTTTCCAGCGCTTCCCCGCTGCGTACCAGGACCCCAAGTTCGGCGCCTTTGCCGACGCCGACCATGATCGCCGTAGGCGTGGCGATGCCAAGCGCGCACGGGCAGGCGATGATCAGCACCGTGACCATGGCGACCAGCGCGTGGGTGAGCCGCGGGTCGGGTCCGACCGCTAGCCAGACGCCCAGGGTGAGCAGGCTAATCACGATGACGGTCGGTACAAAGCGGGCTGCTACCCAATCCGCCAGCCGCTGCACGGGCGCCTTGGATGTCTGGGCGCGCTCGACCAGCGCGATAATCTGCGCCAGCATCGAATCTGAACCGAGTCGCGTGGGGCGCACGCGCAGGCTGCCGGTGGTGTTGAGCGTCGCGCCGATCACCTCGTCGCCAATCTGCTTGTCTACGGGCACGCTCTCGCCGGTGATCATCGATTCGTCCAGTGCCGACAAGCCCTCGAGCACCCGGCCATCCACCGGAACCTTCTCGCCCGGGCGCACGACAACCACGTCGTCATGCCCTACGTCTTCGAGTGAGATCTCGAGCGTCTGACCGTCTCGCTCGACACGGGCCGTCCGGGCCTTGAGGTCCAGCAGACGCTGGATCGCGGCTGACACGCGCGCTCGCGCTCCCATCTCGAAATAGCGGCCAAGCAGAACCAGCCCGATGATGACCGCGGAGGCTTCGTAGTAGTAGACGTCAGCCCCCGCCACGCCGCTTAACAGGTCGGGCCAGACCGTGAGGATCAAGCTGTAGCCGTAGGCGGCGCTAGTCCCAACAGCAATCAGCGTGTCCATGTCCGCGCTGGCACGCCGGGCTGCAAGCCAGGCGCCCCGATAGAACGACCAGCCGGCCCAGAACTGCACCGGAGTGACCAGGACGAGAACGATCCAGGGGTTGCGCAGGACGTCCGGCGCCCACGGGATGAACTCGGCTGCCCCCCAGAACGCCAGGATCCCAACCGCAAGCGCGAAGGCGGCCTGAATGCCCAGCCAGCGACGTTCGCGCCGGCGGCGTTCCTCCAACCCTTCAGCCGCGTCAGCAGCGCCATCCGACGCCTCGGTGGGCCCGTCGGCTTCAAGTACGCCGAAGCCGGCACGCTCCACGGCCGTCTGCAGCGCGCCACGGTGAGCCTGGCCCAGGGCGTGACGAGCCAAGGCCTGGCCGGAGGCCAGATTCACGGATGCCTCAAGCACACCTGGAACTTCCGCAAGGGCGCTTTCGACCCGACCCACGCACGACGCGCAGTGCATGCCCTCGATCTGGAGCGTTTGCTCGGCAGCCGGCACTTCGAATCCCGCCGCCTTCACCGCGTCAGCGACGGCGGCCGTATTGAGATTTCGATCAGCGCGGACGGCAAGCGTTTCGTCGGCAAGATTCACCGCCGCCTCGAAAACGCCGTCCACTTCCGCGACGGCCTGCTCGACGCGGCCCACGCAGGCGACGCAGTGCATGCCTGTGACAGGGAGAGTCAAGGATCGCTCGGTGGCGACAGTCACGAGACCTCACCGTTTCCGTGCGCGTGTCTTGGGCTGTCGGCGGTCTTCAGGGTGGCAGCGACGCGCTCAATGGCCTCGCCGGCCGAGGCCACGCGACGCAGGTGCCCTGTCCCCTTGAATACATCCATCAATTCCGCGATGACCTGCTCGCGCTCGGCGGGATCATCCGAGGCGATGGCGGTGGTGACGCAGGTCCGGAGGTGGCGGTCCAGGACGCCGGCGTTGACTTTCTCAATTGCGCCCTGGATGGCCAGGGTCTGCTTGAGCACGTCGACGCAGTAGGCGTCGTCTTCGATCATTTTCTCGACCGCGCGGGCATGGCCCTGGATTGACTTCCAGCGGTTGAGGAGATTCCTCGTTTCCTGATCCATCGCTTGTCCTCGGGGAACAGACCCATGTTTACCCCACCCCAGGTGGGGTGGTCAATCAAGCTTACACCGCGCACATCCGAATCCAAATCCGGCGCGCGGCCGTCGCCGGCGCTCCGGCCGCGCTATGTTGCAGGCAGCCCACCACGCCAGGAGTCACCGCCATGGAGTACCGTCGCTTGGGCCGCACGAATCTGCGCGTGTCGCTCGCCAGCCTCGGGACCGGCGGCCCCAGCAAGATGGGGCAGAACCGGGGAGCCACGCTCGACGACGCGCGACATCTGACGCGGCGCGCACTGGACCACGGGATCAACTTCTTCGACACGGCGGCCAGCTACGGCGACAGCGAGATCCTGCTCGGGCACGGCCTGGCCGGTGTGCCGCGCGACGCATTCATTGTGGCCACGAAGTACAGCCCGCTTGTCGACAACGAGCTGAAGAGTCCCGAAGACGTGCAGGCCTCGATTGATCGCAGCTTGGAGCGCCTGCGGCTCGATTACATCGACGTGCTTCAGGTGCACGGCCTGATGCCGGACCGGTACGACGAAGTCGTGGAGCGGCACCTTCCCGTACTCCTTGAGGCTCAACGAGCCGGCAAGGTCGGCTTTCTCGGCGTCACCGAGCAGGCCCACGCCGACGTGCACCACAAGACTTTCAAGCGCCTGGCCGCCGACGAACACTTCGACACGTTCATGGTCGGCTACAACCTGCTGCACCAGACGGCTGAGCAGGATGTCCTTCAAGCGGCCAAGGCCGCCGACATGGGACTGATCGTAATGATCGCCGTGCGCCGCGCGCTTGGAAACCCCGCACGTCTGCGTGAAGTGATTGCCGAACTCAAGGCCGACGGTCACCTGGCGGCCGACGCGCTGCCCGACGACGACCCGCTGGGCTGGCTGGTTCACGACAGCGTGGAATCAGTGCCGGAAGCGGCCTATCGCTACGTCCTGGAACCGAGTGCCATCTCAACCGTGCTGACGGGTACCGCCAACCCGAACCACCTGGACGAGAACGTGGCCGCCATGGCCCGCGGGCCGCTGCCGCCCGAGGACCGAGCACGGCTTCAAACAATCTTCGGCGAGCTGGCGCTGGGGCTCGGAAACTAACGGCGCTACACGCTCAGCCGGTTCAGTCGATGGCGCCGGTGGCTCGCATGACGGTTTCCTGCACGACGCGCTCGTGCTCGAGCGAGCGCTCCGGCGGCTGCTCCCCACGCAGCGTGCGGACAAACGCCTCCAGGCTGGCCACGTAGCGTGGCCGGGGCTCGAGTGTCATCGTCTGCTCGCCTTCAAGGAAGCCGTCGCGCGCGCTGTCGAGCGACAGCCTCACCGTCTGCGCCGGTTCCATGGGTTCCATGATGGCCCAGCCGCGCGAACCGTAGACCTCGTAGCGGCGTGGCCGCGGCGGAACCTCGAGCCCGGCGATATCCACAATCGCCAGGGCTCCCGGGTACTCCAAGACGGCCACGCCGTTGTCCACGAAGCCGCTTTCGGGCCGCACACGCTGCATGAACGGCGTCACCCGATCAGGCCGGCCCAGCGTCCAGACGACCTGGTCCAGCACGTGGCCACACAGGTCATAGAACACGCCGCCGGCGAAGCTAGCCAGCAACGGATGGGTCGCCGGCTCCACGTAGGTGGACATGTGGGCGCGGATCGCAAAAACGTCCCCCAGCATCCCGCCGCGCGCCCAGTTGGCGATGCGCTGGTAGCCGTCGTGGTGCCGGAACATGTAGCCAAGCTGGATATACAGGTCCTGCTCGGCGGCTGAATCCAGCACGCGTTCCCACCTCGGCAGGTCGTGCCCAGCCGGCTTGTCCAGCAGCAAATTGCGTCCGGCCGCGATGACGGCCTCCGCCTGCTGGAGGTTCTCTGAGTTATCGCCTTCCGCAGCCACTGCATCGATGCTGGCGTCTTCCAGAACGGCGCTCAGACTGTCGAGCCAATTCGCCTGGTTCCAGGGCGCATCGCCGCTGGCCTCCAACTCACGCCGGCGCTCAGCGTCGTCCTCGAACAGGCCCACCACTTCGACATCCGGATTGTCGAGCATCACGCTCAGCCAGCCGGCCGCGTGGGGATGCTTGGTGCCCCACTGAACCATCCGCAGCGGTGAAGAGGTCACGGTGCCAGGCTCCTCTCGCAGCGTCTCAATGCGCAGTCAGTCGTCTGCAAGTAGCCTAACGCTCACATCGCCAATGTTCAGGCGCGGCGAAGGGGTTGGAGCGAACCACCGACGCTCGTGAATGTCAGGACGCGTAGAGGATTCGACGTACGTGTTCGATTCGGCCGTCGGAGGTATAGCGCCAGACCCCCACGTAGCCCTGGCGCAAGTCACCGTTGGCGTCCCACGCCAGCGGACCCGACGCGCCCTGGTAGACGACCTGGCCACCATCAGCCAGCACATCGAGCGCCCGGGCCACGCCGTCCGGTCCGGCGGTGACGGCCTCACCAGACCCTGAAGTGACGGTGCGCAGATGGTCGCGAATCACGGTGCCGTTCGTACTGTTGCCTGCCTGGGCCGCCAGCGCGAGTGCAACGGCGGCGTCATAGACCTCTCGGCTGTAACTGCCGACCGGAGGCTCGCCATAGGCCTGGACATAGGACGTCACCCACGCTGGAGCGGGCTGGCCCGAGGAGGACGCTCCAACGCCATAGGAATCGGCCAACGCGTCCGCGCCGATCGCTTTGATCAGATCCAGGTTCCGCAGTGCGCCACTCCACAGAAACTGGTCATAGAGGCCAAGGTTCAGCGCCTCGCGGACTGCAATCACAGCCTCAGCCGGAAACAAGAGAACGACAAGCGCCTGGGCACCGTCGGCCGCGGATTCCCGCAGGGCGTCGGCCATGCTGCGCTGGCCAATCTCCACGGCCACCGTCCGGAGAGTGCCGTCCCAGGCGTCCGCAAACGCCTGGGCCAGTCCCTGGCCCCAGAGATCGTCGCGGTAGAGCACGCCCACGTTGTCAAGGCCACGCTCGCCGGCCAACTGCGCCAACGCCGGTCCGTGCGCCCGGTGGGACAACGTGGCGCGGAAAAAGAAGTCGTTGTCCGCGGCATCGGACAAGCGCGCGGTGCCCGCCGCCGGACTAATGAAGGGGACTCCGGTCGACCCCGCCACGCGCTCAGCCACCGGAATCGAGTTGACGCTGGTGCTGGGGCCCACAATTGCATGCACGGCTTCCTCGTCTATGAGGCGCCGCGCTTCGCTCACCGCCCGGTCCGGGTTCTGTTCGGTGTCCGCAACTACGGCTTCGACCGGGCGCCCAAACACGCCACCAGCCTGGTTGAGGTGGGCAATTGCCAAATGGAAGGCGCGCTGCCGGTCCTGCGCGTTCTGCACCGACCCCTCGCTGATATAGGTCAGCAGGCCGAGCTTCAAGGCCTGGTCGGGTGGCATCTCGCCGCAGGTGCCGAACACCATGAGGAGCAGAAGCGTCGCGAGAACACGACATGCCAGGGCAGGTTTTGATGCGACTGAAAGGCAAGCCCCGGCCCGGCCCGACACGGCGCGCCCGAGCAAAGCAGTTTGCGACTGCGACATGGTCATTACCGGCCTAAAACAGGGTGCGGCCCGGGACATTGACCCGCGTGCGGTATAGCGATGTGCCCGCATTGATGAACAAGCTGCGCAGGTCGGCGTCGCCCCAGGTGAAGTTGGCGACGCCCTGGGACACGTGGATGACACCGAGGCAGGTCGCGTCCGGCGCGAACACCTGAACGCCGCCGGGGCCGGCCGTGTACAGGTTGCCCGCAGTGTCGATCTTCATCCCGTCCGCCAGGCCTTCCCGGTCACCGGTCAGTTCGGCCCAAACTCGCCCATTGGACAGCCCAGCGTCATCGTCCACATCGAACACTCGAATGTGTGCGCGCATCGTGTCGTTGATGAATAGCTGCTGTTCGTCCAGCGAGAACGTGAGTCCGTTGGGCTGATCGAAGTCGTCGATCAGCAGCCTGAGTGTTCCGGTCTGGGGATCGAGCCGATACACGCCGCGGAAATCAAGCTCCGCGTCGCGGGCCACGCCGTAGTACTCCATCCGACCGAACGACGGATCGCTGAAGTAGATCGAGCCGTCACTCTTGACGATCACGTCGTTGGGGCTATTCAGCTCCTTGCCGTCGTAGTGCGAGGCCAGAACCGTTATGGAGCCGCCGCACTCCGTTCGTGTCACGCGGCTGGTCGCGTGCTCGCAGGTGATCAGCCGCCCCTGGCGGTCGTACGTGTTGCCGTTCGCCATATTGCTCGGCTGACGGAAGACCTGGATCCCGTCCGCGGCCGTCCACGTGCGCATGACGTTGCCGGGCATGTCGCTGAAGATCAGGTGGCCTTCAACGTGGTGCCAGACCGCGCCTTCGGTGAAATCGAAGCCCGAGGCGACTTCCTCAACTGGCGCGTCGTAGCCGACCACCTGCCGAAAGCGCTCGTCGCGAATCTCTACGTTCATGGCCGCTCCAGTTTCAAATGTGCCCGCGGAAGACCTTGCGGCTGGAACGACATTGTGACGCCTCGGACGGTCTCGTTCACGGATTGGCGCGTGTTGGCAGACATTCCAAGCGCTCCAGCCATGCATCGAAATGTGGACAGGCCGCGCGGATAGCGCCCAGACCAATGGCTAGAACACCCTGTGTGCCCGCAAGAGGTTTCTGGTAGCCGGCGACGAGGCGTTCAATGCGTTTAGAGGGCGCAGTCTCGGGCGAGTCGTCGATTTCTTCTGGGTTGTCGAACTGGTCCCGAATTGCCTGAAGGTCGGAGGCAAGGTTGGGCCGCCCAATCGTGTCCGCAAAGCTACGGCAGTCGCTGAAGAGCATTGCTTCGAATTCGTGCATCATGAGGTACGGAACGAACCGCTCAGGGTTGAAGCTGCTGCCCATGAGTTGGCGGACATCCTCCAGCAACTCAGCCTCGACAGTTCTCGCCCGTTCGGGCAATGGTCGCTGCTGCGCTTGACTCCGGCCGGGCCACCCTGATGGCAGGCCGTAGTAATCCACCATGGTCGTAACGAAGCATCCAGGATCGCCATGAAGGTTGTTCAAGATTTCCTTCCGGGCAGTCGGCCAGGGCCTTACTCCGCCACGACGAGTACGTTGTCGGGCATTTCCCAGCAGACGAGCGCTGACGTCGGTAAAGCTTCGGCTGTAAAGGTGCGGCGCAAGCACTAGGTTGACAAATGACTCTTCGGTCTGCCCCTCGACGTGGACGCGCAGCCGGATCGTAGGTCGCCTTCCGCGTCTACTCATGGGCGGGACGACCGCCCAATTCATTCTTCTCCCAGAGTTGGCCCAGGCTGTAGTCCTCAAGCCTCGCCGCGAGCCTCTCCGCGTCGAGCTGAGAGAATTGCGTTTCTCCATTCACCCGGTCAGCCACCAGCACATCGTCCGGGTCGAAGTGGTCCAGCAGGATTGGGGACTGGGTGGCGAGGACTATCTGCGTCTCAACTGACGCTTGCTTGACGAGCGAGGCGAGAAGCGTGATTGCGTAGGGGTGTAGACCCAGTTCCGGCTCGTCCAGCAGAATGACCGCCGGACGCAGGCTTACCGGTTGCAGCAGCAGAGTAGCCAAGGCGATGAAACGCAAGGTTCCGTCCGAAAAGGACGCCGCGTCGAAATAGGCGTCGGACCCTCGATGTCGCCATTCCAGACGGATCTTGTCCTGGTTCAGCACCAGCGGCTTGAGCTGGAAGTCCTCAAAGAAAGGCGCGGCCAGCCGGACGGCGCCTTGGATTTGGGCGTACTCACTCCGGTTCTTGAGTCGCAGCCGGTACAGGAAAGCCGCTAGGTTGGCACCGTTGGGACGCAGGAATTGATTGTCATGTAAATCGACAGTCCGCTTGATCGGCGAACTGGAGCCAGTGTCGTGAAAGTGGTAGATGCGACAGTTTTCGAGTTGGTCATTCACGTTCTGAACAGGCGTGCTGACCGACGGATCGCTGATTCCAGCTTCAAGGTTTTGGCCTAGAGGCAACATTCCTTGCTTGGGACCGATCTCGAATAGAGTTCTGGGACTCTCGCCGGACCTTGACATTAAGCTCACGGTGCTCGGCTCGGATCTCGCTTTATCCCAAAAGGAGACCGTCTCCTTACTCGGGTAGAGTCCGTCGGCATCTGTCGGAGCCAAAACGATCTCGTACTCACTTTGCTCTTGGCCGGCATCACCCCTAAACCCAACGCGAATTTCTAATCTCGCTGTCACCTTCGCCCCGAAGTGCAGAGTCCGATCGGCCCCGCCGATGCGACTCACATAGTCCTGAAGCCTTTCCGCGCGGATTGCCTGAAGAAACGCGAACACTTCGATGAAGTTTGACTTGCCCGACCCATTGGCACCGATGAGCACGTTAATGGGACGCAAGCGCAGCGTCTCAAGATGCTTGATGCTCTTGAATCCCTGGACGGTGATGTGTTCGATTGCTGGCATGCCGACCCCCGTCAATCGCTCAGCCTACCGCTCACCTGCGAGCAGTGGAGCAAGCGCGCGCCGCATCCCGATCCTGGTCGTCAGCCAGACGGCTCAGCGGATGGCACGACGGGCAGTGCTTCGTTCATGGCACCGGAGCGAAAGCCTTGCAGGTCCAGGGTCACGTAGGTAAAGCCGAGGGATTTAAGACCGTTGATGATGCGTTGGCGACGGTCGGAGTCCTGGGTGAATCGAGCCAATCCGGATTCGGGGACTTCGATGCGGGCAATTGAGCCGTGGTGACGGACGCGTAGTTCGCGGAAACCCTCGGCGCGCAGCAGGGCCTCGGCGTCTTCGATCTGGCGCAACTTCTCCACCGTGACCTGGCTGCCGTAGGCGACACGGGAGGATAAGCAAGCTACCGCCGGTTTGTCCCAACTGGAGAGGCCGAGGCGTTTGGAGAGTTCGCGGACCTCCGCCTTGCGCAAGCCAGCCTCGACAAGCGGGGCGCGGGCGCCGCGTTCCCGGCTGGCGGCCATGCCGGGGCGGAAGTCACCCAGATCGTCAATAACCGGCCCGTAGAGCATGTGCTGAACGCCGCGCTCGGCAACGAATTCGCGCAGGCGGTCGAACAGCTCGGCCTTGCAGTGGAAGCAGCGGGAACTGTCGTTAGCGCGATAGGCCGGGTTGTCCAGCTCGCGGGTTTCGATGAACTCGTGGCGGATGCCAATCTGGGTGGCGAACCGCGCTGCATCGTCGCGTTCGGCCTTGGCCAGGCTGGGAGAAACGGCGGTGATGGCTAGCGCCCGGTCGCCCAGGGCATCGAATGCCATCTTGGCCAGAAACGTGCTGTCCACGCCCCCGGAGTACGCGACAACCGCATTCTCCAAGCCACCAAGCGTCTCCTGAAGGAACAGCGTTTTGGCCTCGAGCGAGGCCTCGAGATCTATGGACGGCTGGTAGACGGCTGTTGCCATGCCCAGATCCTACGCGGCCGGCTCGTCCGGCGGGTCGGATATGACCAGCGGTTCCTCGCTGATCGCGCCGCCGCGCAGCCAAAAGCAGCGCAGCACCGGCCGTTCGGGATTCATGAGCGAGACGATGATGAACCGGCTGTACTCGGAGTAGCCGGACTCAACGGCCTCGCGTACGTCCGTCGGCGAGGGGTACGCCTCGCTGCGTGGATGTGAGTGATAGAACGCCGAAATCTCCCAGCCATGGACGTCTTCAATATCGCGAGTGGCGTCGAGCATGTCGCGTGGGTCGATGGTGTAGTGCACCCGGCTCTGATCGGCGTTACGCGCGGGATATACCTTGAGCGCCATTTCCTCCTCGCCACCAACCAGGCCGCAGCATTCCAGTGGGGCCTCGGCACGGGCCTGGGCCACGATCTGGTCGTGTTGGTCCCGGGTCAGGTGGAATGGCATGGCCCAAAGATAAGCGATTGTGGCGAATGCGCAGAACGCCGCCGTCGCCTCATTCGTAATACGGTGGGGGCTTGACGGACAGATTTTTTCGCCGGCCCGGTCGCCCACGCGGTGACCGACAACATCGCTATGGCCGGCACCCCGGGCGGTGGAAGGATCAGCACCACCAATGCCCGTCATTCCTCAGGGCCTCTGGCGAGACCCCGACTTCGTAAGGCTGTGGGTTGGGGGCACGGTTTCAGCCTTCGGATCCCAGATCACCTTCCTGGCCCTACCGCTCACGGCTGTGTTGATGCTGGATGCCTCGCCCCTACAGATGGGCATCCTCGCGGCCATTGGCGGCCTCCCGTCGCTTGCCTTTGGGGTCGGCGTCGGAGTATGGGTCGACCGGCTCCGAAAACGCCCGGTGATGATCGCCGCGGACTACGGGCGTGCGCTTTTGCTGCTCTCCGTCCCAATGGCCGCGTGGTTGCAGGTACTCAGCATGGAGCACTTGTACGTCGTGGCCATCGGAACCGGCACGCTGCGGATGCTCTTTGGCGTCGCCAACCGATCGATCCTGCCCTCGCTCGTTTCACGCGGCGAATTGGTGGAAGCGAACAGCAAGCTCGCCATCGGCACTTCGGCCTCGCAGGTCGCCGGACCGGGGGTCGCCGGAGTCTTGATCCACCTGGTGACGGCCCCGGTTGCCCTGGTCGTCGACGCCGTGACCTTCGTGATCTCGGCCCTGGCGCTCCGAGGCATTCGAGACGCGGAGGCTGAACCAGCGAAGCCGGCCGCCGACAGCAACTTCCTCAGCGAGGCCCGCGAAGGCTTAGGCGTGATCGGTCGAAACCCGATCCTTCTGGCAATCGCCGTGGCTGTCGGCGGAATCGCCGTGTTCAATGCGATGTTCGAAGCCGTGTGGCTCCTTTATGTCAACAAACAGCTCGAAGTCGAGCCGCTGGCCTTCGGCTTCCTATTCGCGGTGAGCAGTGTCGGGTTCATGGTCGGCGCCTTTGTCGCGGAACGCCTCATCCGGTGGTTGGGCACGGGTCCCGCCATGATCGTTGCGGTGGTCCTGGCCGCGCTGAGCGATCTGGTCACCCCGCTGGCCGGCGGGCCGCTGCTGGCCGTCGTCGTGCTTCTCACCACGTCAATGTTCCTGTTTGGGATCGGCGTCACGGTTTACGGTGTCTGCCAGGGCAGCCTGCGACAGGCAACCACGCCGCTTCGGCTTCAGGGCCGCATGAACGGCGTCATGAACACGCTGGAGATGGGGCTGGTTCCAATCGGCGCACTGGTTGGCGGTCTCATAGGTGAAGTGCTCGGTATGCGGGCCACCTTGTTCGTGGCCGCTGGCTTCGAATTGGCGGTCGCCGCATGGCTCTTTTTGTCACCCATCCGGTTCCTGCGCGAGTTGCCGGAGCCTGCCGAGTAGAACGCCTCAGATCGTCGAACTTCGACCAGCGAGGCGCGGATTACGAGAGCTCGTGACGCCGGCCCATACCATGGAATGTCTTGACGCTCAATTTGGCCGATCCCTACAATGGGCTGCTAACGCGATTGATTCGATCCGCGTCAGCGCGCGTCCCGATCTGCTCGGTGCGCGGCGACTGACTGGCGGACCAGACACGACCCCTTCATGAAGACCGCAGCGTATTGCTGGCGGTCAGCCGGGTCGAAAGGGACGGAAGTATGCCGAAAGACATCCTGCTGGATGTAGAGGCCCGCTCGAAGCTGGTAAAGGGCATCGACGTGGTCGCCAACGCCGTCAAGACGACGTTGGGGCCGAAGGGCCGCAACGTGGCCCTGGGCAAGAAGTATTCGGGGCCCACGGTGACCCACGACGGCGTGACCGTGGCCAAGGACATCGACCTTGAAGACCCCTTCGAGGACATGGGCGCCCAGCTCATCAAGGAAGCGGCCAGCAAGACCAACGACATCGCTGGCGACGGAACCACGACGGCCACCGTGCTGGCGCAGGCCATCATCAAGGAGGGCCTCAAGAACGTCGCCGCCGGCGCCAACCCGATGATCATCAAGCGCGGCCTGGCCAAGGGCGTCGAGGCTGTGGTCGAGGAAGTGGGCGCCCAGGCCAAGCAGATTCGCAGCCAGGACGAAATCGCCCAGATCGCCTCCATCTCCGCTAACGACACGCAGATCGGCGAACTAATCGGCGAGGTCATGGACAAGGTCGGCAAGGACGGCGCAATCACGGTTGAGGAGTCCAAGGGTCTTGAGTTCGAGATCGAGTACGTGGAAGGCATGAAGTTCGACCGCGGCTACATCTCGCCGTACTTCGTGACCAACCAGGACCGTATGGAGGCCGTGATCGAGGACGCGCTGGTTCTCGTCACCGACAAGAAGCTGTCGGCGGTGAGTGACATTCTCCCGACGCTGGAGAAAGTCACCCAGTCAGGCAAGAAGGACCTGGTCATCATCGCCGAGGACGTGGAAGGCGAAGGCCTGGCCACGCTGGTGGTGAACAAGCTGCGCGGCATCCTCAACTGCCTGGCCGTCAAGGCCCCCGGCTACGGCGACCGCCGCAAGGAAATGCTGCAGGACGTGGCCGTCGTCACTGGCGGCACCGTGATCTCCGAGGACATGGGTCGTCGCCTGGACGGCGTGATCCTCGAGGACCTGGGTCGCGCCCGCCGCGTGGTGGCCGACAAGGACAACACCACCATCGTCGAGGGTGGCGGCAAGGAAGCGGCCGTGCAGGCCCGCCTCAACCAGCTCAAGGGCCAGGTCGAGGAAGTCACCTCCGAGTACGACCGCGAGAAGCTGCAAGAGCGACTGGCCAAGCTGGCCGGCGGCGTTGCGGTCATTCGCGTCGGCGCAGCAACCGAAACTGAGCTCAAGGAGAAGAAGCACCGCGTGGAGGACGCCCTGTCCGCCACGCGGGCCGGCATTGAGGAAGGCATCGTGCCGGGCGGTGGTGTGGCCCTGCTCAACGCCGCCCACGTGCTGGAAGGCGTGGAAGCCGAGTGCACCGGCGACGAGATCGTCGGTGTTCGAGCCCTGCGCCGCGCGCTCGAAGAGCCGCTGCGCTGGATCGCCTCCAACTCCGGCGCCGACGGCTCGGTCGTCGTCGAGGAAGTCCGCCGGCAGTCCGGCGCTAAGGGCACGAACTGGGGCTACCACGTGGTGAACGAGGAGTTCACCGACATGGTCGCCGCTGGCGTGATTGACCCGGCCAAGGTGACGCGCTCAGCTCTTGAGAACGCCGCCTCGATCGCCGGCATGATCCTCACAACCGAGGCTCTCATCGCCGACGTGCCCGAGCAGGAAGAGGCTCCCGCACCGGCGATGGACTACTAGGTCCAAGGTCCGGAACGCTCAACCGCCCCGCCGGCGCAGGCCGGCGGGGCGGTTTGCATGTCGAAGAGAGTTGGCCTTGACGCCCGTCGCGACAGTTGATCGCACCCGGCCTCCGCCCCGACGCCCAGCCGGCGCTCGACGAGTCCGCCCGCCACTCGGTCTCCGTGCTGATATGCGGGCCGCATACACGTCCGAGAAGCAAGCGGTGGCATCCACACGTCCCATCGCCAATGGCTGCATTTCCGTAGAGTTGACTTCACTAAAAACAATCTTTTAGGTACCATAAACAGGCCGGCAGGCCGCATGAGGTGCGGGCCTGCCGGCCCTTGTCAGCGGGTATGCAGCGAAAGGGAGATCGATGCGCGCGCTGCGAATGCTTGCCGTCGCCGCCGTCGTGGCCGTCAGCGCCGCCCTCGTATCCGCGTGCGAAGCCACGTCTGACCAAACGGACGCGAATGCAAAGCTCCACTTGGGTCCGGTTACTCGCGAGGGCGGACGACCGTTACGGGTCGTCGCAACAACGGGGCAAATCACGGACGCGGTACGGCGGGTGGGGGGGAACCGAGTTGAAGTTCATGGCCTCATGGGACCCGGGGTGGACCCACATCTGTACCGCGCAAGCGAAAGCGACATTACTCGGCTCGAAGCGGCGGACGCCGTGTTCTGGAACGGCCTGCACCTGGAGGCCGGAGTCTCTGGAGTCCTCGAACGGATCAGCGCACTCGGCGTCCATTCAGTCCGGGTGACTGACGACATTGACCGCCAACTCCTGCTGGCGCCGCCGGAATTCAATGGCGCCTACGACCCGCACGTCTGGTTCGACCTGGACCTCTGGTCGACTGCGGTCGGGACAATTCGCGACGCCCTGATCGCGATGGATCCTGAGGGCGCGGAGTCATACCAGGCCAGCGCCAGCACCTTCATCTCCGAAGTCAAGGAGCTTGACTCTTATGTCAAGTCACGAGCATTGGAGATCGACGAGCGCGTGCGCGTCTTAGTCACCGCGCACGACGCGTTCAACTACTTCGCGAACCGCTACGGAATGGAAGTGCGCGGCCTGCAGGGCATTAGCACCGAGAGCGAGGCCAGCACGGCGGACGTACAACAGCTCGCACAGTTCATCAGTGAACGCGGGGTCCCGGCAGTCTTCATCGAGTCGTCGGTCCCCGATCAAGGCGTCCAAGCCGTGATTGAAGCTGCGGCCGCTCGTGGGCACACCGTGATGATTGGCGGCGAGATTTTCTCGGACGCCATGGGCGCGCAAGGTACCGAGGAAGGCACTTACCTGGGCATGATTCGCCATAACATCGACACGATTGTCGAGGCGTTGGCGCGAACTTGAGGACCGGCTTCCGCCCTGGCGGCGCGCTCGCCATCCAGGCCACGGACCTTACGCTGGCCTATCAGCAGCGCCCCGTCCTTTGGGACGTCGACTTGGAAGTTCCCAAGGGCGTGCTGATGGCGATCGTCGGCCCCAACGGTGCAGGCAAGACCACCCTCCTACGAACCGTGTTGGGCTTGCTGCGACCCGCCGCCGGTGAGGTTTTGGTGTTCGGCCGACCCTACGCCGAACAGCGGCGACGCGTGGCCTACGTGCCCCAGCGTGGCAGCGTCGACTGGGACTTTCCAACTACCGCACTCGACATCGTGACCATGGGAACGTACGGCAGTCTGGGCTGGGTGCGGCGCCCCGGTGCGTCAGAACGAACCCGCGCGAGCGCCGCACTGGCCGAGGTGGGCATGGAGTCCTACGCCGAGCGCCAGATCAGCCAGCTCTCAGGCGGGCAGCAGCAGCGGGTCTTTCTGGCACGGGCGCTCGTGCAAGACGCCGACGTCTATCTCATGGATGAGCCGTTTCAGGGGGTTGACGCCACTACCGAACGCTCCATCGTGGATCTACTACGAGCCCTGCGGGCTGAGGGCAAGACGGTGGTGGCCGTTCACCACGACCTTCAGACCGTGGCGGAGTACTTCGACGAGGTAACGCTTCTAAACGTCCGGCGTATCGCCTCCGGGGCAGTGACTCGAGTATTTACCGAGGAAAACCTGCGCCGCACCTACGGCGGGCGTGTGGCCGGCATTGGCGGACAAACTGTTGGAGACGAACTGGATCCACCACCGGGCTCCGCACTTTGAGTCCCGGATAGGAACAGAGAACGAGTGGATATCCTGGGCGGCCTCTTCCTGGACCACACGCTGCGCACTGTCGCGCTCGGGTCGGCCACGTTGGGTGTCGTGAGCGGCGCCCTTGGTGCCTTCGCGGTGCTCCGTCGGCAAGCCCTGCTGGGCGACGCGATGTCGCACGCAGCGCTGCCCGGCGTGGCCCTCGCGTTCTTGATTACCGGTAGCCGTGCGCCGTTGGTGCTGATGGTCGGCGCGGCCATCGCAGGCTGGTTGGCGGCCGTGGCCATTGTCAGCGTGGTCCGCGCGTCCCGCATCAAGACAGACACCGCCATGGCGCTGATGCTGAGTGTCTTCTTCGGCGCTGGGCTGGTAGTGCTGACCTTTATCCAGCGTCAGCCCGCCGCTGGGAAGGCCGGACTGGACCGATTTCTCTTTGGTCAGGCAGCCGCAATGCTTGAAAGCGATGTCGTCACAATGGCGGCCGTGGGCGCCCTCGGACTCCTCGGCCTGCTGATGCTCTGGAAGGAGTTCAAACTCCTGAGTTTCGACCCCGACTTTGCGGCCACGCTGGGCATGCCCACCCGTCGACTGGACATTCTTCTCACCAGCCTCCTGGTTGTCGCGATCGTCGTTGGACTAAAGACTGTCGGCGTAGTTCTTATGAGTGCCATGGTCGTGGCCCCCGGCGCGGCCGCCCGCCAGTGGACCAACCGCCTCGGCCCGATGGTCACGCTCTCAGCGATCTTCGGTGCCGCGGCCGGTGTGTTGGGAGCACTGCTGAGTACCACGGCCGAGACGTCCACCGGTCCCACCATCGTGCTCGTGGCCACGGGCCTGGTGGCCGTGTCGTTCTTGCTCGCTCCCTCGCGAGGCATGGTCTGGGCCCGCATTCGCGCCTGGCGGAGCCAGCGGTTACTGGCATTGGAAGTCGTCCTGGCCGATCTGGCGGCCCTGGCGGCCCAGCACGAGTCCGACGCAACGCATCCGCACGACGTGGGCGCCCTCCACGCGTTCCGCGGCCGCGCTGTTGTGGAACGCGCGCTGAGAGAACTGGCTGCGGACGGCTTGGCGCAGCGGCACGACTCGGGCGGTTGGTCGCTCACGGCGCAGGGCCTGGCTGAGGCGGCCCGGCTGGCACGCACCAGGCGTGCGCCCAGTGACGTGCCATGACGTCGGCACAGATCGATGTCCTTCTGGTGGCCATCGTGGTGGCCGCCGCCTGCGCGATACCGGGAACGTTTCTCGTGTTGCGGCGTATGGCCATGATGAGCGACGCCATCAGCCACACGGTCCTCCTCGGCATCGTGCTTGCGTTCTTCGTCGTCGCGGACCTCAACTCGCCGATACTGATCGCAGGCGCCGCCGGGGTTGGCTTGCTCACCGTCGTCTTGGTCGAAGCGGTCAGTCGCACTGGCCTCGTTCGCGAGGACACCGCCATCGGCCTGGTCTTCCCAGCCCTCTTTTCCATTGCCGTAATCCTGATATCCAGCCTGGCGGGTGATGTGCACCTGGACAGCGACGCGGTGCTCCTTGGCGAAATCGCCTTCGCGCCCTTCAACCGTTTCGCGCCATTCGGCGTCGATTTGGGACCGATTGCACTCTGGGTCATGGGTGCCATCCTTTTCGTCAACCTTGCTTGCACGGCGCTCTTCTTCAAGGAACTCAAGCTGGCCACTTTCGACCCCGCTCTAGCCGCCGCCCTTGGCTTCTCGCCGGCGCTCGTCCACTACGGGCTCATGGCGCTGGTCTCGGTCACCGCCGTCGGAGCCTTTGACGCCGTCGGGTCGATTCTGGTCGTGGCGCTCATGGTCGGCCCACCCGCCGCTGCCTACCTGCTAACCGACCACCTGCCTCGAATGTTGGGGCTAAGCATCGTCATTGGCGCTGCGTCAGCCGCCGGCGGTTATTGGTTGGCCAGGCTGCTTGATGCCAACATCGCCGGTGCCATGGCCACAGTCGTTGGCATTGCCTTCATCCTTGTCCTGCTGCTGGCGCCACGGCGGGGACTGGTGGCAACAGCCCTGCGGCGGCGGCGCCAGCGTTGGACATTCGCCCGCCAGATGCTGCTGATCCACTTGGCGACCCACGAAGGCACGCCCACCGAGCCCGACGAAAGCCGCCCCGACCACATGCAACGCCACATGCGCTGGCCGGCCGAGTTCGCCGACCACGTTGTCCAGACCGCCACCCAACGCGGCCTCATCGTTCTCAAAGGCGAGCAACTCCGCCTCACTCCCCGGGGCCGCCAGGCCGCCCAAGAAGCAGCCCTCCGTTAGCCACGCGCGGAAAGCAGCCGAAACGGGAGCGAGCAGCCAGCCCGCCTTAGGAATCCCTGATGAACACGTTGTCACTAACCGTCTGGCTGAGCGCCACTTCGTCGCTCCCAATCCGTACTACCAGTGGCCCGTCGAAGGGCAGGCGCCGGACCACCAGGGCCTGCGTGCCTGGCACGAGTTGGATTTCCGTCAAGTATTCCAGGACGGCCCGGTCACGGTCCCTTACGCGGACCACCACGAACTCCGTGCCGTCAGGCGCGGTGGTCAATTGCCGCGCATCGTCGGCTTGCAGCGCGTCCAACGCCTCGTTCGGAATCGAGTCGCCGTGTGGGTCAGTCGTCGGATCTGAAACTTTGGCGGCAATCCGTCGCTCCATCTCCTCTGAAATGACGTGCTCCAGCCGGTCGGCCTCTTCGTGCACGTCATTCCAGTCATAGTCCAGGAACTCCACCAGGAAGCGCTCGATCAGCCGGTGGTGCCGGACCATCTCCAGTGCGTGGCGCTCACCCTCGCCGGTCAGCTGCGCCCCCTGGTAACGCCGGTAGTCGACCAGCCCCTTCTGATGCAGCCGCTGCAACGCCACCGTCACCGCACCCTGCGTCAGCTTGAGTTCGACCGCGACTTCCCCGGTCCCCACGCGCCGCTCATGCCCGCCGGCGTCGTAAAGGGCGCGCAGGTAGTCCTGGTCGCTGGCTGAAACGGGTGAGTCGGGCATTGATACTTGGAAGTGCGTGGGGCCAGCAACCTAACAGGTTGGGGAGCGGCGTTGACTGGCTAGACTGCCAGTGTGCACACACTTGAGCCCTTTCGTCGGTCTCGGGCGCGCCGCGCCCGCGTAATCTCGCGACGAACGCTGCTGGGCGTGGTGGTCGCAGCAACCCCGGCGCTGGCCGGACTGCTCCCCTCCTGCGGATCTCCGCCAACCGACCCCGATATCAGCGTCTTCTTGGCGGTCAATGAAGTGCTGCCGGGATCCCATCGCTTCCCCTTCGTGGTGGTGGACGGCGAAAGTGCGGCGGTGACGGGCGCTCGAATTCAGGTGCGCTTCGTGCGGCTCATCGGTGAACGCGACGAGTTCCGCTTCGAAGCACCCGCTGAGGAATTCGTTGCCGGCGGCAGCTACAACCACGTCCACGAAGACGGCCAGGTTCATGTCCACGACCTGGCCCGCTCCTACTACCTCATTGCTGACGCCGACTTTGAAGAAGGCCTGTGGCGCGCCGACCTAAAGGTACATCCGGCCAGCGGCTCGGCCTTTTCGGCGTCTACGGTGTTCCAGGTCGGCCAGCGCACCTCAACCCCGCAAGTGGGAGACCCGGCGCCGCCCTCCCTCCACCCCACCATCAACGATGTCGCGACTCTCGACCTTCTGACCACCGCCGACCCGCCCCTTCCGGCCCTCTACGAACACACCGTCGCCGGCGCGCTCGCCAGCAACGAGCCGTTCGTGGTCGCGTTCAGCACGCCCGCCTTTTGCACCTCGGCCATGTGCGGACCGGTCACGGCCGTTGTGGGCGACCTGCACCGGCAGCTTGGCGACCGTGTGCGTTTCATCCACCTTGAGCCGTTCGACCTCCACATCGCGCGCAGCGAGGGTCGCCTCGTCTTCGGTCCCACGGCCGGCAAGTGGAACCTCGAAACCGAGCCCTGGGTCTTCGTGGTCAACGCGGCCGGCCGCGTGGCCGCACGCTTCGAAGGCCTGGTCGGCGCGGCCGAACTCGAACCCGCCATCGCCACCGTGGCTGGCCCGCCCCTGAACTGATGCGTCGCTTCGCCCGCCTTCTGCCGGTGCTTGTGCTTCTTTTGGCGGCCATGGCAACGCCTGCGTTGGCCCACGGCGGCGACCTCGTCTACACCGGCGCCACCGGTCCCTACCAGGTCCGCGCCTTCGCCAACTGGGCCGAAGGCTGGCTCGACTACTCCGTCGACCTCCGCAACGTCTCCACCGGCGCCCGCATTCCCGGCGCGGAAGTGCGTGTTTCAGTCTTCGAGAATGGCGTCCAAATCGCCCAATACACCGCTTTTGAGTCGGGTTCCGTCTACGAGTTCGTTGAGGAAAGCCCTGAGGAAGTCCACTGGAACCTGGTGCTCGAAATCTCCAGTCCTCTCGGTCCAGCCAAGCTGACGCATGCTCTCGACCTCGCGCCCACCAACTGGGTCGTACCCAGCGTCCTGGTCATCGGCGGCTTCTTCGCCGCCGTCGCCGCCCACACTTGGTCCGCCCGCCGCCGCGCCCGCTCTTAGCTCCGCGCCGCCTCCGGCAGGGTCTGGATGAAGTTGATGATGTGCCAGGTATCCAACTCGCCATAGCGCTCGCCGAACGCTGGCATCCCCGTGCCCTCGATCCCGTTGAATACAAAGCCGAACAGCGCGTCGTCCGGATGCAGCGGCACGTGGATCACCAGGTCCAGCGGCGGCGGATCCAGCGTCGCCGCCAGCGGACCGTCGCCTCGACCCGCCGGCCCGTGGCAGCTCACGCACTCGGCCTCATAGATCTCCCGGCCCGCGGAAACTGACGCGTCGTCCGGCGGAATCGGATTCACCGCCGACGGCACAACGCCCTGCTGTGGTCCGATGATCAACAAGCCTGCGCCTAGCAGAATGGCCGCAAACCCCGCCCCTGTTCCCGCCTGGCGCACCCGCGCAGCCCATCCCTGGTGTGCCAGCGTGGCCAGCGCCAGCACGAATCCCATCCCGGCCAGCGCCAGCCCCCAGAACCGCACCGCGACCGTCGCGTCCACTTCCGCCACGCCAACCGCCGTGGGCGATCCGATGTTCAGCCGCACCGGCACTCGCGCGTCGAACGCCCCCGGCTGCCGCACGATCGCCAGCACCTGCCATGCACCCGCAAGGGCAAAGACGTCGGTCTCCACCGCAAAAACTCCGTCGTCGTTTCGGACCGGACGCTCAACGGTCGTTCCCAAATCCGTATCGAGATACCGAAGTTGCAGCTCGATGTCCGCATTCGCCGCCCGCTCCCCGTCACGTGACACAACGTCGACTTCCAGCGTGTTCGGACCCGGCCGCCCCGGCGCCACCCGCACCCGAACTCTCGTGTCGCCGCTTGCGCCCACGCCCTCCACCGCCAGCGGCACGTCGTCGCTGACCTGCCGCGCCGGCTCCCTCTCCGTCAGAACACCCACCACGCCAAGCACGGCCGCCGCCAGCACGATCTCACCGACCACCAATGTCCGCAGCAGCTTGCGCGCCCGCGCCCCGGCCGCACCCGCCGCCGCCAGACGCGGCCGCGTCCACCCCAGGTTCACCCCGCCCAGGGCCAGCAACGGCGCCACCAGCACCAGCTTGACCATCAGCAGAAGGCCATACTCCGTGCTCCCCAGCCGCTCCGGCTCCACCACCTGCAGCCACGCGCTGTACACCCCCGTCACCACGATCAGACCGACCGCTACCGTGGCGATGGCGGAAAACCGCGCCGCAATCTCAGTCAGATCGGCCGACACGGCCCCACTCGCCCTCGTCCCACGCGCTTGCACGACCAGCAGCAACACCGGCAAGCCGCCCACCCAGGCACCCACCGCCAGCAGGTGAATCAGGTCGGCCACCAACGCCGTCCCAACGTCGCTCAGCGCCGCCGCGTGACTGCCCAGCGAAACCGTCACCGCCATCACCACGCCCGCCAGCGCCACCCCGCCGAACGCAGCCACGCCGCGCCGCTCACCCGACGACGAACTGGCCTGATCGGCCAGCACGAGCCCCACGGCAAGAGCCGCGGTGCGGACAATCCACAGCACACCCCACTGACCCGCGCCAAACACCTCCCCAAACCCCGCCAGCAGCGAGTCCCCGCCCAGGATCAGGATCTGCGCTCCCAATAGCCCAATCTGACCCGCCAGCGCCAGCAACCCGCCTCCCAGCAACAGCAGCGCCGTCCGCCGTTCAACAACCCGTCGCCGCTCCGGCTGAGACCCACGCCGCTGCACCAGCACCTGCAACGGCCCGCCAATCAGCACCGCCACGCCCACGAACAGCAGCCAGCGCGAGACTGCCGCCGCCGGACTCGACTCAATCGACGCCACCGCCACCGCCACGTCCGCAGCCACCGGCTCGCCCACCCCGAAGGCGAACGACCCGCGAATCACGTGGCCGTCCACCACCGACAACGTCCGCCAGACGACGACATAGGTGCCGTCAGCCAACTCCGCCACCGGAACCAGCATGGCCGTTCGACTGGTGGGGTCGGGTTCCACCGGCCCCGTGGTTACCGGCTGCCCATTGGAGTCCAGCACCTCCAGGCTGCTGTAACCCGGATCGATCGCCTCGCTGAACTCCGCATACACCACCAGCGGCGCCGGATCCACCGCCGTCCCGGGGCTCGGCGACGCCCGTACCAGGTTCGCGTGCGCCCCGGCCGGCGCGGCAACCAGCGTCAGCGCCGTCAGCGCGGCTAGCACGGCCAGCGCTAGGCGCCCACGACGGAGCGCGAACGCCCGCCGCGAGCCGGCTCCGCTATGCGGCACGACGCCGACGGAATGCATACAGCGCCAGCCCAACTCCGGTCACGAGTCCCAGTCCGCCTACCGCCAGTCCGGCAACCGCAATAGTCAGCGCCGTGGCCGAAGCGTCCGCCGCATCCCGCGCCTGCTGCCGAGCAGCCGAAGCCACCCCGGCAATCTCGCGCGCGCTCGGCACCGGCCGCGGAAACTGAGCCTCCGTGGCCGACCGCACGTCATCGAACGTGCCCGCGCCCGAAGTAAACGTCTCGTCGATTGGCAGACCCTCAATCGTCCCCACAAACCTGAACCGATACGGCCCCGGCACGGTGGGTATGAATGGGGCCACGTAGCCGCCGTCCTCGCCCGGCAGCGGCGACAGCGCCATCTGTCGCGCCACGCCCGAAGCCGACATGTCACCGGCCAGGTGCGTCACCTCCACCACCAGGCTGTTCGCCAGGCCATTCACGCCAACCTGCGCCTGCTGGCCGGCCTCCATCTGCATTCCGTCGGCCGCACCGCCGTCCGGGATGTGGATCGTCGCTACCGCCTCGATCGTCTCGCCGGTGTGCGCGTACTCCTGGTGCATATTCGTGTTCAACGTGACACGCACCTCGTTCATGCGCGGCGCGAGCTTCCCCAGGTGCAGATACGGACTGTAGATCCGCCCCAGCCGGACTCCGTTCACATACAGGTGAGGATGGCCTTCCCCTGCCACATTCGGGGCGTTGACCTTCTCCGGAGCCAGCGTGAACCCCTGCGGCATCACCATCAGGTTGGCCCCGCCCACCGGGTCCGGCTCCAGGCTGATCTCCACGGACATCCCCGCCGGCGCCTCCACCTGACCAACTTCCTTCGGCGCCGGCGGCATCTCCGGAACGCTGATATGCGTCACCGCTTGCACCGGCTGACCGCCGACCACGTACTCGCTGTGGCCATTTGTTTGCAGCGTCACCCGAATCTCACGTTCTCCAGGCGCAACACCCTTCAGGTGAACCCATTCGCCGTAGGCCCGGCCCACCTTCTCGCCGTCCACGTATACGTGCGCGTGCCCTTCGGCATTCACGTCCGCCTGGTTCACGTTCTCCGGAGCGAACACAAACCCTGTCGGCATGATCCGCACGTTGATCCCGTCGATCGGATCGACCACCGCCGACACCGCAACCGACATCCCAGAGGTCTCTACCGTCCCACCGTGCTCGTGACCGCCGTCCGACGCACCGCCGGACCCGACCCCGTGCTGACCGTCGTCAGCCCGCGTCACCGACAGGTACACCCCGTTCGGCTGCCCTTCATAAGCCGGCTCCACCAGGAACCCAACGTCGAACGTGAAGCCATGAACCTCACGTCCCTCATGCGCCCACGCCACACCCACGGAAGCCGTCAGCACGACCCCTACCAGGACCAGCGCCAGCAGGCTGCGCCTCAGGCGCGGCAGGCGATTCCTGAAACCCATTCACAAACCTCGCAGCTTCGGCGCGAACCCGTGCGACACATTTCGCCGCCTCGGGTCTTGCGCAATTTGCCCGCGCACGGGCGTGCGCGGATCCAGGCCATCTACTGCAAGGCCAGCCTGGGCGGCCGCCGCGGTGGCCCTGGAGCCGTCAGGCGCACGCGCCGCAGGTCAGAGCCAACCCGCTCCAACATGCACGCCACCAGCACAACCGCCAGCACCGACGGAATCACCCCCACCGGAAACGGCGACGACTGCTCCGGAAACTCCCCCGTCGTCCCGTCGGCCTCTTCGTCCCCCGCCTCCGCCATCGTCCACGGCAAGTGAACGTGGTCGTGCCCCTCATGCCCACGCGGCGTAACCACCCCAAGCACCGGCGCCGCACTCGTCACCAACGACGGCGCCAGCAAGGCCACGACGGCCAATAGCAGGGTGGCTGCCGGCACAACTCGCCTGAGGGTCATACAGCCAGACTATCTGAAGCGAACATGCAAGGGTTCCGGCTTAGGCCGATAGCCGCGTCAACTTGCCTAGGGCTCCAGTCGGATTCTCCATCGGGCAGAATCCCGCCAGGCCCTCCACTCCACAACAGCAAAGGTCAGCCCCTTGAGCAATCCCCTCTACGCCTTCGGCGACGACGACACCGCCGCCGAACGCCTTCGCATGCTCGCCTACATCTTCGCGCCGGAGATCAAGACCTTCCTGGGCCGCGTACCGCCTGATCCCGGGCTGGTGATCGACCTTGGGTGCGGCCCCGGCTTCACCACCCGTCTCCTCGCCGACTCCCTCAACGCCCGGAAAACCGTCGGGCTCGACACCTCACGCCCCTTTCTGGACATTGCGAGCAGCGATTCCAGCGACGGTCTCGACTTTGTCCACCACGACGTAACCCAGGCGCCCTTCCCCACCGGCGCCGCCGACGTCCTCTTCTGCCACCTGCTCCTGCCGCACCTTGCAGACCCGGCCGCCGCCCTTCGCACCTGGGGCTCCCAGCTACGACCGGCCGGCCTCCTCCTGGTCGACGAGGTCTCCGACATCCAGACCACGAACCCGACCTTCCGCACCTACCTCGACGCCGCCGAACAGATGCTCGACGGCATCGGCGGCGACCTCTACGTCGGCCGCCGCGTCGAACGCCTGGGCCGCGTCCCCGGCCTCCGCCGCATCTCCAGCCGCCTGGTAAAGCACCCGGTCTCCACCGCCGCCTGCGCCCGCATGTTCCGCCTCAACCTCAACGCCTGGGGCACCAACCCCCACGCCGCCCTCTCCCCCGAGATCCGAGCCGACCTCGCCTCACAACTCGACGACCTCGCCACCTTCACCACCACCAACGAAATCCACTGGCAAATGCGCCACATCATCTTCAAGGCCACAGCCTGAGCTTGACCAGACCGAGCGCAATCGCGTCGTGAGTGGCCAGTTGCGCCTCACGTGTGCTTCACTTTGGCCAAAGAACCGACGCGAAGTGGATTGCGGGGCGAGTCATGAACACATCACAGTTGTTATCCCTTCGCTCGCTTCGACTGCCATGCAGTTGGTCGATTACGTCGCTCTGGGCTGTGCCGGAAGCCACGGAGAGACTGATCAGTTCCTCGCTTGGAAACATTGGACGCGGAACCCAGCAGAGTTCCGCGATAGCCTGGCAGCTAAGTGGGCTGAGCTTCCTGTGACCTCAGCAAGGCAGGCCTAATGGCCAACAATCAACTTGAAGAGACCCTCGATACTATCCGTGGACGAATTGACTTACATCACGGAAAGGGAATCTCCGAGGAAGGCACAAAGACTGCCCTAATCAACCCTTTGCTGCGCGACTTGGGCTGGGATACTGAGAACCTCCACGAAGTCTCCCCCGAGTACTCCTCGCCAGGTGGACGAGTCGACTATGCACTACTCATCGAGAATAAACCTCGACTCCTTATCGAAGCCAAGTCCTTGGACACGAATCTTGACAACCTTAAGTGGGCGACCCAACTCACAGCCTATGCAGTCGCAACTGGAGTCAGATGGGCACTGCTGACCAATGGCGACGAGTACCGCATCTTCAACGCCTATGCCGAAGTCCCAATCGACGAGAAAGTCTTTCGCACAGTTCAGCTTTGCAGCCAAGATTCGCACGCCTCAGAAACACTCAGCTTGCTGTCACGCAGCGCCACGCTAGAAAACCGCCTAGATATGCACTGGGAAACAGAGCTCGAGAAACGGCGCCGGCAACATTTGGGTCAACAAGTCCGTACGACGCTCCGGGGCTTGTTCGAACAAGCCCCGCCGAATGAGCGATTCCTTCGCCTGCTGCGAGATCAGCCTGGATGCAATCTAGCGCTTGGTGAGATTCGAGAGGGTCTGAACCAAGTACGAGTTCAGTTCGAAATCGATATGGCGGATCCACCGAGAGTAGATCCACCAAAGCCTCCTATGCCAATCGCTCCAGCAAAGGGTGTCCGAGTCTTGCTGAAAGATTTGGTTGATGCAGGAATCATTGAGGCGCCACTTGCTATCCACAGGAACTACAAGCAACAGCTCCATAAAGCTCGCATTGAGACTGACGGAACGATTTCATTTCAGGACAAGAGCTATTGGTCTCCATCAGGGGCAGGCAAAGCTGTTCGAATTCTGCATGGAGCTACGCCAAATGCAGCTCAGACCGCCGGCTGGGCATTCTGGAAGTTCACCGACACCGATGGGAAAGTCAAGCCCATTTCTGAACTTCGCCGACGCTATCTGAGCCACCACAACCCTTAGCTCTCGGCGGTTCCACAGATCAGTTACCTAGGTATCCGGCCAGCGATCTCTCAGTCGGCCAAGCCGCCTCTGACACCTGAACGGATTGCTGTTCAACATTCTCCATACAGCGTGATAGCGTTCCTTTCAAAGGTTCCCTCCCGATGACAAGAGCCCAAGGGGCTCTCTCCGGCAACGGAGTAGTCGGGAGGGTCATTTTTTCTTCGGCACACGAGCAGCATCGGCTCGTCGTCACGACGCCTGCTTCTCGTGAAACTTGCGAGCGCCTAGACCCGGCCTGGCGCGACGCTGTGCGCTGCCCTTGACACCACTGCGCTAATCACTGCCACCGCCCGCGTATGATGCCCCACACCGCAACCGGCACCGCACGATGAACCTCGACAGCCGCACCTGGGACGCCCGCTACGGCCGCGGCATTCTCGCGGAGCACGCGCCGCGGTTCACCGACTACATCGCCATCACCTCGCCCAGCGCTTGGGCCGTGGTGGAGCCTCTTCTACCGCATCCGCCTCAAGCCCTCGAGTTCCAGGGCGGCATGGGTGAGGACTACCTTGAAGCCCTGATCCAGCGCCTGCCGGATGCCGACCTCGTCCTCGCCATCGGCGGCGGCAATGCCCTCGACGTTGGCAAGGTCGCCGCCTGGAAGCTCGGCAAGCCGCTGGTCATGATCCCCACCATCGTCTCCACCGGCGCCATCTTCCAGGCCCCCGTCGCCTTCCGCCGTCAGCCCGTCTGGCAGTTCTACTTCGACACCATCGCGCCCGAATACCTCATCCTAGACTTCGACGTCATCGCCGCGGCGCCCCCGCATCTCAACCGCGCCGGCATGGGCGAGTGCATCTGCATCCTCGGCCATGTCGGCTCCTGGCATTGGTGGGCCAACAACCGCCCGGACGCCGTCCCCTGGGACCAGTCCGTGGCCGACGAGACGATGGCCTGGATTCGCCGCCGCTGCCGCGAATTCGCCGCCAACCTGGACACCGAAGGCCGCCCCAACGACGACGCCCTCCGTATCGCCAGCGAGGTCAACCGCGAGCGCTACGACGTCCCCACCCACGAGCTCAAGGTCTCCCACAGCATCGACCACACCTTCGTCATGGCCTTCGAGTGGATCCACGGCTACGAGCTCATCCACTCCGAGGTCGTCTCGCTCGGCGCCCTCATCAACGCCTACGTCTACAACTGGGGCTTCGACGAAACCAAGGCGCTGCTCGACACCTGCCAGGTGCGCTACCGCCCCTCCGACATCGGCTGCACCTGGTACGAGGTCAAGGCCGTGCTCGCCAACCTCAATGAACTCAACGACCGCCTCGGCCACGCCCAAAACTGGTTCCACCTGAATTCGCTTTCCGACGAGTCATTCCAACGGATGGCCGCCGCGATCGACGCGCGCTAGTCGACAGGCACGCCATGCCTCACCGACGCCCGGCAGCGGCTAGGCCCCAATGGCGCCGGCGCCGCAAGACCACAACGAGCCCATCTCCGGTGCGCCGACCATGAACACGGTCCGCCTCGCCATCGTCGGCTGCGGCACCATCTCCCGGCTCAACGCGCCGGGCTATCTGGAACACCCACAATGCGAGGTCGCCGCGCTCTGCGACCCCGCCCGCGAGCGCGCCGAGCAGCGCGCGGCCGAGTGGGGCATCAGCCCCCGCATCTACACCAGCTACGACCAGCTGCTCGACGACCGCGACATCGACGCCGTCGAACTCCTCACTCCCACCCCGCTCCACGCCGACCAGTCCATCGCCGCGCTCGAAGCCGGCAAGCACGTCTCCTGCCAGAAACCGATGGCCCGCAACCTGGAGGAAGCCGCCCGCGTCGCAAACGCCGCCGCCCAGGCCGACACCTTCTATCGCGTAACCGAGAACTTTCTCTACTACCCGCCCCTGGTCAAGGCCAAGGAGCTGATCGAGAGCGGCGTCATCGGCGACCCCAGCATGATCCGCATGCGCGTCGTCGTCACCAGCGTGGAGGCCGAGTCCGAACGGCTCCCCCTCGCGCCCGATGCCCTCACCTGGCGCCGCGATCCCGTGCTCAATCCCGGCGGCCTGCTCTACGACGAAGGTGCCCACAAGTACGCCACCGCCATGTGGTGGGTCGGCGAGCCCGCCACCGTCAGCGCCACCGTCACGCGCACCGACGACTACATGGTCGACGCGCCCAGCGTCGTCGTCTGGCGAATCAAGGACGCCAATTGCCTGGCCGTCTTCGAGTACTCCACCGCGCCCGAAATGCGCATCCGCGCCCCCTACTATGCCCTCGACGACTTCTTCGAGATCCAGGGCACCAAGGGCCTGATCTGGGTCACCCGCTGCAGCGGCGAAATGCTCGACCTCCCGCCCGTCATGCTCCACACCGGCGCCGAAACGATCAGCTACCAGGTTCCCATGGACTGGATTGAAGGCTTCAAGGGCGCCGCTCGAGACTTCATCGACGGCATCATCGCCGGTCGCCAGCCGCGCCTCGATGTCCACGCCTCCACCCGGGTCCTTCGGGCGTCCCTGGCCGCCTACGCCTCCGACGCCGCGCAGCGTCCCATCGATCCCAGTACCCTCAGCTGACGGCGGGCACTTCAGGAACGCCCAACGTGAAGGTCAAAGCCGTCGACTTTATCTGGACAATCGCCACCGACGTCGACGAGACGTCGCGCTTCTACCGCGAAGTCCTTGGCTTGCCACCAACTGGCATCCAGGACCACGACTGGCGCGAATTCCAGGCCGGCTCGACCACCCTGGCCGTCACCCCCGCCCACGTCGGACTGCACCCGCCCCGGGTGCTCATGGCACTAGCGGTCGATGACGTGGACGCCGCTCTTCAAGAAGCCCGCGAAGCCGGCGCCAAGGTGCTTCACGAAACCCGCGACACTCCCGCCTGCCGAAACGCCATGATCGCCGACCCCGACGGCAACCCCATCTGGCTCCACCAGCGCAAAGATGGCACCTGCGGATAGCCGCTAACCCGACAGGAAATCCGAAATGTCCTTACATACCATCTGGCCCCAAATCTGGGTCACCAACATGCAACGCTCGCTCGCGTTTTACCGCGACGGCCTCGGATTCGAGCTGGTCGCCTCCTGGGAAGGCCCTCACGGCATCGCCTGGTGCCGCCTGAAACGCGGCCCCGTCAGCTTGATGCTCCAGGTCGCCGAAGGCGACTTTCCGCCGCCAGTCGAAGGCCAGGCCGCCGAGCTTTACATCCTCTGCGACGACGCCCGCGCCCTCCACGCCGAGTTTGTAGCCCGCGGCATCCAAGCCACCGATCCCCAACAGATGGTCTACGACATGCTCCAATTCCGAGTCACCGACCCCGACGGTTATCCCCTATGGTTCGAAAACCCGGCGTAATCCTCAGCCGTTGCTGGGGCGGTTGGCGTCGGCAACCCTCGGACCACCCACCCGTCTGACGGCAATCTCGCCAAATCATGTCTCTCGGAACAACGTCCCTCTGGCGGGGCGGCCGCCTGTTAGAGTCGCGTTCCGCCAGAGGGGTCGTTGTCCGTCAACTTGGTACCACCGTCGTACGCCAGCCGGACGACCGGCACGGCCCCGACAAGACCGTCGGGCTCGGCTCAGAAGTTCCCTACGAGGCTTCGGGCGCCCCGTGCTCGCAGTTGAACTGCCAGGTAATCCCAAACTTGTCCGTGCAGGCCCCGAAGTAGGCGCCCCAGAACATGTCCGCCGGGGCCATTTGCACGGTCCCCCCTTCGGAGATCTTCGCGAAGAATTCGTCAGTCTGCTCGCGGCTCTCCGTCATATAGGAAACCGAAAAGTTCGTGCCCTTCACGTGCGGAGGGCCAAACTCGGGCATCACGTCGCTACCCATCAACACGCTCGACCCGATCGGGTACGACACGTGCATGATCTGGTCCTTTGCCTCCTCCGGTACTCCCATGTCCGGCGGACCGTCCCCAAACGTCTGCACGATCGAGAAGTCTCCGCCAAAAACCGACCGGTAAAACTCAAACGCTTCGCGGCAGTTGCCGTCAAAGTTCAGATAGATGCTCAGCGACATCCGTATCTCCCTGGAGCTAGCCGGCTGGCAGCTGCGGTACCCGCCCGTACCGACTTGATACGAACCACGGCTGAAACTGCCGGACCGAGATAGACAATTCTAGCGGGCGGGGCCTTTGCTAGACGCATTCGGTGCCAGGAGGCCGTTTACGGTCGCTCCCCCAGTCGCCTGGTGTTGGCGCCTTGGGTGCGCTGTTCACGACCGCAAATAGCTTCAGCCAGCGCCCAGCGGCCGACACAAACGCCGGGCAGGTTGTTGCAATGTCGTTGAAGCAAAACGATCTTGGATCCGGCAGCGCGGAGGCTGGTCAGCCTACGGCGTCGAGGACCTCATCCGTCGTTGGGAAACGCAAGCTCAAGGCCGTGGGTAGCGGCAATCTGCAGGATGGCCTGATGGATCAGGCCGTTACTGAAGATGCAGCGACGGCTGGCGAAACTTGCACTGGTACCCATCACGTTCGTGACCTGACCGCCGGCACGCTGCACCAGCAGCCCGGCACCCGCGTGGTCCCACCACTTGACGCTGCTAAACATCGCACCGTCGTAGCGCCCCGCCGCCACCCACGCTGTTTCCAACGCGGCAGAGCCGGTGAGACGCACGCGGTGAAACGTACGGGCCGCCTCCGCCAGAGCGGCGTTGAAGCGACGATCGTCCTCCGCGTTGATTCCCCTTTGCGCCCACGCCACGGTGCTCTTTGAAGGATCTGTTCGTCCGGTCACCTCAATGAGCCGACCGTTGAGCCGGGCCGGGCCGTCGGCCAGAGCCGTAAACATCTCATCGCGTACCGGGTCATAGATCGCAGACGCGTCAGGCCGGGCGTCGCGTGTGTGCGCCACGCTCACACAGAACTGCGGCTGTCCACGCGAGTAGTTGTCCGTGCCATCCAACGGATCAATCACCCACACGTCCGGTCCGTGAATCTCCTCGTCGTCCGGGAATTCCTCCGAATAGACCGTATGCCCCGGAACTCGCTCCGCAAGCACCTCGCGAATGGCGCGGTCGGCCGCAAAGTCAGCGTCCGTCACCACCGTGCGCTCGCCCTGCCAAGTCTTCCACTGTACGCCTAGCAGGTCCGACTCAAAGGTCCGCAGCAACTCGGCTCCAGCGGCACGGGCGGCCGCCTCGGCGATTTCCAGCAGCCCGGCCCGGTCGTTCGGGCCCTTCATGCTCAGGCTGTGGTGGGCATTTCGGCCAGCGCCTTGCGCAGGCCCTGGGTCCAGCCGCGTACGTTTCGACGCAAGCTGAAGCGCACGAAAAAGCCCAGCGGACCCAGCGTGCGCGGACCAGACGCTGTCTGTCGTATCCGAACGCCCGTGCCGCCCTCGACCGGTCGCAGCTCGATCGTCATACCGCGCGTCAACCCAGCCTTCGATCCCGTCCATGAAGCCCCGTGGCCGAGATCAACCTCGGTGATGGTGTAGATGAACGTCATCCGCTCACGCCCGGTCTTCTGGCGGAAACGGAAACCCGGCGTCCAATTGCCCGCGGTCAGCCGCTCGGCGTCCTCGATGGTGGCATTCCACTTCTGCCAGTCGTTGATCGTGCTCACCAGCTGCCAGATCGTATTCACAGGCGCCATGAGTTCGACGCTCGCCGTCTCCTCAATCACCGATCACTCCTAACCCCGGACCACGCGGTTATCGCCCCTGCACACCCGGCATCTTACGCCGCCCGTTCACCACCCGCCCGCGGACGCTACGCTACAGCCGTATCGGCCCCGTGCCGCCCCGAGGAGTGCTGATGGACCCGCTGGGATTTGTAGACGCTCACGTCGGCGACTTGCGCGAGCGCGGCCTCTTCCGCCAGCTGCCGGTTTTGCAGTCTCCTCAGGGCCCGCGCATTCGAATTGACGGCCACCAGCTCATCAACATGTCGTCCAACGACTACCTCGGATTGGCCAATGATCCGGCTTTGCGCGAGGCGGCCATGGCCGGCGCCAAGACGTGGGGCGGCGGTGCCGGCGCTGTTCGAACGATCGCCGGCACGCTGGACGTACATCAGGCACTGGAGACGGAAATCGCAGCCTGGAAGGGCGTGGAAGCCACGCTGGTCTTTCAGTCGGGTTTCGCGGGCAATCTCGGCACCATTCCCGCCTTGGTTGGCCGTGGCGACGTGATTCTCAGCGACGAGCTGAATCACGCCAGCATCATCGACGGCTGCCGGCTCAGTCGCGCCGAAATCCGTCGCTTCGCCCACGCCGACGCGGACTCGCTGCGCGTGCAATTGGCCGCCTGCGCTTCTGATCAGCGGAAGTTGGTGGTCACCGACGGCGTCTTCAGCATGGACGGCGACATCGCCCCGCTACCCGACATATGCGACGCGGCCGAGGAATTCGGCGCGATGGTCATGGTCGACGACGCCCACGGCAGCGGCGTGCTGGGTAACGGCGGTCGCGGCAGCGTCGACCATTTCGGCCTCCACGGTCGCGTGCACATCCAGCTGGGAACTCTCTCCAAGGCCATCGGTTCCATGGGCGGGTACATCGCCGGTAGCCAGGCCCTGCGCGACTACCTCACGCAAACGGCCCGGCCGGTGCTGTTTTCCACCTCCCATCCGCCCGCAGTCGTTGAAACCACTCGGGCGGCCATCCGAGTGCTCACCCGGGAACCCGAACGCGTCGAAAGACTCTGGGACAACGCTCGATTCTTCAAACAGGGTCTGTCCGATCTCGGCATGGACCTCGGACGAAGCGCAACGCCAATCACTCCGGTCATCGTCGGTGAAGCCGAACGCGCCCATGCCCTCAGCGACCGGCTACGGCAACGCGGCGTCTTCGTCCAAAGCGTGGCTTTCCCAACCGTTCCTCGAAACGCGGCTCGGGTGCGCGCAATGGTCAGCGCTGCCCATAGCCGTGAGGATCTGATCCAGGCCATCGACGCTTTCGGCGCCTCGATGCGCGGACTCTAGACCACCGCTCGCTCGAAACTCGGCGGGTCGGTGCTAGCATCGCGCTCCCGCGCTTGCCCGGAGTCCGTGGTGTCTGAGTCGCTTGACGATCTGCGGCGACGCATTGACTCCCTGGACCGGCATCTGGTGACATTGCTCGGTCAGCGTGCCGAATTCGTTCGACGCATCGGCCATCTGAAAGCAGACACCGGCACGCCAGTGTTCGACCCCGGACGCGAACGCGACGTGCTGGAACGAGTCACGGCCATCAATCCTGGCCCCTACGATGACGATCACATCCGGGCGATCTACCGCGAAATCATGGCTGCCTCGCGCAGCCTTGAAGAACCCCCCAAGGTCGGATACCTCGGGCCGCCCCACACCTTCAGCCACCAGGCCGCTCAGCAGCACTTCGGCCGCCTGGCCAACTTGACGCCGCTCAACTCGTTCAGTGACATCTTCGACTTCGTTGACCGCTCGCCACGCGTCTGGGGCGTCGTGCCGATCGAGAACACCACCAGCGGCACGATCGGCGAAACGCTGGATCTCTTCGTCACCCGCACCGTCCACATCCAGGCCGAGATTCAGTTGCCCGTCTCACACAACCTGTTGGCGACCTCTAGTTCGACCGACTGGACCTGCGTCTATTCGCATCCGCACGCCATCGCACAGTGCCGCGGCTGGATTCAACGGCATCTCGGTGCAACGCCACTCATGGAGGTGGCCAGCACGGCGGAAGCCGCTCGACGCGCGGCCAAGGAACCCAACACCTCGGCCATCGGTCCGCTGAGTGCGGCGGAAGCCTTCGGCCTTGAAGTCCTGCGTCAAGACATCCAGGACGTGGCGTCCAACCGAACCCGTTTCTATGTGATCGCCGACAAACCGGCCACACGCACGGGTCGCGACAAGATGGCCTTGATGGTGGCCGTGCACGACCGGATCGGCGCGCTTCACGACGTGCTGAGCTGCCTGCGCACCCACGACCTCAACCTCAGCTTCATCCAGTCGCGTCCCTCGCGGCTCAGGCCGGACGACTACATCTTTTTCCTGGAGATGATGGGGCACCCCGACGACTTGCACGTCAAGGACGCCCTGAACGTGCTGGGCGAATCAACGGTGCTAACGCGTGTCCTCGGCGCCTGGCCGCTGAACAGCTAGCCGTCTGGTCAGACGGCGTCAACGCAAGCGCGCCGCCTGAATCGTCTCTCGCATGCGGTCGATCTGGTTTCGGACTGCCGGCGCGTAATCCGGTCCGCTGCTCACCCAGAGGGCGGAACGCCCGGCGTTGACCAGCACGCCCTCGGGCGCAGGCCCAAATCCGGCCCTCACCGTTTGCTTCAACGCGCCACCCTGTGCTCCTACACCGGGCGCCAGGATCGGCATGCCGGGTGTCAGTCCACGAACCATTGCAACATCGTGCGGTCGAGTAGCGCCCACAACCACACCCACGTTTCCGTACTCGTTCCACTCCACCAACTGCCGCGCCAGCCGCAGGTACACCGGCTCGCCGCCGTCGGTCTCAAGACCCTGCAGGTCATCAGCGCCGGGATTGCTGCTGCGCAACCAGGCGAACGCGCCACGGTCCGGACGCTCGATCAGAGGGTGAATTGCATCACGGCCACCCCAGGGGTTGAAGGTGATGGCATCGGCGTCAAGATAGTCGAACAGAAAGCTGGCGTACCTCTCCGACGTGTCGAAGACATCTCCAACCTTGTTATCCGCAATCAGCAGCGCGCGGTCATCAATGGCGTCGCGCAGATCGCGCAGCAGTTGAAGGCCGTCGGGCCCCAGCGACAGGTAGAACGGAATGTTCGGCTTGAATGCCACAACGCGATCGGCGCAGGCATCAACGACGGCAAAAAGGAACTCGCGAGCGCCCGCAACCGAGCGCGGCAGTCCGTCCGGCAACCGCTGAAGGTCCATGTCCAGACCTAGGCATACCCACGACGCCTTCGCCTCAGCCTCGCGCCACAGTCGGGCGGTAAAGCCTGACGCAGACTGGCTGGACGCATCCATCACGCTGTCTCCCCCCGTATCGGAAACTTCGCCCTTTTGAGACCGAAGCACGTCAGTCCTATACTCGTGCCCGCGCGAAACGCCATTAGGCGCCAGCCGCTGGGGGCAGGCATGGGTCTCTTAGATTTTCTGAAACGCGAGAAGAAGGTGACGGCCGTCCGCCACACGATCAAGGTGATGCCCCGCGAGACCCTTCGAACGATCGCCGAACGCGAGTACGGCGACCAGGACAAGTGGGAAATCATCTTCAATAAGAACAAGTGGCGGTTCGACGGAGCCGATCCGAGCACCATCTATCCGGGCATGGACCTGGATATTCCGGAAATCGAATCGGACTAGCGTCGGACTCTTGGCTTCTGACCATCAGGTGCCGAAGGTCGGGATCGAACCGACACGAGGAATGAACCTCACTGGTTTTTGAGACCAGCGCGTCTACCAGTTCCGCCACTTCGGCGCCGGCAGGAGTGGAGGGACTCGAACCCCCGACCTACGGTTTTGGAGACCGTTGCTCTTCCAACTGAGCTACACTCCTTCGTAGTTCGTACGCTAGCACAGGGGAGCCGGCGGCTTCCCTCTTAAACCGCGCGCCCGAACATGGGTCATCCCTCCCAAGAGCGGGACGTGTGAAGCCATCACGGATCCGTCCAGCCGCGCATGACCGAACTACCGGCAGACCTGACGTTTCGCGCCGTTGAAGCGTCGTCCTGGCCCGAGTTTGAGCGCCTCTTCTCTTCGCGCGGCGCACCGCACTACTGCTGGTGCATGGTGCATCGAGCCACCCCGGAAGAGGCCCGACAGCGCGACCGCGCCAGCTATAGGGCGGGCATAGCTCGGCGAATTCAACAGGGCGAGCCGGTCGGCCTGCTGGCCCTTGCGGGCAACGAACCCATTGGGTGGTGTTCCATCGCCCCGCGCCCGACACTCCCGCGCCTCAAGACCTCGCGCGTTCCTGGCGCGGCCGACACGAACGATCCATCGGTCTGGTCCCTGACCTGCTTCTTCGTCCCCCGGCGTCTCCGCGGCCGCGGGCTGGCCACACGTTTGCTGGAAGCAGCCATCGACCGAGCGCGCACTCAGGGCGCCAGGACCGTGGAAGCCTATCCCGTGGATCCGGAGTCGCCGAGCTATCGGTACGGAGGACTGCGACCCATGTTCAGCGCCGCCGGCTTTCGCGACGTTGGCCGCCTTGGCAAGCGGCGTCACGTCATGCGACTCGACCTGCGAGGTGCCGCCACCGCTCCCTGAATAACGCTCAGCGTCGGCGCGGCGTGTACGAGTACAACGTGCCGATCTGTTCATACCCCACCAGCGGATACAGGAGCGCCCCGGTATGGGACGCGGCCAGCACGGCCATTTGTGATCCGTAGGACTGGTCATCACGCACCATCCGGCCCATCAACGCCCTGCCAATACCGCGCCGTCGGAAGTCGGGCTGTACGTACAGGTATGCACACCAGGTCGCCCCCGCGACTTCAGCGCTGCTGACCCATCCCACCGGATCGCCTTCAACGAGGGCTGCGTACGTACGCAACGGCGCCTCCGGCGTGAGGTGCTCGGGAAGGATCTGCCGCCGGCGGGCCGCCTTGTTCACCTTATTCGCCAGCCCGGCATCCAAGACGCGCACGATCTCTACCGGCGGCGCGATCCGTGGAATCCGCTGCAAGCGGTGGACCATGACCGGCTCGGTAAACCCCAGTCGGTAGTCGAGCGCCCGGTACCCGCTCCGGATCGGCTCATCAGACTCCCCGCACGAGCGAATAGCGCAGATGGCGTGCTGGCCGCGCGTGTGCCGCTGAATGGTCCGCACAGCCTCCTCAGGCGAAATTCTGTGAGCGAACCACTCTTCCCGGCGATATCGCCCCCGCTGTCGTGGCGCGTCGCGCGTCACCCACAAGCCTTCGACACACTCGGCCAGATACGGATGCGTGAAGCTGCGCGGCACGCAGATCCCACGCGCGAAGACTTCCAGAGCCGAGTCCATCAGGCGCTCGGCCTCTGCCTCGTCCAAGGTGGCTCTCCACTCGTCGGAAATCTTTGGCCCCTTCACCTGCGGCGATAGGCTTGGTGTCGATGCGCAACACGAACCACCAGTACGACAAGCACATCGGCCATGACTTCATACACGACGCGATAGTCGCCAACGCGCAGTCGCCGTAGTCCGCGCAGATCCCCTTTCAATGCGCTGCCCGCCAGTGGGTGTTGAGCCAGGCCATCAATCGCCCGCACTATGCGAACCCGATCCGAACGCGAAAGGCGAGCCAGATCCCTGGACGCGCTCCGCTTAATCCGAATCGAGTAGCTCACGCCTGACCTGGTCCCAATCCAGCACCGGATCGGAGGGGTCCCGCAATCGTTCGATGGCCACGGTCAGATCGTCAAAGTCCTCCAGATAGCGCTCCAGCGCCTGCCGGACGATATCGGCCCGACTCCGTTTCAGCTGCGCCGCGGCTTCGTCCAGCGCGCCAATGAGGGCATCCGGCACCCGCGCCGTGATCTGAGCCATCCATGCGTCCTTGAATAGGATGACTTCAACAGAAGTCAGTTGGATTCATTGACATCACAGTGGATCATAGCGACTTCGCCATCGCCTCGGCATCGTGGCCAGCGGCACGGCACTGGCACAGCCCAATTGGGACCACTTCAAGAGTCAACGGCTCGCGCCGATTCGCCTCCTGGCTCCTCGGGCAGGACTCGAACCTGCAACCCTGCGGTTAACAGCCGCACGCTCTACCATTGAGCTACCGAGGAATGGTGTTCTGAACGAAGCGTCTCGCAGCGCGGTCGGCCGCTGATTCGCGCGGCTGCCGAGTGGCTAGGCGCCCGCTCCCGACTCGTCTTCGACGCCCATCAGGCTCTTGGCTTTTCGAAAGAGAACCGCCAGAACCCCAACGACGACTGCAAGCACGCCGAGCTTCTTAATCATCTGTTCTCGCCCATGGGTGACCGGCTGACAGGGGACTATCGAGAATAGCAGAGCGAACTTCGAGTCCCTGCAAGCGCCCCTGGCGACGGTCAGCGACCGACTTTGACAGACCGACGTCCGACATCCCGCGGCTAGACTTGCCTGACTACCGCTACGGGTCGCCCGCATGACCGACCTGCAGACTTTCCTCTCCGTGGACGACGCGCTGGAACGCATCCTCAGCGGCTTCGCCCCACTGCCGGCCCAGGATGTTCCGTTGGCGCAGGCCCTGGGCCTGGTCGTTGCCGATAGCGTGCAGGCCCGCGACGACGTGCCGGGGTTCGACAACTCGGCGTACGACGGCTACGCCGTCCGCGCCGCCGACATTGCCCAGGCATCCGCGGCCAGGCCCGCACAACTGCGGGTGGTGGACGAGATTCCCGCCGGCCGGGTCAGCTCGTTGACCCTGCAACCTGGTGAAGCAGCACGGATCATGACCGGCGCCCCCGTCCCCGCCGGCGCCGACACCGTCGTGCCTTTCGAAGACACGGATCGGACCGACTGGGGCCATCTGGGCACCAACCCTCGCAACCGCGACACGGACCGCCGCGTGGTGGCCGTGTTGGAGCGGGCAGATTTCGGGGAAAACGTCCGTCCCGCCGGTGGCGACATACCGACAGGATCCGTCGTGGTCCAGGCTGGCCGGCGCTTGGGCCCGGCTGAAATCGGAGTCCTCGGATCGGTGGGCGTTAGCACCGTCCACGCCCATCCCCGCGCCACTGCGGCCATCGTCCCGACGGGCGACGAAATCGTTGAAATCGACGCCGGCATCAGTCCGGGCCAGGTCCGCAACAGCAACGCCTGGGCCCTGGAAGCCGCCACCCGCGCCCTGGGCGCCGAGCCGCACCGTCTTCCCATAGCCGGAGACACCGTCGAAGCGTTGCAAGACGCCCTCACCACAGGCGCGCAGTCCGATGTCATCGTCACCATCGGCGGCGTCTCCATGGGCGACTACGACCTGGTCACGAACGTCCTGGGTTCCGAGGGCCGCATGGACTTCTGGCAGATCAACATGCGCCCCGGCAAGCCGCTGGCCTACGGACAGGTACATGGCACGCCGGTCATTGGTCTTCCTGGCAACCCGGTGTCCAGCATGGTCTGCTTCGCGCTGTTCGTCCGACCGGCCCTGCTGCGCCTCATGGGCCACCACGACCTCACGCACCCCCGAGTCCAGACAATTGCCGGGGATCGCCTGGGCAGTGCGCAGGGCAAGCGCACCTTCCTGCGCGTGCAGGTGCGCCGCACGAACGGCGAACTGATCTGCACCTCCGCCGGCGACCAGAGTTCCTATCGCATGTCCTCGCTGGTGGCCGGCAACGGCCTCGCCGTATTGCACGAGAATCAGACCATCGAGCCGGGCGAACCCGTGGAGGTGCTGGCCCTGGATCCCCAGGCGCTCTTGCAGCTCTGACCGGCCCTCCCCGGGCGTTGCTACGATGCACGCCGTCGGGCGCGTAGCTCAGCTGGTTAGAGCGCGCGGTTCACATCCGCGAGGTCATAGGTTCGAGTCCTATCGCGCCCACCCACCCTGACCAAGTTCTGGCGCGCTCCCCGACGGAGCGCGCTGACGCTCTCAGAGACTCAGCGAGGATTGAAGTGAGACTCGAGATGGGCAGCCGCTGCGAACGCTGCGTTGCGCACCTCACGGACGAGAGCACGGCGCTCATTTGCTCCTACGAGTGCACGTTCTGTCCGACGTGCGCGGTCGCGATGGACCACACCTGTCCGAACTGCGACGGTGAGCTTGTGCGCCGTCCACGCCGGCGTAGGCAGACTTCATAGCAGCTCTCTCGAATCCGCATGTGGGGCTGCGGTCCGCCTGAGATGGCCGCAAGCACCCACGGTCGGCCTAACCGGAAATGAGCGTCCGAACGATCTCCAACGCCCGCGCGACGTCGACATCAATGGCCACGCTCACGGGACCGTCACCGTAGCTGGCAGCGGTGCATCCGCGTTCTTCACCATCCGTCACTACCGACACGTGAGCCCGCCGGCAGGTCAGAATGTCCGGCTCGATCGTCGCGGCCACGGCCAGCGGATCGTGTAGATGGAACTCCTGCTGATCGGCCCGCTCCCGAAACCTGTCCTCGAGGATGCGGTTTCCCAGCTGGACGGACCCAGAATTGCCGCCAAACCACCGCGGCCCGTCCTGCCGGTGCAGAGACGTCCGTTGGGTCACGTCGAGACCGACGAGTGTGACCGGCACTCCAGACGCGAACACCGCGTTGGCCGACCACGCGTCTTCGTGGATGTTGAACTCTGCGTAAGGTGTGATGTTGCCCGGGACATGTACGGCCCCACCCATCACGACAATCTTTGAGACTGCACTGGCGATATCCGGTCGACCGTCCAACGCCGCGGCCACGTTCGTCAGCGGCCCGAGCGCGATGATGGTCAAACGACCCGGCAATGCTGACGCACGCTCCCGAATGAACTCGACTGCGTCCACTCGATGCGGCTCCAATGTCGAGGCGGGCAGTTGGACGCCAAGCCCCTTCGCGCCGTGGACGTGATACGCATACGAGAACGAGCCATGCGCCGGCCGGTCGGCGCCGATGGCGATCGGCAGATCACGCCCTTCGCAAACGAAGTCGACGAGCCGAAGGGCGTTCTCGGTCGTCTCCGCCAGCGCTGCGTTACCGCCAACCGTTGTAATGCCCTGGATCAGCAAGTCCGGACTGTTCAACGCCATCAGGAGCGCCAGCGCATCGTCTGTGCCGGGGTCCGTGTCAATCAGAACCTTCTGCATTTGCTTTAACCTCGAGACGTGGAAGAGGGAACCGCAATTCTAAACCGGTTTCACCGGGCGCTTGCATTCGCTGGGCAAACCGACGCTCTGACTCTGGGTTCATGGCTGGAGCCATGCCCACGAGCAATGCGCAAGAGGCACCTATCGCAAAGGCCAGTGCTCGAGTCGCCGAACCGCCAGAGCCGTGCACGCCGTATGCCGGCGCTCCCTACAACCCGGTCTTGGGAAGCTCCTTGGCCGGATCCACAAACGGAACTCGAACCACGTCAGCGTCCACCAGGCCGTCATCCGGCAACTGGACCTTTACGCGCGTCCCTCGTCTCCAGTGAGACCTGGGCATCACGGCCAGCGCGATGTTTGACTGCTGATTCGGCGACCAGAACGCACTGGTCACGTAGCCCACGTCGTCCCCTGAGCCGCTGTCCTTAACCAGGTAGAAGTCTTCGTTGTACCAGCTCAGGGGCTGCCCTCCGACTCTAAGCCCGACCAAACGCTGCGTGACGCCTTCAGACTTGATTCTGGCCAGCGCATCCTTGCCGATGAACGTGCCCTTCTTCAGGTCCACTTGCCAGCCAAGCCGGACCTCATACGGATTGTTCTCGATGTCCAGGTCCTGTCCGTACGACAAGATTCCGGCCTCGATTCGACGAATGTGACTGGGAGCGATCACCCGCAGGTTGTACTCCTGCCCCTGTTCCAGGATGTGGGGCCACACGTCATCCGCATGCCGCATCGCGCCGTGCAGGTAAATCTCAAACCCAACTTCAGCCGAGAACCCCGTGCGCGAAATCGTGACGGCGTGGCCGTTGAGCGTGTCGTGGATCAGACCGTAGTACGGGATGTTCCTGATGTGCGAGCCGAACATCTTCTCCATCAGAAGCACCGATTTGGGACCCTGGATCTGGACTGGCGACACATCGATCTCGCGGATATCGACGTTGAAACCGGCATGGGAGTTGACTCCCTGGGCCCAGAGCAGCACGTCGGAATCGGAGATACTGAACCAGAATTCGTCATCGGCAACGCGCAGCAACACCGGATCGTTGATGACGCCCCCGTACTGGTTGCAAAGAATCACGTACCGGGCCTGCATGACTGGGACACGCGCGTGGACATCGCGCGTGATCAACAGGTCCACGAAATCCGCGGCGTCGGGTCCCTTGATTCGAATCTGCCGCTCGACCGCCACGTCCCACATGCTGACGTGCTCGGTGAGATATTTGTACTCCTCAAGCAGGCCGCCATCCTCGGGCTTGATATAGGCCCGCGGGTGATACATGTGGTTGTAGGTCGTATAGGCCCGGCAACCGGCCGCCTTCGACAAGTGCCACCACGGCGACTTTCTAATCCGGGTGGAAATGAGAATCCGGGCGTCGCTGTTGCCGCTCTGCCGTAGGTTGATCGGCAGTTCACGCCGTTTGAGACCGTCGATTACAAGACTCTGAGCCATCAGACGACCTCCAGTCGTTCGACGATTCCAATTCCTCGGCCTTGACGTGCAGTTCTTCTTCGGATCTTCATCGGCACACCAACCTCAAGTTTTCGCGCTGACACGTCACGCCCTCATCTTTTTGCTTTTCGGATCGTAGAGAGGCTCGTCCACAACCGTTGCCGGAAGTCTCTGGCCAAAATACAGCACGTCAACACGGCTTCCCGGGTCCGAGTGGCCTGTCGGCAGATAGCCGTACACGATGCCGCGCCCAACCGAATGCCCGTAGTTGGCGCTCGTCACGTAGCCCAGCACACGCTCGCCGTCCATGACCGGTTCTTTGCCCATCACGACTCGGTCGGAGTCGTCCAGAGTCATGCAGCACAGTCTTCGAGTCAGGCCTTGAGCTCGAAAGTCCCTGAGCGCGTCCCGTCCAATGAAGTCGCCTTTCCGCATTCGCACCGCGAAAGCCGTGCCGGCCTCATACGGGTTGTCCTCGGTGTGAATGTCGTTGCCCCAGAGCCGATATCCCTTTTCGAGCCGCAGCGAATCAAAGGCGCCGCCGCCGGCAGCGATGACGCCGAGCGGCTGACCCGCCTCCCACAGGATGTCCCACAACCGCAGGCCCTGCTCAAAAGGCGCATAGATCTCCCAGCCCAGTTCACCTACGTACGAAATTCGCAGCGCCAGCGACGGGACTTCGCCAATCGAAATCGATCTGGCGGTGAGATACGGGAATCCCGAGTCGGTCACGTCGCCCTCGCAGACACGGCTCAGCAGATCGCGCGCCCTCGGTCCCCACAGACCGACGCAGCACTGTCCCGCCGAAATATCGGCAACCAATACCGAGCCATCGTCGGGCAGATTTGCCTGGATCCAGCCGAGATCGTGAAGTCCCATCGCGCCGCCCGTCACCACCATGAAGCGCTCCGCCCCCAGGCGCGTCACCGTCAAGTCGCACTTGATGCCTCCGCTCGGTGTAAGCATCGACGAGTAGGTGACGGAACCGACGGGCTTGTTCATCTGATTGGTCGCTAGCCGCTGAAGCGCGGCGAGCGAGCCGGGACCAGTGACTTCAAATGTGGCGAACGGCGTGAGATCGAACATGGCTACCCGCTCCCGCGTGGCCACGTGCTCGGCCGCCACCGTTGGGGACCACTCGCGGGCTTCCCAGCCATCACGCGCTGCGCCGGCAACGGTCAAATCGTCGAGCAGATCCCGATTCGCTTCATACCACTGCGGACGTTCCCACCCCGCGTTCTCGAAGAAGACGGCGCCCAGTTCCCGCTGCCGCGCATGGAACGGCGACAGCCGCAGGTTTCGTGGACTCGCCAATTGCTGCCGCGGATGAATGATGTCGTACACCTCGCGGTACTGCTGAGCGGCTCGTGCCCGCACGTAGGAACGGCTGTAGGCGTGCTCGTGGAAGCGCCGGATGTCGCACTCGCGAAGATCGGTCGTCGGCTCGCCGTTCACGATCCACTCGGCAACCGCTTTACCGACGCCGCCGCCGTGGGTGATCCAGACGGCCTGCGCCGACCAGAATCCGCGGACCTGGGGCGATTCGCCGAGGACCGGAAATCCGTCGGTGGTGAACGAGAAGATGCCGTTGAACTTGCGCGTCAGCTGAGCGCCGTTAAGGCAGGGCAGCACCTCATCTGCAGCCGCCATGGCCTTCTCAAAGTGAGACGGAGTAAATGGCATCTCCGATGGCGAGACTGGCGCTCTGTCGTAATCGAGAAGGTCGTTGGCGTCCACCAGCAGCGGTTCATGCTGGTACGACCCGATGCCAAAGCAGTCGCCTTCTTGCCGGAAGTACACGGCCTCGTCCTGGTGGCGCAAGAGCGGCAGCGAGATTTCCTCGGTCGCGCCGGTCAGCTCCGCAATCGGCGTGGTCACCGCATAAAGATGTTGCATCGGCGACAGCGGAATCGGAACCCCCGCCATGCCGCCGACTGTTGGCGCCCAGATGCCTGTGGCGGCAACTACCAGGTCGGTTGCAATCTCGCCGTCAGTGGTCTGGACTCCCGTAACCCGTCCGTCCGAGACTTCAAACCCGGTGACCTTCACACGGCCGTGGAACGTGGCGCCCGTCCGCTGGGCCTCACGCGCCATCGCCTCGGCCGGTCTGGTCGCCTTTGTGTGAATGTCGGAAGGAACGTATAGCGCGCCCAAGATGCGATCAGACAACATCGGAATCAGCTCGCGCGCTTCGCTTGGGCCGAGCAGATGGGCATCCACACCCCAACTCAAGCTGTATCCGAACTTTCGTTTCAGATCGAGGAGTCGCTCCGGCGTCCAGGCCACCTCAAGGCTGCCCACGGTCTTGGCGCACGGAGCACCATCGAGTGTCAATTCGGTCCATAAGTCCACGCTATATCGCGCGAAGTCCGTCATGGTCTTCGACGGATTGACCTGAAACACGAGCCCAGGGGCATGGGATGTCGAGCCGCCGGTCTCGAACAGCGGCCCTTGTTCGACAACCACAATGTCTCGCCAGCCGAGTTTCGTCAGGTGGTACGCCACGCTGCAACCGGCGATCCCAGCGCCGATAACGACCGCCCTGGCGTGACTCGGAAGCTCGATTGAGGACATGCCTCGCACGCCTCTCGCTTCACGTCATGCGTGACGACAGCTAAGGAAACCTAGCATAAGCATATCGGCTATACAAGAGACAGACTGCATAGATTGGGAATACATAACCAAAGTCGATGTGCAGGAAAAGTCAGCACTGATATCCAACGTTCAAGCAATGTTATGCACCAGTCTGAACAGCGATTTTGATAGGCACTCCTACCAGGTTGGAGTTGTGGTTTATAAGGCCAGTCTCATGCAACATCCCAACCTCAAGCCAACGAATCCGTCAGGCAGCTGTCATAGACTCATGTCGACATCAAGGGTGCCCAATTGGCGACCAGATGCCATGACTGCGCTTCGCGTCTAGAATCAGGCTCCAATGAACGACTCCATCATCTTGGGAATCGCGGCTGCTGCCGCGGCGGCCGGCGTCGCCGCGGTCGCCAGCCTCTGGATCGGTCGCCAGATGGGGCGCCCGCGCACCAGCGAGGACGACTCGGCCGGCCGCATGGCCCGCGACCTGATGGTCCTCAGCGACCTACTGGCCGATCGGCTGGCGAAGATCTGGACGGCAGACGACGGTCCCGCACCCGGTGTCGGCGACAGCGACGCCGTCTACCACCATGTCCGCGAATCCACCGAGACGATCCTCAAGCAAGCCGGTGCCTCACCAAAGACCGCTCTGGCCGTTGGTGCCCTGACGGCAAAGCACGTACGACCCGGACCCATTGCCGGCGCTGACGGCGAGCAACCCCGACCCGGACCGGCACGCCGGGCGGGCGACCGCCGCGCCCCTGGATCCAATTCCTCGCAACAGACCGGAGAGACCGGCTCCTCACCTAGTCGGTAACTTCGACCTCGTACTGGGCAATAGCGTCTTCGTTCACGCCCACGCCCAGGCCGGGACGCGTAGGAACAGGGAGGTAGCCCTCCGAATCGATCCGCAGCGGCGCGTCCACAATGCCGCCTAACTGCTGGTAGTGCTCGATTGTGCGGTAGGGCTCGTCGAGGATGAACTCGACGTAGGGGCAGTTCGGGATACACACGCTCAATTGCATGTGTGCAGCGATGCCCAGACCGGTGACGCCGTGGTGGGGAACGAACAGCTTGCCGGCAAACTCCGCCGCCGCGGCGATCTTGATGAATTGCGACAGAACCTCGCAGCTCGCGGCCGTATCCGGCTGAAGGATGTCGTAGGCACCGACCCGGATCATTTCGATGAAGTCGGGCATGCCAAGATTGCCCTCGCCGCCGGCAATCGCGATGTCGGTTTCGGCCGTCAGGCGCGCGATGGTTTCGAAGTCGTCCCGCGGCAGCGGCTCTTCCAGCCAGAAGACGTCCAACTGCTCCATTTCGCGGGCCTCCGCCAGGGCGCGCTCGTAGTCCCAGGCCGGCCGGTGGTCACTGGAGGAGCCTCCCGCAAGGTTGGCATCCACCATGATCACCATGCGGTCGCCGACGGCGTCGCGTACCGCCGCCACCAGCGCAATGTCCTCCTCCAGCGTCGGAAACGCGGTGCGCAGCTTGATAGCGGTGAAACCCTGCTCCAGGTAAGCAAGTGCATCCTCGGCGCGCTGCTCCGGCGTAGCCGCCACGATGGTGCTGGCGTAGGCCTGCACGCGCGTGTCGCGATACCCCCATAACCGGTGCAACGGCTGTCCGGCCGCCTTGCCGATGATGTCGCAGAGCGCCATATCGAACAGGAACGTCCCGGCCCGACGCATCACCTCGGCATGCCGCGCCAACGCGAACACGTCCTGGCCGAGCAACTGGGGCGCCACCACGTCGCGATTCGTAACCCCGCTTCGCGTGTCGCCAATACCCCAGCCAATCAGCCCGTCATCGGTCTCAACCTTCACGATCACCGCGCCGCGCGAGTACTCCAGCCGCCCCGGAGGCCCCCACGCATGCACATACGGATGCGGATGCGGAACATCCACCTGGCGGACAGTGATATTGGCGATCTTCATATCCGACCCTTGACCTGGAGCAAACCACGCCGCAAGATCGTAGCAGTCGACCGTCGATGGAGAACATAGATCGAATAGAACGCCACTCAGAACATTTATCAGAACATTTATTGTTTTTTAGTTTTCCTACAGGGAGCCCTGTTCGAGCCTACATCCAGAAAGACTTGTTTTCCCGCCAGAACCTTTCACGCAGTCTCTTTTGGCGCGCTCGTTTTTTCCTTTCGCTGATGGTCTCACCACCGCCCTTAGCGCTGAAGTTTGATTCCCTTGCATATTGCATTCCCTGCTCGATTCGCAGCTCCGCCTGACGCCGCTCCGCTGCTCGGGACAATTGTCGACTACTGGCTTGACGCCCTGAACGACGTTCTAGTTTCAGTTTACGACCCCAATCGCTCGGATCCGGATCTTCGACTGCGGCCGAACGTCGCCGATGTAGTCTGGCTGCGCCCACGGTCCGGGCTGCGTCTCGCCTACCCTGCTTAACTCGCAACTCATACTGTCGCCTTAAGCTTGCCTGCTGAATCCGAGTTCTCCTCGTGCCAAGGCTTGATCCAAAGCCCAAGACTCGACTTCGACTTTGGCTTCGGGCACGTGCGTTCTGCCGGAGTCTAAGGTCTTGCCGTCTCTCCTGTGGTGACTTCCATTCGTAATTGTTCCTATCCGACTGCTTTGCATTCGCAACGCTTTCCCTTACATGCCTAAGAAAGATAACTAGCAACACAACAGCGAAACCGACCAGTACAACGGCCAGAGGCAATCCTCGATCGTACGTCGAGCCTGGCATGAGGCCAATCACGGTCAGGGCAATGCCAACCACGGCGACCAATATCAGGATCAAGCGAAGTCACCCCCTATTCGACTGACTCCAATCCGAGGCCCCGGCTTGAGTTGGGAGAAGGCCCGTCACTGAATCCATCAGACCCGATAGACGGACGCACACCACGCCGACTTGCCCTACGGCTCGCGTCTTTCCGAGATGCGGCGCAAGCGGTGTCCACACGGTGGCCGAGCCAACCAGAGTGACCGGGAACATCGTATGCGATCTTGCCAGGTTCCTCTTCCACCAAGGACAAATACACCCTTGGAACACCTCGGGCAAATGATGCAGACCTAGCTTCCTCCCCATTTGCCAGTATAGTCGCCGCGCTCCATCTTACGATGAACCAAGAGAAGAAAGCCCACTACGACACCAATGAGAATCGCGACGATGGCTACTAGTTGAAGAATATCGCCAAGTTCACATGTCCCTGAGCAGAAGTCGAACAGCTCGCTATAGTCACGCTCGATCATCCGCAACGCTCCTCAATAGACCCCTCAGGAGGTCTCTGAAGCCTGGGACCACACATTGCCTATTCGCGCAAGTGTTTCAGCGCCTCGAATTCCGCCATCCCACCCAGTGCGATGTAGCCCTTGTCGCTGCCGGCGCTGATGAAGGTGCAGCCGGCGGCGACCCATTTTTCGACCTGCTCGACGTTGCCGGCGGCGATCCCCGGAGCCTTCCCGTGCTTTTGGCAGGCTTCGATCATCCGTATCACGGCCTCGTCGTGTTCGGCCGAGTCGCGGGCGAAGCCAATCGAGTTCGCCAGGTCGGCCGGGCCCAACCAGCAGCCGTCGATGCCGTCCACGGCCATGATGTCGTCGGCGTTCTCAATCGCTTCCTTCGACTCCAACTGGATCGCCACGAAGGCCTGGTCGTTGAAACTCTCGATGTAGTCCGGGCCGTAGATGCTGGCGCCGCCCGCGCCGTTGGAGCGCCCGCCGGCCGGCGGGAACCGCGAGGCGAACGCCGCCGCTTCGGCCTGCTCGACCGTGTCCACCATCGGCACGATGATGCCCAGCGCGCCTTCGTCGAGCAGGCGCCCAATCTCGTCGTATCGGTTGACGAGCGCGCGCGCCACCGGAATAGAGCCGCCGGCCCGCACGGCCATGAACGCCAGCATGGAGGAGTAGCGGTCCCAGCTGCCGTGCTGATTGTCGATCAGCACCCAGTCGTACCCCATGCTCGCCAGCATCTCGGCCGGAAACGGGACGCCCAGGCCGCAGCCGACCCCTAGTGCAACTTTGCCCTGCTCCATCCGCTGCTTTGCCGTATTTGTAATCACGAGTTCCTGCTCCATTCGCAGCCGAGGCTGAGTGCCGGGTATGACGCTAGGCGGCAGCCGACGCTTCGTCAATCGCCGCGGCCGCTACGGCATTGGACGGTGGCCGCGGAGCGGACGCCAGAGGCTGGTTAGCCACGCTTCACTCCGATGCCGACGCCGTCGCCGACCTGCACGATCGTCGAATCCAGCTGCGGGTGGTCGAGGAACGACCGATTGAATTCCCGGATGATCGGCGTCCACTGCCGCGGGCGGTTCGGGTCGTCGGTCTCCATGGCCGCCTGACCGCCCCACAGGAGATTGTCGACACAGACGACGCCGCCCGGACGCAGTCGCTCCACGACCGCCTCCAGGTAGGCGGGGTAGTCGTCCTTGTTCGCGTCGATGTAGGCAAAGTCGAAGGGTCCGGGGAGGTCTGACAGCAAGTCCAGTGCGGCGCCGCAGCGCAATTCAACTCGATCGGCCACTCGCTCGTGCGTGAGGTGCTCGCGGGCTCGCTCCAGGATCTCGGCATCGATGTCCAGGCAGACCAGGCGACCGTCGCGCGGCAGGGCGCCGGCGATCCAGGTCGCCGAATACCCGAGGTTCGTCCCAATCTCCAGTGCCGTCCGGGCGCCACAGGCGCGAACCAGCGTCGCAATCAGCCGGGCAGACTCGCGTTCCGTAATTGGTTCGCGGTCCTGCTCGGCCTCTCGCTCGATTCGAGCCTGCACCCCGCTGATCGCGGGATGCACGTCGCGCAGATACGCCCAGTCACGGGCTGGGCGGTCAGGATCCGGGCGTCGTCGTGCGGCCATCAGTGCCTCAGTCCCAGGGGTCGCGGCCGTCGGATGATTTGGGCCAGCGTGACACGACGACTTTCGGATCGGTAAAGAACCGCACGGCGTCGCCGGCTTGCCCGTGCAGATCCCCAAAGAAGGAAGCCTTGCGCCCGGCAAACGGGAAGAACGCCATTGGGGCGGCAACTCCGACATTCACGCCCACGTTCCCGATGTTGACGCCCGAGACGAACTCCCTCGCTGCGGGTCCGCTGCTCGTGTAGATCGAGGCGGCGTTGCCAAACGGGCTGGCCTCGATCATGTCCATGGCCTGTTGCAGCGTTCCGACCCGCTGCAGGCTGACCACCGGACCGAAGACCTCTTCCTGAGAGATCCGCATGTCCGGGGTGACCTCATCAACCACCGTCGGACCGACCCAGTAGCCATTGGGCAGGCCCTCGGCGGTTGCGCCGCGGCCATCGGCCACCAGCCGGGCGCCGGCGGAAGCTGCGTCGTCAATCGTGGCCAGGATGCGTTCGCGCGAGTCCTGCGAAATGACCGGGCCCATCCCAGCCTCCGGATCCAGCCCGTCGCCCAGGCGCAACGACTGCGCCGCGGCCGTCAGCCGGTCGCTGAATTCCGAATACACGTCGTTCGCCGCCACCACCACCGATCCGGCCAGGCAGCGCTGGCCGGCGCAGCCGAATGTGGAACCCATCAGGTTGGGAATCGCGGCATCCAGGTTGGCATCGGGCAATACAACCAGGTGATTCTTGGCCCCGCCCTGCGCCTGTACGCGCTTGCCGTGCTGGGCCGCCAGCTCGTAGATGCGTCGCGCAACCCGAGTCGTTCCTACAAATGAGACCCCTTGCACGCGCGGATCGGCAATTAGCGCCTCGGCAGTCTCCGCCCCGCCGTGCACCAGGTTGATCACACCCGCCGGGAAGCCGGCCTCGGCGATCAAGTCCATCATTCGGGCCTGGCTGATTGGAGTCTGCGGCGACGGCTTGATGACGTAGGTGTTGCCGGTCGCTAGCGCGTAGGGCGCGAACCAGAAGGGCACCATGGACGGAAAGTTGAAGGGCCCGATCTGGACAAAGACGCCCATCGGCTCGCGGATTGAGGTTTCGTCGATTCCGGCGGCGATGTCGGCCGAGAAGTCCCCCATCTGCAGCGTCGGAATCCCGGCCGCGACCTCGATGTTCTCCAGGGTTCGGATCAGTTCGCCGCGCGCCTCTTCGAGCGTCTTGCCGTTTTCGATGGTGATGATTCGCGACAGGTCCTCGAACTGCGCCTCGACGAGGTGATGCAGCCGGAACAGCAGTCGTCCCCGCTCGACCGCTGGCGTAGCCCGCCAGCCGTCAAATGCATCATGGGCGGCCTGCACCGCGTCGGCAACGTCTTCGTCGGAAGCCATCGGCGCCTCGGCGACGACCCCGCCCGACGCCGGGTTGGTGACTTCCGCGGCCTCAGTGCCGCGAGCTGGCGTCCATTCACCCGCGATCCAGTTTCGGAGCGTCTCTACCTCCGCAGCCATGTCGCGGTCCTCCTTGCTTTCAGCCTCACGCGACGATACGACACAGGCCCGACCGCGCGTAGACTGTCGCGCTTCCCCGATGGTGGAACCCCATGGTCGCACTCGCGCTTTCGACCCGCGATCCGGCAACGGCGATTGGCCAGCCGGTCGACGTTTTGGACACGCCGGCACTTGTCCTGGACCTCAGAGTCGTGGAGGGCAACATCGCCCGCATGGTCGAGATCGCCCAGGCCGCCGGCGCCCGGCTGCGACCCCATATCAAGACCCACCGCATGCTCGCGGTGGCGCGACTCCAGATCGCCGCCGGCGCCCAGGGGATCTGTTGCGCCAAGACCGGTGAGGCCGAAGTCTTCGCCGACGGCGGTATCGACGACATCTTCATTGCCAACCAGGTCGTCGGCGCGGCCAAGATGCGACGGCTGCGGGCGCTGGCGGAGCGCGTCCGGCTGGCCGTCGGCGTCGATCACCCCGACCAGATTGACTTGCTCAGCCAGGCATTTCGCGGGGCCGATCCACTGGACATCAGCATCGAGATCGACGTCGGCCAGCGCCGAACCGGAGTCGTCGAGCCCCACGAGGCCGTCGACCTGGCCCAGCGGATCCTGGATTCGCCGGGGCTCGCCTTGCGGGGCGTCTACACCCACGAGGGCCACGACTATGCGGCGCGGGATGACTCGGACCTGGACGTGATCGCCGACCAGGCTCAGCGCCAGATGTTGGAGGCTGCGCGGGCCATTCGAGACGCCACGGGGGCAGCCTGCGAGGTCAGTATGGGATCGACGCCGTCGCTCTTCGCCCGCAAGTTCCACCCGGGCATCGATGAGCTGCGGCCGGGCACCGCGGTCTTCAACGACGGCTCGCACGCCAACTTCCTGGGGCACACCGACTGGTGCGCGGCCACCGTGCTGGCCACCGTGGTCAACCGCCCGGCGCCGGACCGGGTGGTGGTGGACGCCGGCGCGAAGGCGCTGACGTCGGACCGGCGCGGACCGAGCATCCTGGAAAACAGCGGGTTCGGGATGGTCGTCGGCCGGACGGACGCGACCATCGTGAGCCTGTCCGACGAGCACGGGGTGCTGTCGGCGCCAGACGCCGGGGTCTATGCCATCGGCGAGGTAATCCAGATCATTCCTAATCACATCTGCCCCTGCGTGAATCTGTACGACCATGCCTTCGTTGCTCGCGACGGCATCGTCCGGGACGTGTGGGAAGTTTCGGCACGCGGCCAGAGCCAGTAGCGGCGTCAACGGCCCGGAGGGAAGCGCAAGGGACATGGGAGCACTCGACGGCCAGGCCGCCCTTGTCACCGGCGGCGGCAGCGGGATCGGCCGGGCGGCCGCCCTGGCGCTGGCGGGCGATGGCGCCGCGGTAGCCCTGGTGGGGCGGCGCCTCGCGCTCCTGGAAGAATCCGCCGGGCTGATCAAGACGGCCGGAGGGCGCGCCCTGGTTCTGGCCGCCGATGTCGCCGATCCTGACGCGGTCCGTGAGGCCGTCGCCGAGACCGAAGCCGTCTTCGGCCGACTCGACATCCTGGTCAACAACGCCGGCGCCAACTCTGCCGCGCGCAGCGTGCAGACGACCAGCGCCAGCGACATCGATGAGCTGACGCGGATAAACGTGACCGCTCCGCTGCTGCTGACCCAGGCCGCGCTGCCGGGAATGCTCGAGCGGGGCGGCGGGATCGTCATAACCGTGGCTTCGTACTCGGTCGTTTCGTCCGGACCGCCGGCCGGCACGGCGTACAGCGCCGCCAAGTCGGCCGTGGCGAGCCTGATGAAGAGCGTGAATGCCGAGTACCGCAACCGCGGCATTCGCGGCTGCACGATCTATCCGGGCGAAGTGAACACCGAGATGCTGGACGCCCGCCCGCTCGTACCGGGTGTCAAAGACCGCGCGACCATGATGCACGCCGACGACATTGCCAAGATCATCCTGCTTTGCGCCCGCATGCCGGTGCGCACGCTGGTCGAAGAGATCTACGTCCGGCCGACCCATCTGCGCAACATGCAAGCCGACATCGCCGCGGCGATGGAGTTTTAGCCGGCGTCCAAACCGCTCAGCCGCAGCTGCCGCGAAGCTCCGGTCGGCGGTGACCTTGAGTCGCGGTCGGCGCGCCGCGACAGCGCGACCGGCGGTCGCGGGGATCGGACGAAGCCGAGGGCGTGTGCAGGGCGGCGGGGATTGGGTGGGGGTGAAGGGGGAGCTATCTCTCGCCAGCCCGCCCCCAGAGGGGGCGGGCTGGCGAGAGATAGCTTGGGCCGGATTTTTTGGGCGGGTTGGCGACGACGGTTGGGGCTGTGCGGGGGTGGCGAGGCGGTGAAGGAAGGGGAGACGGGAGAGGGCAGAGAAGTGGGAGCGGAAGGGGAGAGGTGAGAGGGGAGAGAAGTGAGATCGGAGGGGGAGGGAGCGGAGTGGGATGGGGATTACGCAGGGGCAGCGGCGGGGGGCCAAGGGCGGCGTTTGCGTCACCCGAGGCTGGTTGCCCGGAAGACCCTCACCCCGACCCTCTCCCAGGGGGCGAGGGAGGAAGAGGTGGGCGGTTGGAGGGGTTGGGGTGGTTCGCTGATGGGGGTGGCTGGTGGGGTGGAAATGGGGGGTCTCGCGCGCAATAAGAGTTTCTTCCAAGAAACTCTTGAGGTGCCGGGAGGCGCATTTCCGACGGTCTTGGGCGTGCGAAGAGGACGGATGTGGGTCTCGGGATGCGGGGGTGACCGGGGTGCGGTTGGCCGGGCGCAGCATGAACGGGCGGCGCGGGGGGCGCGGGGGGTGTTGCCGGGGCCGGGCCGAAGACGCCGGGAGGCCGGGGGTTGGGGTGGGGCGGTTTGGCCGGCTCGGCGGGTACGAGGGGCGGACGGAGGTGGAAGGGGAGGGGTGCAGGGCCGGGGGAAGCAGGCGGCGCAGGGTTCGGAGAGCGAAGAGCGGGAGGCGGAAGCTTGGGAGGCGCGGGGCGTGGTTCGACAGGCTCAGCATGCCCGCTGGGGCGAGGAGCAGTAGCAGGTGGAGGGCGGTGGGCATTGGGGAGGGGTTGCGGAGCTTACTCAGTTAGTGTACATTGGTGGGGAGGGGAAGGCAAGGGGGAAGGGGAGCGAGTGCCTGCCAGGCGGGGAGATCGGGATGGCAGGTTGCGCCGGGGGTGTGGGTTGCTGCTGGGTCCCGGCCCCATTCGACAGGCTCAGGGCAGGCTTGACGCCGGGATGACGGGGATGTGTTCAGTGGGTGGGGTGAATGTGTTCAGTTTTTGGCTCGATGTGTTCAGTTTTTAGGCGAGCGTGTTCAGTTTCCGGCCGAATGTGTTCACTTTGGCGGGGCAGGTGTTCAGTGAAGAACGGGGAGAGGGCAGAGCAGTGAGACGAACGTGGAGGAAGGCGAGATCCCCCATTCGACAGGCTCGGGACAGGTCCCTTCGGCAGGCTCAGGGCAGGTTATTCGGGGACGGCGGGATGGAGTTGGTGGGTGGTGCGGGGTGGCTGGTGGAGCGCGCGGTGCGGGGCTGGGTGGGGTCGGGGGGCGCACCGGGGCCGGGGATGGCGGGTGCGGGCAATGATGTCATTGCCCGCAATGCAATCAGTGCATGCGTTGCTGGAAGTGCAGGCAACTCTGGTAGGGATGTGGTTCGACTCGGGCTTTCCCCTCGGCAGGCTGAGGGCAGGCTCTCCGCAGATTCCGGACTGGCCACTTAGACAAGCTCACGACAGGCTCACCACGAACGGGGCGCGGGCGGAGGCTGCGAGTTTCTCGCTTTGGGTGTGGTGGCGGGGTAGCGCGGCCGGGTGTGGGTGGGGAGGCTGGCGGAGTGGGATGAAGAAGTTTCCGAGCGTCGTTGAGGGCTACCTGGGAGACCTGCGGTGGATTCAGATGTCCGGTGGAGCGACGGGAGAGTGGTTGGGGTATGGGCCGCTGGCGAATCTGCTCAACGAGGTCGGCGGCGGGCTGAGGCCGAAGGTGTTCTGCGTCGGCGAGCTGGCGGACCAAGGGACGGGGTGCCGGGCCAGGTGGCGGGCATCGGGCGTGGCCTTGAGTTAGCGACTACGGTCTAATCCAACGATCCCAATCAACGGATATCCTCGATATCGAATAGCCTGCGCGAAGCCAATATTTCGGACAATTTTGAGGCTTCAAGATTTGCTTGGATATCGCCTGAATGAAGAGCTGCCCTGATGATATCCCTGATATGCTCTACCCACTCATCCAGAACCCATGATTCCTGGTAAGAGTTCTCCGCTAGGATGCGCAGTGATCGAATCGCTAAGAGCGGAGTTTCTCTTGCATTCTTGTTAAGCCATTCAAGGACAAAACCATCCAAGTCAACTCGCCCGGCAAGCGTCAAGGAATGATATAGCCTCTCAGCAGACCAATGAACATCAAATTTGTTAGATCTTAACCACCACACAAATGATCGCAGCTCTTTCCCAGCACTCCCATCTTGCATATTGCCCACAACCGCTAGTCTCCAGTCCCAAAGCTGGCGCGCTCGACCAACCATGTACTCAGTAACCTCATCTCCACAGATGCCGCGCCCCACCCACGAATTGGCATATTGGCGAAGTTCTGGATCAGCATTTTCATATAGCAAATGAGTCAATGCCTTGGGATCGTCGAGATCACTATCATCATTAAGATATGAAAGCAAGACATGACCGGCCAGTGCTTCATCTGGCTCCCGATGTGACCAACCATTATTGGCAGATGGTAGCTGTCTGAGCGACCACCGATAATGGCGCTCTAGTATTCCAAACACCGAAGTGTACAGTCCGTTGGAAACCAAGTAGCTTTGCCACGCCGCCAGCATCAAATACTCATACTGATCCTCAACCGGGAATATATTCAAAACAGCGTCTTCCGCCCACCGAGCATCAATATTCACCAAATAAGGAAAATACCAACCGTAAACAGCGCGAACTGAGATTGATGGCTCAGCAGTAGGTTCAAGGAACCTGTCAAGCACGTGCCGTGCTTCAGGTAGCATGTTCAAACCACTAACAGTCTTGCTTTGTGTCAGCTCATGCTCCATGCTCCTATACGTCCATAACACGTATTCCATCACAGCTTTCATCGCCGAACCGCGGGTCGAATTGATCGCCAAAGTGATCGGATCCATATTCGGAGGACCATAAGCCTCTTCGTGACCTGGACTTGGATTGGGATCATCCAGAATTGACGCAATAATTCGCCAGATACGTCGTCTCAAGTAGAACGGAATGGCATATTCCCCAGCATTAAACCCACTATCTAATACTTGCGCGATGTACTTTCGACATTCTCCCCAATGCATGTCGTCATCGAATGAACTCCTCTCCGCCTCAAAATCCCTAGGCTGCGATACAACCCATTCTGACAATTCACATATGTTGCACCAAGAAACATTTCCTCCAGATCGAATAGCCTCTCGTATTCCCGACATGAACTCCGATATATAGGTAGGATGTAGGCCTATCAAGTCAGCCGCATTATGTGACATATACAACGATCTCTTGCTGGTCATTTTACCTAGTTCACGTGCTAGCCCTCTCCGAGAGTGAGCAAGCAGGGTGCTACTAGGAGTCCATGTATTGAGAAAATCGGCAATATCGTCTATATCCATCTGGATGAGTTCACCGCTGGATTTTGGCGACGTAGGCCCAACCCAAGTTCCAATTCGAAAACTGTCATCTGAATCATGAAGTGGACCAAGATCAGGGTCCCTACACAGAGCCTCAAACTTGCGCTTCCAGTGACTATCCAGATGATCTGAAATCTGTGCCAATAAATCGCGTTGTCGAAGCCTCCCATGACGTGCACGTTGCTCTCTGTCATTGACATCATCAGTTGACGATAGATGATCTGCTTCCTTACCTTCCTCATCTATCCAAGTAAGAATCATGTCTTTGTCCCCTCCGCTCTGATTTGCGAAGCTGGCCTGCAGTAAACGCTTGTATTCAGCCCGAACGTCTAAGTCGTCAAAGTTCCTGCGATTCACAAGCCATAACTGTACCGAGCGAAGCGGACGTACGTCAGCATCGGCCAAAACGTCCAAAGCAAGGCGGATCCCGATCTTCCACTTGAAAGATTCCAGCTCTTGAAGCAGTGCTTCCCTGAAACCTGGATAATGCTCCCAGATGTCTCGAGTGGCGTCTCTAGCCGCCGTGATAATAGCCTGCGTAGGATTTCTTGCACCTAGTGCCGATGATTCTCTATGGATTGCTGGCCGTCTCCATCGAAATCCATCATCGCGCACGGGATGACTGCGACCAGTCAGTGTATACTCAATTCCCCTGTCTAAGATAGCGAGCAATAAGCCTAAGGTCTGAAACGGCTTGGCCAGCACTAGTCTTGGAATGATCTGAGATAGCACTTCCTGAAAGTAAAGTTCCTCGAATACCGTCGTAGGCTCTGTAAGATCCATAAATGTACCATCATCAAGCTCAACAGGATCGCGCCGCAACAATCTCAACTGTAAAATTTCTCGGGCCAAAACAAGTGCCTCGTCAGGCCTACCATTTGATGACAGCTTACCTATGAGTTGACACAGCAGATGGTCGATCCAGCTCCTCCAATTCCAAGAGTGCTCATCATCGCTACGTAGGATCCCCAGAACCCTAGGAACAAGCGCTGCGGCATGATTAGCTTCCATCTTTAGTGCCGCATCAAGGATATTACGATTCACCAGCGGATTCTTGCTCTTCGGAATCTCAGTCAAAATCTCAACGACCGTTTGTGGGCATTCAGTTGCCATACGAACCAAATATCCTAGTTCTGGCCAAGGTCGGAACTTGACATCACTGCTACCAGGATCGGCAAATGGGCCTGGAGGATTGCTGAAGACACCACGACGATGCAATTCGTCTACCCACAGCGGATTCTCGAGACGGACAAAGAAGTACTCTCGCATCGTCGGGTCTTGTATTAGAGAGACAGTCTTTTCTATCTGCTCAGGTGTTGGTTTCTTCCAAGACCTCATCCAAGTCGTTCCTCATCAGTGTGGTAGCAGGCCGCACCACAGCAAGCAAGTGACTCTCGATACGTTGAAAATCCTCTGTCAGAGTATCCCACCGAAAGCCAATTGGATCTCTTTTCCCATCACGATCCACATGCACCATCTCCATAATCCTCCCACTCAAGTGGACCATATCCTTGGCTTCCTCGTCCACGTCAGCTTCGGACACCAATGAGCTAGCTATAGACCTGATGATTCTGATAAAGCGCTTCCTATTACTATCCCCATAATCTCTATGATCCCATATGTGTCGATCTATCAAGCGATAAACTGCAAAGGGGATATCAACGCTCGTTGTGATCGGTATTGTGTCCCTATCAGTAGAGAGACTTGCATCCGGCATTCCATACCGATCCCAGGCACGAGCCATCGCATTCAATCTGTCTTGTGGACTTGTACTTGAAGTGCGTGTACTAGCCTCATGAACTTCTCTCAACTTTATTTCCACCGCACTATTGAAGAGTTCTCTTGCTGCATGTGCCACGAAATGCTCACGACCTGGGATCGGTAGATTCTCCTCAATAATGTGAAGCGCCCCAGCATAAATCTTCGCCACTTCCCAAGCCCGAATAAAGAGCCAACGATACAAAGCTCGTCGTTCCGGAGTCCAATAGGGCTTTGACAGATATTCCTCTGATTCGGGCAGCCCAGAGTCCTCGTTTACGGCTCCTGCTCCATGGGATCACACTGCTGCGGGCTTTGAATTGTATACACCTAGCATTTCCGCGACCATATCATTGATCTCTCCTGCCGCGCCACTGTCGACGAGAGCGGTGCGGATTTGGCGGCGGGCGGTGATGAAGTAGCTGGATTCTTTGAGGGGGACTTGGGCGGCGATTGATTCGGCATGCTGGCCGGCAGTGGCGAGGTCAGTGTGGAGGGGGTTTTCGGGGTCGAACTCGGCGATGGGAAGGGTCCACATGACCTTGTCGAAATCCCTGGCGCCCCATTGGCCGCGCGATTGGAGCGATTCGACTCGGCGACGGGACGTTTCGCTGGTGAGCACGGCGATCAGGTAGTGAGCCTCTTCGTGGCTCTGCACCGTGGCCCAATAGAGCTTGTGGTCGATCACTGCCTCAGGGTCCGTCACTATAGACGCCACCATTAGCGTGCCTGCCTTGCTATAGACGACTCTCAATGGGGGTACTGGGAACTGAGCCCGCAACTTGCCGTAGTAGTCAAGCTGCTTGGCAAAGCTCAGTCGGTCGCTGCTGCGGTGCTTCTCCCACAGCTGCTCGGCCTGCGACATCCAGGACGCTAGATGCGGGAAGCCGACAAGACCGGCAGAGGAGGCGTCCAGGAGTCCTTCGAGTTTCGAGTCCCAAGGAATCACCCCGAGCGGCGGGGTCAGCAGACGGAATGGCGCGACGGACTCGCCCAAGTAGACGGGTCGTAGAAACTGGCGTTCCACGTTGCCCTTGAGCGTGTCGAGATCTCTCCAGGGGACCTTTTCCTGTCGGCTACGACGGCTGGCCACCAACGGACTTTGCGAGGCGCCGCCCAGCGGGCCGGCGGCGACGGGTTCCACGAGGCACAGGAAGCGGGGGACCAGCGTTGCTCCCTGTCGAAACTTGTCCTGGTAGGGCGAGGCGGCGTCGCCAGCGCCGACATCTGGCCAAGGCGCATCCCGCCAGGCGAGCCAACGGTCAGCTTCGGCCGGCGTGGCGTCGCGACGCGGCAACTCCCCGGACGCGCGCTGAACGTTGGACGGCAAGTCGCCGACTTTCCCCCCACGGGCAAACATGACGCAGGACGGCACCGGGAACAGCGGCTGCACGTCATCATCGAACGCCCAGACCTCAAGGAATCGCGCCAGGACCGAGTTTCGGAGGCTGCGGGCTACCAGGAAGTTCCCCGAGCGGAATCCCGCGAACTGGCGGCGGCTGAGGGCGGCGTAGGGCATGACGAAGGCGATGCGGGCTCCGGGCTTGAGGTACAGCTCGCAACAGCGGGCGAAGAAGTAGGCCGAGAGGTCCTGGTGGGTAGCTACTTTGCCGCCTTGCCAAACACCCAGCCGCCGCGACTCGTAGCGAAAGTGCCGCTGGTTGCCCTCGGACATGTAGCGGTAGGACAGCCAGGGCGGATTGCCGATCACGACGTCGGCGCGCTGGTCGTCCGACGAGAGCCAGACCGGCCGCACCAGGTTGCGGGCCACGAAGCCCCAGATGTGGTCGCGCCCTTGCATGCGAAGGTCGTGCAAGTCGGCGTAGGTCTGACCCAGAATTGTGCGGGAGGCAGCGTCTAGGTCCGGCAATCGATGGCGTAGCGCGGCCAGGAAGTTGGGCGCCTGCTGGCCGCCGTCGCTGAGGCGCAGCATCAACTCGATCACGGCGTCGAAGTCCGCCGGTGAGCGGGTCACGGCGAATGGAAACGTCAACTCGGGTCCCTCGGGCACCTTGATGAGCACTTCGAGGTCGGCGAGGAATCCCTGCACGTTCCATTGCAGGGCGTCGCCCAGGTAGACGAGGATGGCTAGTTCGGGTCGGTCGGGGTGGAGCAGCCGGTCGCCGAGGGCCAGCAAATAGGTGACGCGGGCGATCTGGACGGCAACGGGATGTACGTCGATGCCGATGACCTTGTCGAGGCAGCGTTGCAGGGCGGCGCGGGTGTCAAGGCCTTCGGCCTCGGCAGCGTCCAGCAGCCGCCGCAGGGCGTGGAAGAGGAATGCGCCGGATCCGCAGGCGGGGTCCAGGACGCGTTGCTCCAGCGGACGGTCAATAGCTTCCCGGCACATGCGGGCGGCGAGCCAGTCGGGGGTGTAGTACTCGCCGAGGTCGTGGCGGTCCTCCGGATCGATCAGGGACTCGTAGAGGCCCTTGAGCACGTCGGCCCTGACTTCGCCGAGCCGGAAGCGGCCGACGTGGCGGGCGATGCGGTGGACCAGGTCGGCGCCCGTTGACGCGGCCAGAATCCAGTCGAAGAAGTCGGACTCCACGACGCCGGTGACGCCGGCCTGCTCGAAGGGACGGCCCGAGAGCAGGTCCGAAGGTTCGGGCGTCTGGAGCCCCAGCACGTGCATGGCGATGGTCTTGGCGACGACCGAGAGGTAGGTGTGCTGGAAGAAGATGTCGTCGCGGTCCACGGGCGCGCCGTAGACGAGTTCCAACCGCTGCGCCCAGAGCTGCCGCTTGAGGCTTGGTTCCGGCTGTTCGCCAACCTCTACCCAGGCCTGCCGCAAGTCGCCTACCGCACGGTTCCACGCAAGGCTCTGTCGTCCAAGTTCGCGAACGACGGCTTCGGGCTCGGGGGGCAAGTCGTCGCCGGCGGCCACGGCGGGGCCAAGCCAAGACAACAGGCCGTCCGGATCGGCGGTATCTGTCTTGTACGTCCCTAGCTCGCGCAGCCCGTCGTCGCGTAGCTCGTAGGTGACGAACTCCGCGCCGTCGGTGGCGATGCCGACGTAGCGTTCGTGGCTCTGCTCCTGGCGCTGGGCGATGTAGCGGGTGAGTTGCTCCTGGGCGTCGGTGCTCTCGCGCCGCAGGTCACTCTTGATCTCCATGACCGTGCGGCCTAGGAGGGCGTCAATGCGTCCGCGGACTTCGGGAATGTGCTTTTCCAGTTGGACGTCGTCGCGCGGGACGAGGAGGCCGTCGATGAGGAGCTGGCGCACGTCGGCGCGCACGGTCTCGTGCCCCGGCCGCCGGGACAGTCCGTGGACGATTTCGTTGAGTTGCTCGTCGCTCAGTCTGCGCACCCGGCAAAGGCCCCGCCCGGAAAACCCGCGTAACGATACCCGGAGGGGAAGGGGAGCGTGGGAGAAGTGAGAGGTGAGGGAAGAGGCGGAGTGCGCTTGGGATGGTGGGGAGGTCGGGGTCGCATGGGTGCGCTGGGATTGATCATGGTGCTGGGTCCCGGCTGAAGACGCCGGGATGACGAAGAAGGCGGTGATGCGGGGCGGTCGGGATGACGAAGAGGGCTGGGGATGGCGGGGGCTGGCAATGACGGCAATGCTGACAATGCAATCAGTGCATGCGTTGCTGGCAGTGGAGGCAAGGCTGGTAGGGAATCGGTTTGACTGGGGCCTTCCCCCCCTTCGACAGGCTCAGGGCAGGCTCTTCCACAGGCGCAGGGCAGGCTGACGACGGGCGGTGGGACAGGCGGCCGGCAGGAGTTGGGGGAGGGTTAGGTCTGGAGAACGAAGTCGGCGATTTGTTGGGCCAGGCGAATCGCCTTACGCACCGCTTCGATGTCTGGTACCTGGGCGGCTTCGGCGGGATAGCGTGCGGTTCCGACGTATGGGTTCAGGGTGATGGCAGCTGGCAAAAGGTCTGCAAATGCTGGGTCCAGGCCGGCGCAGAGGTCAACGAGATAGCCGAGGTCATGGACGAATCGGAACGAGACGCCATGAGCGACCAAGTAGCCCTTCAGGTACTTTTCGGCGCATTGCTGGGCGTGATAGCAGGCCAGGGCCGGCAAGGGGCGGTCCGGCGCCAGCGCGCGGCCGGCCAGCTCAATGTCGTCGTCGGCTTTCGCGAACCAGGCGTCCTCAGGCCGCGGGTCGGTCATACAGAACTTCCGAGTCTTCCAACATGCGGCTGAGCATCGAGTTTGGGTCCTGGCGGTACCTGGCGAGCACGTCGGCTGAGCGGATCAGGATGTCGACCGGCAGCACGAAGTTCTCGGCGATGGCGAGGCGGATGGCGTAGCCGTCGCGGCCCTGTTCGTCGTTGTGGCGCAGGACCACCATGAGATCCAGGTCGCTGTGGTCGTTCTCTTCGCCGCGGGCGCAACTGCCGAAGAGGATGACTTGCTCCGGGTGGAAGCGTTCCACGATGAGCCGGGTGATGGCTTGGATGGTTTCGCGGTTGAGGGGATCTTCGACGACGCGCATCGGGTCTACACCGCCAGCGGGGTCACGGTTTCGCGGGCTACCGGGGCGTCCATGTAGGCAAGGATAAGGGGTCTGGTGCGGTGGCTGCTGGGGAGTGGCTCGTGACGAGGGTGGGTGCGGGGTTGGCTGGGGCGGGAGGTGAGCCGGGTCCGGGGATAGCGGGTGCTGGCAATGATGTCAATGGCAGCAATGCAATCAGGGCATGCGTTGCTGGCGGTGCAGGTATAGCTGGCAGGGATGGCGGTGTGAGCGACCTACCAGTGGGTAGGGACAGTTCTTAGGCGAATTCCCGAAGGCGAAGGTGGCTCGACGTCTCAGCCGTATTATCGGCGTTCCCAGATCCCAGGTTACGCGCAGCCTGAGCCACTCGACAGCATGCCTATCAGTAAGCCGACCAAGCCCAAGATCAACTCCGGTGTCATGGTCGTGCCACCGTCGCGTCGCTGAGCCCAGCGAATGCTACGAAGGCGGACAGTCGGGGCGTGAGGTGAAGGAAATAAAAGCAGAGCCCGGTGCGGGCCGCTAGTGGACAGGGTTCCGCGAGATCAACTGACTACTGAGCACTCGTGCGCGTTGCCCGATCGGTTGGGGATGTCAGACTTCGCGAATGTCAAGCCCACCTTTCTGCAATTGCTGGTCCAAGTGACATAGGTTGACGCCAAGCCCCTCACACGCTAAAATTCAAAGCTTGATGACTAAGGTCGCTAACGATGGCCGACGCATTCGACGTGGCAGCTTATATCCTTGAACGCAAGGGTGCTATGCCAGCGATGAAGTTGCACAAGCTTCTATACTATTCCCACGCATGGCACCTTGTTTGGGACGAGGATCCGCTGTTTGAGAGTCGCATTGAAGCTTGGGCAAACGGGCCTGTGATTCCCGACATTTATCAGCTACATAGGCAGCAGTTCATAGTTGACGAGTTGCCTCTTGGGAATCCCAAGAAACTGGCGACCAACGAAGTTGAATCGGTTGACATTGTTTTGGATGACTATGGGGACTTGCCGGCTAATGTACTTAGCGATTTGACTCATCGTGAGTCGCCTTGGCTGGATGCACGTAAGGGTCTGCGACCAGGTGATCGAAGCACAAGGCAAATAAAGGACTATGCAATAGCTGAATATTATGATGGACTTTACATAGAAGACGAAGAGTAGATCTAAACGGTTCAGTAATAGGGCAGATGGCTCGTACTAAAAAGAGAAGAAACCCTGGGGCAAAGCAAGCTCAGAAGCGTACTCAGAAATCACCTGCTGGACGCTCGAATCGGATACGATGGAGCTTCCATTATCTCCAGTTTGACGGGCCCTATGGCTGGAAGGACATTAGGCCAGACGACTTGACTAATGTAGTCGATCGTTTGTCGTCGTGGTCAAGAGAAGGGTGGGCCCGCGTCACCAACCAAGGAGGTAACCACTTCGTCGACACTCAGACAATTAGTTCATCGGCAAGGAATGACCTCCCTGTCGAGGGTCCACCGGAGCAGCTTTTATCATTGAGGATTGATGGGAGAAAAAGAATCTTTGGTTTCAAAGAGCACGACATACTTCACATCCTCTGGTGGGATCCGAATCATGAAATATGTCCAAGCAGGCAACGTCACACATGATGGCAGCAATTTCTTACTAAATGTCGACACTTTGTCGGATCAAGGTCGTGACTCAAACATATATTCTCTGTAATTGCCGTCGGCCGGACCGGGACGATGACGGCCATATGATTCAGCACCGCCGAAGGCGATCTCTTGAAATTGTCCTCAACTGTCATCTGTCGCGTCCTCCAGAGGCTCCTTAGCACCTTCCCCGTTCGACCGCATATTTGCGCCACGACGCCATCCTCTGCTCGGGGGCGTGGGGAGGTTGGCACCGACGACGGATGAGATTGCACCTGCTAGGAGCTTGTCGGAGCGGCGAGCGCCCTACCGGGCACCGGCCTATTGATCTTCAATAGTCACGCAAGCACCCTGCCGTTGAGAACGCTAGCTCAGATAGCGCACACCCCTAGACCGCTGTATCGGTGCCTGAGATCTGGACTGCACTTTCAGGTTCAATCTTGTATGGGATTTCCTCTTCTCTGCCACTGCCTATGCGCGTGACTATATAGTCACCAGTGGTGATTGCTGAAATACCTCTTGCCGATATCTGGACTGCAACCTTATAAACAAAAGCCATAGAGACCAGCAAGCTGGATCGAATATCGTGGCTCGCAGATAGGATTGAGTGTAGCGAGAATAAACCCACCAAGCGAGAGGTTCCAGCTGGTATTGTGGCGCTCAGAACTCCGCGTGCCCCCTGCTCATCAGGACTCCACTCAAGCATGATCGGGAATTTTGTAATATGCCCCATATCTTCATCGGTTATAAATTTGCAATCTCCTCGTATATAATGATTGGAAAAGCTGTATTTCAACGGCAATAATGCCACTTGAACATCACATAGATCGCTGTCACTCTTATTCTCTACGGTGAATCCAACATTTGTTCCTCCGTCGCGAGAATAAATGTCCGCTATGGGTGAATTGCCATAAACTTTGCCAGTGATCCAAATATTTGGATGGAGACGCTTGTGAAAATTCCGCAACTTTTGACTTAGAAGTCCATTTTTGTTTTTCAGAGACTCGATTTCGGTTTGGCGTTGCAGATCCAGATTCGTAGCGTCAACCCTGGCTTTTTGTATTGCCGTATCAAACTCAACTTGGAGTTGCTTATCCATCTTTTCAGGTGCACGAATCCAATTGAGTATAAATTGAAGAATAAAGCTTATAGGGACGAACAGTACTGAGATCAATCCATGGGCAATGTCCCATGCGCCCAATTTCAACTCTTGAAAGGAAGCTGGCATTTCTGGAAAGGAGCCGGAGACTCCACGGATGATCAGGATGGTAAGAAAGGCCGTCAGAATGGAGCCAGCACCAATAGCCCATGGAAGCCATGGCCATTTGCGGCGTTGTTTGTGAGTCGACTTCGCCGCCCACCTGAGTCGACGCCGTCGATACGGATCTTTCGGATCCATGCGTGATGTTACTTCATCGACGTTTGCCTATATCACCAACTGGTCGTCAACAAGACTCGACGTGGATGAGATGGCGAGTGATCGATCGCTGTGTTACGGACTGCGCAGCAGTTGCTTGACCAGTCCATTGATTTCAGCTGCTATCCCATCGCCTGTTAGTTCATCCCGAATCCGGCGGCGGGCGGTGGTGAAGTAGGCGCCTTCTTTCAGGGGGACTTGGGCGGCGATGGTTCCGGCGTGGTGGCCGGCGGTGGCTAGGGCGGTGTGGAGGGGGTTGGCGGGGTCGAACGATGGGATGGTGCCGGCCAGGAGCTTGTCGAAGTGGTGGGCGCCCCATTGGCCGCGAGCTTGCCGGTCCTCGACCGTTGCGCGGAGCACCTCGCTGTTGAGGACCGTTGTCAGGTAGCGCGCTTCGTCCGGAGTATCGACAGCGGCTCAGTGGAACGCGTGTTCGATGACGGAGTCGCTGTCGTCCAAGGCCGTCCGGATTGCCGGTATCTGTTGTGAACTTCCCAAGTTCGCGCAGGCCGTCGTTGCGTAGCTCGCAGGAGACGAAGTCCGCGCCGTCGGTGGCGATGCCGACGTAGCGTTCGCCGCTGTCGTCCTGACGCTGAGTGATGTAGCGGGTGAGTTGTTCCTGGGCGTCGGTGCTCTCGCGCCGGAGGTCGCTCTTGATTTCCATGACCGTGCGACCCAGGAGGGCGTCGATGCGTCCGCGGACTTCGGGGATGTGCTTTTCGAGTTGCACGTCGTCGCGCGGGACGAGGAGGCCGTCGATGAGGAGTTGCCGAACGTCTGCGCGCACGGTCTCGTGTCCCGGCCGCCGGGACAGTCCGTGGACGATTTCGTTGAGTTGCTCGTCGCTCAGTCTGCGCACCTGGCAAAGGCCCCGCTCGGAAAACCCGCGTAACGATACCCGGAGGGGAAGGGGAGAGTGGAGAGGGCAGAGGAGTTAGCGGTGGGAGAAGAGGGGGCGTGGGCATGGGATGGTGGGGAGGTCGGGGTCGCACTGGTGCGCCGGAATTGATCATGGTGCTGGGTCCCGGCCGGGGACGCCGGGATGGCGAAGAGGGCTGGGTTGCTCGAAAGGTGGTTCGACACGGGCCGCCGGGGACTCTGGCCCGGCTCACCACGAACGGGGGTGCGTGGGGCCAGCTGGGTGCGCGGAGGACCCCTCACCGATTTCGGCCGAAGACGCCCGAATCTGCCTCTCCCCTCGGAGAGGGTGAAGAGCGGGGCGGCCTGTATTTGATTGCGTCCGAACGGGGGGTGGGTGGTTCATCCGGGCTGTGTGGTTCGACACAGTCCCTTCGACACGCTCAGGGCAGGCTCTGCGAAGACTCCGGACTGGCTCACCACGAACGGGGTGGGCGGATGATGGTGGTTGCGCGGAAGACGGGCGGGTCTGAGACGCGGCCCATACGAAAGATTGGAGCGGAGACGCGGGGGCTGGCTTAGATCGGCAGCACGCGAACCCGGCTTCGGCTCTGGTCAACCACGACCAAGGCACCGGACGACAGGTCGGTCTGGTGTTGGTTGAGCGCGGCGATGACCAATTTTTCCAAGTGGTCCGGAAGGATGTTTTCGGCGCGGACCTGGAGCACACTTGGACCGGCCGCGTGGGTTAGCGCCAGCATGGCACCAAAGTCCAGATTCGTGGGTGAACACGACGTATTGGTTGGCACGCGCCCAAGCCATGACGTCCGTATCAGGGGCTCTGGGGTCACCGACATGCGACCAGTGCACAACGGGCCATCCGTGGTTCTCCAGCGTCGGCACCCAGTCGGGCGAGAGGTTCATTTCAGGAGGAGCTTGGGCCTCATGACGTGGCGAGGGGGACCTCACGCTCCTCCAGCCGCCAGGCGGCGTAGGCCAGGGATTGGCTGATGTCTTCCTGCTGGAGGTAGGGATAGGCATGGAGGATTTCGTCGTGGGAGCGGCCAGCGGCTAGTAACCCAACAACGGTTCCGACGGTGACTCGCATCCCACGAATGCAGGCCTTGCCGCCCTTAATGTCGGGATTGAAGGTGATTCTGTCGAAAGCGTTCATGGTCGACCTCCTCCCACGTTGAGGCGCCGGCTGTGATTCCCATGAGCCTTTCCGGCGGCGACCGCCGAGGTGGTGAGGCAACCGGTTTGGCATGGGACGGTGCTGATTGTAGGGGGATTTTGAGGGCGGCTGGGTCTGCGGGCGGGGCGGGGCGGCTCACCACGAACGGGGTGGGTGGGGCCAGCTGGTTGCGCGGAGGACCCCTCACCGAATTCCGCCGAAGACGCCGGATTCCTTCGGCAGGCTCAGGACAGGTTCTGCCTCGCCCCTTGGAGAGGGTAAGGCCGCCGGGATGACGAAGAGGGCTGGGTTGCTGGAAGGGTGGTTCGACTCGGGCCCTTCGACAAGCTCAGGGCGGGGCCTGCGATTGACTGCGGCCCGGCTCACCGCGAACGGGGTGGGTGGGGCCAGCTGGTTGCGCGGAGGACCCCTCACCGAATTCCGCCGAAGACGCCGGATTCTGCCTCTCCCCTTGGAGAGGGTAAAGATCGGCGCGGCCTGTATTTGATTGCGTCCGAACGGGTGTGGTGGGGTTCGGTGGTTGCGCGGGGGTGGATGTGGGTGGTGGGGGGTGGCGCGGGTGGTTATGGGTGATTCCAGGGGTTGACGATGTGGATGTCCATGCCCTGGAAGTCGCGGACGTTGCGGGTGGCGATGGCCAGGCCGTTTGCCTTGGCTGTGCCGGCGATGAGGGCGTCACCGACGTCGACGGTGCTCCCCGCGTGGCGCGCCTGCGCTCGGAGCTCGGCAGCCCAGCGGGCGCCGGAATGATCCAGGGACAGCAGCCGGTCGCCAAAGGCGGCGAGGATATCCACGTGCAAGGCGCGCAACCTTGCCAGGCGGCGACCCTGGGGAAGCGTCGCAAGGCCGTATTCCATCTCGTAGACGACGACGGACGACAGCCATAGGTCGCCTTCGTCGTGGAGAAACCGGACTACCCGCGAATCTGGATCGAGTCTGGTCAGTTCGGAAATGACGTTCGTGTCCAGGAGAAACCCCGTCAACGCTCGTCTTCCGCCGAAAGGGGCACCGGCCTATTGGATTGCCGGTCACGGGGGATTTCCCAGTCCAGGCCCCTGGGCACGTTCTCAAGCAGCCACCGGCCCAAGTGCCTGTCGCGCGCTTGCCTGGCGTCCCATGAGGCCGCGGGCACGACGATGAAGGGCCGGCGCAGGCCGATGCGCTGGGGGCCTTCCTGCTCCGCCAGCCGCAGGACCTCGGACAGCTTTGACTTGGCCTCGGCGACGGTCCAGGTGCGTTGCGATTTGGAGTGGTCCATCGCCGGTGCTCCTGTAGATAGTCTGGACTAGTCTATTGTAGACCAGTCGGATTGCAGGCGCTTTGGGCGACAGACATTGGTGAGCGCTTCCAAGGTCGGGCCGTAAGGGCGGGTCAGTCTGCGGACGGCGTCGTCGAGGGCTTTGACGGGCAGGTTGGGGTTCAGCGGGGCGAGGGTGTCTTGCGATGCCCGTCCAATTGCAAAGTTTCAGGTCGGCTGATTGCAAGCGGAGCTCCGTCGGATTGCCGGTCATCAGTCGTTGACGCGCACGATCAGGCGAGCCGGGTGTTTGGGCTTCGCGCCGCCGTGTTTCCCCGCCCGACCGCATACGCCCTTGCTCTTCAGTTGGACACGCGCCGCATGACCAGCGCTTGCGCCGCTTCAGCGGCGTTGGACCCGTCCGGATCTCCGTGCCGGCCTTCCCAATGGTGCTTGCCGGTGTTCAAGGTGATGGTGATCAGGGCGAGTTTGGGTACCCGCAAGAAGCACCCCTACAGGTGGGCGGGCAGGCGCGGCGACAGCGCTGGGGCCCGGCAGTTACATCACCATTCCACGTCGCGAAGGTCTAGCGAGGGACGATCGAGCAGGTCATCGGGTCCGCCCTTGGGGATGGACAAGAGGTGCTGAATGAAGTCTGGGGCGCTGGCGTCTTCCGCCTGGCCCAGCCGCGCCAGGTTCTCGTCGATGGCGGCGTCCTGCCGGTGTGCATTGGCCTGCGGTTCCTGCCAGTCTTGGCTCATGCGGCGGCCTCGAATTGCTGGCGCACTTGGCCGGCGCCGACGAATTGTGACAGCAGACGGTAGTTCTCGCGCTCATAGCGCACGCGTCCGGCGACGATGGCGGGGTGAATGCCGAGGCTGTGGGCCAGGTTGATGACGGCCATCGGTCGAGGGGCGTCGCGGACGTCGCTGGCCTGCCAGACGGCGTGGGGGATGAGGGCTTCCTCGGCCCAGGCGTCGGCCTCGGCTTCCTGTGCGTCGGCCGGCCCAGGCGTTCTGGGACGCAGCGAGTGGTCGTCGACAAAGACGGTGCGGCTGCCGCCGTCCAGGTGGCGGCCGACATGGGCCAGTTCGTGCAGCAGGCAGAACCAGAAGTTGTCGAGCCGGTCGTAGCGCAGGGTCAGCCCGACGACGGGCCGGCCGTCAGCGAGGCTGAGCGCCGCGCCGTCGAGATAGGTCCGCGGCAGGTGGGGCACGATGGCCAGGGCGATGCCGTGGTCAGCCAGGAACTGCCGGGCCTTGCGGGGGCCCTGGGCGGAGGCGCTGAGCCGCGACGTCTGGCGCAGGAACTCGGGGGTCACTGTGCCGGGCTGGTAGGGCGCGGCGGGCAGACGGCAACCGGCCGCGGCCAGGACCTGCCAGCACCAGGCCTGGAGCGCGTAGGGATCCGCCTTGGCGTTCAGGCGGCGGTGATCGTTGCGGCGGAATCGCACGGCGGCCACCGCCTGCGGTCCGCCTGCCTGTTGGATCAAGCCACGGACCAGTTCCTCGGCACGGTCGCGCAGATCGGGGACGTGCGGAATCCATCCCCGACGCGCCATGGCCGTGAGCGGAAAGCGCGTCCACTCGACGTCGGACAGGGAGTCGTCCAGGTCGACGCCGGGGTCCTGGAGCAGCACCTCGGCGGGGATGCCGAGGTGCCGGTGGAGGGCACGCGCCATTGACATGGTGACGCCGCGCTTGCCGGCGAGCACTTCCGACACCTTGGCTCGGCTGCCGATGAAGGGGATGAGGTCGCGCGGACGCAGTCCCTGCTGGTCCATGCGGAATTCGATGGCCTGGACGGGACTGGGATAGCCGATCTGGTGGTGGCGGCTCTCGTACAGCGTGACGAGGTCAACGAGCACGTCGAGCTCGTCACCCTCCGGGCTGCCGGCGGCGGCGTCCAACAGATCATCGATGCGCGCACGCGCGGCCTGGTACTCGGCGTCGGTGCGAATGGGCGTGATGTTTGCCATGGCTATACCTCTCTCGCGTCGATGCGGTCGTATTGGGCGTGGGTGCCTATGAACCGGATAACGACCACGCGGTACGGAAAGTTGACCCGCACGATCAGGCGGTAGGCATTGCCCTTGATCCTGAAGACCACGCGGTCCTTTCCCACGATGCTGGCGCGCGGGTATCGATCCCGAACCTCGATCGGCGAGTTCCAATCCTCCATTTCGACTTCCCGAAACCAGGCGAGCAGTGGACCCCTAGCGTCCGCATGACGCTTGGCGAAGTCCTCGAGCATCTCCCTGGCGATGATACGCACGGCGAGTTTAGAGTGCTCCCGCAGCGAACGTATCTAATATGTTCCCAACTTTATCTTTTTATCCTTGCCGGGGCAATGGACCCGAGGTCGGTTCTTTCCAAGCGTTCGCCGGTGGGATAGAGAACGACGGCGGGAACACCACCTAGTTGCCAAAGCCCAGCCCCGCCCAGTTCTCACAGATCCCGAGTTCCGTTGCACCGCGGCGGCGGAGTCCGCCGAAGCGGCTGGATGGACCGAAGCTCCGGGGGCCGTGGGTGACATGATGGGCGTGGTTGAGACACGCTGAGTCACGTTGAGCGACGTCACCAGGCGGCAGACGGACTGCCGTAGCTCAACGTGACCCGATGGCGAGAATCCAGCAGCCGCGAAAGGCAGGGGCGCCGATGCAACAGTTGAATGGTCAGGTCGCGCTGGTTACGGGCGCCGGGACCGGGATTGGCCGGGCCAGCGCCATTGCGCTGGCGCGCGAAGGGGCGGCTGTGACGCTGGTTGGGCGGCGACAGGCTCTGCTCGATGAGACGGCGGTCGCGATTCGGGATGCGGGCGGCACGGCGCTGGCGCTTTCGGCCGACATCACGGATCCGGACGCCGCGCGGGCCGTTGTGGCGAAAACCGAGTCCGAGTTCGGGCGGCTGGACGTGCTGGTGAACAACGCCGGCGGCGGCAGCCGGTCGCGCAGCGTGCGCACGATCGAACCCGACGATTTCGAGGGCGTGCAGCGGCTGAACGTGACGGCCCCGCTGGTGCTGACCCAGGCGGCGCTGCCCGGGATGCTGGAGCGAGGGACCGGCACCGTCATCACAATTTCGTCGTACGCCGCCGTGACTGCCGGCCCGATGGCAGGCGTGGCCTATGGCGCCGCGAAAGCGGCCGTGGCGAGCGTGATGAAGAGCGTCAACAACGAACTCCGCGCCCACGGACTGCGGGCCTGCACGATCTTCCCGGGCGAGGTGGACACGCCAATCCTGGAACGCCGCAAGCTGGTCCCCGACGCCGAGGCGCGCGCGACGATGATGCAGTCCGAAGACCTGGCCGAAATCGTTTGCCTCTGCGCCTGCCTGCCGGGCCGCACGCTGATTGAAGAGGTCTATGTACGACCGACCCACCTGCGTGACTTGAGCGCCGATACCGAGGCGGCGCTGAAGACTTAGCGGCCCACCCTTGCCAGGAAGTCCTTCGCGCCTTCAGCGATCCAGGCGTTGAGGCCGGTGGTTACGAAGCCGACGCCCATGTCGGCGTAGCGTGCGACGTTGGCGGAGTTGACCAGGGTCCCGGCGTGGCGGCCCGAGGCCACGATGGTTGCCAACGCGCGGTCGATCACTGCCTGGACCTCGGGGTGCGTGGAGTCCATGTGACCGAGGCTTTGCCCGAGGTCGCCGGGCGCGACGTAGAAGATGTCCACACCCTCGACCTGAAGGATCTCGTCCAGGTTGTTCACGGCCAGGATGTCTTCAATGAGGATGATCGCCAGGCACTCGTCGTTGGCTCGCTCCAGGAAGTCGGAGACGCCGTAGCCCTGGCGCGAGGTGGTCATGCCCCGCTTGCCGATCGGGAAGAACTTGGATGCATCGGCCACGGCCTGGGCCTGGTCGCGCGTGTCGACGTGCGGCACGCAGACGCCCTGGGCGCCAAGGTCCAGCGCCCGGTAGATGGGGCCGTAGCGGTTTTCGTTGACGCGCACGATGGAGGTCATGCCCCAGAGGTCGGCGGCGCGACTCATGTCGGGGATGTCGCGGTAGTCCAGCGGTCCGTGCTCGCCTTCCAGCCAGACGGAGTCGAACCCCAACGGTCCCAGCCACTCGATCAGGTCCGCCGTCATTCCCACGCCCATGACGCCGGTGGCCAATTCACCGTCAGCCAGCTTGTGCTTGACACGGTTCGGTCGCATTGAAGGCATTTCTGGATTCCAGGGTCAGCAGGCGCGGGCAGTGTGACCGACCACGGGGCGCCCCGCCAGCAGGGCCAACCGCACGCAGCCTGGGACGGCGCGGCCCGGATGGCGTAGGCTCACGCGCTCGCGTCCTTCGGTGACCGCCATGCCCGAGCGCAAACCACACATCCTGATGCTGATTAACGACGAGCACCGCCCCGACGTCATGCCGGTGGAGGGCAACCCGCACATCCGCACGCCCACGCTGGACTGGATGATCGACGGGGGCTTCTACTTTCGCAACGCCTATACGCCGTCGCCGATCTGCGTGCCGGCGCGGCAGGCTTTCCTGTCCGGCCTCTACCCGCGGAACTGCGGCTGCGCGAACTTCGGCGACGCGATGCCGAGCGAAGTGCTGACGATTCCCGGGCACCTTTCACGCTACGGCTACACCACCTGCGCCGCCGGCAAGATGCACTTTGTGGGGCCGGACCAGATGCACGGCTGGCATCAGCGCATCGGGCGCGACATCGTGGGCCGCAACGGCTACGAGCCGGCCGACGACCCCGAGCACCAGGCCCTGATCGAGCGCGATCCGGGCACGGGCTCCTGGCCGGACAAGGTGAAGCAGGAAGTCAGGTACGCGCGCGCGGGACGCGGGCACTGGCTGCAGCATGACCGCTACTCGGTGGACGGCGCGCTGATGTACCTGGACGAGCACTTCGTCAACGAGCCCTACGACCGCACCAACCCCAGCCCGCTGCTGATGGCGGTGAGTCTCTGGTCGCCGCACTATCCCTACCAGTGCCCGGACGACCTTTTCGCCTATTACCTGCGGCGGGTCAAGCCGTATGAGGAGGACGTGCCGGAAGACTTCGAGTGCCCGGACTTCTTCAAGGTCGAGGTGGGGAAGGACGTGACCTACCGCGAGGCGCACCGGGCCACGGCGGCGTACTACGGGATGATCGAGTGGATGGACGCGCAGTTCGCCCGGGTGATCGACAAGCTGCGCGAGTTGGACGTGCTGGATGACTTTGCCATCGTTTTCCTGTCCGACCACGGCGAGATGCTGGGGCAGAAGGGCCTGTGGGAGAAGCAGCAGTACTTTGAGGGTTCGGCGCGCGTGCCGTTCGCGGTTCGCTGGCCGCAACGGTACCCGAATGGCGGCGCCACCGTTCAGCGGAACGTCTCGCTGGTTGACCTTTTCCCCACGCTCTGCGACATCGCCAACGTGCCGATTCCCGAAGGACTGGACGGCCGTTCGGTGGTACCCCTGATGGAGGGCCGGGACGAGGACTGGCCGGACGACGTCTACAGCGAGCTGTGGGCCGTGCACAACGGGCCGTCGGTGATGGTGAAGCACGGCGACATGAAGCTCTTCCGGTTTGACGGTCACGAAGGTACGCCCGGGCTGGGTCCGGATTGCCCGGAGCAACTGTTTGACCTGGCGCGCGATCCCGACGAAACGAGGAACCTGATCGATCACCCGGACTACGCGGACCGCTTGGCCGATCTACGCGCCCGGCTGGATGCGCTGCCCGATCCACGGAAGAAGGACGCGAACAACCGCTTCGTCGGCACAGAACGCGAGCCATTCGTTGGCCGTGGGGGCGGCGCCAGGCCCAGGGCGCGGGGGATCTCGGACATCGGGTTCCCGATTGGCTGACGATCAAGTGTGCCGGGGGCGGTAGGCCCCGTCCTAGGGCCGGCGTCCGCGGTCAATCCCTCCAAGTGAGGCCGTTACATGACAGCTGAAACGAATCTGCAAGTGGTGCTGGCGCGGAGGCCGGTCGGGGTGCCGGTGGTTGAGGACTTCGCGCTGGCGGAGTCGCCGATTCCGGATGCCGGGGCAGGCGAGGCGGTGGTGCGGACGGAGTACGTATCGGTGGATCCGTACATGCGTGGGCGCCTGTGGGAACAGCCGCACCGCGGTGACGCGGTGGCGATCGGGCAGGTGATGATCGGCGAGGGCGTGGGCGAGGTTGTGGCCTCGAACGACCCGAGCCTGCCGGTGGGCGAGACGGTGCGTGGCTACTTTGGGTGGCAGCAATACGCGGCCGCCGCGACGGGCGAGTTGGAACGAATCGACCGGCAGGCCGCACCGCTATCCACGGCTCTGGGCGTGCTAGGCATGCCCGGCCTGACGGCTTACTACGGCTTGCTGGAGGTCGGTCAGCCTCGAGCGGGCGAGACCGTGGTGGTTACCGGGGCGGCTGGGGCCGTGGGCAGCGCCGTTGGGCAGATCGCCAAGATCCAGGGCTGCCGCGTGGTCGGCATCTGCGGCAGCGAGGCCAAGTGCCGTCATATCGTCGACGACCTGGGATTCGACGCCGCCGTCAATTACCGCACGGATTCGCTGGACGACGACCTGGCCGCAGCCTGTCCGGACGGTATCGACGTGATCTTCGAGAACGTGGGCGGCGAGATCCTGGAAGCGATGCTGCGGCAGATCAACCTGCACGCTCGTATCGCCCTCTGCGGCGCCATTGCCCAGTACCACACGGCCGAGCCGCCGCTGGTTCCGCCGCACTCGCGAACTCTGCACCGCCGCCGGGCACGCATGCAGGGATTCCTGGTGAACGACTTCGCCGAGAAGGACGACGAGGCCATGGCCGCCCTGATCGAGTGGGTGACGAGCGGCCGGATCGTCTACCGCGAGAGCATCGTGGACGGGCTGGAAAACGCGGCGGCGGCCTTCGTGGGTCTCTTCAGCGGCGCCAATACGGGCAAGCAGTTGGTGCGGGTACGGGCGTAGCTCACCTGGTCGAGACGGCTCTAGCGGCGATACACCTCGCGTCGGTGGCGTACGCGAACCACCGTTATCGTCACGACCTCTTGGGCGATGGTGTAAAGCACACGGAAGTCGCCGACGCGCAGGCGCCAGATGTCGTTCCCGCCCTTGAGCTTCTGGGCGCCCGACGGCAGCGGGTTGAGCGCCAGCGCGTCAATGCGCCTGGCGACGCGCCGCTGGTCCCGGCGGGGCAGCTTGCGCAGATCGCGCGCGCCCCGCGGAGTGAACTCGATCCTGTACTCAACGCGGGAAATGTACAGAACCTACTAGACGTACTTGGGACACTTAAGCCACAATGTCCCTGACATGGACGATTTCGTGCCTTCCCAAGGGGCGGAGCAGCATCCGTCGGCTAGCGCAATGAGGATAAGCCACGGTTGTTCAGGGAAGCACTTGTGGCGTTGAGGAGATTCGGATGGCTATCGACAGCGACTTGACGATTACGGAAGCGCGGGACGTGCTGGGTCAGCTTGTTGGCCGCGTCCAGTATGGGCATGAACGCATCGTGCTCACGCGCCACGGCAAGCCGGCGGCAGCCATCGTGCCGATGGATGATCATGAGGCGCTGGAGAGGCTTGAGGACGAGATTGACCTGGCCGACGCGCTGGCGGCGCTGCGCGAGCCGGGGCGTGTTTCGTGGGCGGACCTGAAGGCGGAGCTCAAGCTCTAAAGTCCCGCTCGGCCGGCGATGCGGGCAGGTGCTCAGCCCAGTCGCCCAAGCGGCGCCTTCAGTCGAGGTCGTTGCGGCGACTGGAGCCGAGAGAACCGTCGTTCCGTCCAATCGTCGTGCTTTCAAGGGCCTGCCTATACTCGCGCCGCCCTTGATCCTCGGGCCGGCGGCTGCGCCATGAAGCTGCGGGACGTCAATACGACCGATATCGGCAGCGCCATCCGGGCCGGCTGCCGGACGATGGCCAGCGTCTTCAACGCGGACGACAAGGACATTCCGTTCTTTGGTTCGCAGGTCTGGCCGGACCCGCACCTGGCCTTCAGTTCAGTGCATTCGGAATCGCACGTGCCGGGGCGGCACCTGAACGCGCTGCTGACGGCGGAGTCGCTGGGATTCCCGATCGACGAGGAGGCGGTGGAGAAGCACGCACGGGCTGCGTTCTTCTCGTACGGCGGCGCGCTTCCGCTGCCTCTGAACCGCGAGCGGATCGATGGGCCGCTGGAGAACTTTCGTCCGCACAACGTGCGTGAGGGGTTTCACGCGCTATATGCGCTGGCTCGATATAGGGATTCGCGACAGGCGCGGGAGGTAGCCGAGGCCAGCATTGACACGATCAACCGACTCTGGGATCCCGATCGCGGCTGGGCCGAGAAGCAGATTGGGGCGACGCACCACGTCAATTTCCACCACCAGGGCACTTTCATCACGGGCCTTGGGCGCGCTATCGGCCCGTTGGTCAAGTACTACCGGGCGACTGGATACGGACCGGCGTTGGAGCTGTCCATCGTCCTGAAAGAGAAGGCGGTCGAGGAGTACATCCTGGCCGACGGGAGCTACGACACGGACCGCTTTGGCGACCACACGCATTCGACCACCTGCGTGATGTCGTCGTTGGCGCAGCTGGCCGATCTGCTGTCCGATGCCCCGCTGATGGAGCGGGTGCGGGCGTTTTACGCGCGCGGTTTGTGGGAAATCCGCGATGAGCTGGGCTGGGTGATCGAGAGCAGTGCGCCGGACGCCCCGCCCGATAGGGGCGAAGCCAACAACACGGGCGACATCCTGGAAACCGCCCTGATCCTGGGTCGCTGGGGCTACGCCGAGGCCTACGACGACGCCGAGCGCATCCTGCGCGGGCACTTGCTGCCCAGCCAGTTGCGGGACATTTCCTGGATCGATGAGCCGGACAATCCAGCCGGCGAAGACGGTCGCCGCGACGTAGCCCGGCGACACCGGGGCGCCTTCGGGTTCCCGGCGCCCTATGGCCACCACCCGGTGGGACTGCCGCGAATCGCGTTCAACATGGACATTGTGGGCGGCGCCGTAGCTTCGCTCTGCGAGGCCTACCGCGATGTGATTCGACGAGACGCCGCCGGGATTTGGGTCAATCTGCTCTTCGACCACGAGACGGCAGCGGTCAGCGTGGAGTCGCCGTACACCGGCGATGGTTTGCGCCTCACGCTTAAGCAACGGGGACCGCTGTTTGTACGAGTCCCAGCCTGGGCGAATCCGACCGTGCCGGGGGTAGACGGAGTCGCCGCGCAACCGCTACTGACGGATCGTTACCTGCTGATTGCCGACGCGCCCGTGGGCGTGCCTCTGACGATCCACTTCAATCTGCCCGCCAAGGAGCTGCTGTTGCGGCATCGAACGCGGGACATCCGTGTCCGTCTGCGCGGTGACGAGGTCGTCGCGATGGACGGCTGCGGGCAGGAACTCACGTTTTTCGACCCGATCGCCTGACCGCAAGGGAGGGTCGACAGCTGCCAGAAGGCGAGCGGGTTAGGTCTGCGGCAGCAGCGACACCCCGAGCAATTCGGTCGCGGCGCTAGAGAGCGCGGCGGTTCGCGGGTCACTGGCGTCCATCTGGCTCATCAAGAGCTGCCAGTCCGGCATGTCGACGCCCTGGGCCGGGCAGTAGCGGGGAATGTCCAGCACGCGCACCTTGTACCACATGACCTCAACGGACCAGTTCATTGCCTGGACCAGGGGCGCCTGCAAGTCAAAGCCGCCGTCGTCGCCCCAGGGCGCATAGGGTCCCCGGTCGGTCACCGGCGCCAAGACCGAGCGCCCGGACGCAGGCCTTTTGCCGGTTGGCGACTTGGCCTCGACGAGCGTGACTTCAACCCAGGTTCCCAGCGGCAACCATTGGTGGGCCACGCCGAAGGAACGTTCGCGGTCCAACACGGCCCAGGCGTGATTAGCCTCCGGGTCGCAGCGCCAGCCCCAGGCCGTGCGAAACCCGAAGTAGCCGGCGCAGCGACCGTCTACCACATGACCGCAGTCCCAGTGGGTGGGCGGACCGTAGCCCGAGGCTCGCACCCACTTCCACGTGCCGACGCCGTCACCCTCAAGCGGCGATCCGTCGGAGGTTGGAACGATGGAATCCGTGGGACCCGCGGCCGTAGCGGCGGTGGGAAGGCCAAAGACCAATAGCGCGGCGGCTCCAATGGCAAGCACACGCCGCCGCTGGGAATTGCTAATCAAGGGCGCGGGGCAAGGGGTTGCCGCCGCATTCTCCGTTCGAAACAGCCCGGGGCACGGCCTGGCAGATCTACCGCCGCCGCGTCCTCCCGACTCCCCGGGCGCGTGGCCCCGAAGTGTGCCGCAGAAATTCGTGCCTGCCAACACTTTTTTTTCGCGATGTCGCTCACGACTGGACCACGCTGACATGAGCGGTCTCGGGCGGTTGGACTGGTGTCGAGACTCACGCCGAGAGCGATTCTCCGTCGCCCGAGTGGCGTGGGGCCCGAGGGTTGCCATCAGCTGGTTTCACCAGCCGGGGGCAGGCGCTGCCGGGCCGGACTGGCGAGAGTCCACGGCTCGGCTAAACGTCGACGATTGGCAGGGTGACTTGCCGTCCGCCGCGTGCTTGTGACTGGAGGGCGGCCAGCATGACTTCAAGGGACACACGAGCTTCGGGGCCAGCAGACGACGGCGTGCCACCGTCGCGGATCAGCCGCACAAGTTCGGCCACACAGCCGGCAAACCAGCCATGGGTGTGCTGGACCCGCGGCAATGGCTCCGTGAGCAGGCGCTGGTTGCCGACGTCGACCGTGATTGAGATTTCGTCTCCAGGAAAGGTCCGGCCCCTGATGCAGCCCTTCTCGCCGTAGATGTCGATGTCGAACACCTGCGGCATGGTCTTGCACAAGTTCCAGAAGGCTCGTGCGCCGTTGTCGAACTCAATCACCACGCTCAGGGCGGGATCGGTGCCGGGATCGCGACCGCCGTCGCCTGCATAGCGCGGGCCGTAGGTCTCAAGGCCGGGTTCCGGAAGTGCGTATACCGCCAGCGGTCGCGCGCCAGCAAACCAGACGATGCTGTCGCAGATGTGCGTGCCGGTTCGAAACAGCATGGCCCGAGGGCCGCCCTGGCTGGCCACGATGCGCTGCACCTGGCCAATCGTCCCTTCGCGGATCAGGCCCGCTACTTGCAGCCACGGTGACATCCAGCGCCGGGTGTGATTGACGAGCAGCGGGATCCCCGCACGCTCAGTGGCTGCGATGATGCGGTCGGCGTCGGCCAGCGTGGTGGCGATGGGCTTTTCGCAGAGGATGCCCCTGATTCCAGCCTCTGCCGCGTCAACTACGACCTGGGCGTGAGCGTCGTCAGGGGTGACCACGCTGACGATATCCAACTCTTCCGCGGCCAACATGGCCTGGTGGTCGGGGTACACGCAAAGGTCCGGCAGCAACACCGACCACTCACGCTTGAAGTCGGCGGTCCGTTCAGGGCGGAGGTCACAGCCAGCAACGAGTTCTGTTTCCTGGACACAGTGGTAGGCGGCGGCGTGCGACACCGGCAGGCGGATACCCATGCCGGCCCCGTCGGCCGACTCTGGCAACCGCGCGGCTATGCCGGACAGGCCCACGATGCTGGCCCGCAATCTGTCGGCCATAGCTCCTCCGGCGGCTTGAGGCAGGCCTAGCCAGGGTCTTTCAGTGTTGACCTGCGAACGGCTGCCTGAGTTGCAATCCTAGACGTCAGCCGTGCGACGCCGGCGGCGCAAGCGACTCCAGAGATTGGCCAGAATCAGAAGGGCCAACGCCGTCAACACGATTGTGCCGCCCGCCGACAGATCGCCATAGAACGCAAAGGTCAACCCGGTAACGGCGCTGACCACACCAGCCAGAACCGCGGTTGCCATGGCCGCACGCAAGCCGCGCGCGAGACGCAGGCCAACCAATACCGGAATGACGAGCATGGCGCCAATCAAGAGCACGCCCACGACACGCATGGACAGCGTGATCGTCGCACCGGTAAGGACAGCCAACGCCAAATTGAGCCGGTCGGTACGGACGCCGCTCACCCTGGCCAGGTCGTCGTCGAAGGCGATCTGCGCCAGGTCGACAAAGAACACGCCGACGAACAGCACCACGACAACGGCCAAGACGGCGAGTAACCACAGGTCCAATGGCGCCACGCTCAGGACCGAGCCAAACAGGAAGGAGAAGAGGTCGACATTGAACCCTCCGGCAAGGCCAATAACCACAACCGCAAGAGCCAACGCGCCATAAAGCACCACGGCCAGGGCCACTTCCCCCGGTAACCGGCCGCGAGCGCGGAGTTGCTCAACCAAAATCGCGCCCGTCGTTGCGGCAATGAGCGCAACCACCGCCGGCAGAAATCTGGTAGCCAGTCCAATCGCGACCCCCATCAGCGCCACATGCGCGAGCGTATCGGCAATGAGCGCAAAACGCCGGAGGACCACGAACGTGCCCAGGACCGGCGCCAAGATGCCAACCAATACCCCGCCGAGCAGGGCGCGAAGCATGAACTCGTACTGCAGGATGGCCGGCATAGCTAGCGGTGCTGATGCAACGCGCCCTCAAATTCGTGGGCGGCGTCGTGGATCAGCACATCTACGGGCGCCCCGTACAGGGTGGACATTTCATTAACCGTCAGGTCGTGGGGCTGGCCATGCAGAACCAGCCGGCAGTCCAGGCATGCCACCGTGGTGGCCTCACGCAACATGGCGCCAATGTCATGCGACACGATGACGATGGCCAAGCCACGATCTTGGCTCAGGGCACGCAAGACGGCGTACAGCTGTTCTTCGCCGGAGACATCGATTCCGGCCGCCGGTTCGTCCAGCACCAGCAGATCTGGATTCCGCACCAACGCGCGGGCCAGCAGCACGCGTTGTTGCTGGCCGACGGAAAGCTCGGAGAGCCGCCGAGATCGATAGGCCGTCATGCCGACCGTCTCAATAGCCTCCAGGACATCCGGCCGCTCCGAACGCCGAAACACGCCAAAGGGCGAGATGCCGTTGTAGGTTCCGAGCGACACGACTTCTGAGACGGTGGCTGGAAAGTCCCGCCATGCGCCGGACACGACCTGCGGCATGTAGCCCACACGACCCCACTGGTCAAACTCGTTGACGTCGCGACCGAACAGCCGCACGCGCCCCGAGTCAGGCTGAAGCAAGCCCAGCGCCAGCTTGATCAGGGTGCTCTTGCCACCGCCGTTCGGACCCAACACGGCCGCCAATTCTCCATAGTGGATGCAGAGCGACACGTCTTCGACCGCGCGAACGTCGCCGTAGGAAAAGCTCACACGTTCCCACTCGATCACGCTGGGTGACGTGGGTTCGGTCATTCACACTCCAGGGCCAGCTTGAGGCCGGCCAGATTGTCGCGCATGAGGCCAAAGTAGTCGCCGTACGCCTCCAATTCGTCCGGTGTGACACTGCCAATGGCGTGGAACGGGATTAGTTCGATGCCGGTCTCGCGCTTGATGGTCTCCTCCAGACCGCCGGCAAGCACCGGCTCCACCAACACATACCCGAGCCCCAGCTCGGTGACTCTATCCGTGATTTCCGCCAGCTGCCGCGGCGAAGGCTCCGACTCCGGTGACAACCCGGAAATCGGAATCTGCTCTGCGCCATAGCGAGCCGCCAGGTATCCGTAAGCCGCGTGCGACGTCACAAAGTGATCGTGCTTGCAATTGGCCAGGCCTTCCGAGAACTCAGCGTGCAGCGCGTTCAATTCCCCGATGACTGCAGATGCGTTAGCCCGGTAGGTGTCGGCGTTGTCGGCGTCCGCCTCGATCATGGCGTCGCGGATCCGCTCCACCTGCACGATGGCCAGCAGGGGGTCCAGCCACATGTGCGGATCAAGTTCCTCGCCGGCATGCCCGTCGTCCTCCGCGTGGGCATCACCTTCGTCCTCGTGGGCTTCACCTTCCTCGTCGTGCTGTTCGCCTTCCGCGTGCTCTTCACCTTCCTCGTCGTGCTGTTCGCCCTCCGCGTGCTCTTCACCTTCCTCGTCGTGCTGTTCGCCTTCCGCGTGCCCTTCCTCTTCGTCGCCGTGGGCGTGCGCAAGCCCAATCATCGCCCGCGATTCGTCGGCCGCCTCCACAACAACCTGTTCGGCGTTTTCGTCCAGGGCTTCAAGGGCGCGCTCCAGCCAGCGCTCAAGCTCAAGCCCGTTCATCACAACCAGATCCGCCGCCCCGATCATCCGCAGGTCCGAGGCCGTAGGCTCATACCCATGCGCCTCCGCACCCGGCGGAACCAGAACGTTCACCGCTACCAGATCGCCGCCAATCCGTTCCGTGAAGTACCCCAGGTGATAAATGCTGGCCACGACGGACAAACGATCGTCATCGTCCGCGTCCTCGCCGCAACCGACCATGGCAACCAGCATCGCGAGAATTGCGGCAATGGACGCCATGCTTCTGATACCGAATCTCATCTCATCAGCCTCCGTAGTTGGCGATGGTGTGGGCTTCAACGGGCCCTTCCCTTTTCAGGCAGTCCGGACAGTTCACGTAGAAGTCGACCTGGTGGCCGAGCACCCGGCCGGGAATCTCATCGCTCAGTTCGCAGAGCAGCCGTTCGAGTTCCGCACTGCGAAATGCTTCGACCGTCTCGCACGACGAGCAGATGAGATGGTGGTGATGCCAGGAGTGATCAAAGGAGTACCGGGGCGAGCCGTCGGGCAGCAATGCCCTGCACAAGACCCCGGCTTCCGCGAGAAGCCTGATGGTCCGGTACACCGTGGCACGTCCCACGCCGGGAAGTTCCTCGTGTATCGACTCGGCGCTAAACGCCCCGCGCTTGCTGGCCAGCAAGCGCGCGACCTTGCGCCGAGGGCCGGTAGCCCGGCTGCCAAGACCCTTGAGAATCTCGTCGACGCGGGCGTCGAGTGATTTAGTCGCCATCATCTCTTGATACCAAGTATCACCACTAGTGATACACGGTATCACAATCGGCATCCCCGTGCGCAAGTACTCAGAATCACGCGCGGCAGGCCCGCAACGCGTCGGGTCGCCAGACCGGCCCTCCGCGAAAGATCCAGCCCCTCCAACGCTCTCAGGCGCACCGACCGTCAAAGGTGCCGGCCGCTCCGATCGCCGCTCACTCCCAGTTACCTTCGCGACGCACGTCAGGGATCCGAAGGTCAGCGGATTCTTCGCCGCGCCCGCGGTTAGGTTTTGCGGCTAAGGAGAATCCACCCAAAGCGCCGGAGTTGCCGTTGGCACGCCCGGAGGGATTCGAACCCCCGACCCCTGGTTCCGAAGACCAGTGCTCTATTCCGCTGAGCTACGGGCGCTGGTGTCTGCGAGTCTAGCGACCCAGGCGAGCCAGCTACGCCTCAGAATCACGCGGTGCGCGACTCGTGCCGCGCGGGCTGCTCAGGGCGCCGCCTTGTCGCTTCCCTGAGCAGGAATCGGCCGCGCCACGCTCAGTGAGCAGCGCGACGCTTGAGCATCAGCTCTCAAGCCGAACCTTGATCGCTCCCATCCACTCGTCCCAGCGCGCCGCGAAGACCGCGTCAATATCGCGACGAACTCCGCGCAGCGCGCCGAAACCCGACTGGATGACATCTATCCGGCAGCCGCCGGCTTCGTCGAAGAAGTCGAACGAGAGCACGCTGGGCCAGTTCTGCACCATGCGCCAGGTCAGGCGAACACCGCGATCGTGTTCGCCGACGCGTCCGATCGCCGGTCCCAACTCCGGGTCGCGAAACCCGATCCTTCCGCCTGAGCCCGGCGTAACGCGCAGACGCTGGAGCGGCGTGAGGCACTCCGCCAGCACTTCTTGATCAGTGAGCGCATCGAACACAGCCTCAGGCGCGGCGGCAATGACGTAGGACTGTTCCACGATGATGGACCGGCTCTCGGCCATGGATCCCCCTCAACTGGCCCGCGGTGTCTGACTCCAGCAGGGCAATGTACAACGAACGGCAGGCTAGGGCTGAGTCGCGTCCCACAACTCCCGCAAAATGCGCTCGGCTTCGTCAGCGTGCTCGGTACGCACGATCAGGCGATGCTGCATGCCGTCACCCATAAAGCTCGTCGGCAATGCTGGCACGGCTCGGGCTGGAATGCCGTGGTCGTGCAGCAGGCTCACCCACAATTCCGCGACGGCCCGGGTCGGCGCCGTGCGAATTGTCCGTTCACGCGATGGCTCGCCCAACACGAGGCGACGCAAGCGGACGAGCCAGCGCCAGTCCATCAGGCAGCATCTCCTGGCGGCGAAGCAGATGGCGTGTGTGACGGCTTCATGGCGCGCAATCCAGCCCTATCCCGCCGGGATGTCGTCCGGGGGCACACCGGTTTCACCCGTCGAAGGCTGCGTCGAGGTTGCCGGGGACTCCGTCGGATCGCCGGGCAAGAGAAACCCGGTGCCGGCGCGGATTTCCACGAAGTCGCGCCAGGTCCACACCGCCGGGTCAACGGCCATCCCACCGACATGTACCTCCCAATGCAAGTGCGGACCGGTGGAACGGCCCGTGTTTCCGACGCCACCCAGCGCCTGTCCGCGCGTAATCGCTTCCCCTGCCGTCACATCGATTCGGTCCAGGTGAACCACGACCGAATAGACACCGAATCCGTGATCCAGGACCAATGTATTCCCACGGATCGCCAGCGGCCCGGCCCACGCAACGTTGCCCGCCGCCGGCGCCGCGACCAGGGCGCCCAGCGGGGCCGCCACGTCGTCGCCCTCGTGCACGTACGGGATGGCGCCGGGGTGGAAGACGCGCCGCTGCCCATACGGCGAGCTTGCGGTACCGCTCGAGGGAATGCCGAAAACCCCCGTCCACGCAGGTACTCCGCTCATCCCACCCACCAACGACTGCACGAACGCGCGCTCTTCCGCCGCCGCGTGCGGATCAAGCAGATGTGCGATCTCCTCGTTCACCGTGATTTCCGTGAAGGGAAACGAGCCGCCAACAACCTGGAATTCGTGCTCGCGCGCTTGTCCGGCAACCTCCACCAACAACCGGCGGGGCCCAGGTTCGGCGTCGGCGGCCAGGCCGAGGAGTCCGCGCCAAACGCCTTCACGGCACGCCACCGGCAACGACCTACCGTCGATCGATAGGCGAACGTCGGGTCGGCCGGTGCCCAGCTCGACCAGAAGGGTCGCGCCCTGCACGGCGGGCGATTGATCGATCGTCAGCGCCAAGTCATCCGGCAGTGCGGCGCCAGGCGGTCCGGGCGTCACGGCCCCTTCCGGAAACAATCCCGCCTCGCGCGCAATGTCGCCGCTGTTGGCAAAGATGACCTGCCCCGCCCGAGCCCAGTCTGTGTCGGTGGTCCACTGTTGCAGCACGACCCGCTGAGCCCGCACGACGCGGACCGCGCCAAAGTCCTGATAGGCGATCGGCAGACCAAAGCGAGTCAGCCAGTTGGGAACGCCCAGGAACTCGGCGCGAATGTCCGGATTGGCATCCAGCAAGGCCAGGTGGTTTGCCGTGATGACGTGGAACGGCTGGCCCGAATCTTCCGGAAGCGCCAGGTGCGGCGGGACCTGCCGGAAGGACTCAAGCCACGGGTCAAGTCCGGCCTGATGCAGGTTGTCCAGGGTGTTGGCCGCGTTTGCGCGGTCCGCGCCCGGGTCCCATTGCAAGACCAGCTTCTGGAACGCCTGGACGGTGAATCCATGTTGCTGGAAGCGCTGCGAGATGGGGTAGCCAACGACAGGGATTCCGCCCAAATCCTGAAACGCGGTCCAGAAGCGGGCTTCGGCATCATCCCAGACGGCAAAGCCGACGCCGTCACCGCCGGTCTGGGTATAGAACCGGCCATCGGGAATGGCAAAGTCGGCTGCGCAGGTGGCCGGAATCGCGTTCTGAGACTCACTCGCCCGCACCCCGCTGAAGGCAGCCAGGAACAGGACGGTCGATAGGGCCGCGGCGCCAAGTAGGGAACGAAACAGCATTCGGGCCACGAAAGGGCAGCCTAGCACCGGTCCGGCACGTATGATTTTCTGACTGACCAACGCCGGGATGTGCCGCGCGTGACGCGCGGGCACGGAAGAAGCACCCCACACTCGAGACTCGAGCCATGCCCATGCCCCTCTTGCCTACCCCTGCACCTCGCCGTCCCACGTGGGCGCGGCCGCTAAGCGGCATTGGCCGTCGACGTTTCCTGAGCCTGGCTGGCGCCGCCGGCGCATGGATGGCGGCCGGCGCCGCGCCGGTGCTGGCGGAGCCGGATGCGAGTTCCACCGAGACGACGTGGTGGGTGGACGACGTCTCGTCGATCGGCGGAATGGCGGCGCGCGTGCGCGCCACGCTGGCGGCCACCGCGCGCGAGGTGCCGTGGCACGGACGCACCATCAAGGGCAATTCAGCCGGCGCCCTTTACGCGCCAATTTTCGTGCGCGACATGGCGACCATTCAGCCCGTCCTGCCGTTCTTCCTTTCACGCGACTTTATGCAGACGCCGGTGGAGGGCTTTCTGGCCTCGCAGGATCGCTTTGAGACTCGGGACGGCGCCGTGGCCGCCACCCTCAACGCGCAGGGGTCTATCGACAAAGCCACGGTGGTGAGCGACGAGGAGACCAGCGCGGTGCACGCGGCCCACGCCTACTACCGCTCGTTTGGCGGGGCGGACTGGCTTCGCAGCGAAATCGACGGACGCCAGGTGATCGACCGTCTCGGCGACGCGCTGGGTTATCTCTGGGCCAAGCGCCGCTGGAATGACACGAGTCTCCTCTACCGCGGACACACGACCGACTGGGGCGATGTCAAGCGCAGCGCCGGCTCCGAACCAACCGACCTGGCGACCGGCGACGAACTTACGATTTCGCCCTTCGACCAGGCGTGGCACTTCCGCGCGCTCCATGACTACGCCGCGATGCTGGACGCCTTGGGTCGGACGGCGGACGCCGGGGTGCAACGCACCCGCGCGACCCAGGTGCAGACAGAGACCCACGGGCGGCTCTGGCAGCCCGACCGCGGCCACTACCGCGTGCATGCGCACGCCACGGAGTGGACCGACCCGTTCAACGAGGACGCCGTAATACCGATCAGCAGCGTTCTCTCGATCTATGCCGGGATCGCCTCGCCGGGGCACGTCGCGCCGATTTTCGATGCGGCCGCTCGGGCCGAGGCCGCCGCTGGGACCAACCGCGCCGGCCTGACGCTATCGCCACCCTATCCGGACGACTTTTTCCAGAGCCGTCGGATGGCGGGCGGGGAGTACCAGAACGGCGCGGTGTGGGACTGGTGGGGAGGGCTGCAGATCGTCAGCGAGTTCGAGCATGGGCATGCCGATCGGGCGATCCGGCACCTGGACGCCGTTGCCAGGGCCTGGGAGTCCGTGGACGGCGTGCATGAGTGGTTTCATATTCCCAGCCAGTCAGGGCAGGGATCGACGCAATTTGCCGGCGCCGCGGCCACGATGGCCCAGGCTGCAATCCGCGGGCTCTTCGGCGTCGAGATGGCAACCGACAGTTACCGCGTCACCTCTCGCTTAGGCCAACGCAGCGGTGGGCTTCGGGCCGTGCGACCTGCGGGCGGTCGGATCGAAGTCGAGCAAACTGCGTATCCGGCGTTCGTGTTCCTGGACATTCGGGCTGATACGGGGACCGTCGGGCGCGCGGCACTCCGCGTACCCGGCGACTGGAACAACATCATCGTGTTCGTGGACGGCCGCGTAACCGAGAGTACGCGCTGGCAAGCCGGAAACGACCACTACGTGGGAACCTGGCCGATCGGTTCGGGTACGCATTCGATTATCGTGGCAAAGGTGTCGTGAACGCCGCCGACCTGACCTGAAGGGAGCCGCACTCACGCTCGCGCGAGGCCGCCGAACCCTGAGCCAGCGGGTGCACGCAGGCATCCGGTCCGCTCGCGAGCGGGCATCCGCGCTGGCAGGCCCGTCACGGCGCGGGCTTGCCCAGATCCAACAGCACCGCTGGATGCGCGTGCCGATCCGAACGGCTGAACGGATAGGCCAGGGCAACCTGCCCACCTTTGCCGCGGCGATCAGCTTTCAATTCGTGATATCCCTTTTCCCCCTGCTGGCCGTGGTTACGGTTGGCGTGTCGTTCTTCGTGAATCCCGATGCGCTGGCCACCCAGATCCTGGAGGTCGCTGGCTTCATTGCGCCGCACTCGGAGTCGCTGGTGGGAACGACCGTTCAGTCGGTCACCGACCTGCGCGGCCAGGTTGGCGTCGTTTCGCTGCTCGGCTTGCTCTGGACCGGCTCCTACCTGTTCGCGGCGCTGCGCCGCGGGCTTGATATGGCCGTGGGTGCTCAGCAGGTTCGAACCTACCTGCAGAGCCGGCTGGTGGACCTTGGCGTCGGCGCAATGACCGCAGCGATGCTGGCCACCTCATTGGCACTCACGGCCGGGTTGACGGTCCTGCAGCAGACCGAGTTCCTGGGATCCGACAGCCCGTTGGCCACGCTAGGGGTCCTGCTTCGACTGCTGACGGTCATCTTCCCAGTGGTGATGACGACGGGGATCTTCGCGCTGCTTTTCAGCGTGCTGCCGGCACAGCCGCTTCCTCGACGGCCAGCGCTCCTAGCCGGCGCGCTCGCGGCCGTGCTGTTCGAAGTCGGGAAGAACGTATTTGTGTGGTACGTCGCCAGCTTCGGAAACTTCAATGCGGTCTATGGCCCGCTGGCGACCATTGTTGTCCTGCTGTTGTGGCTTTATTACAGCAGCCTGATCGTGCTCGGCGCCGCGGCCTTCGGATCGGAGATGATGCGGCCATCTGAAACCGAGGCGGGAGAGGTCGTCTCGACTTCAGGATCCGAGGCGACGAGCTAGGGGATTCCCCCTCGCGCGGCCTCCGCGTCGCGTGTAAAGGTGGGGTGTTGGCGCTGGTTGACCGACCTCGCGCACCGTTGGTACCGTCCGCTCCACAGTTGCGGCCCACGTGGGGAGTTATGCCTATCGAGGACGCTTGAGCAATCCGGGCCGGCCGGATGGCCGTGCCCGCTCTTCGGTGAGAAACGGCTTTCGCCGAACAGTTCTGTTCCCGCCGGATCGTCGGTCCGTTGCCGACGGTCGAAGAGCCAGCGGCCTAACGCGCGTCGCGGCTCAATGAGAGAGACGAAGGAGCGAGTGTATGGCTAGCGTAACGTTGGACCGCGTGACCAAGCGCTTTGGCGAGGTCACCGCCGTACAGGACGTATCGATCGAAGTCGAGGACCGCGAATTCCTCGTGCTCGTCGGCCCGTCCGGCTGCGGCAAGTCCACCACCCTCCGTCTGATTGCCGGCCTCGAAGAGCTCAGCGACGGCAACATCTACATCGGCGACGACCTGGTCAACGACATTGCGCCGAAGGACCGGGACATCGCGATGGTGTTCCAGAGCTACGCGCTCTACCCGCACATGAGCGTGTACGACAACCTGTCGTTCGGGCTGCGCCTGCGGCACACCCCGCGCAAGGAAATCGAGCGCCGGGTGCAGGAAGCCGCGGAGATGCTGAACATCGCCGAGCTGCTGGACCGTAAGCCGAAGGCTTTGTCCGGCGGTCAGCGCCAGCGTGTGGCGCTCGGACGCGCCGTCGTGCGTGACCCGGCCGTCTTCCTGATGGACGAGCCGCTGTCCAACCTGGACGCCAAGCTGCGCGTGCAGACGCGCGCCGAGTTGATCCGGCTGCACGAACGCCTGCAGGCGACCGTGATCTACGTCACGCATGACCAGATGGAAGCCATGACGATGGGCAGCCGCATTGCCGTGCTGCGCGACGGCGTGCTCCAGCAGATCGGTCCGCCGCAGGAAGTCTATGAGGAACCGAGCAACATGTTTGTTGCCGGCTTCATCGGCAGCCCGGCCATGAACTTCTTCGACGCACGGCTTACGGGCACGGCGGACGACATGTACGTGGAGACCGAGGCCTTCAAGGTCCCGGTGCCGCCCGACCAGCGCGCCCCTTACGTGGGTCACCTGGGCCAGGACGTGGTATTCGGGCTTCGGCCGGAGGACATCTTCGACCCGCAGTACAAGCCGGATCAGATTCCGCCCGACGCCACCATCACTTCCGATGTTGACGTGACGGAGCCGCTGGGCAGCGAGGTGTACCTCTACATGCTGGCCGGCGACGAGTCCTACATTGCCCGTGTCGACCCGCGAACGACCGCCAGTATCGGCAGCACGTTCGACCTGGTGTTCGACATGAGCAACATGCAGCTCTTCGACCGCGCCACGCAGGAAGCCATCCGCTAAGGACTGGCAAGACCTGTCAAACCGCCGAATTGACGGCGAACCAAGCGGGGGACGGCCAAAAAGCCGTCCCCCGCTTTGCGCCAGGGGCATTTCCGCGCCGCTCGATCTCCTTCTCAAGGTCGCGGCCAGTGGATGCCGCTCAGACCGTGGCTGTCATCGGTCTAAACCGCGACGCAGGGTCGGCGCGCCGTTCGCGACCGGGGAGCTGCCGCCCCGGAGGCGCCGGCTTGGACACACCACCTGAACCGCGCTGGCGCAGTGACATTGCCCATCAGCCGTAAGCCTCAGTTGGCACGCATGCCCAGTCGTGTGACGACAAGCTGCGTTGTCGGCTTTAGCGCTCTCGTGAGCGGATGGATTGGTGCCGTGGTGGTCGGCGGCCCAATCGGATTCGGCGCTCCTACCTTGGAAGCCCTGGCTGCAGGCAGCGTAGTGGCCGCGATGGTTGCGCTCCTTGCCTGGCGTCAGGCGCCGGCCTGTCGACGCACATTCGCCACGGCGAATCTGCTGGCGTCCCTGCCGCCAATTGGAGTAGTCGTCGCGTTGCACATGAACGACCGGTTGGTGCACCTCACGACACGGTCCAGTGCGCTCGGGTGGGTGCTTGTCGCGACCCTACCGCTGCTGGCCGCCATTGCCGCGGAGCGCGTGGGAGGACTCCGTAGAGTCGCCGACTTTGCGTTTGGCGGCTCGGTCGGCGTTGCAGCGGCAGCTCTCGTTCACGTGGCGGCCGCCGACACCACGACATTCGACTTCCGATGGGCGTTAGCCGGGAGCATCGCCGGAGTCTTGGTGGTTGGCGGGTTCGCGCTCGCGTCGCCGCAGCCGGCACAGCGCACGCCGCTAGGAACGACCTGGCGCACCGCGCCCGGCGCCGCTGCCTGGGTCATGGCGATTATCACTGCCATTCCAGCAGCTCCCCGACACGAACTCTCGACCTCCGCCGGCGCCCAGGTGCTCGCCGTGACGATTGCCACCAGTCTGTTGACTGCGGCATTCGCCTTTTGGCACGGAGAACGCGGCGCCACGGCCCAACCTGCGTGGGTGGTATTTCGATCGGGGATTCGCCGGTTCGCACCCGCGATTGCCACCCTGTCGCTGTTCCTAGTTGGCGGCTTCCAGGCTGCGTCGTATTCCGAGGTCACGATCGACGACCTAGGTCAATTCTGGATAGCGGCCGACAAGTTGACCACCGGCGAGAGCTACCCGATAGGGATGCATAGAGCGGGTCTGCCAGGCCTCCCGCTCTTGCATGTTGCGGCGTTCGCCGCGCTCGGGCGCACCTTTCCGGCCGCATTAGCGCCTATGTTCCTCGCAAACCTGCTTCTCCCCTGGCTGATCTACCGCGCGGCCCTTGCGGCAAGCGCCGGTCATCTGGCCGCCTTCGCTCTTGCTGTGCTCGCCGTCGTACTTCCGGTGGTTCAGATTTACAGCCTGGGCGCGGCCGATCCCGAAGCTGTGTTTATCGCGCTGATCGCTGCCGCGGTGTGGGCATTTAGCCACGTCGTCAGGACACGCAGACCGCGCCAGTCGACGCTAGTACTTGGGTTTCTCGCCGGCTCGCTGGCTGTTACGCGACCGGAAGGACCTCTATACGGTGGTTTATTGCTGCTGGTCGCGTTGGCGGCGACTAGGTCTCGATGGGCAATTGCTGGGTGCTTCTTGGGCGGCAGTATCGCAGCACCTGTTGTGGCACTCAGCCTCACCACTCTCGGTAGACCTTGGCCCACGTTCGGACCGGAGTATTCACTCGCAACCGCTTTAGAAAACGCCGGAGTGGTTGGCAGCATAACTGTACCCAGGGTGGCGCGAGTATTGCTTCTCAACGACGTGAGGTTTGCTCTCCTCCTCGGAGCGGTTCTTGGTCTCTCGGTCGTCGGATCAGCGCACCTCACACAGCGCCATTGGGCATTTGTCGTCTTGCCCTTCGCCGCTGCTGCGAATGTCGTCGTGAAGCTGAGCATCAGTAGCTATGGGGTTCCTCTACGCTCCGACTTCCCGCCGGAATTCGTGCGGCACATTTCCTATCCTCTGCCGGTATTCGCCGTTCTTGTTGCGGTGGGGATCTCAATTCTCGCCAGGCTGGCGGCAACTCGTGGTGCGGTCGTACGCAAGACTGCTAAGTATGTTGGGATAGCAGCTGCCGTGTATCTCGTCGGAGGCAGCCTGTATATCCTTGGCACGCCAGAGGAGTTTCATCACGGGAACCAGAGCGGGAGTCTGCTCGCCGACAATATCTACGTCAACGCACCAGAACTTTGGATGAATCCATTCGACCTCCCTGAGGGAGACTGGGAGTTCTTCGAATACCGCGACGAGCTTTTTGCGTGGTACGCGCCTTTCGACAACCATAGCGATACCGCGGGAATGACCTATCAGACGCTGACCGGCGCCGTGGCGGCAATGGGATTTGCCGCCCTATTGGTGGCTGCGCCAAACCGTCATTCGAACGGCGTGACGCCGGAGGCCGGCACGGGAGCCGTGAAGAATCGCAGGCGTCGTTCTTCGGCCGTCTCGGTCTAGCCCCGTCTTCTCGCGAAGCCCGTGACGCAGGTTGGCTCACGGTTCATCCGAGTCATCCGGTCACAAAGGGCGAGCGTGCACCGTTTCTTATCCTGAGAGCCCTTACCTGGTCGGCTTAGCTAACTGAGGTGCCCGTGGCGCGAGTTGGGTTGAATGCGTTGGTGCTGCGGACGGATGCGTCGTATCGCAACGCGGGACCGAGCCGGTATACGACGAATCTGGTCGAGGCTGTATTCGCTCAACGCAGCGACCATGAATTCACGCTGTTTCTGAACGAGCAAGTCAGCAAGCTCCCGTTCACGCCAGCGCAATCGATTCGAGTTCTGCGGACAAGGGCACCAACCTCACGCACGAGCATTCGGGTGCTGTGGGAGCACCTGGCAGCCCCGTGGCATATCGGTGCGGCGCGGCTGGAGGTTGTTCACTCCATGCTGAACGTTGTCCCGCTCGCGGCCCCGACCCGCCACGTGGTGACCGTGCACGATCTCTCGTTCATGCGGACGCCCGGAGCGCATCCCACGCATCGACGCTGGTATCTGACTGCGGCTACCTGGCTATCGGCACGTCGGGCCAGGGCCGTCCTGGCGGATTCGCACGCTACCAAGCAGGACATCGTTGCATTGCTGGGCGTCGACGCGGACCGAGTGCACGTGGTGTACCCAGGTCGCGAGGCGGCGTTCCACACCAAACCAGCGGACGAGGTTCAGTTGTTTCGGCGAAAGAACAAGCTGGACCGGCCGTTTGTGCTGTTTGTCGGCACGCTGGAGCCGCGCAAGAACGTGGACGTGCTGGTGAGAGCGTTTGGCGTCCTGGCGGGGGACGGCTTTCAGGGAGACCTCGTCCTGGCTGGCGGCAGCGGGTGGGCCACGGAGGCTATCGACAGGGCTCTCGAGGAAAGCCCCGTGCGTGGGCGGATACACCGCATCGGTTATGTTAAGCAGGAAGACTTGCCCTATTGGTACTGTGCAGCCGATTTGGTCGTGTACCCCTCGAGCTACGAGGGCTTTGGCATCCCTGTCCTGGAGGCCATGGCCAGCGGAACGCCAGTCATTACCTCGAACCGGTCATCGCTGCCCGAGGTCGCCGGAGACGCGGCCCTGACCGTGGATCCGCACGACATCCGCCAGCTGGCCAGCGCAATGAGTGCCGTTCTGGCTTCGCCGGAGCGGTGCGCGGACATGCGTGCCCGTGGGCTGGCTCAGGCCCGGAAATTCGAATGGACGGTAGCCGCCGAGCGATGTCTCAGTCTGTATCAACACGCCCTCGACCCAAGCTGACTGGCGTGCGCAGCCCCCGGCCAACGCCGCCGGCCGCCTCGAATGCGCGTTCAGCTTCCCAGCGGCGCCATCACCACGCCGCCTGGCGATTCCTGGCTTCGCCGCGAGTTCTCGCGGTTGGCGACCTTGCGCTGCTTTTTGGCGCCTTCCTGCTTGCCTACACGGCTCGCTACACCTGGCAACTTGGCCCGGAGCTCACGGAGTTTCAGTTCACCCGGCTCGACGCGTACTGGGTCGTCGCCGGACTGTTCATCCCGGTAACGATGCTCAGCTTTGCCGGATTAGGGCGGTATCAATCGCGCCGGGGCGCCTCGCTGGTCGAGGATTTAGGCCGGATTGCCGTAGGGACGCTGATCGGAACGGCGGCCGTGATCGTGGTGTTCTTCGTCTCGCGCCCCGTCTTCTTCTCCCGCTTGATGTTCCTCTACCTGGGCACGTTTGGCCTTGGTTTCGCGTTTGTCTGGGTGCTATTGCGTCGGATCGGACTTGGCCTGTTGCGTCGAGCCGGCTACGACAATCAGCGCATTCTGGTGGTGGGGGGCGGCGCGGTGGCCAAGTTCCTGATGCAGCAGCTCACGGCCAATCGAAGCCTTGGGAATCGAGTGATCGGATATCTCGACTCTGCGGACAACGGCGCAAGCGCCGCGTTTGGCCGCTTCGCGCGGCTGGGAACCCTGGACGACCTTGCTGAGGTGATTGATTCCGAAGTGGTTGACGTGGTTTACGCCGCGCTGCCCTCGAGCGTGCAGCACGAACTGGCACCGGTTATCGAGCGATGCCGCCGACAGGGGGTGCAGTTTCGGGTGGTGCCCGACCTGCTCGAAGCACAGTTCGGCCGGATGGACATCCACCCGGTGGCCGGGATTCCGCTCGTGACCCTGCGCGAACCGGAGATCACCGGGTTTCGGTACATGCAGAAACGGGCGTTGGATCTGGCGGTCAGTCTCGTGGGGCTCCTGCTCACGGCGCCGTTGTGGATGTTGATCGGGCTGGCAATCCGGCTGGACTCTCCCGGCCCCATCCTGTTCCGCCAGACACGGATTGGGCGCCACGGTCACTCGTTCCGCGTGTTCAAGTTTCGGTCGATGGTGCAAGACGCGGAAGAACGAAAACACGAACTGTTCGGTGACGAGCGCCACCCGCTGCTGTTCAAGGCGAGGGACGATCAACGCCGCACGCGTGTCGGGCGACTGCTCCGACGCCTGAGTATTGACGAATTGCCGCAGTTGCTGAATGTGCTGCTCGGCCACATGAGCCTAGTGGGGCCCCGCGCGCAGGTGCCGGACGAGGTCGCGCAGTACGACGAGTGGGCGCGCCATCGGCTACAAGTGCTGCCGGGGCTCACCGGCCTGTGGCAGGTGAGTGGACGAAGTGACCTGGGCTTTGACGAAATGGTGATGCTTGACACGTTCTACGTCTCGAATTGGTCGCTGGGCCTGGACCTGCGCATCCTGCTTCAGACGATTCCGACCGTCCTGAGCGGGCGTGGCGCGTATTGAGCCAGATTCCGCGGTCGTGACACGGCCACGCACGGCGCTGGTTCACGACTGGCTAAACCAGCAGGGCGGAGCGGAAAACGTGCTGGTGGAAATGCACCGCATGTTTCCATCGGCTCCGATCTACACCTCGTTCTACGAGCCCGAACTGGTGGACCCCTCATTTCGGCATATGGACATTCGCCGCACGTGGCTCCAGCGGTTTCCGCTCTGGCGGACCAACCACCAGGCGCTCCTGCCGTTCTACCCGCTCGCGTTCGGCGGACTGCGGATTCCCAGCACCGACCTGGTATTGAGCAACTCCAGCGCCTTCTGCAAGGGAGTGCGCCCAGCGCCTGGTTCGGTGCACGTGTGCTACTGCCTCACACCCACACGCTTTCTCTGGATGCCGGAAACGTACCTGGCCGGCGAGCGGGCGCCGGTCTGGTCGCGCCATTTGCTTCCGCCGCTGTTGGCCTGGGCCCGCCGATGGGATCGAAATGCAGCACAGCGGGTTACCCAGTTCCTGGCCATCTCGCGGGCGGTTGCTGACCGCATCCACCGCTTCTATGGCAGGTCGTCCCGAATCGTCCATCCTCCGGTGGACGTTGATCGCTTTAGACCGACAACGGACGTGGGCGACGCGTTTCTGATCGTATCCCGGCTGATCCCCTACAAGCGCATTGACCTGGCGGTACGCGCATGCACCGAACTGGGTCTGCCGCTGCGGATCGTAGGGGCCGGACGCGCGGAAGCTGACCTTCGGGCGCTGGCGGGGCCAACCGTGAGGTTTCTTGGTAGGCTGCCCGACCGCGACGTGAGCGAGGAAATGGCGCGCTGCCGAGCGTTTCTGTTTCCGGGTGACGAGGACTTCGGAATCACCCCGGTCGAAGCGCAGGCCGCCGGCCGGCCCGTCGTGGCCTTTGGCTCAGGTGGGGCGCTGGACACAGTGATTGACGGCACGACAGGCATCCTATTTGGCGAGCAGACGGTCGCATCCCTTGGCGCCGCGCTGCGGAAACTCCAAGCCAGGACCTTCGACACGGACGCACTGGTTGCCAACGCGCAGCGCTTCAGCCGCGAGAATTTTCGCCGGGCTCTCGTGGAGGCGGTAAACGACACACTCCAGGCGCACGGCAAACCGCCCGTTTCCGAAGCCTGATGTCGATCGAACGCGTTGGTCGGATCCTGGGACGCTGGTGGTGGTTTATCAGCGCGGTGACGGTCGCCACGCTGGCTGCTTCGCTGCTCTGGCAAGCCTTCGGTCCGGTGAACTACGAGGCCGAGGCGGAACTGCTCCTGGTGTTGGAGTTGCCGCCGGACAGTGAGGATCGCCAGTTCGGCATCGAAAACAGCCGGGCCCAGGCTTCGTCGGTCGTCATCGAGGATCTGGTCCGGCTGGCACGCGGCCGCAGCCTGCTGCGCGAGGTTGTCGAGGCAGTGGCCGAGGAGGGCGTGACCATTGACCTGGAGGTATTGGCCAGCACGATTGACGTGTTTCCGCTGGCTCGCGGGCTGCGGCTTGAGTTGAGTTGGGAGAACCGATCGGCGCAGACGATCATCGACGCCGCGGTGAAGCTGCTGGTCGAAGAACAGAGGCGGCTGTATCCCAGCCTGAGCGAGTTGGGGACGCTGCGCCTGATCGACAAAACGGACGAAGCGGCCCGGCCGCGGCTGGTGCTCGTGATTCTCAATGCGGGATTGGCGACGTTGGCCGGGCTGCTGGCGGCTGTGTTTGCCGTACTGGTGGTTGACTGGCGAGTGAACCGGTTGTTCGCAGACGACGTGGCAGACCTGCTGGACACTTCAGTGATCGGGACCGTGCGTTGAACGCGGCCAGCCCGCCGGCGCAGCCGCCGATTCGGCTGTATCTGGTTGGGGCCGGGGCGTCTGCCGTTGTGGCCGCCGTAATTGCGTTGGTTGTTGTCCTGGTGGCGACGCCGGTCTACCGCGCAGCTACCGACGTGTCGATCCGGCCAAGGATCGCCGACCTGGGGGCGGCCGAGGCCTCGGCGCGGCTGATTCGCAACTACGCCACCTGGGTGGACTCGGAGGCTTACGCCGCCAGACTGCCGGATACCGATCGTGGTGGTTTGTCGGACGGAGAGATCGTTCGAAACGTTCGGACGAACGGCGACGGGGACCGGTTGCTGGTGACGATTCAATCGGAGGACTCCAACGCAGCGCGCGCCGCTTCCACGGTGAATGGACTGGCGGCGCTGCTGGTGGCGGACGTGGCGACGCCCGAGCGCCTGAATGATCGCGAGCGGGGCCTTGAGATTTCGGTGATTGACGCGGCTCGGCCACCGGGATCGCCGGTATGGCCTCGGGCCGAGGTTGCGCTGCCGATTGCGGCGGTGCTGGGTGCTGTTCTGGGTGTTGGGGCGATCTGGCTGGTTTGGCCGCTGACGCGGATGTCTCGTGGCTGATCCGAGAATCCTGGCTGACCTGCCTGTCGGCGAGGCCCTGGCCGATGGCTTTGTGGAGTTGCGCGCCAACACGCTGGTGACGCTGGGCGAGCGGCCTCACGCCATCGTGGCGGTGACGAGCCCGCATTCCGAGGAGCCGCGGCGGCACGTGGCGGCGCACCTGGCGGCGGCGCTGGCGCAGACGGGCCGACGGGTGCTGCTGGTTGACGCGGATGTGGACGGGACCGGAGGCGACGGGGGACCGGAAGAGCACATAGTCCCGGATCGGCTCTCGGTTCTGACGGCTGAGGCGGTGAGGGCTGACGATGCGGCGCTGCTGTCCGGGACGGCATCGCTGGCCTGGTTGCGCGGAGAGGCCAGGCAGCACGATCTGGTAGTCGTGGCGGCGCCGCCGTTGTTGGATGTGCCGGATGGGCGGGCGGTGGCGGCTCGGGCGGATGGGGTGCTGCTGGCGGTGGTGCATGCGCGCACGAATCGGGACAACGCGATTCGGGCGCGCGCGATCCTGCGGGAGGCCGGCGCGAACCTGCTGGGGGCGGTTGTCGTCGAAGGCTAGGTTCGGCGGCCTGGCCCCTGGTCGGTGGTGGTGGGTGATCCGCCGGCGAGGAGGCGCTGGTAGGCCTCGAAGGTTGCCTGATTGGGTACGGACATAAGGCCGTCGGGTAGATCGGCTTCCAGGGCGTCGACGGCGGCGTCGACTTCGGCGGGCGTGCGGAAGCCGACCAGGGCGGTTGAGACAGCCGGTTCGTCGAGGACCCAGCGCAGCGCCAGTTGCGGCGTTGCGAGGTCGACTTGCTCGGCGGCGGCGGTGACTTCGTCGACGGCCTCGAGGGTTTCGGGCAGGTAGTCGGGATGGAAGAGCGGGAGGCCGAAGGCGTTGCCCGTCGCTCGCCAGTCGCCTTCTTCGAACTGGTGGTCGGGCTTGAAAGCGCCGGTGAGGACGCCGTGGGCGAGGGAGCCGTAGGCCATGACGCCGATGCCGTTGGAGGCGCAGTAGGGAATGATCTCGTCGGCGTGGCGGCGGTCGAGCATGTGATAGCCGACCTGGTTGGCCACGATGGGGGAGACGGCGAGGGCCTGGTCCATGAGCGTGGTGGAGAAGTTGGAGACGCCGACATGGCCGATCTTGCCTGCGGCCTTGAGGTCTTCCATGGCGCGCATGGTTTCGTCCATGGGTGTGTCGAAGTCGGGCCAGTGGATGAGGTAGACGTTGATGTGGTCGGTGCCGAGGATCTGAAGGCTGATGTCGCACTGGGACTTGATGGTCGCGGGGCGTCCATCGCGCAAGAAGGCGTCGGGGTTGTCGGGGGTGGGAACGATGCCTGTCTTGGTGACGATGACGACGTCGTCCCAGTGGCCCTGCAGGGCGTCGCCCATGAGGGATTCGGACTGGCCGAGGCCGTAGGCGACGGCGGTATCGAAGAGGGTGATGCCAAGGTCGAGGGCGCGGCCGATGGCGGCGGTAGCCAGGTCGTTGTCGATGGAGCCGTAGCGGGCGCCGCCCATGGGCCAGCCGCCGAAGCCGAGAGCCGAGACTTCGGGGCCTGCGTTGCCGAGTTTGCGGTATTGCATGGTTGAGTTCCCTGGGGGGCTGCGTCCGCAGAATGTCGCGACGAGGGGGGGGCGTCAACTGGCGGGCGAGACGGCTGGCCGGGCACCGGTTGGAATAGGGGCTGAAGGCGGGGGCTTGCGTGCGCATAAGAGTTTTTTAGAAAAAACTCTTGAGGGCGGGGGGCGTCGGAATTGGCGTGAAATCGGGCGGCACGATTGGCGGCGTCGAGCGTGGGGGTGGGGCACCGACGACGGGGTAGGCAAGCCGGGACGGCTGGCGGTGGCGGCGACCCGGGATTCAACGTGGGACGGGGCGGGACGGCGCCCCTGGCGTTCCGGTTGCCGCTGGGTCCAGCTTCGGCAGGCTCAGGGCAGGGCCTCCGGGGACGCGGGGATGACGGGCAGGGGGCGGCGGGGCGGTCGGCCACCCGACGGCGCGACCGGTCCGGCGCCTGGCTGCCGGAGTTCGGGAAGTGGGGTTGCGTGTTCATGGGGCCTATGGTACTCTAACTGAGTACCGAGGGCAAGTGACAAGTGAATATCCGGGGCGCCGGTTCCGTACCCGACGCGGGGCCGGCCCCTCGCTGAGGGCCTGCTGGGCTGCGGGCGAAGTCCTCCGACCGAGCGCCAGCCTGGGTTGGCGTTGATGCCCGTTGGATCTCTCAGCGGGTTCCGACGGGGATGCGAGCGGGAGCTGGCTAGCCGCTGCTGACGGCTATGACCCAGACGTTGAGGCCGTGGGTGGGGTTGCCTCGGGTTAGGACGTCGAAGGCGGTGTCGTTGATGTAGATGAGGCGGTTGTTGAGGGTAATGCGGACGCTGAGGCCGTAGGTGGCGCGGGGGTCGATGTCGTTGGGTTGGTAGCGGACGGTGAAGTCGATTGGGAAGCGATCGGGGTCCTGGATTTCCTGGAAGGCGATGAGTTTGGAGGCGGCGTCCTGGTGGGAAACGTCGCGCAGGGAGACGGTAAGGACGGCGCCGGCGGGGATTGTGGGGTCGCCGTTGAAGGTGACGGTTCCGGTGACGGTGTTGTGGCGTTGAACGCAGAAGCCGACGGTGAGGGCGATGGCGGCGATGAGGATGATGGCCAGGGCGATGCGCAGTGGGGTATTCCCGCGTGACGGTGCCTCCAGCAATTGACAGCATATGAACAGGCTGCCGTGATTTTCGCCGGAGGAGTTGGAGAGGAAAGGTGAAAGATTGCCTGGGAAGCTCGGCGGCGGGTGGCGCGGTTGGATTGAGGCTTGGTTGCGCGGAAGACCCCTTGTCTATTCGGGGGCAGGTATGTTCCGCGGGTCTTGGACTGTCCAAGACAGGCGTAGGGCCGGGACAGACCGTAGACCCCTGGGTCCTTTGAGACCGTCGGTGAGCGAGGTCGTCCCGGCCCTTCACGCTGGCGCAGAGCCCGAACAGTTGCCGGGGCCGCGGACGCGAGCCCGAAGATCCAAGGCCGGGCGGGACGCCAGCGTCCACGGGAGGGTACCGGAATGGCGGACCCGCAGTTTGTCGGCATTGATGTCGCGCGTGATGCCCTGGAGGTGGCGGTCTATCCGCCCAACGCGGGCTGGCGCGTGCCCAACACGCCGGCGGGCCACGCCCGCCTGGTGGCGTGGGCGCAGACCCACCAGCCCGGCCGCCTGGTGCTGGAAGCCACCGGCGGCCACGAGCGCGCCGTGGCGGCGGCGCTGGCGGCCGCCGGGCTGCCGGTGGTCGTGATCAACCCGCGCCAGGGGCGCGACTTCGCCGGCAGCCGCAACGTCCAGGTCAAGACGGACCGCGTGGACGCGCAGCTGCTGGCGCGCTTTGCCGCGGAGGTCCGCCCGCCGCTGCGGCCGCGGCCCTCGGCGGCCAGTCGCGACCTGCAGGATCTGGTGCGCCGCCGCCGCCAACTCCTGACGCATCGGGTGGCCGAGCAGCAGCGGCGCCCCCTGGCTCAGCCGCGCGGCCAGGCCAACATCGACGCCCACCTGGCCTGGCTGGCCCAGGGCCTGGCCGAGTTCGAGATCGAGATCGCCGCGGCCCTGCAGGCCGACCCGGCCCTGGGCGCCCGCGCGACCTGGCTGCAGAGCATTCCCGGCATCGGCCCCACCGCCAGCGCCACCCTGTTGGCCGAGCTGCCCGAACTCGGCCGGCTCTCGCGCCGGCAGATTGCAGCGCTGGTCGGGGTCGCTCCCTTCAATCGCGACAGCGGCACCTGGCGCGGCCAGCGCCGCATCGCGGGCGGGCGCGCCGCCGTCCGCGCCGTGCTGTACATGGCCACCGTCGCCGCCACCCGGGCCAATCCGGTCATCCGCGCCTTCTATCAGCGCCTGCGCACGGCCGGCAAGCCCGCCAAGGTGGCCCTGACCGCCTGCATGCGCAAGCTGCTGGTGATCTGCAATGCCCTCTGTCAGAAGCAGACCACCTGGGATCCCACCGTGACCTAACCCCGGCTGCCCCAAATACAGTTGCTCACCGGTTTCGGCCTAAGACGGCCGAACCTGCCTCTCCCCTCGGAGAGGGTGAAGAGCCGGGCGCCTCAACACAGTTGCTTGTCTATGCCGGGGCTCTCTCCTCGGCCAGGTCCGGCGCCTCAGACCCGACCGTTCTCAGGTCGTTTCGCCTGCATCCCAGATCGGGACTTCCGTTAGTTCTCCAGGGCCTATCCTGTCAAGCGCCAAACGGATGTCCTCAACGCGCACCTGTACCTTGGGCCACGCGGTGGACAGCAGCACGACCACTGCCAGCCTTCGATCAGCAAGGTTCTGCTGCTACCGCATATTCTGATCGGTGGTGATCAGGACGTCGTAGTCCTCCCGCTCGGCGTTGTCGATCAGGTCCCCGTCATCCAGATCTGACCAGCCGCGCTCGGCTGCCGTGTCAACGACATGACCTTCGAGATGACGGCGCAGCGGGGCGGGGGCGCCCTGATCGAAGAGAATCTTCACAGGCGCGCGGGAACTCTGAGGGCCTCCGCTTCGTGTTCGAGCACCGCTCGAACCTGCCAAGCTTCAACGCCCGGGAACCAATCCAAGAATTGGCCAACCGTAGCGCCGCTCTCCAAGTTCTCGAAGAGGGCGGACACAGGCACCCGGGTTCCGGCAAACGTCCAGGCCCCGCTGAGCTTGCCGGGACGGCGTTCAACCGCCGTGCAGCTCTCCCAGTCGGTCATGCCGTCACCTCCGTTCCACAGGTATGTCCGCCGCCTCATCTTCCGCGCGGGAGAGAACTACGTCCATACCATCAGCCAACCAGCCGCCACCTCGCCCAGCCGCTCCCCGCCAGTCTCCCGCGCAGTAGCCATCCCAGTCCCCGTTCATGGTGAGCCGGGGATGTGGGAGTGACTTTTGCTAGCATGGGCGGGTTGATGGCGTGGCGCGCCGGGGATGGGTGCGCGGTTGGGACGCCGCACTTCAGTAGTACCAGTGACGGGATCGTTATGGGTTACGCGGTTTTTGCGACCGGGGGCAAGCAGTTTCGCGTGTCGCCGGGCGATGTGATCGAGGTTGAGCGGCTGGATGCGGAAGCGTCGGGGTCGCTGACGTTTGACGAGGTGTTGCTGGTCAGCGACGAGGACGGGGTGCGCGTGGGTCAGCCGACGGTGGACGGGGCCTCGATCGAGGCGAGCGTGGTGGAGCACTTTCGCGGGCCGAAGATCAGGATCTTTACGTACCGGGCGAGTAAGCGCACCCGGCGTCGCATGGGGCACCGCCAGGAACTGACGCGGCTGCGGATCGAGTCGATCAGCGCGCAGCCGGTTGTCAGCCCGGCTTAGACGGCCGACAGGCTCAGGACTCGGAAGGACAACGAGCGATGGCACACAAAAAAGGGCTGGGCAGCAGCCGGAACGGTCGCGACAGCAACCCCAAGATGCTTGGGGTGAAGAAGTTCGCGGGCGAGGCGATCCGGACGGGTCAGATCATCGCCCGGCAGCGGGGCACGAAGCTGCTCCCAGGGGCTCACGTGGGCGTGGGCCGGGATCACACGCTGTTTGCGCTGGCTGATGGGACACTGGTGTTTGAGCAGGTCCGGGGGCGGAAGCGCGTGAGGGTTGCGACAGCGGCATAGGCTTCTTGGATTTGGTTTCTGGAACAGGGGAGGTAGTGCTGGTTAGCCCCGGCGTTGTTGCCGAGGGAGGCAGCCACCCTCACCCTAGCCCTCTCCCTCAAGGGAGAGGGAATATGAGGCGCCCGAGCATTGGGGTCTGAAGCAGGAGGTTTGTAGAAGGGGCGAAATCACGACAGGAAGACCCCTCACCGATTTCCGGCGGGTACGCCGGAATCCCTCGGCTGGCTCGGGACAGGTTCTGCTTCTCCCCCAGGAGAGGGAAGGATAGGCAGCCCCGATGGGTGCTGCTGAGGGCCGATAGCTCAGTCGGAAGAGCGCCGCACTCGCATTGCGGAGGTCGTGGGTTCGAATCCCATTCGGTCCACCACAGATTCTTGTTAACCAAACCGTGTCACGTATCAGCAATCAGCTAGGAGGAAACAATGCTAACAACGAGCATTTTGAATCCAAGAGATCTCTTTATGAAGACTGTCTGTTACACGATCCCGACGTTTCAGCGGCCGTACGTATGGACGCACGACGAGCAGTGGGAGCCACTTTGGAACGACGTGAGGAATTTAGCTGAGACTTACCTGGAAGAATTCGAAAGATGCGGGAACAATCACGTCCAGGCCGAGCAACGGACGCAGCCTCACTTTCTTGGAGCAGTTGTACTTCAACAAGTGCCAACCGCTGCACGAGATATCGAACAACGAGAAGTGATCGACGGTCAGCAGAGAGTAACTACACTTCAACTCCTATTGGATGCCATTCAGCAGATCTGTGAAGAGAAAGGACTCAGACGCGTAGCCACTCGGCTTTCGAAGCTTGTCATAAACGACAAAGATCTAGTCAGCGACGACAGTCACCAGATCTTCAAGCTATGGCCTACGCGGAGTGACAGAGAAGCTTTCAGGCACGCTATGGACAACGGTCTAGCCGTTAGCGACTTTGAGGATTCCCTAATCGTTCAAGCCCACGAATTTTTCCAAGAACAGCTGAAGAAATGGCTTGAAGACTCCGTGGCTTCCGAGATCGATAGCGTTGACGCTCTGGAGACTGCTGCAACAACATTGCTCCAGATGGTTGTGATAGACCTCACTGCCGACGATGATCCGAATGTGATTTTCGAGACTATGAACGCGCGCGGAACTCCGCTCGAGCAATCTGACCTCATCAAGAATTATGTCTTGTCCCGGTCTTCAAACGAGCTAGACGGCAAGATCGACTTATGGAAAGGCTTGGACGACAATTGGTGGCGAGACACAGTCAGGCAAGGGCGACTCTACCGTCCTCGACTGGATATGCTACTAAATTACTGGCTCGCCATGAGGCTCGGCACCGACATATCGCCTTCCAGGGTTTTCAGCTCGTTCCAGCGCCACGCCACAGATCGGTCGATCGAAAGAACAATGTCGCGAGTACGACTTGATCTTGCAAGCTATCGACGATTTGAAACAGGTCCCCGGACGCCAGAGGAAGAGCTCTTCCATTACCGCACAGGGGTAATGCAGGTCGGAGTCTTCACTCCGGTTCTATTGCTGTTGCTGTCAGCCGACCATGGACCTCGCATAGGTGCCTTTCGGGCCCTAGAGAGCTTTCTCATTCGTAGAATGGTATGCCGACAAACCACGAAGGACTACAATCGACTCGCGCTTGAACTTGCAATCAAGCTTGAAAAAGATGGTCTAGATGAGGCGGACAAGATTGTCACCGACTTTCTGAAAGAGCAGAAGGCGTACTCGAGAGAGTGGCCAACCGACCATACAGTTGCCGACTCACTGGAGTCTTCGCCTCTATATCGCCTTCTCACACGGGGACGGCTGAGACTGGTACTTGAAGGAATCGAGAGCCTTCTACGGTCACCGAAAGCCGAACAGCCTGATGTCCCAAAGAATCTGACGATTGAACACCTGATGCCTTTGAGTTGGGAGGCAAATTGGGCGCTTTCGGACGGAGTTGATGAAGAGCCGGCAAGGGAATATCGGAATCGCATCGTGCATACAATCGGCAACCTGACCCTGGTCAATCAGAAGCTCAACTCGTCGCTGTCGAATGCCCCTTGGAAGGAGAAGCAGGAGGCTCTGCTTGAATACAGCGTCATGACGCTGAACAGCGAATTGCGGCATGAGCATATCTGGAACGAAGAGACCATTCGGTCCCGTAGCAGGCGAATGGCCGCGCTGATCGCAGACTGCTGGCCTGGGCCAACTTCGAGCGAATGGAGCTAAAAACTGGTACAGCGTCTTCAACTGTGCCCGCCAACGCTCCCCTTCTCCACGGAGATAGGGCACTGTTGTGTGCGCTGAGGCGGGAGGCGATTGAGGTCTTCATTGAAGCGCTGGAGGAGGATGGGTAAGCGATTTCGGCTACGGGCACGTACGAGGTTTGTGATCTGGATTGGCTGACCGACACATGAGCGGCGGCAGTCCCAACCCGAACTGCCGCTGCCAACGGCCGATAGCTCAGTCGGAAGAGCGCCACACTCGCATTGCGGAGGTCGTGGGTTCGAATCCCATTCGGTCCACCAGAGTTGATAAAATCAAGAACCTTTGAGATCAGGTTCGCACTGGCGGCGTAACCGCTGGTGCGCTCGGCCCCACCTGCGAGATGACCTACCGAACCCCTGCTTTGACGGCAGGGGGTTTTCACTTGTGCCGGTTGGATGTCCGAAACCGGGTCGAACTCGCCATTTGGCCCATGAAACCCGCCGGGTGTAAGGATACGTTCGTTCTTGAAGACGCCGCCGGGGCCAAGGGACAGCGGATGCGCTCGACGCCGAGGCGCGGGGACCGCCTCTGCTCAACTGGAGGCGGAGGCGTGAGTCGCAGAGCGAGGAATAGAGCGATGGATGAGCAGGTCCGCCGGGATAGTACAGGAATAGACCCATACTTAGGTGTTATTGGAGAATGAGGGGATGCCAACAAAGGAACAAGTAGTGCCGTTTCACTGGTTGGACACATCCTGGAGGGCGTCTGCGTGAACTACCCACGATCGCGCATCATTGTGCTACTCGCGGACACTAGGTCCAGTGGCTGTCCGGCATGAATTCTATACGAGACCGCTTCTTGTCGTTTCCGTGGAAAGAGACACGCGCAGCACTCATCAATCACTTTACAGAAGCTCAGAACTTGCTGCAAACAAATCTGCGTGAAGTTGATTTGGATAGACCCGTGCCGGATTTTCCTGAGGAAGCAAGCGACCACGAAATGCTTGCCGAGACCTTCCGCCTTTGGAGCATCGTTTCCAGAAAGACAGGATTTCACATTGCCTCGGTTCTTCTCGCAAACACCCAGAACAACATCCATTCTCTAGGCGTGCACGCTAAGGTTTTGATGGAGTGTGCCGCAGAAGTGATGTCCATGGGCAACAACGCCGTTGAGCAGACTCCGGAGGCCCTGGATTACATTCTCAACAACCAAGAATACGACTCCAACTACTGGTTGCTGCGGCTTTCCAAGGGGCGCATAAGTAGGGAAGAACTAGCTGCCAGGGTCACAGAGGCAAGAGAAGGAATCGGACTCTTTGATGGCAAGCAACCGACAAAAGTTAGTTTGAGCGACCGCGCGTCCGTGTTAGCCGAAGGAAAGAAATGGTACCCCTATCTGAATGATAGCTTCTGTCACACCAAACCCGACAGATTGAGGGGGGTCCCGGGATTGGGCGGGGTCCTTCCCACACCAGAATTACATCTTGACCTCGCATTTGTTTTTGTACTGAATATAGCCCTGCATTACACGTGCCAAGCACTGATGTCATACGGGGCCATCAAGATCAATACTGGGGGTGGCAGCGAAATCTTTGATAACGCGTTTGCGTTGTTTGAAAGGGTGAGACAGACGGCTGCGCCTTTCCGGGAGTTACAGAAGGAATTCACTAGCGGGGGATGACGATTACCGATGGAAACGCACCCAATAAATGACAACTCGAATCGCTCCGCGGGCGAAGTCGCTGGACGACTTACCGAGGCCTGCGAACGGCAGCTTGTAACATTTCGAGAAGTACTAAGAATCCACAATGACTTGCTTGGTCCCCTTAATTACTTTCGTGGGGACGAGTCCGACTCCTTGCTCCGTCTTCGCAAAGTCTATTGTCACGTTGGGGCCATTACGTGCTGGGCCGTGGACGAATGGTCAATTCACGCAATGGCCCCAGATATGAGGGCGGCGTTCGAGCAATTGCGGCCCCTTGTGCGCGCTGGCATCTGTGCTATAGCACACGAACCAGGGCAAGAGTGCGGCATACCCAGATGCTTTGATCAGTGGGACGGGGCGTTAGCCCCGTTCACCCACCCAACGATGACCTTCCTCAACCTGGTTCCTGAAGCCAAAGGTGACAAGGTCAGAAGCTTGTTTCTCTTGTGTAGGCTGCTTAACGAATTGCTAAGAAGCTACGCTATGGCCTTGGATGTGGAGACGCCTCCTGAAGAAGGGGTAAATCCCATACACGACATGGCCGAGCAGGTGACACCTTGGGCGGAGATTGAGATTGCTGGGAGATACTTCAGCTCGGAAGAGAAGTGTTGACAGTCCACTCGTCAAGGCTCGAACCTATCATTTGGGCCATCCTAGTCCTCCAAGCCACATCTCGAAGACGGTGCCATCTGCCTTCCACTCGGGCCCACCAAGGGGAGATTGGCGCGTTGCCGGGCGGTGGGGGTGGGCGCGGTTAGGTTTACGTGGACTCGGCCGGGAGATTGGGCGGTTTGGACGGTTGCTTGGCCTTAGCGGTGTTCTGGACAGGCTCGAGACGCAGCCTTAGTCCCAGGGCACGGGTGATCTTCAGAAGCGTTGCGAGGGTGGGGTTGCCGTTTTCGGAGAGGGCCTCGTAGAGATTGCCCCGGTTTAGCCCGGTGTCACGAGCGAGCGCGCTCATGTTGTGGGTTCGAGCGAGATGCTTGAGGGCAGCGCGAATCACGACGCCGTCGCCGACATCCTCCTCCGTCGCCGCTCTGAGAAGCCCTCGCGCATCCTCTGCGGTCTTGACGTTGTCCGATGCATCGAACTCTCGATACTTCTCAGCCATCGGTCAAACGCCGCGCTCCGCAGGATTGTGAACATGGCTGCACTGTACGATATAACGTACATCCTGTGAAGGGGACCTGATCCGACTCTTCAGGCCTCGCCCGCTGGCTGACGGTGACGTTACATCGCCAGGCAGCGGCCATTGCCCCCCATGTGCCCCCCATGTGACCCCTCATGTGGGACGAGTGATCGCGGTGGTTCAGGGGGAGTTGACCGGAACGTGCCCGAGGGCCGGTGGCTCAGTCGGAAGAGCGCCGCACTCGCATTGCGGAGGTCGTGGGTTCGAATCCCATTCGGTCCACCAAGCTTGACAGGGAGATGAACCTTCACCATGAAGTTCGTTGCGGACCTGAAGGACAAGAGTCGGTTCCCCTGCTCAATCGGACGTTGGCCCCTCGGGAAATGTGAGGCAGGCCTCGGCTCGGCGAATTGACAAGGAGGCGGGCACGCCGCAGCGGCAAGGGTGGAGAGGCGAGAGCCCGGCTAGGCTTTGGCTTGGATGACGACGCGGCCGCCGTCGGCGACTTCCACGTACAGGCTGTGGGCACGGAGCAACGCCATGCCTACGAGGGGGGTGCTTCCAACGGCGTCAGCCTCAATGTGTCGTAGCCTGCTGTCCCAGAGCGCGGTGACGCGGTGCACACGGAAGCCGATTTCTGAATCGTCAGCCAGGGTCGCCATGCTGCTGAACACGTAGGGCAACTCCAGCTCTGCGACCAGCTCGCGCGGCAGGGTCAAAGAACCGCTGTAGCCAGTGTCTATCACCGCGTTCACTTCCCTTGTTTGTCCCGTGGGGCCATGGAGTACGAGGGACACGAGGGCTTCGTGCCTGGCGTTCACGAAGCCCTCGATCATCCGGTTCGTCGCAGGGAGCTGCTCCCAAAGGTGCGCAGCGTGGGATACCCCACCCTGACTGCCCAAACATCAAGGACGGGACGCCGTTCACGCAGGGCGTCCGCCGCGGCAAGGGCCGTCTCAGCTATGGCGTAGTCGCCAGTGCCCACGTCTATTGCGACGACCTCCCCGTGGTGGTCGGCCTCGACCTGCCGCCGTATGTCTCGCTGGTATATCTCGTCGCCCAAACGGGCGGTCTCTTCTAACGGGAGAGTTGGTGCGGCCAGCCTGGGCGCGGGAGTCCCTGCGTCTCTCATGCGTCCCTCTTCATGGCGAGCCTGCAGATTCCCCATTCTACTATCTGGTGAGAATGTGAGACACAGGGAGAGGCTGTACATGTGTGGGGTCGACCTGAACCGTAAGAGAGCCATGCGACAGGAGCTTTGACCTACTCAGCACGGTGGGCATACTTGTCATTCCAAGGGAGTCTTTGGGCATCAGTATCCGCGAGTGGAATAGTAAGAAAATCACGGTGGCAACCTCGTGCCGCATACTTGTCATTACCGAGGACATCGACTCTTTAGCTCCCAGACAACGGATAGCCAATAGTCACACCCGTGCCCACACGTCCATCGTCGGATTCAATGGGAAGGGCAGTGATTAGAAGCCTTGCAGCCACAGTATTCGCGTGCATCCAAATCACAATTGTTGTCCACGCTCTTCATCGCTTAGTCGCCCTGATCAGTTTTCAATACTTGGTAGTTTACGAGAATGAGTGAGTAGTAATTATGGGCGTACGGTGAAGGGGATTCATCTGAGATTTGTGGTCAGTCCGCACTGGGTTGGGGCATGAGGATTGCATTCCACCATACCTGCCATATTTAGCCTGGAGGATGAAGCGCATCAGGTTTACAGTTACCCCAATCACAAGTCGAGAGTCAGCACCTGCCTCAGCTCCCGGTCCATCGCTGGCGGCAACGAGAACGTAATCGCTTCAGTGGTCCCTTACTTGGCTGTCAAGATCTCCATTCTTACGTGTTTTGATCGCACGATATCCTACTAATTACCACTAGCCGATCTGGCCCTCAATGCTATCTCCCACCGAATAGCCTGCCCAGCAGACCGTTGCGCCGCCGATTGAGGTTTCTGGCAAGGAACTCTTCCAATTCGGGACGGTTCAAGACGGTCCGTCCGCCGACGCTGGCATTGTCGTCTATCAGGGTGGAAGGGACGTTCTCCCAATCGAACTCGCGACGTCCGAAGGTATCGGTCTGCTCGATCACGATGACCTTGTCCTTCTCAAGAATCCAGCCGGTGGGCTGATTCCCTTCCTTCTTCATTTTGGTTTCCGGCCGGAGCAGGTGGTCCACCTGGGCCTTGACCCGCTCATGGCGCTTATCGGCGTAGTCGTTCCACTGGATGGGGGCGCACCACTTGGGCGGACCTTCTCTCGACAAGTCGGCGATGAGCCCCGAGAGGATGGTGGAGGAGAACTCCAGCCAGTCGTCCGGCACGGGCGTTTCGTCGAGCCGGGCCAGCGTTCTTCTTAGGTACTCCCGGTAGAGGTTCGTGGACAGGCCGCGGCGCACTTCCTGAATCTTCAAGTGCAGTTCGTGCCGCAGGCTCTCCTTATAGGACGGGAGGGCCGTGGTGGTGTAGATCATCAGGCTACGCTTGACGATCTGGTCGGTGAAGGCCTTCAGTTCCTGGTTCATGGAGAGGACGAAGCAGGGGTACTCAGCGACCAGTGGTGGCACCTCGTCCTTTATCACGTCCTCGCCGTGGTTGCGTATGGCGGGCCTGCCGATGTCGTCGAAGACTGCGGGGAACCGCCGGTAGGCGTGCTGAATGTCCCGGAGCCTGCGCTTGGTGAACTCCCGCTTGTCCACGTTGTAGGCCCTTCCGAACATAGAGGTCATCAGCGTGTCAATGAGGCTGGATTTCCCGCAGGAAGGCTTGCCGTAGACGATGGCGAAGGACGGGTACCTGAAGATGTCGCCCTCGTGGCCGGCCAGGGTTCGCATGTCGCACATGAAGGGCGAGAAGTAAAGCCACGACCAGAGGATGAAGTAGTCCCGCTGGAGCCTCTCCACCCCCATGCCGCCCTCGAATGTGCCCTCATAGTTCCCAAAGAACTCCACCAACAGCTTCGCGTCTTTCCTGGCGGAGTCGACGTCAGCTTCCAGTGAGAAAGGCTCGCGGAAGAATGTGACGGTTTTCGCGTGTCTGTCGATGGACAGTTCCCGGTGGTCGGCCTCCTCCTCGGTCTGGACAGAGCGGATTCGGCTGGACTCCTTAACGATCCGGCGCCTTATATCGCGAGGTATCTGCTGCCTTCCGTTGCGGGGCGCCGGGATGAGGTTGGCCACTACCGGCGGCACGGCGGCCTTCATCCTCTCGATCCGCTCTATCTGGTGGGGGACGCTTATGTGGACGACATTGCCGTTCGGTCCATGCCCGTCCGTGGAGTCGATCACCAGGGTGGCGTGGTCGTCGGGGGCGAGCACGGGGACTTCAACGAGGCTTATCTCAGCATGCTCGACGCGCTCCGTCGGCAGGGGCATCTCGTCGGAGGCCTGGTCCCTGACGGATTGGTACATGCCCAGGTAGTGGTTCCAGGCGGCATCGTCATCATCGAAACAGACCAGGGTCTCCGACTGGCGTCCACCGAAGGCGGTCTCCGACAGGTTGGCAGAGCCGATGAGGACGCGGGTGCTGTCGGATTCGGAGTTGTCCAAGAGGTAGAGCTTGGCGTGGGCTATCTGCTTGCGCAGCACACGGAAGCGGGCCTGTCCCTGCCGGACCCGGCTCAGGATCGAGGCGTGGCGCTCATCTGGCAGGTTTTTGATGGCCGCCCTAGCGTCGCCGATGGCGACCTGTTGGAATGCCATGACGTCCCTGAAGCTGTGCAGGATTGTCTCGCACCCGAAGACGCACTCGAAATCGCTGAAGCTGTGCTCGTCCAGGAGGCGCACGATGGCGCTCACCCCTGCCGAGTAGGTGAGAATGCGGATGCGGTCGTAGCCGTCGAAGAGAGACCAGGAGAACCTGCTCTCAGACTCAAATCGGGCACGGACCACACGCAAGCCTGAGCCGTCGTCCAGGTCGAGGCTCAGGGTCTCTGCGAGTCTGGCGTCGCTATGTTCCATGCTCTTCTCCACAGATTCTTCGGCTCGGCCGATTGGCATGGGCTCGTCGGGCGCCGCCTCTGCCTGCCAATGGGAAGCCGTCGCTAATCTCTATCGGAACCCGACCCACCTGGACGTTCCACTGGCGTTCTCCCAAATATATTGCCACCACCCACGGGCCACTCCGTGACGGACCGTGCGCGGTGGAGCGATCTGCGATAGCACATTCCATGGGTCGTTCTCACGCCCCAGAGTTGCACGACCTCCCTCGTCAGCTCGCTACTTTCCAAGAAACATCCTCGTGTCTAGACCAATCGTGCAGCGCAGCGGATTGCTGGGAAATTGGGGCCCTGGGCAGGGGTGACCGTGGGCGAGGCCAGGGCGAGGTCTACTGTGCCGAGAGATTCGCGTGCTTGGCCGGTTGCGTGGCCTCAATGGGAGTCTCGACTGGCTCAAGACGCAGCCTTAGTCCCAAGGCACGGGTGACCTTGAGTAGGGTTGCGAGGGTGGGGTTGCCGTTTTCGGAGAGCGCCGCGTAGAGATTGCCCCGGTTGAGCCCGGTGTCACGAGCGAGCGCGCTCATGTTGTGGGTTCGAGCGAGATGCTTGAGGGCAGCGCGAATCACGACGCCGTCGCCGACATCCTCCACCGTCGCCGCTCTGAGAAGCCCTCGCGCATCCTCTGCGGTCTTGATGTTGTCCGATGCATCGAACTCTCGATACTTCTCAGCCATCGGTCAAACGCCGCGCTCCGCAGGATTGTGAACACGGCTGCACTGTACGATATAACGTACATCCTGTGAAGGGGACCTGATCCGACTCTTCAGGCCTCGCCCGGCTGGCTGACGGTGACGTTGCATCGCCAGGCAGCGGCCATTGCCCCCCATGTGCCCCCCATGTGACCCCTCATGTGGGACGAGTGATCGCGGTGGTTCAGGGGGAGTTGACCGGAACGTGCCCGAGGGCCGGTGGCTCAGTCGGAAGAGCGCCGCACTGGGATTGCGGAGGTCGTGGGTTCGAATCCCATTCGGTCCACCACCACCCTCCACGACGGTCGCAGGTTCGGCGCGGTAGTCTGAGCGGGAACTAGCACTACGTAGCAACGCAAAGGCATGAACGTCATCCTCCTCGGGGCCGGACGGGGCGCACGCCTGATGCCCTTCACCGCGTCGCAACCAAAGTGCTTTACTGAAGTAGCGGGCGCCAGAATTCTCGATTGGACGCTACGTGCGTTTCAACAGAATGGTCTGGACCGGTTTGTCTTCGTAGGCGGGTACCTGATGGACGTGGTTCGGGACGCCTACCCGAATCTCTGCTATGTGGAAAATCCCGCCTGGCCCACGACCAACATCCTCGCTTCCCTCGTCTGTGCTCGTGAACACATGGCCCGCGGCTTCTATGCGACATACGCCGATACGCTGTACCGCGGCGGCGCCGTGAAGGCGCTTCAGGATTCGCCACACGACATCACGCTCGTCATGGACACTCGTTGGCGTGAAAGGTATGTGTTTCGGAGTATGCACCCGGAGTCGGACGCCGAGAAAATTCTCGTGGACGGCGTCCGCGTGGTCGAGGTCTCACGGACGATCAAGCCGCACGAGGCATCCGGAGAGTATTCGGGCGTTCTCAAGATGACGGCCGAGGGCGCTTCTCAGTTCCTGCAATTCTACGACGAACTCCACGCCGAACTTGGCGATGAGCAAGTCATCGCCGATGGCAGGCCCTTCCGCATGGCGTATGTAATTCTTCTACTCGACCGGATGATCAGAAATGGAATCCCGGTACACTGCGTCGCCGTACCCGGTGACTACCATGAGGTCGACACCATCCAGGACTACCACCTAGCCACCGCCGACTGGATGCGGTTCGCGATCAAACCTGTTCCTGAGCCACGTCTGACCAAGAGCAGAGAAAACGCACGACGTCTTGCCTGAAAGCCAAATGGAAAGAGGCCTGTTCCCAACCACCGTCGTCGGCTCCATGCCGCGACCTCAATACGTGCGAGACCTGATTGAATCACAGGTCGAAGGGGGCGGCTCTTCGGGCGATTTTCGGCGGATGATGGACTCCGCCATACCATACGTCGCGCAGATGCAGGAGCTTGCCGGCATCGACATCATTTCCGACGGGGAATGGCGTAGAAAGTCATACGTCGGGGTGATTGCGGATATCTGCAGCGGGTTCGATCTGTCCATTAAGGAAGTCCTCGGGCAGCGCCAGACGTGGCACGTCGTCACTTCGAAAATCGAAGTCGCAAACCCCGGCCTGCTAGCGAGGGAGGCAAGGTTCCTCAAACTGCATACGGGACGCCATGTCAAGGTCGCCATACCATCGCCATACCTGTTAGGTGAGCGGATGTGGGACCCCGAACTGTCAAGAGCCGCGTATCCCACTCGACGTGACTTCACAGAGGCGCTCGTGCCCGTGCTTCGGCACGAGCTCGAAGCCCTACGCGACGAAGGGGTAGCGATAGCGCAATTTGACGACCCTCACCTGTGCCTGTTCGTGGACCCGAAGGTGCGGGCGGACTACGACGATCCGCAGGCCGAGTTGGCTTACTGCGTCGACTTACTGAACCGCGTCGTCACGGGAGTAGACGGTGTCCGGTTGGCGGTCCACCTGTGTCGGCGCAATAAGGGTCGTGCAGGATGGGTCGGCGAGGGTGGATACGAGCCGATTCTTCCAGCCTTGGCCGGTCTCAAGGTCGATATTCTCATGTTGGAGTTTGCGATACCGGCGGCGGGCGACTTCGCCGTATTGCGCGACCTACCAGAACGCTTCGATATCGGTCTGGGATGCGTCGACTGCCGCAGCAGCCACATAGACACGCCAGACGAGATTGCCGCCCGCGTCAGGCGGGCCGCCCAATACGTCGCGCCTGAGCGGTTACTGCTGCACCCCGACTGCGGTTTCGCGCCGGGAAGCGCTGCCGATATCCCGCTCGACGAGGCGTACTTGAAGCTCAGGAATGAGTCCCTGGCGGCTGAGATGCTCAGGGAGGAATTTCGGTAGCTCTGCACACTGCCGGAACGCGCAGTCCTCACATAGCAACCTCCCACCGAAAAGTTCGCAATTCAGTCTTACACGGCCCACCGGAGCCTTGAATTTACGTTGTTCGTGGTCCGCATTGTTGACGAATTCGCCATCTGAGCCGGTTCGCGTTCACTTGCCGGCGGCGCGATTCCATCCATCGCTTTAGGACGGTTAGACCACCATGACGCACGCAACAAGCCTTGACAGCTTTAAAGCGCGGCTGGATATTGCCTTACCGCAGTTTCTTGCCCTGACGGGAAGGAACAGGCGAGTTTGCGGCGTTCCGTTGAACAGCGTGCAGTTCGAACAAGCGGTTAAGAACGTGATTGACAATTGGAGTCGGTGTTCGACCGCTGTACCGGCCTTCAAAGGCGTGGAGAACTGGGTCGCAGTTCACTGGGATACGGAGCGTCCGACGCAGCCGCCACCTACCACTATCACCGATCCCGGTGCGCTAAGGCAGCCTGGTGAAGCTCAACTCGATGCCTCAAGCGCCGCTTGAAAACTGCGCGTGGCTTCCACCGAGCACGGCACTGGCACCGTGGCGAAACTTGCTAGGGAATTTGCCGCCCACGGCATGATTGAGAGCCGCAGCTTCTACTTGCTGAACGGGCTGCCGGTGACGAGCGCAAGACTGCTGGGGAGACGAAGGCGGAGGTTCTGGTGCTGATCCGGGAGGCAATTGAGCTCTACCTCGAGGCGCTGGAAGAGGACGGGGAGACGATTCCGTCTCCGCAGGCGTATGAATTGACTGAGGTCTAGGCCGCTGGAACGCAGGGCGGCGGTTTCTGCGTACTCCGTATTGGACGCTGAGGCCGCTTGTTCAGCCGGAAGAGCGCCGCACTCGCATTGCGGAGGTCGTGGGTTCGAATCCCATTCGGTCCACCAGGCTTGATAAATCAAGAACCTTCTCGTTGTCATTCACGCTGACGCTGTAGGCTGCGCCTTCTCGCCATCCCATCGCCGCTAGGGAGTTAGGGGCGCTGCCTCCCCCCGGGCATCCGGTAGCCAACGCGGGGTTCGGTGAAGATGTAGGTAGGGATGTCGGCGTCGTCGTTCAGCTTGCGGCGAAGTCTGCCCACGATGGTGTGCAGGGGCCGCACGTCGTCGACCTTGACGCGCCACGCACGGTGCCGGAAGCGCTCGGAGGTCAGCACTCGCCCGGCGTTGGCCGACAGCTCGGCCAGCACCCGATACTCAAGCGGCGTGAGATGCAAGGGACGACCGGCCAAGAGCACCTTGTGACTGGCGTAATCGATGGTCAGGTTGCCCCGGACATAGGGCTCCGATGGCACCGGAGCGGCCCTCTGGCGCAGGGCTGCCCTGATCCTCGCCGAAAGCTCCGTCGACGAGAAGGGTTGACCACGTAGTCGGCGGCCCCCATGTCGAAGGCCCTGGCGACGATCTCCTCCCGCCCGCAGGCCGACAGGAAGATGACCGGCACGTCGGCCTCGTCGAGGTTGTCCTTCATCAGCTCGATGCCGTCCTTGCCCGGAAGCATCAGATTCAGCAGCACGAGCTCCGGCCTCGCGAGGACGGCTGTGGCTCAATGACGGCTCGTGCGTGCGGCTGCGGCCAGCGTGGAAGAATGCAGATCAAGTAGTCAAGCCAGGATATTGCGAGAGTGCCCACAGCGTGCAGCACTGTTACTTGCGGGGTTTGGAACCGTGCGAGCAGACCAGTGATCTCTCCCCTTGGCATCATGTTCTGCTGGATTTGAGGGCCGCGTAGGCTTGATAGGTCTTGGGTCCGGGAACGGACTTGATGCACTCCCAAGCCGCGACAGCTTCGGCGCGGCTCTTGCGTTTGTTCACTGGGTCTGCCCTGAAATCCGTGATGAAATTGTTGAACCGGGCAGAGGGGATCCGCGGCAGACGGCCCTCGGTGCGTGCAAGCTCCAGCAGTCGATTGGCGAGGTCCGCGTAGGTGATGCGCTTGGCCGACTGAAGCTGCTTGCGACGCCAGTCGTTGAGCCAGTACCACTGGCCTGACTTATCCTTCAGCGACGGGGCACGCACATGAATGAGGTCTCGCAGAAAGTTCTTCGTCCTCATGTCGTCGACATAATTCCGGACGATTGATTCAGGCGCGAGCTTGTCTCGCTTTTCACCAGACCGTCGGTGAGGCACGGATTCGGCGGACGGAACGATCCCCGTTCGAAGAAAGTCGCGAATGAGAGCCTCAAGCTCGAGTTTGTGCCGTCGACCAACAGGGATACCGAGCTGGCGCGCAAAGCCCTTGAGTTCCGCAGCGTAAAAGTAGCCGTCTTCAAATTCCTCGACCGACATGGAAGGACGAAGCTTGCCCATTCAACTCTCCCGCAAGCCAACAGAACTGGTAGAGGCTCTTACCTTAATCCAGTGTTTCTGTCATTGGCAATGAGAGTGACCTGCCCCCCGACATCTGTACACGACTACTGTTAATCTTGGTAGGCAAGGTGGGGCGAAATGACGAGAATGAGGCACACGCCGGAGCAGGTGATCAACAAGCTCCGCGAGGCGGAGGTGGCCATCGCCGCGGGCAGCACGGTGGCCGCGGCCTCCCGCTCCATCGGCGTGACGGAGCAGACCCTCTACCGCTGGCGTAGTGAGTATGGCGGCCTCGGTGACCGGGCTCTACGCTTCCTTCCACTTCAACCTGCCGGCCAGCCCGGCCATGACCCTGGTGGCCACGAGGTTATCCGCCCTGTTGGCTTCCTTCTGGCGAAGAGCTCTTGCCTGATTGACGTCATGGCCGCCGCTGGGACGAACTGGCCCGGTAGAGCCTGGAAGCCGGGATGGACCTCCTCACCGGCGGGTCGGACTGGCTGACGCCGGAGCTGGCGAACGACGCCTGAAGCCGGGCCGAGGTCCCTGGACAGGCACTCTGACGAACCGCCGGCGCAGGGGCCCGTTGCCTAACGCGCGGCACCCACCGTCCGCAACGCCCAACGCCAGTGGCTGGCAATGGACAGTTCGTTGTGGTGGAAACCTCTGACCAACCCCTCTTCGTCAATGACGTAGGTCACCCGCAAGTTTCCCACCCCGGTATCAGGCCTGACGTCGAAGAGGTTGCCCACACGGCTATCAGAATCATGGGCCAGGGGCAGGTCAATCCTTAAGTACCTGAAGTACCTGGCCAGGCGCCTTATCTGCTTCTCTTGAGCACTGCCGATGGCGACCACAACGGCGTTACGGTCCGCCATCCTCCTCTGGGATTTTCCAAATCCCCAGTTCTCGGCCATTCAACCCGGGGTCAAGGCCCCCGGGAAGAAAAAGAGGACTACCTTGGATCCCCGGAGGTCGGAAAGGGTGAACTCTTCGCCGGAGAGCAGGGTGATGGTGAAGTCTGGGGCCGCGCTTCCTGTCTCTAGCATGAATCCACAACCAAGACGTGCGAGCATTCTGCCCACACAGGATGACCGGCGGCCGCCCCGTAGACCATCAGGGTTTCGCAGTCAATCAAGCGAATCCGGCACCGCCGCACCGGGTTGGGCCGTCGGTTCCCAGGCCACCACCGGATTATGGCACGGACGCATTCCAAGCTGCTATCGGGATGCGAAGGAACCTGGATCAGTGTCCTGAGGCAGGCTGGCCTGAAATGCGTGGGGCGATGACGTACGCCTTCGTCATTGAGCGGGGGCCGAAGTGCTTTTGGGCGCAGGCGCCGGTTTTGGCGGGGTGTGTGGCGGCTGGGGAGACGAAGGGGGAAGTGCGTGGGCTGATTAGGGAGGCCATTGAGCTCTTAATCGAGGTGCTTGAGGAGGATGGGCTGGCGGTTGCGGGTCCGTAGGGGTATGAGTTGATCCGAGGTCCAGGGAGTCTGACGAGCCGAGCTCTGGCGGCCGCGTCTACAGAATCAGAGGCCGCCGGTGGCAAGGAGCGCAGTCGGATGGGAAGGGGCACTCCCATTGGCGCAGACGGCCTGGCGCTGGCAGTTTCCCAATCCCGAGCCCGGTATTGACAGCACCGGGGTTCGTTGCGTATAAGTGCACAGGCGCTCTCGTGGGAGCCCCCGAGTCCGCGACAAGGGTTTAACCCGCCCCCGCAACCGCACGGCTTCTCGGTACCACTCTTTTCGGCCTGATCACGCGGACAGCAGGCCACCTGAAAGGAGTGCGTATGCGCCCCCACAGTCTTCCCCTGCGTCCGAGCCTGGAACACCTTCAGAAACAGGCCAAGGCTTTACTCAAGGCTGTGAATGAAGGCGATCGAGACGCCGCACTGAGATTCCTAACATCACGCCCCGCGTTGGCCAAAGCATCCGTCACCGAAATCGCCAGCGCCAAGCTATCCCTGCGCGACGCTCAAGCCACAATCGCTCGCGAGTACGGCTTCGAGACGTGGTCCGACCTCAAGAAGCGCGTTACCGAGCTGTCCCAGTCCGACCCTGTGGAAGTCGAGACAATGGAGACCGCCATTTACACGCCAGCGGGCTACACGGATCGAATTCGACAAGGTCTCGGAAGCTGCCTTACTAAGACGAATGTCTCTGAAGGCGAGAAGATTGTAAACAAAGTACGGGATAGACACGATCTTGGGGATCGTACGGTACTCATCACCACCGACCGACAGAGTGCATTCGACCGGGTGTTGGCGGCTGTTCCCTTCAAAGGACAGGCGCTCAACTTGACGAGCGCATGGTGGTTTGAACAGACCCGACACATTGTGCCAAATCACGTTCTATCCATCCCTGACCCCAACGTCACAATTACCAAAACATGCACCGTCTTTCCGATTGAGTTCGTAGTGCGTGGATACATCACCGGAACCACGAGCACGGCCCTCTGGACAGTTTACCAGAGTGGACAGCGCCAGTACTGCGGCATCGATTTACCCGACGGCCTCGTGAAAAACCAGAAGCTCCCGTCAAATATCCTCACACCGACCACCAAGGGGGTTCACGACCGTCCGATCAGCCCTGACGAGATCGTGTCCGAGAACTGGATGACGGCCGATGCGTGGGAACAATGCAGCCGCATCGCGCAACAGCTTTTTGCTTTCGGTCAAGCCAAGGCGGCCGAGCATGGCCTGATTCTCGTGGATACCAAATACGAGATGGGCCGTGACAAGAATGGAGAGATCCTTCTGGTCGACGAGATCCACACCCCTGACTCAAGTCGCTACTGGATCGCCGACACTTATGAACAGCGCATGCAGGAGGGACAGGAACCCGATAACGTTGACAAAGAATTCCTCCGGCTCTGGTTCACGGAGAACTGCGACCCATACGAGGATGAGGTCCTCCCATCAGCACCGGATGATCTTGTCGTCGAGCTCTCGAGACGCTACATCTACCTTTACGAGAAGATCACCGGGCGCTCTTTTGAGTTTCCAGAAGCGGACCAACCGATCGAGACGCGTTTGGCCAGCAACCTTCGCGGAATCACATGAAGGTGTACGGAGGGCCATAGGGGCCAAGGGTGAAGAAATACATCCTCTTTGACCATGACGGGGTTCTGGTGGATACGGAATTCTGGTACTACAGGGCAGGAGAGCGCGCCCTGGCTGACATCGGATTTACCCTGGATAGAGACCAATACCTCCAAGACATGACCCAGGGAATGGCCACCTGGGCCCAAGCCATAGCGGCAGGTGTCGATGAACAGACAATCAGCAGGCAGCGTGAGGTCCGTAACGTTTACTATCAGGAGTATCTTAGAACAGAAGACATCGAGATTGAGGGTGTCCTGCAAACTCTGGAAGAACTCGCAGATACGTACAAGATGGCTATCGTCACTACATCCAAACGAGCTGACTTCGCTCTAATACACGAAGAGCGATCCATCCTGGAATATATGGACTTCCATTTGGATAGAGAAGACTACGAGCTATCTAAACCACATCCTGAACCCTATCTGAGAGGGCTCGAACGCTTTGCTGCTACTGCCGCTGAAACGGTGGTTATTGAAGATTCGGCGAGAGGGTTGGAGTCGGCAATAGCGGCGGGTATTGACTGCATCGTGGTTGCGAACGAGTTCACGGCATCTCACGACTTGTCCAAAGCAACTGCCAAGGTCGCTACGTTTAGGGAATTGCCATCTACCATAAAGGGACTAACAAGCTTAGCGAGGTGACACTGAACAGCGTGCCTGCGGACTCGCGCTGGACGCTTGCGCGATAGATTGAGGGTGCGGGAGAAGGGAGCCACTCCAATCAGCACCAAGCCAGTCGTCATTGTTGGTGGGGGCTTCGCGGGGCTGAGCGCCGCCTATGCGCTGAAGAAGCGGGGCATCACGCCCCTGCTGCTCGAGGCCCAGGAGCGCGTGGGAGGACGCGGTAGCGGCGAGACGGTGGACGGGTTTTCCCTGGACATGGGTGCATTCGTATTCACCTCCACCTACGACACCGCATTCCGCCTGTGCGAGGAGCTGGGACTGCCGCTGGTGCCTTCGAAGATGAAGTTCGGCCACCATCGCAATGGGCGGTGGGTGACCACGACGCCTGACCAGTCGCTCTGGAATTTCATACGGCACCTGCGGACGGCCATCACCATGGGCTTCCTCTCACCCGCGGGCATGCGGGCCGGATTCAAGGTGATGCGGCAGATCCATCGCCAGGCCGAGTACATGAGCTTCGCCAGCGACAGTCCCATCGCCGAAATCGACGATGACGAGTCCTTCGGCGATTACCTGAAGCGGCTCGGCGTACCCGAGAGCCTGCAGTTGACGCTCCGCGGGCCCCTCGAGATGATCCTGGGCGATCCGGAACCCGCCGGCCAAGCGCTGATGAGGGCGTACATCGGCGAAACGATGCTGCACGAGGGCAAGGTTTCCATGCCCGAGCGAGGAATCGGCTCCCTGAGCCAAGCGCTTGCCATGGCTTGCGCCGATGCGATTCGCGTATCGACCCCCGTCAGGAAAATCGTCGTCGCGGACGGGAGGGCGACCAGCGTGGTCGCGGACGGAGAGACGATTGAGGCGGACGCGGTCATCTGCGCCGTCCCGGGCACGAAGGTCCCGGACCTCATCCCCGATCTGCCGGCGGCGACTCGTGGCGCGCTCGGCACCGTCAGCTACTCAACCGGTTGCCGGGTGGTGATCGGCCTCGACCAATCCCCGCTCCCTGCCGGCTGGCATGGCGCGCTCTACCCCGAGGACGACGACACGCCGCTCCTGCTGAACCGGTCCGCCTTTCTGCCGTCCTGCGCGCCGTCCGGCAAGAGCATTCTCGACCTGCTTAACGGGCGCGACCGCGCCAAGGAGCTCATTCCGCTCGACGACGAGGAGATCAAGCGCCGGATGTTGGGCGCCGCTCGCCGGAAAGCGCCGCCAGGCTCCGCGCTTCCCGACGACGACGAGGGTCTGTTCTACCGCGTGTACCGCTGGGAAGAGGCGCTGTGCATGGGGACGCCCGGGATGCTCGCCGCAGTGGCAAAGATTCCGGAGCAGCTTGCCGGGCACATCGACAACCTGGTCCTGGCGGGTGACTACATGGGCGTTCCGTCGGTCAACGGCGCCCTTTCCAGTGGCGAACGCGCCGCAATCGAGGTCGCAGACCGGTTAGCCAGGTGAAGTGAAGGCAGAGGTGTGCGACAGGGTTGTAGAGCGCCCAGCGTGCGAAGAGGTCGACGCTTGCAATACCACCGAAGCCAGCCGGCACGAAGTGGGCGCGGCCTAGACTGCTGGTGAAGTGGCGTTGGGTCGGCCGGTAGCACGCCGCACTCGCATTGCGTGGGTCGTTGGCTTTCATACCACTCGGCCTACCCGAAGTGGAGTGGCAAGGCCGCCGCGTTCCGAAGACTCATAAGGAGGGTGACGAGAGTGCCAGCATCGCCCGGGTTCACGATTCGGCCGGCGGTGGAGGAGGACGTGCCGCGGTTGATGGGGTTGATTTGGGATTTGGCGGTGTACGAGAAGCTGACGCATGAGGTGGTGGCGACGGAGGAGTCGTTGCGGGAGTCGCTGTTTGGGGAGTCGCCGGCAGCGGAGGCTTTGCTGGCGTTTGCGGGTGAGGAAGCGGCGGGATTTGCGGTGTACTTCCACACGTATTCCACGTTCCTGGCGCGGCAGGGGATGTACCTGCACGACCTGTATGTGTCGCCCGCGTATCGTCGCCGGGGGCTGGGCACGCTGCTGCTGCGACGGGTGGCAGCCATTGCGGTGGAACGTGGATGCGGTCGCTTTGAATGGGTGGCGCTGGACTGGAATACGGACGCGCACGGCTTCTACGAGGACCTGGGGGCGGAGATGTTGCCTGAGTGGCGTACGTTCCGTGTCGTTGGGGATGCGCTGCGGGAGCTTGCAGAGGGCGCTGGGGGATCGAAGGACTAGCTGGGGAAGCGGCCACCCCCAGATGAGTCTCGTGCCGTTGAGAAATGGGTGGAGGGGAGAGAGCCCGGCTAGTTTCCGGCTTGGATGACGACGCGGCCACCGTGTTCGACCTGGATGTTCAGGTTGTGGCTGTCCATAAGCCGCATACCTACGAGGGGTGTGGTGTCGGCGGCGTCCGCCTCGATGTGTACCGGCCGGCCGGCCCAGAGCACCGTGACATCGTAGATGTCGAATGGCACTTCACTGCCATCGGCGAGGGTTGCCAAACCTCTGCTTCGATAGCGCAGGCCCAACTCCGCCACCAACGCCGGAGTCACGGTCAGGAATCCGGTGAAGCCGGTGTCTACGACGGCCTCGATCGCATTTGCCTGCCCGGACGGGCCTTGCAGGTCAAGGGTGACTATCGGTTCGTAGGCGGCGTTTACCACGCCCTCGATCACTCAGGCCTCCGCAGGGGACGCCCTCCAAAGTGATGCAGCGCGCGATGCCCGACTCGCAGGCACCAGATGTCGTGGGCGGCCGGGTGGTGGGTCCAGAGACGGTCCGTCGCGGCAATCGCGGTGTCGCCGATGGCCCAGTTGCCGCTCTCGACGTCGATGGCCACGACGTCGCCGTGGTGGTCGGCCTCGACATGCCGACGAATGTCCCGCCTGTAGATCTCGTCGCCCAGGCGGGCCGTCTCCTCTTTTGGACGGTCCGGGGGCGTGGAAGGTCGCTCTCGTTGCATAGACGCCGTGGGTTCGGAGTCCCTCATATATCGCCTTCCAACGCTGACCTCTACAGGATCGACTCTACTACTTTGCGGGCGGTTGCCATGACAGAAGACTCCGCAACATGGGCGCGTGGCTGCTGCGAGAATCCTGCAGTTCAATCCCGATTGGGTTCGGGGCGGGTTCGTTCCTGGCAGCTTCCGGGCACTGGCAAGTCCTGAGGGGACGCATGTCTATTTCTGAACAGCAGGTGTCTGTGAATGGGGTCTGCATCTGGACGGCGACGCAGGGGACGGGGCTGCCGGTGGTGCTGTGTCATGGGGGGCCGGGGATCTATGACTACCTGGGGCCGGTTGCGGCGATGATCGATGATGTGGCGACGGTGCACCGGTACGACCAGCGGGGTTGCGGCCGGTCGCAGGACGTTGGGCCCTACGAGGTCGGCACGTTTGTGGACGATCTGGATGCGCTGCGGGCTTATTGGGGCTACGAGGCCTGGACGCTTGTCGGTCACTCGTGGGGGGCGCATCTCGCTCTCATGTATGCCATCCGGTACCCCGAATGTACGGCGCGGCTGGTGTATATGTCGGGTACGGGCATTGACCCGGCCTGGCATCAGGACTATCGCCGGAACCGGGAGGCGAAGCTGCTACCGGCCGATCGGGAGCGCTTGCGGCGACTCAGTGAGCAGCGGTTGACGGCCATGGGCGAGGAGCTTGAGCGGATCGAAGAGGAGGAGTCTTGGCTGCGCGGACGGACCGAGCTGTATGACGTGACGCGTATCAGCGATGTTTCCCGATATGACCGCTTTCCGATCAACTATTCGTTGAACTCCGCGCTGAACGCGGAGAATAACCACGTGGAGGAGGCGGGGAGGCTGGGCTGCGAGGTTTCCCAGGTCAGTGCGCCGACGCTTGTTTTGGACGGTGAGGGGGATCCACGGCCGCGATGGGCGCGAGCGCAGGTGGCTGAGCTGATTCCAAACAGTCGGCACGCGACTATTGCGCGGGCCGGGCATGAGCCGTGGATCGAGCAGCCGGAGGCGACGGGCCGGGCTCTGCGGGAGTTCCTGATGGAGGCTATGTAGGTTCCGGAGCGAATCTTCTCGGTGGGTGGCTGGCGGGGACGCAAGTGCCGGAGGTGATTAGGCCCGGGCTGGAGGAATGTCTCGGCTTAGTCGCCGTCGGTCCATCTATTGGGAGACAATTGAGGTCTGTGGGGGCTGTGCGGCACCGCGGTGGCGGGCGAACGAGGATTGAAACGCATGGTTGAGGGTTCGTGGACTCCCGAGTTGAGGCGGCGGTGGGACGAGGGGATTGTTCGGTATCCGGACCCGGCGGTGGAGGTCCTGGACCCGCGGTTTGGGGCCTACCGGCTGGGGAATGCAGCCGTGGAGCGGCTGTATACGGGGGCTCGCTGGGCGGAAGGGCCAGTGTGGTTCGGGGACTTCGGGTCGCTAGTGTTCAGCGATATCCCGAACAACCGGATGCTGCGCTACTGCGAGCTGACGGATGCGGTGACGCTGTTTCGTCATCCCTCCAACTACAGCAACGGCAACACGCGAGACCTGCAGGGACGCTTGATTACCTGCGAGCACCTGACCCGCCAGGTTACGCGCACGGAGCACGACGGGCGCCTGACGGTTTTGCTGGAACGGTTTGAGGGCAAACGGCTGAACGGGCCGAACGATGTGGTTGTCGCTTCGGACGGGGCTGTGTGGTTTACCGACCCGGGCTATGGAATCGTGATGGCGTATGAGGGGGAAGTGGCCGAGGCGGAACTGCCGACGCGGGTTTACCGGCTGGATCCGGTGAGCGGTGACGCGACGGTGGTGGCCGAGGACCTGGTGAAGCCGAACGGGCTGTGCTTTTCGCCGGATGAGTCGCGGCTGTACATCTCGGATACGGGGAACTCGCACGATCCCGATGGGCCGGGGCACATCCGGGTTTTTGAGGTGGTAGAGGGGCGGACGTTGCGCGGCGGCGAGGTGTTTGCGGATATGTCGCCCGGGTTTGCCGATGGGATTCGGACGGATCGCGACGGGAACGTGTGGTCGAGCGTGGGTTGGGCGGGACCGGGAACGGACGGCGTGCACTGCCTGACGCCCGAGGGTGAGTTGATCGGGCGGATTGTGCTTCCGGAACCTTGCGCGAATTTGTGCTTCGGAGGCGTGAAGCGGAATCGGTTGTTTATGACGGGGAGCCAGTCGTTGTATTCGTTGTATGTGGAGGCGGTTGGGAGTCAGCGGCCTTAGCGGTTGATTCCGGGTTGAGCGGGAGATCGCGAGTCTTGAGGCGCTCGAGTCGGACTTTGCGGCTGGCGTGGCGACGGGACGCGCGTTGGGCTGTCCCGCGATTGCCGAATGACAGGTCTGATGTGGATGGGTCTGACGCTGGTGTCTCTTAGCCGGGCAGGGTTGGCGGATGCACGTACGGGTGGGCGTGAGGCCCGGCCCTGCGCACGAGGGGCGCATGATCGGAAGAGGCCGGTCTGAGACGCGGCCTCTCCTAGCTCTCGGGGCGATTTCGGCCCCAGGCGACGGCGATGACGATGCCGACGGCGACTCCTATTGCGACGCCGACGGCGATGTTTCCGACGGCCGCGCCTATGCCTGTGCCTGCTCCAACTCCGAGGGCGATGCCTAGACCGATGTTCTTGTTTGCGCGCATGGGGTGTTACCTCCTTCGCATACTGGGACTGGAAGACGGGTGGGAGAGAGAGCCACCTCTACTCGGGACGTGCGAAGGCTACTAGGGCAGCGTCGGCGCCGCGGCCGGTGGCGATGACGACGAACTGGCGGCCTGACTGGGTGCGGTAGGTCATGGGGTTGGCGTTGGTTGGGTACGGGGTTGCGCCGCGCCAGAGTTCGGCGCCGGTGGCCTTGTCGAAGGCGTAGAGGTACGGCTCGCCACCGCCGAGGAATACCAGTCCGCCCCTGGTGACCATCGGACCGGAATTGCCGTAGGTGCCCAGCCGGGCCGGCAGGTCGACGCCTCGTAGCAGCGGATGCGAGCGGATCGCGTCGCTGCCTTCCCCGAAGGGCACTTTCCAGGCGATCTCGCCGGCGTTGAGGTCGACCGCCACCAGGTGGGCGTAGGGCGGTTTGGTGAGAGGGATGGGGCCGAGCTGGCTCTCGGGGGCCGCGACCGCACCCGGTCCTCCGGCCTCGCGGAACATGACGCGGGTGGCGCCAAAGGGGCAGTTGTTGCTGTATTCGACGTCGACGCGGGGGTCGTCGCCCGGGTTTTCGCAGACCTGGTTGGTATCGGCCTGCTCCGAGGTCCGCACGTAGAGGCGCCCGGTCTCGGGGTCGAAGGCGGCCCCGCCCCAGTTGGCGCCGCCGCTGGCGCCGGGGCGCTGGAGGGTGCCCTGAAGGCTGGGCGGCGTGAAGAGCGGGCCCAGTTGGAACCGCTGCATCTCCGCCAGCGCGAGCGCGTGGATCTCGGGCGTCAGATCGTTCGCGTCTTCAAGCGAGACGCCCTGCCCGGCGAAGGGCGGGGGCCTGGTGGGGAACGGCTGGGTGGGATAGGGCTGCTCGCCCGGGACGTTCGTGACCGTGTCCACCGGGCGCTCTTCGATCGGCCAGACCGGTTCGCCCGTCACCCGGTCGAACACGAACGTGAAGCCATGCTTGGTGACTTGCGCGACCGCGTCGATCTCGCGGCCGTCCACGGTGATCGTGACCAGGTTCGGGGCCGCGGCGATGTCGTAGTCCCATAGGCCGTGGTGGACGGCCTGGAAGTGCCACTTCCGCTCGCCGGTGCGGGCATCGAGGCACACCAATGACTCGGCAAAGAGGTTGGCGCCCTTGCGGCGGCCGCCCCAGTAGTCGCTGCTGGGCGTGCTGGTGGGTACGTAGAGGAGGCCGCGCTCGGCATCGAGTGACATCAACCCCCAGACGTTGGCGTGGCCGGTGATACGCCAGGATTCGTCCTCCCAGGTGCCAGCCCCGACGTCGTCGTCGGATTGCGGGACGGTGAAGAAGACCCAGCGGCGCTTGCCCGTGCGTGCGTCGAAGGCCTGCACCGAGCCAGGGGGATCGAATTCGCGCTGCACGCCGTCGGGGATGCGGCTGCCGACGATGACCAGGTCTTCGAACACGACGGGCGGGGAGGTTTGGTCGAACTCGAAGCGAGTGACCTCGCGGCCGTGGCCCTCGGTCAGCAGGACGCTTCCGTCCTGGCCGAAGTCGGCGTCCAGTTCGCCGGTCGCGGCGTCGATGGCGTAGAGCCGGTCGCGGCTGTTGAGGAAGATGCGCGCGTTGTCGCCGTCGCTCCAGTAGGCGATGCCGCGGTGCTTGAAGCCGGTGGGCCCCGCGCCGACGGGTCCGCCCTCGTAGGCCCTGGGATCGAAGGTCCAGAGTTCCGCGCCGGTCTCGGCGTCGAGCGCGGCGACGCGGGTGTACATGGTGGAGAGGTAGAGGATGCCGTCGACCATGATGGGCGTGGCCTGGAAGGGGCCGGGCTGGGTGTCGTACTGCGGGAGGGGTGTCTCGTTCGGCTGCCATTGCCAGGCGATCTGCAGTTCGCCGACGTTGGCGGCCGTGATTTCCTCGGCTGGCGAGTACTTGGTGTGGGCCTGGTCGGACCCGACGAACGGCCAGCCGGTTGCGGCGCCGGGCTCCGGGCCGCAGGCGACGGTGGCCGTTAGCAAGGCAACCGCAAAGAGAAGGGCCTTCATGAAGTGGACTCCGATTGGGGATGACAGGCCCCGTTGCGCCATGAGCTTGGAGCGCACCGCACCGGGATGATGCCGCATGGGCGAGTTTTTCTCAGCAAGCCGGTGGGGCCTTCCGTTTGCGTTTCGGCCAGGCGGCGCTGGCATGTCCCGAACCGCTCCTTGCACGGAACGCGAGATCTCCTTCGACAGCTTCAGGGCAAGCTCTCGGCAGACTTCGGGATGACAAGCGGGTAGCGGCAAAGGCAACGCAGGGTGCAAGCTGCTGGTGTAGACTGTGGGGCACAGGTTCTGTGGGACTGTGGCGATGCGGAACATTACGGTTTCGGTGGACGATGCGACGTATCGGCGGGCGCGGATTCGGGCGGCGGAGTTGGATACGTCGGTGTCGGCGTTGGTGCGGGAGTACCTGGGGGGCCGGTCCGGCGAGTCTTTGCCGGAGCGGGCCACGGGAAACCGGCAGGCGTCACACGAGGAGCACGTGAAGCGCCTTGACGCACTGTTCACGGATTGGGACGCGCGCGGCGTTGGCCTGCGCGGATATGACCGGCTGACGCGGGACGAGGTGCACGATCGCGAGCGGGCACGGCTGGAGAAGCGTCTGGAAGTCGCGGAGAAGGAGCGCGAGATGCTGGCGATGGAGCTTGCCGAGCTGGATGCGCAAGCCGCGGAGCCCTCGGCACCATACCAGGTTCGCAAGACCGACGAGAACGTGGAGGCGTAGGCGCTCGGCATGCGACTGGTGGACACCAACGTGCTCATCTACGCCGCCCAGGATTCGCCGGGGGACGCGGTGAAGCGTCGGCAGGCACGGGCGCTGTTGCGGGAGCCGGACCTGGCGCTTTCGGTGCAGGTGTTACAGGAGTTCTACTGGCGAGCGACGCACCCAGCGCACCCCGGCCGGCTGGCGCCGGATCACGCAATGGCGTTTCTGACGCTCTTCCGGGACAAGCCCATTCAGCACATGACGCGCGAGGTTTTCGAAACGGCCGTGGCCATCAGTCGTCGCTTTCAGATTTCGTACTGGGACGGGGCGATCCTGGCGGCGGCGCGGGCGCTGGGGTGTGATGCGGTGTATTCGGAAGACTTGAGCTCGGAGCAGGACTATGGCGGGGTGCGGGTGATCAATCCGTTTCGGGGGGTTGCACGAGCCGAGTAAGCACTGGCGCCGGGAGTGTTGGCTGCTGAGGTTTGTGGTTCGACACGACCCGTCGAAGACTTTGGGCCGGCTCGCCACGAACGAAGCTGGGCCCGGGTTTGGGGGCTACCAGGGGTTTGTGGCGTCCATTTGCCATTTGGTGAGGTTCTGGGCGGTGATGGGCGAATCGGTTGTGAAGAGCTTGACTTGGGTGCTGTCGGGGCGGGTGGGGTAGACGCGTTGGGTGATGCAGATGCGGGAGTTGATGAAGATTTCGATGACGGAGCGGTCGATGAAGCAGTCGATGTGGAGGGGTGTGTTGGCAGGTAGCGCGAAGGGGACGGTTTGCTGGCGGACGACGCGATCGCGATGGCGGGAGTCTTGGCCGTAGTTCAGGTTTGGATCGAGGCTGGCGCGGTCGAAGTCGAGGATGAAGTGCTGGTGGTTGGTGTCGTAGGTGAGGACGGTTTCTTCCCGGCCGTCGGGTGAGCAGAGGAGCTTGAGGCCAAAGCGGGTGGCCTGGTTGGGGTGGATGGTGAGCTGAAATTCCATGCAGTCGGATTCGAAGCCGCGGAGGGTGCGCTCTTCGCCGGGTGACAGGGTGACGTCGGCGTGGCGTTGCTCGTCGTAGCGGAGGTTGCGGAGTTCGGCGACGGGGTCGATGCGGAGGGTGTTGTTGGGGGCGGGGGTGAGGCGCCAGGGCAGGGACATGACGCCGCTCCAGCCGGTGTCGACCCAGTCTTCGCGGGCTTCGCGGATCCAGCCCCAAAAGAGCCGGCGGCCTTTGTCGTCGATCAGGGATTCTGGTCCGGCGAGGAGGCTGCCGAGGTGGCTGAGGCGTCCGTAGGTTTCGGGGTGGAAATGCTGGTCTTCGTAGCGGCCGATGTAGTACTGGGCCCGGCCGTACGGCTGGTGCGTGTGCATGAGGAGCATGTGCTTGTCGCCGAAGGGGAAGAAGTTGGAGCAGGCGCAGTCCTCGATCTCTTCAGTCCATCGGCGGTCGGACTTGTAGAAGGGGCCGACGTATTCCCAGTCGGCCAGGTTGGTGGATCTGAAGAGGCTGGTTGAGTCGCCTTCGTAGCCGGGGCGATGGTTCTTGTTGCCGATGAGGGCGTAGTAGGTGTCGCCTTCCTTCCAGCCGCTGGGGTCGAAGATGACGCACTCGGGGAGCTTGCCGTTGGACCTGGTGGGTTGGCCTTCGGGGGCCGGGTCGAGGGGGATGACGGGGTTCCGGGGCAAGGGGACCCAGCGGTCGAGGTCGGGGTCGTGGGACTGGTAGATGCAGATGCCGCGGCGGGGCATGTTGGTGATGATGGTGGGGACGGGCATGCCATCCATGACGTCGCCGCTGTTGAAGTAGTCGCCCTTGTAGCCCTCGAGAGGCTCGCGCAGGGAAGCCCGGTGGTAGCGCCAGTGCAGGAGGTCGCGGCTGCTGATGTGCTGCCAGCTGGAGAAGTCGATCTGGCCGGGCCCGTTGGCAATTTTCTGTAGATAGCCGAGGTGGTAGCGGCCGTTCCAGTAGATGGCGCCGTTGATGTCGTTCCAGCGGCCCTCGGGCGGGACGAAGTGGTAGCGGGGGCGGTGTTTGTCGGCAACGAGTTTTTCGCGGAGTTCGTAGGACTGCATGAGGTAATCGTTGAAGTCCTGCATTGGCGTCGCTCCGTTGCCGACCGTGGCTTAATGTAGAGCGAACTGCCGAGCGGAGTGCGGGGAAGGCGGGGGAGATGTCAGCGGACGAGTTGAGCGCATCCCAACTGATCGACAAGGCGATCGCGGATCTTGGGGACTGGCGCGGCGAGCGGTTGGCGGAGATTCGGGCGCTGATTCACGAGGTGGACCCGGAGGTGGTGGAGGAGTGGAAGTACCGGGGGAGCCCGGTGTGGTCGCGCGACGGGACGTTGGCCGTGGGCAACCCGCACAAGGACAAGGTGAAGATCACGTTTACCAACGGGGCGCAGCTGAAGGATCCCGGCAAGGTGTTCAACGCGGGCCTGGGCGGGAAGAAGTGGCGGGCGATTGACGTACTTGAGAGCGACCAGATCGATCGGGAGGCGCTGAAGACGCTGTTGCGCGAAGCGGTGCAATACAACATCGAGAATTCGTACAAACGGCGCAGGGCCCGCTCGGCCGACAAGCCCATGTTGCTTTCGGGCGGTAATCCCCAGATTGCAAAGGCGGACGGGGACGCGCCGGTGCAGGCGTATATCGCGGCAATGCCGGAGTGGAAGCACGATGTCGGACGGCGGCTGGACGCGCTGATCGAGCGCACGGTGCCGAACGTACGGAAGGCGGTGCGGTGGAATTCGCCGTGGTATGGCGTTGAGGGGATGGGCTGGTTCGTGACGTACCACGTGTTCACCCGCTACGTGAAGGTGACGTTTACGAACGGCATGCGGCTGGATCCGCTGCCGCCGGGCGAGGCCAAGGACCCGGATTCGCGCTGGATCAACATCCACGAGGACGAACTGGACGAAGCGCAGATGGAGACGTGGGTGCGGCAGGCGGCGGCGCTGCCGGGGTGGTTTGGGTTTGACACGATGTAGAGGCTGAGGGAATAGACACGCGGACCCGGACTCGCAGGTTGGGGCCGATTGACCCGGCAGGCATTGGGCCGTCGACGAGAGGAATGGAGCGTTCATGCGGGCGGTGAGGTTGCGGGCGCTTGCCGTGCTGCTGGCACTGGCGGTCGTTGGCTGCGGTCCCGGCTCGAACGACTTGACCGCGGGAGACAGGTCGGCCGTGGCTGCGACCGCGGCGGTTGTCGAGGCGACCTGCGAGGCGACGCCGCGGCAGACGGAAGGGCCTTTCTATTTCGATATTGGCCAGATTCGCCGGGAGATCAAGGAGGGGAAGCCGGGGACGCCGTTGCTGGTGGTGCTCAATGTGGTGGAAGCGGGTTCGTGCGAGCCGATTCGGGATGTGTTCGTGGACATCTGGCATACGGACGCGGCGGGGCAGTATTCGGGTTATCCGGGACAGGGCGACGATCGCGCGGATACCTCCGGCGAGACGTTTCTGCGCGGGCGGCAAGTTACGGACGACGAGGGGCGGGTCGAGTTCGAGACGATCTATCCGGGCTGGTATCCGGGGCGGACGGTTCACATCCACTTCAGGGCCTTCACGAGCAAAGAGAGGTTGATCGCGTCGCAGTTGTATTTCCCCGATGACGTTTCCGACGCGGTGTTCGAATCCGAGCCCTATGCCGCACGCGAGTCCCGCGGAACGACGAATACGAACGATTCCGTCGGGAGGGACGACGCCGCGCTGCAAGAGCTGATGGGCCAGGTAACGGCGAACGGCGATGGATACGTGGTGTCGCTGACGGTTGGCGTGGTGCGCTGAGAGCGGGAGGGACCGGGTTGCCAGCTTCGATCACACGTGGAGCTTTCGGCGCTGGCTGACCTGCCGGGAGGGAACGATCGAGCCGGCGAGCCAAGGAGCGTCGATAGACTCTTTGGGGAGGTGATCGACGTGAGCGACATGCTGAGCTCCGAAGAGCGCGATGTATTGGACCGGTTTGAGCGGGGCGAGTTGCGTTCCGCTGCTGGGGTCGAGCGGGAGATCAAGACGGCCCGCGAGGCGGCGCGCCGGATGTCCAACAAGACTAAGCGGGGGAATCTCAGGCGCTGCAAGAAATGACGAGTGCCCGGCCCAGGGTGTTGATCGTGTGCAGCCGAGAGGTGCACGACCTGAGTTTTCTGGCGGAGGACCTGGAGCGGTTGGCCGCGGTGGCGGACTGGGAGTGGTTGGAACTGGCGGGCGGGGTTGCGTTTGGGGCGAATGAGGACCCGCGTGCTGTCAAACGGCTAGTGGAACGGATAGGCGACGCGGACGCAGTCGTGGTGTCGCATGGGGCGCCGCGGATCAGCGCGGAGGCGATGGACGGGGCGCCGAGGCTGAAGATCATCGGGGAGTTGGAGGGGGACAGGTTTGCGTACCGGATTGACGTGGAGTCGGCGTGGGCGCGGGGGATCCGGACGGTGGATACGACGCATGGGTCGTCGTATCCGGTGGCGGAGTGGGCGCTTGGGCTGATGCTGATTTCGCTACGGAATGCGGGGGCGAGCTTCAGGAAGATCCTGGCGGGGGACACAGCGAAGCCGGCACATGATGACTTCGGGTTCGTGCATGGTGAGTTGACCGGCAAGCGGGTTGGGCTGATTGGATGCGGGCACATCGGACGCCGGCTGGTGAAGCTGTTGCAGCCTTTCGAGGTGGAGATTCGAGTCTTCGATCCCTACCTGGCCAGCGAGGTGCCCGACGCCATCGGGGTGGTGAAGACGTCGCTTGAGAATGTGCTCTCCAAGTCGGACGTGATCGTTTGCCTGGCGCCGCACACGCCCGCGACCGAGGGAATGATCGGGCGGCGCGAGTTGGAGATGATTCCTTCCAATTCGGTGTTCGTGAACGTGTCGCGCGGCGCGGTGGTGGACAGCGCGGCGCTGATCGCGCGGCTGAAGCGCGGTGACATCGTGGCGGGGCTGGACGTGTTCGATCCGGAGCCGATTCCGCCGGACAGCGAGATCATCGAACTGCCGAACGTCTTCCTGAGCCCGCACATCGCGGGGGTGACGCTGGCCAGCCGGCACCGCTTCTTCAGCCTGATGGTGGACGAGCTCGAGCGGTTCTTCCGCGGCGAGGAGCCGCTGTTCGAGCTGACGCCGAGATCGATTGCGAACCGGCGGGGAGCGGCGACGGATCAGGGCTGAGCGGATTCGTTCGCGCTAGGATTCCTTTCGAACCCTGCGTAAGACCCCGGCTAGCAACCGAGCCAGCGAAAGCGAGTGACAGGCAATGAGTGACAAGCTGGCGTTCGTCGATTCGCACGTTCATTACTACGACATGCAGCATCCGGAGCTGGTGTACGGCCACTGGCAGCCCGGGGTTCCGCATCACACCCTGGGGTGGCAGATACAGAAGCTGGCCGAGCGGAACTATATCGCCGAGGACTATATCGCCGAGACGCGGAACGCGAATGTGATCAAGTCGGTGCACGTGCAGGCGGCCATCGGCAGCCCCGACCCGGTGACGGAGACGGAGTGGCTGCAGGAGGCGGCGGAGCGGACGGGGTTTCCGCACGGGATCGTGGCGCATGCCGACCTGCGGGATCCGGGCGTGGAGGCGGTGCTGGCGCGGCACTGCGAGTCGCCCAACATGCGGGGGATCCGGGACTTCTCTTATGGGGACTACCTGGTGGAGCCGGACTACCACCGGGGTTTCGCGCTCTTTGAGAAGTTCAACCTGGTGTCGAGCATGCCGGCCCAGTGGCAGGACATGGAGAAGGTGCGAGCGCTGGCGCACAAGTTTCCGAACATCACGATCGTGGTGGATCACACCGGTGTGCCGGATGAACGCACGGACGAGTACTTCGAGAATTGGAAGCGCGGCGTGGCCATTGCGGCCAGCTGCGACAACATCCGCTGGAAGATCTCCGGCCTGGGCATGGGCGACCACGATTGGACGGTCGACAGCATCCGGCCGTACGTGCTGACGTCGATCGAGACGTTCGGAGTCGAGCGCTGTTTCTTCGGGACCAACTGGCCGGTGGACTGGCTGTGGAGCACGTACGACGAAGTGATCGACGCCTACACGGAGATCGTCTCGGCCTTCAGCATGGACGAGCAGATTCGGCTGTTTTCAGGGACGGCGGAGGAGATTTACCGGATCTGAGGGTCGTTTGCGCAACCCGAAGGGCGGTTGCCGGGAAGACCCCTCCATCTTCACCGCCTTACACCTCTCCATCGCCGGCTAGAATTCGGCAGGGCGGCTGTTTCTGACCATTGGCTTGATGGCACCTGATCGGCGGGGACCACGAACCCTCGCCATGGAGGGACCGATGGATACAGGCGCGACGCTCGATGTCGGGACGTTCTTTGCCGCGCTCGGCGTGATGTCCACAGGGATTGTGCTGCTCTTCGGTTGGGTACTGACGGACATCCGGGACCTCCGCAAGCGCGTCGATCGAATCATTGATCGGGGCGCGGACTCCGGAACCGTCACCCTGGACCGGGCGGCCCTGCGCGTGCTGATCCGCGAGGTGTTGCAAGAGGAAGGTGTGGCCACCTCGGCGCCCACGAGCGACAGATCCTGACGCTCCCGGCTTCCCCCACCAGGAATCCCACCACGCTCGGCGTCCCGCGAGGGCCAGGCGCCCTCCGAGGCATGCGGGCGACGTCCGGTCAGTAGACCCAGGGGCAGATGCGGTATTTCACGCGGGCCTTGTATTCGGCCCACGTCTTTTCGCCGTACTTCTCCGCGCAGTGCTCCTCGTCATCCCGCTGACGCCAGGTGAACAGCGAGACGATGAAGATGAAGTAGGTCCAGGCCCAGAGATTGGTGAAGTAACCGAACGAGAGACCGATCGCAAAGCAGGAGAAGCCTTCGCCCATGTAGTTGAAGTGACGGGCGGCGCCCCAGAACCCACTGCAGAGGATCTTGCGGTCGCCGGCTTGAATGTACTGGGGCTCGATGATTCCCAGGAACTTGCGGTCGGGCCAGCGCTTAAACCAGTACTTCTGCAAATTGCCGCCGCGCGAGATGCTCCAACCGAGGAAGAGAAGAAGGCCCGTTCCGATGAGCCACACGTAGGTCCAACCGGTCGAGAATCCGGGGTGCGGATACGCGGCCATACCCCACAAGGGAAGAATGTATAGCCAGCCGTAGATGATGAGTCCGCCCCAGATCAACTTGAAGCCGAGCTTTTCGTGAATCAGGTCGTAGGTGTAGAGCTGGACGCGCTCGAAGATGAAGTAGTCAAAAATGTAGAGGGTGAAGAACGCCGTATAGAGAAAGACGCCGGGATTGAAGTCGTCGCCGAACCGTTCGTAGTGCCATACGGCTCCGGAGAGTGCGTTGAGCACCAGCATGGTTCCGCCGACGACGTAGAGGTACATCTTCAGATCGAATCGCTCATTGACCAGCGAGTGCTCGAGGGACCGGCCTGTCCAGAAGGCGTGGAAGCGATTCTTGATCGCGCCCGGCGGCTGGCTGAGCAGGGCTACGAGTGCAATGAGGGCGGCGAATACGGTGCCGCCAGCCACGGCGTAGATGGCGGATCGGTAGAACCAGTCACGGGGCATTCCGGTGATTTCGGTCGCCCATACGATGATGGCGATGACAAAGACCAAGAGTCCGTTCAGGCGATAGTTGCGAGGTTGTCCAGTCTCAGGATTGACGACGTAGCCGGGTACACGCCGGGCCGGAAGAACGACCTGCGCGACAAAGAACACAAGAAAGATCGCGAGCGGGGTAAAGAAGCCAAGGATCGCTTCGGTGGGGGAAAGCTCAAAGAGATGTTCGATACCAAGCCATTCAATCATGATCGACTACCCCGACTTCTAGCATCGGGGCGATTATGGATACGGGCGAGTAAACGGTCAATCCTTGCCGGGCGGCTCGCGACGCAATCGAAGGCGCAGAACCTGGGGCCCGCAGCGCGATGGTTCAGTAGATCCAGGGACAGATGCGGTATTTCACGCGGGCCTGGTACTCGGCCCACTTCTCGGGGCCGTACTTCTCCGCGCAGTAGTGGTCATCTTCGCGCTGGCGGATGACGAAGAGGGTGACGATCCAGATGAAGTAGGTCCAGGCCCAGAGATTGGTGAAGTGGCCGAAGGCCAGGGCGATGGCCGACGAATGGAACCACTCGCCCAGGTAATTCATGTGCCGGGCCCTTCCCCAGAAGCCGCTGACCAGGATTTTGCGCTCGCCGGCCTGGATGTACTCAGGCTGGATGAGTCCGAGGAACTTGCGGTCGGGCCAGCGTTTGAAGGTGTACTTCTGCATGTTGGCGCCACGGGAAATGACCCACCCGGCGGCGTACAGCATCGCCGCCGCGATGAGCCAGACGTACGTCCAGACCGTGGAGAATCCGGGGCTCGGCTGCGCGGCCATGCCCCAGATGGGGAGGATGTAGATCCAGCCGTAGACCACGAGGCCGCCCCAGAACATCTTGAAGCCGAGCTTCTCGTAGATCACATCGAAGGTATACAGTTGGACACGTTCGAAGATGAAGTAGTCCACTACGTAGAACGTATAGAAGGCGGCGACCAGGAAGATGCCCGGATTGGCATTGTCGCCAAAACGATCAACGTGCCAGGCGGCCGCGGACAGGGCGTTGAGCGAAAACATGGAACCGCCGACGACGTAGAAGTACATTTTCAGGTCGATGCGTTCCTTCAGGAACGAGAGTTCCTGGACGCGCCCGAGCCAGAACGCGGCAATAGGGTTCCTGGTCTGGTCTTGCGGCTGGCTGAAGACGGCTATGAGGGTAGCTATGGCTACGGCCACGGTTCCGCCGGCGACGGCGTAGATGGAGGACCGATAGAACCAGTCGCGCGGCATTCCGGTGAGCTCGAACGCCCACACGATGACAGCGATTGCAAACACGAGCAGACCGTTGAGACGATAGTTGCGGGGTTTACCGGTCTCCGGATTGGTGACGTAACCGGGAACGCGGATTCCCGGCAGAATCAGCTGCACGACGAAGAAGGTGACGAAGATAATCAGCGGGGTGAAAAAGCCGAGGATCGCTTCGGCTGGGGAAAGTTCGAAAAGGTGTTCGATTCCGAGCCATTCAGTCATGATCGACTACCGCCCCCTCCATTGACGCAGCCATTTTGGGTATGGGCGCCCAGGAGGTCAACGACGGCTACAACAAAGGCCTCGGCAGGTTGCCAGGTGCAAAGTCGGCCCTGCCTACGAACGACAGTCCTCAGAGGCGCGATCGGCGACGACGGAGCCGTGCAGGCCTACAGCGCGGCCATTCCGGACCGAAAGCGCAACGTCGGGGCCGCCCCGGCGGGAGCTACCAGACCTCGTCCTTGGCGTAGAGGGTCTTTGCCGGGCCAATGAGCTTTGGATCGGGTATACGCACGCGAGGGGGGTCTTCGGAGTCGTAGTCGAAGCTGCGCAGCACGTAGCGCATGCAGTTGAGGCGGGCGCGTTTCTTGTCGTCCGACTTCACGACCACCCAGGGGGAGGCCTTGGTATCGGTGGCCGCGAACATCAGTTTCTTGGCCTCGGTGAACTCGTCCCAGAGCGGTAGCGATCGCCGGTCAACGTCGCTGAGCTTCCACTGCTTGAGGCTGTCCTGAGCGCGGGACATGACCCGCCTGAGTTGCTCCTCCTGGCTCACCGAGAACCAGAACTTGAACAGGCGCAGGCCTTCATTGATCAGCATTTCCTCGAACAAGACCGTGTCACGGAGGAAGCGCACGGTCTCAGCCGGGGTGCAGAATCCCATCACCGGCTCGACGACGGCCCGGTTGTACCAGGAGCGGTCGAAAAACACGATCTCCCCGTTGCTTGGCAGATGCTCGACGTAGCGCTGGAAGTACCACTGGCCGCGCTCGCGCTCGGTGGGCGCCGGCAGCGCAACCACGGTGGCGCCGCGCGGATTGAGGTGTTCCATAAAGCGCTTGATGGTTCCGCCCTTGCCGGCGGCATCTCGCCCTTCGAACAACAGCACAACGCGCTGGCCGGTTTCCTTGACCCAGTTCTGCAGCCGCAGGAGCTCGACTTGCAGCTCGGCTTTCCGAGCCTCGTAGCGGCGCCGCCGCATCTTGGTTGGATAGGGATAGGAATCACTGATGATCTGTTTGCCGCGAGCCCCTTCGACCTTCCCCAAGATCTTCCGAGGGATGCCAATCGTGGGTATCGGGATGCTTGATGGATCTGGCGCCGGGCTTGGGTCTACCACTGAAGCACCGTAGGGGATTGTTTGGGCCGCGCCCATCAGGGTACTGCCCCGGAGGCTCGCTTGGGAGTGCGAGATACGCTGGGACCACGCGGCGGCCGACACCGAGGGGTTTTTTGATGTCTGACGCAAAGTCGATTCCAGATGGATATTCGGCCGTTACGCCTTACCTGATCGTTGAGGACGCGGCCGGGTTTCTGGGCTTTCTGGCCAACGCATTCGGGGCGGTGGAGCGGATGCGGATGCCAATGGGTGAAGGGCTGATTGCCCACGCCGAGGTGGAGATTGGCGGCGCGCCGGTGATGCTGTCCGACGCGGCCCCGCCGGACTTTCCCGTCAGCAGCGCACAGATTCATCTCTACGTGGAGGATGTCGACGCGGCGTACGCGCAGGCGGTGAATGCGGGTGCGATTTCGGTGGCGGAACCCGCGGATCAGTTCTACGGCGACCGCAGCGCCCGTGTGTCCGATCCGTCGGGCAACGTCTGGACGATCGCCTGCCCCGTTGAAGACGTGGACATGGACGAAACGTCGCGGCGCATGGCCGCGATGGACGACGATTAGCCGGGAGGCCAGGATGTCGCGCCCGGCCTGACAGGTGCGGTGCTAGTTTTCCAGCATGTCGAAGCAGATGCACCGGGACAACACGCTGCGGCGCATTGCCGTTGTTGGCGGGGGCATTTCGGGGCTGGGCGCCGCCTGGGCATTGCACCGGCATCCGGACCGCTTTGACTTCCGGCTGTACGAAGCGCAGGGACAGGTTGGCGGGAATGCGATTACCGCCGATATGGCGCAGGAGGATGGCGGGTCGATTCCCTTCGACATTTCGGTAACCGCTTGTATTCCGTCGGTATATCACCACATCGTGTTGTTGATGGAGCAATTCGGCATTGACCTGATCGACACCAGATTCAGCTATAGCGTGAGGTATAGGGGCCAGGATTACGCCCACGATTTCGACTCGGAGATCAGGGAGCAGTTGAAAGATGAGATCAGGAAGTTTCAGCGACTATTGCGTCGCCTGCATTGGATTGGTTGGCTGACGCGTTCGCAGTCCAAGTTGCTGAACGCGCTGAATCCGTTCAACTACATCAGTATGGGGACGGTATTGAACCTGGGCGGGTTTTCGGGGGACTTCAGGTACAAAGTCCTGAAGCCGATGTTTGTGAATTTCCTGATGGCGACGAACGTGTTTGACATGCCGGCTGCGCTATTCAGTCGGTACCTGGAATTCTTCGATATCGAGAGCGCCACGCCGATGCAGACGTGGGATCAGGGAACGCGGCGGATCTATGAGAACCTGACGGCTGACTTTCGGGACAAGATCTACGTCAACCGGCCTGTCCGCAAGGTGTTTCGTCGGGGTTCATTTGTGGAGGTCGAAGACGAGAATGGCGATCGCGAGACGTTTGACGACGTGATCTTTGCGTGCAATGCCAACCAGACGCTAATGATCCTGGACAAACCTACGTTGCTTGAACGGTTTCTTCTCTCATCGATACGTTATGAGAGCGAACTGCACAATCATGCGGTCGTTCATTCGGATTCGTCGGTCCTTCCCAACAACGAGGTAAAGCCGCTGGAGACGCGGAGCAATCACATCGAGCAGTACGGGGCCAGGCCAGACAATTATGAAATTACGTACATCATGCATAACCAGCAACCGTGGGCGAATCGGTCCGACAAGCCGTGTCTGGTTACGTATAACGCGATCAGTCCTATCGACGAACGGAAAGTCATCAAGAAGTGGTGGTTTCAGCACATCGTGCATGACGTGCGGCACGTGGCGGTGCTGATCAACCTGTTTCAGTTCATCCAGGGCAAGCGGCGCACGTGGCACTGCGGGGCGCACACGCTGGTCAACAGCCAGGAGACGTGCTTCGTCAGCGGGCTGGCCACGGCGCGGCAGCTTGGCGCGGACTACCCGTTCGAGGATCCCGCGGCGCGGCGGTCATTCAACTATTACGGAAGCATCATGTACGGGCTGGGGTTCAGGAAGGCGTAGCGCCGAGCCTCAGCTGGCGGAGTTCTCGACGTTGCCGGCCTCGGGATAGAACTGGGCGCAGTAGTACCTAAAGGGCATGATCTCGCCGTCGGAACGACAGAGTCGGGGACGGCTGGTGTACTGCTTGCGCCCCCAGATGACCACGTCCTGCAGGACGTCCTCTTTCTGCTGCAGGGACATGAACTTGTTGATGAGCGGAGCGCGGAACTTTGGCGGGAGAAAGGCAAGACCGACGATCCAGCGTTTCGGTTTGCGGATCTCCCGTACCTGGGAAACCAGCGTCATGTCGATCAGCGTGCCGTCAACGGGCGTGGCGAGCACCCACAGCCGCATATTCATGCCGATGGAATGCTCGCGGATGTCGACGAACGAGTAGCCCAGTCCGTAGATGTGGGTGTCGGCAGAGACGCTGAAAGTCAAGCTGGCGACTCTGGCAATGGTGCGGGCGCGCTTGAAGCTGAAGCGGCTCAGGAGGCGGTGGCCGTCCACGATCATTCGCTCGGGGCGATCCACATTGCCGTAGCCGTGGACGTAGCGCAGGTGGGCCAGGTCGACCGAGTTTTCGGTTGTCTCCTGGGGATGACCGGGGAAGCGCAGGGTGGTGATCTCGTAATCGCACCAGCCCTCTTGCTCCAGCGGTTCCGTGGGCAGGGTCCATTGCGGCGGCCGCCCGTCGATTCCCCACCAGGCGAAGATCAGGCCGTGTACGTCGTGGGTCTCGAAGACGCGTAATTTCGCGGTCCTGGGCGCCGGGGCAAAGGGGGTGGCGACGCACTGGCCAGTGGTATCGAACTCGTAGCCGTGGAAGGGGCAGACGAGACGACCGTCGCAGACCTGGCCACCGGCCGCCGGTCCGAGATCGGCGCCCAGGTGCGGGCAGACGGCTTCGGCGACGCAGATGCGGCCTTCATCGTTGCACCAGATGACGATGTTCTCGCCCATCCAGGTCTTCTGGATTAGTCCGTCCTTCTGGACGGCCTTACGCGACGCGACGAAGTACCAGCCCTCCGGAAACGGGAACAACGCAGGCTCAAGGATAGCCCGCCGGCGTTGGGCCGCCGTGGCCCCGCGCTCGCTAGCGTCCGACCCAGCTAAGCCGGATTCCTGCTGGACCTCCATGTACGCCCGTTAGCTCCTCACACTCGGAGATCGGCCCGTTGCCTCGGGTCCTGTGCTAGAGTCGATTGAGTCTCGACTCGCCCGATGTAGTCTCAGTTTACAGGCTTATCAGGGTTAGGCGCGGGGAGCAAGAGCGATGACTCTCACTTCTGAGCCGGTAGCAACTAAACAGCTAAGTTTGCCCGACGAGCTCGTGCTAATGCTCCTCAATGAGGAGTCCGGCTACTTCTACCAGGTACCCGGTTGGCACTTGAACTGCGCGGTCATGGGCGCCGTGCTTGCCGAGCTATCCCTCATTTCCCGGATCGATACGGACATGGATTCCCTGTTCCTTGTCGACCAGACGGAAACGGGCAACCCAATCCTGGACCCGATTCTGAAAGAAATTGCGGACGAACCAGGTCAGCGCAACGCTCAGTATTGGATCGAACGGCTGGCGCCGCGTGCAGACTCAATCATTGATGCAACGCTGGATCGCCTGGTTGAACTGAATATCCTCGAGCATCACGAGGGTGAGTTTTGGACGCTGTCTCGTACGGCCTGGCAGTCTGAAATCCTAGGCAGTCCCGCCGAAGGCACGGCGGCTCAATTCGTCAGGACGCGCATCGGCAAAGCCATCTTTAATGACGATATTCCCGACCCGCGGGATGTCATCATCATCTGCCTCGTCAATACGTGCGATGTATTTCGCTTCATGTTTCAGCTCGAAGACCGGGATGAGGAGCGCATTCGGTTCATTTGCAGCATGGATCTGATTGGTCGGGCCATCGCTGCCGCGGTTTCCGAGAGCCTCGCCGGCCCGTCGCTTCGACATTCGGCCTTCACTAAAAAGATCCCGAAGGTCTCACTACTCCGACTGCTGCTCAACCGGAATCTTCGCAACGGGAACTTACCCGCGCTCTTCGCTGATCTCGCCGAAGAATACGGGCCGGTGTTTGAGTTGCGCCCTCCCTTCCAGGAACCCATGATCTTCCTGGCCGGTCCCGAGACCAATCGCTGGGTGCATCGCAGCGGGCGCATGTACCTCAGAACCAAGGACTATTTTTCGGACTTCGAGAAGGTCTATGGGGCATCCGGCGTCCTTCCTTCACTGGATGGCGCGGAGCACTTTCGGCTTCGCAAGTCGCTGGGCGCCGCCTATTCTCGCGGCAGGCTCATGGAGCAATTGGACTTCCTCTGCAAACAAGCGCGCCAATACATGGCGGATTGGACGGTCGGCGACTCCTACCCCGCAACCAGCATGTGCCGGCGAATGGTAAACGCGCAGATTTCGCCGCTCTTCATCAGCGTTGACACGCAGGATATCTTTGACGATATGACGTCGTTCAAAGAACGGGCGCTCAACGTTCACATCCTGAAGATCCTTCCCAAATTCATGCTTAAGACTCCAGGCATGAAACGCCGAGCCAGCCTCCTGGACGACCTGGTGGAGAAGGTCCAAAGCGTGCATACCCCGGCCCAGCGGGATGGCGTTCCTCGGGATCTTGCGGATGACTTGCTCAGCCTGCATTCGAGCGATCCACAGTTCGTCCCGGAGTCGAATCTTCCCTTCACCTTTTCCGCCGCGCTGATTGCAAGTGTGTATCTTGGCGATGCGTTTAGCTTCGTCTTGTATGCCATGGCATCGCAGCCGGAGATCTACGAGAAAATCCAAGCCGAAGCTGCCGACGTGTTCGCCAACGGTGACCCGGACCCAAGTGCCCTCAGACCGCACACGATCGACGTCACACACCGTTTCCTCATGGAATGCCTGCGCGTGTACCCGATCGTCCCGGTGTCTTTGCGCACCGTGATGAATACGTGCGTGGTCGAGGACTACGAAATACCCGTGGGGTCGCGGGTCTACATTGCCCAGACAGCGTCGCACTATATGGAAGACGTTTTTCCCGACCCCAACAAATTCGATATCGACCGCTATCTGCCGCCCCGCAACGAGCATCGCAGTCCTGGCTACGCCCCATACGGGCTGGGTACGCATCGATGCCTCGGGACAGGGTGGATGGAACTGCAGCTGGCGGTAAACGTACTGATGGTCGCGCACTACTTCACGCTCGAGGTGTCCCCGCCCAACTTTAAGCTCGGGTTCAGCCCGCTGCCGTCGATGAAGCCGAGCAAGAAGCTGAAGTTCCGCATTGCCGAACAGCGGCGCGAACTCAACGTCTGAGGCGCCCGCGAGCACCCGCGCAACCGGGGCGGAGCGAGCCTAGCCGGGCTTGCGCGCCAGGAAACAGTACAGCGGCGTGAATATCCCGGTTCTGCCGCCCGCGACGTAGGCGTTGGCGGTGCGATCCATCAGCGCGATGACTTCGGCGGAGCCCCTGGGGAATACACCCAGCGTCTCAGCCAGCCGGGAGGCCAGGATGAAAATCTTGCGGCCTACCGGAAGCCTGTGGAGGGCGTTGCCCAGTGTCTGCCGCTGGGTCAACATTGGCTGATACCACGGGGTCGTCGGCCCATTCGCGGCGACGGCCCGATCGCTGCCCTCGACTACCTCAAAACCCACAGTTTCGAGAGCTCGGTTCACTTCGCTCATCGTCGCAATTTCCTTGAGCGCGATGCCGTGCATTAGTTCCTGCTTGATGTCCCGCTGCAGGTCGTCGCCGTCATCGTATTTGTCCGTCATGCACATTTCCTGTCCCCAGAAGAGGGCGCCGGGTTTCAGGACACGGTAGATCTCGGCGAATGCGCCCACCTTGTCCGGTGCATGGCACGTCGACTCGATCGCGTAGCCCCTGTCGAACGTGTCGTCCGCGATGGCTCCCATATCCATGAAGCTGCACGCGAGGTAGTCGACCATGTGATCGAGCCCCGCCTCGGCGTTTAGTGCTTTCGCCTTGTCCAACTGGACTTCACTGCTATTGACCCCAACGACCCTGACGCCAGCCTCGCGGACGACCCGGCGCATCGGGCCGCCGATGCCGCACCCGACATCGATCACCGACATGCCCTCGCGCAACTCCAGCTTGGAAATCATCAGGCGCTGGTGCCGGATCTTTGAGTCCGTCAGGCTCTCGCGCGGCGACAGGGGTGCGAAGTGGAGGGACTCGCCCCAACCAAACACCATGAATTCACTGCAAAGGTCGTAGTATTCCCTGACGGTTCGGGCGTGATCGTAGCCTGCCGCGCCGGCGTCTTTCGCCGATGCCCGGTGCATCCATCCATCAAAATGTGTCACGCGCCGGTGGGGGTCCGACCCACGGTACGCGGCCTTCAGTCCCCTGGATAGATTGCGGAGTTGCCTAAGCTCCTGGGAAAGCGGGATTTGCATATCTAGCTCAGGAAGCAGTTCAGAGTCGGGGTGCGCAAGAGTTATCTGCTTAGTAGATGTCTATCGTAGCCGATTAGATCGTCGCGTCTGGCAATGCCATCAGATTCTCGCAGTGGCATCTGAACCGGCGACTTCGCGTCCGCCGTCAGCGCGATGGAGGGATCGCCTGTCCGCACGACCCGGAGGAGTCGACTAAGGCGAGGCCTGATCCTCTTCGTGGCGCCGGTACACCTCGTCGATCGCGACATCGAGGTCGGACCACTCGCGCTCCACCATCGAGCGGAGGCGCATGTTTTGGAAAGCGCCCCAGACGGTCATGGCCGGCGGCACCAACACGATGGCGACGATGAGCGAGTAGGCGATGGTTATTGCGGCGGTAATGCCGAACTGCTGCGACCCGGCCAGCGGCGAAGCCGCCAGGACTCCGAGGCCGAGGGCCGTGGTCATCGCCGAGCCCAGGAGTGCCGACCCGGTGGTTGCAAGGGTGCGGACGGCCGCTTCCTCCGGGTTGCGCAAGCGCGCGAATTCCTCGCGATACCTGTGGATCACGTGGATGGTGTAGTCCACGCCGATTCCGATCGAGAGGGCGGTGATGATGGACGTGATGATCGTGTAGGGAATGCCCAGCAGCGCCATGGTTCCGAGCACGCAGATGAGCACGAGCACGATGGGACCAACGGCGACGATCGCCAACGCCGGCTGGCGCAGTGTGACCCAGAAGAAAATGGCGAGGACGGTCAGCGCCGCCGCGACCGTCGTGGCGATCGCCTCTGTCTGGCGAGCCGTGACCGAGTCGGTGACGGTAATCGAAATAATGCTCTCGGACGTCGCCGTGAGCGCTTCGTCATCGCCGGCCCAGAGCACCTCGAGTTCGTCCTGGAGCACCTTCGTCTGCTGGGGATCGCCTCCATAGCTTTGGAACTGGATCAGCATGGTGTCGATACCCTGCGGGTCGTTGACGAGGAGGCGCGGGAGCTCGGGATCCTGAGCCTCGATCCGGTCGAGAACTTCCTGCATCAGGTGCGGGTCGAGTCTCACCCCCGCCGATGCTTCCTGGAACAGGGCCGCGATCTCGGGATCGTATTTGTCGCCGGGCAGACCGCTCTGGGTCGTCCAGTCACGCACCAGCAATTCGTACGACGCCTGAATGGGGCCGGCCGCGGTGGGCGGACGCCGGGTCTCGTCTGCAAAGGCGTCGGTGAGGTCTTGCATGTTGAGGAGTGTGCGGGTCTGCGTCGCCTCGGCCTTGATCAGCACACTGGTCACCTCGGCTGAGCCGCCGACGGCCGCCTCGAGGGTGTCCATATCCGCGTGAATTTCTCCGCCCCTGGGGAGGATGTCCTTGATGCTGAATTCCGACTTCAGCCCCCTGGCCGCGATCCCGAGCGCAACCGTGATCGCGAGCACCACGAGGATGTAGGGCAAGGGCCAGCGCGTCACGCTGCGACCGATCACCCCGGCCAATCCCTGAATACCCGGCAATGCATTGACAATCGGGCGGGCGGGCTTCAGCTTGCCGCGGGCCTCGCGCCGCCGGTCGATGATGACCCGGCTGGCCGGGACCAGCGTCAGCATGACGATCAGGCTCATGCCGACGCCCATGCCGGCGACGACGCCGAAGTCGCGAACGATGCCGATTGGTGAGAAGAGGCTGGCCAGCATGCCCACGATGGTGGTGACCGCGGCCAGGAGCAGCGGGACCGTGACGTGACCAAGACCCGTGCGGATGGCCGTGAGCACGTCGTGACCCTCGACCCGCTGCTCACGGTAGTGCGAGATGGTCTGAATCGCATAGTCCACCGTGAGTCCGATCACAATGATCGGCACCAGTGAGGTCAGCGAGTTCGGCGGGCCGATCAGACCCAGCGCATTCGGCCCGAGCCAGCCTTCCGCGCCGATGATCCAAATGATGGAGGTCAGGAGTCCGGCTAGCGTCAGCCACATGTCTGAAAGCGCGCGCGTAAAGAGCAGCAGCAGCAACGCGATCAGCAGGAAGGCCACGCCGATCAGGGGCGCCATTCCCTGCTCGATGCCCTCCTTGTATCCGTCCTCGATCACGATGAAGGAGATGCTGCTGGCGCGCAGCGGGCCTTCGGACGCCGCGGCCAGTTCATTGATCTTCCGTTCAGCCGCCGCCAGGCGCTCGTCGCCAGTGTCGAGCAGGCGAATGTTGCCGATTGCCACCTTTGTGCCGTCCGTATCCGTTCCGGTCATGAGGGCGAGGAGCGGCTGGACTTCCGGAAGCACGCGTACCGCGTCGATCTGGGCCTGCGTCACCGCATCCAAGCTCTCGACCTGAAGCGCGAACTTGATCAGCGTGGCGGGTGAGAAAACCGGATTGGTGGGGGCTAACAGTTGCTGCGCGGCCGGGTCGCTGACGATGTCATTGAGGAGAGCGTCCATTTGAGACAGACCGGCGGGCGTGAACGCGTCGCCGCGGAACAGAAGGGTTACAGCGCTGATCTCACCGTGGTCGCCGAACAGCTCATTGATCTCTTCCATTGCGTCGCCAATGGGGCTGTCGTCAGGCAGCGTTTCCGCCGTGGACGGGAGCGGGGCGCGCACCGCGCCGCCGGCGCCGAGGGCAATCGTGACGATGAACACTACGAGTAGCGTGATCCACGGGCGGACGGTGACCAGCCAACTGAACCTGGTGAGTACCTGGCTCATGCCGGGTGGATTCCAGCGGGGCCAGGATTGGCGCGGGCGTCTAGCGGCGCAGCCGTCAGCGCAACGACCATTGATGCAGAGCTACGTGCCATAACTCTGTCTCTCATCTCAGCCGAGACGGCGTCACCAAACCACAGCTCCGCCCGGCGATCTGCCAGGCGGCATCATACGTCTTCACCCCCGCAGTTTCGCAAGCAGTTCCGAGGCCTTGAGGGCAAACGAGGCTAGGCTGTGGCCCGCCGCCACGAAGCCGGAAGGCAAACTGGCACCACACGACTCGTTGGCTCGGATTGCTTGCAGTCCACCGCGCATTGGAGATGCCTATGTCAGAGATCAAACCGATTCCGGACGGGTATACGGCCATTACGCCATACCTGATCGTCGAGGACGCGGCGGGATACCTGGACTTCCTCGCCAAGGCGTTCGGGGCCGTCGAGCGGCTGCGGATCCCAATGGGCGAAGGGCTGATCGGCCACGCCGAGGTGGAGATTGACGGCGCGGCGGTGATGTTGTCCGACGCGGCGCCGCCGGACTTTCCCGTCACCAGCTCGCAGATTCACCTGTACGTGGAAGACGCCGACGCGGTGTATGCGCAGGCGGTGGGCGCCGGTGCGACCGGCGTGGCGGAGCCGGCCGATCAGTTCTACGGCGATCGCATCGCGCGCGTGGCCGATCCATCGGGGAATCAGTGGTCGATCGCCTGCCACGTCGAGGACGTGGACATGGACGAGTTAACGCGGCGGCTGGCGGCCATGGGTGACGGGTAGGCCGGACCGAGACCCACGGCCACGAATGGACCCGACGATGCCGGATCAGAAGCCTGCCGATAGAGAAGCGTGCGATCTGCTGATTCGTAACGGGCAGATCATCACGATGGATTCGGAACGGCGAATCTATCGCTCGGGTGCAGTTGCGATCAGCGGTTCGCGCATCGTGGAGGTTGGCCGCGACGCGGCTCTGACAAGGCGCTTTGACGCGAAGCAGACGGTGGATGCCGGCGGCGGGATCGTCCATCCCGGTTTCATCGATGCCCACAACCACATCGTGCATACCTCGTGCCGGGGCGTCTTTGGCAACATCCACGACACCAGTTCAGCGCCGGTCAATTTCGCGGATTGGAAGGCCGGCGTCACCGACGACGACGAAGCCGCGGCCACGGCGATGGCGTGTGTGGAGATGCTGCGGTGCGGCTTCACGATGTTCATCGAACCGGGCTCGCTGTTTTCGACCACGGCCGCAGCTGCGGCCGTAGAACGGCTCGGCCTGCGGGCGCTATTTGCGCCGCTGTATCTCTGGGACCGGCGCGAGGCGTTCGAGGCGATGCCGGCACTGGAGAGTCCGAGCCTGATGGCCCGGGCGCCGATCGACCGCGCCCTGTCATTGGAGCAGTTGAACGCGGAGCTTCACCGCAACAACGACCCGAACGCGCTGATTCGCGGCTACGTGTTCGTCTATGGCGTTGGGACGGCCTCGGCCGAACTGCTGCAGGCGGCCCACGCGTGCGCCCGCGACAACAACGTGCCGCTGCATCTGCACGCCGGGTACGTGCCCGAGGAGTCCGAGATCTACCGTGCCCTGAATGGCGCCAGCCAGCTGGAGCACTTGCAGAAGCTGGGAGTGCTGGACGAGCGGACGGTGATCGTCCACGCGAACGCACTGGACGAGACCGACGAAGCGGCGATCCACGAGTCGGGTTGTCAGATCGTGTGGTGCCCCACGGCGTTCTTCTCGCTCGGCATCGGAGGGCGAGCGCGCTTCAAGATGGCGGAGCGGTTGCGGCGGGGCGTGCCTGTTTCGCTGGGCACGGACGGATCCTTCGACGGCACGCCGGGTGACACGATGCAAGCCGCGCACTTCGTGGCTCAGACGTACGCGGACCCGGTTTCGGCGGAAGCGTTGCTGGAGATGCAGACCGTCAACGCGGCGACGGCGGCCGGACTGGGCACAGCGTTGGGAAGCCTGGAGCCAGGGAAGCGCGCCGATGTTGTAGTGAGATCCCGCGGCGCGGCCGAAGCCTATCCCGACAACAATCCGGTGCATCAGCTGGCTTTGACAATAGGGAGCGGCAGCGTGGAGACGGTGCTGGTGAATGGCCAGGTGGTCTTGAGCGGGGGACGCTCAACCCGGGTTGACGAACAGCAGGTCTGCCAGGCTGTGTCGACGTCCGTGGCCGGGCGGGCGAAGCGGCTGGGCCTCGACCTGACTCCGGAGTGGCCGATATTCGATTGACTATTCAGGCGGACGGGGTGGGAGTCGCGCCGGCGACCGGTTCGGTGATGCGCGTCTTCGGTGTCGCCCTCGTCATAAGCGCCCTGTGCTTCCTCGGGAGCGTGGGCAGTGCCTACGCGTGCAAGTGTGTGGTCCCTGGATCGCCGTCCGAAGAACTCGAGAAATTCGACGCGGTCTTCGCGGGCGCGGTGGTATCGATTGACCACTCCTTCGATCCACGTGTGACTCCATACAAGCCTGAAGACCGAACCACGGTTGGCTTTGACGTCAGCATGGTTTGGAAGGGCGCCGTGCATGAACGGACGTACATCACCACGCCGCCAACCGGCGGCAGTTGCGGGTTTGCCTTCAGCGAAGGTGAGCCATACATCGTGTACGCCTCCGCGAGCGCTTCAGGCGACGCCGGCTACCAGGCGAGCATCTGCAGTCGGACCGCTCTTCTCCAGCACGCGCAAGCCGACCTGGAGGCGCTGGGCGAAGGCCGGGCGCCGCGGGCCGGGACAGCGGGACCGCAGCCCGAAGAGCCAGAGCGCTCGCCGGCAGCCGGCGTGTGGGTGGGGCTGCTGGCGACGGCTGTGCTAGTTCTTGGATCAGGCGGGATTCTGGCCTACGCGAGTCGACGGCGGCGCTAGCGCGGATCCGGGCGGGTCGACGCAAAGGCCCGTGCCAGGGCGTAGATCACTCCAACGGCGGGAACGACGGCAAAGATCACGGGAAGCTCCCAGTCGCCCTTCATCGCGCCGCCAGCGATGGCGGCGGCCAATGACAGGTCGGCGGCCACGGTAGCCAGCAACAGCGCGGCAACGGCGAGCACGAGCTTGCGTGAGGCCGCGGCCCGGAGGACCAGCAGCAGGAACGCACCTGCGGCCAGCGGGTGGAGCAACACCAGGACGAGCCGCGACCAGATATCGCCTCCATCGGCAAATGAACCGACGGCCGCGGTGAGCATGGCCAGTCCCGCGTAAGCGAAGGCCAGGACCAGCATGACGATTCGCACCGGCTAGCTCGCTTCCAGTCCCGGGCCTGGCAACGGCCCGGGATCAGTCGGCATCGGCCTCTTCGCCGGTGTAGAAAGCGGCGGTGCGCGCGGCGGCCGCGCGGGCGAGGACGGGATCGGTTCCCGCGGCGATATCCGCTTCTCCCCAGGCCTGGCTGCTACCGGTGTGCAGGGCCTTGCCGTCGGGCGACATGGCGAACTCCATCGGATCGGGCTTTGGCTGGTCCGGGTCCGTGAGATGCAGATGGAGCCCCAGCAATCCCATCTCAAAGCCAACACCGGTTGCACCGGGGCCGTAAGTGTCCCAGTGATCGGAGTGGGGAGACGTGTGGGTAATGGTGAAGCGGGAGGCGCCGGAACCTTCGGCCGCAACGGCGGCGTCCACCCAGGTCACAAAGCCGCCAAACTCCCAGGTGATGCTGTAATTCGACCGAGGCGTGCAGGCGGTAATCCGTCCGCTGGCGTTGCCCTCCAACTGGTAGCTGCCGCCGAGTTCGAGGTTGCCGGTGATGGGCAGGAACCAACCGGGGATGCGCTGGGCGTTGGTAACGGCGTCCCACAAGTCGTCACGCGTGGTGGCGTAGGTGCGGGCAAGGATGACCGCGTGGGCCGGCTGCCCATCGCGCTCGAGTGAGGTTACGGAGCGATCGACGGCGCCCAGGTTTTCCTCGACGTTGAAATTCATGATTCACGGCACCCGTTCGTCTCGTGGCTTAGTCGAAACGTTACCGCTTTTGGGCTCTACGGGAAGTCCCCAGCGCCCTTAGACTTGCCAGCAGTCAAGCTGCGGGTGTCTCGAATTCGCTCGATCTGCACAATTGTGACGATGAGGTGCCCTGCGGGTACGATTCCCTTCACCGTGTCGGCAGAACCATGAGCATTGATGCACGGCAGCCCAATTGGTAACCGGTCCGCCGCTTGAAGGTTTGCAGCGACGGTGCCGCTTGACCAGGTGAAGTCACGTAGACCCAGGGGGGCGACTCACAGCCGCTCAAGCAGGCTGCGGCCGGCTCCTCCTCGCGGACGGGACACCTAGGGGGACTTGTCCGCGTGGAAATCTATGACGCCCTGTTTGCGATTGGCCTGCTCCTTGTCGTTGCGAAGTTGCTTGAAGGAATTTTTCGGCGATTTGGGATTAATTCCATCGTTGCCTATGCTGCAACCGGGGTAATCCTGGGCCCTATCACAGGGGTGGTAGAGGCTGGCCCCGAAATCGAGATTGTGCTGGGCATTGGGATTTTCATGTTTTTCTTCGTCATTGGTCTGGACGAGCTAGACATCTGGGGCTTCATATCGGCAGTTCGGGGTCGGCTATTCATCGCCTCGGTTCTGTCGCTGGCTATTTCCCTTCTGGTATCCCTGGCCGTTACGACGGACATTCTGTTTGACTTGGAGCTGGGTCTCGACTTTACCCAAGCTCTGGGCGTTGCGGGCGTACTTTCGCTCTCCAGCTTGGGCGTGGTTGCCAAAGTACTGATTGATGAAGGGCGCCTGCGGGAACGGGTCGGTGTGCAGATGTTCTCGGCGGTGGTCATCGCCGAACTGATTGGCTTGTTTATTGTTGGATTTGCCATTAGCGAGCACTTCTACGCAGAGGGCCTAGACCAAACGCTTGATGGACTGAGTGTTGTAACGCTCATCGCCCAGATCATTGGGTTTACCATCATTACGTGGTTTGCATCTACCAAGGTTCTGCCAAGGTTGATTGTACTATTGCAACGCTTCATGCAGGTGCCACAGCTATCTTTTGGATTGCTACTAGGCGGTCTCTTTCTGGTCGTCGTCGGCGCGGAGCGGGTAGGGCTGCACGGTTCTCTTGGCGCGCTGCTCTTCGGGGCGGCGCTTTCGATTCTGCCCTACCAGGTGCGACGCGACATCATGCCTGGCATGCATGGAGCGGCCAAAGGCCTGTTCGTCCCGCTGTTCTTCGCCTCCGCCGGCCTGCACTTGAGCCTGGAGTTCTTGAATCTGCCGCCCCATACGATCGTGGCGCTAGCGCTCGTTCCCGTTGCCGGGAAGATTGCCGGAGCATTCATCGGAACCTATGTGGCTCGACTGGAGGCGCCAGCGGCGACCGCGTCCGGACTTATGGCCAAGGGTGTGGCGGAAATAGCGCTGCTGCTCGTGCTCTTGCATACCGAGACAATCGACAAGGGTGTCTTTTCGCTCCTCGTCCTCGTGATGTTCGTGTACATCCTGCTGACGCCGCTGGGGATCAGCTTCGCCATACGGCGCACAGAGCGATCGGAGGACGAGACGCCGCGCGACCGAATCCCGCCGTCGCTGGATCGCTTTGCCCTGGATGACGTCAAAGTTGAGGACATCCTAGACCGTTCTCGGCGTTATCCGGATCAATCGCTCACGGTAAAGGCGTTTGCTGATAACTGGCTCATGCCGGAACAGCACGACTATGTCGTTGTTGACAACGACAACATGGCCGGCGTCGTATCGTTGAGCATGTTGCGGTACTTACCCAGGAACGAGTGGGGACGAACTCCGCTCAAGCAGGTGCTGCGCCACAACACTCCACACGCAAGCTCAGACGAGTTCGTAGAGGATGCCCTGCAGACAATGACTGACAGTTCGCTGACCGTTCTGCCCGTGAGGGATACGGATACCGATGAGTTCATTGGGTCGATTTCGAGCCATGAAGTCATCGAAATGATCGTGCTGACGGCGAAGGGTCGAGAGATCTAGGTAGCGGTCATCGGGCGAATGAGAGAGGCCGCAATTCAGTCGTGTGTCGGATTGAAGTTCAAAGCGCTTAGCTCTGGATCGCCGACGGTGCCGCACGAGGCGCCACTGTTCGCCGATGGCAGCAGATCGGCAGGACCTCTATAGGTTGGAGGGCGGCATGGCGCTTCGGGAAGGTCGAAAAGGGCGTCGCGAACCAGGAAGAGACGGACGAGCAGGTCAGAACTCACATAGAGGTCTCTAATCAGCGGCCGAGCGCCGGCATCCGGGAGGTTCGTCGGGACGTTCAGCACACTCTCGAGCGCCTGGCCCAGCCGACGGACTGATTGGCAGGCCGGACAAAGTCCTGCGCTAGCCGTTCGGCACGGACCGACCGTTGCTGGTACGAGGGGCACCCGCAGCTTCGTGAGCCGGCAGCCCCTGAAGCAAGTATTCGATCAGATCGACACGCGGCTCGCGGCCTACCTGCGGCCGTTCCTCGACTCCACGCGCTTCAAGTGGCGAGCGCCTAGGGTTACCACGACGTTAAATCAGGACGCCGACAAGCGTACCCAGGCAATCCCATCGACGTGTTCGAAGTGGCGATCGGCGGAGACGAGGTCGGCGCCGGTTTCCATGGCATGCGCGGCGATCCACGCGTCGTTGGCTGGAATGGGGCGGCCTTTGTCGCGTAGGGAAGCCACGATCCGGGAGTAGCGGTCGGCCGTAACCGACCCTACGGGAACAAATGTCACGAGCGGGCTGTTGAGCGTGGTGCGCAGGTCAGCAAGGTTCTGCTCGAAGCGCGATCCGCGCCGAAATCCCGCAAGCAACTCACCCACGACGATTGCCGAGAGGAGAACCTCGTCGGCATGTCGGAAAAGCTCACCGACCTGCGCGTGACCGCGAAAAAACAGGGAGTAGGCATTTGAATCAAGCAGGAGCCTCACTTCCACATATCCTCGTCGATCCTGTCGAATTCTTTGAGTGCGGCATCCAGTTCGTCAGCTTCGGCTTTAGTCCAGGAGCCGAATAAGTGGTCCAACGAAGAGCCGACCGTGGCGGGGCCTGCGCCCTGATCGGCCAGCCCGGCGCCTTTGCGCAGGAGGCGCAGCACAGCCTGGTTCATAGAGATCCCCTCACGCCTGGCCAGGCCCTGGATTGCCGCACTCAGTTCCTCGTCAAAGCCTCGGACCGTCAGTTGCTGCACGCTGATCCTCCGTGTGAGTCACGAAGTGAGTCATTCCGACTCATCCTATGACTCACCTACAGGGGCGGCAACCAAACCGCGGGTTCAAAACAGGTGGAGCCGGTGTCACATTGGGGACGTGGACGGGCCTCGGAGGGATCAGGGATAGGTCCGGCGCCAGGTTTGGCCGTGGCGCTGGAGCGCTGCGGGGTTGAGTCGGGCGCCGAGGCCGGGACCGGCGGGCAGATGCAGGCGACCGTTGTGGATGTGTTCGGGCGGATCAAGGAGTTCCGTCCGCCAGGGGCACTCGTAGACGCCGAATTCCAGCGGCAGGGCGGACGGCATGGCGGCCGTGACGTGGGCGCCGGCGAGGATTGACACGGGCCCGCTGGGGCCGTGGAGAGAGGTGCGGCCCCCGTTGAGAGCCACGAGTTCTGCAGCCCGAACCGCCTCCGCCACGCCGCCGCAGTGCTTGATGTCGGGCATGGCAACTTGGACGGCCCCTGAGGCAACCAGCCGCTGGAAGAACTCGGCGCCGTAGGCATGTTCGCCGCCGGCGACGGGCATGGGAACGCGAGCAGCGATCTCCGCCAGGGCTTCCGGGTCGCGCTCCGGGTTCACGGGCTCCTCAAACCAGCCGACATCGAGCTGGGCCAGTTCCTCGGCCACCGCGGGGGCGGACGCGAGGTTAAAGCGGCTGTGGCAGTCGACCAGCAGGGTGATGTCGGGTCCGATGGCGCGGCGGGCGGCGGCCAGGCGGTCGAAACCCGGGCGGGCCAGGTCAAGGAGGTCGGCGCCGGGAGCGCTGGGATCGACTTCGTCGAACGGCGTGCACTTGACCGTGCGAAAGCCATCGCCAACGGCCCGTTCGGCGGTCGCCGCGAAGTCGCGGGGCCGACGGTCGGTGGTCAGCAAATGCCGATTGGTGTTGGCGTAGAGCTCCACGGCGTCTACGGACTGACCGCCTAAGGCCCGAGTGAGTGAATTGCCGGCACGCTGGGCGCCGATGTCGACGAGGGCCGTTCGCACGGCGCTGACAGCAGTGGCCAACGCAAAGTCTCGGCTGATCTGGCGCGGCGTGAGACCGGCGATTCGAACAACGTCATCCTCGTCGCCGATGGGGCGGCCGGCGACGGCCTGCATGAGCGGAGTGAGCCTGCTGACGACATCGCCGCCGGACGTCGTCTCAACGACCGCAGTCAGACCCTGATCGTCGCCGATCTCCGCGAAGTTCCACTGCGTGCGGCTATTGACGGTGACGGACGCGACGCGAAGCGTGCCAAGGGTGATGCCTTCAGTCATCTGAACTACAGGCTACCCACGGGTCCGGGCGGTCGAACATGCAGCCGGTGCGCCCGGCGTAACCGGTCAGGCTCGCCGCTAGGGCGGCGCGAGTCGTCGCGACTTCCGTGGTCTGCATGCCGGACCTGCGGCGCGCAGCCTGCGTCGTACTGCCGTGACGTGTGGGTAGACGGGCAGATCGGTCACCATGTCCCACCAAAGGATTCCATGGATCTCGCCGTTGGACTCGATCTTGTGCGCGTCGAGCATGCCGTCGGCTTCGATAGCGAAGACGTGATGGCAATTGACTGCCGTGTCAAGGGAATACAGATAGTCGATTCGGGTGGCGACCAGACCTGTCTCTTCGAGCAATTCACGCTCCGCGGCTTCCTCAGTGGTTTCGCCAGGATCCACGCCGCCGCCGGGCAGCATGAAGATCGACTTGCGGTCCGCGACCAGGAGTAGCTTTCCGTCTCGGGTCACGACGCAGCTGGCTCGGTCGCGGAGACTTGCTGTCATTTTTGATCTGGCCAATAGCCGGCGCGGAGCCTAGCACTCGGCCGAGGAGGTCTCGGCTAGGGGTGGGCCGCCGCCCGGCAAGGCAGAGCAGTGTGGCAGCATGCGGAGGCGGCAAGCATTTTTGGGGTGTGGCTGATGGCGGCAGCGCACGGAAACGAGAACATTCGATTCGAGCCCGACGAGTCGCCACCCGCACCACTGGCCATTGGCGCCGGCTTTCAGGCCGCCCTGATCATGGTGGCGCCGGTTGTTCTGACTGTCGTTATCGTTCTGCAGATCGCCGGGCAGCCCGCAGCCTACATGGCGTGGGCCGTATTCGCGGCGCTGCTGGTCAGCGGCCTGACGACGATCCTGCAAGCCGTTCGGGTGGGACGGATCGGGTCCGGGCACGTGCTGTTTATGGGCACGTCCGGAGCCTTCATTGCCGTCTGCATCGGGGCGTTGACCGTTGGAGGTCCGGCCGCGATGGCGAGCCTGGTCGTGATTTCGTCGCTGTTTCAGTTCCTGCTCGCATCGCGGCTGGCGCTGCTGCGGCGAATCTTCACGCCGACGGTGACCGGCACGGTCATCATGTTGATCGCCGTGACCGTGGTACCGCTGCTCTTCGATGCCTTGACCGATGTGCCCGAAGGCTCACCGGAGGCCGCCGCGCCAGTCGCGGCGCTGGCGACGCTGGTGACGGTGGCTGTGCTGGTTCTGCGTGCACCGCCCGCCTGGCGCCTGTGGTCGCCGTTGATAGGCATCGTGGTCGGGTGTTCGGTGTCCGGGCTCTTTGGGATTTACGACCTCGGGTCGGTGCAGGACGCAGCCTGGGTTGGCGTTCCGTTTGGTGAGTGGCCGGGATTCGATCTGACTCCCGACGAGAAGTTCTGGGCCCTGCTTCCGGCCTTTGTGGTTGTGACCATCGTGGGCGCCATCGAGACGATTGGTGACAGCGTGGCCATTCAGCGGGTTTCCCGTCGACGGCCCCAGGCGACGGATTTCCGGGTAGTGCAAGGCGCATTGAATACCGACGGCGTGGGGAATCTGCTTTCGGGCCTGCTCGGGACCCTGCCCAACACCACGTACTCCAGCAGCATTCCGCTGACCGAGGTCACGGGCATCGCGGCTCGACGCGTGGGCGTGGTGATCGGCGCCATCTTCATTGCGCTGGCCTTCTTCCCCAAGGTCGCGGCCCTGTTGATTGCCATTCCTTCCCCGGTAGCGTCGGCGTACATCACGTTTCTCATCGGAGTTCTCTTCGTCCAGGGCATGCGGATCATCGTTCAGGAGGGCGTCGATCACCGCACGGCAGTCGTCGCGGGCATTTCGTTCTGGATCGGGTTTGGCTTTCAGAATCAGCTGATTTTTGCGGACTTGCTGGGCGATGGGTTTCTGGGAGTTCTGCTCGGCAACGGGATGACCTCCGGCGCGCTGGCAGCGATGATCATGATGGTCTTCATGGAGTTGACCAGCCCGCGGCGCCGGCGGCTGCAAGTGTCCCTGGGCATGGAGGCACTGCCGGATATCGAAGGATTCCTGCGCGGATTCGCAGCGAGGCACCGATGGAGTGCCGCGTCAACGGAACGGCTGACGTCGGCGGGTGAGGAAACCCTTTCGATCCTGCTCCAAGAGAGCGGCGACGAAAGCTCCAGCGCGCGGCGCCTGAACGTTGCCGCGCGAATGGACGGGTCTTCGGCGGAGCTGGAGTTCGTGACGGCGCTGGAAGGCGTCAACATGGAAGACCACCTGGCCTATCTGAACGAGTTGCCGCCTAAGCCTGATGAGCGGGAAGTTTCGTTCCGCCTCCTGTGGCACTACGCGTCGTCCGTGCAGCACCAGAGATATCACAGCGTTGACATCGTGACGGTTACCGTGGACAGCCAGCGGTAGCGGCGGCGGTTCGGGCAAGCAGGCTATCGGGAGTGGTGCTCTGATCAGCAAGCACGTGGCTCATGCGACGACGAGCAGAGTTGGCGCGGCGGACGTTGGCGGGCCGACCCGGCAATGCCCCGCGGGAGGGCACCATGCTGTTGCGACCTAGCCGACCGATCCTGGTCCTGGTTTTGCTGCTGGTCCTGGGCCTGGTGCTGCCGGCCTGCGGCGAAGACACGAGCAAACCCTTCCGAATCGGCGTAATGGAATCGCTGACGGGCGCCGGGGAAACCTATGGCACCGTGGCCAGCCAGGCGAAGCAGCTGGCGTTGGACGAGATCAACGCGGCGGGTGGGGTGAATGGACGTCCGATTGAGTTCATCGTCGAGGACTCCAAGTGCAACGCCCAGGACGCGATCACGGCCTACAAGAAGCTCACCGAAGTCGACGGGATCAAGATCATCCTGGGCACTTCGTGCAGCGGCGCGATGCTGGGCGCGGCGCCGCTGGCCGAGGCGGACGGGGTAATCCTGTTCTCCGGGCTTGCGAGTAACCCGGACATTGCCAACGCGGGCGATTACATCTTTAGGACGCAGATCAGCGACATCCAGGTGGGCATCGATACGGGCAACGTGCTGTGGGCGGACGGGATCCGAGGACTGGCCACGATTACCGAGACAACCGACTACGCCGAAGGGGTACGCCGCACGACAGTCGCGCAGTTCGAAGACCGCGGCGGCCGGATCGTGGCCGAGGAGTATTACGCCTCCGACGTGACCGACTTCAGGTCGCAGTTGACGAAACTGTTCGACGCTAACCCCGATGCCCTGCACCTGGCCCCACAATCCGAAGCGTCCGCCGGAACCATCATCAAGCAGGCGCGAGAACTTGGCTATGACGGCCCGATCTACGCGGAGACGATTTCCGTGGGCACAACCGCCCTGGAGATTGCTGGAGACGCGGCAACCGGCATGAAGGCAATCACGGCCGACCTGGATCCCGATAACGAGAAGGCCCAGGAAGTGCTGGCGGATTTCCGCGAGCGCTACAACTACGTCACGCTGCCGTGGCACCTGGGGTCCGCGTACGACGATGTGTACATCGCGGCCGAGTGCCTGAAACAGACCGGCGACGACCAGGACGCCGACGGCTTCCGCGACTGCATGTACGAGATCACCTGGAGCGGCGCCATCGGCGACAACTACAGCTTCGACGAGCAGGGCGAAGTTGTAGGCCTTTCTCGAGTGGTCGTGGAAGTGCTGCCGGTGGCCGAGCGGACCGAAGATCGAAAATACGTTGTGCTGGGGCCAGCGCCGCGCCCCTAGCGACCAACATCCGGCTGGCCGCCTGACGTGACAGACGACGTGCTGCACAACGCCTGGATCGTCTTTGTCTTCCTGGGCTACTTCGCGATCCTGATCGGCATCGCCATCGTCCGAGTTCGAAACATGTCGGCGATGTCGGACTATGTCCTGGGACGTCGGCAACTCAGCAGCTTCACCACGGCATTGAGCGCCGGATCGTCCACCACCAGTGGCTGGACAATGCTGGTTTTTCCGGCGCTGGCGTTTACGAGCGGCGCAAATCAGCTATGGCTTGTCGTTTTCCTGGTGATCGGCGCCTGGATCAACTGGACGATCGTCGCGAAACGGCTGCGCCGCTACACCATCTCGATGGACGACTCGCTGACGCTGCCCGAATTCCTTGAACGCCGACTGAGGGACGAAACGAGAGTTCTGCGTGCGATCAGCGCGGCGTTCACGATTTTCTTTGTTGTCTTCTACATCACGTCGGGCCTGGTCGCCGGGTCCAAGCTGCTCAACACGCAGTTCGGACTGGACGCCACGCTGGGACTGATCCTCACGCTGATCGCCGTTTCTTCGTACACCTTCATTGGTGGCTTTCTGGCCGTATCGCGGACCGACGTATTTCAAGCGCTGCTGATCCTGGTTGGCTTCGTGATCATGCTGGCAACCGTGATCATTGCGACTGACGATCCCTTCGGAGGCGTGGGCCGCGGGGTCGAGGGCTTCATGAATCCACTAACCGACACGGAGGGCCAACTGGTCACCCCGGTGTTCGTAATCGGGACCATGGGTTGGGCGCTCGGGTTCTTCGGCGCACAGCACGTGTTGCAGCGCTTCATGGCCGTGGAACGGGAAGACAAGATCAAGCAGAGCCGCAATCTCTCGACCCTGTGGCTGTGCCTGGTCTACTCGCTGAGCTTCCTGCTGGGGCTCTTCGCCCGACCGGCGCTCGACCAGGCCGGCATAACCACGATGGATGCCGAGCGGGTGTACTTCCTGGTCTCCGAGCACTTTTTCCCCGCCTTGATTGGCGGCCTGCTGCTGACCGCCGTAATCGCTGCCGTAATGAGCACCGCCGACTCGCAGTTGCTGCTGTCGTCGGCCATCGCGGCTGGAGATCTACCGCTGTTACGCGGGTTTGCCAGGTCCCTCAGCGCGTCGCGACGGGTCTGGCTGGGACGTGGACTGCTGGTGGTCGTTGGGTCGCTGGCCGCCTACCTTGCGATTGTCTTCCCGGACACCGTGCTCAACCTGGTGGCCTATGCCTGGGGCGGGATGGGGGCGACGTTTGGCCCGACGGTGATCCTGGCGTTGTATTGGCGCCGGTTCAATCTGGGCGGCGCGATTGCCGGGGTAGTGGTTGGATTCGTGGTGGCGTCGCTGTGGCAGTTCGTGTTGGCGGGCGGTCCCCAGGGGATGTTCGACATCATGCCGGCGATGCCGGGATTCTTGGCAGGGACTGTAGCCGCCGTCCTGGCCACGCTGCTGACGGCGCCGCCCGCGGAGGACAACGCACGCGAGTTCGACAGGGTCGTAAGCGGGGAGCTAGCCCAGGCCTGATTGGTGGACGGCCGGTCGCCCACTTGATGCGCGTCCGGCCACCCGATTCAGCCACTGCCGAAGCCGGAGGTTCAGGCCTCGGCGGATGATCCTGCGCTGGTTTCCGGTCGAAACACGGCCAGGCTGGCGGTGTAGCCGTGGACGAAGTTGGCCGATCCGATAGGCCCTATTTCGCCGCCGCAAAAAAAGCCGGCCACCGGCACCTGCTCGCCCAATGCGTTGCCGATGATGGCGATATCGGCGTCGCGCTGCTCAAAAAATCGTTCGCCGCGGCCGTTGCAAGTGAAAAGCAGCGCACCGGCCGCGGTTTCCTCGAACACTTGCGGGGTGAGCAGCATTTCAAGATCGTCGCGCGCGCTTTGCGCGTCGCGCACGTGGAACTGGACGTATTCGCCCTCGCGCACGCGGTCGGCCACGCTGATGGCCCCGGACTCCCGATCCGCGCCAAGCACGACGCGAATGAGGAAGGAGCCGTGGCCAAGATCATCCGGCTGCGAGGCAACGCCTCGCCCAAGCAGGATGCCGGAGCGCATCAATTTCTGATCTTCGGCGCTGGCTTCGGCGAAGACTTCCTGAAGCACCTCCAACGGCGGTTTGCCGTCGAGTTCCTGAATCAGGTTGCTGCGGCTGCCGGTCACGGTGAACCAGTCGCCCACGGGTCGACAGCCCTGCGAGACGATCGTACTGACACGCACGTTGCCACGAAGCGTCACGCCGACCAGGCCGGTGTTGACGACCTCCCCGTCCTGCGCCAGGCGGTTGCGACCGGGTGCGGACGCCCAGCTGGCAACCCCGCCGACGACGGGGATTCCCGGGGCCAGCTGGTCCAGCCGGTCCAGCAGGGCCTCGGTGGCGGTGGAGAATGGATCGACGAGCACGATGCAAGCCTGGAGATCGTCCGGCTCGAGGTCGACGGCTTCGTCATCCAGGGTCGGAAGCGGATCCACTCGAACGCCGGGAAGCCGAGCAGCCAGAACGGCGGTTGCCGCGTCGTCCTCGATTTCGCGGCCGGCGCCAACGACTCCGCCAGCCGTGCAGCCGAGAAATCGCCGCGGCGACAGGTGCCGGCGTACGTTGGCGAGAGTCTCGGCGCCCGCGGGATCGGTTTGCGGGCGAACGAAGACGACCACCAGATCAAACGGGCCCTCGCCCGCAACCTGATCGTGGATGTCCTGGGCGATGCGGGCGGGGTCGGTCTCAAGTGAGACAGCGGAGACGAACTTCATTCCCCCGCCCCCTGCAAGTCCTCGTACTGTCCAGCGTACACGGCGACGGATTGAGTGTTGCTACGACCCGGAATCTCGGTTCAGCACTCGGTTTGACGACGAGAGCCCGTCGGCGGTGCGAACCGGGAGCTGCAGCTTCCGGCCACACCTTAGGCTCGTACAGCCAATCCGAACGAACCGGTGATGAGCCTCAAGCAGGCGGCCGGCCAGCCGCTGGAGCAGCTCGCCGGCCTACCTGGACAAAGACCTCGCCGTTGTCGACTTCCACGGGAAAAGCCCGCAACCGTTCCGACTGGGCACGCAGGCGGCGGCCGCTGTCCAGGTCGAACTCCATGCTGTGCCAGGGGCAGATCAGCACCCGGCCCTCCAGGACCCACGCCAGCCGCCAGTCGGTATCCGCCGTCGCGACCAGCGTGCCGCTCACCGGACCCGTGCACACCGGCCCCTGCTGATGCGGGCAGCGGTTGCGGTAGGCGCGGAAGCCGTCGTCCAGGCGGAACACGGCGATCTCGATCTCGCCATGCTTAACAAAGGCCGGCTGCCCGGGCCGGATCTCGTCCGCCGGTCCCACGCGGATTCGCGGCATCAGGCGACGGGAACAGGAACCGGCAGCTTGAAGAGGCGGCGGGCCGACTCGCCCATGATGTTGCGCTTGAGTTCCGCGTCGAACGGCATGTTCAGCACGGTGCGCGGATGGTCGAAGTCGTGGTGCGGCCAGTCCGAGGCATATATGACCTGATCGCGCCCTTCGAACAGGTCGATCATCGTCAGCAGATCGCGTGCGCGCTCCGGCTCCTCGATCGGCTGAGTGCAGAAGTACATCTCTTTGATGTAGTCGCTCGGCGGACGCTCCAGGTAGGGGGCGCCCGTGGGAATCTCCGCGTATTCCTTATCCATGCGCCACATGCAGAAGGGCACCCATGAGACGCCGCCTTCGGTGAAGACGATCTCCAGGTCGGGATACCTGACCGGCACCCCGTTCGCGATCATGGTGAACAGGTTGGCCATCAGCGCGAACTCATGGTTGATCGGGTGCCGGACGATCCGGGACTCCACGTGCTCCAGGTTGAACGGGAAGTGCGGGTGGATCAGCCCGACGCTGTGCAGCATCACCGGCAACCCCATCTCCTCGGCCGCCTCGAAGATCGGGTCGTACATCCGGTCGCCCCACAGCGGGCGCAGTCCGGCAACGGGAAGGTAAACGGCCACAAACCGGTCGGCGGCGCCATGGGTGCGGATCTGGTCGGCGGCGTCCTTCGGGTCCTGCGGCACGGCCAGCACGGCGCCGTACAGGCCTTCTTCGCGACTCACCCAGGCATCCGCCAGCCAGGCGTTGTAGGCCCGCCCCAGCGCCGCCGCGTAATCGACGTGCGGGAACACGGCGATCTTGAGCAGGTTGTCGGGGAAGAGGATGCCGACGTCGATGGACAGCTCGTCCAGTTCGTCGCGCATCTGCCGGGCGCTGGTCACGGTCCGGTTCCCATGGCCGCGGTCTGGAAACGGGGGATCGATGTTCAGGATGGGGGCGTAGCCGGGGATGTCCAGGTAACGCTGCGGGCCGCGGCCCAGGTGCTCCAGCGACCGTCGCCACGGCATGTCGATGTAGGGCGCCAGCGCCTCCGGCGGTTCGTTGGCGTGCACGTCGCAGTCGACGATGAACACATCGTCCAGACCGAGCGGCTTCCTGGAGTCCCGTGTCATAAGCTCAGACCCGCCCTCCGAAAGGCGTGGGATTCTAGCCCGGCGGCTCCGGGAAAATAGCACGGACCTGTAGAATATCTTGCGCTAGGCACTGTCAAACGGACGACTTGGCCGTGGGCTGACAGGCTCGGGGACTAACGCTGATAGCAGGGCAGGGACGCCGGGACTTTCATGCACCAAGATTGCCCAAACGTCACCATGCTTGCATCCCGTACTCACAAGGCTGTCAAGGCCTTCGCGGAGCGAGCCGTAGGTCACTTTGCCTCGTCCGTTTCAGGACGAAGTTGGAGACACGCCGTAGGTATGGGGAAAGATTGGAGAGATTCCATTGCCACCTAATGTCCAAACGCAACGCGATAATCTTACCATTGGACTTTTTCTCGCTCATAAGAAGTTCGGTGCTACATTAGATGAAATACTCCAACTATGCCTAGGATACTCTGTCAACACTGGTCGTCCAATAGAAGAATATGCAAGACGATTCCGCAATGCGCAACGCGTTGGCAGGAATGCCTTTCTACGAAGGACGCCAGGCTACTTCACCTTCAACGCAATGCCATTCGGAGGTCGTTATATCTACAAAGCTACTTGGTATATTTGGATAAACCCTCAGTCACACCAATCCCAAACAGTTCCATTACCTGTTGGTGACCTGGCATCAATGCGAAGGCTTAGAAGCCAAGATCTCGCCAGCCGCGAGGCGACGACCCGGAGCGTACAAGCCGCTGACGATATTGAAGAACAACGTCAGGCAATACAACGTCAAGATTGGCCCAAATTGCAGGAACTTCAGACGAGAATGATTGAAGGTGGAAGTCTTGGCGAGATCCTATCGGGATCCTACGGTCTGCCATACGTTGACATTCAAGACATTATAGGCCAACTCGCAAGCCGGGGTGTGCTGTTTCGCTTTCAGAAGGATGCTAAACACATTCGACGACTCGACAAAAAGTTAACACAAGCATACACATCATTCGGTCGACAATTGACGAAGTGGATGATGTTGCAGGCTGGTGTACCTAATAACGCACCCCAATTGGCCTTGCAACAGGCAGAACGGCGACTAGCCAACTTATGAGGTCGAAACGGAGTGCTTGATGAGAGTGAATAACTTTCAGACTCTTCTGTCCCGTCCCGTCGAAGAGTGGTATGGCGCGATCGCAGAAGTTCCCTGCGAACTGATCAGGCCAGACCCTGAGAACCTCAGGAAAGAGTTCAATGAAGACGACCTCATTGACTTGGGAAAGAACATCGCACTAGTGGGGCAGTTGGACGAAATTACTGTATTTCCGATTCTTAGTGGTCAATCAGCATGGACTGGCTACTTCGACCTACATGATGGCGAGCGCAGATGGCGCGCCTCGAAATTAGTTCAATTGCCGACCCTGAGAGCCAAGATAGTACATCGACCCTCGATCAGAGATCTGACCTTTAAGAAGGTTAGTAGAGTACTTCAAACTCGTACACTTAAGCCTGAGACGAAGTTGGCAGCGTTGAAGAAGTCCCTATCTGACTTGGGGATTCTTGATCGACCGGACGAATGGGAGTCTGTCAGAGAACAACTCGGTGGTGGACCGGAGTGGCCTCAATTGGTAAGGACACTACGCTTGGATTGTCAGGTTTTTGCTATGTTTGAGGACGGATTGATAAACTTCACGATGGCTCATTCCGTTGGCCGAATTGCCCCCGAGCGACAAGCTCCGCTGGCGAAGTTTGTAGTAGTAAACAAGATCAGTGGTAGGTTTCTCTCCACTCAGATCGTACCTTATATGATAAGGCACCCTGAGGCGAGTCCGGCGCAAGCCTTTGAGCACGCCCGCGTCGGAGGATGGAAACAGCACAGCACCCGACAGTCCAGTACAGGTGAAATCCCTTCCAATCAGGCTCAGTTGGAGAGGTTCCTTGATGCATGCGTGACTTGGGAGAGGGCTTGGGAAACTGTCGTGATTAATGGCCTCGTGCACGCTATCACGGACGATCCTCGATATATGCATCGCTTGAAAGACGCAAGTCGACGAATCCAAGAAAGAGCAGAAGCATTGACGGAGAGAATGAGTTCTCCGACACAAGAGTCTTCTGGACATCATGGGGCTTTGTACCCAGCTCAAGAACAACACATCCTGACCGACGCGGTGACAGAGCCAGAGACACAGGCGCGCTAAGCTCTTGGTGCTGGTTTCAGCCTCCCTTGCCTAACATGACCCAACAAACACGATCGACGCCTCAGCCCTTTTTACTTCACCTTCCTAGGCCTCAGTAATCATTTCCATATCTCTGTGCTTTCGATCATAGCTGCGCCCAGCATTCCAAGTATTTCTGAGTTCAAGTGAGACTGATGGCGGATTTTCGTCACCGGCCACGAAACTGGCGACGCTGAGTTTGACTTGCGCTCACGGGGCGTCTTAGGTTGCAGACTCCATTGTGTCGCGAGCTGAAGGAGCAAGCCATGGCCGGGAACAAGAAGGTCGTAATCGTTGGCGGCGGGCACAACGGGCTGGTGGCCGCGGGATATCTCGGCCGGGCCGGGCTGGACGTGCAGGTGCTGGAGCGCCGCGACGTGGTGGGCGGCGCCGCCGTAACCGAGGAATGGTTCCCCGGCTTTCACATCTCCACCTGCTCCTACGTGTGCCACATCCTGCAACAGAAGGTGATCGACGAACTCGAACTTCGGAAGCACGGGTTCCACGTCTACCCGTTGGATCCGGGCCGCCTGCACCCGTTTCCCGACGGACGCGCCGTCAGGCTGTGGCACGACGACGAAAAGACGGCGGAAGAGATTCGCCAGTTCTCACCCGAGGACGCCGAGGCCTGGCTGGATTGGGCTGATTTCTGGCACCGCGCCGTGCGGATTCTGAGCGACTACTACTTGCAGCCGCCGCCCTCGCTGGCCGAGCTCACCGATCGGTTCAAGGACGAGGAAGAGGAAGAGTTGCTGGAAACGCTGCTGACGGTTCCCCTGCGCGACCTGATCGACCGCACCTTCGTCTCCGACGAAATGCGGGCGATGGCCAGCATCGGCGCAATCGACATGGGCAACCTCAGCGCCCCCGGCAGCGCCTACATCATGGCCCTCTACCGGTTCAGCGCGTACCGCGAGGACACCGAGAACTACGGGATCGTGCGCGGCGGCATGGGATCCATCACCCAGTCGATGGCCCGCTCCGCCGAGTCCGCGGGTGTATCCATCCGGACCGGCGCGGAGGTCGCCCGCATCCTGACCGACGACGGCACGGCCACCGGCGTGGAGCTGGCCAGCGGCGAGGTGATCGAGGCCGACCTGGTCCTCTCCAACGCCGACCCGAAACGCACGTTCACGCAACTGCTGGACGGCGCCGATGTGGAACAGGACGTCGTGGACGAGGTTGACTCGCTGAAAACGCAGTCGGCCTCGGTCAAGTTCCTCTGCTCGCTGCGCGAGCTGCCCGACTTTTCGCGCCACCTGGGCGACGACTACGACCCCAAGCACCTGTCCATGATCAATCTCGCCCCCTCAACGGAGTACTGCGAGTCCAGCTGGCTCGACGCCACCAACGGCCGGCTCCCCGAGACCCCGATCATCCAGGTGCAGATTCCCACCGTCTACGACCCATCGGTGGCGCCCGAAGGGCAGCACGTGCTGTCCATGTGGGTGTTCTTTGTGCCGGCGCACCTCAAGGACGGCTCCTGGTCCGAGAAGCGGCGGGAGTTCGGCGAAAAACTCATCGACGAGTTCTGCCGCTATGCGCCGAACTTCCGGGACGCCATCATCGACTGGACGTTGCTCACCCCCGAAGACATCGAAGACCGCATCGGCCTGACCGACGGCAACATCCGCCACGTGGACATGATTCCCCAGCAAATGATGTCCCGCCGCCCGCTCCCCGGCTGGTCCGACTACCGCACCCCCATCAAGAACCTCTACCTCTGCGGCGCCGGCACCCACCCCGGCGGCGAGGTAACCGGCGCCCCAGGCCACAACGCGGCGCATGTGGTGCTGGGCGAACTAGAGAAGTAGCAAAACGCGCGGTTCCTGGGAAGGACCGTGGGCTTCGCGTGCATGGAGGGAAGTGATTGAACGCTCTCCTCGCCCAGGTCCGGGGAGCCGTGGCTTTCCTGGCCACTTGTAGGCGCAAAACGCCATCAACGCGATGCGGCGGCGATTTGGATAGATTTTTCGACTAGTCAAACTGTATGACCATGCTAAGCAGCGTAATCAGTGCGAAGCACCATGCGGACGATTGAGGCCGCGCAGTTCAAGGCCCAATGCCTCGCGCTGCTGGACGAGCTTGAATCCGATGGGCTAATCATCACCAGGGGCGGCAAGCCCGTCGCGCGGGTCGTGCCCTATGCCCTGGGGGATGCAGATCTAATCGGGAGCCTGCGGGGCAAGATCAGGGTCAAGGGTGACATCTTGACAACCGGAGTCCGCTGGAACGCCGATGCCGAGTCTTGATACCCACATTCTCATCCACAGCGTCAGCGGCTCGCCTCGCTATACATCTCCCGGACTATTTCGAGGATGTCGTTAGGCACGTAGCGAATTTCGGCCTCGGCGCGGATGTCGGCGGGAATCCCGTGCAGAACTCCGGCGATATATTTCTGCCACAGATGATGTCGAGGCGGCCGCTACCCGGGTGATCGGACGTTAGGACACCGATGAAGGGCCGTCACCAGCGAGAGGCCGAGACGCATCCAGGGCAGAGAATTGACCGGCGTGCCACGGCACGACACGGAGCACGTAGTGATCGATAACCACCATTCACTACAACTCGAACGGCCAATGACATCTATTGACAAGCCTCTGGGATGCAGACCTAGCCTAATTCTCGATCGAAGAATTCGTATGACGCCCTGATCACTCGTTCGCCTGTCTCAATGATTGCGCTCAACGCATCGATGGCATCGTACTTTTGCATCATAAGAAGGAACACACCGTCCTGAGGTGTTACGAAGAAAGCTTGGCCTTCTTCTTGCGGAAACACCGACGCGCTCTCGTATTTGTAGCGATTGTCAATGCTATCGAATACTATAGTGAGATTCGTATTGTCCACGATTTCGAGTAGCCCTCTATGCTTACCATAATTTCCCCATTCAGAAATGACTCTCAGGTAACTACTCATGCGGTAGGGTTGAAGCCTCTCAATGAACTCCTTCTGCTCGCCCGAGAGGTATTGGAGTCGTGTCCTCGCCTCCGCCTCAAACTTGGATTCCGACTCAGCTATTATAAACTGCGGTCTTTTCTCGTTCAGATCGCGGCAGTTCATTTTTGAGATCGCGAATACCATATAGTCCAGAGCGCTTCTCACACCCTCAATGATCTGTCCTGCCAATACTCTCGTACTAGGAGGCAGCACCATATCATCAGCATGAGGAAGTTTAACAATGAAGTTTCCAGTCTCCGGTTCTCGACCATCGAACATTCCCTTCCAGTATTCGTCAAGGAAGTCACTTATCTCCACACCGAGAGCCTCAAAGTCCGTCTTGGCCTTGGCGAGTCTTGCGAGTGCGTCAGAGAGTTCGGGCGGATCGTCAGGCCGTCTCAGTATTCTCACCTCGTGTCAGGAGTAGCGATTCTCAGCAGTCCCTAGAAGTATACATTGCATTCTACTCGACGCCCTTCACTCATGAGTCTGCAATCGCTTGAGTGTCGACTAGTTTGGAATCAAAGATGCAGCCAGATTCTTGAATGGTGAGAACTGCCATTTCAAGCATCCGTGGCGGCATCGCTAATCTCCTTGAACGAAGACGTAACGGGACAGCGGCACCGCGAGATGTAGGCACCCAGCAAGGCTGGAGTCCTCGGCTCCCCAATGGTACTGTCGGACGCTTCCAACCTCTCGTACCAGAACTGACACAGATTGTCGAATCGCATCTGCGTCTCATCGCATTGGCTTAGATCCGCCCAACGCACATCGTCTTCACCTGTGCATCAGGCGCTGCTCGTGCTCGTTGTGCCCGGAGTTGCGGAACTGAAGTCGTGAAGGATTAGATTCACGGTTTTCTTCCGAGATACAATGGCTTGCAGTAGAGAGGCGTCAGAATGGGCAAAGGATAGCTCTTTTTGCTGCTCGGTGCGGCGAGAGTCATGGACTCCAGCCAGAGCCTGCCGGTAACCACCATAGCTCACACTAACTGAGGGGATCTTATGACTTTCGATAGTTGGGAGAGTGCCGTTGCCGAGATACGAACGAGAATCTCCGCCTGCGATGATGAACAGAAGGCATTCGCCGCGTCACTTGGCGTAGAGATCTCCAACGCCGTACCCCGCACGGTTGCGGCTGCACGACTTCAGTCAGCAGTGGAACGCCGGTGCGGGCTTTGTCCAAAGAAGAGTGGCGAAATCCGTCTGGGACATCTTGCCGAACTAGCAGAAGAAGCTTCCCATGAATTCCCTAATCCGACATCAGCCGCCGAGACACAGGCATGGATCGAATATTTTTATCTGAAGCGGAGGATGGAGGCCCTAGCTAGACTCCGCCTGAGAAAGGGTGATGTCATTCGAACGACTTCGCCTTCCAATCAGATCAACACCATATCATCAATAGGCAACGATGGTATCGTCTATTTCACAGGTGGCGGCGCGAGATCATGGCCGGATCGTCTTACTGTCGTTGCCCGCATCAACGAATCTACGCCTGAGAGCGAACGAGCACGACGCATCGCTGCAAATCAAGCCTCCGCGAGATCAACAACCGGCCGCTGGTCAGTCGAAAAGCAAGAGTCTTTGAGAGACTTCAGGATCTCCGAGAATGCGAGTCACGAGGATTATGTTAATCTAAGAGACGTGGTCGAGTCCGCAGTTGATGAACGACCAATTCAGGATCTGCTTCAGCGAAGTCCACAACTCCTAGGGTCACTACTTCGTGGGCCACGGCGGTATTGCATTCCGAAACCGAACCTCGGTGGAACCTTCGTCCCTGACTTCCTCTTGGCCGAAGTCGACTCAAACGGAGTTCACTGGATTCTCGTCGAACTCGAAACGCCGAACTCAAGCATCAGAATGTCCACTGTCAATGACTTTGAAGTGCATGCACGAAGGGGGGTTGGCCAGATCTACGAGTGGCGACAGTGGCTTCAGGACAATATCGCCTATGCTAGGCAATATAGAGAGAACAGCGGGCTCGGACTACACGATATTCGTGCAGATCCCAAAGGAATGGTTCTGGTTGGACGTCGCAGTTTGCTTCACCCACAAGAGCGCCATCTACGTCGCCAGCTATATGAGCGATCGCAGATTGAGATGCACACTTATGACTGGCTGTTGGAGCAATTGGAAGGGGCTCTTCAATTTGAAGGTCCCTGGGCTCTGAATCCTTATGCGTTGAAATTTGACGAGCACTAGGCAGTCCGGCCAGGATTACTTTGCTAGCGTGCAGTAAGCGTGGACTTGTAGGAGTTTTCACGAGACCAGTAAACAGTGCATGCTCCTCGCGCAACTGGAGATGTGGTGCAACGCGGTGCTTGGGCCTGCGCGCGGAGCATTCGAGGTCAGCCGATGGTGCTTGCGTACATCTCCTTGACTATGTCGAGGATGTAGTCTGGAATGCAGCGGTCCTCCGCCTCGGACTGGATGTCCGATGGGACGCCGTGCAGAGCCTCGGCGACTGGACCGGCAATTGCGGCGACGGTGTCCGAGTCACCGCCTAACGAGATTGCGTTTCGGATCGCGTCTTCAAAGCTGTCGGACTCCAGGGCGCAGGTGATGGCTTCGGGAACCGTCGTCTGGCAAGTCTCGTTGAATCGATAGCCGGGGCGGATGTCGTCGACGCTTCGGGAGAGGTCGTAGCTGTAGGCATCGCTGATGACTGCGCGAATGGCCGGGGCCGGCTCGCCCTGAAACGCCAGCCAGATGGCATGCACCGTGGCCCGGGCGCCCTTTAGGCCTTCGGGATGATTGTGGGTAACGGCGGTCACCAGGTCTGAAGCCTCCAGCGCGGCCGAGAGCTCGCCGTTGCGATTCAGGTAGGCCGCCGGCGACACCCGCATGGCCGCGCCGTTCCCAAAGCTGTCGTACGGCCGTGGTGGATCCATCTCGATCCACTGCGCGAACCGGCCGCCGTAGTCGCCGCGAGGATTCTCCCGGCACCACCGCTGAAGCGTCCGGGCCGGCGGAAGATCGTGCATCAGGATGTCGGCCACGGCCGCCGTGCAAATCGAGTCGTCCGTGCACTCGCACTGGTCCACGAACAACTCAAACGACTTGGTCTTGATCCGCCGCCACTCATACACCGACCCGACGATGTCGCCAATGATCGCGCCGATCACGTTATGAGCCTCTCTCTCTTGGTCCGGCGTTCGGAGGATTCGAGTCGCGGCCCCCGACCGGGCCTACCGGGGATACCAGTACGCCGGTTCAGATCGCTTGTGGATGGCAGATGTTGTGTTCCATCACGGCTCGACCCGGCTGAGTCCCGCCAGACGGTCAAAGTCCCGGTCGTAGCTCACGATCTCCGAAACGCCCAGGCGTTCCATGTGAGCTACGGCCAGCGCATCCTCGAAGTCGAGGAATGGGGACGACGCATAAACATCGAGCGCTCGGAGATAGACGCGCTTCTGGGGAAGCTTGAGCCCTCGCAGCGTGAGGATTGGAACGAGGCGACTGCGGATGGCCTCGTGGCTCAGGCGATACCCGGCGCGTGGTGACGACAGGACATACACGACCTCGCTTACGACCGCTTCACAGGTCAGGAGCTCCTCTTCGCCGCGCTGGACCCGCTGAAACAGCCGCAAGCAGGCGTCGGCCTTCTCCTCATCGTCGCGGGTGAGAAATCGCAGGATGACATTGGTGTCCAGGAACTTCATTCCCCGCGCAATTCCCGCGCCGTGGCAATTGCCTTTTCGTCCTTGGCGTCTCGGGACAACTGCTCGAAGTCCTCGGGACGCGCGGATGGCCGCACGGAGCCGTACGCCGACTCAAGACTGAACTCAGCGGCCTTGAGGCTCACCGAGCCCGTGTCGTCGATGGCGAAGGCGACTTTGTCTCTCGGCTTGATGCCCAGCAGACGCCGAACCGCGGCCGGGATGGTGACTTGATTTCGCTGGGTGGTGGTAGCGGTGTATTCCTTCACGTGACAAGCAATGCCTCAAGGCAATATCAATGACTACCTATCTTACCATTGCATTTATTGACGTAGCAGACACACGGAGCAGTGCCGAACATTGTGAGGCACGCCAATTCACAGCAGTCCCACACCTGGGTCTGGCGCGAGAATATGCATCCCGCCCAACGTTACCGGCGGCCGCCTGATCCAGAGGTTCGAGTCGACACAGCGCGTCTCGCCTCGACTCTGGCTGGCGGCGGAGCAAAGGCACCCCGGCCGTCGTATCACTGGCCCTCGCCTCAGATATACGACCCTCTATCCCTCGAGTGCGTGTGCCCATCGCTCGTTCCGCTCCCGAGTCGGTGGCGGAGTCCATGGCCGAGCAAGATGATCCTCATCTATTGATCGGAAGCCTGATCGTCACCGTACCCCCCTGCCCCAACCCGTCGCTAGTTATGTCAATCGAGCCGTCATGCGCTTCGACAATCGATCGGGCTATCGACAAGCCCAATCCCCGACCTTGCGTGCGGCGCAGACGCGAGTCATCGGTACGGTAGAAGCGGTCAAAGACGTGCGGCAAGTCCGCCGCGTCAATGCCCACCCCGTCGTCAACGATCGAGATAGCCACGGCCGCGTCGCCTTCCAATTGCGCCCTCACCACGATATTTCCGCCGTCCGGCGTGCAATCGATGGCATTGCTCAGAACGTTGCTCAAGGCCTGGCTCACCCGCATTCGGTCAAGGCGCAGGTCCGGGAGATGCAAGCCTGCGTCAAGCGACAGATCAATCTGTCGAGCCTGAGCTTGTGGCCGCCAGCGCTCCAACTCCGACGCGAGCAGATCCCGAATCGACATCTCCTCGCGCGAGAGACTCAGCTCCCCGTAGTCCGTCTCCGCCAGCGAGTTCAGGTCGGTGACCAGGCCGCGCAGCCGTTCGACTTCCTGGACGATGTGGTCGGACGTTTCCTCCGGCGTCTGCAGGCCGTCCCGCAACCCACGCGCTTCCAGTTGGATGACGCTCAATGGCGTATTCAGCTCGTGCGACACGTCGTTCACCAGCCGCCGGCGGAGTTCGCGCTGCGTCGCCAGGCTGGAGGCCATGCGGTTGAAGGCCGTGCTCATCTGGCCCAATTCGTCCCCGGAAGTGACCGGCACGTTGGTCGTATCGCCTCGAGCGATCGCCTGGGTTGCCTTCGTCAGGGCGGTCACGGGTCCCGTAATCCGCTTGGAAAGCCAGGCGGCCAGCCCAACGCCCACGCCAACCGTCAACAGGCCGCCGACGCCGGTGATGAACAGGAGCGTGTTGAGAAACCCCAGGGACTCGGTCACCAGGAACTCCTGGTTGACATCCACATAGACGTGCCCGACCGGCTGATTCGTGGCTAGGTCGACTACGGTCCCGCGACGTCCGCCCAGGTCGGGCGCCGTGGTTCCCGGCACCAGATCGGCAGTGGTGTCCGTCACCACGCGTCCATCGACGCCCACCACGACCACTCGGAGCGAGTCGCCGCCGCCGGACTCGCCGCCTTCGCCCGCGTGCTCGCCGGAGCCTTCGCCCCCTGGGCCGGATTCCTCCAGATGCCCGGCCTCGGACAGCGGGCGGTCCACCGTCTGCCAGCCACCCGCCGTCGTGTACTCGCGACTCAGATTCAGTGCCAGTCGATTCGCCTGGGAATCGCCAAGCTCCTCGACGAATACGCCCAGTCGCGCCTGCGTCGTGACATAGCCCACCGCCACGCTGATGCCCACGGTCAGCAGGATGACCGCCACGATGGACGCCATGATCCGCCAGCGCAGCGACATCACGCCTCCTCGACGACGAACTTATAGCCAGCGCCGTAGACCGTCTGAATCGGCTGGCGTCCGTTGCGACCGATCTGCCTGCGCAAGCGCCTGATCTGGCTATCGATGGCACGGTCGAACCCATGGAACTCCTGCTCGAACGTCAACGTGATGATCTGCTCCCGCGTCAGCACCTGGTTCGGATGGCGCATGAAGGTGGCCAGCAGCGCGACCTGCCGCTGGCTCAGCGCTACGGGTTCTCCATCGATGGTCACACCGCCGGTGGTCTCGTTGAGGTCGATATTGCCGCGGGTCAGCACGTGCTGAACTCGGCCCCTGACGCGACGCAGCACCGCTTCGGCGCGCGCAATCAGCTCGCCCGGATCGAACGGCTTCACGATGTAGTCGTCGGCGCCGCTCTCCAGTCCGATCACCCGCTCCGTGTGGGCTTCCCTGGCCGTCAACATGATGATGGGAACGTCGGATTCGCGCCGCAGGGTTCGACACACGTCCACGCCGTCGACCCGTGGCAGCATCAGGTCCAGGATGATCAGGTCCGGCGTTAGCTCACGGGCGCGCGCCAGCCCGGCGGCCCCATCGTGCGCAACCTCGGCGGCAAACCCCGCACGCTCAAAGTACACCTGCACCCATCGCGCAATGCGCGTGTCGTCTTCAACAATCAGCACCGTGCGGCTCACCTCGAAACCTCCGGGCAATCGGCGGAGCCGCGGCACCTGGTTGAGGTGCCGCGGCTCCCATCGGATGGGCTGCCGTCAAGGCTAACCCTGGCCGCCACCGCTCCGCTCTCCGCCGGCGCCGTGTTCGCCGCCGCCTTCGCCGCCGTGCTCGCCCCCGGTTTCGCCGCCGCTCCCAACTTCCGCGTGGGCGATCCAGCCCGTGAACGGCGCCGCCGTCGCCGGCAGCTTCACCGCCAGCATCTGGCCCGGCGCCAGGTCCACCGGCGTCGTCGGCCCCAGTTCCACCCCGTTCGACAGGTGCACCTCGATCCGCACCTGCGACAGCACGTTGCCGGTCGTGTTCGCCACCGTCCCCGTGAACGCGTTGCCCGCCGCGTCGTAGGTCAGGATCAGCCGCGCCCCGCCGCGCACCGCGTCGAAGGTCTCGTCCAGCGCCAGCGTCGCGCCGCTGCCTTCTTCGCTGCCGGCCGCCCCGGACTCACCGGAACCCTCGCCGCCCAAACCTTCACCACCAGCCCCGCCGCTGTGCGGCCCCGGTCCGCCGCAGTCGAACACTTCCACGTGCACCACGTAGCCATCGAACGCCACCCCGGCCAGGCTCGGCTCACTCGCCAGCCCCAGGCTTGAGGTGGCCTGCTGGCCCGGATTGAGGGTGCCTACCTGCCCGGGCCCCAGCTCGCCGACCGTCTGCGTGCCCGACTTCAGGTGCGGCTCCACCTGCACGTAGCACTGCGGCTGCCCCAGCGTGTTCTGCACCGTCGTGTGGATCGTCTGCGTCGCCGCGTCGTAGCGCGCCTCCACCGCGATCCCGCCCAACACCCCGGTCCACGGCTGGTCCAGCGGCGTAATCGGGCTCGACATCGCCGCCTCCCGCGCCGCCTCCGCGCTGGCCGCTGCGCCTTCGCCCCCACCTTCGGCCCCGGACTCACCACCGGCGCTCTCGCCGCCGGACTCGCCCCCGGCCGCGCCGCCCTCGCCGCCGCTGCCCACTTCCGCGTGGGCGATCCAGCCCGTGAACGTGCCCGTCGTCGAGGGCAGCTCGATCGGCAACACCTGGCCCGGCGCCAGGTCCACCGGCGTCGTCGGCCCCAGCTCCACCCCATTCGCCAGGTGCACTTCGATCCGCACCTGCCCCAGGGCGTTGCTGGTCGTGTTCGCCACCGTGCCCGTGAACGCCTGCTGCGCCGCGTCGTAGCTCAGGATCAGCCGCGCGCCGCTGCGCACCGCGTCGAACGTCGCGTCCGGCGCCAGGGTCGCGCCGCTGCCTTCCTCGCTGCCCGCGGCCGCGGCCCCGCCGCCCTCGCCGCCCGCCCCTTCGCCGCCCGCGCCATGCTCCCCGGCCGCTTCGCCGCCTTGCGTGGCCACGACCTGCCCGCCCGGGGCCGCCGCGCCCCCGCTGGATCCTGCCTGGCCGCAGCCCACCAGGACCCCCGCCCCGAGGATGGCCCCCAGGACCGTCCCCGCCAATATCTGCTTCGTCCTCGTCGTCAGTCGCCTGCCAGTCATCGCTCTCCCCCGCTCGTGTGGTTCCTGTCCCGCGTCCCGTGTGTTCGCCGTCAGCTCCGTGCCAGTCATCGCTCGCTCGCCTTCGTGTGGTGTCTGTCACACGAATCAAGGTAGGGACGAAATGTGGCGGAAATATGTCGCTCGCGCGGGAACTTTGAACCCCGGTTTTTGACTGGCGCCCGAAGCGATTCGTCGGCCGCGAGCCGCTGGTGCCAGGCCCGCAAGCTGGGATCGGGGCGGTCGCGGTCAGCGCGGCCCTGGACAGCCCGCTGCGGCTATTCCCGCGCTGACCTCACTATGCTGTCGCGGTAATTCCAAGTGCCCGCGAATCCCGCACTGTTATGCGCCCAAGTGCCACCCCGGTAAGCGTCACCAGCGCCGCCCTGGTTCGACTACTCGGCGCTGGCCCGGCACACGTCACGCTCAACGACGGTGTGCTCCGCTTCGGAGACGCCCGGGGCACGCCGGTCGGCGCGATCGACAGCATCGAAACGCGCCGCTCCTGGTTCTGGACGCGACTGACCGTGCGCGAGGCCGGCGGCGCCGAGCACTCCATCGGCGGGCTCGCCCGCAACGAGGCCGAGCGGCTCACCGCCGCGGTCCTCGCCGACGCCGCCCGCGTCGCCCGAACGCTGGCGCCGGAACTCACGCAACTCCGCGACCGACTCAACCATCTCCGCGCCAGCAGCCGCTATGCGCGCAAGTCGCAGGCCAGCGGGCTCCAGGCCGACATCGCCGGCGCCGTGGAACGCGGAAACGGCGCCGTGGCGCGAGCCTTCCTGCCCGCCCAGGCCGCATTGGCGCTGACACGCATCCAGCCGGTCGCAGACATCGAGGAGTTTGAGACGGCCCGCGAGCAGGCCAACGCTCGCTTCATCGCCGCCACCACTCCCGAAGTGACCCGAGCGGCCCGGGCCGTGCTCGCCTCGCCGCCAACCGCCGAGCAGGCGCAGGCCATCGCCACGGACGAAGACACAACCCTGGTGCTCGCCGGCGCGGGCACGGGCAAGACCGCTGTGATCACCGGCAAAATCGCCCACCTCGTCCGCAACCGGGGCGTCCCGCCGCGCCAGATCCTCGTGCTCGCCTTCAACCGCAAGGCCGCCCAGGAGATCCGCGAACGCCTGCCGGACGACCTCGCCGGCGCCCACGTCTCCACCTTCCACGCCTTCGGCCGCCGTGTCATCGCCGGCGTCGAAGCCGCTCCCACGCTCTCAAAGCTGGCGGAGGACGAGGCCATGCTCCCCGCCGTCATCGATCGCATCCTCGTCGACCTGGTCGACGATCCACGGCAGAGCCGCGTGCTCGCGGACTTCATCACCCGGCATCGCGCGGCCTACCGCTCGCAGTTCGACTTCAAGACCCCCGGCGAGTACTTCGACCACGTCCGCCGCATCGAGTTGCGGACGCTCAGCGGCGATCTCGTCAAGAGCTTCGAAGAACTGGAGATCGCCAACTTCCTGACCCTGAACGGCGTCAGCTTTCACTACGAGCGGCCCTTTCCGGTCGAGACCGTCACCCCCTGGCATCGCCAGTACCGGCCCGACTTCTACCTCCCGGACCACGACATCTACATCGAACACTTCGCCCTGGACCGCCAGGGCCGACCGCCCGAGGGCTGGATAGGGTACGCCGAGGGCGTCGCCTGGAAGCGCGACATCCACCAGCAGTACGGGACCAGGCTGATCGAGACCTACAGCTGGCAGCAGCGCGCAGGCGTGCTTCGCGAAAGACTGCGCCAGCAGCTTGAGGAGGCGGGCGTCGCCTTCCAGCGCGTCCCAATCCGCACGCTGCTCATGGAGCTTGGACGCTGGCTGATCTCCTGGTTGGCGCAGCTCATGGCGACATTCCTCAACCACGTCAAGACCAGCGGCATCTCCGCCGAGACACTTCGTGCGCGTGCCCGTGACTCGCGTGATCGCACCCGCGGCGAGGCCTTCCTCGACATTTTCGAGCAGGTCAGCGCGCGCTACGACCGGCTGCTCGGAGAGGAAAAGGACTTCCACGACCTCATCAACCACGCCGCCGCGCACATCCGCAGCGGTCGTTGGCAATCGCCCTACCGCTACGTGTTGGTCGACGAGTTCCAGGACATCTCGGCGGGCCGCATGGCGCTGCTCCGGGCGCTCAGGGGTCGCGGCGTCGCCTACTTCCTCGTGGGCGACGACTGGCAATCCATCTACAGGTTCGCCGGAAGCGATGTCGCCCTCGTGCGCGACTGCGGGCAGTACCTCGGTCACGTACGCGAGCGGGCGCTCAGCCGCACCTTTCGCTTCGCCCGCGGCATCCTGGAACCCTCCACCGCCTTCGTGGTGCGCAACCCCGCGCAGACGCAGCGCACGCTACGCCCGGCCCAGGGCATGCGCGACGGCGGCGTCACCGTCATAGCCAGCGATGATCCCGCCAGCGGACTACGGAGCGCCCTTGATGACATCCAGGCCTGCGAAGACGCCAGCGGCCCGCCGGTTGCCGTACTCGTCCTCGGTCGCTACCGGCACAGCCACAGCGCGCTCCCTCGGCAGCGTGGCGGCCGCCTCCGCCTCGAATTCAGCACCGTCCATGCCGCCAAGGGCCGCGAAGCCGACTACGTGGTCGTCCTCGACCTCAAAGACGCCCGCCTCGGCTTCCCGTCCCAGCACCAGGAAGATCCGCTCCTCCGCCTCGTGCTCCCACCCCCGCCAGGAGAGACCTCTGCAAAACACCCCTCGCCCTCGAATGCGCGCCCGCTCTTGCCCCCTCTCCCCGTGGGAGAGGGTTGGGGTGAGGGTCTTCCGGGCAACCGCCCCCGGGTTACGCAAAGGTCTCTTGCCGGCCACTACCCGCACGCCGAGGAACGCCGCCTCTTCTACGTCGCCTTGACGCGCGCCCGTCGCGGCGCCTACCTCGTGGCCGACGCGCAGCGCCCCTCCGCCTTCGTCAACGAACTGCTTCGGGCGCACCCCGCGCTGCGCCGCCGCGGCAAGTTCCGGCGCGACACCACGCCCAGGTGCCCGCGCTGCCGCACCGGCAGCCTCGACGTGTCCAGCACCGGCCAAAGCATGACCTGCCTCAACGCTCCCTTCTGCCGCTACCGCGCCCCCCGCTGTCAGCGCTGCCCGCGAGGCTTCCTCGTCATCTCCGGTCGCGCGTCCCGCTGCACCAACCCCGCCTGCAACGCAAGCCCGCCGGTCTGCCAGTCCTGCCGCGCCGGCGTAATGGTCACCCGCAAAGCCCGCAAAGGCTCATTCCTCGGCTGCACCCAATACGCCTCCGACCAACCCTGCACCAACACTCAACCTCTCCGCCGTCGCGGGTGACCCAACACCGGCGCGCCATCCGCCCATCGGACATTCCGATCTCTCGCACGGCCGGGCCTCTGACCCGCCCGTCCTCCGGTCGAGGCCCCTCGGAAACCGTTCGTGGTGAGCCGGCCCGGAGTCTTCGGCGGGCCGTGTCGAACCACCCTCGCGCACGACTCCTCCCGCTTCACCCTTCCCAAACACTCCACACACACCCAAACCCCACCAACCCCAACTTTCGCGCCACCGCCAACGACGCTCCGTTCGACCACGACGTGCTGTACAGCGGCGCCCGGCCGGAATCCCGAACCGCCAGCGCCCACGCAGCCGTAACCCGCGCAGCCAGCCCACGACCCCGCCAATCCACCGCCGTCTCAACTCCAGCCTCAGCCGCTTCATCTGTGCGCCGCGCACTGAAGCAAACACTCACGGCATACCCGCCCTCAAGCACCCCGACTATCGGCCCGCACCCCGGAATCTCACTCGCCGTCCACCCCGTGAAATGCCGGTCGAGCGTCTCAACGTCCTCGATCACGACGACCCCGGCGGGCGGGGCGATCCCCGGCGGAAACGTGAACGAAGGCCCCGCATCCACTCGGCCCGCCAGCAGCGATCTGTACCGCTCCGCATGCACCGGCGCCCGCCGCAAGTCCCCCACCGGCGGCTCCTCCGCCGCCAGCCCATTCAACGCGTCCGCCACATCCGGCGCCACATCCGCCCGCACCGCCCACGCACAACGCTCCCGACCCCGAATCAGGCAAAACAACGGCCCCTCCCCCGGCGCCGTCTCCCGCGTCCCGACGATCCGCCTCGCCCCATCCAACACAAACAACGTGCGTAACTGAAGGTCAGGCGCACTCACGACAGACTGTGCCGCAGATGTTCCGGCGGGAGTTTCCACGCAGAGGTTCCCCTAATTCGGCGTGACTCATAAGAAGCGCAGGCTCGCGTGACCAATCAATGTCCTCAATAGGCCCCGGTGGCCGTAGGCGAAACGCTAGCTGACAGTCCGTCTACGGCGCCACGGCTTCCAGCTCAGGTCCAGTCGACGACCACCACCGGCCATCCCACGCGCGCGGACATCCGTCAAACGGAGATCTGCTTGTGCGTCTCCCGACATCGGTCTGACCGAACCGGCGGGAGGAGGGCCCGGCCGCGCGAATCGCCGGCGGCTAAGCTCGCCAGAGACGGTAGATCCTCAGGGACAGGTTTTGACAGCCCACGCGTCTGACGAAGTAGCGCCGGCTTCCGACGGACCGGCCTTCACGATCCGCGATTTCATCAAGCTGGAATCGGCCGGCGGGATCCTGCTGTTCGGGGCCGCGGTCGCGGCCATGGTCGCGGCCAACTCGCCGCTGTCCGGCATCTATGCGTCGTTGCTGGAGACCGTCGTTGCGGTACAGGTTGCGGACCTGGTCATCAACAAGCCCCTGCTGTTGTGGGTCAACGACGGCCTGATGGCCTTGTTCTTCTTCGTGATCGGTCTGGAGGTCAAGCGGGAGATCCTGGAGGGCGAGCTCTCGTCCCTGCGGGCCATTGCGTTGCCTGGTTTCGGCGCGCTGGGCGGCATGCTGGTACCGGCGGCCATCTACATCGCCCTCAACTGGCAGGATCCCATCGCGCTTGACGGCTGGGGCATCCCGGTCGCCACCGACATTGCCTTTGCCCTGGGGCTCTTGAGCGTCTTTGGCCGGCGCATTCCGACGCCGCTCAAGACCTTTCTGCTCACCCTGGCCATCTTCGACGACCTCGCGGCGATTGTGATTATCGCGATCTTCTATACGGGTGACCTATCCGTTCCGGCGCTCCTCCTAGGCGCGACCGCGCTGGCGGCCGGGGTCGTGTTCAACAGGTTGGGCGTCATGCGGGTGTCGGCCTATGTGCTCGTCGGGATCGTGCTCTGGGTCGCCGTGCTGAAGTCCGGCGTGCATGCCACCTTGGCCGGCGTCTTGATCGCCTTTTGCATTCCTATGCGGGACCCGCGGGGCGAGTCGCCGCTGCGAAAGCTGGAGCACGATCTGCATACGCCCGTGGCGTTCGTGATTCTGCCCGCCTTCGCCTTCGTCAACGCCGGGCTCGCGCTCTCGGGCATTGGCCTGGACGAGATCCTGCATCCCGTGACCGTGGGCGTGGTCGCGGGGCTCTTCCTTGGCAAGCCCGTCGGCATTCTTTCCTTTGTTGCCATTGCCACCGCCTTTGGCCTGGCCACGCTGCCGCGCGGCGTCACCTGGGCGCAGATTGCTGGGGTGGCGTTCGCCTGCGGGATCGGCTTCACGATGAGTCTTTTCATCGCGGGCCTCGCCTTCCAGCACGGCAGCGGCGACTACTTCGCCGGCGACCGCCTCGGAATCCTGGCCGGATCGCTGGCTTCGGCGATTGCCGCCTACGTCGTCTTGCGGCTGAGTTGCCGACGAACGCCGCGAATCGAGACTGCTAGAACACACTGACTGGTCGGATCGGTCATGCCTGTGACGGCCGCCGCACATCCGCACGGCGTCGCATGAGGTGTATCTGGGCGTGCTGTCGGTTCGTCCGTGGTCGCCGAGTACGCCGGTTCATGGGGATCTGAGTGAGCCGCCATAGACTTCCACCAGGGGCTGGGGTCTAACGCGACGGCGGCGGGGAGCAAGCGTCCTGGAACTTGAACTGTTCGGTGAATTGGCGGTCATCGGCGCGCTGGCGGTTGCTACGACGCTGGGTCTGCACCGCTTTGGACTTCCGGCGACCGCAGGCTTTCTCGTCACTGGCGCCATCGCGGGGCCGCATGGTCTTGGCCTGGTAGGCGACGAGGGCCACATCGAGCTGATCGCCGAAATCGGCGTGATTCTGCTGCTCTTCGCCGTGGGGCTGGAGTTCTCGCTGTCGCGCCTGCGCTTTATCTGGAAATCGGTGGCGTTTGGCGGCTCGTTGCAGGTTGGCGTCACCACCCTCGTCGTGCTGGGAATCGTGATCGTGTTCGGCGAGAACCTGGAGCGCGGCCTTGTCTTCGGCCTGGCCGTGGCCCTCTCCAGCACCGTGGTCGTGTTGCGCGTCCTGACCGACCGTGACGAGTTGGATGCCCCGCACGGACGCTTCATCGTGGGCGCGCTGATTTTTCAGGACCTGCTGGTCATCCCCCTCACGCTGCTGGTTCCGGTTCTGGCCGGAGGCGGCGGCGAAGGATTCCTGCTGGAAGCCATTTGGGCCTTGGCGCGCGCGACGCTGGTCATCGGCGCATTGCTCTTCCTGGCGCGCTTTCTCATGCCGCGATTGTTCCGCGCGGTAGACGCCACCCGCACGCGCGAGGTGTTCCTGCTCACCGTGATCTCCATTGCTCTCGGGTCGGCCTGGCTGATGAGCCAGTTGGGTTTCTCCGTCGCCCTGGGCGCCTTCCTGGCGGGCATGCTGCTGGCCGACACCGAGTACAGCCACCGCGCAACCAGCGACATCATTCCCCTGCGCGACGCCTTCACCAGCTTCTTCTTCATTTCGCTGGGGATGATCTTCGACTGGCGCGTGTTCGCGGACGCGCCGGTCCTTGCCGTCCTGATGGTCCTTGGCCTCGTTTTCGGCAAGGCGCTGGTCGCATCGCTGGCGGCGCTGGCGATGCGGAATCCGGCCAGCGTGGCCTGGCGGTCAGGGGTGTACCTGGCGCAATTCGGCGAGTTTGGCTACGTCGTGCTGCTCTTGGGCGTGAGCGTCGGCCTGATCAGTTCAGCGGAGTTGCAGTTGGTTGTGACGACCGGCGTGGTAAGCATCGTGCTGTCGCGGCTGCTGATGCACTGGACCGGCGGCCTGCACGCCGGCGAGACCCTGCTGCGCCCGCTGGAACGCTTGCTGCGAGCCCGCGGCATCGACGAGCCAACCGCCGATGACGCGCACCTGACCGACCACGTGGTCATTGCCGGCTACGGGGTGGCCGGACGGCTGCTGGCCTACACGTTGTCTCACGCCGGGATCCCGTACGTGATCCTGGAACTCAACACCGATAGAGTCCGCGAAGGACGGCGTGAACACGCGCACGTCTACTACGGCGACATCACCAGCCGCGAAGCGCTGGCCCACGCTCGCATTGGCCATGCGCGCGTGCTGGCGTTGCTGATCAATGATCCGTCCGCCATCCGCCGGGCGATCGCCGCGACCCGCGCCGAGTCGCCGCGCGTACCGATCATGGCGCGGGCTCGCTACGTGGCCGAGCGCGACGAGTTGCTGGCGCTGGGCGCGGACCTGGTGGTCTGCGAGGAAGTCGAAGGCGGCACCGAGATGACGGCCCACGTGCTGAAGTCCCTCGGACTCGGCGCACCCGCCATCCGCGCCCAGATCAGCCACGCCCTCGCCTCGTCCCAGGCAGCCGATCTCACCGGCGCCATGGAGGAATGGCTCGAGGCCACCGACAAGCAGCGCTAAGCGCCGCCCCGCGACCGCCGGCGCCTGGAACGTTCGAACCGCGCGAAGTGTTCCGCAGCCCTCTCGTCCTTGGCGACCCGCGCTAGCACCTCGAAATCCCCGGGCCTGGCGGACGGCTTCACAGAGCCGAACGCCGACTCAAGGCTGAATTGATCGGCTCTCCCTGGAGCCGTGTCTGCGTCGCCGATAGTGCTCGCCGCCTTCCATGTCACTGGCCCCCACTCCCGTCCACAGACCTCGCCGACTGCTTGACGGAAGCGTGATTGCCCTTCGTTCTCCGGCAGAGTACACTAGTCCCGACGTCAACGCAACCCCATGTCCGGATGCTCAGCACCAGGTTCGCCACCGACCCGTCACCCCGCGCCGCCGCAACCTCGCCCGACGGCGCTGGGCCGACGTCCCGTGTCGAACCGGTCACGACCGGCGTCCAGCCCTCACTCCCCAACGCCTCGGATTGCACGCCGAAAGGCACCCCGCCGCAGGTCAAGAGTTTTTTGGAAAAAACTCTTACGCGCACGAAGGCGCCCCATTTCGCCCTCCCGCCAACCGGCCCGGGATGCCGACCGCGCGCGGCGCTGGCACCATGGTTGGCCAGGGCAGTGGTACCCAATTGCGGAGGGCTTGATGCTTGGTATCGGAGTGGTTGGACTGGGCGGAATCGCGAAGTCGCATCTCACCGCGCTGCAAATCGCCGAGGACGAGGGGTTCGCGCGCTGCGTGGCCGCCGCCGACCTGGTCGAGGACCTGCGCGAGTCGCACCGCAAGGAGTGGGAAATCCCGGCGGTCTACCCCAACCACCACAAGCTGCTGGAAGACCCCAACGTCGACGCCGTGGCGATCGTCCTGGGCCACCACCTCCACGCCGACCTGACCATCGACGCGCTCAACGCCGGTCGGCACGTCCTCGTCGAGAAGCCGATGGCCAACACCCTCGAGGAATGCGACCGCATGATCGAGGCCGAGCAGGCCTCCGGCAAGGTCCTTCAGATTGGGATGACCGGCCGCTTCCACCCCGCCATGCGCAAGGCCCGGGAGATCCTGGATTCCAACGAGCTGGGCCCGGTCGTGACGGCCCTCTCACGCTTCAACAAGAACTGGGGCTACGGCGGACGCCGCTACCAGTACCGCACCCGCTGGATGGGCGGCGGCATGTGGATGGGCAACGGCGTCCACGCGGTGGACTGGCTGACGCACTGCATCGGCGCGAAGGCCGTAGCGGTGAAGGCCAAGCAGAGCACCTCCATGCACTATCAGGGCGCCGACGACGTGACCACCGCGTTCGTGCAGTACGCCAATGGGATTCCGGGCCTCCTGGTGGTGGTGGGCAGCGTCAACGGCTGCGCCACGGACGGCATCGAGGCGCACTGCGCGCTGGGCGAGATCCAGTACAACGTGCGCGGCTCGCTGCGGGTCGGCCAGAACAAGGAGTGGCGCGAGGTCGAACACGACGGCAAGCACGGCTTCTGCGAACAGTACCGCCACTTCGCGCAGTCGATCGACATGGGCATGCGGCCGCAGACCAGCAGTCACTACGGTCGTCACATCCTGGAGATCCTGCAGGCCGCCGAGACGTCCAGCATTACGGGCCGCGAGGTGCACCTGACCGACTACCACCGCCTGCCCTGGTAAGCGCGTGCGTTGGCGCACGATTCCACAAGCGATGAGGCGCTGATGGCGGCCGGCGGCCCGGCGCACACGATTCCGCCCTTCAAGGAACGGCTGCGCGAAGCGCTGGAGTCGGAGTCGCTGCCGGTCGCGCTGGGGCGCTCGCTGCCGCAACTGAGCGAGCGCCGCGACGCGGCCTTCCGCGTCCGCGACTTTGAGGGCAGCCAGGCCGACCTGGGCGGCCGGCGGCCGGCGGCGCGGGAAGAGCAGGCCCACGTCTACTACGGCGACGTCACCAGCCCCGAGGCGCTGGCCCACGCTCACCTCGGCCAGGCGCGGGTGCTCGCTTTGCTTATCAACGACCCGCCTGCGGCGCGCCGAGCGATAGCGGCGGCGCGAGCGGAATCACCGGACGTTCCGATCCTCGCGCGAACGCGACATGTCGCGGAGCGCGACAGTCTCCTCGCCCTCGGCGCCAACCATGTCGTCTGCGAGGAACTTGACGGCGGCACGGAGATGTCGGCCCGCGTGCTCAAATCGCTGGGCCTCGACGCACCGGCCATACGCACCGAGATCAGCCGCGCCCTGGCCGCGTCCGAATCTGCCGGACTGACCGGCGCCATGGACGAGTGGATCGAGGCAACCGACAAGCAGCGCTGACGATAGTCGTCCTACGGGAGTCGTAGCGAAACGGAGCCTTCCCATTCAACGGCCACCTCTCCCGCCCGCGGACCTCGCCGACCGCTGACCGGTAGAGTGATTGCCATCCGTTCTCGTTTAGTGCACACTAGACCTGATGTCCACGCAACCCCATTCCCGGATGCCAACCGCCCCCGCCGTCCGTCCTGAAAATGTCGAAGCGCCTGCCCTGAGCCTGCCGAAGGGACGCGCCGCCGCTACCTCGCCCGGCAGCGCGCCGCTCACATCCTCCAGGTCGGCGATGATCGGCATCCAGTCCGCGGCGCCCAACGCACCCCAATCGCCGCCGGAAAGTGCCCTGCCGCAGGTCAAGAGTTTTTTGGAAAAAACTCTTACGCGCACGAAGACGCCCCACGTCGCGCACCCGCCAGCCCGGCCGGGATGCCGAGTGGGCGGGGCGCTGGCACCATGGCTGGTCAGGACAGGGATTCGGTTTTTTCGGAGGCGATTGATGCTTGGCATCGGAGTGGTCGGACTGGGCGGGATCGCGAAGACTCACCTGACCGCGCTCCAGATCGCCGAGGACGAGGGGTTCGCGCGCTGCGTGGCCGCCGCCGACCTGGTCGAGGACCTGCGCGAGTCGCACCGCAAGGAGTGGGAAATCCCGGCGGTCTACCCCAACCACCACAAGCTGCTGGAAGACCCCAACGTCGACGCCGTGGCCATCATCCTGGGGCACCACCTGCACGCCGACCTGACGATCGACGCGCTGAACGCCGGGCGTCACGTGCTGGTCGAAAAGCCGATGGCCAACACCCTGGAAGAATGCGACCGGATGATCGAGGCTGAGCTGGCCTCGGGGAAGATCCTGCAGATTGGGCTGACCGGCCGGTTCCACCCGGCGATGCGCAAGGCACGGGAGATTCTGGACAGCAACCAGCTGGGCCCGGTGGTTACGGCGCTGTCGCGGTTCAACAAGAACTTGGGCTACGCCGGGCGCCGCTACCAGTACCGCACGCGCTGGATGGGCGGCGGCATGTGGATGGAGAACGGCGTGCATGCGGTGGACTGGCTGACGCACTGCATTGGCGCGAAGGCCGTAGCAGTAAAGGCCAAGCAGAGCACCTCCATGCACTACCAGGGCGCGGACGACGTGACGACGGCGTTCGTGCAATACGCCAACGGGATCCCCGGCCTGCTGGTGGTGGTGGGCAGCGCGCATGGTTGCGCGACGGACGGAATCGAGGCGCACTGCGCGCTGGGCGAGATTCAGTACACCATCCGCGGCTCGGTGCGGGTCGGCAGGAACAACGAGTGGCGCGACGTGGAGCACGACGGCAAGCACGGGTTCTGCGAGCAGTACCGCCACTTCGCGCAGTCGATCGCCATGGGCATGCGTCCGCAAACCAGCGGCGAGTACGGCCGCCACATCGTCGAAGTCCTGCAGGCCGCCGAAACGTCCAGCATCACGGGACGCGAGGTGCACCTGACCGACTATCACCGCATGCCTTGGTAAGCGCGTGGGTTAGGGCCCGGTTCCACAAGCGATGACGCGCTGATGGCGTCCGGAGGCGCCGGGCACACGATTCCACCGTTCAAGGAGCGGTTGCACGAAGCACTGGAGTCCGAGTCGCTGCCGGTGGCGCTGGGGCGCTCGCTGCCGCAACTGAGCGAGCGTCGTGACGCGGCGTTTCGCGCCCGCGACTTCCAGGGCAGCCAGGCCGACCTCGGCGGCCGTCGACAGGCGGCGCTGGACCGGATGCCGGAGCTGGTGGAGGAGTTCACAACGGCTGCGGAAGCGGTCGGGACCGTCGTACATGGGCCAACCGACGCCGCGGACGCCGTTGCGACCGTGCTGCAGATGCTGCACGACCACGACGTGCAGATGGTGGTCAAGAGCAAGTCGATGGCCACCGAGGAGATTCAACTCAACACCGCCCTCGAGGAGGACGGAATCGAGGTCGTCGAAACCGACCTCGGCGAGTTCCTGGTGCAGGTGGCAGGGGAGCGCCCCTCCCACATCATCGCGCCCGCCCTGCACATCACCCGCGAGCGCGCGGCCGAACTGATCAGCCAGGCGACCGGCGAGGACTTGCCGCCTGACCCGGACGTGCTGGTGGGGGCGGCGGCCCGCCACCTGCGCAGCAGGTTCATCGACGCCGGCGCCGGAATCACCGGCGCGAACGCGCTGGTGGCCGCGACTGGAACGGTGATGCTGGTCAGCAACGAGGGCAACGCGCGGCTCGCCAGCGCGCTGCCGCCGGTACACATCGTGATCGCCGGCATCGACAAGCTGGTGCCCACCCTGGCCGACGCCACCACGATGCTGGAGAGCCTGCCGCGCAGCGCGACCGGCCAGCCCATTTCGACCTACGTCTCGTTCATCTCCGGCCCGAGCCGAAGCGCCGACATCGAGCTCTCGCTCTCCATGGGCGTCCACGGACCGCGGCACGTGCACATCGTGCTGCTGGACAACGGACGGGAAGCCATCCGCACCAATCCGCGGATGCGCTCGGCCCTGCAGTGCGTGCGCTGCGGGGCCTGCTCGAACGTATGTCCGGTCTACCAGCAAGTCGGCGGCCACGCGATGGGGCACATCTACACCGGCCCGATCGGGTTGCTCGTAACCCCGTACCACCACGGGCTCGAACACATCGCGGGACCGCAGTCGCTGTGCGCCGGCTGCGGCGCCTGCGCCAGCGTGTGCCCGGCGGGCATTCCGATTCCGGACCTGATCCTGGACGTACGCGAGCGGGCGGTTGCCGAGGGTCACTCCGGCAACGGCTTGAAACGGCGCGCCCTTGGCGCCCTGGCCGACGAACGGCTACTGGAGCGCGGGGCGCGGCTGGCCGGGAAGGCGCCCTGGTTGCAGGCGCTGGGGCAGCAGCTGCCCGGCTCGCCCCTGAAGCGGCGGCCGCTGCCTAAAGTGCAGCGACGACCGTTCCGGGACCGGATTGGCGATGTCGCGAAGTCGAATCCCGATGCAACCACGCGGGTTGCCTACTTTCCGGGCTGCCTGACGGACTGGCTGTCGCCGGAGACAGGCGAGGCAGCCGTGGCGGTGCTGGAGGCGCTGGGAGTGGCCGTGGAGCCAGCGCAGTTCAACTCCTGCTGCGGACTTCCGGCGATCAACGCGGGCTACAAGGACCAGGCGACGCGAATGATGCGGCAGACGGTTGAGGCTATCGAGTCCCTGGAAGTTGACGCTTTGGTTAGCACGTCAACCAGTTGCGTCGGCGCGATGCTGAACGACTACGTGCAGCTGACCGATGACGATCCGTCCTGGGCCGAACGCGCTCGGGCAGCGGCAGGCAAGGTGCGGGACTTCACCAGCTTTGTGGCGGAGCGGGGACTGACCGACGACATGCTCGGCCGGGCCAGCGGCGTGGTGACGATCCACGACGCCTGCCAGTCAAAGCACGGCCTGGGGCTGGGCCCTGAAACACGCGCGCTGCTGACCGATGCCGGCTACACGGTCGTGGAAGCGCCGCCCTCGGGCGAATGCTGCGGCTTCGGCGGCTCCTTCTCATTCGACCACCCAGAAGTCGCACAACGGATGCGCGCCCGCAAGCTGAAGGCCTTCGCCTCCACCGGCGCCGAGTTGGTGTGCGCCGATAACCCGGGATGCCTCCTGCACTTGAAAGAGGGACCGCCGGTAGATGGCGCGGGCCGGACGACGCACTTGGCTGAGTTGCTAAGGGCGACGATCACTTAGAAAAAACGGTGCACCGACACGGACTGCGAGACCGGTCGAAGCCGAGGCCGGCGAGCAATTGGCCGGCCGCTAGGTCCAGAGTCGATCAACCGCGATGATGAGGCCGGTGGCGGCTCCGACGATGCTGAGTATGCGCAGCGTCAGGCGCAGTTCGAAGTCCTTGAGGTCAGCCTTGGTGGCGAGGTGTTCGTACACACCTTCGAGCCGGCTCATGCGGTTGCCGAGTCGTGCAGTGTCGAATTCAGATTCGGGGTTAATCTCGCCCGCGGCCATGGTGGACCTCCGGTGCAAGCGGTCCACCCTGCCGCTGCGCGTGGCGCTTGGTCAATCCGTGCGTCACGCTCCGAGTCTAGATGAGAATCGAGACTCGAGCTGGCGGTCGCGGTCAGTGCTCACCATTCGGTTTGTGACCGTCGATCACCGCCCAGAATTCCGCGGTCACGGGCCAGTCGAGCTGGTGACTGCCAACCCACAGTTTGCGCACCATGCCCGCGGGATCGATAAGGAACACGGATGGCCGCGCGGTGTTCCAGGAGTCGTAGCGGAACCTGACGTACACCCCATAGTCGCGGGTCATCTGGCGATCGGGATCCGCCAATATGGGGAACGGAATCTCCTCACGCGTAGCGAAGCCTGACACGGCGTCATAGTTCTGCGGGAAAACGCCCGCGACGGCCGCGCCTCTTCGTGTCCATTCGTCCAGCTCGACCTCGAGCCGCGCCAGGTAGCCCTGGCAGCTCAGTCACCAGGTATGCCGCAGGAAGACCAGGCAGAGCCACCGGCCTGAGAAATCCTGCAACGTGACGCGTTCGTCGGTTCCAGCAACGGGAACATCGAATTCCGGCGCGCGATCGCCGGTTGCGAACGTTGTTGAGCCTTCGGCGCGGGGCATAGGCGAAATCCAGGTCACAGCTCGCCGGCGGGGTCACAGTAGTACCGAATCGGCGAGACCGGCAAGAGAGTTAGGGCGTGACCACGACCTTTATGTTGGCGTCCTTACGGGTTCGGGCGTCTTCGAGGGCCTGGCCGGCGGCTTCCAGCGGGTAGTGCGCGGTGATGAGGGGCTCCACGTCGACAGCGCCGCGGGTCAGCAAGTCAACAGCGAGCGGCCAGGTGTTGGCGTAGCGGAAGACCCCGGCAACGTCGAGGGCCTTGTCGACCAGTTCGTTGGTGTCGACGGGAGTCAAGTCGGCGTCCGTCATACCCACCAGTACGACACGTCCGCCGCGGCGGGCGATGCGGGTGGTCTGGGTGAGGGTGGTGGAGTTGCCGGCGGTTTCGAATACGAGGTCGAAGTGGGTGGCGCGGGTCTGGCCGACATCTTCGGCGCGGGCGTCGATGGCGTCGGCTGCGCCGAGCTCCAGGGCTTTGTGGAGGCGAAAAGGCTCGATGTCGACCAGGGTGACGTCGTGGACACCCTGGCTCTGGAGAGCCAGTAGGGTCATCAGGCCGATGGGGCCGGCGCCGAGGATGGCGGCACGATCGCCCAGGCGGGCCTGTCCGCGACGGGCGGCGAAAAGGCCGACGGAGAGCGGCTCGATGAGGGCGGCTGCGTCGTAGGAGACGTGGTCGGGGATGCGATAGGCGAAGTCGGCGGAATGGGCTACGTACTCGACGAACGCGCCGTGGACCGGCGGCGTGGCCATGAATACCACGTCGTCACACAGGTTGTAATGGCCGGTTCGACAGTGGATACACGCGCGGCAGGGAACACCGGGCTCAATGGACACGCGGTCGCCCTCCGTAAGCGAGGTGACGCCCGGGCCGAGGGCAACGACTTCGCCCGCAGGCTCGTGGCCGAGGATGAGCGGGTCGCGGACGACGTAGCGACCTATGCGGCCGTGTTCGTAGTAATGGATGTCGGAGGCGCAGACACCGACCGAGCGGATGCGGATGAGAATCTCACCGGGCCCCGGTTCGGGCACCGGGATGTCGCGGGTTTGGACCTGGAGTGCTGATTCGAGGTAGGCGGCTTTCATTCGGAGCTCCGAGGGCGCTGGGTCAAGCGACAGGCGCTAGGCGATCGCGATTGGGCGAACCGGCGAGGCCGTGGCGCCGACGATCTTGAGCGGGGACATGACAAACAGGAACTCATGGACGCCGGCGGCGGCGAGGGCCTCGAGATCGGCGTTCTCGAGGATGTGGATGCCGTGGTCCACGAGAAAGATGCCGTGAACCGGGAGACGATCGTCGCCGGCGGGTATGAACTCGAACGTCATGGTGTCGGAGCCGCCGAGGTAGACGCCGGTTTCGGCGAGCCATTCGGCGCAGTCGGCGGTGATGCCGGGCTGGCCGTTCTCAAGGTCCAGAAAGGCCGGGTCGTTCCAGCGTTGCATGAGGCCGGTGCGAACGAGGAAGGCGTCGTCCTTGCGGACTTCGACGCCGTGCTCGCGGGCGACGGCCTGAGCGACGTCGGCGGTGATGGCGAAATCGTTGGGCAGGATATCCACGCCTTCGGCGCCGGCTACGTCGAGCAAGACCCCGCGGCGCACGATGGGGGGCACTCGCTCGATCCCGTGCTCGGTCATGCCGCGGCCGCCGCTTTGGACCTCAGCCGCTTGCAGACCGCCGCACATGATGCCGTCGCGCGCGAAGTGGGCCAGCGCGTCGAGATGCGTGCCGGTGTGGCCACACATGACGATCAGTTCGTTAGCCGAACCGAGGCCGCCTGGGCGCATGGTGTCGCCGTGACGCCGCTGCAGGGTGAATACGAAGGGCGGATGCGACGGATGCACGGGCATGCCCGCGTTGTAGGGCGTGCCGAGGTCGAATATCGGTCGGTTTACGACCGATGCGAGCACGGTCGGATCCATGAATTGGGCCTCACGCACACACGGCCTCCGAATCCTGCCGGTCCCTGCCGAGGCAGGCAAACGCGCATAATCGGCAACGCTCGATAAGCTCACCGGAGTTGGCGCTTCGGTGAGCGCCTCCCGCGGTTGCGCGACGACTGCGGACAGACGCACAGGTCCGAATGCGAATCGATACCCAAAGCCACATCTGGCCCGAACCGTTCCTGGACTACCTGCAAACTCGCAACGAGGAGCCGCTGGCGTTCCGGGACGGCGACACGCTCTTCATCGATACCGGGAAGTGGCGGCGGACGGCCATGCCGGGGCACTCGGACATGGACGCCAAAGTGCGGACGATGGATGCGGCGGGAATAGACCTGACGGTGCTCTCGCCGAACGATCCTGGCCCCGAGCGCTTTGGCGATGACGGACCGCTGGTTGCGCGCCTGTTCAACGACTACATCGCGGCGCAGACGCGGGCGTATCCAGGACGCTTTGCCGGGTTGTGCGTGCTGCCGCTGTATCAAGAGGCGGAAGCTCGCGCGGAGCTGGACCGTGCGGTGCACGATCTGGACATGCGGGGCGTGCTGCTCTACGCCAACCTGGATGGCCGACATCCAGACGAGCCGGAATTCGAGTGGCTGTTCGGGCGGGCGGAGGAGTTGGGCATCCCGCTGTACCTGCACCCGGCATGTCCTGTGACAATTGACCAGGTGGAAGGCCGAAACCTGACCGGCGCGCTGGGCCTGATGTTCGATACGACGATCGCGCTGGCGCGCATCATCGTGAGTGGGCTGATGGACCGCTATCCAGAACTGACGATCGTGTGTCCACACGTCGGGGGTGCGCTGCCGTACCTGATCGGTCGGCTGGACCACCAGACAATGGTGCTAAAGCGCGGCGCGGAAAACCTGACCAAACCGCCCAGCGAGTACCTGCGCCAGATCTGGTTCGACACGGTCTCGCCCTGGCCGGCGGCCATCCGCTACGGCCTGGAAATGGTGGGGCCGGACCAGTTGATGTTCGCCAGTGACCACCCCTGGGTGGAGCCGGACGTGATCAGCTCGATCGTGGACAGCCTGCCGGTAAGCGACGAGGAGCGGGCGAAGATCTATGGAGGGAATGCGGCGCGGTTGTTCGGGTTGGACGGCTAAATCGAGACGATCTGGAGGCCATCAATGCGCGTGAAATGCCGGCGATTGTTGGTCAGCAAGGTGAGGTCATGGCGGATTGCAGTTGCCCCAATCATTAGATCAAAGTCGTCGATGAGTTTGCCCTCGGCTCGCAGTCGGCCGCGCTCCTTAGCAAAAATGTGACACGTCTCCGAATCGATCTCCACCAGAAAGACACCACCAAGAAACTCGTAAAGCGCGTCCTCGTCACGTTGGGGATTCGCGGAATACAAGATCCCTTCATAAAGTTCAGCCAGAGAGACCAGACTTAAACCGATCCCTTCAGGTGACAACTCGTCAACACGATGGATCACACTCTCGACGCCGTGCAGGCACTGGATCGACCAGTCTGTATCGATCAGGAATTTCAAAAGGGCTTGGGGCGTGAGGCGGGGCGCGACCCAGTCTTGCGAGCCTCGTACAGCATGCGAATCAACTCGTCCGGGTCACCTGACCCCTTCCAGCCGCCAAAGCTCGCTCGCAGCGCCTTACGCTTTCGTTCCAGCGACGGCTCGTCATTGATCGTAATGGTGACTTCCGCTCCCTCGTCGAGGTCAAGTTCCTCGAGCGGCAGGACAACTCCGCCGGAATACCTGCCCCGAACTTCCCTGACCACCGATAACGCTCCTCACTCCGCCAGCTTTGGTAGGGCAGGGTTCGTCGTTCCAGTACGGACGCCCAACCCGTTGTGAATTGAGTCTACACCTGGTCCGGCGGCGAGCGGACCGCTCTACTGCGAAGGCAGGACTGCAGGCCTGGGCAGTTCGGAGTAGAGTTCCAGCGCCTCGCGGAGGTTGGCCAGCGCGGCATGCAGAGCAGCAGCTACGGACTCAGGTAACCGAGTCGTGCCGCCTCGTCGATGAGGGTGCGGGCGAAGGCCCAAAGAGTCTCAGAGCCGTGAGCGATGTGGGCGTTGACGGTGAGAACCTGGTCACGCGTGACGCCGTGTTGGCGCCAGGCCTTGCCCTGGGTATGGAAGTTGAGAAGCAGGGGCTGGAGACGGTCGAGGGCGGCGGCGAAGCGGGCTTCGGGGGTTTGGCGGGCTTCGAATTCCTCCCAGAGGGCGCGCAGGTTGCGTCCCTGATTCGAGGGCAACAGACCATACAGGCGGTCTGCGGCGGCACGCTCACGTTCCGGCTGAAGAGCCTTGGCCTTCTCGTCGTAAACAAAGGCGTCGCCGGCGTCGATTTCCACGATGTCGTGCACCAGCAGCATGGCGATGACGCGCGCAATGTCGGCGCCCGGCGGAGCGTAGTCGGCCAGCACCAGCGCGAACATAGTCACGTGCCAGCCGTGCTCAGCGTCGTTCTCGCGACGTTCGGCCGCCGTGATCAGGTTGCGACGTAGGACGCCCTTGGCTTTGTCGAGTTCCAGCAGGAAGTCGACCCGGCGTTGCAGGTCGGCGTCGACGCCCGGCGCTTCGGCGCTCAGGGAATCAGGAGCACTTTGCCGCTGGTTTGGCGGCCCTGGAGGGCGATGTGAGCGTCGGCCGCGTTTGCCAGTGAGACTTCGCGGTCGATCATGAGGGTCAGCTCGCCGGCCGCGACCCAAGACAAGACATCGCCGGCGCGCCATTCCAGTTCGTCGCGCGTGAGCGTGTAGTGGCCCAAGCTGGGACGGGTGAGAAATAGCGAGCCCTTGGCGTTGAGGATCTGCGGGTTCAGCTCCGGCACCGGGCCGCTGGATGCGCCATAGAGGGCCAGCAGGCCGCGCGGCTTGAGGCAGTCGAAGCTGCGCTCGTAGGTGGCGGCGCCGACGCCGTCGTAGACGACTTCAACGCCAGCGCCGTCGGTCAGACGACGGACCTCTTCGAGGAAGTCGGCTTCGGTGTAGATGATCACGTCGTCGGCGCCAGCCGCGGCGGCGACTTCTGCCTTGGCGGCCGTACCGGCGGTGGCGATGACGCGGGCGCCTGCCCGCTTGGCCATCTGCGACAACAAGCGCCCCACACCCCCAGCGCCGGCGTGCACAACGGCGGTGTGACCGGCAGCCAGCGGATAGGTGCTGTGGGCCAGGTAGTGCGCGGTCATGCCCTGAAGCATGGCGGCCGCGGCCTGGCGGGTGTCGATAGCGTCCGGCAGCTTGACGAGCTGCGCGGCAGGGACGGCCTGTAGCTCCGCATAGGAGCCCAAATGCATCGCGTGGGCGACCCGGTCGCCAACCGCGAGCCCGCTGACATCGGACCCGACGGCTTCGACCACGCCGGCGCCTTCCATCCCCAGGGTGAATGGCGGATCGAGCGGATACAGGCCGCTGCGCTGATAAGTGTCGATGTAGTTGACGCCTACGGCCTCAATTCGGATGACCGCCTCGCCGGCGGCTGGCGTCGGGTCGTCGATGGCCTCGTACGAAAGGGCTTCGGGTCCGCCCGTCTGGTTGACGCGAATGGCCTGCATTGGATTCCCCTGCGGCGCGACTGGCTACCGCCATTGTCCACGTTCGAGCGGGGCTTTGTGTCTTAGCATGCGCGTCCGTGCAATCCGAGCGCGCGCTGAACACCGTCAAATCCCTGGTTCCGCGTGTCTATCTCCAAATCTTCGTTAGCTCGATCGGCATGGGCATGCTGGTGCCCACGCTGCCGCTGTTCGTAGCCGATCTGGTACGAGACCCCGTCTCAGGCCAGGAGAACATCACGCTTGTCGGGCTGGCGCTGGGGATGGCGGCGCTGGGCACGTTGCTCTGGACCCTGCCTTCGGGTCTGCTGCTGACTCGCATTACCGAGTGGTCGGGACAGGTTGCGGGCCTGGTCGTCATGGTTGCGGCCGTGATCGTGCTGGCCGTTTCGCCGCCGTACGCCGTGCTGCTGGTTGCCCGGCTGCTAATGGGCGCGGGAATGGGTCTGTGGGCCTTGTCGCGCATGCAATACATGCGACGGGTCACGCCGCGGCATCAGCGTGGGCGAATCATGTCGCTCTTCGGCGGGACAAACCGGATCGGCATGTTCATCGGACCGGGTGTCGGCGGCGCCGTAGCCAGCACGCTCGGGTACGAGGTGCTCTTTCTAGTCGCCGGCGCATTCATGGCCGTCGGGTTGATCCCCGCGTTGCTGTTTCGCGACGCTCCCGACCGCAGCGACGCAAGCACCCAGTCGGCCGTGAGCCTGCTGCGCGGGCTACGGGAGACGTTGCGAGTGAGCCGACACGCGTTGTTGCGGGCGGGTACCGGCCACATATTCGCCCAGGCCATTCGCTCGGGGCGGCCGGTGGTACTGCCGCTGTACGGCGCCTTTGTGCTGGGTCTAGACGCGGTGGAGATCGGAATTGTCGTAAGCGCTTCGGCAGCCATAGATATGACGCTGTTTCCGCTGGCCGGCTACCTGATGGACCACTTCGGACGGAAATTTGCAATCGTTCCGTCGTTCGCGTTGTTCAGCGCCTCCATGGCGCTGCTGAGCCAGGCCAAGGACTTCAGTGGGCTCATATTGATTGGTTTGCTGCTCGGGTTTTCCAACGGAATCGGATCGGGAACGATGCTGACGCTGGGGTCCGACCTGACGCCGTCCGAACGGCCGAGCGAATTCCTGGCGATATGGCGGCTGGTGGGGGGGATCGGCGACATGGGCGGGCCAGTAGTCGTGGGCGGCGTTGCCGACCTGTTCGGACTGCTGCTGGCCCCGTTTTTCCTGGCCGGCTTGGGGCTCGCCGGCGCGCTGACTTTTGGCCTCTTCGTTCCCGAGACGCTCGTCAAGCGGTCGGCAAGTCGCGCGGCGGATCCGTAACCGCGGCTGCTACGGTTCACTTGGCAGCCGCCGAGAGCCGTTGAGTGTCGCGTTTGTTCAGCGGGTTTCAGTCTGAGGGCTTCGACTTTCTGCGGGATCTGGCCGTGAACAACAGCAAGCCGTGGTTCGAGGCCAACCGGCGCAGATTCGACGAGGGACTGCTTGGGCCGGGTCGGCTATTCGTGAGCGCGATGGGCATGGCCCTGTCGGAGTTCGCACCCGGGATTCACGCCGAGCCGCGGGTGAGCGGTTCGATCTTTCGCATCCATCGCGACATTAGATTCAGCCGGGACAAGCGGCCGTACAAGACGCACTTCGACCTGTGGTTCTGGCAGGGCGATCGGCATAGCCGGGACTGCCCGGGCTACTTCCTCCGGCTTACGCCCGATGCGGTTGTGGTTGGGGCCGGGCGGCATGCGTTCGACAAGGAGATCCTGGCGGCCTTTCGCGAGGCGGTAGCCGACGAGCGCCGAGGCGAGGCGCTGTCGCAGACATTGGCCACCGTGCGCGCAGCGGGCGCCGACGTGGGTGGAGCGCACTACAAGCGAGTCCCTCGAGGGTTCGCGGCCGATCACCCGCGGGCCGATTTGCTGCGGTACAACGCGTTGCATGCCTGGATCGAGGAGCCGTTGCCGCCCCAGGTGCATACGGCGGAGTTCGTGGACTTCTGTTACGAGCGCTTCCAGAAGGTCTCACCGGTACAGCAGTGGATACTGGACCTGTATGACTGGTAGCGAGCCGACGGTGGCGACAGGGAGCGTGACTCGATGACGACGACGGACATCACCACGGCCTCGCGCGCCGTAGCTGTAGCCGCCGAGATGGCTGAGGCGGCCAGTGGCTTTGTGGATTCACTCGATGCTGGTCAAAGGGCCGTGGCGACGTTTCCGTTTGCTGGCGATGAGCGGTATCTGTGGCACTACACGCCGGTGGAGCGGAATGGTCTGCGGCTGAAGGACATGACCGGGGCGCAGCGTGCGGCGGCGTTTCGAATGTTGAACACGGCGCTGAGTGCGCATGGTGCACGGAAGGCCCGGGAGATCATCGAGTTGGAGGCCATCCTGGACGAGTGGGAAGGCATCCAGAACGACCGCATGCACTGGCTACGGGATCCGGAGATCTACTACTTCAGTGTGTTCGGGGAGCCAGGCGGCGAGGAGCCCTGGGGCTGGCGAGCCGGCGGGCACCACATCGGGATTCACGCCACGGTGATTGCCAGCACCTTTGTGTCGGTGCTGCCGCTATTCCTGGGCGCGAATCCGGCCGAGGTTCGGCACGGCGAGCACAAGGGCGTTCGGACGCTAGCCGAGGAAGAAGACCTGGCGCGCGATTTGCTGGGTCGGCTGGATGCTGGGCAGAAGGCGCTGGCGATCGTAGATCCGGTGGCGCCGGACGACATTCTGACGAAGAACTACCGGATTGCCGAACCTGACGAGATTCCCGTTGGGGGAATCACGCTGGCGGAGTTGCGGGATGGGCAGCGGGATGGGCTGATTGGGCTGGTTCGACATTATGTCGAGCGAAAGACTGCGGACCTGGCAGCCAACGAGTGGCGCAAGATCGAGCAGGACGGGCTGGATGGCGTCCGGTTCCTGTGGGCCGGGCCGGAAGCTCGGGGTGAGGGACACTACTACGCGCTAGCCGGGCCGTCCTTCGTGATCGAATACGACAACACGCAGAACGAGGCGAACCACATCCACTCGGTGATGCGGAGCTACGCCGGCGACTGGGGGGAGGACCTGCTGGCGGCGCACTACACGAACGGGCATCACCACTAGCACCTAGCTGGCGGCGGCTTCGGCGGCGCCTGAGTCTGAGGCTGGGGGCCAGCCGTTGATGAGGGTGAGCGAGCGGCCGGGTTGGGCCGGGACGCGGGCGTCGGGGGTGATGACGCCGGTGAGGTTGAGGGGATCGACGGCAGCCAGACGGAGCGTTTCGCCGGAGTCCGGATCGCGGCGCGCCCGGCGGAGGGCGTTGACGGCGTCGGGGAGGGCGAACTGCTCGCCGGCGAAGCCGGCCACGAAGCGTCCGCCGCGGACATCGCCGCGGGCTTCGAGGCGTCGCAGGGCACGCAGCACATCGCGCCAGGGGAGCCGGAAGTTCTCGCGGCGCACGACGTCGCGGAAGACGATGCCGTAGCGGTCGAGAAGGGTGGCTGCGACGGCTTCGGCGACCTCGTCGGTGTCGATGCCGGCGGCGGGCGGCTGGAGGGTCGACCAGCGGCCCGGGGGTCCGCCGACGGCGAAGCGGCCGGCGCGGCGAGTATGACGCCAGCGGCGGCGGCCGGTGCTTGACCAGCCGGAGGCGATAGCGCGAAGGCCCTCATAGCCGTCGGAGGTGACGCGGCCGGCGGCGATCAGGTCGCGCAGGCCGTCCTCGACATCGGCGGCCAGGCGCCGGGTGCGCATGACGATCTGTTCGAAGAAAAGAGCGCCGCTCTCGCTCAACAGAGCGTCGATGGAGCGGGCGGCGCCGGCGAGTTCAGGGGGCTCGGCTTCCGAATCCGTGCCGCCGCTGCGCCAGCGGGCGGCCTGCAGCAGCAGGTCAAAGTCTTCGCGGAGGCCGAGAGTTACGGGCGTGGCGCGGGTTGCGGGGGCGCTGCGTCGCTCGGGGTCGGAGTTGCGTTCGCTGAGGCGGCCCCAGACGACGTCGCCCGCCAGACAGAGTTCGTCCAGCCACCGGGTGCGGAAGCCGCGGACGCGGGCGGGGAGGACGGCGCCCTCCCAGGCGGCGGCCGGCAGTTCGAAGCCCTGCAGACGCTGGATGGCGCGCCGGAGGCCGGTCTTGCCGTAGAGGGTGTGGCCGGGGGCGGCGTGTTGCCAGCGGATGAGGAAGCGCATGAAGTCGCGGACGGCGACCGGCTCGATTTCGCGGCGCAGGCGGTCGAGGGTGAGGCGGTGGATGCGGGCGAGAAGTCGGCGGTCGCAAACGTCCTCGATGTTGGGGTCGCGGAAGTGTCCGGGGAGGATGAAGCCGCTTACCTGCAACTGCATCAGGCCGCGGGCGACGTCCTTGGCGCTCAGGCCGCAACGGCTTGCCAGTTCCTCGGGAGTGGTCGGCCCGCAGACCTCGGTGTGACCGCGGAGCAGCAGGCGGCGGGCTTCTTCGCGGTCGGCCACCTGGACGGCTGCACCGGCCGGGAGCGCCAGGTTGGGAACTGCGTCGGCCCCGAATAGGGCGCGCATCACGTCCACGTTTTCGGCGGCGAACCAGAGGATTCGGCCGTCCACCTCGCATTTGGCGGTGCGGCCGTGGTCGCTCAGTTCGTCGAGCCAGCGGTTCCAGTTGGCGACCGCGGTGGCGTCGATGGCGATGAGGCTGAGAAGGGCGTCGTGGACTTCCTCGGCGTCGCGGGGCTGCGGCCAGGCTTCTTCGACCACGCGCTCGATGGCGGCCGGATCCAGGCGGCCGAGATCGCGGGCGCTCTCGGGGAGGGCGCGTCGGGTGGCGACGGCTCGTGAGCGGCGCTCCTCGAGCGGAGCGTCGTCCAGGAAGGTGTAGGGGCGGCCGTTGAGGATCTCGTGGGCCAGGGGTGACGGTTCGGTGGTGTCGCGGGCGTGGAGAGCGATCTGGCCGTCGTCGATGCGCTGCAGCACCTTCTCGAGCCCCCGGACGTCCATGGCTTCGAAGAGGCAGTCATTGAGCGTCTGGCGGATCAGCGGATGGTCTGGAGGCGTGAGGGGGCCATGGACGTTCTCCTGGCAGCCAATCTGCTCGGGGAAGACGGCGGCCATCAGATCGTCAGACCGCATGCGCTGGATGTTGGGGGCGACCTTCTTGCCACCACGCAGGCGGGGGACGGCCAGGGCGCGGGTGAGGTTCCAGCGCCAGCGGGTGGGGAACATGGGAGTGTAAAGGATGGATTGCTCGACGGACTTGAGCGCGTTCTTAGGGGTGACGTAGCGGAAGGTTTCTTCGAGCGGGAAGGCGTGCTGGGGGCCGAGCGAGAGGAGGATGGCGTCATCGTTTGCGGCGGCCTGGAGCTCGAAGTCAAAGCGCACGCAGAAGCGTTTGCGGAGAGCGAGGCCCCAGGCGCGGTTGATGCGCTGGCCGAAGGGGGCGTGGACGACGAGTTGCATGCCGCCGGAGTCGTCGAAAAAGCGTTCAAAGACCACGTCGTGGTCGGACGGCATGACACGCAGACCGTCGTGGGAGGCGCGCAGGTAGTCGGCGATCTGGTGAGCGCCGAGGTCGGAGACGTTGCACTCAGCCTGTAGCCAATCGACCAGGGCCGGGTCCGTGAGGCGACTGGCCACGTCGCGGCGCAGGCGGCCGACGTCCTGGGAGAGCTCGATGGTGCGGCCGGGGGCTTCGCCGAGCCAGAAGGGGATTGTGGGTGGCGCGCCCTGGGCATCGATTACCCGAACCGTGCTCTGGACGACGCGCCGAATCTGCCAGGAGGTATTGCCGAGCAGGAAGATGTCGCCGGCGATGCTCTCGATGGCGAAGTCCTCGTTGACCGAGCCGACGAAGGTGTCGTCGGGTTCGGCAAGGACGCGATAGTCGCCGAGTTCGGGGATGGTGCCGCCGTTTTGCAGGGCGGTGAGGCGGGCGGCGCGGCGGCCACGAATGACGTTGTTGATGCGGTCGAAGTGGATGAGGGGCGCGGCGCGGCCGCCGCCATCGCCGATGCCCGTGGCCAGCATGTCGACGATTTCGAGGTAGGACTCGCGGGTGAGTGACCGGAAGGGCGTGGCGCGGTGGACGAGGTTGAACAGGTCGTCGAGTTGCCAGTCTTCGCAGGCGGCCTCGGCGACGATTTGCTGGGCGAGCACATCGAGGGGAGCGACGAGTTGGACGATGCGGTCGAGTTCGCCGGCGCGGACGGCGCGCATGAGGGCGGCGCTTTCGACCAGTTCGTCTCGGGTAGTCGGGAAGAGGCGGCCCCTGGGGCGCAGGCCGAGAGCGTGGCCGGAGCGGCCGATGCGTTGCAGGAAAACGGCGATGCTGCGGGGCGAGCCGATCTGGCAGACGAGATCAATGCTGCCGATGTCGATGCCGAGTTCGAGCGAGGCGGTGGCGACTAGGGCTTTGAGCTGGCCGTCTTTGAGCTGCTGTTCGACGTGGAGGCGGCGTTCGCGGGAGAGGCTGCCGTGGTGGCTGGCGACGCCTTCCTCGCCGAGGCGGTCGCGCAGGTTGTGGGAGACGCGCTCGGCCAGGGCGCGGGTGTTGACGAAGACGAGGGTGGTGTGGTGCTGGACGATCAGGTCAGCGAGCCGGTTATAGATGTCGTCCCACTGCTCGCGGGGGGCGACGGCTTCGAGGTCGGAGGGGGGCGTCTCGATGCCGAGGTCCAGGTCGCGCTGGTGGCCCAGGTCGACAGTGACGCAGGAGCGGGCATCGCCCTGGTCGTCGGCACCGGTGAGGAAGGCGGCGAGTTCCCGAATGGGGCGCTGGGTGGCAGAAAGGCCGACGCGCTGGGGACGGCGGCGGGCGATGTGGTTGAGGCGTTCGAGTGAGAGGGCCAGGTGGCTGCCGCGGCGGTCGCGGGCGAGGGCGTGGATCTCGTCGACGATGACGGTATCGACCTGGCGAAGGGTTTCACGGGCCCGCTGGGAGGTGAGCATCAGGTAGAAGGACTCGGGGGTGGTGATGAGGATGTGGGGCGGGCGGGTGACGAGGGTGCGGCGGCGGGAGGGCTTGGTGTCGCCGGTGCGGACGCCGACGCGGATGTCCGGCAGGTCAACGCCGCGCTCTTCGGCGAGTTCGCGGATGGCGGCGAGCGGACTTTGGAGGTTGCGCTCGATGTCGTGGCCGAGGGCTTTGAGGGGTGAGATGTAGACGATGCGGGTGACGGGGTCGAGGTCCTGGGACTGGCCGCGGCGGATGAGCTGGTCGATGCCGGTGAGGAAGGCGGCGAGGGTTTTGCCGGAGCCGGTGGGGGCGGCGACGAGGGTGTCCTGGCCTGAGCGGATGGCGGGCCAGGCGGCGGTCTGGGCGTCGGTGGGCGCCTGGAAGGTGGCGGCAAACCAGTCGGCCACGAGGGGATGGAACGCCGGGGTGGGGGCGTCGGGTGTGGCGAGGTCGAGTTCAGGCTGGTTCATGGGCGGGCATTGTAACCGAACAAGAGGCGAACGGCGGGGTGAGTGGACGGGCTGGCGAGGGTGCGGAAATGGGTCCCTCGCGCGCAATAAGAGTTTTTTCCAAAAAACTCTTGAGGTGCCGCGGGGTGCATTTTGGGCGGGTTTGGGGCGGGGCGGCGGCGGGGGTGGATGGCCGCCCGGTTTTAGGTCCGCGACAGGCGCTGCGGGGGTATGGCGGCGGGTGTGGCGGGAGTGGTTCTGGGGCCGTTTGGCGGTGGGGCGTGGGAAGCCTGGAGCAGCAGGCCTGGAGCGCGTCGATGTGGGCGTTGAGCTCGGAGGATCTGCGCGGCCGGAGCAAGCCCGATTTCTTGGGGGCAGCGCAAGGTGCGGTGGGCTCCGGACGGTCGGCGGACCGGGCAAGGGAGCCGGAGGAGACGTAGCTCGCCAGGCTGGCCATGAACAGGGGAGCGAGGAGGGGAAGGAGCGGAATGGCTGTGGGCATTGGAAAGGGTTGCGGGGATTACACAGTTAGTGTACACTGGATGGAGTCGCGGGACAAGTCCGGGAGTGGCGGTGGACGGGTGTCTTGCGGCTTGTGACTCGTGGGTGGTGAGTTAGCCGGGGTCGGCGGCGGATGCGTGGCCGGCTGGGATGGCTCGGATTGAGGCGTGGTAGAGGAGTGTTCGCCAGGGATCGAATCGGGTTGGTCAGGCGGCGGCGTTGCGGCGACCGCAGCCGGCGAAGACGCATTCGATGACGTCTTCGAGGCGGGACGTGCGTTCGGTTAGCGACTGGACGTCTGTACGGAGGTCGCCCAGATCGCCGCGAACTTGGGCAAAGTCAGCACGGACTTCCTTACGAAAGGCCTGCAAGTCGGCGCGGGATTCAGAGCGCAGGCGCTGGTTATCCGCGCGGAATTCGGCCCGCAAGGCCTGATTGTCGGCGCGTGCTTCGCGCCTGAAGGTGAGCAGCAGCCCAATCAGGGTGGCGCCAACGCCGAACAGGGTGGCGCCAACGGCGAGGATTCCGATGAGTTCGGGGGTCACGCGCGGCTCCTTAGAGAAACGTCTGAGTCGAGCCCGCCCGTGCTGGCTAAACGGTAGCACGACCTGTGGAACCTGGGACTGTGTGCGTCTGCCTCGTCGTCGGTAGGGTCAGCTCCAACGATGGCGGCTGGCGTCGAGGCGTTGTCGTGGCGGTGGAGGGGCCGCGTGCGGCGAAGTTGCCCAGGAGGAAGCCCTCGATGTGGGCCATGCGGACGGTGAGGGCCTGGATGTCCTTGCGGAGGCCCGCCAAATCGCCTCGGATGTGGGCAGAGTCAGAACGGACCTCCGCACGAGGGTTCTGGAAGTCTGCGTGGACTTCATGTCGGAGGTCCCGGAAGCCGGCTCGGAGATCCTCGCGCAGTCCCTGGATTCCCATGCGGATTTCGGCGCGCAGGGCGAGGAAGTCAGGACGCGTCTCGTACCGCTGCGCCACTAGGAGCGCGACCCAAATCGCGCCTATGGCCAGGGTTGCGATTAGTTCGACTGACAGGGTTGGCTCCAGAGTGGTGGTCTATGTCCTGACGGCCGACTTGGCCCCGGACCAAGCGGGGGAGCGGGCTCGCACTTATCGCCCGGGTGACGGGTCGTGGCTGGACTTCAGGTGGCGTTCGCAGCTGGCACCCGAGCGGTCAAGCCGCGTCGTTGCGGCGATCGCGACCGGAGAAGACACCTTCGATGACGCCTTCAAGACGGGACGTGCGCTCGGACAGGGACTGTACGTCCCGGCGGAGGCCGGCGACGTTGGATTTGACTTCGGCGAGGTCAGCGCGGATTTCCTGCCGGAGGTTCTGGTTGTCGGCGCGGACTTCGTCTCGAAGGCTCTGGTTTTCGGCACGCATTTGGGCAGAGTCGGCGCGCGCCTCGGCTCGGAGGTCGCGAACTTCCGCCCGCACTTGGGCTAGACCTTGATCGGTGCGGGTGCGTGCGTCGCGCCGGATGGCGACCATGAGGCCGGCAAGGGTGATACCAACGGCGACGATTGCAATGATGTCGGGGGTCACGGGCGGCTCCTTGGATTTGGTGTGTGGAATCGACCGCCCTTGTGGATTCGACGGTAGCACGGGCGGCGGGCTGGACCCGTCGATTACACGGCTAGCCCAAGTTGGTTTCCAGACAACGCTCGCAGACTGAATTGGGTGTGTCAGGCGGCGGAGGCGTGGCAGTGGAAGGGGCCGCGTGCGGCGAAGTAGCCGACGAGGAATCCCTCAATGCGGGCCATGCGGACGGTCAGTGCCTGGAGGTCTCTGCGGAGGCCGGCGAAATCGCCGCGGATGTGGGCGGAGCCAGCTTGAGCGTCGGGCGGGAGGCTGTGGACGTCGGTGCGAGATTCCTGCCGGAGGCCTTGGATATCGGCACGTATCCCCGTGCGGAGGCTTCGGATATCGGCTCGGCGATCTTCTTGCAGGCCTTGGATTTCGGCTCGAAGGGCGAGGACGTAACGACGCGTCTCTTACGTCTGCGCCACTATCAGGGCGACCCAAATGACGCCAACGGCCAGGGTTGCGATGAGTCCTGCTGACAGGGTCGGCTCCGAACCGTTGGTCAACGACTTGCCCGCCCTGTGGACTCAACGGTAGTACGGGCTGCGGGCACGAATGCGTTGATTGATTGAGTACGTTGCTGGACTTCTCGCCAGCTTCCGCTTCCTTGGATGGTTCTTGCATAATCGCGACTTGACGCGCTGCGCCCGTATCTTTCTTTCGGTGTTTGTTGCGGCCCTTGCAGCGTTTGGGCTGACTACGCCAGCGCTGGCACAGGTAGCCAACGACTTGCGTTGATCTCAATGACATGGTTGACGGGCATCTCAGCAACGATGGCATCGTTTGGATTTACCAACGGGTCTTTGGCGACCATGCGCAACAAGGGTGTTCGAACCATCACTGACGCGACGTGCGCGGAGTGTTCGATTGAGCGTTTGGTGAAACGACGTCCAGCGCCGGCCGGCATGATACTTGCGGAGCTTGGCGTGACTGCACTGCCATCTGTTGGGGAATGGACGATATTCCGAACGATCACGACGGTCGAACTTTGCCTGCCGATGAGAACTCTCCAGGCAAGTGAGTACTAGCTCCTACCACGCCCGCACAGTCCGAAGCGCTACGGTGGTAGGCCGTCAGGGCAAATAAGGATGCAGGTCACTGTAAACTTTAGACATGATGCGAAACAAGAACTTTGCGCTGGCTCCCGGTGACCAATCCACACTCGATCCTATTGATCGTAATGGCAGAAAATACTACCTGTCAACCACCAGAAGTAAACATATATGCGTTTCGTAATCCATGTTCGAGTCCCTGGCGTGAGGATACAACATTGAATGCTGTGACTTCGTTGCACCCTGAAAGCACGAGACCATCAAAAGTGTAAGTGGGCATCTTTATTGTAGCCATGACCCGCCGCATAGGACTCCACTAGAAATCTCGTTTCTTTTGTGAGACCGAAATGGAGATGCAAGTGACCAAAGTGCTACACTCAAGCATTAGCGAAATATCAACGTCTCCATGCCAAACGTAGTTCTGCTTTGCGGTGCAGGCGCTAGTCTCTCAGGCGTCAAATCAGACAGCACAGCTAGGTGCCCTCCCCTTGACCGTCCATTCTTCAAAGATTGCCACTCAGCCAAAATCCTGACAACTAAGTTAAGGGACGTTAGAGAGTACGTGAAGATGGAATTCGGCTTCGACATCCTCGATGAACAGTACGATTCGTTCGAACACGTGATGTCAACACTGTACACTGATATCCTCACGCAAAGTCAACCGGATCAAGCAGGGCCTCCATCGTACAAGAAATTTGTCAATCTTGTCGAGATTCTTTCGGAAAGATTGAGTAAGTCAACCAATGCAAATCCGCCGCAATACACATCCAATTTGACTCGCGTAATCCGATCTTGTTATGAGAGGTCGAAGGGCGGCGAGTTCTCTATACTTACGTTCAATTACGATATACAAGTTGAGCTTTCACTCTATTCCATTGCGATCGAACAGAAGAGGCCAGCTGGATTTCAGTTCAACTTTCCCCATTGTTATGGAATTGAGTCTCACTCGACACACAAGCTTGAACTTGGTGATAGTGAAGCACCGGCTTTTGAATGTTCGACTCAGTCGAAGTCTGGGATAGATGTACTCAAGCTCCACGGGTCTCTGAATTGGGATTCCGGGCACAACAGGTATCCTCCACCAATGAGTTCAGTGCTCGAGAAATCACCATATAAGCGCAAGATTTCTATTACAAACACTAGGGAGCTATCTTCACTTCCTGCAACCATGTGGCGCGGTGGCAGGCGTGTCAAATGCTTTCCAGTGATAGTTCCGCCAATCTATGGCAAATCTCATCTGATGCATAACGAAATTCGCAAGGTGTGGAGAAAGGCAGAGCAAAAGCTTTCCCAAGCAGACAAGCTTGTTGTGTTTGGTTACTCTTGTCCTGATTCAGATCAAGAAGCCCGCAACTTGATCAGAAGATGCACTTCTGGATCGCGTAGAAACAAGGCCGCAAAGGACTTGCTGAACTGCATTGTGGTCATTGACCCTGATATTAGCGTGGCACGTGTCCTATCCGCCCTGACTAGATGCAAGTCTATACTTTGGTACAGGGATGCATGCGAGTTTTTGGCCGGACACAATTGGTGAGCCTTGCACAAAGCCAATTCGCTAGCACATCACGATGATGACCTAGCCCGTCGAGTAATTGATGGTTCATAATCGATCAAATGGCCTTATCTTCAATCACTGACTGTTCCCCGGGCTCGCGATCTCGTCGACGAGCTTGTCGACGATAGTCTTCTCCACAACCCATTAAGAATCTTATTGTCGACGAGATCCCTTGCTGCATCTGAAATGTCTTGGTCGGAGTAATAGGAGCAGTTAGGAGGAATAGATCGGAACGCGACCTTCGGCAGACCCGAGCGGACGGAAGGAGGAGCGGAGATGGCTCTTGAAGGATGAATGTCAGTTGGCCGGCGGTGGGTCGAAGGGCGGGTCAGAGGCCAGTTCTTGTTTCGGTGGTTATCGTGGAGCCATGTTTCGTGGCGCCCGACGGCTCGGTGCTAGTCGGGGCAGTTGGGTTGGACACCATGTTCTTGGATCAGGTGCCAGACTATCTGTTTCGAGGGTGAACCGCCGCGTCGGGAGATGGAGCCATAAGAATGACCTCTCGCCCGTGAAATCCTGCGGAGTGGAAGCAGGCCATGGCAGGCGGGGACGGTCCGGGCCCAGGGCCCGACGGGCCATTTCGAGGTCTTCGTCGTCTTCGGCGAACTAGGCCTGCTCTGGCGGCGTGTCGGTCATAGAGGACTTGGGAGTCTTAATGCATGAGGCTGAGCAAGGACTTTGGAGTTGGGGCGGTAGGTGGCGAAGGTCTCGGAGGAACAGATCAGCAGTCCACAGGCAGGACGAATTGCTCGAAGATGGCGCGGCGGATTGGATTGCCGCGGCGGGGTGGTACGACAACTTGGTCGTGCTACCGGTGCCGGGAGATCCCAGGCTGCGCGCTGCCTGGGCCACCGGGCTTGGCCTGAGGGTGTGTCCGTCGGAACTCGCCTCAAGTTCGAGCCTGCCACCAGGGCCAATGCCCAAGGCATCCAGCACCTGCTTTGGGAATGTGACTTGGCGCTTGAACGTGACCTTGACGAGCATGAGAGGTCTCCTTACGAATAGGATTAAAGGATAAGGCAAGGCATCCAGCACAACTCACGACGGTTAACGAGTGATTTTATCGAGCACGGCGCTTACGTCGTCGTTTCGCCTGCTCTCCCTCTCCCGGGGTAGTGGCCAACATCCACACGATCAAGTGAAGCAACCACACCGGAGCCAGCAGGCCGCACGTGCAGACGGTGGCGAAGAAGTACCTCTCGTGAGCGAACGGCTCAACGCGTGATCACATCTATCAGCCGTCCATTGAACTTAAGTCGGGAAGATGTACGTGTGCTTGTCGAACAACTGACGTTCCAGCATCCTTGCCTCTGCCTTCGTCGCACAATCACGCGTACGATACTCAACGTCTGGCAGGTGCTCGGCGACGTACTCCCGCTTGTCCGAGTTATCGCGCTTGCCGCGTCCCCCGTGAGACTTCGGCAGCAACGACCGCATTCGCTTGGCCAGCGTCTTGCTTTCGCCGACGAGAATGCGTTTACCGGTGGAGCGATGCCTTAGCTCGTAGACGCCAGGGCCAATCGAGGCCTCCGGAAGTCCTTCCGCCTTGAAGTCCGGGAACTGTCGCCACGCGGACCAATCTGTCGCCATCTGGCCCTCCGAGATGGGCTTCCACCAGCCACAGTAATCGTCGCATGACCCAAACACATGCTCTTCATTCCCATGTGACCCGCCACCGGACGACTAGTGGCGGATCACTTGGCGTCTTGGTGTGGCCCGGCGACCTGTGGTTGGGCGGTTCAAGAGGAACAGTTAGGGCCGGGGATGGACGTTGCGTGGAAGACGGGCGGGGGAGATGCCGCCCCTACGCGAGATGGGCTGGGGATGAAGGAGTGGACGGGGTGGCAGGGTGCACGAAGTCTCGTGGGTGCTGCTGGGTTCCGGCCGGGGACGCCGGGATGTCGGATTGGAGCCGACTGGGGGCGTAGGGTGCTGAATCCGGGGGTGGCTAGGACGGGTCGGTGGGAACGGACTGAAGGACGGTGATGCCGTCGTCAGGGAATCGCTGGTCTAATGAATAGACGGCCGTTCCTGCCTGGGAGCGGGCAGCCGCCCAGACGAGGGCGTCGGCGAAGGAGACCCGGCCCGATGGGCGGCAGAGCAGCAGCGCTCTGAGCACGAGATCCCTGTCGAGCCGGAAGGTGTCGAGATTGGCTTTGCGCAGGAGGGCAACAAGACTGTCGACAACAGCTGTCCTGGGCACCTGATATACGGACTGCAGGACGTACGCGGTCTCGACGATCACGACATCGGTCACCAGGAGCACACGGTCGCCATCGATTACCTGCGCGGCGACCTCGGCGAGGTCGGGTGGGTCACCGGTGAGATAGCGGACGAGCATGGAGGTATCGAGCAGATCGCTCACCGGGTGCCTGGCGCCCGGTGTTTTTGGGTTGCGGCGTCATGCCAGCCGCTCTCCCGCGCCTGCGGCCATTCCGCGGGGGCCACGCGGGCCCTGATGTGGGGCGCGAGGCTGCCCTTGAGCGACTCGCGGTGCTCGGGAGGCAGGAAGACGATCTCGACATGGTCGTCGACCGCGCGCTGAATGGTGATCCATCCCGGGCCGATCCCGAGTTTGTCGCGGATTTCCTTGGCGATCACAACCTGACCCTTGGTTCCTACTACATTGGCCAAAGTCATACCTCCTGCAGTTAGTATAACTACGAGGATCTAGACGGTACTTGCGCGCCCATGCCGGTTCACCACGAGGGGGGTCCCCGGAAGAGGCCGGTTTGTAACCGGCCTCTACGCCAGCGGGCAGGGGACCGGACGACGGGCGGGTCGGGGATGCTGCCCCTGCGGGTGAGGGCTCACCGCGAACGGTGGTGGCGGACCGACGTTGGTTGCGCGGAAGACCCCTTGTCTATTCGGGGGCAGGTATGTTCCGCGGGTCTTGGACTGTCCAAGACAGGCGTAGGGCCGGGACAGACCGTAGACCCCTGGGTCCTTTGAGACCGTCGGTGAGCGAGGTCGTCCCGGCCCTTCACGCTGGCGCAGAGCCCGAACAGTTGCCGGGGCCGCGGACGCGAGCCCGAAGATCCAAGGCCGGGCGGGACGCCAGCGTCCACGGGAGGGTACCGGAATGGCGGACCCGCAGTTTGTCGGCATTGATGTCGCGCGTGATGCCCTGGAGGTGGCGGTCTATCCGCCCAACGCGGGCTGGCGCGTGCCCAACACGCCGGCGGGCCACGCCCGCCTGGTGGCGTGGGCGCAGACCCACCAGCCCGGCCGCCTGGTGCTGGAAGCCACCGGCGGCCACGAGCGCGCCGTGGCGGCGGCGCTGGCGGCCGCCGGGCTGCCGGTGGTCGTGATCAACCCGCGCCAGGGGCGCGACTTCGCCGGCAGCCGCAACGTCCAGGTCAAGACGGACCGCGTGGACGCGCAGCTGCTGGCGCGCTTTGCCGCGGAGGTCCGCCCGCCGCTGCGGCCGCGCCCCTCGGCGGCCAGTCGCGATCTGCAGGATCTGGTGCGCCGCCGGCGCCAACTCCTGACGCATCGGGTGGCCGAGCAGCAGCGGCGCCCCCTGGCTCAGCCCCGCGGCCAGGCCAACATCGACGCCCACCTGGCCTGGCTGGCCCAGTGCCTGGCCGAGTTCGACGCCGAGCTCGCCGCGGCCCTGCAGGCCGACCCGGCCCTGGGCGCCCGCGCGACCTGGCTGCAGAGCATCCCCGGCATCGGCCCCACGGCCAGCGCCACCCTGTTGGCCGAGCTGCCCGAACTCGGCCGGCTCTCGCGCCGGCAGATTGCAGCGCTGGTCGGGGTCGCTCCCTTCAATCGCGACAGCGGCACCTGGCGCGGCCAGCGCCGCATCGCGGGCGGGCGCGCCGCCGTCCGCGCCGTGCTGTACATGGCCACCGTCGCCGCCACCCGGGCCAATCCGGTCATCCGCGCCTTCTATCAGCGCCTGCGCACGGCCGGCAAGCCCGCCAAGGTGGCCCTGACCGCCTGCATGCGCAAGCTGCTGGTGATCTGCAATGCCCTCTGTCAGAAGCAGACCACCTGGGATCCCACCGTGACCTAACCCCGGCTGCCCCAAATACAGTTGCTCACCGATTTCGGCCGAAGACGCCCGAATCTGCCTCTCCCCCAGGAGAGGGGAAAGAACGGCGTCTCCTCGAAGGGATTGACACCGCGCACCTTCCGGCGAAGACGGCGCCGACCTTTCCCCGAGGCGAAGCAAGAGGCCGCGCCTCTAGGAAGAGAAGGTTATGCAAAGGTCTCTGAGGAGAGGGACTAAGACTGCGGTTCGCCCAGAAGTCCATGGGTTATTTGTGGTCGGGGAGGGCGTCGGCCTGGGTGAGGGTGGTGGATTTGATGGTCATGGCGGTGAGGCGGTCGGGGATGGGTTCGGGGAGGGTGGTGAGGGGGGTGAAGGTGAGGTTGTCGGTGAGTTCGAGGGCGGGTTCGGCGAGGTCCTGGACGTAGAACTTGGAGGACGGGAAGAGGTCGCCGGGGTAGGTGAAGTTGGGGAGGGTGGCGAGTTCGATGGCGAGGGCGGCGCCGACGGAGCTTTCGAGCATGCCGCCGATCCAGACGGGGACGCCGTAGTCGCGGCACATGTCGTGGATCTTGATGGAACGGGTGAAGCCGCCGGAACGGCCGGGCTTGATGTTGACGTACTGGCAGGCGTTGATTTCGAGGGCCTGCTGGATCATGCGGAGTTCGCGGGCGGATTCGTCGAGGCAGACGGGGGTCTCAATGTGGCGGGAGAGTTCAGCGTGGTCCATGACGTCGTCCCACTGAAGGGGCTGTTCGATGAAGGCCAAGCGAAACTGGTCGATGGTTTTGAAAGTGTCGAGGTCGTCGAGGGTGTAGCCAGCGTTGCAGTCGATGTGAAAGATGGTGTCGGGGAAGGAGCCGCGGACGGCGCGCAGCATTTCGACGTCCCAGCCGGGGCGGGCCTTGAGCTTGATGCGGGGGAAGCCGGCGTCGACGGCTTTCTGGATGTCGGCGAGGAGGTCATCGAAGGAGTCGAGAATGCCGAAGTCGGCGCCGGCGATGACGTCGGCATCGGAACCGCCGACGAGGGTGTGGAGGGGGGTGCCGGTGCGCTTGGTTTCGAGGGTCCACCACAGCAGTTCGACGGCGGCCTTGGCGAAGCCGTTGCCCTTGAAGGGGGCGAGGCGGGCATCGAGGTCGGCGGCGGTGTCAAACTCGCGGCCGACGACGAGGGGGCCGAAGATTTCGCTGACGAGGTGGTAGACGGAGCCGGCGGACTCAGGCACGTAGTGGGGGGCGCGGAAGGGAGTAGCTTCGGACCAGGCGGTGACGTCGCCGGAGGTGGCCTTGACGAGGACGGAGTCGATGGCGTGGTCTTCGCCGTAGGCGGTTCGCCAAGGATAGATGAGGGGCATGCTGACGTAGTAGATGTCGAGGCGGTCGATACGCATTTGGCTCTCCCTGACGGCTGGGGGCGCTTAGCGCCCCTGACCGATGCCGCGCGGGACGGGCGGCAGGCTGCCTGGATTCGGGGGCATGGTCGCCGCCGGAAGGAGTGGGCGCAAGAGGGGGGGTAGCGAATTGGCGTAGGGTCAGGGCATTGACGGCCCTGACGAGTTAGCGGTAGCGGCGTTCCCTTGCGCCATTTCTTTGGGCGGCAGGATCGAGCGGCAGAGCCCCTGAGGGCTCCGCGTGTCGCGTCGCTGCTAGGCGGTGGCCGGTTGGGCGGCGCGGGCGGTGGCGAGGTCCTGGGCGCCGAGGCGGCGGATCCATTTGCTGTCGTTGCCGCAGCTGACGAAGAGCATGCCCTGGCGGATGCGTTGGGCGGCTTCTTCGCCATCACCACAGGACATGCCGGCGAATTTGCCGGTGTTTTTGGCAGCCTGGACGACTCTGGCGTAGGCGGCTTCGGCGTCGGTGCCGGCGACGTCGGGCTCGAGTTGCATGGAGCGGCCCATGTCGGCGGGACCGATCCAGCAACCATCCACGGTGGGTTCGGCGAGGATGGCTTCGGCGTTGGCGACGGCCTGGGCGGACTCGATCTGGACCATCATGAGGATCTGGTCGTCGGCCCAGTCCATGTAGTCGGGGCCGTAGCGCTGGGCGTGGGTGGCGCCTAGCGAGCGAACGCCGCGGGGTGGGTAACGAACGGCTTCGCCGGCGCGGCGGGCGTCATCAGCGGTGTGAACCATGGGAACGACGATGCCGAGCATGCCGGCATCGAGGGCCTGGCCGATTTCGGTGACGTTGTTGCGGGAGACGCGGGCGAAGGGGACGGAGCCGCCGGCGACGATGGAGATGAGGCCGTGCTGAAAGAGGGACCAGTCCCAGACCCAGTGTTGCTGTTCGAGCATGACCCAGTCGTAGCCGAGGCGGGCGCAGATTTCGGTGGAGACGGGGGAGGCGAGGCCGCAACTGATGCCGATGGCGGGCTCGCCGCGGGCCATTTTGGCTCTGGCCTGGTTGGTGTGCATGGGTGGTTCGGGGGCTGCGGGGTGGTTGGGGGATGGTAGTGGGAAGCGAAGAGGGAGGGAAGCGGTCGGAGAAGTGAGAAAGAAGAAATCGGGGACTGCCTGGGGGCTTGGTTGCCAATAGTGTGGTTCGACACGACCCTCCGAAAAACTCCGGGTCGGCTCACCACGAACGGTTGGGTGCGGTGGTTCGCGGACCGGCTTTCTGAGGATTCGGGATCGGGGCCCGTAATGCGTCGAGGACTTGTCGCTTGGTGACGGGTTCGGTGGAGAGTCCCTGGGCGATGGCGTTGGCCAGAGACGCGTCCTCGGCCTGGAGGGTGTCGTCGGCTGGTTCCTGGTCGGTCACGTTTGGTTCGTCGCCCTGGGAAGTGTCCATAGGAAGTTATGCGGGGAGGGCGGATTTGGGGAAGGTGGCGTAGGCGCTGACGGGGACGCCGTAGCCGCCGGCCTGGCCGAGGCGGAGGTCCATGGCGGCGCCGGCGAGGGCGCGGGCGGTTGCCGGCGAGACATCCAACTGGTCGATGAGGCGGGTTTCCATGCCGTGCTGGGCGATGCGGAGGGCCTGGGTGAGGTCGTCGTGGACGCCGACGGTCATGACGTGGGTGGGCGTTTCGAACCAGGGCCACTCCAGGTCCTGGGCGGGGGTGAGGGAGAGGTGGATGTCGATTTCGGCGTCGATGTTGACGCCGGAGTGGGCTTCGCCGTCGCCCATGGTGGCGTGGACGTCGCCGATGGCGAACAGGGCATCGGGCGCCCAGACGGGGAGGTGGACGGTGGTGCCGGCGGTGATGTCGTTGAAGTCGAGGTTGCCGCCGTGGATGCCGAGGCTGAGGGCTTCAATGGCGCCAGAGGCGGGGGCGACGCCGAGGGTTCCAACCATGGGTCGAACTGGCAGGGGCACGCCGGCGACGGTGACGGTTTGATTCTCCACGTCGAAGGGCTGGATGGAGGGGGGCACGGGATGGTCGCCCAGGAGACCGGTGCCAGGGGTGGTGGCGACGAAGCCGCGGGGGCCTAAGCGCACGGCCTGGATGTGGACGTGGAGGGTATCGCCGGGTTGGGCACCGCGGATGGCAATGGGGCCGGTGGCGGGGTTCATGCGGCCGGGGCGGCGCTGGGCCAGATAGGCCTCGATATCGAGGTGGTTGCAGCCGCGGTCGTAGGCGTCGCGGGCTTCGACGGTTATCGCGCTCGGTGGGGTGACGTGGGCGATGGAGGGCGTGGTGGGGTCGAAGGCGTAGATGACGTGGTGGGCGGGGATGCGTTGGCGTCGGGTGGGCATGGCAGGAATGGGGGGTGGCGGCGAGGGGGACGTTAGCACGGGGAGGACGAGGAGTGAGAAAGAGCGGAGGGAAACTGAACCGAGTGGGCAGGGGGTGGGAGATGAGAGTTGGATGAGAAATGGGAGGTTTGGGGGGTTTTGCGTCACTTCCATTACGGTACGAGCGTTGTGAGAGGCGGTTTACTGAGTCATCCAGCGGGGGAACCCGCGGGAGACCCGCCAAGGACAACGGGGTCGGCGGCGGGAGGATCCAGCGAAGGACGTGAAAGGGCCAGCGGGCGATGACTACCGAGATGGCAGCGGACACGGTTCAGGCGATGGCAACGGGGCGGCAGGCTGCGGCGGGCGCCCAGATCGCCGACGAGTTGATGCTGGACGACGTGATGTGGGTTGGGGACGCGCTCACGGAGGAGCGACCGGCAGCTCGCAAGGGACGATCGCGCGCGGCAACGGCGCCATCGTCGACGGGCGGCGAGGCGGCGGGCGACCCGGTGCGCCGGTACCTGAACGAGATTGGGCGGATTCCGCTGCTTTCTGCACAGGACGAGGTGCGCCTGGCGAAGGCGATTGAGCGTGGGGACGAGAACGCGCGTCAGCAGATGATCAGCGCGAACCTGCGGCTGGTGGTGAGCGTGGCGAAGAAGTACACGGGCCACGACGTGCCGCTGCTGGATCTGATCCAGGAGGGCAACAGCGGGCTGATGCGGGCGGTGGAGAAGTTCGACTGGCGACGCGGGTTCAAGTTCAGCACGTACGCGACATGGTGGATCCGGCAGTCGATTACGCGGTCGATCGCGGAACAGTGCCGCACGATCCGGCTGCCAGTGCACACGCACGACCGGCTGGCGAAGGCATCGCGGGTGCGACGCGACTTGCAGCTGACGCTGGGTCGCGAGCCGACGGACCGGGAGATTGCCGACGAGCTGGGGTTCAGCGAGGAGCAGATGGTGGCGCTGAACCGGATTTCGCGGGCGCCGGTGTCGCTGGACGCGCCGGTTGGCGAGGAGGGCGCGACCTCGGTGGGCGACCTGGTTCCGGATGAGGACGCCGAGGAGCCGTTGGAGCAGATTGCCGATCAGATGCTGACTGAGCACCTGGCGGAGGCGATGGACCAGCTGGAGCCGCGCGAGCAGGAGGTGCTGCGGTTGCGATACGGCCTGGGTACCGGGACGCCGCTGACGCTGGAGGAGATTGGACAGCAGTTTGGTCGCACGCGCGAGCGTATCCGGCAGATCGAGTCGATGGCGCTACGGAAGCTGCGGCGGCCGAACATGGCGGGGCACTTGAAGGCGTTCATGGCGTAGGACTCGGTAAGCCAGGGGCGGACTCGGGGGCTCGTGGGAGAATCACGAGCCCCTGAGGCTTTTTGAGGTGCGGCGCTGGCGGTTCCCTTGGTTTGGTCGGACGGGCATTCGGGGCATGCGCCGATGTTGCAGACGGTGGATGGGCAGGTGTATGACCATCCGGAGGCGCCAGCGCGTCCGGGGTTGATCCGGGAGGCGCTGGAGGCAGCGGGGCTGGTGCGGCTGGTGACGCCGACGGCGCATGACGACGCGCTGCTGGACGCGGTGCATGCGCCGAAGTACCGGAAATTCATCCGGGATACGTGCGCGGGGCTGGACTCGGATGAAAGTGTGACGGCGGTTGGGGTGTCACTGGATCCCGGCGTCTTGCAGCGGTCGGACCCGGCGGAGCGGGCGGCGTATTACTCGTTCGGGCAGGACGCGCCGTTGATGCAGGCGACGTATGGGGCGGCGCGCGAGGCGGTGGACGTGGCGCTGACGGGGGCGGACCTGGTGAGGGACGGGGCAACGGACGTGTTTGCGTTGTGCCGGCCGCCGGGGCATCACGCGGAGCATGACCGGATGGGCGGTTTTTGCTACTTCAACAACGCGGTGGTGGCGGCGCACCTGCTGAGCGGCGACGGGCGGGTGGCGATTTTGGATGTGGACTATCACCACGGGAACGGGTCGCAACACCTGACGTATACGCGGGACGACATCCTGTACGTCTCGCTGCACGCGGATCCGCGGTTTGCGTATCCGGGGTTTTCGGGTCACGCGAACGAGCGGGGGCGTGGGGCGGGTGAGGGGTTCAACCTGAATCTGCCGCTGCCGCCCCACATGGGCATCGACGCGTACCTGGAGGAGTTGGACCGGGGTTGCGAGGCGATTGCCAAATTCGACCCGAGGACGTTGGTGGTGTCATTGGGATTCGACACGCACCGGGAAGACCCGATTGCCGTCCTGGGTTTGTACAGCGAGGACTTTGAGCGGGTGGCGGAGCGGATTGCCAGCCTGGGCATGCCGCGACTGCACGTGCTGGAGGGCGGGTACGCGCTAGACCGGCTGGGGGAGTCGGCGGTGGCGTACGTGCAGGGGCTGGGTAGCGCCCAGGCCTAGGTCGCCTCCTCGCGCTGGCGGAGGATGGCGCGGGGGAGTTCGCTGCGGACAACCTCGCCGGAGATGATTTGCTGGCTTCGGTCGGCAATCGGCAGGTCCACCGGCTGGTTGCCACGGCGTTCGGACTCGCGAATGGCAATAGCGATTTCGAGGGCCTCGCGGGCGTCCTCGCCGCTGCAGCGCGGATCGTCGCCGGACTCGATGCAGTGGATGAGGTCGTAGACCGCATTCACGCCGCCGCTGTGGCGTCGGACGGGCGGCGGGAAGTGGCGGCGGGCGAAGGTGCCGCGCTCGCGAAGCTGCTGATGGCCGTCCAAGGCCTGTTGAGCGGTCCAGATCTGGATGCTGCGGGCATCGTTGATGATGCGGATCATGCCGTCGCTGCCCACGATGTCGTGGGAGTTTTCGTTGGGACCATTGTCGTAGGCGCGAACGTAGCCGCGGACATTGCCCGGGAATCTGATGAGACCGGCGCCGGGAAAATCGTTGTCGGGGTTGGCTTCATCCAGCTCGGCTTCGCCAACCACCGAGGTCGCGCGTTCGGGCACGTACATGGTGAGCGTGGAAATCAGGTGACTGCCGTTGTGCGAGAGGCTGCACCTGGATCGGGAGTCCACGGATACGACGTCGCCGATGACGCCTTCGTCGAGCAGGGCCTTGACTTGCACGTAGTCGTCGCGCCAGCGGCGGGTGCAGTTGACGGCGAGGGCGATGTTGGCCCGCTTGCAGGCGTCAACTACGGCATCGGCCTCTGCCAGCGAAAGCGTGATTGGCTTCTCCGCCCAGATCGCGCGCACGCCGTAGCCGCCGTTGGCGATCTCCAGAAGGATGTCGGCTCGCGGCTTGGCGGAGGTGCAGATGCTGACGATTTCGGGGCGGGTCTCTTCCAACATCCGGCGATAGTCGGCGAAGAGGGCTTCGAACCCCCACTTGGCGCCGGCGGCTTCGCGCTGTTCAACCCAGGTGTCGGACATACCGACGAGTTCGACTTCGGGCATGGACATGTAGCAGGGGATGTGGCCGTACGGAAACTCGACGCCGTCGAAGTCGCCGAGCTCTTCGTCGATGGTGCTGGCGATGCGTCCGAGACCGATTACCGCCGCTTTGAACCTGGCCATCACGACGCCTCCCCGTTCTGGGCTACGGCTTCGGATTCGCGCCGCCGGAGAATTGCGCGGGGCAGTTCGGAAACCAGGACTTCGCGCGAGACGATGCCGAGGCTGCGGTCTTCGAGGGGCAGATCGACACGTCCGCCCCCCTTTCGGTGCGATTCGCGGACCGCGAGGGCGATTTCAAGGGCTTCGCGCGCATCTTCGCCGGTGCAACGCGAGTCCTCGCCGGTTTCGATGCAGTTCATCAGGTCGTACAGCACGTTCACGCCGGCCGGCCGCGGGCTGTGGCTGGGCCTGAAGAAGTGGCAGACGGGCGTGGGGCCGCGCTGGCCGGGCATGCCGTCTTCGATTCGCCACAACTCGGGGCTGCGGCTGTCATCCATGAGGCGGATCATGCCGTCCGTGCCAGTGATGTCGTAGGAGAGTTCCAGTCCACCGGTGTGCATGCCGCGGAAGATGCCGCGCACGCCGTTGTGGCAGACGAAATAGCCGTTGCCTGCAAAGTCGTCCTCGCCGGCGACGGCCGCGTCGCTCTCGGCCTCCCCGGCCACCCAGGCGACCGGGGCATCGGTAAACATGGTGAGGCGCGTGATCAGGTGACTGCCGTTGTGCGAGAGGTTGCAGTTGAAGCCGCCCTGCACGTGAATGACATCGCCGATGAGACCGTCGTCGATCATTTCGCGGGTCTGCGTGAAGCTGTCGCGCCAGCGGTGGGTGCAGTTGACGGCCAGGTGAATGCCGGCCTTGCGGCAGGCCGCGATGACTTCGTCAGCCTGCTCCAGCGAATAGGTCAGGGGCTTCTCGGCCCAGATGGCCTGGACACCGTAGTCGCCGTTGGCGATCTCAAGCAGGATCTCGGTCCGGGGTTTCATGGAGGTGCAGATGCTGACGATTTGCGGCCGGGTCCTGGCCAGCATCTCGCGATAGTCCTCGAAGAGGGCGTCGATGCCCCATTTGGCCCGGGCCGCCTCGCGCTGCTCGGCCCAGGTATCCGAGAGGCCGACGATTTCGAGTTCGGGGACGGCGACCATGCAGCCGATATGGGCGTGCGGGAGGTGCCAGCCGTCGTACTTGCTGCGTTCTTCGTCCCAGGTGCTTGCGATTCGGCCAAGCCCGATCACAGCGGCTCGTGTCATGGGCGCGTGCCTTTCCGTCGGCGCTGTAGGGCAGAGTATGACGTGTGTGGACGACGTTTGCATCCGCGGGCGAACGAGGACCAATCGTGAAGCGATTCAGGACGCTGCTGATGCTGGTGCTGGCCGGCATGATCCTGGGCGGGTTGAGCGCCTGCGACAGCGAGCCCCACGTCGTACCCGACGCCGTCACCACGCCCGCTTCGCCGACCGTACTGACGAATCAAGAGTGGCCCGTGGTGCACTCGGACCCGGCGGCGGCCGTTGGGCAGCGGGCCGTTCTGCGCGCTCGTGTATACAGCGTCTCGAAGGTCGCTAACGATCTGATCCTGTGCGCGTGGGTTGACTTTGACAGCGACCAACTCTCAACGGTTCTTCGGGTTCCCGACACCATGGAGGGGGTCGCGCGCGACGACTTCGTCCTGGTGGAGGGATCGATCGTACGCGTCGCTGAACCGGTGGATTCGTGCGGGGACACGGCGCAGCCGGAAGTCGAGGTCACTCACCTGACGGTTACCGATCGCGTCGGCGTACGTCCCGCGCTGCGATCCGAGCAAATCGGACAGGCGCTCGAGCGCCAGGGGATACGGGTGGTCCTGGAGCGGATCGAATTCGCGGCCGAAGAGACCCGCCTTTACTTCACGCTGGAGAACCGACGGGACGAGACCCTCACGGCCTTTGCCACAGGATTGGTGATAGAGGTCGACGGATCTGAGATTCCGGCGACTATTCCGATAGGGAAGGGTATTGCGGCCCCGCGGGGCCGGGTGGCCCCCGACACCATCGAGCACGGCGGCTTTCAATTCCCGCCGCTGGCGCCTGACGGCCCGCCGATCACAGTGCGCTGGCGAGGCGCCCAAATGGCGCCGTCCGGCGAGGACATCGGCGAGTGGACCTGGGTCGTGGATCCCTCCGGCACGGTGGCTCCCGCGGGATAGGTCAGGCCACGGCGGTCAAATGGTCTGAAGCCCGGAGCGAGACTAGCGGCGGCGCGTAGTGGCGTTGCGCTGCATGCGCGGTTGGATTTCCGCCACCGACACGCAGGCCCTTGGAATAGCGATGCCGGGGCCAGGTCGCATGGCCGTTACGACCGGCGCCAGATGGCCGCCTGCATAGGTTTCAATCGGAATGAGACTGTGGGCGTAGGCGCGGTTGGCCTCGTGGCCTGTGCGGCAGTCGTAGTCGAGGTCCAGCGGCGCGGGTTCGCCCTGTTGCACGGCCTTGGCTTCCATAGGGTGTCCGTAATCGGCCACCCAAACGCCGCGAAAGCCCGGCGGCAGGTCAATGCGCAGTAGCACCTCGCCAATCCAGCCGCGCCAGCGGAATCCGCCCTCGCCGCCGAAGTACGGTGAGTCGTCCAGCCACCGGGGCTTGGGGTCCAGGAAGCCCTCGACGGTGTACATCCCGTCGAATTCCGGCGTGAGTTCGGTGCTGAAGAAGGCGCGCTTGCGAGCCTTGAGCCCACCGGCGGCGCCGAGAATGAACGGCAGGCGATTGCGCCGCGCGTAGTGCCAAAAGGTCAGTCCGCCGTCGGGTCGCCGGTGCGGCCGTCCCGGATCGTCCTTGAATCCCAAGGCACCCAGAAGCTCTCCCCGCCGGCTGAGGAACCGTTCGCCGCGCCTGGATTCGTCGTCGCCCGTCACATCACCGCCAATCTGAGCGGCTCTTTCCTAACTCCAGTCGAACAGGATCTTTCCCGTGGTGGCGCGGTTGGCCAGCTTGAAGGCTTCGACGGCGTCAGCGGGCCGGAACCGGTGCGTGATCAGCGACTTGATGGGAATCCGCCGGCGGCGAACGAAGTCCAGCAGTCCCTCCCACTCGTGCTGCTTGTAGAGCCAGGACCCGCGCAAGGTGATTTCTCGAAAGATGATCTGTTGACTGGGTGCAATTGTGGGGTCGTGGCCGACGCCGACTTCGACATAGGTTCCGTGGGTCCGCAATGCGTCAACGGCCGCGGCGCGCGCGGCCGGATGACCGCTGGTGTCAATCGACGCGGCCGCTCCTTCGCCGCCGGCGGCTTCGACGATGCGATCCACGAGGTTGGGGTCCGAGCTATCCAGCGCCACCTGCGCCCCGCATTCCAGGGCCAATGCCCGGCGTTCGGCGATGGGATCAACTCCGATGACCGCGGCGCCGCGCGCCCGGCCGAGCATCACGCAGGACAGCCCCACGGGCCCCAGCCCAAAGACGGCCAGCGGACGGTCGCCCGACACGTCGGTCTTGCGCAACGCGCCATACGCCGTTCCCACATTGCATGACAGCAGCGCACCCATCTCCCAGTCGAAGTCGTCCGGCAGCGGCAGCGCGTTGCGCGCCGGCGCCAGCAGGTAGGCGATATTCGTGCCGTGCCGGTGGCGGCTGAAGTGCTCCGCAGCGGCGCAGAACATCGATTCGCCACGACGGCAGTGGACGCAGTGCCCGCAGCCCACGATGCCGAAGACCACCACCCGGTCACCCACCGCCGGATAACCGACACCCGGACCCACCGCATCCACAATCCCCGTGTTTTCGTGGCCCAGCGCCCACTGGCTCCAGCCATAGTCGTTGCGCAGGGACGCCGCGGTCCGGTAGTGATGCAGGTCACTCCCGCAGATGGCCGACATCATGGTCCGCACGCGCATCTCGCCGGGGCCCGGCTCGACTATCGGGGCGCTTCCCACCTCGACCCGAAGGTCGCCGGGGCAGCGGACACACGTCACTTCCTGCATTTCAATCATCGCGAGACCACCGACCGAGGTCCGGCCCTCCTATCATGCGCCGTAGGACGGCGGGCTCCAAACGAGGACAATGCGCACGGCGGACGCGACCGCATTTCGGCTCATCGCTCACCGCGGCGCCTCGGCGTCGGCACCTGAAAACACGCGGGCGGCGTTTCAGCTTGCAGCCGAGCATGGCGCGGAGGAGATTGAAACGGACGCGCGTCTATCGCGCGATGGCCGGGTCGTCCTCTTTCACGACCGGACGCTGCGAACGAAGCTCGGCCGAGCCGGCAGGGCGGAGGATCTGACGTTGGCCGAACTCCAGGCGCTGGACATCGGCGCCTGGTTCGATCACACGGGCGCGGCCGCCCTCAACGACCCCGGATCGGGCTGGAACGAGGGTCCCGCCGACCCGGCCTCGCCGGAGTACGTGCTCGGGTTCGACGACTATGTGGACGAGTTTGGCAATCGCTTTCACCACGATGTTGAAATCAAGGGCACGACTCCCGGACTGCCGCGCGCTTTGCTGGCCGCGATCGATCGCGCGGACATCCGTGCCCGCTGCACGTTTATTTCGTTTCACCTTGACCAGCTTGAACGGCTGCGCGATTTCGCTCCCGGCGCCACGGCCGGCTGGCTGTTTCCGAGGGCCGGCGCGCCGCCGCCCTCGCCAGCAACCGTGGTGCGGGAGTGCCGCCGGCTGGGCCTACAGCAGTGCAATCCTCGGTTTGCAGCCCTGACCGAGCCGCTTGTGCGGGCCGCGCACGACGCCGGGCTGGAGGTTCGAGCATTCGGAATCCGAACGCCGGCGGACTTACGGCAGGCGGTGACCCTGGGCGCCGACGGCGCGACCGTCGACTGGTTTCGGGCAAGCCGCCGCCTATTGGCCGACGAGCAACTCAGCGCCGGGGCAGGCTCCCCGGACCGACGACCGGAGAAGCAATGAGCGGTCGCGTCTACCTGCCGGTCGCGCTGAATCTTGAGGGAGCGTCGGCGGTGGTCGTGGGCGCGGGTGAAGCGGCGTACTTCAAGGCCTGCCTGCTGATGGACTTTGGCGTTCCGACCACGGTAATCGCGCCGCCCGATGGCGCCGACCCATTCGACCGCCGACTGCAAGAGCTGGGCGACGCCGGGGAGATCCGGTTACGACGCCGGTCATACGCTGTCGCGGATCTGGACGGGCATCGCTTGGCGATTATTGCCACTGGCGACCGGTCCATGGACTATGCGATTGAGGCGGACGCCCGTGGCCGCGGGCTGCTTGTCAACGTCGTCGACGACCCGGACCACTGCGATTTCTTTGCGTCGGCCTACGTGAAGCATGGTTCGATCTCGATTGCCGTGAACAGCGGCGGCGCCAGTCCCGGATTCACCGGAGCGTTAAAGGATGACGTGGCCAAACGGTACGGACCCGAGATTGAAAACCACCTGGCGCACTATCTGGTCTGGCGCCGGATGGTTCGGGAGCGGGTGGACCCGTTTGTCGAACGCGAGCATCTCTGGCGCGGACTTCGTTCCGACGGGCTGTATGACGTGTTGCGCACGCAGGGTCCCGAGGCGGCGGGAGCCATGGTGGCGGAACGCATCCAGGCCTGGGTCGATTGCCGAGCCGACGCGGACGACGGGAGCTAGATTTCGGCCTCGTCGCTGACCATGGCCGGCATCATGACGGACTCCGAGGTGCCGTGGATCACCTTGTTGGCGGCCGGCACGGCGGTCACCAGAACCCCGCACAGCCGGGTTTTGCCGTCCACGACCATGTAGTAGGGGGACAGGCGCGCCCGCCCGGTCATTGGACGAACCGCGTCGGATTCGACGTCGTAGTAGCTCACCCGAACGCGGCGGCTCTGGTGGTACTGCTGCAGGATGTACGGCGTCGACTCGAAGCTTGCCAACGCGTTGTCCACGGCCTGGTCCCATACGGCCTGGTTGACATCGTGCCCAATGGTGACGCCGCGGCTGCCCCAGGCCAGTTCCGAGAAGCCCGAGGGCTTGAGCACCAGCCGCCGTTCACGCTGCGAGAGCCCGCGCAGGTCGTCCCAGTTCCGGATCCGGCGCTTGCCGACCATCAAGGGTGGGTCCACGGCCGCGGTTGGCGGAATGGGCTGGGGATCGAGCAACCAGGTCGGCGGCAGCATGCGTTGCAGTCGCGCCTGCGTGTCCTTGCCCAGCACGCCGCGCCAGAATTCGTCCAGCTCGGGGTGATGGAACAGATAGAACAGCAGTTTCTCTTCCAGGTAGCTCTTGAACGGGGCCGTAACGGTCGCCAGCCGGTGCTTCATGGCGTAGATGACCAGGTCGATCTTGGGGATATTGGGCAGGTCATGAAGTTCAAGGAACCGGTACACGAGGTTGACGGGCTCCCAGCCTTCGCAGTTGCGCATCTCAAGCGCTTCGTCCTGGAGCCGCAAGTCGCGCGGATGGATCTGCCGGGCCGGGAGGCCGGCTTCTCGAAGGGCCGTGGCGGCCCAGTCCATCTCAGGCCGGTAGTCCTCGGACTCGTCCGCGACCACCAGGGCGACCGACGGATCGTCAACGCTGGCGGCGCCGCGGAGGGCGGCGGCCAAGCCGTGAATCATGCCGTCGTCGCCGCCGACCAGCGTGAATCCCAGGTCCTGGTAGGCGCGGCTGATGGCGCCGAGCACGCCGAAGCCCCCGGGGACGGCATCCAGTTCGGTGGCCATGAATCCCCCGCTGTCCAGGGCCATGAGGTCGGGCCGGATCATGATTGGGAGGGCCGAGCGATAGCGACGCAACCGTCCGAGTTCGCGCACACGCTCCGGCTTGCCCTGTTCAAGGCACTGCAACACCCAGGCGGGTGCGCGGCCACGCGCGGCGCTGGTATACAAGCGGTTGGCCGCTACGTAGAACGCGAGCAGGTCATTGCCCAAGCGCTCCAGTTCAGCCACCGCGGAGGGCGACAACGGGAACGGTTGGGGTGCGATACGCCACGGCGTGCTGGCGGCATCAGCCGGCGTGTCGCTACCGAGAGGCGCAGCCCTGCCAACAAGCCGGGCAGCCGCTCGTTCGTCCTCTGCCGTGAGGTCCGCCTTCGTGCTCAGGGGCGTCAAACGGTGTGGATATTTCGGGGCCCGGACCGGCAGAGTTTACCAGTGTGCCCGGGCGGAATGGATCAGGGGCCTGCTGGCAGAACGTCCGGCCTGATCCCACGGCTTTTGTCACGATTCTTACCGGACTCATGGAGTCGTTTGTGAAACAATGGCAGCAAATCGCGTCAAGCGCTTTGCGCGGGAGCCAGTCCCGCCGCCACCCCACGAAAGCCCATGGCCTTTTTGCAGCGTAATTTCAGACTTCGACGGACCGGCTCGCTGATTGCGGGGCTGGCGGCTCTCGCCCTGGCGGGGACCGTACTGGCCGCCTGTGAGACGTTCATTCAGACCGTGGAGCCAACGCCCACGCTGATCACGCGCACCGAGTCGGTGCGACAGCGGCCCATGGTGGCGGTGACGCGCGGTCAGCTGATTGAGGCCATCCGAACCACGGCACGCGTGGAGGCGCAAAACCGGGAAGAACTGGCGTTCAAGACGGACGGCCGGGTAAAGACCATGCACGTCACCCAAGGCGCCACGGTTAAGGAAGGGGACGTCCTGGCGGAACTCGAGACGGGACGCCTGGAATCGGACATCGAGAGTTCACAGGAGTCCCTGAAGAACGCGGAATTGCGCCTGGATGCGGCCCGAACCCGCGCCCGGGACGAACGGGCGGCGGCGCAACGGGCAGTCGCGAATGCCGAGCTGAACCTGGAAGATCTGCGCATCGCGTTCGACAGACTGATTCGTCGCGCCACCGCCGAGCAGTTGGAGGCCCTGGGCATCAACCCGGCCGACCGCGAGGATCGCGGGGATGTGGACCTGCGCGTGACCGAGGCTGAGGCGGCCCTGGTGCGAGCGCGACGGGCCGTGACCAATGCGGAAGGCCGGCTGGCGGAGGTGAAGGCCGAGGCGGCAGGCGTGATTTCGGAGGCGCAGGCCGCAGCGCAGGCCCAAGCCTCGCTTGACGGGCTGAAGGCCGACCTGACCGTCGCAACCGAAAGCCTGCGCGCCCTGGAGTCCGGTACGGCGACGACCGGAGCCTCGCCGACGGAGACGGCCCGCGTCCAGGTGGACGCGGCGCTGGCGGCCGTTGCTTCGGCCAGATCGGCGCTGGTGCGTGCGGAGCAGGACGTGGTGAATGCCCAGGATGCGCTGGACAGCGACGCGGCCGAGGTGCGGTCGCAGGTAAGGGACGACGTTCACACGGCCAGATCGGCGATTGTCGACAAGAAGGCGGAAATCGCCAGGCTGGCCGAGACGCTGCACGAAGTGACGTTCCGGCCGTTTCCGCACATCGTGGAGGCCGCCGAGCAAGACCTGGAGAAGGCCAGGCTGACGCGCGATGAAATCAATAGCCAGAGTTCGCGCGCGACCGCTGAGGCCAAGCAGCGAGCTCAGCTTGATTTTCAGGCCGCGCAACGCGCCTACAACGAGGCCATTCGGCCGGCGTCGACGCAGGAGATCGAAACGGCGCGGGCGAATCACGAACTCGCACTTGCGACGCTGGCTCTGCTCGAGGTGGAACTTGCCGAACTGTTGGACGGCGGAACCGAGACGGACGTTGTCGAGCGACTTGTGCAAGAGCGACGGGTCGAGCTTGAGGTTCAGCTGGCGTCGGCCATTGGCAGCCGGGACGCGGTTCTACGCCAGATACGCGAGGCGGGACTGCGCCTGCAGGCGATTCTGGGGGGCGGAACCAGATCCGAGGCGATCGAACGCATGGCCGAGGGGATGCGGATCGACCAGAGCACTTCCCTGACGGCCGCGCGGGCACGGGTGCAGGCGGCGAGTTCGCGGATTGATCAATACCTTCGTGGACAGACCGAGGCTGAAGCGCTGGCGCGCCATGCCGATGAGATCCGGACAACCAGCCTGACGGCGCTGCCGGACGCGGAGGCGGCGCTGGAGGCTGCCCAGGCGGACCTCCGGGTGGCCGAAGTGCGTCTTCAGGAAGCTACCGGCACACCCTCGCTGGCCCAGTTGCGCGTCGCCCTGAATAACGAGCAGGCGGCGCTGCTGGACTTTGAGGCTACGATTGAGAACTTCGAGCGGTTCGAGCGCGGCGAGTCGGCGACGGACTTCGAACTGCAGATTCTGGAGAACGATGTTGAGCGCAGCCGCATCGCCCTGGAGGCGCTGCTGACGCAATCGGAAGACAACGTGATTCGGGCGCCATTTGACGGTGAGATCATCTTCACGCGTGGGCGGGCCGGGTCACAGGCGCGTGCGTTCAACGAAGTGATTGGGATTGCCGATCCATCGGTGCTCATCATCGAGGTCCGAATCCCTGAAGAGGACCAGTCAAAGATGTCGGTGGGACAGCCGGCCGAGGTTGCGCTGGATGCATTCCCCGGCGTGAAATTCGACGGCTCGGTTGTCGCGATTCCGCGCTCGATCGTGACGAGCACGGGCCAGGCCGTTCGCATTCCCGACGCGTTGATCGACGTGGACTTTGAGCGCGAAGGGGTACGGATGGGGATGCTGGCGCGCGTCAACATCACATTGCAAGTGAAGGACGACGTGCTGAAGATTCCGGTGACGTCGCTACGTGATCTGAACGAGCGCACGTTCGTTGAGACCGTTGTCAACGAGCAGCGCCGCAGCCTGCCCGTGGTTACCGGGATTCGCAGCGACAGCGAGGTCGAGGTGCTCTCGGGACTTGACGAGGGCCAGATGATCTTCTCCGCGCCTTAGGCAGGCGCTGCGGGGCATGCGAGGCGTTCCCGAGAGGTACCAGTGCCGCTAGCCATTATTCGCTTCGTGGCGAAGCGATTGTTCAGCAATCGGGCTCTGGTCAGTTCGACGGCGATCGGTCTGTTGGTGACCGTGACGCTGGCCACCTCAGTGCCGCTGTATGCCGAGGGCATCAGCGGCCTGCTGCTGCAGCGCGAGTTGCGAAAGCCGATCCCACAAGCCCAGCCGTCGTCCAGCATCTTCATTCGCCACAAAGAGACGGACGCGACCAACCCGACCGACGCCGCGAACTACCTCGCGTACGACCAGTTCTTCCGCTCGCTCATCCCGGAAGCGGTTGGGCTGCCGACGACCCAACTGATCAGCTACCTGTCGACGGGTCGACGGCAGCTGCTGGACCTTTCGGAGCCGGCCAGCGACGACCTCACCAAGCCACCACGGCGCTTCGGCTTTGCGTTCGTGTTCTCGATCAACGACTTTTTCGACAACGTGCTCATCACCGAGGGGCGGCGGCCGACCGCCGAAGTCGGGACTTTCATTGGACCGGCCGGGGTCCAAATGCCGCTGTTTGAGGGCGCCCTGACGAGCAACGCGCTGGACCGGCTGGGCGTGCTGGTGGGCGACGTGGTGGGCTTGCAGTTCAACAACCCCACGACCGGCGAACCAGACCTGCTGGCCTTGCGCGTGGTTGCGCGCGTCCTGCCGCGCGATCCCGAAGGCAATTATTGGCCTTATCCGGTTCGGGCAGCGTACGACGAGGGTGGGATCTACATTGAGCGCGCGGCGTACCTGGGTCCTTTGCTGGATTTCGCGCCGGCGGCGTTCAGCGAGGCCACCTGGTACGCCGACTTCGACATCGACGCCATTCGCGCCACCAATTATCGCCGTATCACGGGCGGCCTGGTGGTTATCCGACTTAATGCGAACGCCGTGTGGGAAGGGACGCGTCTCGAAAACTCGCCGGAGCCGATCTTCTTCGACTTCGAACAGAAGCTCTTCTTCCTCACGCTCCTGCTGCTGATCCTCAGCGCGCCGATCGTGGCGCTCACGCTGTATTACATCATTCTGACGTCCGGGATGGTGGTCGATCGGCAACGCAACGAAATTGCCATTCTCAAGAGTCGGGGCGTCGGCACGCTGCAGGTGGTGGGCATATATGTGCTTGAGGGCGTGCTGATCGGCGGGATCGCGACGGCGGCGGGGCCGTTCCTGGGCGCGCTGCTGGCCCAGGTTATCGGCAAGACGTTTACGTTCCTGGTCTTCACCAATCGCGATCCGCTGCCGATCGACATCACGACGCAGCATTTCATGTGGTCGGGCGGCGCCGCTCTGATGGCGATTCTGGCGACATTGCTGCCGGCCATTAGCGCAGCGCGCCATAGCATCGTGACTTATAAGCAGGAGGTTTCGCGGTCTACAAGTCGCCCATGGTTTCAGCGGTACTTCGTGGACGTGATCGTGGTGGTGGGCGCCGCGTACGGATATTTCACGCTGTCGCAGCGCGAACAGCTCGTAACCGTGGGCGACGGCGGGGATCTCTTTTCGGATCCGCTGCTGGTGATCATTCCGATCCTGTTCATGTTCGCCGTCACCCTGTTGTTCCTGCGCTTTTTCCCATGGCTGGTCGCCAGCATGGCGTTCCTCGGCAACCGATTCCTGGGGGTTTCGATGCACCTTGGGCTGCGCCAGATCGCGCGCGAACCCCGGCAGTTCACTCGCCTGATTTTTCTGCTCGTGCTTACCCTAGCCATCGGGTCGTTCAGCGCCTCAATGGCCGCCACGCTGGACCGCAATTTCGATGACCGCGTGTATTTCTCGGTCGGGTCGCAGGCGGATTTCCTGGAGATTGGCGACTACGACGAGGAAACGCAGGAATGGTCATTCCTGCCGGTGGAGCGCCACCTGGAGGTTCCCCAGATCCTGCGCGTGGCGCGGCTCTGGGAGAACGAGGACACGGGCTTCCGGCGCCCCGGCGAAGCGCTGCGGGTACCGATCAAGACTTATGGCGTGGATCCACTGGACTTTGCCGAAACCGCGTGGTGGCGAGACGACTTCAGTCCGTGGCCGCTGAACAGCCTGATGAACCAGCTGGCGCTGGACGAACAGGCGCTGATTGCCTCTCGGGAGACGTTCCAAGGCGAACTGAACCTAAGTCTTGGCGACCCGCTACGCATCGACTTTGGCACACCGCAGACGATTGACTTCTTCATTGCGGGATGGACGGACCTCTTCCCGACCCACTATCCGGAAGACGGGCCGTTCGTGATCGTGAATCTGGATTACGTGGAACGTAGTTTGGGACAGACGCCGTGGACCGTGATTGCACATACCGACCCGGACGTGCATGCCCTAGAACTGCGTGAAACGCTGCTCCTCAAGCGCTTCAAGCCACTTGACGCGCGCGATGCCAGGGCCGAGATTGCCGCGGCGCGCGACGACGCCACGCGGGTGGGCATATTCGGCATTTTGTCGATCGGATTCCTGATTGCCGCCGTGCTGACGATCATGGGCTTCCTGATGTATTCCTACATGTCATTCCGGCGGCGCATGCAACAGCTGGGGATTCTGCGGGCCATGGGGCTCTCGGTTCGCCAGCTCGTGGGCATCTATGCCTTCGAGAACGGCTTCCTGATCCTGCTGGGCGTCGTGTTGGGGACCGCGTTGGGCGTTGTCACCGGTACTCTGTTCATCCCGTTCCTGCAACTGAGCGTGGACCGCTTTGGGGACACGCCGCCGTTTACGATCATCACGGCCTGGGGGGATGTTCTCAAGATCTACATCCTGTTCGGGGCCGTGGTGGCGGTGGCGTTTCCGGTGAGCGCCTGGCTGCTGTCCAAGATCCGGATCAATGAGGCCGTGAAGTTCGGCGAGGAGCAGGGATGAGCGCGGCGCAGGCTCCCGACCGGACTAACGGGGCACGGCCATACATCGTGTGCGACAACCTCGTGAAGATCTACAAGACCGAGGACCTGGAAGTGGTGGCCTTGCAGGGGCTGGACCTGGAAGTCCAGCGCGGCGAGATGATGGCCATCATCGGCAACAGCGGATCCGGAAAGTCCAGCCTGCTGAATGTTCTGGGCGGCCTGGACCGCCCGACGGCCGGGCAATGCCGGGTCGGCGACCTGGACATCCTGCAGGCGTCAGAGTCGGACCTGGTGGACTACAAGCGGCACCACGTGGGGTTCGTATGGCAGCAGAGCTCCCGCAACCTGGTTTCCTATCTCACGGCATTTGAGAATGTCCGGCTTCCGATGCTCTTTGGAAACATGCGCAAGGCCTCGGACCGCGCCAAGGCCTTGCTGCGGGCCGTGGGGCTTGAAGACCGCATGCATCACCGGCTGAGCCAGCTCTCCGGAGGACAGCAGCAGCGGGTGGCGATTGCGATTTCGCTGGCCAACGATCCCGACCTGTTGCTGGCCGACGAGCCGACCGGCGAGGTGGACACGCAGACGGCAGGGCAGATTTACGACATCCTCCGCTATCTGAATCGAGAGCGCGGGTTGACCATCATCATCGTGAGCCACGACCGAAACATTGCGCGGCAGGTGGAGCGCGTGGTCGCGATTCGAGACGGGCGTACGAGCACCGAGACGGTCCGTCGCGTGAGCATTCACGAAGACGGCGAGGATCACACGCACGATGAATTCGTGATCGTGGATGACACGGGGCGCTTGCAGGTTCCGCAGGAGATGCTGGACCAACTGAGCATCCGCGGACGTGCGTTTGTTGATGTCGAGGGCGATGGCATCGTGATCCGATCCGGAACGTCCGAGATCGCGACGGTCGCGGCTTCGCCAGCAGCCGCCGACGACGAGTCGGACGGCGATAAACCAACGTCGCCGCCGCCGCACGAACCGATCATCCCCGCGCGGGTGGAGCTGGCCGCTTCGGTCGTCCCCGCCCGATCGAGACCGCCGCGCCCTCCGACCAAGCCGCCGCGGCCGGCTCCCAAGCCCCCGGAGCGCACGCGGCGAGAGCACATCCCCAACGAACACCGGCCGTTTGCTCCGCCTAGCGAGGGGCCGACGCACGATGACTGAGGCGCCTGAGTTTCGTCCGACGGATGCCGCCACCGAGCGCGAAGTCATCATCGAAGCGCGCGACATCTCGCGCGTCTTTCGGGTCGGCACGGAGGAAATCCGCGCGGTTGACCATGTGTCCTGCGTAGCCCACGAAAGCCGCCTGATCACGCTTCGAGGGCGGTCGGGATCGGGCAAAACGACGCTGCTGAATCAACTGGGCTCGCTGGACAAACCCGACGAAGGCGAAGTCTATTTCCGGGGCCGCGAGGTGAGCCGCCTCAGAGAGTCGGAGCTTACGAGGATCCGCCGTCACAACTTTGGGTTCGTCTTCCAATCCTTCGCTCTGTTGCCGGTGCTGTCGGCATTCGAGAACGTGGAGCTCACGATGCGCATCGCGGGTCGCTCGTCCAGCGAACGCACGTCCCGCACGATGGAAGTGCTGGAAATGGTTGGGCTGGCAGAGCGGGCCGGACACCGTCCTTTTGAACTGAGCGGCGGCGAGCAGCAGCGCGTGTCCATCGCGCGCTCCATCGCCAACCAGCCGGCCGTGCTGATTGCGGACGAGCCAACCGGCGAACTGGACAGCATTACGGGGCTGGAGATCATGCTGCTGTTCCGCCGCATCGTCGACACGGATGGATTGACGGTCATCATGGCCACCCACGATCCGGCGCTGAGCCAGTTCGCGGACGAGTCGTGGGTGATGGAAGACGGCCGCCTGGAACTGGCGGAAGGCGACCTGGACATCGACATCCCGGACCTGCGCCAGCGAATCGAGTTTGTCGAGGAATAGCCCTTGAAGGGCTTAGCCCTCCGGCGCGCGCGAAGATTCGTCTTCGCCGAGCCGCATGATCCAGACACCCCAGGCGCCCGCGGCAAGCGAAATGGCGGCGAGCAAGGCGCCCACGACGCCGAATCCGGCCGCCTCCACAATCAGCCCAATCAGCGGGGTAAGTCCAAGCCCTACGCCATCCACCAGGAACTGGGTCACACCCATCGCCTGACCCAGGCGCTGCGGCGGCGCTCGCTCGCTGAGCATCATGATGACGATTGGCGAGCTGATTCCGGTCAAGGTGTAGGCAACCACCAGCCCCACGAAGACGGGAAGTCCCGCCGGGGCGTACATCACCAAGGTGCCGGCCGCGCCAATGATGGTGGCGATCAACAGCGACGACGAGAGTCCGACCCGATTGATGAAGGCGCCGCTGACGTAAGTCAAAGCGGCTCGCCCTCCGAGGGCCAGCCCCATGAGGATGCCAATGCCACCGGGGTCGAGCTTCAGGGCTTCGCTGCCGTAGAACGGGAGCACGAAGCCGCGCGTGGTGTTGTTCCATCCCCAGAGCAGAACAGCCAGAACCGAGACCTCCAGCACCACCCGGCCAATGCCAAGCGCCGGACGCTTGGATCGCGGCCTGGCTGTTCCTTCGGGCACCGGCAGCGGGCGCGGCGTCGACTCGAGTGACCTGACGGACGCGACGCCGGCAGCGATGGCGATAGACAGCACGGCTACCAGCACAAAGGCCGCGCGCCAGCCCAGGAGACTCGCGGCACCGCCAGCGGCGATTGGGGCTACGAAGGCCCCGAACATGCCGCCGGACATCACACGCGCAATGTTGCGACGTCGCTCCTCGCCCTGACCGCGGCGCGCCAGATGGACCTGACCACCCGGGCCAACCAGACCGGTACCGGCAGCACCAGCCACGATGCCGACGCCAAAGACCCACTCGCTCGGCGCCGCCGCCGTGACAATGGAGCCCAGGCCGGTAAGCAGCAAGCCGAGCGGCAACAGAAGGCGGGGCGACATACGGTCGGCCAAGGGGGCCAGCACCAGCATGAATCCGCCGCGCCCCATGCCCTGCACGGCCACCAGCAACGCCGTGGTGGCGGGAGTGAGATTGAATTCGTCCTTTACCTCCCCGAGTACCGGCCCCATGGCCGCCATGGAAAAGAGCATCATGGCGTAGGCGAACCAGAGCGCCAGCAAGTCGGGGTTTGACCGCGCGGAGCGAATACGCGAATCCAGGAGCGAACCGATTAACGGCGTCAACGTGCGGCGGTCGCTCCAAGGCGCGACAATGCCGAGAGTCTAGTCCGGTTAGCGATCAGACGAGTCCCGCGGCTGGCCGCGCCCATGGATCTGCACGCCACGAAGGCGCATTAAGCGGGCGCGGCGCTCCCGGGTGCTTGAACCATCTGGCCCCAGGGGCGGCTGCGGCCGGACGCACCTGGCAAGAGGCCGGCTATGACTCGCTGTGTTGCAGCTCCACGCGTTGGCCGCCGGCGGTGGCATGTTCGTCGAGGCCGAGTTTCAGGGTGTTCCAACTGAGCACGGCGCACTTGATACGTACCGGGAACTTTCGAACGCCCTCCAACGCTACGCCGTCGCCGAGCAGCACTTCGTCGGGCGTTTCGCCGTCCAGCATCATGCCGCGGAATCCGGCGATCAGGGCGTGCGCATCCGCCAGCGGCTTCCCGGTGACGGAGGCCGTCATAATCGAGGCGGACGACTGGCTGATCGAGCAGCCGTGACCGTCGAAGGACACGCCGGTGATTACGCCGGCGTCATCGATGGTCAGCCACAGCTTGATTTCGTCCCCGCAGAGGGGGTTGACGCCTTCCATCACGACATTGGCGTCGTCGAGTGCGCCACGGTTCCGCGGCCGCCGGTAGTGGTCCATGATGACCTCACGGTAGAGGTCCTCAAGCGTCATTCAAAGAACGCCTTCGCGCGGTCGATGCCCGCTACCAGGCAATCCACGTCGGCGGCGGTGTTATAGAGGTAGAAACTGGCGCGGGCAGTGGCGGCCACCCCAAGCTTGCGCATCAGCGGCTGCGCACAGTGATGACCGGCGCGCACGGCAATACCCTCGGCGTCAAGCAATGTTCCGACGTCGTGGGGATGGACATCGCCGACGTAGAACGAGATCACGCCGCCACGATCCGTTGCGTCCGGCGGTCCGAAGACGCGCACGCTTTCCATATCACCCAGCAGGTTCAGCGCGTATTCGGTGAGTTCATGCTCGTGGGCCGACACGTTCTGCATGCCGACCTCGTCCAGGTAGTCCACGGCCGCGCCCAAGCCGATGGCGCCGGCGATGTTCGGCGTGCCGCCCTCCAGCTTGTCGGGAAGCCCGGTCCAGCTTGACTGGTGAAGTTCCACGACGCGGATCATGCTGCCGCCGCCGAAGAGTGGCTCCATTGCGTCCAAGAGCGCTTCGCGTCCATAGAGGACGCCGATTCCAGTCGGGCCGAGCATCTTGTGCCCCGAGAACGCGACAAAGTCCGCGCCGAGCGCCTGCACGTCCACGGCAAGGTGGGGGATCGATTGGGCGGCGTCCAGCAACACGGGCACATCGTGCTCGTGGGCTATTCGTATTAGCTCGGCTGCCGGAGTGATCGTGCCCAGTACGTTGGACATTTGCGTAATCGTTACCAGCCGCGTCTGCGGACCGAACAGTTGCGCGTAAGCCTCCAAGTCAACCCGGCCGTCGTCATCCATTGGGATGTACCGCAACGCGGCCCCACGTCGCTGCGCCAGCATCTGCCAGGGGACGAGGTTGCTGTGGTGTTCCATTTCGGTGAGCAGGATCTCGTCGCCCTCGCCGACGTTTTCATCGCCCCAGCCGCGAGCCACAAGGTTGATCGACTCGGTGGTTCCGCGGGTGAAGATCACTTCGTGGGGATGGGCGGCGTTGATGAAATGCGCCACACGCACGCGCGCGTCTTCGAATTCGGCCGTGGCTCGTTCACTCAGCGCGTGCAGGCCGCGGTGAATGTTGGCGTTGTAGGTCTCGTAGTACGTCTGCAGGGCATCGATAACGGCTCGCGGCTTCTGCGACGTGGCGGCGTTGTCCAGATATACGAGCGGGCGCTCGTGGACCTTTTCGCTCAGCACCGGAAAGTCAGACCGGATCGCACCAGCATCCAGTCCGGCGACGGTGGAAGTTGGGACAGCCATTTGTCCTAAGTATCGATAAGAATCAGGACGCGGCCAGCCTCAAACTTCGCTTCGTAGATCGCGACCGGGCGTATTGCCGGCAGCGTACGCGGCCGTCCGCTGGTCAAGTCGAATGTTGAGGTGTGCCGCGGACAGCGGACCGAGCGACGCTCGGGGTCGAAGTCGCCTTCCGTCAGCCATGCCTGGTCGTGACTGCAGAGGTCGTCCATCGCGTACAGATCTCCGCTCACGTTGTACACGCCGATCCGGCGCTCACCCACCTGAACTTGACGCGCCGTGCCAGGCGGAATGTCCTCCGCGGCTGCCACGTCGACGTAGCCGGCCATCAGGCCACGGCGCTGCCGTGCAACTTCGCCCGCACGGCGGTGCGGACAGCAGACCGGACGGTTGCGTTTGGAATCCGGTCCAGGACGGGTTCGAAGACTCCGTCGACGATGAGGGAGCGGGCCTGATCCAGGCCAAGTCCACGCGACCCGAGGTAGTAGAGGTGCATGGGATCGATGGTGGACGTCGTGGAGCCGTGCGTGCAGCGAACGTCGTCCGCCATGATTTCAAGCCTGGGGATTGAGTCCGCACGGGGTCCGCGTTGCAGCATCAGGTTCCGGTTCTGCTGATAGGCGTTGGATCGCTGGGCATGCGGCTGAACCATGATGGTTCCCGCGTAGACCGACCTCGCAGCGCCGTCGAGCACGTTGACGTATAACAGGTCGCTGGCCGCGTCGGTCGTTCGGTGATCCTGCAGCGTGTGATGATCCGCAAATTGCCGACCGTCCAGGTAGGCCAGGCCGTTCAAGCGCACGTTGGCGCCGGGACCGGCCAGCGTGGCCGAGATCGCTCCCTTGTGGAAGCGTCCCCCCAGCGTCACGTTGGTTGTCGCCAACTCGGCGTCCCGCGCGACGTGCGCGTACTGCGAAAGAAAGCCACTCGCGTCACTGTCCCAGGCCTGGACGTGCGTATAGCTGAGCTTCGCGTTGGCACCCACGAACAGTTCCACGCAACCGTTGGCAAAGCGCGGCGGAGCGTCAGGGCCTGAGCGCCACCACTCGAGCACGTCCGCCGAAGACCCTGGGCCCGCAGACACCAGGGTTCGCGGAAAGATCGGCTCGTCGGCAGCGTCGACCACGATCGCGATCGGCGCGGTCAACTCTGCGCCGGCCGGAACGTGCACGAAGGCTCCGCCGGTCCAGAGCGCGGCATTCATGGCCTGCAGCTTGCCGGCCGTGGGTGGGGCGAGCTCTGTGGCCAGATGGTCGGCTACCGTCGCCGGGTTCGTTCCGGCGGCTGCCGCCAGGCTGGTGACGGTCACGCCGGCGGCTTCGGCTTCCGGTGACGAATAAAGCACGCTGACCATGGTTCCGCGTTGCCGCAGGAGCACACTGGCGCTTGGGATCTCCTCGGGCAGGGCAAGCCGAGCCGGGTCAATGCCGTTGGTTGCCGGGACGACGCCGCCCCAGTCGACCCAACTGGTGTCGGTTCGCCGCCACTCCTCGTCGCTCCACCGTGGTGCGGGCGTCGTCTCGTAGACGTGCCAGGCCGCCGCGCGTCGCTCACGAAGCCATTCAGGCTCGCCGCGCGTCGCGGACAGGTTGGCAATCACGTCCGGGGTTGTGCTTGTCATTTGCGTATGCGCGACGGTCTCAGCCAGCAGGACGGCCCGTGCTTGTGTCTGTCGGCAAGGCTGGTCAGTAACGCTAGCCGATCGAGCCTTCCATCTGGAGTTCGATGAGGCGGTTCATCTCAACCGCGTACTCCATCGGCAACTCCTTGACGATTGGCTCGATAAACCCGCTGACGACCATCGCCATCGCCTGCTCCTGCGTCAGCCCGCGGCTCATCAGGTAGAAGATCTGCTGGTCGCTGACCTTGCTGACGGTGGCCTCGTGCTGGATGGCGACGTCGCTTTCTTCGATGTCCATGTAGGGGTAGGTATCGGATCGCGACCGGTCGTCGATGAGCAGCGCGTCGCACTCCACGTTCGAGCGGCAGCGCTCGGCCTCGGGCAAGACCTGCACGTAACCGCGATAGGCGGTGCGGCCGCCCTTGCGGCTGATCGACTTGGACGTAATGAGGGATGACGTGTCAGGCGCGGCGTGAACCATCTTGGCGCCGGCGTCCTGGTGCTGGTCCTCGCCGGCGAATGCGATGGACAGCACTTCGCCGTGCGCGCCCGGCTCCATCAGATAGACGGCCGGGTACTTCATGGTGACCTTGCTGCCCAGGTTGCCGTCCACCCATTCCATGGTGGCGTCGCGGTAGGCCACGGCGCGCTTGGTGACCAGGTTGAAGACGTCGGTCGACCAGTTCTGGATGGTGGTGTAGCGGCAGCGGCCGCCTTCCTTGACGATGATTTCGACGACGGCGGAATGCAGGGAGTCGGTGGCGTAAACCGGGGCGGTGCAGCCCTCGACGTAGTGCACGTAGGCGCCAGGCTCGACGATGATCAGAGTGCGCTCGAACTGGCCCATGTTCTCGGCGTTGATGCGGAAGTAGGCCTGCAACGGAATATCCACCTTCACGCCTTCGGGCACATAGACGAAACTTCCGCCACTCCAGACCGCGCTATTCAACGCCGCGAACTTGTTGTCGCCGTTCGGAATGATCGTGCCGAAGTGCTCGCGCACGATCTCTTCGTGCTCACGCAGACCCGAATCCATGTCCAGGAAGATGACGCCTTGCTCTTCAAGGTCTTTCTTGATGCTGTGGTAGACGACCTCGGAGTCGTACTGCGCGCCCACGCCGGCCAGGAACTTGCGTTCGGCCTCAGGGATACCCAGCTTGTCGAACGTGGACTTGATGTCGTCCGGCACGTCGTCCCACGAGCGGGCCTGCCGGTCCTGCGGGCGGATGTAGTAGTGGATGTCGTCAAAGTCGATGCGCGAGAGGTCAGCGCCCCACGTCGGCATTGACTTCTGTTCGAACTGCTGCAGCGCCTCCAGCCGGAAGTCCAGCATCCACTCCGGCTCGTCCTTCTGGCGCGAGATTTCCCGTACGACGGACTCGCTAAGGCCCTTAGGCGAGGTGTAGACGGGCTGCATGTCGTCGTGGAACCCGAACTTGTAGGTGTCGAGCCCGACCTGGTCGATGTCTTTGACTGCCATGGTTATGCGTCCTCGCTGGCCGCCGTGGCGCCGTAGCGCTCGTAGCCTTCGGCTTCCAACCGCTCGGCCACATCCTTGCCGCCCGACTCGACCACGCGTCCACTAATCAGGACGTGCACGCGGTCAGGCTCGATGTAATTGAGCAGCCGTTGGTAGTGCGTAATCACCAGTACTCCAAGATTTGAGCCCCTCAGCCGGTTCACGCCGTCGGCGACGATCCGCAGCGCGTCGATGTCGAGGCCCGAGTCCGTCTCGTCAAGTATCGCAAGCTCGGGCTCCAACACCGCAAGTTGCAGGATTTCGTTGCGCTTCTTTTCGCCGCCGGAGAACCCCTCGTTGAGGTAGCGCGACGCGAACTTGGGGTCCATGCGCAACATCTGCATCTTTTCCATTAGCACCCGGCGAAACTCCATGACCGAGATGTCCGACTCTCGGCGAGCGTTCAGCGCCAGGCGCAGGAAGCTGGCGACGCGGACGCCCGGAATCTCGGCCGGGTACTGGAACGCCAGGAACAGGCCGAGGCGAGCGCGTTCGTCGGTTTCGAGATCCAGCACGTCCTGGCCCTTGAAGTGGACCTGGCCGGCCGTGACTTCGTAGGCGGGGTGGCCCATGAGGGTGTTGGCGAGCGTGCTCTTGCCGGAGCCGTTGGGGCCCATGAGGGCGTGCACCTCGCCGGCCGGTACGTCCAGGGTGACTCCGCGCAAGATTTCGGTGTCTTCCACGGAGACATGCAGGTCACGAATCGAGAGGGTGGTCTGGCCGTTGGTAGCTGGCATTCGCGTGCTGTAGGTCTCCCGAAGCTGGTCGCCAAGACACAGTGCCATGGCAACTCGGAATACGGTGCGCGTCAGCCTCCGTGCCGGGGCCGACTGCTCTCTCCAAACGTAGCATCGCGCGTTCGCGCGGCCAAGTTTACGCGGGTTTTTCAGAAAAAACCTGTGGCATGCCGACGAGTCGCGCGCCATTTCGTAGGCTTGGGTTCGTTAGCGTTGACCTGCCGCCGAGACGGGCGGGCGTTTTTCAAGGATTGCAGCAGCCATGCCGCCAAAGGTTCGTCGTCCCCGCGCCGAGTGGCAGGAACAGCTCGCACAGGGCGTGCGCGACGTGCGCGCCATCCCAGGGCTGACCGAGGAGCAGTATGAACGGCTGGAGGCCGTGGCGAAGGAGTACCCGTTCTTCACAACGCCGTACTACCTGAGCCTCATCGAGGAAATGGACGCGAGCGATCCTATCTACATCCAGCAGATGCCGGATGCGGTGGAGTTTGAGGACTCCGATTTCCTCGAAGACGATCCGCTGGACGAGGAAGACGACATGCCGGTGCGACATCTCACGCACCGCTACCCGGACCGGGTGCTATTTGTCGTCACGCACACCTGCGCGATGTACTGCCGCTTCTGCACGCGCAAGCGGAAGGTGGGGAAGAACCCGGTACCGCCCCCCGATGAGCTGGAGGCGGTGTTTGACTACATCCGGGCGCATCCGGAGATTCGCGACGTGCTGCTCAGCGGGGGCGATCCGCTAACGCTGACCGACAACGCGCTGGAATGGATCATCTCGAACCTGCACGAGATTCCGCACGTGGAACTGATCCGCATGGGAACCAAGATTCCATGCGTGAATCCGCACCGGATCACGGACGAGTTGTGCGAGATGCTGGCGCGGTATCAGCCGTTTTACCTGAACACGCACTTCAATCACCCGCGGGAACTCACGCCCGAGGCTCGCGAGGCGTGCGGACGGCTGGTCGATCACGGGATCCCGGTTGGGTGCCAGACGGTGCTGCTGCGGGGGGTGAACGACGATCCCGAGACGATGAAGCAGCTGATGCACGAACTGCTCAAGGCACGCGTGAAGCCGTACTACATCTACCAGGCGGACCTGGTGAAGGGGACCGATCATTTCCGGACGTCGGTGCAGAAGGGCCTGGAGATCATGGAGGCGCTGCAAGGGCACACGACCGGGTTTGGGGTGCCGCAGTACATCATCGACGCGCCGGGCGGCGGCGGGAAGATTCCGGTGTCGCCGTCACGGATCGTGGAGTTGACCGACGAGAAGGTCGTGGTGCGGAACTACGAGGGCAACGAGTACGAGTATCCGGCGGCGGGGTACGACGCGGAGACGATTCCGGACTACTTTCCGGCGTTCAACGAGTAGGCACTGGCGGACGTCGAGCAATACGGCTGGACGCTATTGGCCGGCTGGCGGCACTTCCTCAGCTTCGAGTAGGGCGTTGAGTTCGCGCCATTCGGCGGGGGACATGCCGACGTCGCGGCGGGTGACGGCTTCGCCGCGGAGGCGGCGGCGGACGACTTCGAGGCCTTTGGCCGATAGGTTGGCGCCGCCGACGCGGTAGTCCATGAAGGCGGCGTAGGTCAGGGGCGCCCAGCGGCGGACGGTGTCGAGCATGACGGTGGCGTAGGCGCGGATTTCGTGCTGGGCGTGGGCATCGCTGCGCAACCAGAGGAAGTGCAACAGGTTGTGCAGATTCACCTTCCAGTACCACTGGGTGTAGAAGTTGAGCGACAGGTTCATGCGGGCCAGTTCGCGGGCGAGGCCCTGGCGGGAGGCGTCGAGGACGTTTCCTTCAAAGTCTTCGTTGAGCATTTCTTCGTAGTGGGCGTAGGCCTGTTCGGCGTCGGATCGGAGCAAGTCGAATACGCGAGCGGCTTCGTCGCCGCTGAGGGTGTCGCCGCGTCCCTGGCGATTGCTGGTGGATTGGGCGGCCAGGTGTTGGGGCTCGGGGATGTAGAACTCGTTATCGAGGATGGAGTAGCGGGCGGAGTACTCGTTGACGCTGGCGGTGCGGTGCCGGATCCACTGGCGGGCGACGAAGATGGGGAGCTTGACGTGGTACTTGATCTCGCACATCTCAAACGGCGTGGTGTGGGCGTGCCGCATGAGATAACGGATGAGGCCGGCATCCTGCCGCGCGCGCTTGGTGCCGGCACCGTAGGAGACGCGGGCGGCCTGCACGACGGCGCTGTCGCTGCCCATGTAGTCGATCACACGTATGAATCCGTGATCGAGAACAGGCAGGGCCTGGTAGAGGATGTCTTCAAGGTTCGGAACCGTCAGGCGGCGGGTGGGAGTCTGGAGGTCGCGAAGGTCGTCGATCTCCTGCTGCTCCTGCGAGCTGAGCGGCATCAGGTCGTCCGGGCGGGGGCGTGGGCGGCGCGAGTATAGGGGCGGCGGACGTCTAGCCCTAGAGCGGCGGGGCGAGGCCGAAGGCTCGCATGTATTCGCTGCCGACTTTGGCTATCTGGACCTGCTGGCCGGGCGGTGCGTCGGGCACCCATACCAGGCGGACGCGCTGGAAATGCTGAACGACGTGTCCGTGCTCGACGACTTCCTGGGAGATGGGATAGCCGAAGCGCTCCAGCCCGCCTTGGGCCTCCCAGAAGCGCAGGAAGCCGAAGTGCACGCTGTGTCCGGTTTCGGGGAAGTAGCGATGTTCCGGCACGCTCGGGAAGGGCGTGTCGCCAGCGAACGGTCGGCGGGAGGCCGTGAGAGCGTCGTTGAGGAGCCCGAGCTGCGTTTCATAGGGCGTGCCGGCCAGTTCGGGGTGGTATTCGAAGCGCGCGCGTTCGAAGTACTGGACGGTGCGGCCGTTCTCGACGAACTCCTCGGTAAGAGGCATTCCGAAGGACGCCTCGCCGCCGCGGGCGTTGAAGTACTTGAGGAAGCCGTGGCGCACGTTGTGCCCGGTTTCGTCGAAGTAAATGGACTGGCCATCCGGCAGGTTGAGCGGCTCGGCCCGTTCAATGAGCGGGTAGTTGCGGACGACGGCGAACCTCGTGCTGTAGAGCAGGCCGGCTTCGCGCGGCGTTCGCTGATTGAAGCGGAGCGCAAAATTCCAGGCGCTGATGGTCTGGCGACCTTGCTGGCCGTTGAGGCCAACGATGATCAGGCGACCGGTTGGCGAGCGGTTACTGAAGTCCAGCGAGTGGAGGGTGCCGATCGATTCGTGGTACAGCCCCTGGAGGAGGCTGGCGGGGAACTCGGGCGTGGACCAGGTGCTCAGCGGAGAGTCGGCGTCCCAGGGCCGACCGCTGGGGTCAAGGTCGACGACGGAACGCAGATACGGAACCGGTTGACCGCCGAATACGTGCTCGTTGGCCTCGGTCCGTCCATTTGCCGCGCTGAAGAAGTACGAAATGATCGGGTGGCCAGCATGAGTCAAGACCCGGCGGGCAGTGGCCTGGACGGCGGCGGAAGTCTCCGGCTTTTCGTGGTTGACGCCGAGATAGACCTGGTCCTGGGTCGTGTCGAAGACGTCCCAGATCGGGTTTCCGGGGGCGAGGCTGATGAGCGCGTAGGTACGGGCGGCCATCGCCTGGGCCTTGAGCGCCTCGGCGGGCCAATGGAAGGGCATCTCGGCCGGCACGACGCCAAGCAGGTAGTCCTCGATCGATACGACGTTGACGGTATCCACCAGTCCCTGGTCGTCGTGATAGACGCGTACGGATCCGCGGTAGACGTCGAAGTACTGGCCGGGAGAACCTGCGACCTCGTCGGTGTACTTGTAGTGCACCAGCAGGCGGGTTTGGGGTTCGAGCGGCACGACCTCCAGCTGGCCGGGGAGGTCGAAGTCGCGCATGTGTCCGCCGGCGGCGTCGATCAGACGGACGGTGATTCGGTGTGCGCCGGGGTGGTCGAGCAGTCGCAAGCGAGCGCCGGCCGGCAGCGGGTCGGTTACACCCGAGATGGCCCACGGGCCACCGATCCCGACGATGTCACCGGCGAGGCCGTTGGACGAGGCTGCGGAGCCGTCCACTGCCGCTGGGCGGTAATTGCGGTCGATGAGGACGCGGATGAGGGTTTGGTCAGTTGGGGAATCGGTGATGTCGATGCCGGTGTAGTAGGCACGGACGATCTCGTCGGCTGTCTGCCCGGCCATGGCGCGTCCACGAGCGCCCCACTGGGACATGCCAACGCCATGGCCCCAGCCCTGGCCTTCTATGCGAATCGTCTGGCCCGTCTGGAGAGGCAAGACTTCGGCCCGGGACGCGGCTGGCGGGGCAAGGGCAAGCGCAAGCGCCACGGCACATGTCAGCAGACGAAGGGGTCCGTGCCAGAGGCGTCGAGGCTGGTCGATGGTGTTCACGGGTCAATCTGATTCATGCGGCTGCGCTGTCAGGTCATGCGTTGGTAGGCGCCGTAGTCGATGGGCGCCTCGATAACAAGCGGCTCGGAGGCCTTGAGGCCGTCATTAACCACTGTAGCCGCGACGGCCGGGGAATCAACGCGCTCAGCTTTGAGGCCGAAGCTTCGGGCCAGGGCGACGAAGTCAGGCGGAGCGAAGTCGTTTGGGACGGGATCGTGTTCAAGCTGCTCGGCTTTCAGGCGAATGAGGGCGAGCGACCCGTCAACGAGCACCAGGTATACGAGGCCGGGAGGACGTAAACGGGCCAGCGTGCCCAGTTCGCCGGCGAACATGAGCGCGCAGCCGTCGCCGGCAACTGCCAGGGCGGGACGGTCGGGGCAGGTGAGCTTGAATGCGAGTGCGCTGGGGAGTGCCCAGCCCATGCCGGAGAGGCCGTTGGCCACGAAGTAGGTGTCAGGCGCCGGCGCGTCCCAATACTGGGCGAGGTAGAGCTTGTGCATGCCGACATCGGAGATCAGGGCCGTTGCGGACGGGGCGGCGGCGCGGATGGCCTGGAAGAGCGGGTCGACGGCGATGCCGTCGGACGGGGCGTCGGCCGGGTGCTCGGTACTGGAGTGTCCGGCCCGGAGGTCCTCGCGGGCCTTGCGGCGGGCTTCGGCAGCCGCGGCGGCGGCATCCACGCGACGGTCGGGACGGGAAACGGCGGTCAGACGCTGCAGCATGGCGGCGATATCGCCAACGACCGGCGTGTGCGGCAGCGAGCCGTCCGGCAGGTCGTAGGCGGTGAGGTTGACGCCAGCCGGGCCATCCCAGGGCCAGACGAGGTCCACGCCGTCCATGCCGACGCCCAGCACCAAATCTGACGACCGGAGCAGATCGAATGCGCCGCGCGAGCCGTAGGAGGCCATGGTGCCTGCGTGGAGGGGATGGTTGCCCGGAAACCAACCACGAGCCTTGACCTGGGTGACGACGGGGATGTCGGCGCGGGTCGCCAGTCGGACGAATTGGCTGGCGACGAGGGGTTTTCGGGCTTCCAGGCCGAGGACCGCGACGGGATTTGTTGACTTCGCCAGCCGTTCTTCAACGTCGCGAAGCTCGGCCGGCATTGTTGGCGCCGCATCGACGCCGCAGTTCGATAGGTCTGGCGTGGTTGTCGCGGGGAGCATGGCGACCGAGCTGGGGACCGACAGGTGCGTCGCGCCCGGCATGCCGGCGGCGGCGGTCGTCCATGCGGTCGGGAGGACGGCGCCCAGATTGTTGGGTGTGACGCGGGCGCTGTACTTGACGGCCGGCGCCATTGCGCCGGGGATGTTGAAGACCTGGTGGCGCTGTCCGGCGGCTTCGTCGGGCGTTACGTCAGCCGAAATGCCGAGTACCGGGGAGCGTTCCAGGGTGGCCTGGGCAAGACCTGCGAAGAGGTTGGCGGCACCGGGGCCGAGCGTACCGAGGCACACGCCGGGACGACCTGTGATCTGGCCCTCGGTGTCGGCCATATACGCGGCGGCGGCTTCGTGATGGGTCAGGATAAATTGGATCCCGTGACGCTGGAGGGCCTCGAGCACGGGGAGCATTTCGCCACCGGTGACACCGTAGGCGCGTTGGACGCCTTCCTTGGAGAGAAAGCCAGCGATGGCGTCGGCAACGGTTACGGCAGGCACGGGCGGTGAATCGAGTAACGCGGCATGCTTTGAGTGTAGGCGACAGACGGCGGTGCCTAGGGGGCGCCCGTCGGGCAGATTGCTTCAGCGCGCGCCAGGCTCAAGGCGAACACGGCCGAGAGTCAGACCTGGATACGGGCCTGCTTCGGCAAAGGATCCTGTGACGGCGCTGTTCCTATACTGGCGAACCGTCCCCGGTAGCATCTGTGGGCTTGGTGCGTCTAATGCCAGCGCCGGTCATCACGATCGATGGCCCCGTGGGGTCTGGGAAGAGCACCGTGGGGCAGTTGCTTGCCAAGCGATGCGGTTTTGTGTGCGTGGATAGCGGACTGTTTTATCGGGCGGCCGCGCTGGCGGTGCTGCTGGCGGGGGCGAATCCCGGGGACGCATCCGAAGTCGTGCCAGCAATTGCGAACCTGAACCTGGAGTTTCGACCGGTGACTGAGGGGGCTTATCGCACGCGCGTGCTATCGCGGGGAGAAGATGTGACCGAGGGCGTGTATAGCGTAGAGGTGGAGGCCATTGTTTCGGACGTTTCACGACTGCCACAGGTCCGCGCGCACCTGCTGGGCGAACAGCGACGGGTGATTGGGCAGGGCGGCGTGGTGGCCCTGGGGCGGGACATTGGCACGGTCGTGTGGCCAGAGGCCGAACTGAAGCTGTACCTGGACGCGCCGCTGGAAACGCGAGCGCTGCGCAAGTGGCAGCAGCGGCGCGAGGACGGCGAATGCGTCGACCTGGCGAGCGTGCGGAATTTGCTCGAGACGCGAGACCGGATCGATAGCACGCGCGCGGATGCACCCCTGGCGGCTGCTGACGACGCGGTGCGGATTGACGCCGCGGACTCCAGCCCGGCGGAGATCGTGACGCAGATCGAGGCCCTGCTGTGCGGGCGAGATCCTGATGGTGGGGGCTGAGGTGGGCCGGGACTCGAGTTGGGAACCATCGTGGATCAATTCGACGATCTATTCGTTCTGGCAGCTGCTGGGACGTTTCGTGGTGTTTCCGTTCCTGTTTCGGGTGCGCGTGGCGGGTGTTGAGCGGGTGCCGGAAGAGGGTGCCATCATTGTGGCGTCGAATCACTTCACGAATTACGACCCAATCCTGACCGGGTCGTACGTGCGTCGCTACCTGACATTCATGGCGAAGCGTGAGCTTGTGGAGTCGCTGTTGGTGGGGTGGCTGTGCCGCCAGTGGGGCGTGCTGCCGGTGAACCGCGACGGGATGGACCTGCCGGCGGTGCGGCAGATGCTGCGCATCCTGCGAAGCGGGCAAGCGATGGTGATGTACCCGGAGGGCACCCGAAGCCGCGATGGGCAGTTGCACGAGCCGCAACCTGGCGCAGCCTATGCGGCGCTAAAGCTGGGCGCCCCGGTGGTGCCGGTGTCAATTTGGGGCACGGAAGCGTTTTCGTGGCGGCGGCGGCTAACTAAAGGCCGCATCCCGGTGAATTTGCGGATTGGCAATCCGCTGGACCTGGGACGCCGGCCAGGACGAATTCCGGACGAGGAGTTGCACGAGGCGGGAGAAACGATCATGCGGGCGATCGCCGCAAATCTGCCGCCGAGCTATCGAGGTCCGTATGGCTAGCGAAGGCTCCGGCGGTTCAAGCCTGGCGGCACCAGTGGCAGGGGGCGCGGCGCTGGTTGCCATTGTTGGGCGACCCAACGTTGGCAAGTCCACGCTGTTCAATCGACTGATGGGCTCGCGAGTGGCGGTAGTTGCTGACGAGCCCGGGACGACACGAGACCGGATTTACGGCGAGATTGAGTGGCGGGGACGCGGTCTGGCGATTGTGGATACGGCGGGGATTGCCTGGCGTGATCCGGCACCGGTGGCCGCACACGCCGAAGCGCAGGCTCGACTGGCGGCGGCGGAGGCCGACCTGGCTCTGATCGTTACGGACGCGATGACCGGACCGACGCAATTGGACGCGGCCGTGGCGCGCGAGGTACTGCGGGCCGGACGACCTCACCTGCTGGTCGTGAACAAGGTGGAAGCGCCGCAACATCGAGACCTCGTGCCCGAGTTCTACGCACTGGGCCTGGGCGATCCGATGGCGGTTTCGGCCATGCACGGAACAGCGACGGGCGACTTGTTAGACGCGATCGCCGAACGGCTGCCGGGTACCGAGTACCGGGCCGCGGCCGACACACGTCCCAGGATCGCCATTGTCGGACGACCGAACGTCGGCAAATCGTCACTGCTGAATTCGCTGCTCGGCGAGGTGCGAGCCCTGGTGCACGACGTGCCCGGGACAACGCGCGACAGCGTGGACACGCTGGTGGAATGGGAAGGCAACGAGGTCTGGCTGGTGGACACGGCCGGCATCCGCCGCCGCGGTCACATCGAACGAGGCATCGAGCAACACAGCGTGCTGCGGGCGATGCGTTCGATGCAGCACGCCGACGTGGGGGTGGTGGTAATCGACGCGCACGAAGGCCCGACCCAGCAGGATGCCCACGTGGCGGGCTTTGTGCTGGACGCCGGCAAAGGGGTCACAGTGGCGGCCAACAAGTGGGACCTGGTGCGGGGGAAGGAGGAAGTGGCGCGGGTGGAGCACCACCTGGGTCGGATCTTTCACTTCCTGCCGCAAAGCCCGTTGGCGCGGATTTCGGCCAAGACGGGCCGGAATCTGGACCATGTGCTGCCAATGGCCCTTGAGATTCACCGGATACGGCAGCAACGCATCCCGACCTCGCGTTTAAATGCATTCCTGCGGGCATGGGTGGGTCGCCGGGATCTGCCTTCGCGACGAGGTCGAGCCGCGCGATTCAAGTACGCGACGCAAACCGGGACCGCACCGCCGGAGTTTGCGCTGTTCTTCTCAAATCCCGAACACGTGCATCGGAGCTACGTGCGTTACCTGGAGAATGGCCTGCGGCAGGAGTTCGGGTTTGACGGGACGCCGATGCGCTTGAGTTTGCGGTCGTCCTAAGAGACGAGTTTCTGGTTTGACAGAGGGGCGAGACGGGCCGAAGCTGGCGCAAACTCGTCGGGCTATGGGGCGCTCGCGGTGACGACCATAGAAGCCGTGCAGGTTGTGTGCCTGGTGGTCGGTGCGTACCTCTTGGGCGCGGTGCCGATGGGCTGGTTGGTGTGCCGCGTCGGGTTTGGCCTGAACATTTTTGAGCACGGTAGCCGGCGCTCGGGCACGACCAATGTGTACCGAACGGTCGGTCGCGGCGCGGCAGTGATTGTGTTCGTGGGCGACATGTTGAAGGGGTTCGTGCCCACGCTGGTCGCGCGGATCCTGGTTGGCGACCTGCAACTGGTCCCGCTGGTCGTGGCCGTGCTGACGGCGGTCGGTCACAACTGGTCGGTCTTCATCGGCCTGCGCGGCGGCCGCGGAGTGGCCACGAGTGCGGGGGCGGTTATCGCGCTGGCGCCGCTCGCGGCCCTGGTTGGTTTTCCCGTGGGCCTGGCCACCGTTGCGATTGGGCGTTACGTGTCGCTGGGCTCGCTGGTCGGGGCCCTGGGATTCCTGGTGGGGGCGATCGCGTTCTATGCGCTGGGCCTTGGCGTGACCGGCTTCCACGTGACGCTGGTGGCAATTTTCGTGGTATTTCTGATTTCACAGCACCTGGACAATTTGCAGCGGCTGTTCGCCGGGACGGAGCGACGCCTGGCTCCGTGGCCGGAACTGATCGGCAGCCGCGGCTCGAGCGACCAGAGCAGGGACTAAGGCAGCACCCGCCATGGCGGCACGTCGCGGCCGGCGCGCCGACCCAATGACCGTGGCCCTGCGGTTCCTGGCGTCGCGATCTCGTTCGGAAGCCGAGGTGCGCCGGCGGCTGGCTTCACGCGGCGTGGACGTCGACGACATCAAGGGCGTGGTGGAACGACTGCGAGAGTTGGGCTACCTCGACGACGCGGCGTTTGCGGCGGCCGTGATTCGAGCGCGAACCGAGCGCCGGGCGCGCGGACGGCGGCTGGTGGCGGAGGAGTTGCAGTCGAAGGGTGTCAACGTAAATGTGGCCGAGCGGGCGCTGGATGCCTGCTACGGCGACGAACTTGAGGTTGCGCGCCCGGTGGCCGAGCGGGAGGCGCGCAAGTTGCACGGTCGCGCGTTTGGCGACTTCAGGCAGCGATTGGGCGCGTTTCTGGTTCGGCGGGGGTTCGAGCACGAGACGGCGGAGTCGCTGGTTACGGAGCTCTGGGAGACTTACGGCGCACCTGACTGACGCCAGCGTCCGCGGCGCCTTCGCCAACGTCCGCGGCGTCGTCCTGCGCGCCTCAGGTTGACGGCCGCTCCAATGGCAGCGGCGACCTCTTCCATGGGGACGCCGCGATCGTCACGGCCGGCGGCGATTTGGGCCGCGCGGCTGTGAAGCCAGACGCCCAAAACGGCTGCGTCCGCGGCGAGAAGACCCTGAGCCAGCAATGAGGCTATGGCGCCGGCCAGGACGTCGCCGGAGCCTGCGGCGGCCAGGGCGGGATTGGGGCGAGCCAGAATCCGCACCCGGTCATCGACGCAGACAAAGGTCGGGGAACCCTTCGAAACGACAACGGCCCGGGTCTGGGAAGCCAGATCCTGGGCCGCCGCAAGTCGCACACGCCCTTCCGGCGGTGCGGCCAGTCGCAGGAGCCGCGCGAGTTCGCCCGGGTGCGGGGTAAGAACGCAATCGGGACCCAATGAATCCAGGAGATCGTCGCGGTCGGCCAGCGCGTTGAGCCCGTCGGCATCAATCACGGTCGGGGTGTCGGACAGCCTGTCGAGCAGGCCATAGACGAGCGCGTCGCTCGAGTCACTGCGGCCCAGGCCAGGACCGAGCAAGAGTGCGGCAGGGCGAGCAAACGCTGCCTCGACATCGGCTGGGGCTGCGTCAATCTGGCCAGAACCAGCGGCGGACAGCGGGACGAAGGTGGCGGCGGGGGCCCGAGCGGCGGCGGCGGCGCAGGCCGGCTCGACCGACGCGAGAGTGACGAGGCCGGCGCCGGCGCGTAACGCGGCCACGGTGGCGAGTGCGGCCGCGCCACGGTACCGCGATGAGCCGGCCACTATGGCCAGCCGGCCAAACGTGCCCTTATGACCGTCCAGCGGGCGCGCGGGTAACAGACGGCGCGCTGTGCGGGCGTTGATGCGCGAGATTCGAAGCGGCGCGTAGGTCTGGGCGGGGAGCCCGATGTCGAGCTCGATCTGGCGGCCGGCGAACTCAATGGCGGGGTGGAGGAGCGCGCCAATCTTCAGGGGACCGGTAGCCAGTGTCAGGTCAGCTCGAAAGGCCGACGGGCTGGCGGCTCCGGTGTCCGCGTCGATACCACTAGGAATGTCGACGGCGATTCGCATCTGTCCGGCTACAGCCGGCAGGGCAGCCAGGATGTCGGCTATGGGGCCGCGCAAGGGTGGGCTGCTGCCGATGCCTAGGAGTCCATCCACCACGCAGGACGCCTGCCGAACGTCATCGGTAAATGGGCGCGGATTGCCGTCCCAGACGCGCCAGCGAACGCCTCGAGCGGTTGCGGCCGTTACGAGCGAGTCGTTGGGACGCTGGCGGGAGGCCCAAACGGTGACGCGCGCGCCAGTGGCGGCGAGACGTGCGGCGGCGATGAGCGCATCACCGCCGTTGTCGCCCGGACCGACCAGCACGACGACGGCACGTGCGCCAAGCGAACCTGTTTGCCGGAGGATTGCTACCGCGATGGCGTGCCCGGCGTTCTGCATGAGGTCAACGCCCGGTGGCGCCCGGGATTCAAGCGCACGCATCTCATCCGTCGAGACGACACGGTCAAATGCCGGTTGGCGACCCGACGGGCGCACTCCGATCACCGCTAATCAGTCCGCGGTGGCGACCACGAAGGCGATGGCAAGTTCGCGGCTGTGGGTGAGGCTGATTTCGAAGCTGGTGAGGCCAAGCTCGCGGGCGCGGGCGGCGGCAGCCCCGTGCAGGTGGACGATGGGCTTACCGCGACGGTCGTTGAGCACCTCAAGCTCGCGCCAAAGTACACCGCGCATGCCGGTGCCCAGGGCCTTTGAGATAGCCTCCTTGCCGGCGAAGCGCGCGGCGAGTTCCTCGGCGCGGCCACGGCAGTAGCGCTGTTCCCGATCGGTGTAAAGGCGGCGGATGAAGCGTTCGCCGAAGCGGTCGAGTGCGGCCTGGATGCGAGCGATCTCGATGGCGTCCACGCCAGCCGCGAGGCGTCGGTCGGCGGGGCTAATAGCCGGTGAGTTCCATGCGGCGGACGGCGGATCGGTACTCCCACCCGCTGCCCAGAACTTCGATTCGACGCAGGCGGACGGGCGCCGGGCGGACTTCCTGGAGCAAGGTGGGGAGGTCGAAGGTGATCCATTCGCCGACGGGAATCTCGCGACCGAGCTTGACGCTGAGCCCGGCGTTGTTCTGGTAGTAGAAGCCGGTAGTCCAGATCTGCTCGCGTCCCTCAACGTCAAGGTAGGTAAGGCGAATCAATAGCGGGTATTCGGTGCCCGCCGTGCCGCCGCCGGAAAGCGTTTGGTGCTCAATTCGAACGTCGGTCCGGAGCCTTAGGTTGACATAGTCGCGAACTTCCCGGTCGAGATCCTGCGCGATTCCACTCTCGCCGTGGCGGTCCGTGTTTCCGTCGGGTGTTTGGCGCTCAAACCACACGCCGTCGGCCTTGGGGAGAACGGTTCCGGCAGATCCGGCTTCCGTAACCACAAACGTGCTCCAGGCGGAGCCGTCGGCCAGGCGCTGCAGGAGCGCGTCGCTGAGAAGGTCGCGTTCGAGCGGAAGGGGACCGAGAATGCCGCCGTCAGGAGTCACAACCAAGCGTCGACCTGCTGGCGTCTCGACGGCACGGCTGCCCGACCAGACCACCCCAACCCCCTGTCGGACGCTTACGTGCATGGTGCCATCGGGCTCCATCTCAATTCGGTAGGTGCCTTCGCCCAGGTCCAGGCGACCCTCGCCGGCCAGCACGCTAATTTGCCGTTCCGCGGCTAAGGGGTGCCGAGCCACTCCGACTTGAACGCGCCCCTGGAAGAGTCGGAGCACGGTGTCCTGCAGGGCCGGATTGAAACGGCCGAATTGCATGCGCTGCACGGCAAGTTCGGTGTCGTTGTACAGAAGGACCGTCGAGCCCTCGCGGGTGCGCAGGAAGGCTCGCGAGCGGTCATCGGTGCGAAGGCGCGTGCCTTCGTCCAGATCAGCCCGCGCGCCCATGCCCTGCCACGTGGCGGTGGCCGGCGGCTGGACCAGAACGGTCCCTTCAAGGACGGTCGCGGATGTTGGCTGCGACTCGCTGACTCCGCTGAACAAGGCAGCGACCCCGCGCGGAACGAAAAGTACGACCACGACCAGGAGGCCGATAGCAACGAACAATGACACCCAGGCGAACGCCTGCATCCCGCGGTAGCGCTGGCGTGCCGCAATAGCCGTCTCAGGCGTATGCGCTGGCGAGTCCGGGAGGTGTTGCATCACCGGGTACCTAGGCACGAATCGCAAATGCCGGCAGATTGCCAGCAGGTGTCAACCACAATACGTTAACGGATTCGACGCTTGCCAGCGGCGGGCCGGCGTGCAACTCGCGGACGAGCGCGTCCAGCGCGGCGCGCGGACCCTGCGCAATGACCTCCACGCGCCGTCCGTCCGGCAGATTGCGGACCTGGCCGCGCAGTCCAAGCCGCCGACCGGCACGGGCGACGAAAAAGCGAAAACCGACACCCTGCACGCGGCCGCGGACGGTCGCGTGAAAACGCTGGGTGCACGGGGCTTCGGGCTCCACCTCAGAGGAGCGCGGCCTGTTCGGGCGCGGCGCGGGGCGGTTCGCGATTGAGGTGCTCGTATGCGAGCCGGGTGACGACCCGGCCGCGTGGGGTTCGGGCGATGAATCCGGCCTGAAGGAGAAAGGGCTCGTAGTAGGACTCGAGCGTGGGGACGTCTTCGGCAAGCGTGGCAGCGAGAGCCTGCAATCCGGCGGGTCCGCCACTGAACGAGTCCATGAGCGTGGTGAGGATGCGGCGGTCCATGGCGTCGAGGCCCTGATCGTCGACATCCAGTTCGGCGAGGGCCCGGGCAGCCACCGTGTCAGTGATGATGCCGTCCGCCTCCACCTGGGCGAAGTCGCGGACGCGGCGCAGCAGGCGGTTGCAGACGCGGGCGGTTCCACGGGAGCGGTGCGCGATCGCGAGCGCACCGGCGTCGGTGATGTCGACGCCCAGAATCTCAGCGGACCGGAGGACAATTCTGGCGCACTCCTCAGCGCTGTAGAACTCAAGGCGGTGGACCGCGCCAAACCGGTCGCGAAGGGCCGAGGTTAGCGACCCGGCGCTGGTGGTGGCGCCTATGACGGTGAAGTGGGGGAGGGCCAGGCGATAGGTTCGAGCGGAGGCCTTGCCGGCGCCAACGACGATGTCGAGGGCAAAATCCTCCATTGCCGGATAGAGGATTTCCTCGACGGTCTTGCCGAGGCGATGGATCTCGTCGATGAAGAGGACCTCGGCAGCGTCGAGACTGCTGAGGGTGGAGGCGAGGTCGCCGGGACGTTCGAGGGCTGGGCCGGAGGTCACGCGGAGGCGGCCGCCCATCTCGTTAGCCACGATATGTGCAAGGGTGGTCTTGCCCAGACCCGGGGGGCCACCGAGAAGAATGTGGTCGACCGGTTCCTCGCGCTGTTTGGCCGCCCGGATCATGAGACGAAGGGCGCGCTTGACGCCTTCCTGGCCGATGAATTCGTCGTCGGAGAGGTCGCGGGGTCGGAGGGCGCGGTCAAGCCGCTGGTCGCCGGCGCCTGACTCGACGGCGACGACGCGCTCGTTCACGCCGTCCGGCCTCGGGCGCCGAGATCGCGCAGGGCGGCGGCGATGCGAGCTTCGACGGGCATGGATTCGCCGATGGTCTGGTTGAGGGCAATGGTTGCTTCGGTGCGGGTGTAGCCAAGGCCCAGAAGGGCCTCCAGGACTTCACGGGTGTCTTCGTCGTCGGTGGTCTGGGCCGGGCCCGTGTCTTCGGGAACGAGCTTGCCGCGCAGCTCGAGAATGATGCGGTTGGCCGTTCGAGCGCCGATGCCGGAAACCGCCTGAAAGGGCTTCGGATCCTCCTGGTCGAGGGCCTCATAGATCCGGCTGGCGGGATGGGTGGAGAGGACGCGGACAGCCATGCGAGGTCCGACTCCGTTGACGTTGAGCAGGGCCTTGAAAACGCGCAGTTCTTCCTGGGTCTCGAAGCCGGTGAGCAGGGGACCGTCGGAAGCCACATGGAGCGAGGTGTAGAGACAGACATGTGACTTGGGATCAGCCAGGGCTCGCTCCGGGACGATCACTTCAAGGCCGATGCCAGTGCCATCCGCAAGAACAACCAAGCTGTCCTCGCGACGATCTGTCACCTCGCCGCGGAGCTCGGCGATCATCTGGCGCCGACCTCGCGTTCCAGGGCACGGGTTTCATACGAGTTCACATGGCATATCGCGACCGCCAGGGCATCGGACGCGTGGTCAGGTCGGGGTGGACGCTTCAAATCGAGAAATCGGCGGACCATTTCCTGCACGCTGTCCTTGTCGGCGCCGCCGTAGCCGGTTACGGCGAGCTTGATCTCAGGCGGGGCGTATTCCTCGACGGTTACACCGTGATCCGCGGCCACCAGGTGGGCGACGGCGATGGAGTGAGAGACTTCAACAGCCGAGGTCAACCGCCTGGCATAGCCCAAGCGCTCAATGGCGACGTCGGTGATGGCATGGCGCTGGAAGAGATGCTCCAGACCGTCGCGAATTCGGGCGAGGCGGGCGCCTAGCGGCTGGCCCGCCGGTGTCGTGAGACAACCGTGTGTCACATGGCGAATCTGACGGTCGCCGTCGACAAGACCGAATCCAAAGCGCGCCGTGCCGGGGTCGATGCCGAGCGTCAGCATTCGTTGGCCTGGCGCGTTCGCGGTCCGCGAGAGTATCCGCCCATCACAGACCTCGCGGGTGCCCAGCAAGGGACCGGGCGGGCTGCTTCAAGCTGCCCGCCTCAGGAGCCAATCCGCTCCAGCAGCGTATCGCTGAGTTCCAGGTTGGTATGGACGCGGCGCACGTCGTCCAGTTCTTCGATGGACTCGATCATGTTTAGTACGCGGGCGGCGCGGTCATCCTCAAGGGTCATGGGTGTCGTTGGCGACTTGGTGAGTTCAGCCGAGGCAATTTCGGCGCCGTGGTCTGCCAGCTCGGCCTTTACCCGGGCCAAGTCGGTTGCATCCGTGTAGACGTATACCGATTCGTCGGTGTGCTCCACGTCGATGGCGCCGAGGTCAATAGCGGTAAGTTCCAGGTCTTCCGGGTCGTGGCCGTCCAGGCGGATTTCGATGGCTCCGCGTGTTTCAAACTGCCAGGCGACCGCGCCGCTGGACGCCAGCGTGCCGCCCAGCCGGTTGAGCGCGTTACGGACCTCGGCGACGGAGCGATTGCGGTTGTCGGTCACGACTTCAATCAGCAGTCCGGCTCCGTCCACGGCGAAGCCCTCGTAGAGCAACTCCTCGAGATGACCGCCGTCGGATCCACCGCCGACGCCGCGCCGGATGGCGCGCGCGATATTGTCCTTGGGCATGTTGGCGGCTTTTGCCTTGGCCATGGCCTGCTCAAGTCGAAAATTGCCGGCTGGATCGGGGCCGCCGTGCTGCGCGGCAATGGTGAGATCGCGCCCCAGCTTGGTGAAGAGCTGGCCGCGCTTGGCGTCGGTGACGGCCTTTTGGCGCTTGATTTGCGCCCACTTGGAATGGCCGGCCATCAGGGTTGGGTCATAGCGCGCATTGCCTAGTTCGCGAGTATAGGACAGGGCCCTGCGAGACCTACGACGCGGATGTTCGAGGAAACATGCGAGTTTGTCTGACGTCTGGCCTCGGTCAGGCGTCCTGATAGCATCACGAGCAGCGGCTTACGGGCGTGGGGGTCCGGCTTTTGGACGCGTCTGATTTGACTCGGTATGTGAGCGTGGCGCTGGCCGCGCTGGTGTACGGGGTGATGGTGAGCGGGGCGATCAATCCCTGGGCGACGGCGCGGCCGGGGCACGAGGTGATGCAGCTGCGGACGTCGTTCCGAGCGCGGATTCTGCTGTATCGCTGGTATCTCCTGTTGATTCTGGGAATCTTCCTGGGCGTTCGGCTCTTGCCCGGGACGTGGACGACCGAGGGCGCCGACGTGGTGTCGTTGCTGCTGGTGGCGGGCTGGTTGCTGTTCCCGGTCAGTTATTACTTCAGCGACCGCGGGGTTGGGCTGCACACGGGACGGTTCTGGTCCTGGGACAGCTTTCACGCTTACCGGCGCGCCGGGGGCGTGGTGCAACTGCGGTCCTCGACGCGAGGCGACGTGTCGCTCTATCTCAACAATGCTCAGCAGCAAGCGATCTTGCCGCTGTTGCGGCGGCATATCGCGCAACGGCGATAGTCCCGCCTTCGTTCAGGCCACCGGCTCGCTGGTCGCGCTTCCACGTTGCGCGCCGGACTCCCAGCGGGTATGGAATACGCCTTCGCGGTCGGTTCGCTGGTAGGTGTGGGCGCCGAAGTAGTCGCGCTGGGCCTGGATGAGATTGGCCGGCAGACGGGCCGAGTGATAGGCGTCGTAGTAGTCGAGCGAGGCGCTGAGGGCCGGGCAGGGAATCCCGGCGGCTTTGGCCGCGCCGACCACGGTTCGCCAGGCGGCTTGCGCGCCGGCCAGCTGGCCGGCAAACGACGGCTCCACCATCAGGTTTGGCAGGTGTGCGTCGTTACGGAAGGCGCCCTGGATCAGCCCGAGCAGTCGCGCACGGATGATGCAGCCAGCCTTCCAAATGCGGGCCATCTCCGACAGGTCGATGCCGTAGTCGCGCTCCTGCGAGGCGGTGCGCAGCAACGCCATTCCCTGGGCGTACGAGCAGATCTTGGCGGCGTAGAGGGCCTGGCGAACCTGATCGACAAGGTCCACCGTGCGCTGCAGAGTCGGCGCCCTGCGGTCGCCGGCGGCGCTGACTCGTTCGTCCTTGCGAGCCGAGATGTTGCGGGACCAGACGGCGGCGTCGATGGTGGGGATGGGAACACCCAATTCCAGGGCGTCCTGCGACATCCAGCGTCCAGTGCCCTTCTGGCCGGCGGCGTCGAGGATGTGGTCCACCAGGTAGCCGCCGGCGTTGGCGTCGCGAACGCGAAAGACGTCGGCGGTGATCTGGATGAGGAACGACTCGAGCTCGCCCTCGTTCCAATCGCTGAAGACATCGGCCAACTCGGGCGGGGTGAGTCCGGCAGCATTGAGGACGGCGTAGGCCTCGGCGATCAGTTGCATATCGCCGTATTCGATGCCGTTATGGACCATCTTGACGTAGTGGCCGGCGCTGGAGGCGCCGCAGTAGGCCGTGCATGGGCCGTCGTCGGTTACGGCGGCGATGCGCTCCAGGATTGGGCGCATGGCTTCGTAGGCGGCCGAGGGGCCGCCGGGCATGATGGAGGGGCCGAGCAGGGCGCCGGATTCGCCGCCGCTGATGCCGGTACCGAGAAACATGACCTCGGTGGCCTGGACGCGCTCGAAGCGTCGAGCGGTGTCGTGGAAGTGCGAGTTGCCCCCATCCATGACCACATCACCGGGCGCCAGCAGCGGGAGTAACTGGTCCAGGACGGCGTCCACACCGCGACCCGCCTGCACCATGAGGATGATGCGGCGCGGACGATCGAGGGCCGCAACGAATGTCTCAAGCGAGTGCGCGCCGCGGACGGACGTACCAGCGGCGTCGCCGGCAAGAAACTCGTCGGTGCGCTCGCCAGTACGGTTGTAGACCGTGATGGGAAAGCCGTTGCGCTCGATGTTGAGGGCAAGATTGCGGCCCATGACCGCAAGGCCGATAAGTCCGACGGAGGTGGAGGCCATGACAGGTACCGAGAAAAGCGACGGCCTATTCTGGCGCATTCGGCAAGCGGCGCGGCGGCTTTGGCAGAATTGAGTCACGAGCCCATGCCTACTTCCCAACCCTCAGCCGCCGAGGCCCGTCGCGCGCGCCGCCGTGCCGCGCGCGCGGAACGCCAGCGATCCGCGCGCCTGATGCGGCGCTTGCGGCTGGCCGGGTTGGCGGTGCTTGGCACTGGCGTGGTCGCGGCGCTGGCCGTGCTGGTGATTGCCCTGGGACGCGGGCCGGACACCGACGCGCCGCAACGCAACCGAATTGAGAACGAAGGCCGGCAACACGTGGCGGAGGGGAGTGTCGTCGAGCACGAAGCGGACCCGCCGGCTTCGGGCGACCACTATCCCGTCTGGTCACGTTACGGTGTGTTTGACGAGCCCGTGAACCCCGGGTACTGGGTGCACAACCTGGAGCACGGGGCAATCGTGCTTCTCTACACCTGTACTGAAGACTGCGAACAGGTCCGAGCCGAGATCAACCAGGTCTATGCATCGCTACCGGACGGCGCCTTCGGCGAAGTGAAGCTGCTGGCCACGCCGTACGAGGGCGACTTCGGTTCGCGGTTCATGCTGATTGCCTGGAACTGGCAGGAACCGTTTGACGAGTTTGACGCAGGTCGAATCGAGCAGTTCTACAGGGAATTCCTGGATCGCGGTCCGGAGCGCGCACCGTGACCGGTCGCGGACAATTGATTGGAAGCAACGGGCGGCAATGGCCTATGGTGGGCTGAAACATCCCCCGCCACAGACGCGTTCGGAGCGCTCCTGAATGATTGAACGAGAACCTTTCATTATTCGAAATGGCATGCGCATCTTCAGCGTCCTGGTCGTGGTCGGTTTGGTAGCGCTGATCGTGGTGGGCATTCGCTTCCAGATCGAAAACGCGGAGCACTCGAATGAGGCGAATCGATACCGCTCGCGAGTTCCGAACGCGACTGAGCTCAAGGCCTCTTGCGACTATTTCGGCGGACAATTCGTGGGGATGCCGGTGACAATGCCACGCACTGGGTCGCCCGGACTGATGGAGGCGTGCAACCTGGCCGGAACCGCACAGGCCGGCTGGCAGTGTGAGCACTTTGACGGAGCGTATAGCCGAGGCTCGTGCAGCGTCGACGTGGGAGCGACGCTCCAGGCCATGCCGAAAGAGCCGGGCTAGGGTCGTCGCACGGCGCGCCGCGTTGAGGGTTTAGGGAGCGACCGACGGCATAGGGCCATTCAACACTTCGGGCGCTTGAGACGCGCACAATAGGCAGCTGCTTCCAGGCTCCGGAGTCGCCATGCACCCGCTCGACTACAGCCGTTCGTATCTGCGCTGGACTACCGCCCCGAGGAGGTCGGATATCCGCACGCCGGGACATATGCCCTATGGGAACAGCGTGCGCATCCTGTTGGACGCGCGGGCGCGTCTCACTGACTCGGCCAGCGGAACGGATGAGGAGTTCTACCTGATCGCACCGTGCCGCACGGAATGGATGTATCGCGACGATTCCTGCATCCAGCAGCCGGGGGGCGAGTACCGGCTGGCGTGGGCGCAGAACAAAGACCGGGCGCTGCGATTCAGTCGCGACCTGGCCGATCCGGACCCGAGTCCCCAAGCGGTGCCGATTGACGACCGGTATCTCGACCTGGGCTACGCCCTGACGCCGCTGCCGAATCCGCGTCCCGCAACCGACAACAAGGCGCTGGTGGCCGCGGCGGAATCGCTGGACCCGGTGGTCATTCAGACAGAGATTGAGAACGAGGCGCGCACGCGACGGGCGGTGCTGGAATATCCCGTGAAGACCTTCAACTACCACCCGGAACGCATTCTGTTTCAGATGGACACGGGCCCGATGCTCTGGGCTGACCTCGAGTCGTCCGAAGCGGATCCGATGTGCTGGCTACGGCTGGCGCACACGGTGTTCAACCGTTTCGACGCGGCCGAGTTCGTGCTTCGGGGGCCGACGCCGTACCTGGTTGGCGGCGAGCCCGTTGGGGAAGTGGAGGACTACCAACACGTGGTTGCCCAGCCGGCACGGCACCGATTCTTCGTGGCAGGCTGATCGGGCGCGATGCAGGCGGCAGAGAACGCGGAGGCGGTGCTGGGCGTACTCGCGCCGACCAGGTCCGAACTGAACGCGGTTGTCGGCGAGGCCGTCGCGGGCCTGTCTGTGCCGGAAGTCGGCGGCGCACGCCACTATCGCTTCGATCAGGTCGAGGCCATTGGAATCGTGACCGGGCAGGGTGCCAGCCGCTCAGCCGCCAAGCTGGCGCGCGTGCTGGACGCTCGCCTGATCGACAAGCTATTGATCGTTGGGGTGGCGGGAGGAACCCGGGCCAGCCAGGCGCCGGGCGACCTGCTGGTGGCCAGCGGCGCCGGGCCGATGTTTGCTCACCCAACGCCGGCGAACCCACGCATGGTCGAGGCTTTGGCCGAGACCTTGCAGGCAGCCGGGACGTCGGCGCGCATAGGCCCGCTGGCGGCAGTGGACGGGCTGGCTCGGACCGAGGCAAAGACTCGGCTAGGCGATGCAGGGTTCATTGGGGTCGACATGGAAACGCAGGCGTTGCTGTCGGGCGCCCGGCGGGCCGGGATACCGGCGGTGGGCTTGCGCGTGGTGCTGGATCCGCTGGGGTGCGACATTCCGCACAGTGTGGCGGCGCTGGCGGCGGCCCAGGGAGGGCACCTGTGGCCTGACATCCTGGGACTGGCGCGTTGGCCACTGGAACTTCGGTCGATTGTGCAGTTCACGCGAGATCTGAAGACGGCGCTGGGGTCGCTGCGGGCAGTCGCAGCGGCGGCAGTGCAGGCGGTCGACGCAGCCGGCTGAGGACCTCGATTCCCGACCGTCGCAAGGCCGCAAAATTTGGGCTGTGCCGTAACATATCGGCACGGCGGGCCGTCGCGAATCCGTGACGCCGCCGTAGCGCGTGTCCGGCAACCGGCGCCTACGGGCCTCCTAGAAGTGATCCTATGAGCGAGAACGAAGCGGTTGGGACCGGCCTGGTGGTGGCCGGCGTCGTCATATTCGTTGTGGCCTATGCGCTAATTGCAAGCGACAAGGTGCCAAAGTCGGCGGTGGCGCTGGGCGGCGGCGCGTTGATGATCCTGATCGGGATCCTGGATCAGCACCACGCGTTCGAGCACATCGACTTGAACGTGATCCTGCTGCTGGTGGGGATGATGGTGCTGGCAGGCATCGTGCGGCACACCGGGGCATTTCAGGCACTGGCCATCCTGGCGGCGCGCTGGACCGGCGGCGAGGGCGTGCGGCTGATGCTGGCGCTGTCGCTGATCACGGCGGTGCTGTCGGCGTTTCTGGACAACGTGACCACGGTCATTCTGATCGCGCCGATCACCATATTCGTGGCGTCTCGCCTGGGTCTGAATCCCGTGCCGTTTTTTATCGCGGAGATCCTGGCGTCGAACGTGGGCGGCGCCGCCACGCTTATCGGGGATCCTCCCAACATCCTGATTGCCAGCGCTGGGAAGCTGGACTTTGCGGTGTTCGCGGCGCATATGGCGCCGGTTTCCGCGATTTCGCTGGTGGTGTTGCTGTTCGTGATGCGCTGGATGTTCAGGTCGCAGGTGGTGGCGGATCCTCAACGCGCGGCCGCGCTGGCGACGCTGGATCCCGCCGACGCCATCACGGACCGACGCGGCATGTACATCGGGCTGGGTGTACTTGGGCTGACGGTTTTTGGCTTCCTGATCCACGGCGCGATGGGCTGGGAACCGGCGACGGTGGCGGTCGCGGGCGCCGCGCTGTTGATGATCATTACGCGGCCTGACGTGCACAAGGTGTACAACGAGGTCGAATGGGCCAGCGTGCTGTTCTTCGTGGGCCTGTTCATGATGGTGGGTGGACTGGTAGAGCTCGGCGTGCTGGACGCCGTGGCCGACTTCACCATTGACCTGACGCAGGGCAATGTGGGTGCCACGGCCTTCCTGATCATGTGGTTGAGCGCGATCCTGTCGGCGGTGGTGGACAACATTCCCTACACCGCGACGATGCTGCCGGTGGTGCAGCGACTAACGGAGGAGGGGTTGAATCCTGACAACATCCTCTGGTGGTCACTGGCGATTGGCGCGGACTTCGGGGGTAACGCAACGATCATTGGAGCGTCGGCCAACGTGATATTGGCGGGCATTTCCGAGCGCGAGGGTCATCACATCCGGTTTGTCGAGTTCATGAAGTACGGCATTCCGGTGACAATTATCTCGCTGATCATCGGAACCATCTGGGTATGGTTGCGCTACCTGGCGTTTGCCTAGGCGCGTGAAATGGGAGGCGCCCATGGGGCCTGACGAACAGCGACCGCTGGACACCGTGGAGTCGCGAGTCAGCGACCTACGGGCGCGTGGATTGATTGATGCCTACAGCGTGGTTCGGGCCGACGCGAAGTTCGCGGAGTTGGTGCGTACGGTCGAGGTCCGGCCGCAAGTGCGCACGGTGGCCGTGACGGACGAGCACGGCGGGCTGACCGGCATCATTCCGATGCGGGTCTTTTACGGCGCGCTCTTTGCCGATGTGTATCCGGGCGCGGCAATGGCGGACGTGACGTCCTTCGAGAGCGCGCTGCAATACGGGGACCACATGGTTCACCCAAACGCCGGCGAAATTATGCTTGAGGCCGAGTCGGTCTCGCTAGCGGACACGCTGCACGACGCGTTCATTGCGCTGCACCGGTCAGGCCAGGCCGGTCTGCCGGTGGTTGACTCCGAGAACCGTCCGGTCGGGTACCTGGACTCGCTGTCGATCCTTCCGTTGTGGGAGCAGCGCCCCCAACCTGCGTAGCACTCCGAACACCGCGGCCTGGCAGCCGGGCCTATAGGGCTTCCTTGAGAGCCTTGGCGCTGGCGACATTCATGCCGTCGACGGCGGTGAGGTCTTCCAGGGTCGCCGCGCGGATGCGTTTGAGGGATCCGAAGGTACGGAGCAGGTTGCGCTTGCGCTTGGGGCCGATGCCGGGGATCTCGTCGAGGATCGAGCGGCGGCCGCGGGCGGTGCGCAGCTTGATGTGGAAGCTGACGGCGAAGCGGTGCGCTTCGTCGCGAATCTGTTGCATCAGATGAAGTCCGGGGCCATCGAGGGGCATCAGGACAGGTCCAGATTGATTGGGGAGGTACAGCTCCTCGCGTCGCTTCGCGATGGCGGCAAGTGGAATGTGCGCGCGGTCAAGGCCGAGTTCCTTGAAGACCCCGAGCGCGGCGCTTAGCTGGCCCTTGCCGCCGTCGATCAGCATGAGGTCGGGCGTGACGCCCCACTCCTTGCTGGAGCCCACGGTGGGTTCTGAAACTTCCGGCAGCTGATCGTCCGGACTGAATCCGGCCAGCGGCACGCTGGCTAAGGCTCGTGGGTCCTGACCAGCGGCAGCCGCCACGTCTGTTTCTTCGGCGTAGCGGCGGAGGCGGCGTCGGAGGACTTCACGCAGCGACTCAAAGTCGTCGTTGCCCGCGCCGCTGCGCACTTTGAACCGGCGGTACTTGCCGTTCTTGGCGATGCCGTCCTCGAAGACGACCAGGGAGCCAACGGCGAGGGAACCCTGAATGTGGGAGATGTCGTAGCACTCGATGCGTCGGGGGAGGCGCGGCAACTCCAGGGCCACACCGATTTCAAGGAGCGCCTGGCGGCGCTTGCGCTCGCTGTTGAGCCAGGTGGTGCGCTCAAGGTGCAGGGTCTCGGCGGCGTTGCGGACGGCCATCTGGACCAGGCGACGCTTGGGGCCGCGCTGGGGGCGACGGACGGTGACGTTGGCGCCGCGGAGCGACTTCAGCCAGGACTCAAGCACCTCGACGTCGGTGAGGTCTTGGGGGACAAGGACGAGTTGGGGGACTTCGGCGGCGCGGTCGTAGTACTCGCGGACGAAGTCGTCCAACATCTCGGCCTCGGTCTCCTCCCCGGTGACGGTGAGGTCGTAGTGATGGTGGCCGATGAGCTTGCCGCCGCGGATGCGGAAGACGGTGGCCATGGCGTCCCGGTCCTGACGGGCGGCGGCGATGACGTCGACCTGGCGCTCGCGGGCGTCGGGGTCTGAGACCTTCTGCTCGGCTACAACTTTGTCCATGGCGGTGATGCGGTCGCGGAATCTGGCGGCCTCCTCGTAGTCCTGGGTATCGGCAGCGGCCCACATCTGATCGGTGAGTTGTTCCTTGACCTGCTCATACTCCCCGCGCAGGAAGCGCACGGCGCCGTCGACGACCTCGCGGTACTGGTCAACAGTGACGTAGCGGGTGCAGGGGGCGTTGCAGAGGCCGATGTCGTACTTGAGGCAGGGACGCGGAATCGGTTTGGCCATGCTGATATTGCACGTGCGGTAGGGGAAGAGGCGGTTGAGGAGCTTCAGTGTTTGGCGCAGGGACTTCGCGCTGGTGTAGGGGCCAAAGTAGAGCGATCCGTCCCTGGCAATGATGCGCGTGGTGGCGACGCGGGGATACGTCTCCTGCACGGTGACCTTGAGGTAGAGGTATTGCTTGTCGTCGCGGTAGGTGACGTTGAAGCGGGGACGGTGTTCCTTGATGAGGTTGTTTTCGAGGACCAGCGCTTCGACCTCGGAGTCGGTGACGATGACGTTGAAATCGACGATGCGGGCGACCAGTGAGCGGGTCTTGTAGGAATGGTCGCCGCGGCGGAAGTAGCTGCGGACGCGGCTGCGCAACGAGCGGGCCTTGCCGACGTAGAGCACGCGGTCGTCCCTGGCGCGCATGAGGTAGACGCCAGGAGACTCGGGCAGCTCGGCCAGCTTGCCCTCGATGGTGGAACGGACGGCTTCGCGGGTCATTTGGTCTGCGCTGTCACGGGTCGAGAGGTGTGCCGCGTCAGCTAATTCTAGGCAGGCGGCGTCGGGTTGCCGTGCGGATAGAATCGGCGGTTGCGAGCGGTCCATGAAGGTGCCTCGCCCGTCGAGACGCAGCGCCCACTTCTCATCCTGATCTATCTCGGCATCGCCGTGGCGGCCGCGTGGCTGCTGCAATTCCTGTGGGGCGTGCTGAGCCAGGCCGGCGTCTTCGTAGTGATGCTGCTGGTGGCCTGGATTGTGACGGTGGTGACGCTGGGACCGGTGCGGTTGCTGCAGCGGCTGCGGATTCCTCGTCCGGTCGCGTCGGCCCTCGTGTACCTGGTGGTGCTGGGAATCGCGGGCGTGAGCCTGTTCTTCGTGCTGCCGCCGTTCTTTACGGAAGTCGGGCGCGCGGCGGAGACCCTGACCGCGCAGGCCCGGGGGATTCCGGAGGGTCTGACTAACTTGCAAACCTGGCTTTCCGGGCTGGGCGCGCCGGACGACATCGTGGGTACAGTCACGGAGGATGTCAGCCACAACCTGGCATCGATGGGACAAGGGCTGGCCAGCGGCGTCATCACGACAACGGGGACGATCGCAGGCGGCGTGGCTGCCACGATCGTGACATTGATCATTTCGTTCTACCTGGTCCTGGGCTGGGATCGAGGCGTGGAGCGGCTGACGGACGCGCTGCCGCCGGACTGGGCGGCGCGCCTGCACCGTGGCGTGCGGGCCAGCGAGCACACATTCGGGGCGTGGCTGGGCGGGCAGTTCCTGGCGTCGGTGATCTGGGGAATCGCGGTGGTTGTGGCGTATCTGATCGCGGGGCTGGAGTTCGGCCTGTTGGTGGCGGTCGGTACCGGCATCCTGATGTTCATCCCCTTCTTCGGGATGATCGTGGGCATCGCGATTCCGACGATCATGGCGTTCACCGTGCGAATCGACCTGGCGATCTGGGTGGGGGTTGCCCTGGCGCTGGTGTCCCTGGCGATCGAAAACGTGGTGAAGCCACGGATCATGGGGACGGCGATTGGCGTGAATCCGATCGTGGTCCTGTCCAGTGTGATCCTGGGCGGAATCGCGGCAGGATTCTGGGGGGTGCTATTTGGGATTCCGATCGGAGCACTGCTTTGGACGACGCTGCGCGGATTTCTCAGGGAATTCCTCGTGATGCAGCGACGAAGGACGCGGATGGCATTGGCGGCAGCTGCGAGCGATATGCCTGAATCTCCTCCGCAGGATGCGCCGGAAGCGCCGAGGCCGAAGGCCGCCAGTCCGGCGACGGTGACGGCTGAGGCGTCCAAGGACGAGGTCCAACCATAAAGTCCATTTGGCGAACCCTCGGCTATATCCGCGCGTACTGGCCACTGGCGCTGCTGAGCATTCTGACGTGGCTGGTATCCGCAGCGATGGACCTGGCAGTGCCACAGGTGCTGGCCAGAGTGATTGACGAGGGCATCGTCGCCGGCGACCGGTCGCGCCTGCTGGGGCTCGCGCTGCTGGCGGCGGCGCTGATCGCGCTGCGCGGAGCCGCGCTTTTCGGGGCGCGGTTCTGTCAGCGCTGGTACCAGGCGGGAATCAGCCGCCGGCTGCGGAACGAGGTCTACGACAAGCTGCAGCGGCTGCCGTATGCCTACTACGACCGGGTGGACAGCGGGGACGTGATCACGCTGGCGATCAGCGACACGCGGACCGTGCAGGGGTTCACCGGCTACGGGGCCATGGAGGCCGTGCGGACGGTGGGTATCTACGTGGTGATCGTGACGGGAATGGTGATCGCCAGTGCGCAATTGACGCTGATGGCGCTGGCGGTACTGGCGCTGATGGTGGTTGTGGCCACGGTGTATGGGCGGCTGGTGCGGCCGATGTGGCTGGCCTACCGCAGTCAGCAGGCGCAGTTGACTCGGGTGTTGACGGAGAACCTGAATGGCATTCGGGTAGTCAAGGCGTTCGCGACGGAAGAGCGCGAGATCGACGCGTTCGGGGCCGAGTCCGAGGCGATGCGAGAGCGAGCGCTGGCGCCGATCCGGCTGCGCGCGCGGGCCATGCCGCTGATGTTGCTGCTGACCGGAATCGGATCGCTGGTCGTGATCTGGGCGGGCGGACTTCTGGCCATTGACGGCGCAATCTCGGTGGGTGTGCTGCTGGCGTTCTATTACTACTTCACGCGGCTTATCCAGCCGTCGCGGCGGCTCGGCTTCATCGTGCAGCAGGTGGCGCGTACGGCGGTTTCGGCCGACCGCGTGTTCGGTCTGTTGGACGAGCCGGTGGGGATTGAGAGTCCGCCGGGGGCTGCCGCGCAGACGAGCGTCAAGGGGCGGGTGGACTACGACGGTGCGGACATCGCGTTCAACCGGCGGACGGTTGTGTCCGGGGTGAGCGCGGCGGTCGGGACGGGCGATGTGATCGGCGTCGTGGGGCCGACCGGTTCGGGGAAGTCGAGCCTGCTGAACCTGATCCCGCGCTACTACGACGCGGCGGCCGGCGCGGTGCGGGTGGATGGCCAGGACGTGCGGAGCTTCGACTTGCAAAGTCTGCGCTCGGCGGTTTCGATCGTGCCGCAGGATCCGTTCCTGTTCTCCGACACGGTTCGCAACAACATCGCGTACGGCAGTCCGGACGCCGACCTGGACCAGGTAGTCGCTGCCGCCAAGGATGCGCAGGCGTATGACTTCATCCTGGAGATGCCGGAGGGTTTTGAGACGGTTATCGGTGAGCGCGGCGTGGGGCTGTCGGGTGGGCAGCGCCAGCGGCTGACGATTGCGCGGGCGCTGCTGCGCGAGTCGGCGATCCTGATCCTGGACGACGCGACCAGCAGCGTGGATACCGAGACCGAACGCCGGATCCAGGACGCGCTGCGCCGGCGGGCGGGTGGACGGACGACGTTCATCGTCTCGCAGCGCATTAGTTCGGTTGAGTACGCGGATGAAATCCTGGTTGTGGACCAGGGCGGCGTCGCCGACCGGGGGACGCATGCCGACTTGATCTCGAGGCCCGGGTTCTACCGCGACCTCTTTGACCTCCAGGTGCGTCAGGCGGAGGAGGCGCGCGCGGACCTGGCGGCGGCGGCTGACGCATGAGGATGGGCATGGGGTCGGGGATGGGGATGGGGACGTCCCAGGCGCGCGGGACGTTTGTCCAGGAAGAGACGGGATTCGAAGGCTTTGACCGGCGGGTGTTGCTGCGGCTGCTGGGGTACCTGGCGCGCGACCGGCGACGGCTGCTGACCGCCAGCGTCGCGGTGCTGACGGTAGCCGGGACCACGATGGCCCAACCCGCCCTGATCGGACTGGCGATCGACCGCGGAATTCGGGCGAGCGATGCCGGGGTGCTGACGATGGCCGCGCTGGTCTTCCTGGGCGTCACGCTGGCTCAGTCCGGCGCCACCGCGGTGCAACTGGTGATCAACGCCAGCCTGGGCCAACGCATGTTGCAGGCCATGCGGATGGAGATGTTTCGCAAATACCAGTCCCTGCCGCTGGGGTTTTACGACCGGCAGATCACGGGACGGCTGATCGGCCGGATGGCATCGGACGTGGAGCAGATCGGGGAGGCGGTCACCGAAGGGGCGATCGGGATGGTGGCGGATATGGCGATCCTGATCGGGATCCTGGTTGCGATGGCGCTGCTGAGCTGGGAAATGACGCTGATTGCGGTGGCGGTGTCGCCGTTCATGCTGCTGAGCGGCATCGTGTTTGCGCGGGTAGCGCAGGCGGCGTACCGGGTGATGCGGACGCGGACGTCCACCCTGAACGGGGTGCTTGCCGAATCGATTCTCGGAATGCGCGTGATCCAGGCCTTCACCCGCGAGGACGTGAACGCGCGGCGCTTCGACGAGGTGAACCATGCCCAGGCGCAGTCGCAGATGCGGGCGATGACGGTTACTTCGTCGGCCGAACCGGCGGTGGAACTGTTCACGGCCATATCGACCGGACTGGTGCTGTGGTTGGGCGGCTCGTTTGTGCTGGACGGGTCGGACACAGTGACGCTGGGTGTGGTGACCGCCTTTGTGCTGTATATCGAGCGGTTCTTTGGCCCGGTGCAGGAACTGGCCACGCGCTGGGGTGCGATCCAGGCGGCGATGACCTCGGCCGAGCGGGTCTTCGAGATCCTGGACACCGAGGAAACCATGCACGATCAGCCCGACGCCCGGGAGTTGCCGCGGGTTCGGGGCGAGGTGCGTTTTGACCGGGTGAGCTTTGCCTACGAGGCGGGCCGGCCGGTGCTGCACGAGGCCAACATCGTGGCGAATCCGGGCGACCGGATTGCGCTGGTTGGGGCCACGGGGGCCGGCAAGACCACGATTATCAACCTGTTGCTGCGCTTCTATGACGCGACGGGCGGGTCGGTGCGGATTGACGGGCAGGACGTGCGGTCGGTCAGCCAGACTTCGCTGCGGCGGCAGATCGGGCTGGTGTTGCAGGAGCCCTTCCTGTTCAGCGGGAGCATTCACGACAACATCGCCTACGGAAGGGCCGACGCGACGCGGGCCGAAGTGATCGAGGTGGCCAAGGCGGTGCGCCTGCACGAGTTCGTGGAGAGCCTGCCGTTCGGGTACGACACGCCGATCGAGGAGCGGGGCGGCGGGCTGTCGACGGGGCAGCGGCAACTGGTGTCGTTTGCGCGGGCGTTGCTGACGGACCCGCGGGTGCTGGTGCTGGACGAGGCGACGAGTTCGGTGGATACGCAGACGGAAGGCGTGATCCAGGACGCGATGGAGACGATGGTGCGGGGGCGGACCAGCTTCGTGATCGCGCACCGGCTCTCGACGGTGCGGAACGCGACGGAGGTTCTGGTGCTGGACCAGGGACGCATCGTCGAACGCGGCACACACGCGCAACTGCTGGCGAAGGCGGGGTTGTACTACAACCTGTACACGCTGGGGCTCTCGACGGGCGGCGAGGACATCGACGCGGCGGCGCTGCGGGGCAAGGATTCGCGCGGCTGAGCGACGTTCGTCCGGTGGAGCTACAGGCTCCGGACGGCCGCCAGGCGGTTGGGGGATTAAAGGGGGACCACTCACCCGCCAGCCCGTACCCCTAAGGGGTACGGGCTGGCGGGTGAGTGGTTTAGGCGATTTTTTAGGGGTGATTGACGCGGTTTTGGAGACACGGCGTGCAGGGCAGAGGGCAGGGCAGGCGCCAAGCCGCGGGGGTGGCGGGCGCCGCTCAGGCAGGGGGCGAGCGAGGGCAGGCCGGTAGCGCGCCGGGGCGAGGCGGTTCACAGAATCGGCCGCGGGCGGAGGGCCAGCCGGGCGGCGGGCGGCGAGGGTCAGGATGAGGGGACCGAGGCTCAGGAGGACGGTGTGCAGGACATGGATCAATCCCAGCCAGGGACGGGGCGTTCGGGGTAGCAGACAGGGGAGCAGCGCGGGCACGAGAGGTTTCCACGAGGATGAGGGCGGCGACACTTCTATTGTGCACTATTTGATTACTGACTGGCAGTGGGCTTACGGCGACGCGCTACGACTCCTCGGGGAACCTCGGCGCAACAGGTGTGGGCTGGGTAGGACGGAGTGGTCGGAGACGGACCCGGGTCAGGGAAACGGCACGAGCGGAAGTCGAGATTCCCCATTCGGCAGGCTCAGGGCAGGCTCTTCGACAGGCTCAGGGCAGGCTCCAGGGGGACCTCGGAGTGACAGCCTTGGGGAAGTTCGCGGCGCGGTCGCATGTGTTCACTCTGTTGGGCCAATGTGCTCAGTTTCTCGCCGGATGTGTTCAGTTTCGTGCCAGATGTGTTCAGTCTGGCGGGCCATGTGTTCAGTTCTCGGCGATGCGCGTCCACGTTGGTTCAGCCGGTCGCGAGGCAGAGGATTCGTCGCTACGCCCGGGATGGGAGAGGCAGAGCAAGCCGCTACAGGATTATGGGCAGCGGCCTAGTTCTCCTTGACGGGAGGGGCTGAGTCGGGCACCCAACTGGGCATGAAGAGCGCCAACCGGGTGGTCTCACGCGAAGGGGGGACTGCATGGGCCACGTCGGCGTCGCGTCGGTGGCCACACTCGCTCAGAATATTGAGGCGTACGAGGAGCGAAAAGACGAGATGGAAAGCGATCATATGGGCAAGTGGATCATTTTCTACGACGGCGACTACATCGATGACTTTGACGACTTTCAGGATGCCGCCATGCTGGCAATTCGCAAGTGGGGGCGCGGTCCATACCTGATACGGCTGGTTGGAGAGAACGACGCCATCATTCCAACCGCCATAGTCTCCGGCCCGGTGCATGGCGCGGGTTAGATGCGGCACCAGCGGGCCTTCCGCCCTCGCCGCGTGGCCCGAGCTCGGGGTAGTCGGAGCAACTAGGGGGCGGGGCTGAGAGCGGAGCGGCGGTGGGGTCGTGGGCTAGTTTGGGTTGTGTTGCCGGGTGCTTGCATTGAGTTGCACGTAGCGTCTGGCGAAGGTTTGCAGCCACTCGCCGGCGTACGGTTGCCAGGCCGATACCACCCGGGACAGATCGAATGCCGAGAACGTGGCCTGGCTGCGCAAGAGTGTCCGGTAACGGTCAATTACGTCGCGACAGCGGTGGTCCTGCGGGTGAAAGACGACCGACAAGTGGCCGGAACGATAGGCGGGCGACGGGCGCCGAAGCATGGACCAGGCGAGCAGGTGGTTACGCCATAGCTGGTTGTGCCGGATGTCCGCAACAGCTTCGTGAGATTCGAGACGCCAGGGGCTATCGGGTGTCATCCAGCGACGGTAGGTCGGTTTGTCGTACCGGCGCTGGGAAAAGGGCTCGGTGAGCTTGACCTCAATGCCAATGAACCCAGCCTGCCCTGCCGCACCCTCGTATTCGATGAAGACGTCAAATGCGGTTCGGTCGTCGAGATACTCGGCGGCGGGCTGGGGCGCCCACTCAAACCGCACATCGGTGACGCGTTCTACGTGCGCGCCCCAGAGCGCGCGGACCATTTCGGTCGCCATCTCGTGGTCGAGCGCCAACGTCCCGAAGAGGTTGAAGGCCATGGGCTGGCTGGACAGCATGTTGCGCATCAAACGGAACTCGTCGACCGCCCCGGTTCTTGTCGCGACCCGCTGCCTGGCCAGTTCGAATATGTCGGCCATGAGAAAGTTGAGCCCGCGCGAGGCCGCGTCCGCGGTCAGCATGTTGCCGTACGACGTGCGCGACGACGGCGACGGTCCGGCGCCGTATGGGACCCGCAACACGCGCGCGCGGTACCAACTCTGATGCCAGCGCATGCGCCGTGTGAAGTCGTTGTCAGGCTCGTATTGCGGGCCGATGTCAATCACGCGTCTGCCCTGATTCGACGTTGCCGGCGGTTGGATCTACTCAGACTCGCGCACTGCCGGCGTTGAAGGCTGGCGGGAAGTATCGCGGTTGGGCGGTTGTTGGATGGCAGCCAGCCGACGACGACGAATTGGCGGGGCGGTTGGGCGACTTGGACGCATGACCACGGATGCCAGGTCCCAGGCTGCGGGCATCCTGACACTGGGCGAAGTGCCTGATGGCTCGTGGTCGTGGATCAGGACGAGGGGGCGAGGGGGACGAGAGAAGGCGGGATATGCCCTTCGGCAGGCTCGGGGCAGGCTCTTGGGGGACCCGGGGCAGGCAGAGGGGGTGAGTTCGGCATGGGAGTGGCGTAGGCAGCCTCGGCCGAGGAGCGATGTGGATTATTAGTATAGTATGATCATGTATATGAAGGCTATACAGGTGACATTCGACGAGGCGCTGCTGGAGCGGCTTGACCGGGATCCGGCGGTGCGGGAGCGGGGCCGATCGGCGGTGCTGCGGGAGGCGGCGGCCGCGTATCTGGCGCGCACGGAGGCCGAGGTCATTTCCGACCGCTACCGCAGGGGCTACAGCGACACCCCCGCGCTTGACGCCGAGCTTGGCGATTGGGCTGGCGAGGGCGCGTGGCCCCAGGATTAGAGGCCGGGCCGCGTCGCGGGGAGATCTGGCACTACGGCTTCAAGCGGCCCGATAAGCGGCGTCCGGTCGTCGTGCTGACGCGGCAGGAGGTGCTCCCGCTGCTGCACACAGCGATGGTTGCGCCGATCACGTCGACGATTCGCGGGCTACCGAGCGAAGTGCTCGTGGGTGTGGACGAAGGGTTGCGGCACGACTCGGCCATCAACCTGGACCACGTGCAGACGGTGGAGCAGCGGCAGTTGCATCGCTACGTCGGCTCGTTGAGTCCCGAAAAGATGCGGCAGGTGTGCCGGGCGCTCGGCGTGGCCACCGGCTGCGTGTAGCTCGCGCTGCCCCCGGGTAGCGCGTCGCGATTCGTGGAAGGCAGGTTGTGTGAGCCTGTCCAAGGACCGTCGCAGCGTGCTGAAGGAATCGGCAGATGACTGACCAGCTTGAACCAGTCCAGGCCAACTTGCATCACGAAGTCGTTGCGCCGCGGGCGCAGGCGGATGCCTATCCGACGTTGGTGCTGCTGCATGGGCGGGGGGATAGCGCGGCGGGGATTACGCCGTTGGGGTATGAGTTCGAGCGAGATGACCTGCTGGTGATATCGGTGCAGGCGCCGCTGGAGCTGGGCGGGGTGATGGCGGGCGGGTATGAGTGGTACCGGATGCGGGAGCCCGAGCGCCCGGACGAAGCAACACGGCGGGCCAGCCTGGATGCGCTGGGCGAGTTCCTGGACACGGTCAAGGCGAGCTATCCAGTCGATCCTGAGCGCGTCGTGCTGCTGGGGTTCAGCCAGGGGGCGGTGATGTCGCTGGGGGCGCAGGCGCTGAGGCCCGAGAGCGTGGCCGGCGTGATCGCGTTGAGCGGCTACTTTCCGATCGAGGTCGAATCAGAGGCCGGCAGCCTGGTGGGGCGCCCGGCCTTCGTGGCGCACGGGGTGCATGACGACATTATTCCGGTGGAAGCCGGGCGGCGGACCCGCGACCTGCTGGAGCGGCATGGGGTGGACCTGATGTACCGGGAGTATTCGATGGCGCACCAGGTGAGCGCGGAGGAGATGGCTGAGGCCAGCGCGTGGCTCGACCAGCTGCTCGGCCAGATTGGTTCGCCTACGACTCCTTAGCCGCCAGTCCCAATTCGTCCAGCTGGGCGGGGTCGATGGGGGAGGGGGATTGGAGCATGAGGTCGATGCCGGCCTGGTTTTTGGGGAAGACGGTGACGTCGCGGAGGTTGGCGGTGTCGCCGAGGATCATGGCGATGCGGTCGAGGCCCATGGCGATGCCGCCGTGGGGCGGGGCGCCGTATTGGAAGGCCTGGAGCATGTGGCCGATCTGTTCCTGGATGCTGTCTTCGTCAAAGCCCATGACTTGGTAGATGCGATGGAGGTCCTTCGCGCGGTGGGCGCGGATGGAGCCGCCGCCGATCTCGTGGCCATTGCAGACAAGGTCGTACTGCTTGGCGGTGGCCTTGGCGGGGTCGGTGTAGAGGAGGTCGAACGAGTCGTCGGCAGGCGAGCAGAAGGGGTTGTGGGAGAAGGTGAGGCCGCCGGTTTCCTCGTTGGGTTCGAAGAGCGGGAAGTCGATGATCCAGCCGAAGGCCAAGACGTCGGGGTCGATCAGGCCCAGCTTGTCGCCGAGGGCGAGGCGTAGCTCACCTAGCGCGGCGTTGGCTGTTTCGACCTTGTCGGCTACCAGGCAGACAAGGTCGCCTTGCTCGGCACCAGCGGCGCCGGCCAGGGCGCGCAGGCCGTCATCACCGAAGAAGCGGGCCAGGGGCGAACGGAGGGTTCCATCGCTGTTGAGGGCGATGGTGGCCAGACCGGCGGCGCCGTGCGTCTTGACCACGTCCTGCAGCCGGTCGACCTCGCGGCGGGTGAAGGCGGCGGAGCCGGGGGCGACGACGGCCTTGATGACGCCGCCGTTCTCGACTACCTGGTCGAAGACGCGGAAGCCGTGGCCGGCGGCGGCGTCGCTGACGTCCACGAGTTCCAGGCCGAAGCGCAGGTCGGCTTTGTCGGTGCCGTAGCGATCCATGGCGTCGGCGTAGGTGATGCGGGGGAAGGGTTCCTGGAGGAGCCGCTTGGTGGAGAGCTCGCGGGCGAGCCGGAGGTAGAGCGTTTCTATGAGTTCGAGGATGTCCTCGCGTTCGACGAAGGCCATCTCGATGTCGAGCTGGGTGAACTCGGCGGTGCGGTCGGCGCGGAGGTCTTCGTCGCGGTAGCAGCGGGCGAGCTGGAAGTAGCGGTCAAGGCCCGCCACCATCAACAGTTGTTTGAGCTGCTGGGGCGACTGGGGCAGGGCGTAGGCCTGACCGGGGTAGTGGCGGTTGGGGACGATGAAGTCGCGGGCACCCTCGGGCGTGCTCTTGACCAGGGTGGGGGTTTCGAGTTCCAGGAAGTCGCGCTCCCAGAGGAACTCGCGCATGACGCGCGTGACGTTGAAGCGGAGTTCGGTGAGCTCGCGCATGCGGATGCGTCGGAGATCCAGGTAGCGGTGGGTGAGGCGGACGGACTCGTCGATGTCGCGGTCGGAGGTTATTTCGAAGGGGGGCGGCTTGGAGGCGGCGAGGATTTCGACGCGTTCGATCCGGCCGACTTCGATTTCACCGGTGGCGAGGTCGGGGTTGGTGGTTCCGGCGGGGCGCTCACGGACCTGGCCGGTGACGGCGAGGACGTATTCGGAACGGACGCCCGAGGCCGCTTCGTGGGCTTCGGCGCTGTCTTCGCGGTTGATGACGACCTGGGTGATGCCGTAGCGGTCCCGCAGGTCGACGAAGATCAGGCCGCCCTGATCGCGGCGGCGGTGGACCCAGCCGTTGAGGACGACGGTGGAGCCGGCGTCAGCGCGCCGCAGCGCGCCACAGGTATGGGTGCGGCGTGACCAAGTGGATGCGGGCAGGGCTGACATAGGGACCTCCGGGGTGACGAACGGCGATGGCGTTGGCAATGATCGGGAGACGCGGCCGCGGTAACGCGGCTACGTATTCAGCGAGGCGGCGATTCGCTCGGCCGCGGCGCGCCAGAACTCGACCTGGCGGGCACGCCGGGCGCCTTTCAGCTCAGTGGCCTCCTCGGCTTCCAACTGCTCGAGCTCCGTGTGCCGGCCGGTCATGAGCAGGCCCAGCTTGGTGAGGGCGTAGGCGTAGTCGGGATGAAACTCCAGCATGTAGGCGAGGATGGAGCCGGAGGTGCGTTCCATGCGGGCGACTGCGGGGGAATCCGAGAGGAGACGCGCCAGGTTTGACAGGGGTCGCTTCCAGCCGCCGCCGATGCGGATTTCGACCTCCATGGGGTCGAGTCCCTGGTTGGCGGCCATTTGCGCCCAGCGCTGCGCCAGCGTCTCAAGGTCGAGTCCTTCAATGGGCGGCGGGTGTTCAAGGGCGCGAGCGACGGCGCCCCAGTCGATTTCGACTTCAGGATACAGAACCTGGCATTCGTCCCGGACTTGCTGGGTCACGTGCGGATTGTTGCCGAGGTAGGCCAGATAGCGAGGACGCGGCTCGGCTTCCGACGGCTCAGCGACCAGCCAGGCGGCCTGCACGCGACGCACGCTGCCATCTGGGTTGCGCTGTTCCTCCGGGTGCCATCGCACCGACGCGGGCATACCGTCTCCAGGCCGCGAGGTTTCGGCGGCTAGTTCTTGCCCTGCGGGGCCATGATGATGCTCAAGACGCGCCCGTCCTGCTCGCGCGTGATGTCGCGCTCAATGACCCCAAAGGGTTCCAGGCTGGTTTTCACGCGTTCAAGCACGCGGAGCGCCACTTCGGGGTGGGCCAGTTCGCGGCCGCGCATGCGGACCCAAGCTTTCACCTTGTTGCCCTCTTTGAGGAACTTCTCGAGCCGCTTGATCTTGAACTGGATGTCGTGGTCGCCGGTGCGGGGCCCGAAACGGACTTCCTTGACGGTACCGGCCTTTTGGCGCCGCTTGTTTTCGGCCTTCCGCCGATTCTGCTCGTAGCGGAACTTGCCGTAGTCAAGGATCTTGGCGACGGGGGGCTGGGAATCCGGGGCGATTTCGACGAGGTCAAGGCCCTGGTCGCGCGCCATCTCCAGCGCTATCGGTGTCGGAGTGATACCAATCTGTTCGCCGTTTTCAGAGATCAGTCGGACTTGACGAATGCGAATCTGTTCATTGATTCGCGGGCCGCGTGCGCGCGGCCGCTGGTCAGAACGGGGCAATGGTGAACGCAGGGGCAACTCCCGGAACTGGTAGGCGGTGAGCCTGATACATCGCTCACGCTAGCATAGGGTTATGCACGCGACAATGTATTTCGATCTGTTAGTTCACGGGGCCAAACCCGGTCCCGACTTGAGATTGGCGCTCGCAGGAATTCATGGCGCTCGCGGTTGATCTAGGGTCGGCCGCCCTCCGCGGCGGCATTACACGGCAGGACAGTCCGCGGATCCACACCCATCGCGAGCCGGTGGGCCGCCAGGGCCTGGGTGACCTCTATGTCCTGATCCAAGGCGGGGACGACCGACAGGCCGCGTCATTCGGGCAAGCCGTCGCATCGAGCTATTACTCGGACGAATCGGAGGGGATTGCCAGCGGGCTGGTGCAAGGCGTGCGTCTCGCGGCGCAGCGCACGTCGATCGACCTGGAACTGATGGATCCGGGCGAGACGCTGGGAGCGACCGGCGCCGTTCACGCCGACGACCAGATCTTCCTGGCGCAGTTGTTGCCGAGCCAGGTATTTGTGCTGCGCGACGGGATTCTCAATGCGCTGCCTGACGAGGCGCAACCTGCGGGCACGCGCGATCCGGTTCCCGAGCAGGACGTGGAGATTTTCCGCGTGGAGCTGGACCCGGGCGACGTGGTGGTGCTGGCATCAACCGAGGTGCGTCAGGTCCTGACCGAGCGAGAGATTCAAGGGTTTCTGCAAGACCGGAGCGCCCAGCGCGCCGCCCACGACCTTTGTTCGCTTGTCGCACAGCGTGGCGGCGCAATCTGCGACATCGTGGTGCTTCGCGTCAGCGTGGAGGCGTCCACGCCGGTGGCGGCGCCAGCGGCGGACGATCACTGGATGTCAGCAAGTTCAGGTACCGCGGTGTCCACGAACGGCCTGGCCAGTCACCCACGGGGCCAAATGGCGGACCAACCGGAGCCTGATCGCTCACGCTATGCGGGCGGAGGCCTGGGGGCCGAGCCGCCGCAGCGCTCGGCCGTCCAACGGCTAGTAACGCTTCCATTTACGTTTGTCATGATGGTCCTGGTGCTGCCGGTGGTGGCAGTCCGCGGTTTGGTGCGGCTGGTGACGGGTCGCTCAGATCCCGAGCCGCCGCCCATGCGGTCGCCGGCACCGACACCGGCCACGGCCACGGCAGGCGGGGACGTTGCGGATGACGACTGGTCGAGCATTCGCTCGCTGCGCGCGGCGGGACCTCGCGGCACTGAAGACATGGGCACGGCATCGACCCAGCCGGCACCAGCGCTGAGCGCCGTTGGACAGCCGTTGCGGGGCGGCCAAGATCCGTTCCGATATCGGCCGCGGCGCTCGTTGCCAGGCCCGGGAACACTGCTCTTCGGGATCTCGCTTGTGCTGCTGGTGGTCATGGCCGCGGTGTTGGTCTTGCGAAACAGCGAATCGACGCCCGGCTCGCCGGATGCGGGCTCGACGGACGAATCGGCGGCGGGCCAGGTAGGCGATGCCGTCCCAACCACGCAGTCACCGGCCGTGGGACCGGAGCGCGCCGCCACGCTGTTTGCCGACGCCGAGGCTAGCTACCGCGAAGCCCTGGAGCGACCGCCTGACGAGAATCGCTCGGCCACGTTGCTGATTCTTCGCGACGCCAAGGACCTGGCGAATCAGGCGCTGACGGCGGACCTGGACCGCACGCTGGCGCCCGATATTAACCGACTGCTGAGTCAGATCGGTCGTGAAGAAGATCGCCTCAACCGTGTCCGCACGGTGGTAACCAGCGCCACCATCGGCGACTTTGACAGCGCCGGCGTGGGCAGCGCGGCGGAGCAAATGGACGTTCGCGTAGACGCCAAGTACGTCATCGACGCCACGACAGGGCGGGTGGTGTCCTTCGAGACGGCGCGCCAAGGCGCCACCGTGCTGCGGAAGGGCGACGTTGTGAGCAGTATCACGGTTCAAGATCCCCTGGCGGTGGTGAATCGAGCCCTGAGCGTGCTGGTGCTGGACAGTCGCTACAACCTCGTGAGCCTGCAGGCGGATCAGAATCCGCGGCTGTTGCGGATCACCGGAACCGAGACGTGGCGGACGCCGGTTGCCTTCGACAACTACAACAACAACTTCTATGTACTTGATCCAGGCGCCAATGCGATCCACAAGTACCAGGCGACGGCCGGCGGGTACGAAGTTGCACCGAGCTCGTACGTATCGGCGACCGCGGACATTGACCTGAGCAGCGCCATTGACATGGCCATCGACGGCGACATTTTTGTGCTGATGTCCGACGGGTCGGTCCTACGATTGCGCGGCGGACAGCGCGAGCCGTTTGAGATCAGCGGCCTTGACGGCGTCTCGCTGAAAGCCACGGGCATTTTCACGGAGATTGACACCGACAGCCTGTACCTGATCGATTCGTCCAACAAGAGGATCGTGGAGATCGACAAGCGGGAAGAAACCGCGGGCGAGTTCGTGCGACAGTTCAAGTACGCCGGATCGGACGATTTCTTTGCTGACATCCGGTCAATCTGGGTGAGCGAGATTGACGGCAAGCTGATCGTGCTTGGCAGGGATTCGGTTCGGCAGTTCGTGTTGCCGACGATCCAGGACGAAGCCTAGGTCGCGCTTCCTGGCACTCGCTCAGACGCGTTGACGCGGCCGGTTACGCGCGTGCCGTTCGTCGGCAGCCAAGCGACTGGATGCGCGATGTCATTCATGCACCGGTGGCCGACGCGGGACCGGCTGTTGAGATGGAGCGGGGAACGGGAATCGAACCCGCGTTTTAGGCTTGGGAAGCCCATGTTGTACCACTCAACTATCCCCGCCGACCGCCGGCTCGCGCCGTGCCACTAATGTGACGAGGCCGACGCAAGTCGTCAATCCGCCGGTGCAAACGGATAACCGTTCGACACCGGTCGGCTATATTGCCGCACCTCCTCCGAGCGGCACACCCGGGCCGCGCCGCCCCGCCTGAGAGCCGGCATGCAAGACATTCGCACGGTCGCGAACCGGATCATCGACAACGTGGCCACCGTCATTGTGGGCAAGCGCGATGCCATTGAGCTGGTGGCCGTGGCGCTGCTGGCCAACGGGCATATTTTGATTGAGGACGTGCCGGGCGTGGGCAAGACCACGCTGGCCAAGGCCATCGCCCGCTCGGTTGGACTGAGCTTCAAGCGCGTCCAGTTCACGCCTGACCTGCTGCCGAGCGACGTGACCGGGGTGACTATCTTCAACCAGAAGACGAGGGAGTTCGAGTTCCGCGAAGGCCCGGTGATGGCCCAGATCGTCCTGGCGGACGAAGTCAATCGAGCCACGCCGAAGACCCAGTCGGCGCTGCTGGAGGCGATGGAGGAGCGTCAGATCACGGTTGACGGCGAGACTTATGCGCTTCCGGAGCCGTTCCTGGTGCTGGCCACGCAGAACCCGATCGAATACGAAGGCACGTTCCCGCTGCCGGAGGCACAGCTCGACCGCTTTCTGATGCGGGTCAACCTGGGCTATCCGGACCGTGTGGATGAGTTGCAGGTGCTGGCGTCGCAACAGCGTGAACGGCCCATCGACGACATTCAGCAGGTAGTGACGCTGGAGGAAGTGTTCGCCGCGCAGGAAGCGGTAAAGGACGTGTACGTGGATCCGCTGGTGTCGAACTACATCGTGGACATCAGCCGGGCGACGCGGGAGCACAACGACGTGTACCTGGGCGCCAGTCCGCGCGGCAGCCTGGGACTGTTTCGCGCGGGTCAGGCGATGGCCGCGGTCGCCGGGCGCGACTATGTAGTGCCAGACGACGTAAAGCGGCTGGCCGAGTCGGTGCTGTCACACCGAGTAATCGTGAGCCCGGCCGCCCGGATCCGGAGCGTGGACACGCGGGGCATCGTGGCGGGCATCCTTGACTTCGTACCAGTGCCGGGCGCGTCAGCCGCCTGACCAATGGCGGACGAGATCCAGGAAATCGCCCTGGTCGCTCGTCGTATCGAATCGTGGGACTGGTGTGGCGTGGCAGCGACCGAGGTTGGCCTGGTAAGCGCCACGCTGGCGCACCCCTCCGAGGCTGCCTGCGTGGACGAATTGCGCGCGGGGTCGACGGCGGCGCGTCACCGCTCGCGGGGCGCGCAGCGGTTGCATGCGCGCCGCCTGGCGGAGCCTTCGGTTGCCGCCGCGGGCTGGCGCGCGCACCAGATCGCCGGCAATGGCCTGGAGCAGCTGTGGGAGTACCTGACGACCGGCCGGCAGCGACTGGAGATTCCGCTGGATCGGCGCTCCGGCACCGAGTTTCAGCAGCGGACCTGGAACATCCTACGCGGGATTCCCTTCGGCGAGGTCCAGAGCTATAGCTGGGTGGCCAGTGCGTTGACCCAGCCGCGGGCGACGCGCGCAGTGGGAACCGCGATCGGGTCGAATCAACTCCTAGTGTTCATTCCATGCCACCGCGTGGTCGCCGCGCGCGGCCTGGGTGGCTATTCGCGGGGACTGGACGTCAAGCGGCGGCTGCTATCCCACGAACGCTCCTGGCCGCGAACGCCGCCGCTGTTCGCCGGCTGATTCGGCGCTTCAGCCCACCGATTCCGTGGACGGATGGGACAGTTCCGTTGCATCCAACCCGATATCGACGGCACGGGCCGAGTGGGTGAGCGAGCCGACCGAGATGTCATCGACGCCGGTTTCAGCGTAGGCGCGCACGTTTTCCAGGTTGACCAGGCCGCTTACTTCCAGGCGCGCGCTGCCCGCGGCTCGATTCACGGCCGTCCGGACCTGGGCCGGGGTCATGTTGTCCAACAGGACGAATTCAGCTCCTGAATCCAGGGCCTCGTTGAGTTGGTCGAGCGTGTCCACTTCGATCTGGACACGCACACCGTTTCGGTGAGCCGCTTGTGCAGCGCGAAGAGCCGCCGAAACGCCGCCGGCCGCCGCGATGTGGTTGTCTTTGATAAGGACGGCGTCGAAGAGGCCGAAGCGATGGTTGACGCCGCCGCCCATGGCGACGGCGTATTTATCCAGCGCGCGGAGGCCGGGGACGGTTTTGCGGGTGTCCAGAATGCAGGCGCCGGTTCCCGCAACCTCGTCGACGAACGTGCGGGTGAGCGTGGCGATGCCGCTGAGGCGCTGGAGGAAGTTGAGGGCCGTGCGCTCGCCGGTGAGGGCCAGGCGGGCGTTCGTGTCGATCATTCCGACGATATCACCGGGCCGAAGTCGGGCGCCTTCCGGAGTGGCGTCATCGACGGCCTCGGGGTCGCCGAGTTGCCGGTAGACCTCGTGCACGACGGGCAGGCCAGCCAAGGTGAGCGGCTCGCGGGCGGTGAGGGCGGCGCGGAAGCGGGCGTACGCGGGAACCACCGACTGGCTGGTGAGGTCGCCGGCGCCGATGTCTTCGGCCAGGGCGAGGGCGACTACCGGGGCGATGGCTTCGCGGGGCGGCGCGAGCGACTTCATGCGGCGCCCGTGACGCCGCGGAAACGGATGCGTAGATTGGCGTAGTCGACGTCGCAGGGCCAGGCGCCGTTGTAGCGGTAGAGCTGGCAGCGCAGGACGCCCAGGTCATCAATGTGGACGCAGGCCTGGAAGCCCTGCGGGTAGGTCATGCTGATGTATTGGCCGCGCGCGCCGTCGGTCTGGGCGCTGATGTCGTAGTCGCCGTCCACGGGCGGTTCCACGTACCAGTCGCCTTTCGGCAAGGTGACAGCGGGGGGCTGAAGAAACTCCTCGGGGTCGCTGGGGCTCACGTTCATAAGCGTTGGGTGAGAACGGTGGTGGTTCTCGCTGAAATCGTACCTGCCAGCAGTCACGTTGTTGGCATGGACCGACGTGTGGGTCGCGTGAAACGGCTTACCCAATTCTTGTGCGCCAGCGGGGCGATTGCCGCGCTGATCGCACTCGTGGCGGCATGCCAGACATTCGATGGCATCGGGCGATCGCCAGCCGACCGGACAGCGCCGGAGCCGGTCAGGCAGCTTGAGGCGAGTCCGACCGGGATGGCCACGGTTCGGATTCCCTCGAGTCGCAGAGCTCGGACGAATCTCGGGGTTTCAACAACGACCAGGGAAGAGGCTTCGGTACCGGCGCCTACCCGTACCGACGCGCAGCAGGAACTCCGAATCGAGGACCTGGTACAGCTCGCGCGACCATCGATTGTGCATCTCGCCACGGAATCGGTGGCACGCGACAACAGTGGTCGAACGGTACCGGCCGGCGGTGTTGGCACAGGGTTCGTAATCGACGCCGAAGGACTCATCGTTACCAACAATCACGTGGTAGCCGGCGCGGAACAGATTGTGGTGACGACTTACGCGGGGGACCTGTATGACGCCACGGTGGTTGGCCGCGATCCCCAGACCGACCTGGCGGTGTTGCGCATCGATGCCTCAGGCCTACAGCCGATCGCGCTCGGGACATCCGCGGATCTTCGGATCGGCGAATCGGTGGTCGCGATCGGACATGCGCTGGATCTGCCGGGCGGTCCCACGGTGACGGTTGGCGTGGTGAGCGCGCTTGACCGAACGATCACGAATGTCGGTCCCCAGCGGTTGACGCTTAGCGACCTGATCCAGACCGACGCGTCGATCAATCCGGGCAATAGCGGCGGCCCGCTGCTCGACCTTCATGGCGAGGTGGTTGGGGTGAATTCCGCCGGGGCGGGTTCATTCGCGGGAATCGGATTCGCGATTGCCATCGACGGCGCCCGGCCGGTGATTGCCGAGTTGATCCAGAGCGGCCAGGTCGAGCGCGGCTACCTCGGCATCGGGCCAGCCACGATTACTCGCAGTGTCGCGCGACAATTCAGTCTCCCAGTCAGCGCGGGCATTCTTGTCGTGCAGATCACCAATGGCAGTCCCGCCGCCGGCGCCGGGCTGCGCCCAGGCGACATACTGGTGGACATTGACGGTACGGCGGTGCCCGACGCGGGCGCGCTGAGCCGCGTTCTGGCACAGTACAGCCTTGGCTCTGAGGTCACGGTGCGGTATATCCGGCCGGGCGGCGACGATCAGCCGCAGGAGACTCGGGTTAGATTGGGGCGTGTCCCGATCAATAGATAGAACGGAGGCCCGGAGTGGCCATTGACCCAGCGCCATTTGCCGAATTGCGGCAGACCCTCAGCACGAACGTCGGCAAGGTCATTCTGGGCAAAGAGGCCGAGATCGAGCGCATCCTCGTGGCGTTGTTGTGCCGCGGGCACGTGCTACTGGACGACGTTCCGGGCACCGGCAAGACGATGCTGGCCAGGTCAATCGCTGTCTCGCTCGGTGGTGAGTTCCGGCGCATCCAGTTCACGCCGGACCTGCTGCCGAACGACGTGACGGGCGTTTCGGTCTTCAACCAGAGGTCCGGCGAGTTCGAGTTTCGCGCCGGCCCGGTGTTCGCGAACGTGTTGCTGGCCGACGAGATCAATCGGGCCACCCCACGAACGCAGTCGGCGCTGCTTGAGGCCATGAGCGAAACGCAGGTCAGCGCGGACGGGGTAACCCGACCGCTGCCCACGCCCTTCATTGTGCTGGCCACGCAGAACCCGGTGGAGTTTGAAGGGACGTTTCCACTGCCGGAGGCGCAACTGGACCGCTTCATGATGCGGCAGTCTCTGGGTTATCCGACGTTCGCGGACGAGCGAAACGTTTTGGCCGGACAGCGGCACGGGCACCCGATCGACGATTTGCAGCAAGTATCGGATCTGCAAACGCTGGCCGATTTGCAGCGTGGAGTCGGCGACGTGCATGTTGACGATACGGTGATTGAGTATCTGCTGCGCCTGGTGCGAGCAACGCGCGACCGCCCCGAAGTGGCACTTGGCGCCAGCCCTCGCGGCTCGCTGGCGTTGCATCGGGCTGCCCAGGCGCTGGCGGCCGTTCGCGGGCGCAGCTTCGTGCTGCCCGACGACGTGAAGGAGTTAGCGCCTTCGATACTCGCCCACCGGGTGCTGGTGTCGGCCGAGCATTCGCTGCGTGGGGTGACTTCGGACGCGTTAGTGCGCTCGCTGATGGAGTCGACCGAGCTACGCCTGGTTGACGAGGGCAATGGAGCGACCTGATTCGATTCAACTGCTGACCGATTCCGTGGATGGGCGCACGCGTGCCCTGACCTGCCGCGGTTCCCGCCAACCGTCAGGTCGACCCGGCAAGCCGACGCTGCGTGAGCGAGTGCCATGCCTGGATTGATCATCCTGACGGTGGTGCTGCTGGGAGCGGCGTTTTTTACGCGATTTCCGTTCCTTTTCCTGGCGTCATATCTGTTGATCGCCGTGCTGGTCATGACCCACCTGTGGGTGTGGCGGATGCGGCGGGGGTTGCGGGTTCGGCGGGAGTTTGTGCAGCGCGCGTTCCAGGACGAGACGGTGACGATAACGATCCATATCGAGAATCAGTCGTTGTTGCCGGTGCCCTGGCTGAGCGTGCGGGAGGCGTTGCCGACGAGGATCGCGACGTACGACGCCATACGACAGGTGGTACGGCTTCGGCCCAAGGGGTCAACGACGATTGAGTACACACTGCCGGCGACGCATCGGGGGTATCACCGGCTGGGGCCGTTACAGGTTCGGTTTGGCGACGTGTTTGGGCTTGCCAGCCAAGACCTGCTGATCGATACGGCGGAGTTCGTGATCGTGTATCCGCAGGTCATTCCGATCGAAGCGTTCCAGGTGGAGTCGAACACCCCGTTCGGGGACATGCGGTCGCACCAGCGGATTTATCACGATCCGATTCGCGTGGTTGGGTCGCGGGACTATGAGCCAGGGGATTCCCAGCGTCTGATCAATTGGAAGGCAACGGCGGCGGTGGGGCACCTGATGGTGCGGAACCTGGAGCCAGCCGTGAGCCACGAGGTTCAGATCCTGGTTGACCTGGACCACGGCAGTTACAGCCGCATGTGGCGTGGACCGGCCTCCGAAATGGCCGTGACGGCAGCCGCATCGCTGTCAACGTTCATGCTGGAGAACCGGCAGAGCGTGGGAGTCGTGGTGAACGGGCTCGACCCCGTATACCTGGGCGGCGTGCGCGGCAGGTCGCACGAGGAGATGCGCGATCGAATGGCCGGTCGTGTCCCGCACGTGCCGATTGGACGGGGCCGCGGACATCTAATGTCGTGCCTGGATCTGTTGGCACGAGTGGAGTTGCTGGCCGGCGAGAGCGCGGCGCAGGCGGTAACGTCGGCCAGTCGCTCGCTGCCGTGGGGGGCAACGCTGATTGTGCTAACAGGTCTGCGTTCGGAAGAGCTGTTGGCGAGCCTGATGGCGCAGCGCAAACTGGGCCATCGAGTGATCGTCGTGTTCACCGACGGATCAGCAGCCAGTCTGGCCGCCGGGGCCGCGCGGTCCGCCGGGCTAACGGCGTTTGCGATAACGGATAAGGAGCAGGTGCGTGTCTGGCGAGACGACCGAGCGGCCGTTTAGCCGGACGATCCTGGGTGCAATCGCCACCCTCTGCTTCGGGCTGTTCGGCGCGGGGCTGACGCTGTGGATGCAGACGATCACGGTGGGCGCGGACCGGGCCTTTGTGTTTCTGGGGATCATGACCACGGTGTTCGTGGTGTCGATGGTGGTGGCGGCGCAAGGCGGTCGACACACGGCCTCGAGCTACAACTGGAAGCACTGGGCGGCGCTGGTTATTCCGATCCTGCTGCTGGTGCGGCTGACGGCGTTCTTCGGTCAGGCGCCGGATACACGGGACGGGGTGCTGGGCATCGTGGGCGGGCTGCTGGATCTGACGGCACTGATGCTGATCGTGATTCTGGCGCTGACGTGGATGGCCGGGATGCGGGTGCTGCGGAATATTGAGCTGCTGCATCCGCAGCGCTCGGAGATTCCGCCGTCACGGCGATCACCGCAGTATTACGAGTGGCTGAACGACCGTGGGCGTTACGTTGACCGGTCGGCGGCGATTACCGAACTGACCTCGTTGGCGGCGACGGCGGGCGGAATCCTGGTCGGGCTCACAGCGTTCAACGTGGTGGTGGGATCGGAAACGCAGCAAGCGGGCGTGGTGCAGACGTCGCTGATCATCATGGTGCTGTACTACGTGAGCGTGCTGCTGCTGCTGAGCTACGCGAACCTAGTGCGGCGGACCTCGCAGTGGTCGCTGGAACTTGCGGCACTGGCACCAGGTCTGACGGGGACGTGGATCCGGTCGGCCATTGTTCTGCTGGTGGTGGCGCTGGTGGTGGCGCTGCTGATTCCGGCGGCGGACACGGATGTATTTGCCGGAATCGGCCTGTGGATCCTGGACGGCATGCTCTGGGTGGCACGGATCGTGCTGGCCATTGGTCTGCTGATCCTGAGCCTGATCGCGCGGCTGATCGAGCTGTTGCGGCCGGAGGGCGGAGGGTTCACCGAACCGCTGCCGCCCGAGGAGCTGTTGCAGGCGGAGGGCCAGGGCATCGACTTCGGCTTATTCCTGGCGGCAATGATCGTGCTGCTGGTGGGCGGTTTCTCGCTGTTCTGGCTGTTCCGGGCCGTGCAGCGGAACTACCGGCGGGTGTCGGCGCAGCAGGCCAGCCGGTCACTGCTGAGTCACATCCTGCTGGTGCTGCGGGCGTTGCTGGCGTCGATCCTGGGGCTGTTTGGATGGACGCGGGCGGTGGCGCAAGCCGTGGGCGCCTCGGTACGAGCACTGGCCGGTCGGCGGCGGGCGATGCAGGCGGGCCTGGGTTCGATGCGGCGAGGGGGGACCGGAACGGAACGCCAGCAATTGCACGCAATCTATGCGGAGACGGTGGACGAGGCATCGGCTCGGGGGGTATATCGTGGTCCGTCTGCCACGCCCGGCGAGTACCGGGAGCGACTGGCCGCGCGATGCCAGGGGGCGACGGCAGCGGTGGATGGGCTGACGGAGATGTACATGGCCGCCCGCTACGCGCCGGAGCTTGGACCGGACCACGGAGTGGAACGCGCGCGCCGCCTGCAGGCTGACGTGGCACGAGCCCTGCAGGCCCCGCCCGATGACTGAGGACTTGTTCGCGCACGCCGGCGCCGAGGCACAAAGGGCGGCAATGCCCCTGGCGGCGCGGATGCGCCCGCAGTCGCTGGATGACTTCAGCGGACATGCCGACCTGGTGGGTCCCGGCGCACCGCTGCGCATGGCGTTGGAGCGCGACGAGATGTGGTCGGTCGTGTTGTGGGGATCGCCCGGGACAGGCAAGACCAGCCTTGCGCGGATTGCGGCCGCCATGACGTCACGGCGGTTCGTGGAACTGAGTGCGGTGTCGGCGACAGTGCGGGACGTGCGCGGGGTGATCGCGCAGGCGGCGAGCGACCGAGACCTGTATCGAAAACGCACGCTCGTGTTCCTGGACGAGATTCACCGGTTCAACAAGGCGCAGCAGGACGTGCTGCTGCCGGCGGTGGAAGACGGGGTAATCGCGCTGTGGGGCGCGACGACGGAAAACCCGTACTTCGAACTCAACGCACCCCTGTTGTCCCGCATGCGAGTCCTGCGCCTGAATCCGCTGGAGTCAGACGACCTGCGGGCGATCATCGAACGAGCCCTGGAATCCAGCGATGGGCTGGGCGCCGATGCACCGCGGTTTGAGGAGAGCGCCATCGAGGGGGCGGTGGCGGCCTCGGGCGGCGACGCACGGGTGGCGCTGAACTGGATCGAGTCGGCGGCGGCTTTCGCACGGGAACGCGCGTTGGACAGCGTTGATGCCGAGGTGGCGACGCAGGCCGCGCTGACGCGGCAGGTGCGCTACGACCGGGCGGCGGATGAGCATTACGACACGATTTCGGCCTATATCAAGAGCGTGCGGGGCTCCGATCCCGACGCGGCGCTGTTCTGGCTGGCGAAGATGCTGGAAGGGGGCGAAGCGCCGGAGTTCATTGCGCGGCGAATCGTGATCCTGGCCTCAGAGGACATCGGGAATGCCGATCCCCAGGCGCTGCCGCTGGCAGTGGCGGCTGCTAGCGCCGTGGAACGGCTGGGCCTGCCGGAAGCGCGCTATGCGCTCGCGCAAGCCACGATCTACCTGGCGGCGGCACCGAAGAGCAACGCGGCCGGTCGCGCCCTGGGGGCAGCCGAACAGGCGATTCGCCGAGGGGCAAGCGTGGAGGTACCCCTGCACTTACGCGGAGCGGCGCATCCCGGGCTCGCCGAGGCGCACGGTCAGAGCGTGGGGTACCGCTACCCGCATGATTTCCTGGGGCATTGGGTGGCACAGGAATACATGCCGGGGAAACAGCGGTTCTATGACGGGCGAGGGGGAGGCGAGGAGCGCGAGCTCTGGCGCCGCCTTCAGAAGCGCCGCACCCCACCGCGCGAATCCCGACGAGATCCGGATCGGGCCTAGCGCCGGTGTTCACCTGTTCACCACGTGCGGACCACCGGTCCCGCGTCCGCGCTTCAGAGACGCGAGTGCTCAGGTCGAGGCTGCGGGCAGATACTCGCGCAGGAAACGAACTCCCAGCGGGATCACCTCAATCGGATCGTCGCGTCCTTCGTAGACCAGGCTGATCCAGCCGTTATAGCGAACGCCGCGGATGGTCTGGAAGATGGTGTCGTAGTCCAGCGACTCTTCGCGGCCGGTGACGATTCGGTAGAGCTTGGCGCGGATGGCGGTGGCCAGCGGCGCCGTGAGGGCAATGCTGTTCAGGTAGTCGTGCCGCTCGCGCTGCTCGTCATCGGCGAATCCAGACGCGCCGGGTGAGCCGGCGTACTGGCCGGTATCGAGCACGTGGCCCAGGTTGGGGTGGTCGACCTGCCGGATCAGGCGCAGCACGTCCTCACCGTCGGGTGCAATTTGCTTGTGGTTGTGGTTCTGGAGCGAGACGACGACGCCGACCTCGGCGCCGAATTCGGCGCACTCGCGCAACGCATCAGCACAGCGGTCCCAGGAGGCGGCGCGGTCGGTCTCGCTGGCGGGGTGTCCGCTGAAAACGCGGACCTGGGGGGCGCCGAGCAAGGCGGCGCGTTCGATCCAAGTCTTGGTGCGCTGGACGTCGGCGGGTAGCTCTTCGACGGCACGCGCGAAGTTGTTGGAAATGGCGATGCAGGGAATGTCCAGCCCGCGGTCCAGACAGGCGCGCTTGACGTCCAGCAGCGAGGCCCGGTCTTCCGCCGGGAACGCGGAGTCGTGGAGGTCGACGCCGTCAACGCTCAGTTCGCGGCAGGTGTCGAGGAAGCGCATCAGGTCCATCCGACCATCGTCGAAGGCCTGGCGGTAGGAGAGGGTGAGGATGCTGAGCCTCAGCATGGGCAGCGTCTCGCCGTGGTTTGGGTGGGCTTAGGGTAAATCGGTCAGCCGAGTGGGTCGAACGGCGGGTTCATGCGGTTAGCAAGCTGGCTTGACCTCGCCGCAAGCCGCTCAGAGTGTCTCCTCGACCACAACCCGTCCGCCGGCGTACACGTTCATGGACAGCCTGCATCCCAATAGCGAGCGCATTCCTAGCAGAGGGAAACTATCCAGACGAATGACGAATACAGGCCGCCAGCCCTCGTGCCACAACACCCTGGCCGTAAAGACGTCAACGTTGTGTACGAATCCGTCGGCCACTGCAACCGCTCGCTGCCCGCTGTACGAGAGACCGAGCCGATCAATGACATCCGATGGCAAGGTCAAGTGGCCGCTGAATCCGGTATCAAGAATGAACTCGAAGCTGTGCGCGATATCGTGATCGTCGAGAATCGAGACTTCGACTACGGGCTCTAAGCGTTCGTTTATCCGCCCGCGAATCATTCCGTGCGAGCCAGTATCCCGCCCCGTAAGTTGTATGCCGCCGGAAAGCCAACACGCACCGCCCATGTAATTGCATCCGGGCGCCGCTCCATCAACCGCATCGTTGCCGTGACGTCTTCGGAATCGACCTCAAAATCCCCGCTGTGTATGTCGATCACGACGAAGTCGCCCTTGGCCGTCCCGCGGGTCAGGTCGCGGATCTTCGTGGCGTAGAGTTCTTTGCCCCGCGACGCCACGCTCTCCTGCCCTGTAGCCATCAGAGGCTCTCCTTTCGCTGAGAGTCCACACGAACCCGGCGGAACGGTTCAAGCGCAGGAAGGCTGAACCGCACAACAACTCTAGCAATGCACCATTTCAAAGAGCCTCGCAGCCAGCCCGTTGCACAACACGAGCTGGGCAGGAAACGCCTCGTTCAGGTCTTGCGAGACACGAGGCTGAGCACGCGTTGGATCTGGGCGCCCAGGCCATCAGCAATAGCGGCAAAGCCGGCGTCGTTGGGGTGGACGTGGTCGGCCAGCAGGTCGCCCTGGCCGGGGCCGATGAGGCCGTGGCCTTCCAGCAGGATTAGGTTGCCGTCGCCAAAGCTCTGACGGCGGTAGACGACCTCGCGGATGACGCGGCGGTATTCCTCCAGCATGGCGCCGCCTCGAGTCGTTTGTTCGAATTCGGTGGTATGGAAAAGGGGGGTGATCATCAGAATGGGTACGGTGGGCTGAGTGCCGCGCAGGATGGCAAGAAAGGTCTCATAGGTCCGTTCGAAGGCGCGCGGCTCTTCGTAGCTGGAACCGTAGGTATTGACGCCGTAGGCCAGCACGATCACGTCGGCGCGCAGCGAGGCGGCGATCTCGGCCATGGCTGGTTCGCCGCGAGCCGAGCCGCCGACGCCCAGGTTGACGAAGTCGACCCCAAGGCGGCGGGCGATCCGCGCCGGATAGGTCGTGCCGGCCCGCACGGTCGTACTGCCGTGCGTAATAGAGTCGCCGTAGAAGAGCAGCCGCGGACCATCCAGCGGCGGGGGCGGTTGCACGCATGCACCCTCGGCCACCCCGACGCCCGCAAACCTGAGTTCGCCGTAGGGCGGCATATAGAGTTCGACGCAGCGATCGCGGGCGGGTCCGTTGTAGACGACGCCCTCGGCCGTACCCAGGCCCTGGGCGCGGAGCTGGCCGTAGAACTCGCCGTTCTGGTAGAGGTCGATTTCGGCGTTCGCCCGGTTGGTCTGCTGGGCCAACCATTCGGCGCGAACGGCAATGGTGGGGCTGTCGGTGCGGAAAGCCACGCGCACGCCCGAAGCGGAGCACAGCCGCATCCAGGTGTCGGCCGGCAGGCGCTCGCGCCAGGTGTCGGGTACACGGTGAAGCAAGGCGCGGCGTTCGCTCACGAGGCCGCGATATTCGAACTCGGGCGCCAAGGCGTCCAACCAGCGCATGCCGGTCATGGTACGTAACCGTGGAGGAACGTCAGGAACGCCTCAGGCGCTGTTCCCCGTTCAGCGGCCGGCTCGTTCTTCGAGTTCCCAGACCGCGAGGGGGTTGGCACGAGTCTGCATGGGAAACGGGACGCGAGCCTGGGTGCGATGACCCTGGAGGATGGCCATGACCATCTCCAGAGCGGCCGTGGCCTGGCGGGCGCTGGAGACCGGTTCGCCGCCGTTCCCGATGCATTGGATTATGTCAACCGCCGCGTGTCGATTGAGGGCGTCCAGCAGTTGGGCGTCACTGGCGGGCCTGCCGTCCGGGTAGGTGAGGTCCGGTACATCAACCGGTTCCCAGGCGAGCGTTGAGTCTCCCGGCAAGTTGGCAGGCGCCGGATAGTGGAAGATCGAGCGGCCTGCGTCCCGAACCGAAATTCCGCCTTCCGTGCCCCAAAGCTCGTAGCCGAACCAGGGTGCGGGTCCACCGGCCGAGCGCGTATAGCTGTCGAAGCGCGCGATGGCACCGGATTCGAACGCGAAGTAGCCCGTCAGGGCGTCACCGGCCATCTGGCCGAGACCCTCGGGACCGTCGTAGACATCGTTGACGGTGACATCGCGTCCGTCGACCTGCATATGGCCTGTGGCCCAGGCCGCGTCGCCAGCGATGAAGCGGAGGGCATCGAGCACGTGGGTGCCAAGGACGCGGAGATCGTGGGTTCCACCGCGCCGGTCGCACTTGCCGACGGCGTGCATGTAGCGGAGGGTCCCAACGGCGCCCTCGCGGACGAGTTCGGCCACGCGGTGGGTGCCCGGGCGATAGCGATTCTGGTGCGCGACGGCGATCTTGGTGCCGGCGGTGTCGGCCGCCTCGAGCACGGCGTCGGCTTCGTCAAGGCTGGCGGTGATGGGCTTCTCGATGTAGATGCCTTTGGCGCCGGACTCAATGACGTCAAGCAGCCAGCGTCCGTGGTGCTTGAAGTGGTGGGGGCATATGGCGACAAGGTCGGGCGTCTCGGCGGCAAGCATGTCGCGGTAGTCGTCGTACTGCTTTGGGTTTCCAATCTCTTCCGCGCGTTCGGCTCGAGGTTCAGCCACGGGGTCGGCGAGGGCCGTCAGCTCGACGTTGGGAATCTCGTAGAACGCCTGGTGGATGGCGTGGCCGTAGGCGCGTTCGAGCGTGGAATCGGCAATGGCGGCTGCGCGGTAGGTCGGCATGGCGGGCTCCGAGGAGTAGCACGGTTGATGGCTGCATCATGCCTGAGAGTCGGCGGCTGAGGTTCGGAGCATCTCGGCTTCTGGACAAGCCGTAAGATCGGAAGTCGGCTTTCCACTCAGGGCACGTGCCTATGGCTCGGGTCGCTCTCATCCAGACCAATCCTGAGAGCGTGCTGGACGATGTGGGTCGGGCCATGGACGCGGCCGGCTACAGGGCGGAGTTGGATCGCGGGGCCGAGACGGCGCTGAAGGTCAACGTGTCGTGGCACCACTGGTATCCGGCCTGCTCCACCACGCCCTGGCAGCTGGATGGGGTGATCCGAAAGCTGCGAGGCGATGGGTTCCCACCGGAATCGCTATTCGCCGCGCACAACCGCACGGTCACCGTGGACGCGCGGGTTGGCGAACGCCGCAACAAGCATCTGCCAGTGGTGACAGCGCATGGCCTGCGGAATATTCACCTGTATGAGGACGACGACTGGGTTCGCTATGAACCGAAGGGCCGACTTCGCACGCTGCATGAGGTCTACCCGGAGGGCGTGCGCATTCCGCAGCGGCTGATTGGGGCAAACATCATCCAATTGCCCACGGTGAAAACGCACGTGTTCACCACGATCACCGGGGCGATGAAGAACGCCTTTGGCGGGCTGCTATTTGAAAAGCGGCACTACTGCCACGCGACGATTCACGAGACGCTGGTGGACCTGCTGATGATCCAGCAGGAGATCCACCCGGGCATATTTGCCGTGATGGATGGGACGTTTGTGGGGGAAGGGCCGGGGCCGCGCTGCATGCGGGTGCACGAGCACAATCTGATGCTGGCGGGGGCCGACCAGGTAGCCATCGACGCCACCAGTGCGCGCCTGATGGGCCTGGATCCGTTTGAGATTCCATTCCTGCGAATGGCGCATGAGGATGGCCTGGGCACGGCCGATGCGCGTGAAATCGAGGTGGTAGGCGCGGACATCGAGCAGGTTAAGTGGCAGGTGGCAGCGCAGCAGGAGACCTTTGCCAGCCGGGGCCAGAAGTTGATCTATTGGGGGCCGCTGAAGCGGCTGGAGAAGCTGCTGCTGCGGACGGCTATCGCTCCGTGGTCATACGCTGCGTCGCGCCTGTACCACGACGTGTACTGGTACAACGTGGTTGGACGTGGGCGAGTTCGTCGGGCCCTGCGCGGGCCGTGGGGCGAGCTGTTTCAGCAGTATCCAACGGATGCCGGGGCGGAGTTGCCGGTCCCGGTGGAGACTCCGACGGCGGCGGCGAGATCCTGAGCGCAGGATCGGTCATTCGAAGTTGACGAGTTCGCGGTAGCCGCCGTCATGAGGGATTGTTCGATCAGTCGGTCCGGGATATCCGACGGACCACGCCGCCGGATTCCATGCGGGCAAGGGCTCGCGCCGTCCAGTCTTCGCCCTCGGGTGCATCGGCGATCCAGGCCAGATAGTCGTGGATGATCTCGTTGAGCGTTCCGGTCGGTCGCCAGCCCAGGGTTCGAATTCGAGCCGTGTCCGACCAGACGTGCCGCGTGTCACCAAGGCGATAACGTCCGCTGACGTCCGGTTGGGCATCGGCGCCCATCGCCGAGAGCACGGCATTCGCGTATTCGAGCACGGTGGTTACCTGACCGCTGCCAACGTTAAAGGCCTGACCCACGGCTTCCGGGTGATCAAGCGCGAGTTCGACGGCGGATACCGCGTCCCGAATGTGGGTGTAGTCGCGACGCTGACGACCGTCTTCGAACACGACAGGCCGCCGGCCATTCCGGATGTGCCCAACGAAGGCGCGCAGCACGCCGGAGTAAGCATTGGCCGGGCTCTGGCGCGGACCCTGGATGATGCTGAATCTGAGGGCTGAGGTAGGAATGCCGTGACGGGCGCCCAGGGTGAGCGCATAGGATTCGGTTGCGAGCTTGGATATACCGTAGGCGTTGGTGGGCGCCGGATACTCTTCCGACAATGCCATCGGATCGAGCGGTGCTCCGCAGTCCGGGCAGCCAGGATCCCAGGCGCCCTGGGCCAGTTGCTCAAGCGACCGCGGCGGCGGGTACTGCCGCCCATGATCGGGACATCGGTACGCACCCTCGCCATAAACGGCCTGTGAACTGGCCACGACTACCCGCTGCATCGGCTGGCCGCGCTCGACCAGGAGCTCGTAGAGCAAGGCGGTACCGGCATCGTTGACCCGGGCAAAGCGGCTGAAGTCGGTCTGGTAGTCCTGATAGGCGGCCAGATGCACGACCGCATCGACGCCGTCCAACGCCATCCGCCAGTCGTCGACCTCCGTCACATCGCCTCGAATGCGGCGGACGCCCTGCAAGCCGTCGGGCCAGGACTGGCCCGGGTGCACGCGCCAGACCAAGCTGTCCAATACGGCGACGGTGTCTCCACGTCTCAGCAGCGCATCGACGACGTGGGAGCCGATGAACCCGGCGCCTCCGGTTACCAGGACGTGCACGGGTCAGTCGCTCATGTGCAATCAGCCGCCGTCAGTTGCGGATATTGAACACGACGCGGGCGCCGCCAGGGTCGAACGCAACCGGTAGTTCACGCAACGGCTGCAGCGCGTCGCGGACGTCGTCCTGCCGGGGCGGCGGGACATAGAAGACAAGAAAACCCCCACCACCGGCGCCAGCGATTTTTCCACCCAAGGCTCCGGCAGCACGGGCCTGAGCGTACAGCTCGTCGATCGCTGGATCCGAGACTCCCTCGGCCAGCGCCTTTTTGTAATGCCAGGCGGTATCAAGCAGCTCGCCGAAGTCGTCGAGTCGGTCGGATACGAGCAGGTCATGTGCTTCACGCGCACATCTCTTGAGGTGGTCGAGGTCGCTTCGAGACTGTTCAATGCGCCGCTGTTGGTGGTCGAGGATTGAAGCCGACGATCGGGTTCGGCCGGTGAAGAACACCAGAAGTCGGTCTTGAAGTCGTCGCAGGGTGAGCGGGGCGGCCTGGACGTGCAACACATCGATATCGTCGCTGGGCCGAAAGGCAATCGCGCAGAGGCCGCCGAATGCCGAAATGTACTGATCCTGCTTGCCAACGGGCCGAGCAAGGATTTCCAGCTCGATGCGGCAGGCCTCTTCCGCAAGCAGGCGCGCATCCACCAGGCGTCCGCGGTAGGTGTAGAGGGCATGCAAGAGTCCTACGGTTACGGCGGCGGAGGATCCAAGTCCTGTTCCAGTACTCGGGACATCGGCCAGCGTTGTGATCTCAATTCCGCGGTCAACGCCGGTAATGCGCATTGCCTCGCGCACGAGGTCGTGCTGGATTTCGTCGACCGACTGGACGATTTCCTTGATGGAGTAGTTGATGTAGATGTCGTCGTCGAAACGCTCCTTGACAATGACGTAGACGTACTTGTCGATTGCGGTCGTGAGCACGGCGCCGCCGTCGGCTCGGTAGTAGTCAGGGAAGTCGGTTCCGCCGCCGAAAAAGCTGAGCCGGAGCGGTGTCTGAGTAACGATCACTGTCTGCTACCGAGGAACCGATGGACCGCCCAGTGCGAACGACGCAATAGCGGTCACCGAGCCGAAGCGCCGGCCAGGACGGCCATCATGTGGACGGTGACGGCGTGGCAGACGATGTGGTGTAGGTCTTCTGCAACCTGGACGGTCTCACCTTCGATGGGGACTACGACTCCGACGCGACACGCTAGGGTGGATGCCGGTGGTGCAAGCGCTAGGCTCCGAACGCCACCGTCGCGGGCAGCTTCGACGGCCGCGAGAAGATTGGGCGACTCGCCGCTTGTGCTGATCGCAACGAGGAGATCGTCGCGCCGGGCGAGGTTTCGAAGTTGCTCGGCGAAGACGTGCTCGTAGGAGTGGTCATTGGCCCAGGCGGTCAGCAGTCCGACGTTGTCAGTCAACGCTACCGCGCGGATTCCCCGTGATCCGGGAGTCTTCGCGGCGGTGGTCTTGGAAAGGTCAGTCGCAAAGTGGGACGCCGTAACGGCGCTGCCGCCGTTGCCGGCGATGAAAATCGTCCGATCCGAGGCCCAGGCAGTTTCCACGGCGGATGCCAAAGGCTCAACGGCTGCGGACGATAGGGCTGCCAGCTGACCGCTGAGGGCATGCAGGTGAGCGCTCATGAGGTCAGACATGGGGTTAGGCGTCAGTGCTCGGACGTTCCTGCCACGCACTCGAGGTTCAGGGGATTGTGAAAGCAGGAGCGAACGCCGGTATGGCAGGTGGGGCCCGCCGGGTCAACCCTTACAAGCAGGGCGTCGCGGTCGCAGTCGGCGACAAGGTCGACGACCCGCAGGTAGTTCCCCGAGGTGGAACCCTTATTCCAGAGTTCCTGGCGGCTACGGCTGTAGAACCAGACCGTGCCTGAGTCCAGGGTGCGCGCCAAGGCGTCGCGGTTCATGTAGCCAAGCATGAGGATGTCGCCCGTGGCGTCGTCCTGGCAGATGGCGGGAATTAATCCGGCAGCGTCGTACTTGAAGTCAAGGACAAGGGTAGGTTCGGTAGCAGTGTTCATCCGTGGCGTTTCCTGAACAGCGGCCAACAGGCGGCCGCTGGATATTCCCGATCAAGCGCGGCGTGAACGGTCATGATACGAGCCGACGAGCACCATCGGTCAGGCAACCAATCCGCGAAACAGCCGTGAGTGTGGGCGCGGCGCGTCAGACCAGCACGTTGCGGGGATTGTTCGCCACGCCGTTGACACGGTACTCGAAGTGCAGATGGGGCCCGCTGGTCCAGCCAGTCAGGCCAACGTAGCCGATCACTTGACCGCGGCTGACGAACTGGCCCGGCGACACCGGCGGCGGCGAGGTCCAGTCGTCCAGGTGAGCGTAGAGGGTCTCCTCGTTCTGGTTGTGGGCGATAACCACGATCATCCCGTAGGAGGCTTGGCGGTTGCCGGGCACCACGTAGTCGGCCACAAGCACGATCCCGTCGTTGGCCGCCACCACCGGCACGAGCATGTCCCCGGCGATATCGATGCCAATGTGCGGGCACTGGCCGAACGTGCAGCCACCGAACTCCGTGGTGATGAGACCCCACAATGGCCAGGTGTAGACACCGGCCACCGAAGTTCCCTGGGTCGCCGCGACTTGGCGGGCAAGCTCTCGCGCTTGCTCCTGCGCCTGCTGGAGGGCCCGGATACGCTCAAGCTGGGCGATTTCACGCTGCTGGATATCACGCAGCACCAGGATGCGGTTCCCGACCAGATTCGCTTCAGCCTGAAACGCTACGACGTTGGCGTCATACTCGGACTGTTCCCGCTGGATGCCGAAGATGAGGTCCTGCTGTTCTTCGGAGCGACGTTGAAGCTCCGCCTGAATCGTGGCCGCTTCCTGGCGCAGTTCGTCCATTCGTTGCAATCGCGCCGCCAGGTCGGCCGTGCGAAACTGCACGGTTTGACGACTGAGACGGAGAGTCTCGATCTCTTCAAGGTCCTGAGCCAAGGCGCGCTCCAGCGACGTGGCGCGGTCGAGCGCCTCGGAGAACGAGGTCGACGAGAGCACAGTTTCGAGCGTTGACGTGCGGCCGGCCTTGTACAGCGACCGGACACGGGCGCCGAGGTTGTCGGTCTCGCGTGCGAGGGCTCGGTTGAGGTTGGCGATGGATGCGTTGATGTCGTAGACCTCGAGCTCCACGGTTTCGAGCTGGCGGTTCACGTCCCGCAGACGCTCGACCGCCGTGAAGCGCTGCCGGTCGATGACGGCCAATTGCTGCTGAAGCGCTCCTTCGCGAGCGTGGGCAGCCGCCAATAGCGTTTGCTCTTCCAGTGCCTGGCGTTCGAGATCCGCCTTTTCGCGTTCGGCCTCCTCGATTTCCTCTTCCGTCACCGCGCGGGCGATGAGAGGAGTGGCGCCCGCGACCGCGGCGCCCGCTAATGTCGCGCGCAAGAAGCCGCGACGCGAGGCCACGCGCAGACCGGGCACGTCATAGAGGGCGGCGTCGCAGCGACCGGAGCACTGACATCCGGCACCGTGTTGGTGCGTGGTCGAGGCTGAGTGTCGATCGGATTCGGTCAGTGGGTCAGCTCCTGCAGCCGAATTCCAGCACTTATCGAGTGTGCCACGGAATCCAAGCAATCCGGCAGGACATTCGTTCACGCCCCTGGAATGGGCGACCGTAGGTCCAGTCCGTCAGGCACCGGACCTGCGGCCCTCCGGCTTCACGGCAGGGTCAGGAACATTCGGTCGGGCAGCGGGGGGAAGGGCGAGGTGGGCAGGGCCTGGTACCAGTAGGCGACGGAGCAGATGTCGTCCTGGCGGGCCATGAACAAGCGGCCCTTGCCGTCAAAGTCCCGGTCGGGGTGGAAGCCGAGATCCTGGATGGTTACGCGGAGGTCTCGCTCAAAGCGGATCGGATCAAGCACGTGGAAGCGGTACATGGCGTGGCGGTGCTTGTGGAGCAGGCGGCCGTCGGGCCTGATGACCTGGTGCATGCCGAGGAACGGGGTGGTGTAGGTGCGGTATTCACCGTCGACGCGCCAGTCGTAGGACCCGCCGACGTAGTCCTCGGTTCCGGTGCCGCAGATGGTTGGGAAGTCCCGGTCGCCGTCCAGGTAGAACTTGATCTCGCCTTCGCCCCACCAGCGGTCATCGAGCACGCCCCAGCCGAGGGAGGTGCCGACGTAGTGGCCGCGGCCGCGGATGCCGTCGACGATGGTGTACTCCTCGCCGTAGGGCACGGGGTTGGTGCGGCGAAACTGGGCGTGGAAGTAGGCGGCGTCGTTGGGGACCTCGGTGAGGGTGTAGTTGACCTGGTAGAAGCAGCGTTGCGGCTGGGCCGGGTGCTGGTTTTCGAGCGTGATACGGCAGTGTCGCCGGAACGGCATCTGCCAGAAGCAGTTCAGACCGCAGCCGGGGTTCACGACGATGGGCAGGGCGCTGACCTGGGCGAAGTGGTCTTTCAGATCGCCCTCGCGGGTTGCCCAGGGCACGGCGAAGAAGTCGGGTAGAGGAACCTCAACGGCGGGCTGTTCCTGGCCGTCCCAGTACATGCGCAGGATGAGGTTGCGGGAGACGGAGCCGGTGATCCAGATGCTTTGAATGGCGCCGGGGCCCTGAATGTCGGCCATTTCGAGGGTCTCGCCCGGGTCCACCGAGACGGCGGGACGGCACTTCCAGCCGAGGCCCAGGTGACGGGAGGGGCCGTTCGGGTCGGCTTCGGCCCTGGCGCCGCCGCCACGTTCGCCGCGGGGGTTTTCGGCGGAGATTGAGCGGGATTGGGCCGATGAGAGACGGGAGAGGTTGCCGAGGTGGAGGTTGAGGCCGTTGAAGGCGGGCATGGTGGGAGTTCCTGGTGGGGAAGGTGGCGGGGCTCAGGGTAAGGCTGTGGAGAGTTGCACCGCGAGCCGCTGGTGTCCCAGACGCCAGAGCGGGTGAAGACCTAATTCGCCCGAACTGACATAGGCTGCGGGCCGATTGCGGAGTGTCAGGAGGCGCCCAGATTCCGTCGCCGAACGATTCGTTATTCCGCTTTCGGGATGAAGTCGTAATAACAGGTTGCGTTGTTTTGATTTGAGTAACACGGGACCAGCCAGCGCCGTCTAATCTCCGAAGGTGCCGTAGGCCGTGCTATTCTGATTTCAGGCTAAATTCGTAATAGCCAAGCGCGTTATTTCGCGTTGCGTAATATGGGGCAGGCGATCAGGACATGAAGCGCGGCATCACCGGTCGATACCACGTCACGACCGCTGCCAGCGAGCGGATCGAGGCCTTCCTGCCGACGCCCCTGCCGCCGAAACCGCCGCTGGTGATCGACGGGACACTACAGCAGGCGCTGGAGCGCGCGCTGCTTGCGCTTGGGCGCCTGGACAGCATCTCGACCCTCCTGCCCGATCCCGAACTGTTCATCTACAGCTACGTCCGCAAGGAGGCCGTGCTCTCCTCGCAGATCGAGGGTACGCAGTCTTCGCTTTCGGACCTGCTGCTGTTCGAACTGGAGCAAGCTCCGGGCGTGCCGCAGGACGACCTGGATCTGGTCGAGGTGTCCAACTACGTGGCCGCACTCGATCACGGCCTTGCGCGACTGCGCGGTGACTTTCCGCTCTCGAACCGGTTGCTGCGGGAGATTCACGGCGTATTGCTCGCGCGCGGGCGCGGCAGCGACAAGAATCCCGGCGAGTTTCGGCGCTCGCAGAATTGGATTGGCGGAACGCGTCCGAGCAACGCCGTATACGTGCCGCCGCCGCATACCGCCGTTCCCGACTGCATGTCGGGACTCGAGCGATTCCTGCACGCCGACGACGATGGTCTGCCGCTGCTGGTACGAGCCGGTCTGGCGCACGTCCAATTCGAAACCATTCACCCCTTCCTGGACGGCAACGGTCGGGTCGGGCGGCTCCTCATCACGCTCCTGCTCCACCATGGCGGCGCCCTGCGCGAGCCGCTGCTGTACTTGAGCCTGTACTTAAAGCGGCACCGTGCGACGTACTACGACCTGCTGGATCGTGTCAGGCGCGAAGGCGACTGGGAAGCCTGGTTGAGATTCTTTCTGGAAGGTGTCCGGCGCGTCGCCACGGAAGCGGTCGCCTCTGTGGAACGGCTGGAACGAATGTTCCGAGCCGATCGCACAACAATCGAAGAGATCGGCCGGCGCGCGAGCTCTGCCTTTCGGGTGCATGAGGCCCTGAAGGCCCGGCCTGTGCAAACTCTGGCCAGCGCGGCCGAAGCAACAGGGCTTTCGTTCTCGGGCACTTCTTCAGCGATGCGACTGTTAGACCAGCTTGGCATTGCCCGCGAAATGACTGGGCGGCGTCGGAACAGGCTATTTGCCTACGACCGATATCTGGCCGAACTGACTGAGGGGACCGAACCGCTCTAGGTCAGTACCTGGCGTTCAGCCAACGCAGGTATCCACGGGATCCATGCCGCGCCACGGCCAGTCCAAGCGGCAACCGCCGCGCGTCCGATGTGCGCGAGAATGTGGCCGACAGCGACTTGCCACCGAAAGTCGAACCCATGCCGCCGAGTGAGCGTCCCAATGTGATTGTGATCGTCAGCGACACGTACCGGCCGGACCACATTGCGGCGAACGGGCATCCGGACGTGGTTACGCCTGAGCTGGACGACTGGCTGGGGCGGAGCGTGACTTTCGAGCAGGCGACGGTGTCCAGCTTTCCGACGATTCCGATGCGGACGGACTGGTTTACGGGGCGGTTCGCTCACCCACGGCATGGCTGGCGAGACCTGGATCCAAGGGCGATCACGCTGCCGGACGTGCTGGGAGCGAACGGGTACCGCACGCAGCTGATCGCGGATACGACGCACCTGATGAACTCGCACTTTTTCCATCGGTTCGACCGGCATCACTTCAACCGCGGGCACGAAAGCGACGGCAAGTTCCTGCGGCTGAACGATCCGATTGAGCACCTAGTGGAGGATCCGCGCAAGACGCGGGTGGACTTCGGGAACCACGACTACGCGCCGGTGCTGCCCGACATCCACGCGCATACGAACTACTGGCGGCGGTACGAGGATCAGTCGCAGCCGATGCGGATGGCGGACGACGTGTGCCGGTTCCTGGAAGACTGCTACGCGAGTCCGCAGCCGTTCATGCTGTGGGTGGATTGCTTTGACGTGCACGAGCCGTGGTTTCCGCCGCGCTACCTGCTGGATCACTACGACCCGACCTACGACGGGTCGCCGATCGCGCAGCCGAACTACCGCGAGGCGAGCGTCTATACGCCGGCCGAACTGCGGAACATGCAGGCGCGCTACAAGGCGATGTGCACGCTGCTGAGCAAGGCGGTGGGGCGGATGCTGCGGACGGTCGAGGACGCCGGACTGCTGGACAACTCGATCGTGGTGTTCATGTCGGACCACGGGATGTTCCTGGGGGAGCGCGGCCGCACCGGGAAGTCGGGCATCCAGGCCGAGCGGCGCAGCGTGTTCCCGTTTCACAATGAGATCAACGGGATCTGCTGGTCGATGCACGTCCCGGCGTCATTGAATCGGTCGACGGTCGCGCCCGGATCACGACTGGCGGGCCTGGTGCAGGCGCCGGACCTGATGCCGACAGTGCTGGAACTGTGCGACATCCCGGCGCCTGCCGACGTGGACCTGGAAGGCCGCAGCCTAGTTCCGCTGCTGGAGGGCGACGTGGAAGGGCCGCGGCCGCTGGCGATTACCGCCACGACCACAAATATCGACGGCCGCTGGGTGCATACGCGGGCGCCGGCGGTGTCGGACGGCGAGTGGAAGCTGCTGGTGGACGAAGGCGACGGAGACGGTGGGCCTGAGTTGTATCGCATCGCCGATGATCCTGCTGAGTCGGTGAACTTGATCAACAGCAACCGGGACGAGGCGCGGCGGCTTCACGCCTCCATGCTTGAATGGCTGGCCGCGCACGACGCGACGCCGGCGACACTGGAGCGGCTAAGCGCCGAGCGGGTTGGGCTGGGCTGAGGTCCTGCTCGGACCGGCCTTGCTCGTGTCGATTCGAGCCTTGTCCGTGGTGGGCTTGGGACAGCGGCACAGGGGTCTGGCACGGGGCAGAATGAATGGCTCAATCCGCTCGACCCACTTGCTTGTGAGACGAGAACCATGCATGCGCTGATTACCGGGGGCACCGGGAGCATTGGTTCGCGGCTGGCGGCTGCGCTGATCGAGCGCGGCGACCGGGTGACGGTGGTGGACGTGCGGGCGGAGCCGGTGGCGCCGTCGGCGGCGTTCGAGCGCGCCGACGTGCGGGTGGGTGAGACGCAGGCCCCAGGCTTTATTGACGACATCGTCGCCGAAACCCGACCCGACACCGTGTATCACCTGGCCTCACTTCTTTCGGGTAGTTCGGAGACGGACTCGGAGCTGGCCTGGCGGGTGAACCTGGACGGCATCCGCAATGTGTTGGAAGCGGTGCGGATTCATGGCGTAGGGCGGGTGCTGTTTCCCAGTTCGGTGGCCACGTTTGGGCTGGGTGTGGGCGATACGGTGACCGACGACAGCCCGCAATGGCCGGCGGGCCTGTACGGCGTGACAAAGGTGCTGGGCGAGCGGCTGGGGGTCTACTACTACCAGCGTTTCGGCGTGGACTTCCGCTGCGTGCGCCTGTCGGCCATGGTTGCGCCCACGGCGCCGGCGGCGGGCGCGGCCAGCGCGTTCGTGTGCGAGCTGTACATAGGGGCGGTGCGCGAGAGCGGCTATACCTTCAAGGTGTATCCCGACAGCCGCATCCCGCTGGTCTGGGTGGACGACGTGGTGGGGGCCATGCTGCAACTGCACGACGCGCCCGCCAGCGGTCTCAGCCGCCGGGTGTACCAGGTAATGGGCTCAAACCCGACAGTCCAGGAAATGGCTGACGCGGTGCAACGCCGGATGCCGGAGGTGCGGCTTGAGTTCGACCCGGACCCCGTGCCCGCCGGCGTGGTGGACAGCTGGGCCTCCAGCATGGACGACACCAGCGCACGCACCGACTGGGGCTGGGCGCCGAGGTTTGATTTGGAGGGGATGACGGACGCGGTGCTGGCGGAGTTGCGAGCCGAACACGCTGCCGGTTAGCGGCGCTCGGCTACGAATCCCGCCGGCGACTCCGACGTCAAGTCGGGCGCCGAGATCTCTACCCCAATTTCACCGTCAGCTGATGGGTTGGAATTTGTAGAGGGCGTCGTCGCGTTGGACTTCGCCCATGTAGATGGCGCCGTCAGGGTCGACCCAGATGCCGTGGGGGGCGCTGAAGGTTGGGCCGCCGTCGCCGGGGTCCTCCCAGGAGGTGATGGTCTGGCCCGTCAGGTCGAGTAGCGAGAGGCGTCCGCCGACTTCGGCGAGGTAGATGACGCCGGCAACCTCGTCGACGTAGAAGTCTGAGGGCTGGCGGAAGCCGGTCCACTGGTCCATGTAGACGCCCTCGGGATCGAAGATCTGGATGCGGTGGTTTTCGCGGTCGGCTACCAGGATGCGGTCATCGCCGAGGGCCCAGATGCCGTGCGGCAGGTCGAACTGGCCGGGGCCGGTTCCCGGCTCGCCCCAGCTGTTGAGCAACTGACCGCTGGGCGCGAGGCGGTGGCAGCGGGTGTCGCCGTAGCCGTCGGACACGTAGATGGAGCCGTCGGCGCCGAGATGGGTGTTGGTGGGGTGGTTGAAGTGCCCGCCGTCAGCGCTGGTGAAGTTGGGGTAGCCGATCCGGCGCACAACGCTCCCATCGGTGGTGGTGACCCAGATGACGTGGGCGAAGCGGTCGGTGAGCCAGAGGTGCTCGTCGGCATCCACGTAGACGCCATGGGCGTGGTTGAGGAGGTCGTCGCCCCAGGTATCCACGATCTGGCCGTCGGCGTTGAACACGATCATGGGATGGGTGCCGCGGCAGAAGCAGTAGACACGGCCCTTGCTGTCCACACCCACGCTGCCAATCCAGCCGAGGAAGATGTCCGCCGGCAGTTGCGGCCACCCTTGCACGCGTTCGTAGCGATGCGATCCACTTCCTACCGGCATCGGGCTGCCCTTCCGCGCGAACCTGTTGTGCGCCCATCCTAGTCGGCGGCGGCGTAGTGCGCTTTTGGCGTATTTGTCACGGACCGTGGCGTTGGCGTCCGCCTAGACTCTCGGTTATGGCGAGCGTGATCAGCAGCGGCGCACCCGTGCGGGCCAGCGGCCTGTGGAAGCGGTTTGGGGCGCTGGACGTGGTGCGGGACGTTTCGCTGGAGATTGCGCAGGGCGAGGTGGTGGGCTTTGTGGGGCCCAACGGTGCCGGGAAGAGCACCACGATCCGGATGATGCTGGACATTTTTGCGCCGGATCGGGGCACCGTGGAGGTCTTCGGCGCGCCCATCGATGACGCGGCGCGGCGGCGGATCGGCTATCTGCCGGAAGAGCGCGGGCTGTATCCGGGCCTGCGGATCCCGCCGATCCTGAAGTACATGGCGGAGTTGAAGGGGGTTCCGGCACAAGAAGCGCCTGGGCTGGCGGACGCGGCGCTGGAGCGGCTGGGCCTGACCGAACACCGCGCCAAGAAGGTAGGCGAACTAAGCCGCGGGCTGCGGCAGTTGCTGCAGTTTGCGGCCACGATCCAGCACAAGCCGGACTTCCTGGTGCTGGACGAGCCGTTCTCTGGCCTGGACCCGGTAAACGTGCGGCGGATGAAAGACGTGGTGGCCGACCTGCGAGACAACGGGGTGGCCGTGTTGTTCTCGACGCACCAGATGACGGACGTTGAGGAGCTCTGCGACCGCGTGGTGATGATCAACAAGGGCGAGATCGTCTTGAACGGGGGCGTGCGCGAGATTCGACGGCAGCATGCCAGCGATCGCCTGCTGGTTGAGTGCACGTCGGACATGCCATTCGCCCTGTGTCTGCCGGGCGTGGCAGCCGCCGAGTCACAGGGCGACGGCTGGCGGGTCAGCCTGAACGACGAGGGGTCGGCGGAAGGCGTGCTGCGGGCGCTGCTGGACGCGGGCGTGCAGATCGAGCGATTCGAGCGCGAGGCGCCGACGCTGGAGGAGATTTTCCTGCAGATCGTGGGTGGCGCTGATGGGCGTGGCGACGAAGCGGGGGAGCCGGACCTGGAGGCGCGGGCCGATGAGTAGCGTTCGCATCGTGACCCGCCATGAATTCCGCACAGCGGTTACGCGGCTGTCGTACATCATCACGACGGCGGCGGTGCCGGTGCTGGTGACGCTGGCGGTAGTGGGCTTTGCGATTTTCACGCTGGTGACCCGAGGCGACGGTGATGCGGAGAGCTCGTCCGGCGTTGAGCAAAGCGACTACTTGCCGCAGCTCGGCTACGTGGACCTGACGGACGGGCCGGCGATTCTTGGCGGGCACCACGAGCAGGCGGGCGCGGTCTTCGTACCTGTGCCGGATCGAGAGGCCGGTGTTGCAGAGCTCAGGGCCGACGAGATTGACGCGCTGTTTGTGTTTGCGGCGGACTTTGTCGAGTCAGGACAGGTAGTGCGGGTCCGGATTGCCGAAGACGAAGGCGGGGTATTCGGACCCGATGGGCCCTCTTATAACTCGGCGTTGCGCGGGTTCGTGTTGTCGAATCTGTTTGCGGACGAGGTTCCGGGCAGGTTTGCGGAGCGGCTGCGTCTGCCCTATCGGCTGGTCACGGAGGACGTGGGGGCTGACGGGGCGGCGGGGGACGATCCCGGGTTCGACATCGGGCGAGCGGCGTTCTTTGCGATTGCCGGCGTCTCACTGCTGGTGTCGATCTTCTTTAGCTCGGGCTACATGCTGAACGCCCTGGTAGAGGAGAAGGAAAACCGGGTGATGGAGGTGCTGCTGTCGTCGGTCAAGCCGGACGCGCTGCTGCTGGGCAAGTTCTTTGGCCTGGGCGCCGCGGGGCTGCTGCAGATGGCGGCGTGGCTGGCATCGGTTGGCGTGGGCGTGCTGGTGGTCGGCTTTATCGTGGACGTTCCCGCCGACATTCTGACCTTGCCGGGCGTTGGCGACGTTGCGATTGCAGCGGGGTATTTCCTGTTTGGTTACGCGCTGTTCGCGTCGCTGATGGCGGCGGTGGGGGCGGTGACGACCTCACTGCGCGAAGCCAACCAGATTTCGGCGATCGTGATCGTTCCGGCCTTCATCCCAATCTGGTTCAATTTCATCCTGTTCACCGAACCCGACGGCACGCTGGCGCGAGTGCTCACCTACATCCCGGTCACGGCCCCGGTGACGGGCTTGATTCGGCTGGCGATTGACGGCATGGGGCCGCTGGAGACCGTGGCGGCGCTGCTGGCGCTGGCGGCCTGCTCGGCAGGCGCATTGTGGCTGGCCATGCGGCTGTTCCGGGCGTACCTGCTGATGTATGGCAAGCGGCCGACGCTGAAGGACATGGCGCGGAGCGTGGTGTCCGGCTAGGAGGCCCTGCGCAGGTAGGTGATCGGACCGCCGAAGTCGAAGGCTTGTGGTTCGGGTGAGGGGAAGTAGGGGCTGACTTCCCCGGTGAGATAGGCCCTGGCGTCGTGGAGAGTCCATTCGCCGCGTTCGATGGCCGCGATGATGTTGGTCTGGGTGAGCAGGTAGTCGACCAACTGCGCTCGGTCGAAGAAGACGACGTTGGAGTACTTCTCGCTATTGACCAATTGGAAGCCGGCCTGTCTGGCTGACCGCTGGTCGAGAGGTCGGTTGTCTCGCGGGGGCGTGGGGAACCGATCAAAGTACGTGGAGACGAACCAGGGCTTGAAGTCCGGAGCGCCCTGAAGATTGGCGGAGAAGAGGTTGTCGTAGATCACGAGCCAGGCGCGTAGCCCTAGCACGCGGCGGGCCTCCGCCAGGAAGGCGATTCGCTCGAACCAATGCAAGCCGGAGGAGACGGTGAGGAGGTCGAAGGACTGGTCAGGCAAGGGTAGAGCTTCGGACGGGCAGCGCAGGTAGTCGATACCTTCGTCGTGATCGGTCTGGGCGAGCATGGCGGCGGAGATGTCGGCGCCGACGATCCTGGTCGCAATCTGCTTCAAGGCGATGCAGGAGAGGCCGGTTCCGCAGGCGATGTCGAGCGCACGGTCGAGACGGTCGTGGAAATCAATTTGGGCCGCGATGCGCTGGATGACGAGGTCGTGGTGGTAGGGGCGGGCGCGGGCGTAGAGACTGGCGGCGTGCTTCGAGTCAAACAAGTGGCCTGCGACGTCCTGAGCTATGGTGCGGCAGTTCCCTGGTCGATTGCCTCGAGGCGCTCCAGGATCCACATGCGCGCCAGCGTGGTGGGGCCGATGCCCTTCTTCTGAGCCGTCGCCCGCAGGGTCTCCAGAGTTTCGGCCGTGAAGGGCACCGTGATGCCCTGGGAGAGGTTCTTTGCAAAGCGAACGTTGGTGCGTTCGAACTCGTCCTCGAAGTCGGCTGTGTCGTGGGAGTCCCAGAACTCGGCCTCTTCCTCGCGGCTGTTGAAGGTCGGAATCCGCTTCTGCTACTGACGTTCGCTCACTCCGGTCACACTCCCCTCGGAATCCCAGTATGTCCGACGAGCTCGGCGTGCCAGCGGAGTGAACACCCCATGGACTGGATGACGCTGTGCCTACCTGAGTCGAGAGTGCTGCGCTGGTGGCTCGGGGCGCGGCTCTTGGGTTGGGGCTAAGCTGCGACCGAGACCGTGCTGATGGGCACCGGAGCAGAAACCGATGACGATTACGACTTTTCTGGGTGATCGCAGCGTGGGGATGCGGACGGGGTTTACGACGCGGCCGGTGGTGATGGGTCGGCGCGGGGTGGTGACCTCGGGTCATTACCTGGCGACGGCGGCGGGATTCCGGATGATGGAGCAGGGCGGCAACGCAATCGACGCCGCAGCGGCCATGTGCTTCTGCCTGAACCTGCTGGAGCCGCAGAGCAATGGGCTGGCGGGCGAGGTGCCGACGCTGATCTACTCAGCGCGCGAGCGAAAGGCGTTTGAGCTGAGCGGCATGGGCTGGTCGGCGCAGGCGTTCACGATCGACTGGTGCCGGGTGCACGGAATCGACCTGGTGCCGGGCGACGGGTACCTGCCGGCTTGCGTGCCGGCCGTGGTGGGCACCTGGGCCGCGGCGCTGGCGCGGTTTGGAACCATGAGTTTCAGCGAGGTCTTGCGACCGGCCATTGAGCTCGCGGAGAACGGGTACCCGGTCTACGACAGCCTGCACAACAGCCTGGCCAGCAACGTGGACAAGTTCACGCAGCTGTATCCCAGTACGGGCGAGGTGTATCTGCCCGGCGGCAGGGCGCCTGAGGTGGGCGAGCTTCACCGGAATCCCGAGTGGGCCGAGACGCTGCGCGTCCTGTGTCGAGCGGAAAAAACGGCCGCTGCTGGGGGGCGCGTGGCCGGCATCGAGGCCGCGCGGAACGCGTTCTACAAAGGGGAGATTGCCGAGCGGATTCTGGACTTCATCAGCACCCCGGTCGAGGACGCCAGCGGGTCAACGCACGCCGGCTTGCTGAGCTACGAGGACTTTGCGGAGTGGGAGGCTGAGTTCAGCGAGCCGGTCAGCGTGAACTACCACGGGTTGGACGTGCACAAGTGCTCGAGTTGGACGCAGGGTCCGGTGTTCCTGCAGCAGTTGACCCTGCTGGAGGGGTTTGACCTGGCGGCGATGGGGCATAACTCGGCGGACTACCTACACACCCTGGTCGAGTGCGCCAAGCTGGCGTTTGCGGACCGCGAGGCGCATTACGGCGATCCGAAGTTCGACGATGTGCCGTTCGATCGGCTGTTGTCGAAAACGTACGCGGAGGAACGCCGGAGGCTGATTGGCGACGAGGCGTCAGTGGAGATGCGACCGGGGGACGCAGGCAACGGTTTTCCGGCCTACGCCACGGTTGACGTGGCCGAGGACAACCGGCGGGCGTTGCAGGTGGCCGCGCGCGAGGTGCGGGACCTGGGGCTGGGTCACGCGCACGTGGGGGACACGACGCACCTGGACGCGGTGGATCACGAAGGAAATATGGTCGCGGCCACGCCCAGCGGCGGGTGGCTGGGAACGTCGCCGGTGATCCGAGGCCTGGGATTCCCGCTGGGCACGCGGGGTCAAATGTTCTATCTGAATCCGGCGCGGCCTAACGCGCTGGCGCCGCGCAAGCGGCCGCGAGCCACGCTGACGCCTTCGCTGGTGACGCGGAACGGCGATCCGCTCATGGTGTTTGGCACGCCGGGCGGAGATGGGCAGGACCAGTGGACGTTGCAGTTTTTCCTGAACCACGTGCATTTCGGCATGAACTTGCAGGAAGCGCTGGATGCGCCGACGGTGCACTCGGTGCACTTCCCGTCGTCGTTTTATCCGCGCGAGGCGTACCCGGGGCGCATGGTGGCCGAGGGGCGGATCAGCAGCGACGTGCTGGCGGAACTCGAGCGACGCGGCCACGACGTTGAAGTCACGGGCGATTGGTCGAACGGCAAGTCAATGGGCATTCGGGCCGCCGGGCCGGGCGGGGTAATCGCGGGGGCGGTCGCTCCGAAGGGGATCATCGGTCACGCACTGGGGTGGTAGCGCGAGGGCGGTAGCCTTTGGACGGTCGGATAGTGTTGAAGCCTCGTTCGCCCACCGCTCTCCCAGTGGTTTCGCGGATCGCAGAGTTCGGGGGCATGGGTGAGCCGCCCGCCGCTCGCAGCGCACGCGAACGGCAGGGATTCGGTTGGCTTGCGGCGTGCCGGCCAAGGCACCAGCATCATTGGGGCTTGGCCTTGCGGGCGTGAGTCTGGCTATCGAATCGAGTGGACGCGACATTGCGAGGGATTTGAGCACGCGCTGTCGGACGGCTTCGCGCTCAAGAGTCGCACTGAATCTGCATATGCGCTGCAGATCCACTCGACGGACTGCCGCTAGCCTCCGCAGAATGGGACTTATCCGGAACGTGTTGGGAGGCTGACCGGGCATGAGCGGGGCCATGCCGGCTAAGGTAGCGGCGGAAGGCGCTGCCGCTCCCATCCCAGCGGGTGACGGACGACGACAGCCGCGACGGGAGAAACTAAAGCTCCGCCACGCGCGACCCGATGACAGGCAAGCCGCCGGTCGCTTGCTGCGCGAAGCATTGACGCCTGAGTTGGCGGATGCCGTGTTTGGCCTAGGGGTCGAGGGTGGGGCCACGCGCTACCTGGAAGGCCTCTTTGCGCGAGCCGGCACGCTCTGGAGCTATGACCTCGTCACCTTGGCCGAAGCTGACGGACAAGTGGCCGGAATGGTGTCGCACGCGCCATGGAGCGAACTGGCCCGCCGCTATCGAGCCACGATGTGGGCCTATGTGCGCGTCTACGGCCCTGTGCAGGTTCTCAAGCTTCTTCCACGACTGCGGGCATTGATGCGAGCGAGTCCGCGCGTACCCCCGGACCATTGGTTCATTCCATATCTCGCCGTTACCGCGAAGCACCGCGGGAACGGCGTCGCGCACGCCTTGCTGGACTAGGTCTATCAGCGCGCAGCATCCCGTGCATCGGCCTGCAGTCTGTACGTCCTGGCACAGAACCAGCAGGCGCGCCGGTTCTACGAGCACGCCGGCTTTCGGGAGCGCGCGTGCGAATCATCACCGCCGTTGTACGACGCTGCCGGCACCCGCGGGCGTGTCAGGCTGGAACGAGAACTCTCGGTCGATCTGACCTACCGGCCGAATCCGACAGACCCATAACACTTCGGCACGGACGCCCCGTCAGAAGTCAGCCACGCTACCAATTTTTTGATTCTTCCGAGTACACGTGGCTAGGCAGCCGGTAGCTGATGCCCGTATCGTCATACGCCGAAGCATGGAGCAAGGAGGTGAACCTAGTGTAATTGTCGCTACGAGCACGTCCTCGAAACAATTTACCCAAGATGCTGCCGTAACGCTGTTGAAATTTGAACCATCCAACAGCTCCGAACGGTGAATATGCAGGATACATCAGCTCTTCGGCACAATCCCTTCCGATGAGACCGCGTGAGATCTTGTACACGTACTTGGCCAATTTCTGCCGCTCCTCCGGCTCAGTCATTCCAGCAATCAACGGAGCCGAGTTGATGAGCGAGTGAGCCATCACCACCGATTCGATCGGAGCATCCGGCTCACACATCAAGGCTATGTCATATAGCCTCAGAGCTTCTTCTTCATCTCGGAACAGAATCGTCTCCGGAATGCCCATCAGGTAACCGGAATAGCGCCAGACGGCCATAAAGCTCGCGCGCTCTTCGTCATTGTAAACCGCGCCCAAGGTTTTCATGTGCTTCAGCAATCGTGCCGAAAACGCCGATATGGCGTACCCCAGATGTGCCGCGCTAATCGGGGCGCCCCACGCTTCAGTATCCCATTCTTCGGAGTTGTTCAGGAGGTGCCGCATTCGTGCGTGGACGATGCGAATACGGACCGAAAGTTTCCAGCCATCACCATGTCTGTCCAAGCCGCCTGGGAAAAATATCTCCATCATGTGACGGTTGTTCTGCCCCAAACGCCTTACTCCCTGATCACGCACCCGTCCAGTGATAAAGAAGGACTTTGCAATATTTGTAGTAAATCCTTCTATCAGGACACCAGCCACGAATGCCGCCGGGATCACACTCGAATTCCTGTGAAACATGCTGACGCTCGGCGCGAATGCCGAATAGTCAAGCCATTTCGGAGGCGTCACCGCCTCTTCGAAGAATTTCCGCATCGAGGCCGGTGCGTCCCGTAGAGCCTCCTCACCTTGGTCGTCCATAGCTGCTTCGACGAGTTGCCACGACTTTCTCGCACCGAGCTCTGCGAGGTCTTCCGTCATCTCTTCGCCTACTGGATCGCCAATGTGCGCGTGCGCAACGTAATTGGCCGCGATCTCGCGGGCGACTTTCCGGGCCTTCGCATAGCCGTCAGTGTAGTCAGAAGGTATTTTCATGAGAAATCGAGCCTCCGTACCGACTCCAATCCGAATGGTGCCGACCTGGAAACTTTCATTCTTCCTCTGCTTCGATTCGCAGATCGGGAAGCCAGCGAAGGAACGATGGCAGATACCAGTTCCGCTTACCCAGCACTTCCATACTGGCCGGAACCAAGATCGAACGTACCAATGTTGCATCCAGCAACACCGCTACCGCCAGGCCGAATCCGACTTGCTGGTTGATGATGGTCTCCCCTGACGCGAAGCCGCCGAATACGGCAACCATGATCAAGGCGGCGCCAGTGATAATGGTCGCGGTCGAACGCAATCCGTAACCCACGGCCTCGGCATTGTTCCCGGTCTGATCGTAGCGCTCACGGATGCGGCTGAGCAGGAATACGTGGTAGTCCATCGAAAGCCCAAAGAGGATGGAGAATAGGAATAACGGGATCCATACGTCCACGACCTCGGCATGGCGGAATCCCAGCAAGTCGGTGGCCACACCCTTCTGGAACACCAAGACCAGCAATCCGTAGGTCGCGCCGACGGAGAGAAGGTTCATAATGACGGCTTTGATCGGAATGACGATCGACCGGAACACCAGCATCAGGATGATGAAGCTGAAGCCCAGCACAAACAGGAAGACGATTGGCGTGTATGTATCAACAATTTCGAAAACGTCGGCGGACGCGGCCGAAACTCCGCCTACCAGAACTTCTGCCGCAACACCGGCAAACGCAGCCGGGATGTACTCGTCGCGCAGCACAGTCACGGCGTCAACCGTTGCCTGACTACTAGGCTCCCCGTGCGTGATCAGCGTCAGCAAGCCCAAGTCGCCAGCTGGGCTGACGGTCGGGATCGGAGGGAGCGGGAAGCGAGGGTCGTTGCTCAGGGTTTCGTTTAGACGTTGAATGGCCCCCTGCACTTCGGGGCTATTCACATCACCGTCAATGACGATCTCGACCGGATTGACAAGCCCAAACGAGAAGTTCTCTTCCAAAACGAAGAACGCTTCTCTGGTCTGGGCACCCTCGGGGTACGCGTCAACACCATTGATTCCCGTCTTGATGTCGAAATAGAAGATCGTCAGAACAATCATCGGCACGGCAATGGCGACGATGCTGATGACGGGATGCTTGGTGACCTTCTGCGTTATGAACTCCCAGAACCCGTCTTTGGACGCGTCATGTGTTTTGATTCTGAACCTGCCAATGAACGGGACCGGCAGCAAGTTCACCTTGGGGCCAAGGAGTGCGAGAACCGCCGGCAGGAGCGTGAGGGTGGCTGCCAGGGCAACGGCCACGACAAGGATGGCGCCAATTGCCAGCGACTGGAAGAACAAGAACGGAACGATCAGCATCCCACAGAGCGCGATAATTACCGTGACACCGCTAAAGAGCACGGTGCGGCCGGCTGTGGATCCCGCGCGTTCGGCCGCCGCCGACTTGCTGAGGCCGCGGTCCATTTCCTCACGGAAGCGGGAGACAATGAGAAGCGAGTAGTCAATACCTACCGCCAGACCAATCATCGTGACCATCAGCGTTACGAAGAACACCAGCTCGAAGGCTTGGCCGATCAGTGCGACCAAGCCCAAGGCGACAATGATGGCAACCACGGCCAACCCAATGGGCGCTAGCGCGGCGACGATCGTGCCGAAGAGCGCCACCAGAATGAGCAGCGCCACCGGGACGCCGATCCGTTCGCCTTGTTCCAGGTCGTGCAACGCGAGCTCGTTGGACTCGAATGAGATGCTGGCGGTCCCACTCATGAGCACGCGGAAATCGTCCGCCGCATCCGCTTCCTCGACAATATCAAGGATCTGCCCAACGTTTTGCTCAGCGTCTTTGAGTCTGCCGGTGAGCACCAGTTGCATGATTGTGGTCATTCGATCTTCCGAAACCAGCGACTCGTCGTTTTCCTGGTAGTAGTTCCGGCCCACGGCCACGGTGTCGCTGCCGAGAGCAAAGATATCGTCAAAGACGGTCTCGACCTTCTGCCGGAAGGCCGGATCGTCCACGGTCAGGGTTTCCGATTGGATGACAACGATTTCAGTGACCGGCTGAGGCCCGCGGAGCCTGCTTTCCAACATATCGGCGGCTCGCTGCGAGTCGGCGCCGGACGTCAGTCGCAATTCGGTGGTCGTGGCGCTATCGAGCAGGCTGGAACCGAGCCCGCCTGTAATGACAACCACAACCAGCCAGATCGCGATGGTGACGAGCGGTCGTCGGGCACTTATGCGGGCCAGGAAACCGGTCACGGGTTAACTCCCTCAGTGCTTAGATGGACGCCGCCCAAAAGACGCGTTTCTCGATACCGTGCGGCCGATTGCTCGGGTTGCCAGTACGTTGGTACGAGGCAATAGCAGGATGATGCGTCCACGTTGACCCTCATCCGCCCGGGTCCGAAAGGAGACTGTCGGCACTATACATCAGGGGGAACTAACGCAGCCGCTCGCACACGAGCGGCTTGCAAGCCGTCGCGGCAGCGCTCCCGTTTGTCCGTCTCCACGCGCCCCTCAGCACGCTTGCCGAGGCCGCCCCGATGCGATGGGTTCTGGTTGACGGCCGGCTGCTCTATTTCAGGTGTAGAGCCCAATGACACCGCGACGAGCGGCCTCGCGATCGGCGCGTCGGAACAGCAGAATGCCGCCAAGCACCGCCAGCACGGCGCTGGCTCCGGCAACTGCCAGGTCGACAGGTAGCGGCACGATTGTTGGTGTTCCCAAGACCAGGTGGCGCAGGGCGTCCAGCACGTAGGTGTGCGGAAACACGTAGCTCAGCCAGCGGACGGACCACGGCAGGATCGATATTGGAAAGACCGTGCCGGCCAGCGCTAACAGGAGGCCGCTTACCACTGCCTGGGCGGCCCACGAGCGCGTGGCCAGGAACACGCTGCCAAACACGAGACCGAGCCCCCAGAACGTAGCCAGACCAAACAGCAGCGGGACGACGGCCAACGCGGAGACAGCCTGCGTGGACGGACCAAAGAACAGGAACGCGAGGGCAATGACGATCACGCCCTCGACAACGGCATCCACCAGGGCGGCGAGGGATGCACCGAGGCAGAGGGCCCAGCGGGGAGCCGGAGTCGACCAAAGGGCGGGCAGTATGCCGACCCTATTCGCGCCGGCGAGATAAGACATCGTCGCCGCCATGGGGCCAATGGCGGCATTGATGACCACAAGACCGACGGCGGCGAAGGTGACAAAGTCCTGACCACCGCCACTGGCCGCGAACCCCGCGGAACCGTAGGCCCGGCTCATCAGGAAAATGGGCGCGAGGAACAGAAATGTTGTGACCATTCGCGCGGCCCACACGATGCGAAAGCGATTGTGTTCGCGCCAAGTCTGCGCGAAGGCCGCCAGCACCACACCGGCTACGCGACCGGCGCGCTGAATCTCAAACGGCCTCAAGGTGCCCTCGTCGGCGTGCGTCGCGGTCGAATCGTGCGAACAGCCACATGCCGCCAATGCCGAAGACCATCCCAAGCGCAGACAAGGCCGCGACCGATGCCCACGCTTCGGCGGCGTCGTTGAAGATGAGCGTCGCTCGGAGTCCGCGAATCGTCCATGTCGGCGGAAGCAACTGACCAACAATCTGGGCCCAGTCGGGAAGCACGGTTGTCGGGTAGGCCGGGCCGGCCAGGATCCCCATCCCAAACAGGAGCGCTTGCACTAACGGCGCGCCTGCGCGCGCACGCAGGACAAGCGCAGCAAAGACGAGACCAAAGGATCCGGCGCCGAAGGTCGACGCGGCAAGAACGGCGACCAGCAGCAATGGGTCAACGCTGACGGGGAACCGGAGGATGGCCCAGGCAACGGCAAAGGCAATGAATGTCCGTGCCATTCCAACGGACATGCCGGAAGCACCCAGGCCCGCAACGCGCGCAAGCAAGCTCGTCGGGGTCAACCAGATCGAGCCCAGCGTGCCTTCGATGCGCTGGGCCTCGAGGACGAATCCGACGCTCGCCCCGGTCGTGGTCGACCAGATCATGGCCGTAGCACCGATCGTCACGTAGGCCATGTAGTTGTCCGTGCCGGCGAGTTCGACGAACGGCTGAATGTGCTCAGCGCCGGGGCCAACCAGGGCAATCGCCGCCAACGCCATGGGAAGTACGGCAAAGGTCGCCAGCCAGGCGCTGCTCACCAGGAAAAACGGCTGTCGCCGCTTCATGCGCCAGCCCAGACTGAATAGCTCCAGCGCCGCCGCGACGTTCGCCCAGGAGAAACGCACGCCCGACCTAAACCGGATCAAACGGTCCCTCGAGACGGGTGCCGGTCAGCTCAATGTAGGCGTCTTCCAGGGTGGCTTCGCGCAGGCGCGACTGGACGATTTCGGCGCCCGAATCCGACACGCGCTGGGTGATGGCCTCGGCCGATCGCCAGCCGTCGGGCGCTCGAACGGCGACCTGAACTCCGCCGTCACTTTCCACCTCGCCCCACCAGAGGGAGGCTTCGCCAATTGCCGTGCGCGCCGCAGTTGTGTCGCCGCGCAGCATCAACTCCAGGCGCGGCTCGACGCCAGCGCGCTTGATCAGTTCGGCCGGTCCATCTTCCGCAATCAGGCGGCCCCGGTCGATGATTCCGACCCGGTCGCACACCTCGTCGGCCTCGTGCATGTTGTGCGTCGTCAGGAGGATGGCTTTGCCCTCGCGGCGAAGTTCATCGACGAATCGGCGGGTCGCGCGCGCCGCGGCGGGGTCGAGGGCGGCTGTCGGCTCGTCCAGCAGCAGCACCGGCGGGTCGTGCATCAGGGTTCGCGCCAGATTGAGCCGCTGCTTCATACCGGTGCTGTAGGACTCGACGAGTTCGTCCGTGCGGTCGGCGAGGCCGAGCCGTTCCATCAGTTCATCCGTGCGTCGGCGAATCGCCTGACGATCCATGAACACCAGGCGGCCGAACAGCTGGAGATTCTCACGACCGGTGAGGCGCCAAAAGAGCCCCCGCTCGCCGGCAAACATCACGCCGATGCGTGTGCGCACCTCGGTGCCGTGGTCAACGGTGTCGTGCCCGCAAATGCGCGCGCTGCCGGAGGTTGGCTCGAGCAGCGTAGACAGCATCCGTGCCGTGGTCGTCTTGCCCGCGCCGTTGGGGCCGAGCAGTCCGTAGACCTCGCCGGCATTCACAGAGAGGGACACATCGTCGACCGCGACGACCGTATGGACCGCCTCGTTCTTAGGACGCCTGCGCAGCAGTTCCCAGGGCCTGCGCGGCGGCCGCCGGCGCTCGAAGTGCTTGGTGAGGTCGACTGTCTCTATGAGAGGCATTGAGGCGCGGACTCCCGTCCTTTTTCTGATTGCGAGTTTGTTTCCGCGCCACCCGCAGGAACGCTGGCGGACCGTTGCAACATCACTTGAACCGGACGTTAGGGGCCTTGGTTACGTCGCCACCGTAACCCGGTGGGCCGGGTGGGTCTCGAACCCACGACCTTCGGATTAAAAGTCCGCTGCTCTGCCAACTGAGCTACCAGCCCAGACGAGCTTACCGAGCCTGGGCCGGCCTTCCGCACACATGATTCACGCATGATTCCGATAATGCGCGCAGTGCAGCGGCGATACGGAGGAACCCATGGGCGTACTGGACGGCAAGGTCGCGATTGTTACCGGGTCAAATCGCGGGATCGGCCGGGGCATCGCCCGGGGCTTCGCGCGGGCGGGGGCCAAACTGGCACTGGCGGCTCGCGACGCGGCCCTGCTGGACGACGCGGCCGACGAGTTCCGCGGCCTGGGCGCCGAGGTTGTGACCATTCCGACCGACGTGACGGACGAAGCGGCGGTTGACGCGCTGATCGATCAGACGCTTGAACAACTCGGCCCGTTGGACGTGCTGGTGAACAACGCCGGCATCGCCGAACACGCGCCGCTGGTTGATATGACGCTGGATGCCTGGCAGCGAACCGTCGACGTGAATCTGACCGGGCCTTTTCTTTGCGCGCGCGCCGCGCTGCGGGTGATGTCCGCGGCCGGCCGTGGTCGCATTATCAACGTGGCCAGCATCTCGTCGCAGCGCGTGCGTCCCGGCTCGGCCTCATACAGCGCCACCAAATTCGGCCTTTGGGGGCTCACCCAGGTAATCGCGCTGGAAGGGCGCGATCACGGGGTGTCCTGCAGTTGCCTGAATCCAGGCAACACCTGGGTGGAGCGGCGAAGTGGGACGAGACGGCGGGAGGACGACGAACCGATGATGACGGTGGACGAACTAGCGACGGCCGCCGTAACCATGGCCGCGATGCCGGATCACGTGAACATGCTGGAGGCCACGGTGCTGCCGGTTGGCCAGCCCTTCATCGGCCGCGGCTAGCGCGACGGGCGGCAGGACTAGCGCCTGACCGCTAGTCGCCGAGCACTAGTCCCCGGCTCGGAAGCGCTGGAACTCTCCCGCGATGTCGGCGTCGTTGTGGTCGCCATCGTGGATGACGAAGCGGACGGACTGGTCCCAGGGCTGCTCGGCAGTGATCTCGACTGCCTGCATGCGCATGGTGCTGATACAGAGCGAGCCGTAGTCGCGGACGAACCAGGGGGCGCCGTCGAACGAGGCGTCGGGCAAGACGCCGACGCCGGCGATCTTGTCGAAGGCAAGGGGGCCGTGGGCGTCGACCCAGTCGGCGGCCTGATCGAAGATTTCGGCTTCGTTGGTGCGGCCTTCGGAGTCCTTGATCACACCGTCGTGGGTGACGTGCAGGCGGTCGGCCAGGCGGACGCCGTAGTAGCTGTGCTTGGTGGGTCCGATGGTGACGCTGGCGGGCGATTTGGCGGAGCCGGCTACGGGCTTGCCCGGGAGCGGGGTGCCGTCGGCCAGGCGTCCGGCGGGGGCGGACGGGCCGCCGCCGGGGACAAGTTGCGAGCGGATGGTCAGCAGGTTCGAGATGTCGCCGGGCTGGATGTCCGTGGTTCGAGTCTCGATCAGCATGAGACGGCCGTCGGGGTCGCTCCAGTCTGGAGCGCCGCGCCATTCAAGGGTCTGGGTGACACGCAGGAGATTGGACTCCAGTTGCTCCCAGGAGGCGTCGATTTCGCGAATTGCGCCGGCGGTACGGCCGCCGTAGGCGCGCTCGATGTAGAAGTTGTAGCCGCCGACCTCTTCGGCAGCGATCCAGATGGAGCGATGGTGCGGGTGGTCCACGGGTGTCTCGTCGGTGACGGCCTGACCGGCGGGCGTATAGACGGGGTAGAGGTAGTTGCGCGTGTGGCCCTGATTGAACGCCGTAATGAAGCGTCCGCCCCAGCGCACCATGCGGCGGGACTGCAGGACGTCAATCGTGAACGCGCTCATGGGCAGAATCCTCGGGGTGAGCCGGATTGAGTGGCCATTATGCGGCGCGAGGCGACGCACCGGCAGGGATCAGGCCGGAGCGACCTCGTAGAGGCGTCCTGTGTCGCAGTCATAGACGAAGCCGCGAATGCGGTCCCGATGCGGGATGAAGGGACTGGCCTCGAGACGGGCGATGGAATCCCGGACATCTTGTTCGAGGTCGGCGAATGGCTCGAAGGCGAACGATGGACGCTGGCCGGTATCGGCTTGAATGGAGTCCTTCAGCTCATCGTCGGTGAAGGTCTGCATGCCGCAGTCAGTGTGGTGAATGAGCATGATCTCGCGGGTGCCGAGCAGGCGCTGAGAAACGACTAGTGAGCGAATGACGTCCTCGGTGACCACGCCGCCGGCGTTTCGGATGACGTGTGCGTCGCCGGGCGCCAGTCCGAGCGCCCGAAAGGTATCCAGGCGGGCGTCCATGCAGGCGATTATCGCCAGCCGACGGGCGGGTTGCGCGTGGCAGCCATTCTCACTGAACCCGGTCGCGAAACGGGCGTTACGCTCCAGGACTTCGTCGATTGCCGTCAACTGAAGCTCGGCTTAGCCGACGGCGGCTCCCACCGCGCAGAGGCGGGCGAGGTCTGCGGCGCGGTTGGTTTGTTCCCAGGGGACGTCGGCCAGGTCGTCGCGGCCGAAGTGGCCGTAGGCGGCGACCTGACGGTAGAGGGGGCGACGCAGGCCCAGGTCGCGAATGATGACGCCGGGGCGCAGGTCAAAGACTTCGCGGACGGCGGCTTCGATGTCGCTATCCGGAACCTTGCCGGTCCCAAAGGTCTCGATGTTCACGGAGACTGGCTCGGCCTTGCCGATGACGTAGGCTAGTTGCAACTCAAACCGTTGGGCCAAGCCGGCGGCTACGACGTTCTTGGCGACCCAGCGAGCAGCGTAGTTGGCCGAACGGTCGACCTTCGTTGGGTCCTTGCCTGAGAAAGCGCCGCCGCCGTGGCGGGCCATGCCGCCATAGGTGTCGACAATGATCTTGCGGCCGGTGAGCCCGGCGTCGCCCATGGGGCCGCCGATGACGAAACGGCCGGTGCCGTTGACTATGAAGCGGGTTTCGTCGTCGACCCATTCGGGCGGGACGGTTTCACGGATGACTCGCTCGACCAGTTCGCGCTCGATGGTGTCGCTGTCGATGTCGTCCGCGTGCTGGGCGGCGAGCGCGACTGTGTCCACGCGAGCGGGTTGCCCGTAGCGGTACTCGACGGTGACCTGAGACTTGCCGTCGGGGCGCAGCCAGGGAAGCGAGCCGTCCTTGCGAACGGCGGCGAGTTGGCGGGCGGCACGATGGGCCAGCGCAATGGGCGCCGGCATGAGTTCCGGCGTCTCGTTGCAGGCGTAGCCGTACATCATGCCCTGGTCGCCGGCACCCAGTCCTTCGACCTCGGCGTAGTCCCCGTCCAGGTCGCGGACTTCGAGGGCCTCGTCGACGCCCATCTTGATGTCGGCGGACTGTTCCTTGACGGAGACGGCGACGCCGCAAGTTTCGGCGTCGAAGCCGTGGTCGGAGTGGGTGTAGCCAATTTCGCTGACGGTCTGGCGCGCGATCTTGGGGATGTCAACACTTTCACCGGCCGCAGTGATTTCGCCAAGGACGAACAGCAGACCGGTCGATGCGGCGGTTTCGCAGGCCACGCGGGCCTTGGGATCGGCCCGCAGGTAGGCGTCCAGAATCGCGTCCGAGACCTGGTCGCAGAGCTTGTCGGGGTGGCCCTCGGTGACGGACTCGGAGGTAAACAGCAGACGGGCGGCCTGCGCGAAGGTGCTACTCAAAGTGCTCTCCCATGATGTCGATGCGTGTGCTTGCGGTTCGACCGCGCCCCTGCGCGGTTACGTGCCTTCCTGCCAGCCGGAAAGATAGGCGGCCTGTTCGGATGTGAGGGTGTCGATTCCAACGCCCATCGCCTCAAGTTTGACCGAGGCGACCTGCCGGTCGATTTTGGCAGAGACATCGTAAACGTCCGGGGCCATGTCGCGCGCGTTCTTGGCCAGATGTTCCAGCGCCAGGGCCTGATTGGCGAAGCTCATGTCCATGACGCTGGCAGGGTGCCCCTCGGCTGAGGCGAGGTTGATCAGCCTGCCCTGCGCCAGCAGGTAGATGCGGCGCCCGCCGGGCAGACGGTATTCCTCCACGAAGGGCCGTGCCTCGGATACCTCCTCGGCCATGTCCTCCAGCGCCTCGATGTTGATTTCGATGTCGAAGTGGCCGGAATTGGCCAGGATGGCGCCATCTTTCATGACCTCGAAGTGGGAGCGGTCGATGACGTGCTTGTCGCCGGTGACGGTGATGAAGACGTCACCAACGGCGGCGGCTTCCTGCATGGGCATGACGCGGTAGCCATCCATGACGGCTTCGAGCGCGCGGACCGGATCGACTTCGGTCACGATCATGTGCGCGCCCATGCCGGCCGCGCGGCTGGCCAAGCCGCGTCCGCACCAGCCGTAGCCGCCGACCACGACCGTGCGCCCGGCCAGCAGCAGGTTGGTGGCGCGTATGACGCCGTCCAACGTGGACTGCCCGGTGCCGTAGCGGTTGTCGAACATGTGCTTGGTCATGGCCTCGTTGACGGCCACGATGGGGTACTTGAGCACACCGTCGGCAGCCATGGCCCGCAGGCGAATCACGCCGGTGGTGGTCTCTTCGGTCCCGCCCATGACGCCATCGATCACGTCGGTGCGGTCGGTGTGAAGGGTGGATACTAGGTCGGCGCCGTCATCGGTCGTGAGGTGGGGCCGGCCGTTGAGCACGGACTCGATGTGGTCGTAGTAGATCTCCGAGTCCTCGCCGTTGATGGCGTAGGTGGACGCGCCGTAGGCCGTTACCAGGGCCGCGGCCACGTCGTCCTGGGTGCTGAGGGGGTTAGAGGCACAGAGAGAGGTTTCGGCGCCGCCGGCCTGCAGGGTTCGCACCAGGTTGGCCGTCTCGGCGGTCACGTGCAGGCAGGCACCGATGCGGAGGCCGTCGAGCGGGCGCTCTCGCTCGAAGCGGCGGCGGATGCTCTCGAGCACGGGCATGGACTGGTCGGCCCATACAATACGGCGGACGCCGTCATCGGCAAGCGAAGCGTCCGCGATATCGGACTGGTTTTCGGCCGTGGCCATACAGATTCCTCCGGGCGTGGGACTGGTAGCTAGAAGGCGGCGAAGTCGCCGAATTCAACGTAGCGCGAATCGATATCGTGACGGGTGAGTTCAGCGAGGCGATCCACGCTGAACGCCTCAACTGTAAACGACGCCACGACGCTTCCATAGACTACGGCTCTGCGGAGGGCGGCCTGGTCCGTTGCACCGGCGGCTGCCAGGCTGCCCAGGAAGGCTCCGGCAAAGGCGTCGCCAGCACCCGTTGGGTCCACGACCTCTTCCAAGGGGTAGGCCGGCGCGAAGAACCAGCCGTGGTCGCTGACAAGGGCGGCGCCGAATTCGCCGCGTTTGACCACGACGTAGCTTGGCCCTAGGTCTAGGATCGTCCGCACGGCTCGTGGGATGTTGGCGTGGCCGCCGAAGAGTCGAGCTTCCTCGTCGTTGAGAACCACGCAGTCGCAGCGGGAGAACACGTTCGATACTTGCTGGCGGTTGCCCTCGATCCAGAAATCCATTGAATCGACGATGACGAAGCGTGGTTCCACCACCTGGTCGAGAATCCGAAGCTGAATGTTCGGATCGGTGTTTCCCAGGAAGACGAAGGAGTCGGTTACCGCGTGTTGCGGCACCTTCGGATCGAAGTGCTCGAGCACGTTGAGGTCGACGAACGTGGTCTCGCGCACGTTCATGTCTTCGGCGTAACGCCCACCCCAGCGAAAGGTGAGGCCGTCGGCGGTCTCGAGGCTGCTGAGGTCGATGTCGCGCCTGGTCAGAAGTTCGAGGTGAGCCGACGGAAAGTCGTGGCCAACCACGCTTGACAAGGCGGTTGGTGCAAAGTGTCGCGAGGCCAGGCTGGCGTACGTGGCGGAGCCGCCGAGGACGCCCTGCACGCTGGCGTGGGCGGTTTCGATGTCGTCGATGCCGACGGTGCCGATGACGACTACGCAGCCGGATCCGTTCGAAGTGCTCATGCGCGGCGGCCTAGTCCAACACCGAACGGTTCAGGTACCGGCCCACGAGCAGATCGTGGCGCTCGGCCAAATCGGGTGGAATTGCGTCCGGTGCGGTGATGATGGCGGTGGCCAGGGCGTCGGCGCACTCGCAGGCGGTGGCGTCGGTGGGGATCTGCCCGACCGCACGTCGGACGACGCGCTGGGAGAGTGAGGTGTTGGCCATGAGGTTGGCGATGACCATCTCGGCGGAGACGTCTTCTTCGCTTTCGTGCCAGACGTCGTAGTCGGTGACCATGGCGAGGAGGGCGTAGCAGATCTCAGCCTCGCGGGCGAGTCGCGCCTCGGGAAGCGCGGTCATGCCAATGACGTCGACGCCCCAGGAGCGAAAAGTTTCGGATTCGGCGCGGGTGGAGAACTGCGGACCTTCGATGCAGACGTACGTGCCTCCGCGATGTACGTGCGCGCCCTCGGTTTCGGCGGCTTTGGCCAGGACGGCGGACAGGCGGGCGGAGAACGGCTCGCCCATGCCGACGTGGACGACGAGGCCGGGGGTGTCGAAGAACGTCATGGGGCGCTGGCGGGTGCGGTCGATGAGCTGATCGGGAACTACGACGTGCAGGGGTTCGATGTGCTCGCGCATGCTGCCGACGGCGCTGACCGAGATGATCCACCGCACCCCAAGCGACTTGAGTGCCCAAATGTTGGCGCGGGCGTTGACTGCGGTGGGCATGATGCGGTGACCGCGGCCGTGACGTGGCAGGAAGGCGACGTCCACGCCGTCCAGGCTGCCGATGCGGATGGTGTCGCTGGGATCTCCGAACGGCGTCGTGATGGACTCGTCGCGAATGTTCTCAAGGCCGGGCATGTCGTAGAACCCGCTGCCGCCGATGACTCCAATGGCCGGCATTCGTTCTAGCTCCGCATCTCAGGCGGCCTCGCCGGAGGCCGCCGCGAACCGGCGTAACGATTCCCGATAGGGCGGCCGGTGGACGCCGTGCTCGGTAATGATCGCGGTTACGCGTTCGTGCGGGGTGACGTCGAAGGCCGGATTGGCGACGGGGGCATCGGACGGCGACCAACGCCAGTCGCCGTAACCGTGGACTTCCTCGGTGGCGCGTTCCTCGATTGGAATAGCGTCACCGTTGGGCGTGTTGAAGTCGATGGTGGAGAGCGGGGCGGCTACGTAGAAGGGCAGGCCATGGGCGCCGGCGGCGACGGCATGGCTGTAGGTGCCAATCTTGTTGGCGACGTCACCATTGGCGGCGATGCGGTCGGCGCCGACGATGACGGCGTCGATGTGCCCGCGGCGCATGCGGTCGGCGGCCATGCTGTCGGTGATAAGGGTGAAGGGCACGCCCCACTGGGCGAGCTCCCAGGTGGTGAGACGCCCGCCCTGCAACAGGGGTCGAGTTTCGCTGACCACCACCTCGATGCCGTGACGCTGGTTGGCGGCCTGGAGGACACCCAGGGCGGTGCCGTAGCTGGCGGCCGTGGCGAGCGGGCCGGTGTTGCAGTGATGGAGCACACGCTGGCCGGAGGCGAAGAGGTCGGCCCCGGCTTCGGCGAGGGCGCGGTGGCGCTGTTCGTTGTCGGCCGCGATGTCGTGGGCCAGGGTCAGCAGGCACGTCCGTATAGCCGGGACGTCGTCGGCTGCCTGCGCGCGGGCGGCACCGCGCATGCGTTCGGCGGCCCAGGCCAGGTTTACGGCCGTGGGTCGGGTGGCGATGACCTCGTCGATGACCGAATCCAAACATTCCAGGAATGGCTTTGTCTCGGGTGCGTCGACGCGGGTTGCGCCCAGCGCCACCGCGTAAGCGGCCGCCACGCCGAGGGCGGGGGCGCCACGGATGGCGAGGGTACGAATGGCTTCGTTGACCTGCGAAACCTCGGTGCAGTGCAGCACCTCGACGGCGTCCGGCAGGCGGCGTTGATCCAGGATGCGGACCGCGCCGTCACGCCACTCGATCACCGGTGGAACGGGCATGGCCATAAGGTTGCGTCGGAGCCGGTGAGTATATCGGCGCGGACCTGCCGACCCTCCGAGTCGTCGCGCGGGCATCAGCTAGAGCCGACGAGGCCGCCTAATCAATCCGGTGCATAGCGGCTTAGACATGCGCGGTTGAGCGTCCAGCCGAAGCCAGGTCGTTCGGGGATGGTGACGGCGCCCTGGCGAGCTTCAGGTTCGCCCTCAAGTGCGTCCCAGATAAGAGCGTTTCCGGGCAGAGGGTCACGGCGAGGGAAATACTCGCCGATCGGGCAGTTAGCGCGCGCGGCGATCAGGTGCCACGAATGCAGCCAGCCCTGGTGCGGCGTTACGGGGCGGTGGTGGCTGGCGGCCAGGCCGCAGATGCGCAGGACTTCGGTGAGGCCGCCGACGCGATTGACGTCAGGCTGCAGGTAGTAGACGCCGGCGTTGATAAGCGAAACGAAGGGGAAGCGGGTGCGTTCCGACTCGCCCGCCGCCAGCGGCACCGTGCCGTCACGGGCCAGGGCTTCATATCCCGCCAGGTCGTCGATAGGAATGGGGTTTTCCAACCAATAGGCGCCCACCTCGGCCAGCGGCTCCAGCATGCGCCGCGCGAATGGCAGGTCCCAGCCGAAGTGAGCGTCCACCATCAAGTCTGCATCGGGACCGATGATCGACCGGATCTCGCGCAGCACCTCCAATTCGATCTGACGCCCATTTTCTCCGTGCGGCGGCCCGTGCACGGTGAAGTACTTGAAGGCGCGGAACCCCTGGCGTCGCCCATCGGCGATTTCGGTCAGCAGGGCCTGGCGGTCCGCGCGTCCGCGCAGCGAGAGCGAGCTCAAGTACACCGGCACGCGCCGGGTCGATCCACCGCCAATCAGGTTCACTACCGGCCGCCCGACCGACTTGCCCAGCAGATCCCAGAGCGCCAGATCCACGCCGCTCAATGCCATCACGCCCGTCCCTCGCTGCCCCTGCCGATTCAGTGAGGCGTACAGGCGTTCCCAGTGGACCTCGATGTCAGCCGGATCCGCGCCAACCAACAACGGAGCGAACTGGCGGGTAATGATTGTTTCCGCGCCGACGGGAAAGCCGCCGACGGATCCAAGGCCGGTGAGCCCGTCATCGGTCTCGATTTCCACAACGACGAGGGCAATGGCTTCGCGGCCCGGGTCGGGATTCCGGAGGGGATGAGCGCGCAGATCAGTTATTCGCATGATTGGTCATTATGGCGACGCGGGGTAAATCGCGAGGCCGTCCAGCCCGGCCATGTAGACCAGGTCGACGCTCTCGTCACGCACTGTGGCGAGAATATCGAGGTTGTCGCCGAGGACTGCTTTGGTATCGGGTCTTGAGTGGACGGCTGCGTCATCAGGCCACTCCAAGCTATCTGTCAGGCCACTCTTTTCTTGGCAGCGCGCCCTTCGGGAGGAATCCGAGGACTCGCTTGTCGAATGCGGCCCAGCCGCTTTCGGGTACGAGCTTGGGCCAGTCCAACTCCATGCCCTGGTCCAGGCACAGGTACTGAAACTCTCGAGTCAGCTCTTCGTTCTCCCTTACCGCCTTAGGAATCTCGCCCTTGTCGATACAGAAGGCCGCGAGCAGACCGGCGGCTTCCCCGATGTTCCACTCCACAGGGTGCAGCCTGAATGCGCCATTGACGAGGTGAGTAACGCCGAGGTTCTTGCAGGCGGGCAGCAGGTTCTCCACGCGGACCGGTATGAGTGACCCCATCGGAATCTGGAACGGGAGACATTGGAGGTGGATAGGGTGATTTCCGCCGGTGCTGAAGTGGAGGTCGATGTGGTAGACGCCCACACCGACGGTGTCGTTGAAGTACTCCGCCGTCGGTGTTCCCCGCGCCTCGGCGCCGATGTGGTTCTCGGTTACGGTGAACAGCGACTTGATGCGCCGCGACTCCCGAATGTACGGAGACTTGGCCAGCCCGTCCTCGGTGCCCATGGCTTCGGGCACGAGGTGGAGTCCGGGATAGCCGACGCCGCCGTCGGGCCTCGGCGCTTCCGTCTGCATCCAGTACAAGAAGCCGAGCGACTGCTGCCTGGCCTCTTCCAGGTAGCGCTGGACCTCGTCCTCCGGCTTGTCGATGAGGTTTCCCTTCATGTAGTCGTTCTGCGTCCAGATGACGAGCGTGACCTCGGGAGGGGCAATTCCGGGCGGGTAGTGTCCGGGGTAGATGATTCTTCGCCAGAGGAACCAGGCCGATTCAGGAGTGTCGGTCTCGTGTGCGAACAGTACGCGCCGCTCGATCCTCCGGCCGATGGACTGATCCTGACTCCTTGGATCGGCAAACGAGCTGGCGCTGAAGACGGGTCTGTCCCAGGTATAGAGGGGCATCCCCCATTCGGGTGTGAGGTCGGGACTGTAGTCGCGCCAGAAGTCGTACTGCGCAGGCTTGTCGATCGTGTGGTCGCCGTCGGGATCGTGTCCCATGGCGAAGACCCAAGTCAGCGCCTGCACGTTGTCGGGCTCAGGGTCGCCCGGCACGGCGTTTGGCTCGCCCGTGTCTCGCTGGGACTCGAATCCGGTGACGTACTCCACATTGGCCATTGGGAGCAGGTCTCCCAACTCCGTGGCGTCGATAACGTAGTCGGCTTCGATGGTCTCCTCGCGCCCGCTGAACGTATCGAGGAGCTTGACGCCGCGGATGCGGTCGCCGTCATAGTCCACGTCGATAGGCTTGCGGTGGAGTCGCACCTCTAAATTGCCGGCGGCGCGCGGGAAGGCAAGCATCTGCTCCAGCACCGCCAGGGCGACGCGCGGCTCGTGGCAGAGGCGGGAGACGAGCCCATTGCCCGGGTTCAGGTAGTGGTCGGCTCGCGCCTCCGCGGTAAGCGGATAGTGGTCGCGGTAGTACTGTCGGACGAGATTGCGGTACTGCTTGTACCTGCCCGTGCTTCCGAACTGCTCGATCCAGGTGTGCTCGTCGGGCGGGACCGCCTGGGACGTGAGTTGACCTCCGATCCAGTCGGTTTCCTCGGTCAAAATGACGCGCTTGCCGAGGCTGGCCGCCGACATTGCCGCCGCGCAGCCGCCCACACCGCCGCCGACTATCAGAATTTCGGCCCGGGCGTCCCCGGAGCCGTGTGGAGGTGAGTATGAAGTCATTGTGTCCTCCCGGACGTTTTCTACAAGATCAGGCGTCGCTTCTATGACCTCGCGCGATGATGAATTGTCCTAGCCGCCAGGCAGTCCGGGATCAAGTATGTCCCTCAGAGCATCGCCCCCATTGGTTGAATGCCATAGCCGTTCTGCTGACGGCGATGCCTCTTCGTAGACGACGAACGCCGGGGCATCGCCGCCCCGGCGTTCTTGCTTCCAGCCCGACGTGCGCCCCGCCGAGCAAAGTCGAGCGAGTGCGAACGCAATGCAGACATTGGTGCGAATGTTGTTGATAGGGGCGTCGCAGTCAAAGTCTCTGCGAATGCTCCGCGGGCTAAGATTGCGAGTCTCTTGTCTGGGACAGAGCCCATGCGCGGCAACGCCTGCTGTTCGCCAGAGTCGCCACGGCACACGAACGCTAGTGCCGGTGATGCGCGCGTAACCAGCAGCGGCCAGGTCGCCCAGTCGCTCCGGCGCCGGCCCGGGATGGCGCGCATCCGGGGCGGGGAGTACCGGATGGGGACGGAGGACCGCAGCGGGTTTCCGGCAGATGGCGAGGGGCCGGTGCGGGCGGTTCGGGTGGATACGTTTCGGGTTGACATCGTGGCGGTGACGAACGCGCAGTTCGCCGAGTTCATCGCGGCCAGCGGCTATCGGACCGAGGCTGAGGCGTACGGCTGGAGCTATGTGTTCCACATGCTGGCCTCGGACGAGATCAAGCGCCGGACGCCGCAGCGGCCGGATACCACGCCGTGGTGGGTGCCGGTGAGCGGCACGTATTGGGCGGCGCCCGAGGGGCCCGGCTCGGACGTGGACGACCGCATGGAGCACCCGGTGATCCACGTGTCGTGGAATGACGCGATGGCGTACTGCGACTGGGCCGGCACGCGGCTGCCGACGGAGGCGGAGTGGGAGTACGCGGCGCGGGGCGGGCTGGACCAGCGCCGCTATCCATGGGGCGACAAGCTGACGCCCAAGGGCGAGCATCGCTGCAACATCTGGCAGGGCACGTTTCCGGAATCCAACACATCGGCCGATGGCTGGATTGGCACGGCGCCGGTGGACGCCTACAAGCCGAATGGGTTCGGGCTGCACAACACGTCGGGCAACGTGTGGGAGTGGTGCGCCGACTGGTTCAGCCCCAGCCACCACTTGCGGGGCGAGCGGCATAACCCGCAAGGCCCGGCCAGCGGACAGCGGCGGGTGCTGCGGGGCGGGTCGTATCTCTGCCACCGGTCGTACTGCAACCGCTACCGGGTGGCGGCGCGAAGTTCCAACACGCCGGACAGCAGCGCAGGGAACCTGGGGTTTCGCTGCGTGCGGTCGCTTCCGACGTCCGGATAGCGCCACGCCGATGACACCATGAACTCAGCCGCGGTAGTGGATCTGTCGAAATCGCCTCATGCCGTGGTGCGGCCAGTACCGCCGGGACAGGTGGAGGTGGCGGACGGCTTCTGGGCGGAGCGGATGCGGGCCATGCGGTCACATGGGTTGGACCGGCAGTTCGAGCAGTGCGAGGTGACGGGGCGGCTGCGCAATTTCGAGCGGGCGGCGGGGCGGCTGGAGGGCGAGTTCGAGGGCCGGTATTACAACGACTCGGACGTATACAAGTGGCTGGAAGCGGCGAGCTATGCGCTGGCGCTGGCGCATTCAGCCGAACTGGAAGCACGTGTCGATGGGGTGATTGAAGCGATCGCCGCGGCGCAGCGGCCGGACGGCTACATCAACACGTACTTCAGCGGGCCGCGGGCGTCGTGGCGGTATCGAAACCTGAACGACGAGCACGAGCTGTACTGCATGGGGCACCTGATCCAGGCGGCAGTGGCCCACCGGCGGTGTACGGGGTCGGAGCGGCTGTTCGAGGTCGTGGTGCGGGCGGCGGACCACATTTGCGCCACGTTTGGGCCGGAGGGGCGGCCGGAGCCGGACGGGCATCCGGAGATTGAGCTGGCATTGGTGGAGCTGGCGCGGGAGACGGGAAACTCGGCGTACCTGCGGCAGGCGGTGTTCTTCCTGGACGGGCGCGGTGCGAGCCCCCCGAACCTCAGTGGGCTGCAGGTCCACCAGGACCACGCGCCGGTACGGGAACAGCGCGACGCCGACGGGCACTCGGTGCGGCTGACCTACCTGGCGGCCGCGATGGCGGACGCCGCCATGGATACGGGTGAGACGGATCTACTGGCAGCTTCGATCCGACTGTGGGAGAGCGCCTACGAGCGCCGGGCCTACGTGACCGGCGGGCTTGGGTCGCGATACCAGGGGGAGGCGTTTGGAGCGGACTATGAACTGCCGAACGACCGCGCGTATGCGGAGACCTGCGCGGCGGTAGGTGGGATCTTCTGGAATGCGCGGCTACTGGCCGCCACCGGCGACGCTCGTTACGCGGACTGGCTGGAGACCGCCTTGTACAACGGGGCGCTGGTTGGGGTCTCGCCGGACGGCGGGTCCTACTTCTACGCCAACCCCCTGGCGGCCGATCCGCAGCCAACGCCAGACGACCAAGGGGGTGTTCATAGCAGCGGGGCGCAGCAGACGGTGGGCGGTCACCAGCGCCAGCCGTGGTACGACACGGCCTGCTGCCCGCCCAACATCGCGCGCCTGCTGCTCAGCCTGCCGGGGTATGCCTACGGGGTGTCGGCGGACGCGCTCTGGGTCCATCAATTCCTGCCGGGTCGAGTGGAGGCTCCGCTGCCCGACGGCGGTTCGATCAGCTTGCGGGTTGGGACGCGGTACCCCTGGGACGGCGACGTGGACCTGGTGGTGGAGGACGCGCCGGACTGGCCGATTGAGTTGCGACTGCGCATTCCGGCCTGGGCCGAAGGTGCGAGTCTTGAGGTGGACGGAGCTCAAGAGCCTGTCGAGGCGGGGGCATATGCGGGCATCCGCCGGGTCTGGTCGTCGGATACGACCGTGCGCCTGCGGCTGCCGATGGAGGTTCGGTTGGTGGTGAGCCACCCCAGGGTGCAGGCCAACACGGGGCGAGCGGCCATCGCGCGGGGGCCACTGGTCTATTGCATTGAGGCCGCGGATCATCCCGACTCGACTGTGGACGCGCTGGTCCTGGGCCCTGACTCGGCTCTGCGAGCCGTAGCCGAGCCGGACTTGCTGGGCGGGCTGACGACCATCAGAGGTGCGGCCAGCGTTGTGGTTCAGCGACGGTCAGACGAGTTGTATACGCAGTTTGCGGGCGGAAAGCCGAGGCTGACCGGTTCGACGCCGCTCACCGCGATTCCGTACTTTGCCTGGGCTAACCGGACGCCCGGAGCGATGCGCGTGTGGATTCCGTACGTTGACAACTGAGGCCGGGCCCATCCAGACGGACCTGTTCACCAGCGGGACGCTGGGCTACCACACGTTTCGCATTCCGGCGCTGGCCGTTACGACGAGCGGAACGCTGCTGGCATTCGCGGAGGGTCGGCGCAACTCGAGGCATGACACCGGCGCCATCGACATCGTGCTGCGTCGCAGTGAGGATGGCGGCCAGAGGTTCGACGAGATGCGTGTAGCGGTTGCGGGTGGGGGCAACGTGGCCGGCAATCCGGCGCCTGTCGTCGACGCCAGCACCGGTCGGATCTGGCTCTGGTTCTGCCGCAACAATGCCGACGGTCCGGAGACCCTGATCTGCGCCGGCAAGGCGCCGCGCACGGTGTGGCTGGCCAGCAGCGACGACGACGGCGAGACCTGGGCGGAGCCCCGCGAGATGACGGCCGAGGTCAAGCTCCCCGAATGGACCTGGTACGCCACCGGGCCGGGCCACGGGCTGCAGCTGGCCTCGGGGAGGCTACTGATCCCGTGCGACCACATCGTGGGCCGGCACTTCGACCGGCACACGGATCCTTACCTGTCGCACGTGATCCTGAGCGACGACCACGGGGAGACCTGGCGGCTTGGAGGCGAAGCCCAGCCGGGCACGAACGAGTGCATGGCCGCTCAACTGGCCGATGGCCGCGTATATCTGAATGAACGCAACTACATCGGAGAACACCGGCGGGCTTTCGCAGTCAGCCACGACGAAGGCGACAGCTTCGACGCGTTTGGCTGGCACGACGAACTGATCGACCCGGTTTGCCAGGCCGCCGTGTTGTCGTTGGGCGGCGACCATCTGGTCTTCAGCAACGCCGCCAGTCGCACGCGCGAACGGCTGACGCTGCGAAGCAGCAAGGACGGCGGGCAGTCGTGGTCGGCCGGTCGAGTCCTGCACTCCGGGCCGGCCGCGTACTCTGACCTTGCGGAACTGCCGGACGGAAACCTGGGCTGTCTTTACGAAGCCGGCAGCGAAGGTCCCTATGAGCATCTTCGCTGGGCAAGGTTCCGACCCGACTGGCTGACGACTGGGTAGCCAGCGCACTCTCCAGTACATCCGCGGAGAAGCACGGCCGCGGCACTTGTTAGCGTTCGAGGCTCTGGATCGTTCAGAATCTCCAAGACCACGAGGCACACAATATGGCTTGGCCAACGCCGGTTGTGGGCCGTGAAGGGAGCGTACTAGGTGGCCTGGCGCCCGAATCGGCGAGTCCTTGTGATAGGGGGCCTCTCGGCATTTGGCACGCTGGTACTGGGCGCGGCGTGCGAGACCGTCGACGGGCAGGCTGTCTCCGTCTATCTGACCGAGCTGAACGAGCTGCGGGACAGCACAGCCGGCGACGACGCGCTGTTGGGCGAGCGGTTCAACTCGTTGATCGCCAGCGGCTCACGCGACGCCGGAGCCTATCTGGCGATTTATCGTGAGTTACGGGCCTCCAACGCCGAGGTCCTGGAGAAGCTGGGGCAGATTCAGCCGCCGAAGGGACTGGAACGCCACCACGAGGACTTTGTGGAAGGTCTGAGCGACCTGGTGACGGCCCTGGACCAGGTGATCATGATGATCGAGGAGGGCAACGTGATCGAGGCCAACCGCACCTTCCAACGCGCCGTCACGCGATCCCAGGCCAAGCAGACCGGGGCCATGCTGCAGATCCGTCGTGTCGCTCGCAGCGCCCGCGTTCGCGTCTGATTCATGTCACTCAACAACACCACCCCGCGCCTCGTCAGCCTGGGCGAGGTGATGATTGAGCTCTCGGCCCAGGCGCCGCTGGCCGAGGCCGCCCTGCTGGAACGGTCGTATTCGGGCGACGCGCTGAATGTGGCGGTGGCCGTGCACCGGCTCGGCGTGCCCAGCGCAATCGTGACGCGGTTGGGCGAGGATCCGTTCGGCGATTACCTGCTGGGACAGTTTCGCGGCCTCGGCGTTGACCTGCGCTATGTGGAACGGGGCGGAGGGCCGACGGGCTTGTATGTGGTTGAGCAGGGCGGCGAGGGCGCCTACAGCATCTGGTACTACCGACGCCACAGCGCGGCATCGACTATAAGTCCGGCGGACATGGAAGCGATTGACCTGGACGGCGTGGAGATGGTTCACCTGAACGGCATCGCGCAGGCGATCTCATCGTCCTCGCGCCAGGCGACGCGCCGGCTGGCGCAGCGGGGACGAGCCGCGGGCGCCGTGGTGGCGTTTGACCTCAACTTCAGACCCCAAATCTGGGACGGCCCGGCGGCGGCTGAGGCGGCCGACGAGGTGTTGCCGCTGGTGGACGTTGCGTTGTGCGGGTTCGACGAAGGACAGGCGGTGTTCGGGACCGCGGACCCCGAATCGACAGCGGCCCGGCTGCTGGACCGCGGGCCGCGCGTGGCGGCAGTGTCGATGGCCGAGGCAGGCGCCTACGTGGCCTGGGCCGATGGGGAAATCCGGCTGCCGACCGTGGCGCGAACCGTAGAAGGCGCGCAGGGTGGCGGGGACGCCTTTGCCGGCGGTTTGGCGGTCGGCGAGCTTCTTGGGCAAGACCCAGCAACTTCGGCCCGGCTCGCAACGGTTGTTGCGGGCCTCAAGGTCGAGCGCGTGGGGCCGCTCGTGAGCCTGCCATATCGGGCGGAGGTTCAGGCGCGGGCGGCCGACCTGGGGTGGGATGATGTGGTGGCCGTGCTGGATTCCGTCAACGCGACGCCTCCGGCCTCGCAAGGAGAAATCTCGTGATCGTCGTAACGACTGAAACAGTGCCGGGGCATGAGATCGCTGAAGTTATTGACATTGTGCAGGGCAGCACGGTGCGTACGCGCGGCGTCGGGCGCGACATCGTGGCCGGGTTGCGCACGATCATGGGCGGCGAAGTGCACGAGTACGCGGAGTTGCTGACGACCGCCAGGTCGGAAGCGCTGAACCGGATGGTGGCCGAGGCCGAAAAGATGGGCGCGGACGCCGTGGTGCAGGTCCGCTACAACACCGCCGACGTGATGCAAGGCACCGCCGAACTGCTGGCCTACGGAACCGCCGTGCGGTTGAAGCGTTAGCCGAGCAGTCCTACGCGGCCCTCAGATGGGGCCAGCGGCGTTCGGGGGCGTGGTCCGACTGCTCGTAGGCGTAGGCCACGCGCAGGGCCGTGCGCTCGCGGTATTTCGCAGCGACTATCTGCAGACCGACCGGGAGACCATCGTCCGTCCAGCCGCAGGGAACAGCCACGACCGGCTGATGTGTAGCGTTGAATGGCCGGGTGAAGTTGGGCATCCAGTGGTAGTCGGTCAGCGCCTCGTCGATCCGGGGTGGCGGACGCTGCAGGACCGGCGCCACCAGCACATCCACCGTGCCAGCCGCGCGACGGAACACGGCCAACGCATCGTCTCGCTGGCTGCGCAGACGACCAAGGGCAATCTGGATGTCTTCGCCGGGACGCATGGCCTCCTCAAGGCCAAGCTTGAGCCGGTCACGGAGCGTTGGGTTCACGCGGGTGACGTCGCCGCCGGTGGCACTGAGCACGTTCTGGTACGCCTCGATGGTGAGGATGCCGCGCTGCGACAGCGCCAGATCGGGCACTGAGGGCAGTCCAACCTGCACCATGTCACCGCCCAGCAGGGCCAAGGCGTCCACGGCAGTTCGGACGATGCGTTCGACTTCGGTATCAAGATCCTCGAAGAAATAGTTGGACGGCACGCCCACACGCAGGCCTTCCAGGCCAACAGGCATCTCGCTGGTGAGGTGAGCGGCGCGATTGGCCGTGGCGATGGCTTCGTCGGTCATTGGATCAGCCATGGCTTGCAGCATCACGGCGGCGTCGCGCGTGGAGCGCGCCATCGGCCCCGGAGTATCAAAGCTGGGACTTAGCAGACGAAGGCCCTCCAGGCCGACGCGGCCGTACGTGGGCTTGATGCCGACCAGGCCGCACAGAGCCGACGGCAGTCGGATCGAGCCGCCGGTGTCGGTGCCGAGCCCGCCGTAGATCAAGCCGGCCGCTACGGCCGAGCCGGTGCCACCGCTGGATCCGCCAGAGACGATTTCCGTGTTCCAGGGGTTTCGGGAGGGTCCGAACTGCGAGGTCGCGCCCGTTGGGTGGTAGGCAAACTCGTCGCAGTTCAACTTGCAGGCGATGACCGCGCCGGCCCGGCGCAGACCTCTTACTAGTTCGGCGTCCACGCTGGCCGGCTGGTTGCCAAAGACGGTTGATCCGGCGGTCGTGACCGATCCGGCTACGTCGGCCAGATCCTTGATGCCGAGTGGCACACCGTGGAGCGGGCCTCGGTAGTCGCCCGCCAGGATTTCGCGTTCGGCTCGGCGGGCGTCGGCCAGCGCCGAGTCGTGCAGGATCGCCGTGGTCGCGCCCAGGGGCCCGGCGTAGCGGTCAAGCCGGTCCAGGGAGTTACGCGTGACCTCGACGGAGCTGACCTCGCCGGCGGCAATCAGCGCACCGACTTCGGTCAGCGACAGGCGGGCGAGTTCATTGCCGGGGATCATGAGCCGCCCTCCTTAGCGTGCCTACGTGGGATCAGGCCTCGTCGTCCCAACCGAGCCAGGCGACCTGGGCCGGCTGGCGCTCGCGCCGGTCGGGCCCGACCCCCGGCGATGGATGTCCGAGGTATATGTACCCGACGATGCGGTCCTTCTGATCCAGGCCCAGAAAGTCCTTGCAGGCCGCAAAGTCGCACATCTCTCCGGTACGCCACTTGGTGGCGAGACCTTCAGCGTGGGCTGCCAGCATCAGGTTCTGGGTGGCGCAACAGACGGAGGCATAGTCTTCCAGGTTTGTCACAGGATCGTCCGACCAAACCTGGCTGACGACGATCACCACGGGCGACCGACGGAGCCGGACGCGCGCCGAGCGGATGGATGGAGCAGATGCCGGATCGTCCGGGTCAAGCTCCGCCTCGAGTCGATCCGCAACCATCGCGCCCATTTCATCGCGGGCCGCGCCGCACAGGACGTGGAAGCGCCAGGGCTCGGTGAGGTGGTGATTCGGCGCCCAGACGGAGGCCTGGATAATGCGATCGAGGGCCGTGCGGTCGGGGATATCGGCAGTGAGCCCCGTGATGCTGCGGCGGCCGCGGATTGCTGTGTAGACGTCCATACCGCTCGTTTCACGGATGGCGAACGACCATCATGGTATCGGGCGCGCCGACGGTGCGCCGGGGTTATGGTTGAATCAGACGGTTGGCGAGCGAGGTTCACTTGTGCACATTGGAGTTTTGACCGGCGGCGGCGACTGCCCGGGGCTGAATGCCGCGATACGCGCCGTGACCCGAGCGAGCCTGGACTGCGGATGGTCGGTCACGGGCCTCCACGATGGCTGGGCCGGCGTACTGGCCCGCAACGGGACGCCGCTGACCATCGAGAACACCGACGGTTTCCTCGACGTTGGCGGAACGCTGCTCGGTAGTTCGCGAACGAACCCCCTGCGTACCCCGGAGAGCTACGCCAAGGCGGCATCGGTCTTCGACGACATGGGCCTGGACGGCCTTGTGGCCATTGGTGGGGACGACACGCTGTCGGTGGCCGGAGCACTGGCTGGTGATGGGCTGCCGGTCGTTGGGATCCCAAAGACGATTGACAACGACGTGCCCGGCACCGACATGTGCATCGGGTTCGACACCGCGGTGGAAACGATAGCCGCGTCGATCGCCCGCCTGCGTACCACCACGATGTCGCATCACCGGGCGACGGTGGTCGAGACCATGGGACGCCAGGCCGGGTGGCTGGCGGCGGTGGGCGGTCTGGCGGGCGGCGCCGACTTCATTGCCGTGCCGGAGCAGCGCAGCAGTCGGGACGAATTCGTGGCGCACGTGCAGCGGCGCTACGAGCAGGGGCGCGATTACAGCATCGTCGTGGTGGCGGAGGGCGCCGAGGTCGACGGGCTTGACGTTGGCGAAGCCGGGGTGCAGGCAACGGACGAATTCGGCCACATCGTGTTGGCCGCGCGCAGCGTGGGCGAGAGCCTGGCCCGCGCCATCGAGGAAGCAACCGGCATCGAGACGCGATCCAGCGTCCTTGGCCACTTGCAACGGGGCGGGCCGCCAACCACGTTCGACCGAGTTCTGGGCACGCGCCTGGGCGCCGCCGCCGTTGGCTATCTGGCTGCCGGACAGCATGGCCAGATGGCCGCGCAACACGGGCCACACATCAAACCCGTGCGGCTGGTTGACATTGCCGGAAAGACCCGCCCGCTGGACGACTCGTACCTGGAACTGCTCAGCCTCTTCGCCTAGCCGTCGCGGCTGAAGCTCTTGCCCACGGGCCGGCGTCGTGTGCGAGAATCACTGACACCTAATCTGGTCGGGCTGGCGCTCTTGACCAATCCCACGGCTCGGGCCGTAGGCACGCTCACCCTCCGCAGGACTGCGTGGACGGTCGTCACGACGCGCCAGCGGTTGTTGTCATGACCCTCGATTTGGCCACCCTGGAATCCACCCGGGCGGCGCTGCGCGCCAAGCTGCACGGCATCGTGCCCGAATTCGAAGTAGACCTGAAGGCGGAGTTGGCGTATCGCATCAACCGGCTCAAGGTCGAACGTGGGGCGGTGATCTTGGGTCACAACTACATGGAGCCCGCGCTCTTTCACTCCGTGTGCGACTACACGGGCGACTCACTGGAATTGAGCCGGGTGGCAGCCACAACGGAGGCGGACCCGATCGTCTTCTGCGGTGTGCGCTTCATGGCCGAGACGGCCAAGATTCTCAATCCCGAGCGCACCGTGCTGCTGCCGGCGCTGCGGGCAGGTTGCTCGCTGGCCGAATCCATTACCGCGGAGGACGTGCGCGGGTTGCGGGCGCGATATCCCGACGCACCGATCGTGGCCTACATCAACACCTATGCGGACGTGAAGGCCGAGGTGGACGTGTGCTGCACGTCCAGCAACGCGGCCAAGGTGGTGGAGTCGCTGGATTCCGACGTTGTGATTTTCCTGCCGGACGAGTACCTGGCGAAAAACGTGGCGCGGGAGACGGGCAAGACCATCGTGCTGCCCAGCACGGCCCCAGTTTCCGCCGACGCCAAGGCCGAGGCCGCAAGCAACGGCCTGCACTACGACATCGTGGGCTGGACCGGGCGCTGCGAGGTGCACGAGAAATTCACGGTGGCGGATGTCGAGTCGGTCCGCGCGCAGTTCCCCGACGTGGTTGTGCTGGCCCACCCGGAGTGCAGCCCCGAGGTCGTGGACGCGTCGGACTTCTCAGGCTCAACGGCCGCCATGACCCGTTACGTCCGCGAGGTTGAAGCGCCGCGCTATCTGCTGCTGACCGAGTGCAGCATGGGCGACAACATTGCCGCCGAGGCGCCCGAAAAGGACATGCTGCGGTTGTGTTCGGTGCGCTGCCCACACATGAACGAGATCACGCTGGATCACGTACTGGCCTCGCTGCGCGAGAACCGCGAGCAGATCGAGGTTCCCGAGGACATCCGCGTGCGCGCCCGGCGCTCGATCGACCGGATGCTGGCGATCGGCTAGCGCCGTTCCGACGCGCCGGGTCGGTTAGTTGACGCCGACGCCGGGAACGGCCAGGTAGTCGCGCAGGTCGCGCGAGACGCTGGATCGCTTGAGCTTACGCAGCGCCTCGACCTGCAATTGGCGGATACGCTCGCGGGTTACCCCGAAGTGCGCGCCAATCTGATCAAGGGTCCAGGGTTCCTGCCCGTCCAGACCAAAGCGACGCACCAGGATGGTCTGCTGGCGGTCCGGGAGGATGGCCAAGGCACGAGCCAGATCGTCCCGCAAAGTGCCGGCCAGAAGGGCACGGTCGGCAGTTTCCGGATTGGGGTCTTCCACGAAGTCCGCCAGCGCCTCATCGCCGTCTTCGCCCACGGGCTGTTCCAGCGACATGGGAACCCGGCTGGCGCGAACAATCTCAACGACGCGCTCCGGCGCCATGCCCAGGGCTTCACCCAGCTCGGCGGGCGTCGGCTCGCGTTCCATCTCGGCGGCCAATTCGGGCGTGACCTTGCGGATTTTGCGCAGCGCTTCGACCACGTGGACCGGGAGGCGGACCGTGCGTGAGTCGTTGGAGAGCGAGCGCGTGATGGCCTGGCGGATCCACCAGGTGGCGTAGGTGCTGAACTTGAAGCCGCGACGCCAGTCGAAGCGTTCCACGGCCTGCATTAGCCCCAGGTTGCCTTCCTGGATCAGGTCCAGCAGCGGCAGGCCGCCGGCGGCATAGCGCTTGGCGACGTTGACGACCAGCCGCAGGTTGGCGTCCACCAGGTGCTGGCGAGCGGCGGGGTCGCCGGCTTCCACACGCTTGGCTAGCTCAACCTCCTCGGCGGCCGTCAACAGTGGGACGCGGTTGATCTCGTTGAGATAGAGCCTCGTCGTGTCCTCAATCGACTCGTCGCCGGTGGCGCGTGTCGCCACCGGCGCGTCAGGCCGAGGCGCCGTGGCTTCCTGCCGGCGATCAATTGACTCCAGGTCGTTCGCCCAGTGGCCCAGCGCGGGCGATGGTTCGTAGGCCACATCTGTCGCGTGCATGCATGCCTCGTCGGAGAGCGTTTCGGCGATCGACGGTGGTCGCCTGTCATCCGACGCCGTGAGTATACACGTTTTTCCAGATATTTCCGTGTAAACTGTTTAAACGAACTTTGATCGACTGGCGCTCACCTGAAACCAGTTGGTAGGGGCCATCGGGCGGTGGTAGGTTCGATCAACGACCCGGCGCTGGCGGCGCATGTCCGAGCAACCCGCGAATCCCCGCGAACAGATCCTGCACACCCTCAAAATGCAAGGGGCTCTTCAGTGCCGGGCGATAGCCGAAGCGATCGGCAGCAGCCTGTCGGCCGTCCGACCTCATCTCGACCGGCTGGTGGCTGAGCGCCTGGTGCGCGTTCAGGTGGTGCGTGGAGGGCCCGGGCGCCCGCGCCATCAATTCGAACTGACCAGCGCCGGACACGCGAGATTCCCACAGGGCTACGGGGAGTTTGCGAAGGATTTCGTGGAAGGCGTGCTGGCATTCGGCGGGCACGACCTCTTGAAGCAGATTCTGACGCATCACGAGGACAAGCAGTACCAGCGATTCGCGCCGCGCCTCTCGGGTCTGGACTTTCACGCGCGTGTGCAGGAACTGCGGCGCATCATGGACGAGTGCGGCTTCATGCCGCGCGTCGACCGAACCGATTCCGGGTATGTGCTGTCAGCGCACCACTGCCCGATCTGGGATGTGGCTTCAACCTGCCGAGCGGGCTGCGACTCCGAACTACGGCTGATTCGGCGACTCGTCGAGGCCGAGGTCGTTCCCCTGGAGGTGGGTCCGCGCGAGGGCTGCGCCTGCACGTACGCGATCCAGGAACGCTCCTCGTTGCCGCAGTCTTCGCCCGCGACAACCTAGTCCGGCGCGAGCGGCGCGTCCCGACGCCAATGGCGGTCTCTCGGATTTACCTCGACCACGCGGCGACCACGCCACTGGACCCGGTCGTGCGCGATGCGATTGTTGCCGTGTTGCAGGATCTCCCGGGTAACCCAAGTTCGCTTTACGCGGAGGGCCGCGCCGCGCGAAACGCGCTTGACGAGGCGCGCGCGCAGGTTGCGGCGGTCGTGGCAGCCGACCCGGGCGAGATTATATTCACCAGCGGAGGCAGTGAGGGTGCGGCCCTAGCTATTCGGGGCACGGCGCTCGCGGCGGCGCGCGAAGGGCGGCGCCACCTGGTCACCACCGCGGTGGAGCATCACGCGGTGTTGCACACGGTGCAGCTGCTGGGGCAGCGCCACGGATTCGAGACGACGGTGGTACCGGTGGACGCGGAGGGTTTGGTCGATCCGGGTGCGGTGGTGAGCGTCGTCCGTCCCGACACCGCCCTGGTGAGCGTGATGTACGCCAACAACGAGATGGGCGCTATCCAGCCGGTCGCCGAAATCGCGGCGGCCTTGCGTGACCATCCGGCGCTCGTCCACACGGACGCCGTGCAGGCGCCAGGGCACTTGCCGATCGACATTCCCACGCTGGACGTGGACCTGCTGAGCATCGCGGCCCACAAGTTCTACGGGCCTAAAGGCGTCGGCGCGCTGTTCGTGCGGCGCGGCGTCCGCCTCAGCCCGCAGATCGTCGGCGGGTCGCAAGAACGCAATCGCCGCGCAGGCACCGAGAACGTGGCCTTTGCGGTGGGCCTGGGTACCGCCCTGCAACGCGCGGAGGCCGCGCGCCCAACTTCGGCGGCGCACTACACGCGGCTACGCGACTTGCTGATCGAGGGAATCGCGAGCATTTCGGGCAGCCGCCTGAACGGTCCGCGCCGCCAGCGAATGCCGAACAATGTCAACGTTTGCATTGCGGGCGTGGAGAGCGAGGCATTGCTGCTAGGGCTGGACGCCGCGGGGATCGCGGCATCCAGCGGCTCGGCCTGCACGTCGGCGTCCTTGGAGCCTTCGCACGTGTTGCTGTCCATGGGCATTCAGCCGGATCTAGCCGCCGGCAGTCTGCGCCTGACGACCGGCCACGGAAATACCGAAGCGGAGATTGTGCGGACTTTAGAGGTGTTGCACGAATTGGTGCCGCGTGTGCGTCGGGCGACAATCCGCTCGCCAGCGACATAGGCTGATTCGACCACGCAGCTCACGGCGCCTGGTCCGATTCGTCGTAGAATCGGAAAACAATTGCCGGGCGGTAGAGAGGCCGTCGTGTCGGCAGAATTGATCGGGATCCTGGGCGTGGGCGTGACGTCACTGATCGTGCTTGGCGCGCTGATTGTTGGAGTGAGTTTTCGGCTGCACAGCGAACTTCGTGGCGACTTGCGCCAGTTTCGAGAGGAGAACAGCCGCCAGCACGGGGAGCTAGCCGCACGGATTGACGGCCTCAACGCTCGCGTCGACGGTCTCAGCGCTCGTGTTGACAGCCTATCCGCACAACCCTAGTTCTGCGCTCCGCGCGCGACTGAACATGTGGCGAGCGTCCGCCGGGTTGCGTAGGCTCGGGATGCGGTGCGGGATTTCCTGCGGCGCGCCTCGAAGCTAAGGAACACGAACGTGGCCACAAGCGACGTGCTGAGTTTGACGGACCTTCCAATGGCCGACGCGCCGATCCTCGTGGTGCAACCTTCGGCCGCCGCCGAATTCGACCGCATGCGGACCAAGCGCAACCGGCCGGACGCTGTGCTGCGCGTGCGCGTGATCGTGGACTCCGGCTGCGGCGATTTCCGCTATGCCATGGGCATAGAGCCCGGACCGCGCGAAGGCGATCAGAGCCTTCCAGCTCATGGAGTGACGGTGGTTGTCGACGCGGAGAGTGCCGAGTTGCTGCGAGGTTCCACGCTGGAATACAGCGACTCGCTGATGGACGGCGGGTTCAAGGTGCTCAATCCGCGCGCCCAGTCGGTGTGTGGTTGCGGCCAGTCGTTCAGCCTGACGGGACGAGATATTACGAGCGAGCACGTCCGGGGTGGGCTGGGCGGATCCTGACGTTGCAGGCCGGACCGACACGGTCCTGAAGCTGGCAGGTTGCCGGAGTGCTCGATCAACGATGCGGCCACGCCGTGTGGATTGGCACGGTGAGCGTCTCTCAGCCTGAAATGCTGCATCGGAACCTGTTGTGCTATTGAAGCGTCTGCGGCGGGCTCGGCGTACCGAGATGCCCGAGCGGGAAGCCGAAGCGGCCCAGGCGCCAGCCGCGCAGCCGACCCGGCGTCGATTTGCCACCGTACGGCAATGGCTACGCCGCTCGAAGCTGACCGAGGCAGATTGGGACGAGTTGGAAGAAGTGCTGATCGCCGCCGACATGGGACCCGTGCTGGCCATGGAGCTGTTGGACGAGTTGCGCGAGACGGTGCGCGCGGATGGCACATCCGATCCAGAGGCGGCCCGGGCACTGCTGGCGGCGCGTCTGCGTGAGGCCCTGGGCGGGCGAGACGCAGAGTTTGCCAGTGGTCCGCCTCCGCAAGTGGTGTTTGTGGTTGGTGTCAACGGGGCGGGAAAGACGACGTCAATTGCCAAGCTGGCACACCTACTGCAATCCAACGGGCGCGACGTGTTGCTCGCGGCCGGCGACACGTTTCGCGCAGGGGCCATTGACCAGTTGCAGATCTGGGGCGATCGGATTGACGTGCCCGTGATCGCGCACCAAGCGGGCGGCGACCCGGGAGCGGTGATCTATGACGCCCTGGAGGCCGCGCAGGCGAGGGGCGTGGACTACGTAATCGCCGATTCGGCCGGCCGGCAGCACACCAACATGAATCTCATGAACGAACTGGCGAAGATGCGTAGAGTTGCATCGCGCAAGGTGCCGAGTTCGCCACACGAGGTGCTACTCGTTCTTGACGCACTGACGGGACAGAATGGTCTGCACCAGGCCCAGGGATTCTTGGAGACAGCTGCCGTGACCGGCATCGTGCTTACCAAGCTGGACAGTTCCGCGAAGGGTGGGGTCGCGTTCGCCGTCACGCGGGCCACGGGCCTTCCGATTAAGTTTGTCGGCACGGGCGAGGGGTTCACCGACTTCGAACCATTCGACGCCGACCATTTCGTACATGCGCTGCTGGCGCCGCAGTTGGGTGATGCCGACGACGAGGAGGCAACGTGAAAGGCGTGATTCTGGCGGGCGGTACCGCGACCCGCCTGGATCCGATAACTCGGGTGACCAACAAGCAGTTGCTGCCTGTCTATAACAAGCCGATGGTCCTTTACCCCATCGAAGCGTTGGTGAATGCCGGGATTACCGAAATTCTGATCGTCACTAGCGGGTTCAGCGCCGGCGACTTTCTTCGCCTTCTGGGCAATGGCGAGGCGCTGGGCGTTGAGCACCTGAGCTTTACCTACCAGGACGGCGCTGGCGGAATCGCCGAAGCGATTTCGCTGGCACGGCCGTTCGTTGGTGACGACCGGATGGTAGTGATTCTGGGCGACAACGTCATTGGCGGGAACATCGTGGAGGCGACGCGACGGTTCGAGTCGCAGCCGCGCGGGGCCAAGGTCTTGCTGAAGGAGGTCGAGAACCCCAGGGCCTACGGCGTTGCGGAACTTGAGGGCGACCGCGTCGTGCGCTTTGTCGAAAAGCCCCAGAATCCGCCGTCAAATCTGGCCGTGACGGGCATTTACTTCTACGACTCGCAGGCATTCAGCCTAATCGAGCAACTGGAGCGGTCGGATCGCGGCGAGCTTGAGGTGACGGACCTGAACAACGCCTACCTGGAACGCGGCGAGATGACCCACGACGTGCTGGAGGGCTACTGGGCGGATTGCGGAGAGTCCATCGACCACTACCTGCAGGCGTGCAATCTGGTCGCGAAGCACGGGGCGAATCGGACCGACTAGCAACCAGAACTTCGTATTTCGGAGCCGCGCAGCGTCCGGGACTTGCTCCCGTCGTACGAGCTTGACCGGACTGCGGGCCGGGCGCGCCGACACGATTCCATCCCGATACAATGCTCGGGCGGCTGTAGCTGAGGACTGAACGATGCCCGACGACGACGACGAAATCAGTGTCCGTGTCAGATCCAGCGAGCGGCGTGAATGTGCCCTATGCCGCCAGGAGACAACCTGGAACTACTACGAATACCGTCGGTGGTTTGGTCTGCTGAAGAACCGGTACTGGGCGTGCGGGCGCTGCGGCAAGGCTGAAAGCCTGGCCGCACCCACGTCCGAAGACTGACCGGCCCCGCTAGGCGCGGGAGCCAATCGCGGGGAGGCCGGTAATCGCCCGGCTGCGTGCGCGGCTGGGCTCGGTTCCGCCGACCCTGGTCACGATTGTCTCGATCCTCTTTCTGAATAACGTCGCGGTGGCCGCGGCGCGCGCGCTGCTGCCCATCTATGTCGAGCGCGACCTGGGCATGTCACCCGCGTTTACCAGCCTCCTGGTGTCGCTGGAGACGGTGATGGGCGGCCTGATATCGGTGACAGCGGGCGCGCTGGCCGACCGGCTGGGGCACCGGCTGGTGTTGGTGATCGGGATTCTCGGATTTTCGGCCGGACTCCTACAGTTTCTGACCGGCGTGCCCTGGCTGCTGGTGGCCCTGGCCGTGATCCTGGGACTGGCGCACGGCATGCGCTCGACCTCCGGTCAGAGCTATCTGTTGACGGCCTCAAGCCGCCAATCGGTTGGGGTGGCCACGGCCGCCTACTTTCTGGGCGGAACGATCGGGATGTCCGCCAGTTCCGCCGTGGCCGGGCCGGTTGTCGAGCGTTTCGGATTCGCCGCCTACGCCCTGGTGGGGCTGGGACTGAATTTCCTGCCAGCCGCCATTACGCTGCGCTACCTGCGGGACGTGCGCCCCAAGCGCCCTGTCGGCAGCACCGACGAGGGGACGTGGAATGTCCTGATGCGGCGCGAGGTGTGGCTGATGGGCGGGCTGCGATTCATTTCCACCGCGTTCTGGGGCGTTTGGAGCCTGGCGTTGCCGCTCTTGATGTTTCGCGCCACGCAGAGCGTGCTGCCGCCGGCTCTGCTGTATGGGACCGTGGGCATGAGCCTGGCGGCGGTTAGTCAGTTCCTGATCGGCCACTGGTCCGACCGTCGCGGCCGAACCGTCCCGGTGTACACGGTGCTCGGCCTGCAACTGGTGGTGGCCATCGTGGCAACGCTGGGATGGCAGTCGACGCCGATTCTCATTGCGACCGGAATCACCGGCGTCGTGACCGGCTGGACGATGTCCGTGCTGGTGCTTGGCGTCGTGCGCGACCGGACGGCGCCGCTTGAACGAGGGCGAATTGTCGGCTTTGTTCACGCCCTCTGGAGCTTCGGCATCCTGGCGGGCACCGTCGTCGCGGGCACGCTGCTGGATATCGATCCGACATTACCGCTGGGGCTGGGTGCGCTGGCAAACGTGGCGGCGCTAGCGATCGCTGTGGTGTTGTTCCGCAGTCGTCCCTTGCCGGCGCCTGCTCCATCCAACCTAGCCTGAGCGAGATCCCGAGCACGGTTGATTCACGAGGGCTGGACAGTGGCGGGCTGAGTGTGGATTATGTCCTTACCCCCCCGGTTCGATTCGTCGGCCGGGTCGGAAGCCACCCGCGGGTGGCTTCCTTGTTTTTCGGACTGCGGGCGGTTTCCGTGATTCTCGGAGGTCGTACTGGCTCAAGGCGCTGTCCGCCCGTCGGTTCAGATATACGTCGATGGGTTCAACCTCTATCACCGGGCGCTTGAAGGCACGAACTACCGGTGGCTTGACCTGGGAAAGCTGGCTCGCCTTGCCTTTCCCGGGCACGAGGTGCGACGCATCCGGTACTTCACCGCGCGCGTCGACCCTCGTTCAAACGACCCACGATTGCCTGCGCGTCAGCAAGCCTATTGGACCGCTTTGGAATCTGTCCCGAGTCTTACCGTGCATGAAGGTCTCTTCCGGACGCGGGTCGTTCGGATGCGTGGCGCGGGCCCGCGCCACGGTGCGTCCGATCGCGTCGAGGTCGTGCGAACCGAGGAAAAGGGATCCGACGTCAATCTGGCGACGTTTGCCCTATGGGACGCGATTCACGAGCGACCTTCGCTAATGGCGTTGATTACGAATGATTCCGACCAGAAGCAGACGCTCCAATTCATCCACAATGCGCTCGGCATCGACGTCGTAGCTCTGAATCCAGATCCTCGACGTCCCAGCGCCGACCTTAGAGCGGTCGCGACCGAGGTTCGACCGTTGCGGCCACGGTTGCTGGCGGCCTCCCAGTTTCCTCCAGCGGTCACGACACCGTCGGGCCGCACTGTGCGCAAACCGGAGCAGTGGTAAAGCCGGGTACTGGGGCCGACTCGCCTTGCTGTCGCTTCTCGTTGCGAGCCCGACATCTAGACTGGGCAGCCTTGACCGCATGAGCGTCTTCGTATGAACGGGTCGCCGCCTCGCAGGTCCATCGTGGCCGCGAACTGGAAGATGAACACAGGGCCGGACGACGGCGCCAACCTGGCACGCGCGGTCGCGGCCGAGGGCTTGCCGTTCGCGGACGTGGACGTGGTTCTTTGTCCACCCGCCACTGGCCTTACGGCCGTTGCCGCGGCGCTGAGAAGCACGCCGATTGCCGTCGGCGGCCAGCACGTGCATTGGGAGTCGGACGGGGCGTATACGGGAGAAATCTCGGTTCCCATGCTGGCCGGACTTGCGACCTACGCCATTACCGGGCACTCGGAGCGGCGGCAGCTATTCGGGGAGACCGACGCGGACGTGCGGCAAAAGACGTTGGCCATCCTGGCAGGCGGACTGACGCCTATCGTGGCCGTGGGCGAGACGCTGGATCAACGGGATGCCGGGCAGACCGTTGAGGTCCTGCGCTCACAGATCACGCTGGTGTTTGACGCACTAACGCCAGACCAAGCGGCGTCCAGCGTGATCGCCTATGAGCCCGTGTGGGCCATAGGGACTGGCCGCAACGCCACGCCTGAGCAGGCGCAGGAAGCTATTGGATGGATTCGCGACACCGTGGCGGTGGCGCAGGGCCTCGCTGCCGCCGACCAGGTGCGAATCCAATACGGCGGGAGCGTGTCGCCGGAGAACTGCGAAGAGCTATTGAGCCGCCACGGGGTCGACGGCGCTCTGGTTGGCGGCGCCAGCCTCGACGCGGGCAAGTTTGCGGCCATTGTGCGGGCGGCGGCCTCCTAGTCGGGCGAGAGACCGCCCTGGCTAGCGGAATCGAGAACGTCGGCGGTCAGACCGGAATCGGGTTTGACCAAGCCACACGGCCCTCGGCGTCTTCCACCTCAACCCGGACGTAGATCTCCTCACCACCCAGTTCGTGCGTGGCGGCCCTCAGCGGTTCGGATCCGGCTCGGTGGCTCGAGCCACGGGCACGGGCGGCGATGAAGCTGATGCGTGCCGCGGGCGATGTGCGCACCCGAACCTGACCATCGTCGACTTGCAGGTCCCGAATCTCCGGTCCCATTGACGAGTAGAAGTGGCCGCGACGCAGGGCGGCCACCAGGCCGGCGGGCGTGAAGTCCTCGGTGCGGACCATCACCCAGCCGCGTCCCTCGGCGCCATACTTCCAGTGCGAGTCGTCGGTGGCGAATCCCCAGGTCAAGCCGGCCTGCAGCATGTACTCGTCCCAGGTCTGGCCGGAGAAGCCCTTGGCCTTGGTGACGTCGCAAACGGAGTTGAAGACCTCCATCCCCACGAAGCCTTCGATCTCCAGCATGTCGTTGGCGGACTGGCCCAGCCAGTAGGGATGAGCCATCACGGCAAACCCACCGCCCGCGTTGACCCGGTCGATGGCCTCCTGCGGGCTCCATGTGTCGTCGGATCGCTCGAATCCGCTGACGCCGGTGGCCAGGATGTGATAGCGCTCGCCGGTGTAGGGATCCGGGCCGTGCATCTCGATGCCCGGAATCGTGACGAACCCAGGCTGGGCGTAAGCCGCGGTGTCGGACACGACCCGGTGGTCGGAGAGCGCCACAAAGTCGTAACCGGCGTCGCGGTACCAGGCCACCGCGTCCGCCGGCGACTTGAGCCCATCGGAGTTGGTGGAGTGCATGTGCAGATTGCCGCGGTACCAGGGGCCGGCGACGAGAAACGGATTGCCATCGCTTGCGTTCGCGGTCATGTCCAACTCCTTGACTTAGCGCGGTCCAGACGGCACGCAGGCATTATCCGTACCTTGCCGCCTGCGCGGACACCGCCAGCCGACGGAGTTCATCGGCCGGACTCTCAAGACCGGCCGTCGTTAAGGCTTCCGGCGCAGGGCCGACTATGATCAGCGCTTCGCGTGGGACAGTTGGGAGGACACGAGATGCCGACGAATGGCCGTTGCGTCTCCGTCTGTATCCCGGCCAAGGACGAAGCCGAGACGATCGAGGAGATCATCACGGGCTGCCGGCCGCACGCCGACCACCTGTTCGTGGTGGACGGTCACTCCACTGATGCAACGCGGGATATTGCGGCCGCGCTGGAGGTGCCGGTGTACCTGGACGCCGGCCGCGGCAAGGGCTGCGCCGTGCGGGAAGCCATTGCACAGGCGGAGGGCGACATCCTCGTCACCATCGATGCTGACATGTCGTTCGATCCCGACGACATTCCGGCGCTGGTGGAGCCGGTCGCGAACGGCCAAGCCGACTACTCCACGGGCTCACGCATGCGCGGCGGCAGCGACGAGCTGCACGGGGACTTCGACAAGTTCCTTCGGATGATGGGTCAGGACATCATCACCCTGGGCATCAACTACCGCTTCGGGGTTCGGCTGACCGATTCGCAGAGCGGCTTTCGCGCCTTTGACGTGGCGGCCGCCAAGTCAATCACGCTCGAGGAAGACATTACGACCACCGAGCAGGAAATGGTCATCAAGTTTCTGCGCAAGGGCTACCGGGTCGCTGAGGTCCCCACGCACGAGTACGCCAGCCGCCGCGACCGGTCGCACATTTCCTTGCGGCGCCACGGAGCCCGCTACGTCTACAGCTGGCTCCGGTATATGTTCTTCTAGCCGGGCCGGATTGAGCGGGGCCGCGGCCCGCACGAACGCCGCCCTTATCTGCCCCACCTGGGCCGCGCGAGCATGGTTGGCTCGACCGGGGCAGTTTCGACCTGATCTTTGCCGGGAAACCCGGTCGTGTAGAGCTTGTAATAGAGTTCCTGCCGAGCCAGCAGTTCCGCGTGCGACCCACGCTCCACAATCTCGCCGTCCTGGAAGACAAGAATCAGGTCCGCGCCGCGTACGGTCGCCAGGCGATGCGCGATCACAAAGGACGTGCGGCCCTCCATCACACGTTCCAGCGCCTCTTGAATCGCTCGCTCGGTCCGGGCATCCACGCTGGACGTGGCTTCGTCCAGGATCAGGATGCGCGGGTCGGCCAGCAAGGCGCGAGCAAAGCAGATGAGTTGCCGTTGCCCAACCGAAAGCCGGGCGCCGCGTTCGCGAACGTCGGTCTGGTACCCGTTCGACAGTTCCTCGATGAAGTCGTGCGCGCCTACGGCCTTCGCGGCGTCGATCACTTCCTGCTCTGAGGCATCCGGACGTCCAAACACGATGTTCTGGTAGATGCTGCCGGAGAAGAGGTAACTGTCCTGCGGCACGATGCCGAGCTGGCGACGCAGCGACTGCTGCGTTACCGACCGAATGGGATGACCGTCGACCCGAACCTCGCCAGTGTCAGCATCGTAGAAGCGGGCCAGCAGGTTGATCGTGGTTGTCTTGCCAGCGCCGGTTGGCCCAACCAGCGCCACACGCTGGCCCGGCTCAACGGTAAAGGAAACGTCACGCAGCACGTCGGCCCCGTCGTAGGCGAAGGTCACATCGTCAAACTCCACGCGGCCGGAAATCGGCGGAAGTTCGCCGGCCGAAGGTGAATCGCTGATTTCTTCCGGCTCGTCCATCAATTCAAAGATCTTCTCGCCGGCCGCCATGGTGGATTGCAGCTGGTTGTAGAAACGCGTGAGCTGCTGAATGGGCTGGAAGAAGCGCGCGACCAGCGCAATGAACGCCACCAGCGTTCCGGTGCTCGTCTCGCCGCCAACAACCAGCGAGCCGCCAACCACGATGACCAGGGCTGTCGAGACCGCCGAGATCGTGTCGATAACCGGGATGAACCCGGACACGATGGCGCCAGCGCGGACGCTGGCTTGCATGGTGGCCCGGTTGGTGTCCCGGAATCGCGAGGCATTCGTTCGTTCACGGCCAAACGACTGGGTGACACGAACGCCGTCGATGCTCTCCTGAAGATTGGCGTAAACATCGCCCACGGTGCTTCGCACGTCGCGGAACGCAGTGCGCGCCCTGGCGCTGAAGAACCGGCTCGCGACCCACATCACAGGAAGCATGGTCAGCGTGACCAGCGCCAGCTTGACGTCCAGCACGAACATCATGATCACGATGATCAGCAGGATGAAAACGTCGGTGACCAGCGAAACCACGCCCATCGTCACGAATTCGCTGATCACGTCCACGTCGTTGGTGATCCGAGACATGATGGCGCCCAGGGGGTGTCGGGTGTAGTACGACAACGACAGCCGGTTGAGCTTTGCGAAGAGGTCATTGCGCAGACGCAGCAAGCTGGCCTGCCCGATCGTGGCCGAGATTCGAACCTGAAAGTAGGTGCCGGCCCACATCACAAACAACGTGAGCAGATAGACCGCGCCGATCGTGCTCAGCGTGTCGAAGTCTTTCTTTTCGATGCCCTCGTCAATCCCCAACTTCAACAGCAGGGGTCCGGCAACGTTGGCGCCGGACCCGATGGACACCAACAAGATGGCCGCGGCGATCATGCGCTTATGCGGCGCCAGGTAGGCGAGCAGGCGGCGGGTGACGTGAGGGTTGTAGGCCGCGGCGTCGCCTTCAAAGCGGCCCAGGGACATTCGGCCGGACATCATGATGACGGGCTCCCGACGGGGGTGGGTTCGGCGCCGACGCTGGCCGCTTCGCGGCGCAGCCGCTCGGCCTCGGCTTCCTGGGCCTCCCACATTTCGCGGTAGAGGCCGTCAGTCTCAATCAGATCTTCGTGGCGACCACGCTGCACAATCGAGCCGTGGTCGAGCACGATGATCTCGGCCACGTGACGCACGCTGCGGATGCGTTGGCTGACAATCAACGTGGTTCGGCCCTGCTGCGCCTGTCGCAGGGCGTCCTGGATGGCGCGTTCGGTCCACGTGTCCACGCTGGAGGTCGATTCGTCAAGGATGAGGATGCGTGGATCCAGCACCAGGGCGCGGGCAATCGCTACCCGTTGCTTCTGGCCGCCGGACAGGGTGACTCCGCGCTCACCAATCACGGTTTCATAGCCGTTCGGCAGGGTCTCGATAAATCCATGGACCTGGGCAAGCCGCGCGGCGGCCACGACCTGCTCGCGCGTGGCATCGGGCCGGCCATAGGCAATGTTGGCGCGAATCGTGTCGGCAAAAACGAAGGGTTCCTGATGGACGATGCCGATCTGCGCGCGCAGCGAATCAATGGTCAGGTCGCGAACATCGATGCCATCCACCAGCACCCGCCCGTCGTTCGCGTCGTAGAAGCGAGGCAAGAGGTTGATGATGGAACTCTTGCCCGAGCCCGTGCCGCCGACGATGCCAAGGGCTTGACCCGGCGCGATTTCGAAGTTGATTCCGTCGAGAACCGAGTGACTCTCGTGCTGAAAGCCGACGCGCTCAAACGTGACGCGGCCCTCGGCATTCGTGAGGGCTTGCGCATGCGGTGACTCGATCACCTCGGACCGCTCGTCCAGGATGTCGAAGATGCGCTCGCCGGATGCAACGGCCCGGGCAAAGCTATTGATCGTCATGCCCAGCATGCGGACGGGCATCATGAGCAGCAGCAGATAGGCGTTGAATTCCACCAACTCGCCCAATTCGAGTTGGCCTTCGATGACCTTCCAGCCGCCGAACCAGAGCACCGCCACCTGCCCGGCGCCCAGGATGGCGTTGAAGAGCGGCGCGCGCATCGCGAACATGCGCATCACCGTGACCGTGCGGTCGTTGAGTAAGGCGTTGACCGGACCAAAGCGGCGAGCTTCGGCGTCTTCCTGGGCAAAGGCACGCACCACGCGCGCCCCGGCCAGGTTTTCCTGCACCACCACATTCACGTCCGCCCAGGCTTCCTGCACCATCTGAAAAAGCGGGCGGATGCGCTTGGCGAATGACAAGGCAATGCCGACGAGAACCGGGACGATCAGCAACGCCAGCAGGGCGAGCTGCCAGTCGGTGATAAACAGCACAACGGCCACGCCGCCGGTGACCAAGACGATTTGCACGATCTGAAAGATGCCCATGGACGCGAAGCGCCGCACGCGTTCGACGTCGCTGGTCGTGCGCGACATCAACTCTCCCGTGCGGGTTTGATCGTGGAATCGGAACGACAGGCCTTGGATGTGCGAGTAGAGCTGATTTCGGATGGCAAAGACCACCCTCTGGCTCAAGACCTCGGCCATGAACTGGCGGCCAAACTGGGACAGGCCCTTAGAGGCCGTGAACGCCACCACCAGAGCGGCGGCGATGTACAGCACGTTCTGGGCGCCTTCCTGCAGGCCATTGTTAATGGCCTCGCCCAGAAACTGCGGAACAGCCAGGTCGGCAACCGTGCCGACCAGAGTCACGGCCAGGGTGGCCAGGCTGAGCCGCCAGTGCGGCAGTGCGTAGCGAATCAGGCGTATCAGAATATTGGTGCTATGCATGCAGAGCCTCGCGTTGCGTTCGGAAGTAGCCACCGTCCCGCTTGGCGGCCAGGGCCTCGTTGAGGCGGGTAAGGGCAGCGGCGATTTCGGCGGATTCGGCTTCGTCAAGCTCGTCGAGTGCGCCCTCCAGGTACTGCTCGAAGGCATGCTCATACGCGTCCAGGCGCTCAAGCCCTGCGGGCGTGGCGTCGATTTGCAGGTGCCTGCGGTCAACCGAATCCTCGGTCCGGGTCGCCAGGCCCGCGACAACGAGCCGGTCCACCGTCTGCGACATGGTCTGGCTGCTGAGCAGCTGCCGATCCGCCAAGCGCTTCATGCGTTGCGGTCCACGACGACTGATGGCGCGAAGGGTGCGGTATTCGGGCTGCGTTAGGCCCAGCACGTCTTCGTGTGCCTGGGCAAAGCGCTGCGCGATCCGCGTGAGTCGCGCACTCAACACCGCCAATTCGGCCACGGCGCGATTTTCAGCACTCATATCGCCAGCTATACAGACATTCATGTAGACGGATCATACGGGAACCATACGACTTTGCCAAGCGCGAGTCAGGGACAGCAACGACGCATCAACCCGCAGAGCTAGTGCGGGGGCCCGTCGTGCCAGCGGCGGGCGAATTGGTTCAGGCGGGCTTGCACCGCCCCGAACACGGTGTCGGAAGCAAAGCGGCCCAACGTGTCGGGGGCGCCGGCGGAGCGGCCGGTCATCAAGGCAACGGCCTCGGCGACCTGCGCAGCGGCAAATACGTGGAACGTACCCTCGTCCACCGCGCCCGCCACGTCCCAGCGCAGCGTCAGGTTTCGGACGTTGCTGGCTGGAATCAGCACGCCTTGCTCGCCCGTGAGGCCCTGGCGCAGGCAAAGATCATAAAAGCCCTCGATCTTTTGCGTGACGCCACCCACGGCCTGCACATCGCCGTACTGATTCACGGACCCGGTGACCGCGATGCCCTGGTCCAGCGGGTAGTCGGCCAGCGCTGACAGCAAGCCCAGCAGTTCCGCCAGCGAGGCGCTGTCGCCCTCCACGCCCCAATAGGACTGCTCAAACGCAATGCTGGCGCTCATGGTCAGTGGGCAGTCGAGGCCAAACGTGCCACTCAGTAACCCAGCCAGGATCATGGCGCCCTTGTCGTGGATGGGCCCCGATAGCTTGGCCTCGCGATCGATGCTGATCACGCCATCGCGTCCCGCGAACACCCGCGCCGTAATCCGGTTGGGCTGACCGAACTCGCGGCTGCCCACGCCGAGAATCGTTAGGCCATTCAGTTGGCCGATGGCCGCACCGCTTGCGGCGATCATGACGGTGCCATCGGCCATCCGGTCGCGAATCTGAGTTTCCAGCCGGTTCGAACGGCGAACTCGCTCGTCAATAGATGCCCACACGTCTTCCTCGGTTACCAGATCGCCCCCACGACGACGCGCCCAATACTCCGCTTCACGCACGATGTCGCTGATGTCGCCAAAGCGGGTGGAGAGCTTGGTGCGGTCACCGGCCAGCCGCACGCCTTCCTCTACAATCCGCGCGACCGCGGATCGGTCAAAGTGCTGCAGGTCTTCGTCGACACAGCGGGCGGCGATGAAGCGGGCGTAGCGCATCGTGTTTTCGGCATTCAACTCGATTTCCGTCTCGAACTCCGCCAAAACCTTGAACAGCTGACCGAAGTCGGGGTCAAGGTCGTACAGCAGCGCGTAGACGTCGGGTGAACCGACCAGTGCAACCTTGATATCCAGCGGAATCGGCTGCGGCTCCAGGCGCGCCGCTAACGGCAGTCCAAGCTCTTCGGCCGGGCTCTCGATTCGGATCCTCTCATTGCGCAGGGCCCGCTTGAGGACCGCATAGGAGGTGGCGGACTGCAGCAGGTCGTTGGCGTCCAGTACCAGATAGCCGCCGTTGGCCCGATGCAGGGCGCCGGGCTGAATGAGCGTGAAGTCGGTGACGCTGACGCCCAACTCCGTCCGCGTCTCGACGCGGCCGAACAGGTGCGGATGGGTCGGGTGCGTATCGCGCACGAGGGGAGCGCCGGTTCCGGGCCGGTGTGTAACCAGCACGTTTACCCGGTATGGCAAGTAGGGATCATGCGCCGGACCCGGGCGTTGCGTCGGCAGCGCGGTCTCGTCCGACTCCAGGAAGTTCTGGTGGTGACGGGTTACGTGTGCCTCGACGGCATCCAGGTGCGCCTTCACCTCCGGCAGGTCGGCGTACTCCTCCCGCAGATCGTCAAGCAGAGGTCTCGCCACGCTGCGCGCCACGTCGGCGTTCAGGTCGTTCAGCGAGGTGCGCGCCGCACGCTCACGTCGTCGAAGCCGACGGAGCAGGCGAGCAAGTTCGTCCTCGAGTTCCTGGCGGGTCGTCTGAAGGCGCTCTCGCTCAGATTCGCTCAGACCACGCAACACCTCGGGCGGCATCGGGCGGCCGTCCACCGTAGGGGCCACGCTGAGGCCGACCGGGGATTGACTCAGGGCGAAGCCTTGTGCCGACGCCCGTTCCTCAAATGTGCGGAATGCCTCGCGCCGCTCCGCCTGCACGGCCTGTGTCAGGGCATCCCGCTGGGCTTGATACTGCTCGGTATCAAAGGCCCGTTGCAGGTCGTGACCCAATGTTTCCACGACTTCGCGCAGTTGGGCACGAATCGTTGGCGCTTGCCCGGCCGGCAAGCGCAGGGCGCGTGGGCGGCGGCTGTCCTCGAAGTTATGGACGTAGCACCAGTCGTCGGGTGTCGGTCGGCGTGCGGCCTCGGCCCGTAGCCGCGCCATGACCATCGAGGTACGGCCGGTGCCCGGCGTGCCGGCGGCGTAGATGTTGAAGCCGCCGCTGCGAATGTCCACGCCAAACTCAAGGGAACGTTCGGCGCGCTCCTGGCCGATCAGCGCGTCAGGCGGCGTGAGTTCCGACGTCGTCTGAAACGGCAGGTCTTGCGGACCGCACGTCCAGCGCACATCGGCGGCCGTGAGTCGCCGCGCCCCGCTACCGGGTCCGTTCTGATTCGCCACGCCCGAACTGGCCACGCTCCGGCCCTCCGGGCGGCAAGCGCGCGAAGTGTAGCAGCGACGCCTGCCCATGAATTCGACGAAATCCATACACTGCGGACGCCCGAATCAGGGTTTCACCGAATGAAAATCCTCATTTACATGCCCAGCCACTGGGCTGACGAGTGGACCGACATGCCGGCGATGTTTCCGGACCACGACTTCGCCTTTGTTTACGAGGCGACGGCCGCAGTCGCCGAGATTCGGGACGCCGAGGTGCTGATTGTGCTTGGCGCGGCAGTCGAGCCCGAGGTGCTTGACGCCGGCGCGTCCCTGAAGTGGCTGCAGGTGGCCAGCGCCGGAATCGATTCCCTCGCCGCCCTTGGGGCCGACCGCTACGGCCATCTGCTCATTACCAACGCGCGTGTACTGCTGGCATCGCACGTGGCCGAGTCGGCGGTGGCGTTGCTGACGGCCCTGACCCGCGGCATCCACTTTTCCGCCCTGCGGCAAGCCGAGCATCGTTGGGACAACAGCTACGACTACGACGAGGTGGCCGGGAAGCGGGCGCTGATCGTGGGCGTGGGCGGCATTGGCCGTGCCGTCGCCCGCCGGTATCACGCCCTTGAGATGGAGGTGCGGGGGGCCGATATGGTCGCCGGCGAACCGGACGACAATCTTAAGTCGATTCACCCCGTAGCTGACTTGGTCAGCTTGCTCCCTGAAACCGACGTGCTGACCCTCTGCTGTCCCTACACGCCGCAAACGCACCACATCGTCAACCAGGCGGTGCTCGACGCGCTGCCCGACGATGCCTACCTCATCAACGTGGCCCGCGGCCCGTGCGTCGACACGGCAGCCCTCATCCGGACCGTGCGCGCCGGCCGGCTGCGGGGCGTGGGCCTGGACGTTGTCGAGCAAGAGCCGCATCCGCCGGAGAGCGAGGTCTGGGACCTGCCGAACGTCCTGATGACGCCCCACATGGCCGGGGCATCGCCGCGACGTGGCGAGCGCGTGGTTCCCTTCGTGACGGACAACCTGCGCCGCTATCTGCGTGGGGAGCCGCTGAATAACGTGGTGGACCTGGCCAAGGGCTTCTAGGCGAGGAGCGCAGATTCCGTCAGCAGCCTCGCGATCAGGTTGGGACCGGCGCGTGGACTAGATCGTATTGCTCAGGCCACCGTCAATCGCAATGGCGGCCCCGGTGATGTACGCCGCGCGCGGCGAGACCAGGAAGGCCACTAGGTCCGCGACTTCGGTGGGCTGCCCGACGCGTCCAAGCGGTATGCCCACACCGGCCCGTTCGTAAAAGTCCTCCAGCGTGCCGAGGCGTCCGGTGGCTTCCCAGCGGCGTTCCCACTGGGCGCTCCGGATTGACCCGAGCATGACGGTGTTCACGCGCACATCCGCGTCGGCGTAGTCCTTGGACATGGCTTTGGTTAACGCGATGCCCGCCGCGCGAGTGACAGACGTTGGAACCGAGGCCCGCGACGGCTCGCGGCCGCCGGTGGACGTGATGTTGACAATGGATCCGCCGGCCCGCCGCAAATAGGGCAGCGCCGCCCGCGAGCAGCGGATGGCCCCGAACAGCTTCACGTCCAGATCGGCCTGCCAAATCTCGTCGCTGGCGCCGTCGAAGCGGTGCGCGCCGGGGCCTCCGGCGTTGTTAACCAGGATGTCCAGCCGGCCCAGGCTGCGCGCGGCTGTGGCCACGAATCTGCTGGCGTCGTCGGCCTGACTCAGGTCCGCCTGGATAGGGAGGATGCGCCGGCCGCTTTGCTGCGCGATTTCATGCGCGGCGTCCTCCAACACGTCACGACGGCGGGCGGCGATGGCCACATCGCAGCCTTCGCGGGCCAGGGCCGCCGCAATGGCGCGCCCGACACCCTCGCTGCCGCCGGTTACGGCCGCCGCCAGGCCCTCAAGCTGGAGATTCACGGCGGATTCGGATCAGGTCGCGGCGTCTCCGGCAGCCGCGCGCTCGCGCATCAGAAGCTCACGCCCCTTGCGGATGATTTCCTCGCGTTGCCGCTGCTGCCAGCTCATTCCGGTCTTGGAGATGAACCAAAGGCGACGCGGGTAGCCGGGAATGCCGATCCAGACCACCTCCTGCCACGGCGGCATGCGGGCGGGCGGCGCCACGCCGTCCCAGTGCACGGGGGTTTCGTTGATGGTGAAGGCCACGAGCTGCTCCCTGGACGTCGGCTATTCGCGAAGCGACCGCCGTACATTATCGATCAGGCTCCGATGCGCGTCTGGCGCCTGTCTCCGCTCCGCCAGTTTGCGCCGTACGGCGCGCTCGCCGTAGTGCCGCATGGCCATGTAGATGGCCGAGGCGATCAGCACGATGATTCCAATCGCGCCGATCGTGTTCTGTAGCTCTTCCCGGAACCACCAGAACCCGGTGAGGACCCGCAGTCCGATCACGATCAGATAAATCGTGGCCGTAACGGAGATCGCATAGGCCAGCCGACGCCGCATCCCGCTGTAAATCAGGAACGGGATCGTCGCAACCAGCATCCCCAGCAGAAGCACGCGGAACATGGCAATAAGGTCAGGCGCGCATCGCCTGAATCGTAGCACCAGCTATCCGCCGCTCCGACCATTTGCGGGCGCGCAACCCTTACATGCGCTACGCTGTGCCGAACCCGCATGACGCTGGCCTTGGCGGCGCATACCGTTCGCGCGGTGCGTGCCGTCAGGTTCCAAGTCGCTCGAGAGTTGCAACCCCCACCACGCCGATGAACGACCACCGACCGATGACCGGCACTGCCGGGGTCGGGCGCACCGCAGGTATTTCCGTCCCGCATCCTCCGGCGTCGTACTAGTCGTTCCACCAACTGCCTGATCGGGAGGATCCCTACCTTGGCCGCCATGTACGACCCGCGCTATGAGCACGATTCGTGCGGTGTGGGCTTTGTGGCGGACATCCAGGGGCGTCGCTCGCATCGGATCCTGGAGCGGGCGCTGGAGGCGGTGGCGTCGCTCACCCACCGAGGAGCGATCGCAGCCGACGCCCGCACCGGCGATGGCGCCGGCGTCCTGACACAGCTCCCCCGCGAGTTGCTGCAAAGCGTCTACGCGGATTTCGGATGGTCCAGCGTCGACCCGGCGCGCATGGCCGTGGGGGTCTTCTTCCTGGACGCCCATGACCCGCGCGGCACGCATCGCGCTCAGGTGCTGGCCGAAGCGATTTGCGCCCGTCGCGGCTTCAGCGTGGCGGGCTGGCGCGACGTACCGCTGGACCGGGACGTGTTGGGCGCGTCCGGCGGTAGGACGATGCCGGACATCAAGCATTTGCTGCTCGTCGATAACCAGGACTCGAGCGATCTCCTGCCCGCCGAGCAGCGGCTGTACCTGGGCCGAAAGGAACTGGAGACCCGGCTGCGCGCCGAGTCCCTGGATGCCAACTATGTGGTCTCGCTCTCTTCGCGCACCATCGTTTACAAGGGCCTGATCGTCGGCACCGAGGTCGGTCACTTCTTCAAGGACCTGAGCGACCCTCGCTACCAAACAGCCGTGGCGGTCTTCCACCAGCGCTACAGCACCAACACCAGTCCGACTTGGGAATTAGCACAGCCGTTTCGGATGTTGGCGCACAACGGCGAAATCAACACGCTGGACGGCAATCGCAATTGGATGTTCGCCCGCGAAGGCGGGCTGGAGCATCCGCTCTTTGGGGCGGACACGGCCGTGCTTCGCCCCATGACGGACCGCGTTGGGTCGGCCATGTCGGACTCGTGCAGCCTCGACCAGGTGCTCGAGTTGCTCACGCTGTCCGGGCGCAAACTGGTGCACAGCGCCATGATGCTGGTGCCGGAGGCCTGGCGCGACGCGCGGGAAATGCCGGCTGAACTGCAGGACTTCTACGCGTATCACGCCTGCCTGATGGAGCCGTGGGACGGCCCCGCCGCCCTGGCCTTCACCGACGGGCGTTGGGTGTGCGGCTCGCTGGACCGCAACGGCCTGCGACCGGCCCGCTACGTCGTGACCGATGACGACATGGTGCTCATGGCGTCGGAAGTCGGCGTGATCGACATCGATGATGCGCACGTCGTGTCCAAGGGTCGTCTCGGTCCCGGTCGCATGATCGCGGTCGATTTGGAAACCGGCCGCTTGCTCACCGACTATGCCGCCAAGCGCGAATTCGTTGAGAGCAAGCCCTACGGGGACTGGTTCCACGGCCAGCGCGTCACGATCGACCGGTCGCTGAGCGTGGACCTGGATGGCAACACGAAGGGACTGGCCGAACCCCAGGTGCAACGCTGGCAGCGCGCGCTGGGCTTCACTCGCGAGGACCTGACGCACATCCTCGAACCCATGGCGCTGCAGGCCATGGATCCCGTCTTTTCCATGGGCAACGATGCGCCTCTGGCCGTCATGTCGCGCTTCCAGCCGTCGGTCTTCAGCTACCTGCGGCAACGGTTCGCGCAAGTCACCAATCCACCCATCGATCCGCTGCGCGAAAAGCTGGTGATGTCGCTCATGACGCGCCTCGGCAAGCGCGGCACCTTCCTGGTACCGACGCCCGAGGCCGCGCACCTGCTGCATCTGGATTCGCCGCTCCTGAGCGACGAAGATCTGCGGCGCATTGACAGGCTGGAGGATCCCGATTTCGCCACAGCCTGGCTTGATGCTCTGTTCCCGGTCGCCGGGGGGCCGGCTGGGCTGGAACTGGCGCTGGACGAACTGGTTCGACAGGCATTGAGCGCTATCGACGACGGTGCGCGCATCCTGATCGTGAGCGATCGCGGGATGGATCGGACGCGAGCCGCCATTCCCATGGCGCTGGCAGTGGGCGCGCTGCACTTCGCCCTGATTGAGTCCGGGCGTCGACTGCACGCCGGGATCGTGGTGCATACGGCGCAGGCCTGGGACGTGCATCACCTGTGCGCCCTCATCGGTTACGGGGCCGGCGCCGTCAACCCCTACTTGGCGCTGGCCACCGTCAACAGCCTTGAACCGGTCGCAACCAACGGGTCTGAGAACCTGGGCCAGACCTATCTGCGCATTGCCGAAGACGGGGTGCGCAAGGTGCTCTCCAAGATGGGCATCTCGACCCTCAGCAGCTACCAGGGCGCGCAGGTCTTCGAAGCCGTTGGTTTGGCCGACGAAGTAATTGACCGCTGTTTTCCCGGAACACCCTCGCGGGTGGGCGGCATCGGCTTTGAGGAACTCGCCTCCGATGTCCTCGCACGGCACGCCGAGGCGTTTGAGCCCGAGGCCCCACCGCAGCCGGCCGACATTGGCTGGGCGCGCTACCGGCGCAACGGCGAGTTCCACGCCGCGAATCCGGCTTTCGTCAAGGCCATGCACCGGGCGATCCGAACGGGAGACCGCGAAGACTTCGACGCCTACGACAGCGTGGTTAACGATCGCGACCCGTATGCCATCCGGGACCTGCTCCGGTTCGTTCCGCAGGGCAGTCCGATCCCGCTTGACGACGTTGAACCGATTGAAACCATCGTTCGACGCTTCACCACGACGGCCATGTCCGTCGGCGCGCTTAGCCCGGAAGCGCACAGCACGCTGAGCAAAGCCATGAACAGCCTGGGCGCGCGCAGCAACACCGGCGAAGGCGGCGAGGACCGAACCTGGTACACGCCCGACGAGCAGGGCAATGAGCCCGACAGCCGCATCAAGCAGGTGGCCTCGGGCCGCTTTGGCGTCACGCCGCTCTACCTCTCAAAGGCCGAGCAACTCGAAATCAAGATGGCGCAGGGCTCGAAGCCTGGCGAGGGTGGGCAGTTGCCGGCGCTCAAGGTCTCGCCGTTCATCGCCAGCCTGCGGCACACGATCCCCGGCATACCGCTCATCTCGCCGCCGCCGCACCACGACATCTATAGCATCGAGGACCTGGCGCAGTTGATCTACGACCTCAAGCACGCTAACCCGAACGCTGCGGTGGGCGTGAAACTGGTCGCGGAGTCAGGCGTGGGGACCATCGCGGCCGGTGTGGCCAAGGCCTATGCCGATTACGTGCTCATCAGCGGCCACGATGGCGGCACCGGCGCCTCGCCGATCAGCTCAATCAAGAACGCCGGCGTGCCCTGGGAAATCGGTTTGGTCGAAACCCAGCACGTGCTCGTACGCAACGGCCTGCGCGACCGCATCCTGGTCAAGACCGACGGCGGCCTCAAGACGGCCCGCGATGTCGTGATTGCGGGCATCCTGGGCGCGGAGGAGTTTGGCTTCGGCACCGTGGCCGCCGTGGCGGTGGGCTGCATCATGGCCCGCCAGTGCCACCTCAACACCTGCCCCGTGGGCGTGGCCACGCAGCGCGCCGACCTGCGGGAACGCTTCGCCGGCGAACCGGAACACGTCGTCCGTTTCTTCACGCACATGGCCCAGGGCGTCCGCGAGATCATGGCCGGCCTGGGCGTGGCTCGCTTCGATGACCTTGTGGGTCAGGTCCAGTACCTGGAACCTGACCCCGACCTGAATGCCGGACGCGCGACCGCCCTTGACCTGCATGACCTGCTGGTCCCGCCGGATGAGACCCACGTCTCGCCGCTGCGCCGCCACCGAGCCAGCAACGACCGGCCGCACGATGTCCATCTCGACACACCAATCATCGAGGACCTCGATTTTTCCGCACTTCCAGACGTGTCCCTCGCGCTTGAGTTGCCGATTGCCAACACTGACCGCGCCGTGGGGGCACAGCTGAGCGGCGCGATTGTTCGCGCCGGATTTGAGGATGGGATCGCCGACGAGAGCATCCGTCTGACCTACCGTGGCACCGCCGGCCAGAGCTTTGGCGCGTTCGTTACCCGCGGCCTGCGGCTGAACCTGATCGGCGAGGCCAATGACTATGTCGGCAAGGGGTTGGGTGGCGGTGTTATCACCATTCGCCCGCCTGACAGCGCTGCCTTTGCCCCTGAGGACAACGTGATCATGGGAAACACGGTCCTCTACGGCGCGACCTCGGGCCGGCTCTTCGCGGCAGGACGCGCCGGCGAACGCTTCGGGGTTCGCAACAGCGGAGCGCAGACTGTCGTCGAAGGCGTCGGTGATCACGGCTGCGAGTACATGACCGGCGGCACGGTGGTCGTCCTCGGCCCCACCGGGAAGAACTTTGCCGCCGGCATGTCGGCCGGGACAGCCTACGTGTACGAACGTGGCGATATGTTCCTCAAGCGCTTCAATCCGGAATTGGTCAGCGTTGCGCGCGTCGCCACGCCTGAGGCCGCCGAGGAGTTGCGAAGCCTCGTCACGCAACACGTTGACGCCACCGGCAGCGCGCTCGGACGCCGGATACTCGACGCTTGGGAATCCGAAGTGGCCTACTTCTGGCAAGTTATCCCGAACCCGCCGGTCGTTGACACCGAGGCGCCGCCCAAGGCGGACGCCGCTCGCGCCCGACGGGCCGTTGCGGCCCGCCGCCGAGCAGCCCTGCGTCACGGCGGACGCCGCCGCACGCCCGCGAGGTCACGAGACCCGTCCAGGTGACGGGCAGCCTGCGTCTCGCTGCCCTCGGAGGTTCGATCTGTCTCATCGCGCTCGTTGCTATTGCTGGCGGAATCGTGGGAGGACTGATCGGCCTGCAAAGCGGCGATCCGCGTGGGCCGTTTGAATCCGCGCTCAACGGCGGTATGCGCGGCGCTTATGCCGGACTGGCCGCAGGCGCCGTAGTCGCGACGCCGCCCGCGTTGCTCTTTGCTCGAGCCGTTCGACGTTGGGCGCGCACGGCGCAAGGTGGAGGCCGGGATGGCTGAGCGACCCATCAACAATCCCGGCCGCGTCCTCATCGGCGGTGAGAACCACATCGTTCGACTTCAGTCAGAAGCGGATGGCTCCGACGCAGCGCTGGTCAATCACTTTCGACTGCGGCTCAGCCCGCACGGTCCCGGCCATGCCGTGTTCGTGCTGGCCGACCCCAATGCCCCCGACCCACGTAACGCCTGCTACACCGACAACCCCGCCCTGGCCAACTGGTTGCTTGACTGGTACCTACGCGGCAGCCCGCTGTACCGGAACCTGAGGGGGCTCGTCGACCTTCCCATCGTGACGGCGGGAGGCTTTACCTTCGTCGACGAACTTCCCCGCCGCTGGACCGAGACCGTCAGGGCCGGCGAGGTGACGGTTCGGGCGGTGTGGAATGACCTGGCGACGCCCTTTCACGTGGAGCGGCTGGCGCAACCTGACGAACAGGACGCTATGGACGTCTTTTCGGTTCTCATGTCGGCGTCTGAAGGGTCCCTATCGATCGACGGCCAGCGAATCCCCGGGGTGGTGTTCCCACGCCAGGTCGGCTCCCAGCCCATCACCAGCGCCTTCCTCGCCTTCGCCGAATCGTGGGTTGAATCTGCCTAGCTCCAGTTGGAACAACAGGCTTGGGGATCTCTACGTTGGAAGGCCCTCAGCGCTCGTGCTCAACTGGCTCGGGGTCATCCCAGACGGCGACGATGCGTCCGTCGGGTCGCCGGAGTTCGGCAGGGTCAGAATCTGAGTTGTTCCAAACACTGCGCTGCTGGAAGCGGTGCGCGCCCTGGGCCTGGCCGGATCCGACACGTACCAGGGCTCCCGGGTCGACGGAGGCGCCGGGGGGAAAGCGATAGACCTGCTTTCCACGAAGACTGACCAGCCACCAGCCGCTGATGTCCAATGGCATTGCTCCCGCGTTGGTCAGCGTCACGACTTCCTGGACCTTGTCCACGGTCAACGTGATGCTGGCCGAATCCAGCGCCCAGATACCTCGGTTGGCCTGGCGCGCCTCAGCGACCGCGGAGCCGATGGCGTCCTGTTCGGCCAGATTCGGCGCGATTGCCAGCGCCCGCACCCAGCCTTGACGCGCCAGGTCGGCAGCCAGCAAGCGATCGGTGCGGTAGACGTGCCGCAGTAAGCGGCCGCCGGCGTCTATCGGATCGATGTCGGCGACGAGGCGCAGCGGCCGATCACCGATGAGGGTGCGAAGGGCCTTGCGGGCCTGGTCGGCGAGCTCGCGCTGGCCGACATCGTCGAATTCAGGCGCGTCTATTCCGAGGATTCGAACCGTAACCTCGCCCGACGGAATCGCGACGGTAAACGTGTCGCCGTCGATCACCGCCAGCAGCCGGCCGTCTTCGCCGTCCACATCCACTGTGACTGGCGGCGTTGGAGATGGGGTTGGAGTGGGCGTGGGAGCTGGGGTAGCCGTAGGGGAGGGCGTAGGCAGTGGTGCGGGTGCGGAGGTGGCCGAGGGGCTCACCGGCTCTCGCATGGTCGGAGGCTGGCCAGTTTCGGAGGTGACCGCGGGAGAGGTGGGCTGACTACTGGCGGCGGTAGCCGCGCGCGCGGTCAGGCGCAGAACCACGGTTTCGTCGGGTCTTCCGTCGCAGGCGGTCAGCACAGCGGTAGCCACCGCCCCAACCGCCAGGCCCCGGGCTATTGACGCTAGCTTCCGCGTGCCGCATCAAGTGGTGCTGGTGAACCAGCAACTACTGTACTGCGAATTCTCCAGAACGTGGGTTTAACCTGGAGATGCCGGGTTCGGGCCATAGGTCGGGCCAAGCATGTCCTGGCGCTGACGAACCGGCGTGCGTTCCAGGGTTGGACCGCAGACGCAATTTTCCGCCAACGGCGCCTCGCACGTCGGTCGATTTCGCTGGTTTAGAGCAGCGCTTGGAGGAACCGTGGTGGATTCTTGGGTGTCCGAGTCGTTAATGCAGTCCAAGTACCTTGAAATAGGAATATGCTGCATGGAGTAGTAGCCGCCACGGAGAGTCACGCATGGCTAACTATAGGGCGTTGAAGAGCCGCTTAGACCGAGGCGAGGTGATCATCCTCGACGGGGCCATCGGCACCGAGCTTCAGGCGATGGGCGTGCCCATGGATCCGGCCGCGTGGTGCGGACCCGGCAACTACACGCACCCGTCAACGGTGCGGCAGATGCACGAGCGTTACATCAAGGCTGGGGCGGATGTCATCACCACCAACACCTTCAACACCCTGCGCCCCGCCCTGGAGGCTTCCGGGTACAGCGAATTGGTGCGCGAAGTCAACGTGCGCGCCGTGGACGCAGCACACGACGCCATTGCCCGGACCGCCGTCGACCGGCCGATCTGCATCGCTGGATCCATCTCGTGTCGAATCCCGATCCGCGACCGCAGGACCGGGACTCTGCTGGGCGGCACCGGCTTCGGCTATGGCGCCAGTCTTTCGACAGCGGAACTGAGGGCCTACGCCGAGGAGCAGGCCAATATCCTGGCCGAGTCCGGCGTGGACTTGTTCCTGATCGAGAACCTGTGGGCCGATAACGAGTCCCGCGCCATAGCCGCTGAATCAGCAAAAGCCACGGGGCTCCCGGTTTGGGTTGCCTTTACCGCTTCCGTAGCGGAGGACGGGCAGCCGGTGCGCATGAGTTTCGGCAGCGACCGTGACTACAGCACCGGCATCGGCATGCCCCTGTGGACGGAGAGTTGGCGGCCGGTCGATGACACCAAGAGCCTGGCCGACGGCGTCAACGAAATCGCATCGGTGGGCCCCGACGTACTGGGCGTCTTCCACAGCCGGATCGCTGAGACGACGCCGGCGCTCGAGGTCGTGCTCGATGAGTGGTCCGGGCCCGTGATCGTGTATCCGGATGCGGGCCGGGATGACTATCTCGCGACCTGGCAGGACAGTAGTGTGAGCAACGAAGAGTCCGAGGAGGAGTTGACGAGGGAAGCTGCGACCTGGGTCGAAATGGGAGCCCAGGTCGTGGGCACGTGCTGCGGCTTCGGCGTCGATTACACCAGGTCTCTGCGCGAGGCTCTGCCGGCTGGGACCTCGTCGCCGCGAAAGACGGTCGGGCACGCACACAACAATGGAAGCGAGTCGTAGAGATGGCGGCGGCTTAGGCGGGCGGACCTGACATGGATTCCAAACCGTTGGTGGTCGTCGGCGCCGGGGTGTCGGGAACGGCTGCCGCCATCGCGGCGGCCAGGGCCGGCGTGCCGGTCACGCTCATCGACGAGAACCCAATCCCCGAGTCCATGGCTGCGCTGAACGTTCCGCAGTTCTTCGGCCGGCGGTTCAACGGGTCGCTGCGAGACAGGGCTCTGATGCTGGAGCGGGTGGCCGCGGCCAACCCAGCCCTGGCCGAGGCCAAAGAAGCCGGTGTGGACGTTCAGCTTGGGACGTGTGTCTGGGGAGCCTTTCGCAATAGCGACACCAGCAGGGTTCTCGATGGTCCGCAGCTCGGGCTGGCCGATCACGAGCGGTCGTGGATGATCAAGTACGACCGGCTCATCGTGGCAACCGGCGCCCGTGACCTGGGCATCGGTTTCGCCGGGTGGAATCTGGCGGGCGCCATGGGGGCCAACGGCGCCCATGCGTTGATGCATCGCTACCAGGCGCTGGCCTCGCGGCGCCTGGTGGTGCTCGGCTCCGGCAACCTGGGCCTCAACATCGCCAGGATGGCGCTGGACCGAGGAATCGAGGTAGCCGCCGTTGTGGACGTGTCCGCCGGCGTACGCGGCGACCAGGACCTCAGCGCGGCACTACAGGACGTCGGCGTCAAGCGATACACGTCCCACACCGTCAAAGAGGCGGTTGGCAGCAACGGCGAGATTGAGTCCGTTTTGCTGGTCGAGATCGACGACAGTGGCAAGCCCATTGCCGGCACTGAGAAGGTCATCTCTGCCGACACCGTCTGCCTCGCCGTCGGCCTTGTTCCCAATGTCGAACTCCTCAGCCTGCTGGGATGCGACCTCAGGTTCGAGTCAGGGCATGGCGGGTACGTGCCGGTCCACGACGGCTGCATGCAGACCAGCGTGGACGGTGTGTTCGTGGCCGGTGACGTAGCCGGCTGCGACGAGGAGATGATCCTCAACGGTGAGATTGCACAGAACCAGGGACGCCTGGCCGGGGTTGCCGCGGCCGAGTCGCTGGGAGCCATTGACAAGGATGAGGCGCTGGCCCGGAAACATGACCTCCGGGCGGAGGTTGGCGACGCAAGTCCGAACCACGTCTACTCAAGCTGGATACGATGGCTTCAGGCCCTCGTGAATGCGGGCGGACCGGGAGTTCTGGCTTGCCAGTGCGAGCAGGTCAGTTGTGCCGAGCTAATCGACCTGCAACCGCCGCAGTATCTGAAATGGGAGTCGGAACGAAAGAGCCGCCGGGGGCTCGGGACACTCGCGACAAACGCTTCAATCAACCCAGACCAGGTCAAGCGCCTGACGAGGGCGGGCATGGGCCACTGCCAGGGCCGACTTTGCCGTGAGCAGGTGGCGATGCTGCTTGCCGAGGAAACGGGTAGCGACGTAGCCGAAATGCCACCGATGTCCTACCGGCCACCCTTACGGCCGCTGCCGCTGCGGATCATGTGGCCCCACGACGAGCCCGAGCAGATGCGTAGCGAGTGGCCCAAGTGGTTCAGCCCGACGCATCAGGTGCTGGGGTAGAGCGGCTCCATGCCAGTTGACACCGCCGACGTCGTCGTCATTGGCGGAGGCGTTTCGGGTCTCAGTTCTGCCTATTTCCTGGCCAGGGCGGGACGGGATGTGGTTGTCGTCGACAAGGGAATCGTCGGGGGCGAGGCCTCCGGGCGGAACGGCGGGATGGTTAGCGAGCGGGTTGACGAGCCGCTGCTGATACCGATGGCCGTCGAAGCCACGGAGCTATGGACGACGCTGGACGAAGAGTTGGGCCATCCCACCGAATTCGTACAGGAAGGTCGGCTCCAGGTCGCCGTGACCGAGGAGGAGATAGGCAGCCTCGTCGCGGAACGGGACGAAGCGTTGCGCCACGGTCTCCGTGCCGAGCTGGTGGATGCTGCCGAGATACGGGACATGATTCCGGGAATCACCGAGCGGACGCTCGGCGGGCTTTTCTTCGCCAACGGCGGACACGCCAATACCCAGCTGACGGTCCAGGCATACGCGTGGGCGTTGCAAGACCTGGGTGGGCGGCTCTACCAGAACACGACCGTTACCGGTCTTCGGGTCGTCGACGGCAGGGTCGCGTCGGTGGAGACCAGCGCCGGCGACATCGCGGCCGATGTGGTGGTCGGCGCCGCCGGGCCCCAGACGGGGTTAATGGCGGAGTTGGTGGGCGTTCACGTGCCCGTGGCGCCAGCCCGGGTGGAGATTCTGGCGACCGCCCCCGTGGAGCCGCGCTTCCCGATCGCCCTGGTGGGTAACGGGCTCTACGGACACCAGGCCGTCAGAGGGAATCTGATTTTCGGCGGCGGGGCCCACGAATGGACCGACGTGGACCTGACCACGAGTCCCGGCAAGCCCAACACGCCGCTCATCAGGAATATCGCCAGGCGGCTCGCCGAGCTTCTTCCCGGTATGGCGGACGTCCCGGTCATCCGAAGCTGGGCGGGAGTGGTGGAACAGGCCCCGGACTACATTCCGATCATTGACATTCTCGACTACCCGAGCAACTACATCGTCGTCACCGCGTCGGCGCACGGGTTTGGGATTTCACCGGCCACGGGCAAGGTCGTCAGCGATCTGGTGCTCTACGGCGAGACGAACATCGACATCAGCGGTCTTGGGCTGAGTCGATTCGCGGACTACGGCCCTGACTGGCGCGAGACGCGCGGCTGGAATCCGGCTCCGCTGCGGTTCTGATTGCTGCGCCGTCCGTCAGGACGGGCTACGCAACTGCGGGAATTGGTGGGCGCGAGGGGACTCGAACCTCTGACCTCCACGATGTCAACGTGGCGCTCTAACCAGCTGAGCTACGCGCCCGAGGTTTTGGAGTTCAGACTGTAGGCGGTGCCGCCGCAGGATTCAACTGTCGGCGGGCGGGTCGTCAAGGCGGTACGCTTCGGCTTGCAGCCGGGCAATCCGTTCACCGCGGAGCCGGGAGGACACGCTTCGATGGCACAGGCGACCGTGGTGTACTCCGCCGCCGACTTGCGGAGCCGTCTGAATGCCCTCCCGCGTTTCCAATTGACCGAGCTGCCGACGCCGCTGCTCGAACTGCCCAATCTGACGCGGCGCCTGGGCGGGCCGCAGCTACTGATGAAACGCGACGACCTGACCCAGCACGGGCTGGGCGGCAACAAGAACCGCAAGTTTCAGTTCGAGGTCGGCGCGGCTCTCCAGCAAGGCTGCGACGTGCTGCTATGGGGCGGCGGGGTGATGCAGTCCAACCACGCCCGCCAGTGCGCGGCCGCCGCACGGCGCGCTGGTCTGGACGTCGTGCTCGTGCTGAACGAAGGGCCACACGGTGCTGAGCTCCAGGGCAACCGGCTGCTGCTCGAAATCCTCGGCGCCGACGTACGCCCCACGGGACGCGACGGCATGTTCGGCCATGAGGCGGATCTGGCCGCAACGGCGGACGAACTGCGCGCGGCGGGTCGCAAGCCGTATGTGATCGACTACGGGCCGCTGACTTCGATCGGTTATGTCGAGTGCATATTGGAAATCCATGAGCAGTCGCGCGCCCTGGGCGCGGACGTCACGCACCTCTACGTGGCCTCGGGCGGCGGCACGCAGGCCGGGCTGGAACTTGGCAACCGAGCGCTGGGCGCCGGCTACGCCATTCGCGGCTTCAGCCCGCTGATCGTGGACGGCGGGCGCACCGCCCAGCAGGCAGACATGGCCAACGCCACGGCGGAGTTGCTGGACCTGGACGTGCGAGTCCGGCCGGAGGACATCTGGAACTCGCAGGCCTTTGTCGGTCCGGCGTACGCAGAAGCCACGCCGGAGGGAATGGACGCCATCCGGCTGGTGGCCGAGACGGAGGGCATATTCTTGGAACCCGTGTATACGGGCAAGGCGTTTGCCGCACTGCTGGACGATGTTCGACTCGGTGAGCTTACGGAGCGGGACACGGTGGTGTTTCTGCACACCGGTGGGACACCATTGATCTTTGCGTACGCGGGCGAGCTAAGTGAATCGCCGCGGCCAAACGGGTAGGCTGCGGCAGCGTGGGAGGGAGTGTTTACATGCGAACAGGTATCAGAACGCGTTCGGTGCGTCGTGTGGCGGGCATGCTCGCCGCTGTTGTTCTCATCGTTGCGATTGCCGCGGCTTCGGGCTGCGGCAAAGAAGAGCGTAGCGGAAGCTTCAAGATCAACCCGAGCAAGGCCTCCTCGGCCGGTATCGGCTTCTAAAGCCCTCCGTGACATTCGCGGCGCCGGCAGGCGACGCGCGTAGCACCGGGGCCAGTCCAGGCCACCGGCAGGCAGACGCATGACGCTGACCGAGTCTAACGGGGTAGCTAATCCGGTGGCTCGCGTGGTCTTCTTCTGGAGTGCGACCACCCTGAATTGGCGCCTCGACGGATCGAACCCCTACGCCGGTTTGCTGGCGCAAGCGTTAGCCGAGCACCGCGTCCGTGTCGATGTGAAGCGCTCGGGCAGCCTCCGATTCGTGTGGAAGTTCCCGCGTCCCTACGACGTCGTGCACTTCAACTGGAACCCGACGTTCTACGAGCACCCCAACCCGGTATTGGCCGTGCTGCGCCTGGTGGCCTTCGCGGCCATGTTGGTGGTCGCGCGGCTGCGTGGGTTCCGGATCGTCTGGACCATGCACAACGTGGTTCCACACGAGCAGCTGCGAGAGTCGCACGGCGAGGTGGCGCGGCGGGTGGTGACCACGCTGGCCAACGCCGTAATTTGCCACTGCGAGCACGCGAAGGCCGTACTGGGGCGTCGTTTCGGGCGACGCTGGGGCGTGCACGTAATTCCGCACGGGTCATTCGCCGACGCCTATCCACGTGAGGCCACGCGGGCGGAGGCGCGACGGTCGTTCGACATTCCGAACGACGCGTTCGTCTACGGGTTCTTCGGCAACATCCGGGCGTATAAGGGTGTTGAGCGGTTGATCGAGGAGTTCGGGTCGCTTGAGGGCGACAATCTGCGACTGCTGGTTGCAGGCGCGCTCCACCCGAACTATCACGGCCCGCTGCACACGACCGAAATCGAAGACCAGCGCGTGATTGCGCACCTGCGGCACATCGCCGACCAGGAAGTGCAATTGGTCATGGCGGCCGTGGACGTGCTGGTGCTGCCGTTTCTGGACACGCTGACCTCAGGCTCGGCGATCCTGGCGCTGGGGCACGGGACACCGCTGGTTATGCCTCGCCGGGGGTGTCTGCCTGAGTTGGTGGGCGACAGCAAGGCCGCCGTGTTGTACGACCCGGACGATCCGGACGCGCTGCGCCAGGCGCTGCTGGACGCGCAGGCACTGGATCCCGAGACGTCCGTTCGCGCGGCGGGCGACGTGGACGCGGGTCTGAATTGGGCGGGGATTGCCCGCAAGACGCTGGCCGCTTACGGCCTCGATGGGAGTTCGTCGTGAACGGAAGCACTCTGGGGCTGCCGGCGGGACCGTTGGAACGCGCGCTGGCGCGGCACCAGGCGCCGGCCTTTACCGCGGCCATGCAGGCGTTGCGCGACGAAGCGGCGGCGGCGCTGGCCAGTCCGTTGCGGCCCGAGGCCCGCAATGGCGGTTACTACCACTCGTACTTCTGCCCGGATCACGCGGCTGAACTGATCTTCGAGGAGCACACGCCGACTCAGCACGCATGTCCCGTGGACGGACGGGTCTGGTCGGGACAGCCGTTTGACGACTCCTGGCTGTGGACGGCTAATCGCCGGATGGCGCAACGCGCCTATCGCCTGGCGCTGCTATGGCGCCTGGAGGGCAACCGCACACACCTTGACGCGGCACGCCGGATTCTCACGGAATACGCCGCCATCTATCCGGATGTCCACAGTCCGCGCAATGATCCCAGCGTGGGAAAAATCTGCTTCTCAGCTTTGGACGAATCGGTTTGGGCCATCCCAATTGCCTGGGCCTGCCATTGGATCTGGCCGGGCGTGGTTGACGACCGGGAGCTGCTGCGAACGCGACTGCTCGAGCCCGCGGCCGCCCATATCGAGTCGCAGCGCACGCCGCGCATCCACAACTACGAAAATTGGCTCAATGCCGCGCTGGCCACCTTGGGAACCGCGTTAGGCGACGAAGCGCTTGTACGGACCGTGATCGACGACACGTACGGGCTGACCGATCAACTGGCCCGCGGCGTGCTGGACGACGGCCACTGGTACGAAGGCGCCTCCAGCTACCACTACTACACGCTGGGCGCCGTGCTGTACCTGGCCCAGGCTCGCGAGGGATTGTCCGGCGACCCGGTCGGCAACCCGACGATGCGCCGCATGTTCGAGGCGCCGCTGCGCATTGCCTATCCGGACGACCATGTGCCGGCCATCAACGACTGCTGGTACCACTCGCGTGTCACCGACGAGGTCGGCCACGGCATTCCCAACGGTCCCGGCTTCTACGAAATCGCCGCAGGCACCTACGGGGCGCCCGAGTTTGAGGCGGTCCTGACTCGCGCGTACCGCTCGAAGCCGCGCTCAAGCGTAGAGGCGCTGCTTTATGGGCCCGATATGGTCTCTGACGCCAAGACGCCGCCGCTCGTCGAATCCAACGAGGCGGCCAGCGGGTTCGCGGTCTTGCGCCCGCAGCTACCCTCCGGCTCGCCCGGCGAACTGCTGCTGAAGTACGGACCGCACGGCGGCGGGCACGGGCACGCCGACAAGCTGGCGCTCAGCATCTACGGCGGCGGCCGCCGCTGGGGCGCCGACCTGGGCACGCCGGGTTATGGGATCGCCATCAACGACTCGTGGTATCGGCATACGTTGAGCCATTCGACGGTTGTCCTGGAAGGCGAAGAGCAGCCGCCAGCCACCGGCGAGGCCCTGCGCTTCCGGCCCGTGGGCGACAACGCCTTCGGGATCGCGGACGCCCAGGTGCACTGGGAGCAGGGGCCGTATGCCGCGGCGTACGCGCGCCGCGTGGTGCTGGCCCGCGAGGGCTACTTCATCGTCCTGACCCGCGTGGAAGCGCCGGTCGCGCGTCGCGCGCACATCGTCTTTCACCACGAGGGCTCAATAGCGGAGTGGCCGCCCGGCGATGGCGGGCCGGCAAATCTCCCGGCCAACGACTCGTACGCCCACCTGAGCCAGGCGCTGGCTTGGCCGGCCAAGCAGGGGGCCGCGGTTCGGTTGGACGTGCCCGTGGACGGGGAGTCCTCGGCGACCTTAACGGCCACCTTCGCGCCGCTGTCCGGTGCACGCTTGCTCACGGCTCGTTCGCCAGGCAATCCGGCAAGCGATCTTCGCTGCACCCTGGTCTCGGAGGTCATAGGCGAAGCCTTTTGGAGCGTCGCGGCCTTCGTCTACGGTGAAGACGTTGATGTTGCCTGGAAATCGACCGCCGCCGACCTGCCGTCTGGTCTCGTGGTGCGCCGCGGAACCACCGAGGATACGTGGGCCTTCACGCGTGATGGCGATGCAGACTTCACCTATCCCGTAAACGGCTAGCACTCCGGTGATTCCCTAATGCCCAATACAGACATGCGCCCGTAGAATCCAGGCACATTTGTTGACGCGCGTGCCGTAGTCGCTGTACTTTCCGGCACTGATGTCGCGGGCGCCGTCGACTAGGGGGCCCGAGCGGCCTATTGCATTGAATAGGTCCCACGCTCGGAATTGAAGGAGGTGCGATGACCGCAACTGACATGGCCAGTCCGCCTGCACCCGCCAGAGGTAGGCGCGGCATTCTTGGCTGGACATGGAAGGAAACCCAAGGGTTCCTGTTCATTTTCCCTTGGCTCTTTGGCTTCATCGTGTTCATCGCGGGGCCATTCTTCTTCTCGTTCTTCCTCAGCTTCACGCAGTGGCGCCTGGTGGGCGACATCAAGTGGCTGGGGTTTGAAAACTACGCCCAGCTGTTATCCGGCGAGGACACCCGGTTTGTCCAGAGTGTGTACAACACGGCCTACTACGTGGTCTTCCACGTCCCGGGTGTGCTGATCATCTCCTTCATTGTCGCCGGGCTGCTCAACCGGAAGGTAAAGGGCATTGCGATCTATCGCACCTGCTTCTACCTTCCGTCAATCACCACGGGTGTAGCCACCGCGGTGCTTTGGTATTGGGTACTACAGCCCAACGGCCTGCTGAATAACTTCCTGGACATCTTCCTGACGCCGTTGGACATCCAGGCGCCAAACTGGCTTGGGTCCACGACGTGGGCAATGCCGGGACTGATCATCATGAGCTTCTGGTCCGTGGGGACCACGATGATCATTTACCTGGCGGGCTTGCAGGGCATTCCGCAGCACCTCTATGAGGCCGCGGAAATCGACGGCGCCGGCTGGTGGGGCAAGGTTCGCCACGTCACCATTCCCATGATGACGCCGCAGATCTTCCTGACCATGGTGCTGGCCGTTATTGGGTCGTTCCAGGTCTTCACCGCCGCCCTGATCATTACCGAGGGTGGCCCCGCCGACGCGACGCTGTTCCTGTTGCTGTACCTCTACTGGAACGGCTTCCGCTTCTTCAAGATGGGCTACGCCTCGGCCATCGCCTGGATTCTGTTCTTCGTCATCCTCTTCCTGACGATCGTGCAGTTCCTGACCGCACGTCGCTGGGTGTACTACGAGGGTGAAAGGGCCAGTTAGGGGGAACCATGGCGCAGCAAACGGTAACTGTAGAACCATCGGATCCCTCTGGGATGCCGAGTTCGGTACGCATCCGAACGCCGGGACGCATCCGTGCGATGCGCGTCGGCGGACGCGTGACGACGTACCTCGTTCTTTGGCTGGGAAGCTTCCTGTACGCCATCCCATTCCTGTGGATGGTTCGCACGTCGTTCATGCGGCTGGACAAGCTCTTTGAAGAGCCGCCGCAGATCTGGCCCGATCCCTGGATCTGGCAGAACTACATCGACATGTGGGAAACGGGGCCGTTCGCGAACTGGATCGTGAACTCCCTGATCCTGGTCGCGCTCGGCATGTTTGGTCAGACCTTCATCAGCATCTTCGTCGCCTACGGCTTCGCGCGAACCCAGTTCCCGGGCCGTAACCAGCTTTTCGTGCTGATCCTGGCGACGCTGATGCTGCCGGGTCACGTGACGATCGTTCCCAAGTTCATCATGTTCCGCACGGTCGGGCTGCTCGACAGCCTGTGGCCGGTGGCCCTTCCGGACCTCTGGGGACAAGCCTTCTACATCTTCATCCTTCGGCAGTTCTTTTTAACCCTGCCGGTGGAGTTGGATGAAGCGGCTGAGATTGACGGCGCGAACCTCTTGCAGGTGTTGTTCCGCGTCGTAATTCCGCTATCGAAACCTGCAATCGCCACCGTGGCGGTGTTCAACTTCATCAACAAGTGGAACGAGTTCTTCGAACCCTTCGTCTTCATCCAGACGCCTGAGAAGTTGACCCTCGCCGTGGGCATCCGGTGGTTCCGGACGCAATACGGGACGGAATTCCAGATGTTAATGGCGGCGTCCATCGTTTCGGTGGCGCCAATCGTGATCGTGTTCTTCTTCGCACAGAAACAGTTCGTGCGTGGGATTGCGCTAACCGGCATCAAGTCGTAGCACCGGCTTGACGCTGTGATTCGACCGGTGGGGGGCCAATCGCCCCCCACCGGTCGTTTAAGGACTCTTTGTGTCGCCATCCTGCCGGGGACGCATGAGTCCGCGTGCCTTCAGATCGGTTTGATGTCGTCCGTCGCCAAACTCTCGCCCGCACCATGCGCGTAGCCGAACGAGCAGGCACGTACCTCGCACTCTGGCTGGGGAGTTGCCTCTTCACGGTGCCGTTGCTGTGGATGCTGCTCACGTCGTTTTTGCATTTCGACGGGGATCCTGAAGCACCAACGAGGTTCTGGCCCGATGCGTGGACCTTGCAAAACTACGTCGAGGCGTGGGCAACTGCGCCAATCGCCAATTGGCTGACGAACACGCTGATCCTGGTTGCGCTGGGCCTGTTTGGGCAGACGTTCGTCAGCATCTTCGTGGCCTTCGGCTTCGCCCGAACGCGTTTCCCAGGCCGAAATCTGCTATTTATGTTGGTGCTGGCGACGCTGATGCTCCCGTATCACGTGACGGTCGTGCCCTGGTTCATCATGTCTCGCAGCGCTGGTCTGCTCGACAGTCTGTGGCGAATCGCGCTGCCGGACCTGTGGGGGAACGCCTTTTACATCTTCATCCTGCGGCAGTTCTTTTTAACCCTGCCGGTGGAGCTGGATGAAGCGGCTGAGATTGACGGCGCAAATCTGCTCCAAGTGTTGTTTCACGTCGTGATCCCGCTCTCCAAGCCTGCGATCGCTACGGTCGCGGTGTTCAACCTGATCCACAAGTGGGACCAGTTTTTCTGGCCCTTCGCGTTCATTCAGACGCCCGAGAAGATGACCCTGGCCGTGGGCCTCCGGTGGTTCCGGAGCCAATACGCAACCGACTACCCAATGCTCATGGCGGCATCCATCATCTCGGTTGCGCCACTTGTGATCGTGTTCTTCTTCGCTCAGAAGCACTTTGGGCGAGGCGCCGGGTTGATCGGCATCAAGTCGTAGCCGGACTCGCCATGGCACGTGCCGTCAAGGGCAGTGGCCGGCGCCTGCTTGCAGAGGCACCTCGTCGACCGCCACACTAGCGAAGCGAGCCCAGCCAGGTTGGACACCCCATGCGCTTACTCTTGGCCGCCGGCGCTTCTCATGACGCGGACCTGGAAAACGCTTTGATCGGCGCGCCGTCGTTGGACATCGTCAGCCACGAACGCCCCGACGCGCAGGCGATCGTGCTGGCAGCCGCCGATGCAGGCGGCGCGACTGCCGACGCCGGGATCCCCCGTGCGGTGTTCACGTCGGCCGTGTCGGGGATGGCAGGACTGTCAACGCTACAGGCGGAGCGAGGATCAAGTGTCAGCGTATTGGCACCCGCCCTCCACCGCGCACCGCATAGCCTGCTGCGCGCGTCGCTGGACGCCGGGCGAATCGGCTCGCCGCGTTTCCTGCGCTGGACGCGCTGGGCGCCGGCTGGTCCTGATGGACTTACAGGCGCCCTGATTGACGAGTTGGCTGCCGTGCTCGATCTGATGGGCCGTCCGCCGGTAACTGCGTACGCAGCCGGCCAGACAGTGGGCGGCGACGATCCCGACTACGTCACGGCCATCCTGACCTTCGAACGCGGTCTGACGGCCGTGCTGGACGCGGGCGCGGCTTCTTCGGGTGGACGGCCATTCGACCGCGCCATGTTGATTGGCGCCAATGGCTCGATCCACGCCGATGGACGAGCCTCGGCAGCCCTGCGGCTGCACGATTCAGAATCCACCCCGCTCGATTTGGACGGACCGTTCGCTGGTCACATTCGAGCGGTGGAGGCATTCACACGCGGCGAGTCGCTCGATCTTGACCTTGCAACGCAGGTCGCCGCCGTGCAGGACGCCGTGCTGGCCTCCATGGAGTCGGGTCGAGCGGAGGCCGTGGTGACGTCCGAGGGCTGAGCCGAACCGTTGCGCCCGCTGATCGACTGAACGGGGATTCAGATCAGCCGATGAACCGATCGACGAGCACAGCAATCAAGGTGCCGAGTACACCGAATCCTAGGCCGGCGATCCAGCGGGTAAGCCGAGTCTCCAGCTTGTGCAACTCGGCCTTCAGTTCGGCAAGGTCGGCCTTAGTTGCCAGGTGGGGGAGTGCGCTTTCTACCTGGCTCAAGCGGCGTTCGTAGTTGAGTGAGTTCGGCTGGGCGGTCATGGACTTACTCCTGCCGCCCGTTTGATAACCAAGCCTAGCCTCTCGCGTTCGCACCGGGCACCAGGACCTAACTTCAGCGCCCCGCAATCGGTGACTAGCGTCCTCAGTTGTTGACAGGCGCGTAGGGAATCGGCTGCCCCTGCGGAATCTCCGTCAGCTCCACGATGTTGTCTTCGGGGTCGCGTGTGTAGAGCACCCGCGTCCAGGTATCGAACCAGCCCACGGGACCGCCGATCGACTCGATCCCGGCCGCCGCAAGACGTTCCAGGATCGGGTCCAGGTCATGCACGATGAAGTGCACGTGGTTGGGCCCGTGGGTGTTGGGCTGACGCTGAACAGGCGCCGAGGGGTGACGCACGTACTGCAACAATTCGATCGCCGCCGGCCGGTCGGGCGTGCCCAGGAACATGACCTCCAGCCGCACGTTGGTCAGGCCCAGCAGCGCATCCAATGGGGCGCCCTCGCGGCTCATACGGCGCGTTTCGGAAAGGCCAATCACGTCCGTGTAGAAACGCGCGACGAGATCCAGATCCTGAACAACGATTCCGGTGTGTCCGGCATGAATGGCCACCTGCGCGCCCCCTACAATTTCATTGTCTGGCGGCATTGTGACAGCGCACCGGAGCGGAGGGCGTCTCTGGCCACACAGCGAGCGCACATGCAGGTTGCCTTGGCGGCGTTGCAGCACGCGCCGGACGCGCTGCGCGACATCTTGCACGCCTCGCGGCCGGCCTACTACGCAGGGGCCATTGCGCCCGATGCCCGCGTTCGCAACGAAGCCGCCCGCGAGGCGACCCACTTCTATCACTTCCGCGATCCGACAACCTGGGGCACGGCTACGGAACGACTGTTTCAGGCCTATCCCGGGCTCGCCGATCTCGCGTCGCTTTCGGAGGCGCAGGCCGCGTTCGTGGCCGGGTACCTGACCCATCTGGCCGCCGATGAGGTCTTTGTGATTCGGCTTGGACGGCACGCGGCCGAGGGCAACGGCGAGGCGATTGGTGGACTGTCCTGGGCAATCGAGGCCGGCTCTCCCAACGCGCCACCGGGGCTCGCGGCGGCGTTCAATTGCCTCGCCGACTTCCGAGCGGACGGTCTTACGACCATTGCCGATTCGGCCCTACTCGAACGCAAGGCGGCCGGGGTGAGCACCATCGACCCGGGCCTGCCGCTCGGCGAGCTTCGCCGGGCCATCGTTGCCATCAACGGGCTCGCGGTGAGTGCCGGAGACTCCGCTCGCGAGGCCGAAGCGCGAGCGGCAACCGGTCGCCGCTACTTCGGTGCGAACGTCGCCTCGGATTTCCTGGCCGCAGCCGAGATTGAGGCCGTGCGCCGGTTGCGGGCATTCGCCGCCGGTACGGCGGCCGACTACGATGCCGCCCACCTGCGCGACTCCGCCGGATGATCTGATGCACGATCTCTGCATTCGCGACGCTTTGATCGTGGACGGCTCTGGATCGCCCGGCGTGCGCGGCGATGTGGCCGTCGACGGCTCGATGATCGTCGCGCTGGGACGTGTCAAGGATGGGGCCAGGCGCGAGATTGACGCTGGTGGCCGGGTCATTTCGCCCGGCTTCATCGACGTGCATACCCACTCCGACCTGCTGTTGCTGGACCGCCCGGACCATCAGCCGAAAGTGCGCCAGGGCATCACCACCGAACTCACCGGCCTGGATGGCATCGGCTACGCGCCGCTGGCGGCCGGGGACCGCCAACCCTTCCTCGACTATTTCGGCGCACTCAACGGCCAGCCGGACGTCGACGGCCCTTGGGAGACCGTCGGCGGATGGCTGGACAGCTTTGACCGAAGGGTCGCGGTCAACGTCGCCCACCACTTGCCCCATGGGTGCGTGCGGGCCGCCGTGCTGGATTGGGAAGACCGCCCGGCGACGCCCGAGGAATTGGTGCGGATGCGCCAGATCACGGACGACGCGATGCGCGACGGCGCCGCGGCGCTGTCCACCGGCCTGGACTACGCCCCGTGCTCCTTCAGCAACACCGAGGAATTGGCTGCGATCAGCGAAGTCGCCGGGCGCTACAACGCGCCGTACGTCACCCACATGCGCTACAAGCTGGGAATGCGCCAGGCAATCCGCGAGACGCTGGAGATCGGGCGCCGCGCCAATTGCCCGGTCCACATCTCCCACTTCAACAGCCTGGACGACAGCTGGTGGGTCAACCTGGATGAAGCCGATCGCGGGGCCGACCTGGGCGTCTCCGTGTCGTTTGACACCTACGCCTGGGCCGCCGGCAGCACCCTGCTGCACTTTTCCTTCCCGGACTGGGCGCTTGATGGCGGCGTTCAGGCCATGCTGGCCCGGCTTGAGGACAGCGAGCAGCGGGGCCGCATCGAGGCGGCGATGGGGCAGCCGGACGGTGACCGCCCCAGCAACTGGTCGGGCCTGCGACTGGCCAACGTCCCGTCGCCCGCCAACAACCATCTGGAAGGGCGCATCGTCAGCGACATCGCCAACGAGCGCGGCGTTGCACCGGAGAGCCTGGTCGTTGACCTGGTGCGCGCCGAGCGCGGCAGCGCCGCCGCGGTGATGCACAACTCCGCAACCGACGCCGATTTCGAAATGATCATGCGGCATCCCGCCCACATCTGCTCAACCGACGCGCTGCTGACGGGCGGCTCGCCGCATCCGCGAACCTTTGGCACCTATCCGCGCTTCCTGGGACATTTCGTGCGCGACCGGGGCGCCGTGCCGCTGGAAGAAATGATCCGCCACATGACCTCGGCGCCTGCCCGGCGGTTCGGGCTGGTGGATCGCGGGCTGATTCAGTCCGGAATGGCCGCCGACCTGGTGCTGATCGATATGCCAGGGGTCAGGTGCAATGCGACGTTTGAGAGACCCACGCAATACCCCGACGGCATTGACATGGTGATCGTCAACGGCGAAGTGGTGGTCGACCACGGTCGCCACACCGGCGCCACGCCGGGCCGCGGGCTGCGACGGGGAGTCCCGGCGGCGTGAGCGCCGAGAAACCTGGCCCGCAGGTTCGCCCGCCCGGCTACACCGGTGGCGGTCGCCTTTCCGGGTTGTTTTGGCGGCTTCTGCGGCGCATGCTCTCGCGACGTTGTCCGGTGTGCGACGGCGCAGGTGTCGATCCCGACGGCCCTCCCGCGCGCCCTAGCGGTCGCCCGCCGCGCTGCCCGCGCTGCTTCGGCTTCGGGCGCATAGCCTTCCCGTAGTCGAGGGGGTCCCGTACAGCGATGAATCTGAACCGAGACCAGATCCAGGCCCTGTTTGAGGCGCCAACGGCCACGCAACCCCAGTGGGCGCCTCGCGGACGACACCTTGCGTACACCGTAGGCATTCCCGATGTTGCCGCCAACGCCACGACCAGCGAAATCTGGGTCGTCGACGCCGAAAGCCTGCAATCCGAGCGTCTCTGTGAGGGCATTTCAGGCGGCAGCCCCCCGGTTAGTTGGTCGCCCGACGGGGCTCGCCTTGCTTATGTCGAATCGGGCGACGAGACCGACTGCATCGTCATCGTTGGCCTTGACGGATCGCGCAGTGAAATCGCCCTCACGCTGGCCGGCCACGGTCGACTCGCCTTGCACGCCTTCTTCCGCACGTTCGCCTGGTCGCCCACTGGCGACCGAATCCTCTACACCGCGTACGACAAGCCGCCCGAAGTCCCCGCCGACCCCGCCGACCCCGCCGTTAATCCGCGAAACGATGGTGATGGGCTCGGCGAAGTCGAGAGAATTCGACTCTGGGCGTATGACCTCAAAGGCGACGAGCCGCCGCGCCCTTTGACGTCGGAGGGTTTCCACAGCGGCGCCGGAGTGTGGATGCTGGACGGCGAGTCGATCGTCTTCGTCTCGAATCGAAGCGGACGCGAGGAAGGCGCGGTCTCCAACCTCACGCAGCCGTTTGGTCTCTGGCGCGCCGATGCTGCCGGAACCTTCGAACGCCCGCTGGTGTGTGGAGACAACGCGGTTATCGCGCCAGCTCTTTCACGCGACGGGGGACGCATCGGATTCCTGGCCGCGCCCACCATGGGTCCGCACTCGGTCAACATGGAACTCGCCACGGTCGACCTCGACGGTAGTTCCCGGCAGTCCTTGACCGCCGGGCTTGATCGAAGCGTTGAGACCGAGACCCGTCCGGCGGCGGCGCCCGACGGTTCATGGATCGTTGCGCTGATGGATGGGATGCGCAATGTGCTGATGCGGGCGCGCCAGGATCAGCCGCCGGAACCGCTCGCGCACCGGCTCCCCCACGTTTCCACGCCCCACGTGGACGGACACAGCGGCGAGATCGCCTGCATCACGCAGGCGGCCACGATTCCACCCGAAGTCGAGCTGCTTGCCCCCGACGGTCGCTCACGCTGGCGCTCCGAACACCACACGGTCGAGAGTTCGGCGCAGGCCCGAATCTGGTCATTTGACCGAGACGACGGTGTCTCCGTGGAGAGCCTGGCCCTGGCACCGGCTGACGCACGGCCCGCAGGCGTGATCTTGTGGCCGCACGGCGGACCGCACAGTCGGACGGCCCATGAATACCGCCCGGAATGCGAGGCGGCTGTTCGCCATGGATTCGCGGTGGTGGCGCCCAATTTTCGAGGCAGCCACGGCTACGGCCTGGACTTTCTGATTGCGGATCGCATGGACCTCGGCGGCGGCGACTTCGAGGACTGTGTCGCGGCGCTTGACTCGTGGCTGGCCAACACCGGGAGCGAAGCCCTCCCGGCCTACGTGACCGGGACCAGCTACGGCGGTTATCTGACGGCGTGGGCGGTCGGCCACACCCATCGCTTCATGGCTGCGGTTGCCGTCAACGCCGTCACCAACATCGAGAGCTTCTTTGGTCAGACCGACATCCCGAGCTGGGTCTATTGGGAGTTCGGCGGGTCTCCTTTGGAGCAGCGTGAACTGATCCGCGACCGCTCGCCGGTGCAACACCTCGCCGGGGCCACAATCCCCACGCTCGTGATCCATAGCGAGGAGGACCGACGCGTACCCATCGCCCAGGGACTGGAACTCCACGCGCTGCTGCGGGCCGCCGGCGTCGAGACAGACTTTGTGCGCTATCCGCGGGAATACCACCGCGTCAGCGAGCCGGCGCATCGAGTGGATCTGGTGTCGCGCACGCTGGATTGGTTCTTCCGCCAAACCCACCGCACCTAGTCGCCTGAGGCCGAGTCAGCGCCGGCCGCCATACCGCTCGCTCCGGCATGCAAAGAACTGCGTCGCCCTTTACCGCAATGCGTTTTGGGCGCTATTGTCAGGTCAGGGGAGGCGCAGGTTCCGCGGGCCGTACATGGCCCTCATTGGCTTGTTGGCCGGAGAACGGCGCCATGTGCGGCATCGTTGGGTATATCGGCGATGGGTCGGCCGCCCCAGCAATCTTGGAGGGGCTGCGCGCCCTTGAGTACCGGGGCTACGACTCCGCCGGACTAGCGGTCCTCACACCTCAGGGACTCAGCGTCCGTCGCAGGGCCGGTCGAATCCGCGATCTGGCACGATTGGTCGACGACGATGTGATGTCCGGCGCCATCGGTATCGGACACACCCGCTGGGCGACCCACGGGGCCGTGACCGACGCCAACGCCCATCCCCACACCGACGCGTCAGGACGTCTTGTCCTCGTCCACAACGGCATGACTGACAACGTGGCGGATATTCGCGCCGAACTCCTCGCGGATGGGCATGTCTTCAGTTCCGAGACTGACACCGAGGTAATCGCGCATCTCATTGGCGCCCACCGCGATGCTGGCTCGTCACTCACCGACGCCGTGGGCCGCACGCTCCGCCGCCTCGCTGGTGCCCATTCCGTGGTGGCTCTCGCAGCCGACGAACCAGGCCTGCTGGTGGGCGGACGCGTGGGATCGGCCGGCGGGTTGGTCGTGGGACACGGCGAGTCCGAAGCGCTCCTGGCATCCGACCTGCCGGCGGTTGTTCGCCACACGCGGAAAGTCCAGGTCGTGGAGGCTGGCGAGATCGTGGCGCTTCGAAGCGACGGCGCCGAGTTTCAAGACCTGAACAGCCGCTCACGCCAACGCCGCGTCTTCTCGGTGCCCTGGGGTCCGCTGGCGGCGGCCAAGGCCGGCCACCGGCACTTCATGCACAAGGAGATCCACGAACAGCCCAAGACACTGGCCGACACCATTCGCCCTCGGGTCACATTGGAACCGGCCCAGTTACGCCTTCACAATTTTGAATTGCCCGTTGACGCCCGGGATATCGAGCGTGTGGTGATCGTGGCCAGCGGGAGTTCAAACTTTGCCGGCATGGTCGGCGCCCGCTACGTGAGGGAGCTGGCGCTTCTACCAGCGGTCACGGAAGTTGCCTCCGAGTTCGCCTATGCGCCGGGTCCGCTATCTCGCGGAACCCTGGTGATCGCGATTTCACAGTCCGGCGCCACGGCCGACGTGCTGCTGGCCGTCGAGCGTGCAAAAGCTGACGGCGCGCCGGTTGTGGCGCTGGTTAATACGGTGGGCAGCGAACTCACGCGCACGGCCGACGCCGCGTTTCACCTGCATGCGGGTCCGGAAATCAGCGTTGCCGCAACCAAGACCTTCGTGTCCCAGCTGGGCGCGCTGTACTTGCTGGGCTGTCATCTGGGCGTTTTGCGCGGCGTCCTGCCGCCCGATCGGTTAGCCCAACGCCTGACCGATATTGCACACGCACCGCTGGCGGTCGCTCGCGTTCTGGAGATTGAGGACGAAATCGAAGATCTGGCGCGCCGCTACCACGGCGCGGCGAATTTTCTCTACATGGGACGCGGGTTGGCACACCCGATCGCACTCGAAGGCGCGCTGAAGCTCAAAGAAATCTCGTACATCCATGCGGAAGGCTTTGCCGCCGGCGAGCTCAAACACGGGCCGATCGCACTGGTGGCGCCCGACATCCCGATCGTGGCGGTTGCGCTGGGTGACGAACTGCGGCCCAAGATCCTCAGCGCCGTCGAACAGACTCGAGCCCGAAACGGTCGGGTGATCCTCGTCGCCAGCGAAGGGGATGACCTGTATCCGGGAATCGCCGAGGACATCATCACCGTGCCACGCATCCCGCCACTGATCGCGCCCATCGTCAGCGTCATTCCGCTGCAACTCTTCGCCTATCACATCGCCGTCTGGCTGGGATTGGACGTCGATCAACCGCGCAACCTCGCCAAATCAGTAACCGTCGAGTAATGCAGGCGCCCGCCGCTTCACCAACGAACGACCGCGCCCGCCTGCTGGGCCAGATTCTGGCCCTGGTTGGCGTGCTGGCACTTGTAGCCGTGATCGTGCGTGAAACCACGAATTCCCCCGCATTCGTGGCGGCCAACGAGCGCATCGAGGAACTGAACTCACAGATTGAACATGTCGAGCGGGCCAATGTCGAACTCCGGAGGCGCCTGGACTACGCCCAGTCGCTTCCTGCCTTACGTGAAATTGCCAAGCGCGATCTCGGTCTGGTCGATCCCGGCGACCGCGCAATTGTCATCATGGATGACCTGACCGGCGTGCCGCTCCCTACGCCGGCGCCGGTGGAGCCGCCATCCCCGGACCCGCCGCCGCCGGTGCAATTTGGCCATCTAAGCGCCTGGCTCGAGGTCTTCGCCGGCGGCTGACCGATCGGCCGGCAGCGTAGACTCGCCGCGCAATGCGCGTACCAATCACTCGCGTCGATCCCTCGCTCCCCTTGCCGGCGTACGCGACCGACGGCTCCGTGGGGTTCGACCTCACGACACGCCTAACCACCGAGGTTGCGCCGGGCGGAATGGCCCGGATTCCGTCAAACCTCATCGTCGCCACCCCGCCCGGGTACATGCTGTTGGTGGCCGTCCGCAGCAGCACCCCCCGCCGAACGGGCCTGCGGCTGTCCAATGGGATTGGCATTGTTGATCAGGACTACGCTGGCCCGGAAGATGAGATTCACATCGACGTCTGGAACCCGACGGACCGACCCGTGATCGTCGAGCGTGGCGACCGGATCGCCCAGGGTGTGCTCGTATCAGTCGCGGTCGCTACGTGGGACGAACGGGAGTCGCCCGATGCCCCTTCACGCGGTGGATTCGGGAGCACCGGCTAAACGCGACCCTTCGCGGCGAGTCGTTCGCCGGGTACGCGACGCCGTCTATCGGACGACGGTCCGCACCGCCGGGCTTACCTCTCGCGATCTGGTGGCCGTGGCTGTGTCGGGCGGGCCAGACTCCATGGTCCTGTTGGACGCGCTGCTGGCCGCCCGCGAGCGCGGGGGACCGGCACTTCATGTCCTGCACTTTGACCATGCCTGGCACGACGGCAGTGCAGCCGTTGCCCGCGGTGTGCAAGACGCCTGTCGGGCCAACGGCGTCGCCTTCACGAGCGAGCGCGCCGCCCGTCCCTCGCCGGACCGCGGCGAATCCCGAGAAATGGCCGCCCGCCGGCTTCGGCGCCAATTCCTTCGCCGCGCGGGTGCGCGGCTCGGCGTCGCACGCGTGGCTACAGGTCACCAGGCTGACGATCAGGTGGAAACCATCCTGATGAACCTCGCTCGCGGCGGCGGCCCGGACGCCCTTCAAGGCATGCGATTGGACGACGGCGGAACGCTGCGTCCGCTGTTGACGGTGTGGCGAAGCCAGGTGGAGGCCTACGCAGCGGTCCGCTGCCTGCCCACGCACCACGATCCGGCCAACCAATCACCGGAATTCCGCCGTAACCGAGTTCGCCACGAGTTGATCCCGGTGTTCGACGAGATTTACCCGGGATTCCGCAAGGCGCTTCTGCGCACCGGCGCGCTGGCGGCGCCGGCCGCCGAGCCCATGGTGAGCCCGGCTCGGGGAATTCGAATGCCGCTGGCCCCGGATCGGTGCGCCGTGCCCGCCGGACGACTGCGTAGAGAGCTGAACGCCGCGCTGCGGTCGGACGAACCCACCAGCCGGCAGCTCGGCGAGCCGCATTGGCGAGCGCTGGAACGCGCGTTAGCCGACAACACGGCCGGACGTTGGGTCCAACTGCCGGGCGGTCGCTGGGCCTTTGTGCGGGATCGCACAATCGCTCTGTATGGCGCCCAGGTCAGTGATCCGTCGTGGCCCGAGCCAATCCAGCTCTCGGTTCCGTCGACCGTTGAGCTTGCAGTTGGACGGCTGACGCTTCGTGTCCGGTCGCCGGCTGAGACTGCAGGCGACGCGCATGCGGTCGAGGCGCTCGCCGTTCCTGCACCGGGCGCCAGGCTGGCCGTTCGCACGCTCTGCCCGGGCGATCAGCTCAGGTCGCCCGTTGATGGTCGCCGACACGACCTGGCGCGACTGTTGCGCCGTCGCCGTGTGCCCGCGGCCCTGCGCGCGGGCACGCCGGTGGTTACGCTGAATGATCAGCCCGTCTGCGTTCCTGGAGTCGTGGTTGATGCGGACCATCGACCGATGCCGGACGCCGACAGGATCCTTGCTATTTCAATCACGTGGGCGCCGCTGCTTCCGGCAACGGCGCTGGGTGGTTTCGCTACGGAACCATCCATGAACCTTCGTAGACTCGACACGTAGCAGAGGTGCGGGCCGGGCGCGGGCGGGCCGCTGATATAATCGCCGACATCCACGCGGCGCGGCGCCCGCCTCGTTCTGTCCAGGGACGAAAGGCTGCCCTTTCATGAACAACCGACTCGTCCGCAACGGCTTCATGTACATCGTGCTGGCCGTTGCGATCCTGGTTGTGTTGTTCGTCATGTTCAATCCAAGCCCGCGCGAGCAAAATGTGCCGATTTCCACGCTGCTGGCCGAGGTCCAGGCCGCGGCAGATCGTGGAAGTCGCCCGCAGATTCAGCTTGGCGGCACGCGCGTTTCCGCAACCGTGGACGGACGCACGATGACCTCCGTAGTCAACGACAACTTTGATATTGGCGAGCAACTGGCTGCCCGAGGAATCAACACCGGCGGCGAGCAGGTCACGGTCGAGTTTGACGAACCAAGTAACGCGCCCACCATCATCAGCATCCTGACCTCGGTGCTGCCGCTGCTGGTCTTCATTGGCCTGCTCATATTCCTGATGCGGCAGGCCCAGGGCTCCAACTCCCAGGCGCTCAGCTTCGGCCGCAGCCGCGCCCGCCTGGTCACCGCCAACCGTCCCAAAGTCACCTTCAAGCACGTCCAGGGCGTGGATGAGGCCAAGCAGGAACTGGCCGAGGTCGTCGAATTCCTGAAATTCCCCGAGAAGTTCACCAAGATCGGCGCCGAAATCCCCAAGGGCGTGCTGCTTGTTGGCCCGCCGGGTACCGGCAAGACCTTCCTGTCCAAGGCCGTGGCCGGCGAGGCCGGGGTGCCCTTCTTCAGCATCAGTGGGTCTGAATTTGTTGAGATGTTCGTCGGCGTAGGCGCATCGCGGGTTCGCGACCTCTTCGAAAAGGCCAAGCAGAGCGCACCCTCGCTGGTGTTCGTGGATGAAATCGACGCTGTCGGCCGTCAGCGCGGCGCGGGCCTTGGCGGCAGTCACGACGAGCGCGAGCAGACCCTCAACCAGATTCTGGTTGAAATGGACGGCTTCGAGTCTGAACAGACGGTCATCGTCCTGGCGGCTACCAACCGGCCGGATGTTCTCGACCCCGCCCTGTTGCGGCCTGGTCGCTTTGACCGGCGGGTCACGCTGGACCTACCGGACATTCGCGGCCGCGAAGCGATCCTCCGGGTTCACGCGCGTGAGAAGCCACTGGATCCCGATGTGGACCTGGAAACCGTGGGCAAGCAGACACCTGGCTTTTCGGGCGCCGACCTGAAGAATCTTCTCAACGAGGCCGCCATCCTTGCGGCGCGACGTAATCGGTCGGTGGTGAGCATGTTCGAGATCGAGGAGGCCATTGACCGGCTGATCGCGGGGCCGCAGCGCAAGAGTCGTGTGATGAGCGCCCAGGAAAAGCGGGTGACGGCCTACCACGAGATCGGCCACGCCCTCGTGGCGCACATGCTCAAGCGGTCCGATCCGGTCTACAAAGTCACCATCCTGCCGCGCGGTCAGATGGGCGGCTATACCCGCTTGCAGCCGCCTGAGGACCGGCACCTCTACACCAAGTCATTCTTCGAGGACATGCTGGCCATGATCATGGGGGGCCATGCGGCCGAAGTTCTGGTCTTTGGCGAAATGTCCACCGGTCCCAGCAACGACATCCAGCAAGCCACCGAGACCGCGCGTCGCATGGTTACGCAATATGGTATGTCGCCCAAACTTGGCCCGCGGGCCTTTGGCCGCCGCGAGGAATTGGTCTTCCTCGGCCGCGATATCGCGGAGCAGCGCAACTACAGCGAGCGAGTGGCGGAGGATATCGACCAGGAGGTTTCCCATCTCATTGACGACGCCCACCGTCGCGCGATGGACATCCTCTCCCGCCATCACGACTTGCTGGACAAGCTGTCCGAGCGGCTGATCGAAGTGGAAACCCTTGACGCCGAAGAATTCACGCTCCTCATCGACCAGCACCAGGGCCGAGCGCCTCTGACCCCACCCGACCTGCCGGAGCCGGCCCCTGAGTCCGAACCGATGGACGAGGAGTCCACCGAAGCTCCGGACATCAAGCTCCCGCCCAATCCCAAACCGCGGCCTGCCGAAGGCGCCGTCTAGCGCTCGAATTGCGGCTGGCGGCGTCGGGCGCGGATCTCAGCCATCTCGCCACTGTCGCCAGAGAGTGCCGGCCCGCATCACCGGTAGCCGTAGCAAACTTCGGTATTGGTTGTGCAGGTGAGCAGTCAGGCCGGGTCCGGGGTGCGTGACTCGACCCACGGCGGGCACGGTTGACCTCGCCTCGACAGCGCGACGCAGGTCGGCGGCGCTCCGCCCTTCGAACAGCGTGACGGCCTTGGCCAGGTCCCCAAAGTGCGCGTCGCTGGCGCCGATTGGCGCACCCACCTCGTCGCCGTGGTCCTGGAGGAACGCCGACAGACGGTCACGCGCACCCTGCCGCATGTACGGATTCTCGGCCTCAATCCCATCGAAGCAACAGCGCTGAAGCGCCTCGCGCAACCGCTTAGCCGAGATGGATGACGGCAGCCCCAGGAACGGGTGCGCCACGATTGCCAGTCCGCCCTGTGCATGAATCTCGTCCACCGTGTCGGGCACCGAGCGGAAGATCCGTGGCGCGTGATCCAGGAAGAGACCCACGATGTGGTCCTGCCGTCGGGTCGTGACCTCCATCCCAACAATCACCTCGACCCGCGCGCCAACTGACAGCGCGTGATCCCGCACGCGCAATGCCCCATCAATGGTGTCGTGATCGGTCACGGCCAGCACGTCAAGATCCAGGTGCTCGGCAATAGCAACGAGTTCTTCGGGTGACACGACGCCGTCGCTGGCCGTCGTATGACAGTGCAGTTCAGCCACGCCCCAGCCACCCGCCGGAGCCACGGGAGGTTCAACTGGCAGGCAGAGCCGTACGGATCGCTCGTCGGATTGTCGAATGACAGTCATTTCATCGGTAGTCGCGACATTCTTGCCAATGGCGTGGCCCTAACACTACTGATCGACGGCCCGCCGTTCGGGTGCGCGGAATCGCTCGGACTGGAGTAGGCTTTGCGCTCAACGTGAATGCGAGCGAGGGCGAAGTGAGCGGCCCCGGATCTGGCCCGGCCTGGAACGTTGAAGAGTTCCCGTCCAGCTACAACGGCGTCCCGATTGAGTGGGATTCGGAGCGCTACGACACGGCAGCCATGCCCTTCATCGTGGCCATTCGACAACACTTCTGGTCGTGGCGCATAACGCGCGTCGCAGCCGCCACCGGCCTGATTGAGGTCGATCTCGCGTTGCCAAGCGTGATGCCCGACGGCTTCACCATGATCGGCTTCGATCCTGGTGACGAGCCGCCCCAGGCGCTGCTCGGCGAGTTCAGCGAGCTGCTGCAGGGCATGGGCCGCGTGATGCTGGATGACGCGTGGACCTATCGCCTGCAGGCCTCCGATGGCTTGAAGACCGAGCAGTACGAGGGCGTGTTTGGCGGCTCGCTGGAGGCTGACTGATGTGGCCCAAGTCGCCTGAAGCGTCGTCGATCGCGGACCGGGCGTATCTCCGGGACTACGCCGGCTGGGTGTCCTCAATCCACGGGGTGGAGGCGCGCGCGCTCGTGGCCGCCATTCGCCAGGCTGATGACCGCAACCTGCGAAAGGCCTTGAGCACGCGCCTCATGCAATCGCGCGTGAGTGCCTTGCTCTCCATCGGATTCCTCTACGTGGCAGTGCGGGAGCGCTTCGGTTCGTCCCTGCTTCAAGCACGCTTGCGGGCGGACGCGACATCGGCTCGCATGGCGCTGCGCGAGGCGTCGCTTGCCGCCAACGCTGGCCTGTGGCGGTTTCTGCGCCTGCCGGAGCCCGCTGAGCTTCGCAAGGCCAGGGTCGACCCGGCCGCCATTAACGAGTACGTGGACTCCGGCGAGCAACGCCTGGCCAACGTCGCGCGCATCGGCCAGCTCGCTCGCCAGGACATGCTGCTGAGTACGCTGGATGCTGGGCGTCACAATCGAATCATTGTGGCCTCCCCGCGCAGCGTCGGGCTCATCAAAACCGGACACGAGTCCGAACTGCACGGTCTGAGCAATACGGCCTTCTACTTGGTGGACCTCTCGGGCGGCGAACTGCAGGACGAGGGAGACCTGGTGGCCGTGGCCAGTCCCACGACGCCGGCGGTAATCGAGGAGATTGCCGAGGAGATCAAATTCATCGATGCCGAAGCGGCTGCCACAGCCGCTCTCGTCAGCCTCGTCGCCGATGCCGGACTTCTCGACTCCGGCGATCAAGGACCGGCGCTAGCCGACTTCCTCTAGGAATCGAGCGTAGAGGCCAGCCACATCGGCCTCTTCGCACGATCCATCGTGCGCCGCAAATCGAGCGCCCACGGTTCGGGTCTCACCCGGTGCCAGGGTGATTTCCTCGTGCCGCCAGGGGCTGACATAAAGCGGGCCATAGTCGCGGGTGAACCACGGAATCCGGTCGCTACCGGGATGCGGGAAGATTGCGATACCCGACACCTGAGCCCGGCTGACGGGTCCCGAGTAGTCCACCCAGTCCGAAACCTGGTCGAACGTTTCGGCCTCGTTGACCTGCCCGTTGGCATTGGTAATCCGACCTCCGTCCAGCACGTCGATCTGGTCTGAAACTCGCAGTGCCAGGCCGGCTTCCTTGGTCTGGCCCATCCGGATGGGGCGCTCGTCCGCGCGCACGGTGACCGTGACGTCAACCATCGTATGGCCGGGACGCTCGCCAATCACGATGACCCGTGAGTCCCGCATGCAGAGATGCTCGTCGCCGTCCAGCCAGTCCACCTCCTGCCGGAATGTCACCCCGTCATCGGCAACGTCAACGTCGGTTCTGGACACCAGCATGCGCGGGCAAGGCACGGTCCATTGGGACTCGGGCGCCCAGAAGTTCACGCCGTCAATGTCTTCGTGGGCAAACCAGATGCCAAGGTGATGCAGGTGGTCGGCCGTCGCGATCTCCGTGACAACGTGACCGCCCGGGGTCAGAACCGGATGGATGTAGGGGCGGAACTTCCCCTGCTGGACGGCGGCCAGATAGTGACCGTTGACGTAGACCTTCTGCTGATGCTGGAGTTCGCGGACTTCGTAGGTTGGCAAGGGGCTGGGTAGTCCGGTGGTGGGCCGGTGCAGTTTACGGGAACGCCGAAGTCCACCTGTGGACGCGCTGATTTCGTAGCCTTGCGTCTCCAGAGACATGGCTTGCCTTAACCTGTGCTCAATGATTGACGACACACGCTCGTTTACGCGCTCGCTGGCTGCGTTGCCGCTGTTTCTGATCGCGGCGGTTGGCGGCCTGATTGTGGTTGCCGTGTCTCTGGTATTCCTGGTAGCGGCAACGCTGGTACTGGCTGTGGCCTCCCTATTCCGGCCTGATCTGCGGCGCGTGATCGTCGGCCTCTGGCGCGCCGGGCGGGCCGCCCGCGCCTACCGCCGCTGGCAACGCGGGCCGACGGTCGAGGTCGTGGACATCGACCCCGTAGACCGCGGATAGCTGCGATTTTCAATCACCCTACTGGCCACTAATTGGCAGGCTGCCCGGGGCTGGAGTCACGGAATCAGCATCGTGTCCAGCGAACCCTCATAGACCTCATACTTAAGCGCAGCGTCAGCAGCCACCTCGAATCGCAGCACGGGAATAAAAGCCACTTCCTGCAGTTCGGTAATGTTGATTCGGACGGCCAGTACCCACGCACCGGGGCCCAATTCTGGTTGTGACTCCGAGAGGCTCGCATAGCCGCTCCCGTTCCATAGGGCCAACATACCCGTCTGCGGATCCAACTCGTAGAGATAGAAATACTCGTGGATCTTCGTTTCAGGCACCGGTTCAAGTTGGCCCATATACCACCTGGTGTGGGCGCGGATGTGACCCTTGCCGTCAAACTCGAAAGGAAAGGCCCACGGGGAGGCGTCGGCCGCGACGATGAGCCAGTCCTGGCCTCCCCACTGTTCCGTCGCGCGATCGGTGAAACTGGCGGTAAACGTGAGGCGTCCATGAGCGATGCCAACGTCTGACAGCATGACGCTGAAATGCTGGGGTGGCGGGTCCATGATGGGCTGGATAGCGTCGGCTGGTGCATACACAGCGATTTCTTCGTTCCACCAGATGGGTCGCCGTGCATCAGAAGCAAACGCGGACGGCGCGAGGCGTGCTGACGTGACGACCAAGTCGGGCATCACGCGGCCGAGCGGCTCCGTCTGAAAGTCCGGCCGCAGGTGTGGAGCAAAGGTCCGAACGACGCCAAAGAGATCGGCATGGGACAACACCGACGCCGCTCGCACCGAGCCCAGATACTCGATGGACGGCGAGAGGTACACGGTGACGGATGCTGGAACGGTTTGGCGCAGTGCTTCGAACGAAGCAGGCGTCGGCGCTACATTGAGTTCAAGGAACGCTGGCCGTATGCGATAGAGGGCGTCGGTACCGTCACGGATGAGCAGTTCGAACAGTCGAGGATCATCCAGCCATTGCTCGGCACGGTCGGGCAGTCGAGCGATCCAGGCGTCTGTGGCATGGAGGTATGCGTAGTCGAGACGGCGGACAGCCGCTGGCTCCAGATAGCGAATGGCGTCCAAGTATTCGGGTCCTTCCACATAGTTGTAGTGCGGGAACTGGGTATAGCCCGACGCATTGGGACGGCCCGTGGCGATGGTCGACGCAGCGGGATGCGGCGAGAGAATTCGGGTGTCGACAGATGTATTCTCGCGGATATAGGCATTGATGGGCGCAGGGATATGCTGCCCGCTGGTGTGTCGTCCCATGATGGTCAGGTCAAACTCGCGCTGACCCGGCTGAGCGTTGGCGAACTGAATCCCATGACCAAGCGCCAAGCCGAGGGTGCGCACGGGCATCGCAACGGTCGGCCAGGCAACAAGCCCGACAATGCATGCGGCGGCCGCGTAGCGCCAGCGGGGACGCAGAGTGCGCAGACGGACACTCGCCGCGACAAGCAGGGCTAGGAGCGCAAGATTACGGGCGTGGCCGTCAAGGCGGGTTGTGTCCTGGGGGGCGTACTCGTACTGCAACGTAAGCGCGACGACCAGGAACGGGACGCTCCCTAGAGCCAGTGCCAGCCCAAGGCGATCTCGCCACGCCAGCAATGCGGCGGTTGCAGCGATCGGGACCGTACCAGAACCAAGGACGCCAAGACCGCCTGACAGCTGTGTGAATGTGCCTAGCGGCCGGTGACTATCGACGTCCGCGATCCAGCCGAGCGATAGCCCACCACCTGACGCTCCGGTCAGCACCCCCGTGATGACCCCACCCCCCGCTATCAGCAGCAGCGTGGCGAGCGCCGGCCCCAAGCCTGCGCGCAACGCTCCCATGTTGCGTGTGGAGTGCGTTGGCCAAATACGGACAAATCGCTCGGCCTCAAAGAGCGCCCAGAGCAGAAGTACGGTTAGGGCAACCGCTTCATCCACGAGTCCCAGAAAGCCAAGCAGAATTGCCAGAACGACATGGCAGGTGACATCTCTGCGCTCACGAGCTGTCGCGCGTTCCAGAATGGAAAAAGCCACCGCATAGGCCAGGGGGAACTGTGGTTTCCATATGTTCGGTGGCGACGCTTCGAACTCTGTCTGCCATTGAAGCGAGACTTCCGGCCAATACAGGCTAGCCAGTGAAGTGCGCAGCCCAACCGCCGACATGCCGGTCGGAACGGGAGTCTGCAGGATGTCCGGCGTCGGGATAATGAAGCCGACAAGCGTCCAGGCGCCTGCGGTGAGTAGCAGCGGTGTCAATATGACCAAGCTGGTCCATCCACCGCGTCGCAGTAGGGCCATCGCGACGACCAGAGCAAAGCTTGTCCAGATGTAGGCGCCCAGCAACTCCGTCATGAAAGACAGATCCGGGCCGAACGGTGGTGCCAGCAGCCCGATCAGCATGTCCAGGCCATAGTGGTATGGCGCAGGCACCCCTGGGTGCCACGGAAACACCGGCGGAAACCCGCCCGCACGGATGGAGGCGGCAAGGCCCAGATGGAGCGACGCATCCACGATCGACAACAACTGGCGGCCAGCCAAGAAAATCCAAAAGAGCGCTAGGGCCGCGACGGCGAATCCGGCAATGGTGCGGGGCCGCAGCCGCAGCGTGGAGGGTGCGCGCCGAGCCAGCCAGGCAGCCAGCGCCAGCGTGATGGCCCAGGCTGCGGCTGCGCCGGTCATGCCAGGCAGCAGGTACATCACGAAGTTGGCAGTAAGGCCCCAGAGCGCCAGACCGATCAAGAGCCCTTGTGCCAACGCCATCCGGTCGTCGGTTTGGCGCAGCGCGACCCGGGCGACGACGAAGCCAAAGGCGGCCAACGCCAGCAACTCCAATACCAGCACCAGCAGGCCGGGGACTATGCCCGGATCAATCGTCATTCAGTGAGCCCTCGCAGCCGGGCCTCTCCCCCTTCGTCTCATTGGGATTTAGACCAAGGTTAGGTCAGTTCCACCACCTCGCCCGATTCGGTGGAGCGGACGATAGCGTCAATGACGCGAATCGTGGTGAGGTTGTTACGTCCGGAAAGCTGGGTGTCGACGCCCTCGTTGATCTGCCTGGCGAACATGTCGGAGATCTGCTCCTCTGGAGACATGTCGCCGGGCGGCGGATCGGTCGGAATGGATTCCACCTCGGCGCCACGCTTAAGCAGCAGCGAGTCGTTAGTTCTAAGGCCGGAGGTAGCCAGGGCGGCCTCTTCGCATTCGACCGTGAACTGGAATTCGCTGTGCCGGGCCTGCGAGGTCCCCACGTAGGTGGCCGAGGTTCCGTCGTCGAACTCGATAATGGAGTGCACGAGCGACGGCGTGGGCCAGGTCCCCCAGGCGGGCTCGACGCTGATTCCGCGGACGCGAACCGGTGTTCGCGGGATTGCGCTGAGCAAGGTGTCAATCTGGTGAACGCCCTGCTGCCAGAGGTGCATGTGGGGCGAGTCGTGATAGGGGCCGGAGCGGGCCTTGTGGTGGATCATCACGGCGTAGCCGGGCGGGCCGTAGGTTTCCTCGATGAGGTGACGGCGGATGGTCGGGTAGACCGGGTTGAGCCGATCGTTTTGCGTCACAAGAAGCTGGAGGCCGGCGGCCTCGGCCGTGGCCACGGCGCGTTCGGCGTCCTCCAGGCTCACGGTGAAGGGCTTTTCAACCATCACGTGCTTGCCCGCCGCCAGCGCTTCGTCGATGAACGGCGCGTGGATCACGACGGGGGTTACGACCACCACGGCATCGCAGTCGTGCTTGTCCAGAGCCTCGGTCATGGACGTGTGGGCGGCATCGGAGCCCAGGTCGGCCAGGTCGAGGCCCTGGGCCATGAAGTCGTCATTAACGTCGACCAGGGCAACCGGTTCGAAGTCCTCGGACTGGGTCATGACTCCGAGATGGGAGCGGGCGCGATTCCACGCGCCGACGTGAATGGTGCGGATAGCCATGGGTCTCGTCCCTGTCGGATGAGCGCGGCCATTATCGGCACGAGCGCCGAGGACGACCAATGCGACGCAAGCCCTGGCCGAGACCGCACGGACTAACGCCGCCCGGTCAATCCTCCGCGGTCACGCCAGCAACGGATCGAGTCAACTTACGGCCAGGCCCGAGACTCCCGGAGGCGCTACCTCCGATTCGGAGAGCCGTCATATCAGCGCGCAGAAAGCGGCTGACCGCGACACAGCGAGCCGATGCCGTACCCAAACGCCCTTAGGGCGAACTCCACCGACTAGAGCACGACTCGGCAACCCGACTCCGCCGATTCGTACGCGGCGTGCACGACCCGCAAGACCTTCACGCCGTCCTCGGCCGTGATCGGCGCGTCGATCTCGCCAAGGCAGGCGCGCAGCGTGCAATCCACCCAGGGGGTGTAACCGCCGCCGCGACCGTCGTATTCAAAGCGTCGATCGTTGGATCCAACCATGGCCGACGAGATCGAACGCCACTCCAGCGCGTCCGCCTCACCCTCGTGCGCGCGCAACCAGCCTTCCGACCCGTAGACGGTGAAGCCGTTGTGCCCCTTCTGGTCCATCAGGTAGCCGCTGAACAGCACCCCCAGCGAACCGCCGGCAAACTTGAAGGTCACAATGCCCAGGTCCTCTACGTCAATGGGCGCACCTCCGGCCACGGCGGTCATGGCCGTCACCTCGGTAATGTCCTCACCCACCAGGTAGGTCAACATGTCCAGGCGATGGATGCCCAACCAGCTCAGGTGTCCGCCGCCGGCCAGGCTCTTCTGGAACGTCCAGTCGGGGTCGCCAAGTCGTCGCTGAATGCGCGTCTGATCGTCAACCTGCACGGCGCGCACGGCATACAGGTCGCCGATGCCGTCGTTCTGGATGATGCGGCGGGCGTCTTCGACTGATGGGCTGATGCGATTGGCTAGCGCCAGCATCAGGTGCGCGCCGTTGGCGTCGGCCACCCCGGCCAGTTCCTCGAAGTCATCCGCGTTCACGCAGGCCGGCTTCTCGGCCATCACGTGCACGCCCGCTTCCAACAGCGGCCGGATCACGTCGGGTGCGTGCGCGGCGATCATGGTCACGATGGCCATGTCCGGCTTCCTGGCGGCCATCAGCGAATCCACCGATGTGTGCGTGCCGCCCGCCTTGGAGCCGATGGTGTCCACCGAGGCTCCGAATGTGGTGCCACCCGGGTCCAGCAACTCCGCCTGGTCAATCAGGTCAAGGTCGCGAATCGCGTCCCGGTACGGCTGCTGGTGGGCGGCGCCCTCCTCGGTAATCAATGCGACGGTGGCCATGTCCAAATCCCCCTTGCAGGCTGGCGTTCCGCGCATGGTAGTCGAGTAGGACTGAAACATTCGCCAGACAGGTCGTCCGGCCCGATTCCCGCCCATAGAGCGCGTTGCTGCTGGTTACCGTGCGCATGCTCCGCGATCAGTCCGCAGACTCATATCTACCCTGCCGTCCCGTCCTTGCGGCTGTGGAGCAGGATCAGGTTGCCGTCGGGGTCGGATATCCCAGCGGCATAGCACGATGCCTGTTCACCGGGCCCGAGGATGATGTCCACCCCCAGTTGGCGAAGTTCGGCAACGGTTGGGCCTACCTCGTCAACGGCAATGGCAATCGCGCCGCCCTGAACGGCCGCGCCGGCGCCTTCAGGATCCAGGCGAAGCGCGAGGACAGTCTTCGAGCTGCCAACCGCAAACTCGGCCCATCCCGATCCTTCCCATGACTCGAGCGTCAAACCCAACGTGTTCTCGTAGAAGTCCGCGCTCCTGGCGATATCGCTGACGTTGTAGACGAAAAAGTCGATCCCCCGTGGCTTCATCAGGTTCTCCGACATGGGTGATGTTGGACTCGACACGGCCAAGCCGCGCTGGCAGCGCACTTACGCCTACCTGGAGTCAGATGGCCCGACGATAGCGAACGTTTGATCTCTGCATCTCTGCGCCGGTCTCCTCATCAGGCCGCCTACGCAAGTGCGCATGCGCTCAGCACGCGGTAACGCAGAAACACCTCGTCTTCGCGCGTAACTGCGCTCATCAATTTCATCCGCTGCAATTGATCGCTCGGCAACGCCGCCGGCCCTTCCACCGCCGTTCGCGGCCGCGGCTCGCCGATGATGGAGGGCGTCACCGTGATAAAGAACTCGTCCACCAGCCCGGCCGTCAGCATGTGGTAATTGAGGATCGCCCCGCCCTCGCACACCAGCCGTCGGACGCCGCGCTTCTCGGCCAAATAGCGCACCAGGCCCTCAAGATCGACGCGCGCGGATCCGAGCCTCACGATTTCAGCCACGTCCGCTAGACCAGCCGTGACGTCCGCCGTCTCTGGCGCCACAACCATCGGCGCAATCGGATAGCTGCGGCGCTGGAACACCCGGTCACTTGGATCGATCTGCCCGGAATTCGACACCACGATAAACAGCGGCGGCTTGTCCATATCCCTGAGCCGCCGCTCCCGCTGCAGTTCCTCGCTCCACATGTAGCGGTCGATCCGCATCCCCAGCGTCCGCGCCCCGTGCAGCACCGCGTCGAAGTGGATGCGAAACCGCCGAAACGTCCGCTGGTCGGCCTCCAGGCTAATCGGCCAGTAATCGTCCGTTGGTCCGGTGATCGCGCCGTCCACCGTCATCACCATCTGGATGGCGGTGTAGGGGCGCCAGGTCCCGCTCGGAAGCTCCAGGTCGTCGTAAACGCCGCCCGTGTCGTCCTGCGCGCTCACTGCCCCCGCCGCTCGCTCCCCCAACCCGTCACGCTACTCGGGCGGCAGCTTGACGATGTTCAGCCAGAAGTCCTGGATGGACGACACCACGTGCATGAACTGCTCAAGGTCAACCGGCTTCGTCACGTAGGCGTTCGCGTACAGGTCGTAGGTACTCAGGATGTCCTGCTCGGCCTCCGAACTGGTCAGCACCACCACCGGAATCCGGTGCAGGTCGGGGTCCGACTTCAAGTCCTGCAGCACCTCGCGTCCGTCCTTCCGGGGCAGGTTCAGATCCAGCAGGATCAGGTCGGGCCGCGGTCGCTCGGCATATTCGCCCTGACGGCGCACATAGGCGATGGCTTGTTCACCGTCGTTCACCACGTTCAGCGTGTTGCGGATCTTCGCCTCGCGCACGGCTTCCTGCGTAAGGCGCACGTCGCCGGGGTTGTCCTCCACCAGCAAAATCTCGATCGGGGCGCCGCTCTCCTGGGCCACGTCAGGCCTCCTTTCGCCTGGGGGATGTGTCCCAGGTCGCTGGCGCATGGCCGGCTGCGCCTACCAGCGGAACGGGCCCGGCTCAGCTGCCCGTGCCCGCCGCCTCAGCGGCCTTTAGGGTAAACCGAAATGTGGTGCCCTGGCCCATGGCCGACTCCGGCCAGATCGCTCCCCCATGCCGTTCCACGATTTTCCGGCAGACCGACAGCCCGATCCCAGTGCCCTCGTAGGTGTCCCGCGTGTGCAGGCGTTGGAAGACCTGGAAGATCCGGTCGAAGTGCGCTGGATCGATGCCAATCCCGTTGTCCGCAACCGCGAACTCCCACATCGATCCTGACTGGCTCGCCGAAACCGTCACCTGCGGACTGTCAGCCGCATTGAATTTGACCGCGTTGCTAATCAGGTTCTGAAACAGCTGGGTGAGTTGAATCCGGTCGCCCAGAACCGCTGGCAGCGGTTCGTGGATTACTTCGGCGCCGGCCTCGGCGATGCCTTGCTCAAGGTTGATCAGGGCGTCCCGCAGCGCCGCGTCGCTCTCGGTTGACTCCAGTTCGCGCCCCCTTGTGCCCACGCGCGAAAGATCCAGCAGCCCGCTCAGTAGCGCCTGCATGCGCCGCGCCCCATCCACCGCGAACTCGATGAAATCGTCCGCGTCCGAGTCCAGCCGGCCCCGGTAACGCCGTTCCAGCAGCCCCACGTAGCTGGCCACCATCCGTAGCGGCTCCTGCAGGTCATGTGAGGCCACGTAGGCAAACTGCTCCAATTCGGCGTTCGACCGCGCCAGTTCGGCCTGCGTGGCCAGCAGCGACTCGATCGACTGGGCGTTCGCCACCGCGCCGGCAACCTGGGCGGCAATCAACACCGCCAGCGCCTCGCTGCGGGCGTCGTAGGCGTTCGGTGTCCGCGACATAAACCGCATCACCGCAACCACCGTCTGCTCAAGGATCACCGGAACGTCCAACCAGGTACGCAGGCCGGCCTCAATCCCGTCCTGCAGGCGCGGCGACTTCGCCAGGACTGCAGCGACATTCCTCTCGTCCACGATCTGCGGCCGCTTGCTCAGCACCACGGTTTCGACCACCTGCCCGTCCAGCGGCCGCCAGACGTCCAACGTAGCCAGCGGAACGTCTATCCCCGCGTAATAACGCGCCTTGGTCTGCCACGCGTCGCTATCAATCACCACGATCGATAGCCGATCCGCCGGGATCACCGACGTCACCGCGTCGGTAAAGCGTTCGTAGACCTCGTCGATATCCGACGCCGAAGTCATGATTCGCCCAAGCTCGGCCAGCAGCGGTGCGAATTCGACCTCGATATTCGCAAGATCCAATTCGTCCCTATCGCGTTGTCGGTCCCCTTCAGACACGCTTCGTCGTTCCCTTCGGGCTCTCGTGGGCAAGGATTTCCTGAGACTCACACCTTCGACTGCCCGGAAGCACCGCCGCAATTGTTACAGTTTGGGCACACTTCGACTGTGAATGATCGTCGCCGCGATGAAGCGGCGCCCGCAAGGAGGGGACCAATGGCCGCGCAAACGCTCCGAATCCTGGTCATCGAGGACAACCCCGGCGACGTTCGGTTGCTCGAAGAGATGCTCGTCCCCACTGGCGACGTGCAGTACGAAGTCCAGAGCTTCGCCAGGCTCAACAGCGGTCTCGACGCGATCGCCGACTACTCACCGTCGGTCATCCTGCTGGACCTCGGCCTCGGCGAAAGCCAGGGACTTGAGACCTTCACGGCCGCCCAGGAAGGCGCCGGCGGCGTTCCCATCGTCATCCTCTCCGGGCTCGGCGACGAGGCCGTGGCCACCGAGGCTGTGGCCCAGGGCGCGCAGGATTACCTGGTCAAGGGCGAGTTCTCGGAAGAACGGCTCCGCCGCACTATCCGCTACTCGATCGAGCGCCAGCGCCGGTCCGACACCGCCGAGGAACGCATCCGCACCCTGGTGGCCGAAGAACCCGGCTTTGCCGACATCGTCATGAACCAGCCCGACGGCATGATCGTCGCCGACTCCACCCGCAAGGTCCTGTTCGCCAACCCCGCCGCCGCCGAGTTGTTCACCGTCCCGGTGGATGAATTGGTCGGCAGCGAGCTCGAGTTCAACGTGCGCCCGGGCGCCTCGCAGATGGTGCAGATCCGCGAAGACCCGCGAAACCCGAAGTACCTGGAAGCCCACAGCGCCCAGGCCGTCTGGTCCGGCAGCGACGTCCACGTCCTCACCTTCCGTGAAGGCGAACACGTCGGCTTCCTCCGCCGCATCCTCCGCAACATCGGGCTCTAGACGCCGGTCGACCCGCCGTCGCCTACACCAGGTCACCGTACAGCCGGTCGATCAACCGGCAGGCTTCGCCGCGGCTGATGGTCCCGTCCGGCTGCTCGGAGGACGGCGCCCCCGGCATCCCTCCGATTGACGCCATCAGCGGCGACGGCTCTGCCATCCACGTCCGCAAGATGTCCGTGAACCCCGACCGGCTACAAACCGCCTGATCGTCGAACAGCCCCGCGTCCACCGCTAAGGGACGCCACGGATCCACAGCCCGACGCGCCAGCCACACCCACCGCTGCGCCTCGCCCTGCGTGAGCAGCTCGTCCGGCCGCGCCGCGTAGTGCGAAAAGAACCCTCGCGCTCCCCAGAACTGCGTCGCCGCCGCCAGGCCCGCCGCTTGCTCGTCGAACCCGTCAAACCCGGCCGGCGCAACATCCTCGAAGTACGTAATCACTTGCCCCGCGGCCAGCAGTTCACGCTGCAACGCCCCGCGCGGCACATCCCGCACCCGCGCGCCCCGCTCCAGCGCTAGCGCCGCCGCCGTCCCCGCCGCTTCGCCCAGCGCCATCCACACCGGCTCCATCCGGATCGTCCCGTACCCCAGGTGACTGGCCGAAACCGCCACTGGTACCAGCAGCCCGTCAATCCCCTCCGGCACCATCACCCGGAACGGAATCTGGTACGGCACCGTCTCCTCGTGCAGCCCGATGAACCCCTCCAGCGCCACCCGCCGCCCGTCCGCAACCTCTGAGTCTTCAAGCCCCGTGTCCTCGCGCTTCCGCGTCGCGTGTGAATCAATCTGGTACCCGCCCGACGCCACGCTGTCCCAGTGCACCGGCGAGCGCCCGCCTGAAGCGTCCAGCAGCGCATCGCTGGCGCTGAACAGGTAGCCGCCCAGGATCCGGCATCCCTCCCGCACGTACATCTGCCGCGGAAACCCGCCGTTGTCCTCAAACTCGTCCGCCGCCAGCCCCCACTCCCGCGCCGCGTCCCGGAAGTCCGCCGGCAGTTCCTTGTCGTTCTGGCAGAACCACACCAGCCCCTCCGTATACGCCCGGTGCGCCTCCGCGATCTCCAGCCGACGCTCCGGCCCCGCCTCCGGGTAGTCGAAGTTCGCTTCGGCCCAGTCGCTCGACGTGAAGCAGAAGTGGTGGTTGTTCGCGTCCGACTTCCGGTTCGGCATCGCCACGAAATTCAGCACCGCCGTCCCGCCCCGCGGACTCCAGAACCCCGGCATCCGCCCGCTCCGCACGTCGTCGATGAGCGGCAGGTACGGCGTCCGGTCGTAGCCCGCCGGATTCTCCACAGCCCGCCGGTTCGTTGGATCGTCCGTCAGGCACAGCCGGTAGTTGTACGCCTGGATACGCCGGTCGCCCTCCCCGGTGGACCCCGGGTACGTCAGCCGGTCGTGAAAGTCCTGGTACACCACCCCCGCGTGCGACTCGCCCAGTTCCTCCCGACCCTCACGCCCGATCCGGTACGCAGCCCCCGCTCCCAGCGCCACGTCGCCCTCATACGTCGCGTCCACGAAGACCCGCGCCTCCAGCCGCACCTGCTCGCCCGTGGCTCGCCCCTGCTCGTCCACCGCCGCCAGCGTCACCGCAGTCACCCGCCGCTCCGGCGTCTGGTCAATCTGCGTGACGTCCGCCCCCGGCTCCGTATGCACCAACCAGCGCCCGCCTTCCGGCATCGACGCCCCGCCCGTCCAGGCCAGCCGCCAGCCCCGCCACACCGCCAGCCGCTCCTGCTCCCCAACCAGCGCCTCCAGCAGCCGCTCGGCCACCGAAGGCTCGAATCGATACCCGTCATTGCAGACTCGAACCTGCTCCGAGTCCTCGCCGTACGTCGACGCGTAGTGCGCGCGCACCATCCCCACCAACCGCCGGAAGATCCCGCCCACCGACGCGTTCGGCCGGATGTCCGTCGCCCCCAGCCCGTTCGTCATCAGCCCGCCCAGGTGCTGCGACGGCTCCACCAGCACCACGTCCAGCCCCGCGCGCGCCGCCGCAATCGCCGCCGCGATCCCGGCGGGTGTCCCACCAATCACCGCCACGTCGGTCTGCGTCGCCGCCCTTGATTCAGCGCCCATCGCTCGCATCCGTTCCGTCCACCCGGTCCCCGCGCATCCTTTCACACGCGGACTTCAGGCCATAACCCGCGGAGCCCTACCATGGACGCATGGACGGCGGCTTCAACATCGGCGGCCTCGGCCGCCTCCTCATAATCGCGGGCGGCCTGCTCCTCGTCGGCGGCGTGCTTCTCGTCCTTCTCGGTCAGATCCCCTTCTTCGGCCGTCTCCCCGGCGACATCGCCATCGAACGCGAACGCTTCTCCGTCTTCGTCCCCCTCGCCTCCATGCTCCTCCTCAGCCTCATCCTCACCATCCTCATCAACATCGCCCTCCGCCTCTTCCGCTAGCCAGCAATGGGACCCAGGCGCGACACTGAAGGTGCGGGGCAGATTGACGTCATCGGGGACCAGTTGATGTACGGCGACCCCAGGAGGGCCTAGCGTGCGCGGCAAGGTCGTAGCAGCACCTGCCCGCCAAAGCACCCTCTTTCCGCCCGTCGCGCGCCCCCGGCCCGAATCTGGAGAGTGGCAGCCGTACCTTCGTATCGACGACCTGGACCAAGCACCCTTCGAGGCCGTCAGCCGACCCCTATTGCTCTGCGGGGACGCCCGCGCAGGGCTGGCTCTTCTACCCGATAAGTCCGTGCAGACCGTCCTCACGTCGCCGCCCTACTGGTCGCTGAGGGACTACGAGGTTGAGGACCAGATCGGCCGTAACGACAGCCTTGAGGCATACCTCAGCGCCATCCTGGAGGTATTCGAGCAGATTAGGCGGGTTCTCCGGCCCGACGGGACGGTCTGGCTGAACCTCGGTGATTCATATACCTCCGGAAATCGTAGATATCGAGCCCCCGACCGTAAGAACAGCGCACGCGCAATGAGCGTACGCCCGCCCACCCCGCAGGGCTTGAAACCAAAGGACCTGATCGGTGTTCCGTGGCGACTGGCGTTCGCACTTCAGGATGCGGGCTGGTGGCTGCGAAGCGAAGTGATCTGGCACAAGCCGAACGCACACCCGGAATCGGTCGGCGATCGCCCGACCAAGGCCCACGAAACACTATTCCTGCTGTCGAAACAGCAGGACTATCACTACGACCTTGACGCCGTCAAAGGCCCGCACGACCGCCGTCTGCGTACCGTCTGGGACATCCCTACAGAGCCGCTGCGGCGAACCCACGGCTCTGCCGACAATCACCCGGCAATGATGCCGATGACTCTGGCACGACGGTGCCTTTCGATCACAAGCAAGCGCAACTCCGTCGTGCTGGACCCCTATGCAGGATCAGGAACGACCCTCCTCGCCGCCCGCGAACTCGAACGCGACTGGGTAGGCGTCGAAATCAAGCCGGAATTCGTTGACCTGATCGAACGACGAATGCGCGGGTAGTGACCCTCGCAGAACTCAAAGCGAAGCTCGACACATTCTCACCGGTCAAAATCGAGTTCGTCGCCAGGGTCATGGAGTCTCTGGCCAACCCGCCCAGCGCCGAGATTAGACAGCAGGGCACATGGCTTACGGGATCCGCGGAATGGATCGAATACTTCAGCCTCGCTCTGTCGGTCCATCACAGCGCCACAACCGAGCCCCTCGGCCTGACCGCCTTCGAGACCGTATTCAGGAACGCCTGCGAACACCTCGGGTGGCCCATCGACGCGCCAGGATCCAGGACTCGAAGGTTCGTTGATCTGACAGTTCGCCCGGGTGTCGGCCCGGAGAGACGACTCTCTTTGAAGTCGACAGCCGCACAGAGACTGTCAAAGACGACACTGCACATATCGAAACTCACTGAAGCCGCCTGGATTCAGGACGCGCGTACAGCCAGCGACCGCCGGAACCGAACGCAGAAGCTCTTCCGGCAGTACCAGTCGGCAGTCACTCACATCATCATGCTCAGAGCGTTTCGTGAGGAACCAGGTCAGGCGCCCAGCCTCTATCAGCTCGTCGAAATCCCGGTAACCATCTTCGATTCTGTCCTGAGCGCGCCTCTGGACGTCTTCACGCGGGACGCACCGCTGATTGAGTGCCAGATTGAAGACAGCCTGGTTGCGGTCGTCGCCATCGACAGGTCCGATGCGAAGGTAACCGTCAGACGAGTTCAACTCTCCGCCTGCACCGTTCATGCCGAGTGGAGTCGAACATGAGAACGGGACTGAAAGCAATGCCCGGTCCGTCCGGAGTCCGCTAGCTAAACCGCCCCGCCGTACACCCCCGCCGCATTCCCCTCCCGCGGCGTCCCCGGCACCATCGGCTCGTGCGCCCGCCCCGCCACTAGCCGTGACCCGTCCGTAAACCCTTCCGGCCGGCCCCTTAGTCGATCGACCAGCCGTTCTCGCCACGGCCCCAGGTCCGCCGTCGCCGCCAGGTCCTTCGTCTCGTCCGGATCCTCCGCAATGTCGAACAGCTGCTCGCGACCCGACTGGCTATACCAGATGTATTTGATTTGTCCGTCCGTAATGAAGTGCCAGGCAGTTTCCGGACGGTTTTTTCCGCCCGAATGCTCCCCGTGCAGCGTCTCCCGCCACGTCGGCGTCTCGCCTCGCACGAACGGCATCAGGCTGCGTCCCGTCACAGACGCCGGAACCTCCAGCCCAACCCCGTCCAGGATCGTCGGCATCACGTCCTGCAGGCCCACCGGCTCGTCGCGCACCACGTGCGTTGGATAGCCCTCCGACGGCGGACCCAACACCAGCAGCGGCACCCGCGCCGCCGCCTCGTACGGCCACGACTTATGAAACAGCCGGTGATCCCCCAGCATCTCGCCGTGGTCCGACACAAACACCACCAGCGTGTCGTCCAGCAGCCTCATGTCGTTCATGTACTGCAACAGGCGGCTGATCTGCATATCCACGTGATTGATCAGCCCGTAATACCCCGCCCGGCACGCGTGCATCACCGCTGCGTCCAGCTCCAGCCCCTGCGACCGCGCCTCCTGCATCTCGATGTCGATTCCCCGCGTCGGCGCGTCCACCGGGTCCGCCCAATCCCCGATCACGGGGTTCGGCAGGTCGCGCCAGTGGTAGCGGTCGTAATAGAACTGCGGCGGCGTGAACGGCGGATGCGGATCGATAAACGACACCTTCAAAAAGAACGGCGCGCTCGGATCCCGCCGCTGTAGGAAGTTGATGGCCTCCGAGACGCACCAGAACGCATGCGTCTGCTCCTCCGGCAGGTGACTCGGCCGCCCGATCCACCCGTTCGGCGTCGCCCCGTGCGCCATCGCCCAGCGATTGAGCGGAATCTCCCCGTGCAACCAGTCCAGGTAATCGTTCCCGCCGCCGCGCGTGCTGTCCGCCAGCACCATCCGGTCGAACCCATAGCGCTTCCGCTTCGGCGAAAGGTGCAACTTCCCGCTCAACAGCGTCTCGTACCCCGCCGCCCGCAACTCCCCCGCCAGCGTCGCCGGCGGGTTCCACTCGGTGTCCGGGTGGTTTTGCAACATCCCGTGAGTCGCCGGATCCTGGCCCGACATCAGCGTGCGCCGCGCCGGGATGCACTGCGGGCACTCCGCGTATGCCCGACGGAACCGCGCGCCCGTCGCCCCGATCTCGTCCATCGCCGGCGTCTGCAACACCGGATGGTCTTCGATCCCCAGGCAGTCGCCCCGCTGCTGGTCAGTCACCAGCAGCAGCACGTGCGGTCGCTTGGCGCTCATGCCGACCTCAGGTCCAGTCGATCATGATCTTGCCGGTCGTCGCCGAGTCCGCCAGCTTGAACGCCTCCACCGCCTCGTCGATCCGGATGCGCTTTGCGATCACGTCTTTCACCGGCAGTTCGTGACGCCGCATGAAATCCAGCAGGTCCTCCCACTCGTACAGCTTGAAGATCCACGACCCCGTCAGCGTGATCTCCCGGGCATTCAGCGGAGCACTCAGCTTGTACACCGTCTCCTCGCCGATCCCCACTTCCACGAATATCCCATGCGGACGCAGCCCTTCCAGCGCCGCCGTCCGCGCCTGCGTGAACCCTGACGTGTCGATGGCCGCATGCACCCCATCGCCCCCGCCGAACGCGCGCATGGCCTCCACCGGATCGACCTCTGCCGCATTCACCGTCGCGTCGATCCCCAACTTCTCCGCCATCTCGATCCGGCTCGGTTGCACGTCAATCCCAATCACCGAGGCCCCCATCGCCCGCGCAAACATCACGGTGTAGAGCCCTACCGGACCCAACCCGCTCACCGCCAGCGTCATGTCGCCCGACGCCTTCGCCTTGCGCGCGGCCGCGAACGCCGTGCCCAGGTTGCACGCCAGCAGCGCCCCGTCCTCGAAGTCAAAGTCGTCCGGCAGCGGCAGCGTGCTGCGCGCCGGCACCACCACGTAATCGGCATTCACCCCGTCGCGCACCCAGTTGAACCCCTGCATGTCGCGACAGAAACCCGGCTCGCCGCGCCGGCAGTGCTCGCAGTGACCGCAGCCGATCAGGTGATAAATCACCACCCGGTCGCCCACCGCCGGATGGGTCACGCCCGGACCCACCGCGTCCACCACGCCGGCCCCTTCGTGCCCCAGCGTCAGCTTGCTGTAGCCGTGCTCGTCCCGTTCGGCCTGGGGCTGCCGGTACTTATGCAGGTCGCTCCCGCAAATCGCCGACCCCCTGACCCGAATCCGCACGTCATCCGGCCCCGGCTCCGGAATCGGCTTCTGCGTCACTTCCACGGTCCGGTCGCCAGGACAGATAAGGCACTGCATGCTGTCTGTGGTCATCGGGGCGTCAGTTCCTGCACACTCACACCGCTGAACCTAACGCCCCCGCCCCCACCCGTAAACTTCCCGGCCGTCTCAGACCTCATTGGACGACGCGCCCCACCCATTCGCGCCGCGCCGCCCTCCGTTCGTGGTGAGCCGGCCCGGAGTCCGTCGGAGGGCCGAGTCGAACCACACCCCCCACTTACCAATCCACCCAGCCAGCCCCGGTCCTCGTTTCGTCCGTCTCACTCCTCTGCTCTCTCCCCTCTCCCCTTCCCTCTGGTGTATCCTTGGTGTATGGCACGCACCAACATCGACATCGACGATCAGGCCTGCGCCGAAGTCATGCGGCGCTATCGACTCCCCACCAAGCGCGCCGCCGTCAACTTTGCCCTGCGCACCCTGGCGGCCGAGCCCCTGTCGGTGGACGAGGCTCGCGCCCTCCGCGGCAGTGGTTGGGAAGGCGATCTTGAAGCCATGCGTGCCGCCCGCCCGCCGTGGTCCTGATCGACACTTCAGCCTGGATCGAGTTCCTGCGCGACACCGGGTCTCCCGCCTGCCGTCACGTCGACGACCTGCTGGTCCGCGAAGTCGCCATCTGCGACCCCATTCGCATGGAGGTACTGGCCGGGGCGCGAGACGAATCCCACCTGCTGAACCTCCGGCGCCTGCTTGCTCGCGCCGTGGTCATACCCATGCGCCCCACCGACTACGAGGATGCCGCCGCCCTCTATCGCCGCTGCCGCCGCCAGGGCGCCACCGTCCGCAAGCTCATTGACTGTCTCATCGCCGCCGTCGCCATCCGCGCCGGCACGCCCGTCCTTCATCACGACGCCGACTTCCACACCCTCGCCCACCACACCAACCTGCAAACTCACGCCCCCGCCTCCCGCTAACCACAACCACGCCCACCCACTCCCCAACCGAATCCCACCCTCGTTAGGGGCGGCGCCACTCTTCACCGTCTCCAGGGGGAGAGCCAGAACCTGCCGCGAGCCCACCGATGGATTCGGGCATCTTCGGCCGAAATCGGTGAGGAGTCTTCCGCTCGTAGCCTCACACGCCAGCACGGCCGCGAGGGGACATATAGAGTGAGAAATCTCCACGCCCTAAACTCACAACCACCTACGAACACTCGATCAGCCAATGCTCCCCTTCGCTGAACTCCAGGACCGCGTCGCCATCGTCACCGGCGCCGCCCAGGGCATTGGCCGCAACACCGCCGTCACCCTCGCCCGCCACGGCATGCCCGTCGTCCTCGCCGACCTCAACGACACCCGCGGCCAGCAGGTCGAAGCGGAAATCACTGGAGCCGGCGGCCGCGCCGCCTACGTCCACGCCGACGTCGGAACCATGGCCGGCTGCCAGCGCATGGTCCAGACCGCCCTCCACCGTTTCGGCGGCGTCTACGCCCTCGTCAACAACGCCCGCTGGCACCCCCACGACAAGCTCGTGGACGTCACCGAGGCCGACTGGGACCGCAGCCAGGACGTGCTCATCAAGTCCCACTTCATGGCCTGCAAGCTCGCCATCCCCCACATGATCGCCGGGGGCGGCGGCTCCATCGTCGGCATCTCATCCGCCCACGCCATCCAGGCCAACGCTATCGAAGGCCCCTACGAAGCCGCCAAGGCCGCCATCAACGCCCTTATGCGCAACGTCGCCGTCGCTTATGGCGAGCACAACATCCGCGCCAACAGCATCCTGCCCGGCGGCATCATGACCGACGTCAAATACGAAGCCGCCGCCCAGGCCCCCACCCCCGAACTCGACGCCCGCCAGGCCCTCCAGAACCCCATCTGCCGCCGCGGCGACGCCCAGGACATCGCCAACGCCGTGCTCTTCCTCGTCTCCGACCTCGCCAGCTTCGTCACCGGCGAATCCCTCGTCGTCGACGGCGGCCTCTCCATCGAACTCCCCGGCTCCGCCACCACCCGCCTGACCGGCCTCGAGATCTAACGCCGGCCTTCCAGGTCGAGGGGCCGTGCGAGCCCCGTGCTGCCCGCCAAGTTTCCCGTAGGCCGTCGTTCATGAAGGAACGTACAGCAGAAGCTCGGAAACCTGTACGATTTCCCACGGTCGAGTTTGCGGACGGCGAATCCGGGCAAGTCTCGATGAGACCGCCGGTGAAACGATGCTCACGGTTCTGGAGCGAAGGCTGCGATGTCCCCCTGGATTGACTCGCGCACGCGAGTGCGGCCCCGCCCTGGCAAGTGGGCCAGCCGTGAAACGCCTGATCTACATCGTGGCTGCGCCTGCCACTGACGTCGGAATGGAAGCGACGGCGCACAAATCCACCACGCATTCAAGCTGGAGCACGGAAACGGAGAACTCGCTATGAGGTGGATCCGGATAGTCGCTGTTGGACTGGCCGCAGCCCTTGCGGCCATCGCCCTCAGCGTCGGCCTCGTCACTGCCGATGACTGCAATCGGCCGGCCCCTGATGACTTCAGATCCGACGTGGCCTGGGATGGACAGGGGCTACATCATCAGTCGCAAGACGTGCAGGATTTATTCACCGGAGTCTGGGGGACTGACGATGATCTTCACGTCCGCACGTGGGCCTGGCAACACAACTGCCGAACGCAGCCGCCCGACGAGGCCGCCGACACCGCAGGCGAGCCGGTCGACCCGCCCGCGTCCTCGGCGACCAACGATCAAGGCACCAGCGGAGCTTCGAGCAGCCAGTCCGGCGGCGGGCGGCCGTCGCTTCCCGAATCGGGGAACAGCCTTGCGTCGGGGGAGCAACTGGATCGCTGCGGCGGCGAGTCTAGGCCAACTTTGACCCTAGAGGAGATCTTCGCTGACGGCGCTTTTTATTTCTGCAATACGAGAACCGGCGAATGGGTCAGAGGTACGCGTCGGATACCGGGTGTCGACTACGCCACAGACGATCAGTTGGTGGCGCCCAGCGTTGGTAACTGTGGGGGCGGCTTTACGCACTATGATCCCATTCAGGACGAATGCCTCTCGTACCCGGATGGGCCCGAAGTGTAAGGCTGACCAAGAACCCTGAATTTCCTGGGACTGCGGAAACACCAGAGCCTCTCGGATTGCCCGCACGGGCTGCCTTTGGCATCGAACTCCCCGGCTCCGCCACCACCCGCCTCACCGGCCTCGACGTCTAACGCCCGCCCTTCCAGGTCAGACGGTATAACGCTCGCCCGAGGATTCATGGCGATGGCAACACATTCGTTGCTATAACGACAGGACGTGGGAGACGGAGACTCTGTCATCGCCAGCATCATCGTTCGCAACCTCGACGAAGCGCTGAAGCGCCGGCTGCGCATTCGCGCCGCCAGGAACGGGCGGTCCCTGGAGGCGGAAGTCCTCGAAATCCTGCAAACGGCGCTCAGCCACCAGCCCGCGGCGCCGGAGAACCTGGCAACCGCCATTCGCGCCCGCTTCGCCCCCCTGGGCGGCGTCGAACTGGAGCTCCCGCCTCGCGCACCCATGCGTACGCCGCCCTGCTTCGACTGAAGCGACCGCAATGACCCGCCCTGATATCAACGTCAGATCCGAACTCACCGCCAGCCACGCCGGAAGCCGTCGGATCAACTCGGCCAGGGCGTGCAGCGCCTCGGACTGGCCCGTCCGAATCTAGGGGGCTAAAGGTTGGAAACCCTCGACCCCGAGTCCCTCGCCCGCGAATTCCGCTCCCGCGTCGACGCCCTGCCCTCCCCCAAAGTCCCCCGCGTCCGCCCCATCCGCCGCGAATTCTCCAGGAGAATCTCCTCCGCCCGTCCTGAGCAGGTGCTCGACGTAGCTCGGCGCCTGATAGACCTCGACCTGCGAATCTGGGCCTATGAGATCGTCCATTACCACCGCCCCACCCTCAGGGCGCTCGACGCCGCAACCGTCGAGAGCCTTGGCCAGGGCCTCGCCGACTGGGCCTCGGTCGACGTCTTCGGTGGATACGTAGCCGGCCCCGCCTGGGTGAACAGGCAGATCGACGATCAGGACGTCCACCGCTGGGCCAGGTCCCCCGATCGCTGGTGGCGGCGCACCGCCCTCGTCGCCACCGTCGGCCTCAACACCAAGACCCGCGGCGGCTACGGCGACGCCCCTCGCACCCTCGCCGTCTGCGAACTCCTGGCCGACGACCGCGACGACATGGTCGTCAAAGCCCTCTCCTGGGCCCTCCGGGTCCTCACCCCCCACAACCCACCAGCCGTCCAACACTTCCTGGCAACCAATGAAGCCCGCCTCGTCGCCCGCATAAAACGCGAAACCCACAACAAACTAACCACCGGCCGCAAAAACCCCCGCAAAACGCCTGGGTGAACACTTAGACAGCCGTCTCCTCAAGAAGGTCAAAACAGAACGCAGCGCCTTCCTGTCCGCGCCTTCAAGCCCTCCTGCACCCGTCGCGCGATTAGGCCGAGCAGACTCCCCAGTCCGCCAGTCGCCACCAACCCCTAGGCGCATCGCACACCCATCGCTCACCACAGCATCCAGCCCGCCGGCACAATGACTCAGACCCTTCCGAACCCGTCGCACCTGTGCCAAACTCCCGATCTCGACGCCGGCAGGGACTGCAGGGCGGCTAGGTAATCAATCGATGAATGCCCAACGCTCAAAGAACTCAAGCCTCGCCAGGGGACCCTGCCTCCACGAGTGCCCTAGTGTCTTGCCAATCTCTGCCAAGCCGCCTAGCGTCGTCGCATGAGCACCATGAGCATCTCCCTCCCCGAGTCCCTCAAGTCCTTCGTGGACCAGCAGGTCAAGTCTCGCGCCTACAGCTCATCGAGCGAATACGTCCGCGAACTGATCCGCAAGGACCAGGATCGTCAGCACTTGCGCGGCCTGCTACTCGAAGGCGCGGCATCGCCTCCGGATGTCACCGCCGACACGCACTACTTCGGCCAGCTTCGCAATAGAGTCCGCGCTGCCGGCAGGCGATGACCCAAGAGCCTGCCGTTCGTCGCCAGCCGCGCAAGGTCGATTGAATTCGCCGCCGCCAACGGCGCCTGTCTAACTGGTCTCAGAATCCAACGGCCGGCTTGACTCGGTACCGTTGCTCTCCAACAGTGGTGTTAGTCCGAGTTGATAAGTCTGAATATCGAGATATCCCCTACGGATGAGCGAACCGGTCCGCTTGGCCCATTGAAGGAAATGTCAGCGCGGTGGAGATCAGATAGAAAACCTCCTTCAATGTCCCTGAGCACTCCACTTCCGATGCGCTGCGACAGATTCCGCGCCAACCACTGTGAAAGAGATTGATGCACGCCTGAGCCGCTCCCGCCGACCGGGAAACCAAGCTGTTCGCAAAGCTCCGGAAATCGACGGTCGTATTCAATAGCTAGCTGATATGCGGTAAGGAAAGGGCGCCCGAGGTGATGGTGCCGATTGGGACGGTAGTACACACCGCCCAGAATCTCTCGGATGTTGGTCTCGACCGTTGAACTCCACATAACACTCTCATTCCCAGCCCCCTGGGCCGACGATTCACGGCTACTGACTCGGTTCGCACTCTGGGCGGAATGGTAAGGCGCGGGGCCAACTCAGTGCCGGCGATTCCAAACGGTTCCCACAGGCAGCCCTAGCTATATCTGTGCGCCAACGCCTCCGTCAGACGATCGGCAAGCGGCGCCTCGCCGATCCGTCGCAACTGGTCCGCCAATTCCGGGCGCGAACGCGGCAAAATGCCCGCATCGCTTAAGGTTGCTCGGGCCAGGTGGGTCAACATCGAGACGTAATTCTCCGTAGCCGCGTCGTGATCGCCGAGCGACTTCAACTCTTGGTGGAGCTGTTGTGCCCGTCGCGCCCGCTTGCGGGCCTCCGCGGCCGAAGGCAACGATAGTCGGTCGATCCAGTCGGCCCGCAGCCGCGACCACCACTCCTCGCGCTCGAAGAGCGGCTGGCCGAAGCGCACCGCCCACGAGAGGAAGTCGTGCCCGTCTGCCAGCTTCCGCGGCACCTCGGCCGCTTCGTGCTGCTGAAGATCCACACCGATCGGCGGCCGCGGGACATTCGGCCGACTCCTGCGGTACACCAGCACAAGGTCAAGATCATCGCTCTGCGCCACGTCGCGCACGGCCGATCCGGAGGCGACGATCGCCAGGATCGCCGAGTCCTGCCTGGCGACGGTCACGGCATCGATCGTCCAAAGGCGCGCCCTGCTGCTCGGCCACGACCGCACGGCCGCCAGCGTCGGGTCCGACTCTTCGAGTCGGCGCACAGGTCGCTCCGTCGTAAGCCGTTGCGTCATTGCGCCAGTAACCCCTGCACGTGATCGACGTACGTCTCGATCATGCTTGCCGTGTCCTCGGGGTCCATCCTGACGGGTGCAGGTGTGTCTCCATAAACTTGATGTTTGCGCATGGTATTCAGGTCGATGAGCACGTCGACGATGTCAGGTAGGCCGTGCCGTTGGCTCAAAGACTCGGCAGCCTCCGCCTTCGCAAAGTGACTTCCGGGACGAGGCTCCCCGAGATGCGGGGCCGCGGCGACGATGCAGGCTTCAAGGCAATAGAGACCGTATGACGAAAGATCTGCCCAGTCCGGCGGATCCCACGCTGCCTTCTGCACCCGTTCAAGATGTGCCCGAGCGAGCCGCAGCGAATCCTCGGCAGATTGCTGAACCATGCTCACCCGTGTCCCCTTCCCAATCCTGATCTGAGTCTAGCGGCAGTCGCCCTACCTGACCGCTACGCGTGCCTCTTGGTTCTCCAGAACCGAACGACCTAGGTGATACCTCTACGGCTCGGATTCAACTCTCAGATCTCGTTGCCATCCCGCCCCACATGGCACCATCCAACCCCCGTAGCCAATCCACCACCTAACCCATGACCCCCAACTACGACTGGCAGTCCCTCCACCGCGACGCCCTCGTCATCGACTCCCACAACGACACCATCGTCGGCCTCATCCGCCGCGACGGCCAGAGCATGGCCGGCCCCGATGCCCCCGCCCGCGCCGAGCCCGAAAGCCTTATCAGCTACCTCCGCGGACCCGTCGACACCGCCGAAATTCCCATCCAATCCGACCTCCCCGCCATGCGCGAGGGCGGAGTCGATGCCGGCTACTTCGCCGTCGACAACACCCGCGCCTGGGGCAACCACCTGGCCTACGTGCTCGATGGCTTTGGCTGGTTCCACGCCGAACTCCAGGCCCACTCAGACCAGCTTGCGCTAGCCCTAACCGCCGACGACATCCTGGCCGCCAAGGCCGCCGGCAAAGTCGCCGTCATCCTCGCCATCGAGAACTCCGAGGCCCTCGAACGCAGCCTCCACGTCCTGCCCATGCTCTACCGCGTCGGCGTCCGCACCATGACCATCACCCACTCCATCCGCACCTACGCCGGCGACGGCGAGCGCGCCCACCACTCCGGCGGCGGCCTCACCGAATTCGGCCACGACCTCATCGCCGCCATGAACCAGATCGGCATGCTCGTCGATGTCTCCCACCTCAGCGTCCCCGCCTTCTGGCACGCCATGCAGGCCACCAGTGCTCCTGTCATCGCCAGCCACAGCTCCTGCCGCGCCCTCAACGAACACGGCCGCAACCTCCACGACGACCAGATGAAAGCCATCGCCGACGGCGGCGGCGTGGTAGGCGTCAGCTGCGTCCACCACTTCGTCCACTGGACCAACCCGACCCTCGAGCTCTACCTCGACCACGTCGAACACGCCGTCAACATCGCCGGCATCGACCACGTCGGCTTCGGCTCCGACTTCGACGGCGGCTCCTACCTCCTGGACGACGCCCGCCAGGTCCCCCAGATCACCCACGGCCTCGCCGCCCGCGGCTGGCCCGAACCCAACCTCCGCAAATTCCTAGGCCTCAACCACCTCCGCGCCTTCCGCGACGCCTGCGGCTAACCGGGAGCCAGCACCAAGCAACACCCCCGCGACCAGCCGCCTCCCGTAGCGGTACCCCTTGTGGGTACCCTCTTCGCCCGCGCCCCCTCACTCACCTCCTCAATCCCGAATCACCCGCACCTCAACTCCAACATCCAAACCCGCCCACGCCCGATCCGCCGTCACCGCCGGCACCCCCCGCATCACCGCCAACTGCAAACACGCCCGATCCCCAAGCGAGAGCCCACGGATACCGGTGGGTTGCCTAAGACTCGCTGCCGCAAGCGCCTGCCTGTTGTCGAAGTCGATTACTTCCAAGTCAATTAGGGCAAGAGCGTAGTGCCAGTGGGTTGCCGGGATGCCTTGCCCGTCTAGCTTGGCGGCGACCTCGGCGATATTGACCGCCGAGACCAGCGCGTCGCCCCGGTAACCCGCCACCACATCGGCCCCGGGTTCGTTGCAGAGCAGAGCCAGAATCGCCGAGGTGTCCAGCACCACGCGGCTCATTCGGAGGCCGTGTTCGCAGCCCTGGCCTGCCTCGCCTTGATCGCGGCAACTTCGGCTTCCTCGGCCGCAGCTTCCCTCCGCCGGTCCGCTATCAACTCATCCACCAGGCTCACGCCCTCCGGCACATATCGGTTGAGCACCTCTCGCATGCGCTGAAGCTCCTTGGCGTCGTTGGACACTCGCAGATCCTCACCATCCATCTGCATCACGATGTAGTCGCCCTCTTCGACCTCAAGCGCCCTCCGATACGCCGCCGGAATCACCACCCGCCCGCCCGGCCCTATCGCCGTTCGCACCAGTTCGGGAAGCGATTCCACCGATTCCTGGGGTGTTTCGTCCGGGCAGACGCAGACCAACTGGACTTCGGTGACTCCGCCATCCACAAGAACGTTGCGAGCGTGCTGGGGCCGGATGCCCAGGTACTCCGCGATTGTCGTGCGGCTGTATCCCGCGCTGTGCAGCGCCCGGATCTTGTCAGCCTTGGATCTCAGACCATCCGTGACTTTCTCTTTTGGGAGCCGTTCACAGGCGCATACACAGCGCGAATGTCGGTTCAGTTGAGTCTCGGTGTAACCGCCCTGAACCATCGCGCGCTGGATGAACTTCTCACTGATGGCTAGGCGCTGCAGGACTTCCGATCGGTTGTATCCCGCGCCCACGAGCGCTACGACCTTCTGAACTCTTGTCTGTAGGCCATTGATGACCTCTGTCGCCGGGCGCCGTTCGCAGTCGCACGCGCAACAGCCCCGTTCGCAGTCACAAATACAGCAACCCACAATTGCCTCCAGCATTTATCAAACCGACGTGGTCTGACCTCTTGTGTATATCACTGATTCAATCTCATGGCAAGGAACTAGATTCAATAGTTCAACAAGGTTCAAAGCGCATCTTGGCTCAGGCACCGGCTACACTGGCCCACGTCACCCCGCCGAGACCCACCCATGCAACGCCGCAAACTCGGCCGCCTCCACCACCACAGCTCCATCGTCACCCTCGGCGCCGCCGGCCTCGGCCGCGCCGACCTCCCCCAGGCCGAAGTCGACCAGGCTGTCGAGCTCGCCCTCGCCGCCGGCGTCAACCACCTGGATATCGCCCCCACCTACGGCAACGCCATGGAACACATGGCCCCCTGGATGCCCCGCCTGCGCCAGGAAGCCTGGTTCATCGGCGCCAAGACCCAGCAGCGCAGCCGCCAGGCCGCCTGGGACAACATCCGCTCCTGCCAGCAACGCCTCGGCGTCCAGACCTTCGACCTCTTCCAGCTCCACGCCATCGTCGATTTCGACGACCTCGACCAGGTCACCCAGCCCGGCGGCGCCCTCGAAGCCCTAATCGAAATGCGAGATCAGGGCCTCACCCGCTACATCGGCATCACCGGCCACGGCCCCCTCGCCGCCGCCGTCCAGCTCGAGGCCCTCAACCGTTTCGACTTCGACACCGTCATGTTCCCCCTCGCCGCCGCCATCTACCTCAACCCCGACTACCGCCGCGACGCCCAGGCCCTGCTGGATGCCTGTCAGCAACGCAACGTCGGCGTCCAAACCATCAAAATGCTCGCCCGCGGCGGCTGGGGCGACGGCCCAAAGGAACTCAGCTGCTGGTACGACCCCCATCGCGAGCAGCCCCAGATCGACCAGGCCCTTTGGTGGGTCCTCTCCCAACCCGTCCACACCGCCCCGTCAACCGGTGAGACCACCCTCCTCCCCCGCATCTTCTCGGCGGCCAACCGCTTCCGCCCCCTCACCCCCGCCCAACAAACCGCCGCCATCGCCGCCCAACACCCCCCACGCCCCGAACCCCGCCTCGCCATCCCGGCCGTGGCGTAGGTCGAAACCCAGCAGGCGGCGTGCAGCTACGCGTTTCGGTCTAGTGCTAGGCGACTACGAACCGGCCGTCAGCCGTTCAGCCTGCTCCACGTGCGCTCGTAACGCCCGGTTGATATTCGTCTGATACCCCCGACCGCCCTCAGCCTGCTGCTTGAACCACGCCACCACATCCGCGTCCAGCCGCAGCGTGATCTGCTGCTTCACCGGCCGATAGAACAACCCGCGCTTGGCACCCGACCAATCCAGCGTCTCGGGGATGTCCGACGTGTCGATCTGGTCATCCGGCAACGCCTCAAGCGCGTCAAGCTCCGCCCGCTGTGCCTCCGTCAGATCAGAAGCGTCCTTCCGCATAAGCCGTCCTTTCTCGAGCCGTGGCTCTTCGCGCGCTGATGATCCGGCCCACGTCATCGCCCGTCGGCCAGTCGTCTTCGGGCCAGATGTGGATGACCAGCACAATCGCTGATGCCACCATTCCTATAGTTCTCCAGCGCGGTTCGCCAGGATTCGGGTCACTAAGCGTCATGGCCCTAGGATCTTCGAAGACACGCGCTGCAGTCTGGAAACTGAGCCCATGCTTCTCCTGGTTCGTGCGATTCTTCTCCCGGTCCCATGTCCAGCGAAGTCGGCCAGCCATGCGTAGTTACTCTAATGTAGCTACAGCAGCCACCGCGTGCAACTGTGCTGATGAGCTCGGGATCCATGTTTGCGCGCCCGGACCGGACGCCATGCGTCCCGGCGGGGTGTTAAGACTCAGCATGCGGCACTCCCAGTGAGCGATGTCCTGTCGGCCGCTCGCCCGTGCCGCACGTCAGTGCCGGCCAGCCTCCGTGCCCACTATAAATGGCTCCTCACCCGCCCCACCCCACCACCCACCCGCCTCCTCGACGTCGGCGCCGGCGACGCCCGTCTCCTCCACGTCGCCCGCGACCTCGGCATCCCCCACTGCGTCGGCCTCGAACGCAAACCCCGTTGGTGCCCCGCCAACCGCCACTTCGCCCCCACCATCGGCGACGCCCAGCGCCTCCCCTTCCCGAACGACACCTTCGACTGCGTCGTCGAAAACGAATCCCTCGAGTGGATCAAAAACCCCGTCCGCTACCTGCAAGAAGCCGCCCGCGTCTGCACCCCGGATGGCCTCGTCATCACCGACGACAGCGATTGGGACACCCTCGTCTACGCCGTCCAGGACACCGCCCGCGCCCGCCGCATCCTCCGAACCTTCTGCGACACCGGCCCCAACGGCTGGATCGGCCGCTCGGCGCCGTCGCTCATGCGTCAGGCCGGCCTACGCGATATCCAGGTCCATGTCCGCGTCGTCACCGAACGCGAATTCGCCCCCCACACCCTCGGCTACCACCAGGCCCAGGTCATCGACCACTGGCTCCGCCAAACCGGCGACATCACCCCTACCCAGCTCGACGACTTCCAGGCCGACCTCCACCACACCGCCGCCCGCGGCAACTACCTCTTCACCCTCAACCGCTACATCGGCCTGGCCCACCCCCGCATTCAACCAACCACGAACCGCTAACCACCCACTCAATACGGTGGCCGCGGCGGTCGATCCGCCAACGACATCGCAATCAGCAGCCCAATCGGTCCCAGGAAAAACCCAACAGCAAACCACGCCGGAACCCACAGCTCACCCCAATGCTCCGGCTGATCCTTCTTGCCCGCCACACTCGCCGTCTTCCACCCAAACGCCACCGCCGCCAGGAAGAACACGAAGAACAACGGCCCTGGAATCGACATCCGCCTGCCCACCGCCTAAAGCCAGCGCCCAGAGCCTACGCCCACGCGCGCCACAACCATCGTCGGTCGCCCGCCAGCCGCTCGCCCGCGGCAGGCAAGACACACAACCGCCGGGGCCGCGCGACCTATACGGTCCACGCAGCCCCGCGCATCAGTTCCAGCTACGGCCTCAGGCCGCGGCCTCTCGCTCCATGCGGTAATACCACAACGCCAACGGAACAATCGCCACCGCCAGACCCAGCAGCGCAATCCACGTCTTCCGCTTCATGCCAACTCCTTTCCGTTCGGAACCCGTCGGGGCCGGACCCACGCCCAACCCTCTACCTCCAATTTCGGCCTCCCCCTGGCCCCTGTCAGTCACCTTCACAACCATCCACCCATTCCGTTCTTGGTAAGCCCGTCAAAGCTGGCCCGTCAGCCGTTCGTGGTGAGCCGGTCCGGAGTCTTCGGAGGACCGTGTCGAACCACTCGCACAGCAACCAACCCTCCCAGGCAGTCCACCTCGGCCTCCGCATCCGTTCCAGCGTAGGTGCGTCGTCTCAGACCCGCCCTCTTCCGCTCGTGAAGCACCCCGTTCACGGTGGGCCTGTCGAGAGACCCTCACCCCGCCGCCGTCACCGTGATGGTCACCGTCGTCGTGCCCGATGGACCGCCCGCCAGGCTGCCGGCCCGCACGGTCAGGGTGTAGCTCGGCGTCGCCGCCTGATTCAGCCGCGCGCCCAGCACTACCCCGCCCGTCAGCGCATCCACCGCAAACGTCAACGACGCGTTCCCCGCCGTGATGTCATACACCGCCGTGCCGCCCTCCGGATCGCTCGCCGTCACCGTGCCGATCGTCGTCCCGAGCGCCGCGTCCTCCGCCACGCGGAACGCATAACTCGTGGCCCCGAACACCGGCGCCTCATCCACGTTCGTCACCGTCACGGTCACCGGCACCGTCGCCGTGGCCTTCCCGCCGCTGCTGCTGGCCGTCACCGTCAGGCTGTAGCTGGCCGTCGTCTCGTAATCCAGCGCCCCCGCCACCGTCAGCGCCCCCGTGCCGGCATCAATCGCAAAGGCGCCCGCGTCATTCCCCGCCGTGAGCGCGTAGGCCACCGCCCCGCCCTCCGGGTCCGTCGCGCTGACCGTGCCCAGGGCCGCTCCTGTGGCCGCATCCTCCGCCACCGACCACGCATAACTCGTCGCCCCGAACACCGGCGCATAGGCCACGTCCGTCACCGTGATCGCCACGTCCGCCGTCGCCGTGTGGCCCGCCGCGTCGCTGGCCGTCACGGTCAGGCTGTAGTCGTCCGCCGTCTCGTAATCCAGCGCCCCCGCCACCGTCAGCGCGCCGGTCGCGGCGTCCAGCGCGAAGGCCCCCGCCTCGTTGCCCGCCGTGAGCGCGTAGCTCACCGCCCCGTCCTCCGGATCCGTCGCGCTCACCGTGCCCACCGCCGCCCCTACGGCCACGTCCTCCGTGACGTTGAACGCATAGTCGGCCGCCCCGAACGCGGGTGCCTCATCCACGTCCGTCACCGGCACCGGCACCGGCGTCGTCGAGGTCCCGCCCGCGGGGTCGCTCGCCGTCACCGTCAGCGGATAGCTGGCCGTCGTCTCGTAATCCAGCGCCCCCGCCACCGTCAGCGCGCCCGTGCCGGCGTCGATCGCAAAGGCCCCCGCATCGTTGCCCGCCGTGATGGCGTAGCTCACCGAGCCGGACCCCGTGGTCGTGGCCGTCACCGTCCCCACCGCCGTCCCCGCGGCGCTGGTCTCGGCCACGCGAAAGCTGTACGTCTCCGCCCCAAACGCCGGCGGCGGACAGTTCGAGGTCGTCGCCGCCAGCGTCGCCGAGGGCGCGCTCCAGGTGTCCGTGTAGCCGGCGCCGCTGCCGTACGCCCGCACCCGCACCTCGTACGCCGTCCCGCAGGTCAGGTCGGCCAGCGTGGCCGTGGTCCCGGTGAGGTCGTCCGCCGCCGTCGTCCAGGCCGCGGCGCCGCTGGTCCGGGAGTCCACCTGGTATTTGCTGGCCCCGGGCACCGCGGCCCAGGTCAGCGCCAGGCGGGTCGCCCCCGGCGCGTCCGCCACGTCCGTCACCGTCACCGTCACCGTCGTCGTGGCCGTCTGCGGGCTGGATTCCAGGAGGCCGGCCCGCACCGTCAGCGTGTAGGCCGCCGTGCTCTCGTAATCCAGCCGGCCGCCCAGCACCAGCGTCCCGGCCAGCGCGTCCACCGCCCATGGGCCGCCCACGTTCCCCGCCGTGATGTCGTAGATCACCGTGCCGCCCTCCGGATCGCTCGCCGTCACCGTGCCGATCCTGGCGTTGATCGCCGCGTCTTCGGCCACGCGGAACGCATAGCGCTCGGCCGCGAACACCGGCGGCTCGTCCACGTTCGTCACCGTCACGGTCACCTCGGCCGTCGCCGTCGCCGTCCCGTCCCCGCCCACCGCCGCCGTCACCGTCAGGTTGAAGCTCGGCGCCGTCTCGTAATCCAGCACCCCCGCCACCTTCAACTCGCCGCTCGTCGCGTCCAGCGTCCACACCGCGTCCGGGTCGCCCGCCGTCAGCCTGTGCGTCACCGGCAGCCCGCCCGCCGCCATGGCCGCCACCGTCCCCACCTGGACCCCGGCGGCCGCGTCTTCGGCCACCGTGAAGGCATAGCTGGTCTCCGCGAACATCGGCGGCGGACAGGTCCCGGTCGTCACCGCCGCCGCCGCCGAGGGCGCGCCCCAGTTGGCCGCATAGGTCGTCCCGCTGCCGCGCGCCCGCACCCGCAGCGCGTAGGCCGTCTGACAGACCAGCCCGTCCACCGTGTGGCTGGTGCCCGTGATCGCGTCGCTATGCGTGACCCAGGCGCCCGTCGGGCCAGCGCGGACCTCCACCCGGTACGCCGCCGCCGCGGCCACCGCGTCCCAGCTGAGCGCCACGCTGGTCGCCGTCGGCGTCCCCGCCTGCACGTTCGTGGGCGCCGGCGGCGCGCAATACGGCAGATTGAGCGAACTCAGGTCGTTGGTCGCCACCGACCGCAGGTTCAAGGGAATACACCCCGTCAGCGCGTTGCCCGACAGCCGCAACTCCGTCAGGTGGTCCAGCCAGCCCAATTCGGCCGGGATGTCGCCCGTCAGGCTGTTGGTGCTGAGGTTCAGCGACGTCAGCGCGAACAGCTGCCCCAGCGCGGCCGGGAGCGTGCCGTTCAGGCTCTGAGTGGCCAGGTTCAGCCCCGTCACCCGCGACGGCGTGCCGCCCGTCGTCACCCCGGGCCAGCCGCGCAGCGCCGCGCCCGTGCTCCAGTTCAGGGCGGTCGTCCCCCGCAGCGTATGCCCGACCGCCAGCAGCGTCTCGCAGTCCTTCACCAGCTCGCGGTTGTCGGCCGGACTGGGGATCACCGTGCCGTTGGTGCAGGTCGGCGCCGCCGGCGGTTGCTTCGGCGTAAACGTCGTCGTCTGCCCGTCGCCGGGCGTGATGTCGGCGTAGGCCCCCAGGTCCCGGTATTCCTGTGTCAGCCCGCTCACGCCGGTGGCCCGGGTGGCCGACTGGCCGTCGTTGGCCGCCGCCGCCGTGATCCGGCTGGTCAGGTTCGCCAGCGTCTGCGTGTGCTCCGGGTCGCCCGCCGGCGTGTCGTCCCGCACCGCCTGCACCACCCCCGCGTCGTCCGTTACCACCGCCCACGAGGCGACCGCCTGCCAGGCCTCGAAGCCGATGGCGTTATGCGCCCCCATCGGCGCCAGGAACACCACCGCCTCGCGCCCCCCGATCTCCTCGCTCAGCGACGTCTCCGCCGCCACCACCTGCGCCTGCAACCCTGCTTCATACGCCCCCCGCGTCTGCAACGCGGCATCGCCATACGTCCCTGCTGCGTGCTCCCGCACGTACAGGTCGTAGCTGGCCGCCTCGCCCCGCCGGTCATACGCCACCGTCACCGTCGCCGGTGTCGTGCCCGTGCCCAACAAGAACGCCGTCACCGCGTAATCCGCAAAACACGTCAGGAACAGGTACGCCATCGACTCCCCGCCCCGCGCAATCGCCAGAAAATTCGCCTTCGCCGTCTCGCGAAAGTCCGGATCCAGCGTGTCGAGGGTCACCGTGAATAGCAACTCAAGGGTAGCCAGGTCCGGGATCGCATCGGTTGCACCCATTTTGAACCAAAATCGGATGGCGTCTTCCCGCTGCGTCGCCGTCCGCGCAATCCCCCGCCAGGCGCACCGCACACTGGCGGCCGCCGGCGTCCCCCGGATCGCCAGGTGCACCGGCGATGCGCCGGCGCGATGCAGGCCGTCGGCCAGGAGTTCCTCCACCGTCGCAGGCTTCTCGATCGACGACGCAACTGCCCTCGACCGGCTGCCAATTGGCGCCGATGCGCCGGCGACCCCGGATGATTCCCCTGCTGTGACGTCAACTGCAGGACCGCGCGTGGGTGACGCGACGACGGACGCTTTCGCCGGATTCGCGAGTCCCGATGCCGACGCGGCCCGGGACGCCACCGCCGCCGATGCCTGTGCGTGCCCGGCGTTTGCCGATCCCTGCTTGGACGCGTCGGGATCGCCGCAGCCGACGCCTACCACGATTGCGAGCATGATCGCCATTGCAGCCAGCGGTCGACCCCAATGCCCGACGACGCCGACAGTAGGCGGCCATGTATGTATGACTCGTCTCACGGCGCAGCCTCGCCGCCAGACGTCCCCACTGAGTGCGGCTTCACCTCACGTCGCTCGCAATCTACGCATCACTTCGACCGCCCCGCTTGCCCAGCCTGAATGGCGCCCGTGGCGTCGTTTCTAACCAAAATCCGCTGGTCAAAGTTCTCGAGGGAGATCGCATACAACAGCCCGGCACCGGAGTAATAGGCCGCAATCTGTTTGCTATCCGGGGACCACGCCACATGACCTCGCCCCGCAGGTCGAAGACCCCCACTGACACTAAGCAAATGGCGTGCATTCCGACCGTCCGTATCAACGACCCAGACGCCCCTCGCAACAAACGCGATCTTCGAACCATCCGGCGACCACGCCGCCTCGGACACCGGCGCCCCAGCTCCAATTGACGACAACTTGACAATCGGTTTGCGTGCCTGCCCGTCGGCTCGCACGGCGATCAGCCCGTATTCCGCCCCCTCGCCGGAGGCTGTCAGGATCCACTCGCCATCCGGCGACCAGGTCGGCGGGACATTCGAAAGACCAATCATGGTCGCCATTGACTGAGGCACCTTAGATTGGTCAGGCCGTACCGTCGGCACTTGGTCAGCGGGCGGCGATGGTGGCGCAGCGCCTAATGGGGAGGTCGTGACCGGAAGGGACACGTTAGTATTCACCGTCATGGCATAAGAGTCCGGAGCACCGGCCAAATACGCGAGGCGCTCGCCATCCGGTGACCACGCCAGTGGGCCCGAGATAACGTGGCCGTATGATAAATCACCATCCTTTACGCCCCCGCCGCTTGGCGTCGTTATGTATATATGCAGTTCGTAATATTCGATGGGGCTTCGATCGGCAGCCGCTGAGACAAAGGCTATTCGCGTTCCGTCGGGCGACCAGGCCGGGAAATGATCGAAGCGCGTGTCATTCGTCAGACGCCGCGGCTCCCCACCATCGATGTCGACCACCGCCAGCTCGTAATTCAGATGGGAACGCTCGCGCCAGGCCGGGGTCCCTTGCTCGTAAATGCTGCCATCGAGGGCAGGGATTGGTTCGTCGCTCCGATGGGTACATGACGTATACACCACCTGCTGTCCGTCCGGCGACAGGTCCGCATGAAAACCGTCACGAAAGCCAAAAATCCGGCGCGGCCCTGGATTCGCATCCACCAGTCGCCGGAGTTCCCGTCCCGTCTGATCCACAACCCAGAGCTGGTGCTCAAACCCGAAGATCAGCCGGGATCCGTCCGGTGTCCACTCGACAATGCTGTGGGAATAGTTAGCGAACACTCCGAGGAACGGTCCGCACGGAAACTCTGGTTCTTGATAGGGCGCGTTCCGGAATCCTGCTCCCGCGCCTGATTCGATCCTCGTGTCAGGTGTCGGAGTGACCACAGGGGTTATAGCAATGGGAGTCTGTACGGTGCCTGCAACGCTCGTCGCGCCGGAGACCGACGGCGCATTGGCATCGCCGACTCCGCCCTTCACGGGCGCCCCGTCTTGACTGGCTGCCCCGACCGTGCTCTCCGTCCGCGCAATCTCCGCCGACGATGTCTCTTCGCCTGTGCCGCAGCCCGGTGCAAGCGCTGTCAACCCCAACACAATTACAAGTACCGCGACACTAGCCCGATTACGTGCGTAACGCCTCACCGAGACGCCCGGCAAGCTGCTAGACACTACGTTCACCTCGCGACTGGTAGAGAACCATCAGCGCCAACACATCAAATGGATGCGGCGAACACCGTGGCACGCCCTGTGTGTAGCTCATAATTGGCCCTAGATTCGTCGGGTGACCCAGTCCAAGTGCGTGCCCAGACTCATGGACCAATGTACTGTAGGGCCGATTGTAGTGATCGTCATCAATATCAGGATTGGTACCTGGGCAAGTATTAAGTCGTATCTGTTCCACGCCGCCCAAGTTCAAGAATGTATTGTTTTCAGCCCAGTGACTCCCCCGCTTGAGATAAATGTCGGCTGTTCGAATCGGGGGACCCGAAGAATTCTCCGGATCGGGATGCACTTCTGGAAGCGCGCAGCCCGCCGAGCATCTTGGAATGCCTACATCCGCGCTAACGTTATGAAATACACGATCCTTCAAGGACCCGATCGGACCTGACACATCATCAATCATTAGTATTTCACTTAGCTTCAAGTCCGACGCCAGCGCATCACCAAGGCGTCTGCCCTTGATGCCCTTCTCCTTCAACGACTTTAGGAGACTGGCAATGTAGGTGTCGATCTCACTATCCGTCTTCCCTTGACCCTTGCGAAGATTATACTCGTCAGCAATCTTCGTCAGAAACTCTAAAGTACTGGAGCATGGCAAACTGTTTCCTTGTGCATCAACCTCATGAATCATCTGTACTAAGCCATTGGTTGCATATTGCCACTGTCGCAACGCATGATTGATGTACGGTACCCATTGGGCCGGGTCACCGGCCTTATATAGTGTCGTTGATCCCGGTTTGGTGTACGCCGGGAACGTAAAGGTGTCGGTACAAATCCGATATCGGTATACAATCAGGTGACCTGAAGTCGCCCTGCGGATCGGCGGCCAAACGAAGTCGTGCGTGGCGACAGTATCCTGGCTGTCGTAGGCCGATTGATGATGCGGCCAAGCATAGATGTCACGGGCCGCGTAAACACTGCTCGTGCCACCAGGTCCCGTGTTGTATAGTCGTATTTGTATGCCGTAAATGCTTCCCTCGGTCAATCCTGTAATGGGATTGTCTGTGGTTGTGCCGAGAGGAACGTATGCGTCCGGCTGCCACTTCGGTTTGGAGTGATGAACGAAGCCACTTGTACCGGGTGCGGCTTTTTGCCTCAGTTCACGGTATCGGAAGGAGTACCGGCCTGAACGGTAGTTAGAGCCAAGCACCTGATCCGCACGCTGCCAGTTGACCTCGGCTTGGCCCTGGCCCTCTATGGGGTAGTCGCGACTATCGCCGTTCGCATACGCACGACTGAAATCAATCACGATTAGCTCATTGCTGAAGTCGGACTCCTTGTCTCCGTTGATCGCTTTGACTTGAAATCCAAAGGCCGCGTTGGTACCTAATCCTTTGGTTGAATCTGGGAGCATCCGGTCCTGCAGTATCTGGACAATATGGTCGAGATCAATCGTATAGCAGGTGTGGCCGGTAACTTCGCCACTGTTCGCTACATTTCCGCTCAGATTGGGCGGGCCCCAGGTCCCCCACGTACCTTGTTCCAGTCGCCTGATCTCAACTTTGTACTTGGCTGCCCCGGACACGGGAGCCCAGGCCAACAGGGCGTGGCGTGTCGTGAGGAGTGGCGAAAGATCCAGGTTTGCCGGCGCGTCCAAGGAGGATGGAACGGGCGGCGGAGAAATCGGTAGGGATTCACATGAAGGTGGCGGCGAAGGTGTCGTACCCGGAGGCGAGGTTTCGGGCGGTTCACCCGGCGCGGCACTCGGCGTCCCCGTCACGGTTTCCGACCAATCCCCATCCCCCTTCGCGTTCACCGCGCGCACCCGCACCTGATAGCTCGTGCCGTTCGTGAGCTCCGTAATCGTCGTCGACGTGCCGCTGCGCACCTCCGTCTCCGTCCAGGCCCCGGACGCGCCCGCCCGGTACCCCACGACATAGTGCGTCGGCGTCCCACCGGTGCTCGGCGCCTCCCAATCCACGTGCAACGCCGCGTCGCGCGCACGCACCACCGGCCGCGCCACCTGGCCCGGCGCAATCGGGCCGACCAGGATCGTGGCCCGCGCGTAGAGTTCGTCGTCGTTGGCATCAACCACCCGCAGCCAGCCGTAGCCGTCGGCGCAGCCCTCAATCCATAGCGAGTCGTAGTACCCCGGCCCCGTGGACGGCGTGGGCGCCCGCGGCCCGACCGCCCCCCCGGTGCGCGTGTCGCACCGCCGCTCCGGCTGGATGGGCCCCGTCAGGTGGGCGTACGCCGTCTTCCCCACCGGAATGTTGTGGATCTCAAACTTCTGCCGCTGCCCGCGCTCAATCGCGGCCGACGCCGGACTCAGATGCGCGCTGCCCACCACCGCGCCCGGATAGACCGGCGCGTCCACAACCGTCCAGGCCCCGCACAGGTTGTCCCGGTTACACGCCCGCACCTGCACGTCGTACCACGTGCCGTTGGTCAGGCCCCCAATCGTGTGCGACGTCCCGCTCAGCACATCGTCGTGCCCCACCTGCGTCCAGGGCTCGCGGTTCGGCCCCTCGTACACCCGATGCTGCACGTGATAGCTCGCCAGCGCCGCGCTGCCGCTGCTGCTCGGCGCGGCCCACCCCAGCGCCACGGTGTGGTCCCCGCGGCTCGTGAACTTCAGCTCTCGCACCGGACCCGGCGGCGTGCGGGCGTCGCGCGGCGTCTCGAAGGAATGGTCCGCCGACCATGCACCCACCGTGCAGTTGGACTCGTCGTTGCAGCTGCGCAGCTTGGCTTCGTACGCCGTCCCCGCCGTGAGGCCCGTGAGCGTTGTCGACCACGCGCTCGCCGAATCGACCATGACCGTCCTGCTATTCGATGGGTCCGACGGCCGCCAGTACCGGATCTGGAAGCCGGTCAACGGCACGCCCCCCGTGTTGGCCGCCGCGCTCCACCTCACCCGCGCCGAGGTCGTTTTCTTCTGATCGAAGCTGATCGTGTGCGGCGGGTCCGGCCGCTTGCCCGTCCGCACCTCGTGGACATCCGTCCACCAGCCGCAGCGCGGCGGGTTGTTGTCATCTTCGCTGCACGCGTGGATAAGAAACTTATAGACCGTGTCCAGCTCCAGCCCGGTGTATTCCTTGCTCCGCGGCGTGGGCGCAATCGACTCCGCCGTGCCCCACCCGGGCTGCGGCTCCGACCCCTTCCACATCAGCACCCCGTAGCCCGAGAGCGTCACCCCGCCGTCCGCCGGCTTGCCCCAGGTCATCTTGAAGGAGGTCGCCCACCGCTCGTGTTGCAGGTCTGGCACGATCCCCGGCGTGCCCACCTGCGCCACCGCCGCCCCTTTCACCGGTCGCTCGTCCGCCGGCACGTAGTCGGGAATCGGCTGCACCGTCATACGTTGGCTCACCGCCACCTCGGCGGTCGCGGCCCCGGCCCGGCGCACCTCCGCCGTCACCGTGCCCGCGCCCACCCCGCAGGCATACACGATGAAGTACAGGTTCTGCGCGGTCGCACCCGTCACCGTTTCCGTCTGCGCCGGTGTCCCGCAGCCGCCGATCCCCAGCGCGGGAGCGTTACTGCTCGACACGACGACGTCATAGGTCGCGGCCGCATCGAGATGCGACACCTGCAGCTCAAGCCGGTCCACGATCGAATAGGTGATCAGGCCCACCAAATCGTCCATCCGGATGCTGACCCCGGACGCCCCCGTCGCCTCCGGCGCCTCGCCCTCCTGCGCCTGCAACGGCGCGACCCGCCCCAGCAGCGCCGCCCCCACCAGCAACGCCCCCGCCACCGCTGCCAACCCCACCCGCCGCGCCGGCCACCCGCCAATCCATCGCGCCACCCGCGCGGCCGCCGCCAGCCCCGGCCGCCCACGCCCAGCCCTCACGTCGGGCCCGGCCCCGCCACAGCGGCCGAACCCGCGCCGCCGGAACCACGCCCCGACGCCACGGCCTCACCACCGCCGCCACCCCGCACCCGCCCCACCATGAGCGACCTCCCCGGCCGCCCACCGGTTCATGCACGTCTCGTCACCGAGACCCCGCAGTATGAACCCCAATACACGCCCGCGCCACCCCGTCCGCCCCGCGCCCCTTGCCGTCTGTTCCCACATAGTGTACACTCCCGCCGATATCCCCGCAACCCACCCGCCCAATGCCCACCCCCGGCCCCGTCCCTGCCGTTACCCCGCCAACCGTCGCCCCTCCCGGTTCCCCGGTGCCTGCCACCCGTCCTGCCCGCCCCCGGCCGAAGGAGCCTGCCCTGGGCCTGCCAAAGCGAAATCCCGCCTTCCTCCGTGCGCCCCAAACCCCGCCAAAAACCACCCCGCGCAACCTCAAGAGTTTCTTGGAAGAAACTCTTATTGCGCGCGAGACCACCCATTCCGCACTCCCTACACTGGCCCCTGAGTCCGGGCGGCCCCACGCATTGCCAAGCCGCAATGCCCCGCTAGGCTGAACGCATGCCCCCCGACGTTTCCGTCCACGACCTCGTCAAGCACTACGTCGTCCCCGAACGCGCCGGCGGCCTCCGCGCCTCGTTCCGCAGCGTGCTCCGCCGCAAGCACCGCCTCGTGCGCGCCGTCGATGGCATCTCCTTCGAGGTCGAGCGCGGCGAGGTCGTCGGCTTCCTGGGCCCCAACGGCGCCGGCAAGACCACCGCCCTCAAAGTCCTCAGCGGCCTGCTCCACCCCACCGACGGCCAGGTCGACGTCCTCGGCTTCACCCCCTGGGACCGCCGCGCCGAGTACCTCTCCCGCATCACCCTCATCATGGGCCAGCGCCAGCAACTCTTCTGGGACCTCCCGGCGGCCGACTCCTTCCTCGTCAACAAGGCCGTCTTCGGCATCGACGACGCCGTCTACAAGCGCACCGTCAACCTGCTCACCGAGCTGCTCGACCTCGGCGACCTCCTCACCAAACCCGTCCGCCAGCTCTCGCTCGGCGAACGCATGAAGGTCGAACTCGCCGCCGGCCTTCTGCACACCCCCCGCGTTCTCTTCCTCGACGAGCCCACCATCGGCCTCGACGTCACCATGCAGCAGCGCATCCGCGAGTTCGTCACCGCCTACAACGCCGAAACCGGCGCCACCGTCCTGCTTACCAGCCACTACATGGCCGACGTCAAGGCCCTGGCCCGCCGCGTCATCGTCATCGATCAAGGCAAGCTGCTCTACGACGGCGCCCTGAACGGCTTGGTCCAACGCTACGCCCCCCACAAGACCATCACCGTCCACCTGGAACGGCCCGTCGACCTCCCTGACCTCAACGGCCAGGCCGAAATCCTCAGCGTCGACGGCCTCCAGGTCACCGTCCGCGCCGGCAAGGACGACGCGGCCGAGATCACCGGTCGCCTGCTCGCTCAACTCCCCATCGCCGACCTCAGCGTCGAGGACCCGCCGCTCGAAGAGGTCATCGACCAGGTCTTCCGCGGTGAGCAGCCGTGATCGTCCGCCGCAACACCCTGGCCGGCGCGCTGGCCCTCACCCGTGCCGAAGTCGCCGACATGTTTCAGTACCGGGTGGTGCTGTTCCTCTACTCGCTCTGGGAAGTCGTCCACCCCATCGTCTACCTGGCTGTCTGGGGCGCCATCGCCGGCGAAGGCGAGGTCGGCGGCCTGCGCCTCAGCGACTTCGCCGCCTACTACCTCACCTTCATGCTGGTGTCCCACGTCACCGCCGCCATCGAGATCTACACCTTCGGCCCGATGATCCAGCAGGGCCAGCTCTCACCCCACCTTCTGCGCCCCATGAACCCCGTCTGGGTCGCCGCCGCCCGCAACATCTCCTACAAGAGCGTCAGCATGCTGTTGCTGATCCCCGTCTGGATCGGCTTGGTTCTCATCCTGCGGCCCACGTTCTCGATCTCAGCCGGCAGCGTGGCGCTGTTCGTGGTGGCGCTTGTCCTGGCCGCCCTCCTCTCGTTCATCGTCGGAACCACTTTCGCTCTCCTCGCCTTCTGGACCACTCGCTCCTTCTCGTTCTGGGAGATCTGGATCGGCCTCACCTTCCTGCTGGGCGGCCAGGTCGCGCCGGTGGAACTCCTCCCCGGCTTCGTCCAGAACCTCGCCACCGCCCTCCCCATGCGCTACACCCTCGGCTTCCCCATCGAGGTCCTGCTCAACCGCCTCGACGCCGGCGAGCTAGCCCTCGGCTTCGCCCTCCAGTTCGCCTGGCTCATCGCCGCCGCCCTGATCGTCCGCCAGGTCTGGCGCGCCGGCATCCGCCAGTACTCCGCCGTGGGCGCCTGACCGTGCGAATCCTCCGCATCGTCTCGGCCTTTCTGCGGGCCGCCATCCTCAAGGAAACTGCCTACCGCGCGGAGCTCGTCGGCAACCTCTTCCGCAGCGTCATCGGCATCGGAGTGGCCGTCGGCGGCCTTGCCGTCGTCTTTTCCCACACCAGCGACCTCAGCGGCTGGACTCTTGAACAGGCCATGGTCCTGCTTGGCGTCTACTACCTGGTCCAGGGCATCGTCCAGACGGCCCTCAGCCCCAGCCTCAACGAGGTCGTCAGCGAAGTCCGCAACGGCACCTTCGACTACGTCCTGCTCAAGCCCGTCCCCTCGCTGTTGCTCTCCAGCACCCGCCGCTTCGTCGTCTGGCACGTCGCCGACGTGATGCTGGGCGGAGCAATCATCGCCGTCGGCCTGATCCGCCTGGAGGCCCAGATCACGTTCGGCATCGCCGCTGTCTTCGTCGGCGTCATGGTCGGCGGCGTAGCCATCGTCTTCTCGATCTGGCTGGCGCTCACCACTCTCGTTTTCTGGTTCGTCCGCGTCGAAAACATCACCATGATCTTCCAGCTCTTCTTCGACACCGGCCGCTACCCCGTCGAGATCTATCCCTTCTGGCTACGCCAGCTACTCACGTTCGTCTTCCCCGTGGCCTTCATCACCACCGTCCCCGCCCAGACCATCACCGGGCGCGAACCCCTCGTCGCCATCTGGTTGGCGCCCCTCATCGGCGTCCTGGCCCTGCTCGCCGCCGCCCGCTTCTGGAGCATCGGCCTCAGCCGCTACACCAGCGCCTCAAGCTGAATCCGCGGCCAGCTCCCGCGCTCTTTGCAGGACCGCATCCAACATCGGCGGCGTCAGCCGCCGAGTAAACGTATTCTGCTGGCTCGGGTGATACGCCCCCAGCAACGTCCACGCCCCAACCGCCGCTTCCACCCCGTGCCCAAACCTCGGCGCCGGCCGCGGCACCGCCAAACCACGCTCCCGAAACACTCGTAGCAGCTGCCTCCACGCCTCACCACCCAGCGCCACCACCACCCGCGCCCGCGGCAACAGATCGAGCTCAGCCTCCAGCCAGGGCTGACACTCGACGCGCTCCTTGGCCGACGGCCGGTTCGCCGGCGGTGCGCAACGCACGATCGCCGTCACAAACGCATCGCGCAGTTCCAGCCCATCGCCCCGACGCCGGCTCTCCGCCTGGTTCGCAAACCCGGCGCGATGCAGCGCCCCAAACAAAAAGTCGCCCGACCGATCTCCGGTAAACACCCGCCCGGTCCGGTTCCCTCCATGCGCCGCCGGCGCCAGTCCAACCAGCAGCACCCGAGCCGCCGGATCGCCAAACCCGGCCACCGGCCGACCCCAATACGTCTCGTCCCGATACGCCGCCCGCTTCGTCCGCGCCGCCTCTTCCCGCCAGGCCACTAGTCTTGGACAGCGGCGGCAGGCATGTATTCGCCCAACCAGCGCCGCCAGCCCACTCACGCCGCGGCAGCCGCCCTTGTCACCCGCTCCAGGAACGGCCGCGCCAGCGCCAGCAATTCCTCCGGCTGCTCCTCCTGAACCAGGTGTCCGGCCTCTTCGACGATGCGAATCTCCGCGTCGCGAAACTGCTCGGCCAGCGCCTCGGCCTGCGACGAGGCCGCCGTCCGATCCGCTTCACCCCACACCAGCAACACTGGGCACCGCGTTGCCGCAATCGCCCCCGTGTACTGCGCCGGATCCACGCCCTGGAACATCGCCGGCAGCGCCTCCATAAACCCCGGGCTCCCGTACGGCAGGTACTGCCGGTCCACGTCGGCTTCTGTCACCCCCCAGGGGTTGTAGCGCCCCAGCATCTGGCCGATCCGCACATACCAGCGCTGCGAGTACAGCAACCGCCCCATCGCAGCCGACTGCGCGGGAAGCAACTGTCCGAGCTTGATCGACCACGTGATATACCGACCTGCCACCAGGAATGGATCAACGAGCACAAGCCCCAGAACACGCTCTGGATACGCGGCCGCCAGGGAAACCGCCGGCTGGGCCCCGGCCGAACTTGCAAACACGACAACCCGCGAAAGGTTGCTCGCGTCCAGCCATTCCACCAACCGCTCAGCCTGCGCAGCTCCGTCGTACCGAGCGTCCGCTGGTTTGTCGGACAGGCCATGACCCAGGGGATCGAGCCAGTGCACTCGGTATTCGTTGGCCAGGTCCGGCGTCACAAACTCCCAGGTGCGGCTATTCCCAGCGAAGCCCGGCAGCAGCAGCAGGTCGGCGCCTTCACCAAACGTTCGGCTGTACCAGCGGCCCTCGCGCAGCGGCGTACGACGTCCATCTTCCAGATGGTCGGTGATGTCGTACGGTTCCGGACGGCCGCGAAATGCCAACCATGCCGCGGCCAAAACTGCGGCAAGTGTCAGCTTGCCCACTCGACCTCTCCCTCGGTCTTCAGTGCCTCTCCCTATGCTAGGCTTCAACTTCGCAGCCCGTCGCGCCGGGCTCGCCGTTGCGCGACGCAAACCACCTACCGAGAACAGTCTGCCTGTGCGCACCTACGAGCTTGTGGTGATCTATGGGGTCGAGCAAGTCCCCGAACTCACCGCCGCCCACATCGACGCCGTTACCGAACGTATCAGCGCGCAGGGCGGCGAGGTCGATACCGCCAACACTTGGGGCCGTCGCAAATTCGCCTACCCCATCAAGAAGCAGCGCGAAGGACACTACATCCTCCTCAAGTTCACCATCGACCCCGCCAACATCAGCGAACTCGAGACTTCCCTGCGCCTCGTCGAAGACGTCACCCGCTTCCTCATCGTTGCCGAAGACCCCGACGTGGCCGCCTACGAGGCCAAGCAACTGGCAGAACTCCATCGGTGACGGACCAGAGCGGCCAGCGCCGAGGACGCTCGCGCGGTCTCAACCGCGTGCAAATCATCGGCAACCTGGGGCGCGACCCTGAAATGCGCTTTACCCAGGGCGGCACGCCGGTCACCAACTTCTCCGTCGCCGTCAGCCGCAGTTGGCAGTCCCGTGACGGCGAGCTACGCGAGGAAACAGAATGGTTCCGCGTTGTCGCCTGGACTCGTCTGGCCGAGATCGCCAACGAATACCTGCGCCGTGGGTCCAAGGTCTATGTCGAAGGCCGCTTGGCCACCCGCACCTGGCAGGACCGCGAAGGCAATGAGCGCACGACGACCGAACTCGTGGCCCAGGAGATGATCATGCTGGGCGGACGCGACGAAGGCCAACCGCGCGACGACTACGATGGCCAGCAAGGAGGCTATGCTGGTGGACAACGTGCCGGGCCCGCAGCGACCCAGGACGACGAAATCAGCCCCGACGACCTGCCGTTCTGACGGCGCGTGAAACAGGAACGATTCCAATGACACAGGACGGCGCAGCGACCCAGGAAACGACCACCCAGGAACCTCCTACCCGTGCGTCCGCTGATGGCCCGCGCGGCGGCGGTCCCCGCGGTAGCGGCGGACCTCGCGGCGGCGGACCTCGCGGCGGCGGCGGCGGCGGACGCGGTCGGGGTCGTGGCCGAGGCCGCGGCTTCCGGCGTCGCGGCGACTACTTCAAGCAGACCGGCGAGCCTATCGACTACAAGAACTCCCAATTGCTGCGGCGCTTCATCGCCGACAGTGGCCGCATCGAGTCCCGCCGCAAGACCGGCATCACGGCCAAAAACCAGCGCAAGCTGGCCATCGCCATCAAGCGCGCCCGCTATCTGGGGCTGCTGCCCTACCTCGTGCGGCGCCGCCTCCGCGGCTAGCCTCCGGCCACCGCGCGGATGTCCCCGCGCACCAAGGCCCAACGCCGGCGCGCCCAGCGTGACCGACGACGAGCCGCGCGCAAGCCCGTCCAGGCTCAACTCCGCTGGCGGGATGTCCCAAACTCGGTCCGCGACTGGAGCGAGCTAACCCGCGCCCAACGCAGCGCCGCCGCGGCCAAGATCGTCGCCATTGCCGCGACCCTCATCCTGTCGGTGGTGGGTGCCCTCGTCGGCGTGGCGCTCTACGGAGAGCTTGTCGTCCGTCCGGCGGAGCCCGTCGCCTCGGTCGGTGGCGAGCCGATTCCATCGTCCCGTTACGCGGACTATCTGGCTCTCCGCCGGTTCGAGCTCAGTCGCGAACTCGCGGATGTGCCTGCCACCACAGACCCGCGGGATCCAAATCACCCGCAGGCGCAACTCTCCACGCTCACGATCAGTGCGGTCACCGAACTCTCAAACGTGGAGCTCATGCGCACTGAGGCGACATCGCTCGGCATAGCCGTCGATAAAGCCGCCATCGAGGCAGCCCTGGACGAGTTTGTGCGCGGCCCGGGTGAGGTTGCGGAAGGATTCGACTTCGAAGACGCCCTCGCGGAGGTCCGTGATCAGACAAATCTCGGAACGGACACCATTCGCGACTTCATCGCCGATCGCGCCCTGGCCGACGCCGTGGCCGACCACCTCGTGGTCGACCTGGACCCCGCACCCGCACAGATTCGTGCCTCGCAGATCGTCGTCGCAACGGAGGAAGCCGCCGAGACGGTGATTGCGCAGCTAGAGGCACTCCAGCCGTTCGAGCTGATAGCCGAGCAAGCCTCTATCGAAACCGCAAGCGCCTCAAATGGCGGCGACCTCGGCTGGCTCCCCCACGGCCTGATGCCCGATGCCTGGGACGAAGCCGCCTTCGCCCTGCGGCCCGCCGCGCGCAGCAAGCCCATCTCAACGCCACAGGGCTGGCACGTCATCCAGGTCCATGAACAGTCCGACTCGCGCGAGCTCGATCCCGAGACCGACGAACGCCGGCGCCAAGTCACCTACGAAAACTGGCTCCAGACTCTGCGCACCGCCGCCGAGATCGAGTTTCTCCTGACTCCCGAAATCATCGACTGGGCCACTAGCCGCTAAGTCTGGCTCAGAGGCCCATCAACCCCGTTCGCGGTGAGCCGGGCCAGGGCCTTCGGCAGCCCGTGTCGAACCGCACCCCCGCCGGTCCCACCCCCCGTTCCTGGTGACCCTGCCCTGAGCCTCTCGAGGCCTAGGACCCCGCCGCGGCAGCGGCCGGCGTCGGCACCGGCACATCCCCCTTGCGGCGCACCAGCGTACTCAGAATCAGCGCCATCACCGCCAGCGCCGCGCCGCCGATAAACGGCACCTGGTGCCCAAAGGCCTCCCACAGAATCCCGCCCGTCACCGGCAGCGCCACCGCCGCCACGTGATTCATCGTCTGCCCCGCCACCAGGCTCGGCCGTAAATCGTCCGGCGTCACCAGGATCCGCCGCAGGTACGTCGTAATCCCCACCTCGGCGCTGAAAAACAGGTGGTCCAGGATGTACAGCACAAACAGCACGCCCAGCCACGGGACCACGGCATAGCCCAGAAAGATGAACGCCAGCGCGCCGAACGCAATCACCAGGATCGGCCGCTCACCCACCCGGTCGATCAGCCGTCCAAACACGTAAGCGCCGCCGATCGACACCACGGCGTTGATCAGCGCCAGGATCGTGATCGTCCGCACCGGCACCCCGTAACTGTCCACCAGCAGGAAAATCGCAAATGTCATAAAGATGTGGCGCCGCCCGCCATCCAGAAACGTCAGCGCGTAATACAGCCAGTAGCGCCGGCGCAACACCACCCGCGGCGGCTGCCCGATGCGTCCCATCTTGCGCAGTTGCCACACCGCCAGCGCCGCCAGCGCCGCCACCCCGCCGGCCAGCAGAAACAGCGGACGGATCCCCGTCGCCAGCACCGTCACCGCCACCAGCACAATGCAAATCCCCGCCAGCTGCGCCCCCGCCATCAGCGAGCGCAACTGCCCCAGCCGGCGCCCCTGCGTCTCCACCGTGCTCAACTGCAGCGCAATCGTGTTCGCAACCGGCCACCACAGGTGAAACCCGATGCTCTGCGTCAGCGAGAAGATGATCAGCACCTCAATCGTCTCAACGTGAAAGAAATTGATATAGCCGATACACAGCAGCAGCAGCGCCACCGCCCCCACCACCGGCTCCGCAATCGTCATCAGCGCCGCGCCCATCACAATCGTCAGCAAGCCGGGAACTTCGCGAATCGTCTCCAGCAGCCCCAGCTCACTGGGCCGAATGCCCAGCTCCTCCACCATGAAATTGGTGGACACCGTGATAAACATCGAAAAGGCCAGGCCAAACCCAATAGCCGCCGCCGCCAGCCAGGCAAACGGGGACAATTCGCGGCCGCCCAACACGTTCAGATGGCGCACGTCAGCAGCCGGCCGCCGCCAGTCGCCTCCACACCGAAGCCCTGTCGCGGCCCGGCGTCAGCGCCTCAGCGACGCAGCCGCCCCTTCCCGTCGCACTTCGGGCACTTCCCGCTCAGCTCGTGCCAGCCGCCCGGCTTGGAGGGATCCGGCCAGCGTTCATTCACAGCGCCCGTAGCTTCGCAGCGCGTACAGACCGGACCGGTTGGCGGCAGGATTCGCGGCAGCAGCAACACCGCCGCCACCACCAGCGCCGTAAAGATGATCCACACTTCAAGTGGCATACCGGCCCCTGCGCCGAAGCGCCCCCATGCTCGCCCCGCCAGTATAGGCAGCCATTCCTGCCGCCCCCACCACTCCACCATCGCCGGGGCCTGCGCACGTAGGGGCGGCTCGCGAACCGCCCTCACCCCGCCGCCGTCACCGTGACCGTCACCGTCGTCGTGGCCGACGGGCCGCCGGCCAGGCTGCCGGCCCGCACGGTCAGGGTGTAGCTCGGGGTCGCCGCCTGATTCAGCCGCGCCCCCACCACCACCCCGCCCGTCAGCGCATCAACGGCCCACGTCTGCGTCTCATTCCCCGCCGTGATGTCGTACACCACCGTGCCGCCTTCGGGATCAGTCGCCGCGACCGTGCCGATCGTCGTGGCGAGCTGGACGTTCTCGGCCACGCGGAACGCATAGCTCGTGGCCCCGAATACCGGCGCCTCATCCACATTCGTCACCGTCACGGTCACCGGCACCGTCGCCGTGGCCTTCCCGCCGCTGCTGCTGGCCGTCACCGTCAGGCTGTAGCTGGCCGTCGTCTCGTAATCCAGCGCCCCCGCCACCGTCAGCGCCCCCGTGCCGGCCTCGATCGCAAAGGCGCCCGCATCATTCCCCACCGTGACCGCGTAGGTCACCGCCCCGCCCTCCGGCTCCGTCGCGCTGACCGAGCCCACGGCCGCGCCCACCGCCGCAGCCTCCGCCACCGACCAGGCGTAGCTGTCGGCTCCGAATGTCGGCGGATAGGCCACGTCCGTCACCGTTACCGCCACATCCGCCGTCGCCGTGTGGCCTGCCGCGTCGCTGGCCGTCACGGTCAGGCTGTAGTTGTCCGCCGTCTCGTAATCCAGCGCCCCGGCCACCGTCAGCGCGCCGGTCGCGGCGTCCAGCACGAAGGCCCCCGCCTCGTTGCCGGCCGTGAGCGCGTAGCTCACCGTCCCGTCCTCCGGGTCCGTGGCGGTCACCGTGCCCAGCGCCGTCCCGACGGCCGCGTCCTCGGCCACGCTGAAGGCGTAGTCGGCCGCCCCGAACCCCGGCGCCTCGTCCACGTCCGTCACCGTCACCGTCACCGCCGCCGTCGAGGTCCCGCCCGCGGGGTCGCTCGCCGTCACCGTCAGCGGATAGCTGGCCGTCGTCTCGTAATCCAGCGCGCCCGCCACCGTCAGGGCGCCCGTGCTGGCGTCGATCGCAAAGGCCGCCGTGTCGTTCCCCGCCGTCAACGCATACGTCACCGGCCCCGCCCCCGTGGTCGTGGCCGTCACCGTCCCCACCGCCGTCCCCACGGCGCTGGTTTCCGCCACGCGGAAGGCATAGGCTGCGTCGCCAAACGCCGGCGGCGGACAGGCGCTGGTGCGCGTCGCCAGCGTCGTCGAGGGCGCACCCCAGGCCGCCGCGGCACGGCCGACGGCGCCGAAGGCCCGCACCTGCACCTCGTACGCGGTCCCACACGTCAACTCGGCCAGCGTGTACGTCGTGGTCCGCACGTCCCTGACCGCCGTGGTCCAGGCCTCGGTCGCGGCCACCCGAGAATCCACGCGGTAGCGCCGCGCGTCCGGCACCGCGTCCCAGGCCAGCGCCAGGCGGGTCGCGGCCGGCGTGGCCGCCAGGTTGGTCGGCGCCGCCAGGGCGTCGGCCACGTCCGTCACCGTGATCGTGACCGTCGCCGTGGCCGCGTGCCGCTGCGGGTCCTGGGCCCGCACGGTCAGCGTGTAGCTCGCGGTGGTTTCATAGTCCAGCCGGGCGCCCACCACCAGCCGGCCCGCCAGCGCGTCCACCACGAACACCCCGCCCGGGTTGCCCGCGCTGATGTCGTAGAGCACGTCGTCGCCTTCCGGGTCGGTCGCGGTCACCGTGCCCAGGGAGGTGGGGATCGTGGTGTCCTCGGCGACCGTGAACGCATAGGCGTCTCCGGCAAAGGCCGGCGGCTCATCCACATTCGTCACCGTGATCGTGACCGGGACCACGGCCGCCGCCGCCGGCCCGCGGCGGGCTTCGACGGTCAACTGGTGGCTGGGCGCCGTCTCGTAATCCAGCGCCCCCGCCACCTTCAACTCGCCCGTTGTCGCGTCCAGCGTCCACACGCCGCTCGTATTCCCCGCCGTCAGCCTGTGCGTCACCGCGGCCCCGCCGGCCACCGTGGCCCGGATCATCCCCACCTGCGTGGCGACGGCCGTGTCCTCGGCCACCGTAAACGCATAGCTGGCCTCGCCGAACACCGGCGGCGGGGGCACGGCCACCACCGCGACGGTCACCGTCGTCGTGGCCGTGCCGCCGTGGGCGTCCGTGGCCGTCACCGTCAGGCCATAGCTGGCCGTCGTCGCATGGTCCAGCGCCCCCGCCACCGTCAGCGTCCCGCTGCTCGGGTCGAGTGCGAATGCCCCCGCCTCGTTGCCGGCCGTCAGGGCGTAAGTCAGCGGGCCGCCGTCCAGGTCGCGGGCGGCGGCGGTGCCGACCACGGTGCCCACGGCCGCGTTCTCCGCCACGCGGAAGCTCCAGCCCGCCGCCGGAAACACCGGCGGCGCCCGCTGCTGCGCCGCGTCGGCCACCGCCACCGCCACCGGTGCGCGGGTCCAGCCCCCCTGGGCGTTCGTGGCCGTCACCGTCAATCCGGCGCCGCCCGCCGGCAGTGGCCCCGCCACCGACAGGATGCCGGTGGTCGCGTCGAGTTGGAACACGCCGGCGTCGTGGCCGGCCGTCAGCGCGTACGTCACGGTTCCGCCGTTCGGATCGGTCGCCTGTACCTGCCCCACCGCCGCGCCCGCCGGCAGCCCGGCCGGCACGATCCACGCGTAGCGGGGCGCTCCAAACGCCGGGCCCGCCTGGCAGGCGGCCAGGCCCTGCGCCGCCGCGTCCGTGGTCGCCACCCCGGCGAAGGTCGCCGGCAGGCAGCCCGTCAGCCGGGTGCCGGCCAGGTGCAACTCCGTCAGCCGGGTCAACGCGCTCAGCTCGGTGGGCACCTCGCCGGTCAGGGCGTTGCCGCGCAGGTCCAGCGCGGTCAGGTGGGTCAGCGCGCCCAGCGCCGCCGGCACGGGGCCGGTCAGGCCCTGCGCGCCCAGCCGCAGCGCCGTCACCCGTTGCGGCGTGCCGCCCACGGTGACGCCGGTCCAGGCGCTGAGCGCCCGCGTCCCGGCCCAGTTCAGGCGACCGGGCCCGGCCAGCGCGTCGCGCGCCTCCAGCAAGGCCGTGCAGTCCTGCACCAGGCCCGTATTGGTTGCGGGAGTGGGAACCGTGACCCCGTTGCGGCACGGGGGCGTGGCCGCCGCCGGCCAGGTCAGCGTCACCGGCGCCGAGTGGGCCAGGGCCCCGGAGGCGTAGCGCGCCTGCACGCGCCAGGCGCCGGTCATGGCGGTGAGGGCGCGCGCTTGGTAGGCCGCGCCCGCCGCGGCCACCGGCGTCCAGACCCCGCCCACGTCGCGCTGCCACTGGTAGGTCGCGGCGCCGGCGGCGCTCGGCACCCCCGCCGTCAGGGTCGCGGGCGCCCCGGCCGCCGGGGCCGTCGTATCGACCGTCACCGTGGGCAGGGCGGGGGCGCCGGGACAGGCCGGGGCCGCCGGCGGGTCGCCCGCCGGGGCGGCGCGGATCCGCAGCATCAGGCGCTCGCCCGGCTGCCAGGGTTGCGTGCAGACCGGCCAGCGCAGTTCGTGGCCGCCCGCCGTGGCCGTGGCGATCGCCGCGTCGCCGCGCAGCGTCAACCCCACCGTCCCGTCCAGCCGGATCAGTTCGAGTTGCTGCCCGGCCAGGGTGGTGCCGGACACGTCCAGCCGCAACTGCCCCGCGTCCCAGGTCAGCCGCCGCAGGGTCGCGGACGTGCCGCTGCTGGCCGCGGCGCCCGCGGCGCCGCCGGCCGTGCCGACCGCCGCCGGCGCCAGCACCCCGTGGGCGGCGTCCCGCCCGACGACCCCGCGGCCCAGCGCCGCCGGATCGAAGAACGCCTCGTGCACCGTCCCGGCCGGCGCCGTGACGGTGACGGTCACCTCCGTATAGCCGTCTTGTGGCACGAACCTGCAAGGGAAGAAATGCTCAGGGTTTGCGTTGTAGCGCAGCCGGTACTCGCCAGCAGGCAGCGGGCGCGTCGTGCGCGGCCCATGCGTATAGCCGTTACTGGGCTGACCGTCCGTGTCCGCGACTTCTGGGTGGAATAACGCCGCGTCGGCGCCGCTCAGCCAGTAGCGGTAGTACTGCGTTAAGCTGTGAGGACTGTCCCGCGTGTACAGTTCCGCTCCAGCCGCCGACCCGGAGTTCAGCGACACAGCACGTTGCAGCGGCGTGAACGGGTCGGCGCGGCGGTATCGCTCACGGATAATCCGGTACTCGATACAAGCCTCAAACCCAGCGATCCCTTCTCCGTCTTTCAGTTCGGCCGCCAGCGACGCGATCTGGGCCCGCAGATCCGCCAGCGTGATCGTTAGCGGCGGCGTCTTGGCCCCGTCCGAGATGAAGTCCGTCGGCGTCACGCCCTCGACCGGCGCGTCCCGTGCCGGCAGCCAGACCCGGCTCAGGGTGTCCACGCTGTAGGCCCAACTCGACTGGTTCGGGTTGGACAGCGTGAAGGCCAGCGCCCCCGCCGCTTCGGTGGCGTCAGTCACCTCGGACCCCACCGGCGCGTAGGTCGGATGGGCCGTGCGCAGGAACAGCACGCCCTGGCGCGCGTCCCAGGTCGTGACGCGCCCCGCAATCGCCAGGTCGGCGACGGCCCGCGCCCCCGCCTCCGTCCCAAAAGCCGCGCCCCCTCGCACCGCCACCAGCAGCGTCGCCGGCCCCGTGCCCTTCAGGTACTCGTGGGTCGTGAATCGCAACTCCTGCACCGGCCGGTAGCCGCCGTCGTCCGGCTCGGCCACCACCGCCGCGGTCGCCGACTGCAACGTGGCTCGCACGATCGTCGTCGAGCGCACGATCTGCTCGGTCAGCGACGGCGCCACCCACCAGGTGGGATCGGGCAATGTGGCGATCCGGCCCTGGGAGGCATCGGGATAGACCGGGCGCTGGAGTGAGTCGCCCTGACCGCAAGCCGCGGCGGCCAGCGCCGCGGCGGCCAACACTGCGATCAACAGCCTCGATGCCATGCGGCGGCCGCAGACTGTCCCGGCCATCGCCGACGGCCTAGTGCGGGACATGGTGCGTGCTCGTGTAGAGCGCGCGGGCGCCCTCGCGGTCATTCGTGGAAAGGCCACAGCCCAGACTGCCGCAGCCAATCGGGCGGACCTTTCCCGTCATGATGTCGGTCTGATCTCCGCTGTGGCCCAGGCCAATGGCGTGGCCAAACTCGTGCACCAGGACAGCGGGTAGGTATTGACTGCTCTCAGGAGCATCTTCGTAGTCCTCAAAGTTAACGACCCAAATGCGAGGCATGGATTCGTGCCCCCAATGCGGCGGCTCCTCGATCATCAGCCGCCGCCCCAGTTTCAGGTGCGGATACGTCCCGGCGACCTGCATGCAGGCAATGCTCCCTTGGCACACGCGATCATTCCCGTCGGCCGGAGCCGTGTCCCAGTACCCCTCAATCACCACATCCGCCTGCGCGAGGCTCTCGGCAACCTCGACCGTGACGCCCTCCACCGCATTCCAGACGCGCCCCGCCGACGAGTACGACCTGGTACTTCCTAAGAGGATGTTCGGCGTGACCGTCGGCCCGAGGTTCGGTGGCCGGATCAAGCGGAAGAGCCCATCCCCGGTATACACGCCGCTTTCGACGAGTTGAATCGTGTCGCCGTTGGTTCCACGCACGTAATACGACGCCACGTGGTCGGCGTTGTGCCAGGCTTGGCCGCTGAGCGAACGTGTCTGGAGCAGGGCTTCGGTGCCTGCCGCGTCGCGCACCCAGAGTTCAACGTTGGCGCTGCTCGCTGACCCGAGACTGCAACGCACGAAGTAGAAGCCCCCGGCCGGGCGCGTCCACGCGGTCTGTATCTGCTCCGTGCTGCTCGGGCTTGCGGCCGGCCAGGAACACCTCCCGGTCAGGTTCGTCTGAAATCCGGCGCTCGCCGGCAGCCGCAGTTGCAACCAGTAGTCGCCGTCCCTGGACGCTCCGCCGGGCAGCGTGTCCCCGATCGACATCAAGGCGTATTGCAACACCAGCCAGTCCTCGTAGGCCCCGCCCCAGAACGTCGCGCCCTGCAGCGTCCGGGCGTAGTCTTCGTCCACCTTATGTGCCCAGACCTGAAGGTTAAATACGGTGACGCTGAACTGGCTTGTCTCGATCGTCGTTACGCCGTTCTCCGTCTTCCTGGCCGTATACGTGTGCTCCACCGCGTTGGCGCCCACCTGCGGCGTGCCGGCGATCGTGCGCGAACTCGGGTCGAACGTCAGCCCGTTCGTCAACGCTGGTGTAAGCGTGTACGTCCAGTGGCCGCCGCCGCTGGCCGCCGGCAACAGGACCGACACCAGCTGCCCCGCCAGGTACAACTGATTGGCAATGCCGGAGCCTGGGCGCTCAACAGGCGGCGGCTTGGGCGGCTCGGGTTGCTCGGGCGGCTCCGTCGGATCGGGCGGCGCGGGCTCGGGCGTGGGCGTCGGCGAGGGCGTCGGGTCGGTCCGCCCGTCTTTATTGGACCAACCGCTGCAGCGGTTGGTCCCGTTGCACGCCTGGATGCTGAACCGATAGGTCGTGTCCGGCGCCAGCCCGCGGAACGTGCGGTCGCGGGTCTGCGCGTTGACCACCGCCTGCGCGCCGGACGGCTCCCGGTCCGTGCCCGGCCGCCAGTGCCGCAGCCCGTAGCCCGTCAGGCTCACCCCGCCCGTGTCCTCCGGCGCGCTCCATCGCACCTGGATCTGCGTGATGTCCTCCGTTAATGCGCCCCACCCGGGCCTGCCCGGCTTGTCGATCGGCAGCGTCACCGAGGCCTGCGGCGACCAACCCGAGCAGCGCGTCTGATTGGCTCCGTTGCAGGCCTTGACCTTGAACCAGTAAATCCGGTTCGGCGCCAACCCGGTGAATCGATAGCTGCGCGTCGTCGCGCCGACCTTTTTCGCCTGGCTATCCGGCGGCCAGGCCGCGCCGTTGGCGCGCCGGAGCACGTGGTACCCCGTCAGCGCCGCGCCCCCCGTGTTCCCTGGCGCCTGCCACTGCGCCGTGAACGCCCGCGGCTGCGGGTTCGGCGCCGTGGGGCGCGCGGGCGCGTCCGGCGCCCGCGCCGTCACCGTCACGCCCTGGCTGACCGCATCTTCGTTGGTCGTGAGGCCGGAGCGTCGCACCACCGCCGTCACCGTGCCGGCGCCCGCCGCACAGCCATGCACCGTGAACGTCAGGTTCTGGGACTCCACCCCCGAGACACGCTGCGTCTGTGAGGACGTCCCACAGGCCCCGATTCCCAGCGTGCCGTTGTTGCGCGAAACGCTCACTTCGTAACCCACCACCGTGGTGAGATTGAAGGCCTCGACCGTGAAGCTGTCGCTGCTCCCGCTGGTCAGCGACCCGCTGAGGCCGCTGATCCGCACCCCGGCCACATTGCGAGGCGCCCCGTCGGCCTCACTGTTCGCCTCTTCCTGCGCCTGCAGCGGCGCGACCTGCCCCAGCACCGCCGCCCACAGCACCAGGCCGCCCGCCACCGCCGCCAACCCCATCCGCCGCGCCGGCCACGTGCGAATCCATCGAGCCACGCGTCCGGCCAGCGCCAGCCCGATCAGCCCATGCTCGGCGATCACGCCTGGCCTGACCCCGCCGCAGCCGCCGGGCGCGAGGCGCCGGCGGCACCCACACCACACACCGTCGCCGGAACCTCACCACCGCGTCCGACCCGACCCGATCCCAGCATGGGCGACCTCCCCGGCCGCCCACCGGTTCATGCACGTCTCGTCACCGAGGCCCCGCAGTATGAACCCCACGACACGCTCGCGCCACCCGCCCCCGTCATCCCGGCGTCCCCAGCTGGGGCCCAGCGCCACGATCAGTCCCAGCGCAACCCAGCCCTCGTCGTCATCCCCGCGCAGCGCCTGCCCTGAGCGTGCCGAAGGGCGGGACCCAGCAGCCACCCACCCCCCCAGCGCAACCTGCCATCCCGATCGCCGCGCCGGGCAGGCGCTCGCCCTCCCCTCGCAGCTCACGCCTTCCCCTCGCCTTCCCTTGTCAAACAATGTACACTATCTGAGTAAACCTACAACCCCTCCCACATGCCCATCACCGCCCCGCGCCTCCCCCGCCTCCGCCCCCTCCTCCAACGTCTCCCGCTCCGCTCCTTCCCCCTCCCCCTCCGCTCTCACTCCTCTGCCCTCGCCCCTCTCCCCTTCCTTCACCCCCCACCTACGCCCCCGCCACCCGGCACGACACCTCAGCCCCATCCAACCCCCCACCCGCTCCTCGCCCCGCCGCTCCGCCCCGGCAGAACCTCGCCCACCTGCGCCGCACCCCGGCCCGGCCCTCGCCGGGCCTGCCCTGGCGCGTCCCCAATCCCGCCGAACAACGCCCCGCCGCACCTCAAGAGTTTTTTGGAAAAAACTCTTACGCGCGCAAGACCACCCCAAAATCGCCCCGCCCCGCCCCACCAACCCCAGCCCACATTTGTCCGCTTCCGCGGCCCAAACCTAGAATTGGCCATCACTTGAGGAGCCCACATTTGGCCGGATTCGCCCACCTTCACGTCCACAGCGAATTCAGCCTGCTCGACGGTTTCTGCCGAATCTCCGACCTGATTGAGCGCACCGCCGCGCTCGGCATGGACTCGGTCGCTATCACCGACCACGGCGCCATGTACGCCGCCGCCGACTTCTACCTGGCCGCCCGTGACAAGGGCGTCCGCCCGATCATCGGCTGCGAGGTCTACGTCGCCCCGCGCTCCCACACCGACCGCGACCCCGCGCTCGACCGTCGCTCCTTCCACCTCACCCTGCTCGCCCGCAACCTCACCGGCTACCGCAACCTGGTGCGCCTGGTCTCGCGCGCCAGCCTGGACGGCTTCTACTACAAGCCCCGGATCGACCGCGACCTGCTGGCGGCCCACGCCGAGGGGCTGATCTGCCTCTCCGGCTGCCCCGCCGGCGAACTCGCGCAAGCGATTACCTCCGGCAACCTGGCCCGCGCCGAGCAAGTCGCCCGCTGGCACGCCGACACCTTCGGCCCCGAGAACTACTACCTCGAGATCCAGCGCCCCGGCCTGCCCGACCAGGAACCCCTGGCGCAAGGGCTCATCGAGCTAGCCGGCGGCCTGGGCCTCCCGCTCGTCGCCTCCAACGACGTCCACTACCTCACACCCGACGACAAGGACGCCCACGACATCCTGCTCTGCATCCAGACCGGCAGCCTCGTCGCCGACACCGACCGCATGCGCATGGAGGGCGAGTGGTACCTCAAGTCGCCCGAGGAAATGGCCCAGGCCTTCGACGACCAGCCCGACGCCCTGGCCAACACCGTCGCCATAGCCGAGCGCTGCAATCTCGACCTCCCGTTCGGCCGCATCGCCATGCCCTCGGTCGAAGTCCCGAACGGCCACTCCGTCAAGTCCCACCTGGCCGAACTGGCCACCGAGGGCCTGGCCCGGCGCATTCCGAACGCTGACCCCACCTACCACGAGCGCCTGGCCTACGAGCTCGATGTCATCGACCAGACCGACTTTGGCGAGTACCTGCTGCTGGTGCGCGAGATCTTCGCCTTCGCCCGCGCCCAGGGCATGTTGACCGCCCCGCGCGGCTCCGTGAACGGCAGCCTGGTCGCCTTCGCCACCGACATGTCTGACATCGACCCCGTCAAGCACGACATCATCTTCGAGCGCTTCCTCACCATCGGCCGCAAGGGCTCCATGCCCGACGTGGACATGGACTTCCCCAGCGACCGTCGCGACGAAGTTATCGAGTACATGATCCGTCGCTTCGGCGCCGACCATGTGGCCCAGATCGTGACCTTCGGCACGCTGGCGGCGCGCGCCGCCGTACGCGACGTCGGCCGCGTCCTCGGCATGGAATACGGCCTGACCGACCGCCTGGCCAAGCTGATTCCCGTCAACCCGGTCGATCCCTACACCATCGGCCGCTCGCTGGACGAGGTCGACGAGCTAAAGAACCTCTACCAGGAAGACGACGCCGTGCGCCGGCTGCTGGACTCCGCCCAGCGCATCGAGGGCGTCGCCCGCCACGCCTCCACCCACGCCGCCGGCCTGGTCGTGTCGCGAGACCCGCTTCAGGAACACGTCCCCCTCACACGCTCCGCCGAAGGCCGGCCGGTCGCGCAGTTCACCTTCCAGGCGATAGAGAAGATCGGCCTGCTCCAACTGGATGTGCTTGGGCTCTCCAACTTCCGCACCATCCAGCACGCCCTGCGGCTTGTGGAGCAAGCCACGGGCCAGCCGCTGGCGCCTCAGGACATCCCCCTGGACGACGACAAGGCCTTCGCGTTGCTGCGGCGCGGCCGCACCGTCGGCGTCTTCCAGATGGAGGGCGCCGGGATGACGCGCACCCTGCGCGAACTGGCCCCCACCAGCATCGGCGAAGTCGCCGCCATCATCGCGCTCTATCGCCCTGGCCCAATGGCCAACATTCCCACCTACATCGACCGCAAGCACGGCCGCTCGGCCCCCGAATATCTCGACGAACGGCTCGAGCCGATCCTGCGCGAGACCTACGGCGTGCTCGTCTACGCCGACCAGGTCCTGATGATCGCCCGCCACCTGGCCGGCTACTCCTGGGACGAGGCCGACAACTTCCGCCGGGCCGTCGGCAAGAAGATCCGCGAAGCCCTGCAAAGCGAACACGAGAAGTTCGTCGCCCGCTGCGTGCAGGAAGGGATTCCACCCCAGGTCGCCGAGGAAATCTTCGCGCTCATCGAGCCCTTCGCCGGCTACGGCTTCAACAAGGCCCACGCCGTCTCCTACGCCGTCATCGCCTACTGGACCGCCTGGCTCAAGGCGCACTACCCCGTGCAGTTCCTCACCGCGCTGCTCGACACCGACGCCGGCGACGTTGGCAAGGTCGCCACCATCCGCCTGGAAGCCGAACTGCTCGGCGTCAACGTTCTGCCGCCCAACATCAACCAGAGCGGCGTCACGTTCGAACCACGCGGCGACTCGATCGTCTTCGGGCTGGCGGCCGTCAAGAACGTGGGCGAGGCCGCCGTTGAAGCCATCGCGGCAGCTCGGGGGGATGGCGGTCCCTTCAGTTCGCTGGCCGACGCCTGCGAACGCGTCGATCTGCGCCGAGCCCCCAAACGCGCCTGGGAATCGCTGATCAAGGTTGGCGCGCTGGATGAACTCGGCGAACGCCAGGCCATGCTGGAAGCGCTGGAACCCGCCATGAAGCGCGGCCAGCAAACCCAGGCTGACCGGGCGGTGGGGCAAACGACGATGTTCGGCGCGGGGCTTCTGCAGGAAGCCGCCGAACCGGCCTTTGAACTTCCCGACGTTCCGGCGGCGGCCGAGGCCGAGCGCCGCCGCTGGGAAAAAGAACTGTTGGGGCTGTACGTCACCCCCAGCCCGCTCTCCGACCCGGCTATTGGCGAGCAACTCGCCGCCAACGTGGACGTCCGCATCTACGAACTGGAAGACACGCACCACGGCCAGTCGATGACGATCGGCGGGATCGTCTCCAATCTGCGCTCGTTTATGACTCGCAAGGGTCAGATGATGGGCGCGGTAACCCTCGAGGATCTGCCAGGCGCCATCGAGGTGATCTGCTTTCCTCGAGTCTGGCAGCGCATCGCGCCCGAACTGAGCAACGACCGCGTGGTGCTGGCCACCGGACGTATCGAAGGCGACGACGCCTCGCCGCGCATGCTGGCCGACAACATGTACACGCTCTCGGCCGCCGCATCCAACGGCGAAGCGGAGGCTTCCGCGAACGGACACCCACAAGTTCGTCCTGAGCAGCCGGGATATGAGGACAGCCCCCCGATGCCAGGCGATGAGGAGACGTCAACTGACCTATATATTCCGGAACCGGTGCCCGAGGCTGGCGGCGACTTGCCGGCAGACGAAGATCCCGGGCCTTCTACGACTGGCGCCTCGGACGCTTCGGCTGCCTACGAGCCGGAGACGCCGCCTGACGAGCACGTCGACGAGCCCGCGTCCACAGCCCCCAACGGCGCGAGTTCGTCCGCCCCAGCCGAACCTGTGACTGACCCCGTGCCCAGCGAAGCTCCGAATGGAACCGAGAGTGCTGCCACACCCCGCACCCCCGCCAATGGCGCTGACGGCGCAACCAGTGGTTCAGCGAACGGCAAGCCGCCGAATCGCGAGGTCAATGAGCCAACTCCGTCAGATCCGTCAGCGGCAACTCCGCCCTCGCGCGTGATCGTCACGCTCCGCCGTAGCCCCGACCCCAGCTTCGATCTCGACCTGCTCAAGCGCCTGAACGCCGCGGTCACCTCCAACGAAGGCCCAACGCCCCTGCATCTCCACGTGGTCAAGACCGACGGCTCCACCGCCCGCCTCCGCTGGCCCAACACCGTCCAACCTGACGAAGCGCTCCTCGGAGAACTAAGTGCCCAATTCGGCAAAGACTGCGTCTCCGTCGCCTGAGGCCGCTCGCTCCTAAAACCAGTCGTTCGGAAACTCCACCGGCGACACGATGTCACCAAAGCCCCCGAACTCCTCCGCCACCCCCAGCGCCGCCACATCGGCGTGCAGTTCCTGGATCGTCGTCGGCCCAATCACATTCACGTCAATGTCCGGACAAGCCAGCGAATAGGCCAGGGCCGCCGTTGGCAGGTCCAGTCCGTGAGCCTGAGCGCGCTGTTCCATGTGGCGAACCTCATTCAGCACCTCTGGCGCGGCCTCGCGGTAGCTGTAGCGCGCGCCCTGGACCGCGCCGGTACCCAGGATGTTCCCGCCAAACGGGCTGATGTTGATCACCCCCAGGTTGTGCCGCCGCGACTGCGGATGGATGCGCCGCGCCGCGTCCTGGTTGAGCAGCGTGTAGTGGTGGTACGAGCCGATGATGTCGAACTCGCCGCTCTCGGCCGCCATCGCCGCGAAGTCCGCGTTGCCTACCGCCGTGCCGATCGCCCCCACCAACCCCTCGGCCTGCAGGCGCCGCAACGCTGCCATCGTGCCGCTCGGCCCCATGATCTCGTTCCAGTGATCCGGCCGTGCGTCGTGCACCTTCAGCACCGGCAGACGCTCTAGCCCCAATTCCGCCAGGCTGTTGTGCACGCTGCGAACCGCCCGGTCTGGACCAAAGTCGTACTCAACGCCGTCGTCGGCCCTGTAGCGCCCGATCTTGGTGACGATCAGCAGGTCGTCGGGCGGATCGGCTTCGCGTAGCCGCTCCGCCAGCCACCCCTGCTCATACGACGGAGCGGTGTCTACGTGGCGGATGCCCAGCCGGAACGCTTCGCGCAGCAACTCGACGTAAGCGTCATCGCCCACCTTGCCGATCCAGTTGGCCGAGCCCAGCGCCAGCTTGGTGGAACGCACGCCCGACCGCCCCAGCGTCACGGGCGGAACCTGTGGAAGGTCGTTGGTCATGGGGTTCACCGTCTTGAGCCAGCGCCAGTCTCATCGTGCGCCCGGGCTGGATATGCCGCAACCCACACCGCTCCCAAAACGCCGAATGCCGACCGCCGAATCGCGAATCGGGCAATATCGGCGCCAACTAGACGCGTCGTTTGGAGCCCGAACCGTGGCCGAACCTATTCCGCATTTCGACGTCGAGCTTGAGGATGTCTCCGGACGCCTTTCTGAACTGGTCGAGCCCGGCACCAACCTGGTACGCATCGCCGGCGGCCTCGGGTTCACCGAGGGCCCCGTTTGGCGCGGCGACCACCTGCTGTTCAGCGACATTCCAAACGACCGCATCTGCCGTTGGCGCCGGCTGCCCGAAGGCCCCGAGCTCACGACCTTTCGTGCCTTCAACGGCTCCACCAACGGCCTTACTCTCGACCGCGAGGGCCGCCTGCTTGGCTGCACCCACGGCGCGCGTGCCGTGCTGCGCTTCGACCAGAACAACCAGCCAACGCCCATCGCCACCCACTTCAAGGGCGGACGCTTGAACAGCCCAAACGACATCGTCGTGAAACGCAACGGCGACATCTACTTTACCGACCCGCCCTACGGGATCAGCGACCTGCCGCCCGAGGTCCAGGAACAACCGATCTGCGGCGTCTACCGGCTGGGAACGGACGGCGACCTCACCCTCCTGACCGACCGATTCCTCAAGCCCAACGGGCTCGCCTTTTCACCGGACGAATCGACGCTCTACATCGGCGACTCCGGCGGACCCCGCGACATCTGGGCATTTGACGTCACTGACGACGGCACGCTGTCTAATCCGCGTCAGTTCGTGGATATGGATCCTTACCCCGAACCCAACAACCCCGACGGCATGAAGTGCGATAGGGCAGGCCGCCTATGGTCTACTGGACCCGGCAACGCCGTCTGGGTCATAGAGCCGGACGGCACCGTGGTTGGCCTCGTCAAGTTCCCTGAACAACCAGCCAACCTCGCCTGGGGCGGCCCCAACTGGTCCACCCTCTTCGTCACCGCCCGCGGCAGCGTCTACCGCCTCCAAACCAGCACCACCGGCGTCCGCGTGCCCTCGTAACCGCAGACCGATGATCAAGGCCGACCTTCGTAACGCAACTCCCGAATTGTCTCCTCGCTCAGGTCGATCGGCCCAAGTGCTTCTCGTCGTCGTCGGATTTGCTCGAGCAGCGCTTCAGCGTCAACCGGACCCGGTCGGACAGGCTCCGTCCGCCTCATCGGAGACTCGTCAACCGGACTCTGGAAGTCAGAATGATCGGCCGCGTCCGGCCGGCCGCGAACGTCTTTCGAGAGTTCTCGTGGGGTCATCGTCAGCACGGCGCGAGCACTGGTTCGATATCGTAACCACAATGCACCGCACCAATCGTTCGAAACGCGTACCACGGCCCGCGGAACAAGAGGATCACATCCGCATCCGCGTCCGCCCGTACGCCGACCTTGCGCGGTTCTTCCCTGGCGAGGGCCGCATCCGCGTCATTGAGGCGCCGGCCGGCTCAACCGTTGGCGATCTCCTTGACGCCCACGGCCTGGATGAGTCGCGTCGCCTCACCCTCGGCGTCAACGACGAGCTGGCCTCGCGCGCGACGAAACTGCGCGACGGCGATACGCTGGAGGTCCTGGTTCCGATGTCCGGCGGAATGGGAGCGAGCTGATGGCACCAACCGCAATCCAGAACCGAATCCTGCGCGTGGACCTCACCGATCGCCGCTGTTGGACCGAGCAGCCCGGCGACGCCTTCTTTCGCAAGCACCTGGGCGGCCGCAACTTCATTGCCCACTACCTGCTCACCGAAACCCCGCGCGGTGCCGACGCGTTCGATCCCGTCAACCGGCTGGTGTTCGCCATGGGCCCAACTACCGGCGTGGCCTTGCCCGGGGCCGGCCGCCACAGTGTCGGCGCCAAGTCGCCGCTGACCGGTCTCTTCGGCGAGTCAGAGGCCGGCGGCTACTGGGGCGCCGAACTCAAGCAGGCTGGCTGGGACGGCATTGTCATCGAGGGCCGAGCGTCGGAGCCCGTCTACCTCTGGATCAAGGACGACCAGGTCGAGTTTCGCGATGCCGCCCATCTTTGGGGCCAGATCACCGGCCCCGTTGAAACCGCCATCCGCGAGGAACTGGGCGACCAGCAGATCCGCGTCACCCAGATCGGACCCGCCGGCGAGAACCTCGTCCGCTACGCCTGCATCGTCAACGACCTGAACGAAGTCGCCGGCCGCACCGGTCTTGGCGCCGTGATGGGTTCCAAGAACCTCAAGGCCATTGCCGTCCGCGGCAGCAGCCGGGTCCAGGTAGCCGACCGCGACCCCGTCAAAGACACCGCCCGCTGGGTCGCACGCGAAACCCTGGCGGAAGGCGGCACCCACCACCGGCTGCACACCTGGGGCACCGGCGCCATGGTGCAATCAAAGCAGCTCGAAGGCCATCTGATCGTCCACAACTTCCGCGACGGGCAACTGGACGGCGCCACCAATATCGACGCCATCGCCATGCGCGACCAGGTAATCGACCACATGGACCGCTGCTTCGCCTGCTCCGTGCGCTGCAAGAAGCGCGTCAAGATCGAAACGCCCAAGGTCAAGGTCCGCCCCAAGTACGGCGGCCCCGAGTACGAAACGCTGGCCGCCATCGGCACCAACACCGGCGTCACGGACATCATGGCGGTCTGCAAGGGCAACGAGATGCTCAACTTCCTGGGCATGGACAGCATCTCGGCCGGCGCAACCATTGCCTGGGCCATGGAAATGGAAGAAATGGGCCGCCTGCGCGACTACAACGACGACGGACAACCTCTCCGCTTCGGCTCGGCGCAGGACCTGCTGGACCTGATCGAGAAAATCGCCTACCGCAACGGCATCGGCGACCTGCTGGCCGAGGGCGCCCTGCGCGCCGCCCGCACCATCGGCGGCGACGCCGAGGACTACGTCGTTCACGTCAAGGGTCTGGAAGTCGCCATGCACGATCCGCGCGCCATGAAAGACATGCGCGACAACTATCCCGTCACCCCCACCGGCGGCGACCACACCGGCGCTGGCCTCAAGCGCACCTCCGTCCGTAACACCGTCGGGCTCTGCCAGTTCCTAGACTACGACGACACCAAGGCGCTGGAACTGCTCAATGCCGTCACCGGCTGGGACATGACGCCGGAGGAACTGCACGAGACCTTCGAGCGCGGCCTCACCATGGCGCGACTATTCAATCTGCGCGAGGGCATGACCGCCGCGGACGACCGTCTGCCCGACCGCTTGCACCAGCCGATCCGCCAGGGACCGCTCAGCGACTACCGGCTACCGCGCGAGGAAGTCCGCACCTACGTCCAGGGCTACTACCAGGAACGCGGCTGGGACCCCGACCAGGGCCTGCCCTACGCCGACACGTTGGAATACCTCGGCGTTGATCCGTCGGAAACCGACCTCGAAGACCTCGTCACCGAACGCCCCGAACCCCTGCCGGTCGGCACGCTGCCCTACACCCTCGAGTTGGAGTCAACCGCCGGCCACGAGGAGTAGCCGGCGCGGCCGGTCGCTACGCCCCGCTGCCTTCGCCTTCGGCAAACGTCTTGAAGTCACGCAGAACCTTCTTTGTCTGGCCGGTGAACATGGGGCGCAGAACGATCGACATCAGCAGCATCTTCCAGTCGGAGAAGCGGAATTCGGTCTCGGCGATCCAGCGCGTGCGGTTCGGTCCTTCTTCCACGAAGCGGTTGTTGATGAAGTTCCAAACGCCTTCAGTCTCATAGGTGCCGGCTAGCGCGTCGGGCAGGCTTTGCGCCGTTACCGTTTCGATCATCTCGACGTCCTGGCCGCGATGCTCGTACACCAGCCTGGAGGTCTCCCCGGGCTGCCCGGGCTCGCCGCTGACGTGTTCGAAGCTCTTCAGGCCCGTCTGCCACTTCGGCATGTTGTCCCGGTCCATGAAGAGTTCGATCACTCGATCGCGCGGCAAGTCAATGACGATCTCACGGGTGTACTTCACGGATAGCCTCCAATCCAAACAGTTGGCCGCCGACGGCCGCTAGTCCCCGCGACCCTCGCCTTCGGCGAATGCCTTGAAGTCGCGCAGGGTCTTCATCGTCGTCGAGGTGAACATCGGCCGCAGAAGGATCGCCATCAATTTCATCTTGAGCCCCAAGGGGCGAAACTCCGACTCGGCGATCCAGCGCGTGCGGTTTGGGCCCTCTTCCTCAAACCGGTTCTTCATCAAGTTCCAGACGCCCTCGGTCTCGTAGATGGCTGTGAATTCGTCGGGCAGGTTGCGCTCGGTGATCGTCTCGATCAACTCCCAGCCGCGCCCTCGGTGGTCATACACCAGGCGCGACTTGGCGCCGGGCTCTCCGGGCTCGCCGCTGACGTGCTCGAACCTCTGCAGGCCCTCCTGCCATTTCGGCAGGTTGTCGGCATCGTCGAACAGCTCGATCACGCGGTCGCGCGGCAGGTCGATCACGACCTCGCGGGTGTACTTCACAGGGAGCCTCCAGTTCAACCTCTTGGGTCGAGGGACGGGACAACGATCCAACCTCGAGATGAGCTGCTTCGGCGGTGACGAGCGCGCATAGTCAGCGTCTTATTGGACTCGGTCGGTCGGCGTCGCTGACGACCATTACTCTCCGCGGCCTTCGTTTTCAGCGAAGTTCTTGAAATCGTGGAGCATCTTCATGGTCTGGTGGCCGAACATGGGCCGCATGAAAATCGACATCAAGCGCATCTTCAGGTTCCGGAAGCGGAACTCCGACTCGGCGACCCAGCGTGTGTGGTTAGGCCCTTCCTCGATAAATCGATTGTTCATCCCGTTCCATACGCCTTCAGTCTCGTACACGCCCGAAAACTCGTCGGGCAGATCGCGCCGAGTCACCGTTTCGGTCATCTCCATATGGCGCCCACGGTAATCGTAGACCAGGACTGACTTGGCGCCGGGCTGTCCGGGCTCGCCGCTAACGTGCTCGAAGCTCTGCAGGCCCTCCTGCCATTTCGGCAGGTTGTCGGCGTTGTCGAATAGCTCGATCACGCGGTCGCGCGGCAGGTCGATCACGACCTCGCGGGTGTACTTCACGGAGAGTCTCCAATCCAACCTCGTGGGTCGTGAGGCGGCGCGACTCTCCGCCCTCGGGACGCGCTGCGAACTTCCTCAGGCTTGGCCGAAAGGTCATCGGCGGCCTCGGACTTAAGGTACACGTCCGCACTACTTCGGCGGCAGCGACCGCGCATAGTCGGCGCCTCTTTGAATCCACGCATCCAGCGCCGCGTCGTCCGCGATGCCCTCGGAGGCCACCACGACCCAGCCCCGCATTACCCGGCCGGTCATATCAAAGACCCGGGCGTGCGGCTGCGCCAACGCATCGTCGTAACGATCCGGCCCCACCCGCACCATGAGCTCATCGCCGCTCACGCCCACCGCCATGTTCCCGTGCAGCATGAAGGCAATCCCGCCAAACATCCGCCGTTCCGTCAGCCCGTCGGCGTCCGCCAGCGCCTCTCGAATCCGCTGCGCCAGTCCCTCGTCGTAGGCCATGCGTTCCCGGGTAGTCCGATAGTCAATGCCGGTCATTCTCGCGCATCGGGACGGTCGCCGGCGCACCCTGCGCGTTCGCCTGAATGACGTCCAGGCGTCGCCGACTGACACTAACTGCTGGAACTTGGGCGACGCAGTTAGGAGGGAATATGCCGATCGAACAGATCGCAACCGTGGGGGTCTATGTTGATGACCAGGAGACGGCCTTGCGCTTCTGGGTGGATCGGGTGGGCTTCGAGGTGCGGCGACGCGAATCGATGGGCCGCATGGGCGATTGGTTGGAAGTAGCGCCACCCGACGCCGGGTCGCGCCTGGTGATCTATCCAAAGGCGATGATGCCGGACTGGGCCGAGCGCAAACCCTCGATCGTCTTCGAATGCGCCGATTGCCAGGCCGCCTACGCGGCCCTGCGCGACGCTGGGGTGGAGTTTTCCAGTGAACCGCAGACCATGGCTTGGGGCACCTTCGCGATCTTTCGCGATCCCGATGGGAACGAGTTTGGGCTGAAAGGGCCCTGAACGGCATTCGCCGACAGCTGCCCGCGCTGGCCTACCGCTGCCCACCTCGCTAGGCTGCGAGCGTGAAATTCCTCCGTCAGTTGTCACGTTTCACCCGCCCCGAGCGCGGCATGCTCACGGGCACCGTGATAGCTGGCTTGCTCTTCACGGCCAGCGGGCTGGTCCCGCCATTGCTGGTCCGCCAGATCCTGATCTGGCACGCCGAGGGCACCAGCGCCGAGAACGCCATGCTGGTCGTCGTAGCGGCCCTGGTTGGCGCGTACCTGGTACGCGCCGCCGCACGCTACGCCTACGGCCTGCTGTCCCACTGGGCGGCCTACAACGTGCAGCAGGCCATGATGATCAACCTCTACCGCCACATCCAAACCCTGCCCCACCGCTTCTTCACCGACCGTCGTGTGGGCTCGTTGGTCTCGCGTTCGGTCGGCGATGTGGAAACGGTGGAGGACTTCGTCGCCCACGGCATTCCTGAAACTGTCATGGCCATCGCCTTGCCAATCGCCATGTTGATTGCTCTCTTCATCATCAACTGGCAACTGGCCCTGCTGGCGTTGTTGCCGATTCCCATCATCATCGTGGCCGGCCGTTTCCTGTTTCCACACATCCGCAGTTCCTGGCGCGTCGTGCGTGAGTCGGTCGCCGGCGTCACGGCCACCGTGACCGAAGGCATCTCCGGCTACGCGGTCATCAAGGCCTTTGGCCGTGAGCGCGAGCAACTGCGCATCGTCGAGCGCAACTGGCAGCGCTACCGCGACGACATCCAGAAAGCCCAGTTCCTCTCCCTCATCCCCGCCGGCATGATCGAATTGCTGGCTGGTTTCGGCCTCATCCTGGTCGTGGCCGTCGGCGGCGACCTCACCCTGCGCGGCGATGTCCCCGTGGCCGACCTCTTCGTCTTCGTCGTCTACCTGGGCCTCATCTACCAGCCCGTCATCCAGTTGGCCGCCATCAGCGAGAACATTCAAAAGGCCATGGCCAGCACCGAACGTGTCCTTGAACTGCTGGACGTAAAGACCGACCTGACCGACAAGCCCGGTGCAACCGCCCCGGCGCCCCCTGAATGGTCGGTCGAGTTCGACAACGTCGACTTCCGCTACGAACCTGAAGAGCCGGTGCTGGAACGCGTGTCATTCCAGGCCGCGCCCGGTGAACTGGTCGCCCTCGTCGGCCCCACCGGCGTCGGCAAGACCACCTGCGCCCACCTGGTCCCGCGCTTCTACGACGTGCAGGACGGCGCAGTTCGCGTTTCTGGCGCCGACGTGCGCGACCTCCCACTCGTCTGGCTTCGCTCCAACATCTCGCTCGTCCTGCAGGACGTCTTCTTGTTCGCCGGCACCATCCGCGACAACATCGCCTTCGGCCGACCCGGCGCCAGTGAGGAAGACATCCTCAAAGCCGCCCGCGCCGCCAACGTGGATGAGTTCGCCGAACGTCTCCCCAACGGCTACGACTCCCGCATCGGCGAACGCGGCGTCCGGCTCTCCGGCGGCCAGCAGCAGCGCATCTCCATCGCCCGAGCCGTCCTCAAAGACGCGCCGATCCTCATCCTGGACGAAGCCACCTCATCGGTGGACGCCGAAACCGAAGCCCTCATCCAGGAAGCCCTCGACCGCCTCACCCTCCGTCGAACCACCCTCGTCATCGCCCACCGCCTGGCCACCGTCCGCCGCGCCGACCGCATCGTCGTGCTGCGCGACGGCCAGGTCGCCGCCGCCGGCTCCCACGACGACCTTGTGGCCCAGGGCGGCTGGTACGCCGAGATGGTCCGCCGCCAGCAACTCAGCGCCCGCTGGCGCCTCGAAAGCGCCGCCGAGGTCCCGCTGACCTAGCGCACGTTGGCGACAGTCCAGGTGTGGTCGGGCTCAGGTCGCTTCAGCGTCTCCACCTCCGGCAGACGTCATAGTCCAATACAGACCATGACCTACGCGGGGACTAATGACAGGGTCAGCGCCTTCCGGCTCACCCCACCGCCACCCACGCCCGCGTCTGCTCCGATTCCCGCGCCGCGTCCACCGCGCGCGCCACCGCCAGGCCATCGTGAAAGCTCGCCAGTTGGCTCGGCTCTCCGGCGGCGCGTGCCCGCAGCCCCGGAATCACGATCTCCCGGAACATCGCCGTGTTCTGCGCGCGCGGCGACTCGTGGACTCTGACTGGTACGTCAACCACTTCGGGGTCGACGCCCCGCACCAGGCTCACCTGGCCGGCCCGCCGGTTGCCGCCCGAGTAGCTCACAAACGCCGACGCCCGCGACCCGTGTATCTGCACGTCGGGCGTGGGCCCGGGTCGCGTAAACGTGGTCTGTCCTGCCGTGAAGGTGAACAGCGCGCCAGACGCCATTTCGCCATGAATCGTGCCGAAATCGCTCGCCGTAACCTGCGCCATCGGGGTTCCCGGCGCGACCCCCTGCGGGTTTTCTGCCGACCAGCGGTTCGCGTCCGCCCGCGAAATCGCGCCCATATCCGGCCGCTCCGGAACTACGATCGGCAGGTGCGATATCACGGCCGCGATATCGCTGCCGGTCAGGTACCTCGCCAGGTCCAGCAGGTGCACGCCCAGCAGCCCGATCGATCCGGCCGGGCACTCCTCCTCAGTCATCCACCATTGCACCGGCTCGTGCAGGGCGCGCGGCTGCCAGATCCGCCCGAACATCGCTTGCACCTCGCCAATCTCACCCTCGTCGATCAGGCGTCGGACGGTCTGCATCGGTTCCGCGAACCGCATGTAGTGCCCCAGGCCGTGGCCCAGCCCGCTTCGTTCGGCTGCCGCCACCATTTCCGCGCACTGCTCCGCCGTGTTGGCCAGCGGCTTCTCGCACAGCACGTGCTTGCCTGACTCTAGCGCGGCAAGGGCCACTGGGTGGTGCATCGCGTTGCTCGTCACAATCGCCACCACGTCCAGATCGTCCCGCGCCACCAGGTCACGCCAGTCCGTATGCGTATCCGGCATCCCGTAGGCCGCCGCCGTCTCGGCCAGCGGTCCTGCGCGGCGGGCGGCGATGGCGCGCAACTCAAGGTTTGGCAGATCAACGGCTGGATTCAGGTACGTCGGCGCGAACAGTCCGGTCGCCCCCACCACACCCATGCGCAAGACAGGTCCTTCAGTCATGGCAACGCCACCTCAAAACGGATCCGGAACGTCCGGTGCGGGCCGTCCGCGCAGCTCGCGCGTAACGCTGACGAGATAGTAGAGGCCTGAAGCAACCGTCATGGCTAACGCAAACGTCACCATCGCCCAGGTCAGCGGCACGCGGTCCCAGATGAGCGCGGTCAGCCCCATGTACTGCCACATCATCTTCATCTTGCCCAACTGCCCGGCGCTCACCGTCACGCCTTGAGCGCCTGCGTAAGCCCGCATCCCCATGACGAAGATCTCGCGACCGACGAAGCCAAAGGCCATCCACCCTGGAATCCAGCCCAACTCGACCATCGTGATCACCAGGGCGGCCACGACCAGCTTGTCGCCCACCAGGTCGAAGAAGATGCCCAACTGCGAGCCCGACCCAAACCGACGGGCGATCAGTCCATCCAGCACATCGGTAATCCCCGCCACGATAAACAGGCAGGCCGCCGCCTGGTTCGAGGCCTGCCCGTCCCACAGCAGGAGACCAATCATCAACGGAATCACCAGCACCCGGAAGCCCGTCAGCAGATTCGGCAGCCCGGCAACCCAGGTAGGCCCACCCTTGGCCGCGGACCGCTGACCGGTTCCTTCTTCCTCCAGGGACTTCGTTCGCTCAGCCACCGGCGCCTACTCGCCAGGTCCGCTGATACGAACCGCCGGGTGGACCCAGGAACCCGATCGAGGCGCCATCAATCTGCACCTCGATCGCATCGGGGATTTCGGCCCGCACCACAATTTCTCGCTGCGGCGAAAACGTCTGGCTGGATCCGGTGGTGACCTGGCCATCGAAAACCGCCTGGCCATCCACAACAACCTCAATCGTCGTCGGTCGCACGGCCACCAATGCAATCGTGCTTCCCGCTCGCAGCCCAATCCCTGCTGGCGCCGAGGCAGAGGTCGGAGGCTCGGAAGCCGTCGGCGCGGAACGTCCGCCCGACTGCACAATCAGCACCACGACCACTGCGATAACTGCCACAGCGGCTGTCACCCCGGCAATCAAGCGCCCCCGGCGACGCCGCAAGACTTGGTCCGGCTCGCTGGCGGCAAGGCGTCGCGCGCTCAAAGCCGCCGCGTGGGCGTTCAACACGGGCTCCGCCGGCACGGCAAGAGCCCGCGTATACACCCGTATCAGCCCCCGCGTAAATGGCTCGGCTGGCAATACGTCAAAGTCGTCGGTCTCCAGCGCAATCAGGTTATGGCGCGGAATCCGTGTGGCGCTTGACACGGCTTCAAGGCTCAGCCCGGCCTGGCTCCGCGCCGCGCGCAACATTTCACCCATCGTCGCCATATTGGATTATCGCGCGGCCCGAGGTCGGAATGCCTGGGTCCTCAGGTCCGCTGAATGCTGAAGTCGGGTTGTGGCTTCAAAATGATGCCCAGGCCCGTCAGACGTTCATTCTGATTCGCAATGTCGATAAAGTCATTGAGGAACTGATCCATACCGTCCTGCAATTCCTGGTTCACCCTCGTGCTGTCGCCTTCAAACTCCGTAACCAGCGAATCCCGCCACGACGCAAGCAACTGTGTCAGCCCCTCTTGCAGGATGGCGGCAATGAACTGGTCCGCGAACTCCGGCACGCCAAGCCGGATAAATGCTGTCACGTCGGTCACGTCGTACTGAAACTGCACGGCCAGATCTTCCGGCTCCGCCTCGGTCGGAAGTATCAGCGTCACCGGCGCTTCACGGTCAGTCAGATTGATCAGGCGTCGATCCGTCACCGGCTGCGGCCAGCTCCAGAACAGGCCTGGCCCTTCAACAACGCTGAGCGTGCCAAGGCCGGAATCACTCGGTTGGTCGAATCCCTTGCCCAAGGCTAACACGCCCGCGCTGCCCGGAAACACCACGGCCTCGTTTTGAAGCAGGACGAGCGCGTCGTCAGCGCTTAACCGGAAGACACCGGCGGAAAGAAACGTCACGACCGCTGCGAGCGCGCCCAGCAAGAGAATCGCCGGCACAGTGACAAACGTGGGTGCTTGCGATCGTGAGACTGGGTCGTACGGCCACGTGATCGTCGAAACATGCACTGAATTCCGCTTCGCGTACAGCCCCGGAATCAGCCGGCGCGACGGCCGGCCAGCCTGGCGGAACTGCGCTGCCATGTCAGCTGCAAACGCATGCACCGCGTCGATGTCGTAGTGGGCCGCCAATCGCTTGAGTCGGTCGAATCTCGTCGCCAGCCGCAGCGCGCGCTGGCCGTCAATCCGTGGCCGCCCGCTCATCAGACTTCCAATATCTGCCAGGAGACCCTCAGCGGCGGTCAGGAACTGGCCCGCGTCGTCCCGTACCGTGACGTCGGCCACCTGCAGCGTCTGTTCGGAACCGCGGGCCGTCGGTCGCGCCGTCACCCGTCGCTGGGCGCGGCGGATCAACCAGACGGATGGCAAGAGGGAGATCACGACGGCCAGCGGTAGACCGCCCAGGGACCCGCCGGAGCTTCCCACGAAGGCCGCAACGGCCTCCCCTACCGCGGGAACATTACGAAGTGGCAGGGATATCAGCCCCAGCAGTGCCGCCACCAGAAACGGCAATCCCAGCGTCGTGATCACTTGGGCCCACTGTCGGGCACGCGCATGGCGGCGCAGGCGTCGTAGGCGACGCACGGCCTTGGTCTCGATCCTCAGCACCAGGTCGCTATCGTGCGGGAGCGATTCAACTCGAAGCGTGCGTGCCGGAACCAACGCCCTTGCAACCACCTGGACCAGCCGGTGCCGGTCGTGGGCAATCAGCGTCGAGCCATTCGGACCCGCCGGAATCGGCACGTACTCCAGCGGGACCGCTGCGGGATCCTCGCGCTGTGCCGTCACGTGGCCCGGGGATGAGTGGTTGGCCCGCATCTACGCGCCCTCCGGCGCAACCGCCGCCGGCCCGGCGATGAACACGGCGCCGGCAGCCGCGGCCAGTGCCGCCGCGCGTTGGTTTCCAATCCGACCGACCGCCAGCGCCGAAGCGCCGATGGCCCCGGTCGAATGCGCCGACCATGCGGCCAGCGTCCGATCGGCTGGCTGTCCCGGAGCCGTGGCCAGTACGCCTGGTGCGATCGGAAGCACGCCGGCGACATGCAAATCCTCTTGGCTCGGTTCCATCAGGCTGATGCCGCGCCGGCGGATTTCGTCGGAAACCCGCCGGCCTTCGTCGGCTCCAATGCGTACGCGCCGGTCGTCGGACCACGAAACGTTCGTCTGCTGGCCCGGGGCATGCACGATTAAGGCGAGTTCCGTCGCGCTGATGGACGTGCCGCCGTCGCGCAGGTCCAGCACAAACGACGGCTCGAATACGTCCAGCGAGGCGCGCAGAGCCCTCCAGACGTGCGGCCGGATCGGCGAGGCCAGCAGCCGGAGCGCGGCGGCCAGCCCAAATGACGGCTGCTCTGGCCGCGGCACGTCCGCATTCGCGGTCGGCTCTACCAGGTACAGCAACAGCGCCACCCGCGAGAGCAGCGACCGTCGGTCGCTCGCCGGCGTACCTAGCGCGCGCGCCACAGCGCGTCCGGCGGCGAGGACTGGCATCGAGAGCGTGTTTGGCACCGCGTCGATCGCGATTCGTACGTCGGCCGCCGAGTCCCCGGCCGTCAATTCCACCACGCGGCCGTCCCTCAGGCCCGCAATCGGGCCCTCGTAGATCACGCGCTCGGCATAGACACCGGCCAGCTTGGCCGTCTCGTCCTGCCAGTCCGTCGATCGCAGCAACCGCCGGTAGCGCGACTCGTCAATTGGAATATCAACGCGCACACCCTCGGCAATCATCGGACGATTGCTTCGGCGCGGCTGGTCACGTCGCGTCGTCCCTGGCCGCCGTCGGCGCCGGCAATGCCAATTGCCATGGGTTGTGCATCGTCTCGTCAGCGACCCAGAATCCAACGTGGGGCGGCAGCGTTGACGGATGCGTTCCGCTCGCAAGCGCCTCGTAGATCTCCGCCGCCTCGTCCAAACCTTCACGCCGCGCCTGGACCACCCCCAGGGCATACGCCGCCGTGTCGTCCTCCACGTTCCGCATCGACCGTTCGATTCGGGCTAACCCGGCATGGGCATCGGAACTGACCAGCGGCCTTTGAGCCGGCGCGACCGGTGCAGTGGGAACGCGGGCATCAAGTCCCAGGAACCAGCGCACCCAGCGGCGGCCCGCCAGCAACCACGCGCCCGCCAGCGCCGGAACCCAGTGACCGCCCGAAGCAATGAGCAGAGCCAATCCCAGCACAATGTCCATCCAGATCGCGGGTCGACTGCGTCGCGGCGAATCGCCCGCTGGATCGGCGCCGCCCGCCAGGCGCGCATAGTCCAGCGCCAACACGGCGGCTCGAGCCGCCAGCGGTGCCGAAAACTGCTGGCTCTGAGGCTGGATCAGGGCAATGCGCCAGCCCCAGAACTGTGGGCTGCGGGCCGGAGCCGCTCGCAGAATCGATGCCGTGGACCTGTCGGCGCGAAGCACATAACCGTCGCGAATGGGCACGGCCCAGCAGGCCAGATTCATCATCGCGAGCGCGCCGTGAGGTGCGTGAGGGGATACGTTCGCCCCCGTCTGGAACGCGTCAAGGCACGCAGCCAGCCCAGCCGCCCGGGCGGGGCTGAAACCTGCGGCGCGTCCGCCAGGTCGCGATAGAACCGCGCCGCCGCCGGCCATCGCACTCGCTCTCGAGCCACGCGCTCCAGTCGCATCAGGTCGCGTGGCTCGTCAGGCTGTTCGGCAATCCGCCAGAGATCGCGCAGCCGCGCCAGCGACTCGCCGTCGCGTCCGACGGCCGCGGTCGGCAGCAACTCACCGAGTTCCAGCGTCGAACGCGCCCGCACGCCGGCTCGCCGGCCCGCGACCGCGCGCCAGACATATCCCAGGCCGGGCAGAAAGCCCAGCGGCGCCGCCCACACCACCACGGCATGCACCGGCTCCCGGTTCAGGAATAAGAACGCCAGCAACACCCCCAGCACGCCCAACTCCAGCAGCCCCGTCATGAGCGCCAGCACCCACCGCCGCCCTTCCGCGGCCGTTCGCACCGCGTCGGCAAAGAGATCGGCCTCCACGCGAGCCCGGATCACGGCCAGTTCGCCCATGGAAAGCGGCAGCCGGCTATACAACGCGATCTGGAACGGCCCCGTGTCAGCATCGAGCCGCTGAAAGTCCGTGTCGACCAACACCGCGCTCCCTGTGTCCGTGGGAACCACGAAGGCGTCGATCAGTTGGGCGTTAGGATCGGAGTCCTGCACGGCGATAGAAGGCTCCAGCAGCGCCTCGGGACGACACGAAAACCGCGGCGCGAGTATCCGAGTGTATATCGCCGCCAAACCTGAAATCGGACCGTGGCTCACCGGCACGTGTGAAGATGCACCTATGCGACTGCGACGCTCGAGCACCCGAAACCCAACCGTGGACGTGCTGGTCGTTGGCGCCGGCCACGCCGGCTGCGAGGCGGCCCTGGCCGCCGCGCGCATGGGACGCCGCACCATGCTGGTCAGCACCAGCCTTGGAACCGTCGCCCAGATGCCGTGCAACCCATCCATCGGCGGCCCCGCCAAGGGCAACCTCGTCCGCGAGATCGACGCCCTCGGCGGCGAGATGGGCCGCCACACCGACCGCACACAGATCCAGATCCGCGAACTCAACACCAGCAAGGGACCGGCCGTCCGTGCGCTCCGCGCGCAATGCGATAAGCACGCCTATGGGCGGCGTATGCGGCGCGTGTTGGAGTCGCAGCCCAACCTGACGCTCGTCGAAGCTCACGTCGACAGCCTGGTCCGGGAACCCGAACCGATCAACGGCGCGCCCGCCTGGCGCGTACGCGGCGTTCGCACCAGCGCCGGTGAGGAGATCCGAGCCCACGCCACCGTGGTCACCACCGGCACCTTCCTCCACGGCCGCATCATCCTGGGCGACGACGAGTCGCCCGGCGGACGCCGCGGCGAACCGCCCGCCACCGCCCTTTCAAACGACCTGCAACGGGCCGGACTGGAAATCGGGCGCCTTAAGACCGGCACCCCGCCCCGCCTGGCCGCCGACAGCATCGACTTCACCAGGACCCGCGTGCAGCACGGCAGCGACCGGCCCCTCTGGTTCAGCTTCGACCCGCCACCGCGCGCCGAGTGGTACGAAACGCCGCCGGATCCGGTCTACCCCCACGTCCCACCGCCCGGCTGGCGCACCCAGATGGCCTGTTACCAGGTCCATACCACGCCGCGCACCCACGCGCTCATTCGCGAGAACCTGCACCGCGCGCCCATGTACAACGGAGCCATCAAGGCTTCGGGTCCGCGTTACTGCCCCTCCATCGAAGACAAGATCGTGCGCTTCGCCGACAAGGACTCCCACTCCCTCTTCCTCGAGCCTGAGGGTTTCCGCACCCGCGAGGTCTACGTCCAGGGCGCCAACACCAGCCTGCCGGCCGAGGTGCAAGTGGCCATGATTCGGACCATCCCGGGACTCGAATCCGCCGAAGTGCTGCGCCCGGGCTACGCCGTCGAATACGACTTCGTCCACCCGCGCCAGCTTCGACGCTCGCTCGAAGTCCGCAACGCCCTCGGCCTCTTCCTCGCCGGCCAGGTCAACGGCACCACCGGGTACGAAGAAGCCGCCGCCCAGGGCCTCATGGCCGGTATCAACGCCGCGCGCCGCTCGCTCGCCCGCGAACCCGTCGAACTCGGCCGCGCCCAGGCCTACATCGGCGTGATGATCGACGACCTCGTCACCAGCGACCTCACCGAGCCCTATCGGCTTCACACCTCCCGCGCTGAGTACCGCCTGCTCCTGCGCCACGACAGCGCCGACCGGCGCCTCACCGAGCTTGGACACGAGATTGGCCTGGCTTCAGATCGTCGTCTGAACCGCCTTCGCCAGCAGGCCGAACGAACCGACGCCACCCTTGCCTGGCTCAAGAATCTGCGCGTTCCCGCAACGCCCTCCGTCAACCAGCGCTTGCGTGACCTCGAGCTTGCGCCGCTCCGCCAGACCACCCGCGGCCTCGAACTGCTCGCCCGCACCGGCGTCACCTGCGATCTCATCGCCGACCTCGCCGGCGATCCCCCGCCCCCACCCGAAGCCGCCGCCCACCTGGAGTTTGAAATCAAGTACGCCGGCTACATCCGCCAGCAGGAAGCCCAGGTCCGCCGCGCCGCCGCCATGGAAGACCGCGAGATCCCGCCCGACCTGGCCTACCTCGACCTCCGCGCCCTCCGCACCGAAGCCCGCCACCGCCTCGAACGATTCCGCCCCGCCACCGTCGGCCAGGCCGCCCGCCTCGAAGGCGTCACCCCCTCCGACATCGCCGGCCTCCTCGTCTACCTCAAGCGCCACGCCGAATCGGCCGACGCCAGGATCCACTGAGCGGAGGACGCATTCCGACCCTCGCCCGTTCACCAAGACGAGCGAGGGTCGGGAGAATCCGTGACCGCTGAGCCGGGCCGGCGACCTACGGCACTCGCCGCCTGATCCGCCGGATCACCGTCCGATGCACCCCCAACGCGGCAAGTCCAATAGCACCGACCACTGCCCCAATCGGAGCAACAATGATTCCGATGACGATCGCCGCGTTCGCGACCCACTGCCCGATCCCGGTCAGCACCTCGACTGAGTTTTCAACCGTCTCGCCGGGATCCCACTGGTCTTCCTCGACCACGCCCTCTTCTTCCTCCACGATTTCCGCAGGCTCCGGGATCGCTGTCAGGAACGTCACGCTCCGGTTGTCCACGGATGCCCGGTCGCGTTCCGAGGCCTCGATTGAGGTCGTAAACCACTGCCGTGCGGCGGCGGACTCCAGTCGCGCCAGGTAGCTCACGTTGCCGCTGACTCCGGGAGCAAGCTCCGGGAATTCCCACACGACCGCATGCTGGTCCGCGTCATAGCGGCCGCCCTTGGTAGCTCGGATGAACTCGATGCCGGAGGGCAGCCCCTCGACCAGGCGGACGTCCCGCGCATCGGCGTTGCCCCGGTTGGCATAGCCCACCGAATAGCTCATTTCGCGACCCACCTGCACCTCCAGATCGCGTTCCTTGGTAAGACTGAGGTCGACGAAGAACGGCAATCTCACCTCGTCATGGTCCAGGTCGGAGCCGCGAACATCGCTGGCGGTGCTCGCCTTCGCTTGTAACTCCATCGTCCGGCCGTCACCCTCGAGGCGTGCGGTCGTCCGCAACTCGAGCGACTGGCCCGGCGCCATCCGGTCGATCGTCCAGACCACGCTGTGCGAGGCCTCTTCGTACTGTCCGGGCTTCGTCGCGAACTGGAACACCAGGTCGGGATCCAGCTGATCCCGCACCACAACCTCGCGCAGTTCCACCGTCCCGTCGTTGGTCACGGTAATCGGAAACTCGACCGACTCATGCATGGCGTACCGGTCAGGCGCGCGGCGCTCGACTCGCAGGTCGGGCACCGGATGCATGTTCACGGTGATGGTGGACAGCGCCGCCTGGTCCGCCAGCACGTTCAGCTGCCCCTGGAACGTCTCGATCTGCTCGCGCACCTTGGCAACCTCTCGCTGCACCTCCAGCGTGTCCTGCACTGTCCGGGAGGTAGCCATGATCTCCAGCAGCTGCTTCTCCGTGGCCTGCGCGTTTCGCATCCGCGACTCGATGTCCGTGAATGCCGCCGTCACGTCGCGCCCGGTCACGTCCTCCGCCACCACCTCGCGCCCGTGGGCGCGAATCCGCTCGATCGTCTCGTCAAACCGCTCGGCCGGAACTCGTAACGTGATCGAACTGATCCGGTACGGCTCATTGCCGCCAATCTCGGTGTGCGACACGAATGCCCCGGCGATCGAAGCCACGATCCCCCGAATCGCCTTCACGCTGGTCGGCACGTCGGCCACCACGACGCCAATGCTGCCGGTGCGAATAACCTTGCGCCCGGAATCGGGAACCTGCGTCTCAGCGGTCAACAGCGAGTTGGTCGACGTCTGGCTCTGCGCCGCAGCCGCCGGATCAGTCCCCTGCACGGCCGAGTTCGTCTCCACAACCTTTTCGACCGTGACCGCCTGCGTCACCAACTTCTCGACCGGCACCTCCACCACCACGATCTCCTCAACGGGTGTGGGCGCGGCCATCGGGGCGGAGGCGGCCATCGGGGCGCGAGCGGGGGCAGCTTGCATGGCAGCCGGCTGCGCCATCATCTTCTCGGCGGACACAGTCTGAGTCTCACCACATGAGGCAAATAGCATCGCCGCCAGCGGAATCGCCATCATCAGCGTTCGTCTCGGTCCTCGCATCACTCGCCCCCTTGACCTGATCGAACTGGTGGCTCCGACAGCCGAACGCTCACACTTCGGTGGTGAATCTCGCCCAATGCCAGCTCGCTGACACCGACGCGACTACATACCTGCGTGATTCGTTCGTGCGGTGCGCCTTCAAAGAGATGTACGTCGAAAGGGCCGAATTCGTTCCCTGCGCAGCCGGCTTTTTTGGGCCCGTCCTCAGAGAGACCCCATTCGCCGCCGGAGGCTCGTCGGTGCTCTAGTCAGCCCGCCGGCGCCGGACCGCCCTGATCCCCCACCAGAGCGACCCGCCAACCACCGCAAACGGCCCCGCCACGATCACCAGCACGATCGCCGCGTTAGCCAGGAACCGCAGGATCCCCAGCAGCAGGTCCACGGCGTCCCGCGCCGTCGACCCGGGCCCGAACACCTCGCGGCCCGCCACGTCTTCCGGCAGCGCCGTCAGGAACGTCACCACCCGGTTGTCCACGTCGGCCCGGTCCTCGTCGGCCGACTCGATCTTCGTCTCCGTCTGGAACCGACCCTCGCTCCGCTCCACCCGCGCCTCATAGAACACACCCTGTCCCGACTCGGGCGGAATCCGCGGGAACTCCCACACCACCGTCCGCGCGTCCGCATCGTATCGCCCGCCGCCCTCGGCCCGCACAAACGTCATGCCCTCCGGCAAACGTTCCGTCAGCCGCACTTCCCGCGCGTCGCCATTGCCGTGGTTCTGGAAGTTGAGGAAGTACGTCACGTCCCGCCCCACCGGCACCGACGCCTCGCCCTCCTTGAACACGCTCAGGTCCACGTAAAACGGCAGCGTCGCCTCCGCCCGGTCCTCGTCCGGTTCGCGCACGACGCCAGCCGCCGTGATCGTCGCCTCCACCTGCATCGGCGACCCGTCGCCCTCCAGCCGCACCCGCGACCACACATCCCTTGTGGAGTTCGCGTCCAGCCGGTCGATCATCCACACCACGCTGTGCGTCGCCGCCTCGTACACCCCCTGCGACGACGCCCACTCAAACACCATCCCCGGCGCCAACTGGTCTCGCACCACCACGTCGCGCAGATCCACCGTCCCGTGGTTCGCAATCGTGATCGGCAACTCCGTGCTGCCGTGCATGAAATACCCCTCCGGTGAGAACCGCTCGATCCGCAGATCAGGGGCCGGATGCAGCCGCACCGCGATCGTCGCCAAATCCGTCTGGTTCGCCAGCAGGTTCAACTGCCCCTGCAACACCTCGATGCGCGACCGCACGTCCAGCAACTCCCGCTGAACCTCCAGCGTGTCGCTCACCGTGCGAGCCGTCGCCAGGATGTCCAGCAACTGCCGTTCGGTCGCCTGCGCCGTCCGCAGCCGCGCTTCCAGGTCCGTGAACTCCGCCGTCACATCGCGGCCGCCCACGTCCTCGAACACCACCTCGCTGCCCTGGTCCCGCACCAGCGCCCGAACCTCGTCGAACCGGTCCACCGGCACTCGCAGCGTCACCGTGCTGATCGACCGCGGATCGTCATCCCGCACGTCCGCCGAGTCCACGAACGCCGCCGGAATCCCGTCCACCAACGCCTGCAACCGCCCGACCGCCTCGTCCACGTCCCCCACCACGATGCCGATCGTGGCGTCCCGAATCACCCGCCGCTGAGGCGCCGCGGCTTCGGCATCGGACTCCTGACGCTCCGACTCGACCTGCACCTTGGCCAGTGCCGGCGCGGCCGCCGCCGGCGCCTCCGCAACCCGAACCACCGCCCGCTCCGCCGCCATCCCCATCGCCGTGGCCGTATCCCGCGACATGGACTCCTGTTGAACGGTCCTCTCAACCATCGCCGCCGGCGGCTCCGGAGCAATCGCCATCGCCGGAGCAGCCATCGACCGCTCCTCCTCGTCCCCGCCAAACGGCAACTCGCCGCAAGCCGTCAAAGCCAGCACGCCAACCACCAAAACCGCCGCCAACACTCGGTATCGCCCCGGCATCACGCGCTCCCATTTGTGTCGTCGCTGGGGAATCGGTCCCCGGGCACTGCCCGCGGGCCCGTCCTCTTCAAGCCTAACGGCGCCATCGCGGATTCGTATCGACACAGTCGAAACGGCTCCCGTTGCCGCCACATGAATAACTACGCCACCCAACCGCCAATCGTTCCCCACCGTCGGACCGTCCTACCGCCCCGCCAACGCTGCCGCCAACCCATACAAGTCAGCCAGGTCGCCCCGCCCAACCTTCCGAAACCGCCCCTGCGCTTCCTCCAGCGACACCGTCAACACCTCCACCACGTCCTCGCCATCCCCAATCGTCGGCGTGCTCACCAATTCCACCCGCCCCACACCCACAAGCCGTTGAAACCTGGGATGCGGCAAATGTGGCCGGTATGGCGCCTCGGCCGTTGAAACGCAGTCCCACACGCCAAACGGCTCGAACGACTCCAGCCTCGCCCCCGCCTCTTCCAGGAGTTCCCGCCGCAGCGTCGCCTCGATCGACTCCCCCGGCTCCCGCGTCCCGCCCGGCGCCTCCGGCCGCCCGTCGGCCAGCACCAGCGCCACCCAGCCCGCGGCCGTATACGGAATCACGTTCACATTCGCCACGTCGGCATCGCACGGTTCGGCGTCAATCAGACGAAACGTCCCCGAAACCGGCCCCCCACCGCCCCGGCGCAAACAGCTCCGGAAACCGCGCAGCCTCGCTACCCGCCGCCGTTCTCTCCGTCCCGCCCATCCGCCAGCCGTGCCACCCGCAGCAGGTCCACGTCTTCGTCCATCCGCATGATGATCACCCCGGCCGCCGCCCGCTTGATCACACGCACATTCCCGAGCCCGCAGCGCATCACCTGCCCGTCGGACGAAACCAGCGCAATCTCCTCGTTCTCCGCCAGCAACCGACGCGCATCCGCCACCTCACCCGTTTTCTCGCTCAGAATGATCGACTTAAGTCCCTGCCCGCCGCGGCCCTGCGACCGAAACTCGGACACGGCAACCTTCTTGCCAAACCCGTTGGACGTCACCAGCAGCACATATCCGTCGTCCTGCGTCAGGTCCATCGCGGCGACCTCGTCCTCCTCCGCCAACCTGATCGCCCGCACGCCTCCGCTCGTACGGCCGCTCGCCCGCACGTCGTCCAGCGCGAACCGAATCGACATGCCATTCCGCGTAAAGAACATCGCGTGCGTCTCGTCCGTCGCCAGCCGCACCCACACCAGTTCGTCGTCCTCGTCCAGGTCCATTGCCAGCAACCCGTTCGTCCGAATCGACACGAACTGCGTCAGCGCGCTCCGCTTGACTTCGCCCTTGCGCGTCCCGAACACCAGGTAATCGCCAGCCTCGAAGTTCGGAATCGCCAGCACCGCCGTCGCCCGCTCGCCCTGCTCAATCGCCAGCAGGTTGATCAGGTTGTGCCCCTGCGCGTCGCGCCCTTGCTCCGGTAGCTCATACGCCCGCAGCCGGTACACCTTCCCCCGGTTCGTGAAGAACAGCAGGTGGTCGTGCGTATTCGCCACCAGGAAATGCTCCACCACCCCGCCCGTCTTGCTGCGGAACCCGCGGATCCCCTTGCCGCCCCGGCCCTGCCGCCGGTAGGTGTTGGCCGGTATCCGCTTCACGTAGCCGCGCGACGACATCGTGATCAGGCAGTCCTGGTCCGCCACCAGGTCTTCCTCGTTGAACTCGCCCGACGCCTCCCGCTGAATCTCCGTCTGGCGTTCGTCGCCGAAGCGCTTCACCACCGTCTGCGTTTCTTCTCGAATAATCGTCAGCACGCGCGACTCGTCCGCCAGGATGTCCTGCAGGTCGCGGATCGTCGCCCGCACTTCCTCCAACTCCGCCAGGATCTGCTCGCGTTCCAGCCGCACCAGCCGCCGCAACTGCATGTCCAAAATCGCATTCGCCTGGATCTCAGTCAGCCCGAACTCCTGCATCAGACCGTTACGGGCCATTTCTGTGTCGTCCGCACCCCGAATGATCCTGATCACCTTGTCGATGTCATCCAGCGCGATCACATAGCCTTCCAGCAAGTGCTCGCGCGCCTGCGCCTTCTTCAGATCGAACGCGGTCCGCCGCCGCACCACCGTCTGCCGGTGCTGCACAAACAGTTCGACGAACCGCCGCAACGGCAACTGCTCCGGCTGCCCTTCCACCAGCGCCAGGTTGTTGATGCTGAACGTCGACTGCAACGCCGTGTGCTTATACAACTGGTTCAGCACCGCCGCCGGCCTCGCGTCCCCGCGCAGTTCCACCACCACCCGCATCCCGTGCCGGTCCGACTCGTCCCGGATGTCGCGCACGCCCGCAACAACCTTGTCCCGCACCAGCGCGGCAATCTTCTCCACCAGCCTGGCCTTGTTCACCAGGTAGGGAATCTCCGAAACCACCAGCGCCATCGTGGTGCCGCGCACTTCCTCCACGTTCACCACCGCCCGCACGCTGACCCGCCCGCGACCCTGCGTATACGCCTGCTCGATACCCTCGGCCCCAACAATGATCCCGCCAGTCGGGAAATCCGGCCCCCGCACAAACCGCATCAGGTCCCGCGAGGTCGCCTCCGGGTTCTCGATGTAGTGCTCGATGGCCCGCCCCACCTCGCGCAGGTTGTGCGGCGGAATACTCGTCGCCATCCCCACCGCGATCCCCGTGGATCCGTTGATCAGCAGGTTCGGCACCACCGACGGCAACACCTCCGGCATCTCCGCCGTCCCGTCAAAGTTGTCGACGAAATCCACCGTGTCGCGGTCCAGGTCGTCCAACATCGCGGCCGCCACCTGCGTCAGCCGAGTCTCCGTGTAGCGCATGGCCGCTGCCGGGTCACCGTCCACCGACCCGAAATTGCCCTGTCCGTCCACCAGCGGGTAGCGAATCGAAAACGGCTGCGCCATCCGCACCAGCGCGTCGTACAGCGCCTGGTCGCCGTGCGGGTGGTACTTCCCCATCGTGTCGCCCACCACCCGCGCCGACTTCCGGTAGGCGGCATTCGGCGTGGCCGAAATCTCCTCCATCGAGTACAGCAACCGCCGATGCACCGGCTTCAGCCCATCGCGCACGTCCGGAATCGCCCGCGCGACGATCGTGCTCATCGCATAGTCGATATACGAGGTCTCCATCTCCTCGACAATGTCAATCGTCCGAATCCCGTCGTCCGCCACGTACTCCTCCGTCACGCCACCCCACTCCCCTCGTCAAAGAAGTCCGGCTGCTCTTCTCCATCTCCCCGTGGGAGAGGGTTGGAGCCTGCCCCGGACTCGATCCGGGGGTGAGGGTCTTCCGCTCGAGGCGCCCTTGGCTTAAGACAGTCCATTAACGCAACGCCCTATCCCTCATCATCCGCACGCTCAAAATCCCCACGCACCCCACCCGTCTTCCGCACCAGCCGCACGTCCGCAATCCGCATCCCCCGGTCCACCGCCTTACACATGTCGTACACCGCCAGCGCCGCCACCGAAACCGCCGTCAGCGCCTCCATCTCAACCCCCGTGCGACCCACCGTCCGCACCCTCGCCTCGATCGCCAGCGAATCCTCGCCCTCCGGCGTCAACGAAACGTCCACCCCGTTCAGCGGCAGCGGGTGACACAGCGGAATCAGATCCGACGTTCGTTTGGCTGCCATCAGCCCCGCCAGCCGCGCCACCCCCAGCACATCGCCCTTCGGCAGGTCCGAGGCTTCGCCGGCCATCTGCTCGCGAATCATCGCCAGCGTCGCCGGCTGCATCACCACCCGGCCCCGCGCCACCGCCGTTCGGTCCGTCTCCGATTTAGCCGACACGTCCACCATCCGCGCGGACCCATCCGCGTCGAAATGCGTAAACGAAGGCCTGGCCAATCCGGTAGTTAAGTCCCCGCGCCCCAGAAGTAAACGACCTGCCCCATTCTACCGCGCCACCACCTCAACTCCACCTTCCGGGACCAGCAAGTCACTTAGACTAGTCTTCAGCCTAGTCAGCTCAAAGTGCAGACGAACCGGTCCGGGAGGAAGGCTATGGACAACGTCTGGCAAGTACAGGAAGCCAAGGCACGTTTCAGCGAACTGCTTGAGACCAGCCTCGCCGAAGGACCGCAGATTGTGACCAGGCGAGGAGTTGAAACGGCAGTCATCGTCCCCATTGACCACTGGCGTCGGCTCGAACGAATGACACGGCCGGATCTCAAGGAACTGCTGCTCGCGCCCGAGCCGCGCACCGAAACCCTCGTGCCGCCACGTCGACAACTCCGCCGACGCGCCGTCCCGCAATTCGACTGAATCGTGTACCTCCTCGATACCACCGTCGTGTCCGAACTCCGCCGCCCCTCGCCCCACGGGGCCGTGCTGGACTGGATTTCCCGCGTGTCGGCAGATCAGCTCTACATCTCCGCCGTCACCGTCGGCGAAATCCAGGCCGGAATCGAAGTCACCCGCCAGCAGGACGTCCCCAGGGCGGCTCAACTCGAAGCCTGGCTCGATCGTCTGCTCCTGACCCACGAAGTGCTGGCGGTCGACGCCCCCGCCTTTCGAATCTGGGCCAAGCTCATGCACCACCAGTCAGACACCCTCATGCATCACGCCCTCATCGCCGCCGTCGCCACCGTCCACCGCCTCACCGTCGTCACCCGCAACACCCGCGACTTCCAGCACCTCGGCATCCCCACCCTCAACCCCTTCGCCAACCCGCCACAGTGAGCCCTTCATCACTCGCAGCGCGCCTCCTCCACTCGTGGCGAGCAACCCCTCGTTCGTGGTGAGCCCGTCCTTAGCTCGTAGAAGGACAGTCCGAACCACGAAACACTTCCCAGCATCCCGACGGCTGGAGAACTGGCTACGGCTAGGATGGCTTCGGGGCAGACTGCAAACCACCAATGACCTACAGCACCGAAGAGATCACCCGCCGGCTTCAGTTGGGCGAGGACAGCGCCTGGGAATTCAAGCAGGTCGATTTCGCCGGCAACCATCCCAGGAGCCCGGACCGCACCGACATAGCCGACGAGATCGCGGCGTTCGCCAACGCTGACGGCGGCACCCTGCTCTGCGGTGTCACCGATGAGGGCGAAGGGCAGGACATGACGCGTGAGCGACTTAGCTCGCTAGACGATTACGTCGTCGAAATCAGCTCCGACGCCATCGAGCCGCCCGTTCGCATCCGCACCCAGCACATGCAACTCCCCGATGGCAAGCGGTTGCTAATCGTCGATGTTCCCGCGGGCGACGCACCGCACGAGCGATCCGGTCATCGGTACATCCGCGTCGGCGGCTCGAAGCGAAGAATGACCGGCGACGAGTGGCTGCGCTTGGCGCAACGCCGGGGACAGACGCGCTTCCGATCGTTTGACGAACAGACCGTTCCAAACTCCGGATTCAACACCTTGGACGAGTCGCTCTGGCGCCCTCTGCTGAGTGCGGAAGGCGCCGCCGAACCCGAGGCCGCCCTTGGCCGACTGGCCCTTCTGGCCAGCGACGAGGCCGGAATCCCGCGCGCCACGGTCGCCGGCCTGCTGTTATGCACGCCGGACCCCCAGCAATGGCTGCCAAACGCCGGCGTTACCGCCACCCGCTACCGCGGAAACGACCGCGCCTCCGGCCAGATCGACGCGCACGAAATCACCGGCCCGCTGCATCAGCAGATCGCCCAGGCCGTCGCCTTTGCCCTGCGCAACATGCAGGTCGCCGCCCGCAAGGACCCAGGTCGCGTTGACCTTCCCCAGTACAGCCACCGCGCGCTGTTCGAGGCCCTCGTCAACGCCGTCGTCCATCGCGACTACTCGATTCGCGGCAGCAAGGTCCGCCTCTCCATGTTCGCCGACCGCCTGGAAATCCAGTCGCCCGGCTCACTCCCCAACAACCTCACTGTCGAAAGCATGGAAACACGCCAGGTCACGCGCAACGAAGCGTTGACCTCCGTGTTGGCGCGCATGCCGGTTGGCGGTATTCGGGGGTCGGAGGACCGCCAGTACTTCATGGAACGCCGTGGCGACGGCGTGCCCATCATTCGGCGTGAAACCTGGGAACTCTGCGGCAAGCAGCCCGAGTACCGCGTCATCGACGACTCCGAAGTCCGGCTCACCATCCCCGCGGCAATCCAGGAACACAGCCCAGCCAGCGCCGTCATCACTGTGTGGTCAGCCAAGCAGCCCTTGTCAGGCGCCGATGTCCTCGCCATATTTCCAAACAAGACTTGGAAACGCTCGACCACAAATGCTGACGGTGAGGCGTCGGTGGAGCTCTACACGTCCCACCTCCCGATCACCGTGTTTGCAGCCGCCCCCGAACACACGGCGCGCCTCGAACGCAATTGGACCCCCAGCCAGGGCGCGCTCACGCTGGATATGCAGCCCCTGCCGGAGGGCGGCGGCGTCATCTTCCCCGAAGCTGTGGGACACCTGCCTGTCATGAGAGGCCGCCTCAATCCCATACGCGATGCCCACGACAAGACCTATCTCTACGCCTCCAACATCGCCGTCAACCACGGCCAATCCCAACCGATCCACTTCGCTCCCGGCGAAGAACTGCGCCTAACAGACGCCGACGGACACGAGGCCCTCATCCGCATCCTTGATGTCGTAGGCCGCTCAGCCCTCATCGAATACCGCGCACCACCGTCATCCCCGCGTCCGCAGTCCCAACTTCCGTAGAGGCGGCGTCTCCGACCCGCTCGTCTTCCCCAATCCGTTCGTGGTGAGCCGGGCCAGAGTCCCTCGGCGGCCCGTGTCGAACCACCCTTCGAGCAACCCAAACCACCCAGCCAGTCCCTTCCATCTCTTCTCTCACCTCTCACTTCTCTCCACTCTCCCCTTCCTCTCCGGGTATCGTTACGCGGGTTTTCCGGGCGGGGCCTTTGCCGGGTGCGCAGGCTGAGCGACGAGCAACTCAACGAAATCGTCCACGGACTGTCCCAGCGGCCGGGACACGAGACCGTGCGGGCCGACGTGCGCCAGCTCCTCATCGACGGCCTCCTCGTTCCGCGCGACGACGTGCAACTGGAAAAGCACATCCCCGAAATCCGCGGACGCATCGACGCCCTCCTGGGCCGCACGGTCATGGAAATCAAGAGCGACCTCCGGCGCGAAGCGAGCGATGCCGAGGAGCAACTCACCCGCTACATCGCCCAGCGCCAGGACGAAAGCGGCGAACGCTACGTCGGCATCGCCACCGACGGTGCCGACTTCGTCTCCTACGAACTACGCAACGATGGGCTACGCGAACTAGGCACGTACAAGACCGATACCGCCGATCCGGACGGCCTGCTGTCCTGGCTCGGCCCCGCCGTCGCCGCTGGCGACGAACTGGAGCCCGATTCCGAAGCCGTCGTTCGCGAACTAGGACGACAAAGCCTTGCCTGGAACCGTGCGGTAGGCGACTTGCGGCAGGCCTGGGTAGAGGTTGGCGAACAGCCGGAACCAAGCCTCAAGCGCCAGCTCTAGGCGCAGCGGCTGGAACTCGTCTACGGCGCGCCCGTGGACCGCGACGACATCTTCTTCCAGCACACCTATCTCTCCGTCGTCGCCAAGACCATCGCCATGCACGTGCTGGGCCTTCAGACGCCCCAACCGGCGGACTTGCTGTCAGGTCGCCCCTTCGAGCAGGCCGGCGTCACGGGCGTCGTGGAGTCCGACTTCTTCGACTGGATCCTCGCCGCGTCAACCGGCGACGACCTGGTTCACCGCATCGCCCGCCACGTCGGCCGCTTCCGGCTCGGCGAGGTCAAGGCCGACGTGCTCAAGGGTCTCTACGAATCGCTTATCGATCCCGAGGACCGGCACGACCTCGGCGAGTACTACACCCCCGACTGGCTGGCCGCCCGCATGTGCCGGGAGGCCATCGACCGTCCGCTGGACCAGCGCGTGCTCGATCCGGCTTGCGGCTCCGGAGCCTTCCTGTTCCACGCCCTGCGGCGGTTGTTGGCAGCCGCCGACACCGACGGACTGGACACCCGCGCCGCGCTGCAACGCTGCCTCGACAAAGTCATCGGCATCGACGTACACCCCGTCGCCGTCCAGATCGCCCGCGTCACCTACCTGCTGGCCTTCGGCGACCGGCTGCTCCACCCCGACCGACCCGAACTCGCCATCCCCGTCTACCTGGGCGACGCCCTCCAATGGAACGTGCGGGACTTCCTGGCCGACCGCGAAGTGCTGATCGAGGTTCCCGATAGACCGGTGCTCCAATTCCCCTACGAGGTCACGCGCTCGCCGGCAGACTTTGACGCCGTGATCAGGCTGATGCTGCGGCTCAGCGACAACCGTCAGGACCCGGCCTCACGCTCGATCTTGGGCGAAACCTATGCCCACCTGCACGCCCTACGCATGTCGGGTCGCAACCACATCTGGGGCTTCGTCGCCCGCAACTTGGTACGGCCCGTTTGGCTGTCATCGGACGACCAACGCGCTGAGGTCGTGATCGGCAATCCGCCCTGGCTGTCCTACCGGTACATGTCCGAGCGCAACCAGCGGCGCTTCCGTGAAGAATCGCAACGCCTCGGCATCTGGGAGGGCGGGCGGGTCGCCACTCACCAAGACCTCTCGGCCTACTTCTTCGCCCGCTGCTGCGAGCTGTACCTGAAGCGGGATGCCCACATTGCGTTCGTGATGCCATACGCCGCCCTCAGCCGCCGCCAGTTCACGGGATTCCGCTCGGGGAGCTTTCTTGCCCGTGAGAGCCTCCAGAATTCCGTGCTGGCGAACTTCAACAAGGCATGGGCATTCGACGATGACGTGCAGCCACTCTTCCCGGTGCCGTCCTGCGTACTGTTCGCCGATGGTGGTCAAGTAGGTGACTTGCCGTCCAACGTCCAGCGGGCCTCCGGCCAGTTGCCGCGCCGCGACGCCACGCCGACCGAGGCCGATCGCTCACTCGCCTGGCGCGTCGCGCCCTGGCCGGCGACGGGCGATGACGGTGCGGTCCTGTCGCCGTACCAGAAGAGATTTCGTCAAGGCGCAACGCTGGTGCCCCGCTTCCTCTGCCTGGTTGAACCCGCCGAGACAGGCCCCCTGGGCGGCGCGGCGCACGCGCCACTCGTAGCCAGCCGACGCAGCCGTCAAGAAAAGGCACCCTGGAAAAACCTGGACCCACTCAAGGGCAACGTGGAACGCCAGTTCCTTCGCCCCGTCTACCTGGGCGAATCCGTCGCCCCCTTCCGCCTGCTCAAGGCCCCTTTGGGGGTGATTCCCTGGGATACCAAGTTCGGGCTGCTGGATTCTGCATCCGCCGGACTGGCTGGCTATGCAGAACTAGCGGCGTGGCTATCCAAGGCTGAAGGGCTGTGGAACGACAACCGCCGCAGTGCCAGGCTCAGCTTTGTCGAGCGGTTGGACTACCACCGTGGACTGGCCTCCCAACTTCCGGCTCCGAAGCTTCGGGTGATTTATAGCGCGTCAGGAACGCTTATGGCGGCAGCCGTTCTTGCCGACGACGTGGCCGCTATTGAGCACAAGCTCTACTGGGCACCCGTGCGGAGCCTAGGTGAAGCCCACTACCTCATCGCCGTTCTAAACTCTGAAGCTGCCCGTCGACGAGTCGCCTCGCTCCAGTCCCGAGGCCAATGGGGCGCCAGAGACTTCGACAAAGTGACGTGGACACTCCCAATCACCGAGTTCGATCCCGCCAACCCCCTCCACACCGCCCTCGCCACCGCCGGCCACCACGCCCAAACCACCGCCGCCCAGGTCCCCCTGAATGAAGGGCTCTACTTCACCACCGCCCGCCGCCAAATCCGCACAGCCCTCGCTGACGACGGCGTAGCAGGAGAGATTGACTCGTTGGTGGACGGCCTCCTCACCGCTCCAACATCGTAGATTCATCTTCATGGATCCACCAAGTACACTGCTCTCTTGCCCAATCATCGAGGACTGTCAAAGTTCGGCCCACTGCAGCCATTGCCGGAGGCTTCTTCCGCTCGACATCACACGGTGAAACGTGAAGGGTAAATCACTCCACCCCTCACAGGTTCCGATGGTATTCAGAAATTTCTTTCAGACTCTCCCTCAGAAGCTACTTGCTGCCATGGTGTCGGAGAAGCTGAAGGACCAAGGGATCCAGCTGTCTGAGCACGCGGCTAACACTATTGCAGAGCGAATCGTTGTTAAGAATGATAACCAAGATGTCGAGGCCTTCGATTCTGCAGCAATTGGGCTACTAGTGGAACTAAACCTCGTATCGTCTGAGCAGGACTTCCTCGAGGAAGTGAACCTGCGAGCTCGCGAACTCAAGGATCTACTTCCACAAGAGATAGAGGCTCTAAGATGCCAGACAACGAGTGACTTTCTCAAATTCGCCGAAAGCAGGTGGCCCCAAGCATCCGAACAGATGGCAAATGAGCGGAAAGCCTTCCGAACGAATCTATATGGCCTGTGGGCTGACCCCTTCGAGAAGTATAGAATGCTCCGGGAACATTGCTTCGAATTCGGTTTTGACTATGTGAGGTACTTGAGAGATCGACCACCTTCAGGAAAGGAATCACTCCGCGAGGTGATGGTCGCTGGGCACTCGAGAGCGTGCCAGATTGCCGATGAGATCCTCTATCTGATGGAAGGCGGATATGCGGATGGTGCTTTGGCCCTCTCTAGGTCGCTACATGAATTGGCAGTGATTACAATGTTCATTTCAATTCATGGTGAGGATGTGGCAAAAAGGTTTCTAGCCCACCGCATAGTAGACCTGAGGCGTGATGAGCGCCTTCAAAGATCCTATTTGAAAGAGATGGGAAGAGACGTTGGAAGGTGGTGCGACAATCCTGTGGCCCAAAAGTATCAGGAGACCATTGATGAGTTTGGTAAAGATATAAGGAACGACTATGGTTGGGCCGCTGATGTGCTTCAGAAGCGAAATCCTAAGTTTTACGAAATCGAGAAGAATGTATTTCAGGACAATGAGACAAACAATATGCGATATTTCTACCGCCAGTCTAGTCGGAGCATCCACGTTCGACCAGTCAACCTATATTCGCGTGCCGGCATCCCAGTGGATGAGCCTATGCTACTTGCCGGACCAAGCAATATTGGATTCTCAGATCCTGGTCGGTGGTCAGCCATCTCACTTGCAATGATCACAACTAATCTATTTGGCGTTAGCGAGCCAAGTGAAGATGAATTGATAGGCGAAACAGATTTCCGTTTCGCGGTCGCCTTTTCGATAGTCAGGAAGTGCCTAGAAAGAACCATCGATAGTTTTGATACTACTCAAAAGAATCTTGATACTTTAGCGGCAGAGGAAGAATGAAAGCACTCCTAACGATCATATCCCAGATTGTCATGTTGACATATACGAATCGCACTTCGTGTGGACGAACCCGAGAGCCCGACTCGACCTTCACACACAATCCCAGTCGGTGGGCAGCGATTAGGCCCGGTCCTCCTTATCCGGCTCGTAGATACATTTCCGCAAAGGTCACTGAGCAAGTATCAATCATCACCAATTGCATAGTGTGGCGGTGCAGACCAAGCTCCAATCGCGTGGCTCGAACCGCGCGTGGGGTAACGCCTGCGATCGCTGATAGCACGACCAAGCTGTCCAGCCACCCGCAACGTCAGTCATTGGCCAGAGACCTGCCCCTGCCCATCGGTGCCTCACCAACAACTCCGCCCCTGCCAGCTTTACCTGCACTGCCAGCAACGCATGTGTCGATTGAATTGTCCTCGGAGACATCATTGCCAGCACCCGCCACTCCGGCCTCGGTTCGCCTCACGCCCCAAGCCAGGCCAGCGCCGCGCTCGTCAGGAGACTCTACACGCGCGTCCCATTGAAACGACCGCACCAAAGCGCTAATCGTTGTCGGCATGAACGCCTCGCCGGTCGGCGACACCGAAGCCTCACTGGCGGTGTAGTAACGATGCGCGTCGGCTAGGCTCTTCCCAACCGTAGAACCATAATCCAACTAAGCGTCTAGCGCTTCCGAAGCGAGCAAGTCGCCCGCTTCGTAGCCAGCATCGCCGTGGTGAAGACGAATTCAGGTCCAGTGGTTTACCGCCGCAATTACGATATCTTCCCTAATCAGACTCTAGTGAGTCAGTATCCAATCGCAAGAGCGCCAGAGGCATAGTTACCAAATTCCGACAGCCAGCAGCGGCCTTTCTATCTTCTTGAATATCGATCATCTGAGCCAGATAGAATATCGCAGATCTTGCTATGCGCAACTGATATAGAGATTCGTCAACTAATTCGCGCCAGTTTATTCGCTCGCTCCATTTCGATGCTCTGGGCGGAAGCTCCGAATAAACCGTAACAAATCGATGCGTAGCTGCGTGTCTGACGTCGACATTGCGGGCCAATGGCGATGACCACTTGCAATCAAGATCGTAGCTCAGATCAATGAGTGCGGACAATCCCCTGTTCGGCTGCTCTCCGTGCACAGCATTCACGAAAGCTCCTGCGAGACTTCGACGTGCCCTATCCTCGTAAGGCAGATTTCGAAACAACACGGCACGAGCTGATTGATTCGTGCCAAAGTATAAGTGTGTAAAGGAGGCTATCTTGTCTAAGACATCAACGGCCGCCTTGAATGCCTGAACAGCGATGCCAGTACGGACTCCCCATCTACCGTATTGGAGGGTATCCAGGAAATGCACGTGGGACGTAATCGCCTGTGCATGCCTCCCAATTGTACTGCTAGGCTCACTAGACACCCAGACCATATAGCGAGCCGACACAAAGTCTTGCTTGATCGTGTTAAACGCGTCGATGATCTCATTGGCCCGGGCACGGTCACTTGCGCTCACGCCAGTGATGAGCTTTCTGAAGAAAAGCGGGTCAAGGACTGATGTACTGCCTCCCATCAATTCCGGTGATGCGTGTAGGAATAGCCCTTTGCGTAAGCACCAGACCATATGAGGATCGGTGAGGATCGGCAACGTTGGCGCACGTGCGGGGGCTACGGTCGGCCCGTCACGAATTGACGATCGCTGTCGCCTGAAACTCTCTAGCGCCGGCTCTCCACCATGCTGTAACACAATCTCTGGACTACTTATTGCGTCATCAAGATCTGCAGCTGCGAGTAGCTCAAAGTCACGCTCAAAACCCCTCATGTACGGCGATGCATAGAGAAGAGCGAGGCCACGGTTGCCCGTCGCCATTGCAAATGATGGGTCGATCGACAGAGCGCGTTCGTAACAATCCATGGCGTCCGTATGGCGACCGACATTGTCGTAAGAGTTTCCGGCGTCGGTGAGCGCCTTTAGTCGAAATTCGGCTTCAGCCTCTTCATCATTGGAGATATCTGTGAATATCTCTCTGCACTCGTGGAGATAGTCGCGTTTCTCCAGCCAAGCAGTGGCGAATCCGTGTTGCCGTTCATGGAGATTCCAGATAGTCAACAATGAGTTTGCTAAGTTGTACAACTCACGAGTTGTGATGTCGTTGCCGGCCGAACGCCAAATTTGAATTGCCTCTTCGATTGGAGAAGTTAGACTGTTCTGTTCGCCTACGTCAGCATATGTGCATGCACGCAAATTTCTTACATGGGACTCTTGGCCCGATCCTGCGCAAAGACTGTCTGCAAAAGCGAAGGCCTCAGTTGTATCTCCACTTGCGAGTAGATGTTCAATCTTAGTTTTAGATTGCAGGAGTGCGTTTAGGTCGTTGATGACCATGGTCTCAGGCAATATCCCTAGAGTTTGGGCGCAGGGTGCTTAGCACACGATTGTCCCACACGACTCTTGCACGATGGCCCAGGCTGCGCGCGCCCTGTGACCTGGGAATGCCGGCAGTACGCCTGAGCCGTTGAACCACCTGCACCGGCAGGCATTCGTCCAAGACCTCTTTCTGCCCACCAGTAGGTCGCTGACACCGCCATCCCGGCCAGCTTCGCCTGCAATGCCAGCAACGCATGCACTGATTGCATTGCCTGCACCGCCGTCATTGCCATCCCTCGCCATCCCCGGCGCCCGCCGAGCACTGGACACATTCCCCGCCAGAGTGGACACATCCCCTCAAAAAGTGAACACATCCGGCCAAAAACTGGACACATTCCCTCCAAAACTGGACATATTCGCCCCAAAACTGAACACATCCCCGTCATCCCGGCGTCCCCGAAGAACCTGCCCTGAGCCTGTCGAATGGAGGACCCAGCGCCATGCTCGATCCCAGCGCACCCCACCCCTCTTCGTCATCCCAGCGTCCCCGGCCGGGACCCAGCAGCAACCAACCACCCATGCGCATCCTGCGTCCCTGGTGAGCCTGTCGAACCACACCCCTGGCAACCCAGCCTGACCCAATGCTCCCAACCTCCTACTCCGCCTCTCACTACTCCCCACTTTTCCGTCACTCCTCCCCTTCCCCCTTGCCTGCCGTACTCCTTCAGTTTACACTAGGGGCGCCATATCTCAAACCCCTGAAATTCCATGCTCACCCGCCTCCTCCGCCTGCTCGCTCCCCTGGCCGCCCGCCGCCGTTCCCGCCTGTTCCCAATCGTGCGTACGGGCCGGTTTCAAACCGGCCTCTTCCGCTCGCGACGCCACCCCGACCCCAGTCCACGCGCGCCCACCCAACCTCTCCAGCGCCCCCCGGCTACCCCCGCCCAACCCCAACCTCCCTCGCCAACCCGCCCAAAAATCCGGCCCAAGCTATCTCTCGCCAGCCCGCCCCCTCTGGGGGCGGGCTGGCGAGAGATAGCTCCCCCTTCACCCCCACCCAATCCCCACCACCCGGCACAACACCTCAGCCCCATCCAATCCCCCCCACCCACCCCTCGCCGCACCGCGCCGCCCCGGCACAACCTCAACCACCCGTGCCACCCCCCGGACCGCCCCTCGCCGGGCCCGCCCCGGCGCCTCCCCGAATCAGCCGAAAACCACCCCGCCGCACCTCAAGAGTTTTTTAGAAAAAACTCTTACTGCGCGCGAGACCCCCGATTTCGCCGCTCCGGACGACACCCATCGTCAGCCCCAGCCAGCACCCCATCGCCCCGCCCGACTACACTGGCAGGGACCCACCAAACTTCGGAGCCGGCGTGACGGCGAATCTCAACCCCACCGGGCCGCCCCGCCGGGCCCGGCGCCGCTACCTGCCCGAGAATTCGGGCGTCAACGTCCTCAGCTACATCCTCGTCACCGCCGTCTTCGTCATCGTCCTGATCGTCGTGCACAACTCGCTCGGCAACAGCATCGGCGAGGGCCTGCAAGACCTCGTCGACCAGATCCCCATCACCCTCTGAGGAGCCGCTAGCACCCGTGGACCGCGAACCCGACGAATACGCCCCCGTCGAGTACCTCCGCCGCCTCACCGGCCGCGGCCGCCGCGTCATCAAGCACGCTGAGCTCGAAGCCGCCCGCCTCGGCCACGAGGCCGTTGGTCCCGGCCACGTCCTCCTCGCCATCCTCGAGTCCCCCCAAACCGCGGCCGCCCGCGTCCTCCGCGACTCCGGCGTTGACGTTGGACCGCTCCGCGACGCCCTGATCGACACCCTCCCGCCCGGCGTGGCGCGGGACGACAGTCGCCGGCCGCTCTCGGCCCAGGGTCGCAACGTCCTGCGCTCCGCCGCCCTGGAAGCCGAACGCATGGGCGTCCGCTTCATCGGCACCGAGCACCTGCTGCTCGGCGCGCTGGCCAGCGCCGGCCGCCTGACTTCGGGTGCCCTGGCCGCCGCCGGCATTGACTTCCGCTCCCTCCGCCACCGCATCGAAGCCGCCTACCAGCCCGGCTCCCCCGGCCGTGGCCGCCGCCGCCGCGGCCGCTGGCGCGGTCGCGGTCGCCGCAGCAAGCCGCGCAGCATGCTGGCCGAGTACGGCAGCGACTTCACCAACGCCGCCCGCACCGGCGATCTGGACCCGGTCATCGGCCGCCAGCTCGAGATGGACCGCGCCATCGAGGTCCTGCTGCGCCGGACAAAGAACAACCCGGTCCTCGTCGGCGACGCCGGCGTTGGCAAGACGGCCATCGCCGAAGGCCTCGCCCACCGCATCGTCAAGGGCGACGTGCCCGACGAGCTTCTGAAGAAGCGCCTCATCTCCCTCAGCCTGCCCGGCATGATCGCGGGCGCGAAGTACCGCGGCGAGTTTGAGGAACGCGTCCAGCAACTCATCGCCGAAGTCCGCAAGAGCGGCGACGTCATCCTCTTCATCGACGAATTGCACACCGTCATCGGCGCCGGCGGCGCAGCCGGTTCGCTGGACGCCGCCAACCTGCTCAAGGGCCACCTGGCACGCGGTGAGGTGCAGGTCATCGGCGCCACCACCTGGCGCGAATACCGCCGCTACATCGCCAACGACAAGAGCCTCAACCGCCGCTTCCAGCCCATCGACGTCGACGAGCCAAGCGACGAGGACGCCATTGAGATCCTCAAGGCCCTGCGCCCGATCTACGAGTCCTATCACGCCGTAGAGGTCACCGACGACGCTGTTGACGCCTCGGTGCACCTGTCACGCCGCTATGTGACCTCACGCCAGTTGCCCGACAAGGCCATTGACCTGGTGGACGAGGCCGCGGCTCGGGCCAAGGTCCAGCGCCAGACGCCGCCAACCCGCATCGTCGAGCTTTTGCGCCGGATCAAGGAACTGGATGCTGAAATCGCGGCTGAACCCGAAACTCCCGACGACCCCGACCATCCCCCCGCCGCCAGGCGTCGGGTACGAGAGCAGGTCGCCGACGAACTCCGTGACGAACGCGCCGCCTGGGAAGCCGAGGTCGGCCCGGATCGCCCGGTCATTACCCCGCACGAGATCGCCGAGGTCCTCGCCTCCTGGATCGGCGTCCCGCTGCCCACGTTGGCCGAGAACGACGCCGACCGCTTTCTCCACATGGAGGACGACCTGCGCAAGCGGGTTGTCGGCCAGGACGACGTGCTCGCCGAACTTGGCCGCGCCCTGCGCCGCGCTCTCGCCGGGATGCGTGATGCGCGCCGGCCCATCGGATCCTTTCTGTTCCTCGGCGAGTCCGGCGTAGGCAAGACCGAAACCGCCAAGGCCTTGGCCCAGTTCGTCAGCGGCACGGACGACAACCTGGTCCGGGTCGACATGTCAGAAATGTCCGAGTACCACAGCATCTCGCGCCTGATCGGCTCTCCGCCGGGCTACGTCGGCTTCGACGAAGCCGGGGGACTCACTGAGGCTGTTCGCCGCAATCCCTACTCCGTGGTCCTTTTCGACGACGTCGAGAAAGCGCACCCGCGCACCTTGCAAGTGATGCTGCAAATCTTGGAGGACGGCCTGCTCACGGATGCCAACGGCCGTCATGTCGATTTCCGCAACACCATCGTCGTTCTGACATCCAATCTCGGTGTCGACCAGGTCACCGGACCCTCCATCGGGTTCGAATCCGCTGCGGGCTCGGCCCGCCGCCTTACCGCCTATGAATCCCGCATCCGCGAGTACGCCCGCCGCCAGCTCCCCGGCGAGTTTCTGAACCGGCTTGACCGCCTGGTCGTCTTCCGCGCGCTCGAAGAGGAAGACATCCGTGAAATCGCCCGTCGGACACTCTCCGACGCCATCCATCGGGCCGAAGGCCTCGGCATCCGCCTCCACATAACCTCCGAGGCGCTAGACCACATCGTCAACGTCACCCTGGGTCGCAACGCCGGCGCGCGACCGATCGCCCAATTGGTCGGCGAATACGTCGACCAGCCGCTCACCGATCACGTAATGCAGGAGTCGGCCGAGGACCGCGAATTCGAACTTCGCCTGCAGGACGGCAAGCCGACCATCGTCGAAACCACCCCGAGCCCCGCGGGCGCCCCTGGCTAGCTTTATGCGCGTGGGCTGATGGCGAGAAGCGCCCCGCCCGACCAGATCCAGGGCGGGCCGAACCTTCGCGCCTACGCCAGATCAGCCGCCGCCAGCCTCCAAACCGCCAGCCGAGCCCTCGCCGCCGCACTCTTCCCGCCACGCTGCGCCGCCTGCGGTCGCCCCGGCGCCGTCCTCTGCCAGCCCTGCCTCGCCACCGCCACACTCCTCTCCCACCCCCAGTGCCGCCAGTGCACCCGCCCGCTCACCTACGGCGACCAGTGCGCTCGCTGCCGCCTCGAGCAGCGCCGCATCAACCACCTCTACGTCCCCTACGCCTACACCCCACCCATCCTCCAGGCCGTTCATCGCTTCAAGTACGCCAACAAGCGCTACCTTGCCGCCGACCTTGCCGCCCTCGCCATGTCGGCTCTACCGTCCGACCTGCAAGTCGACCTCGTCGTCCCCGTTCCCCTCACCCCGAGCCGTGAGCGCCAGCGCGGCTACAACCAGGGCCAGCTTCTCGCGGCCGAGGTCGCGCAACACCTGGGCGTCCCACTCGAATGCGACATTCTCGTTCGCCTGCGCGACACCCCGCCCCAGACATCGCTCCCACGCACGCGCCGACTCGCCAATGTTCGCGGCGCCTTTCGCGCCCTGCGCAAGCTGTCCGGCACCCGCATTCTCCTGGTGGACGACGTGACAACAACCGGTGCCACCATCGAGTCCGCCACCCGCGCACTGCGCCGGCGCGGCGCCGCATGGGTCGGCGCTCTTGCCCTGGCGCGAACCCCAGAGGAACGCTCCGACGTTCCGCCGAATCCACCCGCGTTACACCTGTAGCGTTGATATACTCCGGCATTCTCGCGGCTGGGAGGCTCGCCCCCCGCGCCGCGTTTTCCCAAGCGCGTAAGGGGTGCGCCGGATGGCCGTAAGGCGTCGCGGCGGAGTGCAGAGTTACCCGGATGTTCCTGTTGACCTCTGGGTTACGTGCCGCAAGTGCGGCGGGATGCACTACCGCCCAGAGTTCGAAGCCGAGCTACGTGTTTGCCCCTCGTGCAACTATCACGACCGCCTCGACGCTGCCGAGCGCATTGCCCTCCTGCTCGACGACCCCGACCAATTCCATGAGCTTGACGCCGACATCACGGCCGCCGATCCGCTCGAATTCACCCGCCCCAGCGGCTCCTACGTCGATCGTGTGGCCAAGGCCCGAGCGCTCACATCCCGCAATGAGGCCATCGTCTGCGGCGTCGGCCCCCTGAGCGGCCGCCCAGTCGCCCTCGGCGTTATGGAATTCGGCTTTATTGCCGGAAGCATGGGCTCCGCAACCGGCGAGAAGATCACGCGCCTCTTTGAGCACGCACGGCGCCACCGACTACCAGTGATCACCGTCACCGCGTCTGGCGGCGCCCGCCAGGACGAAGGCCTCTTTGCATTGATGCAGATGGCCCGAACGACGGCTGCGGCTGCCCGACTAGGTGAAGCCGGACTGCCTCACATCTGCGTCATGGCCGACCCGACCCTTGCCGGCGTTACCGCCAGCTTCGCGTCGGTTGCTGACATCATCGTGGGCGAACCCGGGGCGACGATTCGCTTCGCGGGGTCACGCGTCGTGCAGGGCACGTTGCGTCGACGTGCGCCGGTCGAGGACCATACCGCGGAGTGGGTGCTAAAGCAGGGTCTGCTCGATCTGGTGGTTCCGAGGCGCGAACTCCGCGAGACGCTGAGCCGCGTAATTGGCCACCTTGCGCCAGCTCCCGTAGCGGCCCCAATCCCGATCACCCCTAAAGCCGTTCGCGCCTGAGCGCGGAGTACTCGCGTGCTTGAATTCGAGCGCGACCTCAACGAACTCCGCGAGCACATCGCCGAACTGGAGCGTGACGCGGGACCGGACTCAAACTCCCAGGTCGTGCGCGAACTGGCCGTCCTGCAACTGGAACTCGAGACGCGCACCGCGGAGATCTTTGCCCACCTCACGCCCTGGCAGCGCGTCCAACTGGCCAGGCATCCCCAGCGTCCGCACGCCCAGGACTACATTGATCGCCTCTGTTCCGACTTCACCGAACTCCACGGCGATCGCCGCTACGCCGACGATCCCTCTGTGGTAGCCGGGCTCGCAACGTTTGAAGGTCGAAGCGTGATCGTCGTGGGCCACCAGAAGGGCCGAAGCACCGCCGAGAACGTCGAACGCAACTTCGGCATGGCCCACCCCGAGGGCTATCGCAAGGCCCTACGCTTGTTCGACATGGCCGAACGCTTCGGACGGCCCGTTCTGACTCTTCTGGACACGCCCGGCGCCAGTCCCACGCTCGACGACGAAAAGCGCGGCCAGTCGTGGGCCATCGCCGAGAACATGGCCCGACTCGCACGCCTGCGCGTCCCAGTAATTGTCACGGTCATTGGCGAAGGCGGCAGCGGTGGCGCACTGGCGCTTGGCGTTGGGGACCGGGTGCTCATGCTGGAGCACACCATCTATTCGGTAGCCTCGCCCGAAGCCGCCGCCGCCATCATCTGGCGCGATTCCGACTACGCCGAAGAGGCCGCCGCGGCGCTGCGCCTGACCGCCCCCGATCTGCTCCGAGCCGGCCTCATCGACCGTGTCGTTCCGGAACCCGAAGGTGGTGCTCACCGCGATTTCGACACCGCCGCCGCCAACCTTCGCGACGCGCTAGCGCCCATGCTCCAGGAACTCTGCACGCAAGACGTTGACGACCTCGTCAACGCCCGCTACGCCAAATTCCGCGCCATGGGCGAACATCAACACATCGCGTCCGTCTAGCGTCCGTCACTCGAACAAGCTGATGGGCGGAAATCTGGCAGGCACGCCAAGCGTGGCTGGGTTCCGACAGGCTCAGGCCCTCAGAAGCTCCACCCGCGACGCAACTCGTTCGCCATTTGCCGGCTAGCGTGAAGCGATTCTGGCAGGACTCTCAAGGTCTTCGTCGACCGATGACCGTTCACTACACGCTGCCCGCAGCTCGGCTGCCTGCGGCTGTCCAATCACTCAACATTCTGCTGATCTCCGATCTGCACGTGGGCGGGCGTCCGCATCGCTCACTCACGGCGCTGGAAGAACTCGCCGGCAGGAGGACGGACCTGCTGATCGCGGGTGGCGACCTAGTGGAGCACGAGCGTTTCACTGCCGACGTGGGCGAACGGCTGGCACGAATTGAGGCACGCCTGGGTGCGTTCGCCGTCTGGGGCAACCACGACGCCCTGGGCAAGCCGCAAGGTCCCGCTCCAAGCTGGCTGCGCCATGAAACCCGGTCGCTCCCCGCTATGGAAACTGGACTGGCGACACACGGCATCCAAACCCTGACCAACCGCTCCGTCCGCCTAGCTGCCAACGGCGCCACGCTACAACTGGTCGGCGTCGGCGACACGCATGTCGGGCTCTGCGATCTCGATACGGCCTTCGACGGTGCGGACCCCGATCTCTTCACGATCCTCGCCGCACACAATCCCGACACAGCCTTTGAGTTGGGCGAGCGACGCGTGGATCTGACGCTCAGCGGCCACACCCACGGAGGACAGATCGCTCCCCCCTTCTATGGACCGCTCACGTTGCGCACCCGGCACCAGCTACCGCGGCCGAGCGGCCTTATGCATGTACGAGGGCGCCCCCTCGTCGTCTCCGCCGGCGTCGGCGCTGCCGGCGTCCCAGTGCGATTCAACGCGCCGGCCGACGTCGTGGACCTACGCCTGGTTCGCGTCGACACCCGCTGACAGCTGCTCCAGCGCGTCGTAGGTGAACTGCCAGAGCGTCCACATGCCAGGCAGAAATGACCCCAGTAGCACCGGGGGTGAGAGATCGAGCTCCGCGAGCTGCGCGTGTTGAATCACGTCCAGAACTGCCAACCGCGCCTGTGGCTCGCCGCCCAGCCGGTCAAAGATGATCTGCGACTCCTGCACCGGTACGTACAGATCGCTTCTGTCGTGCAGGAGCGCCACGGGCGCCCGCAGGCGCTCGATGTGCGCATCGGGCGAAATCGATTCCAGCGCCCCCGGTATGGTCCCGCGCACACCATCCATGAGTCCGCTGACCGCCGCTGGATCGCGATTTACGAACAAGTCGTACACGCGGCGGGCTGGCGCGCCGAGTCCTGTCAGGTCGTACTTGGGCAGCACCTCCGGATCTGGGTCGGGCGTCTCAAGGGCGAATAGCTGGAAGAGCCTCTCCTGGTCGCTGGCCTGGGGAATCGCGGAAAGCAGGGTATTGCGCGTCACCAACCACACGTAGCTGTCGGGCTGGTAGGGCTCGTGGCCGTCGCCGACTTGCACGGTTGAGGTCGTCACGGCCCTCAGCATTGCGTCCAGCGAGTAGTACGCTCCGATTGTTGTGATCAGCGCCACCTGCTCGGAGATCTCTGGGTCCGATGCCGCGACCATGGCCAGCGATCCGCCCATGCTGAAGCCGATGAATCCCACGCGCTTTGGATCGACCGACGGACGCGACTGGAGGACCTGGAACCCACGGACCAGCGCGCCAATGTCTTCCGGGAATACCCGATAGTTCTGGTAGTCCAGCGCATCAGGCACCAGAACCGCAAAGCCCGTGCGCGCCAGTCCGTCGGCAAAGCCAACCAGCGGTTCGTATGTTCGACCCTCGGGAACTACCCCATTCACCAGCACGACCGCGGGCCCGTTGCTCGTGTCGGGCGGCTCGTAGAGATCCGCCAGCACCTCATAGCCATCCCTGGTCGTATAGGCCAGCGTGGTCACGTTTGGCGGCGGACGAAGCTGGAGCAGCGTTGGCGGACTGCCGGGAACCATCGAGGCCAGCGCTGATGCCGTACGAAGACCAGGCCCCAATTCGTCCCGTACTCCCACGACGAATCCAAGCAACGCCAACGCCAGCCCTAAACCGATAAACGTCCGGGCAGTGATCACCGCGTTCCACCCCAGGGCAACTGACTGTGAGCCACGCCTCGCGGCGGCAAGCCGCAGCCCGGCCGCGAGCTAGGAATCCTCGGGTTCCTCCGGAACCAGCGGGAGCGTCGTCCGCTCGATTTCCGTGCGCTCACGACGCAATCGCGATTCGCTGATGGTCTCCAGCATCTCCGGAATGCCGCCTTCGCCAAAGTAGCTTGACGCGTACCTCACGTAAGCCACTTCATCTAGAGTCACCAAGCGTTCCATGACCATGTCGGCAATCTGCTTGGAATTGACATCGAATGCATCGTGGCTCAGGAGCTCATTCTCGATCCGAATGGCCGTCGCCTCCGCCCAGTCGCTGCTGATTGGACGCTTCGTTCCGGCGATCATGATCGAGCGGTAGAGCTTGCCCCAGTTGAACGGTTCGCTCCGCCCGTCCGCTTTCAGAACTCGAATATCCATTCGCGCCAACCGCTCAAGAGTCTGGTAGCCGCGCCCGCACTCCGCGCAGCGCCGGTGGCGCCGCAAGGCTCGCTGCGGCGTTACCTCCCACGACTCAACGCGCGCCTCGTCGCGTCCACAGTGCGGGCACGTGTAGGCGTCCCGACGCTCATACGTCGTGAATCGATGGCCGCACTCCTGGCAGGCGCGGCGTCGCCGTGTGGCGTCGGCGGCCTCACGCGTGTCGACCACTTGCAGTCGTGCCGAACTGCAGATTGGGCACCGCATATTGGGCGCTCCCCGCCAGACTGGGCGCGAATCATACCATCCAACCACTACATCTAGTGTGCCTCCCTCCTACACCGCAGATTCACCCCACATCTTGTGGTAAACGGAGGCGAAGCGCCGTCGCTCACCGAAAGAGCAGGGGGGCCGCAATCCAGCCGCGGTCGGAGCGCGATACTGTCGGCAGTCACCAGGAGTTGAACTCAAGTGTCACGACAGGCGTTGGGACGCCAAGGGATCCGATTCAGGCGCGTGGATCACGTGGCAATCAACGTGCGCGATCTCGACCGCAGCCTCGCGTTCTACGCACGTGTCTTGGCCTTCGTCCCGGGACCGCGAACGACGTTTCGCCAAGTCCTGCAGACGCCTGCGTTGTCGTTGCACCTGTATCAGGCGCCCGAGCAACGGATGGCGGCGGTCGCTCAGGACTGGCGCCGCCCGGGCGTGCAACACGTGGCGCTGAGCGTGGGCGAAGCTGAGTTCGCACGTGCCGCCGAGGTCATCGTGGCGGCCGGTTCGGCGGTTGACGGCCCGACGGAAGATCCTGAGGGACATTCCCTCTACTTTCGCGATCCCGACGGCAACGTCATCGAACTTCGCAGCGCCTGGGATTCGGCGCCCAGCGAGTGACATCTGCCGGCAGCACACAGCGGCGTGGCCGGTTTCGGCGCGACCCCCTTCCTATAATCGTGCGTCGCGGCGCCGGGCGCCCGTGATGCCGTGGAGGACAGCTGCGTGTACGCCGTGTTGATTGCCGGAGGCCGCGGTGAGCGCCTGCGGCCGCTGACTACCAACGTTCCCAAGCCCATGGTTGCAGTTGCCGGCAAGCCAATCATGCAGCACCAAGTGGAGTGGTATCAGGCGCAGGGCGTCGATCACTTCGTCATTTCGTGTGGATACCTGCACGAGGTGATCGAAGATCACTTTGGCGACGGAGCCGCCCTCGGCGCCAGCTTCAGTTACGCGGTGGAGCACACGCCGATGGGCCGGGGTGGCGGCCTACGCCTGGGCATGCAACAGATTCCCCGCGACGAACCAGTAGTCATGGCCTCCAATGCCGACATCCTCACGGAACAGCAACTGGCCCCGATGCTCGACCAGCATCGAGACGACGGCAATCTGGCAACCATTCTGCTCACGCCATATGTCAGCCAATACGGCATCGTGGAAATCGACGGTCGCAAGGTCAGCCAATTCACCACCAACCCGATATTGCCCCACTGGATCAACGGCGGCGTGTACGTATTGGATCGATCATTTGAGGATCATCTCCCCGAGATTGGCGACCACGAAGACAGCACATTTCCGGAGCTGGCTGCTGCAGATCGCCTGGGCGCGTTCCGATCAGAGGCGCGCTGGCGCGGCATGGACAGCGTCAAGGACCACGCCAACCTCGAGGAAGAACTGGCCGAAGCGCCCCTGAACTACGCCGGCGCCGACTGATGCCGTCGGCCGCCGCGCGGCCCTGACATGCACGAGCCACGACTGTCAACCGTCCCGCCGTTTCAGGAGACCGGATACGACCCTGCCGCGCAGGTCTATGACCTGGAGTACCCGGAGTGTGATGGGGCCGAATTGGACTTCTGGATTGCCGAGGGCCGCCGCTTTGGTCCGCGGCTGCTGGAATTCGCGGTCGGCACCGGCCGCATGGCGATTCCCCTAGCCAGGCACGGCTTCCAGGTCGCCGGGGTGGATGCCTCGGCCTCCATGCTGGAGCGAGCTGCCGCCCGCCGCTCCACGATGTCTCGCGCGGGCCAGGGGCGGCTTGCCCTGCGTCGCGGTGACATGCGCAGCCATCGGCTGGCTCAGACCTTTGACCTCGTGCTGCTTGGTTTCAACTCATACCTGTTGCTGCCGGACCGGGAGGCTCGTCTGGAGACTCTGTGCAACGCTGCTGCACATGTACGGCCGGGTGGCGGCGTCGCCGTGGACGCGTTCTCCGCCACACCGCTTGACGCCACGCCGGATCACGAAGAGGTCGAGTTCCTGGAACGCGACCCGTCGACTGGCTGGCGAATCACCCGCGAGCGCTTCTACACCTACGAGGAAGCCACACATCGCGGTTGCAGCACCCTCATCTACCGCTACTACGATGGTCCACTGTTGGTTGACGAGCGGCGGCTGGGTTACAGCCTGGCGTTGCTGACGCGGGACGACATGGTGGCGGAGTTCGTGGAGGCCGGGTTGCAGATCGACTCCGTGTGCGGCGATTACATGCGCCAGCCGTGGCGCGTTGACTCGCCGAACCTGATCGTCACCGGCCGTACGGTTGCCCGTTGACACAGGGTCAACGCGCTCTCCACAATCGCATCTATGCCCGCCGGGCTCTTCGGGCCCACGATCAGAGATCCAAATGACTACCGAGCCACGCCGCCACATTCGCGTATCCGAGTTTCGGTTTCAGATCCCGCGTCGAAACGGCGACGGGACCTTTCCCGTACCTCGCCACCAGCTCGGCTGGACCGATGCGTTTATCGACGAGGAGACCGGCGAACGGTATGAGCTGTCTTATGTGCTCGAACAGTTGGAAGCGCAGGGCTGGGACGTGCACGATCTGTTAAAGGGACGCGGCACGTTCCGAGAAACCGTGGAGCGACTCCCCCTTCCGTACGGCGGTCAGTTCGCCCCTGGAGACCCCACCACCCGCGACGCATAGTCGAACGTTTGCGCTGCGCCTCCGCGGGTTGACGTAGACTTCCGCCAGTCTGCGCTAGTGCCTGATGCCCATGCCATATCGACTTGGCGCCATTGGCGTCGGCGGCAACTCCGCCGGTCACCTGCGGCGGTTTTTGACGATGTCCGACTTCGACTTGGTTGGCATGGCCGATCCGTCCGATGCGTCGATTGCAGCCGCTCGTTCCAACGTCCCTGGCTTGGACGACATTCCGGCATACGCCGATTGGCGCGACCTCCTGGCCGCAAGCGACTTGGATACGGTACTGGTGTCGACGCCCCATACGCTCCACTACGAGCACGTCATGGGCGCCCTGGACGCGGGCTTGCACGTGCTGTGCGAGAAGCCGCTCGCCCACACTCCCGAACTGGCCCAGGAGATTTCCGATCACGCGAACGCTCGGGGCCGACACGTGGTGGTTGGGTTTCAGCGGCGGTTCAGTCCCGGCTACACCTACATGCGCCAACGCCTGCAAAGTAGCGACATGGGTGAGATCACCCACGTTCAGGCCAGCCAGTGGCAGGCCTGGATTGGAGCGGCTCGCGGTAAGTGGCGAAGCACCCTGGCCCTTGGCGGCGGCGGTCAGCTGAGTGACTCCGGCAGCCATCTCATGGACATGCTGCTCTGGACCACCGGGCTGCGCATTGCCGAAGTCGACGCCCGAATGCGTACTTACGACTTGGAGGTCGAAGTCGACGGCGCGGTGGTGTTTCTCTTCGATAACGGCGCTATCGGCACGCTTTCGATCATTGGCACCGGACACACATTCGGCGAGCGCCTATCCGTGGTTGCCGGCAATGGCGCAATCCGAGCGGACTGGGCCTCTGGCGGCGTCGAAGTGATCCTGGAAGACGACCTGGAGGCCAAGGTCACGCGTGAAGTCGAGGGCTTGGCCGGGGGAAGCAATCCCGACGAACATTTCCTTGCCGTAATCAACGGTGACGCCCCAAATGGCTCGCCGCCCGAAGACAGCGTGCACCTGCTGGAGGTCCTGGCCGCAATCCGGCGATCGGCAGTCTCCGGGCAGCGCGAAGTCGTTAGCCAAACCTGAGGTCTCGCCGCAGGGCCTGAGGCATCGCTCAAGCCTCTCGCCCTCATCCGGCGTTACTCGCTCCGCTCGGAGCGGCGTGACGGGAAGGTCTAGGCGACTGGCTCCGCCCGCGGAGCAACGCTAGGACTTCTCGAGATCGTCCAGGTCAAGTTGATTAATGAACTCGCGGAATACCTCGAGCTTTTCTTCCGCCACCGGCTCACCTTCGCCGGCATCCTCGCCATCGGTGTCAGGCTCAAACCCTGCTTCGTTGAGCACGGCCGGTTCGACGAGAATCGGAGCACTGGCCCGCACTGCCAGTGCAATGGCGTCGCTGGGTCGCGAGTCCAATTCACAGCGGCTGCCGTTGATGTCCAGGACGATCGTCGCGAAGAACGTCGTGTCAACAAGGTCCGTCACCACGACCCGTTCGACTGACCCTTGGACCGATTCGATCAACTGCTTGAGCAGGTCGTGGGTCAAGGGTCTGGGAACCTCATGGTCCTGCAATTTGACGGCAATGGCGTCGGCTTCGCCCTGCCCGATTACGATGGCCAGATAGCGTGGCCCGTCCCGTTCCTTCAGTACCACGACACGGCTTGGACTGATCAGATTCACGCGCACGCTATCCACGATCATCTCGATCATGCGGCTATCGCCTCCCCGGTTCCAGGCGACGCTCTAACAGGTTTGGCGCGCACGTTCATGTTACCAGCGGTCATCCTTGGAACGAGCGCGCGACGTCACATGGAGTCTGGGGTGCTTAAGTCGAATTCGTCGTGCAACAGCTTGGTCGCCCGCGCCACCTCGGACGTGTCCACCAGGCACGTCAGGCGAATCTCGCTGGTCGTGATACTCACGATGTTGATGCCCGCCGCCGCCAGTGCCCCAAACATCCGGGCCGCGATTCCCGGTGTGCTCTGAATGCCCACGCCCACGATGCTCACCTTCCCCAACTCCGTGGACGCTGCCACGTCGCGGGCGCCGATCTCGGCCGCCACGGGACGGATGAGGTCAAGAGTCGCGTCCAGGTCTGTCTCGTCAACAGTGAACGAAAGATCGGTCACTCCGCCGTCCGAGACGTTTTGCACGATCACGTCGATGTTGATGTGGCGGTCGGCCAGGGGCTGGAACAAGGCATGCGCCAGACCCGGTCGATCGCTGACGCCGCGAATCGTCACGCGCGCCACGTCGGTGTCGTGCGCGACCGCGCGCACCCGCTGCATGGTCTCAATTGGAACAGCTGATTCAGCCACAATTTCCGTCCCTGGTGCATCGCTGAAACTGGAACGTACCACCACCGGCATGCCGAAGTGTTCAGCAATCTCGACCGCGCGCGGATGCATGACGCGCGCGCCCAGCTTTGCCATCTCCAGCATTTCGTCGTAAATCACCAGATCGAGCTTGCGCGCGTCCGGCACGAGACGCGGATCCGCCGTGAATATGCCGTCCACGTCCGTGTAGATCTCACAGCGATCGACGCCAAGAGCCACGGCCAAGGCAACTGCGGAGGTGTCCGAGGTTCCGCGCGCAAGCGTCACGATGTCCCCGTCGGGTCCAAGCCCCTGGAATCCCGCCATCACCGGAACACATCCGGACTTGAGCTCTGCGCGAATGCGCGTCGGCTCGATCTCGGTTATGCGGGCGCGACCGTAGCGCCCGTTGGTCCGGATTCCGGCCTGTGGACCCGAGAGTGCAACCGCGTCGCAGCCGAGTTCATGCAACGCCATTGACATGAGAGCCGCCGAGACGAGCTCGCCCGTGGACAGCAGGAAGTCCAACTCGCGCGAGCGCGGGCGCGCGGCCAATCGCTCGGCCGCCGCGATGAGATCGTCTGTCGTGTCGCCCATAGCTGACACGACAACGGCAATGCGGTCGCCCTGAGACAGCGAGTCCTGAATCCGCTCGGCTACCGCTCGGATTCGCTCACTCGTCGCGACCGAGGATCCACCGAACTTCTGAACGAGTAGTGTCACGCCCAACCACGCAGTCGACGCACGAACCTACGATGCTAGCAATCGGCGCACGTCCTTGGCCGGAACCTTCCCTTTGAAGATCGCTCCGAGGCAGCTCTAGCCTGAGAAGTTCGCCTCGTCACTCCCGGTCATGACGTCGCGGGCGAGTTCAACAATCCTCCGCTGGTAGTTCGTCTGAGACCAGCGCTCAGCGCGTCGGCGCGCGGCCTCGCTCATCTCAGCTCGTCGTCGACCGTTCCGCACCAACGACAGCGTGACGGCGACCAGTTCCTCCAGCGTGCGCCAGCGAAAGCCGCTGCGACCTGGCTCGACAATCTCTCGCAGTCCGCCCCCGTCGAAGACTACAGGTACAGCGCCCGACATCATGAGTTCTGCCACCGCCATGCCAAAGTGCTCGAACCGCTCAGGCGCACGGCGCTCAGATTCCTTGTAACCCGCCGCGTGCCAGGCAATAGCGGCCGCTGCCCGCAACTCGCGAACGGTTGTCTCGTCGGCATTTGGGTACACGTCAATCGGCAGGCCATGCGCCTCGGCCTCCACCCTGCGCAGGTAGGCCGCATCCACCGGGCGCTGGCCAACGCCGCCCACAAGCGCCAGGCGCCAACCAACGAGGCCACGGTCACACAGCATCCGGAAGGCCCGAACCATGGCCAGGTGCTTCTTGTTGTGCCCCCCGACAAAGAAACGCCCAATCGACACGATCAACGGCCGATTCCTGGCCACGCCCTGGCGTTCGTCGGCAATGACCGGCGGCTCGATAACTGGTCCGGTGACACTCCAGCGGCGGCGCAGCCATGACGCGGTGAAGTGCGAGTTGGGCGTCACCGCGTCGTACGAGCGCAAGGCGTCGGCGTACCTGGCGGCATGGTCGTCGCCCGCGCAGTAGGCCAGTTTGGGAATCAGTCGGCGCGTTACGCGCTGGTAGAGATCTCGAGGCAAGGCACCGCGCTCCTCTATGGAACCCAGCCCCAGCCCCAATTGCCGACCCTCCCAGCGGTTTGTCCCACCGGATGCCGCCGACCGGATTGCCAATTCCCGACAGCCCCTTGGAACGTCGACCCAGGGACTCGGCGCAAAGTCGCCTTTGGCCCCGGCTATTCCCTCCGCCAGTGCGTCGCCGGATCTCGTCTCAATGGTGTACGTGCGGTCCTCGTGGCTCATCGCGCTAAGCCAAAAGCGGACTCGAGTTCCGTCACGGACGCCGATCCGCCCATCGCCATCAGACTGGCGGAATAGGGCGCCCTGGTGGGCTTCGGTGCCAAACCAGCCGGTTCGCTCGTGAGCCGCACCAAGTCCCTGACCAAGTATTCGAAGCGCGGTGCCGACGGTGCGCCAGGCGGTACTGCTGGGCCGTGCCGAAAAGTAGACAAATCGGATCGACGGAACGCCCCGACCGTCAACCAAGCTGAGATGGGTGCCGTTGACAAAAAGGTCGGCGTTGCCCGCAATGTCGCGCCCGGTCAGCTGGGGGCGTTCCGGCATGAATCGAAAGCTCACCCCGTCCAGATCGATGCCGGCCCAATCAACCACGGCCGAGCGCGGCAACGGACAGTGCGAAACCACACAGACCGCGCCCAACTCACGCAATGCACTGGCCGCGCTTAGGACCTGACGCTCGCCTCCGCCCAGCGTGGCCAGCCAGCCATCGAACAGAACAATGCGCTTTTCCTTCAATTCGGCACCGTCAACTCGCCCGGGACTGTCCGACGCACAGGGAGTCCGAATTCACAGAAAGCCATAGCCCGTTCGGCAGTCGGCAGTTCCACCAGAGTCAGTCGTACGACCCGCGTATCAGATTCCACCGCACGCGCAAGACATCGATCAGCATCGAAACGGCATCCGACAGCGGACGGACCTTGCTCATGGGTACGTGCCGCCACTCGACGGGAAACTCGACGGTCTGCCAACCGCGTCGACGGGAAATAGCCAGGATTTCAACGTCAAAGGCAGTTACCCGTTCTTTCTGAATGACTTCTCCGTCAGCTGGGTAGAGCCTCACTCGACTAAAGATGTCCTCGGCCGCATCCGCCGAGAACCCCTTGAAGCCGCACTGCGTGTCACTGAACCCGCGGACGCCAAGCCAGCTCACAAGTCGATTGAATCCACGCCCGAGCGCATGGCGGCGCCAGGGCTCGTCGAGCCGCTGCGACAAATCCAACTCGCGCGAGCCGATCGCGACATCGGCCCCCCGTCGAATCTCCTCGACGACACGTTCGACGAAAACGAGCGGTACCGCCAGATCGGCGTCCATGAACATGCGGACGGCGCCAGACGCGCTGCGAACGCCGCGGGCTACGGCTGCTCCCTTACCCCGGTGCGGCTCATTCAGCACCCGGGGGACAGCATCACCTGTCTTGCGCGCCTCGCATGCCCAGGTTCGGGCAATTTCAAGTGTGCCGTCCGTCGATCCGTCATCCACCACGATGACTTCAATCCGTGCTTCACGTCCGGCCGCCCACGTATCTATCGCGGCCAACGTCGCGCCCAGACGATCCTCCTCGTTGAATGCCGGGACGACGATCGAGAGCTGAATCGGCGCTTTATCTGAGCTAGCCACAGTCGTCTACCGCTCTTCCGGGGCGTCGACCGGCTTCAGTCGGTCATTGGTTGAGCCGAGCCTCGTACGCGTCAAGGCTCTACCGCAGCAGTAGCCGCAGGCTGCAAGGCCGGCGGCAGGCCTCGGCCGGTCAGGTCCTCGACGTGAGCGCGCTGCCAGCGAAGCCAGCGGCTCGCACGCTCGGCCTCCTCATTAACTCGCGCCGGCGCGGTCCCTCCTAGCGAGATTCGTCGAGCGACGGCCTCCCGAAGGTCCAGCCGGTCGCGCACGTCGCCGGGCAGCAGCTTGTCGGCGCTCGAGAAGTCAGCGTCGTCCAGCTCGGCCAGCTCAACGCCTCGGTCCTCGGCCAGGCGCACCAGTAGCCCAACGGCCGCATGTGCGTCACGAAACGGCACATCCCGCTCGGTCAGGTAGTCGGCAATCTCGATGGCCGTCGAATGCCCGAGGCTTGCCACGGCCTCCATTCGCTCCCGGTTCACCGTCAGCGTGCCCAGGGCACCGGTTAGCGCCCGCAACCCCGCGAAAACGTCGTCCTCGACTCTGAAAACGGCGCGCTTGTCCTCTTGCATATCCAGGGCATAGCTCAGCGGCACGCCCTTCAGCGTCGCTTGCCAGCCGACGGCCGCACCCGAGATCGCGGCGGCCTTTGCGCGCGTTAACTCCGCCACATCGGGATTGAGTTTCTGGGGCAGCATGCTGCTTCCCGTTGCGAAGGCGTCGTCGAACCGAACCATGCCGAACCCCGGCGACGCCCAGATCACCAGATCTTCCGCCCAGCGCGACAGGTGACCGCTGAGCGTCACACAGGCCTGCAGCACCGCGCTCACGAAGTCTCGGTCGGACACGGCATCCAGGCTGTTGCGCGCAACCTGGCTGAAGCGCAGGTCCTCCGCAACGGATTCCCGGTCGATGTTGAAGCTCACGCCCGCCAATGCCCCGACGCCCAGCGGGCAAACATCGGCCACGGTGTAGGCATAGAGGATGTTGTCGACGTCCCGTCGGTGCATTTCGAACAGGGCCAGGAAGTAGTGCCCCAGCGTGACCGGTTGCGCGACCTGCAGGTGCGTGAATCCCGGCGCAATCGTCTCCGCCTCCTCTTCAGCCCGCTGCGCCAGGACGCCCAGCAATTCCAGCGTCGCCGTTGCCAGGCGCAGGCAGAAGCCCTTGCAGTAAAGCCGGAAATCCGTGGCGACCTGGTCGTTGCGGCTGCGCGCCACGTGCAGGCGGCGGCCATCGTCACCGATTCGTGCGGTCAGTTCCCGTTCGACGTAGCTGTGCACATCCTCATCGTCGGCGTCCGCCGCCGGACCGCCGATTTGATCGAGTTCAGCCAGCAGGTTGTCGAGGGCTTTTGTCAGCGCCTCCGCGCTACTTGCCGGAATGATCGCCTGCCGGCCCAGCATCGCGGCGTGGGCGCGGCTGGCCACGATGTCCTCGCGGTACATGCGGCGGTCGACGGGATACGAGCGCGTAAAGGCCCGCGCCACATCGGCCGGCGGCTTGTCGAACCGTCCACCCCACATGATCGCGAGCTACTTCAGCCGACGGGACAAACGGATCTCGTCAAGCGCCCCGCGCGGCGTCGAGCGCATCCAAGCCTTCGTCAAGTTCGTCCACAGTAATTGTGAGCGGCGGCACGATGCGGATCGTGGCCGGCCCGGCCTTGATGAGCAGCAAGCCGTTTTGGCGCGACTGCTCCACCACTTCGGTCGCCACGTCCTCGGATTCAAGGTCAAAGCCAATCATCAGACCCAGGCCGCGCACGCCAGTGATTCGGGCGCCCTGTTCGGCGCTGTCTCGCAGACGCGCCTGCACGTGTTCGCCCTTCGCCTGAACTTCATCGAGGAAGCCTGGCGCCATTACCCGATCAAGCACCACGCGGGCCGCGGCGCAGGCGACCGGACTGCCGCCGAACGTGGACCCATGCTCACCGGGTACGAGCACACTTACGGCTTCGCTGCTCAGCACCGCCCCGATCGGCAGGCCGCCGCCGAGACCCTTGGCCAGCCCGATCAGGTCAGGTGTGACGTCAAAGTTCTCGTAGCCGAACAAGCGACCGGTGCGACCGATGCCCGTCTGGACCTCATCGAAGATCAGCAGCACGCCGTGCTCGTCGCAGACGCTTCGTAGACCCCGCACATAGTCCGGATCTGCCATCCGCACGCCGCTCTCGCCCTGGACGAGCTCGACCATCACGGCGGCGGTCGAGGCCGAAATCGAGTCGTCCACCGCATCCAGGTCATTGAGCGGCACGTGCGTGAAGCCCTCCGGCATTGGGGCAAACGGTTCCTGGTACGCCGGCGTGCCGGTGGCCGCCGTGGTGGCGATCGTGCGGCCGTGGAAGCCGTGCTCAGCCGTGATGACTTCGTAAGCCCCGTCTCGCTGCGTCCGACCCCACTTGCGGGCGATCTTCAGGCAGGTCTCGCTGGCTTCGGCGCCGCTATTGACGAAGAACACGCGGTCCAGCGCCGAGTTATCAACCAAGCGCTGCGCCACCTCAAGCTGCGGCGTCGTGTAGAACAGGTTGGAAATGTGCGCCAACGACCGCACCTGGTCAGCCACCGCGTCGCACAGTTCGGGATCGCCATGTCCCAGCGTGGTTACGGCAATGCCGGCGGTGAAGTCCAGGTACGAATTGCCTTCGTCGTCCCACAGGCGCGACCCCTCGCCGCGCACCAACGTCACCGGGAATCGGCGAAACGCCTGGTGGTAATAGCGCGCTTCCAACTCTTGCCAGCCCATGCGTGGATCAGCCTCGGGAGGGATCGAACAGCAGTCGCCGTTCCGACTCGGATTATAGGGAGGCGGATTCGGCCCTCACCTGGGTACCGCCGCCGGCCGGGTTCAGGGCGCGCCGCAGGGCGTGACGACGCGAACCGTTGGCAATGCAGACCCGTCCCACGTCGCTGAGCAGCGCAACCGCCGAGCGAACCTTGGGAACCATCCCACCTGCAATGACTCCATTCTGGATCAGGTGCTCGGCGCCGGCCGGGTCGAGCTGCCCCAACACCGAGCCGTCGGCGCCCTTCACGCCGTCCACGTCAGTGAGAAACACCAGGGCCGCCGCCTGTGTGGCGCGCGCCATCGCCCCGGCGATGTCGTCACCGTTCACGTTGTACAACGCCCCGAGCCCATCGACGCCGAGGGGCGAAACAACCGGGACGTGTCCGGCCCCGGTCAGGTCGTCAAGCAGACGAGTGTTGACGGCGTTCACCTGGCCGACCCAGCCCAAATCCGGCGATGCGCGACGTACGCGCACCACACCACCGTCCGGCCCGCTGATGCCCACCGCCGACACTCCGGCCTGCTGCAACGCGCCCACAACGGCCGGCGCCACGAGGCCTCGGAAGACCAGCACGGCGTCGTCTCGTGTTTGGTCGTCGGTAACGCGCAGGCCGTTGTGCCACCGGGTCTTGCGCTTCCGTGCTTTCTGCCAGGCCGTCAGTTCGTCGCCGCCGCCGTGGGCAATCACGACGCGCACGCCGTCCTCGATCAGGGCGCGCACGTCAACTCCAACCCGCCCGGCGGCCATGTCCGCCGTCCCGCCGATCTTCACGACCACGTAGCGGCCGGTCAGATCAGGCGTGGCTGTTTGATCGGACTCGATGCTGCCGACGCTCAGGTCATGTACTCCGCGTTGATCGCCACGTACTCGGCCGAGAGGTCGCCGCCCCAGGCCGTCGCGCTGGCCTCGCCCTGGTTCAGGGCCACCTCAATCGTGACGTCGGGCTGCATGAAGTGCTCGGCAACCATTGCCTCTTCGTAACCCGCGGGCGCTCCCTGCCTGACGACCTGTGTCTCGCCGATCCAGATGTCGAGAAGGTCCGGGTCGAAGACGGCGCCGCTATTGCCCAGGGCCATCACGATCCGGCCCCAATTCGGGTCGCCGCCGTGAATTGCCGTCTTTACCAGCGACGACGTGGTGACCGCACGCGCCGCTTGCCGCGCCGTGGCGTCATCCGACGCTCCACGCACCGTCACGGAAAACAGCTTCGTGACACCCTCGCCGCCGCGCACGATTTCCTGTGCCAACCAGCGGCAGACCGCCTGCAAGCCCCGCGTAAACGCCTCCGCGTCCGACGTGCCCTCCTGAATCAATCCAGTGTCACTGGCCCCGTTGGCCAACAGCAGCGCCGTGTCACTCGTCGACTGATCGCCGTCAATGCTGAGCAGGTTGAATGAATCGGCCACCGTCGCGCTCAGCAGCCGCTGGAGCGCACCGCCCTCCATCTCGGCGTCCGTCGTCATAAAGACGAACATCGTCGCCATGTTCGGATGCACCATGCCGGCGCCCTTGGCCGCGCCGCCGATCCGGATCGTCCCGGCGGACACCGGAACCTCGATGGCCAGCGTCTTGGGCGCAACGTCGGTGGTCATCATGGCCCTTGCGACCGCCTCGCCGGCGTCGGGCGACAGTTCCAGGGACTCGACCCCCGCCAGGATCTTGGGCATCGGCAAATGGAAGCCAATCACGCCCGTCGAGGCCACCAGAATTTCATCAGCCGGCACGCCGAACCGGCCGGCAAAGGCGTCGATGAACGCCAGGCCATCGGCCCGCCCGCGCGCCCCGGTGAATACGTTGGAGTTGCCGCTGTTAAACACGATGCCGCGGGCCGGCTTCGTACCCAGGCGCTCCTTGTTGATGGTTACGGACGCGCCGCATACGCGGTTGGTCGTAAAGGTCGCCGCCGACTGACAGGGTGTGCGCGTGCTTAGAATCGCGCCCAGGTCCAGCGCCCCCGTAGCCTTGATTCCGGCGGCCACGCCCCCGCCCACGAATCCACGCGGCGCCAGCGTGCCGCCCGGAACGACCCGAAAGCCGTCAAGTTCCGCCGGAGGCTCGTGCATTTACGGGTGACTCGGCGGAATCGCCAGACCGACCTGCTCGTCGATCCCGGCCATGACGTTCGCGTTTTGTACCGCGCTGCCCGCGGCGCCTTTGCCCAGGTTGTCGACTGCGGCCATGGCGACCAGTGTCTGAGTGGCGTCGTCCACGGTCCAGTGCACGAAGGCATGGTTCCCGCCGGACGTCCACTTGGTGTGCGGCGGCGCGCCCGCGAGGTGTACGAACGGCTCGTCGTCGTATGCATCGCGGTAGGCCTGCTCGACCTGCGACGGGGCGACATTTACTCGCAAGGCCCCGTAGGCCGTGATCAGGATGCCGCGCGTCATGGGTACCAGGTGCGGTGCGAACGTCACCTCAATGGGCGAGCCGGCAATATCGCCTAACTCTTGGGCGACTTCGGGGCTCTGGTAGTGGTCGGCCACTCGATAGGCCGAGGCATCTTCGTTGATTTCGGAAAACCCATATGCGGGCGACGCCGAGCGTCCCGCTCCGGAGACTCCAGTCTTGGAGTCCACCATCACGTGGCCCGCGAGCAGTCCGGCGCTCGCCGCCGGGGCCAGCGCCAGCGCCGCCGTGATGGCGTGACAGCCGGGATTGGCCACCAAGCTGGTCTCGCGGATCTGTTCGCGATGCCACTCCGTCAGCCCGTACACGCCCGAATCGATCCACTCCGGCGCTGCGTGCTCCACGCCATGCCAGCGCAGGTAGTCCGCCGGATCCCGCAGCCTGAAATCCGAACTGACGTCGATGCAGCGGATCCCATCGTCGAGAAACGGCGCCAGCTGCGCCGCCGACGCCTTGTGCGGCAAGCATGAGATCACCAGGTCGGCGCTGCCGTTCAGCTCGGGCGTCAACTCCAGGTCCGCGTACGCGGCCCGACCGCTGGCGCGCATCCAGGGAAACACCTCGTGGAGGCGGCGTCCGGCCTGGCTGCGGGCGGTCGCGCCGACGATTTCGAATTCCGGGTGGACGGCCAGGTACCGAACCAGTTCGCCGCCGGAGTATCCGGTCGCGTTGAGAATCCCTATGCGCATGGTCACCTCGCTCAGAGAGGCGATTATATGGACGGTGGGCGTTTCCGCCGCAGGTTTTTCAGGCGCGCAGCGTGAGCAACAAGACCAGCGCCAGGGCGCCGGCAGCCACCCGGTAGACCGCAAACGCCGCCAGACTGTGGCGAGCGACGAAACCAAGCAGCCAGCGTACGGCCGCCGCCCCCACCACCGCCGCGACCAGCGTTGCCCCGATCAGCAGCGGAATGTCGCCGATCGGCTTCCCGCTGATCGCCACGTCCACGAACTGCACGAGTGCCGCGCCGGCCACCGCCGGCGCCAGCAGAAACAGCGAAAACCTGGTGGCGGCCTGACGCTCCACGCCCAAACCCCGCGCCACCGTCATCGTGATGCCCGCCCGAGATACCCCTGGAATCAGCGCCGCGAACTGTGACAGGCCAATCGCAACCCAGAATGCGAATGGCGTGGACGCAAGATCGCGACGGCTCGTCCCAAACCGGTCAGCCGCCGCCAGCACCACGCCAAAGACAATCAGCAAGACCGCCGCCAGCGTCGGGTCGCGCAGCGTCGTCAGCCAGCCGCGCAACGGCAGCGCGATCAGGCCGATCAGGAGTGTCGATCCGACCAGCGCCGCCAGCAGGCGGCGAGCTGCTGGGACCGAGGGCCCTCTGCCCAGGGCGCCGCGCGCCAGCCACATCCAGTCGGACCACAGTGCGATCACCAAGGCCAGCCCGGTCCCCACGTGCAGCGCCACCGATAGCGTTAGCCCCGTCAGAAACGGATCGGACCAGCCGGCCAGCGCCGGAACCAGCAGCAGGTGCCCGGAACTGCTGACCGGCAAAAACTCGGTCAGCGCCTGGACCGCCGCCAGGAGAACCACCTCGCCCCACATGGGTCAATCGACCCAGCGAGACGCCGATGCGCACCCTGGCGGGCGGCCCAGTGTCAACGCGTCTAGATGAATACCGGTGCGAGCACCAGGGTGATCGTGCTCAACAGCTTGACCAGCACGTGCAGCGACGGCCCGGCGGTGTCCTTGAACGGGTCACCCACGGTGTCGCCCACAACCGAGGCGGCGTGTTCATCCGTGCCCTTACCGATCGGATTGCCGTTTTCGTCGCGCAGGTGACCGGCCTCGATGTATTTCTTGGCGTTGTCCCAGGCGCCACCGCCGTTGTTCATCACCGTCGCCAGCAGAACGCCGGCGATGGTGCCGACCATCAGCAGCGCCGCTTCGGCCTCAGCGCGCAACACCAAACCGACAACGATTGGCATCACCACGGCAAGCAGACCCGGCGCGATCATTTCGCGCAGCGCAGAGCGCGTGCTGATGTCCACCGCCTGGCTGTAGTTCGGTTCCACCGTGCCTGCGAGGATCCCCGGTTCTTCCCGCCATTGGCGGCGTACTTCCTGGATCATCGCCTGGGCGGCGCGGCCAACCGCGCGAATCGCCAGCGAACTGAACAGGAAGACCAGCATGCCCCCTAGCATGGCCCCAATGAAAACTTCGACCTTGGATAGGTCGACCGAGTGAAGGCCCGCAGTCTCCAGGTATGCGCTGAACAGCAGGAAGGCCGCCAGCGCCGCCGAACCAATGGCGTACCCCTTGGTCAGCGCCTTGGTTGTGTTGCCGACCGCGTCCAGGCCGTCCGTGATGTCGCGGACGTCCTCGGGCGCATCGGCCATCTCCGTAATCCCGCCCGCGTTGTCGGCGATCGGGCCGAAGGTGTCCATGGCCAGGATGTAGGCCGCGCTCATCAGCATGCCCATCGTGCCCACCGCCGTACCGAACACGCCGGCTACAAAGGGGCTGATCTCGGTGATGCCAAGGTCGGCGAATCCCTGGATGCCCACCTGGAACGACGTCCAGAGCGCTATCGAAATGACGATGATCGGCATTGCCGTGTTTTCCATTCCCACGGCTAGCCCGGAGATGATGTTGGTGGCCGCGCCCGTGCGAGACGCCTCGGCAATCTCGCGGACGGGCCGGTTGAACGCCGTGTAGTACTGCGTGATGTAGACGAAGGCCACGCTGGTCAGGATTCCGATCAGCCCAGCCAGGAAGAACCACCACGACCCCAGCATCACGATGGCGGAAATCGCCATCCCCGCCGTCGCCAGCACGGCCGTGGTCCAGTAGCCCACGTCCAGCGCCCGCTGCGCGTTGCGCACGCGGTCGGGCCGAATGACGAGTAGGCCGACGATCGAGGCGATGGCCCCGAACGACCGAACCACCAGCGGAAATAGAATCCAGGCAATGTTGTCTTCGCCGGTCGCCTTGAATACGGCGACACCCAGAATCATGGCCCCGATGCTCTCGGCGGCCGTGGACTCGAAGAGGTCCGCGCCACGACCGGCGCAGTCGCCCACGTTGTCGCCCACCAGGTCGGCGATGACCGCGGGATTCCGCGGGTCGTCCTCGGGCAGGCCGGCTTCCACTTTGCCGACCAGGTCGGCGCCCACGTCGGCGGCCTTGGTGTAGATGCCACCGCCCAACTGCGCGAAGAGGGCCACGAAACTGGCCCCAAAGCCGAATCCGACAATCAGTTCCGGCGTCACCTTCGGATTCTCAAACCCGCCGAACAGCCAGAACAGCATGAACACGCCCAGCAGACTGAGGCCCACGATCAAGATTCCGGACACTGCCCCGCCGCGCAGGGCAATCGTGAGCGCGTCGCCCAGCGAGCGCGTCGCCGCACTGGCCGTGCGCACGTTGGACCGCACGGCAATGATCATGCCGATCACGCCCGAGAGACCGGACAGCACCGCGCCAACCAGGAACGACACCCCGGTCCGCCAGGCGATATCGCCGGCTTCGATGCCCTTATCCGGGTTTTCGCCAAAGAACAGCAGCAGGACGGCCAGGACACCCGCGGCCACAATCGCCATCCAGGCGATCGTGCGGTACTGCCGCTGGAGGAAGGCCGTAGCGCCGTCGAATATGCGGTCGCCATTCAGCGACATCCGACCGTATAGTTCCGACCGGTCCTCGGCCTCCAACCCCTGCATGGCCGGAATGAGATCCGCGGGGTTTGCCGAGCGGTCAACCGGACGCGTCAGAACATCGCGCGCCAGGTAGATAACGACGAGCACCGAGATGATGATCGACGCGGGTACAAGCCAGACCAGACCTTCCAACTACGAAACCTCCCTGCGAACCATGCGTCGCAATTGCTGGGTGCATGGTGAAGCGTCCGAGATTGACCAAAACATCGGCTCAAGCCTCGCCGTCGCGAAGCGGTCCAACCGCGAGGATTTCCCCAAGGGCCTCCAGCAGCGTTCGCATGTCCGCGTCCGAACCAATCGAGACGCGCAGCGCGTTGGCATGCCGGGGCTCCTCCGGGAAACGACGGACCAGGATTCGACGGGTGGCGAGGTCGCGCTGAAGCGCGCCCGCATCGTGGGGTGCGCACTCAACGAACACAAAATTCGCTTCGGATGGATAGACCTGGAGATCAAAGCGTCCGCGGAGCTCCTCCGCAAATGCGTCCCGCCGGACGCGAGTTGCCTCCCAGTGCGCCTCCGCCCAGGCGATTTCGTCACAGGCTGCCACTCCGGCAACCTGCGCAAGCCGGCTGACATTGTACGAGTCCCTGACGCGGTGTAGAACGTCAATGAACGCCGGGTCGCCAACGGCGTAACCCAGCCGTATCCCCGCCAGACCGAACGCCTTGGAAAACGACCGCGTGACGCACACGTTTGGGCGCGTGCGGGCCAAGTCCATTTGATCGCTCGAGGCGAACTCCACGTAGGCCTCGTCGATCACGAGCAGGTTGGTGTGCTCGGCCAGCCACGCAAGTTCCTCAGCCCCGTAGTGCGTGCCGGCCGGATTGTTCGGGCTGGCCACGAAGGTCACCGCGCCGCGAGCGGCTGCGAGTTGCCGGACGGGTAGCGCGAAGCCTGGTCCCAAGGGGCAATGCACCATGCGGGCGCCCTGAATCTGGGCGAGCACCGGGTAGAGCGAATAGCTTGGATGCGGCGCCACGACCCGAGCGTCGGGTGGGCAGACCGCGCGAATAATCAGATTGAGCACGTCGTCCGACCCGTTGCCCACGATGATGTGCTCGGGCGAGACGTCGTGACGCTGCGCCAGCCGTTCGCGCAGTTCCTGGCTCACCGGATTCGGATACAGCCGTACGTCGTCGGTGATGGCTTCGCGCAGGCGCGTGAGCACGCCGGGGGCCACCGCCGGACTCTCGTTGGTGTTCAGCTTGATCCAGCCGGCTTCGCTCGGCTGGTGGCCCGGCGTATAGCCGTGCAGCGCGGCGATCTCAGGTCGAATTTGAACCATTAGTGGGGTCGGGGACCGTCGCGCGTTAGGCGGGCATTCGGGAGCGCATGCTACCTACTGTCTGTGCACTTCGCTCGTGGCGTCTCCCGTCCGGCTACGCACTTACCCGTCAACACGCGTCTGCAAGTTCGCATAAACTAGTCTTCAGCCTAGTCAGAACTTTGCCGTACTTTGGCCGACTCGGAGGACGACATGCGCAAGGTCTGGCAAGTCCAGGAAGCCAAGGCCCGCTTCAGCGAATTGCTGGAGACCAGATCTTGCCCAAGGGCCTCAGGTCGTCACCAAACGAGGTGTCGAGACGGCCGTGCTCGTGCCAATTGACCAGTGGCGCCGGCTGGAGCGCATGACGCGCCCCGACCTCAAAGAACTGCTGCTGGCGCCCGAGCCGCGCATTGAGTCGCTCACACCCCGGCGTCGTGTCCACCGCCGGCGGGCCGCCCCCCGGTTCGACTAGCCGGTGTACCTGCTCGATACCAACGTCGTCTCCGAACTGCGCCGCCCGGCGCCGTATCCGGCTGTCCTGGACTGGATTCGAGACGTGCCCGGCGACCAGCTCTATCTGTCCGCCGTCACCATTGGCGAAGTCCAGGCCGGCATTGAGATTACCCGCGAGCAGGATCCCGCCAAAGCGGAGCAACTGGAAACCTGGCTCGACCGCGTGCTCGTGACCTACAACCTGCTGGACGTGAACGCCGCCGCGTTCCGGGTCTGGGCCGGACTAATGCACCGGCAATCGGAAACCCTTATGCAGGACGCCCTCATCGCTGGCGTCGCTACCGTTCACCGTTTGACCGTCGTCACCAGAAATATTCGGGACTTCCAGCGCCTCGGCGTGCCGACGCTCGATCCGTTCGCCGAACCGCGGCGGTAGCTGCGGAACCCACGCCGGGCCGCCTTCGGATAGCGACAGGACCTGCGGGGGAGTTAGCCCTCCCAGCCAAGGTCGGGAAACGCTGCTCGCGCCCGGGTATATGTCGCGAGGGAACCGAGGTCACGGATGGCCCCCTCGGCAACCAGCCGGGGCAATCGGGCGAGCGGTGTCATGACCACCTCGATCTGTTCCGTTTCCTCAGGCTCGGGCTCACAAACTTGCGTGGCTTCCAAGACGACGAACACGTGTGCCAGATTGCGGTTGCGCGAGGGACTCGTCAGCAGCGTCCCGGCGCAATGCATACGGCCTGCGTAGCCGGTCTCTTCCAGCAGTTCGCGGGAAGCCGCGGCTTCCGGCGTCTCGTCGTCTTCGACCAACCCCGCCGGAAACTCCAGCACGACGTCACGAGCGCCGTGCTTGTATTGGCGCACGAGCGGGACCTCGCGGCTGGGCGTGACCGCGACCATCAGGCAGAAGTCGTTCTGATCGAGGATGTGGTACTGCGAAATCTCATAGCCGCTTGCCAGACGCACGTGCTCCAGCGTGTGGGTCAGCCAGCGGTCACTGTAGAGGGTCCGCGACCCCAGAATCTCCCAGGGCTTCAGGTCAGACACGCCGGTCGGGTCCTGTCAGCTGCGGCGCGCGGCGACTGTCGGCCGCCATTCGTGCGGGTATGCAGTTGAGCGCGACGCGGGCGGCATACGAGGATGGGTTCATCTCCGACGTTAATCGCCTGAGGATCCGTTTCGTGACTGACCCCCGCGTGGAAGCGCTTGCCGACATCCTAGTGCAGCACTCGACCGAAGTCGGTCCTGGCGACCTGGTCGTGATTGACGGCACCGCCAATGCTCAACCGTTGCTGATGGCCTGCTACCGGCGCGTCCTGGCGGCGGGCGGGCACCCGCGGCTGAATGTCGGTTTCGAGGAGGCCCAGGAGGTATTCCTGGCCGAGGCCAGTGATGAGCAGCTCGAGTTCCTCGATCCGATTGCGCAGTTTCAGGCCGACTCGATCCAGGTGGCCATCCGCATCCGCGCCACCGAAAACACACGCGCACTGGCCAACGCCGACCCGGCGCGTCTGGCCAAGACGATGATCGCGCGCCGGCCCGTCATGGATCAGATCATCGAAAACGTCCGCTGGGTCCTGTGCGACTACCCCACCAATGCGCTGGCCCAGGAGGCGGAGATGTCGCTCAGCGAGTACGCCGATTTCCTGTACGGCGCGACCAACATCGACTGGTCTGAAATGACGGCGCGGCTGGCGTCGCTGAAGACGCGACTCGAAGCCGGCTCCGAAGTCCGCATCGTCGGTCCTGATACCGACCTCACCCTCCGCACCGCCGGGCGCATCTGGGAGCCTGCCGACGGCAAGAAGAACATGCCCGACGGCGAGATCTTCACGGCGCCGATCGAGGACAGCGTCAACGGCCGTATCAGGTATGAGTTCCCGGCGATCTACCAGGGCCGCCAGGTGGACGGCATCACGCTCACGTTCAAGGACGGCCTGATCGTGGAAGCCAGCGCCGAGCGCGGCGAGGACTTCCTCAACGCCATCCTCGACACCGACCCAGGCGCTCGACGCCTGGGCGAAATCGGTATTGGGACCAACGACGGCATCCAGCGCCACACGAAGAACATCCTGTTCGACGAAAAGATGGGCGGCACGGTCCATCTGGCTGTGGGCCGCTCGTATGAGTTCACCGGCGGTAAGAATCAGTCCGCGGTTCACTGGGACATGGTGAAGGACCTGCGCACGGATAGCGCGCTGTACCTAGATGGTGCGCTGCTGCAAGAAAACGGGGTGTTTGTCGAGTAGTCTGCTAGTGGTTTTGTAGCTTCATAGTGGGCAGTAGGGGCCAGATCGCAGCCTGTTGCGCCGGGAGGCGAGGGTCCCAAATCCATCGTCCTGTGGTACCATGAGTCCATCGGACAAACCACCTGATCCCGGGCACGAGAAAGTGGAGGCGGTTCGGGCATCAACGGAAAGAACCCATCCGAAACCGCCGCCCTGCCGTACACGTCCGCGCAGTGATTGGCCGGTCCCACCGGCCTGTTGGTCCTGCGAATATCAGGCACACCCGTCCCGCTAAAGCTTTCGGGCCGCTATGCAGCCACATCGTCGTGGTGAATGAGCCCGCCAGTCGGCCGGCGAAGGAGCACTAAACCGAATGGCGTATACGGCCAAAGACATCCAGGTGCTCGAGGGCCTTGAAGCCGTTCGCCGCCGGCCGGGAATGTACATCGGCAGTACCGATGCGCGTGGACTCCACCAGCTTGTCTTCGAGGTCATTGACAACGGCGTCGACGAAGCGCTGGCTCAGCGCGCAACCAGGGTTGAAGTCGTGATCACCCGAGACGGCTGGGTCCGCGTCACCGATGACGGCTCGGGCATCCCGGTTGACGAACATCCCAAGGTCAAGCGCCCCGCGCTTGAAGTTGTTATGACCACGCTCCACGCCGGCGGTAAGTTCGACAACGGTGCCTATAAGGTCTCGGGTGGTCTGCACGGCGTTGGCGTATCGGTCGTCAACGCCGTTTCCAGCCGTATGCGGGTCACAGTTAGACGTGACGGCTACTCCTGGACTCAGGATTACGAGCGTGGCATCCCGATGGGTGATGTGGTCAAGGGGAAACGGACGAGAGATCACGGTACCGAGGTCGAGTTTCTGGCCGACGACCAGATCTTTGAGACCCTGGACTACAACTTCGACATCCTCGACCAGCGTATTCGGGAGATGGCCTTCCTGGCCGGCGGCACCACGCTGCGCCTGCATGACGAACGGACCGACCGCCAGGCGACCTATTACTTCGAGGGCGGCGTCACCTCGTTCGTCCGCCGCCTGACGCGACGGCGCGGGCGGCTGCACCCGGACCCGATCGTTTTGCGCGGCCAGGTTGAGACCACCCAGGTTGAAGTCGCCCTCGCCTATTGCGACACGGTGTCCGAACAGATTCACACCTTCGCCAACACCATTCGCAATATCGACGGCGGGACCCACCTCACCGGCTTTCGATCCGCCCTCACCCGCTCGCTCAACGACTATGCACGCAAGAGCGGGCAGTTGAAGGACAGCGACCCCAATCTCACTGGTGACGACGTCCGCGAGGGGCTCACCGCCATCGTCAGCGTGATGATCCCTGAGCCGCAGTTTGAGGGTCAGACCAAGGCACGGCTCGGCAACAGCGAGGTCGCGGGCCACGTCCAGTCCGTCGTCAACGACCAGCTAGGCACCTACCTGCACGAGCACCCCAGCGAGGCCCGAAAGATCGTCGAGAAGACCAAGCTCGCTGCTCGCGCCCGCGTCGCTGCCCAAAAGGCGCGTGACCTGGTGGTGCGCAAGGGCGCGCTGGATGGCTTCGCCCTGCCCGGCAAGCTGGCCGACTGCCAGGAGCGCAATCCCGACCGTTGCGAGCTCTTTATCGTCGAAGGCGACTCCGCCGGCGGAAACGCCAAGCAGGGACGCGACCGGCGCTTCCAGGCCATCCTGCCCATCCGCGGCAAGATCCTGAATGTCGAGAAGGCGCGGGTGGACAAGGTCCTCTCGAACGAGTCCATCCGCAACGTCATCACGGCCGTCGGCGGCGGCGTCGGCCTTGAGTTCGATGTCACCAAGATTCGCTACGGCCGCGTTGTGATCATGACCGACGCCGACGTGGACGGGTCACACATCCGCACGTTGCTGCTGACGTTCTTCTATCGCGAGATGAAGCCACTGATCGAAAACGGCAACCTCTTCATCGCCCAGCCACCGCTGTTCCGCGTTGGCAACTCCCGACGTGCCGACTACGCCTTCAGCGAAGATGAACGCGACCGGCTGCTTCGACAAATCTCAGGCAGAGTCACCGTGCAGCGCTACAAGGGCCTCGGTGAAATGAACGCCGAACAGCTCTGGGAAACGACCATGAATCCGGAGGACCGACATCTCTTGCAGGTCGGTATGAATGGCAACGGTGACGCGCACGTCGACTCGGTCTTCTCGCGGCTGATGGGGACGGACGTAGCCGAACGTCGCCGGTTCATCATCAACCGCGCCCGCACGGTCCGAAACCTGGACGTCTGACGATCCGAGCATGACGGCCGCCGCCGAGAGACCGGCCATCGCCCTGGATGTCATGGGCGGTGACCGTGCGCCCGAAGCCACGATTGAGGGCGCGATCGGCTCGGCCAAGGCAACCGGCCGGCGCGCCATTCTGGTCGGCGACGTCGACGTTATGCACAGTTTGCTGTCGAGCGGCGGCGAGGATCCCTCGGCCTGGCGCCTGGAATCGGGGCCGACCACTATTGGCATGGACGAACACCCGGTACGGGCCGTGCGGTCCACCCCGGACGCCTCGATCCGTCGCTGCGCGGAACTCGTTCGCTCCGGGGAGGCCCAGGCCCTTGTATCGATGGGGAACACCGGCGCGACGCTGGCGGCCGGCGTGCTGGTGGTGGGCCGCGCCAAGGGGGTGGATCGGCCCGGGCTCGCGGTCCTGATTCCAGGTCGAGAGGCGCCGACTCTCCTGATCGACGTGGGAGCCAACGCCGAAGCCCGCCCGGAACACCTGCGCGATTTCGGCCTGATGGGCGCCGTTTACCTGCGCCAGGTGCTCGGGACGCCGAACCCGCGCGCCGGGGTTTTGAGCATCGGCGAGGAAGCCACCAAGGGCAGCCCGCTGACCCTCGCGGCCGCCGAACTCCTGGCCGCATCACCGCTCGACTTTGTCGGCAATGTCGAGCCGGGCGGGATCTTCAACAGCAGCGTTGACCTCGCGGTTTGCGATGGCTTCACAGGCAACTTGGTCCTGAAGTCCTTCGAAGCCACGGCTGAGTTTGCGGTGGGTGAACTTCGCGCCGCCGTCCGACGCCGCCCCTACACCCTTCCCGGGGTGGCCTTCATGTATCCAGCGTTCCGCGCGGTACGTCGTCGCACCGACTACGCTCAATATGGCGGTACCCCGCTGCTCGGTGTTAACGGCGTGGTCATCATTGGACACGGACGATCTAACGCCATGGCGGTGGAAAACGCGCTCAATGCCGCGGCCCGCGCCGTCGAGTCCCGCGTCGTCGAGCGCGTCTCGGACGGACTAGCCTCAATAGACCGGTAGCCCCAGCAAAGCCGTCGGCGGCAACGCCGTCCGCGGCGGAGACAGCCCAGCCCATGTCCGCGCCGATACCCCGACTTCCGGACCCTCGCGCAGGGCGTGAGGATTTGGGGGCGGGTCTTCGGATTCCCCGGCGCCACCTGTTGAGCCAGCTCGCAGCCGGCGCATCCGCCGTATTGCTCGGCGCGTGCGACGTTTGGAACCTCGTCGGGCGACCGAGCGACCGCAGTCCCGGCGGGTCTCCGCTTTCCATTCCCGCGCTGCGCGCACGCAACTTCCCGCCCTCCGAGATTCGTCTGCACAAGGCGGCGGCGCGCCACGACGACTACACCTCGTACGTCATGAGCTACAACTCCGACGGCCTGCACATCACAGGCATGGCCACGATTCCGGCCGGCCGGGGCCCCTTTCCGGTCGTCCTGCTGAATCACGGCTACGTGCTCCCAAGTCAGTACGCGACCGGCGTGGGCACGCGCGTCATGGCCGACGCCCTGGGCCGGCGCGGCGTGGTGACTCTTGCAACGGACTATCGTGGGCTCGGCGGTTCGCACGACGATACGCGGCTCAATATCGGCGCTCGGCTGGAATTCGTGATCGACGTGCTTAACCTGGCTTCCGCGGCGCGAGAGTTCCCCGAAGCACAGCCGGGTCGCATCGGCGTGTGGGGGCACAGCCTGGGCGGCGAACTGGCAATCCGGGCCGGTGTCGTGGACCCCTGGATTGGCCCGATAGCTCTCTGGGCGCCACTCAGCGTCTGGCTTGACGACATTTCCGATTACTACCGAGTCCCGACCTCCCGCTCAAGCGACCAGTTGCGCGCCGCCCTGTCCGCGGGCAACTATCTCGACGGGCTGAATGGCCCGGTGGACATCCACCAGGGCGGGAACGACCTCGCGGTAAACCCGGCATGGGCGTCAAAGCTCCGGCTGGCTCTGGGGGAGGCCGGCGTGGCAAGTAATCTTTACCATTATCCGGGCGTGGGACATTTGCTTAACGCCAACGCTCAGACCGTCGTCCGCAACAGCGCCGAATTCTTGCGGCGCAATCTGCCGACAACGAACTAGGAATCACGGGCCGTGCCTGTGCTGATTCAGGCGGCCGAGCAGGTGTCCGCCAACGTCGGTCGACGCATAGGCGCGGCTCCCGCCGCGGCAATACTTGCCATCGCCGCGCTGGCCGCCGCCCAGCCGCTGGACGCCGACCTCTGGGTCCACCTCAACAACGGTCGCTTCATCGCCAGCCGGGGCGAACTTCCCTATCCCGATCCGTTCACCTTTAGTGCCGGGGACGCGGTCTGGACAGTCCACGAGTGGCTTCCGGCCCTCATCATTTTTCAACTGGTCGACCGGGGCGGCGTTGTGGCCGCGGTCTTGGGCGTAGCCGCCGTCTACGCTCTCATCTGGGCCCTGCTCGAACGCACGCTCGCCGCCCACGGCGTCGGCCCGTGGATGCGCACCGCCGGGCTGGTGACGGCATCCCTGCCGCTGTTCCCGTTCGCAGGTATCCGGCCGCTGGCGTTCGGACTGCTGGCCGCCGCCCTGGCCGCCGCCCTGACGCTGCACCACCGGCGCACCGGCTCGGGTTGGGTGTGGCTGCTGCCGCTGGTGTTCGTCCTCTGGGGAAACGTGCATGCGTCGTTCCCTATCGGCTTCGCCTTGCTCGGGGCCGTCTGCTGCGAAGCTCTCTGGGCACGGTCCCGCTTTCCCTTCATCGGTCCTCGCCCCCGCACACGCTTTGGACCCTTCGCCGCCGTCACGGCCTTATCGGTCGCGGCACCGGCCCTCAACCCCTCCGGACCCCGCCTGCTGGCCCAGCCGTTCTTCCAGTGGGGCGGCGAGTTTCGTCGCTTCAACAGCGATTGGCGGCCGCCCGAGGCCTATAGCGAAACCTGGTGGTTCTTTGCGGCCTTTCTCTTTCTGACCGGCCTACTGCTAGTCCTTCGACGGAGTCGTGTCACGCCAATCGATGTCGTAGTGCTGGTCGTCGTGGTGGGCGCTGGCTACAGCACGCGCAAAGTCATGCCTTTCGCCGCGGTCCTGGCGCCGATGCTTCTGGTTGCTCCGCTCGCGCTCACGGGCATCCCTCGATTGCATCCTCCGACCTGGGCGGTCCGCGCCGCCGCGGTCCTGGCCGTGGCCTCGGCTATAGGCGTCGCCGTTACCATCAGCCCGCGGACGCTCAAGGGACCAACCGTCGTGCCCATGCCGGCCGTCGCTCGCGACAGCGTCGCTGAGATTGGAGCAACCCGAATCTTCGGTACCTACCATTGGGGCGCGTATCTGACTTGGACCCGATGGCCCGACGCCCTGGTGTACATTGACGGCCGCTTCGACCTCTTCGTTCCCGACACGCTCGGCGACTACCTGACCGTCATCGGTCTCGGGAGCGACTGGCGCCAGGTGTTGGCCGCCATCGACCCCGATGCCCTGGTTATCGAGACTGAATCCCCCCTCGCACGCCAACTCGCCCGCCCCGATTCCGGCTGGCGTGACGCCGGCGGCGACGCTGTTGCCCGCCTATTCCTCCCCGGCCCGGCGAAACCCGCCTGACATCGCACTGGTCATTCACATGAGATGCTCCCCCGGAACGTCCATCCGCGGCCCTCAATGACCCGCAAGCACCACGGCGACCAGGGCCAAACCAGCCTCTTCGACGGCACGCGCGTATCGAAAACGGACGCGCGTATCGCCGCCCTAGGCGCGGTTGACGAGCTCAACTCCGCCCTCGGCGTCGCCATGAGTTCCTGCCCGGTCGGCGATTACCTGGACCGTCTGGCCTGGATACAGACCCGCCTTTTCACCCTGGGCTCGGACCTGGCCAATCCGGGCGGACGCGCCCGCGGCGACCGCATCACGGCGGCCGACGTCGCGGCGCTGGACACCTGGCTCGACGGTCACCGCGCGGACCTGCCGCCACTGCAGCATTTCATCCTGCCCGGCGGCACGCCGGCGGCGGCCAGCGTGAATCTTGCTCGTACCGTATGTCGCCGCGCCGAACGTGAGGTCTTTCGCCTCGCTTCGGGTTCCGATGTAAGCCCTCATGTCCCGGTCTTTCTGAACCGTCTCAGCGATGTGCTGTTCGAGCTTGCGCGCGCCCTCAACCACGAGGCAGGCGTCCCCGAGCGCGTCTGGCTTGGACCTCGGGATCGGCCTGACCGCTGATCGTTCGCGGTCGCAACCCATCGCGTCCTCCACGGCGAACGGCCACTGTTTGACAAGTTCTCGCCCGGCGGACAGCGTCAGCAGGCAGGGCTGGGTGATTCGCAATCGAAAGGATCCATGCCATGTATCGATCAGTACGAGCGGCCGCGCTGTCCATCAAGCCGAAGAAATGGGACAAGCCCGCCAACGCCGACAAGCTGGAGGACTTCGTACGCCAGGCCGCGGCTCAGGGCGCGGAACTGGTCGTAGCTCCCGAGGGTTTTCTGGAGGGCTACATCGTCATGGAGGTCATCGAGGATCCGGATCGACGCGCCGACATGTGGGATGTCGCCGAGCCGCCGGACGGTCCGTACATTCAGCGCTTCAGTGATCTGGCTCGCGAGCTAAGCATCGTGCTCTGCTTCGGCTACGCGGAACGGCGTGACGACGGCGTCTACAACGCGGCGATCATCCTGGGCCCCGACGGCGAGCACTGCGGGACGTACTACAAGACGCAGCTCGCCGAGGGCTCATGCGACGACTGGGACTTCAACCGCCTCGGCTCCAACCTTCAAGCCATCGACACTCCGCTAGCCCGCGTCGGCACGATGATCTGCAACGACCGCTGGAACCCGCTGATTGCCCGCGCCCAGGTGATGGACGGCGCCCAGGCCATCTTGATCCCGTCCTACGGCTCGCGCAGTCGCGAGCAGAATCTGGCCGTGATCGCTCGAGCGCGCGAAAACGGCGTGCCGGTGGTTGAAGCCAACGTGGGCGTGAACCTGATCGTGAGCAAGGGTGAAGTCGCGGCCTACGTCTGGGGGACAGACCGCATATCCGTGGCCACGATCGAGATACCCCTGCCGCCATCCGAAGACAACGCCCGCGCCGTGGAGCAGGAGTTCATGGCCTGGCGGGCGCCCGAAATGCAACGCCGCTACGAACGCAAAATGAAGCAGGTGACCGGCTAACGACGCTTCACGTTCATCCGGCTTCGGTCCGCTCGGCCAGATCTCGAAGCATCTCCCACGGATAGATACCGGTGCTGTGGCTATCGCTCCAGTCGAACGTGAGCGCGTAGTTCCCCACCGGCGCGATGCGGTAGGCACGAATGTCGGCGGGAACCGTGGCCGGGTCCAGCAGCGGCGCGCTGGTCAGTTCGTCGCGGCAGACCGCGCAGCCGCAGGCCAGACGGATCTCCCGCAGCGGAATCACTGAAGTAGAGCCGTCGGCCCAGTCGATACCGAGCGCAGCGTCTCCTTCACGACGGATAGCAACCGCGGTGACGCGGGCCGGCACGCCCGAGCGGGTGCTCACCGGGCGGCGCTGGCGACCAGGTGCTCGATTTCGTCGGCCAGCGACGCCGCGGCTGCCGGTCCCTCACCCTCCGCCATCACGCGGAACACGGGCCGGTCGTCGTCGGGCACGACAACCGCGCGCTCGGAGCCTTGGCCGAAGACCACTCCATCGATGTCCCCCTCGTCGCTGCGATCGGGATGGGAGTTGAGGACGCGCATGAGCTGCGCGCGCCGCTCCCAGGCGACCGAGACTTCGCGGTGCGCCAGCGTGAAGGCCGGCAACGAACTGACTCGCGCCGACACCGACAGATCACTCAACGCCTGCGCGCTGATCAAATGCACCAGGGTTGCCATGGCGTCAGGACCCGGGTGCAGATTCGGAAACGCCAGGGCGTTACGGCTGTTCGCCGCCACGACCGCCCGCTGGCCGTCACTCACCTGCATCATGTTGGCCACGTTGGCCTGCGTACGGATGGGTGTAAAGCCTAGGTCGCCGGCGTAGGTCGTGAGGCTGTTGGGCACCGTGAAGGGCACGGCCAACGGTCCGGCGATTCCTCTCGCCCGCAGCCCATCAAGGACAAGCGCAATGATGGTCAGGCTGTCGATAGGAGCGCCCTGCTCGTCCACGATCCAGATGCGGTTGCCGTCGGGCCCCACCACCGCACCGAAGGTGGCCCCGACGGCGGTGACGATGCGTCCCAGCCGGGCCAGCCGCTCCGCCGTAGCCATGCCGCCGGATCCCACGTCCACCGGCGAGGCATCCACGGCGGTGTCGCGCACGCCCAGGCGGGTGAGCACGCTGAGGAGGGTCTCGCCGCAGGTTCCGTCGCTGTAGTCCACCACCACGCCCACGTGCCGGTGCGTCACTTCGGAGTTGGCCACCACGCGCAGGAGCGCTTCCTGATAGGCCTCCACGGCCGCCGCCACGGTGATCTCGGCGATCGACTCCGAGCCGACGCGCCGGAAGTCCTCGCGCATGAACGTGGCTTCAATCTTGCGCTGCTCGGTGGGGCGGATGTCCACGCCTCGGGCGTTGGTAAAGCGAACGTCCACCGACGCGGCATCGTAGGGGGAGGTCCGAACGTGCGTGGCGCCCTCGGCCTCAAACCGTGCGCACGAAAACCGTCCGACCGGGAACGGCGTGGCGCCGATGTCGATTACGCGGACCCCTACGGAGGCCAGCCCGGCCATCAGGGCGCGCTTTACCATGCGCGCGGGCCGCGTCTGGTCGCGGTTGGCCACGACGGACGAGCCGACCGACAGCGTGCTACCCCAGGCGGCGCCCAATCGCGCCGCGAATTCGGGCGTGAGTTCGAAGTTCGCCAGCCCGGCCACGCCGCCGTGCGTGAAGATCGTGCGCCGGGCCTGCGGCGCGTGAATCAGACTCCGGTCCACGACCACACCTTCATCCACGAACTTGCGGGGCCATATGCGCACGCCCGGTCGGACCGACGACCCATCGGCCAGCGTGCTGCGGTCGCCAATGACCACGTCTTCGAGAATCGTCACGCCACGTCCCAAGTTGGCGTGTCGCGCCACGATGCACCGCTCCAGGCTGGCGCCGACCCCAACCACGACATTGCCGCTGATCACCGCGTCCCTGATCTCCGCGCGTTCGGCGATCAGGGTGTTGTCGCCAATCACCGCGGGACCGTTGATCACGGCGTGGGCGTGAACCTCACTCCCGCGCCCTACGTACACCGGCCCCCGCATTTGCGCCGTGGGATCGACGCGAGCCGTCGGGTCCACCGAGGGACCGTCCGGTCGATAGGTCGGGCCGCCGTACGTACGCACTCGCCCCGAAACCAGATCAGCGTTGGCGGCCCGATAGGCCTCGAGCGTCCCGATGTCGGTCCAATAGCCGTCCGCAATGTGCCCATATAGCGGTCGGCCAGCCGAGAGCATGGCCGGGAAGACGTCCATAGAGAAGTCGACTTGCTGTCCCGGCGAAATCAAGTCGAACACGGCCGGATCCAGCATGTAGATACCCGTGTTGGCAGCGTCGCTGAGCACTTCGCCCCAGGACGGCTTCTCCTGGAAACGAAGTATTCGTCCGTTGTCCTCGGTCACCACCACGCCGTATTCCAGCGGGTTGGGAACCCGGGCCAGAAGTAGGGTGGCTTGGGAGTCAGAGGCCTCGTGCGCGGTTGCCAGCGCCGTCAGGTCAACGTCGGTCAGCGCGTCGCCGGAGATCACCAGGAACGGCTCGGTCAACTGATCGCGGGCCAGGGCCACGCTGCCGGCGGTGCCTAACGGCTCGTTCTCGTAGGTGTACGTGATTCGCAGTCCGAAGTCCTCGCCCGACTGGAAGTAGTTCTCGATGGTGGAGCCGAGGTAGTGCAGCGTGACGATCACGTCGGTGAAACCGTGCGCGCGCAGCAGCCGCAAAATGTGTTCCATGACCGGCGCGTCGCCCAGCATGGCCATTGGCTTGGGGCGCTCAATGGTCAACGGTCGCAGCCGGGAGCCTTCGCCTCCGGCCATGACTACGGCGTGTGTGGGAATTCTATGAGCCGTGACGTGGGTCGCGTTTTCAGTCTACGGTCCGACTTTTCACTGTCAACGCCGGTGCTAGGCTCGCCAGCGGCCGCCGCCAGCCGGCCGTCACACCAATCACATGCCGTCTGACACCGCGCCCACCATTGCCGTGATCGTGCCAACGTTCAATGAGCGCGGAAACCCTGGCCCGCTGGTGGAGCAGGTAACCGCCGCGCTTGGCGAATCGCCGTTTCGCATCTTGTTCGCAGACGACAGCACCGACGGTACAACCCGTGAGATTCGGGACCTGGCTTGCGAGAACCCGGCCGTCAATCTGAACCACAGTTCGAGTCGGCGAGGTTTGGCGCACGCAGTCGTCGAGTCTCTGGCTGAGGTTACCGAGGATGTGGTGGTGGTGATGGACGGCGATCTGCAACACCCGCCGAGCGTTGTGCCAGACCTGATCGCCGCCGTGGAAGCCGGCGCCGACGTTGTCGTCGCCAGCCGCTACGTGCGCGGCGGCCGCGAGCTCGGCCTCAGTGGACCCTGGCGGCGGCTGGTGAGCCGGGAGTCATCCCGCGTAGCTCGCATCATGCTGCCGCCTGCGCGACGAACCACCGACCCCCTCAGCGGGTTTTTTGCGTTCCGCCGCCGCATCATTGCCGGCGTGACCCTACAGCCGGTCGGCTTCAAAATCCTCCTCGAAATCCTCGTCCGCGGTCAGGTTCGGCGGGCCGTGGACGTTCCGTATACGTTCGATCGACGCGCGCGAGCCGCCAGCAAGGCGTCGGCCCTGGAGGGTGTGCGCTTCTTGCGCCATCTGTTGCGGCTGCGCGCGACCTAACTCGCACCAAACTGTCGAACAATCGTTGCCAGTGCCGCGCCAACCCGCGGCGCCGCGGTCGTTGCCACGTCGACAACCGCCGAATGGCCTGCGTCGCTCGGCTCTTCGATTCCAGCCACGTTCGTGATGGTCGATACGGCACCAACGGTGGCCCCAGCGTGGCGTGCGACCACAACCTCCGGCGCCGTGGACATTCCCACCGCGTCTGCCCCCAGGTGACGCAGCAGTGTCGTCTCCGCCGCCGTCTCGTACGATGGACCGGCGACCATGGCATACGTGCCCTCCCGCACGGTACAGCCGGTTCGCGCCAGCGCATCACGTAGGGCGGCTCGTAGTTCGGCGTTGTATGCGCCGGCGAGCGTGGGGAAACGCTCGCCGCGCGGATCGTTCGGTCCAACCAGCGGGTGATGTCCCGCCAGGCCGGGCAGGAACAGGTGGTCGGAAATCACCATTACGTCACCGGGCCGGTATTGCGGGTTCAGCGCACCCGCCGCATTGGTCAGCAGCAGGTGGGTGACGCCGGCGTCGAGCAGCACGCGCACGAACGCGGTAATCGGCCGCATATCGTTGTGCTCATAGAAGTGCGGGCGCCCCTGGCAGATCCAGACCGGTACGCGGCCAGCTTCCGCCAGGCTCAGGCGACCCGGATGACCAACAACCGTGGCACCGGGGAATCCCGTTACCTCGGCGTAATCCAGGGTTCGGCGCACGCTGAAGGCATCCGCGAGCGCGGACAATCCACTGCCGCTGATGACCGCCCAGCGTGGCGGATCGGCGCCGGCGGCCGCGCGCAGCACCTGGGCGCCGCGAGCGGCGTCGGTCACGCCCGGCGTCAGGCCCCCGAACCGCCTGGGGCCTGGGGTCGATTCTCCCGCGCCAATTCGGCGTAGATCTGCGTCGTCGCCGGACTGGCATGGCCCAACAGCTTTTGCACTTCGCGCACGCTGCTGTCGCCCTGCAGACGATGGGCGGCGAACGAATGCCGCAGGGTGTGCGGGGTGATCGGCGTCTGAATGTCCGAGCGCTGCGCGTAGGCCTTGACGATCAGCCAGAAGCCCTGACGGGTGAGGCGGTTGCCGCGATGGTTCAGGAACACCGCCGGCTCGTCGACCCGTCGTAACAGCTTTTCGCGCCCGTTGGTGAGATATGCCTGCAACGCCTCGGCCGACCGCTCCGTTAGCGGCACGGTGCGGGCGCTGGCGCCATCCCGATCCAACACAATCTCCCGAGCCCAGCAGTCGACGTCATCCACATCGAGTCCAACGAGCTCGGACACGCGCATCCCGGTGGCGTACAGGGCCTCCAGCATGGCGCGATCCCGCATGCGTTCGGGAGTGGAAGCGTCCGCTGCCTGCTCCAGCAGGCGTTCGACCTCCGCGGTGGAGATGATCCGGGGACGACGCCTTGTGACGCGTGCGCCGTCCAACCCGGCCGTGGGATCGGTTGCCACCACCTCCGACGACACCAAGTAGCGATACAGCGCCTTGACGGCCGCCAACTTGCGCGCCCGCGACGTCTGCCGATACTCACGTTGAATGAGATTGGTCATGAAGGAACGAACGACTTTGGGCGGGATGGCCCAGTCGGAAAACCCGGCCTCTTGCACAAACGTCTCGAACTGCCGCAGGTCGCTCCGGTAGGCAGCCAGCGTGTTCTTCGACAGGCCGCGCTCGGTTCGTAAATGTTGGACAAATTCGTTCACAGTGGCGCGCATCATCGCCTCGGCTGAGTGCCAAGCATTTGGACGTCGTACTCCCTGGCGAGGGGCGGCATGGTGCTTTTACCCGCCTCCCGACGCGCACACCGTGCGAATGGGGACCGTTATGTTAACACGAAAACCGCCCAAAACTCGGATAGTCGCCTAGACTCGGGCGAAATCCTCGCAAGCCCCCCGAATGCGCATAGATCTCGCCTACGGTGACGGTGTCTTGCCCATCGAACTTGACGAAGACGCCGACGTAATTGAACCGCGCGACCCGCCGCGCGTCGGCAATCCGGACGAGGCCCTGCGTCAGGCCCTGCGACGACCGATCGCCAGCCCGCCGCTGGCCGACCTGGTGCGGCCGGACAGTTCCATCGTCGTCGTGATCAGCGACAGCACCCGGCCAGCACCGAACCGGCTGATGCTGGAAGCGCTGCTGGGCGAGCTAGACGCCAGTGCGGCCGAGCGCATGCACGTGTTGGTGGCCACCGGCCTACATCGACCAACCCGAGACGACGAACTCGATCGCATGCTCGGCCACGAATTGCACCGTCGACTACGGATCACCAATCACGACGCCCGTGACGAGTCGAGCTTGCGGCATATCGGCAAGACATCGTCGGGGCGACCCGTGCTCATCAACCGTCGCTACCTCGACGCTGACATTCGAATCACCCTGGGCCTGATCGAGCCGCATTTCTTTGCCGGCTTTAGCGGCGGGGCCAAGCTCATCCTGCCCGGCGTCGCCGGCGAAGCGAGCATCTTGTGTAATCACGACGCCGAGATGATCGGCCATTCCAAGGCTCGCTGGGGGACGCTCGCCGGCAATCCCATCCACCTCGAGCAACGAGAAGCGGCTCGGCTGGCTGGGTGCGACTTCAGCGTAAACGTCACGATCGCCGGCGACGGTGCGATTACCGGAATCTTTGCCGGCGAACTGGAGGCAGTACATGACGCCGGCTGTGAGGCAGCGCTTCAAGCGGCGATGCAGCCGGTGGACGAGGCTTACGACGTCGTCATCACGACCAACGGCGGGCATCCGCTGGACCTGAATCTCTATCAGGCCGTCAAGGGAATGGACGCCGCAGCGCAGATCGTACGTCCTGGCGGCCACATCGTTATGGCCGCCGAGTGCCGTGAAGGCGCCGGGCACGGAGACTTTGTACACATTCTGCGGGAGCACAGGACGCCAGGCTCGATGGTCAAGTTCATAAACGAGACTCGACATGTTCGTGGCGACCAGTGGCAGAACCAGATCTTCGGTCGAGTGCTGGACAGCGCCACGGTGCATCTGCGCGCCGATGGGCTGACGGAAGCTGAAATCCGCGCCGCGCACTGCGTACCGTGCCCCGATGTCGCGCGGCGAGCGCGCGAGTTGCTGGGTCCCTCGGACCGTACCTGCGTGCTCCCTCGCGGGCCGTTTACGATTCCCTATATCGCCGCCTGACCCGGCGAGCACCGGTCGCGCGTGAGTGACCGTGATCTCTGTGAGTTCCTGGCCGACGCGAAGTCTTCAAGCTAAGTAGACTCTCGATCACGGCGCAGCGGCCGCGGCGGAAGGGGTGATCACGTGGAAAGCACGTCACCGAACGGCGACCACCAGCACGAGCATGTGTTTCAGGAGGTCTACTTGAGTAACGCCGTGGCCATCTCCGAGGAGACAACCCACGGCACGGTCACGCTGGAACTCTTCGAACGCGGCCTGATCATGCACATGGAGAAGGAGGAGGGCCTGGAACTGGCCCGAGCCTTTACCGCGCTGGCGCGCTACCTCGAGGATTAGCCCTAGGCGTCTGCGTCGCGAGTCATTGGCCGCGACGTTAGTTCTACGGGCAGCTCCTCGGACGGTCCAAGCACCGTGGGGTCCAGCCGTACGCCCGCGCGAAATGTGTGGGCGGCGCGTAGCTCACGGTCCCAGGTTCGTTCCACACCGGTGCAATCGACCAGCGTGACGGGACCCTCATCCACGGCCAGTACCGCGATGTCGGCCTCCGCGCCTACCCGCAGCGTGCCGGCGTCCAGTCCCAGCTTCCTGGCGGGTGCGACCGTGCAGCGCGCCACGATCTCATCGAGAGGCATTCCCAGCAGCCAGAACTTGGTCATCACGTTGGGCAGGCTGAAGGCAGGACCATGCACACAACCGCGGTGCAGATCCGAACTGATGTAGTCGGGCGGAAACCCCGAATCCAGCGCCGTTTGCGCCGTCTCCCAGCCGAAACTGCTTTTTCCGTGTCCGATATCAAACTCAATGCCCGAGACGCGCGCCTCGGCCACGGCCGGAAGCATGCCTCGTGCGTCCATGTCCACCAGCCCGCCGGCCAATGGCGAGTAGCTGTGCGTGATCACGTCACCTGGCCGCAGACGGGCCAGCACGTCCGGAATCGGTTCGGGGGTGTAGCCGATATGGACCATCAGCCAGACTCCGGCCTGGTCGGCAGCTTCCACGGCAGCGTCAAGCGCAGCCCTGGCCTGAGCGCCTCCGCCGACGATGTTCTCCGAGTAACGAATCTTGACGCCCGGCGCGATATCTCGATTTTCGTCGATTGCGCGAACGGTTCCGTCAATGTCCAGGTAGCGCGGGTCGCGCAACTCGCCCAGGGTCGTGATCAGACCGGCGGTGCAGATGTGTACGAGTGCTCGAATGCGGGTGCGGGCCGGTTCAATCACATATCGGCGCATTCCCGCCAGCGTGATGGCCCCGGCGCTCCCGGTGTCGAGGAACGAGGTAGTTCCGCCAGCTGCGCCAATTTTGTCGGCTTCCAGACCCCAAACAGTCGCGCCCCAATAGACGTGGACGTGAAAGTCGACCAGCCCCGGCACGACGTAGGCGCCACGCGCGTCAATGACCTCGGTGGCCTCATCTGCCAGAACAGGAGCAACGGCCGCGATGCGGCCGTTTACGACGCCCACGTCGGCTCGTGTCGATCCATTGGCCGACGGATCGATGACGGTTCCACCGCGTATGAGCAGATCAAACGGCTTAGAACTGGCGCTCGCCTTGTAGCTCGGCGTCAAGTCAAATCCCAGCGGCGGGTGCTGCCGCAGTACATCGCATCCCACGAAGATCCGCTGCGGCGCGCGTGGCGGTAGGGTACCATCAAGCGGCTGAGCGTCCGCCGCGACGCTGGCAGCAGCATCGGCTATCATGCTTGCTGCTGCGCCTGACGACTCGGCAGCTACCACCTATCTGCGACGCAGACGTTCAATCTCGCGTCGGACTGTCACGGAGGAGATTGCATGGCCACGGTTGCGACCAAGGTCAAGCCGCTTGGCGACCGCGTGTTGATTCAGCCCGAAGACCGCGAAACAACGACGGCAAGCGGACTCGTGCTGCCGGACACGGCCAAGGAAAAGCCGCAGGAAGGCACCGTTCGGGCCGTCGGGTCCGGTCGAGTGAACGACGACGGCACGACGATTCCGCTGGAGATCAAGGAAGGCGACAAGGTTCTTTACGCCAAGTACGCCGGAACTGAGTTGCGCCTGGACGATGAGGACTACCTGATCGTCAGCGAGCGCGACGTCCTCGCCATCATCAGCTAGCGAGCCGCCTTGCCCAACATTCCGGGCACGATTGGGGACAAGCTCCCTCCGCCCGAGAAGAAGGAAGTCCGCTTCGGTCACGAGGCCCGTGAGACGCTGCGTGCCGGCATCGACATCGTTGCCAACACCGTAGGGTCCACGCTCGGGCCTCGTGGCCGGAACGTGGCCTTCGCGCGAACGTTGCGCCCGCCGCAGATCACCAACGACGGCGTCACGGTTGCGAACGAGATCGAGCGGGTGAACAACGTTCTTCTCGATCTGGGCATCCAGATCATGAAGGAAGCGGCCTCCAAGACCAACGCCATGACGGAGGACGGCACAACCACCGCCACGGTGCTGGCGCAGGCCATCGTGCATCGGGGTCTCTACAACATCGCCGCGGGCGCGAACGCCATGCTTCTGCGCGAAGGCATGTGGCGAGCCCAGGAGGCCGCCATCGAGCGCCTGCGCGACCTGGCACGGCCCGTGGAAAGCGCGGAGGAGATTCGCCACGTCGCTACGATTTCGGGCGACGATGTCGAACTCGGCCGAATCGTCGGCGAGATCATGAGCCGCGTCGGGCGCGACGGCCTCGTCACGGTGGACTACCACCGTTGGGGCAAACGTCTCGAGCCTCGCTATGTCGAGGGAATGCAGATCGACAAGGGCTGGATCTCGCCCTATTTCGTTACCGATACCCACAAGATGCAGGGTTCACTGGAAAACGCCAGAGTCCTGCTTACCGACCAGGATCTCGTCACTGCCGATCAGCTGAGGAGCATTCTCGATAAGGTCGCGGCCAGCGATAACCGCAACCTTCTCCTGGTATCCAACATTCTCAGGCACGACGCATTGACGTTCGTGCTCCAGAACAAGCTGCGCGGCAACCTGAACGTGGTCGCCATCCAGTCCCCCTCCTTTGGCGACGAGATGCGTGAATTGCTCGAAGATCTGGCCGTTTTGACCGGCGCCACGGTCGTTTCCAGCAGCCTTGGAATCCGTTGGCAGGACGTCCCGCTGGAGTGGCTGGGCTATTGCCGACGTATCGTGGCCAACCGCGAAGCCACCGTCATCCTGGAAGGCGCCGGCCACGAGGCCGACATCCAGGATCGCCAGAATCAATTGCGCGCGCAGCTCGAAGAAGAGACGAATCCGAACTTCGTCAAGAAACTCGAGCGCCGAATCGCTCGCCTCGGCGGGGCTGTGGGCATCGTGGCCGTGGGCGGCGTAACCGAGCAGGAAATCAACCATCTGAAGGACAAGGCCGACGACGCCGTTGGCGCCGTAAAAGTGGCCCTCCGCGAAGGCATCGTTCCAGGCGGCGGTACGTCACTGTTGCGCGCCCAGGCGGCCGCACAGGATGTCGCCGATGAACTGAGCGGCGATGCGGCGGTTGGAGCGCGAATTCTGGTTGACGCCCTGGAGGCGCCGATGCGGCGCATCGCCCGAAACTCCGGCGTGAATCCCTCAGTCATCGTCAACCGGGTACGCAAGCTGCCTGACTGGCACGGATGGGACGCGGTGGTCGGGGATTACACGGACCTCTACACGCGCGGGATCATCGACCCGGCAGCCATTGAAATTGCCGCTATTCGGGCCGCCGTTAGCGTGGGCATCATGACGCTGACTACTGAGGCGATCGTGTGCGAAAACCGCCCGATTCCGGTGGCCAAGAAGCCCGAGGACGACTTCATGAGCGAGGGCGGCGTTTATTAGCCGACCTTCGTATCCGCCGGCGCCGTGACTAAGACCTTTAACTACGATTGTTGCCTGAGCGACGAGGCCCGGCAGCAGGCTGCGCCGGGAACGATGGTTTCCGCTTCCGGCGCGCCCGACGACATCGTGGCCGACTTGCTCGTCGGCCAGCCCGCCAACGAGGCGCTGCCACTTGAGGCAATGGTCGAGGCCGCCCGCAACGCTCTCCCAGAGAACTATCCGGCTCTCTTGTACGGCCGGCGCAAGGGCAGCCTGGACTTGGTGGATGTCGTTCGAGAAAAGCTGCGGGTCTTCGAGAGACTCGAGGTCGATCGTGACCAGATCATCATCACGAACGGTTCTGGACAGGCCATCGACATGGTCCTGCGAACGTTTGTCAACCGGGACCAGATCATCGCCCTGGACCAGGCCTCGTTCGGCGCCCTGTTTGTGCAGCGGGTGAGCGACTACGGCGCCCACGTGCCGTGGGACGCCCAGGGTCCGTTGCCGGACGCGCTGGACGAACTGTGCGCCAGTCGGCGGCCAGCCATCTTCTACACCATCCCGACCTTCCAGAATCCGATGGGCTCCACCGTCTCACGCGAACGCCGACTCGAGGTGCTGGATATCTGTCACCGGCACGGTGTGCCAGTCTTCGAAGACGACGCCTACTACGAACTGCACTACGACGGCGAGCGGCCACCATCCATGTACGAGTTGGACGGCGGAACGGGCCTCGTCACGCGCGCCGGCACGTTCTCGAAGATCCTTGGCGCCGGCATCCGCCTGGGTTGGATTCTCACCTCGGCCCCGCTGAGCGAACGAATCCTTCCACTTAAGACCGACGGCGGCACCAGCCCGTTCTCCTCGGCCCTCGCCTCGGAGTTCATGCGCGAGCACATGGAAGAACAGATCGCACGATTGCAGGACATCTATCGCGAGCGCCGGGACATCATGCTCGACGCACTGGAGCAGAATGTCGGCGACCTGGCGACCTGGGTCCGTCCGAATGGCGGCTTTTTCTTCTGGTTGACGCTGCGCCGGCCCGAGCTCCTGGATGACGTGATTCAACGCTGCGAACGTGCCGGGGTGCTAGTCCGCAGCGGGTCGGTCTTTCGTGTGGACGGCGCCGGCCTGGGCGCCATTCGCCTGGCCTTTAGCCACGCCCCGCACGCGCAGATTCGTACCGGCGTGGAAGTTCTGGGTCAGGCGATTCGGGCTTCGATCGCGGCTCACCCATGAGCGCCGACTTCGCGCAGGCCGCGGTTGGCCAGCGCGTCCCGGTGGAGCGCATGCGGGCGTTCACGTCCGGCGTGATGCACGCCGCCGGCGTGCCTGACGACCGGGCGGCTGTGATTGCCGACGTGCTGGTGGAAGCCGATGCGCGGGGCGTGTTCTCCCACGGCGTTACCCGGGTCACGTCCTATACGGACGAAATCCGCTCCGGGCTCGTGGTACCTGACGCGGAAGTCAGGACTCTCCAAGAGCGACCGTCAACGGCCACGCTCGACGCCGGCGGGGCGCCCGGCGCCGTGTCGGCGCAAATCGGCATACAACGGGCGATTGACCTAGCCAGCGACGGCGCGGCGGGCATGGTCTGTGTGCATAACGGACGCCACTTTGGACCTGCGGCGCACTGGGCCCTGCAGGCGGTTGAGGCTGGCTGCATAGCCTTTGTCACGAGCAGCGGCGGCGGCGCCTCGGGCGTTCTGGCGTTTGGCAGCCGTACGCCGGCGCTGACGAACGGACCGATTGCCTGGGCACTGCCGGCTGGCACGAATTATCCGGTCGTGGCGGACATGGCCGTTGGCTTCTCGGCGCTCGGGAAAGTCCGCGTGGCCGCCGCCACCGGCCAGTCCATTCCCGCGGACGTGGGCGTGGACGCCGAGGGCAACCCGACCACCGACCCAAACCAACTCGTCTGGCTGAACCCATTTGCCGGACCGAAGGGATTCGGTCTGGGCATCGTTATGGAAACGCTCTCCGGAATCCTGGCGGGCGCGACGGCGGCGGTGAACCGAACACCTGATCACACGGGCACCGTCGGCCAGGTTTTCGTGGCCATCCGGGTTGAAGCATTTCGTCCGCTGGACGAGTTTGTCGCGGCTATGGACGAGACGATCGACGCCATCCACGCACTGCGGCCAGCCGAGGGATTCGACCGGGTGTTAGTGCCCGGCGAACCCGAGTGGCTCAAGCGCGCCGACGCATTTGAGCTCGGGATCGGCTACCCGAGCGGGTTGCTGGACGCTGTGGCGGAAACCGGACGCGCGTACGGCGTGGACCCGGAGTGGGACGCATGAGCGACCGGTTGCGCTACGACATCGGGGAAGCGCGAATCCCGGCCGACCAGATGCGCGCCTTCGGAACGAGCGCGTTGACCGCAACCGGCGTGCCCCGCGACGACGCGGCCTTTGTGGTGGAGACGCTGGTTCACTGCGACCTGCGCGGCGTGTTTTCCCACGGGACACGGCTGCTCGCCGCCTACACGGAAGGCCTTGAAGCCGACGCGATCAATCCAACGCCCAACATTCACGTCAGGCGCTCGAACGGGGCCGCCCGTGTAATCGGCGACCGCTCCCTGGGACAGCTGGGCGCCCGGGCCGGCATGCAGGCTGCCATCGAAATCGCGCAGGAGCGCGGTGTGGGCGTTGCGGTCGCTTCAGACACCGGCCACTTCGGCGCCGCGGCCTACTGGGCGCTGATGGCGGCCGACGCCGGTCTGATCGGGCATGCGGCCAGCAACATGGCCGGTCCATGCATGCTCGCGACCGGCAGCCGTCAGCCGGCCACCGGCAATACGCCGTTGGCCTGGGCCTTTCCCACGCACGGGTCGCAGCCCGTGGTGCTGGACATGGCGTCGGGTGCATACGCCCTGAACAAGCTACACATGGTGGGGACCACAACCGGCACCCTGCCGGAGGGCGTCGCCACCGACAGCGACGGCAATCCGACTACTGACGCTTCCAGGCTTGCCTACGTCCTTCCTGCCGGCGGTCCTAAGGGCTACGGCATCGGGCTGGTACACGACCTGATGGCCGGCGTGCTTTCGGGCGACGGTGCCACGCTGATCAAGGGCGCCCTCGACCCCGAGAATCGGGTACCCCGGGGCAGCCTGTTTTTTCTGACCATCGACGTTGACGCGTTCCTGCCGCTGGATGACTTCCGCACGGCCATGGATGAGCAGAGCCGCGCCATGAACGCGCTGCCGCCCGCGGCGGGCTTCGATCAGGTGCAAATGCCCGGTCAGCCCGAATGGTCACTCTTCAAGGACCGGGTTGCCAACGGCATCGCCTACCCGACAAGCGTCATCGACCCGTTGACCGCAATGGCGGAGCGACTCGGGCTGGACCTGCCCTCCGGCTTCTGACCGCAGCTCTGCTTCGCGCCTGGCGTCGTTGCCTTGCCTATGGCCCCTCCAAGTGTCCACCCTGCCTCATCCAGCAGACTTGCGCGAACCACACGAAGATATCCTGCACTTAGTACTTGACATGTAAAGACTCAAGTCTTATGATCCAACCGTCAGCAATTGAGTGAGCTACATGGAGGCTCTCAGATGACCTTTGCTATCCGAAATTGGCGACCGCAGGCTCGCCGCCGCGAGATCGCGCCCCGCTTCTTCGACGATGACTGGTTCGCCCGCCCCTTGCGGTTGGCCTTCCACGACAGCCCCGGCTGGTTACCGCCCGTGGACATCGAGGAGACTGATGACGCGGTCGTTGTCAGGGCATCGGTGCCGGGCTTCAGCCCCGACCAGATCCAGATCACGACCGCCGACGGCGATCTGATCATTCAGGGTGCGCACGAGGACGGGTCGAAGACCGAGCCGACCGAGGACAGTCGCTACCACGTCCGCGAGCGGCGCGGAGGCCGCTTCTACCGCCGCGTCCCCCTGCCGGTGCGCACCGCCACGGCTGGCGCGGGCGCTCGTTACGAGAACGGTGTTCTGACCGTGCGCGTCCCCAAGGCCGAGGAGGCCAGGGCCGCCACCATTGCTATCGAGTCCGCGTAGGACCGGGCGGCGACGCGGGCGGGCCGGACTACCGGCCCGCCCGCCGCAGCGAAGGTGTGTAAATGAGCGAGTTGAGCATTGACAGTTTGGCCGATCGTGCGCGCGACGCTTCAGATCGCGACTTGCAGGTGGCGATTCAGGACGTGCTGAGGGCGCTGCCCAGCGGCGAAAGTCCAGGCCTGTGCCAGGACTGCGGCGGCCTGATTGAACCACTCCGCCTTGAGCTACTGCCGGGAACAACCGCGTGCGCCGCCTGCGCGCGCCGCCATGCGCGGATGCGAACGCCCAGCCTGAACTAATCCGGGGCGCTCCCTCCCCTATCCGAACGCCTCGCCGGCTCCCCCCGGCGGGGCGTTCGTCACGCCAGGGGCTGTACGCTGTCGCTTCCCGTCCCACCCGGCTTTGCCCCGTGCGCTCCGAATCCGCGTCCACCAACCTCCTGTGCGTCGACTGCCAGCAATCCCACGCGCTCGAATACCGCCTGGCCTGCACGGCCTGCGGCGGGCTGCTGGAGATCCAGTACGACTTGCGGCGGCTGGCCGACGAGCCGCTGGTCCAGCCGCACCGAACAGGCGTGTGGCGTTACGCCGCCTGGATGCCGGTGCATGAGGCCGCCAACTTCGTCACTCTCGGCGAGCAGCCGTCGCCGCTCTTCCCGATTCCACGCCTGGGCGCTGAGCTTCGGCTGAGCCGTCTATGGATCAAGTTCGACGGCTCCAATCCCACCGGCACCGTCAAGGATCGCTCTAGCCAGACCGCGGTGGCCTGCGCCCGCCAGTTCGGATTCGACGCAATCGGTGTGGTCTCCACCGGCAACGCTGCATCCTCCGTTGCCACCTATGCCGCGCGGGCCGGTCTGCGCGGCCTGGTCTGCTGCTATACCCAAAGCACAGCGGCCAAGATGGCCCACATCGCCGGCGTTGCCAGCGACGTGATCTGGTACGACGGCGTGTACGACGGCATGATCCGGCACTTTGACGCCGCCGTGGATCGCCGCTGGTTCTTCGATGGCGGCGCTTCTCGCAACCCCTACAAGCAGGAAGGCAAGAAGTCGATCGCCCTGGAAACCTACGAACAGCTCGGCCGTGCGCCTGACCTGATGGTCTATCCAGTCGGGATGGGAGAGACGTTGCTGGCCGGGCAACGCGCATGGGCGGCGCTTGCCGCCACGGGGCGTATTGAAAAACCGCCGCGTCCGGTCTCCGCGCAGTCCACCGAGGCCAACACTATCGCCGAGGCCTGGCGGACCAGTGACGAGTTGCGGGCCAAAACAATCGGCTACACGGTGGCCGAAGGCACCGCCGTGGGCGACATGGGCGCCAAGGGACGACTCACCCTTCGCCGTATCCGCGAACAGAACGGCCTGGCCGGTGACGTCTCCGACGAGGAGACGCTCGACATGCAGCGCCGGCTTGCCACAGCCGAGGGGCTCTGGGTCGGGCCGACCGGCGCTGTTCCGCTGGCGGTCACGGCGCGCCTCGTGCGGGAAGGGCTTCTGGATGAAGACGCCGAGATCGTCTGCATCGCCTCCGAAACAGGCCTCAAGGGCGATTGGCCGCCGCTCAAGATTCGGGGCGAGGAACCTAGCCTGGAACTGATTCGCCAAACTCTCGGCCGCCCGCCGACCGACTAGCCCAACGGAACCGCGCAGCTTGCGACAATGCGCCAGATGAGAGTCACAGGGAGACTGACATGCCGATAGTGTCGAATGCTGACCGACCCCTCGCCGACATGATGCCCGGCGTTCGCCGTCGCACGCTGCTGTGGGGCGAGACAATGCTCATGGCCGAGATTCACCTGGAGGAAGGCGGCTTGGTGCCCCTGCACGACCACGTCTACGAACAGGTCGGCTACTGCATCGAGGGCACGCTTGACCTCACAATTGGCGACGAAGTCCACTCCATCGAACCGGGGAACTGCTGGGTCATTCCGTCCAACGTGCCGCACGAGGCCACGGCGACCAGTCAGTGCTTCCTGATCGAGGCCTGGAGCCCGGCGCGGGACGACTACAAGGACTGAACACCAGCTTCGACGCCTCCGGGGTCGACGCTTCGGCGTCGGCCCCGCGCATCGTCCAGACGATCCTGCGGGACAATGGCCGCCTGGCGCCGTTTCTGCTACTTGGCAGCGCGGCGACATCCGCCTTCCAGCTCATCATGGCCCGCGGGCTGGAGCCGCGCGCCTATGCCGAGGCTTTCGCGGTGCTCGGTGCGCTGTCGCTGCTGGTCACTCCGGCGCAGGTGGTTCAGACACTGGTCGCGCGTCGGGCCGCAGAACTGGTTGCCCTGGGACGCCTTAGTGAACTACGGGACGTCACTCGAAGAATCGTCCGCTGGACCGGCCTGGTTTCGCTGGTCCTGACGCTCAGCATTGCCGCCGCGTCGCCGCTCATTCAATCCGCGCTGCAGTTGACCTCACCCTGGCCAGTGGTGGTAGCCGGCGTCGCAGCCGGCGCTCTGACGTTTGAACCGGTGGCGCGCGGCGTAACACAGGGGGCGCGCGAATTCATCGGGCTGGGCGTCGCTCTGGCCGCGCACGGACTCGGGCGCCTGGTCGTCGGCGCGGCGACGGTGCTGGCCGGCGGCGGAGCCACCGGCGCCCTGCTTGCCAGTCCGGCGTCCGCGTTCGGCGGCATCATCTTTGGCTGGCTGAGCGCTCGACATGTGCTGAGACGACCCGATGAGCCATTGGATCAGGAACCTCCCCCGCTACGAATGTCAGACCACGTACGCGTGGCGCTGATTCTCTTCGCCCTGGCTGGCCTGCTGCATCTTGATGTTCTGGCCGTCAAGGCCTTTTTCAGCCCGGATGAGGCCGCTGCCTACGCGGCGCTGGCACTTGTCGGACGCATCGTCTTCTGGAGCGGAATGATGGTGGGGGTCGTGCTCTTGCCATTCGTCGTCTGGCGCGCTGCCGTCGGCGCGGGAATCATCCGTGCCTACCTGGCGAGCCTGGCGCTGATGGCCGCCGTTTCCGGCGCCTGCGCGCTCATCATCCTGGCCTGGCCCGAAGGCGTGTATGGCCTGATCTTCGGCGACCGCTACCCGCCCTACGCCGAATTGCTTCCCCTTTACGTGGCTGCCGCCGCGCTTCTGGCCATCGCCGTGGTGACCGCCAGCCTGCACATCGGCGCCGGTCACCTGCGCGTATGGATCGGTCTCGTCGTCATATTGGCGGCTACGGTCACCGGCTACGCGATTGCGCACGACTCGCCGCGCACTATCCTGACCGTGCTTCTGATCGGGACGGCGGTCGCAGCAATCTACGTTGTGGCCGAGGCGATCGCATTAGCCCATCACCGGCGCACAGCGGGAGCCCGGGCCGAGCGTCAGGGCGCGGACGTTCCTTCGCGTCCGTAGTCGTCCACCAGCCGCACCACGTCATCCGGGTGCGGCGTAGAGACCTCCAGCACACGCACGTTGCCATGCGGCGCCTCGTACCGGTGCACCTTGCCGGTATGCACGCGCACGCTGGCGCCCGAGTCCAGGTCGCGCTCTTCCAGCGCGTCGGCTGAGTCACCGATCACCAGCCGCAGGCGACCATCCAGGACGTAGATCGTCTCGTCCTTGGCTTCGTGGTACTGAAGGCTGAGCCGGGCACCAGCGTTGATTTCGATGATCTTGCCGATGTACAGCTCGGTGGAGGCATAGATCACCTCGCGGCCCCACGGCTTCACGACGACGGTGACATCCTGATCGCTCATGCGTCCTCGATCTCCACCCCGGCGGCGCTCGCGCCGATGTCCAACAGCGTCGCCACGCGCTCGGCTGACGTGGTTTCCGTGTAAATCCGAAGTAGTGGCTCCGTGCCCGAGAATCGAATCAGCAGCCAGCTCTCGTCGTCCAGGTAGTACTTGAACCCGTCCATCTCGTTGCGGCGCAGGACGGTGGAACCGTCGATCACGTCCGGCAGCCAGGTCTTTACCCGCGTCTCGATTTCGGCCCGGGCCTCGGCCGGAAACTCCAAGTCGTGCCGCGCGTAGTGGTATTCGCGTCCCAGCTTTTGGAATAACAGGGCAACGAGCTCGGCAGGAGATTTGTCCTCGCGCGCCATCAGGTCGAGGAAATACAGCCCAGCCACTACTCCATCCCGCTCCGGCATGTGCGGCTGGAATACGTACCCACCGCTCTCTTCGCCGCCCATCACGGCATCGAGGTCTCGCATGGCCGGGGCCACGAACTTCATCCCGACGCCAACTTCTGCGACGTGTACGTCGTATTGGTGACCCAGGCGTTCCAGCATCGACGAGGTTGTGAGGGTCTTGACCAGGGGCTTGCGCGAACCTGTGTGCTCAAGGAAGTAGTACGCCAGCAGGCCGATCGTGCGCAGCTGGTCCACGAAGTCACCGTATTCGTCAACGACGCCAAGCCGGTCGCCGTCCCCGTCCGTCACGATGCCCACTGCAGCCGACGTCTCGCGCACGACGTCGGCGACTTCGTCCGTCTGCGGCGGAATCGGTTCGGGCCGCGCCATCCCCGGGAAACGCGGATTCCATTCGCCGTGGATCTCGGTCACGTCAAGCCGTCCGCCGTCGAGGATGCGAGGCAGCCATCCGGCAGCCGACCCGTACATCGCGTCCACCACGACGCGCATGTCACGCGAGCGCAACTCGTGAAGGTCAACCAGCTGAGCCACATGATTCAAATAGGCCGCGTCGGGGCTGAACGGGCGCAGGAGCCCTGCCTGCATCGCCGTCGCCGCGTCGAGGAAGCCCACGGCGTCGCCGTCCACCCTGGCGACGGCGTCCTCGATCGTCGTCAGTGCGTCAGGAGCCACGGCAGCGCCAGTGGCCGTGCGCACTTTGAAGCCGTTGTCTGCCGCCGGGTTGTGGCTGGCGGTGATCATCACCGCCCCGGCCGCCCGAAGGTCGGCGGTACTGAATGCCGCCACCGGCGTCGGGCAGGGGGAGTTGACCAGATGCACCGGAATGCTGTTGCCAGCCAGCACCGACGCCACGTGTGCGGCGAATCGCTCTGACCCGAACCGCCGGTCGTACCCGACCACGATCCCGTTCTCCCAGCGCCAGTTACGCCGCACGAAGGTTGCGAATCCCTGTGCGACGCGGCCGACATTGCGGAAGGTGTAGTCGCCGCCGATTACAGCGCGCCAGCCGTCGGTACCGAAGTGGATGGGCGTTTCTGCGAGGGGCGCCATCCTAAGCTTCCGCCCCGGACCTGGCGGTCTGCCGGGCTTCGATCAGCGCGTCGCGCAAGGACTGATCCAGAGGGATCCGCGGCCGCCAGCCGGTGTCCTCTCTCAGCCGGGTTGCGTCGCCGGCCACGACGGCGCCGTGGCGTCCCGGCGGCAGTTTTCGCTCTTCCATGATTTCGGCCTCCACACCGCCGATCGCAATCAGTCGCTCAACAATCTGGCGGAGCGGCCGCGCGTGACCTGTGGCGACGTTGTACACGGCGCCTGCGCGACCGTGATCAGTCGCTGCCACGATGGCTTGCGCTACATCTCGAACGTCCACGTAGTCACGCGCACCGGCCAGGCTGAAGGTCGGAACGACCGGCTCGGCCCAACCGTCCATAATCGCCGCCACGGCATGCACCTGGCGGCCCGGAAAATACTCGGCCGATCGTCCCGGCCCAACACTGCCAAACAAGCGCAACCTCACGACGTCCAGTCTCTCCGACAGATGGTATTGCAGCGCCTGCAAGTCCGCCGCCGCCTTGGTGGCCGCATATACGGAGGCCGGTCGCAGCGGCGTTTCCTCACGCACCAATTCACCAGTCTCGACACGGCCATAGATTTCGGCGCTGCTCATAGCCACCAACCGAGCCTTCGGCGAGTGCCGCAGCATGGCCTGAATCAGCCGCAGTTGACCCAACACATTGATGTCGTATGCGCGCAGCGGATTGGCTTGGGCTTCGCCGGGATTGGCGATTGCCGCCAGGTTGACGACAGCCGACGGCTGAACACGCGCCAGGACTTTCTCAACCTGGCCGGCGTTTTGAAGATTCAGTGCCTCCAGGCCGGTGTCGGCATCGCCCTGGTAGGACGCCGCGACGACGTCGCGGCCGGCATCTTGGAATGCCTCCACCGTGCGCGTCCCAATGAACCCGGCCGCTCCGGTGACAAGGACCGCGCCAGACACCTGCGTCGCCAGGCTCAGCCCGCGCTGCGGCTGGCCGCTATCTCGGCGTGCGCGATCTCATCCGCAACCATCTCGACGTCCGCATCCACCATGATGCGGACCAGTTCCTCGAATGTGACCGACGGTTCCCAACCAAGGTCCTCGCGGATGGCCGAGGGATCCCCGATCAGCCGATGAACCTCCGCCGGTCGCAGTAAGTCCTCGCTCACCGTGATGTGGTCCTGTGCGCGAAGGCCCAGGTGGCTGAACGCGAGGTCGGCAAACTCGTTTCCCGAGTGAGTCTCGCCAGTCGCCAGCACGTAGTCCTGAGGCTCGTCCTGTTGCAGCATCATCCACATGCCCCGCACAAAGTCGGGCGCATAGCCCCAGTCGCGCCGGGTGGTCAGGTCGCCAAACGGTACGGTTTGCACGACTTCGTGATGCACGCGGGCCGCCGAGTAGCTGAGCTTGCGCGTTACAAACTCAAGTCCCCGCCGTGGCGACTCATGGTTGAAGCAGATTCCCGAGCAGGCGAACATCCGGTAGCTCTCGCGGTAGTTGATTGTGATCCAATGCGAATACAGCTTGGCCACCCCGTAGGGACTGCGGGGGTAAAACGGCGTGGTCTCACGTTGCGGCCATTCCTGCACCTGGCCGAACATTTCGCTGCTTGAGGCCTGATAGAACTTGATCGTGGGATCCACCGCGCGAATGGCTTCCAGCACCCGGGTTGCACCCAGGGCCGTCACCTCGCCCGTCAGCACCGGTTGCTTCCAGGAGGCCGGCACGAACGATTGCGCCGCCAGGTTGTACACCTCGTCCGGCCGGTGCCGTTGCATGATCTCGATCAAGGAGTACTGATCGTGCAGATCGCCAGGCTCCAACACCAGGTCGTCCTGCAGATGCTGGATTCGGCCGTTATTCTCGGTACTGGTGCGGCGGACCACGCCAACGACCTTGTAACCCTTCTCCAGCAGAAACTCCGCCAGATATGAGCCATCCTGGCCCGTAATGCCCGTAATCAACGCGGAGGGCATGCACAACCCCTGTTCATGGAAACCCGCTCGCAGTGTACGCGCGGCACCTAAACAACACGGGCCGTTCGTTCAACGTGACGCCTAACGACGTCGGCTGAGGTCCACGCCTTGACTGCCCAACTCTCGGCCGCCGGCTCGCTGGCCGGCATCGTAGAACCTGGCGACGTGGTGGCCATCGTGGGCGCTGGCGGCAAGACCACGACCATGTTCGCCCTGGCACACGCGCTGGCGGCGCAGGGCCTGCGCGTCGTGACAACCAAGTCCACCACCATTCACCGACCCTCGCTGGCCCGCTCGCCCAAGCTCCTGGTCGCGCCTCCTCAGCGGTGGCGTGCCGAAGTCCCGGCGGCGCTGGACGAGCACCCAGTCGTCACCGTCGTCACCGCCGCGCCCACGCCGCGACGCTACAACGGCATCCCGCCCGAGCTTGCACCTCAGCTGCTGCACGAATCCGGCGCCGATGTCCTGATCGTTGAAGCCGACGGCGCACGCCGACGCCTGCTGAAGGCGCCGGCGGCCCACGAACCAGCCATGCCTGCTGGCGCCACCCTCCTGATTCCCGTCGCCTGTCTCGACGCCATCGGTCGACACCTCGGCGAGCGGCACGTGCACCGGCCCGAGCTTGTTGCTGAGATCCTTGGGATCAACCCTGGGGCTCGTTTGACCATCGACCACGTGCTCGCGCTCCTCGTGGACCCGCACGCTGGCCGCAAGGCTGCGCCCCCTACGGCCCGGTTCTGGCCGGCCCTGACTGCCACGCACCGAGCCACGAGCGGCCAGCTCGCCTACATCCGCGCCACACTTTCCGCCAACTCGCGTGTCAACGGCTGGATTGAGGCTGATCACGACTGGCTCTACACCGCTCACCGAGGCGTCCCGCCAGCGCCCGGCGCAACGGGCGGCGCGGATCCGGATCTTGTTTAGCGGCAGGCTCGTGGGGTCCTGGCCGGGACGTGATCCCACGTCCACGTGAGGGTCGACTGCGGAAAGACGGGGCCTTCGTGGCAGACCCGTTGGGGACCAGTGGTGGTCTGGACGACGCAGGAATAGCAGACGCCCATGGCGCAGCCCATGCGCGCCTCAAGCGAGGTGAATGCGGGTCGGGGACCGTAGGTTGCTTCCAGTCCGCTCGTGAGTTCGGCCATCGCCCGCATCATGGGCGTTGGACCGCAGACAAAGATCTGGTCGCACCAGGCGAAGTGGTGATGGACCAAGTCGGTTACGAAGCCGTGGTGGCCCAATGCTCCGTCATCCGTGGCGATCAGGTACTCGAGGCTGGGGTCCAGCCACTCCCGTGGTGTGACCTGGTGGGCGTCACGTCCGCCGGCGAGCAGGCGCACCCGCACGCCACGGGCCGGTGCAAGGTCAGCGAGCGCAATCAGGGGGGCCAGGCCGATGCCACCGCCAACCATGAGCGCCCGTGCATGGCCAGGCTGAAAGTCAAAGCTGCCGCCGAGTGGTCCCAGCATGTCGATTTCGGCCCCGACCGGCTGATCCACTATCCAGGCCGTGCCACGGCCAACGGTATCTATCAGGAAGGCGACCCGTCCCTGGTCGGATACGATGCGGCTGAAGCTGAGGGGTCGGCGAAGCAACGGATCAAGTTGGTCGGGTGCGCTGCACAGGACGTGCGCGAATTGTCCGGGGCGAGCGCTGGCGGCGATCTGGGGGGCTTCGTACTCACACCACCAGAGCCGTTCGGTGATGCGCGAGTTGCGCAGAACACGAGCGGATTCGATCCGCTGGGTCATACGCGTGCGGCGCGGTATTCGTCGACTGTTCGAACCGTGAAGGCGCCGCGCGCCTGACGCAATGCGGCGGCCAGTGCTCGCGCCGTGTCCAGCGAGGTCAGGCATGGGGTTCGAGTCTCGGCGGCGGCGCGGCGCATGTAGTGGCCATCCTGAATTGCTTCGCGGCGTCCGGTGAGCGTATTGACTACCAGCGCCGCCCGGCCTTCGCGGATGAAGTCCTCGACATTCGGACTTCCGCTGCGCATCTTGCCCACCCGTCGCACGGGCAGCTGCAAGTGAGTCTCGATGTAGCCGGCCGTGCCGTCGGTCGCCAGCAGGCCAAATCCGAGGTCGGCAAATTCGGCGATGATCGGAGCGGCCTCTGACTTATCGCGGTCTGCGATCGACGCCAGCAGATCGCCGCTGGCCGGCACGTCGATGCCAGAGGCGATCATGGCCTTGTGGAGGGCGGCCGGATATGTCGCGTCAACGCCCATGACCTCGCCGGTGGACTTCATCTCCGGGCCGAGATAGGTATCCACGCCGGAGAGTTTGCCCGTGGAGAACACCGGCGCCTTGACCGCGAACAACGGGCGCGAAGGCACGAGGCCGGGTTGATACCCGAGATCGGCAAGGGTCGCGTCAAACATCACGCGGGTAGCCAGCTTGACCATCGGGATGCCGGTGGCCTTGCTCAGGAACGGCACGGTTCGGCTGGCGCGCGGGTTGACCTCGAGCACGTAGACCTGACCACCAAACAGCACGTACTGGATGTTGACGAGACCGCGTACGCGCAGGCCGGCGCAGATGCGCTGGGTGTAATCGAGGAGAACGGCCTCTTCGGCTGGGCTGACGCTCACCGGCGGATACACGGCGAAGCTGTCGCCTGAATGCACTCCCGCGCGTTCGATGTGCTCCATGATTCCCGGGATCAGCGCGTCTCGGCCGTCGCAGATCGCGTCGACTTCGACCTCGCGACCCTGCAGGTACTTGTCAATGAGCACCGGGTGCTCCGGCGACGGCTGGGTGACCTTCTCGATGTAGCGTTCAAGGTCGGCGCGGTCGTCGACGACTTGCATGGCGCGGCCGCCAAGCACATACGACGGTCGCGCCACGACCGGATAGCCGAGGCCGTCGGCCACGTCGAGGGCGTCGCGGATGCGGGTGACGGCGGCCCCAGGTGGGCGCAGAATGCCGAGGCGTTCCAGGAATCGGTCGAACTTGTCGCGGTTTTCGGCCTCGTCAATGGCGGCTACGCCGCTGCCGGCTATCTGGAATCCGGCGTTGTACAGCGGACCAGCCAGGTTGATGGCCGTCTGTCCGCCAAATTGGGTCACGATCGGCGGGGCGCTGCCATTTGCCGCCTCATTTCGGAGCACCTCGGCAACACTCTCCTCGTCCAGCGCTTCAAAATAGAGGCGGGTGGAGGTGTCAAAGTCAGTGCTGACCGTCTCCGGGTTGGAGTTGATGAGCACGCTTTCACGTCCGGCGTCCTCCAGAGCCCATGCGGAGTGCACGGAGCAATAGTCGAACTCTATGCCCTGGCCGATGCGGATGGGTCCACTGCCAAGAACGACGGCGGCAGGCTCGCCGCTGACCAGGGCTTCGTTCTCGGACTCGTACGTGCTCCAGAAGTAGGGCGTCGCGGCATCGAATTCGGCCGCGCAGGTGTCCACCATCTTGAAAGTCGGGCGCATGCCGGCGGCTTCGCGCAACTCAAGCACGCGTTCGGGCAGGGTGTCACCGAGCGAGGCGATCATAGCGTCGGAGAATCCCTGGCGCTTGGCGAGCCATACAAGGTCGGCCGTCAGCGGTTCGGCCAGCAGGCGACGCTCGGTGGTCAGGATGTTGGATAGCTTGTCGAGGAAGAAACGGTCGATGCCGGATCTGCGGTTAATTTCGTCCGGGGTTGCGCCACGTCGCAGGGCGGCCATGACGGCCCAGAGCCGTTCGTCGTGCGCATGGTCGATCCGCCACCAGATCGCCGACTCGTTACTTGCCCACTCCGGATCTTCCCAGAGCAGGGTGCGGCCGCCGTTTTCCATGCCGCGCACGGCCTTGTTGAGGGAGGCCTCGAGCGTGCGCTCAATGGCCATGACCTCGCCGGTGGCTTTCATCTGGGTGCCCAGACGCCGGTCCGCGCGGGCGAACTTGTCGAACGGCCAGCGGGGGATCTTGGTGACCACGTAGTCCAGCGACGGCTCGAACGCCGCCGACGTGGTCTGGGTGATGGGATTGCGCAGGTCGTCCAGCCGGCGGCCAAGGGCGATTTTGGCGGCGATCCGCGCAATGGGATACCCGGTGGCCTTGGAGGCGAGCGCGGACGATCGGCTGACCCGCGGATTGACCTCGATTACAAAGTAATCGAAGGAATCCGGGTCCAGGCCGAACTGGATGTTGCAGCCGCCCTCGACGCCCAGGGCGCGGATGATCTTGAGCGACGCGCTACGGAGCATCTGGTACTCCTTGTCGCTTAGTGTCTGTGACGGCGCGAAGACGATGGAGTCGCCGGTATGGACGCCCATCGGGTCCAGATTTTCCATGTTGCAGACGGTGATGCAGTTGTCGGCACCGTCGCGCATCACCTCGTATTCCACTTCCTTCCAGCCGATGAGCGAGCGTTCAATGAGAACCTGGCGGATAGGGCTGGTCTGCAAGCCGAGTGAGACGACGGCTTCGAACTCGTCCTCGTGGTGCGCCACGCCGCCACCGCTGCCGCCGAGCGTGTAGGCAGGGCGGATGATCAGGGGGAAACCGCAGATTTGAGCGAATTCCCAGGCCTCAGGCAGCGAAGTGACCGTGCGGCTCTGGGGTACGGGCTCGCCAATGCGCTGCATGAGGGCGCGGAAGCGTTCGCGGTCCTCGCCGTCGCGGACCGCCTCAATCGGCGTGCCCAAGACACGCACGCCGTATTTCTTGAGGATTCCGGCGTCATCGAGGTCCACAGCCAGGTTGAGCCCCGTCTGGCCGCCCATCGAGGCCAGCAGGCCGTCAGGCCGTTCGCGAGCGATCACACGCTCGATGAGGGGAACGGTTAACGGCTCGATGTAGACGCGGTCGGCGATGTCCTCGTCGGTCATGATGGTGGCTGGGTTCGAATTGATCAGGATCGATCGGACACCTTCCTCCCGCATGGCCTTGCAAGCCTGGGTGCCGGCGTAATCAAACTCAGCGGCCTGACCAATAACGATGGGGCCGGAGCCGACGATGAGGACTGACGAAAGGTCAGGCACGGAGTAGGGTGACGGCTCTGGACCGGGTCATGACCGCCGGTTCTCGTCGACGAGATCCAGGAAGCGGTCGAAGAGGTACTGGTTGTCCTGGGGGCCGGGGCTGGCTTCCGGGTGGTACTGGACCGAGAAGACTGGCAGCGAATCGTGCGCCAGGCCTTCAACGGACCCGTCGTTTAGGTTGACGTGGCTGACCCTGAAGCCGCTGCTCGAAGGAATCGAAGCCGCATCCACCTGGAACCCGTGATTCTGGGAGGTGATGTGGGCGCGGCCCGTATCCAGATCCTTGATGGGCTGGTTGGCTCCTCGGTGGCCATACGGCAGGCGGCTGGTGGTAGCGCCAATTGCCAGGCCGAGAATCTGGTGTCCCAGGCAAACGCCCATCAGCGGCCGGCGGCCGATCAGGTCTCGGACGGTCTCGATGGCTTGATCGGCCTGCTCGGGGTCGCCGGGTCCATTGCAGACTACGACGCCATCCGGATCGGTTGCCTCGACTTGTTCAGCGCTGGTGCCGTATGGGAGCACGTCCACGTGACAGCCGCGACTGACGAGGGAGCGCACGATGTTGGACTTGACTCCCACGTCCAGCAGCGCGACGCGCGGCGAGTCGTCGCGCTGCGGCGGCGTGGGCCAGGGCGCCCAGCGCGTCGGGCCGGCCACGTGGCGGTCGGGCGTGGTGACTTCGGCCACGTAGCGCTGCTCGCTGTAGGGGAGTACGCGCTGGGCCGCCTGGACCTGCTCGGCTGCCCAGGCCTTTGCGGAGGGCGCCTGGCCGCGAATCCAGGTAAACGGATCCATCTCATTGGCGACGCTGGCCGGAGCACGACTGATCACGCCCCGCTTGTGACCCTTGATTCGAAGCGTGCGCGTGAGGGCCCGTGTGTCAATGCCCTGAATGCCGGGGATTCCGTGCTGGGCCAGGAAGCTGTGCATATTGCTTTGCTGGCGCCAGTTGCTGTGCGTTGGAGCAAGTTCGCGCACGGCCAGGCCGGAAATCCAGGGACGGCGCGACTCCACGTCGTCGGCGTTGACCCCGTAATTGTCGATGAGCGGGTAAGTCATGACGACGATCTGCCCGCGATAAGAGGCGTCGGTCGAAATCTCCTGGTAGCCCGTCATGCTGGTGTTGAAGACGACCTCACCAGCACCGGGCGCCTCCGCGCCGAAGGCGAAGCCGAAGAACGTGTCGCCGGTCTCGAGAGCGAGGACGGCGTAGTCGCTAGCCGGCACGCGCGCCTACCGGCTCCAGTGACGCGCGGTTGAAGACTTCAACGCCGTCCACAAAGGTCTGATGCACCACGCCTTGCATCGGCAGCCCGGCCAGCGGCGTGTTCTTACCCTTCGAGAGAAGGAGGGAGGGCTCGACGACGAACTCCTCATCGGGATCGAAGATGGTGATGTCTGCCGGCTGTCCGGGTTGGAGCGTGCCGCCCGGAAGGTTGTAGCAGCGAGCTGGTTCGACCGTGAGGAAACGTACGGCGTCGCTTAGATTCAAACGTCCGTCGTGGACCAGGGTCAGGACCAGGGGGAGCGCCGTCTCCAAGCCTGTGAAGCCCACAGCGGCATGGGCGAACTCCATGTCCTTATCGTGCAGGGCGTGTGGGGCGTGATCGGTCGCGATGCAGTCGATGGTTCCGTCCAACAACGCCGCGAGCAGGGCATCGCAGTCGCGTTGCTCGCGTAGCGGCGGGGCGACCTTGGTGTTGGCATCGTATGGCGGCAGCGCCGCGCTGACAGGCTCGGTTCGACCGGCGATCAGTTCATCGGTCAGCGTGAGATGGTGCGGTGAGACCTCCGCGGTGACGCTGGCGCCACGGTCTTTGGCGCGGCGGATGAAGTCGACCGAGCCGCCTGAGGTGACGTGGATGCAGTGGTAGCGCCCGCCGGTCAATTCGGCCAGGAGCAGGTCGCGCGCCAGCATGATTTCTTCAGCCTGGCGCGGAGTGCCCGGAAGCCCCAGACGCATGGACGTATGGCCCTCGTGCATTGTGGTGCCGGCGGTCAGCGACGGATCTTCGGCATGGTTGCTGATCGGTCGCTCAAGTTGGGCAGCGTATTCCAGCGCGTGACGCATGAGCTTGGAACTAGACACCGGGATACCGTCATCAGTGAAGCCAATGGCTCCGGCATCGCTCAGATCGCCCATTTCCACCAGTTGCTCGCCGCCCTGACCGATGCTGATGGCGGCAAACACGTGGATGCGAACAACGGCGTCGGCTTTGGCCTGCTCAAGGACATACTCGAGCACGCTGCGCGAGTCGATGACCGGATCGGTGTTGGGCATGGCGCAGACGGTGGTAAAGCCGCCGGCCGCCGCAGCGCGGGTTCCGCTGGCCAGATCCTCCTTGTACTCGAACCCTGGCACACGGAGGTGGGCATGGATATCTACGAAGCCCGGTGTGACAACAAGGCCGTGAGCGTCGACAACCGTGGGATCGCCGAGGGGCAGCTGGCCGTCGGGCGGGTCGATGGCGGTCACGACGCCGTCTTCGATCACCACGTCAGCAACGCGGTCGAGACGCTGTGACGGATCAAGTACGCGCCCGCCACGGATAACAAGCGGCCCACTACCGGCCACCGGCATGCTCCAAATAGGTGGTCAGGGCAACCTTGGCTTGGTCCAGGATCGGCTCGCCGTGGCCGACCGCGATGCTGGTGAAGTCCAAGTCGAGGAGCTTCCGAAGCGGCGCCGGTGGGCGCATGCGCGGATGGGCGCCGAGTTCGCCCTCGCCGTGCGTCCAATAGCTGGTGGTTCCCAGCGCATCGCCGACGAACAGCACGCCACGGTTTTCGGGGGTGAACAGCGCATGTTCGCCGGCACTGATACCGCCCAGCCCGATCGCTTGCAGCCCGCCGGGCAGTTCGGTCTCGGCCGAATACACATGATCAGGGGTCAGCGTTTCCAGATCGCCAACGTCACCGTTAGGCGCCCAAACCGGCGCGTCGAACCGATGTCGCCAGATCGCTGCGGCTCGCTCGTGAAAGTGGTTGGTGAGGATCACGTGGCGCACGCGGGAAAGAACGCCCTGCACGGCGGTCGGCGACAGGTCCTGCGGATCGATGGCGATCACGCCGTCATCCGTCTCGAATAGGTACGACTCCAGCGGGTAGCGATGCCAGGCCACAGTCCACTGGTAGACACCGGGCAGGATTTCGCGCGGCGGCGCGGCGGAGTACGGGCTCATTAGTGCGCTCCAGTCAACAAGAGGTAGAGGATGGCCATTCGGACCGCCACCCCGTTGGTGACCTGTTCGGTAATCACCGATTGCTCGCCGTAGGCGACCTCGGACGAGATTTCGATTCCTTGGTTCATGGGTCCGGGGTGCATGAGCAGAACCTGGCGGTCGGCACGGCGAAGACGGGCGGGGTTGATGCCCCAGCGCCGTGCGTATTCGCGGAGGTCGGGCAGCAATCCGCCGGCCATGCGCTCTTTCTGGATGCGCAGGGCCATCACCACGTCGGCGCCTTCGATCGCGCGATCGAGGTCATATTCGACTCGTACCATCCCGTCGCCATTTAGCAGGTTGCCGAAGTCTGGCGGCAATACGGTGGGCGGGCCGCTGAGATACACATGCGCCCCCATGCGGGCGAACGCCCAGATGTCGGAACGGGCAACGCGGCTGTGGAGCATGTCGCCCACGATGACCATCTTCAACCCCTCCAGGTCGCCGGCATGTTCGCGGACCGTGAAGAGGTCCAGCAGCGCCTGGCTGGGGTGGCCGCGCAGGCCGTCGCCGGCGTTTACCACCCCGCAGTCCAGGTGTCGCGCGGCCAGGTCGGGCACGCCCGCGCAGGCATGGCGAATGATGACCATGTCGGCGCCGAGCGCCTGGATGGTGTGGAACGTGTCCACCAGTGACTCGCCCTTTTCGACGCTGCTGCCGGAGGCCGCGACGTTGATTACATCGGCGCTGAGCGACTTGCCGGCCAATTCGAAGGAGACCCGGGTGCGGGTGCTTGGCTCGAAAAACATGTTGACGATCGACTTACCGCGCAGGGTTGGAACGCGCCGGATTGGGCGATCGAGCACCTGACGCATTGAAACCGCGGTATCGAGGACCGTGTCGAACTCGTCGCGTGAAAAGTCGGCGACGTCGATCAGGTGCCTACGGTGCAACGGCATTGGCCACCTCCGGCTTGGCAACGACCCGAACCGCGTCTTCGCCGTCCAGTTCCTCCAGCCGGACTTCCACGTTCTCGTAGAGCGCGGTCGGGATGTTCTTTCCGGCGTAGTCGGCGCGTATTGGAAGTTCGCGGTGCCCCCGGTCCACAACAACGGCCAACTGGATTGTGCTGGGACGCCCAAAGTCTGTGAGGGCGTCCAGCGCCGCGCGGGCTGATCGTCCGGTATGGAGCACGTCGTCTACGAGAACGACATCGCGGCCGGTGACATCGACCGGAATGTCGGTTGGGTGCATGGGCGGCGTCGTGGCACGGCTGACGAGGTCGTCGCGGTAGAGCGAGATGTCGACTGCGCCGGTGGGCACCCGCACGTCCTCAAACGAAGCAACGGCTTCGGCCAGGCGACGCGCGAGGATTGGCCCGGGACGCGGAACGCCCACGAACACAAGGTTGGTCGCGCCGCGATTACGTTCAACGATCTCGTGCGCGATTCGGGTCAACGTCCGACGTACGTCGTCGGCCGACATGACCAAGCGGCAACCGCCGCCATTCGCCGCCACGTTGCCTCCCATGGCGTACCGGGCAAAAAGAAAGGGCCCGCAGGGCCCCTAATCCGCCAGAGACAGCATGCCGCAAAATGCAGCCTTTCCGCCTCGCTGGACTGGATTAAAGGCTGGTTAGATTATAGCGAATGGCTGCCGCCAGGGCTTGCGTTGGACGCCTCTACGGATAGGCGAATGTGGTCTACAGGCCCTCGTCGAGTGCGCCGAGCACTTCGTTGACGTGTTCCCTGGCATCCACGTCGCGGAAAATGCGGCGGACGACGCCGGTGCGATCCACCAGGAAAGTGCTGCGACGAAAGCGCTCGCGTGAGAAGGGGCCGAAGCCTTGCCGCACACGTACGCCGTAATCCGCAGCTACGGTTCCGTCGTCGCTCAGGAGCTCAAAGGCCAGAGAATTTGCCGCTTGGAATGCCTTGAGGTCGTCAAGTTCAGCCTTGGCGATGCCAATGACCGTGCCCCGAACCGAGCGGAAGATGTCGCTGGCATCGCGAAAGGACGCTGCGATCTCGGTGTCAGTGCCATCGGAAGCGTCGTCAAGGAACAAGAGAACTAAGTTGGTGCGACCACGCCGCGCGAGTAGCGAGAAGGGCTCGTCTTCCGTGGACGTGAGCTGGAATTCGGGCGCTTGTACGCCCTCGGACACCGCGGCCATTGGTTCGTCTCCGCCGGGGCGAGATTATGGTCGCCAGCGTACCGAACCAACGGGATTGGCTTAGACAACCGCGAAGGGATCGCGCAGGACGATGGCGGCGTCGCGGTGGCGGCCGGTGCCTATCAGCCCGAGAGGGATGCTCGTGATCTGGCTGATGGCTTCGACATAGCTACGCGCGTTGGGCGGCAGGTCGTCCAGGTCGCATATGCCTTCGGTTGAGCTCATCCAACCGGGGAATTCCTCGTAGATCGGGCGGGCGCGGTCGAAATTCCGAGTGTCCGGCGCCAGTTCGGTGCGCTTGCCGTCGAGCTCGTAGGCGACGGCCACTTTGATTCGCTCGAGGCCGTCGAGAGCGTCGACCTTGGTCAGGGCCAGGTAGTCGATTCCGCTGAGTGTGGCTGCCGTGCGCACGGCCACGGCATCGAACCAGCCGCAGCGCCTGGGCCGGCCGGTCGAAGCACCGTACTCGCCGCCAGCGACTTCCCGCAGGTGGCTGCCGGTCTCGTCGAACAGCTCGGTTGGGAATGGACCCTCGCCGACTGACGACGAAAAGGCCTTGGCCACGCCCCAGACCTGGTCGAGCTCACGCGGGGGGATACCGGCTCCCACGCAGGCGCCGCCGGCCGACGGGCTGGACGAGGTGACGTAGGGGTAGTGCCCCCAGTCGAGGTCGCGCATGACGCCCAGCTGACCTTCGAGCAGGATGCGACGATCCTCGGCCAGTGCCGCGCCAACAATGGGCAGGGTGTCCACGATGAGCGGCGCCAGCGCTTCGCCCCACTCGAGGGCCTGATCTATCAGGGCCTGCGGGTCTTGAGGCGCTACGCCGTAGCCGTGTTCCAACAACCGGTTCTTGGGTTCCAGGATCGCCGGCAGCCACTCTTGCAGGTAGTCGGCGTCGAGAAGGTCGCCCATCCGAACGCCGGATCGGGCTGCCTTGTCGGCATAGGCGGGGCCGATACCGCGGAGGGTGGTGCCCTGGGCGAGGTCGCCGCGCTGGGCTTCTTCCGCAGCGTCAAGCGCCACGTGGTAGGGCATCACGGCATGAGCACGCTCGGCGATCCAGAAGTGGTCGAAGGAGAGGTTGGCTCGGGACTGGAGTTCTTCCAATTCCTCCTGCAGGGCTGCCGGGTTGATGACGGTGCCGGGTCCAAGGATGTTCGTGACGTCAGGATTGAAGATTCCGGATGGCGCCAGGTGCAGCGCAAACGTGCCCTGATCGTTAATGACGGTATGGCCGGCGTTGTTACCGCCCTGGAAGCGGATGACCATTTCCGCGTGCTGGGCGAAGCGGTCAACGACCTTGCCCTTACCTTCGTCGCCCCATTGGGCGCCCAGAACCGCGACGGTGCTCATGTGAACCTCCTGCGGCGCGTGGTTACAACCGGGGATTCGGTGAATTCGCGCATGTTTGAGATTTCGACGTTTAGCTAACGGCTTCGGGCGTTGATTCCAGCGTTGGAACCGCATGGCGGCCCTCGGCGTGACGGATGGCGGCGCGAAGCAAGCCGGTAAAGAGCGGGTGCGGACGGTTGGGTCGGGAAGCGAACTCGGGGTGGAACTGGGAGCCGACGAACCAGGGATGACCCTCGAACTCGATGATCTCGACGAGTTGGCTGTCGGGCGAGAGCCCACTGAAGGTCATGCCTTCGGCGCGCAGCAGCCTACGGTACTTGTTGTTGAACTCCATGCGGTGGCGGTGACGCTCCTTGATCGAGGCCTGACCGTAGGCTGCGCGTACCAGCGTGCCCTCCACGAGTTCGCACGGCCAGAGGCCCAGCCGCATCGACCCGCCCAATTCGGACACATCGTAGTACTCGGACATGGGGTGAATCACCGGGTGCCGCGTGTCGGGGTTGAACTCAATGCTGTCGCAGTCGTCCGTGCCGAGGACTTTGCGCGCGAATTCGATCACGGCGATCTGCATGCCCAGGCAAAGACCGAGATAGGGAACCTTATTTACTCGGGCGTAGTGGGCGGCCTGAATCTTGCCCTCGATGCCACGAGGCCCGAATCCGCCGGGCACGATGACAGCGGCCACGCCGTCGAGCAGGTCAGCCGGGTCGCGGTCTTCGAGGTCCTCCGAATCGATCCAGCGAATGACCGGGTCGATGCCGAGCGTGATGCCTGAGTGTCGAACAGCTTCCATCACGCTGAGGTAAGAGTCTGCTAGCGAAACGTACTTTCCGACAATCGCCACTTCGAGCTGCGGACGGGGTTCGCGAAGAGCGGTGACGATGCCTCGCCACTCGTCGAGGTCCGGCTGAATGTCGGGTAGCTGCAGCCGCTCGGCAATGAAGGTGCCAAGACCAGCGGCCTCGAGGGCCAGTGGGACCTCGTAGATGGTATCCACGTCGATATTGGAGATCACGGCACGCGCATCGATGTCGGCAAACAAGGCGATCTTTTCGCGAAGTTCGAGATTGAGCGGGGCGTCGGAGCGACAGATCACCACATCCGGGTGAATCCCGAGGCCGCGAAGCTGCGTCACGCTGTGCTGGGTGGGTTTGGTTTTCAGTTCACCGGTGGCGCCGATGCGCGGCACCAGCGTCACGTGCACATACAGCACATTCTCATCGCCCACCTCGCGGCGCATCTGCCGGAGTGCCTCGACAAAGGGAATGTTCTCGATATCGCCTACGGTTCCGCCGACCTCCACGATCACGACGTCGGCATCGTGGGTCTTGCCAACGTCGTGGATCCGCGCCTTGATTTCGTCAGTGATGTGGGGAATGACCTGAATGGTTCCACCGAGAAAGTCGCCGCGCCGCTCGCGGCTGATGACACGGTCGTAGACGCCGCCGGTAGTGAGATTGCTGACCGCGCGTAGGTTCTCGTCGATAAACCGCTCGTAGTGCCCGAGGTCCAGATCGGTCTCGGCGCCGTCCACGGTCACGAATACCTCGCCGTGTTGGAGCGGACTCATGGTGCCGGGATCCACGTTGATGTACGGGTCCAGCTTCATTACGGAGACCTTGAGGGAGCGGCTCTTGAGCAGGCGGCCGATGCTGGCGACACTGACTCCCTTGCCGACTCCGCTGAGCACGCCGCCCGTGACGAAAATGAACTTCCGCGCCATGCCGCAGCTCATGGAGTGCGTTTGGGTGCGGCCAGAGGGCGTACGCCGCGGTCGCCGGAGACGGCCATCAGGCGGCGCGCGGCGCCAGCACGCGCGTCGCTACGGGCTCGGGAAGGTTGGACACCGAGACGCTGATGGACATCTCGGGTGTGGGCTCGGCTTCACTGAGGGCTAGGGCCGCATCCATCCAGGAGATCCTGCCGTTTTCGGCCCGACCATACGGGATCACCAGATTGGGTTCGATGCGGTTGACCAGGTTGACGACGCGCTCAACGCCGTCATCGGCACTTACAACCAGAACCTGGGCGGTGCCCAGCTCCTCAAGCATTTCGTTGGTCATCTCGGATTTGAGGCTAGAAATGAGGGCTACCGTCACCCGGTCAATGTCAAGCGCGTAGGCGGTGCGGGCGGGTCCGTCGTCGGAAATGGGGAAACTTGCAATGCCGTGGAGGTACACGCCGGAGACGTCGTATTCGCCCGGGCCGGCGGCGACATACGTGTCGCGATCATCGTGGTTCGGAACGACCAACCGTTCAGCGCCGGGCGGCAATTCAGGGTCTGTGAGAGCGACCAAGTCGGCCTTGGGAAAGGTGGATCTACGAGTTCGACCGGAGGTCTGCGGATCGGTGACGAGCGCGCCGTCGCGTCCGCGGAATCGAAAGCAACTGCCCCCGATCCACGTGATTTCCATGCGCAGCGCAGGCTCCTACACCTGTCGGGCTCCGAAGCGTAGCACGGTGCCAGATCAGCGGCCGTCTGGTGGCCTCTCGCGCTAGAATGGTTGGCCCCTGTGTTGAGGGGCCTTTTTCTATGGGCACCGTAACTGCAAAGGGGCCTATCGCCCCGGCCCGACATGTCGTAGCCGCCTCGCGCGAACTGCTGACGTACGCCGACCTGCTACAAAACCTGGTGGTGCGCGACCTGAAGGTTCGCTACCGCGGGTCGGTACTTGGGTTCGCCTGGGCCTTGCTTAACCCCCTGCTGATGATGGGGGTCTTCACGCTGGTCTTTCAGGTTCTGGCCAAGACCGACCCGATCGAGCGCTACCCGTTCTTCCTGCTCAGCGCGCTGGTTCCCTGGCTGTTCACCCAGCACGCATTGACCACCGCGATGCGCAGCGTGACGTCAAACGCCCTGCTGATCAAGAAGGTCTATTTTCCGCGCGAATTGCTGCCGCTCAGCGCCGTGCTGGCCAGTTTCATTAATTTTGTGCTGGCGTACGTGGTTTTCTGGCTGGTGGCGCTGCCGTTCGGCGTCGGTGTGACACGAACCATGTTGGCCGTGCCGCTGGTAATGCTGCTGCATCTGGTGTTTGTGCTGGGTCTGGGGTTGCTGCTGGCGACAGTGAACGTCTTTTTCCGCGACACGGAGCACATAGTCGAAGTTGGCATGCTGGCCTGGTTCTTCCTGACGCCCATCTTCTATGCGATGTCCATCGTCCCGAATAACACGGTGCTGGGCCTGGACATTCACCGATGGGTGTTCATGTTCAATCCGATGGCGACGCTTGTTACGGACTACCGCTACGCCTTTATGTGGGGATTCCCGCCGATTCGGCACACGCTCGTGACGATCGTGACGGCGCTGGTGCTACTCGGCGTCGGCTGGTGGATGTTCAGGCGCCTGGCCAGCCGCTTCGCCGAAGAGCTCTAATCCAGATGCGGATTCCCGGCGGACCATGTCGCGCAAATCAACGAGACCACCCAGCGCCACAACTGGATTATGGCGATCCGTTCGTCAGGCAGTTGAGACCCCGAAGAGTCAGCGTGAAGCCAGGCTCAGAGGACGGGGAAGTAGATGTCCGTCTGCCATTTCGACATGTCGGCCTCAGCGCCGGGGTCGGTGACGTAGACCTCCCACGGCGCCCCTGCGGGTTGAAGTCCCTGCGACGCCATCCACTCGGTCAGCGCGGACCACGTCTGCGGAAGGTTGTCGTACGGTCCAATGTGCGAGACGGTGGCCACGGTTCCGGCCGGCAATTCGCCGGCTTGAATGCGGCCCTTGCCCTCAATGGCCGACGCTACAGGCATTCCGCATTCGAGGTCGACCGAGCCACCATCCATCGAGTGGTAGCGCGAAAAAGGCATACCGGCGGGCTGCTGCCCGCATTGCTTGATGTGCCCGTAAACCTCTCCGAAAAGTGTTCCCATGACTTCCGTGAGCTTGTCCATCGTGCTCGTTGCACGGATTCCCAAGATGGGCTGGGATTCGATACTCCTCGTTTCGAAACTCAACGTCATCGCGCGTTCCTCTCTGTCTTTCGAAGGCCGCGAGCCGGTCGGACTCGCCGTTTGGCCAGTCTAGATCTGCACGGCGAGAAGCGAGTCTAGATGCCTGCCGCCATTGAGCTACGAGGGGTCCGCAAACGCTTCAGGATCCGCCATGAGGCCTCGCGCACGTGGCAGGGCATGGCGCTCGCGCTGCTCGGTCGCCGGCGCATTGAGCACGAAGAGTTTTGGGCGCTCGACGGGGTCGACCTGGACGTGGCCGCAGGCGAAACGCTGGGCATTATCGGTCCAAACGGATCGGGCAAGACCACGATTCTCAAGCTGCTGGCGCGCACGATAGAACCGACAGCCGGCGATGTCGTCACCCACGGCAAGGTATTCGGTCTGCTCGAACTCGGCGCCGGTATGCATCCGGACCTGACCGGTCGCGAAAACATTTTTTTGAATGGCTCCTTCCTGGGAATCGAGCGCAACGAAATGCGGCAGCTCTACGACCGCATCGTGGCCTTTGCGGAACTCGATCGCTTCATCGATACGCCGGTTCGCCACTACTCATCCGGAATGTTCATGCGGCTCGGGTTTTCCATTGCGATCAACGTCGACCCGGACATTCTGCTGATCGATGAGGTGCTTGCGGTCGGCGACGCGCGCTTCACGTCCAAGTGCTACGAAGCGCTGGCCTCGATTAAGGCCCGGGGCCGCACGCTGGTTTTCGTATCGCACGATCCCATTCAGGTCCGCCGCTTCTGCGACCGCGTGCTCTGGATCGACCGAGGCGAGATTCAGGCGCTGGGCGACCCGCGCGATGTGATCCAGCAGTATTTGCAATACATGCGCGGCTCCGCCACGTCGACGCCCGCCGAACAGGATGCGCCTGCGCCCGACCCGGGCGGCGAGACGCTGCGGATTCGCGCGGCCACCGTCGCTGACGGCGGAACCGGGGTGGAAAGCTACGCCTTTCTGCCAGGCGGGATCATGCGGCTGCAACTGGAGTTGGAGTCGGACGCGTACCTGGAAGATGTGGTGATTGGCTGCGCGGTTCGACGCAGCGACGGTCTTCTCATGCATGAGACCTCCACCGCGCCGACGCTTGGGCCGACTGCGGTGCAGCCCGGCCGTACACGCGTCGAGTGCTCGCTGGGGCCGCTGCCATTGGGACCAGGAAGCTACAAGCTGTCGCTTGGCGTCTGGCCCTTTGAGAATCGTCGACGCCCTTACCACATGTGGCCTGACGCCATCACGCTATTCGTCGGTAAGGCGACGGCCGCGCAGCGCGGGGTGGCTGTGGTGCCGTCGCAGTGGCGGGTAGCCGTCGCCCCGCCCGAGGGCGAATTGACGCCCGCGTTAGCGCCAATCGCCCAGCCGGACATGCTGACGGAGGGCGCCGGGCCTTTCTGGCTATCGCCCCCGGAGGAGCTGGTGATGGGCTCGCGCGAAGCCGAATGGCTCGGCGAGGGCTGGTTCCCAGCCGAGAACTGGCCACCTCAGGTGCGGTGGACCAGCGAACGCGCCGTGGCGTACCTCCGCCAGGACGTCGGTCAGGGATCGCTGATCCTGTCCGCCTGCCGTCCGCTGCACGGCCGGGCACAAGCCGAAGGCCGTGTAAGCCTGAACGGCCTTCACATTGCCACCTTCCGGTTCCACGGCATGGACTTTGAGGATGTCGTGGTTCCCCTGGACCCCGTGACATCGCCGACATCGCACGAGCTTGTCATCGAAGTCGACGACGCCCTGGTTCCGGCCGAGGTTGGCCTGGATACGGATACTCGACCGCTCGGTATCGCGGTGCGATCTATCCGGGTGGAATGACAGCGGACCATCCACCCGTCCGGATCGTCGTTCTCAACTACAACGGCACAGGACGGATCGAGCGTTGCCTGGAGCGTTTGCTGGCAACCCGCTATCCCGATCTCCGCGTGACCGTCGTGGATAACGCATCGAGCGACGGCTCCCCGGCCAGCGTCGAACAAACGTTTCCAGACGTCGAGCTAATCGAGAACGGCGCGAACCTGGGCTTTTCGCGAGGCAACAACCGGGCGCTGCGCGCGGCGACCGAGCCGTACGTGGGCTTGCTGAATCCAGACACGGAGGTCGAGCCGGACTGGTTGCAGCCGCTTGTGGCACGTCTCAGTGGCGACCCGCTTGCCGGCGGCGTGGGAGCCAAGCTGCTGCATCAGTACGACCGCCTTTCGCTGCGATTGACGGTGCCCACGTTCTCCCCGCCGCTTCCAGACACCCGGCGGTTGGGTGTGCGGTTCTATGGCGCCGAGTCAAGTGCGGGCGCGGCCGACGTGATTCGGGGAGCGCACGGCGTCGAACTCAACCAGTTCGGTCACCCGTTTCGCTGGACCGAGGCCGACGTTGAACTGGCCGTACCCGTCTGTGGCAGAGCGACGACGGTGCGCGTGGACCTGGCCGGGGGAGATGGACGAGGCCCGGTTGCAGTCAGCGTCTGCGCCGGCGACCAGCCGCTCGTCGAAACGGAGGTGCCGATCGAGCGTACGACGTTGAGGGTAGACCTGAGCGCCGAGATGGTGAGGCGATTGGCGCGGCCGGCGATCGAATGTGCGGGCATCATGCCGCTGACTGACGGCTCGATGCGAGATCGCGGTACGCACCTGCTGTCCGGGGTTCCCTGGTCGGCGTGGGACGATTCCACCTACAGCCAGCCCAGCGAGGTCTTTGCCGTCAAGGGCGCGGCGGTGCTCTACCGGCGGTCCATGCTGGAGACGCTGAACTACCTGGATGACGGCATCTTCATGTACTACGAGGATGCCGACCTCGCCTGGCGCGCACGACGCCGCGGGTGGCGTTTTTGGTATGAACCTGATTCCGTGGTACGCCACGAGCACGCCGCGCTGAGCCGGGAGTGGTCGCCCGGATTCGTGCGCAATGTGGAGTTCGGCAAGCTGCGAATGCTTGGCAAGAATGCCCCGCGGTCGTGGGTGGCCCAGCACGCGTCTGCCGCGCTGAAATTCGCGTCGGGTGACGTGCGGCAGGCGCTGACGCTGCGCGACGTAGAAGCGGCGCGCCGAGTTGCGGCACGTCTTCGGGCGCTTGGCGACGCTGTCCTGGCAGGGTCGCGAACGTGGCGGCTACGCAGCGTAGAAGCTCGCCTGGCCCCGCTGGACGGTCGTGAGTTGCGCCCGTTCCTCGAGCCGTCGTGAAGGCGGCGGTCTACAACCGCTGGCTGCATGAGAAGGGTGGGGGCGAGCGTCACGCGGTAATGGCAGCCCGGGTGCTGTCCGAGCGCTTCGAAACCGAGCTCATCACCCACCGCCCGATTGCGCGGAGTGCGCTGGCGGATGCGCTGCACATCGATCTTGATCGGATCGGCGTTCGCGTGATCCCGGCGCTTCCGCCCAACCGTTTTTTGGAGGTCACCCGCGAATACGACCTATTCGTCAACGCGTCGTTCATGACCAACCAGCCGTCGGCGGCGCGCCACAGCCTGATGCTCGTGCTCTTTCCATCACCGATAGATCGCACATGGCCTGAGCGGCTGCGCCAGCATGTCGGCCGGTTCCTCAAGCGGCAACTCCTGCTGCCGGAATGGAGCGACGGGTTTTACGACGTGCAGGAACTCGGCCGCGGGTGGTTTCGGTACACGACCGATCACGCCAGCATCCGGCTGAGCGTGCCCGGCGGCAAGGGTCCGATTCCCATCGACATTGTGGCGGGTAACTTTCGGCCCGACCGCGACTTGCCGGTCCGGTGCCTGGCGGGCGGACAGGTCATAGCCGAGCACACGTTTGCGCCTCGCCCGGGCGGCTTCGAATCCTGGCGCATCAATCTAGATCGACGATTCGTGGAGGAAGGGACTGCCGAACTCACGCTCAGGTCACCTACGTCGAACCCCGCCAGGGAAGGGGCGGCGAAAGACAATCGCGAGATCGGGCTGGCTGTAACCGATGTGCGGGTCCGCCATCCGCGGCACTTCCTCTATGAGCTGTGCTTCCGCCGTGCGATTCCGGAGCTTGGCTGGCGTCTCGAGTGGTTGCCGGAGCAACATTCACTGGCCAATCTCGATACGTACGATCTGATCTGTCCAATCTCGGAGTACAGCCGCAAGTGGATGGAGATTTACTGGCAGCGCAGCGGGCCGCTGCTCTATCCGCCGGTGGATACAAGCTGGGCCACGCCGCACCCCAAGTCGCAGACGATTCTTAGCGTTGGGCGGTTTTTTCGCGGCTCGCACGAAAAGAAGCACGGCGTAATGGTTGAGCAGTTCAAGCAGATGTGTCGCGACGGCTTGGAAGGATGGACCCTGCGCCTGGTTGGCCATCAAAGCCAACGGGACGTTGACGTGGCCTACACGGATGACCTGCGTCGACGTGCACGAGGGTTTCCGATCGAGTTCGCCATTGACGCACCCTTTGAGGACTTGCAGCGGTTCTATGGTGAAGCGCAGATCTACTGGCACGCCGCGGGCTACGGTGAACGAGTTGCGCGCAATCCAATCAAGTTCGAGCACTTCGGAATCTCTGTTGTCGAGGCAATGGCCAACAGCGTGGTTCCCGTGGTACTGAATGAAGGCGGGCCGCCGGAGGTTGTTCGCGACGGGCATGACGGCTTTGTCTGGACGACGACCTCAGAACTGCGAGCAGGAACCTGGAATCTTGTGCGAGACCACCAACTGCGTGCCACGATGGCCGACCGTGCCTGCCAAGCGAGCCAGCGCTTCAACACAGACGCGTTCAGCAATCGGCTCAACGCGCTGGTGACTGAACTCGTTGATCGGTAGCCGGGCCCACACGAGGGCTGTCGCATGACGCCCGTGCGTCGCCTGATGAGCTGGGGCCAGGCGCGTCCCACATTCCTGCTCTTTCTCTTCGCGTTCACGCTCTATGCGTTGAGTATGGGTCCGGCTCGCAACGGGTCCGGCTATAGCGCCGACGGGACGTTTGCGTTCGAGATGGCCAAGAGCGTGATGATTGATCGCGGCCACGCGTATTTGCGCGATCAAAACAGGAACTTCGCTCGCTGGGGCGTGGGACTGCCGACGGCCTTCATGCCGATCGTGGCGTTTGCCGAGCCGCTGGCCAATAAGGCGCCGCAGCGGGATCGCGTTCCGCTGGACGAGTACGACGTGTTGCTCGTGAATCAGCCAGCCCTTGGTGGGACTCCAGGTTCGAATGTCCGGCGCGAGATTGACATCGAGATCGAACCCGGTGTCTACGACCGGCTTGTGCTGGTGTCCCACAGCGGTCTCAGCGCCGGATTCAAGCAGGGGACTGAAATCGCGCGGCTGCGGCTCACCGACGCCTCGGGTCATTCCACCGAGCATTCGATTCGGGTGGGCATTGAGACGGCTGAGTGGGCCTACGACCGTGGCGATGTGCGCGCCGTAATTCAGCACGATCAACCGACGGCAGTGGCGAGGCATATCGGCAATGCCCGCGCCTACTACTACGGAGCGACCTGGCGCTTTGAAGCACCCCGAGAGCTCGAGTCTGCGCAAATCACGTATATGCAGCCCGACGGGAATTTCTACGTAGACGGCTTGGCGCTGCGGTCACCGGACGGGACGTGGATAGACGGGCCGGGGGTCGGGCGCGTCTGGTCGAAACGTCAGAATCGCGAATTTTTCCGTCGCCTTCCGGTAGCGGCAGCCAACGCGTTCGCCACCGCTCTCGGCGTCGTCCTCGTGGTTCGAATTCTGCGGCGACTGAACTACAGCGAGCGGGTGGCAATTGTCAGCGGGCTGATCTACGCCATCGCAACGATGGCGTGGCCGTACGCGAAGTTCGACTTTTCGGAACCGCTGGTGACGACGCTGCTCCTGGCAGCTGTGTGGCTATTGCTGGTGCAAGGGTCAAGCGGACGGCACCGCTACGCGTTGCTGGCAGGTCTCGTGGCCTTCGCGGCCGTGCTGACGAAATACGTCAGTGTGATTGCGGTGCCGATCCTGCTGGTTGGACTTGTCGTTGGCTCCAAGTCTCAGCGAACGTGGGGAGAGACCGTGCGCCATTCGATTCGGCCAGCGCTTCTTTTTTCGGCGCCGTTTCTGGTCGTCATACCGCCAGCCCTCGTCGCGGCGGCAGTGCTGTTCGACTTCCACCTGCTGTACGTGAGTGAACTGATCGGTGGCCTGCAGCGGGGCTGGCTGGAATTGCCGTTTCGGCTGGGGCTTGTCGGCCTCATCAGTAGCTGGGGCAAAGGCGTGATCTGGTACAACCCGATCCTGCTGATCACGTTGCCGGTGCTGCCGTGGTTCATTCGTCGGCATGGCTGGCGGTCACTAGTCGTTATCGGCATCCCGGTCGCCTACGCCCTGCTCTACAGCCGCAAGCAGGTCTGGTACGGCGGCAACACGTGGGGGCCACGCTATCTCGTGCCGGCACTTCCGCTGCTGGTGATCGTGGGCGCTCCGCTAGTCGAGCGGGTGCTGGAGCGAGCGCGAAGCCGGCTGCCGGCAGCGGCCCTTGCAGCCGTCGTCGTCGTCAGCGCCGGTGTGCAGTTCATGGGAGTTTCCAAGGACTTCATCGCCTATCTGGACCTCTTTCAGCAGCAGGTCGCAGGAGCGGTGCCGTTCAACGGCGCAATTTATGGCGGCGCGGACTATCAACCCTGGTCGTCGATTCAACCGGAAGGCGACTACGCGGCGGTCCTCTACGCCTACCAGTTCTCACCCTTGCTGGCCCACGCGTGGCTCCTGCGAGCGGATGCCGTCAATCTGCTTGCACCTGACCGTACGGATTGGCTGGCCGACGCCCTGGGCCGCACGCCCTGGTTGCGATTCGGCATCGACGCCGTGCCCCTGAATCCTGAACATGGCTTAGGATTGGACTTCTGGTCGCTAAGCCTTACAGAGAGCTATCTGGCCTATCCGGGGTTTCTGTTTTGGGTGGGCGCTCTCCTTCTGGTTCTGCAGTTCACTTCGCTTGGCGCCTGGATAGGCCTGAGCGGCCGGATCTGGCCAGCCGCGCGCGGCGTGCGGTCGCTCCGCTTTCTTTCGATTGGCGCGTTTGCCGCACTGTTGATTAGCTTTGACACGCTACATTTCATGCTCTAGCTTCAAGTTGAAGGGAGCAGGCGACACTAATGGCTGATTCGGACGCGACGTCCGCGCCGCCGCTCATTCCAGACGACTTCCTCGCGATCCTGCGCTGCGTGAACGACGACCATCCGCGCGATGACGGCGTGCTGCGCATCGAGGGCGAGTTCCTCGTCTGTACGATTTGCGGCTACCGGTACAAGGTCGAGGACGGAATCCCCAACATGCTGTGGGAAGACGCGAGCCCACCGTCCCGCGAGAAGACCGCCCGCTCGTGAATTCGATCAGCCAGGCCAAGGACCTGCTGGTCAAGTACCGACGGCATCGGGCCATCCTGCGCCCATCGCTTGGTCGATTTGCGTATCACTGGATGCGCGGCACCACCGAGTTGCCGTACGGCCCAATCAAGCTCCACATCGAACCAACCAGCTTTTGCAACCTGCGCTGTCCCATGTGCCCGCAAAGCGTCGGGGCCAACGAGTTCAACGGGTTCATGGAGATGGACCTGTTTCGCAAGATCATCGATGAGGCACGCCCATTCGTGCGCGAGGCCAACCTGTTCTTCCGCGGCGAGTCGCTCATGCACCAGGACATCTACGAGATGATCGAGGTGTGCGAGCGCGCCGGGATTGCCGCCCACATCAACACCAATGCCACGCTGTTGCGTGACGAGAAAATCGAGCAGTTGCTGGATGCCGCGCCGAGCAAGCTGACCATCAGCTTCGACTCCGGTGAGCCCGAGCAGTACGAAGTGATGCGTAAGGGTGCGCAATTCGACCGCACGCTAGATCGCGTCCTGCGCCTGTTGGAGTCCAGAAAGCGCCGATCCGGGCCAAAGCCCTATTTTGTGATGCAGGTGATTCAGTTGTGGGACTCGAGCTTTCCCAAGGGCGCCGCGCCCGAGGTGCCCGAACACTTCCTCCAGCGCTTTGACGGGCTGCCGGTGGACGAGTGGGACACGTTCTGGGCGCACGGCTGGGCCGGGCAGATGGATTCGTCAGACTTCTACACCGCGCGTCCACACGGTCCCAACTACTACCCCTGCAACTGGCTCTGGAAGTCGATGGCGATCTACTGGGACGGCAAGGTTCCGTCGTGCTGCGCGGACTTTGGTGAGGACCAGATCATGGGCGATCTGGCCAACGAGTCGTTGCTGGATATCTGGAACAACCCGTCGTATCGAGCAATTCGCGAGGCGCACGTCAGCGGCAATCTGGACGACTACAAGCTTTGCCGCGGGTGTGACGCGATCTGGCAGGAAGGCGGTTCGCCCTGGAACCTCTTCACCGGCGCCCGCGGCGTGGTGACTGGGGATCCGCTGCCAGTGCTCCAGCCGGGAACCAACGGCTCGCACGCAACCAACGGGACAGAGGCGCCCGACCACTGATCGCTAGGCGGCGCGCAACGCTCCGCCGCTCGGCTCACACGGCTCATGCCGTTGTCGGGTGCCGAACCCGGTGCTAGCGTCCGAGCGATGCGCATCACATTTGTCTCAAACATTTTTCCGCCGACTGTCGGCGGGCCCGCAACGCACATCTACAACCTGGCGCTTACGTTGCACAACCGCGGCCACTCGGTCCGGGCGGTGGTTTGTCCGGACGATCCCGAGGGCCTGGTGCGTCCACCGTTTCCGATTGTTCGTGTCTCCTGGAACACGCCGATTCCGCTGCGCTATGCCCTGGTCTGGTGGCATACCTTGTGGGCCGCGCTGCGCTCAGACGTGGTTTACATCAACGGTATCGAGGCGCCCTCCACGCTGGCCGCGCTGATGGCCGGTCGACCGCGGATTCTAAAGATCGTGGGTGACTGGGCCTGGGAGTCCGCCCACCGGCGCGGCATGACGACGCTGGGGATCGAGGAGTTTCAGCGGACGCGTCACGCACCGCTGACCCGGGCGTTCCAATTCATCCAGCGGATGTATACCTCGCTGGCCAATGTGGTTGTCGTTCCCAGCGGCTACGTGGGCGCGTTCGTGCGCAACTGGGGCGCCAGGCCGGAGAAGATTCGAGTGGTCCATAACGCGCTGACCGAGATTCCGGAGATCGACGAGACGCGCGAGGAGGCCAAGCGGCAGCTCGGCTTTGAGGGACCGCTGGTCTGCACCGTGTCGCGACTCTATGGATGGAAACGGGTCGACGACCTGCTGCGCATGGTTCCCGACTTTGCGAATGACGCCGTGCTGGCCGTCGTTGGCGACGGGCCAGAGCAGCCGGCGCTGGAACGCTTTGCCAGGGAACTTGGACTGGGTGAGCGGGTCCGGTTTGTAGGTCGGGTGCCGCATCGCGACGTTGGCATGTACCTACGGGCCGCCGACGTGTTCGTGCTTAACACGTCATACGAAGGTCTGTCACACACGCTGGTCGAAGCGCGCGTCGTTGGTACGCCCATCGTCACGACCGACATTGGCGGAAACCGGGAAATCCTCACTCACGAGCACAATGCGCTGCTGACGACTCTCGGCGACCACCGTGCCTTCGTGAGTGCCGTGAACCGCCTTCTGACCGACCGCGAGCTTGCCGGCCGTCTGGTACGCAAGGGATCGGAGGGCCTTGATCATTTCACGTGGGATCGGCTGGTGGATGAAACGATGGAGATTCTGTCCGAAGTTACCGGCTCAGGGTCGCGCGCCGCTCCGTGAGCACCAAGCTGCTGATGCTCAGCGGTGATCGGGACCTTACGACCGGCCGACACGGGCCCTTCCGCACCACGCTCGAAGGCCTGGCGGTTGAATTCGATCGTATCGATGTGCTTTCCCCCCGGGCCGTGGGTGCGCGGAGGGCGGAGCCGTTTCCGGGCGTTTGTGTTGAACCAGCGCCGACCTCACGCCTGCGCCAATCGGCCTGGATGCGTCGCCGGGGCGCGGAGCTATTGCAACGCCATGCGCATCGGCTGATCGTCAGCCACGACTATGGAATCTTCGCGAACGGCCGCGCGGCCGCGCGGCTGTCCGGCCGCTTTGGGACGCCCTACGTCAGCGAAATCCACCATGTGCCGGGTCACCCAAAGCGCGCGCAGTGGTGGGAGCCGCTGGAGCAGCACGTCTACCGCGCCTATGTGAGGCGCGTGGCGCGCCGGGCGACTGCAATCCGAGTGGTCAATCGGCGTGAAGTTCCCGACCTGCTGGTGGACTGGGGGGTGCCGCGCGAGCGCATTCTGGTGCTGCCCTCGGCGTACATCGATCGGGAGGTCTTTGCCCCTGGTGAAGCCGAGCGGGACTTCACCCTCGGATTCGTCGGTCGGATGGTGGCGAACAAGAATCTCGGCTACCTCGCGGAAGTGTTCGCCGCTGTTTCGGCGCAGGATCCCGACGCACGGTTCGTGGTTGCCGGCCAGGGTCCGGAGATCAAGGCGTTTCGACGCGGCCTGACTCGCTCGGGTACCACCAAAATGGTGACATTCGTGGATTGGCTTGACCGGCCGGCCGATCTGGCTGATCTCTACCGCCGAATGCGCGCGCTTATCGCTCCTTCGCTAAGCGAGGGCGGCCCTCGGGTATGCCTGGAAGCCATGGCCTGCGGCACCCCGGTATTTGCCACGCCGGTGGGGGTGATGCCGGAGACCATTGAACACGGCGCGAATGGCTGGCTACTGCCATGGACGACCGAAGCCGGCGCGTCGATGGTCAAGGCTGTGCTGCGAGATTCCGAAGGGCTGCGTGCTGCCGGTCGCGCCGCTCGGGCGGCAACGTCACAGTTTGAGAAGTCCGCAGTGCTCGGTGCGTATGCCGCCACCTATCGCCGGTTGGCCGAGGTCGGGGCGTCTTGAGCAGGCCATCGGGCAGCGACCTTCGTCTGCTGTTCGTTACCCAGGAACTCGACCGAGCGAGCACCAATCTCGCGGTGGCACACACGTGGGCGACGGAACTGTCGCGACATGCGGCGTTCGTTCACGTGGTGGCGGCGCGCGTCGGCGAGGTCGATCTGCCATCCAATGTCTCCGTTCACGGCCTGGGCCGAGAACGGGGCCGGTCGCGCTGGCTGGCGGCTGCGGCATTCGGCGCGGTTTGCTCACGGCTGATTCTGGGCCGCCGGGTGAATGCGGTTCTGGCGCATATGGTTCCGGCCTACGCCGTGGCGCTCGCGCCAATGACCCGCGTCGCCAGAACGCCGCTGGCGCTGTGGTACGCGAGCCACGGGCTGACGCCGATGCTGCGGCGGGCCAACGGAATGATTGACGCTGCATTCACGGCCTCGTACGACAGCTATCCGATCAGCAGCGAACGAGCGTTTGTGCTCGGGCACGGGATCGATACGGCACGATTTCGACCACCGGACGAGCGAGTCAAGGGCAACGGACCGGTGATCGGAATGGCGGGACGCATTACACCCCTCAAGGGGCTTGAGCCAGGCATCCGCGCCGTGGCCGCGTTGCGGCACGGCGCGTTTCCGGAGACCCGGCTAAGAATCGCCGGGGAGCCCTTCTATCCGTCCGACCGGGCATACGTGGACGAGCTGAAGGTTCTCGCCGATACGCTAGGCGTGCGTAACGCCGTGGAGTTTGTTGGCGCTGTACGCGGTGATGCGATGGCCGGGTTTTATGGATCGTTGGATGTCTTCGTGAACTGGCGCGAGCAACCGGCGCTGGACAAAACGGGACTGGAGGCGCTGGCCTGCGCAACGCCCTTGATCACGAATAACACTGCGTACCGTGGCGTGCTCGGCGAGCACTCGAGCGAGGTGCTGGTTGGAAACTCGAGCGATCAGTTGGCCGCTGCCTTGAATCGGCTCATGGGTCAGCGCGCGGAATCACGACTGGCCGCAGTCGAACGGCTGCGCGCCTCGGTGATGCAGCGGCACGGCGCGCAGGGGCTGGCGGGACGGCTGGCCGGGGCCTGTAACGCGCTGCGGCAGGGCGTGCGACCGGCGTTTCCCTCGGTCTCAGAGGCGGAAGCGTCGCCATGAACCTCGATCCGGCACGTCAGCTCGCACGACTGGTCGGTCAATTGCCGGATCTCCACGTGCTGCCGCCATACCAGCAGGCGATCTGGCGGGCCCGAGCGGCCCTGTTACGGCGGGCGGCCGGCGTGTCTTGCGGCAATCGGCTTCGGCTGGACGGACGCTTCTACTACCCGGCGGGTTTGCGGCTGACCGTGGCCGATGGCGTCCGTGTCAAGCGCGACGTGAGAGCCGGCTGGGAGCCCGGGCATGCACCGGACGCCGCGCTGTCAATCGGAGCTGGGACCGAAATCCTCTCCGAGACACGTCTCGACTGTACGGGTGGTATTCATATCGGCGCGCGCTCGCACGTCGGCCGCCGCTCGACTATCTACACGCATCGACACCTCCTGGACGAACGGGAGACTCCAGCCCTGGACGCGCCGATCGAAACGGCACCGGTCACGATTGGCAACGACGTGATGCTCTACAGCGAGGTCGTGGTGCTACCTGGCGTGACTATTGGCGACGGAGCGGTGGTAGCTGTGCGTGCCGTTGTGTCGGACGACGTGCCGCCGTATGCGATCGTGGGCGGGATGCCCGCGCGGGTCATCCGCGAGCGGACGTAGGGCCATGATGGTTGAAGCCGTTCGGCCGTCGACTCTGACCCCACGTGCGGCCTGGATCCTGGCAACAGCGTCATCCGCATTTGAACGACTGCGTGACCACCACGGCTACACGCCGTGCCCAGAGCACCAAGTCGACCACACCGGCAAGACGGCCCGCAGCATCGTGATCAACTGCGCGCTGCACGCACACACGAACCAAGATCGGTATCTCACAAGGGCCGTGGCAACGGCCAGGCGCGTGGTGGCGCGCCTGGCGCCCGATCCCGGCGCCGGAGGCGCCTGGGTGTTCTTTCCGGGCCTCCACGATCCTCGCAACAACTCCACCAACATCATCGACGCCGGCGAATGCGTGGACGCTCTGTCGACCCTGCTCCTTCACGCGGCTGAGGAGCTGTCGAGCACGGATCGAGATGCCATCGAGCGGGCAATCCGACTGAGCTGCGACACCTACCTTCTGACGAATGTGATTGACAAGCCTGTGGTCAATCAGCGGCTCTGGGGCGCCATGGGCTTGGCGGCAGCGTCGGCCGCGTTGGACGAGCCAGCCTGGGCACAAGTCGTGGAAGACTCGGTTAGCGGCTCGCTGGCTGAAATGCGGTCAGACGGCTCATTCGCCTACGTGCGCGATGCGGCTCTGCTTGGCGAGGGCGCGGGAATCTCCGACTTGACGGTTTACTACCACAGTCGCTGTGTGGCTTTCGCTCGCTACGCCCTGCGGCACATCGACTCGGAGTCGTCGTTCGAAGATCGCCTACAGGACGGCGCTGACTTTCTTGCCTTCGTGCTTCGACCCGATGGGATGCTGCCACTGGGTCTCGAAGGCAAGCGATGGTTCTGGGACGCCGACGCAGAGGCCGGCTCAGCGCCTTACGGCGCATACGTGCTGGCCGCGGACGGGCGCGATTCGCTGCTACCGCTGGCCGGTCGAGTTGCCGCCCAAAGCGCGGCGGCGCTCGGCGAGGGCGGGATGATTGACGCGACCAAGGGTGCTCCGGCGTTCGTCTGTCGGTTCATGCACACGGCGGATCTCGCCTGGCTGGCGCGGGCGCACGCCGTCGCCGAACTTGACGACCTCCCAAGCAACCCGCCGGCGGGAGGACACTCCGCCCCGGCGGTCGCGCGCGACGCCGGCGTGGCCCGGCTGGAGTCGTCGCGTCTGTGCGCCCTGGTTCGAACAAACAAACAGACGTCCGACCGTCTCGTCGGCGGTCGCATCGGCGGTGGCGGCCTCGTATACGTGGGCAATGCCAGCGGTGCCTGGAGAAACCAGCTGGGCTTTCGCTCGGAGCCAGGCATCCCCGAGGGCACGTGGGACGTCACGCCAGGGCCTGGGCGATTGGCGTTGCCGGACCTTCGGCGAGTTCTGGCTCGGCGTGAGTCACGTTTCCTCCTCCACATCGCGAGGACACATGTGCAGGCCGGCCGCTGGCGGTACGCGCTCGGGTTGCTGTGGCGCAACTTCGGACCACCCATGTGGCTGGCGAGCCAACGGTGGCTGTCAAGCCACGCCGTCGCCGGTCAGACCACGGTCACCCACGACAAATTGACGGTTGAGTCCGGCGTGGCGCGGGCCGAAGGTCACGAACTGGCCGGTGTGCTCATTCGACGCACGTACGAAGTTCAAGGATCCGGCTTACAAGTCTCCGATCAGCTAACGGCCTCCACGCACTTGTCCTCGGCTCGGTACTGGTTGCCCGCCGCCTCCCAAGGACTTCGAGTCCAATGCGACGGAGCATGGCGACAGCGGCGTGATGCCGTGGAGTTCGGCGCGTTGGCGGACGGTGAGACTGTGCGTGTGGACTATTGGATTTAAGCGTGGGCGAACCACCGCGCATCGTGATGGTTGCTAACGCGCGGATCCCCAGCGAGCGCGCCCACCCGCTGCAAATCATGCACATGGCCGCGGGCTTTGCGTCAGGTGGGGCGACCGTCCTGCTCGCATACGCGCGCCGCGCGAACACAGACGCCATGCGCGCGGTGGGCGACCCGTTCAAATATGCCGGCGTGCCCAGGTCGTTCTCGCTGGTTGGGTTACCGACCCTCGACGCCATCAAGCGCGTCACGATCGATTGGCCGGTGCTCAATTTCGGCCCGGTCAGGCTGGTCGCGCACCTGCTACAGCTCTGGTCGTTCGCCGTGGCCGCGCTCACCGTCGTGCGCCGCTGGCGCCCCGCCGTGATCTATAGCCGTGACCTGCTGCCCTTGGCGGTCTTGCGGCTATTTCTGGGCCAACCAGCCCGCTTCTGCTTCGAGGTGCATACGGTGCCACGCTCGCGACTGTCGGCGGCCCTGCATCTGTGGGCCGCGCGTCGCATGGACGCGGTGATCACCATCACCGAGGGCCTGCGCCGCTGGTATCTCGACGCTGGTTTCGATCCAAAGCGCCTGTGCGTGGCCCCGGACGCAGTGGACATTCGGGCGTTCGCCGGCCTCGATCGCGGGAATGCCCGGACCGAACTCGGCATCCCGAAGAGCGCGCCCGTCGTCTGCTATCTCGGTCACCTGTATCCATGGAAGGGCGTAGACACGCTGGTTGCGGCAGCGCGCGGCGCCTCGCCGGACGTTCAGTGGATCATCGTGGGCGGCATTCCGCCTGACCTCGACCGCATCGCGGCGGCCGCCTCGGATCTGCCAAACGTTCATCTCACGGGCCACCTGCCGCCCGACGATGCGCGCAAGTACCTGGTTGCCGCGGACATAGCGGTAATCCCATTTAGCGCCCGGCAGGTCATTGCACGCGAGCACACCTCCCCTCTGAAGCTATTCGAGTACATGGCCGCGGAGCGTCCAATTGTGGCCAGTGACTTACCCTCACTGCGCGAGGTCCTGCACGACGAATGCAACGCCCTGCTCGTTGCGCCGGACGAGCCGAGCGCGCTGGCAAGCGCCGTCACTCGTCTACTGACCGACAAGGCGCTGGCCGCCCGCCTGGCCAACGCTGCTCGTTTGGAGGTGGAGAGCCGTACATGGACGCAGCGCGCCGCGGCTATCCGCGAGTTTCTGGAATCTGCGCCGGCGTCTTAACCCAGTTGGGCCGAGCCATGGCTCGGCTTCTCGCTGGGCTTGAGCAGGCCTCGATCGCGCAGCGCCGCGCGCTTGTCGCCGCTGGCCTCCTGGCGCCGCTGCTGGTGCTGTATCGCGATCTCCTCTTTGCCGGCGCACCCTGGCTGGACCTTGACTTGCTGCTGAGTTACCAGCCCCGCTATGCCCTGCTTGCCGAGGGCGTCCGCGAGGGAAGAATCCCGCTGTGGGCCGACGGCATGCTGGCGGGGTTCCCGGTCGCGTTTTCCGAATTCGGCTGGTTCTATCCGCTGACCTGGCTGCTGCTTTGGATCTTTGAACCGCTGCGCGCCTACTTCATTGAGTTGGCGCTCGGTCTGGCCCTTGCGTCAGCGGCGGCCTATTGGCTGGGCCGGGTGTGGGGGCTGACGCGGCTCGGTGCGTTCGTGGCCGCGTTCTTGTTCACCTACGGCGGCTTTGTCTTCGCCACGTCGCGCTTCCTCAACTACGCCGACATCTTCTTCGCGCTCCCGGCTGGAGTTGCCGCTATCGAGCTCATAGCCCGGGGCCAACGCCGCTACAGCGGTCTTCTGGCGATCTGTGCCGCCGTCACCGTGCTGGCCGGCCATCCCCAGATTGCGTTGCTGTGGGGCTTTGTGTGGCTTCTGTTTGCCGCCACGCGCTTCTGGTGGGCCTGGGGCGATGTTGGGCTTGCACGAGCGGCAAAGGACGCGGCTTGGGTGGGCACCGCCGCCATCGTGGGCCTGGCCGTCGGAGCCGTCCGACTCGTACCGACGATTGCAACCACGGAGCTTTCGGCTCGCGCTGGCGGGCTTGACTTCGCTACCGCGTCGCAGGGGTCGATTCCGCCGTGGAGCCTCGTCGTGGGCTACCTCTACCCGTCCTTTGAGATTCCACAAGTGCTGAACGACACCCTCAACGCCGAAGAGCTTCTCTACCTCGGGCTCGCCGCGCCGGCCCTGGCGCTGATCGCTGTCGTGACTGGTTGGCGTCATCGGCTCATCTGGTTTCTTAGCGGTCTCGTCCTGCTGACCTGGATTCTGTCCATGGGCTCGTTCAGCCTCGGCTTCCCGCTGCTCCACAAGCTGCCGCTATTCGAGTTCTTCCGCCAGCCAGCACGATTCGGGATCGCGGCGTCGTTTGGCCTGTCATTTCTGGCGGCAATCGGAATCGAGCAGATGAGCGCCGACGGTCTCAGATCGAGCCTGCTGGTGCGCTGGGTCGGTCGCGTCTGGGTTTGGCTCGCCGGGCTTATCGGTGCGGGAACGGTCGCGGCTACGATCGTTCTCTCAGGATTCGCCTTCCTAATCGTTCCCTACGGTTACGACTACATCGATCGGGCCATCGTCGGCTCAGAAGGACGATTCCTGACCGCCGAACGCTATTACCGCACGTTCGATCAGATGTACGAACGTATGACGGCAGCGTTCAGTCTTGAGTACTGGGCGCCGCGCTGGACGCTCTTGGCCGCGCTGCTTACCGCCCTCGTGTTCTGGCGCTTTCTTCGTGGCCGGATCGCACCGACCAGCGCACAGGCAGCCGTCGTGGTCGTGCTGGCATTTGACGTCTTGCTGGCACCTTTCCACGGGATACCAACCGTGCCCGGCGACTGGTACGCCCGAGATCCACAGGCTGCCGGCGTGGTGCCGGCCGACTCCGGCGGCGATTGGCGGGTGTTCTCGTACCGGAGCCAGGCACAGAAATTCGAGCTTTCCACCGCCGCTGGCACGGAGCTGGATCGAACGCGTCGCGATCTGCTGGAGTACGTTTTTCTCAACGAGACCTTTGCCCCCAACCTCCCCATGACCGGTGGGCGCGCGTCAATCGACGGATACGAGAACCTGATGCCGCGGGACACCGCGGACTATCTGGCCTACGTCGGGAGCGAGCGATCAACGGTTGCCGGATTTGCGTCCGACGCTGCCTTGGACGCTGATGCGCGGACCGAGTTGCTGCGGCGTCGTGCGCCCGCCCTGGCCGCCGCCAACGTGCGCTTTGTCACCTCGGGCGTACCGATCAATGTGCCTACGCTGCGCCAGGTCGGGGTTGAAGACCTTGCACTTCCGCCATGGGCGTCGGTTAGTCAGCCTTTGTATGTCTATGAACTTGCGGACTGGGCTCCCCGCGCCTGGATCGCGCATGACTGGCAGATCATCGAGCCGGGGACGCCGCCTGAGTCCACGCTGGATGCCATCGCCAGCCGCCCGGACGTACCCCTGGTCAACGGCGACCCCGGAATCCGCCCTACGGGTTCCGTCGGAAACGACATCGTGCATCCACCGGTACGCGGCGCGGACTCCGTCACTGTGCAGGTGGAGCTTGGCGCGCCGGGACTGCTTGTGTTCAACGAGGCGATGTTCCCCGGTTGGCAGGCCACTGTGGACGGACGGCCGACAGAGATGGTCACGGTGAACACGCTCGTGCGCGGAGTGCCGATCGACAGCGTCGGCCCACACACCGTGGTTATGACGTACACCCCGCCCGGTTTTGTTGCCGGACTGGTGGCCTCGTTTGCTGCGCTGGGCGCGACTGTCGTGCTGGCGGCCGCAGGCTTCTGGACCGACCGCCGGTGAAGCTGGCACTGGTCAGCGATGCGCTCGATCCAACCAATGGATGGGGACGCTATGCGGGCGAACTCGCACGTGAACTGATCGCGGCCGGTGTAGACGTTCGCCTGGTCAGCCCTCGAAGCCTGGCGACGATGGATGATCTTCGAGACTACCCGGACCACAGGGAAATCCCGTCGTTCCAGCACGGCCGACGTCACCCGCTGCGCGTGATGCAACGAACATTGCCGCCGCTAATCCGCGGCCTGCGCGGATGCGACGTCATTCACTGCCTGGTGGAGCCCTACGCGTCGGCGGTGGCTCTGGCGGCCGGTCGCCGGCCATATTTCGTATCGCTGGTCGGAACCTATTCGCTTCCATCGAGCCGACCGTGGATCGAACGCTGGACACTTCGCTGGGCGCTACGTCGAGCCCGAGGGTTACCGGCCATCAGCGGGTACACGCGCCGTCAAATTGAGCGCGGGGCCGGGGTTCGAAACGCCAGCGTGGTTCCGTTGGCCGTCCGAAGCGACGAGTTTCAACTCCAGCATCCACCCTCCCGCGAGCCTGGCCTGATCGTGTCGGTGGGTGAATGCAAGCCCCGAAAGGGATTCGACCTGGCGCTCGAGGCCTTTGCCCGGCTGAAGTCTGAGGGCGCGGCCGACCGGTACGTTGTGGTTGGTTCAGCGGACGAACAGTCATCGTATGTGCGGCGGCTCCGAGCGCGCGTCCGCGAGCTTGAGCTCGACGGCTCCGTCACGCTCACCGGCACTGTCAGCCAAGACGAGCTTGTCCAGTGGTATCACCGCGCCCGGGTCGTAACGATGCCGTATCGCCGGTGGGGATCGGACTTTGAGGGATTTGGCCTCGTGCTGCTGGAAGCGAATGCCTGCGGAACTCCGGTCGTCAGCGCGCGGGACTCCGGAGCCGAGGAACCGGTGATCCACAACGAGAACGGGTTGCTCGTTCCCCCCAACGACGCCGCGGCCCTGACCGACGCCCTTCGTACGCTGCTTACCGATGCGAAGTGCTGGCAGGCCCTGGCCGCTGGTGCCCGACGTCGCGTTCGCGCCACGACGTGGCGTCGGTCCGCGCGGCAACTGCTGGATGTCTACGCCTGCGCCTTGGACACCGACGCGGTCTTCACAACGTGACGGATTCCCCCACGCCCGCAGATCGATCGGAAGAGCTTGAGAATCGCGCGATTCGAGGCGTCGTGGCGCTCGGCGTGCGGGAAGGCGGTATGAAGCTTGTCTCGTTCCTTGGGAGCATCGCCTTATTCCGCCTGCTGACGCCGGCAGATTTCGGTGTCATCGTGCCAATTGCCACCTTTGCCGGGCTGGTCAAGCAATTTGCCGATCTCGGGCTGCAACCGAGCCTGATTCAGCGTGGAAACGAGCCTCAGACCCGCGACCTTCGGGCCGTATTCACTGGCCAGTTGCTCCTGGTCTTTGCGGGCGGGATTGTCGTTTTTTTCGCCGGGCCAATTGCAGTCGATGCTCTGCTCGATGATCAGATCGATCCATGGATGACCCGGGTATTCGCATTTTCGGTCTTCTTCACCGCGTTTCGCATCGTTCCGGCGGCGTTACTTGAACGACATCTGCAGTTTGGCCGCCTGGCCGCTGCCGATATTGCCGGGACCCTGTTCTACTACAGCGCGGGTATCGGATTCGCCATCGGCGCGGCCGGTGTGTGGAGCCTGGTCATTGCACACGTCGGCGCCAGCCTGGTCTCGACGCTGGCGGTCGTGTTGGCTCGCCCGTGGTGGCCGGTGCCAACTCGCAAGCTGGGAGTTCTGGCCCCGCATGTAGGTTTCGGAGCGCGATTCCAAGGATCAAGGCTGGCCATTACGCTCAAGGATTCGCTCATTCCGCTATTCACGCCGCGGGCATTTGGGGCTACGGCAACCGGATATCTCAATTGGGCCAACCGAGTATCCGCACAGCCGCTTGCGCTGACGCAGTGGGTGGCGCGCGTGAGCCTTCCGACCTTTGCTCGGATCCAGGACGCGCCTGAGCAGGTTCGCCGAGGCGCCGAACTTACGCTGAAGTGGAACGCCATCGTGACGCTACCGGGGTTCGTCGCCGTTATCGCCTTTGGGCCTGAGATCGCCAGCCTGATTTACGGCGAACAATGGTTGCCGGCCGTACCGGCCCTGCTCATCCTGGCGGTCAACAACGCGCTCATTCCCATCAACGGTCTGATCACCCCCATCTTGAATGCGGTGGGCAAGACGAAAACCGTGCTGATCGTGTCGATTGGATGGGCCGCCGCTGCGTGGGGCCTGGCCGGAATCCTGGCAGGACTCGGCGCCGGGTTCCTGGCGGTTCCGATTGGCCTGGCGGCATCGCAGGGGCTGGCGGCCTTGGTCTTGCTGCCAATCGCGCGCCGGGAGTTCAATCTACGACTACTGCACCACCTGGCCCGTCCGCTCGCGGCCGCAGTCGGGGCCGGGTTGTTTGGACGGTTCATTTTGCTGCCTATGCTGACCGATGCGGTCTTGCTGATTCAGGGCGGCGTCGTGGTCGTATTGGTCTACGCGGGACTTCTCTATGTCATCGATCGCAGCGCGTTGCGTTCCGAACTCGGCGCCTTGTGGCGACGGCGCGCCGCGGTAGTTTGACCGCGCCGTGCGTATATTGCTGATCGGCCCGCACTGGGACACCGGACGCTGGACTGAGTATTGCGCGCTTGGATTGCAGTCCGCCGGTCACGAAGTCCGCACCTTCCGCTACAGCGGGCGCCTTGATCAGGAGGTCGGCCTGTGGGGACGCGTGCGAAGACGATTGGTCGGCCCTGATCGGTACCACCTTGAGCGCGTCTTTGACGTGGCACGGGCGGACAATTTGGACGCCCTGCGCCATGCCGCCGACCAGCGGCCGGAGTTCACCCTGGTGCTCAAGGGTGAAGTCTTGCTGCCGGAGACGGTCGAGCGCCTGAGGCAGTTGACTGACGGCCCTCTCGTGCAGTGGTGTGGCGACGATCCAAGTTGGTTCCCGAACATCACCGGCGCTGCACATCTGTACGACCGCTTCTACCTGGCCGATCCGACGTACGCGGCGGACCTCGAGACCCGCGGCGTGAAGGCCGAGTTTCTGCCGCACGCAGTCCACCCCGCGGCCTGGGCCGGCCACGACGCAGACCCGGAACCCGTGGAGGTGATTTTCGTCGGCGATGCGCGCCACAACATGGGCCACTTGCCTGCCAACCGATCCAGAGTTGAAATCCTCGAATCAATTGCCCGCTCCGGGACTAACCTGGCCGTCTGGGGCCGCGGCTGGGAGAAGCTCGAGGCTCGGTATCGAGTGCGTGAAGCGCATCGCGGACTGACGCTACTTCCGGCTTCGGCTGTGGCTCGGGCCTATCGCGGCGCCAAGATTGTGTTGAACGTCCACCATGCCCAGATGCGCGAAGGTCCAAACATGCGGACGTTTGAGATCCCTGCCGCCGGCGCGTTCCAGCTCACGGACCACAAGGCCCGAATGGATGGCTTGTTCGAAGTCGGAACCGAGCTCGCGGTCTACCAGGATGTCGACGACGTGGTGCCGGCGATTGAGCGATACCTGAACGACGAGTCCGCGCGGAACTCAATAGCGACAGCCGGGAAACGCCGAGTGGAGCGTGATCACACGTACGAAGTCCGCATGGGCGAGCTCATCGGCGACGTACTCGATGGATAACGATCGGTTTCCAACGGCGCTGGTAGCTCGAAGCGATGCCGACTTGCTGGGCCTGGCGTTGCGTGCGCACCCGCATCAGCCGGCCATTGCGCTGTGGCGGGCAACTGAGTTCGCCATGCTTCGAGACGTCAGATTCGCCGCGCCCGTGCTGGATCTCGGCTGCGGAACCGGTGAAGTCGCACGCACGGTGCTGCGATCGCACTGGCCGGTCGATGGGCTTGAGCTTGTTTCCGCGGAGACTCGGGTCGCGCACGCGTCGGGCATGTATCGGACTGTCATGCGAGCGGACGGCACCAAGATGCCGCTGGCTTCAGCCACGTACGGCACCGTCTACAGCCATAGCGTGCTTGAGCACATCCCCGACGACCTGGGCGCCGTCCAGGAAGCTGCGCGCATCTTGCGGCCTGGCGGGCGCCTTGTGTTCACGGTTCCCGCGCCAGCCTTTGCCGACCGAATCGAGTCTGAGTCCGGATCCGACGCCCTGGCGTCGATGAACGCTCGGCTTGGCCACTTTCACTATCGCTCGCTTGAGGAATGGACGTCGCATCTCGACCGTTTCGGCCTGAAAGTCGTGGCAAGTCGGGGGCATCTGCCGGACGCGACCCAACGAATCTGGCGGCGACTGGACGAGTTGTTGGTGCGGCAAATTGCCGGACGCCGTGTGCTGGATTGGTTCCGTGGGCTTCACCGGCGCCGGCTAGTGCCGATGCCGCTCTGGGTTGGTTTGTGGTCAGCGTTGCTACACCGGCCATTTCGGCGGCCGGTTGACGAACCCGGCGGCCTTTTGATCGTGGCCGAGCAGCCTGCGTGAGCGACCTGCGCGTTCTGCACCTTTCCCCAACCTGGTTCGGCGACGAGTCGGTGCGGGGGGGCGGTGAGCGCTATCCGCTGGAACTGGCAATTGCAATGCGAGAGCGCACGCCGACGCGACTGGTCTCGTTTGGCGCCAAGCCCGGAACTCGCCGGGTCAACGGGTTTGAGATCGAGGTGCATCGAACCTGGCGGCGGTTGCGTGGTCGAATGTATGACGCAGTCGGTCCCGGATTCCTCCCCGCGCTTGGATGGGCGAATGTTGTCCACTGCCATCAGGCGAGGTCAGGTCTCACGGCCCTTGTCGCGCTGATTGGGCGTCCGCTAGGCAAGCGGGTCTTCGTTACCGATCACGGTGGCGGCGGGGTGAATTGGGTTCGCCGTCTGCGCATCGGTCGCTGGATAGACGGTCAGTTGGCGCAGAGCCAGTTCGCGGCCGCAACGCTTCCCTACGTCGGTCGCCGAACGGAGGTGATTTACGCAGGCGTCGATACGTCGAAGTACTCGCCTGGTGGCGACAAGTCGCCGGGCCGGGTGGTCTACGTGGGTCGCTTGCTGCCGCACAAGGGCATCGAGACCGCGATCCGAGGGCTTCCAACTGGCGCCTCGCTCGACATCTACGGGCGTCCATACGACCCGGATTACCTTGCGTTCATTCGATCCGAGGCGTCGTCCCGTCAGGTGCGGATCCACATCAGTGCGTCGGACGACGAGGTAATTGCCGCCCTGCGGTCAGCTTGCGCCTTTGTCATGCCATCGGTGTACGAGGACTACCGAGGACGCCGCCAGGCCCTGCCGGAGCTCGTTGGCCTTGCACCACTCGAAGCCATGGCGTGCGGGACCGCGGCGGTGGTCTCGGCCGTGGCCGGGATGCCCGAGATCATCCCATCCGTAGGTGGCGCGACGGTGCCGCCGAGCGACCCCGACGCGTTGCGCCGTGCGCTGTCGCCCCTTACGACCTCGGTCGAGACGGCGCGGTCGCAGGGCAACGCCGCCCGCAAGCACGTGGAGGCCCGCTTTACGTGGTCGGCGGTGGCGGAACACTGTTTGGCCGCGTATACCGCCTAGAATCGTCCCATTGCTACGTCGGGCCGCTCCATATGCGCATCGCCCTCCTTGCTGATACCTATCCCCCCGAGAATCGCGGTGGGGCAGGAGTCGTGGTGGAGCGACTGGCCGGCGCCTTCGTCAAGGCCGGTCATGACGTGTGCGTTATTGCAACCACGTCGGGGGCTGGGTCGATTCGTGACCAGGACGGTGTGCGCGTACGTCGGCTGCGATCACGCTATCCGGAGCGGTTTCGCAACACGGTAGCCATGGCCAACCCGATGGTTCTACCGGGCGTCGGTCGTGAATTAGCAGACTTCGGGCCTGAAGTGGTGCATGCCCACAATGTTCATCAGCACCTGTCGTTTGCGTCGCTTTCCACAGCGGCGCGTCTTGACGTGCCGGTGCTCTATACGGCCCACGATTACCTGCTGTTCTGCTGCATCAAATTCATCTGTACGGGCGGACCGGTCGATTTCCGCCAGCGCTGGTTCAACTGCGCCAAGTGCCAGCGGTTCCGCTGGAATCCGGCGCGCAACGTGGTCATCGACCATGAAATGTCCAGGCATGTCGATCACCTGTTCGCCATCAGCCGGACGCTGCAAACCGCGTTGCGCGCCAACGGTTTTGGGGGCGCCGAAGTGGTCTATAACGGCGTGGACCTGGACTGGTGGGGCATGGGTGACGGCGCGGCCTTTCGGTCGTCGCACGGGCTGGACGGAGCTCCGATTGCGCTGCTGGCGGCCCGCGTCTCGCGCGAAAAGGGCGCCGAGGCGGCGCTGCACGCGTTGGCGCGTTCGAAGTGCTCGGACCTGCGTCTGGTGATCGCTGGGGAGAATCCGCGCTATGCGCCGAAGCTCAGGCACCTGGCCGACGAGCTGGGTGTGGGAAACCGCCTGCTGCTGCCAGGCTGGATGAAGCCCGAGGCACTGCGCGATGCCTACGACGCCGCGACTGTGACGCTAGCGCCGTCGACCTATCCCGATCCATTCAACCTGACGCTCATCGAATCCATGGCGGCCGGGTGCCCGGCCATTGCTTCCACCATTGGCGCCGGTCCCGAAATCGTGAAGGACGGCGCCTGGGGCTACACGGTGGATCCAAACGATGCGCCGGCCCTGGCCGACCGTATTGACCTAATCGTGGGTAACGCCGCACACGCACGGGCGCTGGGTACGTCCGCCCGCCAGCGCGCGGCATCCACATTCTCACTTCAACGGCAAGTCGATCGGACGCTGGCTCGCTACGCCGCCGTGCTGGCCGGCGGCACGTGATCAATCCCCGGACGCGCGTTCTTCAGATCGTTACGTCGCTCGCGGTCGGTGGAGCGCAGCGCCATCTCCTTGAGCTGTTGCCCGGCTTGCACCAATTCGCGGATGTCGACCTGATCTACTTCCGTGATCACGACCTGCGACCCGAGTTCGAGAAACGCGTAAAACACCTGAGTCACATCCCGATGGCCGGACCGTTTGGCGCTTCTCAGTTGCCGCGGCTGGCCGCGCGAATCAGGCGCGGAGGCTACTCGCTGGTCCACACGCACTTGTTGCGCGCCGACATGTACGGTGCGCTGGCGGCGCGCGCCGTCGGCGTCCAGGCCGTTGTGTCTACGAAGCACAACATCGAGTCCCGACTCGAGTCGTCGTCTGCGCGGGCACTTCACGCGCTGGCTACCCGTCCCACGCGGCGCACCATCGCCATTTCGGAAGCCGTTGCACGGTGGGCGAATCTGCATCTTGGCGTTCCGCGAGAGCGGATTGAGGTCATCCGATACGGCCTTGATCCGGAGCCCTTCAGCGGCCTGGACCGAGAAGCCTCGCGTCGGGAGCTTGGATTCCAGGCGCACGTGCCGGTGGTGCTGTGCCCCGCTCGCCTTGATCCACAAAAGCGCCACGACGTGCTCCTGCGGGCGTTTGCGCAGGTTCGCCAGAGACTCGGCAACGCCCAGTTGCTGTGCGCTGGTGAGACGCAACTGGGCGGTCCCGCCTACCGTACTCGGCTGCTCGAGCTCTCGGACGAATTGGGGCTGCGAGACGCGGTGCATTGGCTCGGTGTTCGTTCTGACATGCCGAACCTGGTGGCCGCGGCCGACCTCGTGGTGCTGTCGTCGGATTGGGAGGGGCTTGGACTCGTGGTTATGGAAGCTGCGATGGCAGGTCGGCCGGTCATCGCGACGGCCGTTGGCGGTGTCCCGGAAATCGTCGAGCACAACACCACCGGCTTGCTGGTTCCGCCCGGCGACGAGCAGGCGCTTGCGACGAGTCTTACCGCGCTGTTGCTTGACTCGGACCGCCGCGAGCGATTGGGCGCCGGCGCGCGACGTCATGCGACCTCGGCGTTCGACCTGGAGCGCATGCAAGCCGCCACTCGTGCCCTCTACGCGTCGGTCATTCGCGGAGGCACGGCGTAACGCGGAGATTGTCCCGCCGATATACTCTCGCAGCGCGCGGCGAGCGCGCTTTCTTCACGCGGGGCTTTGATGCCACTGGCCAGCAGTAGCCCGACCACGCTTGTGACCGGGGCTTCCGGGTTTATTGCTTCACATCTGTGCCAGTCGCTGCTCGCGCGAGGCCATCGAGTGATTGGCCTCGACGGCATGACCGACAGCTACGACCGCGACCAGAAGCGGGCAAACCTGCACACACTCCAGCGATATGAGGGCTTCGAGTTCGTCGAGGCGCATCTCATGGATTCCGACCTCGACCTCGACCAGGTGTTCGACGGCGTGGAGTACGTATTTCACCTTGCAGCCCGAGCCGGCGTCCGCGAGGGCTGGACACCGACGAACTTCCAGCGCTACATGCAGGACAACAGTCGCTCGACCCAGAGGATGGCTGACGCCGCCTTGCGGGCGGACGTCAAACTCTTCAGCTTCGCCTCCACGTCCTCGATTTATGGTTTCAACCCCAAGCTGCCCACTCCGGAGAACCATCCGCTTGAGCCGCGTTCGTTCTACGCCATGACCAAGTTGCTGGACGAACACCTGCTCAGTTCCTACCACCGGCTGTTTGGTCTGCCGGTAGTGGTGCTGCGGTATTACACGCTGTTCGGACCCCGGCAGCGGCCTGACATGCTCGTTCACATAGGCCTGAAGGCCATCGCTACGGGCTGTCCAATCACGATCTACGGCGATGGTGAGCAAACGCGCGAACTGGCCTACGTGGCGGACGCGGTCGATGCGCAGGTGCGTGTGCTCGATGCGTTACCGATCGGCGAGACATTCAACATCGGCAGCGGCCCGACGGCCTCGGTGAACGAGATCATCGACACGATGGAGCGGGTCGTTGGCAAACCCGCCGAACGAATCTATGCCGAGGCGCACCCCGCCGACCAACTCCACAGCCAGGCCGACACCTCCAAAGCGCGCCGCGTGCTTGGGTTCGACCCGTCCACCACGATCGAGGAGGGAATCGCGGCGGAGTACGCATGGATGCAACAGGCGGTGCTGCGCTAGCGCAGCCGATGTCCGACCGCCCGATTCGAGTCCTCCAGGTCATGGAGGCCACGATTGGCGGAACCAAGCGCCACTTGCTTGATTTGGCGGACGCCGTCGATGGCCGGGACTTTCAGTTCGAAGTGGCGTGTCCCCGGGTGCGGTCCGAGCCTCGCGGCGACACCTCATTTTTCCAAGACATGTCCGCACTGCATGTTGAGCTGCACGTCGTGCCGATGGTTCGGGCCATTCGACCCATCCACGACATTCGAGCGACCTGGGATCTCATCAAGCTGATCCGCCGGGGGCGTTACGACATCGTGCATACCCACAGCACAAAGGCGGGCGTGGTCGGTCGGGCGGCAGCTGCACTTTTTCCCCAGGTGAGGACCGTTCACACGCCGCACGGGTTCTACTTCCTCAACTTCGAATCACCGTTGGCTCGTACGCCGCTGCGTTGGCTGGAAGTGGTGCTGGGACGCGTCACCGCGAATCTCATCGCCCTGTCCGAAGGCGAAAGGCAAGTCGCCGGCGAACTCGTGGCGCCTCGAAAAATCCGGAAGATTCCGCTCACCTTCGCGCCGTTCCATCCTGTGTCGCGCGGCGAGGCCCGCCGACGGCTCGACCTGCCCGCTGACGCGCCGATCGTTGGAACCACAGCGCGCTTCACCGAGCAAAAGGCTCCGTTTGACATCGCAGAGACGTTCGCGGCGATCTACCGACAGCGTTCCGATGCTCGGTTTCTCTGGACGAATGACGGTGAGCTACGTGTTCAGGTGGAAGATCGCCTTCGAGCTCTGGGCGTCCACGAGGCGACATCGCTTCCCGGGTTTGTCACCGACGCTCGGACCCTGTTAACGGCCCTGGACGTCTACTTGCACATGGCGCGCTGGGAAGGCGTGCCCTACTCGATCATGGAAGTCATGACGGCGGGCGTTCCAATTGTTGCCGCTCGGGCCGTCGGAACCACCGACCTGATTGAGCATGGTCGCACCGGGCTTTTGGTCGATCCAGGCGATGTTCCCGACGCTGCCGCGGCATCGCTGCGCTTGTTGACACACATGGACGAGGCTCGCACGCTAGCAGCGAATGCTTGTGCGGCCGTAGCCGTGTACCACGACGCCAGCGCGATGGCCCGCGCCACGGAGGCCGTATACCGCGAATTGGTAGGGGAGCGTTGAGGTGAGGGAGCGCGCACGCCTCTTTGGCGGCACGTTGGCCGTTGTCGACATTGCGCTCACGATCCTTGCGCTCTATCTGGCCGACATCCTTCGGCACACCCTGCCGATTGGCGCCGGCGACGCCGACCTTCTTTCCTGGCTCTCCATCCGCGAGTACGTGGTCGTCGGCTTCGTCTGGGCTTTTTTCTTTCGAATGGTCCATCTCTACGACCACCGGCGGCTGCTGCGGGTCGTGGACGAAATCCGCGTTCTGATTCCGGCCATCATCTTTGCCACCATCGTGCTCTTTGCGGCCTTCTTCGTTCTCAAGGTCGAGTTTCTTTCGCGTTTGCTGTTTCTTTATTTCATTGCGCTCGATGCGCTGCTGCTCATAAACCTCCGCTGGCTGCTCAACCTCGTGATGCGAAACCGTCGAATCTCCGGCCGCGGCGCAACTCGCGTCCTGGTGGTTGGCGCCGGACCCGTCGGGGAACGCGTCGCAACCATGATTCGGGAGCGTCCGTGGTCAGGATTCCAGGTCATCGGATTCGCCGACGACGATGCGGACAAGCTCGGGGAAGAAATTCACGACGCCCGGGTGTTGGGTGCCTGTAACGAGCTTGAGGATCTGATCGATCGCCACGAGGTGGACGACGTGCTGATTGCATTGCCAATGCACGCCCACGAGCGGATTCGCGAAATCGTCGTGGCGCTGGATAGCGTTCCTGTCAGAGTGCGGCTGGTCCCCGACGTCTTCCACCTCACCGCTGGCCGAGCGATGGCCGAGGACGTGTGGGGCTTGCCATTGATCAGCGTACGCGCTCCCGTCATCACCGGCTTTGATCGCTTCATCAAGCGCGTGTTCGATCTGGTTCTGGCCGGGGTGTCGCTTGTGCTGATGGCGCCGCTACTCGCCGTCCTGGCGCTGGCGGTCTACCTGGACGGCGGACGGCCAGTCGTTTTTTCACAGCGCCGCGTTGGCGAGACCGGCCGAATGTTCACGATGTTCAAGCTACGCACGATGGTTCCGGACGCGGAGAGTCGTCAGGAAGCCGCCCTGCAGGGCGGCGCCGCGGTCAACGCGGTCTACAAGCCACTCAACGATCCACGAGTGACCCGCGTCGGGCGCTTCTTGAGACGAACCAGTCTCGACGAGCTACCGCAGCTCTGGAATGTGTTGCGCGGCGAAATGAGCCTGGTAGGGCCACGTCCCGAGCTTCCGTGGGTCGTTGAGCGCTACGAGTCCTGGCAGCGGCAGCGGCTGGCGGTACTTCCCGGAATCACCGGCTGGTGGCAGGTGAGTGGCCGCGGCGAGCTCCCCTTGCACGAGAACGTCGAATACGACCTCTACTACATTCAGAATTACTCGCCGCTGCTCGACCTCACCATCCTGCTGCGCACCCTCTGGGTGGTCGCGCGCGGGCGCGGCGCGTACTAGCTGGGCAGACGCGCAGACAACCCAGCCCACGTAGCCCAGTCCTAAGTCTCATGCGCGAGGACCGAAGTTATTGGGGCTGGTCGCAGGCAGCTTCCATCGGACCCCCGTGCGCTGCCAAACCTAGCTAGTTGGCGGCTGGTCGTCCGTGGGAATCTTGCGGCCGTGGCTCAGGCGACCTTCGAAGGTGTAGAAGGGGTCGTCCTTGGCCAGGGGCAGTGCAACCGTCCGGCCAGTTTCTTGTGACTTGTAGACCGCGCGCGTGAATTCGGCGTGGTGGTGGGGCACGCGTAGAGGCGCCGGCGTGTCCGAATCATCCAGGATCGATTCCAACCAGATCTGACTCTGGTACATCTCGGTTGCGCGCATAGGTGCGTCCGAGACTTCGGACTCGAGCGCATCCAGCCGCTGAACCAGCGTTGGGTCGTGGTTGGACCCAAACTTGACGTTGGCCTGCCAGCCGTTCTCGCGTGAGCCAAGCATTACCGCCGGGGCGTCCGGTGGCGTGTATTCCTGGTGGAGAACCATCGAGGCCTCACTGCCGATCACCTCGATCCGGTACGTGGGATTCAGCGGGTTGCTGTGGTGGAGCAGCGATGACTGCACCACGCCGCGAGCGCCGTTGGCGAACTTCACGAGCGATAGCGTCATGTCATCGGTCTCGATGTAGCGCAGCATGGCGCCCGCGTACGAGGTCACTTCGACAATCGGCGAACCGACCACGAAGAGAAACGGATCGATGATGTAGCGCCCGTGGTGGAATACCGACGTTCCGCCCTCGCCACCCCAGGTGCCGTGCCAGTGCGTGGATCGGAAGTAGGGCGACTGCGGACGGAAGAGGTTTAACTCCACCCTCGCCAAGGCCATCTGGCCCATCAGGCCGCTGGCGACCGCCGCCTGCGCGTGCCGCATCCCGCGGCTGTAGCGCGAGCCGACCTGCACGTGCAGCTTGATGCCCGACGCCTCGGCCGCTTCCATCATGGCGTCGGCTTCCTCCACGCTACGGGCCATTGGCCCCTGAGTGAAGACGTGAACCCCTTGTGAGGCGGCTTCCACGGTCGGCCCGCCGCGAACCGACGGCGCCGTGAGCAAAACTATCGCGTCCACGTCGGCCCCGGCCAGTAACTCAGTGTGGCTTGCAAACTGCTGAATGGTGTTTGAGGCGGCGTCCTCGGCCGACTCGGCGCGGGCCAGGGCCTCGTCACGCTCGGCCTCGCTGCGGGCGCCGGTTGCAATGGCGTGCTGGCGAGCCGCTTCGGCTCGGTAGCCGTGGATAAGGCCTTCGGCCCGATCACGCGCCAACTCGGGAACAAGGTCTGCCACGGCGACCACATGCGCCAGCTCGTGAAGCCCCAGGTAAATGTCCGTGTACAGGCGGGAAATCCCGCCGCAACCTACAAAGCCAACTCTCAGCGGCGCCGTTGCCATGTCATCGTCCCCCGGAGCCCGACTCCAGCCGTATCGTATAGGAGGCTAGACGCGTCGCACTCCGGCCGCGACCAGCACCGGCCAGTAGAACCGGCGTCCGCCATCGGTTTCGCGCGCATCGAACGCCGCCCGGACCCTTGCGCTCTCGGTAAAGCACCGCCAAAGCTGCCGCCGAAGGACGTCCGATACGCCCGTTCGACTGCACCAGCCATCAAAGTCCTGCTCGGTGCGGGTGTGCGTGTCGCGCTCAATGTCGAGGCCGACGTCCGTCATCAGATCAAGGATTTGCCCGGCATAGCGGTTGCACACGTGCGACGGGTCGCGAAGCGACTCGATCTCGTGCATGGTCTCCGCGACCTCGGCGTCGTCGGGCGAAATCGTGTCGGTAATCACCACCCGGCCGCCCGGACGCACCACCCGCGCCATCTCGGTCATGGCTGTGCGCCCGTCCTGGTAGTGATGGAACGCATGGCGACAAGTGACCACGTCAAACGTTCGGTCGGCGAACGCCAGGATGTGAGTGTCCGTCTGGACCACTCGCACTTCATTCGGCGCCGTCGCACGTGTGTGCCGCAGCATGTTGGGGGCAATGTCCGCCGCCACGACACGAGCCGACACCGCGGCCAGGGCGTGGGCCGTAAATCCGGTGCCCGTGCTCACGTCCAGCACCAGGTCGCCCGGATTCGCCCTGGCTGATTCGCGGGTGAGATCGAGAGTCGGGCCTTCGCGATGGGTCGGCGATGCTGCGTACGCGGCTACCCGATCATCGAACGCCGCCTGGCTCACGCCTCGAACGTCTCCAGGGTCTCCGCGATCGACGCGTCCAGGATGTCCAGCATCTCGTCGATCTCTTCTTCCGTTGAAACCAGCGGAGGCGCGAGCACGTAGGTGTGGTCGCCCATGCGCGCGATGAGCCCGTTGCGCTTGGCGGTCCGGCCTACCTCGCGGCAAAGCAAGTTGGAAGCTGGATAGGCCGAGCGCGCAGTCCGATCGCTCACAAACTCCACGCCCTGCAACATGCCGTGCCCGTCCACGCGCCCGATCTGCTCGTAGCGTCCGTGCAATTCCTCCAGCCCTGCGCGGAGTTGCTTGCCGCGCTCACGGCCGTTGTCGAGGGCGCCGCCGTCCACGATCTGGCGCACGGCTTCCAGCCCCGCGGCACACGCCACCGGGTTGCCTGAATATGTGTGACCGGCGTTGAAGTGCACGCCGTCAGCTAGGTCGCCCCAGAAGGCGGTGGCGACTCGCTCGGTCATCATCACGGCGGCCAGCGCCGCGTATCCGCCACTGATGCCCTTGCCCACCGACATGATGTCAGGGCACGTCTCGTACACATCCGCGGCAAACATCTCCCCGAGGCGCCCGAAACCGGTGATGATTTCGTCAAAGATCAGGATCACGTTGTGGCGGTCACAGATCTCCCTGAGGATCTTGAAGTACTCCAGCGGCGGTGCGATCAGGCCTTCGGCGGACATGACGACCGGGTCCGCAATCAAAGCCGCGACCGTTTCGGGACCTTCGCCGAGGATCACTTCGTCCACGATCTGGGCGCAGCGCACGCCGCAGTCGGGGTAGGTCATCCCAAACGGACAGCGGTAGCAGTCCGGCGGATGGACGTGCACAAAGCCGGTGGGGAACGGCTCGTACGGCAGCTTGCGGGAGGCGCCGCCGCTGGCGGCCAGCGCGCCCATGGTGGCGCCGTGGTAGCTCTTGTACCGCGAGATCACCTTGTACTTGCCGGGGTTTCCGGTTTGCGCGTGGTACTGGCGCGCGATCTTGAAGGCGGTCTCGTTGGCTTCGGAGCCGCCGCTGGTGAACTTTACGTGGGTCAGTGGCTCAGGCGTTATCTCAGCCAGCCGCTCAGCCAGCGCAATTGCCGGCTCGGAGGCGGCGTAAAGGGGCAGAGTTAGCGCAATTCGATTGAGCTGCGCGTGCATCGCGTCGATGATTCCCTGGTTGCGATGACCGACTTGAACTGCCGCGACGCCGGCCAGTCCGTCGATGTACCACTGCCCGCTGTGGTCGCGAACCCGAACGCCATCGCCCTCAACAAGCACCAGCGGGTCATCCATGAAACTCTTCATCTGGTTGAAATCGACAACCAGGTTGTTCAGGCCCGGGTAGGCGTCCGTGATTGGTGTGTCTGACAGCTTCGCGTCTTGCATTGGTGTCTCGAGCCCCTCGTGTCGTCCGGTGAGACTACGCGCCCAGCGGCGGCTTGTCGCGCCTTCGTCGCGGCTGATCAGCTACCGTGAGGGCGTGTGCAGTTCGCAGGATGGCCATGCCTGACGACGACCGATTCCTGGCCGCCGCCCAGAGCGTGGCGGACAGTATCGCTGCACAGGCGCGGCCCGCCGTCGGCGGTGCACGCTGGGAAACTCGCAGCTACACCGGCAGGCCGCAGTACTCCACCGCAGTGTTTGGCGGCACGGCCGGTGTGGTGTTTCTGTTCGCCGATCTATTCCGGGTGACGGGCGACCCGAAGGCCCGCGAAGTGGCCGAAGCGGCGGCGATGTGGGTGGAGGGCCAATCGAAATCCGACCTCCGAGATCCAAACGCCGACGCGGGCTTGTATTTCGGCATGTCGGGCCACGGCATGATGTGTCTGCACTTGTACGAGGCCACCGGACGCGAGCGCTGGCTGCGCGACGCCCAGGCGCGCGCCCGTGCTGTGGCTCGCGCGTCCTGGCCCGATGCGCACGTCCTGAGCGGATCGGCCGGCAGCGTGTTCTTTCTCCTGCGCCTGTTTCAGGCCACGGGCGATCAGGGCGTTCTGGACGCGGCGGTGCGGGCCGGAAACCACATTACCCAGACGACTGAACGCGACGCCGAAGGCGCGCGCTGGGACTGGCTGCGGGAGGGCGAAGCGCGCTTTAGCGCCGGCTTCGTCCACGGCGCCAGCGGCATCGCGTATGCACTGGCGGAACTCTGGCGGTTTACAAGCAACGACACCTTCAAGGAACTAGTGTACGACGCCCAGGCATGGATTGAAGCTGTGGCGCTGACCAACGAGCACGGAATCTGCTGGGACCGATGGCCGGGCGATCCGCACCGGCCGCGCGTGCAGTGGTGTCACGGCGCGCCGGGCATCGGGCTGTTTGCGGCACGCGCGGGGGAGATCTTCGACGACGACGACCTGCGCCGATTCGCCGATCGCTGCGCTCAGGCGACCCTGGCCGCCGGCGACATCCGCGACAATCCCAGCCAGTGCCACGGTCTTGCCGGAAACGCCGAACTCTTCATTGAGCTCGCACGGGTTGGCGACGATGGGCCCTGGATGTCGCACGCGCGCGACTTCGGGGACTCGGCCAGGGCCTATCGAGAGGAAGTCGACGGCGAGGTGCGCTGGCTCGGCGACGAGCCCGGCAACTACAGCCCCGATTTCATGCTTGGATCATCCGGACTGGGCCACTTTTTCCTGCGCCTGGTCCGACCCGAGGAGGTTCAAATGCCGCTGATGGTTTGTCCGCCAACGCCGACCGAGCCCCTGCCATGAGCAAGCAACCGGTGCGCCTGGGAGTGCTCGGCGCGCAACACGGCCATGCGGCCGGGAAGCTGCACTGGCTGAGGGACCTGGCTGAAATCGACCTGTCTGGTGTCTATGAGCCGTCGTCAGAGGTACGCGCCGCCAACGAGGCCGAACCCAACTCGGCAGGCGTCCCCTATCTTGACGACATCGACCGGCTGCTGGACGACCCCTCGGTTTCCGGAATCATTATCGGCGGCGCCGAGCGTCAAAACCCGTCGTACGCCCGCCGCGCGCTGCAGGCCGGTAAGCACCTGCTCATGGAGAAGGCCTGCGGCTGGACCCATGCCCATGTCGACGAACTGACCGGTCTGGCCGAGTCGTCCGGGCTGATCTTCCAGATGGGCTACAACAACCGCCTGACGCCGCACTTCCGCCGCATGCTGGACATGGTGGATAGCGGCGAATTCGGCGACATCTACCGGGTGCGCTCGCACATGTGTAGCCCCTACCACCCCGCGGCTGACACCTACCTGGGCCGCGACCGGTACTTCAACGGCGGCATCTTCTATAACCTCGGTTCCCACGCGCTGGACATGGCGATGGCCGTGTTGGGGACGCCCGCCAGGGTCCACTCGTTCCTGCGCTGTGACCGCTTCGTTGAGTCGGGCTACGTTGACAACGCCACAGTGGTGCTGGAATACCCGAGGGCAATTGCCACACTCGAAGCCAGCCACCTTGAAACCGAGCAGGTCCGCCCGCGCAGTTTTGAGGTCTACGGTTCGGAGGCCCAGGCCATCGTTTCTCCGTGGGCCTCAGTTGGCGACCGCGCGCCTGCCGTGGCGGTTCACCGCGGCGGGCCCGGTGCCGGCGCCGACGGCTGGAAGGTCTACGGCACCGGTCGCGAAGCCCCGTTCCGCGACGACATCGAGGCGTTTGTCGCCTGCATCCGCGGCGAACGCGAACCCCGCTTCAGCTACGCCCACGACCGCGCCGTCCATCACACCCTCATGGACATCTGCGGCGAGACCGACGTCGAGGAAGAGGTTGTCTAGCGGCGGCGCTCCGCTCATGGCTGCGACTCGGATTGGCCACTTGAGACGTAAGCAAATCGTAGTTACAATGTAGTCGTGCAGTACGAGTGGGACGAGGTAAAGCGCCAATACAACGCGCAGAAACATGGGATCGACTTCGCGGCCGTCGAAATGTTCGACTGGGAAAGCGCGCTGGTCGAACGTTCGGATCGCGGAGGCGAGGTTCGCTACGTTGCCATCGGATACATCGACGTCCTGCTCTACTGCCTCGTGTTCACGGAACGCGGGCCACGAATTCGAGTGATCAGCCTGCGTTGTGCCAGCCGACGAGAGGAACGGAGATATGCCCAAGCTTAAGCCGGGCCACGTCAGCCCGACGCCTGACGAGGAATACGCCATCAACGTCGGCATTGCCGCCGACCCGGAGGCGTCTGAATTGGACGACGAGTGGTTTGAGCGCGCCCGACCCGCCAGCGAGGTCGTGCCGCAGATCGTGCGGCGCTACCGGCGCACGCGCGGCAAGCAGCGCGCCCCAACAAAGAACCAGATCACCCTTCGGCTCGATGCGGACCTTGTGCTCCACTTCCGAGAAACTGGGAAGGGTTGGCAGACGCGCATCAACGACACGTTGCGTCGGGCGGTGTTCGACGACTAGTCGGTGCGCTCGCCGGCTGGCGCGTGCCTCGCGCTACGCCGAGCCTTACGCCGCTGCGGCCAGAGCTGTTAGCTGACCTGGTCCTTGGCGTAGACCAGCGGGCGCCGGATGTCGTAGGCGCCCGGATAGCGGACCTTGAGCGCGCCTTCGTTGATGGCGGCTTCCAGCGGCGCGAGCTTGGTCTGAATGGGCACTTCCACCAGCGTGTGAGTCCGGGCGCTTTCGTAGAGTCCAATCAAGATCGATTGCGACTTGATGGCGTGGTGCGCGTCTTGCCGGTGGCCGTCGATGTCTCCATTGAGCCAGGCGACGAGTTCGTTGGCCTGTTCCAGCATGAAGTTCGTTTCCACGCCGTCCCACGGCTCATTCAGGTCCTCGCGGTTGCCGGATGTCAGCTTGATGCCGAAGGACATCGAGATCGCTGGATCCGACGGTTGGACGATCAGCACCCCGTCGTCGCCGGTTACGACGAAGGCGCGGTTGCCCAAATCGCCGTGCGGGCCGATGTCGTTGTCGTAGATGATCCGCGCGCCACCTTCAACGGCGGCAATGCAGAAGCACAGATCCTCGCAGTAGTAACCCCGCTCGTAGCGATCAGTCTCGCGCTGCACCTGGCCCAGCACCCACAGTGGTTCCGGATCGCCCAGCAGGTATAGGGCGCGGTCGATCAGGTGCGACCCCTGGTTGAGCAGGCCGCCCTCTTCCACGCTGACCTTCACCGACAGCGGCTTCCCGATGGCGCCGTCGGCGATGAGGTCGCGCGCGCGTTCGAAAGCGGCCATGTGCCGGCCCTGGTAGCCGCACAGCAGCTTGATTCCGGCGGCGTTGCAAGTTGTCAGCATGGCGTCGGCTTCGCCCATCGAGTTGGCCAGCGGCTTCTCGGAGATGATCGCCTGCACCGGGTAGCGCGCGGCCAGCAGCGTCATCATTGGGTGCAATGCCGCCGGCGTGGTGACGCTCACGATGTCCAGCGACTCGGTTTCCAGCATGGCCGTGGCGTCGGTGTAGCGACCTGGTACGTCGTACTGGTCGGCAACCTCTTCCAGCCGTGGTTCGTCGATGTCGCAGACCGCCGCGACTTCGACCCCGTCGGCCTGGTCGAATCCGCGAACGTGCGACTGGCCGAGATTTAGTCCGATGACTCCAGCGCGGTAGGTGGTCATGTCAACGGCCCTTATGGTGTGGCTGATCGGTGCCGGATGTCGTAATGCCCCGGATAGCGGACCGGCAGGTCGCCGGCATCGATCATGGCGGTCAGCGGCGACCCCTTGGTCTTCAGGGGCAGCCGCGCCAGGCTGTGCGTGCGGGCTGACTCGTAAATGCCCATCAGGATTTCGAGCGTGTGGATGGCCAGGTTGGCGTCCCCGCGGTGCTCGTCGATCTCCCCGGAAGCCCAGGCCGCCAGGGCATCCAGTTCGAGCGTGCGTGCGTCGCTGAACTCAGCCTCGCTGGCCTGGATGGTTTCCCAGCCCGATCCGCCGTGGCGCATGAGCCGGATGACGTTTCCGGCAGTTCCGCCGCTGAGCCAGATCACGCCTTCGGTTCCGGTGATCACGCGCAGGTCGCGCTCAAGGCCTTCGGGTGGTGTGTCGCTCTCCATCGACAGGCGAATGCCGCCTTCGAATTCCACCAGCAGCCCCGCCAGGTCCTCGGCCGGCCAGCCGCGCTCGTAGCGGTCGGTCTGGCGCTGCACGTTGGCCAGCACCCAGAGGGGCGTGGGGTCGCCCAGCATGTACTGCCAGTAGTTCAGCTGGTGGGTAGCGATGTTCATGAGGCCGGCGTCCGGCTTGGGCGGACCCGCGAAACCAGAGAGGACCGTGCCGATCGCGCCATCGGCGATCAGTTGCCGGACCTTTTCGTGCCGCGGCATCCAGCGGCCCTGGTGCCCGATGGCCAGCTTCACGCCGTTGCGCTCGCAGGCCGCCAGCATGGCGTAACCCTCGCCCGTGTTGCTGGCCATGGGCTTCTCGGAGACGATGGCCAGCGGCGTGTAGCGCGTGGCCGCCAGGATCGTCATCCGGGCGTGGAGCTGCTGCGGCGTACCGATGCTGACGAGGTCAGGCTCCTCTTCCCGCAGCATCGTTTCAAAGTCGGTGTAGCGGTTCTCGACGTCGAACTCGTCGCCGAACTCTGCCAGCGTGTTGGGATCGAGGTCACACACGGCCACGAGGTCGGTGCGTTCGCTTTCCAGGTAACCCTGGGCGTGGCTGCGGCCGATGTGGCCGCCCACGATGACGGCGCGGAGGGGGTTGGCGCTCACGAGTTACCTCCGCTGTAATCAACCGGCTCTATTTTCATGCCGTGCCGGATGTCGTGCCAGCCAGGGTTGCTCACCGGCAGCGCGCCGCTGTTGATCATCTCGACCAGCGGCGATGACTGCGTCTTCATCGGAAACTTCACCAGGCCGTGGGTCCGCGCTGACTCGTAGATGGCCATCAGGATCTCCTGCGTCTGCACGCAGAGGTGCGCGTCCTGGTGGTGGCCGTCCAGTTCGCCGGCGGCCCAGCGGGCGAACGCGTCGATTTCGCGATGGCGGGCCGCCAGGTAGGTGTCGTTGTGGAACTCGATCTCCTCGACACTGCCGTCCCCGCGTTGAATCCGAATCCCGATCGGATCCTCGGCCACGGTTCCCGGCGGGCGGACTTCGCCCTCGGTGCGGACGTAGAGCGTGCCTTCGTCGCCTACGAAGGTCAGCCGGTGCTTTTCGACCTGTGGGCCGCCCGGCGTCTCGCCTTCGAGGATCAGGCGCGAACCGTCGGCGAACCCGACGATTCCGACCGCCATTTCCTCGCAGGGCCAGCTGCGTTCCCAGACGTCGGAATTGCGCTGGATGTTGCCCATCACCCATTGCGGCTCGGGGTCGCCAAGGATGAACAGCGCGCGGTCGCAGCCGTGGCACATCTGGTTCAGCATCCCGCCCTGGTCGTACCAGCCGTGCACCAGGCGCACTTTGCCGATCGCGCCGCCGGTGATCAGCTCGCGCGCTTCCTGGATTTGAGTCAGGTAGCGCGATTCGTGCCCGATCGCCAGCTTCACGCCGTTGCGGTCACAGGCGGCCAGCATGGTGCGGGCCTCGCCCATGTTGTTGGCCATCCCCTTCTCGCAGAGGATGCCCTTGGGCGTGTACTGGGTGGCCGCCAGGATGGTCATATCCACGTGCAGCGGCTGGGCCGTGGCGATGTTGATCAGGTCGGGCTGCTGCTCGCGCAGCATCGTCTCGTAGTCGGTGTAGCGGGCTTCGACGTCGTTCGCGTCGGCGACCCGGTTGAGGGGGACTTCGTCGATATCGCAGAGCGCCACCAGTTCGGCGGCGTCCGAATGCACGTAGGCGTCGGCGTGGTTGCGTCCTACCCCGCAACCCACCACGACTGCCCGCAGCGTCTCAGCGGCCATGCGTAAGGCCTTTCGCACCTCTGGCGCGCTCCATATTGGTCAGGTCGTGCCCTTTCGGTCAACCGACCTCGCGACAAGGGCTCAGAAGCTCTCGCTGGAGAGCGTGCCCGCACGCGTGACGGGGTATCGTGCACCGTTCCAGATGAGGTGCGAGAGAAGCGTGTGAGTAACGCCATGCGGCCGGTGCATCCCGGCGAAGTCTTAGGGCAGGAGCTCAAAGAGTTGGGGCTATCGGCCAGTGCGCTGGCCCGGGCGCTGGATGTGCCTGCCAACCGAATCACGTCGATTCTGAATGGTCAGCGGGGAGTCAGTACCGACACGGCGCTCCGGCTGTCCCGGTATTTCAACACGACACCGCACTTCTGGCTCAACCTGCAGAAGACCTTCGAACTCCGCGTGACGCAGGCCGCATCCGGGCGGGAGATCGATGAACGGGTACGGCCCCGAGCGGCATCCCAACGCGCCTAGGGCCAAGTCATTGAAAGAGAGACCTCGTCTAGCCGTCGTGACCGGCGGCGCCAATGGGTTGGGGCGGGCCTCGGCCTTGCGCCTGGCCGAGGACGGTCGGGCGATTGCGATTTGGGACCAGGACGCCGCCGGCGCCGATCGGACGATAGCGGACCTGAAGTCGCGTGACGTGGAAGCAATCGCGGTGGAGGTTGACGCGGCGTCGCTTGAGTCGCTGGAGGCCGCCCACGCCACCACCGTTGACTTGCTGGGCCCGGTCGACATCCTGGTCAACGCCGCCGCCATCATCGGCGTGGACGCCAGCGTGCTGGAAACGCCGCTGGACGAGTGGGAGCGGGTACTGGCGGTCAATCTGACGGGGACCTACCTGGCCTCCCGAATGGTGGTGGGCGGCATGGCCGAGCGGGGGTGGGGACGCATCGTGAACTTCACCTCCGGCGCCCGGCATGGAGTGCCGGCCCTAGTTCCCTATTCGGTGAGCAAGGCCGGCATCGTGCCCATCACCCGAGCGTTCGCGCGCGAATTCACCGCGCGCGGGGTGCTGGTGAATGCCGTTCTCCCCGGCCGGGCGCTGACCGACATGGTGGTTTCGCGAGTCCCCGAAGAGATCGTCCGCAATCCGCCCGTCGCGATCGGCCGCTACGCCGATCCCGAGGAGGTCGCGGAGGTGGTGGCGTTCCTGACCAGCGAACGCAATACGTACATGTCCGGCGGAATCGTTCCCGTGGACGGGGGAGGCTGATCATGCGCCTTGGAATCTCCGGCACCTTGCTGCCCGACGACCTGCGGGACCTGACGCCCGAGACGGCTCGCACGTTGCGTTCGTGGGGCTATACCGGCGTGTTTACTCGCCTGGGGGGCAACGATCCGCTCGATCCGCCGTCCGACGCCGACTGCCGCCGCTTTCGTCAGATCCTGGCCGACGCAGGGCTGGATCACTACATGGCCACCGGTTACTGGCAGAACCTGGTGCATCCGGATGCCGAGGCTCGGAAGCGCAGCGTGCAGGTGCTGTGCGCCGGTTTGCGTCTGGCTGGCCGGCTGGGCGCGGCCTGTATTGACACCGGTCCGGGCAGCATGAGCGATAGCGGTCCCTGGTCGCCGCATCCCGACAACTGGGCGCCCTGGGCCGAAGCCAATTTGATTGACTCGCTGGGTCAGGCTTCCGAGGTCGCCGCTGAGGTGGGCGTGCGCATTCACCTGGAGGGCCATCAGCTGGTCACCCTGCGCGACGCGTCTGTCACCCGTCGGGTCGTGGATGCGGTCGGGTCGCCCTGGGTGCGCGTGGACATGGATCCGGTGAACTGGATCACGCTGGATACCTATTACGACACCAGTTCGGCTATCGACGAGATGTTCGACACGCTGGGCGATCGTATCGGCAGCGGGCACAGCAAGGACATCGACCTGTGGGACCGGCACACGGTGCACCTGGACACGGTGACCACGGGGAAGGGGAGTATTGATCACCAGAGGTATATGCAGCGGCTGGACGCGCTGGATCCGGATATTTACCTGACTGTGGAGGGGTGTTCGACTGAGGATGCGCCGGGGGTGTACAGGTTTTTGGCCGAGCAGGCGGCGCAGGCCGGAGTAAGCATCCAGTAGCCTCGGGCCTCTCCTCTTGGAGAGGCTGAAGATTGACGGCTCCCTGCGGGGGTGATCGGTGGTGGATTGGGTGCGCGGAAGACCCCTTGTAGTTGCCGGGGCCTTGGATCGGCCAGGGACACCGTTAGTGCGCCGACAGTGTCGGCGGGTTACGGCGTGAAGATTTCGCCGACGGGGCAGGTGAAGCCGGGGAGCACGTCCAGGCCGTCCATGGTCTTGTCGCCGCTCAGCGTTACGACGGGATGGTTGGTCCGATGCGCGTCCACGGTGCGCGTGGCGGGGTGTACCACCCAGACCAACCGCGTGCCAAAGCTGAGCCACATCAGCGCCTTGTCGTTGAGCTCCCGGCGGCTGTCGCCGGGCGAGGCGATTTCAACGACCAAGTCGGGCGCGACCTCGGCGTAGCCGGTCACACGCTCGTTCAGCGGCGAGGTTTCGGCCGAAAAATATGCGATGTCCGGTTCCCGCACCGTGTCGGGGTCGCGTTCCAGCCAGACGCCTGAGTCCGAGGCCGTAAGGATCCCCAGTCGCCGGGGCTTAATGAAGTTCCCCAGCAGAATCACCAGATTTGTGACGATCTGTCCGTGCTCTCGTCCCGTCGGCATGGTCTCGCTGAGCACCCCTCGGATCAGTTCGCCGCGGACGCCCTGGCTAGAGAGCCGGAGCAGTTCGTCGGCAGTCAGTAGCCGCGGCGCTGCGTCTACAACAGCCATTGCACATGCTCCTGCCTGGGACGGTACGGAATTTCATGCTACAGCACCGCCGAGCTATTCCGGATGTTTGGTGGGGGGAAGCGGGAGGCGTCGAGTCCGCGAATATTCAGCGTCCGTGGTCATGACTTCTCGCTCTAGCCCTGGGCCGCCGAGCGGTCACGTTTGAGCCAGCCCTCGAGGCGGACAACGCGCTCACCGAGGCTCCGGACATCACGCCAGAGGGCAAAAACAAGCGCGGCCAGAACACCCCCAACAACCACGTCGCTAATGATGCTGGCGTCCATGGACGGGTCCTCCGTAGCGAGGGTCCCTGTCCTCCGGCGATGCGGTGACAGGGCGCCAATAGTCAGCGAACAACCGCCCTGTCGAATTGTAGCCGCCGTTGGTCGTGGGTCACTTGAGCTAGCGGCAACGAAGCCTCTTCCGACAGGGCAGGGGCCCCGGGGGATCGAGTTGGGGCGTGAGACCTCAACTGGAAGACCCGTTGCCTATTCCCTCGGAGCGGGTGACGATCGGCAACCCCGCCGATCAGCTTTCACCCCACACCGTTAGTCACCTGAAGCTCAGGCTGAAGGTCGACGGATCGATCCGGGGAGTGGAGTCTGATCAAAGTGATTAATCATCCCTTCCGTAGACGTCAGATCGCCGTTCCAAGTCGCGCTAGGCTGGATTGTCTAATCGCAGGCGGGAGGCCCGGCAATGGCTCGAGAATCGCCGAAGGCGATGATCGTTCCCAGCCTTCGCTATCAGGACGCGCCGGCCGCGATTGAGTTTCTGTGTAAGGCGTTCGGGTTTGCCAAGCGCCTGGTCATACCGGGTCCAGACGGGACCATCAGGCACGCGCAGCTCACGCTGGGGGACGGCATGGTCATGCTGGGGTCTGCGCAGAACCGCGACTTCGGCCCGCACGTCAAGACACCGGCGGAGGTCGGCGCCAGTACGCAGAGCGCCTACGTGATCGTGCCGGAAGTCGACGCCCACTATGAACACGCCACGGCCGCCGGCGCCGAGATCGTGTTGGAAATCCAGGACGCGTCCTACGGCGGACGCCTGTATTTCGCGCTGGACCCCGAGGGCAACCTCTGGCACTTCGGGTCTTATGACCCGTGGGCGGCGTCTGGCTAGCCGGAGATTTCGCTCATTGTGTTTCGGTAGAACGGCGACTGCACCGGGCCGTCCAGCAGCGGGTCGCCTGTTTCGCGCATCCAGTTGATGACTCTGGCGCCGAGTTCGGCTTCGATAGCGGCGGTTTCGGGACGGCCGGCCAGGTTGGTCCGTTCGTTGGGGTCGGCTTGTAGGTCGTAGAGCTCGACTTCGACGTGATGGGAGGGGTTCATGCGCCCTGCCACGTCACGGTAGGCGCCGCTGCCGGCGATGTCGCTGGGGATCTCGACGCCCAGGCCGGTCTCGAAGTTGCGGATGTACTTCCAGCGGTTGGTGCGAATGCCGCGCATCGGATCGTAGTAGCTGTGATAGGTCTTCTCGATATAGATCTCGTCGTATCCGGTGGAGGCTCCGGCGGCCACCGGCAGCAGCGAGGTTCCGTGCAAGTCGGGCGGGGCGTCGGCGCCGGTCAACGCAATCAGCGTGGGCAGCACATCCATGGTGCTGACCATGCCGTCGGGCGCTACGCCGCCGCTGAGCGGGCTGCCGGGGAGGCGTGCGATCAGGGAGATCTCGATGCCCGGGTCGTACAACGTGCACTTGGCGCGCGGGAAAGCGATGCCGTGGTCGCCGACATACACCACCAGGGTCTCATCCAGAAGTTCCCGGTCCTCGAGGATCGCAATCTGGCGCCCGATGTAGTCGTCGGCCCTATTCACGCAGCCCTGGAAGTCGGCCAGGTCGGCGCGGGTGTCCGGGGCGTCGACGAGGTAGGGCGGCACCGTGATGCCCTTCTCGTCGTAAGGCTGGCCGCCGAAGCCATGGCCGCCCACGCGGTGGGTCTCGCCGAAGCCAACCTGCACCACAAATGGGCGGGTGCGATCGGCGTCGATGAATCGTTCGACGCCGTCGGTAATGGCATCGATGTCGCGGGTTTCGTCGAAGACGTCGTTGCCGATGCGCCGCGGGTCACGGGACGCGTGTTCCACGCCCCAGTGTCCGCTGCGGTAACCGACGGTGCGCAAGATCTGCGGAATGGTGCGCTCGCCGGCGTGCAGGTCCCAGCGGAAGTTGCGATGCGTGAGGCCCATGGTGCCGTTGGCGTGGGGATAGCGGCCGGTGGTGAGGCTGGCGCGGCTGGGCGAGCATTGCGGGGCGGTGGTGTAGGCGTTGAAGCGCGCGCCGTCGGCTGCCAGGCGGTTGAGGTTGGGGGTCTCCACCGTGGTAACGCCGTAAGGCTCGATGAAGCGGCCGGTGTCGTGGGTCGTGACAATCAGGACGTTCGGCGGCATGTGGCATGGCTTCACGGCGGAGGGCCGGTGAGTCTAGCCAGCCGCTGCGGCGGCCGGTGCCATAATCGCCGCGGACACCGACAGACGGCGGAGGAATCCGATGCCTCATTACATCAGCATGGTCAGTATGTCCGGCAGCGAGCCGGCGGAGCCTGGGTCCGTGGCCGACGCCATTGGCGAAGGCGCGCCGGTCACGCGCAAGCTGATCGAAGATCACGGCGGCACGTTGCATGAGATTTACCTGACCATGGGCGCGTTCGATGTCCTGATGGTGATGGAGTTCGACAGCACGCAGGCCTGCGCCCAGGCCATGCTGGCCATGCGCGAACAGCTAGGCGGCGTTACGCAGACGATCGAAGTCTTCCCCGAGGACCAGTGGTCGGAGATTGCCGGGGGCGTCTGAGCCCGGACCTTGCCGACTAACACGACGGCGGCCGAACCGCCGCCGGACACGATTGCGGACGAGGCGACACTCGACGAAGTGATGTCGCGTCCCAGCGCCGGGCTGGTCGAATCCGTGGGCCGAGGTTCCGGCGATCTGCTGGTGCTGGGGGCCGGGGGCAAGATGGGCCCGACGGTAGCGCGCATGGCCCAGCGCGCGTTTGCGGCCGCTGGGCGCGACGGGCAGGTGATTGCCGTCTCGCGGTTCAGCGATCCCGGGGCGCGGGCCGGGCTGGAGGCCGCCAGTGTTGCCACGATTGCAGGCGACCTGCTGGAACCAGAGTTCTTGCGGGAGTTGCCGAATGCGCCTGAGGTGGTGTTCATGGCGGGGCGCAAGTTCGGGTCCACCGGCGCCGAGCACCTGACCTGGGCCATGAACGCGCATCTGCCCGGGCTGGTGGCGCGGCGGTTCCGGGAGGCGCGGTGCGTGGTTTTCTCGACGGCGGCCGTGTATCCGTTCACGGCTGCCGATGGTCCAGGAGCGAACGAAGCGGTGGGCCCCGAGCCTATTGGCGAGTACGCGCAGTCGTGCCTGGCGCGGGAGCGAATGTTCGAGTACGCGGCGGAGACGTGGGGGACGCCTTCGGCGTTGATCCGCCTGTCGTATGCGCTGGACCTGCGGTATGGCGTGCTGCACGACATTGGGGCCAGCGTGCGCGACGGCCGACCGGTGGACGTGGGAATGAGCACGGCCAGCGTGATCTGGCAAGGCGACTCTTGCGACCTGATTTTGCGAACGCTGGAGCACACCTCGGCGCCGCCGCTGATGCTGAATGTGTCGGGGCTGGCGCCGATTGGGATTCGGGACGTGGCTGTTGCCCTGGGAGAACTGCTGGGCGTTGAGCCGGAGTTCGAGGGCGTTGAGTCGGACAGCGCGCTGTTTGTGGACTGCCGGCGGATGGCGGAGTTGGTGGGCGAGCCGATGACGCCGCTGGGTACGGTGCTGGGCTGGACGGCGGACTGGCTGCGGGCCGGCGGTCGGACGCTGGACAAGCCGACGCACTTCGAAGTGCGGGACGGTCGGTTCTAGGCGGCGCGCATCGGCGCCAACGGGCGAAGGCGACACGCGTCGCGCGTCCGGGAGCTAGAGGCGGTAGGTGGTGAACCGGTTGTCGCTGGGGGGACCGTAGCTGAGGTGGAGGGTTTGCGCCCGGGGAACGGCGATGAGGGCGGCGATGGTGGCGAAAGGGTCGCCGGAACGGAAGGGGCGGCAGACGGGTTCGGGGCGGCCTGATTCGTCGCTGAGAAGCTGGCGGCAGACGTTGGTGTCAATGGCGCCGGCGTGGCCCTCGAGCCCGGCTTGAAGGGATTGGCGGCGGCCCTCGGAGTGGGGCAGGGGCCGGCGAGTGGCTTCGTGAGGTTTCAAGGTGCGGGCGACGCAGTTGTTGGCGTGGGCGTAGACGCCGTCGTCGACATTCGTCACTTCGAGGCCTTCGGCCAGGATTTCCAGGTTGCGGGCGTGTTTTGCGTCGGCGATGAGGAAGTTGCCGACGGCAGGACCGCGCATGGCCTGGATGCGCCGGACGGCTCTTTCGGCTGAGCCGGACTCGAGAGCGGCGCGCCGGAGGATGGGCGGGGCCATCCAGGTCCGGCCGGTGCGGCCCCACAGGGAATTGGCGAAGACACAGACGCCGCGGCTGTTGAAGCCGACGCCGCCGAGTTCGCCGGGGACGCAGTGCATGAGGATGTCGGGGCCCCGGATGGGCCTGAACGCGGCGACGAACATGCGGTGGAGGTAGGGCTCGCCGAGGTCGCGGTTCTGGCCAGCGATGGTCTGGCGATCAGTGGTGGCCTGTCCCACGGCGGCGAATGAGGTGCAGCCTTCGGGCAGGCCGCCGGTTCCGGGGCGCAGTTGAAGAGCGAGGGCTTCGTCAAACCGAATGCCGGCGCCCCGGGCGAGGCCCTGGAGTTCGTCGATCCAGTGGGGGGCGATGGCCTCAACCAGGGATTGTTGTTCGAGCGTCCACTCAAGGGCATCGGCGGCAGTGAGGCCGCTGTCTGCGGCGCCCTGCATGGTTTCGGCGAGCTGGAGGCGGACGAGGTCGCGGAAGCGCTGACCGTGTTGGAGGCCGAGGTCGTGGGGGGCGCCGGTGAACTCGGCGAAGGGGAAGTGGATGGGAACGACTTCCAAGGGTTCTTGTGCTGGAAGGATACGTGGCTGTTGAGGTTGAGGCTCCAGGGACATCCGGGACACCCGCAGACCGTGAGCGGTCGTCACGGATGCTTGCTGCGGGGATGCACTGCCCGGACGCGGGTTCCTCACGCTTTCGGTACTCCGGCCCCAATTGAAGATAGAGCGAGCGGCATGCGGACAGGGCGCTCGCCGCGCTTGAAGGTGCTTTCCGGTCCCTTGCGCGTGAGCGCGGTCAGTGCGGGATCGATCGTCGTGAGCCCGGTGCGGCGGGGCGTGGGAGACTGGGGGACTGCTGATGGGAGGGCGTATGGCTACGGAGACGCCGATTCCGGCGCCGGAGTTTCCGGAGGGGTTGGAGTGGGCCAATACGCGGCGGCCGGTTCGCATGGCGGACCTGCAAGGCCGGCTGGTGATCCTGGACTTCTGGACGTTCTGCTGAATTAACTGCCTGCAGCTATTTCCGCAGTTGCGGAAACTCGAGGAAAAGCACGGTCCGGCGCTGGCGGTGGTGGGCGTGCATACGCCCAAGTTCCCGGCGGAGCGCGAGACGTTTAACGTGCGCTACGCGGCGCGGCGTCACCGGCTGGAGCACCCGGTGGTGAACGACCGGGATTTCCAGATCTGGCAGACCTACGGGGTGCGGGCGTGGCCGACGATGGTGTTTGTGGACCCGCTGGGGCACGTGATCGGGTTCCATTCGGGCGAGGCGCCGTTTGAGGCGCTGGACCGGGCGGTGAGCCGCATCCTGGGCGAGCACCGGCCGAACGGGGTTGTCACCGACGCGCCGCTGGATGTGATGGAGCAGGCGCCGGACTCGGAGACGGGGCTGGCGTTTCCGGGGAAGGTGCTGGCCACCAAGGACGCGCTGTTCATCGCGGATTCGGGTCATCACCGGATCGTGGAGACGGACCACCAGGGTGCGGTGCGGCGGGTGTTTGGGTCGTCGGAGGAAGGGCATCGGGACGGGCCGGCTTCGGAGTCGCGGTTTACCTATCCGCAGGGGATGGCGGTGGCTGGCGACGACTTGTACGTGGCGGATACGGAGAACCATCGGATCCGGCGGATTGACCTGGGATCGGGCGAGGTGTCGACAGTGGCGGGGACGGGGGCGCGGGGGTATCCGGCGCCGGGGTCGCATCCGGCGTTGACGGCCGAATTGGCTTCGCCGTGGGACCTGGCCTGGCACGAGGGGCGGCTGTTCATTGCGATGGCGGGGATGCACCAGGTCTGGGTGATGGATCCGGCGGACGGGGCGGTTGGGCCGTATGCGGGGTCGGGAATCGAGAATCTGCAGGACGGGCCGCTGGACGCGGCGCAACTGGCGCAGCCGAGCGGGCTGGCGGTGCACGGGGACCGGCTGCTGGTGGCGGATAGCGAGACGAGCGCGATCCGGACGCTGCCGCTGGACGGCCGGGGCGACGCGCGGACGATTGCGGGGGTTGGGCTGTTCGACTTTGGGGACGTGGACGGGGAGGGGTCCTCGATCCGGTTGCAGCATCCGCTGGGGGTGGCGGCGGGGACCGAGGGTGTGTTTATTGCGGATACGTATAACAACAAGATCAAGGTGGTGGATCCGGTCCAGCGGTTGATTACGTCATTTGCCGGGGATACGGAGCATGGGGACGCGGACGGCGGGCTGGCGGAGGCGCGGTTTCATGAGCCGGGCGGGGTGTCGCTGGCGAATGGATCGTTGTTTGTGGCGGATACGAATAATCATGTGGTGCGGCGGGTGGATTTGGCCGACCGACACGTCGGCACCCTGCAGGTGACAGGTCTTTAGTCCAGCGAGCCACGGCTTCTGGGGCGATGGGAGTCGAAGTCGCCGCGCGACCTATCGCGTGGGGATGGCGCGGCGTCTATTCTTGGACTGTCAGCGCCGATACTCCTGAGGGAATAACCAATGTTTGCGACGTTTGGACGGACTTGGCAGCTCACGAAGATGAGCTGGGGCGTGTTGCAGAGCGATCGGAAGCTGATTGCGTTTCCGATTATGTCGGGGGTCGCGCTGGTGATCCTGGCGGCGCTGCTGACGGGCGTAGGGGCCGGCTTTGGAACAATTGACCGGCTGGGATCGGAGTCGGCGGGGCTGGCCGAGGCGGACATCGTGCTGCTGGGGATTACGTACTTCCTGCTGGCGTTCGTGATCATTTACTTCAACGCGGCGCTGATCGGGGCCGCGATGGTGCGGCTGGCGGGCGGAACGCCGACGCTGGGCGACGGGTTCCGGCTGGCGAACTCGCGTCTACCGCAGATCGCGGGCTGGGCGCTGATTTCGGCGACGGTGGGACTGATCCTGCAGATCCTGCGGAGCCAGTCGCGCGATAACTTCCTGGGACAGATCGCGCTGTCGGTGGTCGGGGGCGTCTGGGCCTACCTGACCTTCTTTGTGGTGCCGGTGTTGGTGGCCGAGGAGACGGGGCCGATCACGGCGATCAAGCGGTCGGGCTCGTTGTTCAAGCGGACCTGGGGCGAGCAAGTGGTGGCGAACTTCGGATTCGGCATCGTTGGGTTCGTGGCCGCGCTGATCGGGCTGGTGCCGGCGATTCTGATTGCCTCGCTGTCGCCGATGGCGGGGCTGGTAGTAGGCGTGGTGACGGTGGGGCTGGCGATTGCCATCGTTTCGACGCTGGAGGCGATCTTCAAGGCGGCGCTGTACGGGTACGTGGCCGACGGTCGCGTGGGCGAGGGGTTCGAGCGAAGCACGCTAGAAAGCGCCTACGGACCCGGGCGCGGCATGCAGCGCGGCTTTTAGGTTTCCATGAGCGGCAGTCACGCCGGGACGCGGGCGGCGGTCTATGGCGCCAGCAGCGGGATGGGCCGGGCGACGGCGCTGGCGCTGGCACGGGCCGGGGCGGACGTGGCGGTGCTGGCGCGCAGCGTGGATTCGCTGCATGAGGTCGTTGACGAGATTCGGGGAATTGGGCGCGAAGGCGTGGCGATTCCGGTGGATGTGCAGGACGCGGTGGCGGCGCGGGCTTCCGTGGATGCCGTGGTGGAGGCCTTGGGCGGAATCGACATCCTGGTGTACGCCACGGGCTGGAACATTCCGGGGCGGGCGCTGGAGCTGTTGAGTTCCTCGGACTGGGAGTTGATGCAGCGGACGAACCTGTGGGGGCTGTATGACGTGACGCAGGCGGCGCTGCCGGCGCTGCGGGAGGCCGGGGCGCGGCTGGTGGTGATTTCGTCGGCGGCGGTGCAGCTTCCGGACATGTCGGGCGTGGCGTACCAGAGCACGAAGCACGGGGAAGCCGGGTTCGTGCACGGGATGATGCACGAGGAGGCCGGGAACGGCATCCGGGCGACGGTGCTCTTCCCGGGGCTGACGGAAACGCCGATGATCGACCGGCGGCCGGCGCCGACGCCGCCGGAAATGATCGCGAACGCGCTGCAGCCGGAAGACGTGGCCGAGGCGGTGCTGTTTGTGACCTCGCTGCCGGCGCGGGCGTACGTGCCCGAGTTGGTTTTGCTGCCGGCGGCAATCCAGCAGCGGTAGCTCGCGAGCGGCCGCCGGGCGCGGCTGCGTATGCTGGCAAGGCGGTTCGCGGTCGAGAGGATCAGCCATGCCGTACGACCCTTCGCTGCATCTGTTCTGTCATCCGTGGGAATTGCAGACGGTGGTGCACATGCGCCGGACCTGGAACCGGCCGGCGCGGGTGCAGATGGACCCCGTACTGGCGCCGACCGAGCCTTGGGAAGGCACGTCGGTGGCGACGTGGGGTACGGCGCACTACGACCCGGCAACGAAGCTCTTCAAGCTCTGGTACGAGGCGTGGAATCCCGACCGCCCCGAGCCGCTGGACACACCGGTTTGCTACGCCACCTCAACCGATGGAGCGACCTGGGACAAGCCGGACCTGGGGCTGTTCGAGTGGGACGGCAGCCGCGCGAACAACATCTGCTGGATGATGCGCGAGAGCGCGCCGTGGGACTACCTGGACAGCCCGCGGGTGTTCGTGGAGCCGGACGCGCCGGCCGACGAGCGTTACCGGATGGTGATTTATGCGCGGGTTCAGGCCCTTCGGCGGCATGCGTTCTTTGTGCTGACGAGCCCGGACGGCGTGCATTGGTCCTGGCATGACGAGCCGTTTCTAACGGAGACAGGAGACAGGTTTCATTGCATCTACGACGACCGGCGGGGCGAGTATTGGGTCACGTCACGGCGCGCGCACGGGGAAGTGGACTTCCATTGGGACCCGCCCGTCCCGCGAATTCGAAGCGTGGAGCGCTGGCGGAGCCCGGACCTGCGCGAGTGGTCGGGTCCGGAAATGCTGATGCGGCCGGACGACGCCGATCTGCCGGACACCGAGTTCTACAGCATGTATCCAATGACGGCGGGGAACGGCTACCTGGGATACCTGGAGTTTTACGACCGGTTTGTGGAACGGCTGCACACGGAGTTGGTGGTGAGCCGCGACGGGGATCACTGGCAGCGGCTGGAGCGGACGCCCTGGCTGGACCGCGGCACCGAGGGCGCCTGGGATGACATGTGGGTGTTTCCGGCCAGCAATGACCCGCTGGTGGTGGGGAACCGGATGCTGGTGCCGTTTTGCGGGCGAGGCACCGCGCATGGCGGCCGGCGCTACCGGATGCAGCCGGCGCGGTGCCGCATTGGGCTGTTGGAGTTCCAGCGCGACCGCTGGGCGGCGCTGACGGCCGGGCAGGACGGCGGCGAGTTCGTGACCGAGCCGGCGGAGGTGAGCGGCGACCGTTTGACGCTGAACGTGGACGCGGAGTTCGGGGACGTGCGAGTGGCGGTGCTGAACGAGCATGGCGGGGCGCTGGAGGGGTTCGGCCACAATGAGGCCGTGCCCATTGAGCGTGACGCGATCGAGGCGCAGGTTTGTTGGGACACGGGCGATTCGCTGGGGGCCTTGCGAGGCCGTCGGGTGCGGCTGCACGTCACGGCGGCGCGGGCGAGCGTGTACGGCTACCGGTACGACTAGCCGGGGATTGCCGAAGGGCGTGGATGCTCTAATATATGGGCGGGTGGCGATGTGACCTCGCCGGGAGCGCCGGTGGGCGGGGTCTTGCCGCTGAGGAGATTATGGACGTCTTGCGTCAGGCGTTAAACCAGAGCAACCGTAGTTCACGACGGGCTTTTCTTGGTCGCCTCACAGTTGGAATTGGCGCGGCGGTCGGCGCCAGCACGAGTGTGGTTCGGGCCGATCCGGCGACTCCGGACGTTCCGGTGCCGGCGATTTATCTGCGCGAGACCGGCCATCACGTGGGCGGGCCATTCCTGGCCTGGTGGCTGCAATACGGGCGTGACGAGGGGCTCGGCTGGCCGATAACCGAGCAGTTGGATGTCGGCAACCGCCGCATGCAGTATTTCGAGCGGGGCGCGCTGGCGCTGGCGCCCACCTCGCGGGATCCGCTGGGGGTCGTGCCGGTGAACCTAGGGCGGCCCTACGTCAGTCGTTCGTCCGCACCGCAGCCCGGGGCGGCGTACGCCCACTTCTTTCCGCAGACGGGACATGGCGTGCACCCGGCGGTGTGGCCGTTTCACCGCGAGAATGGCGGGGTCTACCGGTTCGGCTACCCGCTGGGGCCGGCGGTGGTCGGCGACGGCGGGCTGTGGCAGGTGTTCGAGCGGGCGGTGCTGTCGGAGAGCGGCGGACGCGTGACCGACTTGCGCCTGGGCCTGATGGAGGCCGAGCGGCTGCGGCTGCCGACGGAACCGGTGACGCGAGCGCGGCATGCGCCGATCGTGGACCTGGCCGCGTTGGAGCCGGAGTATGGATCGCTTTCCGATCGTCGGGCGATGGTGGACCTGACGCGGCAGGTGGTGACGTTCTATGACGGGGACGAGCCGGTGCGGATGGCCGCCACATCTACCGGCATCTATCCGGACTTCACCCCGGCCGGACGCTATCGCGTCTTCGTGCGCGTTCCACGCGCGCGCATGATCTCGAACGGCAGTACCAGCGCCGTCTACGACCTGGACGACGTGTTGCACATCCAGTACTTCACGGAGAGCTGGATCGGGTTTCACTACGCCTACTGGCACGGGGAGTTCGGGATTGCGCGGAGCGCGGGTTGCGTGAACCTGCGGCTGCACGACTCCGAGTGGGCCTGGAACTTCTGCGACCACGGCACGCGGGTGGTGGTGCACTACTAGGCGCCGACGATCAGGTTGGGCGTTGAAATCCCAGTTCGGTGGTTTCGCGGCGCGCCTATGATGGCGAGACCAAGAAACCCGACGCATCGGTGAATCCTTGACCGCATCCCGCCAGAGCGACCCACGCCCGTCTTCCGTCATTTTCGTCTGCGTGCATAACGCCGGGCGTAGCCAGATGGCCGCAGGCCTTATGCGAGCGGCCGGGGGCAGGCAGGTCCACGCCAGGTCGGCTGGCACCGCCCCGGGCGAACGCGTCAATCCCATGGCGGTTCAGGCCATGCAGGAGATTGGAATCGACATCAGTGCCGCGTCGCCGTCGCGATTGACGACTGAGGACGTGGCCACGGCCGATCTTTGCATCACGATGGGTTGCGGCGATTCGTGCCCGCTGGTGCCAGGGACGGAGTACCGGGACTGGCCGGTGGATGATCCGTCCGGTCAGCCGATCGAGGTGGTGCGGCGCGTGCGCGACGACATTGCGGAGCGGGTGCGCGAACTGGCGGCGGAGTTGGCGCCGGGCGCTCCGGGGTGAGTCGAAACTGGCTGTTGGCGGGGCTGGCGTCGGCGCTGATCGCGGCGTCCATCGTGGTGGTTGCGATTGACGTGGACGAGGCGGCGCTGGACCCGGCGCCGGCCGGGCCGACGCCGACGCCGGAGGAGCGCGTCGCGCGAATGATGCGGACATTCCTGTCGCGCGTCGTCGAGCAGGAATTGCGGCCGCAGGTCGCCGAACTCGAAGGCACGCAGGTCATCGATGGCAGCGGCGGCACAGCCACGGTGCGCCGCGTGGTGGAGGATGGTCGGGTCGACGTGCGAATCATGTTCGACGGCTACGTTCTTACCCTTGATCCCAAGGCGACGGTTGAGAACGAGATCCAGGCGGACGGGACCCTGGATTACACGCGCGAGGGGACCGAGCTGCGGGTCAGAGGGACCGAGATGCGCCTGGGGGTCTTCGACGTGGAGCAGCGGCAACCGCGAATCGACATGGCCGGGCGGTTCACGTTCGACCTGTCCGGTCCCGACATTGCCGGGCTGGCCGGTGACCTTGTGCGTAACGACGATCAGCGGCTCGAGATCAAGCCCGCGACGCCGGCCGCCTAGTCCTCCACGAGCTGGCCGCCGGCCTGTAAGACGCGCCAGAAGGCGTAGTCGGCCTGGTGGACGACCTGGTTGATGAGGCTGCGCTGCACAAGTTCGCCTTCGCCGGAGTGGCCGCCGGCGACGTGGGCGACTTCCTCGGGCAGGCCGACGGTGAGGCAAACGTGGACGCCATAGCCGGGATGGCGAATGGAGGGCCAGCCGGTGCGACCGCGCTCGGCGGCCCAGCGGGCCTGGTTTTCGGGATCGAATTCCCAGGGCTTGCCAACGTCGTGGCAGAGGGCGGCGGCGATCAGCAGGTCGCGGTCGTATTCCAGGCCCGGGAAGAGACTGCCAAGCTCGTCGGCGATAGCCACGGCAAGGCGGGTGACGCCGCGGATGTGGTCGGTCTGAGTGCCGTCCTCGAGCGGTGGGGTGTCGGGGTTGCCGGAGCCGCGGATGTCGGCGATGGCGCTGAAGGAGCTCTGGGAGAGGGCCAGCGCCCAGGCCTCGACGACTTTGGCAGCCAGGTCAGCGTCGTCAATCCACTCGACTTCGGGCAGTTCGGCCCGCACCCGCGCGCGTTGCGTGTCGTCGACGGTCACGGTTCAACCTCCGGGTGCGGTTCGGCAGGGCTGGAGTGTAGCCCTGCCCGACCGGCCTCGCGGTGCCGTGGCTTAACGAATCCGGTAGACGAGTGTCTGCACGTGGATCAGGTCGTCGCTGATCACGAACGTGTCCACGCCCTCCGCACTGCGCCCGTCCTCATGCGTGCCCGACCAGGTGAGCAGGACGGCGTCGCCCTTGACGGTGACGGATTCCTGGCGGGCCTCGAACCCAGCCAGGTCGGCGAAGAGCGCTTCGAAGAAGACGCGGCAGCCGGCGTGGCCGATGTGTACCTGGTTGGGCTGCATGAGCCGCGCGTCAGCCGCGTAGTCGGCGGCGATGGCGTCGAAGTCGCCGGACTGGACCGCGTCCCAATGTCGTTGAAAGACCGCTTCGGGTTAGCCATGAGTGCACGCTCCGGGTGAGCCAAGCCGTGCTTACCCTACGGCATCGCGGCAGCGAGGAAGCGAGCGACCGGCGTCACGCGGCCGGCGGCGAGACGCGGCGGCTTACTCGATTCCTTCGTACCAGCCGACGCCGAAGATTAGATCACCGACACGAACAACCCAAGAGTGCTTGGGCGCGTCCGCGCGGGTCTGCGGATGCGTAAACAGGTAGCTCACCCAGGCGCCGCCGCTCTCCTCGGTTATGGCGGCGAAGGCCTCCCCATAGTTGAAGCCGTTGGCGTCGATGCGCTCGCGGGTCGTGCCCACGATGTCGGGGCGGTTGGCGTTGGCTACTGAGTAGAGCACGCCGGCGCGGTCTTCAATGATGAAGACGTACCAGGGGCCGTCCGCGCTTTCCGGCGTGTTGTAGTAGGCGAGGGTCACGTCCCGGCCAATGGAGGCGTGGAGATTGACGGCCCGCTGCACCAGGGCTTGCGTGTAGCCGGGCAGGTCAGCCTTGGACGGGCCTGCCTCATACCAACCAGATCCGAAGACCAGGCCGTCGTGGCGGACGACCCAGGAGTGCTTGGACTCGGGTTCGCGGGTTTCCGGGTTTATCCACGAATAGGAGGTCCAGGCGCCCTCGGGCGTAGCGTCGGCGACAACCTGAAGGCCGGTGGGGAATCCGTCCGGCCCCAGGACGTGGCGGGCGTGGAGGTCAACGATTGCGGGGGTCGGCGCGTGAGCGACGAGCACATCGTTCTCGTCGAAGATGAAGACGTACCAGGGCCCGTCGATGCTCTCCGGGGAGTTGTAGTCGTCGAGCGTGGCCTGGAGGCCCTGCGTGTTGTAACGGTCGATGGCGCGCTCGACAAAGGCCTGGGTGTAGGCGGCGGGATCGGACTTGGACGGAAGCTGGTAGGGACGGGCGCCAAAGCGGAATACGGAGTCCCGATGTTCGCTCCGACAGACGGCCTCGGCCTGGTCACCGTGGACGCGCTGGTAGATGCCGACGTTGTGATCGTTGCCGCGTCCGGCTTCGATGAGGTCGTTTAGGTCCACGCAAGTTGTAGGCCACTCGGCTAGCGCCGCCGCGCTAGTGATTCCGAGAAGAACGGCAACGCCGACAATCGCGAGAACTAGACGCTTCATGCTTTACATCTCCGCCCGGGAAGCCTTATCGGAATATAGGCCACCGGGACCCTGGTCGGGCGACTGGGACCGCTCTGGCAGGTCCGCGATTGAGCGAGCGCCGAGATCAGCCGCCGTCCTTTGTCCCGAAATCGCGCCAGCCCCAGTCGAGGCGCAGGCGGGGCATGGGGAAATCGAAGTACCAGCGGATCGAAATTGGTTCGCGGTTCTCGCCCAGAAGGGCATGGAAAAGGGCGGCGTGTCCGGGGACCTCGTTCACGATGCGGATCGGTGTGAGGTCGTGGAAATGGGCTGGATCCTCGTTGGCGGCCAGGTAGTCGAGCAGTTGGTCTTCGTAGGCTTCGGCTTCGTTCCGATGTTTAGCCGCCAGGTCAACGGCTTCGTGCTGGTTCCAGGCCGGCAGGTCGGCAGTGGGATCGGGATTGCCGGTGCGGCAGGTGATCCAGATCGGGGTGCTCCAGGCGAATTCGCCATCGGACTGCCGGAGGCGGACGTAGTAGGCGGCCTCTAGCAGCGGCGCCGGGTCCTCGAACTCGAGCGACGCGTCCATGGTGTTGGGACACCATGCCGCCAGGGCCCGATCGTCGCGGATGAGGTCGATTCGCTCGATGGGCGCGCAGGCGTGCGCGGTGATGGTCAGGCGGGGCCTGTCTTCAGTCTCAGCTTCGCTTCCGGCCGGATGGCCGTCGGCCTGCAACTCCAGGATGATGCGGGCGCCGGTGGTCGCGTAGGTCCGGCGGTTCATCACGGCGTCCCAGATGGCGTGGCGGTCGCAACGGGCGGCGCGGACGGCGGTTACCGGACCGCAGCCGATGGCGCAGTCACGGATGTTGAGGTGGCCGCCGAAGCGACCACGAAAGAGGTGGGCGGCCATCGGCGCGGCGAGCAGGGGAAGGTGGGTGTCGCCGGAAGCGATGACCGCGGGGCGGTGGCCGTGCCGGAGGGCGCGTTGAAGCAGCCATTCGGCGGATCCGTGACCGCTGGCTACTTCGACCACGGGCTCGCGGGCCGTCGGGTAGGCGTTCCAGTCGGCGGGGCCGCCGCCGACGTGGGCTTCGAGCAGGACGTCGTCGCGCTCGCCGTAGGTTTCCAGCAGGTAGTCCATGTCGGCCCAGGCGGGGGCGTGGCATTCCTCCCAGTCGCGAAAGATGACGTTGCGGTCGCCGCCGACGCGCGGATGGGCTTCGCCGGCCAGGAAGGGGACGTAAGTTCCCGGCTCGTCGTTGGCGCGGTAGGCGGCCTGGTGGGCTTCCCAGACGGCCGGCCGGTGGGTCTGGTCAGGAGGTGCCATGGGACCGGGGGCGGCGAAGTCGAGCCGGGCCTGGCCGCGGGCCTGGGCATGGCGGCCGGCGGGGTGGAGGACGGGGGTAGGGTCATCCATGAGCCCCATGCTGACGTCGCCCCAGCTGTGGGAGTGCAGGTCGCCCCAGAGGAGTAGCGCCTCGGGGTTGGACTGGACGAGGAGGGGGTTGCCGAGGGTGGAGAGCCCGCGCTCGCGGTCGATTGCTTCAATTCGGATAAGGCCAGGGGCCTGGGCTGTAACCCCCTCGATGATGGCGAGGCCGGAGTCCTCGGAACCGAATCGGACGCAGCTGGGGAGGCCGCTAAGGGTCGCCGTCGGGTCGCGCAGATCCACCGCTCCGGAGAATTGCGTGCAGACGTTGTGGTTGCGGTCGTAGACAGCGAGGTGGAGGGCGAACGGCTCGCCCGGTCGGGCGACGGAGGGTCCAAGCAGACGCAGCAGTGTCGCTTCGGGGTCTGACTGCACGTCGACACGGACTTCGCCGTCCCTGAGTTGCCGGTAAGCCAGGCCGCCGCTGCGATCCACGGATACGACGATGCGGCCCTGGCAGGTGACGTCGTAGACCTCGCTGCCGGGACCGCCGTGGCTGGTATCGCCGATCACGAGACACAGCTCGTCGCCCGGGACCAGGGTTCCGTCTTCGACGACGATGCGAGCAACTGGCGGCGAGTTCGCCTGGTTGAGTTCGTTGAGTTCCAGGCGTACGCGTGCATCCGTCCGGGCCCGCAGCGTTACGTAATCGCGGCCGCGCGGGCGGGTGTTTTGGATGGCGTGCGACAGCAGGAACCCATAGCGCTCGAAGAAGAAGCCGCCGCCGGTGGCCACGGCAGCTCCGACGGCTATCCGGAACTCCCAGGTTCCGACAGCGCCGGCGGTGAGGTGGAGGTGTGGCCCACTGAGGCTTGGACCGTCGGCCGAGTGAAAGGTGACCTCAACCCCGCCCGGCTCGTTGCCGCCGCGAACTCGATAGGGCAGCGTAGAAGGCGTGCCCGGAGTCACGAACCGTCCTGGGCCAGACTCCGAATGCGCTCGCCCTGTGACGCCACCTTCTCGAAGGCCGCGGCCACCTGCTCGACCCAGGTTTCGGAGGGATCGACCGGGGTGGGCAGCCAGACGCAACATTGGTTGAGGTGTTCGCTGACTGGCAGTGAGTCCGGTCCGAACGGCGGTCGGACGTCGGCGGGCAGGTCGCCCCAGGGGCCGCCGAGCCCTTCGAACGGGAAGTCCCCGAAGAGCGGTTGCAGGTGCATGGCGCCGTAAAGGGCGGAGGGCTGATCGGGATGGATGCCCACGCCTTCGGCGGCCAGTGCGTCAAGGATGGCCTGGATGGGAGCGCCGATTTCGTCGGCGTCGATGCGCGCGGTGTAGAGCAGGAAGCCGCCGCGTTCAGCCCGGGCGTAGGGGCGCTGCGGGTAGATGCCGGGCACGTCGTCCAGGAGGGCGTCGAGGCGGGCGAACCAGCGCGCCCGCCGCCGGTTGAGATCCGGGAGGCGCTCGAGCCCGGCGCGGGCCAGGGCGATGCCGAGCGGGTTGGCGCGGTACTTAACGCCCAGGCCGATGCGGCCGAGGTCACGCAGCGCGTCGGTCTGGAGCAACTGGTTGACGCGGCCGTAGTGGCCCAATGCGGCCATGCGGTCATAGAGGTTCGGATCGTTCGTAGTCGCAACCCCGGCTTCCACGCCGCTGATGGGTTTGCTGGCCTGCATGCTGAAGCAGCCGATGTGGCCGACGGACCCGACCTGTCGTCCGCGCCACGTCGCGCCGTGGGCGTGGGAGGCGTCCTCGATGAGGGTGATGTCAGTGCCATCGACGATGTCGAGCAGTTCGTCCAGGTTGGCGGGGTTGCCGTAGACGTGAGTGGCGACGATGGCGCAGGTGCGGTCGGTGAGCTTGCGACGCACGTCGGCCGGGTCGATGCAGAAGGTCTCGGGATCGGCGTCGGCAAACACGGGCGATGCGCCGCAGTGCAGGGCCGGCGAGATGGAGGCGTGCCAGGTGACGGAGGGCACGATGACCTCGCGCTCAAGCGACGCTCCGGCGGCGAACATGGCCGAATGCAGGGCGGCCGTGCCGTTGCAGACGGCCAGGGCGAAGCGGGTGCCGACGAACTCGCGAAACTCAGCCTCGAACTTTTCGATTTCGCCGTAGACGGCCGAGCCGGCGTCGAGCGCGCCGTTGACCAGGGTGCGTTCGCGCTCGGTGACCGCTTCCCAGCGGTCGTCGATGGGCGCGGTTACGGCGGGCGGGCCGCCTTCGATGGCGAGTTGCCGGTCCATACTGAACTGCCGTGGGCGGCCGGGCGCCTGAGTATGTTCAGCCGCTGCCCCGGTGTCGAGTTGGCGGCCGGCGAGAACGTTCCAGCTACTCCAGCGACGACCCCAGGATTTCTTCGGCCTGGGCGGCCCGGAAGTCCACCAATTTCTGCCGGAGGTCGGCGTCGCTGAGCGCCAGGATCTCTATGGCCAGCAAAGCGGCGTTGACGGCGCCGGCGCTGCCGATGGCGAGGGTGGCGACGGGGATTCCGCGGGGCATCTGGGCCATGGCCAGCAGCGAGTCCAGGCCGTCAAGGGACCAGGCCTGCATGGGCACGCCGAGCACGGGCAGAACCGTGTGCGCGGCCACCACGCCGGCCAGGTGCGCCGCGCCGCCGGCGGCGGCGATGAGGACGCGCATTCCGCGTTCCTCGGCGGTACGGGCCCACTCGGCGGTCTCGTCCGGGGTTCGGTGGGCGGACAGGACGCGAACCTCGTAGGGCACGCCGAAGTCGCGCAGGGTGCTGGTGGTTCGCTGCATCACGTCCCAGTCGGTCGTGCTGCCCATCACGATGCCGACGCGTGGGGTTTCGTCAGAAGTGCTCATGGTTGCCTCACTCTCTCAGGCCTGCGAGTAGGCCGGGTTCCCGTCAAACGTGCAGAGGTTTTCGGTCTTGATGAAGTCGAGGCCGGCGCCGCCGATGCGACCGAGGAGGTCGACGATCTGGGCGTGATCGATGGCCGCGCGGTTGTCGGCCGTGAAGCGGGCGCGCCAGTGATCCACCAGCAGGCCGCCGGCCATGGACTGCGGCCAGACGATCGCGCCGCGGTTGCTGATCATGCGCAACTCCAGGCCATCGCCCCCAATCGCCTGCAGACGCTGTGCCAGGTCGGCTGGAGTGCCGTCGTTCCAGTCCAGGAAAACGTCCACCCCGACGGTCTGCTTGGCGGGCTGCGTCTCGCGAACGCTGGCCTGAATCGCCGGAATCGGGCCGCCGGTGCCGAAGGATGAGGCACGCAGTGTCGTGGGTTCCTCACCCAGGCGGTCGGCGACGGCCTGGCCGAATTCGCGAGTGCCGACCCTGGCGGTGCTGTAGGTGTCGCTGTAAATGTCGTAGGTGTGGACGCCGTCTTCCAGGGTCTTCAACCAGGCGTTCTGCACCAGGCTTGCCACGTCGGGTTGGCCGATGTGATCCAGCATCAGGACCGCGGCGGTGAGCACCCCGGACGGGTTGGCCAGGTTCTGACCGGCCCGGCGCGGGGCCGACCCATGCACGGCCTCGAACATGGCGGCGCTGTCGCCGATGTTGGCCGCGCCGCCCAGGCCCACGGACCCGGCGATCTGTGCGGCCACGTCGGACAGGATGTCGCCGTAGAGGTTTGGCAGCACCACCACGTCGAACATCTCCGGCGTGTCGGCCAGCTTGGCGGCGCCGATGTCGACGATCCAGTACTCGTTTTCCAGGTCCGGATAGTCCACCGCTATTTCGTCGAACACCTCGTGGAAGAGGCCGTCCGACAGCTTCATGATGTTGTCTTTGGCGAAGGCGGTGACCTTGGACCGGCCATGGGTTCGGGCGTACTCGAAGGCGAAGCGAATGACACGCTCGCAGCCGGGGCGGGTAATGAGCTTGAGCGACTGCATGACATCGGCCGTCTGGCGGTGTTCGATGCCGGCGTAGAGGTCTTCTTCGTTCTCGCGAACCAGGACCACATTCATGTCGGGGTGGTGCTTGGTCTCGACGTAGGGGTGGTAGGTCGCCGCGGGCCGAACGTTGGCGTACAGGCCCAGGGCGATGCGGGTGGCGACGTTGAGGCTCTGGTAACCGCGGCCCTGCGGGGTGGTGATGGGGGCCTTGAGAAAGACTCGGGTGCGATAAATGGACTCCCAGGCCGCGTCGTCGATGCCGGCCGGATTGCCGCGCAGGTAGACCTGCTCGCCGATATCGATGGTCTCGATGGCAAGCCGCGCGCCGGCCTTGTCCAGGATCTCCAGCACGATGGGCATGATTTCGGGGCCGATCCCGTCGCCGTGGGCGACGGTGATGGGGGTTACTTGACTCATCCAGGGACTCCAGGCTGAGCGCTGACACGGCGCGTCAGCGATGTATCGAACGATGTGGCGGACATATCGGCGGCTACGACGGCGCCTTTTGGGAACCGAAAACGACGGCCGTTAGAGGCCCGGGCCGAGGGCGGACACCGTGGGACGGTGAGCTACGCACCAGCCCGGACCCTCGAAGCGTATGGGTAGATGGGTCGATGGGCAGGATGCGCGGAAACTCCGGAACGCCTTCCGTCGGCAAGGATACGCAACTCGGGCGGAAGGCGGACGCGGCATGCGGGGCCGCGGGGGGCATGCCGACTTCGGCGTTCGCAGACCTGGCTCGGTCATGCCGACTGCGGAGTGGCGCTAGATCCCGTCCGGGCCGAGTGGATGCTGCCAACGAAGGTCCGGAAAGCGGCTGAAGTCGGAGTCGGCGGTGACCATGGTGCAGCCGTGCTCCACGGCGACGGCCGCGTGCTGGGCATCAGCGACCAGCTTCCCGCGGGCGCCGGAGGCGCGGCACAGTCGTTCGAAGATTTCCAGGTGATCGGGGCCCGGGCCCACGATGCGCGTAGATGAGCACATTGACATCGGAAAGCAGCACCTGGAGTCACCGGCGCCCGCGGATGAACTGCCTCTCGTCGTCCTGGACATCGAGTGCCCGCAGGTGGTCGAGATCGATGCCGGGGCGCAGTCGAACGCCTTGCACCGTCACCAACCGGAATGGCGGTGGTTCTGGTGGGTTGTGGCGCTTTAGCGCGTCATCCAACCTTCTGGCAATGAAGGCGCTCATGCTCAGGCGAAGCGCAGTGTCGGGTCCACGCGGCAGTGGCGAATCCACTCGTCGAAGGCCGACATGAACTCGCGGAGACGTTCCAGGGTGGCTTCGTCGGTCAGGTTGCCGTCCGGGTCGCTGCGCCGGCGGGAGCGCACCAGCAGCAGTTCAGGGTCGATCATGACGCGCATGCTGTTATGCAGGGCGATCTGGCGCATGTGCATCTGGGCGCGCACGGTGCCTGAACGGCCGCCCACCCCCATGATGGCGGCCGGCTTGCCGTCAAGGGTCGAAGGCCGGCCGCGGGAGGCCCAGTCGAAGGCATTCTTGAGCACGCCGGTGATGGAGTAGTTGTACTCGGGCACGGCGAAGAGCAGGCCGTCGGCGGCCCCGATGGCCTGTTGCAGGGCGGTGACCGGCGCGGGGTTGCCCTGCGCCTCGACATCGGCGTTGAAGAGCGGGATGTCGTGGAGCGGGAAGATCGCCATCTCCATGTCCGGCGGGAGCAGCGAGGCGGCGGCGCGCAGCAGGCCGGTGTTGAAGGAGCCTGCGCGCAGGCTGCCTGAGATTCCGAGGACTTTGATCGTGTCGGCCACCGGCGGGTCTCCTTAGTGGGTAATGCGTGGGCGCACCGGGGCTTCCGGCCTCGTGCGTTGCGTGGAGGTGAGTCTGGGAGTTACGACGCGGGCTCCACGGTGACGCCGTGCAGGTCTTCCAGCGGGCGGATGATGGCGGAGGTGTTCTGGCCGCCGTAGCCGCGGGCCTGGGCTTCCTTGTAGAGCTCGTTGACCGTGCTGGTGACCGACAGGCGCACCCCCGTCAGCTTGCCAAGGTCGGCGGCGAGCTGCTGGTCCTTGGCGTGCAGGTCCAGCGCGAACTTGGGATCGAAATCGCGGGCCAGCACGCTGTCCTTGACCATGCGCTCGTGGCCGGGGCTGGCGGCGGTGGCGCTTTGCAGCGTGTCGTACATGGCGGCCGGATCGATGCCGTACTTGACGGCGGCCACGTAGGCCTCGGAAATCACGGCGTTCATGGCGGCGCCGATCAGGTTGTTGCAGAGCTTGACCACGCTGCCGCTGCCGGAAGCCCCAAAGTGGCGGATGTTGGCGCCGACAGCGTCGAACACGGGTCCGCCTCGCTCGAAGTCTGAGTCCTCGCCGCCCACCATGATGGCCAGGGTGCCGGCCTCGGCGCCCCACACGCCGCCGCTGATGGGCGAGTCCAGGTAGCCGCAGCCCTTGCCGGCGGCCGCGTCGCTGATGCGCTGCGAAGTGTCGGGGCCGTTGGTGCTGAAGTCGATCCAGAGCTGGCCTGCGCTGGCGCCTTCGATGACGCCGTCCGGACCGAGAAACACCTCGTCGCAGACCTGCGGGATCGGCAGGCAGGCGCAGACGACGTCCACGCTGGCGGCTACCTCGGCGGGCGTGCTGGCGGCCTCGCCGCCCGCGGCCACAAAGTCGTCCACCTTGCCGCGGCTGCGGTTGTGGACGACGACGTCAAATCCGGCGGCTCGCAGGTTGCGGGCCATCGGCAGGCCCATGGCTCCCAGACCAATGAATCCGACTCTCATGGCGTGTGCCTCGTTGCGGTGGTCAGGCCGCCAGCTTGCCACTCTCGACCGGAAGCCGCGCGGAGGGTCAGGGCGTGGGCCGACCGGTGATCCGGCGGCCGATGCGGGCCATCTCCTCGCCGCCGCTGACGATGCGCGCCCCGACGTTGTGCAACAGGTGGCGGATGCGGGCTTCGTCGTCCATGTCCGGGTCGGCCCAACTGCAGAGAAAGGCCAAGCCTTCGGCTTCGCAGGCCGCCTGGATGGTGTTGCGGGCGTGGTCCATCTCGGGGGCATAGGGCGGGTCGTGCCAGGCGGGGTTGCCGTGGGAGACGCCCATGTCGCCCGGTCCCCATTCGCTGAAGAAGAGGCCGGGGACGGCGGTGATATCGAAGGCGCGATTCATACCGTGGCGGTCTTCGATCTTGAGGCCGAGGATCAGCTCGCCCTCGGGGTTGAGGGGCCAGGGGTCGGCCTTGCGGATGTAGTCCATGGGATCCAGTCCCCAGATATCCGCCGCGATGCCCTGGCCGCCCATGCCGCGGGTGCCCTCGCCCAGGCCCTCGCCGACGCCCTGCCGGGCAATCGGGTAGCGGACCGCTTCCACGAAGGCGCGGACCGCCTCCGGAGTGCGCGCGTGGCACAACACCAGGCCGTGAACGCCGGCGGCCAGGATGTGGCGGATCTGCCAGTCGTTGGCCTGGACGGCGGCTTCTGAAAGGCCGTTGACGGGAAGGGTGCAGAGAACGGTAGGGGTGCGGTGACCGCTGGGTGTCGGGCCGGCGTCGCGCAGGCCCTGCATGAAGTCGATCAGACCGCGCGGGTCCAGGCCGTGGTGCTCGAACTCGACCAGGATGAAGTCGGCGAAGGTTCCCACCATTTCGCGGCCGCGCTCGTAGGTGAGGCGCTCGGACATGCCGGTGTAGTAAAGCGGCTCGCCGGACTCGTAGAGCTCGATGCAGCGGTTGATGCGGGGCGCGTCAGCCATCGGTCGTGTCCTTCCCGGCAAGCAGGGCGCGGGCGGCGCGTACCACGATGCCCGCCATGTCCGCACAGTTTGCCCGGTATTGGTCGGTGCCGAAGATGTTGGGCCAGTCTCGGCGGTTGACGAGGTCGCTGACGGTGAGAACCAGGCCCAGGTCGGCGCCGCGGAACTCGGAGACGATCATCAGGGCGGAGGCCTCCATGTCGACGCCCAGGACACCCTGTTGTCCGTAACGGCGGACCTTGCCGGTGGACTCGCGGTAGGGGGCGTCGGTGGTCCAGACGCGGCCGGCGTGGGATGCGTGCTCACTGATTTTGGCGGCCTCGATCAGCGCGTGCGTGGCCGGGCCATCGGCGCGGGCGGGATGGTCGGGCGGCCGGTAGTGGTACGAGGTGCCTTCTTCACGCAGGGCGTTGGTGGCGATCACGTAGTCGCCGACGTCGATTCCCGGCTGCAGAGCGCCGGTCGCGCCGGCAATCAGGAAGGTTTGCGCGCCGAGGCCGATCAGTTCCTCGAGAAGTGTCGTGGCGTGGGCGGCCCCGACGGGTACGTTCGCCACGCCGACCGGGTGACCGTCCAGGTTGCCGATGCGCAGGTTGGGTTTCAGATCGGATTCGACGGCCCCGCTGGCCTCCGCGATTGGGTCGGTCATTGGGTCAATGAAGCCGCCCATGACCAGCGCCGGGCAGTGGGCGTGGGCATCGCCGCCGCCGCGGCCCGCGAGTTCGCGCATGTGCGATTCCGGTTCGATCACGGGAGTCGCGTCGCCGTAATGGTCGAGCCAGTCGCACGGTGACCCAGGCATCAAGCGATCTGGGTCAGTCGGTCCCGGCAAGCAGGTCGGCGGCGGCGCGGACGACGATGTCGGCCATGTCATTGCAGTTCGACCGGTACTCGTCAGTGCCGAAGATGTTGGGCCAGTCGGGGCGGTAGACGAGGTCGCTGACCGTGAGGATCAGGCCCAGGTCGGCGCCGCGGAATTCCGAGACGATCATCAGGGCCGAGGCTTCCATGTCCACGCTCAGTACGCCCTGTTCGCCGTATTGGCGCACCTTGCCGGTGAACTCGCGGTAGGGGGCGTCGGTGCTCCAGACGCGGCCGGCGTGGGATGCGTGCTCGCTGGTCCTGGTTGCGTCGATGAGCGCGCGGCTGGCTGGCCCGTCGGCGCGGGCCGGGTGATCGGGCGGCCGGTAGTGGTAGGAGGCGCCTTCTTCGCGCAGGCCGCTGGTGGCAATGACGTAGTCGCCGACGTCGATCCCCGGCCGCAGGGCGCCGGTGGCGCCGGCAATCAGGAAGGTGCGCGCTCCGAGCGCCATGAGTTCTTCCAGGGTCATGACGGAGCGCGCGCCGCCGACGGGGATGCGCGCCACGCCGATGGGGTGGCCGTCCAGTTCGCCGATGCGCAAGCCGGGACGCAGGGAGTCGGTTTCCTGGTTGGCGCCAGTCGAACGATCGATGGTCTTGGGACCCTGCAACCCGAGTCGAACGTCGGACTCGGTGGCGCCGACGGCTTCGGCCAAGGGCTCGACCATCATCTCGATAAATCCGCCGATGACCAGCGGCGGGCAGTTCTCGTTGGGATCGCGGCCGCGGCGCTCGGCGTACTCGCGGACGTGCGACTCAGGATCGATGACCGGCGTGGCGTCGCCGTGCGTGTTGAGCCAGTCGGGTGGTGACGAGGGCATCGGAGTGGCGCGCCGAGGGGCCGGCGAGGCCAGACCCCTGTACACGCCTACCTGGCGATCACTTCAGGTCGAAGCGATCGAGGTTCATCACCTTGTCCCAGGCGGCCACGAAGTCGCCCACGAACGCTTCCTGCCCGTCGTCCGAGCCGTAGACCTCCGCGAGGGCGCGGAGCTCGGAGTTCGAACCGAAGGCCAGGTCCACGCGGGTGCCGGTCCACTTGACGTCGCCGGTGGCCCGGTCGCGGCCTTCGAACACGTCACCGGAAGCCTGCCACTCGGTGTTCGGGTCGAGCAGGTTCACGAAGAAGTCGTTCGTTAGCGCGCCCGGCCGATCAGTGAATACGCCGTGGGCGGACTGCCCGGTGTTGGCGTTGAGGGCGCGCAGGCCGCCGACCAGCGCGGTCATCTCCGGGGCCGTGAGCGTCAGCATGTAGGCGCGCTCCACCAGCAGTTCCTCGGCGTTGCCGTCCTGGCCGTTCTTCAGGTAGTTGCGGAATCCGTCGGCGGCAGGTTCGAGGACGGCGAAGGACTCCGCGTCGGTCCAATCCTCCGTGGCGTCCGCGCGCCCTGGGGCAAATGCGACGTTCACGTCGTGGCCGGCGGCGCTGGCCGCCTGTTCGACGCCGGCGCATCCTGCCAGGACGATCAGATCGGCCAGGGAGACGCGCTTGCCGCCGGACTGCGAACCGTTGAAGTCGGCCTGGATGCCCTCCAGCGTTTCAAGAACCGAGGCCAGCTGGGCCGGGTCGTTGGCTTCCCAGTCCTTCTGCGGCGCCAGGCGCACGCGCGCGCCGTTGGCGCCGCCGCGCTTGTCGGTGCCGCGGAACGAGGCCGCCGAGGCCCAGGCGGTCGAGACCAACTGGGAGGCGGTCAGACCGGAGGCGAGGACCCTGGCCTTGATGTCGGCGATGTCGGCCGCGTCGATCAGTTCGTGGTCGACGGCGGGGACGGGGTCCTGCCAGAGGAGAGCTTCGTCAGGGACGAGGGCGCCGCGGTAGCGGCTGCGCGGACCCAAATCGCGGTGGAGGAGCTTGAACCAGGCCCGGGCGAAGGCGTCTTCAAGCTCCGCCGGATCATTGTGGAAGCGCGTCGAGATTTCGGCGTAGGCCGGGTCCATCCGCAACGACAGGTCCGTCGTCAGCATCATCGGCGCGTGCTTCTTTGACGGATCGTGCGCGTCGATCACGGTGGCCGCGGCGGCTGCATTCTCCGGCTGGTACTGCGACTTGCCGGCGGGGCTCTTGGTGAGCTCCCATTCGTGCTCGTAGAGGTTCTCGAGGAAGTTGTTGTCCCACTTGACCGGGTTGTCGGTCCAGGCGCCCTCGAGACCGCTGGTAACGGTGTCGTTGGACTTGCCGCTGCCGTAGTCGCTGGTCCAGCCCAGGCCCTGCTCCTCGATGCCGGCGCCCTCGGGGTCGGGTCCGACGTGCGACTCGGGGGCGGCGCCGTGGGCCTTGCCGAAGGTGTGGCCGCCGGCGATGAGGGCGACCGTTTCCTCGTCGTTCATGGCCATGCGCTTGAATGTCTGGCGGATGTAGCGGGCCGCCAGGGCCGGGTCGGGGTTGCCGTTCGGGCCCTCGGGGTTCACGTAGATCAGGCCCATGTGGTCGGCGCCGTACGGTCCCTCGATCTCACCCTCGGCATCGTGACGCTCGTCGCCGAGCCAATCGCCTTCGGCGCCCCAGTCGGTGTCGTCGGCTTCCCAGACGTCTGGGCGCCCGAAGGCAAAGCCGAAGGTCTTGAAGCCCATCGATTCGAGGGCGCAGTTGCCCGTGAAGACCAGCAGATCGGCCCAGGACAGACTGCGGCCGTACTTCTGCTTGATGGGCCAGAGCAGGCGTCGCGCCTTGTCCAGGTTGGCGTTGTCGGGCCAGCTGTTGAGCGGCGCAAAGCGCTGGTGACCCGAGCCGCCGCCGCCGCGGCCGTCGCTGATGCGGTACGTGCCGGCGGCGTGCCAGGTCATGCGGATGAACAGAGGGCCATAGTGGCCGTAGTCGGCCGGCCACCAGTCCTGCGAGGTGGTCATCACGGCTTCGATGTCGCGCTTGAGTGCCTCGACATCCAGCGACTCGACCGCCTGGCCGTAGTCGAAGTCGTCGCCATGCGGATCGGAAAGGGAAGAATTCTGGCGGAGAGCCTTCAGGCTCAACTGTTCCGGCCACCAGTACTGGTTGTTGCTCATGGCGCTCTTATTCCCGGTCTCTGCTCGGGCCCCGCGGCCTGACGGTCAAGGTATTCCTTCAGCATTCTAGTCGCAGCGAGGCTATCGAGGTCCCGTGTGCGAGCGCATACAGGCGGGGCCCTCCGACACGTGCCGTGCAAGGTGTCATCCGGCAGCTCTCAATGCCTTATGCCCGGTGTCGGTGGGGACCGGCGGTTCAAGCAGGTAAGCCGTCAGGCTTCAGCCTGCGCAGGTGCTGGCGATCGCGGCGAAGAACAGGACGCCAATGACCAGCGCCGCCATTCCCAGGAGCAACCAGCCGCAGCCCTTGCCGTTTCCCGTCCGGCTGACGTCTTCTCAGGGCTCTCGGACCCAAAGCCATCGGCGGCCTCCTCAGTTCGGGTTGCAGCGCGTGTCTTGGAGTAGATCCCGTGCACGGTCACAGAGGCCTCATGGCGCATCGTAACGCTCGGGTCTCGATCAGCGGTTGCTCGCTGCTGGTGGGACGAATTGCGCTACAGGGCTAGCTGGTGGACCTGGCGGCCATAGTGCTGGATACGCTGATGCGATGATGCCGATATGCGAACGACGGTAACTATTGACGACGACGTCCTGGCGGTGGCGCGGGCGCTGGCTGCGCGGAAGCGAATCAGTCTCGGCAGCGCCTTGTCGGAGCTGGCGCGGCGCCGGCTCGAGAACGCGGCGGCTAGCGTGGACAACGGAGACGGCAGCATGTTCGCCGTGCCCCCCGACGCCGAGCCCATCACCGCCGAAGACGTGTATCGAGCGATACGCGACTCGCCGTGACCGGATTCCGGGACGTCAACGTCTAGTTGAGGAGCCCAAAGGAGACGAATGAGGTGAGCTACGCACCAGAATCTCCATGACGCGAGAGGGGTTGTGACGGGAAATCCCTGACTATTGTTGCTTGGCATTCTCGAAGCGCTCAGTCTAATTGCGATTCTTGTATATTGTGGATCATATGAACAAGGTTCCGAAGAAAAGCCACCACCACTGGCTCCGTCCGCAAGATAGTAGAGGAACTAGGTCAATAGAGGAAACACTCCCCGTTCTTGGCCGCATATGGCAAGACCATCAGCATCAACGAACCTCACCATGATGTCAGGTCAGCCTTCAATCGAAATGTCCGCTTACATCGGGCTATGAGAAAGGCCGGCGAGGGTTGCTGCGGCCTGATCGTCGTCGGTCTGATCGTTGCCGTCATCGTGATCGTCGTCGGGGCCGTTACTGGCGGCTCTGGGTCAGATATCGAGGGCGCAGCGAGCACGCCACGCCCGACGATTCAACCGACGCCAGCCCCACGCGCGGCGGTGGAAGCGCCGACCCCAGCGTCGCCACGTCCGTCGCTGACGGCCACGGCAACCCCCATCGCGTCGCCGGCGGCTACGGCAGCCCCTACGTCCACTCCAACGCCAACCCCCCGGCCGTCCGTGACGTATGCGACCTGCGACAACGTGCCCACCTATCTCCTTCGAGTGGACACGCAGGGACGGGTCGCCGTGCAGCGCGACCTAGTGCTAAGCCAGCCCGACGGCGACAACGACGGCTTTGCCTGCGGCGACCAACTGGAGCACAAGCGGAATCTGATCGATCTGGCGCGGGTAGCAGCCACTCCGACCGCAGCACCACGCCCGACGCCCAAGCCGCAGATATTCCAGTCGTGTCAAGAAGTCCCAGAATCGCTTGTTGTCGTCGACACCCAGGGTCGTCGCGCCGTTCCGCGCCATCTGGTTCCATCAGCTCCCGACGGCGACAATGATGGCTTCGCTTGTGGTGGGCAACTGGAAACTCCAGCGAAAACCTTGACTTTAGATCTATCATCGACCCCGAAGCCCAATGGAGCCGCTACACCCATACGAAGGCCGACTATCCCACTAGACGAAATCGATCGGAACTGCTTTCACCCATGGCACGGGCACCATGTGACCAAGGTTGTCGGAAATAGAATTCAGAAGAGCTTGGGTGAAATCGTAAAGGACATGTTGAACGACCCTGAAAGCATGAACATTCGTGACGTGGGTCGAGTGCGTGCGGGTCCAGATGCTTATCCAGATGTCAGCAACCCAATTATCGTCGTAATGGACTTTACGGCAAAAAACGCACTCGGTGGGACAGTGCGAAACACAGCATGGGCTGTTATGAACGGAGAAACATGCCGAATTGTCAAAGTGGATATCGTGTAACCGGCGGTTCCTAGGCACTCTGTAACTACGGGGTTAGTGCTCCTATTCACGACTTCGCCAACTCCCGTGCCTCGCCCTACACCACGAACACCGGATCGCCCACTGCCGTTGACCTAATCTGCTGGCAGGTGGCCCGGGCTGCGCGCAGCCTGGGACCGTTGGAGCGCCTACCCTGGGCAGCCCCGCCCTCCCGTAGCAAGGACGTGCAATGAGCGCCGAACCGCTAACCGATCAGCCGGGCGGCCCCGAAGTGAGCACGGGGGCGCGGATCCGCAGCCTGGAGGTGGAGGGGTTCGTTGTACTCCCGGCCACCCTGGATGCTGACAGCGTGGCGCGGTTGAAGGCGCAGGCGGCGTCCTGGGATCCGACGCGGGTGCACTACAGCCCGCACCAGCGCACCCAGTCGGACGTGCAGTTCGCGGGCGGGGCGGTGACGGAGTTGATCGCGCATCCGCCGGTGATCGAGTTCCTGCGGGCGGCGTTGGGGCCAGAACTGGTGTTCATGCACGCGCATTACGCCATCTCGGCGCCCGGGCATCCCGGCATGAACCTGCATACCGACTCCCATCCGTACGGGACCAGCGACTGGGGCTACGCCTTCAGCGCGCCCCGGCAAGTGCGGGTGCTGTACTACCTGGACGACCTGACGCCCGACGTGGCGCCGCTGCGGGTGGTTCCACGGTCGCATCTTTCGATGCATCCGGACGCGAATCCGTACAAGCGCTATCCGTCGCATCCCGATGAGCTGGTGGTCACGGCGCCGGCGGGCACGGCGGTGGTGATCAACCTCGCGTTGTTTCACGCCAACGGCCCGAACACCGGCACGCGAGCGCGCGAGATGATCGCAATGTCATACCGCCCTGCCTGGTGTGGCCCGAGCGTGCAGGACCTGGAGCCGTGGCCGGACGACGTGCTGGCGAGCCTGCCGCCACAGGTGCGCGAACTGTGCGGCGACCGCAACCAACGGGCCACGCACGACCAGCCCGGCATGCCGCCAGTCGATCCGCGAACCAACGCCGCCGGCATCAGCCCACGCCGCTGGGACAGCGCCTAGAGCCGAACCGTGTTTCCGGTGGCTGCGGACTCGTAGGCCGCATGCACGACGCGTAGCGCCGCCAGGGATTCGGCGCCTGTGATTGGCGCCGGCTCGCCCAGACAGGACCGCAGCGTGCGTTCGATCCACGGGGTGTAGTTGGCGAAATCCGGGCCGCTGTAGGAGATGCGGCGGTCCGGCACGCTGCTCAGATCCGGCGACGCGGAGTGCCACTCAAGCAGGTGGCGGTCGGACGCTCCGAAGCGCAGCCAGCCGTTGGATCCCCACAAGCTCAGGTCCAGCTGGTACGGCCTGTCCAGCAGGTATCCGGAGACCAGCGAGCCGTAGGCGCCGTTGGCGAAGCGCAGGTTGACCAGGGCCAGGTCTTCCACGTCGATGGGCGCGCCGCCCACGACGTCGGTCATGGCCTGGACTTCCACAACCGGCGATTCGGTGATGAAGGTCATCAGGTCGATCCAGTGGATGCCCAGCCACACCAGGTGCCCGCCGCCGGCCAGCGAGCGCTTGAACGTCCAGTCGCGCTGACCATGCGCTGGCCAGATGCGCGCCTGGTCGGCGATCACGGCGCCGCGCAACGCGTAGGCCCGCCCCAGCGCGCCGCTGGCGAAGATGCGGCGGGCGTCCTGCACCCAGGGGCAGAGGCGGCGAGCCAGGGGAACGATCAGGTGCCGGTCGCGCTCCTCCGCAAGCTCGACAAGCTCCGCGAACTGATCGGGATGCGTGCAGGCGGGTTTCTCCACCATGACGTGGCAGCCGGCTTCGAGACATTGACGGACGGCTGACGGCGCGTGCGCGGCGATCAGCGAGACGATGGCCAGGTCCGGCGCGGCTTCGTCCAGCCCGTCCGTCAGCTCGTGGTGGGTGCTCCGCAGCTTGGGGCCCAGCGTGTCGCGGGCTTCGGCGAAGGTGCCGCCGGATTCGTCCACGACGGTGACCGAAGCCACGAGGTCAAGATCGCGCAAGGCTTGCAGGAAGAACGCGCGGTGGCCCTGTTCGTCGGCCTCCATCACGAGCGCGATGTGCATTCGATTTCCTGGCTCGGTACCGGGCGCGACGATCCAGTTTATGCGGCGGTCGTCACACCGAGGTGAAAGGCCCCGTTGCTAGACTGAATTCTCGCCCCCCGAGGTACGCCATGTCCGCGCGTCCCATCCTGCTGGTCGCCGGCGGCGCCGGTTTTATCGGCGCCAATTTCGTGCATCACGTTCGGAGTGTTCGTCCCGACTGGGACGTACGGGTACTGGATGCGCTGACCTACGCAGGCGATCGGCGCCGGCTTGAAGGCGCCGGCTGCGATCTGATCGTGGGCGACATTGCCGACTTCGAGACCGTGGAGTCGGCGCTGGACGGCGTCTCCTGGCTGGTGAACTTTGCCGCCGAGACCCACGTGGACCGCTCGCTGCTGGACGCCGAACCGTTCCTGCGCACCAACGTGACCGGGACCTACCGGCTCTTCGAGGCGGCGCGCCAGGCGGGTGTGGCCAAAGCCGTGCACGTGAGCACGGACGAGGTCTACGGCGAGACGCGCGGCGCGGCCTTTGTGGAGACCGACCCGCCGGCGCCGCGTAATCCCTACTCCGCCTCCAAGGCGGCCGGCGACCTGATGGTGCTGGCGGCATGGCAGACCCACCAGTTCCCGGTGTGCATCACCCGCGGCGTCAACACCATTGGGCCCTGGCAGCACCCGGAGAAGGCCGTGCCGCTGTTCACCATCAACGCCATGCGCGGGCAGCCGCTGCCCCTGTACGGGCGCGGCGAGCAGCAGCGCGACCGGCTGTACGTGGAAGACCACGCCAGCGCCATCCTGACGGTGCTGGAGCGCGGCGAGCCGGGCGAGATCTACAACGTGGCGGCCGGCAACAACCGCGACAACCTGAGCGTGGCGCGGCGCATCTGCGAACGGGTCGGAGCGCCGCAGGACCTGATCCACTTTGTGGAGGATCGGACCGGGCACGACTGGAACTACGCGCTGGACAGCGCCAAGCTCCAGTCCCTGGGCTGGTCGCGGCGGTATGACTTCCAAGCGGCCATGGACGCGACGGTGGACTGGTATCTCGGGGCGCAGGACTGGTGGGGGCCGATCGTGGACGGGGAGTTTCAGGCCTATTACGAGCGCCAATACGGCGAACGGCTGGCAGGTGCGGAGGCCTTCCGGGGCTAGCGGGGAAGGAAGAGCTTCCCCACGCCACGCGCGGTTGCCGCGCTACACCTGGCGTGAGGCCTGGCGCTGGATGCGCTGGGACGTGCCCACCCGGGTTGCGTTCCTGATCGGAGCGCCGCTGATCTGGATCGCTGTGGCCGGCGTCGATCCGTCGGCCATTGGGCTGCAACTGGGCCTCGGATTGCTGGACTGGGTTCTGATCGGCTTGTGGTCGGTGGGCGTGATGCTGGTGACGCTCAGCTACCGCCGCTGGCTCTGGCCGGTGCGGGTCGCAGGGGACCGCTCGGCGCTGCTGCTGAACCTGCCGTTCTTCCTGGTGCTGAATCCGGTGGCCGAAGAACTGTTCTTTCGGGGCGCGGCCCTGTTCGGCCTGGCCAACCTGATCGGGATGCCCTGGTCGATCGTGGTGACGTCGCTGGTGTTCGGTCTGCACCACGGGCTGGACCGGCAGTTCCCGCGCTCGTTCCTGGTCTTGGGAACGCTGGGTGGCTTGCTCTTCGGGATCGCGGCAGCACACTTCGAGTCGGTGGCCCCGGCCATCGTGCTGCACGTCGCAGCCGACGCGGTCATCTTCGTCGCGGCCGCGCCGATCCTGGAACGACTCGGCGTGGGACTGCGGCTTCCCATGCATCCATCGCCGGCTCCCGCTGCGCCGTCGGCGCCTGCGTCCGTCAAGCAAGCTTCGTAGGGTTGCAGGGGCAACCCGTTGCTAGACTGATTTTCCTGACCCCGTAGCTCAGTTGGACAGAGCGTGTGGTTGCGGACCACAAGGCCGGAGGTTCGAGTCCTCTCGGGGTCGCCCAACAGCCCAGCACTTAGACGAGTGTCCTCACCGACATGATTGACGGCCGCATTCCTCGCCGACGCATTGGGGCCTCGGATCTTGAGGCCGGCGCCGTTGGCGTCGGGACCTGGCAGTGGGGGGACCGGCGGTACTGGGACGATCACGACGGTCGTGAACCCACCGACATCCCGGCCACGTACCAGGCGACGATGGAGCGCGGCGCCGACTTTCTGGACACCGCCGAGCTTTACGGATTCGGCGAGTCGGAACGAGTAATTGCCACGCTGCGTGCGGGTGACGCGCGACCGGCCGTGGTGGCCACCAAGTACATGCCCTCGCCGACCCGCTGGCGACTGCGTTCGGTGGACGCGGCCATCGACGGCAGCCTCAAACGCCTGGGCGCGGACCGGATCGATCACTACCAGGTGCACTGGCCGTACAGCTTCATCCCGCACCGGCGCCTGCTCAGGCGACTAGCGCAGGCCGTTCACGACGGCCGCCTGGCCTACGTCGGCGTCAGCAACTTCACCGGGCCGCAGATGCGACGGGCACACGCGGTGCTGGCTGATGCGGGGGTGCCGCTGGTATCGAACCAAGTGTCGTACAGCCTGCTGCGCCGGGCGCCGGAGGTAAACGGCGTGCTGGATGCCTGCCACGAGCTGGACGTGACGCTGATCGCCTATAGCCCCCTGGCCCAGGGCTTGCTGAGCGGCAAATACGGGCCGGGCGGCCGCCAGCCGCGTTCGCGGCCTATGCGGCGCGTGCTCAGGGCCAAGACGCCGGAGACGGTGATGCCTTTGCTCGACACCCTTCGGCGAGTCGCCGACTCGGTTGGAGGCACGGCCGGCCAAGTCGCCGTGGCCTGGACGCTGCGCGATTCGGCGGTGCTGCCAATTGTGGGCGCACGCACGGCTGGGCAGGCGGAGGCCAATGCCGACGCCGCGCTGATCGTGCTGGACGACGAGGCGCTGCGCGAACTGGACATTGCATCTGACGCACACCGTTCAGCCAGCGCGATAGGCCGTCGACTTCGAGGCTGAGGACCGCCCGAAGCAAGAAAACCCACCAACTCGCTTGGCGCGGGGCGCGTATCCTGAGGCTAAGGGCTCAAGGGGGAGCGTAAGCATGCACGACGCTCGTAGTGGACCAGGATCCGTGCTGAGGCGCGAGGCGCGACCGGCGCTGGCCGGCCTGATCGCGGCCGGCGTGTCGTTCGGGATCACCGAAATCTTCGCCGGACTGATTTCCGGCGGTCCATCGCTCATCATCGCGGTGGGATCAGGGGTCATCGACCTGTCGCCAAAGTTCGCGAAGGACTTCGCGATTGCGGTGTTTGGCACCAATGACAAGCTGGCGCTGCTCATCTCGATTGTTGTGATTGGCCTGGGGCTGGGCGCGGTGGTCGGCGTGGCCGGGTTGCGGAAGTTCTGGATTGCACAGCTCGGGTTCGTGGTGTTTGGCATCGTGGCCGCCATCGCCGGCATCGCCGAGCCGCAGCTTTCGCCGGAACTGGCCTTGATCGGGGCCCTGCTGGCGGCCTCAGCCGGCATGTGGACGCTGGCGATGCTGCTGAAGCTGGTGCAGTCGGCAGAGACGCCCCAGCCTGCCCGGGATCCGAGCCCAATGGGCATCGGACGCCGGCCCTTCATGCAAGTGGCCGGTGCGTTTGCCGTGGTCGCGGTGGGGACCGCCGCCGGCGGTCGGGTGCTGCTGGAGCGGGCTCGCACGATCGCGTCAAGTCGCCTGGACGTGATTCTGCCCAAGCCGCGTGACGCCGCAAGGCCGGTGCCTGAGGGCGCGATGGTGGACGCCGCGGGCATCGGACCCATCATTACGCCCAACGAGGACTTTTACCGGATCGACACGGCCCTGAGCATTCCCCAGGTCGACCTGTCCAACTGGACGCTCAAGATCGAGGGCCTGGTGGACCGGCCCTACGAGTTGACCTACGACGAATTGCTGGACCTTTCGCGCGTCGAGCGCCACGTCACCCTGTGCTGCGTCTCAAACGAAGTCGGCGGCGACCTGGTGGATAACGCGAAGTGGCTGGGTGTGCCGCTGACGGAGTTGCTAGATCGCGCGGGCCTGCAACCGGAAGCCAGCCAGATCGTCGGAATGTCGGTTGACGGCTTCACCGCGGGATTCCCGGTGGACACCGTCTACGACGGGCGCCAGGCGCTGGTGGCCGTGGGCATGAACGACGAGCCGCTGCCGCTGAAGCATGGCTTTCCGGCCCGGCTGGTGGTGGCGGGTCTCTACGGCTACGTCTCGGCCACGAAATGGCTGGACGCTATCGAAGTGAACCGGTGGGAGGAATTCGACGGCTACTGGATTCCACGCGGCTGGTCCAAAGAAGGGCCGATCAAGACGCAGTCGCGGATTGACGTTCCGGGCAATGGCCGCACGCTGCAACCGGGCCTGCAGCCCATTGCCGGCGTGGCCTGGGCGCAAGACCGGGGCATTTCCAAGGTCGAGGTCCAGATTGGCGACAGTGGCTGGCAGGAGACGCAGCTGGGCGAGGCGATTTCCAAGGACACCTGGCTCCAGTGGGTCCTGCCCTGGAACGCCACGCCGGGCCGCCACGTGATCGCCGTCCGCGCCACCGACGCGACCGGCGAAACCCAGACCGCCGCCATCAGTTCATCAGACCCCGACGGCGCGACGGGTCACCACACCATCGTGGTGGAGGTCAGCGGGTAGGCAGCCTTACCGTTGCTTCGGCGGGCGAGTTCGACCCGTAATCGAGCCAGGGACCGTGTGATGCGACACGGTCCCTGGCGCTTTAACGACTGGCGGAGTCCACCCAGTTCGGCCAGGAGCCAACCGCCAGGGGGCTGTTATGTCTGCAATAGATGGCGACGGGCTGGGCTGTCAACCTACGTATCGACCGTTGGACTGGAACTCGACGCTTCTAGGCTTTCGGCCCGGTCTCGCCACGTAGCACCCGCTCGTAAACCTGCCTCTGTTCGTCGAGCCAGTCCGCCATATGGTCCCAGTTGTCTGAATCGCGGGAATCGACCCGCAAGGTCGTCACGCACCAATGATTCCCGCCATCCCTGATGTAGTCGGCTCCCGGCTCTGCTTCGCGAATAGCCTTCTCAAGGACGCCCGCGTACGCATCGATCTGATGCGAAGTGCTGGCCTTGGTCGTGCCCCATGCTCCGCGCAGGTATACCCCGACACTGTTCTGAGCCAGGTATTGGACAACGTGAAGCTCAGCTTCTTCAATCCAATGCCAGACGTTGCTGCCCATGTATCCGGGACTAAGCTGCGGCGAGTCTGGGCGACGGGACGCGAAGTGAATCCAGAAGTCGCGCCGGAACTTTGCAATCTCGGAGAGCCCGCTCACTCTCTCAACTTGCCGGTCCCATTCATTAGGACGCTCAAGTACGTTTAGCACTGGTGCAAGCTGCGAATCGGCAATCTGGACTACGCGCAGGCGCACCGCGAAAAACGCGAATGGGTCAGCCGTGTGCTCGTTGAGCCACCGTATTGCCGACAGATGTGCCTCTCGGAATCGAGTAGCGACCCAAATGACGATCTGAGCGTTCAGTCCTGCCAAATAGGCCAGCACCTGGCCCAAGTGTTCCAGGTTTGCTTCCTCCAGCTGGTTCTCGATGAGTACCACGCTGCCGTCATGGGAAGCGCGCGCCAGGATGTCCGCCCGATACTGGTCCGGCCCGACCACGACTTCCGTGTCTTCCAACTCAAGGGCGATCCCTAGCTCTGCAGACAGCACATCTAGGTTCTCCGAAAGCCACGGTGTGAAGTCGCGAGCCTCGTGGGCCCAGGCCAATCGCACGCTTACGTGCCGGAGTGTGCCTAAGTCCGTTGCTTTCATGGATTCGCCCGTAACTTTGTACCGGCGCGGGCAGAAGCACGGTCACCTGCCCGCGCCGGTGACTGAAAGCGGTCGGCCTTTCTATGCGTAATCCCCGTGGGCTCCGGTGCCGCTGGGGTCGGCGAGTTCGTCGGCGCCGCAGAGGTAGCGCCACCAGTCGGCGCGCTCCTGGGCCACGGCCGAGGATTCGCCGGTGAGGTTGTGGGCGTTCTTGTTCATGCGGAAGAAGCGCCGGATTTCCTCGCTGTCCCAGCCGTCGGTGTTGAAGATGCCGCGCTGCGGGACCCGCGGGTTGTAGCGAATCTTGAACATGAATCGCCACTGATCGATCTCGTTGGTCTGGGCGCAGTGCCAGAGGGCCTCGTGCATGAACACGATCCGTCCGGCCTTGCCGGACAGGCGCTTCTGACCGGTGATGTTCTTGTAACGGGCCGTGTCGGGGCCGAGCACGGAGCGCATGTGCGAGCCGGGTAGCACCAGCGTCGGACCCATTTCGTGCGGGGTGTCGTGGGCGAAGTAGGCCGTGAGAATGTCGAACGACCAGGGGTGCACGCGCGGCAGCCGCACCTGGCGCCGTCCGCCGGCGTCTACGTGCCACTGCTGGGCCGTTTCCTGGCGGGGGCCGGTGCAGTGCAACGCCGAGTGGCTGGCGACGTGACCGGGGCCCAGCAGGCTCTGCAGCACCGCCTTTACGCGAGGCAGATTGTGGACCGCGCGCACGGCGGCGGAACGTTCGTAGAAGCCGTGCGCGTTGTCGGTGATGTGCCAGCGCACCTCGGGGATGGGGCCGTCGTCGGTGACCGATGCCACTTCGTCGGCGTAGACGGCTTCGCTCAGTTCATCCGGCACCAGATCGTCGAACTCGATGAATCCGTCGATGACGAACCGCGCCATCTGGTGCACGTCCAGGAGTTCGGTCTGCGGTACCACTTCGGTCTCTGCGATCGCCATCGTTAGCCCCTTCCGCTTGGGCGCTGTAGCAGCGCCGGTGACGACTACCCCGTGACTTCGACGTTGCGTTCCAGCCAGAACTCGTTCGCCAGCTGTCCCGTCCCCGTGGCCGCGCTGCGTTCTGGCAGTGGACTGGCTTGGAAAACACGCCAGCCATCACGCATGGCATCCAGCACGGAGTCGTACGGCGCCTGGTACTCGCTGCCGGTTTGCATTTGCACGGCGTCCGCCGGCAGGGCGCCGTCGTAGAGCGCCCAGGCAACGGTCTGCGACCCCAGGTCGCCCGACTGGAGATGCAGGATCAGAATCTGCTGCCGAACTGGCGACATTTCGTCCCCTTGCGGCGAAGCGCGCGGCTTATGGTACCGAGGCCGGGCGGAACGAACCCTCGATATAATTTAGTAGCGGGGCGAAGGGGGAGGTTGGGCGGCCATGTTTACCCTGACGAGCGAGCAGGTCGCGTTCTACAACGAGCGCGGATACCTGCGTCTGCGCAACGTGTTCTCACCCGACGAGGTCGAGTTCCAGTCCGTTGAGCTCGAGCGCCTGATGCTGGAATGGGCCCAGCAGACCCCGGGCTGGCGCGGGCCCTGGCGCAAGGCCTACATGACCGCCGAAGAGGACGAGCGCGCGCGGCTGACGGCCATGCACGAGTTGCAGAACTATTCCGAGGCGTTTGCGCGGGCGGTCGTGAACGACCGGCTCACCGGCGCCGTGGCCGACCTGATCGGTCCGGACGTGGAGTTGCACCACACCACGCTGCACGCGAAGGCCCCGGACATGGGAACGCCGTTTCCCATGCACCAGGACCACCCGTTCTACGAGCACGAGGGTCCGGCCTACGTGGACGCAATTGTGCATATCGATACGGCAAACGAAGAGAACGGCTGCCTACAATTTCTTGAAGGAAGTCACACGCTGGGGCCGCTTCAGCACATCCGAGGCCCCGAATCGAGCCCGCACTTGCCGACGGACCAGTACCGCCTGGAGGACGCCGTTTCGGTTCCGGCCGAGGCCGGAGACGTGGTGTTCTTCAGCTACTACACCATCCACGGTTCGGCGCCCAACCGGACGGACCAGTGGCGGCGCCTTGTCAGGTTTGGCTATCGCGACCCGGACAACGTCCAGACGGCCGGTCAGGGCCTGGGGCGCGACGGTTTGATGGTGCGCGGGCAGAAGAGGAATCGAGCAGCCTGACTCATGCGTACGGTCGAGCGCCGACACGGACACGGCTGGAGTAGGCGCGCCTTCGGAGAGTTGCATTGACCGGCCGGCAGCGTTATGCGGCGCTGGCCCTTGTGGTTGTTGCGGTGATCGGCGCTATCGCATTGATCGAAATCGTCGTGTCGCCGCCCGATCCTACGGTTGGCGTCGGACTGCCCGGCGCGGACGAGGCTCAGACGGCCGCCCCAATTGCCGAGACTCCCGCGTCTACCCAGGCTGTCGTGGCGGCGCCCGTTGCGGACACACCTGGCGCGTCGGCCACCAGCGCACCTTCGACGCCGACCAGTGCGCCCACCGTGGCGACCAGTGCGCCGGCTCCTGTCGCGAGTGTTCTCACACCGGCTCCCACGCCGCAGGTGGTGGTCGGGCAACTACCCGAATTGCCAGTCATCGGCACGGCGCCTGAATTCGCGGGCGTTACCGCGTGGCTCAACAGTGAAGTGCTGACTATGGACGAACTGCGCGGGCGTCCCGTTCTGATCGACTTCTGGACCTTTGGCTGCATCAACTGCATTCGCACGCTGCCGCATGTCCGTGCCTGGCACGACGCCTACGCGCCGCACGGGCTGGTGATCGTCGGCGTGCACACGCCCGAGTTCAGGCACGAGTACGTCGAAGAAAACGTGCGTGAGTCGTTGCCATCGCGCGGGGTGATCTGGCCGGTCGCCATGGACAACGATTACAAGACCTGGCGCGCCTATAACAACCGCTTCTGGCCGCACAAATTCCTGATTGACCAGGAGGGACAGATTCGCTATCACCACATCGGCGAGGGCGCATACCAGGAAACCGAGAAGGCCATTCGCTCGCTGTTGGCGGAAGCGGGCACGGATCTCTCGCACATCCCGCTTTCAAGCGCTTCGATTCCACGCAAGACGACACCTTCGCCGTCTACCGGGCCTCGGTCACTCTTCGCGGGCAGCGGATTCACGTTCGGTTCCTACCTGGGCAATCCGACTGGGACGCCCGAGGATGGGGCGCGCGAGTTCACCGACAATGTCGAACACAGTGCGGAGCGCCTCTATCTTGACGGTCGCTGGGACTGGGTGCCGAACGCAGCGCTGGCGCAGCCCCAGGCTGACGAGACGGCGCGTGTCTCCGTTCCGTTTCACGCCCAGACCGTCTCGGTGAGCTTCGGTGCGTCTAGCGGCGAACCGCTTCGCGTGCTGGTGACGGTCGACGGCGAGCCAATCCCGGCTGACCGCCGGGGCGGCGATGTCCTGACCGGACCCGACGGCCAGACGCACGTACTTGTCGACCAGTTTCGGTTGTACGACATTCTGCGGAACGGTTCGGAAAGCGTTGGCGAACTGCAGTTCAGCGTCGGTGCGCCCGGGTTGGCGCTGTACGCCGTCTCGCTCACCTAGGTTTCGGCCCGAGGGTCATGGGCGCGTAGCGTGGATCAGCCACTCAACCTCGGTCTGGCCTTCGTAGCCGGCGTCGCATCCTTCATTGCGCCGTGCACGCTAGCGCTCGTACCGGCGTACCTGGCCTATCTGGCCGGATTCACGCTGTCTGACCAGGCCACGGCCAGCCGCGCCCGCGTCCAGGCCGCCACGGTGCTGAACGTCGCCCTCTTTGCCCTGGGCTTCACGGCCGTTTTTGTGGTGCTGGGTTCGTCGCTGGGCGCTATTTCCAGCTTTGCGGGAGGGCAGGCCGTCTGGCTCAATCGCATCGGTGGCCTGTTGATCATCGGCTTCGGCCTGATGACGCTTGGCCTGCTGCGCGTTCCCTTGCTTGAGCGTGGATGGACGGTGGATGACCGATTCGCCCGCCGACTGCGCTACGCCGGATCGCTCATCGTAGGCGGCACCTTCGCCGTGGGCTGGATTCCCTGTGTTGGGCCGATCTTGGGCACGATCCTGGTCCTGGCGGCGACCACGGCCTCAGCGGCAACAGGCGCGGTGCTCCTGACAGCCTATTCGCTGGGCATCATGCTGCCATTCGTTTTGGCCGGCGCGTTTTCGGGCTGGACGCGCGTGCTGCTACGGCGCTATGGGCGGGCGCTCCAATACACCAGCGCCGGCGGCGGGGTGCTGCTGATCGCGCTTGGGGTGATCGTCTTTACGAATCTGATGCCGGTGATCGCCTCACTGGTCCCAATGGGCGGCCCACCCATCAGTTAAGTGAGGCATTCCCACGGTTTACGCAACGAGTTCAGGAGCCGATTGTCGTACGATGAAACAAGAGGCCGTCGCGCTCGTGCGGTGGTCTGCCTACCGACCTGAGATAAATGCCATCTGAGAGTGACGCGACGGCAGGCGGCGACGCGGGCGCGCGTCGGCGTCGTGTTCTGGCCGCGCACGCTGAGCTATTCAACGAGGCGCTGACTGACGAGGCCGACCGCCTGGCCAAGCTCGCCAATGTGGTCGAAGCGCTGGCTCTGGCCGACGACGCCCAGCCGCTCGAGCCACTGGCGCCAGCAGGCGACCACGTGGAAGGCGCCGTCCGGCTGGAACGCGTGCGGCGCCGGATCGCGCTGTGGTGGGATATCGACGACCCGGCCGCGCTGGTCCAGGCGGCCCTGGAACGCCAAGTCGACATTCTGATCATTGTGCAGGGCTTTCCGCTGTCGATGGCGGTGGACGCCGATTGGGCCAATCAGTTGGTGCTGCTGGATGGTCGGGATCTGACGCTGCTGCTCGAGGGCCGCTGGACGCTCGGTCAGGCCGTGCGATTCAAGCACGGTGAGCAATCTGCGCATGGGCGATTCATATCCCTGCGCGTGGCTCCGCCCGCTGACCTGCCGGACGAGGCCGAATCCGAATTTCGCCCGGAGGACGGCGGTGTCCTGCGCTCCAACGTTGATGACATGCCCTCGGCGCACGACGAAGATGACACGGGGCGGATCGACAATCCGGACATCTGGGACATCAATACCGGGCGGCGGAGTGACCCCGAGCCGATCCCAACGACAATTAGCTCAAACATCGAGTCCCACGAGCAATCCTTCGCTGAGACCGAGGCCATTGAACTCGCCGAAGCGCGGCGGCTGCGCCTGATTCGGACGGGGTTCATGCTGGCGGCGCTGCTTGGCGTGCTGATGGCGGTCTTCGTGGTTCGCGGCCGGCAGGATGCCGAGGCGGCCAGCCTGGACCAGGCGACCAACATAGCCGTGCGGGCCGCCCGACTGGAGTTCGAGGCCTATCAGTCGCTTGACTCAAGCGCGCTGCGTTCGGTGTATGACGAGTCCCTGGCGCAGGAGATCGAAGCACGGGTGCAACAGTTGCGCGCCAGCGGGGTGTACCTGGAAAGCGATGTTTCGATTCAGGTGATTGACGCCAGACTTGACGGCGAGAGTGCCGGGGTTCTGGTCCGCGAGTCTGGAAACCTGGCTACTCGCCGCAGGGCGGACGGTGAGACCCTTCAGCGCGGACCTCTGAGCCAGGATGTCGGCTTTTTCCTCGCGCGTACCGCCGATCAGCGATGGCGCGTAGTGCAGCGCGCCCCGGTTGGCTAGCGGGTCACAGGCCCCTCAACGCCTCGATAAATTGGCCGCGGCCCGGCGCTCTGGATATCCTTTGGCAGGCGGTTAGCGCATCCGGGCGACGTAGCCAAGTGGTAAGGCGGGGGTCTGCAAAACCCCTATCCTGGGTTCGATTCCCAGCGTCGCCTCCAGAATTGGTGCATGTGCGGCGGCACGCCGATAGGCGGAAGCGTTAGCTAAGGGCGTCCGTCATCACCCGGCGCTGGCAGCCTGCCGTACGCGCCGCCAAACCTGGTCCACAAAGGCACGCGAAAGGTCGGAATCCCACGCGAGTGCGTCCGGATCGTCGGCATGCGCGTACAACCAGGCTGTCACAATGTGCCGTTCGAATTCGTTGCCGCCGGATTCGGGCCGGCTCGCACTCCCAAGGCGCTTAAGGGCGGCGCGTAACGCCGGGCGACGCGGACGGGCGATCGACTCGATCCCTACGATGGCGCCATTCTCGATTCGTACAAGTTCCGCATGTCCCGGGGTCGCGCCGGGAGAGACTGCCAGCACTGGTACAGCACCCAGACCGCCGCGCACCGGGTGGCGCAGCACACGGACGCGGCGAATGCGGCGGGCTAGGTCTCCTCGGTCCGAGACGTCGGCCTCGGAAGCGTCCACGATTTGCAGAGCCGCTTCCCGACCCACTCCCAGGAATGCAACGGCGGCGCTACGCCGCCAGGCGGGTACCCGCTTGTCGACGGAGCGGCGCGACGGCAGCTCGAAAGTCCGCCGCGCCGCGTCGCTCGCCAGCCGGGCGTCTCGCGATGTCGGAAACGGCCCCAGGTAGTCGGCCCCGTCATCGCGCGGAACGGCGGCGGCATGGGTTGCGGCGGATTCGGCGGGTCCAATCCGCACGAACCGTCGGCCGATGCGCCAATGCCGGTTTCGGTTGTAGCTGGGGGACAGCGCGGTGATCAATTCAGCTTCGCGCACGAGGGCGCGCAGTTCCGAACCCGTCGGTTCCCACTCGATGGCGTCAATCTGCTCCAGCATCCCGTCGCGACGTCGCACGAAGCCGGCCGAGTCGGTGAAGTGGCTGCGCACACGTCGCTGGAGGGAGGTGGACTTGCCGACGTAGAGCGGCCGACCGGCCGTGTCGCGAAAGATGTAGACGCCCGGCGAGGGCGGCAGATTGCGCGACGCCCAGCGCGCCAGTTCCCGTGCGCGCCGCGGGTGGCGGCTTTCCGGCCCGCCCTGGGCCGCCAGCTGCCGGAGATCGCCCAGCGTGCGTGCATCCTTGGCGCCCGCCGTGCCCAGGAGGAATTGAAGCAGTTGAGCCGTGACCCCGGCGTCGTCCAAGGCTCGATGGGCAGGCGTGTCGGAGATGCCGGCCGCCTCCAGCACGGTGGCCAGACCGCTGCCGGGCAGATCGGGCATCAGGGCGGCACTCAGCTCCATGGTGTCCAGACCGTCGCCAGGAAACAGGGCGCGGCCCGACCACACAGCTTCTCGATTCAGGTAGCCGAGATCGGTAGGCAGGTTGTGCGCGACCAGGACAGCGCCGGACTGAAACTCCCGGAACTCATCCAGCACCGTCTCGATGGGCGGCGCGCCGACCAGCATCTCGTCCGTGATGCCGGTGTATCGCGTGACGAACTTCGACACACGACCCGGAACGCGCACCAGCGAGGTGTAGCGCGCGATTTCGCGGCCCTCGCGCAGGCGCAGCGCTCCGACTTCCAGCACGCGATGCCGGCCGCCGCGCCCGCCGTTGGTTTCAATGTCGAACACGACGAACTCGGTTTCGTCGATGGCATCGGAGCGATGCGACCAGGCCGCCAGACCCCAATGCCCCGCCGCGACGGTCACCAAACGGTCGTCGGCTTCCAACAGCGGCGCCAGGATGCGCGCGCCGATGTGGGCGCCGCCGGCCTCCACGTGCAGCACGGCGCGCGCCAATTGCTGCAAGGTCATCGGGCGCCCCGCGTCTTCAAGCGTGGCCACCGCCGCCTCGACTAAGACGCTGCGGCGGCCCGGGTTGGCCGCCTCGGCGGTTCCAGCCGTTGGACTCACCCGTCGGCGGAACGGCCGCCGAACACGAGCGACCCGAAGGCGCCGACCGCGGCCACGATCATGGTCCCGAGCAGTGCCGAGCCGAGGTCAACGATCGTGAAGTCGTCAACAAGCATCGTCGCGCCCCAGAACACTAACGCGCTGATTACGAAGTGCGACAGCCCAAATGTCAGCAGTTTCAGGAGGCAGCTGATGGGCTTGAGGACGAGCTCCAGCGCCGGACGAACGTAGGAGTTCAGAATCGCCAGGGCCACGGCGAGGGCGAAGATTGCCAGCCAGAATCGATCGCTGCCTCGCTCGGGCAAGACAATACCTTCGTCAAGCAGTTGCGTGACCGCCAGCACCGCGAAGAAGTTCGTGACAAGCCGGGCCAGCAGGAAGCTGATTTCGCGACTAAGCCAGCCCATTGCCTACAAGCCGAGGCCGGCAATGCCTCCGTGCGTGCTGCCCGACGACGGGCCGTTCAATGTGAGGGCGAGAAGCGGCAGGACGATGCCGTTCACCCACAACTCCCTTCCACCAGCCGGGCCCGCGACAGTTAAGGCTAGCCCCCGTCGGGTTCCGTCACCTTCACGCCCACGATTTCCTCGAGGCGCTTGAAGGTGGCGGCCGCATCCAGGTCGCCCCAGCCATGCGCCCGAATCTCCTGATAGATCGCGTCCGCCTGCGCCGTTGCCACCAACGGAACCCCGCTCTGACGACCCACCTCCAGCGCCAACCCCAGGTCCTTCAGTAACAGGTCCACGGCAAAGTTGGCGCTGTAGTCCTGGGGAAGGACCAGGTTCGGGATGTCCACTTCCATGCAGCGGCTGGCCGCGAAGGCGCCCATCAGCGTCTCGTAGAGCTGGCGCGGGTTCAGGCCATTCTTGACGGCCAGCACAAAGGCCTCGGCGTTGGCTTGACGGACGCTGGCGATGATCATCTGGTTGGTCAGCTTGGCGATGCAGCCGGTGCCGGCCGGACCAAAGTGCTCGATCTTGCCGCCGATGATGTCCAGGATTTCGCCGCCCTGCGCAAACGACGCCTCGGTTCCCCCCACGAACACGGCCAGTGTCCCGGCCTCGGCGCCGCCAGGGCCTCCGCTAACCGGCGCGTCCAGGTAATTCACACCCTTGGCGGCTGCGGCCTCGGCACAGGTTCGGGCCGTGTCTGGACCGTTGGTTCCGAAGTCGATCCATAGCTGCCCTTCGCGGGCACTCTCAATCGCGCCGTCCGCGCCCAGCAGGAGTTCCAGCGAGATTTCCGGCGTCGGCACGTTCACGCACACCACGTCCGACTGCGCCGCCACCTCCGCCGGCGTGCTGGCAGCCGTGCCGCCGCCGGCCACGAAGTCGTCAACCTTGCCGCGGCTGCGGTTGTGCACGATCAGGTCGTGCCCGGCCGCCCGCAGGTTGATCGCCATGGGCATGCCCATCTTCCCGAGACCGATGTAGCCGATTCGCATGTTGGCGTGCTCCCTCGCTGCCGTGCCTGGCGCTAGACCTGCGCCCAGGCGAGTTGGAATGTGCGCTTGCAGTTGCCGATTATCGCGGCCGCGGACTGGTCCGGCGCGGGCTTCATCTCGAATGAGACGAGCGGCATCGGCGTGGGCAGGTCGCGCTCAAAGTACCCGATCTCCATCAGCGTCTTGAGGTAGGCCGTCAGTTCCGGCACGTCGTTCTCGCCCGCCGGATCGCCGAAGACCGGGTGCTGGTCGCCGTACTGCGGGTGATTGCGGTCGCGCATGACGCAGTTGCCGATGTGCGCCTGGATCAGGTGCTCGCCGGCGGCGCGCAGCGACGTCGGAGGATCTTCGTCCAGCAGCGGCAGGTGACTCAGGTCCAGGCACAGCCCGAAGTTCGGGGTGGATGCGCGGACCATCTCGCTGACCCGCACGCACAGGTCGATCGGCCCCAGCAGGGAGTTCTTTTCGATCGCCCGGTCGAACTGCTCCAGCGCGATCCAGATGTTCTGCCGCCCGGCGTAGTCGCAGAGTTCGGTCAGCGACTGCACCACGCTCGCCACAGCAGCTTCTTCGCCGCCCGGCGCGGGCGCCGAATTCGGTCCGTCCAGCAGCGTCACCATCGTTATCCCGAGTTCCGCCGCCTCGTCGATGGCGCCCTTGACCTGGGTCACCGCGTTGCCCCGCGCGTCCGCGTCGGTGGAAGCAAGGTTCAGGCCGCGGCTAAGAATCAAAGGATGCGCTCCGTAGCCCAGCGTCAGGTGCGCGGCCTCCGCCAGCCGGCGCATAGCGACGCGCTCGGCAGGGTCACTGATGTGTGCGATCTCCAGCGCGTGGAAGAACCCGTCGGCCGCCAGCGCTTCCGCGGCTTCAACGGCAGGTCCGTCGCCGGACTGGAGTTCGGGGTGCAGCATGAACTGCACGATCCCGATGTGCATGTAGGCCTCAGGCGGTCGATTCACAGCGGCGAACCTCACTCAGGCGGGCGGGCGGGCGATATCCCTATGGTGACGCGAGCCCGACGGGCGTGTCGAACAAATCCGTTGCCGACGGCGTTCAGACGCCGACCGCCGCCGGCTCGTACTCGGGCAGGTACTCCTTCACGGCATCGAACGCATCGTCGATGGCCGCGTCGTCCAACGAGGTCTTCGGCGGCGCCACCCACGGTTCCATGATCCCCAGTCGGCTCAATACGCCCTTGGCTGTGGCTTGCATGAACGGCGAGGCACCGCTCAGCGCGCGCAGAAATGCATGCTGTCGGTTCTGGGCAGCCGCGGCGGCTTCCAGGTCGCCGTCGCACCAGGCGTTGTAGATGGCCGTGACTAGCTGGGGCGCCACGTTCGGTGCCGGGCCGGTCGTGCCGGCGGCGCCCGAGTTGAGCGCATGTAGCAACGTGGCGTCACCACCCACGATCACGCGAAAGTCGTCGCCGCGCATCGCGTCCAGGTAGTCCAACAGGTTCTGCGGGCTACCCGAACTGTCCTTTGTCCCCTGCACACCCACGTCCCGCAGGCGAAGCAGCGTGGCCGCGTCCACCGACACCTTGGTCATGCCAGGAATGTTGTAGAGGAGCACCGGCACCGGCGAGGCGGCCACGAGGTCCTCGAAGTAGCGCACGACCTCGTCGTCGCTCATGGGGAAATAGAACGGCGGGTTGACCAGCAAGCCGTCGGCGCCCAGGTCCCCCGCCTGAACGGCCTGGCGGTGCGTGCGCTCCACGCAGGGCTGGCCGCAGGCCACGATGACGGGCACTTCGCCGTCGGCTTCCTCGACGCCGGCACTGATCGCCACCGCGCGCTGATCGTCGTCGATCGCGGCGAACTCGCCTGTCGTGCCGAGCAACACGTAGCCATGGCAGCCGGCGTCGAGAACTCTACGCGCCAGCCGCCGCATCGCGGGTCCGTCCGCCGTCAGATCCGCGGTCAACGGCGTGAGCAAGGCCGGAATCACGCCGTGCAGGCGTTCCTGGAACCGGGTCATAGTCTGGGCGCCCCAATCAGGTCGGTAGCTCGGAGTATAGAGATTGCGGCAGATTCAGATGTTGGAGCGCGTCTGGCCCCCATCCACGTTCAAGCAGGCGCCGGTTACGAGACTGGCCTGATCCGAGGCCAGGAACGCCACGACCGCGGCGATTTCCTCGGGACGACCGAAACGCCCCATCGGAAAGTCCTGCCGTAGGAATTCCGCCATCCCTTCGGGGTCAGCCTGCACGGCTTGTTCCCAGCCGCCGCCCGGAAAGATGATCGAGCCGGGCGCCACCGCGTTGACCGTGATTCCGTCCGCTGCCAATTCGCGCGCCATCGTCTTGGAGAGGCTGTTCATGGCCGACTTGGCCGCGTTGTAGGTCGGCGGACCACCCTGCTCGCGCCCGTAGATCGAGGTGATGTGAATGATCCGCCCCGCCCCCTGCGCCCGCATGTGCGGCAGGGCCGCGCGGCTGGCCCGGATAGCAGGCCACAGGTTCACGTCCAGCGTCGCGGCCCAGTCGTCGTCGGTCGCTGCCTGAAAGGTCCCGCCGCCGGTGGAGCCGCCCACATTGTTCACCAGCACGTCCAGCCGACCGAAGGCTTCGACGGTTTGCTCGACCGCATGTTCGGAGGCCGCCGCCTCAGCCATGTCCACCGCGAACCCGGCTGCGCGCCCGCCGGCTGCTTCGATCTCTCCCACCGTCTTGTCGAGGTGCTCAAGTCCACGTGCCGTAATCGCCACGTTGCAGCCCTCAGCCGCCAGCGCCAACGCAATCGACCGCCCAATCCCCCGGCTGCCGCCGGTTACCAACGCCGCCTTCCCACTCAGTCCCAGGTCCATGGCTTCGCTCCTTTAGCTTTGGTCTGCGCCAGGGTTCCAGCGCCTCGGCTTCGGCCGGGCCAGCCACGCCAATAAATTGTCCAGCGGCAGTGCGTTCAGCACGTCCTCCGCCCGTAGCCAGGCCCGGCGGGCCGTCAGGACGCCGTAGCGCATGTAGGCCAGGCTGTCGGGATGGTGGGCATCGCTGTTGATCGAGATGGGGGCGCCCAGTTCGGCGGCTCGCCGGGCGGTGGTGTCGTCCAGGTCCAGGCGTTCAGGGGCGGCATTGATCTCCAGGGCGGTGCCGGTGGCTGCGGCGGCCTTGAGCACGGCTTCCACGTCGAACGTATAGCCGTCGCGCAGGCCCAGCATGCGTCCGGTCGGGTGCCCGATGACGTCCACGTGCGGATGTTCGATGGCCCTGATCAGCCGCTCAGTCATCTGTTCCGGCGACTGGTTGAAGTTGCTGTGAATCGAGGCCACCACCACGTCCAGCGAGGCCAGGATCTCGTCGCTGAAGTCCAGGCTGCCGTCGGCCAGGATTTCCACCTCGCTGCCATGCAGCAGCCGCACGTCCGACGAAGCCTCGCGTTCGCGCACGATCTCCTGGGTTTGCTCTGCCAGGCGCTCGGGACTGAGCCCATTAGCCACGAGCAGGCTGCCCGAATGGTCAGTCACCGTGAAGTAGGCCAATCCGCGCCGCCTGGCGGCATCGACCATCTGGCCGATTGAGGCCGCGCCGTCGCTCCACAGCGAGTGCCCGTGCAACTCGCCCTTGATGTCGCCAAGCTCAATCAGGTCTGGCAGCGACCCCGCCTCGGCTGCTTCGATCTCGCCGCGGTTCTCGCGCAGCGTCGGGTCGATCCAGGGCAGTTCCACGGCTGCATAGACGTCCTGCTCGGTGGCCGCGGGCCGTCGCTGTCCGGTTTCGGAGTCCAGGAAGCCCCGCTCGTTCAGGGATAGCCCGCGCTGCAGTGCACGGGCCCGGATCTCGATGTTGTGTTCCTTGGACCCCGTGAAATACGCCAGTGCGGCCCCAAACTCGTCCGGCGCCACCACCAGCAGGTCCACCTGGAACCCGCCGCCCACCAGGACCGACGTTTTGGTCCCGCCGGTCCCCACCACTTCTTCCACGTCCTCGGCCGAGATGAAGTGCTCCATCACCGGTCCGGGGTCCTCGGCGGCTGCCAGGATGTCCAGGTCGCCAATCGTTTCGCGGCCCCGCCGCAGGCTCCCCGCGTACTGCACGGTGCGCACGCCCGGCGCCGCCTCCACATGCGCGATCAGCCGTTCCGCGATCGGCAGCACGTCGCCCAGCCGCCGCCGTGCGATTCGCTCGCGAAAGCGGCCAAGTTCCCGCAGCAGCCGCTCCTGGCGTTTGGCCCCAATCGTTCGGATGCCCGCCAACTGCCCTTCTCGCGCCGCCGCTTCCAGCGCGTCCACGCTGTCGATCCCGTGCTTGTTGTACAGCGTCGCGGCCGTCTTTGGACCCAGACCCGGAATCAGCAGCATTTCGAACACGCTGTCCGGTATCTCGGCCCGCATCTCCTCGTACTCGTCGACGCGGCCCTTCGCAACGAACTCGCCAAGCACGCCGGCGATGCCTTTGCCGATCCCCCGCACCTTGGAGATTTCGCCGCTCTCGACCAGTTCCGCAACGTCCGTGGTCAGCGAGTCGACTCGCCGCGCCGCGTTGCGAAACGCCCGCACGCGGAACGTATTCGCGCCGCGAATCTCCAGCGCATCGGCAAAGCCCTCGAGCAGTTCGGCGGCCGCCTTGTTCAGCATGGCGCGAGACTCCCAGAGCGTGCGGGCACTCCGCATTGTGTCCCATTCAGCAACTTCACACCGTCGACTCGTCGCGGCCGCGCTTCGGGATTCGCTTCCTGAAGTGATTCGCCCTGCAGCCAGGCTGGAACAACCACGACCGGGACGCCGAACGATAGCCCGGGTACGACCGAAGCGCCCAAGTCCGCATGCGTCGCAAGCAGAAGCCTCTTCCGACCTGACAAAAAACGAACGTGCTGATAGGATGCCATATGAATGCCGAACGAACATTTGCCGTACGGATTGTGGGACATGAGGGGAGGCCGTCGTCCAATCAGGTGACGGCGGCGCGTCCGACATTGCGGTGGCGTGCTAATGGGCAGGTTTTGGCCATGAGGGCGTGTCCGGACTGCGGACTACCGCTGCGGCCGCTGGGTCGGTGCCTCAGCTGTCCGTCCTGCGGCTGGGGGGCGTGCGGCTAGAGCGGACGGTACCAGCGTCGCGGCTTGTTGGACGGTCGGCGGACGGGCTTGGCGCCGAGGTGCTGGCGGACCAGCCGCAGGTCGTTTTGCAAGAGACGACGCGGGCTTGATTTGGCGTCAGAGTCCTGGCCCCAGACGTCCCCCCGGCTGTAACGGCTTTCGAGGATTGCAAAGACGTCGAGTTCGCGCCGGGTCACCTCGTCGAGCAGGTGCGTCCAGTTCGCAACACCGTTGGTAGCGGTTGCGGGTCTACGCGACCAGCCCTCCGGTCCGGGGACGACGGCGGAGTTGGTGATGCTGAGGGCCTGCACGTGGTCGTCCAAGGCGTCGAGATCCAGGCGCCAGGCCTCAGGAGCGAGGGGACCGAACTCGCCAGGGGCGAGGCACATGCCCACGTAGCCAGGGAGGCGGCCGTGCAGCAGGCCGGCAGCGTGACCGGACTGCTCCTGTAGGGATCCGGGAATCTGGCGCACGAGGGCGCGCAGCTTGTGGCGGCGGCAGAGGGTTTCCAACCCTCGCAGGCCGGCGCGGGCGGCTTGCAGCGAGTCCAGATAGGACGCGCCGTCAAGCCGGGACCACGATCCGTAGCGAATGTAGGGGACGCGCGCCTCTTCGCAGCCGCGGTGGATGTCTTCGGCGTGGTCGTCGAAGGGCGACGTGAGCTCGGTGGTGACCATGACGACCTGGGCGCCAGCCTCGGCGCAGTCGACGGTGACTTCGATGAGGTCAATGGCCTCGGACGGGTCCACCTGGCCGCCGGGGCCGATGACGAGATCGATGGCGTCCAGATCAAGCGCCCTGGCCTCGGCGACGAGGTCGGCCGGGGAGTGTCCCGGAAACGCGGCACCCGAGAGCACGTAGCGGCTGAACTTTAGGTCCACCCTGGAGACTCCGTGCGCATCGCGCCTTGAGCCTACGACCAGTCCGGCAGAGGCCGGACTGGCATGTCGAAGACGTAGGTCTGGCGGAACGATTGCGCGGGGGTCAGTCCGGCTTCGTTCAGGTTGTAGTCCATGAGCAGGATCGAGAGGTCCTCGATTAGCCCGCGGGACAGCAGCAGACGCAGGCGATAGTCCCCGGAGACTTCCGTCGCGCGGGCGACCCGCGGCGGCTGGTGCCGGCCATCGACAGTTTCGGTGAGCGTGCGAGTCGCCGGGTCGTAGCGGAAGCCAATCCGCTGCGCGGGGGCGGTGATGTGGGCCGCACTGGACCAGTAGCCGTGGGAGGCGCGCGCTTCGTTGCGCGGGCTTTCCGCGTAGGCCATGCCGACGTTGCCGCCGGTGCCGGTGGGGTTGAAGGTGATGAGGGTCCCGCTGATTGCGCCGGCGTGCGCGTTCACGTCTACCGAGATGACGTGGCGGCGGACGTGATCGGTTGTAGCGGAGGCAGCGGCGGCGCCCGGGTCCAGGCGCGCCGCGACGAGCTGGGGGTGGAAGTCGCGTCCGGCCGCATTTATTTCCAGCACGGATCCGGGGTTGGGCGGGACGGTGATCCAGGTGAGGCCGGGGTTGACCGCGACTTCGGTCGCACCCGCCGAGATGACGCCGTGGGATGCGGCGACGACGCCGATGAGGATGGGCTGGTCGGCCGGGCGCAGATCGGCGCCAGCGGCCAGACGTCCATCGCGCAGGCCGAGTTTCAGGCGACCGTCCGAGGGAATGTCCAGGGACCCGAGTGCTTGTCCCAGGTCGTTCGCGGTGAGCTGGCGTCCAGGCGGGACGCGGTAGATCGTCCAATAGGGCGTTGTGTAAATCGCGTCGGTCTGGAGCAGTCCGTAGGTTCGGGGATCGTCGGCGCTGTTGAGCACCAGGAAGTCAAAGGCAGGGTCGGCCAGTCGTTCGTAGGGATAGGCGGGGGAACTGGCGAGACCGCTGAGCTCGCGGCCGACCAACAGCCCGGCCCACACGCCGGTGGCGCGCCGGGACCACGAGTCAGATTGATGCCTGGGATAGTGGAAAGCCAGCACGTGGTCGCCGGTGCGGCGCCTGGCCTCAGGAACTGGGTAGGTGAGGCCGGGTGCGAAATAGACGCGGCTGCCGAGCGGCACGCGGTCCGCCACGGCGCGCGCGTCGTGCGCGATGCGGCGCTCGGCGTTCCAGCCAACGCCCTGCCAGTTCCACCAGACGCTGAGGTAGGTGTTGTAGATGAGCGCGAGCGACAGGATGACCAGGATGGTGACGCCGACACGGCCGAGGGCAGGTTCGTAGGGGGCAAGCCAAGCCTCGAGGCGGCGTGTGGAGGCCTGGCTCCAGAGCTTGAACTCACCGTGATAGATGTTGGCGATTCCGGACGCCAGCAGCACGGCAACCAGAAAGGCTACGTAGGAGAGATTCTTGAGGTGACCGTAGTGGTAGCCGGCCCCGGCAGCGACCCAGAGCATGAAACCGGCGAAGCCGGCGGCCAGCGCGAGCGTTACGCGCTGATCGCCGCGCACCGTGAGGGCACCGAGCAGGGCCAGCGCCAGCGCGGGCCAGAAGAGGCCGCCCAAGACAGCTTGGAGTCCGTCGGTTCCGCCAGCGCCCAGCAGCGACTCCAGGGGGCCGTCGCGCGGGATCAGCCGGTAGGCCTCCAGTCCGAAGGCTAGCTCGACGTTGGCGAAGCGTGTATCGCCCCAGGCGTTGCCGAACTGACCGTTCAGGTCGCCCGCAATATCGACAAGCTGCGGCAACGCCCACACGAGAAGCCAGGCAATTCCAGGGGCGCCCAGGATTGCCATGCCAGCGCCCAGCGCCAGCGCCCGGCGCAAGGTACAGAGCCGCCGGCGGGCCGTGACAACGAGCACTGCAACCAGGGTGACGGCCACGGCCAGGTAGACGGCCGAGATGGCCCAGAAGTAGGACACCAGGAGCGCGGCGCTGACCAGCGTCGCCAGGGTCAACGCCCTTCGGCCTCCGCTTCGCAGCGCGACGATTCCCGTCGCGGCCGCCAGGGGAAAGAGCGCGAAGGCGACCGAATGCGGTCCGAATCCCATGCCCGCGAACCAGAGCGGAAGGCCGTGCAGCGCATAGATCGTCGCCGCCAGTCCGGAGGGGCGTTCGGACATCTGCAGGCCGGTGCGGGCAAAGATGTAGACGGCGGGCACGCTGGCGGCGAGAAGCAAGTACAGGAGCGGAGCGTAGACGTGGAAGGCGGGGGCGTTCGAGAGAATCGAGCCGATGGCCAGCAGGTACGGGAACCCCCAGCCGCGCGAGTGGTTGCGCAGGCTCTGGAACTCTTCCTGAAACGGTCCGTCGGTGAGCCCCTGCATGAAGACGGTGTTCCACTTGAGGGCCTCCGCGAGGGGAACGTAGAGGTCCTCGTCGATGTTCAGTCCCAGCATCGCGCCGGAGCGGCCGTGCAGGTGCGGCACGAAGGCTGTGACCAGGAGAAGCCCACCGGCGACCAGCGTCACGGCCTGTGGTTTGGTGGGTCGCGGCAGCCACCAACCATCACGACGAACCGTCCAGACGGCCAGGGCGGCGCCTGCTCCCAGGAGTACGGCGGTCGACAATCTCAGATCGAGGAAGAGATTGAGAGCGTAGGTCCCAACGATCAACGCAGCGGCCCCGACCAGCGGCACCGGCAGCAGGCCGGCCACTCGCATTTCGGGCGGCGTGAGCAGCCGGGTCAGACCGTAGCCAGCCACTATGCAGGCAGCCAACATGGCCACAACCACAGCCGCCGCTTCAAGGCCAACGGCCAGAATCTCAGGCACGGCGCGCTACTCGAGGTCTCGGGTATTCCGAGCGCCTACCGCCTTGAATCGGCCGATGCCCGCAGCAGGCCGGTACCTCCGGCCACCCCAAACGCATGGCCGAGGCCGACGGCCGCGCCGATCGCAGCGCCCAGGCCGGTGAAGACCAGGACGACCGCGATGAAGTCGCCTGTGGAAACGGCAAAGGAGCTCTGGACCAGCGGCGCGTAAAACCTCAGCAGGATGAGCTCGGTTGCGCCGGCGAGCTGCGTTGCCGAGACCGCCGCCAGTGCAAGCGTGACGCCTCCCAGTCCCACCCCGGTCACCAGACCCGACAAGACCAGCACCCCGGCCATCGACGTGGCGGTCCACGCGGGACGCTTGCGGAAAAGAGCCACCACCTCGTTGTAGGCCGCGCCGGCAGTTCGACCTGCCACGATGACCTGTGGAATCACCGTCCAGAGCAAGACATTAACGCCGGCCAGCACGATCGCGTCGACCAGAAACAGGACGATAAACACGGCGGCGATCAACGCCACCGGCCGCTCGGTTGTAATGACGGTGTCCGGCGGACGCGTGAAGCCGAAGACGGCCGTCTGCACCACGGCCAATGCGCCGACGACCAGCAGGATTGGCAGCGCGGCCAACGCGAGTGCCGGTACTTGCCGCCAAGCGTCCCTCAGCGCGCGCCCGGCCGAGGTGTCGCGCTCATCGGAGGCGCGATCGGAAATGAGCGCCGACGCGCCGAGCGCGCACGACCAGAGGAGGAGAATGAGGATCGTCGCCAGCGGGATTGCCCCGAGCGCGGCCGGGGATCGGATGAAGGCGAGTCCTAACGCCAAGCCTCCCAGCGCGCCCACGGTGGCGCCAAGGCCAAGCCCAATCGCCAGCGCTCCAGGCTGCGCCACGGCAGACACCGCGGCGCCAAGCGGCTCCAGGAGGTGCAGCGGATCGTTCAGCCTCGTGGCCGGTTGCAACGGGTCGGGTCGAGACATTGCTGAGTTACCGGCAGTATATCGGCGGGGCCTGCGGCTACATTGGCCTCGTAGCCACGATTGCTGAGGTGCAACGGCCGTGACGGATGGGCAATTCAACGCTGGTTCTCGCGCAGCCGTGATCGGCGCAGGGCGCATGGGGCACGGTATCGCCCTGGAGGCGGCCCGCGGCGGCTTTGATGTCGCGATCTATGACGCGCAGCCAGACCGAGCCAAGGCGGCGATTGCCGAGGCTGCCGACGACGCGAACGACCTGGTAGCGGCAGGCCTTATCCAAACGTCCGACATATCGACCATCGTCGGTCGGCTGATGCCCGTGGCCAACCTTGAGACGGCCGCTACCGGCGCGGAGGTGGTTTTCGAGGCGGTCGCGGAGGATCTGGAGGTCAAGCGCCGGGTATTCGCCCGGCTTGACCACGCGGCGCCCGCGGAGGCCCTGCTGCTCTCAAACACGTCCAGCCTGGCCATCAGCGACATTGCCGCAGCCTGCGAGCGGCCCGAGCGGGTGGCGTTGGCGCATTGGATTCTGCCGCCGCACCTGATTCCGGCGGTGGAGGTCGCGCCCGGACCGCTGACCAGTCCGGCCACCATCGAGGCCGTGCGCGAGCTGCTGCAGCGGTTGGGCAAGTGGCCGGTGGTGTTGGAGCGCGAAATGCCGGGCTATCTAATCAACCGGTTGCAGTTCGCGCTGCTGCGCGAGGCAATGGACCTGGTGGGGCAGGGGGTGGCGTCGGCGGAGGAAATCGACCGCGCGGTGCAGGGTTCGATCGCGCGCCGGATGCCGGTGATGGGCCTATTCGGGCAGGCCGACCTGGCCGGGCTGGACGTGTACCGGCAGATCTTCAGTTACCTGGCGGCCGACCTGAGCGTCCTTGATGGAGCGCCGGCGGCGCTGAACGATGCGGTGTTGGCTGGTAATACCGGGGCCGCCGTAGGGCAAGGCTTCTATTCCTGGACCGAGGACCAGCGCGACGACGCCCTGCGCCGTCGGAATGCCGAGTTGATCCGGCTACTTCGGGCGGACCGGGGTATCTGAGGCGGACTTGCCGGCGACCGGCCGAGTGGCCGGATCCATGCCGAAGAAGCGACGACCGACCAGGTAGGCGGCCCCGGCCTCGGTGCCCATGGCCGCGATCCGGGCCATGGCGCCCACGCCGGCTCCCGTCCAGCCCGCCAGCGGCGTGATCAAGAACAGGAACGAGGCCATCATCAGCAGGCGCGAGAAGGCGGTGAAGGCGACCCGTCGCGTGCGGCGCTGATTCATCGTCATCGACTGGTAGAACTGGCGCACCGCCATCAGCAGCGGGAAGACCGACAGGATTTTGAGCGCGGTGATGGCGTCGGGCACCAGGGCCTCGGGCGCGCCGACCAGGCCGGCGATGACGGCGTGGCTCAGCGGAGTGAAGGCAATCAGGGCCATCAGGGCACCCATACCCAGCCCCACGCCGTAAACGAAGCGTCGCGCGCGGCGCTGCTGATCGGCGTCACGCCCTAGCACCAGCACCACCTGCCGCAGCGCCGCCATGGCGGTCAGCGGCAACATGCCGAGGCTGAAGGCAATCCGGAACGCGCCAACGGTCGCCTCGGGATCGGGCAGTCGCAACAACCCGGCGTTGACCATGGGGTGACCGATGGTCAGGGCGAACTGGGTGATGATCAGGGGGATCAGGAATCCGGTCAGGTAGCGGAAGTCCAGCGGCGCTTCGCCTGCGGGATCGGGGGCATAGGGGGCGGTGCGGTCAACCTGGCGGACGAGTAGGACGGCCAGCACGCCCTCGACGACCGCCACGATGACCCACACAACCGCGGCGCTGTAAATGCCGGGGACCGGCAACTGGGGAATCACGCCCAGGCCCAGCGCCATCAACACCACCTGGCCCACGGCAGGTGCCACCCAGATCAGGTTGGAGCGACGCCGGTGCGCCAACTGCGCCAGGTTGAACACGCGCAGCAGGTTGAAGAGCGGGATGGCGAGCGAGATACGCATCATCACCATCACGTCGGGCAGCAGGGACTCCGGGGTCCCCATCGCGAAGCGGAAGAAGGCCTCGCCAATCCCCGGCAGTGCAAACAGCGTGCTGATACCGGTGATGACCGCCATGTAGAGCAGCATGTAGCGCTGGATCACGGCGAAGGACTGGCGCCCGCGAACCAGGACCAGGTAGGCGCTCTGGATAGCCGTCCCGGACGCGCTCAGAATCTGAACCACGCTGGCCACGATCGCGAAGGTGGCCAGCGACGTCTCCGGGTCGACCGCCCGCGAGATGCCGGCATCCAACACCGGATTCCGCAGCGTCTGAAACACTTGCGCGGCCGCCAATGGCAGAAAAAACACCGCCATCGCGCGGTAAGTCGTCGGAGCCGCCGTACTCGCCACGCACGAATCCCCTGCAAGCGCCGCCCTGACTATGGCGAAGCACACGGCATTTGCTCAAACGCCGGACTGTCTCGCTCTCGTCCGGTGGTACGGTTCAGGGGTGACCAGTTCGTATCCGGCGGCCGTGTTTTTTGATGCGTACGGCACGCTGATTCACTTTCCGGCTGACCCCTCGCCGTTCGACTACATGGCCGACGCAGTGCGACGGACGGGGGTGGACGTATCGCGCGAGCGGCTGGATTCGGCGCTGCACGCCGAGATGCGGTACTTCAAGGCCCACTTTTCCGGTGTTCGGACGGCGGAGGACTTCCAGCGGCTCAAGCTGGACGACGCCCGGGTCTACGTGGAGGAGCTCGGCGATACGGGTCCCGTACGCCTCGACGTCGCCCACATGGCCGCCGAATTGCACGAGGCCTTTGCGACCCGGGTACTTCCGGATGCGCTGCTGGCGATTGACGTAGTCCATGCGGCCGGGGTGCGGGCCGGCGTCCTCAGCAACTACAGCTACCTGCTGCCGCTCGTGCTGGACGGGCTGGGGCTGGCCGCACGATTAGACCCCGTCGTGTTCTCGGCCGCCGTGGGGGCGGAGAAGCCGGATCCGCATATCTTCGAGACGGCGGCCGCTGCGGTCGGCGCGGAGACGAGGGAATGCGTGCTGATCGGCGACGACCTGGAGAATGACGTGGCGGGCGCTCGGGGTTGTGGAATGCCGGTGGTGTGGATCGCGCGAGACGGCGCCACGGCCCCTCCAGGGGTGGCCACGGCGCGCGATCTGGCGGACGCGGCAGGCATGGCCCTTGCTCCCGGCTGGCAATCACTATCGCTAAGGGAGCGACACGGCTCCGCAGCGGGCGCCTGAAATGCCCCTGTCCAGGTTGCGCGTCGCCACGACGTCGCGAACGTCGGTGCACCCCATCGGTCGCCAGATCCAGGCGGCACTTGAGGGCAGGGCCGTACGGGACGGAATGCTACTGGTGAGCGTTCCGCACACCACATGCGCAGTGACACTGAATGAGCCGGAGCCAGGCCTGCTGGACGACTTTGCGCAGGCGTTGGAGCACCTGGTTCCCTGGGAGGGTCGTTACGCCCACAACCAGGGGGCCGAAGACAATGCGGCCGCGCACGTGCGCGCCAACCTGATTGGGCACCAGGTACTGGTCCCGGTCGTTGATGGGCGGTTACAGGTGGGCGATTGGCAGGACGTGCTGCTGGTGGAGTGTGACGGACCACGAACCCGGACGGTCGACGTGCGCCTTCTCGCCAACCAGGCCTCCAGCTAGAGCCCGCGTTCTTCCAGTTCGGCCAGCAACCGGTTGCCGTAGGGCAGCGGCTGTCGATAGCCGGGGCGATCGGCTGACGCCGACCAACCGCGCAATTGAAGCTGACGGTTGATGAGCGCGTCGGCCCGCGCCAGGTAGTCGGCGGGTTCCTGTTTACCCTGTCGCACCACGGAAATCCGGTCGCCCGTAACCATGTGCCAAGCCTTGGCGCCAGGGTGCACCGGGCTGTGCATGGCCTTTGTCGCAGCCTCAATCAGGGGCGTGCGATTGAACGGCCGCTGGTTGGGATCCAGGAAGGCCGGATCGTCCAGGATTTCCAGGCGGGTGGGTGACAGCAGGCCGGTTCGAGCGAAGGCTCGTTGCGCCGCCGGGTCAAGCAGGTAACGCGCGAAGGTCCAGGCCGCGTCGGGCTCAGGACTTTGAGCCGGAATCGCCACGCAAAGCTCGTTGGCTTCGGTAAGCGAGTCGCGACCGTCCCAGGCAGGCAAGGGCGCCACGGCCCACGGCAGGCTGGCCCTGACCCAGCGGCCTACGTCCGTGTGGTCAATGTGCATCGAAGCCAGCCCGCCGCTGAACGGGGCCACAAACCGATATGAGATCGGCAATTCGATCGCCAGCGTGCTCTGCCAGCCGGTCAGACGTTGTAAGCGTTCCTGGCGGTCCGCCGTCGCCAGGGCCGACGCACGTTGCTCGGCGTCAAGAAAGTCGTCGCCTCCTTCGGCCAGAACCGGGCGCGCGTAAGCTGGTATGGCGGTCAGCCCGAATCGTTCGACGCGCTGACTCCCTTCAATAACCAGACGCTGCGCCGCCTCCTCGAATTCGGCCACGGTCCAAACGCCACTCCAACTCGTCGGCGCGGTTACGCCTGCCGACTCAAGGTGCTGGGCGTTATAGAGCACGCATTGATGAGTGGCTCCGATGCTGAGTGTCGAACGCTCGCCCCCTGCACCGGTCCGGGCCCCAGGCGCCTTGGGCGCCGCTTCCAGCAACTCGGAATCGATTTCGACGCGCGCGCCCAGCCCGTGCAAAAACCCAGCTGCGGTGAAGTCAAAGACGTCCTCGGGTTCGACTCGGGAAACATCAGGTCCCGCGCCGCTCCGCAATCGAGTGCGTAGACCGTCAGAGGTCAACGCGTTGTCCAGTCGAGCCTGCACCGAGATCCACGGCGTTTCTTTGCCGAACGCCTGCTCGATGTCACGAAAGGACTCCAGCAGGACTCGAGCGCCCCAGGTTTCAAACTGGATCGTGACGTCGGGAGACCGTGGTGCGCCGGCGTTCGCAAGCGCCACCGAGGTCGGAGTCGATCGCGGCTCGGGGGTTGACGTAGGCAACGGTGGCGGTTGCACGACTTCCACCGGAGGTAGCGTCACCGGCGGAAGCTCCGACCCGGCCCGGTCCAGCGTGCAGGCGGCCAAGAGCCCGCTGCCCGCGACCAGACCGGCCTGCAGCAGGGACCTGCGCGAAAGCGCCGCGGGCTTTGCGGCAGGCACCGGCCTGTGCTGCGCCTCAGTCGCGGGTTTCTGACTAGTCATAGGCACGTCGCCTCGCGCCCTTCTTCAAAAATGCCAAGTGAATTCAAACTGCTCAATTCTCACTGGCTATTCTGGCTTCAATCCGTGTCCAAGTCTTTAGCGCGAAAGGCTTCGCGTCATCGACGTGTTGCTCTGGGCTGGCGCCTTGGCGGTGTTGTCCATTCTCGGACTGCCCTGGGCGTTCATGCTGTGCCGAAGTCTGCCCTCGCGCGGGGTGCTGCTGGCGGCGCCAGCCGGGCTGTTCCTGGCCCATTATCTGGCCTGGGCGGGACTCTCAACGGGGCTCTTTTCCAACGGACGCGGCTACGCCTTTGGTGCGCTGCTGACGTTCGCCGCGCTTAGCGTCGCCCTGACCTTGAAGCTGCGTCCACGTCTGCCTGAGCTTCGCGATCTCCGGTGGCTCTGGCTAACAGGCTGCATCCTGCTGCTTGCCCTTTTCGTAGTGGGCGCTGGCCTGCGCTGGTTCAACCCCGAGATCAGCGGCACCGAAAAGCCCATGGACCTGGCCCTGCTCAACGCTGCCGCCCGCGCCACGGCTTTCCCACCGCCCGACCCATGGTTTGCCGGAGAAACCGTCAACTATTACTACCTCGGCTACTCCATGGCCGCCTTCGGCATCCATCTCAGTGGGGCCGAACCGGCGGTCGGCTACAACCTGGCCCTGGCCGCGCTATTCGCGCTCGGAGGGCTCGCCGCGGCGTCGGCGGGCTACGACCTGGCCGTGCTGACTGGCGCCGGAAGGCGAGCCCGCCGAGTGGCGGCGGCGCTGACGCTGGGTCTGACCATGCTGGCCGGGAACCTGGCGGTGCTGCGGGACATTTTTTCGGACAGCGCGGACGCGCCCACCGGCTTCTGGTACGGCATCGGCTGGAATGCCTCGCGCACAATTCAACGCGAGGACGCCGGCCAGGTGATCGACTACACGATCAACGAGTTTCCAGCCTTTTCGTTCATCCTTGGCGACCTGCATCCACACGTCATGGCGCTGCCAATCACGCTGTTGGCCGTGTCACTCGCCATACAGTGGGTCGTAGCAGCGTCGGAGCGGAAGCCCGATTCCCGAGCGGAGCGCCTCACGCGAGGCGCGCTAACTGGACTTGTGCTTGGGGGCCTCTACGCACTCAATGCATGGGACGCACCTACGTTTGCGGGCCTGGTGTTGTTCGGAGGGGCGGTGGTGGCCTGGCGTGAGCGGACTCGACTGTCGGCCCTGGCGCCGCCGGCCGCCGCGGCGCTGATCGCGGCAGTGGTCGCCTGGCTGCCCTATACCCTGAGTTATTCGCCCGGCAGCCGTGGAATTGGCGTGGTGACCGTCCGGAGCGAAGCGCTCGACTACATCCAGGTGTTTGGTCTGCTGCTCGCGGCAGCCGTCGTGACGCTGGTAGTCCTGCTCTGGGATGTGCGGCCGGATGGCCGCATTTTTCTGATCGTCCTGCTCGCCGCCGGCGCCGGGGCTACGCTGATAGCACGCGGGGAGGTCTTGGTCGCGCTGGCCGCGCTGCTTGTCCTCAGCGTCTACGCACTCTGGACTTACCGAACCGAGCCTGGCCTGGCGGCGCTCGTCTGGCTGCTGGTTGCAGGTCTTGGACTCCTAACTATTGTTGAGGTTCTTTATGTGGACGACTTCTTTGGCCCGCCCAACGAACGAATGAACACCGTGTTCAAGCTGCACTATCAGGCTTGGGGTCTGCTGGCCATTGCGGTCGGGCCGGGCCTGGTTCTGGCCTGGCGACGTCTCGCCCAACCTGTCGGACTGCGTCGGAAGCTGACGCGCACAGCCTTCGTGAGTCTTTTCGTCCTCTTGGCGGTTCCGGCGCTGGCATATCCGATCGTCGCTACCCGAGCCAAGACCGAGGCCAGTCGGGTGTCAGGATCGCTGGACGGATTGGCAGCCGCCCGGCTCAGCCGTCCCTCGGAGGTCGCCGCGGCCGAGTGGCTGCGCGCGAACGCTCCGGGTCATGCCGTGCTGCTGGAAGCACCCGGCCGCGCCTATTCCGACGATTCGCGAATGTCCACATGGACGGGAATCCCAAGCGTGATCGGCTGGACCCAACACGAAGAACTGTGGAGACAGTCCGACCCTCGGATTGCGACTCGCACGACCGACATTGACACCGCCTACCTGACTGACGACTCCGAACTGCGACGTGCGGTGCTGGACCGCTATGGCGTGACGCACGTCGTGGCCGGCGACAGCGAGCGGGAGCGCTACGGACACGAGGTCGTGGACCGACTGGGCCACGACCTCCCCGTGGCCTTTGCCTCTGGCGGAACCACAGTCTTCCGGGTTGGAGCAGGCCCGTGACCTCGGACGGGCACACGATCCGGGGCTGGCTGGCACGCCCGGCCTGGTTTGGCTGGACGCGCGGGGAGTGGCTGCTCTATGCCGTAATCCTGGCTGTGGCCGCGGGGCTGCGCTTCTTCGACCTGGGCGAGCGCGTCTATCACCACGACGAGGCTATTCACGCCAAAGAGTCAAACGACATGATCAATGGCAAGCAGTTCCGATACGACCCGGCGTATCACGGTCCATTGCTCTACTTCGGCAATGTGCTCGTGTTCCTGGCCGCGGGCGTGAATGATGCCCTTGGGCGCGTGATTCCGGCGCTGTTCGGCGTGGCTTCGGTGGGCGCCTTGCTGATCTTCCGGCCGGAACTGGGTCGAACCGGCACGCCGCTGGCCATGGCGGCCATGACGATCTCGACGTCGTTTCTCTACTACTCCCGATTCCTGCGCATGGACATTTACGTAGCCCTCTTCACCCTGCTGCTTGTCGGCTCGGTCATGCGTTACCTGAAAGAACAGCGGCGGCGATGGATCTACTTGGCCTGGGTGATGCTGGGGCTTTCGCTGGCGACGAAGGAGAACACCTTCATCCATGGCTTTGCGCTACTGGTGGTTCTGATTGCCTTGGGTGGCCTGGCCTACCGCGCCAGACGCCGCGGACCCAGCGTGTCTCCCTTGGGCGATCAGGCGCTCAACGCGTTTCGGTCTCTGGGATACGACGTCGAGCATGTGGTCTACGGCGCGCTGACCTTCGTACTGATCGTGTTTGTGTTCTACACGTCGTTTCTCACCCACCTTCCGGGCTTTCGCGCGGCTTTTACGAGCTCTATTGAGTACTGGACGAGCGTCCATGAGTCCGAGCGGGTCAATCAGCCATGGTTTTACTACGCGATGTTCCTTGGTCTCTATGAGCCGTTTGCAGTGGTATTCGGCGCGGTGGCCCTGGTGCGCGTTCGCCAGGCCCGACACCTGCTGCCACTCATACTGGGCGTTTGGATTGTGGTCACCTCGATCGTCTACTCGGCGGCTGGCGAGAAGGCGCCCTGGTTGGTTCTGCACCTGCTGTGGCCGCCGCTGCTTCTGGCCTGCTGGTGGGTCGGTCGCTGGTTCGACGAACCGCGTCCACCCGTTACCCGCACCGCTGTGGGCTTGTTGAGCGCTGGTTTGCTGGCCTGGTCGGTGTGGTTCGCCATTCCAATCACATACGAGCGCGGCAGCATCCCCAACGACCTGGTCGTTTACGTGCAGACGACGGACGATGTGAAGGAAGTCGCCTCGATCGTGGATGAGGCCGCCAGGCGGACCGGCCTGGGCGACAAACTTCCGCTGCTCATCGACAACAGCTACGCCTGGCCGACCGTCTGGTACCTGCGGGACTACACGGACGCGCTGTACACGAAGGACATGAGTCTCGAGGATGCCCGCGAAGCACAGATCGTGCTCATGTCTCCGTCGAGCGCGAACATCCTGGGGATCCAGTTGCCGGAGTACGTTGGCCGCGAGATGAAGCTGCGATGGTGGTTCCCGGAACACGCGTATAAGAGCTGGGATCTGGGATTCCTGGGCGAGTTCATTTCGGACTCGGAGGCGCGGAGTTCGTTCCTACACTGGTTGTTGACGCGCGAGGAGCCGCCAGTCCCCAAAGGTTCGTATGACTTCATGCTGTATATCCGGACTGACCTGCTGAAGGACGGACCGCTGGGACCCTTCCGGCTGTGAAGGTTGTCATTGTTGGCGCCGGGATTACCGGGCTGGCGCTGGCGCATGAGCTACTGAAGCGTGGCCATGAGGTGACGCTGGTTGAGGCGGCGCCGCGGCCGGGCGGGGAGCTGGCGACGGTGGAGGTGGGCGGGGAGCCGGTGGAGCGGTTCTATCACCACCTGTTTACGCACGACAGCTTCATGATCGGCCTGGCGGAGGAGCTGGGAGTTGGCGACCGGCTTGAGTGGCCGGAGCCGGAGATGGGTTACTTCCTTGGGGGTCGGCTGTACCCGTTTACGTCGCCGCTGGATTTGCTGCGGTTTGGGGCGCTGAGCCCGTGGGCGCGAATGCGGCTGGGGTTTGGGTCGCTGCTGTTGCAGCGGCGGACGGACTACCGCCCATTTGAGGACCGTACGGCGGCGGATGTGCTGCCGCGGTATGTGGGGCGCGAGGCGTTTGAGGCGATATTCGCATCGATGCTGCGGGCCAAGTTCGCGGGGCACTGGGAGTCGGTGTCGATGGCGTGGATGTGGGCGCGGCTGATGGCCCGGGCGCGGACGCGGACGCCGGACAAGCGACGGGAGCGGCTGGGGTACTTCCGGGGGAGCTTCCGGGTGATTGTGGATGCGCTGGCGGACTCGGTGACTAAGCGCGGAGCGGAGTTGCGGCTGGCTTCGCCGGTGCAGGAGATCACGATCGGGGAACCCGGGGCGGCGGCGTTGCGGGTGAATGACGAGCCGCTGGGGGCGGATGCGGTTGTTGCCACGGTGGGGTTGCCGATCATTCGTCGGTTGTTGCCGGCGTCAAGGCGCGGGTTCACGGATTCGCTGGCGGCCACGGCGTATGTGGGGGCGTGCGTGGCGCTGATCCAGATTCGGGAGCAGTTGTCGCGCTACTACTGGACGAATATCGGCGACCGGGACCTGCCGTTTGCCGGGCTGATCGAGCACACGAATTACGTGGATCGCGAGCGCTATGGCGGGAAGCGGCTGCTGTATGTGAGCAACTACCTGCCGCCGGAGCATGAGTTCTTCCAACTGGAGGCGGACGTGCTGATCGATAGGTTCGTGGATCCGATCGCGAAGGTGTTTCCGACGTTTCGGCGGGAGCACATCGAGGAGGCGTGGGTGTCGCGGGATCCGGTGGCGCAGCCGGTGATCGAGGCGGGGTATCAGCGGCGGAAGCCGCCGTATGCGTCGCCGATTCCTGGCTTCTATATCTGCAATACATCGCAGATCTATCCGGAGGACCGAGGGACGAACTACAACGTGCGGATTGCCAAGGAGTGCGCGGCGCATTTGGAGGCGGACGCAGCCAAGCTGGTCGCGCGGCGGAGTTTAGAAGGCTAAGCACCGCGCCACACCTGGATGCGGCCGCCGACTTCGGGGACTGCTTGCGAGGCGTCGACCTGGGCGCAGTAGGTCACGTCGTCCCAGAGGCCGACAGGTTTGAGCGCCTGGGCGCTGCGGGAGGCGGCGAGGGCTGCGTCGGCGGAGGGGTAGGCGTTGGCGACGTGGAGGGCGGTGAGGGCGGATTCGTCGAGGTTGAGGTCCGGTGACGCTGCCAGCAGGCGTTGGACGATGACGCCGGCGGTGTAGAGATCGTCAAGGGCCAGGGCGCCTGAGCGGCCGGCGCAGGCGATGGTGATGGTTGGGGCGCCTGGGTCCTCGAGTAGGCGGTGGGCGACGGCGCCGGCGTTGCGGAGGGCGGCGATGTAGGTGCGGCGGGACTGGCCCCAGCGTTCGATGGCGTAGGCGCCGTTGGTGGTAGAGAGGACGGCGCGGCGGCCGGTGAGGTCGCTGTCCTGAAACTCGCGGGGGGAGTTGCCGTGGTCGAAGCCTTCGGGCGGGAGGCCGCCGCGTTCGCCGCAGAGGAGGGTGTGGGGGCCGAGCTGGCTTGCGGCCTGGCGGGCGGCGGCGACGTCGCCGGCGATCCAGACCTCGGGGTCGCCGGCTTCGGCCATGGCGACGAGGGTGGTGGTGGCACGGATGACGTCGACGACGGCGCAGACGCCGCGGGGGTCGGGTTCGAGGGTGCCGGGGAGGAGTTCGACGCGGACCTGGCTCATAGGCGGATAGTTTGCCAGCGGCCGGAGGCGAAGCGGATGAGGGAGGCGGTGGCGATGGCGAGGTAGTTGACGCCGGCGCCGATCCACATGCCGGTGAGGCCGAAGCCGAGGAAGATGCCCAGGCCCAGGGCCAGGGGCACGCGGATGATCCAGAGGGCCATAAGGGAGATCAGCAGCATGGCGCGCGTGTCGCCAGCGCCGCGGAGAGCACCGGGCATGGTGGTGGCCAGGCCAACGAAGGGCATGAAGAGGGCGATGGTTCGCACGGGGAGTTCAGCCGCATCCAGCACGTCGGGGTCGGTGGTGAAGGTGGATAGCAGCGCCCGTGGAAACAGAAACATGGCCACCCCGACGGCCGTGGAAACCAGGGTGCCGGCCAAGGCGGCTTCGCGCCCGAAGCGGTGGGCGAGCTGCGGGTCGCGGGCGCCGAGGCTCTGTCCGACGGCGGTGGAGGCGGCGATGCCGAGACCCAGGGACGGCATGTAGGCCAGCGAGATGATGGGGCCAACGACGTTCTGGGCGGCGAAGGAGACGGTGCCGAGCTGCAGGCCGACGATGCTGAAGGCCATGATGCCGCCGACCGAGACGAACATCTCGCCGACGGCGGGGCCGGAGACCTTGAGCAGGCGGCGCTGCATGACCCAGTCGGGTCGGTAGGAGCCGAAGGCTCCGGCGCGGTGGGGTGAGCGGTAGATGGTGATGAGCATGAAGGCGGCGGTGGCGAGGCGGGCGACGCTCATGGCGACGGCGATGCCGAGCAGGCCGTAGCCGCCGGTCACCAGCAGCAGGCCGATCACCAGGTCGACGGTGGCCATGAGGACGGAGCCGAGCATGGGGGTGCGGGTGTCGCCGGCGCCGCGCTGGACGGCGCCGATCATGACCACGACGGTCTGGAGCGGGGCGCTGAGGGCACTGATGGCCAGGTAGGGGGCGGCCATGGCCACAAGCTCGTCGGAGCCGCCGACGAGGCGCAGGATCGGGTCGGCCAGAAAGACCAGGACGAAGACGGAGACGAAGGAGGCGGCGACGGCGGTGAGCATGCCCTGGCGGCCGGCGGTGTGGGCGGTGGTGACGTCGTGGCCGCCGTAGGAGCGGGCGACGAGGGCGAGGGTGCCAATGCTCATGCCGAAGAAGAGGGAGAAGGTGAAGAACATCAGGAAGTTGGAGATGCCGGCGGCAGCCAGGGCTTCGGCGCCGAGGCGGCCGGCGAGCGCGGTGTTGATCATGAACAGCGCGCTCTGCATCAGGTTTTCGAGCATGGCGGGCCAGCCGAGCGCGAAGAGGCGGCGGCGGATCTGGCCGAGGGGGGGTTGGGGCGGGCCCGTGACGGGGGGCGATGCGACCGCGCGCGCGGACGGCAACCGGCAGCTCCCGAGCTTTGAGGTGGTCAAAGCGACCCAAGGGGATTCTACGGCCAGAAGGGGTGGCCTGGGGGGCCTGGGCGGGTGAATTCCGGGGAGTTTTGGGCGGTGAAACGCGGGCCCTCGTGCGCGTAAGAGTTTTTTCCAAAAAACTCTTGAGGTGCGGCGGGGTGCCTTTTGGGTGGGTTTGGGGAGTGGTTGGCGAGGGGTATTCGACGGCGAGGGTGGGGGCGGAAGATCCATCATCCCGGGATCGAGTCCGGGACAAGCTCCAGCCCATTCCGCCAGGGACGGGACGAAGACTGCCGGCGGCAGTGGGATGGGTTGCTGCTTGTTGGGCGTTGGTGCTGGGCGTGGTTGCCACCCTGACCGCAGCCCTCTCCATCAAGGGCGAGGGTGGACGAGGGGTCGTCGGGGGTCTGTGGGTGGGTGCGTTCGGGGTGGGCTGAGGCGGCGGGTTTATGGGGGAACGCGCACCCGCCAGGCCGGAACCCCTTATAGGGGTTCCGGCCTGGCGGGTGCGAGCTTTGGCGGTCTTTTGGGTGGCGGCGCGGGTTGTGTGCGTGGGCGGTGGGGGTGACAGGGCGGCAGGTGGTTCGGGCGGATTGAGGGTTCGGGACGCCGGGGAGGTCGGGGTGTGGCCGTGCATGAGGTTCGAGTAGCTGGGGGCAGGGAGTTGGAGGTGGCAGGCTGCGCCGGATTTCGTGGTTGCCGCTGGGTTTTCGGCCTTCGACAGGCTCGGGGCAGGCGGGCCAGCGACTCTGGGCCGGGTCACTGTGGCCGAGGGTGCAGGGGTCAACCGGCTCGCCAGGAGCGGGGAGCGACGAAGGGGCCGGAGGAGTCGAGCGAGAGTGCGGGCGAGCCAGGCGATGGACATTTCGAGGGATGGGGAGAGGGGCATACCCAGATAGAGTACACTATTTGGAGTCAGGTGGCAAGTGATTGGCGGCTGGTGGTTGGCGGCTTAGGACGGGTTGCTGTAGGCGTTGGGGATCAGCTGCGCGGGCGGTTGAGGGTTTGGCGGGTTGCGGGAGTCCTGGACCGCGTCTGTTACAGGACCTGCGGCTGGCTGAGGTGGTGGGGCGAACCAGCGCCGGGGGTGGCGGGCGCCAACAAGGGCAGCGGTGCCAGCCATGCCCTCCGTGACTGCGGTGATTGCATGGCAAGTGAGGCTGGCAGGGGTGGCGATGGGAGGGATGCGCTGACGGCCGCCTTGGGCGTCATTGGGAATCCGAGCAATTGGGATACGAAACTGACAGATAGTGCGTTGATTAAGTGCGTACGCAAGGTGATCGATGGCGGTGCTGGGAGTCGGGGGCTGGGGTGGTGGCTTGTGGCGAGGTTGGCTGGGGCGGGGTGGTCCGGGGTTCGGGTTGACGGTGTGGGCAAGGCGGGGCAGGGCGCATCAGCGGTCGCTGAGGACGAGGGGGCGAGGTGCGGAGTTGCCAGATAATGCGTTGGTGAAATGAGTACGCACTGTATTCAACCTGGCTGCCGGGGTCGGGGGTAGGTCTCGGTGATGTGGTGGGCGGCGCCGGGGTGCATGGGGCGGTGGTGCGAAACGCGGTTGGCTGGGGGCGGGGTGGTCCGGGACCCACGGTTTGCGGTGTGGGCGAGGCGGGGCGGGACGCGCCAGTGGTCGCTAGGGACGGGGGGCGAGGTGCGGAGTTTCCGGGCAATGCGTTGATGAAGTGAGTACGACCTGTATTCAACCTGGCTGCCGGGGGCCGGGGCTGTGGCCGGCGCGGTGTTGCGGAGGGCAGGGCCGGCACCGGGGTGCAGGGGTGGTGGTCTATGGAGAAGCTTGCTGAGCGCGGGGCATTTCGGGGTCCGGGATGGCGATGGGAGGAATGTCCTGACGGCCGCCCTGGGCGTCGTCGAATGTCCATGCCGTGGGGTGGGGAACTGTCAGATAGTGCGTTGACTGAGTGTGTACGACCACTTTCTGAATTGGCTGCCGGGGGGCAGGAGTGGTGGTCTATGCAGAGGTTGGCTGGGCACGGGGTGGCCCCGGGGCTGGGATGGCGATGTGGGCGACGCGGCAGTGGCCGCCCTGGGTGTGGTCAGGTAGCCGACTGGTTGGGGGACGGAAGTAGCAGCTAGTGCATTGATCAAGTGAGTACGACATGCGGTCGAGGTGGTGGTCGGCTGCCGGGGGGAGGGGATCGCGGGACGCGGGTGGGTGAATGGGTGGCGAGTCTGGGATGCGTGAGTGCACGAGTGCGGGTGGACTGGCTCGCCGGAAAGGCTGACTGGGCTCGGTCTCGTGGGCGCTTTGGGGGCGCCTGACTGAAGACGCGGAGACGATGGCGGGAGGCGCAAGCGGTGCCCTCCGTGCCTGGGTTGATGGCATGGCAAGTGAGGCTGGCGGGGGTGGCGCGGGGAGCGGCGCGGCGGTGGCCGCCGGGGGCGTGGTTAGGCATCCGCGCGGTGGGATGCGGAGTCGTGAGCTAATACGTTGATTAAGTGAGTACGACCTGCGATCAAAGTGGTTGCTGGCAGCCGGGGACGAGGCTCGCAGATCGCGGCCGGGTGAATGGGCGACGAGCTTGCGGTGCGTGGGGGCACGGGTGCGGGTTGACTCGCTTGCGAGGAATGCTAGCTGGGCTCGGCTTTGTGGGTGCTGGTGGGTCCCGGGTGGAGACGTCGGGATGGCGGCGGGGGCGCTAACGGTGCCCTCTGTGCCTGGGTTGATGGCATGGCAAGTGAGGCTGGCGGGGGTGGCGATGGGAGCGGTGCGGTGGCGGCCGCTCTGGGCGTGGTTAGGGAATTGAGCGGTTGGGGATGCGGAAGTGGCAGATAGTGCGTTGATTGAGTGCGTACGCAAGGTGTTTGATGGTGCTGTTGGGGGCGGGGGTGGAGCGCGGTGTTGGTGTTGTGGAGGGCGGGTACTGGTGTTGGGGTGCATGGGAGGCGTGGCGAGGTTGGCTGGGGGCGGGGTGGTCCGGGTTGACGGTGTGGGCGAGGCGGTGGTGGCAGCCCTGGGTGTGGTTAGGCATTGGGGCAATTGGGGTGCGGCTCCGTCCGATCATACGTTGCTTAAGTGAGTACGCAATGTGTTTGATGGGGCTGCCAGGGGGCGGGGAGGGGTTGGAGCGAGCGGCAGGAATGGGGGATGTCGGCAGTGAAGACGGAGCTGGCAGGGCTGGGCGGCGGTAGTGAGCGCTCAGTGGACGCGCCAGCGGTGGTGGGGGATGCAGACGGTGGCATGCGGACCGCGCTAGAGATTCGGTGATGAACTGAGTACGTCTTATCATTGACCTGGCCGTCAGGAGTCGGGGCTGGGGTGGGCTGCGGTGTCGCGGAGGGCGGGGGCAGGCACCGGGGTGGTGGTGTGGGCGACGCGGTAGCGGTCGCTGGGGACGTGGGTGGCGAGGTGCGGTTTTATCAGGTGATGCGTTGATGACGTGCGTACGCACCGTGATCGAAGTGATCGTCGACAGCCCGGGGGATCGGGGGACGCGGGTGGGTGAATGGGAGTGGCGACCTGGGGATACCTGGGTGAACGGGTGCGGGTTGGCTGGCTCGCGGGGAAGGCTGGGGGCTCGGCTTTGAGGGTGCTGGTGGGCCTCGGCTGAAGACGCCGGGATGATGGCGGGGGCGCCCGCCATGCCCTCCTTGCGTGGGTTGATTGCATGGCACGCAGGGCGGGCAGGGATGGCGGTGGGGGCGAGGCGGTGGCGGCTGGCCGGGGTGGTGGGGCGGGTCGGCGCCGGGGATGAGAATGCGAGTAGTGCCTGCATTGCAGTCAGTGCGTGCGTTGGTTGCATTGCAGGCGAGGATGGCCGGGAGGCGGTTCGAGTCGGTACCTGTTCGGCTGGCTCAGGGCAGGATCTGCCTCTCCTCAAGGAGAGCGGAAAGAACGGCGGCTCCCCGAAGGGATTGACACCGCGGACCCTCCGCCGAAGACGGTGCCGGCCGCACCCTTGGGCGAGGCAGGGGGCCGGGCCCCCGAGGGTGGGGGTTCTGCAAGGGTCTCCCAGGAAAGCTGAAGAAGGCGGTGGGCCCTAGGTGCAGGGCTGTACGGCGTCTTGCGGTTTCAGGGTGGGCGTGCGGGCGTTGGATGAGACGGATGATTGCTGCTGGTGAGAGGAGTTGAGCGATGGGGATGGTTGGGCCGCCGCAGCCGGGTGGGATCATCAGGCGTGAGTGCCTGGAGCCGCTTGGGCTCTCCGTGACCAAGGCCGCCGAAGGGTTGGGCGTGAGCCGACAGGCGCTGTCGGAACTGGCGAACGAGAAGACTGCGGTGTCGGTGGAGATGGCGATTCGGTTGTCGAAGGCGTTTGGGTCGAGTCCGGAGACGTGGTTGGGGATGCAGACGGCTCATAATCTTTGGGAGGCTCGGGAGCGAGCAATCCAACTGCGGATGACGAAGTTCGCGACAGCGTCTGCGAGACGCCCCCTGTAGCTACGCAACATCAAGAATTTCGGACTCGCCACGATCGCCGATTGAATACTCCGCGTTCAGTACGGCATCGGCAGAGGCGACATGCCAAGGATCGCATCTCATTCTATTTACCAATCACGAGCTCTGGGTCTATCTCCTCATGGGTGTACAGACCTCCTGTGGCGACATCTCCAACGGAGCCTGCCAATCACACCACTTCTGGGGAATAGATGCTCGGCGCCTGGACCCGAAGGCTGGGCCACAATAGTCACACGGCTGAGGCGAACACATTTCGCCCATCGGCAACCTAGATCGCAGCCTACTGTCACTGATCGCGCTTTGAGTTTGGAGCGACCCGAGCTGGAATTGGAGCTCCTAGTACTTGCAAGGACACTAGACGGCTGGACAAAAGCCTGCCTTCTTAGTAGCTGTCATCTAACTACCGACGAGACTACCGATTTAGACTTTCGGACAGCCATTGATCACCACAGACTATTCCGGACAAGCCTTGTGGAAGCAAGCAGCTGCTGGTGGCCCTGATCCACCTCACACCGTCGATGGTAAATACGCCATCGGTCGTTCTGCCCATGTTCTTCTTCGCATCATCGAATCGTATACGTCTTGGCCAGGAGACTATTAACGAATCCCTTGCACGCGTCACGGCAACATAAAGGAGCCGTTGCTGTTCCGCTCTATCTTCGCTACCCGTGCTCTCTCCAGGCATGAACTGGTCGGCTACGCCTGCGATCACGACATTGTCAGCCTCCAGTCCCTTGGCGGAGTGCAGCGTCATGACCTTCACTCGCGGTTCTTCGTGGTCCGATGTTTGCAGCGGCGCGCGTGTTGCTATACGGTATCTGATAGCATCAATTACGCTACGCAGGTTCGGGTCAACCTGACCGTCAAGCAACTCGTGCGCAGCATCACGTAACTCTCGTAGATTTCCCTCCAACCACCGTCGCTTCTCAGGATCGCACTCTTTCTTCGCCAGTGACTCTGCGAACAAGAGTTCAATTGCCTCACGTGGTTCCAACTCTAGCTGAAATAGATCAATGGCGAGCTGGGCACGTCTCCTGATATGCGTTTTGCCCGGACCTACCGGAACGGCGCTTCCATCAGCGATCTTCCGAATAAGGTGGCGACCGCCCGTATCGACCGGCAGGCTACGGTGGGCCGCTGCATTTCGACGTTGAGCTTGCTGCCGATGCTCACCATGGAAGCCTAGCCATGCGCGAGTAGAAACCCAATCGTCTGGATTGGCTAGGAGCGAAGCTGCAGCAAACGCTTCCTGGGCGATCTGGTGATCCAACACCTGCTCAGTGAACGATGTCTTAGCATCGTCGCCGATTCGCTCGGCCAATCGGTATCCCACGAAACGGCGAGGAACTAGAATCAAAAACGACTCGTCTGATCGCGCCCTGACGAATCTCGCCAACCCCTTGATCTCGTCATCGAGCGTATTCCAAAAAATTGACGAGACCCATGCACTTCGTCCACTTCGTGCCAGCATCGGAGGCTTCGCACTCCCCATCTCAGCCAGCATCAGATTCGCTGTGTCGAGAATCTTGGAACCGGATCGTCGATTCTCGAGGAAAGTAATGTCCTTACAATCGAAATCAGACCAATTCAAGTGAAAGTCGGATACGCCATTCGGATGGTTGAATCGGAAACCATATATGGACTGGTCATCATCACCCAGGACGGTCAGTGAACCACCACCGGACCAAACAAAACGCACAAGCTCCTGTTCCGCCGCAGTCAGGTCCTGATATTCATCGATAACGACGTGATCAAAGATGCCGGGTGGGATGTCCCCACGCTCTAGGCCCACAACGCAGAGATATACAACTTCTCCAATCAGCATTGCGTGGTGGCGCTGCAACCAACGACGCACAGCTCCAGCAAACTTAGCGTTGTCAAATTCTGTCCGGCGTGACCTACTTGCCTGCAACCGCCGGATTTCCTCTCTGCGTGCATATATATCACCAACTTCAGCAGCCTCATCTTCAATGTCGTAAAGCAGTGCATCTTGTTCGGTCTTCAGCAAGAAGCGAAGACCCATTCCCTGACACGCAAACTTGTTCTGTCGGAGCATCTCGAGTGCGAATGAATGAAGAGTTGAGACTTTGACCTCTTCTCCAAGTGCTTCCTTCAACTCCCTTGCGATTGCGCGAGTGAAGGTACCAACAAAGATTGTCTTTGGATCAACTCCATCGCCCTCGACAAGTCTTCGAGTACGCCGTTTCAAGCATGTGGTCTTTCCGGACCCTGGTCCTGAAACAACCCTAATTACCTGAGCATTGGACTCAATTAGATCGTGGGCCGATTGACCTTGAATGCCATGGAGCCAAGGTTTCGAACTGCCGCTCATCAGTGTTCCTTCACGATCCGGCCAACGAATCGACTAATCGAAGAATCGCGACATCCTTTGCGGCGGAGTTATAGAGAAGCTTCATTCCATACAAAGCGAGCGGAGACAGTCATTTAGGTCACTACGGATCGCGTCCACGTACTCGGCGCCTGTGAATCTGCGTCCTGACCATCTGCCCGCGCTGGCCTCAAGGGCCCGCAACTTCTCCGCCTTTGGCAGGGGGCTAGACGTGCTCCGCACGGCCCGGCGAATTAGCGCCGAGCGGGAAGCGCCTGTTGCCCAGTCGGCCTCGTCGAGCAGGGCAAGCTCTCCTCTGCCCAAATGCACCCGGGTTCGTCTCATGAGGGCGATCGTACACGTTGGTCGGCGCGCACCTCGGCAGAGTCCAACTTTGATCGCTTCAGTCCTGAAACACCGATTTCCGGCGGGCCCCGGCGCCACCACAGTCCTTTATGGAGCAGTTGGGGCTTTCATCCGACGAAGTGCGTGACGACCCGACTCTCTACGGCGTCGCAATGTACGCGTGCGCAACCGGAGCCGCACTCCCGAAAACCCAGTGCGCGCAGATCCTCGACGCACCCGGGATTAAATGGTGCGGCCGGTCGGAACTCCCAGTCACTGGGGGCTGTCCCCTTCTGCCACTGGGAAGTTCAGCGTGGCTTTAGGCTCGGTTCGTCGCACCTTCCCCTCACGCACTAACTGGCGCGCCTCCTGATTCGCTTGCTGATGCCTGATGCCGAGCGCATTGGCAATGTCAGCGTCCGTCGTCCCTGGATGCTGGCGCACAAAGTCCAGCACTCGCTCCTTGATCGTCAAATCTGCCCTCCCCGTGATCCGGTAGTGACAACCTGCCGCTCATCATCGCGCCGAGCCGGTTCCGGTCGCCTGATCCGTCCCGTTTACCTCGCAACTAGAAAGGGAAAGCCAGTTGCTTGTTCCGAATCGGACGCTGGAATTTCCGCGCGAGCAGCTATAGCACACGCCGGGGCACTGTAGTTCAATGGTTCGTTCAACTCCGAACGAGTGGATAGTGGACGCGTTTGACCCTGGCCCTCAAGGTGCCTTGCCGCGGGCGGTCCCCTCGGGATCCACGAATTCAGTCGCTGTCTGAATCCCCAAGCTTCGGATAAGTCGCTTCGTAGATCTCGAGCAGGCGCTGATCCTTGTAGGACCAGAGCGGGGTTGGCCGTGGACCCCGTTCAAGGCCAAGCGATAGACGCGAGGCTTGTGTGAGGGACATTTCCTCCCCCTTGTAGCGAACGCGATTGCCGCTGAGCACTTCAACCGTATCGTCATTTCGCACACACGTGAGCTTGGCCCCGACCGGAATCCCCATCGTGGCGAAGTTCAGCGGGCGGCGGACCTTGCGCTGCAGTTGCTCGCCGGCCTCACGCGATGACTCGTCCACAGCGCCCTGGCCCTCAACCTCGACCTCCGGGGTCACGTCTTCGCCGCCAAGCAGGTTCAGAATGGCCTCGACTTGCGGGAGCGACACGGCGAAGAACTCACGCGAGGGATTGACGCGCGACGGGCTGAAGGCCGTGTGCAGCGCGGCCTCGACCGCGGCATGGTTCTCGATCTGACGCGCGAGCACGCAGTCAAAGGGCACGGGTACTCCTGTGGAGTAAAGCTCCCTGAGTCGGTCGCCAATGTCCGCCCGACGCGTGCTACCGATCTTGACCATGTCGGGCATAGCCGAGTTCGTGAGGACGTAGACGATCCCCTGGTCAGTCGGCACTGAATCGGCCAACGTCGCCTCTAGGCTCGTGGAAGTGTCTGTGCTCATGACGTACGGAATCTGGCGAGCAGGGCTTGGAGGCTCGCGACTTCTTCGGCCTCTGAAAGGGCCCCAAAGGTGCTCCGAATCAACTCTGAGCGCAAGGCGCTTGCGGAGCAGGCCGCCTTGTCGGGAAGCGCCAGTGCTTCTTCGCCCAAGTAGACCTGTGTTCGTTCCATGACGGTAATCGTAGCCCTCGGGGGCGCGAGATCGGACGAGGTCGGTCTGAGACTGGCCGCTACGCGAGACTGCGATGGGGGTGCGCCGCACGGGAGCATCCGTTTGCCGCGGATGTTGGTTGCGCGGAATACGGGTGTCTCGGACGCCGCCTCAAGATTGATCGGAATGGGGACAGTGGTAGCTGCCGCATTCGGGGATGCGCTTCGACTCGGTCCCATTCGACAAGCTCAAGGCAGGCATTTCGAAAGACTTTGGACTGGCTCACCATGAACGGGGGTGGGGAAGGAGTTAGCGGAGAGAAATCAGCAGTGAGAGCAAGCGAAGAGCGGACTGCCCAGATTCGATCGGTGTTTGGGGGTGTGGTTCGACACGGGCCCGTTCGACAGGCTCCGGGGCGGCTCACCATGAGAGGAAGGGGAGAGGTCAGAGGGGAGAGAAGTGAGATTGGAGAGGAGGAGTCGAGATCCCCATTCGGCTAGCTCAGGACGGGGACTTCGACGGGGTCAGGGGCCTGTGGTGAGGGGCTGGGGGGTCAGGTGGAGTCGGGGGTGTGGGCTGGGTTGGCCTGTTCCTCGCGCAGGATTTCGCGCACGAGGTTCCGGAGCGTCGTCTCGCTGGGCTCCAGCCTGGCCGGTGCGTGACTGTCGATGAATCCATCGAGGCGTTGGCGCAGGTCGCGAATGTCCGAGCGGAGCCAGGCAAAGAGGGCAAGGATGAAGCCGCCCAAAGCCGCCGCAGCGGTGACCGCCACTGTCAAAAAGGTTCCAACATCCAGCGTCGCGCTGGTGTCCATCGGGTCCTCCGCACGAGGGGGCTCCGCAGCCCGCCGATGAGGCGGCAGGGAGACAACAGTCCGCCAACAACCGCCCTGTTGGATTGTAGACGGGGGACGAAGGGAAGTAGGGAGAAAACGGGATGGACTGGGAGGGTTGGGTGCCAGGGGGTGTGGTTCGACACGGTCTTCCGGGGACTCCGGGGCGGCTCACCACGGGAAAGCGAGGCGTGAGCGGAGAGTCGTGAGGGGTGAGAGGCGGAGCGGAGAAGCATTGGGGACCGGCTGAAGACGCCGGGATGACAGGGGCGGGCTCGGAGGGATCGAGGGACTGCGAGGCTGGGAGTTCGGGGTGGCCGTGATGCGCTGGATGTTGCGGTTGCCGCTGGGTCCCCGCCTGCGCGGGGATAAAGCTCTAGCATGGCGTAATCCCGTTTTCTGAGAGGTCGCCGTATGTCTGTGCGCCGGGTTGTGTTGTTGGTGGGGGCGGCGACGTTGGCGGCGGTGGGTGGTGTCGCGGTCGCGAGGCGGGCGGTGCCGGAGGGGTTGGTTGATTGGGGGTTGGCGGGGCGGACGGCGAAGCGGTTGGCGGGGGAGCCGGTGGCTTGGCGGGCGGATTCGGAACTGCAAGCGCATTACGACTTGATTGTGCGGCGGAGTTTTGAGGCGGTGGGGGCGTTTACGGGTGTCCCGATGGAGGTGGGGTCGGACGAGGTTCGGGTGCTGGGTCGGGCGGATTGGATTGACGCGAATCTGGTCAATTTTGAACGGCTGCTGGCGCCGCTGGCGGTGGCGTATCAACAGACGCGGACGGGTTCGGGGGCGCTGGCGCGGGTGGCGTCGCACGGGACGCGGTTTGCGGTGACGGGTCAGATTGCGTTGCTGCTGGGGTACCTGGGGCGGCGGGTGCTGGGTCAGTACGACATCCCGATGCTGGACGCGGAGGCGGAGTCGGCGGGGATTTATTTCGTCGAACCGAATATTGCGCGGGTGGCGGCGAAGGCTGGGGTTGACCTGGAGGCGTTGCGGCTGTGGGTGGCGCTGCATGAATCGACGCATGCGTATCAGTTCCGGGTTGGCGACCCGCCGTGGTTGCGGGGGTATACGGCGGGGCTGATTGAGTCGTACCTGGCGGAGGCGATTGGGGCGCTGGAGTCGGGGGAGCCGCTGGGACACCGGCTGCGGGATATGTGGCGGCGGTTTGACGGGGATGATGCGGCGGGGACTGGCTTGATGCGGCTGGCACTAACGGATGGGCAGGCGGAGGCGCTGGGGCGGATTCAGGCGCTGATGACGGTGATGGAGGGGTATAGCAATTTTGTGATGCGGGCGACGGGTGCAACGGTGATTCCGGGGTATGCGGTGCTGGAACGACGGATGAAGGCGCGGGAGGAAGCAAGGGGGGCTTCGTCGCGGGTGATGAACCGGTTGCTGGGGCTGGATTTGAAGTTGGAGCAGTACAAGGTTGGGGAGGCGTTTGTTCAGGCGGTGGTGGAGGCGCGGGGGCTGGGGTTTATGAATGCGGTGTGGCGGGGGGCGGAGATGTTGCCGACGTTGGAAGAGACTCGGGACCCCGAGGCATGGATTGCTCGGGTGGAGACGGAGGTTTTGTAAGGGTGGATTGGTTGGGAGGGCTTCGCCCAGGCCTGGGTGCTGGGGCGGGCAGCCACCCTCACCCTAACCCTCTCCCTCAAGGGCGAGGGGAAAGATGGGAGGCGACTTTGGAGGCAGGTGCGGTTATTTGGGCGGAGTCAGGGGTATTTTGGGAAATGGTGATCTTCACGGCCGGACGCTATGTCAACGTCTGATCAACGGCTCCGACGGATTCCGCCGCGGCTGCTGGCGCTGGCGCGGGCGATGCGTGGAGGGCAGTCGGACGCGGAGGCGGCTGTCTGGCGGTTTGTGCGGAATCGAAACCTGGGCTTCAAGTTTCGCCGGCAGCATCCGGTGGGACGATTCGTTCTCGACTTCTACTGTCCGGAACTGCGTCTGGCGATTGAGGTGGACGGACGTCAGCATTTTGAAGAGAAAGGAATGGCCCAAGATGCCGCCCGAACCGCAGCTCTGCATCAGCAAGGGATTCGGGTGGTGCGCTTCACGAATCACGAGGTGTTGCAGGAGTTTGAATCCGTAGCGGAAGCGATCTGGCTGGCTTGTGATCGGGTGCGGGCTTAGGGGATGGCTGGGTGTCGGGTCTGGGCAGCCTCAACGGCGAGGGAGGAAGAGGGAAGCGTGGGGCGGTGGGGAGGGCTGTCGCCCGAGGTTGGTTGCTGACTTGGGCAGCCACCCTCACCCTAACCCTCTCCCTCAAGGGCGAGGGGAAAGATGGGAGTTGCCGGGCGCTAGGCGGGGCTATCGCCCGGGCCTGGGTGCCGGGGCCGGGCAGCCACCCTCATGCTGGCACTCAAGGGCGAGGGCAACGAGTGGGATGACGGAGGTTTGGGTTGGGGAGTGACAGGCGGATTGGGGTGAGGGGATTGGGACCGACCGGGCGTGGGGTGTCGCGGCGGGGGGTGTTGGGGGGTTTGGTGGCGGTTGGCGCGGCGGCGGTGGCGGGGGCTTGTGGGGAGCCGGAGCGGGTGAGGGTGGAGCGGCCGGTGTTGCCGAGTGAGGGGCGGGCGGTGACGGCTACCGCGATTGAGGTGTCGGAGCGGGCGCCGAGTTCGGACGGTGGGTTGCCGCCGGCGGGGGCGGAGCACCCGATTTCGCTGGCGTTGCCGACGTTTGGCGGGTCGAATGCCGGAGTCGAGCAGATTCTGATTGCGGCGCGGTCGGGGGTGCGGGCGGAGACGCGGAACCGCTACCGGTATTCGGATGAGCCGATGGCTTCGACGCTGGGGTATGGCTGGAGTTACACGGAGCTGCTGGACGACGGGTCGGGCGCGGCGCGGACGGACTTGGTGGCGCTGGAGCGCTGGGACCTGGAACACCTGGTGGCGAACGGGATGTTGTCGCCGCTGGACGATTTGCTGGTGAGCGACGGGTCGTTTGCGCCGGGGGATTACTGGCCGGGGATCCTGGAGGCGGGCCGGATAGACGGGGTGCAGTACGCGCTGCCCGTGGCGGCGGCGCCGTGGGCGACGGTGGTGAATCAGACGCTGGCGAAGGCGTCGGGGTTTGCGGCGCCGCCGCGGGAGGCCTGGGACGGCGAGGCGTTCGTAGAGGGCGCGGTGGCGATGCACCGGACGCCGAACGTGGCGGGGCCGCGGGCGACGGTTGGGGTTGGGCTGAACGTGGAGCCGCTGTGGATGGCGCCGGATCAGCTGTGGAGTGACGCGCCGAGCTTTGTGTTCCTGCAGTCGAGGCTGGGGGCGTTGCCGGATCGGGACGGGTCGTTCGAAGGTCTGCGGTCGGCTGAGGCGCGGTCTGTGCTTGAGACGTTTCATGAGCTGGCGACGGGGTATGGAATCTCACCGGATCAGCGGCGGCGGAACGTGGACGCGTATGACCTGATTGACGATGGGCTGATTGGACTGACGCCGTTTGCGCTGTCGGGGCGGTGGTTCGGGAATCTGATCGGAAGCTCGGTGCCGAGCGAGAATGTGCTGTATCCGTTTCCGGACTTTGGGGACGGGCGGGCGCCGGCGACGGTGTGGCTGATGCTGGGGATGGGGTCCGGCAGGAACGATCCGCGGGTGGTTTACGACGCGCTGCGGGCGCTGGAGCGGCATGCGCAGGGACCGTCGAATGTGCCGGCGCGGCGGGTCTCAGCCGAGGAGTTACAGCGTGGGTTTCCCTGGTACCGGGACGACGAGGCGCGGATGTTGGTGGAGCTGATGGAGAGGGCCTCGTACGTAACGCTGAGCCGGGCGGCGTGGGGGGCGTTTATCGCGGAGGTGGACGCGGCGATCATCCTGGACGGCGTAAGCGCGCAGGAGGCGGTGGACGGGGTGGCGCGGCGGTTGGAGGAGATGGGGGCGCGGGTTTAGCGGGAGGTCAGGCGGGGGTGAGGCGTTGGGGGCTGAAGGGGTGGATGGGGTAGGCGGGGTCCTGGCCAGATAGAAGGCGGGCGATGGTCTGGCCGGTGTGCCAGCTCATGGTGATGCCGTGGGTGTGGTGACCGGTGGCGAGGTACAGGCCGCTGCGGGGATCGCGGCCGATGAGGGGGAGACCGTCTTCGGGTTCGGGCCGGAAGCCGGTCCAGATGGAGGCCAGGGGGCAGTCGGCCAGCGCGGGCAGGGTGGCGAGGGCGTGGTTGAGCATTTCCTGGACGGCGCCGGCGCGGAGGCGGCGGTCGAAGCCGGCGCGTTCCTTGGTGGCGCCGATGAGGAGGCGTCCGTTGGACCGCTGGAGGAGGCTGGCGCCGGGGACGTGGAGGATGTGGTTCAGGTTCAGGTTGGGGGCATCAAAGGCGAGCATGTGGCCCCTGGAGGGGACGATGGGGGCCCAGGGCAGGAGGTCGCGCAGCCAGGCGCCGGTGGCGAGGACGACGTGATCGGCGGTGAGATGGCCGCGGACGGTTTGGACGGTGGGGTTGGGGCCGGCGTCAACGGCGATGACGTCGGTTCCTTCGTGGACGTGGACGCCGGCGGCGAGCAAGGCGCGATGGACGATGGGGGGCCAGCGCTGGACGTCGACCTGGCCGTCGGGGTAGAGGGCGGCACCGGTGAGGTCCGGCGGGAGCAGGAGTTCGCGGCGGCGGGCTTCGTCGGGTTCGAGGAATTCGACCTGAAGCCCGGCCCGGCGCTGCCAGGCGACGCGGTTGAGGAGGTGCTGGCGCTGTTGGTGGGTGCGGGCGAGGCCGATGGTGGGGCCGCTGGAGAATCCGACGGAGAGGCCGCTGAGGTCCTCGAGGTGGTGGGCGAAGTCGGGGAAGGCGTCGCGGCCATCGAGTCGCAGACGGAAGAGGGGCGTGTCGTGGTCGGCGTCGTATTGAGCGCAGATGAGGCCGCCGGCGGCGGATGAGGCCTCGCCGCAGATAGCCGCGCGCTCGAGAACGGCGACCGAGAGGTCGTGGCGCCGGGCGGCCAGGGCGACGGCGCAGCCGACGATGCCTCCGCCGACGACGGCGACGTCCACGTTTTTCAGATCGTTGCTCATACGGCCGGGGGCCAGTCAGCTAGGTCTGTTGACCAGATCATCGCACCGAAGCGCAAGGATTTTCGTCTTTCGCCGGCCAGTAGCGGCGTGTTGGCGTGCGTCTGGCGGCCGAGTGGTCCCCGAAAGGGTCGCGACGGTGGTTTAGCCGAGGGGTGGCATTTGGGGTTTCTTGGTGCATAATGGACGCATACCGGACAACGGCGTTGGGCCGTGTATTCCGAAACGCTGAGGGGGTGATTCATATGGGTGATGCCAATCGTGGCTTTTCGAGCGCTGCCGTATGTGAGGTGAGCGCCGGGTAACGTCGCGTGACACCCCGGGTACGGCCTTAGTCGCGCCCGAAAACGCTACGAATAACGAGCGGTCCATTAGGTGGGCCGCTCGTTGAACTTAATGGACGGAGGACAACTTTCCACCCCGGTTTGGATGGCCAAGGCCGGGGCGCGGGGCAATCGCGGGTTCGCGCCATGCGTCACAATGCGCGCAACTCGGATTCCCGGAGGCGAATCGCCCCATGACCACGACCGCCAGTCCGATCGAGATTGACTTTGAGCGTTTGCTGGACACGTTTGTGGCGCTGTTGAACGTGGACAGTTACTACGGCGATGAAGAGCGGGTGGTGGCGGTGATTAAGCCGCGGATGGAGGGGTTGGGGATTGCGTGGCGGTCGGACCCGCACGGGAACCTGATTGGGGAGTGGCCGGCGAGAGGCAGGGGCGGCGAGCCGATCATCCTGAACGCGCACATGGACACGGTGCGGCCGACGCCGGAGATGACGCCGGTGGTGAAGGACGACGGGGTGTATTCGGACGGCTCGTCGGTGCTGGGCGCGGACGACAAGGCAGGGGTGGCCGCGATCATGGAGGCGGTGTGGGCGTACCACGAGTCGGGGGAGCCCCACGGGCCGGTGGAACTGCTGTTCACCACCGGGGAAGACGTGGGGCACATTGGCTCCAAGGCGTTTGACGCCAACGATGTGGTTGGGCGTCGCTGTTATGTGCTGGACGCGGGCGGGCCGGTTGGAAACGTGGTGATGCGGGCGCCGGGTCAGCGGCGATTCAACTTCACGTTTCGTGGCAAGGCGGCGCACGCGGGGCTGGAGCCGGAGCTGGGGGTCAGCGCGATCGGCATGGCGGCGCGGGCGATTGACCGGATGCCGCTGGGCCGGGTGGACGAGATCACCACGGCCAACGTGGGGATCATCTCAGGCGGCGAGGCGTACAACATCGTGGCGCCGGAGGCCAAGGTGACCGTCGAGACGCGCAGCCTTTCCGAGGAGCGGCTGGAGCTGCAGGTGGCGGACATCGTGGGCGCGGCGGAGCAGGCGGCGGCGGACTTTGGCGGCGAGGTGGATATCGAGACGCACACGTTTTACACGGCGTACGAACTGAACGAAGGCGATCCGGCGGTGGCACTGGCGGACGCCGCGATTACGGCCGCCGGGATCGCGCCGCAGCACGTGAGTACGGGCGGCGGCAGCGACGCGCATGAGTTCAATGAGAAGGGGATTACCTCGGTGTGCCTGGGCATGGGGTACATCGACGTGCATTCGGTGCGCGAGTACATGCCGCATGACCAGTTGCGGGCGATTACGCAAGTCTCGACGGAGTTGATTCGGCTGGGCTGACCCGCCGACCGATCGTCCGGCCAGCGGCGGACCATCGCCAAGCTCGTTGCTCTAGGCCGCGGCCTCGCTTGGAGACGGCTCGTTGCGCATGCCGACAATCAGGCCTTCGAGCACGCCCTCGAGATGGGCCTGGCCGCGTTCGAGCGAAGCCAGCCGCTGTTCGACCGCCGTGCTGCGTGCCTCCAAAGCCTCGGCCTGCAATCTCAACGCCACGACCTCCGCCTGCACACCCGAGATCTGCGCCTCCACAGCCGCAAGCCGCGTATCCAATCTTCCGATTCCAGCCTGCAGCGACATCACTTGCGCTTCCAATGACTTACTTCGCGCCATTAGCGCCGCCAGATCCGCGCCAAAGGCCGCTTGCTGTGCTTCGAGCCGGTCCATACGGCCGCTGAGCCGTATCGTCGCACCGACGATCAGCGCCGCCAGCGCCACGCCCACGCTTAGTATTCCGATCAAGTCCGGCGTCACGCCGCTGACTCCTGTACCCGCCCGACTATGAAGGTTGGATCACCAGCGCCATTCTAGCCCTGGGGCCGTGGGAGTCAGCCTGCGCCGTTCGTCCCGTTTTCCAGCAGGGCGAACTCGTAGCTGTCCTTGAGGGCCAGCCAGGAGGCTTCGATGATGTTGGCGGAGCTACCGACCGTGCCCCATTCGCGGGAGCCGTCGGTGGACTGGATCAGCACGCGCACGCTGGCGTCGGTGGCGGAGGCGGAGTCGAGGATGCGGACTTTGTAGTCGACCAGGCGTATCTGTTGCAGGGCCGGGAAGAAACGTTCCAGCGCCTTGCGGGCCGCGTGGTCCAGCGCACTGACGGGGCCGTTGCCTTCGGCGGCGGTGTGGAAAATCTCCTCGCCGACGCGGATCTTGACCATGGCTTCCGACAGCATCTCGCGACCGCCGCGGGTTTCGGCCAGCACCAGGAAGTCCACGAACTCGAACGGTGAGCGATAGTCACTCCGCAGGCGACGCAGCAGCAGTTCGAAGGAGGCTTCGGCGCCCTCGAACTGGTAGCCGCGCTCTTCAAGGTCTTTCACCGCGGCCAGCGCCTCGCTGACGCCGGCGTCGTCGGTGCTCAGGCCGAGGCCACGTGCGCGCTCGGCGATGTTGCTGCGGCCGGCCAGTTCGGAGATGAGGATGCGGCGCTCGTTGCCCACGGTGGAGGGGTCGATGTGCTGGTAGGCCTGGGCGTGCTTGCGCATGCCGCTGCCGTGATAGCCGGCCTTGTGCGCGAAGGCGCTGAGGCCGACGTAGGGCATAAAAGCGCTGGGCGGGGTGTTGGCGAGTTCGCCGACGTAGCGCGAGAGCTCGGTTGTCTGGCGGAGCTGTTCCGGCGTCACGCACTGGCGCCCGAGCTTGAGTTGCAGGGTCGGGATCAGGGTCGTGAGGTTAGCGTTGCCGCAGCGTTCGCCGAACCCATTCACCGTGCCCTGGATCTGCAGGGCGCCGGCCGCAACACCGGCCAGCGTGTTGGCGGCGGCCAGGTCGGCGTCGTTGTGCATGTGGACGCCGACCGGGACCGTTGTCCATGCGCGCGCCGCTCGCGTTGCCTCGCTGACCTGGGCAGGCAAGGCTCCGCCGTTGGTGTCACAAAGAATGATCCAGTCCGCGCCAGCCTCCGTGGCGGCTTGAACGCAGGCGTGCGAGTAGATCGGATCCTGGTGGAAGCCGTCATAGAAGTGCTCGGCGTCGACGATCACCTCCCGGCCGGCGGCTTTCAGGTGCGCGACCGTGTCCCGAATCATCGCCAGGTTTTCGTCGGTACTGGTTTCCAGGACCGACTCGACCTGAAAGCGCGAGAACTTGGCCACGATGGTGACGGCGGGGGTTTCGCAGGCCAGGAGCGCGGCCACGGTGGGGTCGTCGGCCACGTCGCGGTCCTTATAGCGCGTGGCGCCGAAGGCACTGATGCGGGCCTGCTTCCAGGGGATTTCGGCAGCGCGGCGGAAGAACTCGCGGTCCTTGGGGTTCGAGCCAGGAAACCCGCCCTCGATGTAGTGGACGCCGTAGGCATCGAGCCGCTGGGCGATGCGCAGCTTGTCCTCGGTGGAGAACGAGATGCCTTCCGTCTGCGCGCCGTCGCGCAGGGTTGTGTCATAGAGCGAGAGTTGCATCGGAATCGGTCAAGCCTCGGCGGGAAGTAGATCGGTTACGCGCGAGTCGACTCGCCGGCTTCCCGCGAGACGTTAAAACGCCTGTCAGCCGGCGGCGGGCCCCTCGATCCGGGCAATGACCGCCGCGGTCATGGACTGAGTGTCCACGAGGCGCGCACCCTCCTCGCCGATATCGGGCGTTCGGAACCCGTCGTTGAGTGTCTGTTCGACGGCCGTCTCGATTGCCGCGGCCGCCTGCGGCTGGTCGAACGTGTGACGAAATAGCATCGCCACGCTGAGGATTGTACCCAACGGGTTGGCAATGCCCTGGCCTGCGATGTCCGGCGCGCTGCCGTGTACCGGCTCGTAGAGCGCGCGCCCCGCGTCGCCCAAACTGGCCGAGGGCAGCATGCCCAGCGAGCCGGTGAAGACGCCCGCCTCGTCGCTGAGCAGATCGCCAAACGTGTTTTCGGTAACGACCACGTCGTATTCGGTCGGCTGGCGAACCAGGGCCGCGGCGAAGGCGTCGGCCAGCATGGTGTCGTACTCGATGTCGGGATGTTGAGCCGCCACGTCGTTGGCGATTTCGCGCCAGAAGCGCCCGGTGACCAGCACGTTGAACTTATCCACCGAGAGCACCTTGCGCCGGCGACCGGCCGCCCACTCGAAGGCTCGCTCGACGATCCGGCGAATCTCGCTCTCCGTGTAAGCCAGCGTGTCGACGGCGCCGCGTTCGCCGTCGATGAAGCGCATTTCCTTTGGCTCACCGAAGTAGAGGCCGCCGGTGAGCTCGCGCAGGATGACCAGGTCGGTCCCTCGAACTACGTCCGCTCGCAACGGCGATTGATCGACCAGGGCGTCGTACACCCGCACGGGTCGAACGTTTGCGTAGAGTTCCAGACCCTTGCGCAGCCGCAGCACGCCTTCCTCGGGGGTGAACTCGGCGTGCGGGTCTTCCCACTTCGGACCGCCGACCGCCGCAAGAAACACGGCGTCGGCGTCCAGCGCGTCCTGTAGCACCTCGTCAGTGCAGGGCTCGCCGAAGCGGTCGATGCTGTTGCCGCCGAGCGGTCGCTCGACCTGGGTGACACCGACGCCAAAGCGAGAGGCCGTGTGATCGAGTACCTCCGCCCCGGCCGCCATCACCTCCGGACCGATTCCGTCGCCCGGCGTGACGACGATCCGCCAGTTCTTCACCGAGCGGGCCAGCCGCTGATGTAGGGAAGCCTGTCGTGGACGGCGCTAATCGCGTCATCGGACTCCAGCAGCGAGGAAAGCGCGTCCCAGGCCCCGGTGACGAAGGCGTGGCTGACGGAGGCCGGCAGTTCGGCCTGATAGGTGGCCTGCCCCGCCTTGATCGATCCGCTACCGACGTCAATCTCAACCTGCGTCTCCGGCGCCTCCTCGATCAGGCTCTGCAGCGACTCGATCTGGGTGGCGGGCAAGGTCAGGCAGGGAATGCCGATGGTAGTGCAGTTGCCGAAGAAGATTTCGGCAAAGCTCTCGCCAACGATGGCCTTGATGCCCCCGCGCATGAGGGCCTGCGGCGCGTGTTCGCGGCTGGATCCCGAGCCGAAGTTGCGGTTAACCACCAGGACGCCGGCGCCGGTAAAGCGGGCATCGTCGAACGGGTGCTTGCCGTTCATCTGTTTACGGTCGTCCTCGAAGGCGTGCGGGCCGAGGGTTTCGAAGGTGATCTCGCGCAGATAGCGGGCGGGAATGATCCGATCGGTGTCGATGTCATTGCCGCGCACGGGGACTCCGGTTCCGGCGACGTTGGTGATGCGTCCGTCGTCAGTCATCGGTCGCCCCCCTCAGCCCGCGGCCAAAGCGCGCACGTCGGTCACCTCGCCCGCGACCGCGGCGGCGGCAACCATGGCCGGGCTCATCAGCAGGGTCCGGCCCAGCGGACTGCCCTGCCGGCCCTTGAAGTTTCGGTTGCTGGACGAGGCGCATACCTGATCGTTGACCAGCTTGTCCGGGTTCATGGCCAGGCACATGGAGCAGCCGGCGTCGCGCCACTCGAAGCCGGCGGCCCGGAAGATATCGTCCAGACCCTCGGCCTCGGCCTCGACCTTTACCTGCTGCGACCCTGGCACCACCAGGGCCTTCACGTGCGCCGGGACCCGCCCGCCCTCGGCCACCCGCGCCGCTTCGCGCAGGTCGGAAATGCGGCTGTTGGTGCAGGAGCCGACGAAGGCCACGTCGATGGGCGTTCCCGCGATCGGGGCGCCCGGGGCAAGCTTCATGTGGTCCAGCGCGTCCTGAATCGAGCGGCGATCGAGACCCTCGACTTCGCCCGGCGACGGGATGAGGTCATCCACGCCGACGACCTGGCCCGGGTTGACGCCCCAGGTGACCATTGGCGCGATGGACTCGCCCTCGATATCGACCTGGTCGTCGTACGCGGCGTCCGCGTCCGATGCCAGGTCACTCCACCACTGGCGCGCGTTGTCGAACTCCTCCCCCCTGGGCGCGTACTCGCGTCCCTGGAGGTAGTCGAACGCGGTCTCGTCGGGGTTGACGTAGCCGACGCGCGCGCCGCCCTCGATGGACATGTTGCAGACGGTCATGCGCTCGTCCATGGACATGGAGTCAAAGACATCGCCGGCGTACTCGTAGGCATATCCCACGCCGCCCTGCACGCCGAGCCGCCCGATGATGGCCAGGATGACGTCCTTCGCGTAGACGCCCTCAGCGAGCGCTCCGCTGACCGTGATGCGCCGGCACTGCGGCTTGGCCACCGAAATGGTCTGCGTGGCCAGCACGTCACGCACCTGCGAGGTGCCGATGCCGAAGGCGATGGCCCCGAAGGCCCCATGCGTGCTGGTGTGGCTGTCGCCGCAGGCAATCGTCATGCCCGGCTGGGTCAGCCCGAGTTCGGGTCCGATCACGTGCACGATGCCCTGGCGGCCGGTCGTGCGGTCGAAGAACGGGATTCCGGTCTGTTCGATGTTGCGTTCAATGGCTACGAACATCTGCTCGGCCATCCCGTCCACGTAGGGTCGAGCGGAACCGTCGGTGGGAATGATGTGGTCCACGGTGGCGAAGGTGCGGTCGGGGTAGCGGACCGAGAGTCCGCGTTCCGCCAGCATCTGGAATGCCTGGGGACTGGTGACCTCGTGCACGAGGTGCAAACCGATGAACAGCTGGGTCTGCCCGTTCGGCAATTCACGTACCGAGTGCGCGTCCCAGACTTTATCGAGCAGCGTTTGGCCCATGTCGTCTCCTAGATTCCGGGTACGCCCGAAGCGTCGGCCAGCAAGGTGGCCTCGGGCGTCGTGGACCAGCCCTTACCAAGGCCGGCCATCAGGCGGTTCAGCGCATTGACGTAGGCCTGGGCGCTGGCGACGAGGATGTCGGTGTCCGCGCCATGCCCGCTGAACGTCTTGGCGTTGCTCTCAATGCGGATCGTGACCTCGCCGATGGCGTCGATGCCTTCGGTCACGGAATTAATCGAAAACTCGGTGAGTTGGTTGGGCACCTTCACCAGGCGGTTAATCGCTCGGTAGATGGCGTCCACCGGGCCGGTTCCAATGGCGGCGTCGAAGAGCTCTTCGCCGTCGTCCGTGCGCAGGCGCACGGTCGCGGTCGGCATGGACCCGGTACCGGTGCTGACCTGGATGTGTAGAAGCTCAAACGTCTGATGGAACGCACGGCGTTGCTCGTTCTGGACGATCGCTTCGAGATCGCGGTCGGTGATCGTCTTCTTGCGGTCGGCGATTTCCTTGAAGGCCTGGAAGGCGGCCTGAAACTCGTCGTCGGCCAGCGCGTAGCCCATCCGCTTCAGGCGGTCGCGAAAGGCGTGCCGGCCGGAGGTCTTGCCCAGGACGATGCTGCTCTCGTCCAGACCGACGTCCGATGGATTCATGATCTCGTAGGTGGTGCGTTCCTTCAGCATGCCGTCCTGGTGCAGGCCGGACGCGTGGGCGAAGGCGTTGGCGCCGATGACGGCCTTATTGGGCGGCACGACCATGCCCATGTAGTTGGAGACTAGGCGGCTGCTGCGCGCCAGTTCGGTGCTGACCAGGCGCGTGTCGGCCTCGAAGTAGTCGCTGCGCGTGCGCAGCGCCATGACGATCTCCTCCAGGGAGGCGTTGCCGGCACGCTCGCCCACGCCGTTGATCGTGCACTCCACCTGCGCCGCGCCGTTCTTGACGGCGGCCAGCGAGTTGGCCACGGCCTGGCCCAGGTCGTCGTGGCAATGGACGGACAGCACGACGTCTTCGATGCCGCGGGTCTGGTCCATGACGTACTGGACCATTTCGGCGAACTCGGCGGGCTGGGCATAGCCCACGGTGTCCGGGAAATTCACGACCGTCGCGCCCGACTCGATGGCGGCACTGAAGACTTCGCTGACGAAGTCCAGGTCGGACCGCGTGGCGTCCATGGCCGAGAACTCGATGTGATCGGTCAGCGTGCGCGCATGGCCCACGGAGTCGCGGGTCAGGTCGAGCACGACCTCGCGACGCTCCCGCAACTGATGTTGCAGGTGGATGTCGCTGGTGGAGATGACGATGTGCAGCAGGGGCCGGGCGGCAGCCTTCAGCGCATCCCAGGTGGTGTCGATCTGCTCGCGCTTGAAGCCGCTCAGGCCGGCGATTTCCACGTTGCGGAGTTCGCGAGCCAGCAGGTCGACGGCCCGGAAGTCGCCGGGCGAGGTAAACGGAAACCCGGCCTCGATGACGTCAACGTTCAAGCGGGCGAGTTGACGCCCGATTTCCAGTTTCTCGTCGATGGTCAGCGCGCCGCCAGCAGCTTGCTCGCCGTCGCGCAGGGTGGTGTCGAAGATGCGGACGTTCCGCATGGTGACAGATTCCTCAGCTAGGTCGTGGGCGGCCGCGGATGCGGCCGCGGGATATCCCGGGGTTCCCCTCCGCTAGTGGGAGGGGCCGGGAAGCGCGAGCCGGGAAGTCACCAGGAAATTGCGCATCGGTCGTGCGTCACCTGCGGTTCATTCGCGCGTCTTGGGGAGCCAATCCATCATGCTGCGGAGTTCGCGACCCACCACCTCTACCGGGTGCTCAAGGTCGCGGTTCCGAAGTGCATTATACGCCGGACGCCCGGCCTGGTTCTCGAGAATCCAGCGGCGCGCGAACTCACCGTTCTGCACGTCCTCCAGGATGCCCTGCATGGCTTCGCGAGAAGTTGCATCGACGACGCGCGGCCCCGACACCAGATCGCCGAACTCGGCCGTGTCGCTGATCGAGTAGCGCATGTAGCTGATGCCGCCCTGGTAAATCAGGTCCACGATCAGCTTGAGTTCGTGCAGGCACTCGAAGTAGGCAAGGCGCGGGTCGTATCCGGCGTCCACCAGGGTCTCGAAGGCATTCTTGATCAGCGCGGTCGTTCCACCGCAGAGGACGGCCTGCTCGCCGAACAGGTCGGTCTCGGTCTCGTCCTTGAAGGTGGTTTCGATCAGGCCGGCCTTGGCGCAGCCGATTCCCTTGGCGTAGGAGAGCGCGACGTCGCGGGCGCGACCAGTGGCGTCCTGATGGACGGCGATCAGACCCGGAACGCCCACGCCCTCGACAAACAGGTCACGCAGGACGTGCCCCGGGCCCTTGGGGGCCACCATCGCCACGTCCACCTCGGGAGGCGGGCTGATCTGGCCGTAGTGGATGTTGAATCCGTGCGCGAAGAGAATCATGTGGCCGGATCGCAGCACAGGCGCGATCTGCTCCTCGTAGACCTGCGGCTGATCCTGGTCGGGCAGGGCCAGCATGACCGCCTCGGCGGCGTCCACGGCTTCGGATACGTCAAGGACCAGCAGGTCCTCGGACTCGGCGCGGGCACGCGAGGGACTGCCCGGGCGCAGTCCGACGACCACGTCGGCGTCGGAGTCACGCAGGTTGAGGGCATGGGCGTGCCCCTGGCTGCCATATCCCAGGACCGCGACCCGCTTGCCCTGCAACTCGTCGGCCGTGATATCGGCCTCGTAGAGAACCTTGCTATCCACGCGCACGTCCATTCCGGGGGCCGACGTCGTCGCGAGCGATGGCGATGACGCCGGTTCGGGAAATCTCTTCGATCGGGTACTCGGTAATCACGTCCAGGAAGCGGTCGATCTTGGACTGAGCACCGGTCATCTGCACGATCATGGACGTTTTGCTCACGTCGACGATTTCGCCGCGGAAGATGTCGGTAATCTCGGCCAGACCGGGCCGTTCGTTGGATTTGACGCGCACCTTGATCATGGCCAACTCGCGCGTCACCGCCGGCGCACCGGTCAGATTCCGCACGGAGACGACCTCGACCAGCTTATACAGCTGCTTTTCGCACTGCTTGACCTCCTCCGCCGAGCCTTCGACGGCGATGGTCATGCGCGAGTAGCCGGGCTCCTCGGAATGCCCAACGGCCAGGCTGGCGATGTTGAAGCCGCGTCGGCGAAACAGGCTGGCCACCCGGGTCAGGACACCGGGGTGGTCGGCCACGGTGGCCACCAGCGTGTGGATTTGAGGTGCCTCGTTCATCGCGGGTCCTCGATCACGCTGTTGACGCCGGTGCCCGGAACGATCATCGGGTAGACGTTCTCGACGCGGTCCACGTGGAGGTCAAGCACCACGGGGCCGTCGTATTCATGGGCCATGGCGATGGCGTCGTTCATTTCGTCCCGCGAGCCGGCACCAACCCCGTGCAAGCCGAAGGCCTGCGCGACCTTGGCAAAGTCCGGGTTGTCCAGGAAGGCGCCCATGTAGCGGCCTTCGTAGAAGAACTCCTGCCACTGCCGGATCATGCCCAGGTGGGCGTTGTTGAGCACGGCGACTTTTACGTTGATGCCCTCGGCCGCCAGGGTGTTGAACTCCTGGATGTTGATCAGCAGCCCACCGTCGCCGGTGACGCACCAGACGTCCTGTTTCTCGTCCGCCAGCTTGACGCCCATGGCCGCTGGAAGCGCGTAGCCCATCGGACCCAAACCGCCGGCGCTGAAGAACATGCGCGGGCGCTCGTACCAGTAGTGCTGGGCCGCCCACATCTGGTTCTGACCGACGTCGGCGATCACGCGGGCTTCGCCGCCGGAGATGTCGTAGATGGCCCGCACGACTTCCTGCGGCAGCACAGAGTCGGGGCTGTCGGGGATCTTGAGCGAGGGGTGGTCGCGGCGCCAGCCGTTCATCTGGTCCAGCCAGGGGGTGCGGTCGCGGTCCTCGATCAGGGGCAGCAGCTTCTGCAGCGTGAGCTTCAGGTCGCCCACGATCGGCACGTCAGTCTCGAGCACCTTGCCGATCTCGGCGGGGTCGATGTCGATGTGGACGACCTTGGCGCCAGGCCCGAATTCGTCCGGCTTGCCCACGGCGCGGTCGTCGAAGCGCGTGCCCAGGCCGATGATGCAGTCGGTCTGCCGCATGGAGAAGTTCGCGTAGGCCAAGCCGTGCATGCCGAGCATCCCGAAGGACAGCGGGTGCGTTTCGGGGAACGTGCCCACACCGTGCAGGGTGCTGACGACCGGGATGTTGCCGCGCGTGGCGAGCTGCAGCAGCTCCTCGGCGGCGCCGGAAATGTCGATGCCGTGTCCGGCCATGATGATGGGGCGTTCGGCAGCGTTGATGACCTCGGCCGCTTTGCGAACCATGCGGGCGTTGCCGACTTTGGACGGGCGGTAGCCGCGCAGGTTCACCTGGTCGGGCGCGGTCTCGGTGGTGGTCTCCAGGAATACGTCCTTGGGAATGTCCACGTGCACCGGACCCGGGCGGCCGGTGGAGGCCAGGTGGAACGCCTCCTGCATGATGCGAGGCAGTTCGTCCACGTCCATCACCAGGTAGCTGTGCTTGGTGATGGGGATGGAAATGCCGGTGACGTCGGCTTCCTGGAAGGCGTCGGAGCCGATGGCCGGGCGGGCCACCTGGCCGGTGATGTAGACGACGCCGACCGAGTCCATGATGTCGTTGGCCATGCAGGTGACCAGGTTGGTGGCGCCGGGACCGGATGTGCTGGTGGCCACGCCGACCTTGCCGGTGGCCCGCGCGTAGCCGTTGGCGGCGAAGCCGGCGGCCTGCTCGTGGCGGATCAGGACGTGACGGATGCGGTCCTGGTAGAGGTAGAGCGAGTCATAGAAGGGCAGCGAAGCGCCGCCCGGCATTCCGAAGATGACGTCGACGCCCGCGGCGAGCATGGCGTCGCAGACCACCTCGCCGCCGGTACGCGGTGACTTGGGCGCGGCGGTGGAACCGTTGGTGGATTGGCCGTTCATTGCGGACATGTCGTAGGTCTCCTGGAGAGTCGTGGAAAAAGGTGTCGTCGTGTCTGCCGGGGAAACGCGGAGACGGCGGCTAGGCGGCGTCTCCGTCGGGTACCGCGACCGCGTAGATCCGAGCGCGCGCAACGTCACGCCTCTGCGTGCTGCGTCTCATCGCTCCGTAGTCCTTCGCGTCGGCCGGCGTTCCGGCAACAAAAAACCCGTCCCTCACAGGGACGGGCTGTAACCCGCGGTACCACCCCGCTTGCCCGGTCGGACGACCGAACCGCTTCGTTACCCGATGACGGCGGGCACCGGACCGATCTACCAGGCAAACCCTTCAACCGGTCGGCTCGGGGGCGACCTTCGGCTGCGAGAACCCGCCGGCTCACACCATTTCCGGCTCGCTCGGGGTTCTCGGGAGGCCTACTCCTCCCCGTCAACGCCTTTGCGTTGTGTGCATTGTCTCTCGGAGTCGCGACAGGCACGGCAAACCGAGCGCGCAACGCGCACAGCGCAACCGTAACAACGCCTCGGGCCCGCGGCAAGGGAATTTGGGTTCGTATTGTTATTTGGCGCCGAGTAGCGATTGGATGCGAACCGCAGCCGTCTGCGCATAATGCGCAATGCCTACCCAACCCGATAGATCGTCGCCGGACGGCCGCTACGTGGTTTTTGACTTGGAGACGCTGCACCTGAGCCATGAGGTGCGGGGCGGCTGGCGCAACATCAGGGACTTTGGGCTGGCGGTGGGCGTGACGATTGACGAGCACGGCCAGCAGCACGTCTGGCAGGAGCCGGACGCGCAGGATCTGATCGACTACCTGGCCGAGCATCCGCGCGTAGTTGGGTTCAACTCACGTCGTTTTGATCTCACCGTGCTGTCGGCTTACGGCGACGTGTCGGTGCTACGCGAGCGGTCGTTTGACGTGCTGTTGGAACTGCAGTCGGTGACGGGCCGACGCAAAGGTATGCGTTTGCAGGACATCGCCGGGGCGATGTTCGGCGAGGCCAAGTCGCTGAGCGACGGCACGGAGGCGGTCCACCTCTGGCGCACCGGGCGGCCGGACGACCGGCAGCGCGTGATCGATTACTGCGCCCAGGACGTGGTACTGACCAAGCGCATCCTGGAGTTTGGCGTGGATAACGGCTACGTGCTGGTGCCGGTGCCGAACCTGCGCCGCCGACGTTCAACCATGCCAGCTGAAGTGCCGGTGGACTGGGCCAGGGACGACGCGTTCAGCGGCGGCCCACGCCAACGTTCCGACTTGTAGCAAAGAGCGGGACGCCCTCTACATGAACTCGAGGATCGCCTCGATTTCGACCGGCATACCGCCGGGCAGCTGCGCCATGCCTACGGCTGAGCGTGCGTGGCGGCCGTTTTCGCCCCAGAGCTCCACGAACAGCTCCGAATAGCCGTTTATCACGGCGGGCTGGTCGGTGTAGTCGTCGGTGCAGTTGACCATGCCCAGGACTTTGACTACCTGGAGGATTCGGTCGAGGTCGCCAAGCGCCTCCTTAAGCGCGCCCAGGTGGGCCACGGCGATCGAGCGAGCGAATTCGGCCGCCTCCGCGGTTTCGAAGTCGCGGCCGACCTTGCCCACCGGCGTTGCGCCAGTGGAATCCACGGGACCGGCGCCCGAGAGGTAGACCAGGTTGCCGCTGATGTTCCAGGGCTTGAGCGGGGCGGTGGGCGGGATGCTTGGGGACGGCAGCTCGATGCCGAGATCCGCCAGCTTGCCTTCGATCTTCATGTTTCGGGGTTCCCTTTCAGACTCAGTCGCCAAACAGGCCTTCGGCGGACACGGCGCCAATGGCCGCATCGAAGGCCGCTACCGTCTGGTCAATGTCTTCTTCGGTGTGGGTGGCGCTGGTGAATCCGCCGCCGGAGATAAGGTGCACGCCCTGGTTGAGAAGGGCCTGGCCGAGCGCGTCGCCGGCAGCTCCGCCGAGACCGCTCTTGGCGGGCTGGCCGCTGAGGCTGATGTGGAAGTACGAGGTTTCGCCGTAGACCAGCGCGCCCACGTCGTGCCGGTCGAATGCGGCCTGCAGGCCCTGCCGCAGCTGCTCAGCCAGCGCGTCAATGTGCGCATGCACGTGGCCGTCAGCCAGGAAGTCCAGCACTGCCGCGCCAGCCGCGGCCGAGACGGGATTGGCGTTGTAGGTTCCGGGGTGGGCGATGCGCTGGCCGCGGTCCCAGGCCGGGTCGCCGCGCTTCTCCAGCCGGTCCATGATCTCGGCGGACCCGCCCACGGCGGCGCCCGGCAGGCCGCCGGCGACGATCTTGGCCATGGTGGTCAGGTCCGGCGTCACGCCGGCCATTACCTGGAATCCGCCGGGCGACATGCGGAAGCCGGTGACGACTTCGTCCAGGATCAGGACGGCGTCGTGTTCGGTCGTCAGGCTGCGCAGGCCTTCAATGAACGACGGTTCGATGGGCAGGGCGCCCCAACCGGCGCCGCTGGGCTCCACGATCACGGCGGCCACGTCGCCCCTGGCCAGTTCCTGGCCTACCGCGTCTAGGTCCGTCGGCAGCGCCGTAATGGTCCCTTGCGTGGCCGCCGGAACGCCGGCGGAAGTCGGGACGTCGTAGGGCTCTTCGACAGCCACGGTGGCGTAGTCGTGCCAGCCGTGGAAGTGGCCCAGGAACTTGACGATCCGGTCACGGCCCGTGTGGGCGCGTGCCAGGCGCATGGCCATGTGCGTGGCTTCGGTGCCGGAGGAATGGAAGCGGACACGCTGGATGCTGGGGACGAGGCGCTTGATCTGCTCCGCCCAGCGAATCTCGAGTTCGTGGCCGGCCCCGTAGTGGGTACCAATCTCCAGTTGCTCGCGCGCGGCGTCCACGGCGACCGGGTGCCCGTGCCCCAGGATCAAGGCGCCATGGCCCATCGTGTAGTCCACGATCTCGTTGCCGTCCACGTCCCATTTGCGGGCGCCTTTGGCGCGAGCGGTCATGATTGGGAAGGGCGCCTGGATGCGAGTGTCGTGGGCCACGCCGCCGGCCAGGGCCTGGCGCGCGCGCGCGTGCAGCGCGCCCGAGCCGGCGTGCCGGGTAGCAAACGACTGCTCGATCGCGCCGTTGGCGGAGTCGTCACCCATAGCGAACCTCCAGTGTGAAACGTCGGAACCCGCTGCGGCGCGGGTGTTCAGGCTGGCGAACAGGATTGAGTGTGCCAGTCTGCCGTGTCAACGCGCTGGGCGGAGCGACGATGGGACACGGGAACCCAGGCACTTTGACGCAATAGCAGGGTTGTGAGCGGCGAATGACCAGCATGGCCACGAGACCAACCGAGTCAGGCAGGTGCCACGGTTCACTGCTCTTCGCCGTGATACGGTGAATTCGGTTGGCTCGATTCGATTTCGACGTGGAAACGCCTACGGAAACTCTCACGGACACAGGCATCGGCTTCAAGTTTGACGTGCCTATCCAGGTCAGGCCTGATGACGTGGGCTACGTTGCCGGATGCCCGTCTCTCGATGTCTTCAGTCAGGGCACGACGGAGGAGGCAGCGGTTGAGAATCTCAACGAAGCCTTGAGCCTCTTCATGTTGTCTTGCTTCGAACGCGGCACATTGGTCCAAGTCTTGAAGGATTGTGGGTTCGAGCCCGTACCCGGAGATGCGGTGCCAACAGAGAGTTCCCTCAGGGTCGAAATCCCCCTAAGGCAGAAGGGTGTCACGGAGGCTTACACCACTCAATTGGCGTGAGCTTGTCAGGGTTTTCGAGGCGGACGGATTCCAGGAGGAGCGAAGACGCGGGTCGCACATCGTGCTGTCGAAGCGCGGCGTGGGGCGACCAGTTGTGATTCCGCAGTACAAGGCGGTCGGACTCGACATCATCAGGAGCAACATGAGAACCGTCGGCATGTCGCGAGAGAGGTTCTTTGAACTCCTTGATGGGTCACAAGCCTCGAGGCGGGGCGACAAGCCTTAGTACAGGCGTCGTACGCTAACGCTGTGCTGTTTATCTTCATGGGCGGGCGTGACCCGCGCTTGCGGAACGCGGTTGACGCGGTGCTGGGGCACCCGGCTCCGGATGACCTGGCCTATAGCCACCTGGACGGAGCACGAACGGGCCCGGACGAACTCAACGCGGCCTGTGGGGCCGTTTCGATGTTCGGCGAGCGTCGCAAGGTCTTTCTGGACGGTGCGCCACCCAGCGGGCCGCAGGCCCGAAAGCTCATCCAGTGGCTGGCGGCGTACGGCGATGCGCGCAAGGACGACCCGAGCGCCGATACCTGTGACCTGGCCGTCTCGGTGTACCTGGATCTGGGGGACCGTCGAACCGCGTCGCGTGTCAGGGCTTTCAACGGGTTGACCAAGCACGGCGGGCGCGTTCAGCAGTTTGGACCGTTGCGTGAGGCCGAGGCGGTGCGGTTCGTGCGCGCCGAGGCGCGGCGCGTGGGCGTGAGGATCACGGAGGGCGCCGCCGGCCGCCTGGTGGAGCTCATGACGGCCGACGCGGGGCTGCTGGCCAGTGAAATCGAGAAGCTGGGAGCCTACGTTGGCTTCAGCGGCGAAGTCACCGAGCGCGACGTGAATGCCGCCTGCGCCACGATTGGCGAACACGCGCGCTGGGACTATGTGAATGCGCTGGCAGACCGGCGGGGCGCCGAGGCGCTGGGGGTGCTGCACGACATGCTGGCGCTACGCACGCCGCACGAGATGATCCTGGCCGACGTGACTCGCTCGCTGCGGCAGTTGGCGGCGGCTCGCCAGGTCGTGGTCGAGGGCGGCAGCTACCAGGAGGTGGCGCGGGCGGCGGGAACACCGCCCGGCCGCGCCCGCTACCTTGCCCAGCAGGCCCGGCGGATGTCGGATCGGCTCATCGCGCGGATGTATGCCGAAGTCGTGCGGACGGACGCAGCGCTCAAGTCGACGGGTGGGGACAAGGACGCGCTGCTGGAGATCCTGACCGCCCGGCTGGCCACGCGGCCGGCCGAGGCTCGGGCCTAGGCGGCCTGCGCCACTCGCAGTTGCCGCACCAGGCGCGACATGCTGCGCGCCGCCGTGCGGCGGTGGATGATGCCCTTGCGCGCGGCGCCGTCGAGATGGCTCTGGGCCTCTCGGATAGCGGCCCGCGCGGCGTCGGCGTCGCCGGCTTCGATCGCCTCACGGGCACGCTTGACATACGTACGCACGGTGGAGCGCGCGCTTACGTTGCGAGCGCGCACGAAGCGCTGCCGGCGCACGTCCTTGGCGCGGCGTTGATGACGGACGATTTCTTTGGGTGAAGGCACGGTTGTACCGGGTCTCGGGTCACGCGAGGTAGATGTCGAGCATATCACCGGACAGCTTGTCGCAGCCGTGACTTGGCAATTGACCACTGCCCCATGCCTCGACCAGTCGCAAGCTGCGCTGCCTTAAGCCCGAAGGGCGGCTGGCATCTGCCAGCCGCCCCTGGTCGACTCGCTTTGCTAGCGAATGCGCGTCACCGTGATCTTTACCACGGGCGCCTCGATGTCCCAGCCATGGGCCTCCACCGTGAGGTCACCGCCGGGCAGATCGCCCTCGATGCCCGCGTGGTGGATGACCACGCCGCCTTCGGCCAGGTGGGGATTGCTCATCCCCGTGCCGGCGTCGTCGGACGACACGCCGCGCAGCCCCTGACAGGGCGGTACCAGGTCAGCGAAGTCCTCGGTGTTCCGCTCCGTCCCGGCGTCGTACGCGACTCGGGTGTGCACAGCCGAGTGGCCGATCATGCCGGGCAGCGGCAGACCGGCCACGCCGGTGAAGCCGTCGTTGGTGCAGATCAGCATGGCGGCGGCGGAAAGGTGCGTTGCACCAGAACCGCCCGTCACCGTCGCCGTCACGGATGCACCGGGCATGATCGGCGGCGGGCCAGCGGCCGCGGCCACGACTGCGTCAACAACATCCGCATCGCCGCTCAACGCCGCGTGCAGTGCAGGAACGGCGCCGTTCTCGGCCAGGCCTTGCAGTTCCGGGCTGGCCGGCTGGCCGCGCGCGAACAACCGAAACTCGCTGCCGTGCGTGGCAACAACCGCCGGCGTCAGCGGCTGCGTGCCGGTCAGGTTCTCAATCGCCACTTCGTAAGTCGGGATCAGGCCCACCTGCGTGACGGTGATCTGCATCACCGGTGCGTTGATGTCCCAGCCGTGGGCTTCCACCGTCAGGTCGCTCGTCGGGAGATCGCCGCGAATCCCGCCGTGGCGGGCGATCACCCAGTCTTCGGCCAGGTCCGGATTGCTCATGCCGGCGCCGGCGTCATCAGACGACACGCCGCGCAGCGGCTGGCAGGGCGGAACCAGGTCCGCGAAGTCCTCGGTGTTCCGCTCGGTACCGGCGTCATACGCGCGTGCCATGTAGGTGGCGGTCGCACCGAGCTCTGCCGGCAGGGCCAGACCAGCGCCACCCGTAAAGCCGTCGTTGGTGCAGATCAGCATCGAGGCCACCGACAGCCGGTCGGCGCCCCGGTCCGCCACGATGGTGATGGTGGACGACTCGCCCGGCATGATGGGCGGATGTTCGCCCGTGCCGAATGCCACCGCGACGTGCGAGGCGTCGGCGTTGTCATGCCACCACTGAACGAGACCAGGCACGTCGCCGTTCTCGGCCACGTTTCGAATCTCAGGACTTGCGGCCTTCCCGGTCGCGAACAGTTCCGCGTTCGACCGGTGCGTGGCAATCACTGCCGGCGTGAACGGCTGCGTGTGTGTCAGGTTCGTGATCGTGACGTCGAAGGCGGTGGTCTTCGTCGACATGCGGATTCCGTCGTCCGTCAGCTCCCAGTGCCGCCAGCCGTCCGTGAACGTGGGAATCCCCACGCTCGGCCGGATAAAGGCCTTTCCGGTGGTCGTGTGTTGAATGATGTCGCCATTCGCCGCATGTTCATGGCAGTCCAGCGGTTCGCCCATGGTGTCGCCGAGACTCGACTTGAGTTCGGCAAACTCCTCAGCGAATTTGAGATTCACCCCGTCGCCGCAGCGCTCGTGCGCCGACGCGCCGCTGACAAAAATGGCGAACAAAGCGATAACAAGCGCAGCGATGCGCAGACTCCTCGTCATCCTGGAACTCCTTTGTCCCGTAGGCCACTCCGCCCTATTCGGAGTCACTTCGACCGTAGGTCCGTTCTGAGGGCGAATTGGCGCGAAACTTTGCTTCGCGGGCCTTCCAGCGGTCTGGCAGATGAGCGTTTGATGAGACTTCCGCCGGGGCTTGCCTGACGTGCCTGAAATCGCGCTTGCCGGCGACTTCGAGGCCGGCGTGGATGCCGTCTTCGCCGCCGCCGTGGGACGGCACGTCATCGGCTCGCCGCAGGGGCGCCTGGGCGTGGAGACCGGCGTCATGTCCCTGCCGGATCCGCGCCTTGAGGACCTGCGGAAAGTCTTCCGCGCGGCGCAGACGGTTCCCGTTTCCTTCACTCTCTGGCACGCGCCGGGCCACGCGCTGGCGGCAGGCGACGCGCCGAACGCCGAGTGGATTGGGCGTCTCAGGACGGCCGACGCGCTATTGCTGGTGGTGTCCGGCGACGGCGGCCTGGAAGCCGCGGCCGAGCGCGCCGCCGCGCTGCGAACCGAGCTGGCGGTACTTGACCTGGCGATCCTGGAACCGGCCCAGCAGCGTCTCCAGGAGCGCGCCACCAGCGGCCCGCGGGTTGAGCGACGCGAGGTTGGCGAGCAACTGGCCATCGTCAGCCGCGCCCGCGAGGCGATTGAAGCCGAGCGCCCACTGCTGCATGGGCTGACCCAGCACGAGGTCGCCAGCCTGCGCGGCTTCGGGTTGCTGGGCGCCAAGTCCTGCGCCGTGGCCTGTAACGTCCCGGACGACGAGGCCGCAGCCGTTGACGCCGAGCGGGCCGCGGCGGGGCGCGACGACTGGTGCGTGGTGGCCGCATCCACGGAGGCCGAACTCGACGACCTGCCCGCCGAAGACGCCGCCGCGTTCCGAGACGACCTGGGTCTCCCGAGCCTGGCGGCACAGCGCCTGGGCCAGGCCCTGCGCACGGCCCTTGACCAGATCACGTTTTACACCGGCAACGCTCGCTCGGTAAACGCCTGGCTCCTCGAACGCGGCGCGACCGCGTTGGACGCCGCCGGCACCATCCATACCGATCTGGCGACGGGGTTCATCCGCGCCGATGCCGTGGCCGCGGACGAACTCCTGGCCGCGGGTTCAATGGCCGACCTGCGCGACCGCGGCCGAATCCAGCGGGTTGGCCGGGACTACCTGGTCTCAGATGGCGAGGTCATCCAGGTCCACTTCAGCCGCTAACGCGATCCGGCCGCGCCGCGCCCACCAGATCGGCGATGGATTCGAACCCGCGGCTCTCCAGGTACTCGCGCAGCCCTTCAACGATGCGCTCGGCAGTCCGCGGCTCCCTGAAGGTTGCGGTACCTACCTGGACGGCGGAGGCCCCGGCCATCAGGAACTGCAACGCGTCGTCGGTAGTCACGACGCCGCCCATGCCGATGATGGGGATTGAGACTGATCCCGCGACGTCGTAGACGCAGCGCACAGCCAGCGGACGGATCGCCGGGCCCGACAATCCACCGGCACCGGCGCCCAGAAACGGAAGCGCCGCGTCGGTATCGATCACCATTCCGAGCAGGGTGTTGATCAGCGAGAGGGTGTCGGCTCCGGCGTCTTCGGCGGCGCGCGCGATCGGCCGCAGATCCGTCACGTTGGGCGAGAGCTTGGCGATTACCGGCAGCGAGACGGCCCGGCGCACGGCCTGGACGGTGGCCGCGGTCGTCGTCGGATCGATCGAGTAATCCAACCCGCCGGCCACGTTGGGACAGGACAGATTGGCCTCGATGGCCACCACGTTGTCCAGCCCGTCGAAGCGGGCGGCCAGCGTCGTCCAACTTTCGGGATTGTGCGCCGCGATGCTCACGACCACCGGGCATGGCAGCTCCGCCCAGATCGGGGCCTTTTCACGCACCGCGCCTTCGCCGCCTGGATTCGGCAGGCCGATTGAATTCAACATCCCGGACGGCGTCTCAACCGTGCGGGGCGTCCGGTTGCCCTCGCGCGGCTCCGGCGTCACCGTCTTGGTCACGATGGCGCCAAGCGCGGCCAGGTTCACAACATCCCGATACTCGTCCCCGAAGCCAAATGTGCCCGAGGCGGTGAGCACCGGCGCACGCAGTCGCAAGCCACGGGGATGGCCGGGGGCGAGGTTTACAACCAGCGACGAGGTCACTGAAGCGTCAGGCGTCGTGGCTATCGCTCGCATGCGTCCGGGCGCATGCGTCGAGGCTAGCATGGGGAAAGGGCGCGTCACCGCCTAAACTTATGTTGACTGCCAGAAAGCCTCTGGCATAGCATCCGATTCAGATCGTCGCCGTGGGGGCCGGTGGGCGACGCTTCCGTGGAGGCTCCCCATGGCCGTGACTATCGCCATCGCCAACCAGAAGGGCGGCGTTGGCAAGACGACCACCACATCCAATCTTGCTTCGACCCTTGCCCGCGCCGGCTCGAGACTGCTGGTGATCGACTGCGACCCGCAGTCCAACCTCACCTCCTCGTTTGGCGTCGAGCGGGTGATGGACGCCAGCCTGGCCGACGCCTTGCTAAATCGTGACATTGACCTACCCCGCTACCGGGTCAGCGACCCGGCCGGCGGCATCGTGGACGTTGTTCCGGCCTCGCCGGAACTTGCCCGCGTTGAGTCGGCGCTGCAGACCAAGCTGGGACGCGAACTCCGCCTGCGCGAGCACGTGCTGCGCGTGGACAAGGACTACGACTACATCCTTTTCGACACCCCGCCATCGCTGGGCGTGCTGACGATCAACGCCCTGGTTGCCGCCGAGTGGGTGATTATTCCCACGGAGGCAAGGTTCTTCTCGCTGCAAGGCTTGCAGATGCTGAACGAGAGCATTGAGGAGGTCACCTTCCTGAACCCGCGCCTGAAGGTTTTGGGCATCGTGCTCAGCAAGTTCGATCGCCGATTGCGCGAAGAGAAGACCGTGTCGGAATACCTGCGCGAACGCTGGGGCGCCAGCGTCTTCGAGTCCGACATTCCCACCAACAGCAAAATCCTGGAAGCCGCCAGCACTGGCGTCTCCATCTTCGCCGCCGGCAGCTCCAACCGCGGCGCGCGGCGCGCGGTGCAGGCCTATGAGACGCTCGCGGCGGAGGTGCGTAACCGTGCCGCCTAGGGACCGCCGGGGGTTTGACCCCAACCGCCTGGACGACCTGCAGCGACCGGACAACCTAGTGCCCCGCATCCTGCGGCAGGATCCGGACCCCGGGTCGCGGAATTCGGTCCCGGGCCTCGCGGACATCCGCGTCGTGGGTGTCGGCGGCGCCGGCAATAACGCCGTCAACCGCATGGTCGCCGCCGAACTCGACGGCGTGGAGTTCATTTCCGTCAACACCGACGCCCAGGATCTGTCGGCATCCAACGCTCACCGGCGGCTCCTGATCGGCAGCCGGGCCACCGACCATCTGGGCTCGGGCGGCGATCCGCGGCTCGGCGAGCGGGCCGCCAGCGAGAGCAGCGACGAGTTGTCCGACCTGGTCGATGGCGCCGACATGGTGTTCATCACGGCCGGCATGGGCGGCGGCACCGGCACCGGCGCCACGCCGATCCTGGCCGACCGCGCCATGGAGGCCGGCGCGCTTACGGTGGCGGTCGTTACCGTGCCGTTCACCTTCGAGGGTTCGCGGCGCGTTCAGGTTGCCCACCACGGTCTTGCCGAGCTTGAAAGCCGCGTGGACGCCCTCATCACGCTGCACAACGACAAGCTGCTGGAACACGCCAGCGCCAGCACCGCATTCTCGGACGCGTTCGTGATGGCGGACGAGATGCTGCATCGCGGAGTGCAGGGCGTCACCGACCTGATTACGTCCACCGGGCTGGTCAACGTGGACTTTGCCGACGTGCGCTCGGTGATGCGCGACTCCGGCACGGCCATGATGGGCGTCGGCGAAGCCGCCGGCGAAGAGCGGGCGCTGCGGGCGGTGCGCCAGGCGATGGAGAGCCCGTTGCTTGAGACCTCGATTGACGACGCACGCGGCGTGCTCATCAACATCACAGCCTCCGACGACGTCGCGATCGCCGAAATCAACGCCGCCGCGGAGCACGTGACCGCCGTCGCCGCGGCGGATGCCAACATCATCTTTGGCACGGTGGTCGATCCACGCATGGGCCAGACAATCCGAGTCACGCTGATAGCCACCGGGTTCGAGGCGTCGCCTTCAGCAGATGTTTCCCGGTCCGGGCGTGGCCGACGCCAGAGCGACCGTGCCAGGCGTACGGCGCGACGCGGCAGCCTGGCGGACGCTGAGGTTGACGTGCCGGCCTTTTTGCGTCGCCGCTCGCCGTCCTAAGCTCTTCACGGAGCGGCGCCGCGGCCTGACCGCGGCGGACGGAAGGTCTGAGGCGTGACCCAGGTTCGAGACGGGACAGAACAAGGCCGGCAGTTTGCCCGCTGGTTGGCGGACCAGGCCGACGCGGCGCTGGAGACGTCCATGCTGGACGCCGGCCGTCTCCTCCTGCAACTGCGCGCCAACCGCGCCTTCCTTCGACACATCGAACGTGCGGGAACCATCGTGGCCGAGCGCGGCGGCTCCCTCTCCGGCTTGCTCGCCACCGCCCTCGAGCGGATGGGTGCGTTGGGCACGGCGGTTTTGCGCGACGCCCATCCCGCGCAGCACGAGACTATCGTCGACCAACTCGTTCAGTTGCAGACCGCCGCCGTTCAGTCACTTGTGCGCGGCTACGACGCCATCGTGCCCATCAACGCCACGCCCACCGAACGGGAACGGCTGCTGGACAACACTGTCCGTGCACTCGACCGAATAAACAGCGTGATCAATTCCTCGTTGGAGCTGGACGAGATCCTCATGGCCACGGTCGAGTCCATCTCGGACCTGCTGGGCGTCTCCGAAGTCACCATTTATCTCTACGACGAGGCCATAGACCGTCTGATCCTCAGCGCCACCCGCGCCTTCAATCCCGAAGCCATCGGACAGACCACGCTGGCCCTGGGCGAGGGGATCATCGGATGGGCGGCCCAGGTTGGACAGCCTGTATCGGTCCGCGACGCCTGGAGCGACCCCCGCTTCAAGTATGTGCCCGGGCTGGGTGAAGAAGATCTGCGCAGCTTTCTGGTCGTCCCCATCGTGCTGTTCACCGTCGAGCGCCTGGTCGGCGTCCTGAGCATGGCCAGCCCCGAATTCCGCGACTTCACGGACGAGGAAGCCCGCTTTGCCGAAATCACCGCCGGGCAGCTCGCCATCGCGGTGGAGAACGCCCGCCTGCACAGCCATACGGACGACGCCCTGCACGGCAAGATCGAGCAGCTTACGACGGTCCAAAACCTGGCGCGCACGCTAACCTCAGACCTTGAACCCGAATCGGTGCTGGCCCAAATTGCGCAGACCGCCGCCCACCTGATCGACGTGGACAAGGCGGCCATCTGGCAGGTGGACCAGGACGGCAAGCGGATGCGCATCGTGGCCTCGCACAACCTCGGCGACGCCTACCGTCGGCACAGTCTTCGCATTGGCGACGGCGTGGTGGGCCGCGCGGTGGCGACGCGTGCGCCGGTCGTCGTCAGTGACGCCATGAACGATCAACGGATGGCAGCCACCCGCGAGTTGATCGCCACCGAAGGATTTGGCGCGCTCTTCAGCGTGCCGCTGATCCTGCGTGACCGGGCCGTCGGCGCGATCAGCCTCTACAGCCCCGCGCCCCACAAGTACACGCAGGAGCAAGTGGATCTAGCCTTCACCTTCGCCAACCACGCGGCCATCGCCATTGAGAACGCCCGGCTCTTCGAAGAGGTGCGGCAAGGCCTGGAGACCAAATCCATCTTGCTCCAGGAGATGCACCACCGCGTCAAAAACAACATGCAAACCATCGCCTCCCTGCTCGAAATGCAGGCTCGGCGCACCGAAACCCAGGAAGCCGCCACGCTGCTCAAGCTCAGCGCCGGGCGCATTGGCGGCATGGCCCGCGTTCACGACCTGCTGTCGCAGGACGCCATCGGGCAGACCACGGTGCACCAGATTATCGACTCGATGGCCGACATGCTGCGTGGCGACCTGAACGCCAGCGGACGCCGCATCGACATCACGGTGGAGGCCCGACCTGGCCGCATCCAGTCCGAAAAGGCCACGGTGTTCGCCCTGGTCATCAATGAACTGCTCTGGAACGCCGTAGAGCACGGCATGGCCGGACGAACCACCGGCCGCATTCACGTTGACGCCTCCGCGCACAACGGTCGGCTAGCCATTTCGATCGAGGACGACGGCATCGGGCTGCCCGAAGGCTTCAGCCTCGCGCGCGACCAGGGACTGGGCCTGACAATCGTTCGCAACCTGGTGGAGCGCAATCTCGACGGCGCCTTCGACATCGCCCAGCGCGATGACGCCCAGGGCGCGGTGGCAACGTTGCGTTTTCGTCCCTAGCCGCCGGCTTTCGATTTCTCCCGCGCGCGGCGACTGAACACCACCACCGCGATCACCCCGGCCAGCGCCAAGAGGGCGCCCAGCAGGGCGCTCGGACCCGGCACTTCGCCGTAGAGGAGGGCCGCCAGGATCACGCCGCCGGTAACCTCCTGCGTTGTGATCACGTTGGGAATCGTCGCGTTGGTCCGCCGCAGCGCCGCGTTCAGAAAGGTATGGCCCAGCCCCAGCGGCACGAGCCCGAGAATGACGAGCACACCAATGCGCCCGCCGTCGTAGGCCGCCGCGTCGAGCGAGACGACCGCGTACGGAACCGCCAGGAGCGCGGCCCATCCGTAGACCGCAAAGACGTAGGCCGGCAGCGGCATGGCCCCCCGGTAGTAGCGCCCCGCCAGCACGTACCCCGCCAGCGTGGCGCCGGACCCGGCGGCGGCCAGATCCCCGCCCAGCGTGGCGCCGCTTTCGACGGGCTCGAACCCCACCAGGATTGCGATGCCAATCACAGCCGCCAGGACGCCACCAATCTGCATGGGACGCGGCGGCTCCCGCAGGATCACCGCCGACCCCAGGGCCACCAACGCCGGCGAGCCGTAGACCAGCGCCAATGTGTGCGCCGTCGTTGTCGTTTGCGCCGCCACGGTGAATAGCAAGAAGTGCGCGTACAGCGTCGCGCCCAGGATGGCTGTTCGCCGCTCGCGGATGTGCCCCAGCGAGACCCCCGAGAGCCGGGCCAACCCAAAGGCCACCAGCGTCGCCAGCCCCAGGCGCCAGAGCGTCACTTCGGCGGCACTCACGGGCAGCGCCAATCGCGACAGCGGCGCCCCTAACGAAAACGCCGCGGCCGCGGCCGCGCTCAGCACAACGGCGCGGCGGGTATCCGGCGTCAGTGCGTTGGCCGCTCGTCCAGCCAGCGCGCGGCCTCGGGCGCCCAATAGGTGATGATGATGTCGGCTCCGGCGCGCGCCACGGACGTCAACGCTTCCAGGGCCGCCGCTCGCTCGTCCAGCCAGCCTCGTTCAGCCGCCGCCTTGATCGCCGCGAACTCGCCGCTCACCAGGTACGCCGCCAGCGGCGCGTCGTATTCGGCGCGAACTCGGGCAATGACGTCCAGGTAGGTCAGCGCCGGCTTCACCATGACGATGTCGGCGCCCTCGTCCAGATCGAGGCCAACTTCGCGCAGCGCCTCACGCGCGTTGCCGGGGTCCATCTGGTAGCCGCGCCGATCCCCGAACGTCGGGGCCGAACCGGACGCCTCTCGGAACGGCCCGTAGAACGCGCTGGCGTACTTGGCGGCGTAGGCCATGATGGCCGTCTCGGTGAAGCCTTCTGCGTCCAACGCCGACCGGATTGCGCCCACGCGCCCATCCATCATGTCCGAAGGCGCCACCACGTCGGTCCCGGCCCGGGCGTGCGAAAGGGCCACTTCGGCGATCCGCGCCACCGACGTGTCGTTGTCGATGGACTGGCCGTCCAGGACGCCGCAATGTCCGTGGTCGGAATAGGCGCAGAGGCAGACGTCCGTAATGACCACCAGGTTGGGCGCAGCCTCCTTGATGGCGCCGATGGCGCGCTGGACCACTCCGTCAGGCGACGACGCCTCATCACCCTGCGGCGACTTGACCGCCGCCTGCCCAAACAGCAGCACGCCTTGAATCCCGGCGTCCGCCACCGCGCGGGCCGCAGGGCCGATGCGATCCACGGATCGCTGGAGCTGGCCGGGTAGGGATCCGATTTCGGTCTCCACGCCTTCGCCCGGAACCACGAACATCGGGTACAGCAACTGATCGACTGACAGGCGCGTCTCGCGCACGAGCCGCCGCAACCCGGCCGTCCGCCGCAGGCGCCGCGGCCGCTGGACGCCAGCCTCGTCGGAGGCCATGCCCTGCTCAGTCAGCCGTTCGCGCAACACCTCGCGTCCTCCAGCCCCGGAGTGTCATTCTAAGCGCGCAGGTTGGTCGGGGGTCCGGTAGGCCCACCCGACGCAATCGCACCCAAGCCGAGCCGGGGAGGCATCGCTGGTCGCAAAGCGTCTTGAAGAGCGGGCGCGCTTCGATGAGCGTTGCCTGCCGCTTTCTGCCCTGTGATCCTTGGCGTCATGCCCGTGTCCCCAGGTCCAACCCGCGCACTAGCCACGACGGTGGCGACGCTACGTGGACTGACGTTGGTCGCGGCAGCCACGCTTCTTTTGGCCGCCTGCGGTCCGTCGGACCCCTCGCCCACGCCGACGCCCTCAGCCGCAGCCACGCCCGCGTCCGCGCTGACAGCGGCGGCCACGCCAACGCAACGAGATGCGACGGCGACCCGGGCGATCCCAACAGCGGCGCCTCAACGTGAGCCAACGCCGACAGCCGCACGGCCCGCGTCCGCGACCGAGACTCCGAGTCGGGACCGCCGGGTGCTCGTCGCTCTCTACCAGTCGGCTGACGGCGGCAACTGGTCCAACAGTCAGAACTGGCTCACCGACAAGCCCATTGGGGAGTGGCATGGCGTCTCCGCCGATGCCGAAGGGCGCGTCGTCGAACTGAATCTCTGGGAGAACCAGCTGCGTGGCGAGATACCCGCCGAACTGGGGAATCTGACCGCGTTGCGCACGCTATATCTCGACCGGAACGAACTGCGGGGAGAAATCCCCGCCCAGATTGGCAGCCTCACCCGGCTGGTCGCGCTGGGCCTGTCCCATAACCGACTCACGGGATCTATCCCCTCAGAGCTGGGGACCCTGCAGGACCTGGGAACGCTCCGGCTGGCCGGCAACAGGCTGACGGGGTGTATTCCCGAGGCGATCAGGTATGTGCAGGTCAACGACTTGTTCGAGCTTGGTCTGTCCGTGTGCGCCGCCGAGTCCGACCTCTCAGACCGAGAGGCGCTCATCAACTTTTACCACGCGGCCGGCGGGGACTACTGGAAGGAGCGTACGAACTGGCTGAGTGACGCGCCCATCGGCAATTGGCACGGAGTATTGACTGATGAGCGTGGGCGCGTGATCGGTCTGGCCCTCGTCGAAAACGAACTCAGGGGCGAGCTCTCGTCCGCGATTGGCAGCCTGGCGAACCTCCAGTTCCTGATCCTTTTGAAGAACGACCTGCAGGGGGCGATACCGCCGGAAATCGGCAACCTGGCCAGTCTCGAATTGCTTGGCCTCGCCGAAAACAGGCTGCAGGGAGAGATTCCGGCAGAGTTGGCAAACCTGCGCAGCCTAAAGTCGCTGGGCCTCTGGAGTAACCAGCTCAGTGGCCCGATTCCGCCGGCGCTGGCCAAGCTCGACAATCTTGAGGAGTTGATCCTCGGGCTAAATCAGCTCGAAGGGGAGATCCCCGCAACCCTCGGGCGGCTTTCGCGTCTGCAGGCGCTGGCCCTGCAAGAGAATCGACTGCGCGGCGAGATCCCCGCTGAGCTTGGCCAGCTCACGCAACTGACGACATTGAATCTCGCCTATAACCAGTTGAGCGGGAACATCCCTGCCGAGTTAGCCCAGCTCACGGAACTGGAGTTCCTCTCCCTCCACTCGAATCAGCTTGATGGTGAGTTGCCTGCGTGGCTTGGCGACCTGGTTCAGCTTGACACCCTCGGGTTGGCCAGAAACCAGCTTGAAGGAGACATTCCGTCCGAGTTGGGCCGCTTGAAGAACCTCGAGTGGCTGACGCTCCGCCAGAACCGCCTGACCGGCTGCATTCCCGAGGAGTTGCGGGGTGTCTCCGATAACGACTTTCCCGAAGTCGGCCTGCCGTTCTGCGGCGAATCCCGGGAATACCCCGCGGCCGAGCCGAGGACCTCGGATCGTGCCGCGCTGATCGCGCTCTACCAGGCCACGGACGGAGCTGACTGGTCTGACCGGCGCAATTGGCTTTCAGGGGCGCCCATCGGCGAGTGGCACGGCGTAACCACGGACAGCAATGGTCGCGTCATTGAGCTGAACCTTGCCGCGAACGGCCTCGGCGGTGAACTGCCCGCCGCGCTCGGCAACCTGGACGCCTTACAGGCTCTGTACCTCTTCGAGAACCAACTGGTAGGAGAGATTCCTCCGGAGGTCGGCAGTCTCGTCGACCTGCGCGAGTTGGACCTGGGAATCAACAGGTTGACGGGTTCGATTCCGGAAACGCTGGGAGGCCTCGCCAGCCTGGAGGTCTTGAATCTCCAGGAAAACCGGCTGTGGGGAGCGATTCCGGAGTCCCTGGCCGACCTCGGCAGTCTTGAGTGGCTGGTTCTCAGCAACAACGAGCTCCAGGGCGAAATTCCACCCGACCTGGGACGTCTTACAAATCTGATGGGCCTAGCCCTGCAGAAGAACCAATTGCAGGGAATCATCCCCGCCAGCCTTGCCGGTCTGACCAAGCTTGAGTCGTTGAACCTGTACGCCAACCAGTTGCGCGGCGAGATTCCAGCCTGGATCGGAGAGTTCGCCGGACTGGAAACATTGGAACTCAGCTCCAACCGACTTGAGGGCGAGATTCCTCCCGAGTTGGGCCAGCTCTCGAATCTCAACGCCCTCTCGCTCGGCGGCAACCGGCTACGCGGTGAAATCCCATCCTCGCTGGCCCGGCTCAGCAACCTGGAAGTACTGGCGCTCCTCGACAACCAGCTTGAGGGCAAGCTCCCTGCCTGGCTTGGGGATCTGATCGATCTGCGGCTCCTGAACCTGAAGGGCAACCGGCTGGGCGGTCCGATTCCACTTGGCCTCGCCCGCCTCACCGAGCTCAGGTTCTTGAACCTTGGTTGGAATCAGCTGCAGGGACCGATTCCGGTTGCGCTGACCCAGCTCGGGAACCTTGAGACTCTGGGGCTCGCAGGCAACTCGCTCACCGGCTGCATTCCCACGCGTCTGCGCGAGGTGCCCGAGCACAACCTGGGAGAACTCACGCTCCCGTATTGCGACGCCCTGGGCTCGAGACCGACTTCCAGCGAATCAGCCGCGGACCGGGAGATCCTGATTGCGTTCTACGACGCCACGAGCGGGGCGGAGTGGGTCAACAACGACCGCTGGCTCAGCGAGTCGCCGATTGGCGAGTGGCATGGCGTCTTGACCGACGAGAGTGGGCGCGTCGCCGTGCTCAACCTCCCGGACAACGGGCTGAAAGGGACTATCCCTCCAGAAGTCGGCGACTTGACCGCCCTCATCGCGCTCTTTCTGGGCGGCAACCAATTGCAAGGGCAGATTCCGCCCGAGATCGGTCAGCTCGTCAACCTTCAGCAGCTGGTGCTTCGGCAGAACCAACTCAGGGGTGAAATCCCCGAGGAGTTGAGCCAACTCTCGCGGCTGGAAAGGCTCTATCTCTGGGAAAACCAGCTCACCGGACCAGTTCCGTCCTGGCTGGGAAGCCTCACGAGCCTCAAGTGGCTATCGCTGTCGCAGAACCAGCTTCGGGGAGAGATTCCTCCGGAACTCGCCAATCTCGCCGACCTTGAGTGGCTGTGGCTGGGAGATAACGAGATTGTGGGTGGCATCGCCCCGTTCCTCGGCAGTCTCACCAATCTCAGGGTGCTGGCGCTTGGTGGAAACCAACTCAGCGGCGAGATCCCGTCCGAACTTGCCAGCCTTACTGAGCTTGAGTGGCTATACCTCCAGCACAACCAGTTGGAAGGCGCCTTGCCGGCCTGGCTTGGGGAACTGCCCAAGCTTGAACGGCTCTGGCTTGACGGCAACAATCTGCGCGGAGCGATTCCCTCCGAGTGGGGCGAGCTGACAACCCTGGTATGGCTTGGTCTGCGCGGCAACGCGGTGACCGGCTGCATACCCGGAGGACTCCGTAGCGTCCCAGAAAACGACCTGCCAGAACTGGGACTGGCGTTCTGTGACGAAGTCGCGTCTGGCCCCCGGCGCACGTCCGCAGCCACAGACAGAGACGCGCTCGTCGCGCTCTACCACGCGGCAGGCGGGCCCGGCTGGAAGAACAACGAGAACTGGCTCAGCGACGCGCCGATTAGCGAGTGGCACGGCGTGACAACCGACGACAACGGCCGCGTCAAGTGGTTGGACCTGATTGACAACGGCTTGCAGGGGGAGATATCCGCCGCCGTGGGCGACCTGACCTACCTGGAGTCCTTAAATGCCCATCACAACCAACTGCACGGTGAGATCCCTCCGGAGCTGGGAAGCCTCGCCAGACTTCAGTGGCTGGCCCTGAGTGAAAACCGGCTCGAAGGGCCGATTCCGGCCGCGCTTGCCCGGTTGACGTTTCTGCAAGGGCTCACCCTGCACAAGAATCTGATCAGCGGCGAGATTCCCGCCTGGCTGGGCGATCTCGACTACCTGAAGTGGCTGATCCTCAGCGAGAACGACCTGCATGGAGAAATCCCGGCCGCCCTCGGCCAGCTATCCAACCTTGACGCACTGATTCTTTACGCCAACCGGTTGCAAGGAGCAATTCCGCCCTCGCTCGGGAGCCTGACCAAGCTAACCGCGCTCGGCCTTCAAGACAATCAGTTCGTTGGGGAAATCCCGGCCGAGTTAGGCCAGCTGGCAAACTTGGAGTCGCTGGGCCTTTCCGGGAATCAACTTTCCGGCTGCGTGCCCCCCGAACTCGCCGAGGTTCCCAAGAACGATCTGCCCGAACTTGGATTGGCTTCCTGTGGGCCGTGAGTTCACTAGTCGTCGTGGAATCGCGGGAAGACCGGAAGCCGGTCTCCGTCACGCACATTGGCGCCACCCGGGCATCGCCGGGGCCAAGGCGCGCTTGAAGCGCTCTGAGGAGCGGGTTCAGTAGCCAAGTGACCTGGGTCGTCTTCTCTGTGCGGTCGAAATCTCCGCTCGTTTGATATTTGACTAATGTGAACCGGCTGCCGGTTGCCTGTAAGCGGATCGTCCTTCTGGTCCTGCTGACGGCCCTCGTCGCATTGCCCAGCGCGATCCGCGCCGACGAGCCGGCGCCGACCTCGCAGTTTTCGGCCACCGTTCTGCGCAACAGCTTTACGACACCCGCTGCTCATCTCGCCCACAACATTCCCGATCTGCGCCTCACCGTCGGGGACGAGGTCGTCACCTGCGGCTTCCTCACCCACTACCAGACCACCGGTGATTTGATCCGCTGGGGCTTCGCCACCTCGGAGGTGCTGGAAGAGCGGCAAGGCGCGCTCACCCAGTACTACCAGCGCGGGGTGGTCGACTGTCACCAGCGCGACGGGGCCTGGCGCATGGAACGGCGCCTGGCTTGGGACTACCTCGGGGGCGGGATCGGCGGCTCCATTGACCTGGGCGTGGAGCCCGGTTTGCTGTCCGAACAGCCAGGGCTGGACGCGGGACCGTGGGGGCACCGGGTGTCCAACTTCGCCATTGACGGCACGCCGATTGGGTTCCTGGATTTCTTTGACGCTCTTGGCGGCGTCCAGGCCTTTGGCTTTCCGAAGTCCGATGCCCGCTCCGACCTCGATCCCCGCGCGGTGCTCAACATCCCCGGCGCCAACCCCAACTTCATCCGCCAGTACTTCCAGGCCGCCGTGCTCGAATTCCATCCCGGCACCACGCAACCCGTCAAGCTGCGGCTGTTGGGCGACGACGTGCGCAACATCGTCTACCCCGACAACAGCCACCTGGCCTTCCCCAGCTTCAACCCCGCCGAACCGCTGACCGTCGGGCAGCCTTTCCGGCCCCACGGCCTCACCGACCGCGCCATCCTGGCGGCGCTCTACCAGGCCACCGGCGGTCCCACCTGGGCCACCAACGCAAACTGGCTCAGCGACGCCCCGCTTAGCGACTGGCACGGGGTCAGCGCCACCCCCGACGGCCGCGTGGTCGCCCTCGACCTGGCCCGGAACCAACTCCGCGGGGAACTCGCGCTCCCGCTCGAGCGCCTGCCCCACCTGCGGCACCTGAACCTTTCGGGCAATGATCTGCAGGGCCCGATCCCCGCTGCCCTGGGCGAGATCACCTCCCTTGCGTCGCTCGACCTCAGCGGTAATCAGTTCGGCGGCGACATCCCCGTCGACCTGGGGCGTCTCGCCCAACTGTCGGTCCTCGACCTCAGCGCCAACCAGTTGACCGGTTCCATCCCGGGCACCCTGGGCGGTCTCCACGAGCTCGCCATCCTCAACCTGCACGCCAATCAGCTGGTGGGCCACGTGCCCGCGGCGTTGGGCCACCTGCCGAACCTTGGGGAGTTGCGCGTCTCCGGCAACTTTCTCAACGGCTGCCTCAATCCCACCCTGCGCCGCATCCCCCTGCATGACCTGACCCACCTCATCGAACGCTTCTGCGACGAGGTGCCCGACATTGCCCACACCACCGCCGCCAGCGACCGCGCCGCGCTGGAGGCCTTCTATTACGCCACCGGCGGGCCCGCCTGGAACAACAGCAACCTGTGGCTCAGCAGCGCCCCCCTCCAGGCCTGGCACGGCATCTGGACGAACCGCGACGGCCGCGTCACGGGAATGGAGATAAAGAACAACAACCTGCGAGGCATCCTCCCGTCCATGCTCGGCGATCTCAGCTTTCTCGAATCGATCGAAATCCGGGAAAACAAGCTACGGGGCGTCATTCCGCCGGGGCTCGGGCGGGCCAAAGAGCTGGATTGGCTGAATCTCTCGGGCAACCAGATGGAGGGCACCATCCCCGACAGCCTCCAGGGGCTGACCAAGTTCCGCCGGCTGAGCCTCGAGAACAACAGCTTCGAGGGCGAGATTCCCGCCTGGCTCGGCAATTTCCCCCGACTGAGAGTCTTAGGCCTCTACAACAATCAGTTTCGAGGGAGTATTCCAGCCTCGCTCGGCAACATCCCGGCCCTGGATAACCTCTATCTGCAGAACAATCAACTCACAGGCGAAATCCCGGCCTCGCTTGGCAACCCGCTTGGCCTAACGAGTATGGTGCTCTCAGGTAACCAGTTGACCGGCCCGATTCCACCGGAAATCGGCCGCATTGGATTCCTCAGTGTCCTGGCGCTCGATGGAAATCGGCTGAGCGGCGAGATACCAGCTGAACTCGGACACATCCACAACCTGAGTAGTCTTGACCTCGCAGACAACGATCTCCACGGCGAGATTCCGGCGACGTTCAGCGGTCTGACACGGCTGTATCGGCTCTGGCTCGGCAACAATCGCCTCAGCGGCGAGATTCCGGCGTATCTCGGCGACCCGGTAGAACTCCGAGTCCTGGATCTGTCCAACAATCAATTCACCGGGACCATCCCCGCCAACCTTTCCAGCGCGTCGAAACTGACCGAGTTGCAGCTCGCGGGGAATCAGCTCACCGGCCCGATCCCGCCGGAACTCGGCCGGCTGTTTCACCTGACGGACTTGACCCTCGGCGCCAACCAGCTGCAGGGCGCGATCCCGGCCGAGCTGGGCAACCTCACCCAACTCACCCAGCTGACCCTGGACCGCAACCAACTCCAGGGCGACATTCCCCCGGCCCTCATCCGCCTGCTCAACCTGGAGACGCTGAGCCTGTCCGGCAACGCCCTGACCGGCTGCCTGCCCGTGCTCTGGCGCGAGATCCGCCAACACGACCTGGCCGTGCTGGGGCTGCCCTTCTGTGACGAGGTGAGCTAAGGCTGACTTGCAGGCCGAGTGCGAGTCTTGAACCACCAGGTCTCGATCACGTCGCTGGACTCAATCTCGACCCATCCCTCAAGCGACACACCAGAGCTTCCGCCAACGATTCAGCCGTCGATGAAGCCGCCACCGCGTCCGGCGACCGGCCGGCGCGTTCACAGGCCTCGGCCGTGGTTGGGCCGATGGCGGCGACTGCGACATCGGGGGGCACTGCCGCCAGGCCGCCCAGAGCGACGGCGAAGCTGACGGCGCTGGAGGGGCTGGCGAATGCCAGGGCGTCGACCTCGCTATTTCGCACGGCGGTCACAACTTTCCTGGGAACGGCCGCCGGTCGCGTCCGGTAGGCGGGTACTCGCGAAACGTCCAGACCCGCCGCACGCAACTGCTCGGCTGGTTCGTCGCGGCCGTCCTCCGCCTGCAGCAGCGCGACGCGCGCACCCGCCGACGACGTAGCAGCCACCGAGTCCGCCAGATCGACGCCGGTGCGCCCTTCCGATTGCATCGTCACGACTATTCCAGCGCGTCTGGCCACGGCGGCGGTTGCGGGTCCCACGACGCCAACCTGCACGCCAGCGGGAACTACCGGTCCGCCATGCCGCAGCCGGCGGGCGCGCTGCACGTAGTAGCGGACGGCGTTGCGGCTCATGAAAAGCAGGTAGTCGTAGCGGCCCGGCGCGCGAACCAGGGCGTCGAGCTCCTGGTAACTGCGTGGGGGACCGATGCGGATGGCCGGCGCCGCCACCACGTCGCAGCCCAACTCCTGTAATCGTTCCGTCAACCGATCGGGACCATTCGCCGGACGTGTCACCACGACTCGTGGCCGCTTCACGTGGTCTCGCTGTCATTCAGCACTCCCGCGGCAGGTCCCACAACAATCACCGCCGGGGCCTTCAATCCCGCCTCCTGCGCAACCTGTTCGATAGTCGCCAGCGTCCCCGAGAACACGCGTTGCCCCGGCAGCGTGGCGCGCTCCACCGCACGCACCGGCTCGTCCGGCGACCGTCCGCCCTCGATCAGCTTCCCGGCAAATGCCCCCAGATTCCCGACGCCCATCAACACCACGATGGACCCGGGCGTGCCCGCGATGCGTGCCCAGTCCACCCGGGCACCCGCAGCCGACTGCGCGTCGTGACCGGTCACCACGGTGAAGCTTGACTCCACCCCCCGATGCGTCACGGGCACGTCCGCCGCGGCCGGTCCGGCCAGCGCCGACGAAATTCCGGGCACGACGACGACTGGGATTCCCGCCGCCCGCGCCGCCAACACTTCCTCGCCGCCGCGGCCGAACACGAACGGATCACCGCCCTTGAGCCGGCACACCGCGAGCCCCTCGCGGGCCAATTCAATGAGCAAGTCGTTGATATCTTCCTGGCTTCGCGAAGCCCGGCCCGGCGTCTTGCCAGCGTCTTCGATCCGAGCGTCGGCGCGCGCCAGCGTCAAGAGGTCCGTCGAAATCAGCCTGTCATGCACCACCGCGTCCGCCGACTCCAGGACTTCGCGGCCGTGCACGGTGATCAGCTTCGGATCGCCCGGGCCCGCACCGACCAGGTAGATGGTTCCCGCTTGCGCTTTCACTGCGTCGCCTGCTCTCGCGCCGCCAGCACCCGGGCGGCGGCCTGCCGGCCAAGTGCGTCGGCGTCGGTCACGCGCCCTCGAAGCGTCGGCGGCTGCGTTTCGCCATCACCGAACAGCCCCGCCGTCAGCGCCAGATCCGTCCTGTCTACGGTCGCAAGGGCGCCCGCCGGCACCGTGCATCCGCCTCGCAAGTCGCGCAGGAAGGCCCGCTCGGCGGTCACTTGCGCCCGCGACTCCGCGTCATCAATTCGCTCCACCAGCAACTCCACGTCGGGTCGGTCCCTCCGCACCTCCACCGCCAGCGCGCCCTGCGCCGGCGCCGGCAGAAACTCCGGCGGTTCCAGGATTTCGGCGATGTCCCCAGCCAGACCCGCCCGTTCCAGGCCCGCCACAGCCAGCACCGCGGCGTCGAGCTCGCCGGCCTGCACGCGTCCGACTCGCGTACCCACGTTGCCGCGGAGCGGTTGCACCCGCAGGTCGGGACGCGCGGCGAGCACCTGGGCGGACCTCCGCGCGCTTCCGGTGCCGACCGTGGCGCCCTCGGGAAGATCGGCCAATCCCCGGCCGCTTCTACTCACCAGCGCGTCGCGCGGATCGGCTCTGCCAGGAATGGCCGCGATGCGCAGACCCACCAGCGGCTCCGTCGGCAAGTCCTTGTAGCTGTGCACCGCAACGTCGGCCCGGCCATCCAGCAACGCCGCCTGCACGCCGCGCGAAAAGACACCGCGCTCGCCCAAGGCCTCGATCGCCCGGGTGCGGTCCCGGTCGCCCGTCGTTTCCACCAACTCGAACTCAACGCGCAACTCGGGATTCGCGCCCACCAGGAGATCGGCCACCAACGCCGCCTGCGCGCGGGCCAACGGCGAACGGCGTGTCGCGATGCGAACTCTCACCGCCGCACCTCGGATTGCGACCGCCTGCGTCAGCCCCTGATCGTACGCTGCCTGCGCTCAGCGCCGGGCATAGGCATCGGCCAGCACCGCCGCGACCTCCGGCCGCGTGAACTCAGCCGGCGGACGTTGTCCCTCGCTCAGCAGGCCGCGCAGCCGCGTCCCGCTCAGGAACACGTGGTTGGCTCCGTCGTGCGGGCAGGTCTTGGCCGACCCCATCGCCGCGCAGGCCGTGCACCAGAAGGCATGCTCGAAGAACAGCGGGGTGATGCCCAATTCGCCGGCGTCGAATTCGTGGAAGATGTGCTGCGCGTCGTGCGGTCCGTAGTAGTCGCCCACGCCCGCGTGGTCGCGTCCCACGATGAAGTGGGTGCAGCCGTAGTTGCGCCGCACCAGCGCGTGAAACACGGCCTCGCGCGGACCCGCGTAGCGCATGGCCGCCGGCAATGCCGCCAGTACCACCCGATCACGCGGGAAGTAGCCGTCCAGCAGCACCTCGTAGCAGCGCCAGCGCACATCGGCGGGCACGTCGTCTTCCTTGGTGACGCCCACCAGCGGATGCACCAGCAGGCCGTCCACCATCTCCAGCGCGGCTTTCTGGATGTACTCGTGCGCGCGATGGATTGGATTGCGCGTCTGGAACCCGACAACCGTCCGCCAGCCCAGCGCCTCGAAGCGTTCGCGCAACTGCGCCGGCGTCAGGTGCCGCGGGTCCTCCGCCCGGTCGGGCGAGTGGCCGAAACACGTCACGGGCCCGCCCAGCAGCACCTCGCCTTGCGCGTAGAGCGCGGCCACACCGGGATGCTCGGCGTCCGTTGTGCGGTAGACGGCCTGCGCCTCGGCCGTCTTGTCGTAGTGGAAGCGTTGCCGCACCTCAAGTTCGGCTCGACGCCGGCCCGTTCCGTCCAGCAGGTTCAGCCGGTCGCCTTCGCGCACCAGGGCCGCCGTCTCGGCGTCCACCGCCAGCGTGATCGGCAGCGGCCAGGGCTGGCCGTCGGGCAGGTGCATGTCCTTCAGCACGGCCGCGTATTCGGGCTGCGTCATGAAACCGGTCAGCGGGCGGTAGCCGCCGACTCGAAACAGCTCCAGGTCTGCGAGCTGCCGCGGTGAGAGTTGGATCGCGACTGGCGTCGCCACGGCAGCCATCAGGCGGCCACCACGCAGTCGGACACCGGCGCCAGGTAGCCGAGGCATTCCAGACGCTCCAGGATCCTGGCCGCGCTTTCGTCCACTGATTCCATGTCCGTCTCCACCACGATCTCCGGATTCACCGGCTCTTCGTACGGATCGCTGACCCCGGTGAAGTTCTCGATCTCACCGGCCAGCGCCCGCGCGTACAGCCCCTTGGGGTCGCGTTCGATCAGCTTGTCCAACGAACACTTCACGTAGACCTCGACGAACTCGCCAATCTGCTCGCGGGCTTCGCGTCGACCCGCCGCGTAGGGCGAAATCGCGGACACCAGCATCGTGGCGCCGTGGCGCGTTCCCAGCGCCGCCACCCAGGCGATTCGCCGGATGTTCTCGTCGCGGTCCTCGCGCGTGAACCCCAGCCCCTTGCTCAGGTGCGTGCGCACGACGTCGCCGTCCAGCGACTCCACGCGGTAGCCTCGGTGTTCCAGTTCAGGAGTCAGCCGCTCGGCCAGGGTGGTCTTGCCGGCCCCCGAAAGGCCGGTGAGCCAGATCGTGAGGCCGGGCGACTCGCGCCGCCCGTAGGCGGCAAACGTATTGCAATCCATTGACTTGACCATCCCTAGGTGTTTCCGTGCAGGCCGCACTCGGTCTTCGACATACCGCGCCAACGTCCGCTGCGCATCGACTCACCAGGCAACGGACGCGACGTACAGCGCGTGTTACATCCGAGGCTCGGGTAGCCCTCGTCGTGCAGCCGGTTGTAAGGCACGTCGTGGCGTCGGATGTAGTCCCAAATCTCGGTCTGTGTCCAGCCGCTCAGCGGGGCGACCTTCATCAACCCGAACTTTGCGTTCCATTCGATCACCGGCGTCGCCGCCCGTTGCGTCGACTGGTCGCGCCGCACGCCCGTAATCCAGGCTCGCTTGCCCGCCAGCGCCTGCGCGTTCGGGCCGACTTTGCGGACCCCGCAGCAGGCGTCGGGGTCGCGGTCCCAGAGCGCGTCGCCGTAGAGCGCCGCCTGTTCCGACAACGTCAGGTCCGGGTGATAGGCCGTGGCCTCGAAGCCGTAGCGCCGCTCGATCTCGTCGCGCACCTCGTGCGCGGCCTCGAAGAGCAGGCCGGTGTCCAGGTAATAGACCTCGACGTCGTCCAGCAGGTCCTGCCGGGCCAGCATGTCCACCAGCACCATCCCGCTGGGACCGCCGAAGGAGCACGAGAGCGCGACGTCCGGCGCGTAGGCGCGCACGACGTCGCGCAGCACCTCCTCGGCAGGCAGGCCCTGCAGCCGCGGGCCTTCGCGACGCAGGTCAATTTCAGCAAGTTGCACGTTCACGATTGAGAGAGAACCTCCGATGGCAGGGGACAGACGGCGCCCCAGATTGAACTTCAGGAACTCGACGCCGTTCGACGGCTCGATCAGTTAGAGCTGATTACCCAGCAAAGGCGCGAACGCCCGGCCGGCGTCGAGAAGTGCCTGGCGTGACCAGGACTTGGCGGGCGTGAGAGGCCTAGACCACCACGCCCCGTATACAGGCGCACGTGCAGTGGCAACAACAGCAGGTGCAGCCACGCATGATGTGAATCGAAGCAATCGCCGCCGGCGCGCGCAGCCGCTGGCCGCGCCGCGCCGGCGATAGGTCGGACGGAATGCCTGTCGTTAGACCGCGCATTCGCCCTCGCCGCGCTCCAGCACATACAGCCGGTCGCGGTCCCAGTCCACGAAGTGCTCGGGCTCGTCGTCGTATTCGGGCGGCAGCGCCAAGTCCTTCAGCAGACCGTCGAAGTAGAGCCGGTCGTAGCGGTCCACGTACTCGTTGAAGGACTCGTCGTCGCTTTCGCGATTTTCTTCGTAGTCCAGGATCAGCCGCTCGACGACCGCCGGTGCGCGCTTGGCGGGCACGCGGGTGCGCAGCAGCATGCCCAGCCGCATGGGCGACCCGTAGCGGCGGTTGCCGCCGATGAAGGTGTGGTAGGCCGGAACCTGGCGCCCGCCGGTCTTGATGGCCGCGCCGTGGAATCCGATGTTGCCGACGTGGTGCATGCCGCAGGAGTTAGGGCAGCCGCTCATGTTGATCAGGATCTGCCGGGTCAGCGGATCCTGGATGTGCATTTCCTCGACCTGGGCCTGGATGGCCTTGTTGAGGCCCATTGAGGAGGTAATCCCCAGCTTGCAGCTGTCCGTGCCGGGGCAGGACACCACGTCGTTGATCTCGTAGGCGCCCGGATTGCCCAGCCCCAGCGCACGCAGTTCGCGCCAGACCGGGTAGACGCTGTTGTCCGGAATCCAGCGCAGCACGATGTTCTGCCAGTGGGTGGTGCGCGCGCGGCTGGCGCCGTAGTTGCGCAGGATGTCGGCCAGCCCGCGGAACTGCTCAGGACTCAGGTCGCCCTGGTTGACCTTGACTTCCATGGTCGAGTAGCCGGCCTGGATCTGCGGCACCACGTTAGTGGAGCAGAAGCGCTCGAACAGGTCGGCGTCTTCCTCGGCGATCACCGGCGCCTCGGCCGGCATTTCCGGTGCGTCGGCCTGCTCGTTGTCGATGAAGACCAGGTCGTCCAGGTCGTATTCGCGCTGCGCCCAGGCGCCGGTCAGCTCGGCCTCCACCATCTCGCGGAATTTCTCGATCCCGACGCGGTGAACCAGGAACTTGATGCGGGCCTTGGCCCGGTTGCGCCGCAGTTCGTCCGAGCGGTTGAATATCCGCAGCACGGCTTCGGACACGCGCAGGTAGTCGCTCAGCGGCACGAAGTCGTACAGCTCGAAGGCGTGCTTGGGCATGATCGAGAGCCCACCGCCGGTCAAGATGCGGAACCCGCGCTCTTCCTTGCCGTCCACTTCGCGGATAGTCGAATAGAACGCCAGGTCGTGAATTTCGCCGATCGTGCGGTCGGTGTCGGAGCCGCTGAACGAAACCTTGAACTTGCGCGGCAGCAACTGCGTCAGCGGGTTACGCACGAAGTAGCGCACGAAGGCCCCGGCGTACGGCGTCGCGTCAAAGGTCTCGTCTTCGGCCACGCCCGCCCAGGGGTCGCCGGTCACGTTGCGGACGGTGTTGCCGCAGGCTTCGCGCGTCGACAGCCCGGCGCGGCCGAGCACCCGCAGCGATTCCCAGGCCAGCGGCAGCGAAATGTGGTGCAACTGGATGTTCTCACGCGTGGTGATGTGGCCCTTCTTCAGCGGAGCAAACCGCTCGGCCACCTCGGCAAAGGCGTCCAGCTGGTCGGCGGTGACGCCGCCCATGGGCAGCTTTACCCGTAGCATCTGGACGTTGGGCTGGCGCTGGCCGTAGACGCCCTGCTTCAGCCGGTAGCCGATGAACTTCTCTTCGACGCGCTGACCGGCCAGGTAGGCCCGGGCCTCGGTGGTGAAGTCCTCGAATTCCTCATCGAGGATCTCGATCACGTGCCCTGTGGTGTCTTTGCGTTCAGTTACTGCCATGCCTGGCCTCCACGCGCCGCCCGCCGCGGCCGGGTATTGAGCGTACCTGGATAGTCAGCCCAGGCAAGTGGGCCAATTCTAAGAAGAATCACCTGTCGGGCGCCACCCAAATTACACCCGATCAGCCGACCACTCGTGAAACGCCAGCGGCAACCTCGGATCGTTCGTGCCCGGCGGACGCTCGGGACCGAACAGCAGCTTGACCGCGTCGTTACGACTAAGCCGCGTTCGCGCACCGCCCACCGTCATCACAATTGCATCGCCGTCGTCCACCGGTTCAAGGTCGTCCCGCCCATAGGCCCGCGCCAACCCGGCAGGGTCTTCGATGCGGATCATCCCGACGTAGTCGGCCGACCGCATGATTCCAAGCGCATCGAGCACGTCCGTCACGTCGTCCGCCCGCGCCGGCGCCGCCAGCGTGGCGTGCACCGTGGGATTCCGCCCGGCCCGGCGCTCGGCCACCGACTGCGTCGACGTCTTCACCGCCGGGTCGTCCCACTCGGCCAGCAGGCGGGCGATCATCGGCACCACGAGGTCGGCCTGCCCGCCGTATTCCGCCATCGCGGCGCCGCGCGCGAACACGTAGGCCCCCGCCCGGCCGTCGCGCTCGGCCACCCAGACCGTCGAGTTCCGTCGCCGCAACATTGCCTGCATGTGGCGGGGCGGCCGCACCGCGCCCCAGGCTCTCGCTTCGCTGATCTCCGACAGCGCCTCAAAGTCTCCGTCCGTCGCCGGCCGAATCTCCGGCGCAGGCTCCGACGGCAGAAACGACCGGTTCCCCCGGTCGAACCGATACACCCGCACCGACCCGCCGTACTCCCATCCCTGCTTGCGGTACCAGCTGGGCACGCCCGTTGACAGCAAGCTGACGTGGCAGCCGAGTTCCGCCATGCGCTCGATGCAGGCGTCCAGCACGCGCGTGGCGTAGCCGCGCCGCCGGTAGGGCACGTCGGTCGAGACGCCATTGATCCCGCCGATGCGTAGTTCAACGTCGCCCAGACGGGTGTCGTGGGGATAGATCGCGGTGGAGGCCACGATCTGGTCATCCTCGCGGACCACAAAGATGTTCGGCACGTTCTCGGGCTGGTGCACGTGCGGCCAGTCCTGGCCGTAGGTGGGGTCGCTGCCCACCTCCTGGCGCATCACCCGATTAACGTGGTCGATCAGGTCCTGCCGCTCATCCAGCCGCATGACGCGCGGCCCGTCCACGCTCATCGCAGACCTTCGTGTCTCATTGTGGATTCCCCGCGCGGCGACTCGTCCTAGCCTGAATCCCAAGCGTCGACCCGTCCAGCCACGGCGCACAAAAGGGTCACAATGGACGGCCGTCTCCCATCTGCCGCAACCCAAGAACTCCCGTGAACGACTACACCTCAGCCAACCGCGACGCCTGGGACGCTATCGCCGACATTCGGCATGACATCTGGCCCACCGCCGGCTTCTTCGCCGGGGGCGGCTCGCTGCTGCGCGACCACGAACTTGAGGCCGCTGGCGACGTCCGCGGCCTACGCCTTTGCCATCTCCAGTGCGGCAGCGGCGAGGAGACGCTCTCGTGGGCCAACGCCGGCGCCCTTGTCACCGGCGTCGACATCAGTCCCAACCAGATCAGTCTGGCGACGTGCAAGGCCGAAGCCGCCGGCATCTCCTCTGACTTCCTGGCCGCCGACGTCAGCAGCCGTCCGGCGGCGCTGGCCCCCGAGTCCTTCGACATCGTCTACACCGGCGGCGGCGCCCTGGGCTGGCTTCCCGACCTCGATAGCTGGGCCGCGTCGGTCCATGAACTGCTGAGGACGTCCGGGCGGCTGATCCTCAACGAGGAACACCCGCAGATGGGATGCATCCAGGTTGAGGAAGGCTCCATCAAGATCACCGACGACTACTTCCACCGCCAAGCCCGCCGCTCCAGCGGCTGGCGTCACTTCGCCGGCGCCGAGGACGCCGCCGAACCCAGGTGGGAGTTTCACTGGACGCTCGGCGACATTGTCACGAGCGTCGCCCGCGCCGGTCTTCGCATCGAGAGCCTCCAGGAGTTCCCCAGCACCGCAAGCTGGCGCTTCGGCGACGACCTCCCAACCGTCCGCCGCCTGATCGGGTCATTCCTCCTCGTCGCTCGCAAGACTGACGGCTAGCGCCGCGACGGTCGCCCGTGGACGATCCAGTTCCGGCTAGGCAGCTACCAGCGGCTTGATGGAACTGACATCGGTAGAGGCCCGCGCAACTTCCAGGTCGTACATCCGCTGCAGTTTCAGCCAATACTCCGGCGTCATTCCCAACGCCTTCCCCAACCGGAGCGCGGAGTCCGCGGTGATGGAACGCCGCCCGTGCACAATCTCGTTAATCCGCCGCGGGGGTACCCCAACAGTCCGTGCCAGGCGGTACTGCGTAATGTCAAGCTCCTCAAGCATCTCTGCCAGATGCTCGCCGGGATGAATCGGCCCAGTGGTGGACATTTCATCGCGCTCCTTAGTGGTAGTCCGTAATCTCAATTTCCATCGCGCCCCTCTCAGTCCAACGAAAGCACACGCGCCATTGGTCGTTGATGCGAATGCTGTACTGGCCTGACCGGTCGCCACCCAGGGCCTCAAGGCGATGCGACGGAGGCACCTTGAGATCGGACAACCTGGTTGCCGCAACCACACGCTGTAATCGCATCCGTGCTCGCCGCTGGATGTCTGCCGGCAGTCGACGCACGAACTGCCCATTGAAGAGCCGCTCGGCCCGCCGGTCGGCAAACCGCCGCATACCGCCATAGTAACGCCGCGGGATAATAGTTGCACCCCAGTCGTCTGCTGCACGACAGATCGGGCGTGAGCCCCTTCCGTCCGCCCCGGGGCGAGGGCGCGCTCCCTCGGGCAGGAACCTATCAGACCCGATTCAAGCCGCCCGCCAGCTCACTCCCGATCAAGCGCGTGGAGGTTGGAAGCGCCGGGTCGTTCCGGGAATCCAGCCGGCGAGGCAGTTCCGCGGGTGCGCAGCACTCCGTGACCGAAGCGCCTCGAACTCGCAGGCCGCTCCCGCACGAAACCTACACCGCCGACGCCGAGCGCGCCGCCGGTGACGCCGTGATGGGAATCCGCCGTGGCGTCTTTTGCACGGCCGGCCCGGCCGCCACGGGCGGCTCGCTGCCTTGGGCGCAGGAGGTTGAGGCCGCCGGCGCCGCCCTCGCTTTCAGGCGAGAGCGGCCGTCACGCCACGGTCCGAGTACGGACGATCCTCGGCTGAGCGCCGATCGGGCGTGCTTCTTCCCGGTTGATCAGACCTCCGCTGGCGATGCCTCCTCGTCGGCGGCAGCTTCGCAGAGGGGCAGGCCAAGCTCGTCGACGTCGTTCCTTGGAACCTCCGCCAGTGACGCTGGCACGCACCCGGTGAAGTCGTTGCCCAAGAGGTAGACCCTACTCAAGCTCGCAAGACCACCCAGCTCGGCTGGGAGCTCGCCCGTTAGCTGGTTGTGCTCCAGGCCCAACACCGTCAGGCGAGTGAGGTTGCCCAACTCGGCCGGAATCGCGCCGCTCAGCTGGTTGTGCCTGAGCCAGAGCTCGTCGAGGTTGACGAGGTTGCCCAGTTCGGCCGGAATCGGGCCGCTCAGGCGGTTGTGATCGAAGTCCAATTGCGTCAGGCCGGTGAGATTGCCCAGTTCCGCGGGAATCTCGCCGCTCAACTGGTTGGACCAGAGGCCAATCCAGACGACATTGGGGAGATTGCCGAGTTCAGCCGGAATCGAGCCGCTGAGCTGGTTCAGGGTGAAGTCCATGTGGGTCAGGTTCGCGAGATTGCCGAGCTCGGGCGGAATCGCGCCGCTCAGCTCGTTAATCCCCAGAGCCACCCACTCCAGGCTCTCCATGTCTCCCAGCTCCGCGGGAATGGACCCGCTGAGTTGATTGGCCCAGAGGGAGAGACGAGTCACCTTGTCGAGGTTGCCAATCGTGGGCGGTATCGCGCCCGTGAGCTGGTTCCCAAAGAGATCCAGATTGGTCAGGCCGGTGAGCTGGCCGATTACTGCCGGGATCTGGCCGCTCAATTGGTTCTGCGAGAGATCCAGCTCGACAACGCGGCCCGCTCCGATCGTCACGCCGTACCACTCGCTCAGAGGCGCGGCGCTGAGCCAGTTGTGGCTCAGATTCCAGTTGGGGCCGTCCAAGGGGTGGTAAAGCGCAGCCAGCACTTCGCGGTCGGCGTAGTACTGCGCAATCAGCGCATCGATTCCCGAGATGCCCTCAGGCACGAACGACTGGCCAGTGTCCAGCGGTTCAGCGGCGCTGAAGCTCTCGAAGGCCTGGTGGATCTCATAGGGGTAGCGGGCGTCGCGGACGATGTCGCCCAGGAAGCGCAGATGCACCTGGTCGGGGCTTTCCGGCCGATGTTCGAACACCGCGGCCTGGAAGTACTGGCGGATCACGCCGGGAGCGGCGCTCTCGAGACTGAACCGGGCGCCGGGCGCGTCGTCCGGGCGGGCCTCGGATTTGGGGTGGCCAAAGGCCTGCAGGCCGCCAAGGGCGGTGAAGAAGTCCAGGAAGCCGATCGGCGTCCCGTCAACGGCGAAGTTGGACACGCGGTGGTCCCAGGGACCCAGCGGCAAGCCCGTCTGCTCACTCAGCAGGTCCGGCTCGGCGCCCGAGCCGCCGAGGTCGTCCCAGACCAGCCGGCGCTCCATGCGCCAGGCGCCGTCGCGTTCCTGGCATTCCACGATGCCGCGCTGGTAGTACTGGGTCAGGGTGCCGGTTTGTTCGCTGAGGACTTCGGACGTGGCATAGCCCCAGCGGTCAACATCGCCGGTCGCCCGGTAGAACGTGAGGAAGTCGCAGGCCACCTCAGCGTCGCCGACCGAGACCGTCAGGTCGGGGATGTTGTGACCCAGCGTTGGGTCCGGTTGGGTGAAGGCGGAGTCTTGAACGATGGCCGAAAGGCCGCCGCCGGTCATTTCGTCTTCGGCGTGCTGCTCGGCGACGACGGGCGCCACCAAGGCAACGAAGGCCAGAAGGGACATGACCGCAACCGCCGCACTGCGGCGGAACCCTCGACTTCGACACGAAGCCCTAACAGGCGGACGAAACAGGCTGTTCATAGCTTTCACGGAGACCTTCGTCATGGGGCGGTCCGCCCAGATTCCTGGCTGAAATCTTACGACCTGCGTTTGCAGCGCGCTAAGTGACGGCACTCGCCCCTGGACACGCGACGATCACCGGTGCCGATCACCAAGTCGCGCGCTGGAGCTTCAGTCGGTGCGGGCTGGGCCGTAGGCCTGCATGGTCTGCAGGGCGATGCGGTCCCAGCCAAGCTCATCGGCGACGGCGTGGGCCGCCCTGGTGCGTTCCGCAAGATTCCACTCCTGCGCGTCACGCATGGCGGCGCCCAAGGCCCGTACGTCGCCGGGCGGCACCAGCACGCCGGCGCCGGTGTCGTCGAGCAGCTCGGGGATGCAGCCGACGCGGGTGGCGATGATGGGGCAGCCGAAGCCGAGGGCGGTGATGATGGCGCCGCTGGTGAGGGCGTCGCGGTAGGGGAACACGGCCACATCGCAGGCGTGGAAGTAGACCTGCAGCTTGTCGATGGGGACTTTGCCCTCGTGCATGAGGACGCGCGGGTCGCCCACGGGCTGGTTGCCCACGATGCCGTCGTAAAACTGGTGGCGCTGCCCGGCGACGACGAGGCGGAGGTGGTCGCCCTCGAGCCCCTTGAAGGCTTCCAGCATGTCGTCGTGGCCCTTGTAGCCGCGGATGTTGCCGAAGGAGGTGTAGACGAAGGCGTCGTCGGGGATTCCGAGTTCGCGGCGGGCCTCCTGGCGGGTGACGTTGGCGGGGTACGCGTTGCGGAAGTCGCCGTGGGGAATCACGAAGAGATTGCGGCGGCGGATGAAGCGACGGGTGTAGGCGCGGGCCGCGTATTCGCAGTGGCAGATGATGGAGTTGGCCAGCAAGGCCATGACGTAGCGGCCCACGACATCGACACCCCAGTGGGGGCGTTCGTGGGGAAGCATGTTGTGGAGCGTCCAGACGACGCGGTAGCCGAGGAGGCGGGCGAGCAGCAGAGAAGCGACAAACGCGCCCATCCCCAGCCAGGCTTTGGTGGCCGTATCCGTATTGGTAATGCCCTGCAGCCAGTGAAGATGGATCCCGTGGACGCGACCGCGATTGCGCCATATCCAGCCCAGGTTCACGCTGGGCGTATCCGGGCTTGGATTCAGGCTGATGAGTTCGAAGCTGTAGCCGTGCCGCTGCATGGCCTCGACCAACGATCCGCCGTAGGGATTGCCGAGCATGTTGCGGTAGTTGAAGAGGCTGGGATCCCAGCTAAAGGCGACGCGCATCTCTAGTTGCTCCCGGGCGGTGAATGGGACCGAGCCGCGGCGGGCGGCACGTTCTCAGGCATGGGCGGCGTGGATGAGCTTGTCCAGTTCGGCGTATTCGTGCCGGGCGGCGGCGACCGAGGTGTCCCAGTCGGGCCAGGCGCATTCGGATTCGTTGGCGATCCAGCCGGCATAGCCGTCGGCGGCAAGCTGGCCGAGGGTTTCAGCGTTGCGCACGTCGCCCTGGCCCAGCGGTGTGTGGGCGTAGAAGCGGCCGTCGACTTCCAGGGTGTGACCTTCGGCGTCCGGCAGGGCGCGCATGTCTTTGACGTGGACGTCGAAGACGCGGGCGCCGAGTTGCGAGACATCGTCCGCGCCGACGGAGCTAGCGGCGGCGTGCAGGTTGCCGGTGTCGAGGGCGGCGCCGAGGTTGGGGTGGTCGATGGCGTCGACGAGGCGGCAGGTGGCGGCGGTGCTGGAGGCCAGCCCGAGGGAGTGGACCTCAATGGTGACGCGGACGCCGGCGGCGGCGGCGATGGAGGCGGCCTGGCCGTACCAGGAAGCGGCGGCGGCCAGCTCGTCGGGGTTGTCGACCGACAGGCCGTCGGCTCCTCCCCAGAGGCGGAGCAGGCCGGCGCCAAGGACATTGGCGGCTTCCAGGGCACGGCGAACTCCGTCCAGTTCGGCTTCGGCCGGTGCACCTGTGAAGGCTTCGGGGCGGCCCAGGCCGGAGGCGAGCCCGACGACTTGCAGGCCGGCGTCACCCAGGATTCGAGACCCTTCGCGACCGGAGGGCCCGGGGTTGTCAAGGTCGAGGTGCGGCGGGCGGCACATGAGGGCGACGCCGGTGTAGCCGATGTCGCTGGCGACGGGGGCCACGCGTTCGAGGGGGTAGCCGCCGAACATGAGGGTGTGAAGCGCCGCTCGCATGGCCGGGTCTCCAGACCGTACGCGGCGCAAGGGTAACGCTTCGGGCGGAGGCCGTTCGCCGCCGGTTCGCGACCAATGCGGGGCGACGGGACTCCCGCCACGGCCGAAAGCAGACGGAGGTCCTCCATTAACCGAGGCGTCGGGAGGGACGCGCGGTGGCGCGCGGGGAAGGGGGCGCGTTACATTGACTGCTCGAAGCCAGAGTCAAACGGCCAACCCTGGGGGACGGAGTATGAAGATTTCGCTGCGCCGAGGATTGATCGGCGCTGTGGCGGTCGCGCTGGTCGCGCTCGTCGTGCTGGCGGCCTGTCAGCCGCCGGGGATCACCGAGTTTCCCGCGCCGGACTGTGCCGCGACGGGAACTTGCCCCGAAAACCCGTGCCCCGATTCTGAGGCCATTCTTGCCGAAGGTGAACAGATTTACCTGACGACCTGCGCAACCTGCCACGGCTATGCCGCGGATGGGTTTGGTCCGCAATACCAGCTGTATTCGCCACGCCCGACCGACTTCAAGACGGATGAGTTCCAGCAGGAGCTGGCAGGCAGCAACGGCGTGGTCTTCTTGAAGGCCTGGTTCGGCAACACGGCGATCGGTGAAGACGACATCGGCGATGTTCCGCACAGCCTGCCGCAAGAAGCGGGGACCCAGCACACCGAGTTCAAGGTGGCGATCCAAACTCGCGAGAACATACGCGAGCAGTGCATTGCTGGTGCGACGCAGCCGCAGGACACCAGCGGCATGACCGAGGAAGAACTCTGGAAGGTTGTGCGCTTCCTGCGCACGGCACCTGGAAGATAGCGCGCGAGTCGGCTGCCCATTTCGAGGGGCGTCGGGGCACACCCGATGCCCCTCGGGCGTTAACGGCACTGGGCCGGCGGGCGCCAGGGAGTCAGCAAGTTTCTTCAGCTTGACGAGACCCGGCGTTTGTGTACATTGAAGGTGCTGACAAAGGCGTCAGCCCGAAGACCGGATCGTGGAGATCTGGCGGAAGTTCCCACAATGAGGAGGGAACGATGACTCACTACGTCGGCCCACGGGCCACTTACTCCGCGCCTAGCGGACATGAATCGTGTGTCCGCTGCGGTGGGCGCGGCTCGCTGCGCTACGCCCCGACCGGGCGCCACGTCAGCCGCACGAACTACGGTGAAACGGCTTTCTGGCGCACCTGCTCTCTTTGCAGGGGCACGGGGCACACCCAGGAGTAGGACGCCTCTCCAGCAGTAGGCACCGTGGACGCGCGGTGACGAACGGAACCCCCGCCGCGGCGGGGGTTCCAGCTGTTAAACAGCGAGTCTGATCTTGTGCGGCGCTAGAGGCCGCAGCCGCTGTCCATCACCAGGACCTCGCCGGTCATGATGGGGTTCTCGACGAGGAGGAGTACGCCGTCGGCGATGTCTTCGGGCGTGGCCGCGCGATTGACGGGACTGCGGTCGATGGCCCGTTGCAGGAAATCCTCGTGCCCGATCATCCAGCGGGTGTCGATGGGGCCAGGCGCCACGCTGTTGACGCGAATCTCGGGCGCCAGGGTGCGAGCCAGCGACTTGGTGATGGTGTTCAAGGCGCCCTTGGAGGCGGCGTAGGCGATGGAGGAGCCGGTGCCGGTGATGCCCGACAGGGACGAGATGCTGACGATCACGCCGTCGCCACTAGCCTTCAAGTGCGGCGCCGCGGCGCGGCTGACGAAGAAGGGGCCCTTGAGGTTGACGGCCAGGATGCGGTCCCAGTACTCGTCCTTCATGCCGTCCAGGTCTTCGTAATCGACGAAGAAGGTGGTGCCGGCGCTGTTGACCACGATGTCCAGGCGGCCAAAGGCGGCGACGGTTTGTTCGACCATGGCCACGACCGCGGCGTCCGAGGCAACGTCGGCCTGGATGGCCAGACCCTCAACACCGAGCGCCTGGATGTCTTTGGCGGTCTGGGCGGCTTCGTCGGCCGAGCGCGAGTAGTTGACGGCCACGTTGGCGCCGCGTTCGGCCAGCTTGAGCGCCGCGGCGCGGCCCACGCCGGTTCCGCCGCCGGTGACCAATGCGGCCTTGCCCTGTAGCGACATGCGTTTTGCTCCTTCAATCAGGTGTCAGAGCGGCTATTGTGGCACCCAGGAACGCAGCACCGGAGTTGCAACGGCATGGAGAAGGTATTCGCGCTGCCGAACGGCGAGGAGCTGGTGGCGAGCGTGCTGGGGCCGGGCGAAGGCCGCGGGACGGGCGCCGAACAACTCGAGGCCTACGGCTTTCTGACACGGCCGTTCGATCCCTGGATGGTGCCAGCCGAAGGAGGATTCCTGGCGGAATTCCTGGCCGGGACGCACGATCCGTCGCTGGCCGACACGATGCTGATCGGGCGGATCGACGGGACGGTGGTGGGGACGGCATGGCATGGGACCAGCCGCGACTTGCCGGAAATGGGCGGCTATGGGTTCGTGTTCACGGAGCCCGAGCAGCGCGGAAAGGGCATCGCGCAGCGGCTGACGGAGCTGTCGATCCAGGGGTTCTGGGACGTCGGGGGCCAGGTGAGTTTCCTGGGCACCGTAAACCCGGTGGCGCAGCACATCTACGAGAAGCACGGGTACCGGCACTACAACGGGTTGACCTATCGGGCGCTGCGGCCGGGGACGGACGCCGAGACGTTTGACGAGGAGTTTTTCGGACGGGCGGGCGACGGTGAGGTCCGCGACATCCGGCTGGGAGACATAGGGGCCTACACGGGCCTGGTGATGCTGCTTGAGCCATCGGAGTGGCTCGTGCGCGACTTCACCGAGGCCATGTTCTATGCGCCGCCGGCGGTGCAGGCCAGTGGGTGCCTGCGGCCGTTCTTCAACTCGATGACGCGGCATACCGCAAGTGAGGCCAATGCCTGGAAGGTGCTGATCAACGACCGTGGGCGGATGGTGGCCTCGGCCAACCTGTGGGCGACGACTCACGCACCGGTGCGCGCCAACGCGACGATGGAGTTCCAGGCTGCGCCGGCGTACGTGGACCGCGCGGGCGCGGTGATTGAGGCGGCGCTGGAGCACGCGGCGGAGAACGATGTGCGGGCGGTGCGGGCCTGCGGGGTCTCGGAGGGTCGCCTGGACGTGCTGCGCGAGGCGGGCTTTGTTGAAGAGGTGGTGCAACCGGCAGCTCTCGACCTGGGCGAGGGTCGCGCGGACGTGACGGTGATGCGGCGTGACCTCGGCTGACGAAGCGGAGTTCAAGCCGGTCGGTCCCGAGTCGCTGCTGCCGGCGCCGGGCCGGCTGTCGTCGGTCTTTCTGGACAAGGCCGAGATCGTGATTGCGAACGTGGACGGCCGCTATCACGCCCTGGACGGCCTCTGCGAACACGCCGGCTACCCGCTGGCCTCGGGGCAATTGGTGGGGTGCGAACTCACCTGCCCGCTGCACGGCTGGATCTACGACGTCACCGACGGCTGGGTCATCAACCCGCCCTTCGGCCACCGGACGCGCAGCTACAAGGTGCGGGTGACGGACGGGACGGTGGAGGTGGCGCTGGCGGAGTAGGGGCGAGACGGAACAGCCGAGCGGAGTGACCGACCGACTCTGGCTACAATTGTCTCCAGGGCGGCGAGACAGTTCTTCTACCTGGGAGACATTTGAATGGCCGACCCGAGCACCAGCGCCGCAGCACTCACCCGCGCCGAACTGCGCGAGGAACTGGATCGAAGCCTCGCGCACTACGCGACCAAGGCAGACCTTGCCGAGTTGCGAGGCGAAATCAGAGCCGAGATAGCCAATCTGCGGGCTGACCTGATCAAGTGGATGATTGGCTTGATGCTTGGGTCGGTGACCACGGCGGTTGCTATTGCGGTGGCCGTTGATCGGTTCGCCGGTTAGGCCGACAGGACCTCAGCTACTGGGCGGCGGCGGTCGGTGGGTACAGCGGTCGTGGGCTACTATTGCTTCCAGGGCGGCGAGACAGTACTTCGAAATGGGAGCCGTCCGAATGCGCAACCCCAGCATTGCCGCCGCTGCGCTGACGCGCGCCGAACTGCGTGAGGAACTTGACCGAAGCCTCGCGCATTATGCGACTAAGGAAGATCTCGCTGATCAGCGCGCTGACCTTATGACCGAGATTGCCAATCTGCGCGGCGACATGAAGGCGGAGATCGCCAACCTGCGGGCTGACCTGATCAAGTGGATGATTGGTTTGATGCTTGGGTCGGTGACCACGGCGGTTGCTATTGCCGTGGCCGTTGATCGGTTCGCCGGTTAGGCCGGCGGAACCTCAACAAACCGGCGGCGAAGGTCGGTCTGGATTCAGGCCCGGGTGAGGCGGACCTGCACGGGAACACCGTTCAGGGTCGGGGAGGTTTCGGCTGCGTCTTCAGGAGGCGGGCCTTCGTTGACCTGCAGGGCCAGGACTTCGGCGGCGATTTCGGCCTGGTGTTCGGCCAGGGTTTCGTGCAGCGCGGCCGGGCCGTCGAGCCAGAGGTGGATGCGGTCGGAGACTTGGAGGCCGGCGTCGCGGCGGAGGCCCTGGGTGGCGTGGACGAGTTCGCGGGCGAGGCCTTCGCGGGCGAGTTCGTCGTCGATGTCTGTAGCGATGGCGACGATGACGCCGTCCTGCTCGGCCACGCCGAAGCCTTCGCGGGGGGTGCGGCGGACGTCCAGGTCGCCGGGTTCCAGCGTTTCGGTCACTCCGTCAACTTCGATGTGGAGGGAGCCGAGTTCGTCCAACTCGCGCACAGCCGCAGGCGCATCCAGCGCCTCGAGCGCGGCGGCGACCTGGCGAACCTGGCGGCCGAAGCGCGGGCCGAGGGCCCGGTAGTTGGGGCGAACCGAGTAATCCACCAGTTCGTGCTCGGAGGTCATGCGCCGGAGTTCCTTGACGTTGAGTTCGTCGAGGACGTGGGTTTGCAGGGTCGTGACGGCGTCCCACTCGGCGTCGGCGGGGACGCGCACCAAGGCCGAGCGCAGCGGCTGGCGGAGCTTGACGTTGGCGCTGTTGCGGGCGGCGCGGCCGGCGCGCACGACCTGCTGGGCCAGGGTCATGGCCGCGTCCAGATCGGGGTCGCGCAGCGCGTCGTCGGCCTCGGGCCAGTCGGTGAGGTGGACGCTCGAGGGGGCGTTGGGGTCGGCGCGGCGGACGAGGTTCTGGTAAATGTCGTCGGTCCAGAAGGGCATGACCGGGGCCAGTAGGCGGACCAGCGAGGTCAGCAGTTCGTAGAGGGTCTGGTAGGCGGCCTGCTTGTCGTCGTCGGAGTCGGACTTCCAATAGCGGCGGCGGCCGCGGCGCACGTACCAGTTGGACAGTTCCTCGATGAATTGCTGGGCGGCCCGCACGCCACGGTGGACGAGGTAGTCGTCCAGCGAGGAGGTCATGGTGTCGATGAGGCCCTGCAGGCGTGAGAGTGCCCAGCAGTCCAGGTCGGGACGCTCGGCGACCGGGATGCGGGGCGCGGTGGGGTCGAAGCCATCCAGGCGGGCGTAGGTCACGAAGAACGAGTAGACGTTCCAGAGCGTGAGCATGCGGCGCTTGACTTCGGTGGCCGGGCCGTAGCCGAAGTTGATGTTGTAGAGCGGGTTGTGGCCGGCGTAGAGCCAGCGCATCACGTCCGCGCCCATGCGCTCGGCGGCCTCGCTGAAGTCGATGGAGTTGCCCCAGCTCTTGTGCATGGGACGGCCGGTTTCGTCGTTGAGTTTTTCGTAGACGAAGACGGACTGATAGGGCGATCGGTTCTGGATTGTGACGCTCATGAAGAGCATGGAGTAGAACCAGAGGCGGATCTGCTCGCGCATTTCGGTGATGAAGTCGGCCGGATACCAGTTCTCGAACTCCGCGCTGTTTTGCAGGTAGCCGAGGGTTGAGAAGGGCACGATGCCGGCATCCAGCCAGGCGTCGCCGACGGCGTCGATGCGGTTGGTGGGGGCCTCGCAGGACTCGCAGCGGATGACGACGCGGTCGATCCAGGGCCGGTGCAGCTCGCGCAGTTGGTCCATACCCTCGACGGCGCGCTCTTCAAGGTGAGGCCTGGAGCCGATGACCGTCAGATGTCCGCAGGACTCACAGGGGTAGAAGGGTAGGGGCAAGCCCCAGTAGCGGCGGCGGGAGATGTTCCAGTCGCCCATGTTGCGCAGCCAGTCGGCCATGCGGGCGCCGGCGTACTCGGGCGTCCAATTAACGGTGGCCGCGGCGTCGAGCATGGGCTGGCGGACTTCGTCAGCGCGGATGAACCACTCGTCGTCGACGCGGAATACCAGTTCCTCGTGGCAGCGCCAGCAGTGGGGGTAACGGTGGGTGTAGGTGTGGTGGCGATGGAGCAGGCCGCGCTTGCGCAGGTCGGCCACTACGTCGTCGGCGACTTCGCGGGCATCGCGGCCGGTCAGCCAGTCGTAGCCGTCTGTATAGGCGCCGTTCTCGTCGATGGGCACGAGGACTTCGAGGCCGAGGTCCTGGCCGAGGCGGAAGTCCTCCTCACCGGCGCCGGGGGCGATGTGCACGACGCCGGTGCCCTCGTCAGCGCCGACGTCGGTCCAGGGAATGACGCGGTGGGTGACGCCCTGCACGGCGGGAAGGTCGTCGAAGGGTCCGTCGTAGGTCAGGTCGAGGAGGTCTGCGCCCTGGCGCCTGGCAACGATTTCGGCGTCTTCTCCAAAGACAGCTGACATCGCGGCCTCGGCCAGGAGGTAACGGCCGCCGTCCGCCGCTACCTCGACGTAGGTCAGATCGGGATGGACGGCGGCTGCCACGTTGGCAGCCAGGGTCCAGGGGGTGGTGGTCCAGATCAGCAGCCAGGTGTCGGGGCGTCCGTGGATGGGCAGGCGCACGTAGACGGCGTCGTGCTCGACCTCTTCGTAGGTGTCGATGAGCTCGTGCTGGGACAGGGCGGTGCCGCAGCGGGCGCACCACGGCATGGCGCGCTGGGCCGCGGCGATCCAGCCGCGTTCGTTACAGCGGCGCAGGAAGTGCCAGATGTGCTCGATGTTGTTGTCGGAGTGGGTGAAGTAGGAGTCGTCCCAGTCCATCCACTGACCCAGGCGGACCGACTGGCGGGTCTGTACGCCCGAGAACTTCTCGACGCGCTCGCGACAGGCGTCGGCAAAGGCTTCAAGGCCGAACTCCTCGATGTCGCGCTTGGAGTTGAAGCCGAGGTCCTTTTCGACTTCCACTTCCAGCCAGAGACCCTGGCAGTCGAAGCCGTTCTGATAGCGCTGGTGGTAGCCGCGCATGGCGCGGTAGCGCTGGTAGACGTCCTTGTAGGTGCGGCCCCAGGCGTGATGCACGCCCATGGGGTTGTTGGCGGTGATGGGGCCGTCGAAGAAGGACCAGCGGGGGCCGTGGGCGTTCTTGGCGCGCAGCCGCTCGAAGGTTTCTTCGCTGGCCCAGAGTTCCAGCATCCGCCGTTCCATGGACGGGAAGTCCAGTTCCGCCGGCAGCGGATCGAACGCGGACTTTGGGTTCGGAGGGTTTGAAGGTTCGTCACTCATGGCGTCAGTCCGTCAGGGCGATTTCGAGGCGGCGGTTGATGCGCCCCTTGTTGGCGGCGTTGATGATGGCGACGCGGCCGACTTCGCTGGTGTTGGCGACGTGGGTGCCGCCGTCGGCCTGGCGGTCCAGGTCCTCGATCTCGACGATGCGGATGTTGGCGATGTGGGCAGGGACCAGGTTGATGTGGGTGCGGATCAGGTCGGGCAGTTCCAGAGCTTCGGCGCGGGGCAGTTCGTAGGCGCGGACGGGACGGGCCGCGGCCAGTTCGGCGTTGAGGCGTTCCTCGATCTGGTCGCGCACGTCGTTGATGCGGATGCCTTCCAGCGAGAAGTCCATGCGGGCCTTGGCGCCGTCGTCGTAGATGTGGCTACCGGTGACGTCGGCCTGCCAACCGGTCCAGACGACGCCTGAGAGGGCGTGCAGGGCGGTGTGCAGACGCATGAAGGCGTAGCGCAGGTCCCAATCCAGGTGACCGGTGAGGGCGGTTCCGACCGGCGGCGGTTCGCCTTCGAGCCGGTGGACGATATCTCCGCCCTGGCGGCGCACGGCAGTCACGGGCCAGACCTGCCCGTGGGCGCGCAGGTCGCCCAGGTCGCTGGGCTGCCCGCCGCCCAGCGGATAGAAGGCGCTGCGGTCCAGCGCGACACCGTCCGGCCTGACGGCCGTGACGGTGGCCTCGAAGTCGCGCAGGTAGCTGTCGGCGTAGAACAGCGGCTCGGTTGCCATGTCGCTCCAGACAAAGAAAAACCCGTCCCCAACGGGACGGGCTATGAGACCCGCGGTACCACCCGCGTTGCGCGGTCGGAAGGATCGCGCCACTTAGCCGGCACGCGCCGTGAGGCGGATGCCGTTGCGCCGATCACGGAGCGCAACTCCGTCCGGTTCTACCTGCCCCAGAGGGCCTTCGACCGGCGGCTCGGGAAGGATGTTCCAGCGGGACCCTGACCGCCCGGCTTGCACCGTCCCGGGCTCGCTGCGGCGGGCCACCCGCCGAACGCGTTTCCGTCAACGCCTTTCCCACAGGCGACCTTTGCGTAATCCCGGGATGGTTGCCCGGAAGACCCTCACCCCGACCCTCTCCCAGCGGGAGAGGGAGCAAGAGCGGCCCCAAATCCGAGGACCACGGGAGTTGTGCAAACGTCTCCTGCAGGGAGTGAGTGTCGCCGCCGGCCTGGCGACGGTCAAGAGTTTGAGCAGTGGCTGGTGGTCAGTGGCTGGTGAAGAGGGTGGCCACTCGTCACGAGCCACTGACCATTGTTCGCGGGCTATTCGCCTTTGGCGCCGGCAATGTCGCGGCGTTGGAAGAGCAAGAAGGAGAGGCCGCTGAGGACCACGATGTAGGCCAGCGAGACCAGGAAGCCATGCAAGGCTTCAGGTTGCATGGCGAGGACCGCAGCGTCGCCGAAGGTGTCGTCGCCGCCGCCGACGAAGAGCTCGCCGCCGGTCGTGCCCAGCCAGCCGCCGACCGCCTGACCGAGAACGAAGCCGGACACCGGCTCGAACCAGTCGAAGTTGGCCAGAATGCCGATCACGATTCCCTCAGCGACGGCATAGCCGAGCGACAGCCCTATGGCCGTGCCGGAGGACGTGGTCAGGACGGCAAAGAACAACCCCAGGGCCACATAAGGCAGCAACCCAAAGATGGCCTTGCCGAAGATGCGCGCCACCTCGGCCCAATCAGCCGACTCGGCAAGCCAGGCGCCGCCTTCCAGGGTCAACGAGGCGATAAAGCTGCTCAGGGCCATGGAAAGAGCCCCGACGATCAGCGCGCCAACGCCCAGGAGCGCGACGAGCAGCAGCTTGGAGGCCAGCAATTGCCAGCGGCCGGCGCCGCGTGTCAACACGGTGCGCACCGTGCCCCAGCCGTATTCGGTACCGGTGAGCGAGGCGGCCAGGATCATGATGAGAATGATGCTGAAACCGTGCGAGATCGCGAGCCCGATCACCGCGTTGTTCGGAAAGGCCAGGAGTTCGAGGAACGCGCCGCTGACGCTGGCGGCGCCGCCGTCGCCCAGCGTCACTTCATCGCCGACGCGAAACAAAGCATAGGCGCTCCAGAAGGTGATCTGCAGCAGCAGCACGCTGACGAACAGCAGGATCCAGGGCATCCGCCGGCGGCGGAGCTTGAACCACTCCCAGCGGGTAAGGGACAGAGTTTCAGCAATCATTCGGGCCTTTCCCGTTTCTTACCAGAGGGGCCCGGACGCTGGGCCGCGACGGATGTGCAAGGCGATCTCTTCCGCATGGGCCGCTACTCGCCCCTGGCGCCGGCGATGTCGCGGCGCTGGAACAGCCCGAAGGCTATGGTCGTCAGAACGACCACGTAGCCCGTCAGGACGAGGAAGGCCTGCGTCGCATCCGGCAGTTCGGCAGCGCTGCCGAACGAAAGGCCGCCGGCTGCGGATCCCATCCAGCCGCTGACGGCCTGACCCAGGATGAAGACGTCAATTCGTTCGAACCAGTCGAAGTTTGCCAGCACGCCGATCAGGATCGACTCCGCGAACCAGTAGCTCAGGGATATCCCAATGGCCGCTGCCGTAGACGACGTCACCACCGCGGCAAAGACGGCCAGCGCAACGTAGGGCAGCATGCCGTAGACGGCTTTGCCGAACCCGATGCCCAGGCCGGACCAGTCGGCGGTGGCCGCCACCCAGGCGGCGTCCAGCGTGGTGAGAGCGATTACGCTGCTGACGCCCAACGCAGCGGCTGCCACGACCAGGGCCCCGACACTCAGGCAGGCCAGCAGCAGTAGCTTGGAGGCCAGCAGCGGCCAACGCCCGGCGCCCTTGGTCAGCACGGTGCGCAGGGCGCCCCAGCCGTATTCGCTTCCGATCAGGGACGCGGCCAGGATCATCACCAGGATGCCGCCGAACCCGCGCCCGGCGATGAGGCCGTTCGCGAGGCTGTTTGGAAAGGCGAACATTTCGAGGAACTGGTCGCTGGTCGAAACGGTGACCTCGCCCGACCCTCCGCCTTCGCCGACCATCACCTCACTCCCGCCGCGGAACAGGGCGTAAGTGACCCAGAAGTTGACCTGTACCAAGAGCGTGATAACAGCCAGCAGGATCCAGGGCATGCGGCGGTGGCGGAGCTTGTACCACTCCCAGCGGGTGAGGGACAGCACATCGGCAATCATTCAGACCGCTCCCCGTTTTCGCCGGTCACGTCCAGGAAGTACTGCTCCAGGGAGACCTGGAGCGGGGCGATCTCGGTGACGTAGACCTCGGACTTGCTGAGCAGGGCGGTGAGTTCGGACGAGCGTTCGTGGGCGATGGTGACGACCAGCGCGTCGTCCTCGGTCCTGGCGGCCTCGATCTCGTCCGAAGCGGTCAGGATGGTCAAGGCCCTGGCGTCGTCGGTGGTTCGGAGGCGGACCTGTTCCTGGGGGCGCAGCAGGTCGGCCACGTCGCCCTGAACGACCAGCCGCCCCCTGGCAATGATGGCCACGCTGTCGCAGACCTGCTCGACTTCGTTGAGCAGGTGGCTGGAGAGCAGGATGGTGCGGCCTTCGGAGCCGAGATCGCGGATCAGGTCGCGGACCTCGGCCATGCCGGCCGGGTCCATGCCGTTGGTGGGCTCGTCCAGCAGCAACAGTTCGGGATCGCCCAGCAGGGCGTAGGCCAGGCCCAGGCGCTGTTTCATGCCGAGCGAGTAGGTCTTGAAGGCGTCGTTGGAACGCCCAGCCAGCCCCACGAGTTCAAGCAGCCGGTCCAGTTCGCGTGAATCTTTTCGACCCATCACGCCCTGGAAGTAGGCGAGGTTGCGGCGGCCGGAGAGGTAGGGGTAGAAGGCCGGGGTCTCGACGATGGCGCCGATACGCCGCAGGGCGTCCCGGCCGGTACCGTTCGTTCCCAGCAGGCTGAAGCTGCCGGAGGTTGGGCGAACCAACCCCAGCAACATGCCCATCACGGTGGTTTTGCCCGCGCCATTGGGCCCGAGCAGGCCGAAGACGTGGCCGCGCGGTACCTCAAGCGAGAGTTGATCTACTGCGAGCACGCGGCCGTAGCGCTTGGTCAGCGCGTTGGTTTGAATGACGACGTTATTCATGGGGCGGGATGCCTTCCAGCGCAGTTCATCGGGCGCTCCTGTCTCAACTTGGTTGCCGATCACTGTAGGCGCCTGGCCGGCGCCGGCCATCGCCCGAACGGCGTAATTCTCGGCTGCCGAGTCGGCCTAAAGGACTACTAGCGATGGGCCGGCGGCCGGCGGCCGGCGCCTCAGGTGTAGGCCGCGCTATCGACGATTGCGAAGAGTTCGCCGGAATCCGGCCAGTCGCGCTGGTGGGAGCCGACGCTGATGAAGCGGATGCGGCCACCGGGGTCGACCAGGAAGACGCTGGGGCGGGCGATGTTCCAGGACTCGAAGTTGACGCGTACGTAGACGCCATAGCGGCGGATGGCGGCACGATCAGGATCAGCCAGGAGCGGGAACGGCAGCGAAAGGCCCTGCGCGAAGCGCCGGACGCCTTCAGGCGCCTGACCATATACGCCGACAATACCGACGTTGCGCCGTTCCCATTCCTCCAGCTCGCCCGCGAGCTGCGCCAGATATCTCCGGCAGTTGGGTCACCAGGTGTGGCGGAGGAATATCAGCAGCTGCCACTGGCGGCGGGCTGGAATGTCGCAGAGCTGTTCGGGATCCGAAGCCAGCGGCAGGGTGAATCGAGGCGCGGGGTCTCCGAGCCCGAGCGTTTCCGAGCCCTCGGCACGCGGCACGGCAGGACTTTCGTGGGGTTTTGGACGAGTGACGCAAACCTGAGTATCGCAATGCCGCGGGCCGGCGGCAGGCGGGACTCAGGCGACGATGTCGCGACGTCGAAAGATGACGAGCGAGATGGCCGACGTCACCAGCGCGGTGGCGCCCAGGACCAGGGTGTCGCGCCAGATGAAGTCTCCGGGCCCCAGCTGGTCCACCGGGTTCCAGTAGCCAAAGATGCTGACCTTCTCCAGCCACTCCAGACCTGACGCGATGTCGGCCACGAGCAGCATCACGAACATGACCACAATGACGCCGGCGGCCAAGCCATAGGTTCGGCCGGGCTGCAGAATCAGCGTGGCCAGCAGGAGCCCGCCGCCGGCAATGGCCAGCGTAAAGACCAGCATCTGCAGGTGGACCAGCAGCAACTCGAGCGCGCCCAACTCAACCTCCGCGGCCCAGATGGCCGCGCCGATCAGGATGGAAACGTAGGACGCGGCAATGACCACGGTGGTGAGAATCAGCAGGGCCACCAAGCGCGATAGCAGGAAGCGGGTGCGGCTGAGCGGCGCGGCCAGCAGCACGTCGAGCGTGCCGGATCCGAAGTCGCGCGTGATCAGCCCGGCCCCGAACCAGATGCCGAAATAGGCCAGGACCAGCATGAGAGTGCTGGTGTATTGCGAGCTGAAGTAGCTGTAGAAGGTGTTCTGCTGGGCCGTCGCCCCGGCGACCTGGGTGCCGCCGAAGACTTCGCTGCCACCCATGGCCTGGGTGAGGTCGTCCCAGTTTTCGGCGAACAACGGCCAGAGCCCCATGATCAGCAGACCCAATGCAAAAATCCCGAAGTCAAACCAGAACGTGGCCAGCCGGCGGGTGCGCAGGGTCACGCGGATGATGCTGAGATTCATGCGCCGTCCTCGCGCTCGTAGTGCTGGAGGAAGGACTCCTCGAAGCTGGGCTCGTCGGTCTCCAGGTCGACCACGGTGTACCGCGCCAGCGACTTGATGACCGGATCGATCGAGCCGCTGACCTCGAAGCGCGCGGTGCCGTCCTCAAGGCTGATGTCGCTGACACCGGGGATGGTCAGATCGGCGGGCGCCTCGCCGTCGAACGTGACGGTGACGCGTCGAACCCGGGCGAGGCTGAGATCGGCGACCGTATCCACCTGGACCAGCCGACCGCTGCGCAGAATCCCAACGCGGTCGCACAGGGCTTCGGCTTCCGACAGCACGTGCGTGGAGAGCAGGATGGTGCGTCCCTCGTCGCGCAGCTCGCTGATGATCTTGCCGAACTCCTGCTGCACCAGCGGGTCGAGACCGCGGGTGGGTTCGTCGACGACGTAGACCGGCACGTCCTCCTGCAGGGCCCGCACCACCACGACCTTCTGGCGGTTGCCCATCGAGAGGTCGCCGATCTTGCGGGAGGTATCCAGCTCCAGACGCTCGGTCAACTTGTCGCGCCGCTTCTTTGGTGCATTCGTCAGACTGCCGAAGGCGTCCAGGTACTGGCCGACCTTCATGAACGTGTAGAGGCTGCTGTCGCTGGGCAGAAAGCTCATCGCGCTGCGAGCGGCGGGACCGTCGCGGTGGACATCAAGCCCCAGGACTTCGGCGCGTCCGCGCGTGGGGCGCATCAAGCCCATCAGCAAGCGAATGGTGGTGGTCTTGCCGGCGCCGTTGGGGCCGAGGTAACCGAAGATTTCGCCCGATCGGACTTCGAGGTTGAGGTCCGACAGGGCCTGCACATCGCCGTAGTGCTTGGTCAGGCCCCAAGTCTGGATGGCAGTGTCGCTCATGTCGGCCCGGCAGCGCCCGCCCGCCCTCGGTCGGCTGTCCGGTGGGTTCCGGTGAATTGACCGGCTCAATGTAGCAGCCGTAACGACAGCGGCTTTGTGGCAAACCTTACGGCCGTCGCCCACCGCCTAGACTGCGGCATGCGGCTCGACCTTTTCCCGCTCAACACGGTGCTGTTCCCCGGCATGCGGCTGCCGCTGCACGTTTTCGAGCCGCGCTACCGGTCCATGCTGGGCCGCTGCATCGAGACCAAGGGCGTGTTTGGCGTGGTCCTGATTGCCGAGGGCGAGGAAGTAGGACCGGCGGCCATTCCCTACCAGATCGGCACGACCGCGCGGGTGGAGAAGGTTGAGTACCTGCCCGACGGCCGCTTCAACCTGCTGGCACTGGGCGAGACGCGGTTCCGAATCGAGCGCATCGTGGCCGAGGAGCCGCACGTCGTGGGCGAGGTGGAACTGACGCCGATGCCGACCGACGCCGACGACACCACGTTGCGGGCCGCGGAGGACGTGCGGGAGCACTTCGAGCGGCTGGTCACCCTGATGATCGAGATCCAGGCCGGCTACATGCCCGAGTTCGAACTCCCGGCCGATCCACTGCAGCTGGCCTACCTGATCGCGGCCGGGATACCCACCGGACCGGGGAGCGCCCAACGCCTGTTGGAGGCCGATTCGCTGGCCGATCTGTTGTCGCTGGAACGCGAACTCCTGGACCTGCGGATTGAGCAGGCGCTGCGCCGACTGCAGGAGAAGCTGGACGCTCGGCGGAACTAGGGTTCAGGCCCCCGTGCGCCGCGCGTGCCGCCATGGACAGGTCGGCCGGTTGGCGCCTCCAAGGCTTCGGGTAGGCGGGCGGCGCACTTAGGACGGCCGGGTTCATGCGTTCGCTGAATTGGCTAGAGTCCGGTACAGGTGAGCCAGGAATCGAGGCGGACGGATGGACGACTACCCGGTTGATGTTGTTGCCGAATACCCGGAGCGAAGCTCACGGCTTCTGGCGCTGGCGGCGTTGCTCGGCGGCGTGATTAAGTTACTGCTGCTGCTTCCGCACCTGATCGTGCTATCGATTCTTGGGTTCGTTGCCAGCATCGCGGCCGTGATTGGCTGGATTGCCGTGCTGATCATGGGCAACTACCCGCGCGCTCTCTTTGACTTTCTGGTGGGGCTGCTTCGCTGGAACCTGCGGGTGAACGCCTACTTCCTGAGCGTGACCGATCGCTATCCGCCGTTCCGTCTAGACCCTTAGACGGCGCAACTGCGTTTCGGGATCCCGAGCCGCTAGCGCGGGCTGGCGGCGTTCGATTGCGTCCGCCGACCCAACCGAGTGACGTGCTTCGCCGGCGACTGTGGAGAATGATGGCCAGAGTATGAACGTCGCCGACGCCCAGACGCTGGAACTGCTGGAGCTGCCAGCGGTTCTTGAACGTATTGCCCGCTTCGCCTCATTCTCGGCCGCGCGGGCCGGGGTGCTGGCGCTGCGTCCGGACGCCGATCGCGCCAGGGTTCGCGACCGCCTGGAACTGACGTCGCAGGGTCGTCAGTTTCTCGAGGTAAGCCCGTCGTTCAGCGTGGGGGCCGCGCGGGACGTGCGGGACCGGGCGGAGCGGGCGGCCCGCGGCTCGCGCCTGGACCCGGCCGACCTGCTGGACGTGCACGACCACCTGCGCGCCACGCGCCTGGCCGTGGCGGCCGTGGGCCGGCAGGCGGCCGAACTGCCCGCCCTATGGGCGCTGGTGGAGGTCGCCAGCGATCCACCGGACCTGGAAGGTCGAATCTCAGCCGCCATCGATGAAGAAGCCAATGTTCGTGACGAGGCATCGCCGGAGCTCGCGCGCCTGCGACGCAGGCTGGCGCAGGCGCGCGGGCGGCTGACTGGTCTGCTGGAACGCATGATTCAGCAGGTCTCGTCGGATGTACTCCGCGAGCGCCTGGTCACCGAGCGGCGCGGACGGCTGACCGTGCCGGTACGGCGCGAACGGCAGCGCGACTTCCCCGGCGTCGTTCACGACGTTTCGGCCAGCGGCGCGACCGTGTTCATGGAACCGCTGTCGGCGATTGACGCCGGGAACGAGATTCGCTCGCTGGAGGTGGCCGAGCGGCGCGAGGTCGAACGCATCCTGCTTGAGCTGTCCGCAGCGGTTGGCGCGGAGCGGCAAGCCCTCGATGCCGCGGTACAGGCCGTGGCCGACCTGGACCGGACCCTGGCTGTGTCGCGCTATGCCGACGCCACAGCGGCAGTCGCACCTGCGGTGAGCGATGAAATGTCCTTCGACCTGCAAACGGCCCGTCACCCGCTGCTCGAAACGCCCGTGCCCATTGACGTCCATCTCGATGGAGTCGTGGACCGAGCATTGGTGATTACCGGCGCCAACACCGGCGGCAAGACTGTGGCCCTGAAGACGGTGGGCCTGCTGCACCTGATGGCCGCCTGCGGATTGCACGTACCCGCGAAACCGGGGTCGCGGGTGGCCGTGTTCGAGCGGGTGGTGGCCGATATCGGCGATGCGCAGAGTATCGAGCACAGCCTCAGCACATTTGCCTCGCACGTGCGCAACCTGCGGACCATGGTCGAGGCCGCCGGGCCGGGAGCCCTGGCGCTGGCGGACGAGATCGGCGCCGGCACCGACCCCGACGAAGGCGCGGCGCTGGGACAGGCGGTCATTCACGCCCTGCTCGAGCGCGGCACGACCGTGGTGGCCACCACGCACCACCCGGCGCTCAAGGCCTTCGCCGCGGCGCACCCGGGGGCGCGCAACGCCAGCGTCGAGTTCGACAACGCCACCCTGCGCCCGACCTACCGCCTGCGCCTCGGAATCCCGGGATCGAGCAACGCCCTGGACATCGCGGACCGGCTTGGACTTGGCGGGTCGATCGTGAACGACGCGCGAACTCGCATGTCCAAGGGGGCGCTGGACCTTGAACGAGCGATCGTCGATGCGCAAACCGAACTGGCGGCCGCGGAACGCGAACGCGCGACCAGCGCCGAGGCGCGGCGCGCCGCCGAACGATCGCGCCAAGAGCTTGACGAGCAAGTCGACGAACTTGAACGCAACCGCGACAAACTGCTGCGTGACGCGCGGCGGGAAGCCCGTGGGCTGCTCCGTGACGCGCGGCAGGCCCTCCAGGACGCGAGACGCGCAGCCCGCACCGGTCAGGCCGGCGCCCGGAGCACGGCGCGCGCCAGCCTGGCAACGACGGAGGAGCGACTGGCCCCGGCGTCGCCTCCGGCTGAAGAATCCGCCGAGCGCGACCCGCTTGACGTGCGCGTCGGGGATGAGGTGGAGGCCGACGGGTTCACCGGCCGCGCCGCGGTGCTGGCAATCACCGACCGGACCGTGGAGGTCGCCATCGGCAGCGCACGCGCCTCATTTGACCGCGGGCGCCTTCAACGAGTGTTTCCGGCGGCACCCCGTCCACAACGCCGTCGACGCCCTCGCCCACCGCGAGGCGGGGGCGCTCAGGAGATCGATATTCGCGGCATGCGGGCCGATGAGGCGGCCGAAACGGCGGAGCGCAGCGTGGACGAGGCGCTGCGTCAGGGCGCGGCCGTCCTGCGCATCATCCATGGCAAGGGCACGGGCGCCCTGCGGTCAGTTGTGGCCGAGGTGCTGTCGGATCACGTCTCGGTCCGGCAGCACGCACCGGCGCCGCTGAACGAAGGCGGAGACGGGGTTACGGTAGCCACACTCCGAAGCTGACTCGGTGAAGGCCGTCGCCTCCAAGCCCGCGCAGCACCGCGTTTACTGGTGGAGCGACTCGAAATCGACGCCGGGTTCGACGCCGAAGACCTTGCGTGCGACTTCACGCCGGAAGTTGGCGGTTTGCTCAGACGTCAGGACGTACGCGGTCGCGACCCCGGCCACGAACCCGGCGGGAAACGCAAGCGCCAATCCCAGCAAGAGCATCTTCACGTCACGCATGGTCGATCCTACTGAACGCGCAACACGACGGGCGCTTCCGTCCAGAAGTCTTCCAGTTGATAGTACGCCCGGCCGCCCTCGGAAAACACGTGAACGACGACATCGCCAAAGTCGGCCAGCACCCAGGCGTCGGCCGCCTCGCCCTCGATCTTGGGCCGCCGTCCAGCCACGCCCTTCAACTCGCGGTCCAGCAAGTCCCGCACGGCACGCATCTGCGGGGTGCTGGAAACGGTAGTAATGACGAAGTAGTCCGCCAGGACGCTCAGGCCACGGATGTCCAACAGCAGGGTGTCCGCGGCGCCACGCGCGGCCACGGCATCCACGATGTGGCGCGCGAGTTGGTTCGGGCTCAGAGGCAAACCGGGATAAGGGCAGACGGCTGAATCATATCGCCCCCGGCTGCTCGGTCTCGCTGTCGGCGTACAACCGGTGCGCGGAAATGTACTCGGCCACGGCTCGAGGCACCGCGGCGTCGATTGGTCGACCGCCGGCACAGGCGGCACGGATTTGCGACGCGGCGATATCCACCGGTGGCATGCGGTGAACGTGGATCCGGCGTTCGGCATTGGGATGCAGAGCCCGCACCTCCGGCGGAATCTGCGTGGAGTGTCCGGGCCGCGGCACGGCGATGATCTGAGCGGCCGTCAGAATCCGGCCGGCCTGGCGCCACGCTGGAAGTTCGCCAAGGGCATCGGCGCCGAGGATCAGGAAGAGCTCGGCGGCGGGACGCTCGGACGCAAGAATCCGCAGCGTGTCGATCATGTATGACGGTCCGGGCCGGTCGCTGTCGATGGGCGAGACTTGGAAACCCGGCGTCCTATCGATGGCTCGTCGAAGCATTTCCAGCCGGTCGTGAGCCGAAGCCAACGGCGGAGCACGCAGCGGCGACTGGCGCGCCGGGATGAAGAGCATGTGGCTCAGATTGAACGCGTCGCGCACGCTGCGCGCCACGGCCAAGTGCCCGCAGTGCACGGGGTCGAACGTCCCGCCGTAGACACCAAGGCGGTCCATGTCAGGCGGCGTGCAAGGTTTGCGTGCGGCCTGACGAGGCGCCGGCCAGCACCGCGCGGGTCAGAGCGACCGCGCGGACGCCGTCGGACAGACTCGGGACCTCGGCGCCGCCTACCTCGGGGTACACAAAGCCCCGCACAAGGGTCCGAAGCGATTGGTTTTCCGTCTCCACTCGCGCCAGCCAGGACCGACCGTGACGTTCGAGCGTCACGCCAGGCGCGGGGGGTGGGTCGACGTTTCGATCGCCGAGCGGCGAGATCTCGGCAGCGGTCCAGTTGGACCAGATTCGGACGCGAGTTGCGCCGTCGGTCAGATCCAGCACAACGGGTCCAAGCTCAGGATCGGCGCCCCCGCCGGCAACCGTGAGCGAGGCATGACGTTCGCGGTCGAAGTAGACGTCGGCCACCAGGGCGTCCGCGCGTGGCGGCACGCTGATGGTCGTGGATCCTTTCTCTCCGGTCGGCAACGGTCCACCGTCGGCCACAATCTCCGCCGGCACGGCGCGGAACAGGTGCATCAGCAGGTCGAGCGCCTCGTGGGGTGCGGTCCAGACGGTTTCACGCACGGACACCGGGGCCCGCGGCGGGCCGGGATCGACGAACACGCCGATGTGAGCGAACCGCGGTTCCGGCACGATCCCTCGCAGCAGTCGCACCAGCGGCTCGAAACGCCACGCAAAGGCCATGCCGATTCGACCCGGCGCCCCTGAGGCCGCGCGGGCCGTGCGCCGAGCACTGACAACGCCCCGAGCCAACGGCGGCTCCACCAGCACCGGGATGCCCGCCCGCGCGGCGGCCAACAAGCGATCTGAGTCCAACGGCGGCTGCGTGATGATGAGCGCGTCGAGCGTCTGGCCCGTCCAGGCGGCCGCCGGCTCCCCGCCATGGGCAGCGGCGCAGGATTCGGCCGCTTCCAGATCGTCGTCGACGCAGAGAACCAGGTCGGCAGCGTCCAGCGACGCGACCGCATAGCCGCGCGAGCCGCAACCCAGGATCCCGATACGCTGCGTGGGCATGGAATGAATCTGCGCAGGCATCGGCACCGCGTCAACCCAACTCGCGGGTTAGGATGCCGAAAGTCCGACGCGCGGAGAGACCTGATGGCAGAACCGAACCCTGAGTTGAGCGGCTGGGCCCTGGTGCTTGGCGCATCCAGCGGATTCGGGGCCGCAACGGCCCGCTATCTGGCCGCGTGCGGGATGGACATCGCGGGCGTGCACTTCGACCGGCGCAACACTCAGCACCTGGCGGACGAGGTCAAGCAGAACATCGAGGCGCAAGGACGACAGGCGCGTTTCTTCAACGTCAACGCCGGCAGCCCGGCCGCGCGAACCAAGGTGCTGGACGCGATCAGCGAGGACGTGCAGGGCGGCGAGCCGCCGATCCGCGTGCTGCTGCACTCCATCGCGTTCGGAACGACCGTGCCGTACGTGGGCACGGGCGGCGCAGCCGGCGTAACCCCCAAGCAGATGGACATGACGCTGGACCTGATGGCGCACACACTCGTCTATTGGTCGCAGGACCTGGTTGAGCGCGGCCTGATGAGCCAGGGTTCGCGCATCTACGCCATGACCAGCGCCGGCACGTCAACCATCTGGCCCAGCTACGGCCCCGTGGGCGCGGCCAAGGCCGGGCTGGAGCAGCACATCCGGCAACTGGCCGTGGAATTGGCACCGCAGGGGATTTCGGCCAACGCGATCCGAGCGGGCGTTACCGACACGCCGGCTCTGCGCAAGATCCCCGGAAACGACGCCATGATCAACCAGGCCCGGCGCATGAACCCGGCCGGACGAATAACCACAACTGAGGATGTAGCCCGCGCGATCGCGGCCCTCACCGTGGCCGACGCGGCCTGGATTACCGGCAACGTGATTGGCGTGGACGGCGGCGAAAACCTGGTGATGTAGCCGGACTGTCTGCAAGCGACACGCGCCGATCTGTGCTTTGATCGCCGCGGACGCGGCGAGATAGGTCAGGCGCGATCCGCGTCGCGAGCACGCAAGATTTCGGACGGGCTGACAAAAGTTCTTGCTTGTGCCTTGCGGGCCCGAACAGCCGCCAGCCACGTGTCCACGATGGGGCGCGACGCGATTCGTTTCATCTCGCCGCGCAAGAATTCCTCCAGGGACTGGCCTCGGAGGTCGGCACGTGCGGCGAGTTCGTCGCGTACCGCCTCGGGAACGTCGCGAATTGTGATTCGTACTGTCATACCGTCCTCATATTGCCTTAGTGGGCAAACGGGCGTGACGTTCGGTCCGGTGCGCCTCCTGCTGCCGTGGCCTTGTCGGCTGCAGCAACCTCGATTCGAGACGCAATCGGACAGTCATGCGGAAGTTACATTTCGCCGTTCGCACGCTCGCGCGCTACGCTTACTCAACTTCGGGCCTAGGTGAGCCGGCCTATGTAACGTTCAGAGCGCGGGGATCGAGGATGAATCCTCGCGGGGCGCGCGCCCTCAACGAGCCGCCACGGCAGGTGCGGCGCAGGCGCCCGACGATGACTCGTGGCGATGGGTGATGCCCGGCGACGGCGCGCGGGCGCGAAATTCAACCCTTTTCTCTTTGAACGGAGACACGCAACGATGTCGCTTCTCTGGACGCGCGACGCGCCCCGTTGGGCTCTGACCGTTCGCGCGGCAACGGCCGTGCTGCTGGCGCTCACGGCCATCATGCTTATTCGCAGCATGGTCTCTGCCCAGGCCGATCCGTCGGGCGAGGCCACGCTGGAGGCCGACCCGACCGTCGGCCTCACGTTCGTATGGACCCTGCTGTCAGGCGCCCTGGTGTTCTTCATGCAGGCCGGCTTCGCCTTTCTGGGCGCCGGACTGATTCGCGCGAAGAACACCGTCAACTACCTGACCAAGAACATCCTGGACTTCGCGGCCGGTGGCCTGTCGTTCTGGGCCTTCGGCTACGCCTTCATGTTCGGGGGCTCCGGAGCATTTCCCGGACTTGATCAGGGCAATGCCTTCATTGGCTATTCCGGATTCTTCCTGGTCAACCAGGCCTACGACGTCTCGACGGCAATGTTCTGGTTCTTCCAGATGGTGTTCGCCGCCACCACGGCCACGATCGTGGCCGGCGCCGTGGCCGAGCGAACCAAGGTAACCGCCTACCTGGCCTACAGCTTCCTGGTCACCGCGCTGGTGTACCCGATTTACGGGCACTGGATGTGGGGCGGCGGCTGGCTGGGCGGCGAGCAGCTGGAGAGCTGGATCGGCGCCGCGGCAGTGGACTTTGCCGGTTCAGGCGTGGTTCACACCATCGGCGGAATGCTGGCGCTGGCCGGCGCGTACACCGTGGGCGCCCGCATGGGCAAGTACGGTCCGAACGGCGAGGTGCGCGTACTCAGGGGCCACAACATGGTGTATGTGGTCATTGGGACGTTCATCCTGTTCTTTGGCTGGTTCGGCTTTAACGCCGGCAGCACCGTCAACGGCAACGACCCGCGCATCGCGGTCATCATTGCCAACACCTTCCTGGCCGGCGCCGCCGGCGCCGTCATGGCCGCCTACATCCGGCTGCTGCAGCGCGGCAAGATCAGTGCGGCCGACACGGCCAACGGCGCCCTGGCGGGCCTCGTCGCCGTCACGGCGCCCTGCGCGTTCATCGCGCCCTGGGCCGCGGTGGTGGTTGGGGCCATCGGCGCCGTCGTGATGCTGGCTGGCGTGTGGTTCATCGACACCAAGCTGAAGATCGACGACCCGGTTGGCGCGTCGTCGGTACACGGCGTGGCCGGTGTCTGGGGGCTGCTGGCGGTCGGCATCTTCGCCGACGGCACCTACGGCGTCAGCGGCTTTATTGCCGGCAACGGCGCCCAGTTCCTGGCGCAGTTGATCGCCGCCGTGGTGGCGGTCCTCTGGGCGCTGGGTACCGGACTCCTGCTCTTCAACGCGCTGAAGGCCACCATGGGCCTGCGAGCGTCGCCGGAGGAGGAGATGAGCGGTCTCGACATGCCGGAACACGGCGAAGAGACCTACCCGGTCGAGGCTTCATAACGCCAGACCGCCCGTCCGCAACGGGCAGATCGAGGGGCCGCGGCGTCCGCCGCGGCCCCTCGGATTAATTGGACTGATTTACTGGCAAGCTTCCACTCGCTCGGTTGGCCACATGGCGCCGGGATTCATGATGTCGTCGGGATCGAAGGCGCGCTTGATGCGCCGCATGGCCGCGAGCGTCGGCGGGTCGTAGGCGCGGTCGACGAAGGGCTGCTTCACCCGCCCCAGACCGTGCTCACCCGACAGAATGCCCCCGGCGGCCAGTCCAGCGTCGGCCACGATCGGCAGTAGGCCAAACGCCCTGTCTCGTTCGTCCGGATCTGCTGGGTCGTACAGCATGTTGGGGTGCAGCGTGCCGTCGGCCGCGTGGCCAAAGATAGCCGCCACCACGTCGACGTCGTCTGCCGCCTGCTTGATCGCGGTAAAGGTGGGCGCCAACTGCGAGTACGGCACGCAAATGTCCTCGCCGATTTTGGCCGGACGGATCTTCGCAAGGGAGGCCGTGATTCCACGCCGCGCCTCCCACCAACGCTCGGCGCGGACGGGATCCACGCTGTCCATCCCACCGCCCGCGGATCTGAGCAGGTGGTCGAGCGTGTCGCCTTCGTCCCGCACCTCGGCTTGGTCGCCGTCCAGTTCGACGAGCAGCAGACCGCCCGCGTCGCGAGGGAACCCCCACGGTCGGGATCGCTCCAGCGACTCGACGGTGATGTCGTCCAGGAATTCGAGCTTGGCCGGAGTGATGCCGCGTTCCATAACCTGCGCCACCACCCGCAGCGCGGATTCGCCATCGGGAAAGCTGGCCGCGCGTACGGTGCGGTGGGACGGCAACGGACGAAGCTGGAGGGTGACCTGGGTCACGATGCCCAGCGTTCCCTCGGAACCAATGATTAGATCGATCACGGCATCGTCCGCGCCGCGCCGCAGGGACAACAGGCCGTGGCGGGATGTGGCTACGCGCAGTCCGATAACGGCGTCGCGCGTGACCCCGTACTTGAAGGCGTAGGGACCGCCGGCGTTGGTGGCCACGTTGCCGCCAATGGTGGCGGCCGCTTCGGACGACGGGTCGGGCGCGTAGAACAGGCCGCGCGTGGCGGCATGGTCACGGAAGTCGCGCGTGACGACGCCGGGTTCCACCGTGGCGCGGCGTCGCGCGGCATCGAAGTCCGTGATACGGCGCATTCGATTGGTGTCGATTACCAATGCCCCATCGGGCGGCACGGCCGACGCCGACAGGCTGGTGGCGCCGCCGCGCACCAGACACGGAACGCCCCGAGCAACGGCCGCTGCCAGGGCTTCGACGATGTGGGCTTCCGTCTCGGCCATGAGCACCGCCACAGGCGCGCCCCGGTATCCCATCGTGGCGTCGTAGCTATAGACCATCAACTCGTCAGGATCCAGCAACACCTGAGGCGCGCCGCCAATACGACGGAGTTGGGACGTCAGGTCCGGGTTCATGGACGGGGCTGTTCCCCTGGAATCTGGATTGATTCGTGGCCCATGCGGGCATGGTAGGCGGAGGGGCGGCACGGGGGCAGCGGCCAGCGGAGAATCGGGCTGCGACGGGTTGGCTGGACGCATTCGTTCGCTTTTTGTACGGTATTGCCACGATGCGCCGTCGAACGCGTCAAGAGATCCAGATGGCTGCCGTGCAGCTACGGCGACGGGGCGGCCTGCTGGCCTCCGCACCGATCCTGGACGCGACCGAGCTGGCGCGAACCGCAACGTCGTTGCGCGTCTATCAACGTCCGCTTCCCCTGGGGATTCGCGGCCTGCTGGCCTGCGCCGACGGCAGTCGTCCGGCGCTTGTCGTAAACGCGAGACTGCCCGGCGTGGACCGCAACGTCAGCGCGGCCCACGAACTTGGGCACTGGGTGCTGCACGCAGGCGGAACGTCAAACGACGCCGGGCGCGGTGAGCGCCGGCGTCGTGAATGGGAAGCGGATCGGTTCGCGCTGGAACTGCTGTTGCCGGGAGCGCTTGTCCTGCGGGTGCTGGCCGAGCGTCGGTGCTCACTGGGAAACGCGGCAGCGCGGCTCGGAGTGCGTCGAACCTACCTATCCCGTCGGATTCGCGAACTGTGACTAGGTGATCATCCCTTTTTCAAGAGGGGAAGCCCGGTGCGTGGGTTTTCCGATACCACGTAGCCCTCGGGCATTTCATCAACCGCCCCTTCGCCCACCGTTTTGGCGAAGTAGTAGATGCGTTGCTGACGGCCACCACGCAGCGTTACCACCCGCGAGTGCAGATGGTACGTGTGTCCGGACTTCTTGCTGATCACGCTATACGCCACAGTCTGTCCTCCATGGTGAGCCGCGCCTGGCGCGATTCCTGAGCGGGAAGCATACCGCCAAACCGGCACGCTACAAAAAGCGACTTCATAAAGGAGATGAGGCAGTCCGTTGTGAGTTTTTTGTGGAGGGCTCGAGTGCGACAGCCCGAAGTTGAGTGGCAGGCGCGAGCGTCCTGGCCTTTCGCCAGCGTCAGGGGTCGGTGAGACTGGACCCGGCGCTGGGCATAGGTGAGGTCAGGTGACGGACGCACTGAATACTTGGGCCCCGCTCCGAGCTTCGGTCATCCAGCGGCGGCTGCGCACGTACGGAATCCACGCGCCGGTAACGGTGACGGACCGAACCGGCTCGACGCAGGACGATGCGCTGACAAGCCTCCGGGCCGGCGCGCCGCATGGCGCCGTTTTCGCGACGGAGCGCCAGACACAGGGGCGCGGGCGCCGGGGCCGCCGCTGGCTCACCACGCCCGGCGGCCTGCTGTTCTCGGTCGTGGCCCGCACCGTTGCCGCGCCTCCCGGCGCGACGGGTCGTCTAACCATCGCGGCCGTGGTGGGCGTGGCACGAGCGGTCCAGGCGTGTACGGGCGCTTCGGTCTCTATCAAGTGGCCAAACGACCTAGTCCTTGGAGAGGCCAAGGCCGGAGGTGTCCTGGTTGAGACGTCTGAGAAGGCCGCCGTGATTGGTGTTGGGCTGAACGTCTTGAGTGGGGCCGGCGTGGCCGAGGGACAGGCCACAACCGCCATCGCGGCCTATGCGACCCGGGCCTTCGACCGCAACGATCTGCTGGCGACCTGCGTCGTCCAGGTCCTGGACTGCCTGGCGGCCGAAGGCGCCGCCTGTGACGAGGTCTTCACGGAGTGGGTTCGCCGGTCGGCGCTGCTGGGACGCCAGGTCGAGGTGAGCGGCGCACTGTCGGTACGCGGCCTGGTTGAAGGCTTTGAGTCCGACGGGGCGCTGCGGCTGCGCGACATGGCCGGCAAGCTCCGGCGGATTAGCAGCGGCGAAGTCTCGTTGCGGCTGCTGGCGGACGCCCAATCGCGGCATCCATGAGCGATCGGGCCGCCGCGCTGGGGACGTCCGTGTCCGGGTGGCTGCGCCAGGTCGCGCATCCACCTGCCCGGGCCTGGACGGTGCACGCGGTTGCGGTCGCTGTGGTTCTTGCCATGGCCGCAGCCCTGCGCTTCGTCGGCCTGGATTGGGATCAGGGCCAGCACCAGCACCCCGATGAGCGCTTCCTCAGCACGGTGCTGCTGCAGATCCAGCCGGCACCGGACCTGTGGACGTACTTCGATCCCGGCCGCTCGCCGCTGAACCCATTCAACCACGACATCTCGTTCTTCGTGTACGGCACCTTTCCGCTGTTCGTCGTCGAGTCCCTCGCCCGCGCCCTGGGCCAAACCGACTACAACGAGGCCTACCTGCTTGGCCGCGTCTTTTCGGCCCTGTTCGACGTTGGGACCGTGCTGCTCGTCTACCTGCTGGGTCGGCGGCTGCTGGGGCCATGGCCGGCCGCCATAGCGGCAGCTCTTATGGCCCTGGCCGTGCACTCGATTCAGATCGCGCACTTCTTCGCGGTCGATACTTTCGCCACATTTTTTGCCACGCTTGCGCTCTGGCTGCTGGTTCGCTACTCGAAGTCCCGTGACGCGCGCAGCCTGGGACTCGCCGGCATCGCCACCGGACTGGCGATGGCCAGCAAGCTGAGCACCGGCCTATTGCTCGGGCTCTTTGCCGGCTGGTGGGCGCTGGCCTGGGTGCGCGAGGGGGGGCTCTCAGCCGCCTGGATCCGTCGCGGTCTGTGGCTGGCGCACCTGGCGGCGTTTGGCGCGTTCGCGGCACTCACGTTCCGGCTGTTCCAGCCCTATGCCTTCGCCGCAGCGTTTCCGTGGGACTGGCGGCTGTCCGCCGCGTTCACCAGTGCCCTGGCACAGCAACAGGCCATCCAGTCGGGCGCTCTGGACTGGCCGCCGGGTATCCAGTGGGCGGGCACGTCCGCCTGGCTCTATCCGCTGGAACAGATTGTGCGCTGGGGGGCCGGCCCGGCGTTTGGCCTGGCGGCGCTGGCGGCCTCCGGCCTCGCGGTCGTGGTTTGGTGGCGCACCCGAGGGCACGTCCTGGCGCTGCCGCTGGCCTGGGGCGGGTTGAACGTCCTGGTCTTCGGCGCCTACGTGCTGAAGACCATGCGCTATTTCCACCCGGTCTACCCGGTCCTGGCCCTGGCAGCGGCGTGGATGTTTGCGTGGGGCTGGACGCGGCGAGGGCGACTGCACGGGCTGGCGGGCTGGGGTGTCGGCGCGGCGCTCGCGATAGTACTGGGAGCGACGGCGTTGTGGGCGCTGGCCTTCGCGCAGATCTACGGCCGCGACCACACCCGAGTTGTGGCTTCCGCGTTCATTTACGAAAACGCCGCGCAGGGTTCCACGATTGCCGTGGAGCACTGGGACGACGCGCTGCCCCTGCCGCTGGAGGGGCTTGGCCCGGACCGTTTCACACAGTTGCAACTGCGGGTCTACGACCCGGACGACGAGTCGAAGCGCAACCACCTGATCGAGTCCCTCGACCAGGCCGATCTCGTGGTGCTGGCCAGCGACCGAGGGGCCGCGACGATTCCACGCATGCCGCAGCGCTATCCGCTTACGGGTGACTACTACGAAGCCCTGGAGGATGGCTCGCTGGGATTCGACCTGCTGGCGCGGTTCGAGTCGCGGCCCTCCCTGGGTCCCTGGAGCATCGATGACCGCGCGGCCGAAGAGGCGTTCAGCGTCTATGACCACCCCACAGTCTCGATTTACGCACGACGCGGCTCCGAGACGCCGGCCGCCGTTCGGCAACAGCTTGGCGGCTTCGATCTGCGCGGGGTGATGCAGGTCCTGCCCAGGGACGCCGTCACTCGACGCACCGACCTGACGCCGGCCGAGACGTCCCGGATGCGGACGGAGGCCAGCTGGCCCAGCCAATTCCAGGACCGGCCCATGAGCGGCGCGGGCGCAACGCTGGCCTGGCTCGCGGCCGTATGGCTGTCGGGACTCCTGACCTGGCCCCTCGCCTGGCTGGCGCTGCGGCACCTGCCCGACCGGGGATATGCAGCGGCGCGGGTGCTGGGACCGGCCGTGGCTGCATTCCCAGCGTGGTGGTTTGCCAGTACCGGGGTGATGCGCTTCGACACGCCGGCAATCGTCGGCGGCGTGGGCATCGTGGCAGCAGCCGCGGGCATCGTGATCTGGCGCCGCGGCAGCGAAATGCGTTCGTCAATTGCGACGTCAACCAAACCAATACTGCTGACCGAAACGCTCACGCTGCTGGCCTTCGGCGCGATGCTGATCCTGCGGGCGCGCAACCCCGACCTCTGGCATCCCGTGTTTGGCGGCGAGAAACCCATGGACCTTGCGCACCTCAACGCGGTGATTCGCAGCCCGGCCTTCCCCCCGCACGATCCGTGGTACGCGGGCAGCCGGCTGAACTATTACTACTTGGGCCACGTGCCCACCGCCGCGCTGGCCAAGACGCTGGGCGTCGTTCCGGCCACGGCCTACAACCTGGCCGTGGCCGGGGCATTCGCGGCCGCCGTCGCCGCGATTTTTGGCGCGGCCTCGGGTTTCTGGTCCCTGGTGGGACGGCGTTGGGGCGGAGCCGCCGTGGTTGGCCTGGCCGCGGTGGCGCTGGTGTTGCTGGCCGGAAACCTGCACGTGGCACTGCAACTCGTGGTGTTCGCCCAGCGTGCGGCCGGCGAATCCGGCATCGCCGCGCTCGAGGCGCCGGGGCTGCTCGTCGGGGGCGGACTGGCCGAGTCATTCGACTTCTGGGCCGCGACACGCGTGATTCCCAGGACCGTCAACGAGTTCCCGTGGTTCACCTTCATGTACGGGGATCTCCATCCCCACCTGATGAACTTCGCCAATACCGGCGCGGCGCTGATCGGCGCTGTGGCTCTCGTGGGCCTGGGCGAGGCCGCACGGCACGAGCGAGTGTCCGGATGGCGCCCGTGGGCGGCGGTGCTGGCGTCGCAGGCGTTCGTGCTGGCGCTGCATCGGGTCGTCAACCCGTGGGACTACCCAACCTACGCCGTGATCACGCTTGCCGCCCTTGCGTATGCGCTCTGGCGCGGCGGTCGCCTTCGGCCACGAGCGTTGATCGCGACCCTGCTGGGCGTGGGCGCCGGTCTGGCGGTCGCGTCACAACTGCTTTTCCAGCCCTTCCATACGGGCTACGTGGAGTTCTACGGAGGTCTTGATCCCACGCCGGGAACCACCCCGGCGGCGCAATGGCTGCTCATCTTCGGATTGCCGGTTGCGGTACTCGCTTCTTATGCGGCGCTGCGCCTGGTGGAGAGCCAGCGGAAAAAGTCGTCATCGATCTACAGCCAGTCTCTTGGCGCTATTGCCGGGGCGCTGGTGCTGGCGGGCCTGATCGGCGCCGGCGCGGACTGGTCGACTCGCGCGTTGATCATCGGACTGCTCATCCTGGGCGCCAGCGCGGCATGGCCGCTTCGTGGTGACCCCTGGGCGCTAGCGCCGCTCGCCCTGCTGCTGGCCGGCGTGGGGCTTACGGCAGCCCCGGAATTCATCGTCGTTCGGGACGACATCGGGCGGCTCAACACAATTTTCAAGTCCTACCTGCAAGCCTGGACCCTGCTGGGCCTGGGCGCGGCGCTTGCCCTCCCGTACCTGATCCGGGTGCTACAGCCCCGACGCGGGAGGCGCTTCAATGCGGCGCGCATAGCCTGGATCGCCGGGTTGGCGCTGCTGGCGGTCACCGCGCTGTCGTACCCGCTGCTGGCAACGCCCCACAAACTGGATCTCCGCATTCAGCCGCTGCCCGCAACGCTGGATGGCGAAGCCTTCATGCAGGGCGGCGTCATCCACGATCAGGGCGTGCCGGTGAGTCTCAGCGCCGATCGCCGCGCCATTGAATGGCTGCGCACGAACGTGACTGGCGCACCGGTGGTGGCGGAAACGCCGACGACCATCTACCGCTGGGGCGGACGCGTCTCCGTCTACACCGGTCTGCCAGCGATCATCGCCTGGGACTGGCACGCCAAGCAGCAGCACTGGGGCTATGTGCATGAAGTCGAGGCGCGCTTCGACGACGCCCGCGATCTCTTTGCGACCCGGGACGTCCGTCGCGCCCGCGCGCTGCTCTCGAGGTTTAACGTGGGTCTGATTTACGTTGGCGAACTGGAACGGAGCATCTATGCGGCCGAGTCGCTGGCGAAATTCGACCGCATGGAGATGTTGGGCGTATACGAGGTCTACCGGGACGGTGATACGGTGATCTATCGCGTAGACCCGAGTAGCCTGTCGGCGCCGGCCGGATGATGGTTAGGTCGGCGGTTAGGCGGAGGGAAGGCCTGACATGGCAACGCAGCTCCTGAGCCGCGTGGTCTTACAGCAAGTGACGCAGCAGGTACTGTCGCGTGTGCTCCAGCAACTTCCCGAGCTCCTGGCGCGGGCACAGCCCGGCGCGCCGCAAGTGGCGCCGGACGCGAACCTGCCGCAGCTGAACGCGCTCGCGATCGGCGAACTGCGCGCTGACGTTGGCCAGGCCCAGGCCCGCGCCGACCGCGACGCCGACCGCCTCAAGAGCCTGGAAGACCGCATGACTCGCCTGGAGCAGCAGATCCAGTGGCGGCGCACCGTGCTGACGTTTGCGACGGCCGTCGTGGCCTATGGCATTGGCCTTGGCACGGCCGTCCTGCTCGTGTTGCTAGGCGCATTTGGCTAGGCCGAGGGTTGCCATGCGGTACGCAGTCCACGTTTTCTGCCAGACGCGAGCGACCTCGCTGAGGGAACCCGGTCATGCCCGCTGACCTGTCCACCGCGTTTGCGCGAGTTACCGACGCACTGGGGGACGACCCCAACCTGATCACCACGCTTGAGGTCGTGGACACGTTGAACGTCATGGTTGAAGGCGCGCATCCCATCCTTCGCTGTCCCAGCGGCTGCGCCCGCTGCTGTCATCAGCAGGTCTATATCAGCGAAGAGGAATGGGCCATCCTGCTACCGGCGCTGCACCGGGACTCTACGGCCGACGAGCGGCGCCGAATCGTCCGACGCGCCCGCCGGTTGCTGGACCGCAAGCGCGGTCCGTTTCGACGGGCCTTGCGCGCGCGCAGTGTGGAGGACCTGAGCCGGCTGATGCAGAGCGTCGACCGGCGGCGTGTCCAGCGCTGCGTGCTCCTGACGAGCGACAACCGATGCGGCGGGTACGAAGGCCGGCCGATGATCTGCCGGGCGTTCGGGCGCGTAGCGCACACGGTCAATCTCCCGATGCTGTGCAAGATCTTTTTCGACCGGCTACGTGAGACGGGGACATCGCACGAGTCCCTGCAACTGGCGGACTTTGTCCCGGTGCGGAAGGCCTATCTGCAGGGTGGCGCGGAAGATCTGCGCTGGAGTTTGCTGCCGGTTTTTGTGGTCCTACACGCGGACGCGGACGGCGACCTGGTGCGCGAGCCGCAGCCGTTACCCCGTGACGGCTCCTGGCCGACGATGACCCGCGAAGACATGGAACACTTCTGACCACACCTGATGACGCGCCGGCCCCGATGACCGTGGGCACGGCCGGCCATGTGGACCACGGCAAGTCCACGCTCGTCGAAGCGCTCACCTCGATCTTTCCGGACCGACTGGCCGAGGAGCGCGAACGCGGCTTGACCATCGATTTGGGATTCGCCTGGTTCACGCTGCCCGGCGGGCGCGAAGTGTCGGTGGTTGATGTCCCGGGCCACGAGCGCTTCGTGTCGAACATGCTGGCCGGCGTCGGCGGCATTGACGCGGTCCTGCTGGTCATCGCCGCGGACGAAGGCGTGATGCCCCAGACGCGTGAGCACCTGGACATCATCGACTTGCTGGAGATCGACTCCGGCGTCGTCGCCCTCACCAAGGCTGATCTGGTTGACGAGGAGTGGGCGGAACTGGTCGAAGAGGACGTACGCGAGACCCTGGCGGGACGCGCCCTGGGTGACGCGCCAATTGTTCAGGTATCGGCGCAGGCCCGGAGCGGGCTTGACGAGCTTGTTGCGACTCTGGATGCCGTGCTCGCTCAGCGCCCGCCGCGCCAGGACAGCGGCGGCGCCCGCATCCCGATCGACCGCGTGTTCACCATGCCGGGATTCGGAACCGTCATCACCGGCACGCTGTCGGGCGGGACGTTGCACGTCGGCGATCAACCCAGCCTCGTTCCAGGTGGACGCGGCGTTCGGGTCCGCGGCTTGCAGTCCCACCAGACGACCATCGACACCGCGCAGCCCGGCCGTCGAGTGGCTGTGAACCTGGGCGGGACGAGCCCCTCCCAGGCGCGTCGAGGCGACGTGCTGGCAGCAGACGGCGCGGTGTACGAGACACGCCGCATCGATGCCCGGCTGCGGATGCTCCCGTCGGCGCCACGGGCGCTGAAGCCCGGCGAGCACGTCTCGCTGCACATCGGGGCGGCTTCACGAATTGCCGGGCTCCGGCTGCTGGAGAGCGAGCCCATTCCACCGGGCGGATCCGGCTGGGTGCAGTGGCGGCTGGACGCCCCCATCGCCGCGCGTCGAGGCGATCGCTACGTGATCCGGCGGCTCTCGCCGGCAACCACGATCGGGGGCGGCCGCGTGGCCCGCGCCCTAGCGCGGCATGCGCCACGCGGAGACTCGGCGGTTCTGGAGGCATTGTCCCGTGCTGCGGCCGGCGACCCTCCGACGCTGGTTCGCGACGCGCTGGCCGGCGGACTGGTGACGTTGGCTGACCTGGCGCGGCGAACCGAACTGGACAGCCAGACCGCAGCGCAAACCGTGGCCGACCTCACGATGGCGGGGGAGATTCGGTCGCTTCGCAGCTATCTGGGCAGCGTGCAGGTCATCGAGCGTCTGACCGCAGAGCTGCTGGGCGCTCTCCGAGCCCACCATGACTCCGACCCGGGAGCAGCCGGCCTTGGAACGTCCGATCTTGCCCGGATGATGGACACGCCGGCCGACGCGATTGGCGAACTCGCGGCGGCCGCGGCGGCCGAAGGCTCCGTACGCCTGGACGGGCCCCGCATGGCGCTGGCCGATCACCAGGTTCAACTCAACCCGGCGGAGCAACGGGCGGCGCCGCGGCTACTCGCGCAGCTCGATCAGGGTGGATCAGCCCCGCCCTCGTTGAGCGAGGCTCTGGCGGCAAGCGGTGGCACCCGACGCCTGGCGGCGGCGCTGGCACAGGACGGGCAATTGGTCGTGCTGGCGCCCGATATCGCGCTCTCGCGCCGGAACTACGACGCCTGGCTGCGCGCGGTCCGTGAGCTATTCGACGCCGCACCCACCGTGACAGTCCGCGAGGTACGGGACGCACTGGGCACCAGCCGCAAGTACGCGCTGGCGCTGCTGGAATACCTGGACAGTCGCGCGGTTACCCGGCGCGTGGGCGATGCGCGCCTGTGGCTGGGCGAGGACTCTGAGCGAACGTAGCCTCAGGCGTCGGGCAACGCGGCAAGTCCCGGTAGTACACGGCCTTCCAGGAACTCCAACGCGGCGCCGCCGCCGGTGCTGAGATGGCCCATGCGATCCGCCACGCCGGCGTCCTGGACGGCCGCCAGCGCGTCGCCGCCAGCCACCACCACGAACGCCGATGAGTCGGCCAGGCCCTGAGCGACGGCCAGCGTGCCCTGGGCGAACGGCTCGTGCTCATAGACGCCCAGCGGCCCGTTCCAGACAACCGTGCGTGCCTCCGTCAGCGCTTCCAGGTAGGCCGCCGTCGTGGCCGGACCGATGTCCAGGGCCATCTGGTCGTCGGGGACCTGATCGGCCGAAACAACGGTCGTGGCCGCGTCTGGAGCAATTGCCGCGGCTGCGACCGCGTCGTCGGGTAGCAGGATTCGGCAGCCTGAATCCACCGCGACAGCTCGCACGGCGGCTACCGTCTCGGACTGGCCCGGCTCGACCAGCGAGCGTCCAAGCGCGCCACCAGCTTTGGCCAGGAACGTGTTGGCGATGCCCCCGCCCAGCAGTAGGGCGTCGACCTGCGTTGCCAACCGACGCAGCACGCCAATCTTGTCCGAGACCTTGGCTCCGCCCAGGACCGCCACGAACGGACGGGCAGGGTCGCGCGTCAAGCGGTCCAGCGCCTGGATCTCGGCGTGCATCAAGGGTCCGGCGGCTGCGGGCAACAGCTGCGCGACGCCCACCGTGCTGGCATGTGCCCGGTGAGCCGTGCCAAAGGCGTCGTTGATGTAGACGTCGGCCAGCCTCGCCAGGGCGGCGGCATGCGAGGGGTCGTTTTGCTCCTCACCCGGATGGAAACGGAGGTTCTCCAGGAGGAGCACCTCGCCGTCGGCCAGAGCCCGTGACTGGGCCTCCACGGTGGGACCAACGCTGTCCGAGGCGAGCGCCACGGCACAATCCAGCAGTTCGCTCAGGCGCGCAGCTACCGGGGCCAGGGACAGCGCCCGATCGGCCTGTCCCTTCGGCCGACCCAGGTGCGAGGCCACCACCAGGCGTGCGCCTCGCTCTCGTAGATCGGCCAGCGTTGGCACGATGGCCCGCAGGCGCGTGTCGTCCCGGATTTCGGCGCCGTCCAGCGGCACATTGGCGTCCACGCGCAGAAGGACACGCCGGCCGCCCACCTCGAGTTCGTGGCTCCCGCGTTTCACTGCACGGCCTCCTCGGGAGCGTCACTACGCACAGAGCCCGATTTCGCTCTCCAACCCTGTGCAGACAACATCCGTCCCGTGGGCGACCGCGAATGCTTCACGTGAAACACGTGCCGCCGGTAGACCGCTCAGACCTTTGCCGGCGCTCCGACGCGCTCACCGATAGTCATTGCCGCGTCGCCGATCCGACAGGCGTAGCCCCACTCGTTGTCGTACCAGGCCGCGACCTTTACCAGGTCGCCGCCGATAACCATGGTCGAACCGGCGTCCACGATGGATGAGCGCGTGTCGCCCTTGAGGTCGATCGAGACGAGCGGTTCGTCGGACACGCCCAGGATGCCGTCCAGCCGGCCAGCCGCGGCGGCGCGCAGCGCGTCGGTGATCTCGCCTTCGCCAACCGGTCGCTCGAGATGCGCAACGAACTCCACGATGGAAACGGTCGAGACCGGCACCCGGTAGGCCGCGCCGTGCATGCGGCCGTCCAACTCGGGAATGGCCAGGCCAATGGCCCGTGCGGCGCCGGTGCTTGCCGGCACGATGCTGAGCGCGCTGGCCCTGGCTTCGCGCAGGTCGCTGATGGCGGTATCCACCAGGCTCTGCGAGGCCGTGTAGGCGTGGATGGTGGACATCAGTCCCTTGCGCACACCGAACTCGCGGTGCACCACGTCCAAGGGCGGCGCCAGACCGTTCGTCGTACACGAGGCGTTGCTGACAACGTAGTGCGCGGCGGGATCAAACTGGTCGTCGTTGACGCCCAGCACCACGGTGAGGTCGGCATCGCTGGACGGCGCGGAAATCAGGACACGTCCCGCGCCGGCGTCCAGGTGGGCGGCAGCCCGAGCGCGCTCGGTGCCCACGCCGGTCGACTCCACAACCAGATCGGCGCCAAGCTCGCCCCAGGGCATCGTGTCCCAATCGCGCACGGAGTAGTACGGAATTGGCGTCCCGCCCACCACCAGCCCGCCGGCGGTGGCCTCGACGCTGCGACCAAAGCGGCCGTAGTTGCTGTCGTACTGCAGTAGATGCGCGGAGGCGCGCAGTTCGGCGAGGTCGTTGATACCGACGACTTCGGCCTGGGGGTGGCGCTCCAACAGCGCCCGCAAGGCCAGGCGGCCGATTCGCCCAAATCCGTTGATTCCAATTCGCACGATGGCTCTCCTCAGGTCAGAAACGTGGAATCGACTGACCGCGTGGGCCAGCCCGACCGTTCGTGGTCGTGGTCGAGATCGCGGCTTCGGCGGCGGCGGTCGCTGACCGCTGCCGGGCGCCGCACTTCGCCGTAACGATTCAGCCGGACGCTGATGTTACGCGACGAAGGTTGGCGTTTGAGGCTCAAGTGCTCCTTTGAAGGAGCCGCTCCAGCGGCGAACAGGACTCGTCAACGCGGCGTAGCCTAGACTTCGAGCCGACCGGGCGTGCGGTGGGCGGCCACTGGATCCACGGACAGGAGCGCGTAACCGATGATCGCTCCGAGTGCCGCGCCTCGTTCAACCTGAGCCAATGACCACCTTGACTCCACCCAGGTCCGTACCGTCACTGGCCGCGGTGATGCAGCGGGCCGGCGGCGAGAATTTTCCCGTGGCATCGCGGCTGCTGCCGGGTCATCTGCGACAGCACCTCCACAACATCTACGGCTTTGCCCGCCTGACCGATCAGCTGGGCGACTACGCCGAAGGCGACCGGCTGGCGCTGCTGGACTGGTTGGACGGCGAGGTAGATGCCGTATTCAGCGGGGGGCTGCCCAGCCACGACGTGATGCGGCGCATTGTCCCGACGGTCGCGCGATATGCGATCCCGGATACGCCGTTCCGGGCACTTATCAACGCCAACCGGCAGGACCAGCACGTCAAGCGCTACGCGACCTACCAGGACCTGGTCGCCTACTGCGAACTTTCCGCCAACCCCGTCGGCCACCTGGTGCTGTACGTCTTCGAGGCGGCCACGCCGGAACGGTTTTGGCTCTCGGACATGATCTGTACGGCCCTGCAGATGACCGAGCACTGGCAGGACGTGGCGGAGGACTTCCAGATGGACCGGGTGTACGTGCCGCTGGAGGATCTGGATCGCTTTGACTGCTCGCTCGACGCGATCGCCGAACGCCAGCCCACCTGCGAGTTTCGGGGGTTGATGGAATTCGAAGTCGAGAGGGCCTGGGACCTCTTCGATCAGGGTGCGACCCTTGTGCGAACGCTGCCGGGTGTGCGCGGTATGGCGATTGCAGCGTTCATTGAAGGCGGCCGCGCGGCCCTGCAGGCGATTCGCGACGCGGACTACGACGTACTGACGCAGTCGCCGCGGCCAGACGCCCGGGCCAAGACTCGCGCGGCGCTGCGGGTGTTGCGCATCGCGCTGGACTGGTAGCTGATGGACCCGACCGCGGCCTATGCCCACTGCGAGCAGGTCACCCGCACACAGGCCGGCAATTTCTACTGGGGCATTCGCCTGCTCCCGGGACCAAAGCGGCAGGCGCTTTGCGCGGTTTACGCGCTGGCGAGGGAGATTGACGACATCGGCGACGGCGACCTGCCAACCGAAGCCAAAGCCAGAGCGCTGGGGGAGGCGCGTGAGCGGCTGTCGGACATCGGCCCGGATTCGAGCGAACCGGTGCTGGCCGCCCTGGGGCATGCGTCGCAGCGACTACCGCTTCCGCTCGCGGCATTTGGCGAACTCATCGACGGCGTTGAGATGGACGTGCGTGGTACCGATTACCGGACGTTCGATGACCTGGTGGTCTACTGCCGCCGAGTCGCGGGCACCATCGGCCGGCTCTCGCTTGGCGTCTTTGGCGCGGAGAACATGGAGCGCGCGATCCCGCTGGCTGATGCCCTGGGTGTCGCGTTGCAACTCACGAACATCCTGCGAGACGTGCGCGAGGACTATCACAACGACCGCATCTATCTGCCGCGGGAAGACCTGCGCCGCTTCAATTGCACGCTTGATCCGGACGCTCCCCCCAACCCGCAATTCGCCGAGATGATCCGATTCCAGACCACCCGCGCCACGCAGTGGTTCGACGAAGGGCTGCGGCTGCGTCCAATGCTGGATCCGCGCAGTTCCGCCTGTGCGGGGGCCATGGCGGGCATCTATCGACGCGTGTTAAGGCGCATTGAGCGCGATCCGGCTGCCGTCTTGCGGGGACGCGTGGCGCTACCGGCCTGGGAGAAGGCGCTGGTCGCGGCGCAAAGCCTGGCGGGCGGGTGAGCGCCGCGCCGGTCGTCGTGGCTGGCGGAGGGCTCGCCGGAATCAGCGCCGCGTTGGCGCTGGCGGACGCAGGCTTGCGGGTCACCTTGCTGGAAGCACGCGGACGCCTGGGCGGGGCTACCTACTCATTTCAGCGCGACGGGCTCTGGCTCGACAACGGCCAGCACGTCTTTCTGCGCTGCTGCACGGCCTACCGTGACTTCATCGAGAGGATCGATGCCAGCGACCTGGTGACGCTCCAGCGGCGGCTGGACATACCCGTCATCCATCCCGAGCACGGCGTCAGCCGGCTGGCGCGTTCCAATCTGCCCGCGCCACTGCACCTCAGCCGCAGCCTGGCGGCGTACCGTCATCTCGGCCGGCTGGACAAGCTGCGGATCGTCCGCTCGGCGGCGGCGCTGGCGCGGTTGGACCTGGGCGACCGCAGCCTGGACGATCAGACGTTTGGCGCATGGCTGCGCAACCACGGCGTCTCGCGGCGGGCGCTCGATTCGTTCTGGGACCTGATCGTTCTTCCCACGCTGAATCTGCCCGCCGACGAAGCCTCGCTGTGGCTGAGCGCCATGGTCTTTCAGGTCGGGCTGCTCACCGACGGGCCTGCCGCGGACCTTGGATACGCAACGGTCCCCCTGGGCGAGGCGCACGGCGCGCGGGCGGCGGCGGCATTGGAGGCGTCCGGCGTAGACGTGCGGCTGCAGAGCGCGGTGTCCGGCATCGAGCGCTCGGAGGCCGGCGCCGTTCAAGTCGGCGTCGGCGCGGAGCAGATGTCGGCAACGGCCCTGGTCCTGGCCGTGCCACACGAGCAGGCGACCCGGCTGGTACCGGCGGAGGTTCACGCGAACGCCGAGAGCTTCGCCGACCTGGGGCAGAGCCCGATCGTCAATCTGCACGTGATCTACGATCGACCGGTCATGGATCACGCATTTGCCGCGGGCGTGGGGACGCCGGTGCAGTGGGTGTTTGACCGCAGCGCCGCGGCAGGCTTGACTATAGGCCAGTGTCTGGCCGTTTCGCTTTCGGGCGCCACGGCTTATGCCGAGCGCCCGACCGAGGAGTTGCGCGCGATGTTCGTCCCCGAACTCGCCCGACTGTTCCCCGCAGCCGCCGCGGCTCGCGTGACGGCGTTCTATGTCACTCGAGAGCACCGCGCCACCTTCCGTCCGTCTCCCGGCACGCTGCGGCTGCGGCCGCGTGCGACTACGGCCGATCCGCGCATCGCATTGGCCGGCGCGTGGACCGATACGGGCTGGCCCGCCACGATGGAAGGTGCCGTCCGCAGCGGCCGCCAGGCAGCCCGCAACATCCTCATGGCCCTGGGGCGTGATCGGGGCCTGCCGACAGCCGCATGAGCGTCGAGGTATCCGCGAGGCCTAACGCGCTCGCCAACGCCATTGAACGGGCACGCCGTTACCTGTTGGGCCTGCAGGACCCCGAGGGCTGGTGGAAAGGCGAGCTGGAGAGCAACGTCACCATCGAGGCCGAGGACCTGTTCCTGCGGCGCTACCTGGGCATCCTGGATGCGGGCACGACCGAGCGGACCGCGCGCTGGATTCGCTCGAGGCAGCAACCGGACGGCACCTGGAATAACTTTCACGGCGGCCCGCCCGACCTGCACACGACCACCGAGGCCTACGTGGCGCTGCGGCTGGCCGGCGACCAGCCCCACGACGCGCACATGCAGCAGACGGCGGCCTGGATTCGCGAACAGGGCGGCGTGGAGGCGACCCGCACCTTCACGCGCTTCTGGCTGGCGCTGAACGGCTGGTGGTCCTGGGACGACGTGCCGGCCATGCCGCCGGAGGTCATGCTGCTCCCGCCCTGGTGGCCGCTCAACATCTACGACTTCGCCTGCTGGGCTCGGCAGACGTATGTGGCGCTGACGATCATTCGCTCCCATGCGCCGGTGCGTCCCGCGCCGTTTCCGATCGACGAACTGCGTACGTCCGAGTCGCCGCCAATGGACAAGTCGCTCTTTACCTGGACCGGACTCTTCAACCACGTCGACCGATTGCTGCGCTGGTACGAAAAGCACCCGCTTCGTCTGCTACGAGAGGCGGCGCTGAGCCGCGCCGAGGCCTGGATCGTGCGGCGGCAGGAACGCGACGGTTCCTGGGGCGGCATCCAGCCGGCGTGGGTCAACTCGATCATTGCGCTTACGCTGCGCGGCTATCCGCTCGACCATCCGGTAATTGCACGCGCGCTTGAGGGGCTCGACACCGTCGCCATCGACGACGGGCATACGCGACGCGTGGAAGCTTGCCAGTCGCCGGTATGGGACACCGCCATGGCCATTGAGGCGCTCAACGACTCCGGCATACCCAGCGACGATCCGCGACTCATCCAGGCGGCCGACTGGCTCCTGGATCAGGAAATCCGTGTGCAAGGAGATTGGAGTGTCCGGCGCCCCCACCTGGCGCCCGCCGGCTGGGCTTTCGAGTTCGCCAACGACAACTACCCGGACATTGACGACACGGCCGAGGTCGGGCTGGCACTGCGCCGGGTCGACCATCCCGATCCCGACCGTATCGATGCCGCGCTGACCCGGGCGCGTGGCTGGATCGAGGGCATGCAGTCGCGCAATGGTGGCTGGGGCGCGTTCGACGCCGATAACACCAACACGCTATGCCGCAAGCCATCGTTCCGAGACTTCGGCGAGGTCATCGACCCGCCGGCGGCGGACGTGTCCGCGCGTGCGCTGCACTTCCTGGCGCAGGAGGACGCGCTGGGCACCGAAACGGCGCAACGAGGTCTGGCCTGGCTGCGCGCGGAGCAGGAAACCGACGGCTCCTGGTTCGGCCGCTGGGGCGCCAATCACACTTACGGGCTGAGTGTGGTTGTGCCGGCACTGGTCGCCGCGGGAACCCCGTCGAGCGATCCGGCACTGCGTCGGGCCGTGGCCTGGCTGGAAGCGCACCAGAACGCGGATGGCGGCTGGGGCGAAGACCTGCGTTCCTACGACGACCCGGCCTGGATCGGTCGCGGCGCCAGCACCGCGTCCCAGACGGCCTGGGCACTCATGGCCCTGCTGGAGGCGAACGACGAATCGCCAGCGGTGCAGCGCGGCGTCGAGTACCTGATTCGCACTCAGCGCAAAGACGGCAATTGGGACGAGGACTACTACACCGGCACTGGCTTCCCAGGCGCCTTCTACATCAACTATCACCTCTATCGGTTGCTGTTTCCGTTGAAGGCACTCGGGCGGTATGCCAGGAAAGTGGGGCGGGACGAGGACAGCATGTGACGGCGACACTTCGATCGAGACCACGTAGGGGCGTCTCGTTCGTATGACCAAGCGCTCGTAGACTCAAGGCATGAGGAATGTTCAATCGCTGCACACGAAATGGCTTTGCGACGCCGTCTATCGGAAGATCTATGACAACTTCGCGCCAGAGTTCCGGCTGGCCCGGGCCTTGATCGAGGCGCGCACCAACGCTGGACTGACGCAAGCGCAGATGGCCGAACGCATGCAGACCACGCAGTCGGTCGCGGCCCGACTCGAGAGCGGGCGCGCCCACCCGTCGACCCGCACGCTCGAGATGTTTGCGCGGGCAGCCGGGGTCCGACTCAGAATCAGCTTCGAGCCGACCGAAGGGACGGCCTGATCCGAGCATGCGTCGCTTTCCCAGGGTTCATCGCTGCGTGGAGGTCGTCGCGTCCCTTGCTCGCGGCCTGACTCGCGGTGTCGACGCACTGGTGAGAAGCCCAGGAGCTTCGTGCAACAAGCGCTTCGCCGCCGCCGTAGCCGAGTACCTCACCGCGCGCCGTGACAGGAAGACCACGGCACAGCTCGATCAGGTCTATCGTGAGCAGCCGAGCAGGCTGGCGCCCGATCTGCGCCGGGCACAAGGACGTAGCCTCCCGCCGGAGGAGTGGCCGTTCAGCCTTCGGAGTTGACTCCGAATCTCAGACTTCGAAAGCACCTGCGTCTGGCCCCAGACCGCTACGAATGCCACGTCAACACGTGGCGGGTCATTGATTCCAGAGTTCTCGTACTTCAGCCGTCACCCTTGACGCCTCTGGACGCTCGCGCGCTCCCGTCGTAGGTTTGGCGGTCGCCTCTCGAAGGTGAATGGTTTTTCATGGGCGTTCCGCTGCGTCAGAGCCTGGCGGTGGGGTGGTACCTCTTCCGTCAGCGGCTGCAGGGCCGGGAGAAGTTCCCGCTGATTGTGGAACTCGAGCCGCTCTATGCCTGCAACCTGGCCTGCGAGGGGTGCGGGAAGATCCAGCATCCCAGCGAGACGCTGCGACGGCGCATGCCGGTGGAACAGGCGCTGGCGGCGATCGAGGAGAGCGGGGCGCCGATGGTCTCCATCGCCGGCGGCGAGCCCCTGATCCATCCCGAGATTGACCGCATCGCCGAGGAACTCGTGCGGCGGCGAAAGTTCGTCTATCTCTGTACCAACGCCATCATGCTGGAACAGAAGCTGCACCTGTTCACGCCGTCGCCTTACTTCGCGTTCGCCATCCACCTGGACGGTCTGAAGGAGCGGCACGACCAGTCCGTGGCGAGGGAGGGCGTGTTTGAAGTGGCCGTTGCAGCCATCAAGGCGGCACAGAAGGCCGGCTTCCGGGTCACGACCAACACCACGTTCTTCACCCAGGACTCGGCGCAGGACGTGCGGGCGGTGCTGGACTTTCTGAACGACGAGCTGGAAGTCGACAGCATGATGATCTCGCCGGGCTACGCCTACGAAAAGGCGCCCGACCAGGATCACTTCCTGCCGGTTGATCGCACCCGCGCGGTCTTCAGCGAGGCCTTTGCCGAGGGTCGGCGCGATCGCTGGCGCCTCAATCACAGCCCGCTGTTCCTGGACTTCCTCGAAGGCAAGGTCGACTACCAATGCACCGCGTGGGGAATCCCCAGCTACTCCATCTTCGGCTGGCAGCGGCCCTGCTACCTGATGGCCGACGGCTATGCCGAGTCGTACGCCGAGCTGCTGGAGACTACTGACTGGGACGCCTACGGCCGCGGCAAGGATCCGCGCTGCGCCAACTGCATGGCGCACTGCGGCTATGAGCCGACGGCGGTGCTCGATACCGCGTCGTCGGCCAGGGAGTCAGTTCGCGCCCTCACCGGTGCGCTGCGCTAAGGCGTCTACCTAGCCAAACCAACGCTCCAGTCGTGCGTACAGGCCGGGCATCGTGGCCTGCAACCAGATTGGTATGCGCAGCCAGCCCGGAATCACGACTACGGATCGGCCATGAGTTATGGCGTGAACGATCGCCCGAGCCACGCGTTCCGGTGGCATCGGCCGCGGCCAGCCCCGGTCGTAGGGCGCACCGCGCCGTTCGAAGAATGCCGTCTGCACCACCCCCGGAGTCACGACCGTCACTCCTACGCCCGTTCCCGCCAATTCCGCATTCAGAGCTCGACTGAACACGGCCAACGCACCCTTGGAGGCGCTGTATACCGTCTCGTTCGGCACGCCCAGGTGACCCGCAATTGAGGCGACATTCACCACGCGCCCACGTCGCCGTTCCCGCATCCCTGGCAGCACGGCCCGGGTCAGCGCCACAGGTGCGCGCACGTTCACACCGATCAGCCGGTCAATGTCCTCCGCGCTGTGATCGGCCAGCGGCCCAAAGTGCCCGGACCCGGCGCAGTTGACCAGGATGTCGACTGGCGGAAGGCCGGGCAGCGTCTCTTCGACAAAGTGCTGCAGTTCGTCGACGGACGCAAGATCTACTTGCAGCACGATGATGCCGCTGGTTTCCGCTAGCGAGCGAAGAGCCGGCATATCCCGGCCAAGACCGACGACCTGAGTGCCCGCCTCAGACAGGGCGATGGCCACGACGCGGCCGATCCCGCTGCTGGCGCCCGTAACAAGGGCGGTGGAGCCGGCGATATCCATGCCAGATAGATGTCAGACCGCTCGTGGGGCGGGGGCGTAAGTATTGCGCGAATCCCCGTTTAACGGGCAGTATCGATCAGCACCCGCGGCTCGGGTGCTTGTAAAAGGGGGACCGTGATGGACCGCATACTCGAACGGATTGCGGATCCAGCGGATCTGCGTGCCCTGACGGACGCGGAAATCGACCGCCTGGCTGGCGAGATTCGCCAGGTCATCATCGACACGGTCGACGCCAACGGCGGCCACCTGGCCAGCAACCTCGGTGTAGTTGAGATCACCCTGGCGCTGCACCGCGTGCTTGAGAGTCCCAGGGACAAGATCGTCTGGGACACCAGCAATCAGACCTACCCGCATAAGCTGGTGACTGGCCGCGCCGCCGACTTTCCGACGCTACGACAGCCCGGAGGCTTGTCCGGGTTCGCCGCGCGGGAGGAGAGCCCACACGACGTCATGGGCGCCGGACATGCCGGCACGGGCGTGTCGGCCGGCGTGGGGATCGCGGTAGCTGCCCAGCTGCGGGACGAGACCTCGGCCACCGTGGCGGTCATCGGCGACGGGTCCTTTACGTCAGGCGTCGTATTTGAAGCTCTCAACCAGGCCGGCGATCTTGGACTGCCGTTTGTGGTCCTACTGAATGACAACGGCATGTCGATCTCACCGAACGTGGGCGCTCTGAGCCGCAACATGGGCCGGGGCCGCGAGACCTGGCAGCCAGACGATGCCGAGGCTCGTGCGCGCTTCACTCCGACGCAAATGGCCACGAGTCCGACTGAGCCATACGCCGACGCGGCCGACTTCTGCGCGGCGTTCGGATTCGAGTACGTGGGCCCCGTGGACGGTCATGATCGGCCGGAGTTGGAGAGTGTCATTCGTGCCGCCGTCGAACGCCGGCGGCCGGTGCTGATTCACGCGTTTACGCGCAAGGGCATGGGTCTTCCGGCGGCCGAGTCCGATCCGGTGACGCTGCACCAACCTGGAACCGCGCAGGCGGTGGGGGCCGCCAACGCCACCAGCTACAGCAAGGTCTTGGCTCGAACGCTGACGGACCTGGCCCACGAGGACGACCGCATCGTGGCCATTAGCGCCGCGATGTGCGAGGGCACCGCGCTGGCGGACATGCAGCGGGAGCTTCCCGACCGGGTCTTCGATGTTGGAATCGCCGAGGGCCATGCCGTCGCCATGGCCGCCGGCCTGGCCACGCAGGGGCTGCGGCCCGTGGTCTGCATCTACAGCACCTTCCTGCAACGGGCCTTTGACCAGATCGTGCACGACGTCGCTATCCAGAACCTCCCGGTGATCCTGGGCGTGGATCGCGCTGGAATCGTCGGCGACGACGGGCGCACCCACCACGGGGTCCTGGACCTGGCCTATCTGCGGGCGATCCCCAACTTCGTCGTGGCGGCGCCCAAGGACGAGGACGAGTTGCGCCACCTGTTTCGCACGGCGCTGGACAGCGACCGTCCGTTCGCCGTCCGCTATTCGCGTGGCTCGGGCGTCGGAGTCCCCCTGTCAGGCACCCCGCGAGTCCTGCCGATTGGCCGGGCCGAGATGCTGCGCGACGGTTCGGACATCGCGATCTTTGCCCTAGGGTGGGGCGTTGCTCCGGCCCTGGAGGCCGCCGAACGGCTGGAGCGGCTGGGCGTTCAGGCCGCCGTCGTCAACGCGCGCTTCGTCAAACCGCTGGACCGTGACCTGATTTGCGAGCTCGCCGCGCGCAACCGCTGTGTAGTCACGGTCGAGGACCACAATCTGATGGGCGGATTCGGCAGCGCCGTCGTCGAACTCCTGGCCGATAACGATCTGGGCGACGTGCAGGTCCGACGGGTCGCCATGCCGGACATGTTCCACGAACACGGGCCGGCGGACAGCATTCGGGCGGCGCACGGCGTCAGCGCATCGGGCATCGTGGACGCGGCCTGCGCCCTCACCGACCACGCGGTTGCGGTTCGCATCGACGCGGGACGGCTGATCGTCGGATCCTGAGGCGGCACCGCTGAGCACTCGGCCGTCGAGCTCAATAAGGGCGCCAGTGGTTCTCGAGCGCTATCGCGACCGCATCGACGCGGAGCTTCACCGCGCAGTCCAGGGGCCCGACCTGCCCCTGTACACCATGGCTCGCTATCAGCTCGGCCAAGTCAACGCGGACGGATCGCCCGCCACTACCGACCGCGGAAAGGCCGTCCGCCCGACGCTGTGCCTCCTGATGTGCGAGGCGCTGGGCGGTGACCTGGCGGCGGCCCTGCCGGCGGCGGCCGGACTGGAGCTTCTGCACAACTTCACCCTGGTGCATGACGACGTGATGGACGACGATAAAACGCGCCGACACCGCCCCACCGTCTGGGCGGTCTGGGGACGCGCCCAGGCGATCGACGCCGGCGACCTGCTACACGTGCTGGCAACGCTCAGCGTGCTGCGGAGCGGCGGCAACAGCGACTCGGCGCCACTGGCCAAGGACGCCACCGAAGTGATTACGCAGGGATGCCGGCTGGTCACCGAAGGACAGCACCTGGACATCGCGTTCGAGACCGCCGCCAGCGTTGGCGTGGCCGATTACCTGGACATGATCGCCCGCAAGTCGGCGGCGCTGCTGGCAGTGGCGTTTGAACTCGGCGCCGTCTTTGCCGGAAACGACTCGACCACGCGAGCCGCGTGCCGCGCCTACGGCCGAGAACTGGGCATCGTTTTTCAGATTCGCGACGACGTGCTGGGCATCTGGGGCGATCCCACGGTGACCGGAAAGCCGGTCGGCGCCGACATCCAGAAGCGAAAGAAGACCTTGCCCATCATTCACGCATTGGAGACGGCTGACGGGCCTGACCGGACTCGCCTGCGCTCCATGTTCGGGAACGAACGCGTGGCGCCTGACATCGAGGCAGCCACGGCCATTCTGGAACGGACCGGATCTCGCTCTTTCACGGAAGACCGGATTCGCCTGCACGCGCAGCGAGCCAGGGAGGCCCTGGAGCAGATACCCGTGAGCGACTGGGGTCGCGGCAACCTTGAGGCCGCGGCGACGTACATCGCGACGCGCGACCGCTAGGCCAGCAGTCCGAGACGCACAGCCCGCCTGGCGCCCTAGTGCGCCGCCCCAACGGCCAGCGGCGTAGGCGTGCGTTGCGATGCTTCCTCGTACAGTTCGACGAGCGCGGCGGCAAGCGTCACCGAGTCGTGATGCCGCGGGTCATTGTGGTCAACCACGTCGGCCATGACGGTTTGCACGCCGGTCTCCAGGAGTTCGACCTGGACCGCGGGGTCGCAATCCACAATTCGCGACCCGCTGCCCGGCTGAACACCCAGGTCGGTGAAATTGTTGACCAGCGTGTATTGAAAGAGACCGGGCCCGACGTTTGAGGTGAGCGACTTGACGTGGTCGGCCAAGCTGTAGCCGTCGGTTTCGCCAGGTTCAGTGGCAACGTTGCAGACGTACACCTTCACCGCGTTGGACGCGCGAACCGCGGTTGCAATGTCACCGACCAGCAAATTCGGCAGCACGCTGGTATGCACACTTCCCGGCCCAAGCACAATCATGTCCGCCGCCAACAATTCCTTGACCGCCTCATCGTTGGCGGCCACGTAGCGCGGCTCGATCAGCACGCGGTCGATTGGCTTGCCGGCCGAACGAATTCGAGATTCGCCGCGCACAATCGACCCGTCGGTCATCTGCGCTGCCAGCCTGACGTCCGTTAGGGTTGACGGCAGAATGCGCCCGCGCACGCGGAGCACTTCGCTCAGGTCGTTGACACCGCGTTCGAAGTTGCCCTGATTCAGGTCGGCCATGGCCGCGATCAACAGGTTCCCGAGGCTGTGCCCCTGCAACCCCTGCCCGCGGCTGAAGCGGTACTCCATCACGTCCTGCATCAACGATTCGGAATCGGCCAATGCAGCCAGGCACTGGCGAATGTCGCCGGGCGGCATGAGGCCCAACTCCTCGCGCAGGCGGCCCGAACTGCCACCATCGTCAGCCACCGTCACGACGGCTGTGATGTTGTTGGTGTGTTCCTTCAGACCGCGTAACAGAACACCCAGGCCGGTACCCCCGCCGATCGCCACGATGCGCGGTCCGCGTTGCAGGCGCCGATTCTGATAGAGGATTTCGGCCAGGTCGTCCTTTGGATCCACCACGACCGAGAGCACGCTGCGACCGAGCAGGAATGCGCCGGCGGCCGCGATGATTAGTCCCAGCGCACCCACGGTCAGTTCGCGAACGGGATGGGCCAGGAATTGAAGGGTGAGGTAGTAGACAACCGTCCCCGCCGGCCCGGGGATGTCGATCGTGCGATAGACGAAGGCCAGGAACATGGCCATGGCCAGCGCCAGCACAACAGTGCCAAGGAAAATGAGCAACAGGTAGCGCTTGACGCCGATCCCAAGCGTCAGCCAGCGGCGGGAGCGCATCTAACGGCCTTCTAGAGCGGCATCCGTGCCAATATTGGCCCGCCGTGCACGTAGGACAGGGGACGGGCCAGAGGCGTGTGTGACGCTACACGGCATTGGCTTGGAGTATATCGCCATGGCGCTTGACGGGAACAGTTCAGGCGTGGCGCCTGAGCCCGCCCGAATTCGCATCATCGCCATGGATCTGGACGGAACCCTGGTCAAGGGTGACCTCGGCATCACGTCGCGCGTTCGCCGAGCGATCAACGACGCGCGGGCCGCGGGCCTTGAGATCACGATCGCCACCGGCCGGATGTTCCAGTCGGCCCGCCGCTTTGCCGACGACCTGCAGGTCACGCTGCCGATCATTTGCTACCAGGGTTCGCTGGTTCGAGATCCGGTCACCGGTAAGACCTACCAGCACGAGGTCCTGCCGTCAGGACCGGCGCAGGCGGCCATCGAATTCGCTCGCCAGCGCGGGCTGCATGTCAACGCCTACATCCACGACGAGTTGTACATGGAAGCCGACACGCCGGAGGGCCGCTTCTATGCCGCCAGTTCCAACGTCCCGATCACGTTCGTCGACGACCTGGCCACGGCCGTGGCCGCGGGCAGCACCAAGCTGGTCTTCGTAATGGACGAAGGCCAGGTACTGGACGCGATTTCCGAAATGGACGGCCGGTTTGGCCCGGCCGTGCAAGCCACACGCTCGCATCCCCGCTTCGCCGAAATCGTCCGGCGCGACGTCAACAAGGGGCGCGCGCTGGCGCACGTGGCCGCCGTGGCGAACGTCTCGCTCGATCAGACCATGGGCATCGGCGACAACCTGAACGACCTTGATCTGGTCCGCGCCGCGGGCATTGGCGTGGCCATGGGCGACGGCGACCCGCGCGTGGTGGCCGCCGCCGACTGGGTCACCGGCAGTTACGAGGACGACGGCGTGGCCCAGGCGATCGAGCGCCTGCTCAACGGCAGGCCCGGCCGTCCAGGCTAGCGGCTGAGTCCGGCCACGCTCAGGTCGACGGCGCGAGCAGCGAATCCGCTTCCTGTTCGGCCGTGTCCGACGGCGGCACCAGGGGCAGGTCGATGATCATCTCCGTGCCCTCGCCTTCCTGGACATCGAGCCGGATGTTGCCGCCGTGCTGGCGCACGATGTCGCTGCACATGGCCAGCCCGAGCCCGGTGCCCTGGCCGGTGGGCTTTGTGGTGAAGAACGGGTTGAAAATCTTCTCGGCAACATCCGGCGGCATGCCGCCGCCGTTGTCCCGGATTCGGACTTCAATGTGGTCCTCGTGCCGCCGCGTCGCGAGCCAAACCACGGGCATGAACGGCCCGTCGCCGGCGGCCGCCCCGGACGCTTGCCGTCGTTCGTCGGTGGCGTAGCAGGAATTCGACACCATGTTCAGGAACACCCGGCCCAGGTCCTGGGAGACCACATTGAGCTCCCCGACCGCATCATCGAAGTCCCGCTCGATGCTGAGTTGGAAGTTCTGATCGGTACCCCGCGCACTGTGGTACGCCAGGCGCGTATATTCGTCCACCAACTGATTGATGTCGGTCGGCGAGCGGTCCCCCGATCCGCGGCCCATCGAAAGCATGTCTTGCACGATTCGGTTGGCGCGGTCCCCGTGCGAGCGAATACGCGCCAGGTTGTCAGTCAGGTCTTGTGTCACCTCGTCAACAATCTCGCGGTCAGCCTCCGGAAGACTGTCGCCGCTTTCTTCTAGGACCTCCTGAAACTCCTCCAAGAGCTCTTCCGACGCCTCGGCAAAGTTCTTCACGAAGTTGAGCGGGTTGCGAATCTCGTGGGCCACGCCGGCGGTGAGTTCACCCAGGGCCGCCAGCTTCTCGCGCATGACGATCTGGTCCTGGGCCTTTTGCAGATCGCCCAGCACGCTCTCCAATTGCTCGTTCTTGTCCTGCAATTCATCGGCGAGTTTTTCGACGAGGTTCAGTCGTTGGACCTCAAGGGCGTGTCGGCGAAAGACCTCGAGCGCCGCGGCCATGTCCGCCACCTCGTCGCGGCCACTCATCTCGACTCGAGTCTCAAGATCGCCACCGGCCATGCGGACCATCCAGTCGGACAGCATTTGCAGCCGACGCAAGAGGAAGCGGCCAACAAACAGCCAGGCAATCAGCAGAGCGCCGCCGACGCTGATCGCACCGATGGCCAGCAGCAAAAAGCGCCCGGTCGCGATGGTGTCGGTCGAACTCTGGGTCGCCTCATCCGCGCTGGCGCGCGCGGCGCTCACCAGGCCGTCGACCTCGGCCAGCAGTTCAATGGCCTGGGCGCGGTTGTCTGCCAGCAACACTTGCTGGCGCTCCAGCAGGCTGAGCTCCTGTTGAAGCACATCAAAGCCGCTGGGCTCACCCGTGCCAACCTCGAAGAGTCGAGCAAAGAGCGGCACCAGGTCGGAGTGAATCTCGGACTCCGACAGCCCATTAAGGTTGCGTTCGATTCGGCGAACCGAGGCCTCGAACCGTTCGCGCAACGGCTCAATCAAGGAAGGGCTGGATAAGGTGAAGGCACTGGCCAGCAGTTGCGTCGCAATGTTGACGTCCGACTGCAGCTCCGCCAGGCGTCGGTACCGGTTGAGTTCAGGCTCGGAGAAGTACACCTGGCGGATCGGCGGAGTTTCCTCAATCGCCCGGAAGCCTGTCATCGTGTAGAACAACTGGTCGTCGAGGGCGGGCACGATCACGCCCTCCAGGCTGCTTCGCAGGTCTTCAAGTTCCGTTCGCAAGGCCTGCCGTCGCTCGCCGAGGTCAAAGAGGTCGAACCGCTCGCGCTTGATCGTGTCAATGTTGGACAACAGCGTGTCGGCGTAACGTCGAAGGCGCTGGATTCGCTCCGGGTCACCGGTGCTGCGGTTCAAGACGACGAACAGGACCTCCAAGTCCTGGCGCGAACTCTCAATGTTCTGGGCTATCTCGTCCACCGCGTCAACCGTGGTGGCCGCCGCCAGGCGAGGCGCCGCGGCCACCAGCGTGCTGCTGTATTCGGCCACGCCGAAGGCCGCCGCCAGTTCAGGCACGCTTCCCTCGTTGACCCGGCTCTGCGCCTCGCCCACCCGTGTAAAGGACGCCAGCCCAACGACACTGGCGGCAATGGTCAGCGCAACGGCGCCGCCGATGCCGAGGTAGAGCTGCGTCGACAAGCGATACCGCGCCTCCAGCAACTGCTTCAATCGGTCCAACATGCTTACGAACCCGTCAGGCTGCTGACGGAGCGGTAGCGACCGTCTGCGCCGATAACCGACAGGAACACCGCGTCGGATCCCTGGTTGTCGGCATCGCCGTAGCGAAGGCTGAACCCATCGATCTCCTCGGCGCTGCGCAGGCTGTTGAGAAAGCACTCACGGCTCAGGTCAGGCCCGCACCGCTCAAGGCCCAGGATGGTCAGGCGACCGGCCAGATAGCCTTCAAAGGAGACGAAGCCCGGAACCGCGTCGGGATCGTGGGCGGCCAGCGCGCGATGGTAGGCCTGCACCACGGGCAGCGACGTGTCGGTGGGGAAGGGCACGACCTGCGTAACGAAGACGCCGGCGCCCTCCGGTCCCAGCTCCTGGGCCAGGGCGTTGCTGCCGACAAACGAGATGGTCATGAACACAGGGATGAGTCCCAAGTGCCGTGACCATGCAACCAGAGCGGCCACCGGTTCGTAGGCGCCCACCATGATCACGGCTTCCGGCTGTCCCTCGCGCAAGTCCAGCAGCGCGGTCTTAACGGCCGTGGTGTTGCGCGGATACACGCCGACCGCGGCCAGCGTCATGCCGCGCCGCTCCAGGGCGGCCTGCACGCCGTTATAGCCGGCCCGCCCGTAGGAATCGTCCTGGTACAGCAAGGCGATACGCCTGATGCCCAGGTCGTTGGTCAGGCGTTCCACCATCTCTTCGGTTTCCTGGTTGTACGAAGCCCTCAGGTTGATCACCACGTTGTGGAGATCCTCTCCGCGTAGGAAAGCCGCGCCGGTGAACGGAGCGAGGTACGGCGTATTGGCCTCCACGGCAACCGGCACCGCCGAACGTGAGGTCGGCGTACCCACGGCGCCGATCAGCGCAAACACGTTCTCCTGCTCGATCAACTGCTTGGTGTTGGCGATGGCGGCCTCGGGCTCATAGGCATCATCCAACGTCGTCAGTTCCAGCCGGCGACCGTGCACGCCGCCCTTCGCGTTTGCCTCCTGGAATGCAGCCTGAATGCCCAGACGCATATTCAGGCCCAACTCGCTGGCCGGACCGCTAAACGCGGCCGACTGGCCAAACAGGACGCGCTCGTCGGAAACACCGGCCACGGGTGCGGAACCTGCGTCGACCAGGGCGGGAGTCGCGTCAGCCCCGGCCGTCGGAGGTGCCGGCCCGCTGTCCGTCGTTGCCGTCGTGCCGCCCACCGCCAGCATGGCCCACACCGCAACGGCGATGGCAGCAAACCCCCCAATCCCAAGCGCTACGAGCAACCACGCCCTGGGCACAGGGACTAACCGATTCATTCAGCTCGATAGGCGACGAGCGTCAGGTGGTTGCGGCCTTCTTCCCGCCGATATGTCAGTTCGTCCATCAGCTTCCGCACCAGGAAGACTCCCAGCCCCCCAATCGGCCGTTCGTCCATCGGCGCGTTCACGTCCGGAACGGGCGCTTCGGTCAGGGGATCGAACGGCTTGCCGTCGTCCACCATCTCGATGGTTAACGCATCGTCGCTGGAGCTAAAGGTAAACGAGATCTCGTGCAGCCCGCCGTCGTGACCATGATTGATGGTGTTGATCGCCAACTCTTCCAGCACCAGGTTCACCTTGCCAACCAGGGCCGGCGACCAGGCGTCTTCCTCACCCAGGCTTTCCACGACCTCGGTCAGTCGTGTCAGTTCCTCCAACTTGGTCTCGATAACGACGGTGCGCGTGAGGCTCATCACCCACCCTCCGCGCGGCGAAAGGTCAGGCAGGTAATGTCGTCCGACGCCGGATTGTCTCCCACGAATTCGCTGACGGCCTCAAAAACCGCGTGATTGGCCGCTTCCGCGCTCTCGCCCGGGCCCGCCGCCACCGAGGCGCGTAGCCGTTCCAGGCCAAACTGCTCTTCGTCGCTGGTCATGGCTTCGCTGACGCCGTCGGTATAGAGCACGATGGTGTCGCCCGGCTCCAGCACGACGCAGTTTTGGCGGTAGTCCAGGTCCGGCAACAGGCCCAGCGCAATGCCGCCGGTCAGCGGAAGTGTGGTGGAACTTCCGTCGGGCTTCACCAGCAACGGCGGGTCGTGCCCACCGCTGGCGTAGACAAACTCGCCGTTCGCCGGGTTGTATTCCGCGTAGAGCACCGTCACGAACATCTCGGTTTCGTTGTCCTCGTAGAGCAGGTTGTTGACCTCGCGCAGTACGTCGCCGGGTCCGGCCGAACCAATCGCCGCGCCCTTAATCAGGGTTCGCGTCGACATCATGAACAGCGCGGCGGGCACGCCCTTGTCGGAAACATCCGCCACTGTCATGCCGATGCGCTCGTTTTCTAACGCCACGACGTCGAAGAAGTCGCCGCCGACGCTGCGCGCCGGTTCCATGTTGGCGAATATCTGGTAGTGAGGGCTCTCCGGAAAGTGCGTGGGCAGAATCGACTGCTGCATCTTGCTGGCCACGGTCAACTCGTTCTGCAGCGCCACCAACTGGTCACGTGAGGCCAACGCCTCGCGCCACTCCATCAGGTGTTGCAACGTCCGGTCGATCGTCACCCGTAGATCCCGAAAGTCGATGGGCTTGGTAACGAAGTCGAAAGCCCCTCGGTTCATCGCCGTCCGGATGTTCTCCATGTCGCCGTAGGCGGAAACAATGATGGACCGAATGTTCGGGTCCACCTTGGGGATCTGCTGCAGCAGCGTCAGCCCGTCCATCTCCGGCATGTTGATGTCGGAAACGACCATGTCGATATCGTCTTCTTCATGCAGCCGATCCAGGGCCTGGACCCCGTTGCGGGCGAAGACGAAGGTGTACTGACCGCGCCGGATATTTCGGCGCATGCGCTGCAGCATGAGGGGTTCAAGGTCCGGCTCGTCATCGACGACCAGAATCTTGTACGGGGGTTTGACTACCACGATTTCACCCCTGGGATTCCCGTGCCGTGGCTCGGGCAACTAGGCCCCCCGCGGGGGCGATCGAACTTCAACTCGTACATGCGGCCAGTGCCTCGGCCTGAGTATCACGCACCGGAATGATCTGATCGAAGCCGCTCACATTAAAGACCCTGGCGACCTCATCGGTGACCGAGCAAAGGCCAAGCTCGGCGCCTTGCTGACGCAGGGATTTGGCCAGCGCCAGCACCACGCGCAGCCCCGCGCTGCTGATGTAGTCGAGGTTTCGACAGTCTAGGATCATTGCCACGTCGCAGGCCTTGCGCACTACCTCGATGGCGCGTTCGAAGCGCCGCATGGTGTTGGCGTCCACGCGCCCCTCAAGCGCAATCACCAGGGCTCCGTCCGACGTCGCATTGAGCACCGAAAGCTTGATGCCACTCGAAGCCGGTGACTTGCCTTCTTCCGCGTCATCGGCATACATGCCATCGCGCTCCACGTGGATCAACACCGGACCATCAGCCAACTCCCGTGGGTCATCGGCTGTCTCCGCCCCGGCATCGCCACTCGATTGCGCCGCGCGGCGCATGAGTGCACGGTGTTCCAGGGCCCGCTCAATCGTGGCGCGCAAGTCGCGGAAGTCGATGGGTTTGGTAATGAAGTCAAACGCCCCGCGGTTCATGGCCGATCGGATGTTGTCGATGTCGCCGTAGGCCGTAACGATTACCGATCGCACGTCCGGATCCACGTCCGGTATCTGCTGGAGCAGGGTCAGCCCGTCCATCTCCGGCATGTTGATGTCCGAGAGCACAACGTCAAAGTCGCTCTCTCGTAGCCGTTCCAGCGCTTCCACACCGTTGCGGGCAAACACAAACTCAAACTGGCCCTTTCGGATGCTTCGGCGCATCCGTTGCCGCATCAGCACCTCAAGATCAGCCTCGTCGTCGACTACCAGGATTTTGGATGGGGACTCCGCGCCCACAGTCACGCCTCAAGGCTCGCGAGGGAATCGGCCCGATCGGACGGCGCTCTGCTGGTATCGGTGGTCACTAGCTTGAACATGCGGCAAGCGCTTCGGCCTGGGAGTCGTGCACGGGAATAATCTGATCGAAGCCGCTGATTTCGAAGATTTTGCGGAGGGAGTCCGGTAGTGAGCAGACAGCGAGCGTGCCGCCGCGCCGCGCCTGAGCCTTTGTAATTTCCAGCAGCACGCCAAGCGCCGCACTGCTGATAAACCTGAGGTTCTCTAGGTCCAAGACAATGCCCCTTGTGCCGGCCTGGGCCACCCCGCCGAGCACACGCCTGAACTTCGGAGCGGTGGAGCTATCTACCCGGCCCTCAATCGCGACGACCATCACTCCGTTCTCGGTGACGTTCACCACGGTCAGCTTCACTTGGCGTCCGTGTTCCTTATGACACTAATCGAGATCTTCCGCGTACCACTCCTCTGGATCCCCGTCCGGCCGCTCGCGGATCGGCCACGTTGCCGTCCGCCTCGCACGCCGGGGCTCAGCTCTTGCGGGCAGCGAGCGCTTCGGCCTGGGTGGCGTGAATCGGGATGATCTGGTCGAAGCCGCTGACGCTGAAGATCTCGCGGATCGGATCCGACAGCGAGCAGATCGACAGGGTGGCGTCCTTACGTTGAAGGGACTTCGCCGCCAGCAGGATGACTCGCAGCCCGGCACTACTGATGTACGTCAGGCGCTCCATGTCCAGGATCACTGCCTGGTCGCTGGCCTCGATCACGGCCTCCAGGGCGCTCTGGAAGTCGCGGGCGTTGGTGCCGTCCACCCGGCCATCCGCGGTGACCACGATGGCGTCATCGTTCCACGCCCACTCGGTGCTAACGCTCATGGGGTTCGTCTCCTTGCCTGCTTTGGCAGTCTCCGACGCACGGGGGCCGAGTTCAAATCCTCGTCAAGCTGCGCTTGACCGGCCCATTCCGCAGAAAGTTTGCAAACAACACTGCCCACTGGTTCGCTGACTACCCCAACACCGGCGACATCACCGCTTGAGTCCAGCAACTCGGCTTTCGATATCGGCATGGCAGGCAGAAGAGCGTGGCCCTGTGCGGACGGCAGTGTCGCCAACACGCGACGTAACCCGCGCAGCCTAGCAGATACCACTGGGTCTGGTTGCGTTGGTACCACAGGCCTGCGGCATTCTGGCGACGATCCCGGGAAGGAGTGCAGGTACATGGTGTGGTCCGTTGCGGAATGCCGTCGCGCACGGCGTCGGCGCCGGCCGGACCCTGCGCGGCTGACGACCGACGCTTCGGCGCCGCGAGGCAGCGGCCAACGCGTGGGGATGGCGGGAACGATCGGCGCGCGCGGTGGCTGACGGTCTGGCGGCGGCGGCCGACGTGGCCCACTGCGCAAGGGTTCTGTCGGACGGCGGTATTGCCGCCATCCCCACCGACACGCTCTACGGTCTGGCCGCGAGTATCCGCAGGCCGGACGCCATCGCTCGCGTGATGCAAGTCAAGCGCCGCAATCCAGGCAGTGGAGTGCCCATCCTGCTTACCGACGCAGCGCAGGCCGACGAGATCGCGGTGATGTCGCCCGATGCTCATCGCCTAGCTCAGGCGTTTTGGCCTGGCGCGGTCACGCTGGTGCTGCCCGCCCGGCCGGGCGTCGATCGCCGCCTGCTGGGTCCAAACGGAACGATTGGCGTGCGCGTTCCCGCGTCCAACGACGTACGCACCCTGGTACGCCTCGTCGGCGCCCCACTTACCGGAACCAGCGCCAACCTGCACAACGAGCCGCCGCCCACGACGGCCCAGGCGGCCGCCGACGCGGTCGGACCTCGAGTTGACCTGGTGCTGGATGGCGGCCAGGGCGCCGGCGCTCCGTCCACGGTGATCGACGTGACGCAAGATCCACCCCTGATCCTGCGCGCCGGGGCCGTTGACGCGTCTGACATTCAGGCCGTCGTGCCCTCGGTGCGACTACCCGGTGACGCCGATTAATGACTAGCGCGCCCGTTGAACTGGTCGGCGACTTCGACAGCGCCGAGGCGCGATTCCTGCGTGGCCAGTTTGACGACTGCCGGATCGAGCTGATCGCCCGCTCCCAGCTCGACCGGCGCACCGCCCTGCTGCGCTGGCAGCCAGCCGCCAGCCTTCACCCGCATGCAGTCGAAACCAGGTCGCCCCGCCTCACGGACCGCCGCCAGCGCCCACACGTTGCGTGGTATGTCCTCGAGCATGAATCGGAGCTTCGACTTGCACCCATCGCCTCCGGTCGCGACCTGCACAAGCACTATCCGGGCCACTTTGATGCCAATGCCGTCCCGGACCAGCCGGCCCGCAAGGGCTGCCTGCCCTTCGGCCGCTGGTTGCTGCCCATGCTTGGTGCGGTGGCCCTGGCTTCGAACTGAAGCCAGGGCCACCAATCCAGCTGTGCCATGGCCGTTGCTCGCCATCGAGCGGCGCTAGGCCGCGAGCCGGCCCTTGATCTGGCCCAGCGAGTCGGCAATCGAGGCCTGGTAGCGGGTCATCTCGGTGTGGTGCGTTGTCAGGCTTCGGTCGATGTTCTCAAGCAGCTGCAGGGCGCGGGTTTCCGAATCCGTGCCGCGCGCGCGGCTGCGCCACCGCACCATTTCGTTCCGGACGACGCGCGCGATGTACACGGTCACGGCCGTGATGATCCCGATGGTCTCAGGTTCCATGGAAGTCTGCTCCTTCGAATGACTGCTGCGGGAGCTCGGCGTCGCGCCGGTCCCTTCGGTATACCGGCTGGGGTCGATCCAGCCGGGCTCGTCCACGCGGTGCACTACACGGCTCCAATCGCCAGCCAATAGACCAGCCCCGGGTTCGCGTTGCTGAAGTTGCTGGCGTCGCCGGTGGCGGCCTGCAGGGTGAAGCCGTCGAAACGCAGGTTGGTGCAACGCGCAATCACGCGGCGGCCGCCAACATCCTCGCGGGGCGTGGCCAACGCCGCGTAGACCGTACGAAACGGGGTCTCGAACTCAATACTGTGGTCGGACCAGTTCTGCGACGGCGCCCCCGCCACAGAGGCCACGCCCACCTCGGCCCGCCACTGGCCCCGGTCCACGTGGTTGGCGGGCGTGCTGTCTTGGAAATTGGTGAGGCGCAGCGCCTTGTCCAGTGGGTTGGGAGCGAACGCGGGCGCCAGCGTGCCCTCGGCTACCTGCAATCCGTCGAACCAGGCCGTGGTGTCCCCTTGCTTGAGCTTGCAGAGCGCCAGCAGGGTCGGCGCCGCACTGTCCACGGCTATGGTGACGGTCAGCCATTCCCAGGCCGAGCTACCCGAGTGATAGGCCGAGATGGCGGTGGTCACGCCATCGCCCAACTCCAGCCGCGCTCGATTGGGAACGATTGCGTAGACCCAACCGCCCAGGGTGAACGTGCGGCCCCGCAGGTAGGTCAATCCGCCCAGGTCGTCGCTCAGGCCGCGGCGCAGATCGCAGTCGGCGCCCCGGCGGGTCAGGGACGCGGCGTAGCGCCCGTGCTTAACGACGCTCGTGGCTCGCGCAACCTGCGCTCGGTGTCCCGCCAGCGACCAGCCGTCCGGCGCCGTCGTGCCGCCGCCGGACCACGACTCGAAGTCGCCGTTCGGCAGCGCGTTGTGGAACTGCTCCGAGTGGAAGGCGTCAGACGCGAGCTTCGCGGTCGTTACCGCGCCCTCGGCCAGGGCCGATTCAGCGAGCTGCGGGCCTTCGCCCGGCCGGCCGCTGTGATCGTGCCCCGTCAACGCGTGGAAGCCGGCGTCGATCAGGTCGGCGTTGTTGTTGAAAACGTTGATGTCGTAACGCTCGGCGCCCAACGGCTTGGTTAGCCGCAGGTTCGCCGTGGTAGTTGCCATACAGGGGCCTCCTAGAGCCTGGCGAGTTGCGTGTGCAGGTAGGCGGCCTGCCCCCGGTGGGCGTAGGCCGCGAGTCGGTTGTGCGTGCCCGTGCCGGCGGTCGGCCGGTATTCGGTGGCTGTCACGGGCATCAGCCATTCCAGGTCGCGTCCGGCCTCGCTGCGTCGGGCCTGGGCTTCGGCGCCGCGCACCAGCGCCTCCACGTGCTCGCCGTCCGGACTGACCAGCACCACCGGCTCGCGCGTGGCCGCCGCGGCGGCGATCGCGAGCTTGATTTCGCGACCCGACCGCCGATCGCGTCGGCCATCCCGCAGCGGCGTGTGGTCCGCGATCCGAACCACGAACTCGAACACGCGCTTGAAATCCGCGCGCACGGCGTAGGCCAGCGACGCGGCGTGAATCACCGGTGACGTTGTGGGATCGTCCGTGTGCAGCGACAGGCGAAGGTCAATGGCTGTCGCCGCGGCTTCCGGACCAAACTCGATGCGTTGGCCATCGGCGGCGAAGCGTCCGAGTTGTCGGAACGACGCTCTGTCGCCGAGTCGATAGGACGCGTCCACCCATGTCGAAGCCGTAAGCCGGTCTCCGCTCAAGGCCAGTGCCAGGAAGGCCTTCGGCTGAGCGGCGAAACCCGCGTCGAATCGCGAGAGTGTCAGTTCCGCGCTGCTCGCATATCGGCAATTAGGATCGTGCAGCGGATTGGCGGAACCGCGTGGCAGCACCATGGCTGCCAGTGATCCGCCAGTCGCGATAAAGAGCCGTGGGTTGGGGCCCGGTCGGTCCGACACCCACATGTGCCGGCAGTCCACCCGCCCCAGGCGTGCCAGCGGGTGCCAGCTGTCCTTGTCGGGGTTGAGCGCCAGCAGGGTGACGTGACCAGTCTCATCTCGGAGAGCCGTATAGAGAAAGTGCGCGTCACCCGCACAGGCCGTGACGCGACCGCGGATCGGCGAGTCGTTCTCGCCCAGGCGCTCCGGACCCGACGGCCTCAACTCACCAGGCCGGAATCGGAAGAGTCCCTCGGGCAGCGGCAACCACAGGTACCCGCGCCAGGCCGTCGCTCCACGCCCGCTGTACGGGCTGTTGTCCCGCACCGGCTGGGACCACACGTGATCCACGACCGCACCCGTGTCGGTGCCGGGGCGAAGCGCATAGAGACCATCCGCTTTTACGAGATACGCCGTACGTCCCAGACTCTGCAGCGAGCTGACGCCAAACGCCCCGTCGCCGATGGGCGCGCCATCCGTCCAGGTGGAAGCCGCGCCACCGTCCGCCGAGATCGACAGCGTTGGCGCACCGGCTTCGCTGCTCACCCGTGCGAGTACCGAGCCGATCACCTGGAACGCCTCGGCCTTGCGGACCTCACGAACGGCGAGTCCATTGATGCGGGTCGACGAATCCAGCGCCGACGCCACGGTAAGCCGCACCCAGAAGGCCTCGACGCCGTTGATGGCCGCAAGCGGCCAGTCGGACGGCTCGCTAAAGCTCAGGTCACCGTCGCGCGCCAGCGTCTTGCCATCCTGTGCCGTGCCGTCGCGCAGCCCGTCCACGGCCGTCCAGGCCGAGCCATTCCAGTACTCAGCCGAAACGTCGGCCACGTTGCCGTTGGCAGCGACGTTCATCTCCACGGCCACGGCCGCGAACGGCGCCTTCCCGCCAATCAGGAGCCACGCTCCGTCGGTCACCGCGCCCAGTGAGTCCAGGTGCCCGTAGGTCCCTGAATCCCCGTCGCTCACAGCGTCGGTGAGATCGGCGTAGGTCTGGCCGCGGTCGCCGGTTCGCAAGACCGCCACGGGCGTGGCGCGCTGGCCCGTGTGCTGTGTCCAGTTCGAGCCGTCGAAGGTCCAGAAGGGCTCGTCGGCCGCGGTGCCGCCCACGGCCACGAAAGCCATCGGCCGGTCCGCGCGCCCCTTGAAGACCGCCGCCGAAAGAGCCGTGACGCCAGGTTCGAACGCCTTCGCCAGGGTCCAGTTCAAGCCGTCCCGGGATCGGTACACGGCCGACCCCGCCAGCACGTAGCTGGTGTCGCCCAGCTCAAAGTGGTCCGTGATCGTTCCCGACGAGGAAATCGGCGTGGTCAGGACTTCGGGCGGCAAGGTGACCTGGTGCGGGATGCGCGTGTCGGCCACGCCGTGGGCGTAGCCAGTCGACCCTCCGCGCGGCGCAACCCGATGGCCGTATCCGCCCGACAGATCGTCCACGGCCCAGGTCGTCTCGTCTTCCGGCGGAAACTGGGCATAGGACTGGTCTGTCTGGCTGACTCGCGGCGCAAAGAAGTCCAGCTTGCGTTCGCGCCAGGCGATTTCCGCGCCCGGCCGCTGGCTCAGCATCAGGCCCGCGCCGTCCACCATGCAGTCATAGGGGTAGGGCGGACGATTTCCGCGCGGCATCTACCAGCCCCCGCTAAGCATTACCCGCCGGGTGGCCCGTGGGCGATAGAGGCGAGATAGGTGCTGGAACTCCAGCGCCGCGTCTCGTTGCAGCGCCGCGTATCGCGCCACATCCCCGGCCGGCGCATCCCGGTTCAGGTGGCGGTACACCTCAACCAGCGCCCCTTGCGCGACCCAGTCCACCGGCGCGTCGGTGGTGGCGTTGTCGCTGGGCAGCGGCTCGTAAGCCCGCAGGCCTTCGATGAGCAGCGTCTCGCCGAGGCTGGGGGGCGGCTCCGCCTCCAGCGACAATTCCGGCCCCCGCAGCCCCGGGTTAACCGTGGTTCGCCACCAATTCACCGCAGCCATCACTCGCTGCGGGTGGTCCGCCGACCGCCGCCAGACCTCGACGACTTGCTGCCGGTGCGTGACCCAGGAGGGCAGGGGAAACCGCCGGCGGTTGGCCGCCAGCAACACCACCCGGGACCACCGCGTGACGGCGTCAGCCTCCACGCCGCCCAGCCGGACTTCAATCGCCTCGCAGTCGTCGGGAACCACGAACGTCAGGCGCACCCGTCGCCAGGCAAGGCCCGCGACCGTCGCCTCGTCCAATTCGACATCGGACGACAAGTTGCGAACCGACAGACGCGCCGTGAAGCCCCCTGGAGCCACCATGGCCTCAAGCGTGAACGGCTGACCCGGCAGCACGGCCAGGCTGGTCGACGCCGCATAGCCGTCCGCCGAGGTGTTGCGTATTTCCAGGCTGGCAGCGTCGCCGAATGCGTCTGCGTCGACCGCTGCCTTGGCCACGGTGGCATTCCAGGCACGCCAGGCCCGAGTGTCCGGGTTCTCCATGTCACCGTCGGCCAGCGCGGTCAGCGGCGCCAGGGTCTGAAACCAGCATCGCGCCAGCGTGGTGTCGATGGCTGCATTGATGACCTCGGGCGCCACCAGGCGTAAGAGCTCATAGGACGCGCCGACCGCCGCCTGCGGGAATGCGCGGCTGACGGTGATTGACCCCACCGCCGGGTCGTAGGCCGCCACCCGCCGGGTCTCGCCCGCGTTTGGACCGCCAGTCACCTGGATCCAGCTGTCGGCCCACAGGTCGGCCGATGCCGTCGAGTCCTGGAGCCGCGCCGGATCGACCAGGGCCACCGTGGACCCGCCATCCGCCGTTCCGGTCAGGAACGGCGCCAGCCGCCGAGCGATTCGATGGCGCAAGGCGCGCCTCGTCACACTCATGGCTGGGCCTCGGAGGACTCAGCGTCTCCCCGGCCCCATCTGGCGCGCTGGGGATCGAGCCCTTCCATATCGGCTGCGCCGTGATCTCGCAGCCGGGACGCTTGACGCTCGCGCATGGCCAGCGCCGTGTCCCGCGCTTCCTCGCCGTCGGGTGTGATCACCAGAATCTGGCGTCCACCCTCGGCGCCGGGAAAGCGGTGGATCAGGCGCCGCGCCGGGCGGCGCCTGATCCAGATGATGGGAGCGTGCATGTGCCGCTGCCTCCTCATGTAACCGCCCGGCCTTAGCTGGACGGGGTGGACGCGTCGAAGTACATCTCTACTCCCCAGGCGTCCGCGTATTCGCCCAGGCCGTAGTCCGCCACCACGTTCAGCTCCCAGGCCCGCAGCGAGGCGTCGCGCTCGCGCTCCACCGCCCAGTCCTTGAACATCACCAGCACCAGCGCCTCCTTGGAGAACACCGCGCCCTTGGCGTCGTCGCTGGCGTCCACCGCCAGATTCCCGGCTTGGAAGACGTCCACGCCAAAGGCGCGCGCCACCCAATGGTTCTCCAGTACGGACTGCGAAATGCCGGCCGGCACCGGGTAGGTGCCCGTGGGCGAAATGTCCGCGGCCAGGTCATGCGCCTGGTACGGGTGCAATACCGCGTGAAACGGCTGCGGCGCCGGCTCGGTGGCCCCGTGCAGGCGCGAGACAGCGGCCCGCAGGTGGCCCATGGAGATGTTCTTGCCGGCCCCGCCCAACGACGCGCTGAAGTTGTCCAGCAGTCCCAGCAGGTCCTTGTCCAGCTTGCGGGCGATCGCATCGCCCAGGACCCGTCCCGCCGCTCGCGCCATGTCCTCCTTGGCCGTGCGCAGCGCGCGATCGGTCAGCACAATCTGCGCGCCCACCTCGGCGGGCGTAATCGTGACCTTGCTGGTGGTCAGCGTCTGCGGGTTCGTCATGTCCACGCCCTCGGTCAGGGCGCTCGCCGACACCGTGCCGAACTTGGGAATCTCCAGCCGGTCGCCGGACCCGCGCGGGACCCGGTAAGTCCGCACCAGCGGTTCCATCACCGTTCGGTGCATCTGCGTGCGACGGGCTTCGGCAATCACCGTGTCCACCACGTCGCCAATTGAATCGCTCTTCGTTATCGCCACTGCATTGCCTCCGGAGCGCCCGCCAATGCGCGGCGCTCGTGACGTGTCGTTAGCTGTAAAACGCCCCACGAGGGCGCTCACTCGGCGAAACCGCGCTTCGCCGGCGCTTGGGCTCGTGGGGCACGCCGGATCCGATCCCGGCCATCCGGGGGCGGCGGCGGCGCACCGGATCCGATGTCCTATCGGGCGATGCGCGCACCCCGCCGCCCCTTAACTCCACGCAAGCGCGCTGGGAGGTGATGGGCCGCTGCCGGGACTCCCGAAGACCCGGCCGCCGGCGCGCGACAACTGAACATCGCGCACCGTGACCGGGCGTAGGATTACCCAACGCGAGCCGCCACGCCCCGCTTCGGCTGACCCCCGCTCGTCCGTCGGGCTCGATCAGATCCGAAGCGCTACACCATGAGTGTACTCGCTACGAATACGAGCCGCAACCCCAGTTTTCCAGCCAGCCCACACCATCACGCGAACTTCTCGCGCCTGTGGCGCTTTCCATGCGGCTGGCCTTAGGGCTACGATGCCCTTAACTTCCGGGTTTCCCACGGAGGCGGCGGATGCCGACTATCCACTCGTTCCTCGGCCACGTCACGTTCCGCAGACTTGTCACGGGCGCGGCCCTTGCCGCGGCGATGGCGCTAGCGCTCCTGGCCACTCCGGCCGCGGCACAGTGGCCCACAAGTTGTGTAGACCTGAACGACATTGTCGAGGCTCACTTGGGCAACACCCAAAACGTCGGCATCTACCAGCGCGTGTTCGGCGGCCAGGCCGAGCAGGCCTGCCAGCGCGACCACCGCTCCGATGTCCAGGGCACCTTCGCGTGGGCCATCCCGACTCCCGCCCCAACTCCGGCGCCCGCGCCGGCTCCTGCACCTGCACCGGTACCCGCGCCGGTACCCGCGTCGCCGAACATCGGCGAGATTTCGGTTGTGGCGGCGTCGCCGCTCGTCTTCCAGGACAGGACCATTTGGCTGGGGACAACCTCGGGTGGCGTCCTCCGATCGACTGACGCCGGAATGGGCTTCACGCAATTCACGAGCGGGCTTCCGAACCTGACAATCAACGCCATCGCACCATCGCCCGCCGTTTCCCAAGACGGGGTGGTGCTGGCTGCGACCAACAACGGGATTAGCCGTTCCGGCGACCGTGGCGCCACCTGGTCAACGCCTGCCGGGCTCCCTGGGGGTCGGTTTGGTGGCATCGCGGCTTCACCTAGATTTGAAATCGACCGTACGTTCTACGCCGTCGCCGATTCCGGAACTCTGTTCCAGTCAAACGACGGAGGCGCGAATTGGTCAACCGTATCCAATACCCCGGCAAACGGCCTGCCGCCAACGACCTACCTTGGCCTGCTTACGGTTCAGGGACGGGGCGACAACATCCACATTTTCACCTGGACCCAGTCCGACGTGTTGGTGAGTGACAATCGCGGGCAAAAATTCCGACCGGTGCTCGGCAAGAAGGCGCTTCCAGCGCACATCAAGATCACGGCCGTCGGTGTTCACCCAGAATGGCATTACGACAGAGTCATCTGGGTGGGTTCCGAAACGCTGGGCATCTACCGTTCGGAGGACGGCGGCGAAAACTTTGAGAACGTGCTTCACAATCCACGGGGCACCCCCGACGAGCTCGGCCGAATCAACACGATCGTCCTTTCGCCCAACGTCACGCGCGATGGAACCATTGCGGCGGGAACCCAGCTTCGTGGCTTCCTCCTGAGCAAGCGCAGTCAGCGTGTGGGAACAGTTGAAGACATCGGAGCTGGCGGAACTTGGAGCCACCTGAGCGCGAGCCTGTCGATCCGCAATGTCCGCGGAATCGGCTTCAGCAATGGCTTTTCCGGTGACCAGACGATCTACGCCGGCGGTGAGACACAGTTCGCGTTCACCGGAAACGGTGCAAGCAACTGGCTCACGTACCCCAATCCGGTCGGGCCCACGGGCTAGCGCCTCGGATCACGTAGCCGGACATCGGGGGGCGACGGTTTCCCGTCGCCCCCCGAGTTACTTCCTCCCCTCTCGCTACTACCTCTTGGCCGATGTCCGCCGTCGGCTAGGCTCAAGGCCCCAAAACGGCCGAGGCGTGACGCCGCGCCCCACCCGATTCCGGAGGCAACGTGGAGCCCAAGAACCTCCTGGTTCTCATGTCGGACGAGCACAATCCCCGCATGCTCGGGTCCGCCGGCCATCCCCTGGTCCAAACGCCCAACTTGGATGCTCTGGCCGCCGCCGGTACGTCGTTCACCTCCGCCTACTGCAATTCCCCCATCTGCGTCCCCTCGCGCGCCAGCTTCGCCACCGGCCGCTACGTTCATGAGATCGGGGCGTGGGACAACGCCGCGCCGTATACCGGAAGCGCCGCGTCCAGCTGGGGCCGTCGGCTCGTTGACCAGGGCCATGCGGTAACCACCATCGGCAAGCTCCACTACCGCCACACCACCGACGACATTGGCTTTCCCGATCAGCGCATCCCCATGCACGTCATGCACGGGATCGGGGATGTCTTCGGCTGCATTCGCTCCGACATTCCCGTTACCCGGTACCAGCTCGGACACGTCGACCATGCCGGCGACACAGACTCCGAGTACGTCCGCTACGACTCCGCCATCGCCGCCCAAGCCGTGCGCTGGCTCCACACCGAGGCGCCAACGCACGACAAACCCTGGTGCCTCTTTGTCTCCTTCACCCTGCCCCACTTCCCCTTCGCAGCCCCCGAGCATCATCAGCGCCGCTATCGGCTGGACGACATCGACATGCCCATCGCCTGGTCACCCGACCAGTGGCCCATGCACCCGCCCCTGGCCGCATTCCGCAAGGCCCGTGTCCAAACGGCCGCGGACGTCCGCTCCGAAGACGCCATCCGCCGCGCACGCCTCGTCTACTACGCCATGTGCTCATTCGTCGACGAGCTGATTGGCAACGTGCTTGGCGCGCTCGGCGACGCCGGTCTGGCCGACGACACCCGCATCGCCTACACCAGCGACCACGGCGAAACCCTTGGCGACTACGGCCTCTGGGGCAAGAGCGTCATGTACGACAGCGCCGCCGGCGTCCCCCTCATCCTGGCCGGACCGGACGTGCCCGCCGGGCGGTCGGTGGACTGCCCCGTTTCCCTGGTCGACCTGGCCCCATCCATCATGGCGGGCACCGGTGTTGAACTCGAAGCGGACGACCAGGACCTTCCTGGAACCGATCTTTGGTCAATAGCCGCCGGCGACGAGCCGGCCGACCGCACCGTCTTCAGCGAATACCACGCCACCGGCTCGACGTCCGCCACCTACATGCTGCGCGACCGGCGCTGGAAGTACGTCCACTTCGTCGGACACGATCCACAACTGTTCGACATGCAGACTGACCCCCACGAGCTGACCAATCTGGCCAACCAGCCGGCCCACCAGACGCGCATAGCCGACTTTCGCCGCCGCCTGGCCGCCATTTGCGACCCCGACGCCACCGACGCCGCGGCCAAAGCCGATCAGACGAACTGCATCAAGGCCAACGGCGGCACGGCCGCCGTCCTTGCCGCCGGCCAGCAAATCAACTTCACCCGCGCTCCCGAACAGTTCCGCGTCGCCTGAGCCCTCGAGGGTGCGGTGCTACGCTCCCGAATGAGAGGGACTCGGCAAGTCGTGATCGTCACGAGATTCGGAGCGGCCAAATGGATCGATTCCGTCGCGTAGTAGCCGTCGCCCTCATCGTTCTAGCCGTCGCCGTCGGACTAAACCTCATGTTCACCCCCGTCTACCACGACGGCGGCGAAACCTATCCCGTCTGGCAGGTGATGAATTGGTTCATGGCCGTGGCTGTGGTCGTATCGCTCCTCATCAGCTTCCACCGCGTCCGCAGCCTCAACGGCGGCCCCAACGACCCCGTTACCCGCGAATACCTGGGCGCCACTGCCCTGTTCCTCGGAGCCACGGGCCTGATCATCATCTTTTATTGGAACTGGCTCTGGACGCTGCTCCCCGAGAGTGAAACCGGCATGGCCGCCCAGTCTCACCTCAATCACTTTCCATGGATGGACGTGCTCTTCACCTGGGTCGCCGGTGCCGCCGGCCTCTACCTCTGGCGCGCCGTCGACGAGAAAATGAGCCGCGGCTAGCGCCCGCCACACCTCGCGATCCGCGGCCCGCGGCGACTGGCGTTTGGAGATTCCCACCATGCAGCCTGACCAACCTGGCGTCACCGGCAAGACCCTGCTCGACGCGGAATTCGACCGCCGCGTCATCGCCTACTGGCGGGTCCTCGTCTCGCTCATCATGGTCGTAACCATCGTGGGCATCCCGTTCATTCCAATCTGGCTCCTGTATAGCCTCTGGTTCGGCCCGAAGTATCTCGATGGCCAGTCCGCCCGTCTGACCACCCAGGCCCTGGAACTTCGCAAGGGGGTATTCACCCGCAGCGAGTCCACCATCCCGCTCAACCGCATCACCGACCTCAAGCTCTACCAGGGACCGCTCATGCGTCGCTTCGGCCTGCACGGGCTCAAGGCCGAGACCGCGGGGCAGTCAGGGCAGAACGCCAGCAGCGAAGGCAACCTGCTCGGCGTTGTCGACGCCGCCGCCTTCCGCAACGCCATCCTCCGGCAGCGGCAGATCACCCTCGGCGCCGAACCGGGCGACGACGCCCCCAGACCAGCGGCAACGGCGGACGGAACAACCGCACTCCTCACCGAAATCCGCGACATCCTCGCCCGCATCGAAACCAAGCAATAGTCCGGGCCGCAGGGATGAACCTCCCTGCGTTGCACGGGGCTTAGCCCCCGACCTGAGCCACTCGACGCGTCATCCACTCCACATAGCGCTTACGCGACATGCCGCGCCGCGCCGCTTCAGATCTGATGACGTCGGCAATCGCGGCGTCCAGGGTGAGATTGAGACGCACACTCCCTCGCGCCGGAGCAGCGCGCACGAGGAGAATCGACGACAGGGCGCTACCGGCGGGCACGTCCACATCCTCCAGGGCGCTGGGAGGACTCAGCGCTAGGCCATCCCGCTCCGCCTCACGCGCAGCATCCTGAAGCGCCGCTTCCGCATTCAGCATCGCCTCCTCCACCGTGGCGCCCATGGCCACGATGCCGGAGAGGTCGGGGAACACAACGCCGTATGCGCCTTTCGCCCCGTCGATCAGTGCCGGATACCTGGCCATCGTTACCTACTCCTCCCACCCAGCCTGCTTGGCGATGGAACGAGCCACTCCGGGCGAAACCGTGCGGTGTCGCGGCACCACAATAATGCCGGTCACACGCGGATGGCGATAAATGTCGTGGTCCGATCCATGCCGCTGCAGATACCAGCCCTCTCGCTCCAGCCGCCGCCTAATCCGCCGAACTGATAGCTCCATGTACGTGCAGCATATCAACACGCCTGAGTGTCGAAAAAATGCACGTAATGACGTGCAAGTCGGCTAAGTCGACTTGACTATCCCTTTGCCGCCCGCCGCAATCCCTTGATGTCGATCTTCGACATCTCCAGCAGCGCCGCCATCACCTCTTGGGGTGCCTGAGCCATGATCTCCGAAAGTCCGGCCGGAATGACCTGCCACGACAGGCCGAACTTGTCGACCAGCCAGCCGCACGGTTGCGTCCGCCCGCCTTCGGATAGACGCTCCCAGTAGTAGTCGATCTCCTCCTGCGTCTCGCACTCCACGACAAACGAGACCGCCGGCGTAAAGCTGTACATCGGCCCGCCGTCCACCGCCCCAAAGCGCTGTCCGTCCAGTTCAAACTCCACGACGGCATCGTCTTCCGCTGGCCCGGCCGCGATCTTCTCCACGTGCACAACCCTCGCGTTCGAAAAGATCGACACGTAGAACCTCGCCGCTTCCTCGGCCTGGCCGTCAAACCAGAGAAACGGATGAATCTTGGAGATCGATGCCATGCCGGTTCACCTTCGCCCTTCGTCGACCATGCTGCCGTCCGGATGCAAGCGCAGGCCTCAGATTATGGCCATTGCCCGGTTACTGGCTGGCACAGTTGCTTGTCGGCCCACGATGGCGCACGGACAGAGGCCGTGCCTCAAGCCGTAGCCTGACCTGGAAATGGACACGGCCCGGTGCCGCAACACCAGGCCGCGTCCATCGCGGAAGCGGGCAACCAGGAACCCGCTACGTCAACCCACGTCGCCGCCGGGCAGTCTCATAGGTCTCCAGGTTCACCTCGCCACGGGCGAACCCGGCCTCGATCTGCCGAAACGCGTCCGCCGGAGCGCCCCGGCTCGGAAACAGGTCGGGTGATGGGTCCAGGCTGCGCCGTTCGGCCAAGCGTTCCCGCGCGTCGGCCTTGCGCTCCAAGTCCTCCGTCGAGAGCGTCTCCGCGGCCGCGCCGGCGTCTTCCTCGCCGTCATCCTGCGGCTCCGTTGCCTCCGCACCGCCGCCGCCGCCGGAATCCGACGGCTCGCCCGCCGCACCATTCCTGTCGGCTGTCGGGTCCGCCGTATCGTGTGCCTTCACGGATGTCGGTGGCTTCGGCACGTTCGCGGCAGCCGTCGCACGTTCCGCCGGCTGGTCGGCTGAAAGCCCCGCCTGTAGCCACTGCCCCACCTCACGCGGATCCGCCTCTGCAATCCAGGCCAGCAGCTCGGAGTCGATCGCTTGGCCTGCCTCGGACTCCCAGCGCCGCCGCGCCCGGTTTAGCTCGCGGTCTTTGCGCGACTGCCAGCGGCGTTCCACCGCCTCGATCCGCCGCGCCACCTCCGCTTCCAGCGCGGCCTGAAACGCATCCGCTGAGTCCGCATGGTCCGCAGCCGCGTCGGCTTCGGTAGGTTCTGGTCCGCCTGTCGGGCTGGCCGGGGAGACCGGCTCGGTCAGCGTCGGGGAATCGTCGGTCATGACTGCTCCTTTATGGGTGCACCCATGGTCGTGACCTGGGCGCTGGTCAGGGCGGCTGTCAGATCCGCCTCCGGTATCGATTCGGATCCGGCCTGAATCCGCGCGCCCAGGCGGGCCGCCAGATCCAGCATCTCTGTCGCGCGCACGGCGTGGGCTTCGTTGGCCTCCTCGGCCCAGCGCGTCAGTCGGCGCGCCAGGCCCGGCCGGCACCCCCGTAGTAGCGCGGTAAGGTCAAACCGCAGGCGGCGCAGGCGAGCGCTGTGCGCGGACGCGCCAATTCGCTCGTAGCCCTCGCTCACCATCAGCGTCAGCAACTCGTCAGCCGAAGCCACCCGGCACAGATCCCAATGCGCCAGACGTTCCGGCGCGGGCTCGGGACAGATGATCCGTAGGCAGCCCGGTGTCCACTGGCTCCCAGGGCTGCCGCACTGCGGGCAATGCCAATGCGCCCGCAGCAGCAGCCCGCGCCGCACCGCTTCCTGGTCCAGGCGCTGGCTCACGTAGCGTCGGTGGGCCGCCGAGACGTCGTCCTCGCGCTCCCAGCCGGCCAGCGCCGTGGTACAGGCTCGCTCGAAGCGCGACGGCTCAGCCTCGCGCAGCGTCTGCTCCACCGTGCGGCGGGCGGCCTGGTAGTCGGCGGGCGTGAACGCGTATTCCGCCGCGTCGTCGTGGCCCGGCGTGCGGGCCTGTAGGGTCAAGCGCCCGTTCTGGCGCTGGATTGTCAACACGTCAACCTTCCATTGCGTCAGGGCGCTCGCGCCGAGGGGTCCGCCCAAGCCAGCGATGTCGAAATCATCAACCCTCGGCGCGGCGCCATCTGTACACATAAAGAATACGATAGGGACTGGCGTCTTGTCAACCCTGTGGGTACGATAACCCCCAGCATGAACGAACCGCGGCAGGGGATGCGGTTCGCGGCGGTGTTGCACGCAACCCGTCGCGCCGCTGAGTTGTCATACCGCCGGCTGGCTCAAGCCAGCGGCATATCCCATTCGTTCCTGAGTCACGTCGAGAAGGGTGAGCGCCGCGCGCCACCCGCCCAGGCCGTGATTGCCCTGGCCGACGCGCTCGAAGCCGACCGCACCACCTTCGCCCTGGCCGCCATCGCTGACCGCGCCGGCAGCGACGTCGCCACCACCATGGTCATGGCCCTGCAGCGCGGCCCCGTGGGCCGCGACGTTGATCCCACCGTCGGCGGTGTCCTCATCGAGTCTGGGCCGGAAGGTGCCGAGTCGCACCTGACCGATCTGGCGGACCGGACCGACGCCGTCGCCGAAATCGAGCGACGTCTCACGTTCGTTGACCTGCAGTTGGACGCCGGCTTCATGCGTCTGGCCATCAACACCGCCTCCGGCGCCGACCCCATCATCCTGTTCCTCAGCGCCCGCGCCGACGCGGACGCATCGAGCGAGTAGCCCGCCGCTCGGTCGTGGCGCTGCCTGATCCCCGTTACCACGTAATCCGGAACGGAATGCTCCGGCGCGGCGGCCGTTCAATGGCGCCAAAGCGATCGAACAGCCAATAGATCAGGGCCTTGACGGCGTGGTTGTCGCGGTCAATCGGGATCTCGGATATCGGCTCCCGGTCCGACGCCTCGTGGTAGCGGTACAGGCCAAACTCCTCGGCTAGGTTTAGGCACGCCGGTGCCACTGTCAGACGCGGGTTCCCGCTGGCCGGGTCGCGCAGGAACGTCCGTAAGCGGTCGATGCCGCTGCGTAGCGGCACACTGTGCGAACGCAGCCGCACCCCTGCCAGCGAAGCCCAGACTTCGATCTGGCTCGGTGCGGCGTGGTGCTGCCGACCCGCCACGTCGATCACGCCGCCACGTACCCGAGGCCACCAGGGACGCTGCCGACAGATGGCAATTACATCCCCCGCTACCCGGCGGCGCAGATACACCTCGTCGATCACGGCCACGTTCGCACCCCGCTGCTCAATCGCCAGCACCGCGTACGCGCCGGCATACCCGGGGTCGATGGCCAGTTCCACGGGCGATCCGCTAGCCCGTGCGTCGGCGCTCACATGCACCCGCGGATCGAACTCGCGGAACACGAGGGTGGAGGGCGGACACGGCACGCCGCCGAAACGCTCCATGAAGAGATCCGGCGGGAACGTCGCCTCCAGGTCCGCAATCTCCGGATCCTCGCGGCCGCTCGGGTAAATCGCTCGGTTCTCCCACGAGGGGATCGAAAAGGCCCGAGCATCTGCTCGCTCCGCAAGCTGCCAGGCCCGAAACTTTTCCGCGTACCACCCGCGCGAGCCTTCAAACGTCCCACTCAGCCACAGCCAGCCGCGTCGCTCCGCGATACGTCCCCGGAGGCGCAGGAACACCGACGGCGGTAGCTGCGCCGCTTCGCAACCCAGAATCCCGTCTGGTGCCTCACCGGCTAGACGCTCTGGCTCGCGAGCACTCCGCGTCACAATCCGTGCGCCGGTGCGCGTGATGAGTTCGCCACGGTTGCTTCCCGGGCGTCGCACCGAGGCCACGGCGCCAATCCGTCGGCAGGCGTCCAGGATGTATTCGAACTCCGGCCGGCACAGGTCGTAGTCAGGTCCCACCAGCCAGTACAACCGGCCCTCCCACAGGCGTCCAAAAAGCTCCATGGCGGCGCTCCGACTCTTCCCGGCCCGCTCGCCGCCGGCGATCAGGCGGATCCGGGCCGGGCAGTCATGAGCGGCCCGCTGCGCCGGCGACGGGCTGTACCCGGCACGCGCCCATAGCAGGTCACGTGCCCCGTGCAGCGCGCTCACGTATCTCTTCCAGCAACGTCTTCAGCGCGTCCTCACCGTCCGCATGGCGCGCAAACACATTCCGCATCACCAGTTCCACGGCCCAGCGCTCGCCGCCCAGGGCCTTAGTCATGATCATCTGGCACAGCGCCTCGGACTCCGCGTTCGCCATCGCGGTCAGACGGGCGGCGAACGGGCTGTCGGCGTCCTGCCTAACGTCGGCCATGAGCTCGGGACCCTGGGCGCTCGCCGCCACCGACCAGCAGTTGGCGCAATAGCGCGCGCTGACCTGACGACCGAATCCGGCCGGCAATCGGTGCCTCACGGCGGACCGGTCCGCCCGCCGGATCGTCACGCCACGACGCCTCGGACGCACCGCGGATGCCGTCACCGGATAACCGGTGCGCCTGCATGCGCCGCGCCAGCTGCTGAATCAGCCGCAGAACGCGCCTTTGGACCACATAGGGCAGCCGACTCGGTTCAGATCCGCTCATTGGTTGTCTCCTCGGCAGGCGGCGGTGTCATGCCTGCCTCGCGCAATGCGTCGCGCGCAATTGCCGCGCGCACTTCGGGGGCGTCGATCAGTTCGTCCAGCAGGATTTCGTCTTCCACGGTCTCGGCGTCCTCGATGCCCAGCTTTTCGCGCATGGCCCAGCGGCGGGAGGCCAGGCGGGCGCTGACGAGGTTGGCGGCCAGGGTGCCCTGTGCAACGTCGTCAGCGGGGCCGAGCGGGTCGAGTCGCACGCGGACGGCGTGGTAGCCGTCGATGTCTTGCGGGCCCAGGCCGATCCAGCCCTGCTCGTCCTCGGCCTCGAACACGAAGACGGTTTCGCCGATGCGCGCTTCCACCAGCCGCCACATCAACTGCACGACCCGCTCCAGCGCCTGCTCGGCGTGCCGGGCGATTTGCTGGAAGGAGACGCGCGCGGTGTTGATGAGCTGGTTGAGCAGGTAGCCGCTGGTGTTGCCGCCGGGCGGAATCCCGAACAACACGCTGGGCGCGCCAGCCTGGTCGATCATGGCGCGGGTCTGGGCGATGAGTTCGTCCAGGTCGGGCGGGGTGCCCTGCCACTGGAGAAAGGTCAGGTCTTCGCCCTGGAAGAGCGGCAGGATTTCGCCCGGCCGGAAGTCCAGCGCGCGCGGGCGGCCGTCGTTGGCCAGGTTGGGATCGATGGGCGAGAAGTTGGTGATCTTGGGCGTTGGGTAGGCGTACAGGAACAGGGCGTTCTGCTTCATGGTCAGCAACTGGTCCAGCAGGGGGACCAGGTATTCCATGGAAGCCAGCATGGAGACGCCGGCCTTGGCGGGATCGCGGCTGGGGGTCTGGTCGCCGTAGGCGTGGACGTAGGGAATGGCGCCGTAGCCGTGCCGGCCGCGACGGACGAGATGACCGTCGACCAAGTAGGCGAAGTACTCGTCGTCCCAGTACTCGACGACGCGGGCGGTGGCGCGGGGAGAGGCGCTGGGCGCGTCCGGCTGCGCGACCGACTGGTCCAGGGGCTGGGCGTCCCCGCCGGCCGCAACCAGGCGCCCGCTGCGGCGATCAGTGATGAGCCCGTAGCGCCGCTGCACGAGGTGCCGGGGCCGCTCGGCGATTTCCAGGCAGGCTTCCAGCCCGTCCTCGCCTTCGAGCGGGTAGAAGGTGGTGACGTCCACGTCCCGCCAGGCCAGCGGGAAGCGGGCCGACTTCTTGAAGCGCTCGGCACGTTGCAGGAAGGTCTCGGCGGTCTCGCCGGCATCCGTGGCACGCCGCGGATACCCCGCCCAGCGGTCCGGCGCGTAGAGCAGCTTCAGCACGCCGGCGCCGTCCGCCACCATGGCGTCGATCAGCATGCCGAAGACGTCGCGCGCGGCCTCGTTGTCCATGCGGCGAAGGGCGGCGTTGGTCCAGCGCGCTCGCAGGTCGGCGCCGGCACGGGCGGCCTCGGTTGGTTCGGCCGGCGGCACGTGGACCAGCGGCCGATTGGCGGTGAGGCTGCCGATGACGCGCTTCAGCTGCTCGCGGGCGAGCGGGGTGCGCACCTCGCGGGCGCTGGATCGATAGGCCGGCGGAATGTCCACCGGCGTTTCCATGTGGCGCAACCGCCGCAGCCGCTCGATGCGGGCGTTGCGGTCGCTGAATTCGGCGAGGAGTTGCTCCTCTAATTCACGCAGATACGTCTCGCCGGGGGGCGGACGCTGCGCGTCTGACTCTGGCATAGGTCCCATTCCAGGTCCGGCAAAGCGGACCGACGGGACATCGCTGGCAAGCTGGGGCGATTGTACTCACTAGTGGTACATCGCGCAAGGCTGCACCGAGCGTCCTGGGCGCGCCTGCCCTCAATCAGGTGTCACAACGCAGGTCGCCAACATTCGATCCGGGTTCTCGCCGGCTCCCCGAATCTCGGATCCCAATTGTCGGCTGATTACGGTGACCCCCTTAACGTGGCAGCGACCGCCCGCGGGCGGTCGCTATCCCAGCCGCCGAAGTGACTTGGGGGGGTTACGGAGCACGTGCCAAGTGCTCTCCGCGCCTCGAATGTCGCACTGAGCCTCGCCGTCGTCAAGACCCGTCGTGAGCAACCCGCGCTTGCTACGCTCACGCCTGTCGACTCCTCGTCGGGGTTCTCGCCGGAGACGCCGAGCATGAGCGAAGTCACTGACCGCTGGACTTCCCCCTCCCCGCAACCTAACGGCCTGCAGGCGGCTGACGACGGCCTTTGGGTGATCGACCAGGACGACAACCACCTGTACAAGCTGGACTACGCCGACGGCTCGGTTCTGGCGCGCCTGCCCACCGAGTCCGACCATTCCAGCGGCGTCACCGTGGGTGGTGGGCACCTGTGGGTGTCGTCAACCTTCGGGTCGCGCATTTACAAGCTGAACGGCGACGGGACGACCGTGGCCCACTACGACACCCCCGGCAAGGGTGTCGTCGCCTTCGTCGACCCCACCGACGCCCAGATTACCGGCGCGCACGGCCTGCAGTGGGTGGATGAGCGCCATATGTGGATGGCCGTTCCGCCGGCGCAGCAACTGTTCCTGGTTGACCCACGCGACATGTCTGTGCATCGCTCGATCCCCACGCCCAGCCATCGTCCTCACGGCGTATTCCTTGCCGACGATCACCTCTGGTGCTCCGACGTCGGGATGCGCCAGATCCACAAGCTGGACCCGGCTACCGGAGAGATCCGGGCCGCGATTGACGTGCCCGACCCCGAAGTCCACGGCATGACCCTGCATCAGGGCCAGATTTGGTTCTGCTGCGCCCTCACCTGCCGGGTCTGTACCGTCCCGCTGCCTCGACCAGATTAGTCGCGGCCGCTCTGCGGTCTACGGGCCGCCGGCGAAGTACACCTGCACCGACGTGCTGCCGATCAGGGCGCCGTCGACCTCGCTTTCCTCTCGGACTTCGATGCGGAGGGGGCCGGGCGGGGTGGTTGCCGGGATTTCGATTGACCTGGTGAAGGTGCCTGAGCCGCCGTAGTCGCCCTCCACCGAGATCCAACTCTGGTCGATGACGGTTCCGGCCTGGGTGTAGATGCGGTAGGTGAGGTTCTTTTCGAACGGGAGGTCGCTGATGCGGCCGCGGAGATCCAGCGAGGCGCCGACGGTGGCGCCGCTGAGGGGTGATTCGAGGATGAGTTCGGGGGTGGGTTCGCGGGTGGTGCGACCGTCTGTGAGGAGTGCGGCCTGCAGGAGGACGGACAGCGTGGTGCGGGATAGCGCGGAGCCGTCGGCCGGGTCGACATCGACGATTTCGATGTGGCCTGGGCCGTCCGCGCCGGCGATGAATTCGATTGGCGCGGCGAAGGTTCCCGGTTGGTCTCCGTAGCCGTCAACCGGAAGACTGCCCATGCCGATTACGCCGCCGCGGGCGTCGTAGACCGAGTAGGCAAGGGATTCGGCTGATGGGTAGGTGCTGGTTGTGCCCCTGATCTCGACGCCGCTCGCCACGGTCTCGCCCGGCAGTGGAGACTCGATGACCAGCGCCTGGCGGGGCACGAGTTGGATTCCCTGCAGGGCAAACGATCGGGTGATTTCGAGGGTCGGGCAGCAGAGGCCGTCGCTGGGTCGGTGCATGATTGTCTGGGCAACGATTTCGCCGCTGGCAATGGCCAGGCTGTTCACCGGCACCCGGTCGCCGAGGAAGGCGTGCGCCACCTGGATGGGTGCGCCGTCGCGATCGAGCATGGCGACCAGGTGGATGAAGGTGCCGCTGCCGCCGCCGGAGATGAAGACGACTGCGACGGCGTCGGCGATGGCGTCACCATCAAGATCGCCGAAGGCGACGGTGTCGTTGACGAGGCCGGCGTGGACTCTCTCCGTGGCGCCCTCGCCGAAGACGAACTGTCCCTGGCCGTCGGTGAACTGAATTGGGGTGTCCTCGTCGCCGAGGAGGGGGAGGTGGTATTCGGCGTTGCGTAGCTGATCCAGGGTCAGGCGCTGGGTCTCAACGCTTGCCGGGGCTGCAGCTTCCCAGGGCAGACGCTCGCTGTTGAGCCGCTGCTGCAGGCCCTGCGGACCGTTGATCCAGGTGCGCTGGCCATCCGTGAAGCCGGTCCAATTTTCGGCCTTGCGCCAGGTGAGCCGGCCGTTGGTGGTGGACTGCTGCGTGATTCCGGTTGCTGGGTTGTGCTGCTCGTTGTCCAGGCATTCGCCCACGACGTCCGGGATGAGGTCGTGCAGGGCCTTGAAGCCGAGCTGGAAGGCGCAGTTCTGGGCAAGGGCGGGCAGGGCGGAGAAGGCAAGACTGGCAACGGCGATCAGCAGAACGAGCCTAGTCTTCATTGAGCCGCCCTTCGCGCGGAGACCTGCGGTAGCTAAGCATAGATACGCTGAGGAGGATAGAAGGCGGGTTCGGTCCAGATCTCGAGGGACGGCCCGCGGCCCCGCCTGGTCCTTTTGTAGCGATACGTGGGGCGGTGTTACTTTGTGTGACATCGGCATACGGGCGGAGCGACTCGTGCGATGAGCCGGCATCTTTCGGTGCGGGTGGGCGAGGATCTATTTGAGCAGTTGGAGGCGCAGAGCCGGAGAAGCGGGCAGACACGCTCGGCGGTCGCGAAGCAGTTGCTGGAGGAGGGGCTGCGCATGGAGCAGCACCCGGGGATCGTGTTTCGGACGGGTCCCGGCGGGCGACGGGCCGGGTTGGCCGGCGGTCCGGACGTGTGGGAGGTGGTGGGTGCGCTGCGGGGAGGGGACGGCAGCGACCCCGAGGACCTGACAGACATCGGCGAGCGGATCGGACTCACCGCTGACCAGGTACGAGCCGCGCTGGGCTACTACGCCGACTACTCCGAGGAAATCCATGGCTGGATTCGGCGAGTCGAGGAAGAAGCCGAGCGAGCGGAGGCCCGCTGGCGACGGGAGCAGGCGCTGCTCGGCCGGTGAAGCTGCTGCTGGATGAGATGTGGGCGCCCGCGATTGCCGAGGCGTTGCGGGACCGAGGTCATGCGGTGGCGGCGGTGGCCGAGCGGCTTGACCTGCGAGGGATGCCCGATGCGGAAGTCTTCGACTTGGCGATGGCGGAAGGTTGGGTGATCGTGACAGAGAACGTGGTCGACTACCGGCCACTGGCGGCGGACGCCATGCGGGCCGGGCGCGCCAGTCCGGCGATGATCTTCACGAGCAACCGCGCCTATCCACGAGCCAATCGTCGGACGGCCGGGCGGCTGGTGGCGGCCCTGGACGCGTTGCTAACGGGGCGCAACGCGGTTGAGGGCGAGCACTGGCTCGAGTAGCCGGGGGTCGGGCCTCAGCTAAGTCGACTCGGACTGAAGGTGATCAGCCGACGACGAGGTTGATGAGGCGGCCCTGGCGGTAGATGACTTTGCGGACCTGGAGGCCGTTGGTGTGGGCCTGGACGCGGGGGCTGGCCAGGGCCAGAGACTGAGCGGCGGCTTCGTCGGTGGTGACGGGGGCCTTGATGCGGTCGCGGACGCGGCCGTTGACCTGGACGACCAGGGTGAAGGTCTCGTCGGCGGCCAGGGCCTCGTCCCAACTGGGCCAGGACTGCAGGTGGATGCTCTCCGAGTGACCGATGCGCTCCCAGAGTTCCTCGGCCATGAAGACGGCGCTGGGGGCCAGCAGGACCAGGAAGGTGTCAATCGTCTGCTTCCAGGCGGGGGTGGCGCGCAGGTCGTCGTCGCCGACCTCGATCAGGAAGTTGGTGAACTCCATCAGAGCAGCGACCATGGTGTTGAACTTGAGCGCGTCGATGTCGTTGCTTACGCGACGGATGGTCTGGTGCAGGCGGCGTTGCAGCTCAGCCTGAACGTCCGTGTAGTCGGCGCGGCGGCGGCGGGTGCCGCCCATCTCCTGGCCCAGCACCAGGTTCCAGACCCGGTTCAGCCAGCGGGAGACGCCGGCCAGACCCAGGTCGCTCCAGGGCAGGGTGCGGTCGAACGGCCCCATGAAGAGGATGAAGCAACGCAGGGCGTCGCCGCCGGCGGTGGCGGCCACCTCGTCGGGAATGACGACGTTGCGCCAGGACTTGGACATCTTGGTGATGCGGAATTCGACCAGCGACTGCCCGTTGCGCTGGGCGCGCTTGCCCGTGAGTTCAAAGCGGGCTTCCATCGGGTAGCGGCGGAAGGGTTGGACGGCCTCCGGGTTGTCGAAGGCATCGGCACCGTCGGGATCGGCCACGCGGGCGCCGCCCTGGCGGTCGATCCGCAGGGCGGACTCGTCTACCCAGCCGGGCTGGGCCAGCATCAGCCCCTGGTGGCGCAGGGCCTGAAACGGCTCTGTCATATCCAGCACCCCGGCGTCGCGCAGGGCCTTGGTCCAGAAGCGCGCGTACAGCAGGTGCATGACGCTGTGCTCGGCGCCGCCGACGTACAGGTCCACCGGCATCCAGCGCTTGACGGCGTCGGGATCAAAGGCCTGGTCGTGCTGGTCGGGGCTGCAGAAGCGCAGGAAGTACCAGCTGGAACAGGCGAAGCCGCCCAGGGTGTCGGTCTCGCGCCGGCCGGGCTTGCCGCACTTGGGACAGGGGACGTTGACCCAGTCCTCGGCGGCTTCCAACGGCGAACGTCCGCCCAGTTGCTGCGGGTCAATCTGCTCCACGTAGGGCAGCAGAACGGGCAACTGATCCTCGGGCACGGGGGCTTCGCCACAGTCGTCGCAGTGGACGATGGGGATGGGGGTGCCCCAGTAGCGCTGGCGGGAGATCAGCCAGTCGCGCAGCTTGTAGTTAACGGCAAAGTCGCCCTTGCCCTGGTCGCGCAGCCACTCGGTGACCGCACGTACGCCGTCCTCGACGGACAGGCCGTCGAACCGGCCGGAGTTGACCATGGGACCGTCGCCCGTGAAGGCCTCGGCGAGGGGCTGGCCATCCCACTCCGGCGGGGCGATGACGGTGCGGATCTCGATGCCGTACTTGGTGGCGAAATCGAAGTCACGCTCATCGTGGGCCGGCACGGCCATGATGGCGCCGGAGCCGTACGTCATCAGCACATAGTCGGCGATCCAGATGGGCAGACGCTCGTTGTTGACGGGATTGACGGCGTAGCCGCCGGTGAAGACGCCGGTCTTGTCGTCGTCCAGCGCCACGCGCTCCAGTTCGGCCTTGCGGGCGGCGGCGGCCACGTAGGCCCGGACTTCGTCGGCGCGGTCCGGCGTAGTGACCCGGCTTACCAGCGGGTGCTCAGGCGCCAGCACCATGAAGGTGGCGCCGAAGAGGGTGTCGGGGCGGGTGGTGAAGACCGGGATTTCGTCGCCAGTCTCGGCCGTGAACGTCACGTCAGCGCCGTCGCTGCGGCCAATCCAGTTGACCTGCGCCGCGCGGGTTTCATCCGGCCAGTCCAGGCCCTCCAGGTCTTCGATCAACTGGTCGGCGTAGTCGGTGATCTTGAAGAACCATTGGGTCAGCTCGCGCTGAGTGATGTCGGTGTGGTCGCGCCAGTCGGTGCCGTCGGCGTTGACCTCTTCGTTGGCCAGCGCGCCGCAGATCGGGCACCACCACTGCAGGCCAGTGGCCCGGTAGGCCAGGCCGCGCTCGTAGAGCTTCAGGAACATCCACTGGGTCCAGCGGTAGTACTCGGGGTGGGTGGAATTGATCTCGCGCGCCCAATCGTAGGAACCGCCGGCCAGGTCCAGCTGCCGCTTGTAGTTGGCGCTCCACTCACGAGTCAGGTCAGACGGGTGGCGGCCTGTCTCGATGGCGGCATTCTCGGTCGGCAGCCCAAAGGCGTCCCAGCCCATGGGGTGCAGCACGTCGTAGCCGCGCATGCGCATGACGCGTGACAGCACGTCGGTCGGCACGTAGTTGCGCAGGTGCCCGACGCTGATGCCGTCGCCCGAGGGGTAGGGGAAGAAGTCGAGGCAATAGAAGGTCGGGCGGTCCGACGGCTCGGGCGTGCGGTACAGGTCCTGCTCTGCCCAGCGGGCGCGCCACTTGGGATCGATCTCGGTGGGACGGAATTCAGTGGTCATGGCAATACAGCAGAACAGTCAGAGGACGGGGAGGTGGGGCAATTCTAGGGCAGGCGAGAGGGCGTGTGGCGCTCCCCAGGTAGGACGGAGGCGGGTCACCCCAAGCTCCGGGTAGCGGAGGGCCTTCTACAGGATTTCGTCCACCGGTGACCCGTGCGCAACCCAGTCGGGCGCAGGACGACGGGCGCCAGGCGGCGACGCTTCAGGCCGGGTACGGCGTGGAAGCCCGCTGGAGCGCTACCGCCGCCGGGCATACCGAAGTCTCCGCTGGGGCGGGCGACGAACGCGGGTCGCAACCTGATCGGCGGGGCCGGATGAGGAGACTCGCTATTGGGCGGTGAGTTTCCGGTCCAGGCGCATGCGCCCGCGAATGCCGGCGATTTCGTTCAGCCGTGCCGATGTCTCGCAGGTGCGTTCCACGAAGCCGGCGTGCTTGTAGAACTGGTGGGCGGGGAGGTTTTCCGCCAGGACGTAGAGACTGCAGGCCGGCGCGAACGGTCTGGCGCGCCGGTACACGGAATCGAGCAGGGCGTGCGCCACGCCGTTTCCCCGGTGTTTCGGGGTCACGGCCAGGTAGGGGATGAACCAATGGTCCGGCGGCACGGGAGGGCTGGCTCGCATCAACGCCCGGAGCCGTGGGACAAGCCGGAACGCGCGCGCGGGACCGTAGACGCGCAGATAGGCCCACAACGTGGCGCGGCGGCGGCGGGCCAATTCGGTCCAGGCGGCGTGCGAGACCATTCCCGCGACCACGCCGTCGACTTCCGCCAGCGTGATGAGGTCGTAGCTCCACAAGGTGCCCGGACGCACGAACAGCCGTTCGAGGTATCGCGCGGCGCCTCCATCGACGCCGAGGCCGAGCACGGCATCGGCGAGCCGCGGCGTCAGCGCTTCGCGTAGCAAAAGCCCCGCAGCCTGGCGGTCGTCCAGTTGGGCGGGGCGCAGCTTCAGTCCTTCGCCGTGGGTCGATTCCGGCTGGGACCCAGGCGTCGTGGCGGCAGGCTCTCGCCCGAATGACACGCTGATGTTCCGGTCCTCTTCCCGCCACCTCCCCGACGTGATGGTGAAAGTAGCCGCAACTGATGGACCGCCTGTGCAGCACATATGCAGGTTGTGTGCATTTCTCCGAATGCGTCCCCCCTCACGCCGATTGCTGCCCGACTTGCCGGAAGCGGGCGAAGAGCACGCGGCGCGCAGGCTGGATCCACTGGGATCCCAGCCGATTAGCGCTGCCGTTCGTCCGCCGCCGGCAGCTCGATGCGGAATGTCGATCCGTCGCCCGGCGTACTGGCGGCGGTGAGCTGGCCGTTCATGGCCAGGACGAGCGCCCGCGCGATGGCGAGACCCAGACCGCTGCCTCGGGTCTTGCGGCCGGAGGCGTCGCTACCGCGGTAGAAGCGGTCGAAGATGTGCGGCAGGTCCTGGGCGGTGATGCCCTCGCCGGTGTCCGACACCTCGATCCAGCAGGCTGTGGCGCCGACGGCGCCCGAGCGAATGTTGATCGTGCCGCCCGCGGGCGTGTGGCGGACCGCGTTGTCGAGCAGGTTGGCCAGTACCTGGCAGAGTCGCGCCTCGTCGGCCAGCGCCGCCCCGGGCGAGGGCGCGACCTCAAGTGTCAGGTCCCTGGCCAACGTCTGGCCGCGCATGGCCGAGGCCGCGGCCTGAAGCACACGATCAAGGGATACCCGCTCGACGGTCAGGTCAAGTTTCCCTACTTCGGCCAGCGACAGATCGCGGATGTCCTCGACCAGGCGGTGGAGGCCTTCGGCCCGGTCCAGCGTCAGCTGCAGGGTCTCGTCGGAGCGGTCGTAGACGCCGTCGAGCATGGCTACGAGATTTCCTTCAATTACCGTGACCGGCGTGCGCAGCTCGTGGGCGATGTCGGCGAAGAGGTTGCGCCGAGCGGCCTCCTGGGCCTGCAGGCCGGCGGCCATGTCGTCAAAGGCCGCGCCAACCGTGGCAATTTCGTCCCGGCCCGCAAGACCGCTGCGTGCGTCCAGGTCACCCGCGGCCACGCCTCGGGCCGCCGCCGTCAGCCGGCCCAGCGGCCGGGTGATGCCGGCCGCCATGAGAACTCCAACCACGAGGGCCACGGCCAGGGCGACGACCAAGCCGATGAGGAGCGAGCGAATCGTCTCATTGACAAACGTTTGCTCCAGGTCGGCCCGCGTATCGAATCCGGTGGGCAGCGCGTGGCCTGGCGCCAGCGCGCGCGGCATGTGCAATCGCCCGATCTGCTGGCCCGCGGCCACGAGAGGCGTGGCCGGCCAGGCGGCGGGCACATGGGTTCCCACGCCGTCCGTCGCCAGAACCAGGTTGCCGGCAGCATCCACTACGGCGAGCGGCAGCGTGCGCGATAAGTCGCCGGGAAACACCTGCCGCGCCGCCTGCCGGAGGTCGCCCGTGCGCTCGTAGGCCATGACGATACGTTCGGCCGAGTGGACGGCTTCGTGGTGGCGCACGTCGGTCGCGAACCGCTCGAACCGGCTGGTCGTCGTCAGCCCAACCACCACCGCGGCCGTGCCTACCGCCACCGTCGCCACGGTGACGAAGGCCAGCACCAGCCGCAGCGAGAGTCGCATGCCTATGGGTCGCCCAACCGATACCCGATGCCCGGCACGGTCACCACGTAGCGCGGCTCGCCGGTGTCCGGCTCCAGCTTGCGCCGCAGGTTGCGAATGTGGCTGTCGATGGAGCGTTCGAGCGCAAAGCTATTCGGGCCCGCCACGGCGCCCAGCAGGTCCGCCCGCGAGCGGACCCGCCCGTCGGCGCGGACGAGTTCCGCCAGCAGGTCGAATTCGGTTCGCGTGAGCGAAATCGGCTCGCCGTCGCGCCGCACGAGACGGCGCTCGATGTCGATTTCCAAGTCGCCGACGCGCGCGGTCCAGGTTGACAACGGAGCCTGCGCCCGCCGCAGGACCGAATGGACGCGGGCTACAAGTTCGCGCGGATGGAACGGCTTAGTCAGGTAGTCGTCAGCGCCCAGTTCCAGGCCCAGAACGCGGTCCGTGACTTCATCCCGCGCAGTCAACAGCACGATGGGCCGTGAGCCGCGCGCCCGAATGGTTCGCACCACGTCGAGACCGCCGATGCCGGGCAGCATCAGGTCCAGCACCACGATATCGGGCTGCTGGGTGGCCTCCTGCACGAGGGCCGTCTCGCCGTCCTCCGCCGTGATGACCTCCATTCCGTCACGGTCGAGATAGGCGCTGACCAGGCGGCGAATGTCAGGGTCGTCGTCGACAACGAGGACGCGCTGGCGTTTCACCGGCGATCTCCCGAGCTCATTTCGTTGCCGGGTGTCTGTTCACGACGTTCACCGTACCGGCGAACTGTCAAGCGAGCCCGCAGACGATGTGCAGATTCTGTGCACTTTGACGCTCTCCATGCGGTGAGCGAAGGGTCGCGTCAGCTAGCGGTCCCCGGCCGAGACCGTGGGATTGCCGTTCAGCCACTGCTGGGCGATTTCGGCACCCTCGGTTAGCACACGGGTCCCCGCGAGTATGGCCGCGCGGCAGGCGTCGGTGTCGGCGAAGCCTGAGAGGAAGCAGTCCCAGCCGGACAGGTAGAAGGCGGTGTAGGAGTCGGCCAGTGTGTCCAGACCCAGATTTCGCAGTTCCGCGGTTACGTGGGTGCGGTTGAGGCTCCAGGCGTGTTCGGTGCCGAGACCAACGAGATGCAGCACGAGCGGGCCGACGGGCGATACCCGCCAGACCAGTTGACCCAACAGGTCGCGCGCATGCGGACCCAGCCGGTCGATGGCGAGGAGGGGCAGGCGCCGCACGAACTCTGCTCGTTCCAGCAGGTCGGCGGCGTTGTGGCGCCGGATGGAGTCGGGGTCGCTGTAGTCGTCCATTGGATAGGGCTCGCCATGGAGTACGACGACGGTTGACCGGGGGGCGTAGACGAAGCCCGGCCGCTCGAGCATGAGCTGGTTCATGACGATGAGTTGAAGGCGGGGATGGTGGAGCGGTTGCGGGATGCGCCTGGCGAAGCACGCCTCGATCCCGGACTGGACTTCCAGGGCCCGCGGCACGGTGTCCAGATATTGGCGCCATGCGTGGTCGTGATGGAAGGACACGTGGATGTCGACGTCGCTGATCTCGGGCACGTAGTCGAGCGGCGATTCCCACGGCTTGACCGTTGAGCCCGTGAGATAGATGCCGCGGATTACGGCTACGGGTATGAGCGTGAACAGCTGGTCGCGAACGCAGGCGGCGAGGCAGCGGGTCTCGGCCCGCAGCTGGTCGCGGTTGGGATGGCGGTCGCTCCACCTTGGAGACGTCTGGCTCACGACAGGTCAGCTTCCTGTCCCGAATGCAACCGACGAGACTAGCTCCCAAGTCCGGGATGGCCGCAGGTGGCACCACGGGCGCACTATGGGCGGGAGCGTTGGCGTGCGAGACCAGGGAGTCGAGTTATGGCGCGCGAGGAGATGGCGGCAGGGCTGACGCGGGAGAACCTGCATGGGATCTGGATTGCGCTGACGACGCCGTTTACGGCTGACAACAGGATCGACACGGGCGTGGTGCGGGAGAACGTGCGGCGCTGCCATGCCGCCGGGTTGCACGGGGCGTATACGACCGATAGCGACGGCGAGTTTTACGCCATTGAGATCGACGACTTCCGCACGCTGGTGGAGGCGTTTGGCGACGAGTGCCAGAAGGTGGGGATGCCGTCGCAAGCGGGGGTGACCTGGCTGAACACGCAGGGCACCGTGGATCGGCTGCGCATCGCCGCCGACAGCGGAGTGATGGGGGCGCACGTGGGGCATCCGGTGTTCATGCCGATGACGCCGGCCTCGTTCGACCAGTTCTGGGAGGACGTGTCGGACGCGGCGCCCGACGATTTTGGCCTGATCCAATACAACACGCCGCGGCAGCCGCACGTGCTGGGGGGCACGGAGTACCGGGCCCTGGCCGCGAGGTTTCCGAAGCTGATCGGGGCCAAGTACGTGCAGGCGGGCGTTGACGGCTTCATGGACGTGCGGCGGCAGGCGCCGGAGTTGAGCTGCTTTGCCGGGGAGCACGTGCTGACGGCGTTTGCGATGCACGGGGCACGGGGCAACTACTCGTGGATGGCCGGTTACAACCCAACCTTCATGCTGGAGTGGTGGGACGAGATCGAGCGCGGGGACTGGGACGCGGCGGCGCGGCGCAACGAGCGGCTGCAGGCGTTTGGCGCCGTGGTGAAACGCCACCTGGTGGAGGACGGCAACCTGCACGGCATCGTTGGCAAGGCCATGTCGGCGGCTTCGCCGTTCCTGGTGGAAACCACCTGGGAAACGCGCCGGCCGTACCTGCCCGTGTCCCGCAAGGGCTGGGAGGCGTTCGTGCGCGCGGCGGCGGAGGAGTTTCCGGACCTAGTGTACCAGCCGTGACCGGCCGGCCCGTATCCGTGGCTCGCTGCCGCTAGCTGCTCCCCTGGGGGCCTTGGAACTCCGACGTCTCCTCGGCGTGCCTGTGCGTTAGCGCTTCGGCCGGGCTCTGCCGGAGCAGTTCGTCGATGGCCAGGTGGGCGGCGGCGAGCGCGTCGGCGGGATCCGCCTGGCCGGAGGCGATCGGAAGATCGACGTGGTGAGCCAGCGCGGACCTGATGCCCGGGGCGTAGGGTCCGTGGAGCGAACGGGCGCCGTTGACGGCCTGCATGACGGCGCCGGCGTCGGACGCGCTGTAGCCACCCTGGAGTTGCAGTTGCGCCGCGGACGCTCCGCGCGCGGGGACGGTGGCCACCGGGGCGATCCGGTCGGCTATCCAGTCGAGCGTTCGGAAGGCGGCATCGGGGTGGTCGCTGGTACTCAGCAGGGACAACACGCCAAAGACCGTTGAATCGGAGGCCGCCTGTTGCCGGCGCGGCGGCGCCAACAGCCCGCCGGCGTTGAGCTCGTTACCAAACAGCCCGCCGAACAGCCCGCCAACAGGCGCGCCCAGCATGGACACCGGGGCGCCTTCGACCAGCATCTCAGCGCTGTCGGACGACGTCGTGATCGACACTCCCTTGGAATCGGGTTCGAGCCTGGGGCTAACGTCGTCAAAGGCAAGATCGTGCAGGAACTCCATGGCTTCCAGGGCGGCGGTGGTGTCCAGGGTGGCCTCGCGAGCGTCCATGTTCACAACCGAGCCGCCGTTCTGCCAGATCCATTGGTGGCTGGGCATCAGTCCCGGCGGCGCAAACGCTCCCCACCGCTGCGGGTGGCCGTCGGCGTCGACCTGGGTAAGCCGGCGGGCGGTCTCCCGGTACTGCTCCCAGTCCCAGTCGCGCAGGGCTTCGGGATCAATGCCCGCATCGGCCAGGTGGGCCGGGGTATAGCGCACCATGCTGACGCTGACCCAGAGCGGCAGCCCGAACAGGTTGCCGTCGGTCGTCAACTCGCCCACGGCGGAAGGTAGAAAGTCGTCCGCGCTGAAGCCTGGGGCGGATGCGGCGGGGCCATTGACGGGCGCCGCGTGGCCGCGCTCGGCAAGCGTCAGGGCAATTTCGGGGCTGAGAACCAGCAGCGCGTCAAGCTGTGGATGATTGGGCAGCATGGCTTCGACCGCCGTGACCATCTCCTGCGAATCAAAGGTCAGCGCTTGCTCGAATTGGACGATTCGCAAGTCGGCGGGCGCGTCGTCGGCTTGCGCTGAGTCCGCGGCGAGCCCGGCGATCCTCAGCGCCACCGGGTCGAAGAGCGGGTTTCCGGTGGGGATGCCGATAGTGACCGGGGCGGCGGCCTGGGGCTGGGCGGTGCGTTCCTGGACGGCGACGACGGAGGTGACGGGCCGGGTGGCGGGTGAGGAGGCTCGACCCGCGAGGGCCGGTGGCTCGGGCAGTTCGGGATCGCCGCAGGCGGCCAACACAGCGGCGGCGGATGCGCCCAGCGCGCCCCAGCCGACGCCGCGCAACAGCGTGCGACGAGCCAGGGGGCGCGGGCGACGGTTCAGGCGGGACGGGGTGGAATGGCCGGACATGAGGCTTGCTCCGCGGCATGCAGCTACTACGCCAGAGCTTGGATGGCGGCGCGCGCCTCGCCATCAGCCAATCTCTATATTTTTTGGACAGCCACTAGGTCGAACGGGTTAGATCGAAAGGGCTACAGGCCGCGCAGTTTTGGCGCGCAACGCGGGGAACGCACGAGACAACGGCCAGACGGACGTCCCGAATGCTCGGGGACGATGACGGACTAGCGGGTGAAGACGGTGCCTCGCACGTAGTCGGCTTCGTCGGAGGCCAGGAAGGCGAGGACGCGGGCTACGCCGGCGGGATCGCCGAGTTCGGCCTGGCGGCGGCGGATTTCATCGTCGGAGACGCCGCCGGCGTGGCCGACATCCTCCACGTTTTGCAGCTTGAGGGCGGTGGCGATGCTGCCCGGGGCCACGGTGTTGACCCGGATGGGGTCATAGCCCATTCGTCCTTGCATGACCAGGCCCAGGCCGTGCACGGCGCCCTTGCTGGTGCCGTAGGCGTAGGACGAACTGCCGCTGGTGACGCCGGCTCCTGAGGCCAGCAGCAGGATCACGCCGCCGGCTTCGCCCATGGCGCGTACGGCGTGCTTGGCGCAGAGGAACATGCCGCGGGCGTTGACGCCGAGGACGCGGTCGAAGGTGGCGGTCTCGAAGTCCTGGATCGGCACCGTGGCGCCCTGGAGGATGCCGGCGCAGGCGATCAGGACGTTGAGGCGGCCAAGCTCGGATGTGGCGACGAGCAGGTTTTCGACCTCGGCCTCATCGGAAACGTCGGAGGCGACGAAGCGGACGGAGTGGCCCTCGGCGGTCAGTTTTTCGGCGATGGCCGCGCCCTGGCTGTGTGGGAGGTCGGCGAGGACCACGCGGGCGCCGCGCTCGGCGCAGACCTCGACGGTGGCGCGGCCGATGCCGGATGCGCCGCCGGTGACGATGATGACGCGGCCCTGTAGTGAGTCGGTGGTCATCGGACGGTGTCCTCGCGGCGGGTGCGATGTTTCACGCGGAACATACTCACCGTTCGTGGCGGACCGCCTGCCGGTCAGGGCGGCGCCTGCTGGAATCTACGGGATTCCTTCCGGCCGATACAATTGGCACAGGGCGGGGATCCGAACGAGATCGCATGAGGGGGACTCGCCTGGCTACACCAACCATTGATGTCCGCGTCGCTCGGCTTGAGCGGCGGGCCGAGGCGGACGACGACACGCTTCGAAGCGTTCTGCGGATTCTTGAGCGCATGGACCGGCGGTTTGCTTCCGTTGAAGCGGATGTTGCGACGCTCAAGACCGACATGATCTCGGTGAAGACGGATGTCGCCACGCTGAAGTCGGATGTCGCCACGCTGAAGACTGACACGGTCTCAGTCAAGGCAGACATTGCGACGCTGAAGACAGACTTGGTGTCGGTCAAGGCGGACATCGAAACGCTTACTACGGTCACGGATGTCCTCGCACTGAAAGTCGCGACAATCGAAGACACGACCGCCGACACCAACAGGCGGGTCAGAATTCGCGGATTCGAGGAGTAAAGGCCAGGAGGCAGCCTGCGGTCGTCGCCGGACGGCGACTACCCGTCCTGAACCATCCGGAATACTCGGCCCAGGCCTTGGCGATTGTCCGCGTTGGCTATCCGGATGGGTCCCAACTGAGGCCGGCCTCAGCCATGGCGGCGTCGAGGACGCGCTTGGCTTCGGGGATGAGTTCGGGTGGGAGGTGTTCGATGAGGACCCAGGCACGGGGGGCGATTTCGTTCAGGGCGGTGAGCCAGGCCGCGTGGTCGATGACGCCCTGGCCGAGCGGGACTTCTTCGATGTGCAATACCAGGCGGTCTTCGAGCGTGTAGTCCTTCCAGTGCGCCGCCCGGATTCGCCCGCGCGACGCCGCCAGGAGACGCGCGTAGACGGGTGTGGGGTCCCAAGCGTCCCAGATGCTGCCGATGAAGTTGACGGGGTCGAGGTTGAAGCCGAGGGCCTGGGTGGGAATGCGGCGAAGTAGGTCGGCGATGCGCTCGGGGCGGTCCAGCACGGAGAGGACGTGGCCCTCGACGGCGAGTGAAATGCCTTCGGTCTCGGCGGCCTCGGCGATGGCGGCGATGCTCTCGACCGCGCGATCGAAGGCCTGGTCCTGGTGATGATCCGGGTGCGGATACCAGGGACCCACCGGGTTGAGGCCGCCCGGGCGGATGTAGAGCGTCTCGGCCCGCAGCGCGTGGGCGGCCTGCATGTGGCGTTTCATGCCGTCGATGCCGGCCTGGCGGATGGCTGGATCGAAGGAGATCAGCGAGGGGTATCTGCCGTTGGCCTGGGCGACGGTAAGGCCCTCAGCACTGAGCAGGTCGCCGACGCGCCGGAACTCGTCGATCGAGTAGGTGTCCGGATCGCCAAGTTGCACGCTGGACCCGGTGAAGCCGAGTTCGCGGGCGCGTTGGGCGTCGGCCGCCGTGATTGCCGGGGGAGTGGACGGCAGGAGTCCTACAACGCCGCTACGCATACGCTGTCTCCGTTCGCGAGGGCTGGGCGATGGTAGTACGGCGACTCGGGTTCAATGGTCGGATGGGTCGACCGCCGCTTCGGCGTCGAGGGTCCAGAGTTCACGGCCCCAGACCATGATGAAGAGCACGACGGCCACGCTCAGGCCGCCGCCGAGAACCATGGCGGTGGGCATGCCGCGGTTCTCGGCCACGATGGAGATGGGCATCAGGCCCAGCGGCGTGAGGCCCCAGCCCAGCATCCAGATGGACATCACGCGTCCGCGCAGCCGGTTGGGTGCGAGCAGCTGAATCATGGTCTGGTTGTTGGCCATGTAGACGGCCGAGAAGAAGCCGGCGAAGGCCATGACGATCCCAGCCGACAGGGGCGAGCGGGTCAGGCCGAGCACCACGATCGCCAGGCCAAAGGCGGCCGCGCTGAGCATGACCATCGGGCCCTTGCGGCGGATTCCGGCGTAGGCAACCACGCCGACCGACCCGATCACCGCCCCAATGCCCTGCGCCGCCAGCACCAGGCCCAACTCTTCCGATCCTGCGTTCAGGTCCTGTTTCACGAAGATCGGCAGGATCATGACCATGGGCATGCTGAAGAGGGAGGGCGAGAGTCCCAGCAGGAGCAGCGCGGCCAGCGGTCGGGTGCTGAAGGCGAATTTGAACCCATCGCGCAGCGCCACGAATGGCGACCCTCGAGTTCTGGGGTGCTGATCGCCGCCGCGGACCGACAGGATATTGGCCATGCCCCAGAGGTAGCCGCCGGTCTGGACGAAGTAGGTGCCGGCGATGCCGATGACGCCGATCAGCCAACCCGCCAACGCCGGGCCGACGATGCGGGACGCGTTCATGGTGGTGCTGGTGAGCGCGATGGCGTTGCTGACGTGGCGGCGCGGCACCAGGTCGGAAACCAACGCATTGCGTGACGGCACGCTGATGGCGAACGAGGTGCCCGCCATGACGCTGGAGACCGCCAGGTGCCAGATCTCGATGCGCCCGGTCGCCACCAGCACGCCGATGGCGAGGCCGGCCGCCGTAAAGATCAGCTGGGAGGTGATGAGCAACTTGGTGCGGCTGACCCGATCGGCCAGGACACCGCCGAATGGCGAGAGAAACAGCATGGGAATCGCGCGAATCATGGCCAGGGTGCCGAGGATCAGCGGGGACTCCGTGATGACGGCGACCAGCCAGCCCTGGGCGACGTTCTGCATCCAGAAGGCCATCATGGTGCCCAGGTTGGCCCGCCACAGCCGGACGAAATCGCGATGGGCGAAGGCCGGCGCCAGGCGGTCACGGTGGCGGGCCAGGCGCGAGCGCCGGCCGGCGGGAACCTCAAGCGGCGAGGGCGGGGCTGCCGGACTATCGCTGGTCATGGGTCGGGCCTGCGCGGATCCTATCGGCGAAAACCTGAGATCCAGGTCCGCCAGTCCGAATCATTGACGATTGGCGCGCGCGCGCCAACTGGCGGATCAGATTTCGGCGAAGACTGAGCCCGCGTCGGACGCCCGGCGGGCGGCGTCGATGATGTCGACGACCCTTGCGGCTTCCTGTGCGGAGACGGACATGGGACGCCCCTCACGAATTGCGGCGACGAATTCGCTCAGCTCGTCGTTCCAGGGGTCTGCGTCGGGAGTCAGCAGCATTCGGGTCCCGTCCGCGTCGGTGACGCCAATGTGATCGGCGGCTTCGCTGAAGCCGACGGTTCCCCGCCGGCAGGTGACCGTGCGGCCCGACTCGGAATCACCGTCAAAGCCGCGACGGTAGGTGATGGTGGCCAGGCCGCCGTCCTGGAAGCGCAGGTTGACGACCGCCACGGCCCGGTCGAAGACGTGGCCCGCCGGCTCCATGGCGGCGGCCGCGGCGATGTGAGTGATTGGCCCACGCCCGTAGATGGCGGGGTAGCCCAGGAGGATGGCGTAAACGAGGGGATGCCCGCTGATGCGCTGGTCGAAGCCGGCGTCGCGGCCGACGCGCAGGTCGTAGGGAAAGTGAACCACCAGGTCGTCGTGGAGCGCGCCGCCCAGCGCGGCGACCTGCTCGCGGACCAGGCGCGGACCCGGCCGCAAGGGACTGGTATGCCCAACGCGAATCACTAACCCCTGCCGGCAGGCAACTTCGATGAGCCGCGTGGCGTCCAGCGGTGTCAGGGCCAGTGGCGACTCACTGAACAGGTGCTTGCCGGCGGACAGCGCCGCGGCGCCCATGGAGGCATGGGTGTCCGGGTGGGTGGTCACGATGATCGCGTCCACATCCGGCCGCGCGACGGTGGCCGGCCAGTCGTCCGAGTGTTCGACGCCGAATCGCCCAGCCAGCGCCGCCCGGGTTTCGGGATTGCGCGCCGCGATGGCCACGAGCTCCATGTCGGAGCGGGCGGCAATGCGCTCGGCGCGCGCCACGGCCATGCCGCCACTGCCCACGATGGCGACGCCGAGCGGGACGGAGGGAGCTTCAGGCAATTTCCCGCCTGCTCAACGGTAGGGCGGGCCGGCTGATTCGCATGCGCTCATCTCTGCGAACTCACGGTCGCGCACATTCTGGACGGTGGACGCGCGGTACGCGAACCGGCGCGGGGCGTGCCATGATGCCGCGGCAGCGATCCCCTGAATCAGGAACTCACATGTCCAATGGCAGCCTTGGCATTGGCATCGTCGGCGCGGGCGACATCGTGCGTACGCGGCACATGCCGAAGCTGGCGGAAGTCGAAAACATCACCTTCGCAGCGGTGACGAACCGTCGTCGCGAAACCGCCGAGGCGTTTGCGGCCGACCACAGCGTGCCGAACGTGCTGGACGACTGGCGCGCGGTAGTGGAGCACCCCGACGTGGACATCGTCTGGATCGGGGCAACGCCCTATATGCACGCGCGGGTCTCGGTGGCCGCCCTGGACGCGGGCAAGCACGTGTTCTGCCAGGCGCGGATGGCGCGCAACCTGGCCGAGGCGCGCGACATGCTGGATGCCGCCGACCGAAACCCCGGACTGGTCGCGGCGGTCTGTCCTCCGGGCACCGGGGTAGCCGGCGACCGCACGATGCTTCGTCTGCTGAAGGTGGATCGCTTCGCCGGCGCGCTGCGCCAGGTCCGCATGTCGTCGTTCGGCGACACCGCCGTGACCAACGACATCCTGCACTGGCGGCATGATTTTGATGTGAGCGGCAACAACGTGATGAACGTCGGAATCATGGTCGAAGCCCTGCAGCGCTGGGTCGGACCAGAGCGTGACGTGCAAGCGATGACGCACGTGCACATCAAGGAGCGCCGCAACGCGGAGACCGACGCGTTCGAGGCCGTGCGGGTGCCCGATTCGTTCACCGCCATGGGTGAGCTGGTTTCGGGCGCGGACTACGTGTACCAATGGTCGGGCCTGGCGCATCACGAACCGGCAACCGAGCTCTGGCTCTACGGCGACGAGGGCACCCTGGTCTACGACTTCGACCACGACACGATCGCGGGCGCGAAGGCGGGCGAGGACGAACTGGCGCCGATCGAGATACCCGCGGACGAGCACTACGACCCGAACGTTGAGGTGGACTTCATCGACGCCATCCGCAGCGGAAGCCAGGACACCGGGCTGGCGCCCAGCTTTGCGCGGGCCTACAAGTACATGGAGTTCATGGAGGCCGCGACGCGGTCGGCGCGCGACGGACGGCGGGTGAGCTTTCCGCTTGAGTAGGTCACGAACAGCCGTAGTGGCCCACAAGGTCGTGCCGTTGCCTCGGTAATGACGGCCCTCGTCCGCTGGCCGCGACTGGCGGGAATTCTGCGCCCGGCCCTGCTCGGGATTGTCCTTGCGCTGGCGGCAACCACGGCAGCCGGCGTTCAGTCGTCCGAGCCGACGACCGCGCAAGCCCACGCCGCCTTCTTCGCGGCCGCGGCGCCGGATCTGGGGTTTGCGGTGACCGATTTCGAAGGCGTCCGCCTCTGGTCGTCGTGGCGGGACCTGGGGGGCGAACTGACGTTTGGCGCCCCGGTCTCGCGCCGTTTCACCAATCAGGGACATATTGCCCAGCTATTCGAGCGCGGCATGTTGCGTTGGGAACCTGAGCGCGGCGTGACCGTGGTTAACGTCATGGACCTGCTCTCTGCGAACGGCTACGACGTTCAGCTGCACAGCGACTTCGGGATTCCGGCGTCCGCCGACTGGTCGGGCAACACCGGTCTGGCCTGGCCGGACGTCCAGCAGCGGCACATGGCATTGCTAGAGGGGTCAGAGCCCTGGCGTCACGCGTTGCGCCAGGCGTTCTATAGGGCGGGCGCGGTCCTGGGCAACGACGCCGCGGCCATCCTCGTACACGGCCTCCCCCTGGCCCTGGTCGAGACTGATGGCGCTTACGCGTTACGGGCTCAGCGCGCTGCCTGGGTCTACGCGCCCGACGTGGACGATGCCCCACGTCGCGTGGATGTTTCCGAGTTCCTGAAACGCACGTTGCTCATTCCGCGGCGCGCGACCGTCCCACACGGTCCGGACCTTCGCCTGCCGCCGCGCCCCGTCAGCGTCATTCAGTTCTTTGACTGGTGGGACCACGACTACCTGCCGACCAACTTCTTCACCCACGAGCTGTCCTGGGAACGGATTGGCATCACGCGCGAGCAGGTCGGGTCTCCCGCCTACTACGACGCCAACTTCCGGCTGATCCGCGACCTGGGCGTCGACGGCGTGATGTGGGAGTGGTACCTCACCGGCGACAGCCTTACGCCCACCGACGTGGTGTTGGACTCGTTGCGCCGCCACGACCTGCGGATCGGGCTGTTCTACGACTGGGAGGTGCTGCACGCGGGCGGCCAGGCTGTCCTGAGCGACCGCGCCTATATCGCGGCCGATGAGGAGAGCCTCACCAAGATCGCGGATGAGGTCATCTCCTTCTACCAGGGGATTCCGCGAGATCTCTGGCTCTACGACGCCGATGGCCAGCTCCCCGTGATCGTCTACGCCTACGGCTTTCCGGACGTTTTGGACGACACGGAGGCCTGGACCTGGTTCTTTACGGAACTCGTGCGGCGCGTGGAAGCCGCCCTGGACGTGGACGTGATTTTCGACTGGTCGGCCTCGTCCCGCGTCCAGGAACTGGCGTTCGAGCGTTGGCCGGACGATTACGCGCCCTTCAACTTCGTGGTGGATACGCCGCAGTGGCAGTTCGGACACCACGTGGTGACGTGGAACTACATCTTCGACAACCGCGGTGTCGCCGCGCGCGACCAACTGGAACGCGTGGTCCGCGACGACAACCGGTATCTGCAGGAAACCGCCTGGCTGGCCGCGCACACCCGGCCAAGCCTGGTGTTCATCTATAGCTGGAACGAGTTCTGGGAAGGCTCGCACCTTTTCCCGGACGATACCTACGGGTGGCGCCGCTACGAGTTGGCGCAAGCGCAACTGACCCAGCTCGCCGAAAACCGGGCCGACGACCTACCGCGGGCGGTGATCATCGGCGATCCGGTGGACGCCTATCCGGCGCACACCGACGGGCTGTTCGAGAGCCAGCGGCTGCATATTCGCCACACGTTGCGGCGTTACGTACCGCAGGCCGACTTCATGACCCCTGCACAGGCCACGGCCGACGCGCTGGCCGGCTATGACCTCGTCGTCAGCATGGCCATCGACCGCACCGTTGACGCGGTGTTGGCCGCGCTTCCCGACGAGGTGCAGATTGTGTACTGGAACTCCACGGACGGGGACAGCGCGGTGTTGCAGCGATTTGCGCAGGTTGCCGCGGAGGAATGGCTGCGGCCGGAGGGCGATCTGGAGCTTCTCGACAGCGCGGGACAGCCGCTGCAGGACACGGTCAAACTCGGCGGCGACGCGTGGCTGGCAACGGCCGCGACCGGCACGATTACCACGCTGGCGTTCACGTTCAACGATCAGCCTTACCCGCTGGTGGTGCAGGCCGGGAACGACTACTGGATCAACGTCTACGGACCGAACGAGGCCGTCCTGGCCGCGGCGTTCGAATCCGTCTACGGCCGGGAACTCGAACAGGCGATCACCTTCGCGCTCGGCGACCAAAGCCAGCGACTGGAGATCTATCCGGATGGGCGGGTCGTGCAGAACACGTTCAGCGCGCCCGCAGTGTTCCTTCACGAGCCGCTGCCGATACCCGATTTCGAGCCGGTACCTCCGGAGGGGGTCTAAGTCACGCCGCTCGCGAGCCCAATGAGTGGCCAGCGCCGGGTCGCAACTATTCCGCCCGGAGCCGCTGCCCGATATGGCGCCCAGGTTCGACCCGGACGCGGCGCTACACGATGAGCCCACGGCGGGACATACGGGCCGCGCGACCTACGCCTTCGTGGCTCCAGTGGCCACGCTTAGGTGTTCTTGGACACCGCAACTTCGCGCTGTTCTGGTTCAGCCTGGTGATCTCGCACTCCGGGACCTGGATGCAGATCATGGTGGTCGGGTGGCTCACCGACGAGATGACCCAATCGGCCTTCTGGGTCGGCATGGTGGCCGCGGCACGCGGGATTCCCATGGTGGTGCTGCCCTTCTTTGGCGGCGTGGTGGCCGACCGGATGGACCGCCGCGCGCTGCTCTGGATCACCCAGGTCAGCCAGGCGCTGCTGGGATTGATGCTCGCAATCATCGTTGCCGCCGATGTGGCGCAGATCTGGCACTTCGCCGTCATCGCCATGCTGGCCTCCATCGCCGGGGCCTTCGACCAACCGACCCGACAAGCCATCGTTCCCGCGCTGGTTCCGCGTGAGGACCTGCGCAAGGCCATTGCCCTCAACGCCGTGGTCTTTACGGGAGGCGCGCTTATTGGACCGTCGATCGCCGGCTTGCTGGTTCCGGTGATCGGCGCCGCAGGCGTTCTCTTCATTAATGCCGCCACGACGCTGCCGGTCTTCGCGGCCCTGGCGCTGATGAGGCTGCCACGGTTCCGGCCGCGCCCACCCGAGGCGGTCCTGAATACGGTCCGGGACGGTCTGCGCTTCGCCTTCAGCCGCGAACTGATCGTGCTGGTGCTGCTGGTATCCGCCATCGCCAGCTTGTTCGGCCGTTCCTTCCAGCAACTGGCGCCAGTCTTCGCCCGGGAAGTGCTGACTGCCGACGTGACCGGCCTCGGCTGGCTCGTCGCCGCCCCGGGCCTCGGCGCCGTGCTGGGGGCGTTCTTGGTGGCCGGCGCCAACTGGCTGCCGGCCAACGGACGTCTCGCCGGCATTTCCGTCGCGGGCTACCTGGCCGCCCTGGCCGGCTTTGCGGCCTCGACGAGCTTCGGTCTGTCGCTGGTGTTGCTCGTGCTCGTGGGGCTGCTGAACACCGTCTTCTCAGCCAGTGTGCGCACCATGCTGCAACTGGAGGCCACCGAGGCCTACTACGGCCGGGTGATGAGTCTCAACACCATCACCTTCATCGGACTCTCACCGATTGGCGCGTTGGTCATCGGCGCCATCGCCGAATCGGCAGGCATCCAGACCGCCACGCTGATCGGCGCGGTGGTGGTGGCCGTGGTGTTTGGCGCCGTCTGGTCCACTCGTCCGACGCTACGCCGAGCCGCGTAGACTGCCCGGGACCAGGTTCCACGGGTACCCACGCATGGCACATATCGGCGTGTTTTACAGTGAAGGCTTCGATCCCGGCGCCTACAGCGTGGCGCTCTATCACGCGCAGTTGGAGGCGGCGCGGGGCGGGCACGGGCTGAGCATCCACCAGTTCCCCGCCGGCTCGCTGGCGGACGCGGCCGAGCGCGCGCCGGAGGTCGACGGCTTGCTGGCGTTCGCCACGGACGAGACCGACCTTGCGTTCCTGCGCGGGCACTCGCGACCGTCGGTCGTGTGCGAGCGCATCGTGCCCGGCTGCGCCTATGTCGCCCCGGACAACTTCGACATCGGGCGCACCGCGGCGCGGCATCTGCTGGACCTGGGGCACGAGCGTCTGGCGGTGATATTGCCTGGCGACCCCGCCAACCTGGACAGCTATCACGGCTCCCGCTTTGCCGGCGTTCGGGACACGGCGACGGCCGCCGGGCATCCGCTGGACGACGCCGACATCTACTTCGGTGCAAAGGTTGCGACGACCGGACAGGACGCGGCCGAGGCCATCCTGGCGCGCGGCGACCTGCCGGACGCGATCTACGTCCAGAACCTGCCCATGGCGCTGGCCGCGCTTCGAACGCTGACGGAGGCGAGCGTTTCGGTTCCGGACGACGTCTCATTCCTCGGAACCACGTTCACCCAACTCAATGCGCCGGCGGCTACCGAGCACACCATCCCGCCAATGACGGCGGTGACGTTCGAAAAAGAGGAGATGGGCCGCCAGGGCGTGGCCTACCTGGCCGCCGCCGTCGAGGGCCGCGCCAGCGACCGCCTGGAAGCAATGCTGCCGGGCGTGCTGGTTGAGGGTGCGTCCACGGCACGGGCGCGGGCCGCGGCGAGCGTGGTCTAGCCGCTTAGTCGGCGGGCTGCCGCTGGAGGACGGGGCGGCGGAGGGATTGCGGCAACGGCGGACCAACGAAGCCCTCCTCTTCCAGGCGATGTCCCAGCTTCAGGGCCAGCGAACGCCCGATCCCCAGTTCCCGGGCCACCATGTCAGGCGTGATGCTGTCGTGGCGCATCACCAGTTCGGTGGCCTCCACGAAGACCTCGTCCTCTTCGTCTTCCTCCGTCCGCTGAAGCTCCTGCCTGGAAACCTGGGATGGTTCGCCCTGCTCGCGCCAGTGCTCGACGATCGTGCGGACTTCCTCGTCGGTGACGCGTGCGCCCTGTATGCGCTGCGCTTTGCCGCCCTCGGGCGGCGCATACAGCATGTCGCCGCGTCCGATCAGGCGCTCGGCGCCGACGCTGTCCAACACGGTGCGTGAGTCGGCCTGGCTGCTGACCATGAACGAAATGCGGGTCGGGAAATTGGCCTTGATCAGGCCGGTAATCACGTCCACCGAGGGGCGCTGGGTGGCGATGACCAGGTGGATCCCGGTGGCGCGGGCCATCTGGGCCAGGCGCGCCAGGAGCCGCTCCACGTCGCCGGGGGCCGTCATCATGAGGTCGGCCAACTCGTCGATCACGACCACGATATTGGGCAGCGGGCCGTCCGCGTCCTCCGGCGGGGCCGCGTTGTAGGCCGCCAGGTTGCGCACGCCCACCTTGCTGAACGTGCGGTAGCGGCGGGCCATCTCGTTGCTGACCCAGGTCAGCACGTCAACCACCTCGTTCACGTCGGTGATGACGGGCATGCGCAGGTGGGGAACGCCGTCGAAGGCCACCAGCTCAACCATCTTGGGGTCGATGAGTACGAGCTGCATCTCGTCGGGCGTCTTGGTGAACATGATGCCGGTGATGAGCGAGGTGAGGCAGACCGACTTGCCCGACCCGGTGGCGCCGGCAATCAGCACGTGCGGCATCTTGGCCAGGTCAGCCACCCGCACGTTTCCGGCGACATCCTGGCCAAGTGCGACCTTGATGTCAGCGTCGGTCGTGGCCCAGGCCTGGCTTTCCATAACCTCGCGCAGGGTCACGACCGCCGGGTTGTCGTTCGGGGTTTCGAGCCCAACAAACGGCTGGCCGGGAACGGGCGCCTCGATGCGCACGCTGCGGGCGGCCAGCTTGAGCGCCAGGTCGTTGGCCAGCGCGGTGATGCGCGCAACCTTGACACCCGGGCCGGGCTCCAGGAGGTATTGGGTCACGACCGGTCCGGGCACGGCTTCGGCCACCCTGACCTGCACCTTGAATGACTCCAGCGTCTCCTCGATCGAGGCGGCCTTGCCGACGATCTCGTCTTCGGGAACTTCGCCGGAATCCTCGGCGGGAAGCAAGAGCTCCATGCCCGGCAGCTGCCAGCGGCCGTCCACCTGCGGGGGCGCGGCGGCGGCCGGCATTCGGTCGGCAACGCGAATCAACGGCTGCTGGCCCCAGGCGGGCACTTCGTCGGCCTCGTCGTCGGGCGATGCGTCCTCAGCGTCCGGCCGCGTCCGGTCAGGCTTCTCGTCGGCCTGCGCCGGCTCGGCCGGCGAAAACCATGGCCGCGCACGGTCGTTGGCGGCGGCAATCACCCGCACAAAACCTGTCGCCAGATAGAGGCTGGCCCCGATAACGAGGCGTCCGGGCCGCATCACGGTGTCGGTACCCCACGGGGAGGCGGCCATGCCATAGGCGAGTGCCAATACAGCGGCGACGGCCAGAACCAGAAACGCCGGTACATCCCCAAGTGCGGTCCGCACGGCCGACCCAATGAGCCCGCCAATCACTCCGCCGCCTTCAGGCTGACCCTGGTTAGCGACGGCGGCGGCAACGTCGGTCATTGCCGACAGGGCCGCGACGAACACGGCCGCCGCCACGAAGTGGGTGACATCAATGATGGATCGCCGACGCGCGCCGGCCACCAACACGGCTCCGCCAATCAGCGCGCCCGCCAGGGCGCCCAAAGGCGCGGCACGGCCCAACCCGGCCGCCATGGTTTCCGCAGCGCCGGTCACGACCAGGGCGTCGTCGACGATCAAGCCAACGAACGACAGCACGCCGAATGCGGCCACGATAAAGCCGCCAAAGCCCGCAATGTCCCAGTGTTCGGGCCGCGTCGCGCGTGCAGGCAGCGCGGCGGCCTTTCGGCTCGTGGCCACGGGAGGCCCTCCTCGGTGCGAGCTGTCGCCCGCCCCCTAGCTAGACCTCAGTGACGATCGGCAAAATCACCGGTCGCCGCCGGGTCTCCCGGAACAAACGCCTCCCGAGTGCGTTCCGGATCTTCCTCTGTAGATGCTCGGGGGATGCGTCCGCATGGTCGCCGGTGTCCACCACCGACCGCACGGTGTCGCGCGCACGCTTCAGCAACTCGTCCTGAGCGTCTGACGCGTACACAAATCCCCTTGTGATGATATCTGGGTCTGTCAAGCATTGACCAGTGTCACGATCCACGTTAACAACGGTAATCACGAGGCCGCCCTCAGCCAGGTGCTGACGGTCGCGAAGGGTGGCGTCGCTCTCCTCGCTAACGGTAAGGCCGTCCAGGTACACGTTGCTGACCTCGGTCTGGCCGACCACGCTGATGTCGTCCGCCGATAGCTCGACGATGTTCCCGGACTCGGCCACCAGCACGTGCTCGGCATCCACGCCGACACGCTCCGCCAGGCGCCGGTGTTCCTCTAGGTGCCGGAACTCGCCGTGCACCGGCATGAAGAACTTGGGCTGCAGGGTCGTCAGCATGTACTTGAGGTCTTCCTGGCCGGCGTGGCCCGACACATGCACCGGCAAGAGGCGCTCGTACAGCACACGCGCGCCCTGCCGGGCCAGCCGGTCGATGGTCTGGTTCACGGCCTCTTCGTTGCCGGGAATGGCCGAAGCCGACACCACCACCGTGTCGTCGGGCAGCAGGTCGATGAATCGATGATCGCGGTTGGCAATCCGTACCAGCGCGGAGCGAGGCTCGCCCTGGGATCCGGTGCAGATGACGGCGAGTTCGTCCGCCGGGTAGTCCCGCAGATCCCGCGGATCGACCTCCATGGCGTCATCAGGCACGTGCAGATAACCCAACTCGCGGGCCACGCCGACGTTGCGCTCCATGCTGCGTCCGACGAAGCACACACGACGCCCGTAGGCGTAGGCGGCGTCTACCACCTGCTGGACGCGGGAGATCAATGAGGAAAACGTAGCGACGATGATGCGCCCTGGCGCATCGTTGAAGACCCGATCAAAGGACTCGGCAATAACTGCCTCGGACGGCGTGTGTCCGGGCTGGTCGGCGTAGGTACTGTCCGACATCAGCAGCAAGACCCCTTCGTCCCCCAGGCGGCCCAGGGTCTGAAAGTCCGGCGGAATGCCATCCACCGGCGTGTGGTCAATCTTGAAGTCGCCGGTGTGAACGATGGTCCCGATGGGCGTGTGGATGGCGATGCCCATGGCGTCCGGAATGCTGTGGCAGACGTGGAAGAACTGGCAGCGGAACGGTCCGATGGTCACGGTCTCGCGCGCCCCGACGACTCGCAGATCGGCCTGGTCGCGCAGGCCCGGCTCTTCCAGCTTCACGCCAACCAGGCCCAGCGTGAGTTTGGAGCCGTAGATCGGCAGATTGAACTCGCGCAGCGCATAGGGCAACGCGCCAATGTGGTCCTCATGTCCATGTGTGATCACGAAGGCGCGCAGCTTGTGGCGAATCTCGCGCAGGTAGCTGAAGTTCGGCAGCACAAGATCAACACCCAACATGCCGGCGTCGGGGAACGTGATGCCGCAATCGAGAACGATCGCGTCGTCGCCGTACTCGATCACCGTGCAGTTCTTGCCGATTTCGCCGATGCCGCCGATGGAGACGACACGAACGCGTTGGGCTGTAGCTTTGCCAGTCATATGCAGGTTTCCGGTGTTGTGGGGCGTTAGGCGAAGAACGAGAGTTGCTGCGTATCGGGCGGCGGCGGTGGGTCGGGCTCAACGTCTGTCGCGTCGGCCAGCAGCTTGGGAATCATCTGAAAGTCCTGCGACAGAATGTCGCGCAGTCGCAGCTGTCGCAGCGCCGCCGCCGGATGGTAGACGGGCAGGTAGACCCGACCGTGCAGCCTTCGCGCTACGCCGCGCGCCCGCGAAATCCGAGCGTCTGGGAAAAAGGCGTTCAGCGCGTGCCGTCCCAGCAGGACGACCAGGTCGGGATTGATCAACTCCAGCTGTTGGTCCAGGTACGGTCGGCAGGCCTCCGCCTCGTCGGGCAGTGGGTCGCGGTTGTTGGGCGGCCGGCACTTCAAGACGTTGGCGATGAACACGTCGGCTCGCTGCATGCCGATGCCCTGGATCAGTTCGTCCAGCATCTGCCCGGCCTGACCCACGAACGGTCGGCCCAACCGGTCCTCGTGAAAGCCGGGACCCTCGCCGATGAATACGATGCGCGCGGTGGCTGACCCCTCGCCGGGAACCGCGTTGGTGCGTCCCTTGTGCAGGCCGCAGCGCTCACAGGTCCGAACAACCGAAGCGAGACTCGCGAGATCGGGAAAGGTCGGAAGGCCGATCACGCGCTACGCATGCACCGCGGCGGGCTGGAGGAAGGCGTCCAGTTCGTACAGGTCGAGCACGGACTTCAGGTCCTCCTGCATGCCGGCCGGCAACTCGATGAGCGGTGAGCGTGGGACGCCCACCGAGAAACCGCTCAGATTGACGGCGGCCTTGACGGCGATCGGGTTGGGCCACCCAGCCGGGAAGAGCGCCCGTGCAATCGGCAAGAGGTGCAGGTGCTTGCGACGCGCGGTCTCAAGATCGCCTTCCACAAAGGCATCGATCATGTCGCGGGTTTCGCCGCTCACCACGTGCGACTGAACGCTCACTACGCCCACGCCGCCCAGGGCCATGAGCAGGTAGGTGTCGCTGTCGTTGCCGCTGTAGATGTCGAAGCCGTCTTCGGCCGTGCGCGCGATCTCGGCGATCTGGTCAAAGTCCCCGCTGGCCTCCTTGACGGCCACGATATTGTCCACGGCGCTCAGGCGCGCCACGGTGTCCGCCGTCATGTTGAGGCTGGTGCGGGCCGGCACGTTGTAGAGCATGTTGGGCAGTGGCGTGGCCTCCGCAATGGTCTCGAAATGGAGAACCAGCCCGTCCTGGGGAGGCTTGTTGTAGTAGGGCGTGACCTGCAGAAGGCCGTGGACGCCAATGTCGGCGGCTTCGCGCGACAGGTGCACGCTCTCGGCGGTGTTGTAGCCGCCCGTCCCGGCGATCACCAGGGCGCGGTCGCCTACGGCCGACAGCGCTTCCCGATAAAGCTGGAAGCGTTCGTCATCGCTGAGCACCGGCGACTCGCCGGTGGTGCCGGTGACGACGACCGCGTCGTTGCCGGCATCGACCAGTCCGGAGACGAGACGTCCGAACGTGTCGTAGTCCACCGATCCGTCATCGGCAAACGGGGTGATCACCGCGGTAATGAGCCGGCCAAAGGTCAACATGCGACAGCCTCCGCCCGCGACCGTACGAATGGCCGCGATACGCCGTGCTGTAAGGGCTGATTGTACCTAGCGGCCGGGACAGGATGGCCACGCGGAGGTGGCCGGCAGCAGGAGTCCGCGGACAGGCGGGCTAGGCGGAAGTCGGGGCGCTCGCCGGCGCAGACTCGCGTGGGTCATCGGTCCGTGCGGAGCTGGTCTCGAAGAGAGTTGGCTGCGCTGGCCGATCGCCGGTAGGCCGCGTGCGCTTCTCAACAAGGGTCAGCGTCTCCAACATGGCCTGCTGGGTGGCGTCGATGCGTGTGACGATCTGCACCAGTTCGTACTGCCGCGACTCAAGGGTGTCCATACGCGCGTCCATACGGTCCATGCGGGCGTCCATGCGGTCCATGCGGGCGTCCATGCGGTCCATACGCGCTTCCATGCGTTTCATGCGCGCTTCCAGACGGCCCATCTGGGCTTCCATGCGATCCATACGGGCATCCGTACGGTCCATGCGGGCGCTCAGACGCTCTTCCATGGCGTCCATGCGATCATTTGAACGGCTATCAAGCCGAAATATCAGGCCGACAACCGCGCCAGCGGTAGCTAGACCGCCCACAACCAGCGTCGCGCCAACGCTCAGGATGCCGACCAACTCAGCGCTCATGGCGAGCGGTCGTTTTTCCCGTGCGCGAACTATGCAGTCATACTACACAAGCTCGCCTCTGCGCCTTTGGCGGCCGACCGCCGGTACCGCAAGTCAACTCCACTGTCGGCCTGCTGGCCTCTTGTGGATCGAATTACCAGTTGACGCGGCGGCTGAAGTAGCGATGCCAGCGGCGCCAGACGCCCTTGCCGTAGAAGTCCTCTTCCTGGCGCTCGATGATGACGGCCTCGGTGGTGAGAACCTGTGACGCGAGGCCCGCGGCGTTGTAGGGACTGAGCGCCTTCAGGAGTTCGGGGAAGGCGGATCGCCACAGCGAGCGGAACAGCAGCAGCCCCAGGGCCAATAGGAACAGCACCGGCACGGCGCTGGACTCGCGGAGATACGGGGTCAGCGCCAGCAGCAGCGGGGCCAGCATGGCAACCCATAGCAGGATTTCGACCTGCGCGTTAACTCGCCGGGTGCGGCGACGGTGGGCAAAGGAATAGGGCGCGCGCTGCCGCTCGAACCGCGCCCGCTCCAGTAGCGCCAGGCCGGCGCCCATGAAGCCGAACACGGCGGCTATCGCCAGACCGGCGGCAATGAGAACGCCGCCCGGAGTCCCAACCGGCGGGCCGTCGCGCTCCCGCGGAATCTGCTCTTCGGCCACGGCGCGACTGCCTTTGCCTTCGGGGTCGATCAGCAACTCGACCACGCCCGTCGCGACAATCATGAAAATGAAGAGCGCCAACGCCGCCAGGACAACCCCCATGCCGGCCAGGAAGCCGGACTTCAGGAGATCGAACGTAGGCGTTCGGGCCGCGCGAATCTCCTCCAGGTAGATATCCAACTCTTCCTGGGATGCCTCCGGCGACATGCCGGCCCGCACCAGCGCCTGCTGAGCCTGCCGGTAATCGTCGCGACGGTCCGCGGGACGCTTGACCTCACGCCACCACGACTGCATCGAGTACACCAACCCCATGGCGCCATCCTAGCCGGGGCGGCGCCGTTCGTCGGCCAGCGTCTGAGACCTTGCGAGGACTCCGCCCTAGACGAGCCCCTGCTCGATCATCGACTCGGCGATCTGAATGGAGTTGGTCGCCGCGCCCTTGCGCAGGTTGTCGGAGACGACCCAGAAGACCAGGCCGTTGGGATGCGACATGTCCTGCCGCACGCGACCCACCCAGGTGGTGTCGTTGCCTTCGGCCGTCATGGGCATGGGGTAGACCTCGGCCGCCAGGTCGTCCACCACTTCGACGCCGGGGACGTCCTCCAGCAGCGAGCGGGCCAGGTCGGCCTCGATCGGATCGCTGAATTCGGCATGGACGGCGGCCGAATGCGCTCGGAACACGGGCACGCGCACGCAGGTCGCGGACACGGCCAGGTCGGGCAGGTGCATGATCTTGCGAGTCTCCGCCGAGACTTTCCATTCCTCCTTGGAGTAGCCGTCGTCGCGCGGATCGTCGATGGAGGGAATCAGGTTGGACGCGATCTGGTGCGGAAACACGTCCGGCGTCGACTCGGAACCGTTGGACATGGCGGCGCTTTGCTCGGCCAGCTCCTCCATCGCCATTCCGCCGGCCCCAGACACCGACTGGTAGGTGTCGGCGATCAAGCGTCGCACGGGACTGTGCTCGTGCAGCGGCGCCAGCACCTGGACGATGGGCGTAGTGGAACAGTTGGGGATCGCCACGATGCCCTTGTGCTCCTTGAGGTCCTCGGCATTCACCTCGGGCACGACCAGCGGCACGTCGTCGTCGTAACGGAATGCCGAGCTGTCGTCGATGGCGATGACGCCGGCGGCGGCAACCCGTGGCGCCACGGCACGGCTGATCGAACCGGATGCGGAGATCAGGACGAAGTCCAGGCCCGAGAAGTCGCTGTCGTCATCCAGGACCTGGACGGTGTGGGACTCGCCGTTGAATTCGATTTGCTTACCGCGACTGCGCTCGGAGGCCCACAGGCGCAACTCACCCACCGGGAAATTGCGCTCCTCCATCACGCTCAGGAATTCGCGGCCCACGGCGCCCGTGGCGCCAACAACCCCGATACCAAAACTGCGGCTCATGCGTCGTCTCTTTCCTCAAAGAGCAGGTGCTCAAGGCCTATAACAAGGCCGGCCAAGTCTCGCACCCGTCGGGCTGCCATCAACACGCCGGGAACAAACGATTCGCGGCTCGTGGAGTCATGTCGAATAGTGAGTGTCTGCCCCAGCGCGCCAAAGATGACCTCCTGGTGCGCCACCAGCCCCGGCAGCCGCACGCTGTGCACGCGCACGCCATGGTTCACACCGCCACGCACTCCGGGCAGCGTGAAGCGCTCGGTGGGCGCGTCAATGGCCGAATTTCCATCGCGCGCCTGTGAGATCAGGTCGGCCGTGTGCGCGGCCGTGCCCGAGGGGGCGTCGATCTTCTGGTTGTGGTGAAGCTCAATCACCTCGACGTGGTCAAGATGCGGCGCCGCCAGTTGCGCCATGGCCATCATCAGGACGGCGCCGATAGCGAAGTTGGGTGCGATGAAGGCGCCCACGCCCTCGCGCTCGGCCGCCGCGCGGATCCCGTCCACCTGGTCCGGCGACATTCCCGTGGTTCCGATGACCGGGGATACCCCGGCGGCAATTGCCATCGGCGCGTTCTCGGCCACCGCATCGGCCACGGTGAAGTCGATGGCTACGTCGGGACGAGTCTCACTGATGGCCGTGGCCGCATTGTCGAACCAGGGGAAGTCGTCGGCCGGCCCGACCTGATCAACGCCGGCCACCAATTCCATGTCGGCCGTGGCCTGCACGGCTTCCACCATCGTCTGGCCAACGCGTCCGGCGGCCCCGAACACAACGACTCGCAACGGCGTTCCCATCAGCGTGCTCCTCTAGTCGCGGTAGCGAGGCCGCCTGGGTCCGCGACCGCCACCACGGCCGCCGCCGCGACCATCTCGGTCGAAACGACCGCGTCCGCCGCCACCATCGCGGCGCGGGCCGCCCCGACCGCCGCCACGCCCGCCGCCGCGCGGGGCTGGACTGGCGGTAGCCTTCGTCTCCTCGGGCGAGAGCCCCATCAGCACGGCTCGCCGCGACAGGTTCACGCGGCCCTGGTCGTCGGTCTCGATCACCATCACCATGATGTCGTCGCCGACGTTGACCACGTCTTCGATCATCCCGGGCGGCTCCTCGGCCAACTCGTGGCGCGGGACCAGGCCCTCGCGACCGGGCATGAACTCGACCATGGCGCCGAACCCGAAGATTCGGGTCACCTTGCCAAGCATCGTGCGCCCGGCGTCGATTTCACCGGTCATGTCCCGGATCATCTGGACGGCCTGCTCGGCGCCCTCGCGTGACGGCGAGCCGACCATGATCGTGCCGTCTTCCTGGATGTCGATCGACGCGCCGGTGTCGGCTTCCAACTGGCGGATCATGCGACCGCCCGGGCCAATCACCGCCCCAATCTGGTCGGGGCTGATCTGGGTTCGGACGATCTTGGGCGCGTACTCGCCCACGTCGTCGCGGGGCTCCGCCAGCGCGCCGTCCATCACTTCCAGGATTCGCATTCGAGCGTCGCGCCCTCGTCGAACCGCCAGTTCCACGATCTCGGCGGTGAGGTACTTGACCTTGATGTCGAGCTGGATCGCGGTGATGCCCTTCTCGGTACCGGCCACCTTCAAGTCCATATCGCCGAAGTGATCTTCCGCGCCCTGGATGTCGGTCAGCACCTTAAATGCCCCATCGTCCGAGGTGACCAGGCCCATTGAAATGCCGGCCACCGAAGCGCTGATCGGGACGCCGGCGTCCAGTAGCGCCAGCGTGCTGCCGCAGGTGGAGGCCATGGAGGTGGAGCCGTTGGAGGACAGCACCTCGGACACCACGCGCATGGAGTAGGGGAACTCCTCGTAGCTCGGCACCACCGGCAGCAACGCCCGCTCGGCCAGCGCGCCATGTCCGATTTCGCGGCGGCGCGGGGAGCCGAGTCGCCCGGCCTCGCCCGATGCGAACGGCGGCATGTTGTAGTGGTGCATGTAGCGCTTGGGCTGGACCAGTTCCTCGAGATCGCTCAGGCCGATCTTCTGCTCGTCGCGCTGGTTGCCCAGGGTCACGATCGAAAGCACCTGGGTCTCACCGCGCTCGAACAGGCCGGTGCCATGGGTACGCGGCAATATCCCCACGTCCGCGGTCAAGGTGCGCAGCGCGTCGTCCGAACGTCCATCGGGCCGGATGCCGTCGTCCACGATCGCGCGGCGGGTGTAGGCGCTCTCCAGATCGTGCAGGGCCTCGCCAATGTCACCGGCCTCGTGCTCGCCGTCGAAGGCGGCCACAGCCTCGGCCTGGATCGCCGACAGTTGCTCGCTGCGGGCGCCTCGGTCGGTGACGCGGGTGGCCTCGGCCAGCGCGGCGCCGAAGCGCGCGTCCACGGCTTCGAGGACCGCGGGTTCAAGCGTTTCGGTCTTAATCTCGCGTGGCTCGGGCTTCACCAGGTCTCGGAGTTGAAGCTGCAGGTCAATAGCCGCCTGCAACTGCTCCTGTCCCCAGGCAATGGCTTGGATCATCGTGTCGTCGTCGACTTCGCGCGCGCCGGCCTCGAGCATCACCACGCCCTCGCTCGTCCCCGACACGACCAGGTCCAACTCGCCATTGGCGTTGTCTTCGATGGTCGGATTGAGTTCAAACTCGCCGTCGCGCAGCCCCACACGTACGGCGCCCACCGGCCCCTCGAACGGGATGCCGGAGATCATGAGTGCCGCGGATGCCGCGATGGTGCCGATGACGTCGGTTTCCGCCGTACGGTCGTGCGAGAGCACGGTCAGGATTATCTGCACCTCGTTGCGCATGCCCTTGGGGAAGAGCGGTCGCAACGGACGGTCAGTCAACCGCGAAGCCAGAATGCCGGCCAGGGGCGGGCGGCCTTCGCGCCGGAACACGCTGCCCGGAATCTTGCCGATGGAATAGCTGCGCTCTTCGTAGTCCACGGAGAGCGGGAAATAGTCGATCCCCTCGCGCAGGCGGTCGGACATCACGACGGTACCGAGAATCACGGCGTCGCCGTAGGTCACCAGGACAGCGCCATCCGCCTGCTGGGCGAAACGGCCGGTCTCGAATGCGAGCCGACGCCCCCCGAATTGCGTCTCAACGGTATGCATACAAGTCACTCCTCGCTGGCGGGCTGGACGAAGAGCGAAGAAGCGAGCCCGCAACCTGCGTTGCGCCCTCGGTTCTTGGCTCTTCCGACAGTCTCCCCCGGCGTTCTAATCCGAAGCGGTGTACAACAAAGAGAAGCGGTCCGGCTTCGGAGCGGACCGCTTGTCAATCCGTGCGTGCGCGCCGCGTCGGAGGCGGCGTGCCGCGTATCGCCAGGTATGCACGCGCCGCTAGCGCCGCGCTCGAATCTGGAGCTTGTCGATCACCTGCCGGTAGCGCTCGGGATCGCGATCCTGGAGGTACTTCAGGAGCCGACGCCGGCGCCCGACCATCTTGAGCAGTCCGTAGCGTGAGTGCTTGTCTTTCCTGTGCTGCTTGAGATGTTCGGTGAGCTCTTCGATTCGCGCGCTGAGCAGCGCGATCTGCACCGGCGCGGAGCCGGTGTCTTCGGAATTCAGGCGAAGCTCATCTACGAGTTCGCGCTTAGGGGAGGCAACAACCATTGGTGGTTTTCGATCTCGCCGGCCCTGCGTGGACCGCGCGTCGCGGAAGGGAGGCGTTCATCACGCCGTCCGGTTTGGCAAGTGTAACGCACGACGACATCTCGTGGACCGTCTCTTCAACACGCCGTCCAACCGGGGCTTGTGCGCCCGGACTTCGATCTATAAACTGGTTTGCATCACAAACCTAAGCGTCCCCACGCGGCGATTGCATGATTCGGAGGCTCGGCATGCAGAACACTGAACACGAAGCACCGGCAATTCCGCCCGACGAGAGTTGGAACACCATTCACGCCACCATGGACCGGGCACGGAGTTCCATGTATGTCGCGGGGATGGATGCGATTCTGCTCCTGTGGGGCGTGATCGTCGCTCTAGCCCTCCTGGCGCAGTACGCGATTGTGACGCTGGCACCTGAGTGGGCAGCGGACCGTCCGTGGTTTCCCGCCCCCGTGTGGGGCGTTCTGACGGTGGCCGGGATGGTTGGCAGTTCCGTTCTGGGGCATCGGGCCAGCAAGGCCAACGCCGCCGGTCCAGCTGCGCGCAGCGCGGGAATCCGGGTGTTCCTCTACTGGCTGGCGGTGGCTGGAGCGTCGTTTCTGGTGCCGGCGGCGGCGGGCATGTGGACGGCCGACGTCGCCGGGATCACGATTGCGCGCGTCGCCATTGGCATCGTGGCCCTGGGCTACGTCCTCTTCGGCATCATGCATCGCCCAGTGCTCGCGGCCGTGGGCGTGGGCTTTGCCGCGGTGTTCTATCTGTCCAGTCACCTCGCGGGCGACGCGGCGATGTTGTTGTCGGCGGCGGGGACGCTGCTCGTGGTGGCGCTGGGCACAGCGTGGATCCGCTGGAGCGACAACCGTTGACCGACGAGCCCATCGTCCTCAACGAGACCATCCACCAGTCCACGAGACTGCGGATCATGACGATGTTGGCCAGTCAGACCGCCACCGACCGGCTGGCGTACGGCTTCATTCAGCAGACGCTTGGCCTCACCGGCGGCAACCTGACCACCCATCTGCGCAAGCTCGAAGACGCGAAGTACCTGGTGATCACCAAGGAGTTCGTGGGCGCCAAGCCGCGCACCTGGGTTCAGGCCACACCGGCGGGCCGCCGCGCCTTTGCCCAATACCTCGCCAACCTGGAACGGGCCTTGAACTGGCGGCCTGCACCGTAGGCCCCGGCGGTTCCACGCAGCGTTGGCGCTGGGCCATGTGCGCGCAGATTGGCGGGCGGTGCGGTAGCCGCGCTTGCCCGATTAGCTCTAGCTACGCGTAACCCTGTAGAGCTTCTTCCCCACGTGATCACTGACGATGACCGCGCCATCGGGCGCGATGACGACATCCGTAGGGCGGTCGAGCCCGGTCACGAAGGGATGCACTTCGCCGGTATAGGTCTCGCCCTGCGGTTCCAACGTCACCCGGAGCACGTTGTGGGTGTAGGAACTGCGGCCCAACCCCGGTCCCCAGGTCGCGATCAGGGCGTCACCCTCGAACTCACCCGCCTGTGGGCCGGTGAAGAAGCTGAGGCCGGCGGCCGCCGCGTGCGCCGGCAGCGCCGCCACGGGGCGCTCAATGGACGAATCCTGCGGAAGATCGTCCCAGTACATCGGATGCCCATAGTCGCGGCCCTCGACTACATGGTTCAGCTCGTCGGGCGCGTCGTCGGCTGCGCGCACCGGAGTGTCGGGGGCGTTATCGGTGCAGAAGAGCTCGCCGTCCGGTGCGAACGCGAGGTCGAACGGATTCCTGAATCCGCGCGCCACCACCTCCACGCGTGACCCGTCGGGCGCAAGGCGCAGGATCGTGCCCGAAAGCTCAGTGTCCGGCACCTCGCCGCGGTTGCTGATGCTGCCGACCGCCACGTACAGCTGGCCGTCCGGTCCCGCCTCGATGCCGTTGTTGCGGTGGAAGAGTTCGGCGCGTTCCGGCAAGCCGGTGAGGATCTCGACAGACTCATCTGCGGCGCCCGTGCCGCTCGTGTCGCGCAGGCGGATAATCTTCTGGCGCACGGAGGCGTACACGGCGTCGCCGATAAAAGCCACCCCGCGCGGCTCATCCACTCCCAGCGAATCCAGCCCCTGGGCAAAGGCGACCGGCGCCTCGTCGCCGGGAAGGCCGGAGTGCGTGAGGATCGCGTTATTCGACATCGAGATGTAGAGCCGATCGTCTGGCCCAAAAGCCAGGGCAACCGGCAAGCCGAGGTCGCTGGTATCGAGTAGCACGGAGATAGTGAAGCCCGCCGGTGGTCGCGGCGCGCCGGTGGCCACCACACCACGCTGGCGTTCCAGCAATTCCAGTTTAATCCTATCGCCGGCCTTGAAAGGACTGGCGGACCGGAAGCTACGAATCAGCGTCCACAGGCCGGCGGGATAGGCGCGATTGCGCACCTCGTCGCCGCTAAGCCGAAGGCGCACCGGCTCGGAGCGGCCCGGGGCAAACTCCAGCACGCCGGCCTGGAAGTACTGCCGGATCACGCCCGGTTCAGCCGTGGGGTCGATAACGGTGCCCGGCTCGCCGGTGTCGAGCCGGGCCTCGGTCTTCGGAAATCCAAGTCCGGCCGCGCCGCCCAGTTCCAGGAACGCGTCGAGGAATCCGATCTCGTCCCCGGCAATGGACTGGTTGGACACGACGTGCCCAAATGGACCCACGGCAGTGCCCCCGAACGGGTTGCTGGTGCCAGACTCCGTGCCAAGGTCCAGGCTCCCCTCCAGGCCGCCGCCGATGAAGTCCCACACCAGGCGCGGCGCGGGTTGTCCGTCGGCGGAATCGCCTGACCACTCCATCACGCCGCGCTGGAAGTACTGGACCAGCAGTTCGTTCTCTATGAGCGGTTCGGACACCGCATGACCCCATCGGCGCAAGCCGCCGGATGCGTGGTAGAAGGTCAGGAGCGGGGCGGCCCGGGAAACGCCGTTGAGATTGACGTCGAAATCCGCAATGTTGTGGCCCAGGGCTGCGTCAAAGGCCACGCGGCGAACCGTGACCGTTCCCAGACCCTCAAGCGCGCGCGCGCGTCCGGCGACAATTGCCGGAAAGCTGAGGGCGGCAGCCGCCAAGACCGCACGACGACCAATCCCGCGACCAACAGGCGCTCTGCGCATTTAACGTAGAAGGGGCTGGCACGCCCGTGGGTGCGAGAACGCGTAATAGTACCGAGACGCGCGACCAGCTTCCCTATACTCGCGGCAACCCATCCGCAGGAACAGCTCTATGGCCTCGCGCCGCCGCCGCCGTACCCGCCGTCAGTCCAGCGGCGGCCAGTCAGGCGCCGCACGTACCGAGCGCCGCTCAACCACCTCCGAAAAGGGCGGGCAGCGTGAGCAGCGCAAGGGCGGGCAGCAGAAGGGCGGACTGGGTCGCGGTTTCTGGCTATACATGCTTGCGGTCATGGCGCTGTTCATCCCACTCAACCTGTACTGCCTGAATCAAGCCAGCCCCCCAGGCCCCGGCGAGGAAACGGATCAACAGGCCGCCACGATTCTGAACTCCATCAACGACCCACACGAGCCCTACGCCACCGACCCGCCCACCTCGGGACCGCACGTCACGCAACTGGCAAGCCACGGCTACCGCCCCGACACCCTGGCCGATGAAATCCAGGTGGCCAACCTATCGCGCGGCTTCGTGATCGTTCACTTTGGCGACTCCGGCCTGGAAACCGAGATGCGCCGGCTGGCCGCGGAGTTCGAAGGACACGACGTGATAGTTCAGCCCGACGCCAATCTGCCGGCCGAGACGGCGGTGGCGTTGACCGCCTGGGGCCGGATTGAACGTCTGGATTCCTACGACAAAGACCGTGTCTACAACTTCGTACGGAACTACGCGGGCCTGGGACAGCCCGTGGCGGCGCCCGTTGCCGGAGGCGGCGGCTAGCTCACGCGCAACTGCACCGGGCCGAGCAGGCCGGAAACCAGCGACTCGGCCTCAATGTTGTCCTCGTGCCAGTAGCGGTGCCAAGCATTCCCCATCTTCGTCTCGTCCCGCTTCCAGCGCATCTCGTTCGCGTAAAGGTTGCTCACCCGAACCCGCAGGTTGTTGGATCCGGATTGCACAAAGCCGCTGAGATCGAATTGGTAGGGAGGCCAGAGCCGCACGTCCACGAGCCGGTTGTTCACGAAGACTTCGGCGTGATAGCGCACCTCGCCCAGATCCAGCGTCACCGTCGAATTCGCTTGCTCGGCCGTAAGCTCGAAGCTGCGCTCATAGACGCCGGTGCCGGAATACCAGCCGTATCCAAAGTTCGCCCACGGTTGGAGGGCAATCGTCGTCGGCCGCGTGAAGAGTTCCAGCGGCGCCAGGATGCCGTTGGAAAAGTCTGCTGCCTCGATTTCAACGGTGATCATCCGGCCGGTCGTGATGTTGTAGATGCCCTGAATGTCGGGCGTGCGTTCGCGCACGTCCACATAGACCTTGTGCGTCCCCTTGATGTTGGGAATGCCGATGCCAACGCAGCCCACCGGCAGGCGCTGGCGATAGACCACCGTGCGGGGAAACGCCACCGGCTCGCCCAGCAGCGGAATGTGCCGCCACGGCTCCACCGGCGGTTGCCCGCGTTCCCAGGTCTCCAGCGGCGTGTCGCGCTCATAGTCGAGACCGGTCCAGACCTCGGTCGGCGGCGCCTGCACCTCCCACGAATCGTCGGACACGATGACGATGGAGCCGCCGGACCGCAGGTCAATCTGACCTTCAAAAAGGAAGGAGATCGGCTCGTCCGACGCGCACTCCACATCCGCGACGATGGTGTTCTGGCCCGGACGCAGGTACGGCATGATGTTGTAGGTCACCGGGCTGGACCAGTCGTCCGACTCGCCCAATTGCGTGCCGTTCATGTACACGGCCACGCGGTCCACCCCCACAAATGTGGCCCACGCCTTGATTGGCGGCTCCGTCAGATCGATGGTTCGGTGGAAGCGCAGGCGACGGTGTTGATCGCTCGTGCGCTTGACGGCCCATCCATCGTATTTGCGGACACCCGTAATCCAACTGGCCCGCCAGTTACCAACGGTGTCGGCCCCGGCCCGGGCCAGCCAGGTCTCCGGCCACTCCGAGTCGTCGAACGTCGGGTCGCGCAATTGCTCCAGGCGGCCGGCGCCCAGCGAGAAGCTGGCGACGCGCATCACCGGAAGCTCGGAACGGCGAATCGATCCCTGGCCGGTTGGGATTCCACTATCCAGCGCAAAGGTCCAGTCCGTCTTGAACTCCAGATCCTTCTGCGGCGCCGGCTTGCCAACGGGCACCCGGTGGCGCGCGGCCCGCACCGACGTGTCGAACACCACCATGCGGGCCCCGTGCGGCGGCAATTCAAGCTTGAACCGCCGCTCTCCGTGCTTGCCGCTGATCGATAGGGCCTCGGCCGCCCCGGTCTCCGGATTCCAGACCTCAGGCCGACCGGGCACATCGGTCGTGACGGTCGCTGTCGTGTCCTCGGCCGACCGGTTCACGACCATCAGCACCTCGGCGCCGTCCAGTCGCCGGGGAACGATGATCACGTCCGTTGCACTGTCCACGGAGGTTCCGGGCGACAGGATCGCCGCGATGCTCTTGAGCGCCTCCGGCAGCGCTTCCGACGTCTGAAACGTACGGCCCTTACCGACCAGGGCGCCCGTCGGCGTGGATGCGTCGTCGCCAAACAGCGTGCCGGCGGCTCGCGTAATCGGGCGGTGCCGCCAGCCACCTTCGTTGCTCCCGGCGGGACGTTCGCCCATAACGATCAGGTTCCCGCCCGAGCGCACAAACGCGCCCAGTCGCCGCATGGCCTGCGGGCTGATAACCGGCGTTGGCGGAAGAACCAGGGTCGTAATTGTCAGCGCGCCCTGCCGCAGTCGGCCGTTCTCCAACCGCGCCTGGCCGTGACTGATGAACTGCTCGTCCACGACATGCACGTCAATGCTGGCATCCGCCAGACCATCAATCAGGCCCTCGTAATCGTCGGCAATGGCGCGCGCCCGGGCGTTGGGACGCCCGTCGGCAGTGTTGGCGGCAATGCTGGTCCATGGGTACAGCACGCCGACCGAAGTCGCGGCCCTGGACTCGCCCACGACGGCCGACAGGCGCGCCACGTATTCGGCCAGGCCCTTGAAGTGCGTCCAATAGGGGTTCTGATGGCCAAAACTCGGCGGCCAATCGTCGGCGGCCTCAGCGGTCGCCATGGAATAGAAGAGCCCATGGAGCACCTGCATGTTGATGCCGTAGGCGGCCAGCAAGTTGGCGCCGTGCCGAATCTCGTCCAGCGTCACGCCCCATCCGGCGCCGCCAAAGGCTTCGGCCATCACGCGCGGTCGACCCGCCATGGCCGCCACCGAGACCGCCGGCTTGACCTCCGCCGCCTGAACCGTTCGCGGTCGCGCGTAGCGAAACCCGTGGTGATCGGTGCCCGGAATCGTGAGGTGCCGCAGGCCACGAAAGTAGTCGCCCTGCCGGGCGGGATGAGTGGCCACATGCTCTTCCGTGTGACCCGTCCATTCCAGGCCATGACGTTGGCACCACGCACTGATCTGGGCGAACCAGGCTTCCTCGTACAGCGCGGCCACCGTGTCGTAGAAGTCGCAGCGAACCTTGACGGTCTCGTTCCCACCCCGCAGCACGAGCAGCGGCAGTGAGGTCAGCAGGGCGTACCCCTTGTCCTTTTCGAACCGCGCCGCCAGATCGTCGGTCCAGGGCAGCGGTTCCGCGGTAATGTACGGCTCGTCGAAAAAGACGCCCGGGATTCCATCGCCGAACGCGGCCTTGTGACGCTCCGCGTAGCTTTCGTAGGTCGAATCAAGAAAGGCCTTGACTGTGGCGGCCCGCAGGTAATCGATCCGGTCGTCAAAGGTGCGGACCGAGAAACTCAGGACACGCCAAACGCCCTCCGGGCACTCCCAGGTCTCCAGCTTGGTCACGTCGGTCAACGTCTCGGGATCCAGGTCCCCATTTGCGTCAAGCCGGGCGGCAACCTGGCCAAGCGGCGTCCCGGTTGGATAGCGGCCTTCCAGCCCGACGTCGGCCGGACCTTCAACCTCGTGAATCATGCGAGTCAGGGTCTTGGCGTAGTGTTCGCTTCCCTGGGCCAGGACGGCGGACTCCGTCTGCCCATGACGGCCACCGGGCGATCCCGCCGGTCCGCTGGGCCAGGCGTATTCGTCATAGATCCAGGTCTTCAGGCCGGCCTCGCGACCCTTCCGGACCGCAAAGTCAACGGCGTCCCACCACCGCTCGCCGCAGTAGGGCGTCTGCAGGCTTTCGCGAGCATGCATAAACACGCCGCTGATGCCCTTGTTCGCAAACTCCTTGATCTGTCGACCAAGTTCGGCTTCGTGCAGCCGGCCGTTCCAAAACCAGAGCGCCAACGGCGCGTACTCGCGGTCCGGCTGAACGAAGGCCTTCCGCAAACGATCAAGTGCTCGGCTCACAGTAGTTCAGTCCTGACAAGAGTGCGCGGACGGCGCGCATCGGCGGGTCATCGCCAGCGCAGGTGCGTGTTCAGTGGCGCGACGAATGGGGTGAAAGTGCGAGAAAAAAATCGCGCCGGAGCGGCACGCAGGGCCAATTATAAGAGCTAGCCCTAAATTACACCAAATTGCTTGACATAACGTCGGTTTTGAAGCGTGCTGAGCAGATCGCTTTCGTCCGCACCGCTGGCCCCGGGCACGCGTACCCCGGGCCAGCGGCGGCGGCGAACGGTTCTATTCCACCGGCCAACCGTCAGGCGACTCGTTGGCGTCCAGGGCCGACTGAATGGCGGTTGCCGCGTCAGCCGAAACCCATCCGGTCCAAATACCGGGGTTGCTCTTCAACCACCAGAGGGCGGCGTCGTTGGTGCTCGCGTCCGGGTTTTCGCGCTGCCACTGGGCAATTGTCTTGTACACGTCAATGTTGAGGCCCCAGGATCTCAGCATCTCCACGACGTCCGGCGCGCCGGACAGGACGTCGGGGTGTACCGCGATAAGGATCGTCGCGTCCTCGTACGCGCACGCCTTGGTGGTGAACCAGCACTCGTCGGTGTATTCCGGCTCCTTCAGCCGCACCAGGTCCAGCACCAGCGACGGGTCGTTCGTACCCCATTGGTACCCCAGCCACGGTTCGCCCCGCTCATACGCGCCGTAAAGGTCAGCGTTCGCAGCCGCGCCATCTCCGGGATTGACGATGTGCACGTGATCAGTGAGACCGTAGGCCTCGATCTGGGCGGCGTTTACCTCTTCGCAGGCCCAACCGATCACACATGAAACGAGGCGCGCCTTGTCTCCGGATTCTGTTGTCTGGAACAGAGCCTTGAACTTCTCGTCTTTCAGGTCTTCTACGCTATCCAGATCCGGATATTCCTCCTGGAGGTAGGCCGGAATCACGAACGAGGATTGCCAGTCCTTGCCAAGGCTTTCGCCAATGGACACCACCTCGCCGGCACTCTGCGCCTCTGCCCACGCTTCATCCTGGTTGGGGAGCCAAATCTCCATCGTGATATGACTGTCGCCACGACGCAGACCCTGGAACAACGGCAGCGTGGCGCCGAACACCACGTCCGTGGGGTAGCCGTAGCCCTTCTCGACGATGTACTGGGCAATACGGTTCTGAATCTGAGCACTCGACCAGTTCAGGTCACTAAACACCAGTGTCTGCTTTTCGCCGGCCGGCGGCTCCACGATTTTTTCGACGACTCGCTCGACCACGACCTCCTGCGTCACGATCTTCTCAACAACCCTCTCGACTGGGACTTCCTTCTCGACGATCTTCTCGACCTCGACTTGCTGCGTCACGATCCTCTCGACGACCTGCGTCTCCCCACACGCCGCCGCGACGATGCCCCCGGCGAATCCCATTGCACCGAACCGTAAGATCCGGCGCCTACTCATTGGTTTCATATCAATCCCTCCACTCAACGCCGCACAAACAGGACGGCTCTCTGCTACTTCAGCCTACCGCAACGGGTTTCTCTGTCCAATGATTACTCCCCCGCCTTAGCGCATCTGAATGCATCAATGCTTCAGGCAACTTCAGCAGCAGACTGCAATGTCCTCAAGTCAATCATTGGAACAGCAGTTAACATGCGGATCTCTTCGAACTATAATCGCTTGCTTGAATTAACCGACCGATCGCAGCATTTCCTGGCGACTGCGGGACACGGCTTGCGTAAGTCTGTCAATAATAATGGCAAGAAACACGATGGACAGTCCGGCGATCGCCCCGTTGCCCGGCTGGTTCTTCTGGAGCGCTCGTAGCACGTTGTCGCCCAAACCGCCGGCGGCCACCATGCTGGCGATGGTCACCATGGAAAGGGCCATCAGCGTCGTCTGATTGATGCCCGCCATGATTGTCGGCAGAGCCATCGGAATCTGAACTTTCGTCAAGACTTGAAACGATGATGCGCCGAATGACCGGACGGCTTCAATCGTTTCGCTGGGAACCTGGCGGATTCCCAGATTCGTCAACCGGATGACGGGAGGAACGGCGTAAATGATCGTGGCAAAAATGCCGGCCGGCTTTCCCAGCCCGAATGCGAGAATCCCCGGCAGCAGATATACGAAGCTGGGCATGGTTTGCATCGCATCCAGAATTGGGCGCATCAGGTTATCGGCCAACTGGTTCCGCGAGCCCAGAACACCCAGCGGAAGGCCGATCACCACGGCAATAGCCACCGCCACGACCATCAGCGCAATCGTGTCGATCATGTTTTCCCAGAGGTCCATGAACCCCACGAACAGCAGCGCCACCACCGTGAACGCCAGCAATCGCCACCCGCCGACGCCAAGCGAGAGCAAGGCAAGGCCTATCACAATTGCCGGCCAGGGCACCCACTTGAGGCCGTTCTCAATTTGAACGAGCACGGTGTCCACGGCCGTGCTCAGTCCGTCGAACAGCCAGCTGCCATCGTTGGTTATCCGTGTCACCGCCTCGTCAATGGCACTGCTGGAGACTTCGCGTACGGTGCGATCCAGCGTGATGGATCCACCGCCTGAGGTCGGAACTTCGGAACTGGATACGGTCGTCGGGAACTCCATTTCCGGGCCCCACAGCAGCAAACTGACAAGCAGCGCCACACCGACGATTCCAAGTCCGGCCAGCCGCCTGGCGTGAAGTCGAACGACGTCGAAGGGCTTGCTTCGCGAAGAAGCCTCCTGGCCGGGTAGTGCATTGTCAGCTCGAGCCATGCTCAAGTCTCCTGCTTTCCTTCAACCATGCCGGCGAGCAGCGCCCCGCGGCGAATCTCGCCCAGGATCGCTCCCGTATCGCCAACCACCGCGATCGGATGCCGGGTCTGCGCTGCGATCGGGATAATGTCGTCAATCAGCGCGTCCGGCGTCGTGGTCGTCGCCGGGTCGACGTCCGCGCCTTCCAGGGTACGCCGTCCTTCCTCGATCAACTCCATAACCCGGTCCTTCGTCAGCACGCCCCGCAGCGTAAAGTCGCGACCGATCAAAAACACTGCCTCGAGACTGTGGCTGTCCATGATGTGCAGCGCCGCGCGCGGACCCTGCCGTTCATAAACGACCACTTCCGACTCCCGCATGATGGCCCTGGCCTGTATGACCTTGGCCCTGGAAACATCCTGTACAAAATCCGTCACATACTCGTCCGACGGCAGTGTGACGATCTCTTCCGGCGAACCCTCCTGGATTATCTCTCCATCCCGCATGACGGCGATTCGATCGCCGATCTTGAGGGCTTCATTCAAATCGTGGGTGATGAAAACTATCGTCTTATTCACTCTGGTTTGCAGGGAAATTAGTTCGTCTTGCAACTCCCGTCGTATGAGCGGATCAAGCCCGCTGAACGGCTCGTCCATCAGCAGCATGTCCGGGTTGACCGCCAGCGCCCGCGCGAGCCCGACCCGCTGTTGCATCCCACCGCTCATCTCTCGCGGACGATAGTCTTCCCAGCCGCTCAGGCCAACGGTCTCGATGCTCTCCGACGCCATTCGGTAACGTGTCTCCTTGTCGATCCCCCGGATTTCAAGACCAAGGGCTACGTTGTCGAGCACCGAGCGATGCGGGAGCAGCCCATAGTTCTGAAACACCATCGCAATCTTCTGGCGGCGAAACTGCATCAACCGACTCGGCGAGTACGACAGCACGTCGTCGCCGCCGATACGGATGCTGCCGCGCGTGGGTTCGACAAGCCTTATCAGCGCGCGTACAAGCGTGGACTTGCCGCTGCCCGATAGCCCCATGACGACGAAGATCTGCCCCTGATCCACGCGAAACGACACGTCGCGCAGGGCAACGACGAGTCCAAGCTCGTCCTGGATCTCGCTTCGAGACTTCGAGCCATAGGCCGGATCCAGGGCGCGCTCCGGTTTATCTCCAAATACTTTCCAGAGACCTTGCACGTCCACTTGCGGCGAATCGCGCTCCACGTCGCCCATGCCTTCACTCACACTCGCACCGTTGCTCAAGACGACGAATTACGGGCTCTCGTGACCGAAGTTCGCGCGCGCATCGCAGGCGACGCGCGCAGGTTTGGTGATCGTTCACCCTGCGACCGTTGGTACATACACGCTGGATGACGTTCATCGCGGTCCGCCCAATCCCGTGGGACGCGCGGTTCATACTGCCCCAAGCTCACGAGCCTGTCATAGGTCGTACCGCCGCTTCCGCCTGCGAATCGACGTTCGTGCCAGAATCCACGCAGTCCCCCAGTCGCCGCGCGAGACCCTGCATGGCCCTGAACCGCCGCTGGAGCCAATGACCGTCCACGAGGCGTCACCGCCCGACGACCGGGCGGTGCAGGCCATGGTGGACATGCTCGCCGACGACGATTCGGCCATTCGCGCCCGAGTCGTCGCGCACCTCGTCCAGGCCGGTGAGCACGCCGTCGTCGCGCTGACGGCAGCCCGTAGCACCACCCCCTATCCGGACCGCATCGAGGAAGCGCTGACCGCAATCCACCGCGAACATGCACTGCGAGCGCTTGACCGGTTCCGCTCCATCGAACCGGACGGTGCGGCCGAAACCGGGGCGCTGCTGGTGGCGCGGGCGCTGGATCCACACATCGACACGGACGACGTTCTTCGGTTCCTCGACAAGCTTGCGGACGCGGCGCCGGACCTAATGCGGGAGGCTGACCCGGCGCAAGCGCTGCGGACGCTGGCTGTCTATATGTACAGCGTGCGGGGGTTCGACGGCGCACGCAACGACTATCCGAACCCGGCCAACAGCTTGCTGGACCAGGTCGTCACCCGTCGCACCGGGCTGCCCATCACGCTCGGCGTCGTCTATCTGGCGGTGGCTCAGCGGGTCGGGATTCCCTTGGAAGGCGTAGGCCTGCCGGCGCACTTCGTCCTGCGCCATCCCGATGTTGCGGATCGTCGGTACCTCGACCCGTTCAACCGCGCCCGGCTACTCAATGAGGATGAGTGCGCGGAGATCGTCAAAGCCCACGGCTTTACGATGGGCCCTGAGCATCTGGCGGCGGTCAGCCCGCAGGAAATCGCCGCGCGCATCTGCCGAAACCTGATCCTGGCCTATCGACGCCAGCGGGATGTCGAGCGCGAGGATTTGGCCCGCGACGCCCATCGCCGCCTGCGACCCGGCCAGGACATGCTGATGGTATGAGGCCGCCACCCGCCGTTCGCACAGTGGCGTTCGCGAGAATCCCCTGAACGACCGGCCGCCGACCCGCGTCGGTTTTCACGACTGGCAGCTTGGCTTGATCGACGTCCAGCGCGTGTACGCGGCGCTGGACGTGGGTTGCGGCGAAGGGCGAATGACGGCAGCCCTCCGCGCGCGGGCCGCACCTGGCGCCTGGATCGTGGCCGTTGACGTGCACGAGCACGCGGTGGCCCTCACGCGCTCGCGTCACGCGGTAGACGGGGTACACGCCAGCGTCGAGTCGCTGCCGTTGACCTCAGGCCAGTTCGATCTCGTCACCGCCGGGCACGTACTGCCGTCCGCGCTGAACATCCCGCGCGCCGTGCGCGAGTTGCGGCGCGTGCTGGCCCCGGGCGGCGTCCTGCTGGTCGGCGCCGACAGCGAGTCGTCAGGCCGGCGACTGCTCGACTGGCACATAGAGGCCTGCCGGCGCGCCGGCCTGATCGATCAGGCCACGCGGGCAGCCGAGCCGTCGGCACGCGGCCGGTTCACGCTCGAGAACGGCGGGCGGGCGCTCTCCGCCGCGTTTGGTGTCGTTGACGTGCGAAGCCGCGATGAGGGGCTGGCATTCCCGTCAGTCGACGTGCTTCTCGGACTCTATTTGAACGGGCTGCACCTCCGCGGTGCGCGCGCGAACGATGATCCGGGCGCCGCCGCCGACCTGGCGGCCCGGTTGCGACCACACCTGCGCGATCTTGCCACCGCTGCCGCTGAACCGGGCGGCCGGATTATCGTGCCCCGCCGATCCGGCTGCTTCGTGGCTCGGGCCGCGGAGTTGTAGGTCTCGCCGCCACCTGCGTAGGCTCGCGCGTAAGGAGGCGCACCTATGACGGACACCGCACAGTCTGGGATTGGCCAGGCATTCCGAGGTATCGCCGGATTGGCCACGCTGGCCACCCTGCTCGCCACCATCATCGTCACAATTCTGGGAATCGTCGGCGTCGTTGACATGGACTGGGTCGTCGCCGATCGGACGGTCTCGTTCGCCTACTTGGTCGGGCTTGGAGCCGTGGCCCTGAGCCCCTTCGTCGCGGTCGGATTCGTTGCGATCGGTGTCGGCAACGCGATCGGCGTGGTTGCCGTCAGCGCCGGGTACGCCGGCGGCATCATTGCCATCTCGGGAGATACCGCCAGCGGCGTCATCGCCATCAGCGCCGGCGGCCGGGCCACCGGCATGCTGCTTGGCATCGGCGACGAAGCGCGCGGCCTCGTGGCCATTGCGTACTCGGGCCGCAAGGCCGGGGTCTTTGGCAGCTGGCCGGCCTGGCCGGGCGGCGAGTCGTCGTCCGACTGACCCGAGGGCGCATCGACACGTCCCGCGGCCTGCCGCACGGGCCGCGGCGCACACACCGCGAACTGACCTGAGGCGCCGCCCGGCGGCGAATCGCGAACCGACTACAATTCAGGCGACGGCGGGGCGTCGGGCGCACGCCTACCGGGCAACGCGCGGCGGGCACTGGTTCCGTCGGACCCTGGAATCGTAGGAACCCGCGAACAGGTTTTATGTCCACCAGCCGCGCGCTAACAATCGCCGCCATTGTCGGCACCGTCCTGCTAATCCCGGTGCTCGTGATCCTGGCCCTGGGCCTGTACGGCTCCTCCATCACCGGCGACTTTCCCCTGTCCGAGGACCACGGACCGGAACTGCAGATCGACCCACCCAGCGGCGTCGCCGGCTCCGACATCACCATCCGCGGTGTCGATTGGATCCCCCGAACCCTGATTCGCCTGGAGATGTTCGTCGCATCGGGTCGACCGTCCCTGACGGCCGACGGCCGAATTGACACCCAGCACGCCGCGTCGCCAGCCGTCTACGTGGGCGAGGTCGTCGCCTCACGCGCCGGCACGTTCACAGTCGAGACCCAATTGCCCGCCACCTTGCCCCTCACCGCCCAATCCACCGTCAGCTTCCGTGCGGAAGCCAGCTATCGCGGCGGTGAGTTCGCCGGCGTGACGGAGACGGAATTCGATGTCATCGACGGGCCGGGCGTCATCGAGGTAACGATCGCCGACGAAGCCAGCGGCGAGCCATTAACCGAAGGATTCGTGGATCTGCTCGGCCTTCGCGGCGACCCGCTGGCCATTCTCCCCATCGCGGCTGACGGCACCGCGGCCTTTACGGGCCTGGCCCCAGGTCAGGGTTACGACGTTCAGGCCCGCGTGCCCGGCTATCGCGTGTTGCGGTCCCGCGGGGTCACGGTGGTGGAGTCTGAGCCGTCGACCGTGCGATTCGAAATGCCGGCGGCCCCTCCGGGCCGCATCCTGGCCGCCGGCGTCCCCATGGTTGGCGCGACGACCGAGACCTCCATGGCCGTGATAGACCTCCCCTCGCTCACGCCACTGCCACCATCCGCCGCAAGCATCCTGCCGCCGGCCTGGGCCATCGCGTCGGACCCCGAACGCGGGCGGGCCTTTGCTGTGGATGAGGTCGCCAAACACGTTGAGGTCATCGATGCGGACTCAGGCGCCCTGGGGCTGCCCATCCCCCTCACCTTCACGCTTGAGGTGCGTGTCGTCGATTCCAACGAAGAGCCGATCGCCGACGCACTCGTCCGGCTCTTCTGGAATGTCCGCGAAACCCGCGTCTTTGTCAGGGCCGCGCGCACCGATGCCGAAGGCCGTGTCCGGGTACCCGACCTCATTAGCGGCAGCCAATATCAGGTGCTGGTGACCGCCAGTGACCACTTTCAGCCGCTCGGCGAGCGAACCATGGTCGCAATCAAACCAAACGTTATTTCAACCGCCACCGTAGTGATGCGACGGGAGCCCGGAGCCGAGCGAAGCCTATGGTCCGGCGAGCCCGGCGACGCCGCCTTGGGCGGCCGCTTCCAGTTGGCGCCGCTGCCTGGCGCCGACCGCGCGCCCGCGACAGCCCTGGTAGCTGCCGATATCGCCATCGAACCCGCCAACGGACGCGTCTATGTAACCGGATCCGATATCGATCGAGGGCACCTCTTCGTCCTGGATCCGGACTCCCGCCAGGTCATTCACGACTGGGAAGTTCCGGCCGGAGTCGGCGACATCGTGCCGTCCGGCGACGGGTCGACGGTCTACCTGGCCAACCGGCCGTTCTCGACAGTCGCCCGTTTCAACGTGGAGACCGGTGAAGAGGAGGCAAGGGCATTCGTTCCATCGTGGCCGGAAGCCCTCATCGGCGACGCGGCGGGCCGGTTGTTCGTGGGCAGCCTGCGTGATGGCAGTGTGAGCCGCCTCGACCCCGCCACGCTGGAGGTTCAGCAGACTCGCCGCCTGGAGGAAGGCATCAACCGGCTGGCGCTGGACGAACGCACCTCAACGCTCTTTGCCACCAACCTCTGGACCGACACGGTGACCGGCCTCGATGTCGAGTCCCTGAGCACTCGCTTTCTGTTGCCGGTCGCCAAGTCGCCGCGCGCAATCGCACTGGACGCCGCCAGCGGATTCCTGATCGTGGGCAGTGCCGACCAAGGCACCGTCGCCATCTACAGCCCTGAGACCTTTGAGCTGGAACAGACGCTGGAGTTGCGAATTCCAATCAACGATATCGTGTCCGTCGCGACCATCGAGACCTGATGGATTGGCACTTTGTTGGCAACGCCCACGCGGTGCGGGCAATCCAGGGCTCGCTGCGCGCGGGTCGGGCCGCCCAGACCTACCTGATCACCGGTCCGCCCGGCGTTGGCCGTCGTACGTTCGCCATCCGGCTGGCGCAGGAAATCTGGTGCGCGGGCCTGCCTCAGCCCGTGGAGTCCTCGGAGCCTTTCAAGTTCCTGGACGACGCAAACGCCATGTGGCGTACCGCCGTGCGCCGCGGTCATCCCGACGAAGAGCCGGATCCTGACAAGCTGACGACCGCCGATGGACGCCGCGTGGACCTGCGCTTCGTCCTTACGGCCTACAACGACCTGCACGTGCTGCGACGCGCGGACAGCGCCCGCGACATCGTGATCGATGGCGTGCGCGAGTGGGGTGCGGGCTTATATCGCACACCCGCAACCCAGCCCATGCGCATCGGCCTGATCGATGCGGCGCACGAGATCAATTCCCTGGCCGCCAACGCGTTGTTGAAAACCCTTGAGGAGCCGGGCAAGCACGCCATTCTTATCCTCATTGCGCCCCGAGCCGCCGACGTGTTGCCGACCATAGTGTCCCGCTGTCGCGTCATTGAACTCGGGCCCGTCCCGCTGGCCGATATCGTGGCGCACTTGTCGGCCAGCTTCCCGCTTCCTGCCAACACCGTAGGCCAAATCGCGCAGGCGGCCCGCGGGCGGCCCGGCTGGGCCATCTGCATGGCCAGCGATCCAGAGGCCTGGAACGCCTATCGGGAAACTCGCGAAGAGGCGGCCGCATTCGAGCAGGCGTCAACGCCCGCCCGCTTTCGCGCCGTGGACGGCCTGCTGCCGCGTGGCCGCATGGTGGCGCAGACCAATGAGGCGCTCGCCTGGTTGGGAACGGTCGAGGAGGAACAGTCGCATACACTGCGGTCGGCGATGCGGAGCAACTCGAGCGGCGCTCCCCCCGAACGTCGGGCCGCCCTCGCCAGCGCCGTCGGCCGGCTGGCCCGGCTGCGCGAAACGCAGCGGGCGCTGATCGCCAACGTCTCGCCGCGGCTTGCGCTCGAGGCTCTGGCCCTGCGGCCAGAGCCTGATCCGGGTGACGCACAAGGAGGTGATCGTGGTCGCCGCTGATGCGCCCGCCGCGATGGCCCGCGCCATCGGTGTTCGATTTCGCCGCGCCGGCCGCCTCTACTACTTCGACCCGGCCGACGCCGATCTGGCCCTGGGCGACTACGCAATCGTCGAGACGCCGCGCGGCCTGACCGCCGCCCGCGTGGTCATGCCGGCCACCGAGCTTAACCTCGATGACTTACGCGGCGAACTGAAGCCGATCGTCCGGCGTGCCACCGACGATGACCTGTCCAGCATGACGAACTACCGGGAGCAGGAAGTCGAAGCCGAACGCGCCTTTGCCAGGGCCATCATGGAAAAGCGGCTCCCGATGCAGGCGGTCAAAGCCGAATACACCTTTGACGGCGCCACGCTGACCCTGCACTTCTCGTCCCGCGAGGCAAGGCTGGAATTGGGCGACCTGGTGACCGAGATGGCCTCGCGGTTCCGCACGCGTGTCGAACTACGACAGGTGGGCCCGCGGGAGCGGGCCGCCATGCGCACCGGCATGGGGCGTTGCGGGCGCGAACTCTGCTGCGCGACGTTCCTGTCGGAACTGGACACCGTCTCGCTGCGGATGGCGAAGGATCAGAATCTGCCGCTGAACCCCGACAAGATCTCGGGCGCCTGCGGTCGATTGCTTTGCTGCCTGCAGTACGAGCATGACGGCTACGTGCAGGACAAGCTGGCGGCCGAGCAGGCACAGGGCGGTGGCGGCTGCGCCACCAGCGGCGCGTGCGATAGCTGCGGCGTCCACGACCTGAAGGATGTGCTGGGCCAGGCCGTCGCCCCCGGCCATGAACCCGAGCCGCCCGCCGATCCGCCGGAGCCGACACAGACGCACGCGACGGAACGCGCTGAACCCGAGCCTCGGCGCAGCCGACGATCGCAGGCCGCGCCAGCCAAGAAATCCGAAGCCGCCTCAGACCAGGAGACGAAGCGGTCCGGTCCGCAGCCGCGACGGCGGCGGCGGCGACGGCGGCGCGGGCGGACGCGGCAGCGGCCGCAGGGCAACTAACGCCCCGCGGCCCCCGTTGCCGGGGGCCGCGAGCGTTGAAGCTGAGGCTCGACGCTAGGCGTCGTAGTAGAGCATGAACTCGTACGGGTGCGGCCGGAGGTTGACTTCGTCGGCCTCGCGGGTGCGCTTGTATTCGAGCCAGGTGTCGACGACGTCCTGGGTGAACACGTCGCCAACCAGCAGGAACTCGTGGTCGGCTTCCAGCGCGTCGAGCACCTCGTAGAGGGAGCCCGGAACCGACTGGATCTTGGCCGCTTCCTCGGGTTCCAGCTCGTACAGGTCCATGTCGGCCGGCGCGGGCGGCTCGATCTTGTTGCGGATTCCGTCCAGCCCGGCCATCAGCATGGCCGAGAAGGCCAGGTACGGGTTGGCCGTGGGGTCGGGCGGGCGGAACTCCACGCGCCGCGCCGCCGGGCTGTTGGAGTACGTCGGAATGCGAATGCAGGCACTGCGGTTTCGCATCGAGTAGACCAGGTTCACCGGGGCCTCGAACCCGGGCACCAGGCGCCGGTAGGAATTGGTGGTGGGCGCCGCGAAGGCCAGCAATGCCGGCGCGTGCCGCAGCAGGCCGCCGATGTAGTGGCGCGCCGTCTCGCTGAGCAAGGCGTAGCCGCTCTCGTCGTAGAACAGCGGCGTGCCGTCCTTCCAGAGGCTCTGGTGGACGTGCATGCCCGATCCGTTGTCACCGAAGATCGGCTTGGGCATGAAGGTCACGGTGTACCCGGCCTTCTGCGCCACGTTCTTGACGATGTACTTGTACAGCATGATCCCGTCGGCGGACTTGACCAGCGGGGCGTACACCAGGTCGATCTCGGCCTGACCGGCGGTGGCGACCTCGTGGTGGTGGACCTCCACGTCAAGCCCGACTTCGCCAAGGGCCAGCACCATCTGGGTGCGCAGGTCCTGCAGCTTGTCGTTCGGCGGGACCGGGAAGTAGCCCATCTTGTGGCGAGGACGGTGGCCCAGGTTGGCCACATGCATGTCGTCGGCGCCGGAGTTCCAAATGCCTTCCTCGCTGTCCAGGAAGAAGTAGCCGGAGTTGGCGGTCTGGTCGTAGCGGACGCTGTTGAAGATGAAGAACTCGGCTTCGGGACCCCAGTAGCTGTTGTCGGCGATGCCGCTGTCGATCAGGTGCTGCTCGGCCTTATGCGCGATGTTGCGCGGGTCGCGGCTGTAGGACTCGCGCGTGAGCGGGTCCTGGATGTCGCAGGTCATCACCAGGGTGGGGACCTCGGGAATGGGGTCCACGAAGGCGGTGGCCGGGTCCGGCATCACCAGCATGTCGCTTTCCTGGATCTGCTGGAAGCCACGGACGCTGGAACCGTCGAAGCCGAGGCCGTCGTCGAAGAGGTCTTCTTCGAGCTTGTCGATCGGCAGCGAGAAGTGCTGCCAGGTGCCCGGCAGGTCCGTGAACCGGAGGTCGAAAATCCGGCAGTCGGCGTCGCGCGCCTTGCGCATGACGCCTTGAATGAGATCGTCTCGAGAGGTCTCAGACATCGCTATGCCGCTCCTCGCGTTGGCAACCCCCCGCCTCCTGCGGCTTGGCCTGCCCGCTTGATAAAAAACGCCCCTCGGCATCGCTGCCGTCGGGGCGGGAGGATCAACGTCCCAACGCTCCGACGCTGGAGCGCTGACTGCCGACGTGCATTGCCGGCGCGGGGCAATTGTAGGCGGGGGGCCGCTGGACTGTCTATGGAAACCGTCCAGTGCGACCGGTGTGCGATACGGTGGCCTGGTAACGATGTACCGGCGGAACGAGCCGTGAGTTTCTGGGACCGCTGGGCTCGCGAAAGTCGCCTGGCCCTGGCCATTGGGCTGCTGGGGACGCTGGCGGTGCCGGTCGTGGGCATCGTCATCCTGCGTTTCCTTCTGTCGGGCCCTGAGGTCGAGGCGGTAGCCAGCCAGCGACCGGCCCCGGCGCGGCCCGCCGCCGACGTCGGCGTGAACATCCCCGGCCCGGTGCCCACGGTGCTGGCACCGGCGGTACCCACCACGCCAACACCCGACACCCCGGCTGCTACGCCCACCCCGGCGCCTACGCCCACCCCCACGCCGTCGCGCACCGGCGAGGTCAACGCCACCGACGGCCTGAACGTACGCACCGAACCCACCACCCAGGGCCGCGTGCTGCGCATCCTGCCCTTCGAAACCCAGGTGGATCTGACCGGCCGCTCGCGCCAGTCCGAGGGTCTGACCTGGGTGGAACTGGAAGCCGGCGGGTGGGTGCAGGAGAGGTACCTGGACCGGCGCTGACCGCCTCCACGGAGGATCTGCGGGGGTGCCTGACGTGGCTCGAAAGCCGGGGCCTCGCGCGCAATAAGAGTTTTTTCCAAAAAACTCTTGAGGTGCGGGCGGGTGCTTTTTTGGGGGACCCGGGGCGCGTGGAGGGCGCTGCCGAAGATCCGCGGTGGCGGGTATGAGATTTGGCGCCGGGGCATGCGCCGGGGTGCGCATTCGTGGTTCGTCCAGCGCGGCGCAGCCGGGAGCCGACGAACCAGGAACGAAACCAGTCTCGCCACGCAGGGCACGAGGCGTGGCAGGCATGGCAAGCGGCTGACGATGGCGGGCATGCGGGTCAGCGAACTTCAGACTTGAAGAATCGCGGGTCGAGGGTGACGCAGCGAATCCGGATCGCGCGCCGGGGTGAGCGAGTGGCCAAGAGCACCACGGCGAGGTTGTTGGGCCAGATCCAGATGCGGCGGATTGCGACCAGGCGGCGGCGCGTCCGGCGCATGAGACGCCTGGCGGCGAGTGAAATCCGGCGCGCTTCGGCGTCGACCACGCAGCTGGCGATGAGACGCAGGCCCCAGGCGAGCTGACGGGGTCTGGACAGATTCGGGAGCCGGCGCGGGAGCGCGGAAAGCAGACGAAACACACGGGCGGACATGGACGAACTCCATGTTGTCAAACGGATGCTGTTAGTGTACACTGTGTGCGTACGGTTCGCAACCAGGGCGGCGGAGTGATGAGCGCGAACGCCTGACGAAAGGGTTTTTGACGTGAGCAAGCGACGGGGCCGCAAGCGGCCGACCAGCGCCGAGCAACGGTTTCGGTCAGCGGTGCTGGTGAAGGCCGAGGAGCTGTCGGACCTGGTGGTGGACAAGGCATTGGCGGGGGAGCGCTGGGCGGTGGAGCTGGCCTTCAGCTACGCGTTTGGGCAACCGCCGCGCGCGGGCAGCGGGCAGGCGTTCGCGGCGTTGTTGGAGGACTTGCATGCAGCCGTCGCAAATCGTCCGTGAGCAGCTCTGGGCGCGCGTCGGGTATACGCCGTTCGCCGAGCAACGCGCGGCGCACGATTCCAAGGCGCGCATCCGGCTGATCGCGGGCGGGGAACGGGCCGGCAAGAGCCGCAGCGCGGCGATGGAACTGGTGGGACGGTTCCTCGAGGGCAAGCTGTACTGGCTGGTGGGGCCGGACTATGACCTGTGCCGGCCGGAGTTCGCGTACCTGATCGAAGCGCTGGAGTCGCTGGACGCAATTGAATCGCTGGCCACTCCGACCGGCCAGTCGAACCGCCTGATGCTGCGCAACGGGACGGTGATCACGACGCGCTCGGCGCAACGGGCGCCGCGGCTGGCGGGGCAGGCGCCGGACGGGATCCTGGGCTGCGAGGCGGCGCAACTGTCGTACGAGGCGTACCTGCGGCTGAGCGGCCGGCTGGCGGAGCGACGGGGCTGGCTGTGGCTGAGCGGGACGTTTGAAGGGTCGCGGGGCTGGTACGCGGAGAAGTTCCGGGCCTGGCAGAGCGACAACCCGGACGAGGCGGCGTCGTTTTCGATTCCGTCGTGGTCCAACCGCACGCTGTTTCCGGGCGGACGGGAGGACCCGGAGATCGAGCGGCTGGCGGTGGCGTATCCATCCGACCTGTTCCAGGAACGCCTGGGCGGGGTGCCGTGCCCGCCGGTGTCGCTGGTGTTCCGGGAGTTTCATCCGGCGGCGCACGTGCGGACGATCAAGGACGCGTACGAGAGTTTCGACAGCATCGAGATCGCGGTGGATCCGGGGTACGCGGGGGCGTATGCGGTCCTGGCCGTGGCGAAGCGGGGCGAGGACGTCTTTGTGCTGGACGAGGTGTACATGCAGTACGCGATCGCGGCGCAGGTGATCCACGAGTGCAAGCGGCGGTCCTGGTGGCGGTACGTGCAGAGCGGGGTGATCGATATTGCGGGACGGCAACATCACGCGGCGCCCAGCCAGATCCAGATCTGGGCGGCGCAGGCGCAGTTGCGGCTGCGCTCGCACCGGGTGTGGATCAATGACGGGATCGACCGGCTGCGGACGTTCCTGCGCGATCCGGGGAGCGGCGAGCCGCGGATCACGATCAGCCCGCGCTGCCAGGCGCTGATCCGGGAGTTCGCGAACTACCGCTACCACGAACCGCAGGAAAACCGGCCGATCTCTGAATTGCCGATCGACGCGGACAATCACGCGATCAAGGCGTTGTGCTACTGGCTGTACGACCGGTTTGGGGCGGTGTACCGGCGGGAGCCGCGGCAGTCGATTCCGTTTCGGATTACGTGGTGATGGGGGTACTGCTTGAAGAGGGCCGAAGAGTGGGTTTTAGGTTGTGGGTTGCTGCCGGTTGGGCGTGGGTGCCCCGGTCCGCGCGGTCCTCTACATGGCCACCGTCGCCGCCACGCGCGCCAATCCGGTCATCCGCGCCTTCTATCAGCGCCTGCGCGCGGCCGGCAAGCCCGCCAAGGTGGCCCTGACCGCCTGCATGCGCAAGCTGCTGGTGATCTGCAATGCCCTCTGTCAGAAGCAGACCACCTGGGATTCCACCGTGGCCTAACCCCGGCCGCCCCAAATACAGTTGCTCACCGATTTCGGCCGAAGACGCCCGAATCCTTCGGCGGGCTCAGGACGGGTTCTGCCTCTCCCCCAGGAGAGGGGAAAGAACGGCGTCTCCTCGAAGGGACTGACACCGAGCACCTGCCGGCGAAGACGGCGCCGGCCTTTCCTCGAGGCGAAGCAAGAGGCCGCGCCTCTAGGAAGAGGAGGTTATGCAAAGGTCTCCAGAGGGAGAGGGAGCAAGAGCGGCCGCGATTCCGGGGACGAGGGACATTCTGCAAAGGTCTCCCAGGAGAGGGATGAAGAGGCGGCCGCACCTTGGAGGACGAGGGGTGTTTGGCGACGGTCTCCAGAGGGAGAGGGAGAAGGTGCGGCGCCCCCAGGGTCTCGGGCGGTTGCGGTGGCGCGGGGGGGCGTTGGATCCGGATGGGGTGTTCGTTTAGGGCCTGGGACGACGTTAGGGCTCAATGCAGGTGCTCGCCTGAGGTTAGGTCGACTATCGAAGCGGATGGTTGGAGGAGAAGCGCACCTGGCGGGTCAGTAATCGCCAACATTCAGGGTTTATTTGGGGCATGGCGCCGGCTGGTTGGGCGCATCGTTCGGTCCGGTGAGGTCGGAGGTTCAAATCCTCTCGCCCGGACCACCGCCAGCGGCGGTTCGCCCGCGAGCCTCAGCCACGGCCCGCGGACATCCGGGCTCCTCGCACCACATGCCTTCACCAACGTGCCTGGTCGACTCTTCGGGCCACGGCCCGGGTAATATGGTTGAGCCATACGCTGGCGGTAGTGTGACCGCGCGATGAAGACTACGCTGAATCTGAATGACCAAGTGCTGCGCCAGGCCAAGCGGCGGGCGAGACGGGATGGAATCACCCTCACCACCTTCGTTGAGGACGCCCTGCGCGGGAAGCTGGCGGGACCGGACGGCCGGCAGACACCCTTCCGGCTGCAACTCAAGACTGTGACAGGGACCGAACCGCCGAATGTGGATATCGCGGATCGCGACGCGCTCTACGACGTTATCGATCGCGTGTGACCGCGGTCGACACGAATGTGTTGATTTACGCGCATCGCGGCGAGACCGTGTGGCATGCGGCGGCCAAGGCGCGGCTGACCGCCCTGGCCGAGGGCGCAGCGCGATGGGGACTCCCAGTGTTTTGCGTCACAGAGTTCATGCGGGTCGTGACGCACCGGCGCGTGTTCAACCCGCCGTCCTCAGTATCCGAGGCAGGTACGTTCATCGAGCGCCTCACGGCCGCTCCCAGTTGCGAGCTCGTCCGGCCGGGTCCAGCGTTCCTTGGCCATCTCATGGCAGCCGCCCGCGACGCCGACGCGCGCGGAAACCTGATGTTCGACGCGCAGATTGCCGCCCTATGCCTGGAGCATGGAATCGACACCGTGCTGACGAACGACCGCGACTTTCGACGGTTTGGCCTCTTGCGGGTGCAGACGCTCGGCTAGCGCCGAGCATATGGAACGGCGTCGAGCAGCTTGGCCGGGGCACAGCCAGATGACTGAACCTGATCGCCGGGCTCGCTGATGGCGGGCAGGGATTCGGCGAAGGTCGCCAATCGCTGAGACATTTCCCGCCTGAACGGGCCTGAGCTTGCCGCGCGTTCGCCGCTGAGGGCAACCAGCGGGCCGCTGACACGACGCTCCGGCTCACAGGCCGTCAGCTGTCCCGGCAGCCCCGGATCGTCGGCTGTCAACGTGGCGTTACCGGCGTGCGGACTGGTCGTCGCCGGATCCCTCGGCGAGCCTGGGACAGGTTATGCCTCTCCCACGCGATGGGAAGACTGGCGCCAGCCGCAGGGCGTCGTGGGCCGCCGGTGGTTTGAAGCGGTGCGGCCGCGGGGGCCGCAGCAGTCGATTCCGTTTCGGATTACGTGGTGAGTCCAGGGGATCAATGAGCGGCGGTCCAGACGAAGCGGGCCGTAGGCGTGATGGGTCGGATTCCGGCCGCGGGAGTTACCGCGCGGCAGGCATGATCCGGGGGTGTTGTCCGGGTATCGTCAAGGCAGAGGATTGTTCGGGCGGAATGGGAATCCTTCAGCGGGCGCGGTGAGCGCGTCACATGCGAGGAGGTACGTCCGAATGGCCGGATCGAAAATTGGTGGCGCGCCGCTGACGCGGGCGGAGTTGCGCGAGGAGTTTGATCGGCTGCGCGGTGAGCTGTTTCGGCACTGCGCGACGAAGGCTGACGTTGCGGATCTCAGGGCGTGGCTCGTGGCTGTTTCGCTGGTCGTGGTGCTCAATGCGGTTGGAACGGCCGGGGCCATCGTCGCTGCATTCCTAGCTGGTTAGGTCGCGACTCCAAGCGCTTGTCCGGGAGTTGGGGAACTAACGCCATCACCAAGCGCACGAGCACCGGCCGATATCGGAACTGCCAATTGACGCGGACAGCCGTGCGATCAAGGCGTTGTGTTACTGGCTGTATGACCGGTTTGGGGCGGTGTATCGGCGGGAGCCGCGGCAGTCGATTCCGTTTCGGATTACGTGGTGAGGGGGACTGCTTGATGAGGGACGAAGAGTGGGTTTTAGGTTGTGGGTTGCTGCCGGTTGGGCGTGGGAAGTAGGGCCGGCAGCCGACCTGATCCCAACCTTCTCCTTCAAGGGCGAAGGAGGAAGAGCGGCGCACGGTGGCCAAGTCCAGGAACGCTACCTGGACCGACGCTAACTGCCGCCAGCCGTCTGTAGAGCAAGGGCGAACGCGCGTGCACGTGGAAGGCCACGGGCAGACCGATACTTTGATGTTGTGATGCTGATATGCGGACGACCCTGACCATTGACGACGACGTGCTGGCCGTTGCCCGAGCGCTGGCCGCGCAGACCGGCAGCAGCCTAGGCAGTGCCGTATCGGCGCTGGCCCGCCGCGGGTTCAGAACCGCCGACACGACGCAACATGACGACAAACGGACCACATTCGAGGTTCCAGAGGATGCCGTCCCGATAACCAGCGAGGACGTGTATCGGTCGTTGGACGAGTGGCCCTAACCGCTCTGCTGGACGTCAATGTCCTGATCGCCCTCGCCTGGCCCAACCACGTCCATCACGCGGCCGCCAGGGCCTGGTTCGAGGAACACCGCGAGGACGGCTGGGCGACGTGTACGTTGACCGAGGCCGGCTTTGTTCGTGTGTCCTGTAATGCAGCGGCTGTTGGACAGACGGTCACACTACTGGACGCCATCGAAGTCCTGGCCAACCTCAGGCGACTGGGCACGCATGCCTTCTGGCCCTTAAATCGGTCGGTCGTCGATCTACCAGCGGCCGTCGGGGAAAGACTCCAGGGCTATCGACAGATCACCGACGCCGTCTTACTGGTCGCCGCCATCCAACATGGCGGCCAACTGGCGACGCTCGACGTGGGCCTGCAACGGCTGATTGCGCCCAGCGAGCGTTCCGCCGTCGCCGTGATACCGGTCTGACGAGACTGGTGGAGATGCCCTGGGAGCAGCTGCCTTCAGGCGCCTAGCAGAGGATGCCGAAGCTGAAGACGCAGAGCATGCCTTCGATCAGGTTGTCGGCATTGCCGAGGATGTTCAGGCCGAGTTCGGCGAGGGTCAACAGCGCTTCGACGGTGAGTTCCCCCGCCTCGAGCAGCTCGAGCAGGTCGGCGTTGCCGGACTGCCTGGCGAGCTCGGCGATTCCCGGGCCGTTGGGGTCGGCGCCGGCGTCCAGCAGCAACCGCACGATCTCGGTGTCGCCGCGATCGACGGCCAGGGCAAGGACTGCCAGGTCCTCGTCGACCAGGGTGTTGGGATCGGCGCCGGCGTCCAGGAGCAGGCGCACAATTTCGGCATCGCCCTGAATCACGCCCGAAACCAAGACCGCGACGCCGGATTCGCCTTTGGCGTTCGGGTCGGCGCCGGCGTCCAGCAACATGGCCAAGATCCCAGCATCGCCGCTGCCGGCAGCCAGGGAGGCGACAGGCTCGCCGTCGGACGTGCGGGCGTTGGGATCGGCGCCGGCATCCAGGAGCAACGGCACGATTTCCGAGTCGGCAAGCTCGACGGCCGCCGGCAGGGCCGACCTCCCTTCGTCATCCCGGTAGTTGGGGTCGGCGCCGGCCCAGAGCGAGAGCTCGACTAGCGGTGTGCGGCGTTCGGCCACGTGATCCAGCAACAGCGCGTCATTGCCAAGCACCAGCCGTCCCAGGAGGAACATCAGCACCGGCCCAGCCAGCACGAGGGCCACGCCGGCGAACAGGACGATCCGAACTCGAGCTGTCACGGCAGTTTTCTCACCAATGCCTGTTGGGCGCGGCTCGCTGTGCTTGGAAACCAAACTGGACGCACCAGCGTGAGGCTCTCGACGGGTGGCCCCGATTCCATCGGGGCCACCCGTCGATTACAAGCTAGCTTGGGCGCGCCTTTTGACACATCAGTTGAACGCCCAGGCGAAGACACCGCGTACATCCTCGCGGTGGTCGCCGCGGCAACCCGCTTCGGCCTGGTCGCCGAAGACTGCCTGATAGATGCCGACGTTTTGGTCGTTTCCGAGGTGGTTCTCCACGATGTCGTTGAGGGCGACGCAGGCCGTGGGCCAGCCAAGGTCCGGCTCCGCGTCCAGCGCCTCAAGGATGATCTGTACGATTTCCGATCCTTGCCCCGCCCAGAACAAGGCACGGCTCAGGGGAGAATTGCCGCGAGAATCAGTGGCGGTCACATCGGCCCCAGCGTCGACGAGGATGCGCAAAATGTCCGTGTGGCCTCGGAAGATGGCTTCGAATATGAGCGGATCGCCGTTGGATTCCTTGGCGTCCACGTCCGCGCCCGCATCCACCATGACTTGCACCACAGTCGTGTGACCCCGCCAGACCGCCGAGTGGATCACCGGGTCTCCATCGGAGTCCGTAGCGTTCACGTTGGCGCCCGCGTCGGCCAGGATTCGGACAATCTCCTCGTAGTTGCGCCAGATGGCCGAGTGGATGAGCGGGTCGTTGTCCGCATCCCGTACGTTCGCGTTCAAGCCGCCGGCGATGAGCGTGCGCACCTGCTCGGTCTCGCCCCGCCACACGGCCGAATACAAGGCGTCGTTGGCCAGCGGCAGGGACGACCCGGCGACCGCTGGCGGTGCAGCAGGCGGCGCGAGATCGAACGCCCAGCCAAACACCCCGCGCACGTCCTCGCGATGGTCGCCCTAGCAGGCGGGTTCGGCCTGATCACCAAAGACGCGCTGGTAGATGCCGACGTTGTTGTCGCGGCCCAGATGGTTCTCCACGATGTCGTTCAGGTCCACGCAGGTCGTCGGCCACTGCGCGAAGACTGGCGTGGCGAGAGCCGCGGCAGTGGCAACCGCCACCACAGCTGCAATAACCATGGTTCCTATCCGTCGCATTCCGATCCGCCCTTCTACAATCGCGCCTGGCTCGTGGGTATGATCGTATCTTACGATAGTTATATTCGCACCAGTACTCTGGGCGTGGCGTGGCGGAAGTCGAAGCCGAGCAAGCCTGGGACTTACCGGTGAGCGGGGGTGCAGCCAGGCGCGGTCGGCGTCCGGACGTTCGTCGTCAGGACTGGTCGTTATCCAGCAGTCCGTTTCGCACAGCCCAGACGGCCATCTCCTGGCTCGATCTGGCGCCCAGCTTGTTACGAATGGCGTAGATGGCGTTGCGGATGGTCAGCGGGCGATTGCCCCTGGCCTCGCCGATTTCCGCGTACGACATCCCCTCGGCAAATAGCTTGAGAATCTCCCGCTCCCGCAAGGTTAACCGGGCCAACTGCTCCGCGCTATCATCGCCGGAACTGTCGCGGACACCCGCGAAGGCTCGCCGGACCACATCGCCCGGCACACGAAACTCGCCGTTAACTACGTCGCGAATCGTCGCGAGCAGTTCGTCCTTGCCGGTGAACTTTTGCACATAGCCGGTGGCGCCGGCGGCAATCGCGTCAATCACGGTGTGATCGTTGGTGGAAGCCGTCAGGACGAGCACGCGGGTTTCAGGTATGGCGGCCATGATTTCACGGCAGGCATCGACACCATTCTTGACCGGCATGATGACGTCCATAATGACCACGTCTGGCCTAAGACGCTGCGCCACCTTCACAGCCTCAGAGCCGTCCCGAGCCTGGCCGACCACCTGGTAGTCTCCGGATCGCTCCAACAATTCCTGCAAGCCGTCCCGCATGATGGAGTGATCGTCGACAATCATGACCCTGGTTGGTGAGGCTGCAGTCACGTCAGCAATCTCCTTACGTTGACTCGTATTGGATTTCACACGTTACGGTTGTGCCGCTTGTGGAACGTCCGGATTCGACGTGGAACCTGCCATTCATTCGTTCGGCGTTGGCGCGCATGTACCTGAAGCCGTGCCCGCGCTCGGCATAGTCGTCGGGAAGGCCGACGCCATCGTCAGCCACGGACATACGCAGGCCCGACTCCCCGAAATCAAGGGCAATGAGCACCTTGCTCGCCTGCGCATGCCGTAACGCATTCGTCAGCGCGTTGTGTGCAATCGAAAAAAGGCGACTGCGGGTAACCGAAGGCAGCGACGGTTCCTCGCCGCTCCGTACCACCGTGGCGGGAATCGACGCAATGGTCTCAAAGGATGCCGCGTGCAATTGCAAGACACGGCTCAGCGACCTGCCCTCGAATAGGAGGCCCGCATCGATGGGATGCCGAAGCTTCCACATCGCCGACTTGGAGAGCGCTGACGTAGCCGTGAGCTTTGCCTCCAATTCTCGACTGGATTCATTCACCAACTCTCGCGCCGTATCGATGCCGATCCCGATCATGAACACGGACTGGGCCGTGGTGTCATGAATGGTCTGTGAGAGCTCAATTCGCTCCCGCTGTAGTTCTCGTTCTCGCTTTACCGCACCTTGTCTCCGGATCCGCTCGGCCGTGGCCAACAAATTAACCGATGCCACGACGGCGTACATGATGACGATTCTACCGAACAATTCCTTCTCTTCCTTCGCCTCAAAATCTAGCGCATTACCAGCTGCCATACACACGATGGCATAGGCGATGGCAACTACCGTGGTCCACACAAAACTCAGTCTGAACGAGCCAAAGAAGACCGCAAACCAGGCTAACGACGGGTAGTACAGCAAATAGAAGAGATTGTTGTTCAAACCACCGCTAACTGCCGTGCCCGCTGTTATAATGATCACGTCAAGCACGCTTAGCGCTAGCATCCAGCGCAAGGTCACTGAAGGACCGGCAACAACTCGATAGTGGACCGTACCGTTTACCACCGCCAGCAACACGAGAAAACCAACGTAGACAGAAAATGTAAACATCGTGAAGTCTGGCCGATAAATCAGTTCAATCCAGCTGGCCACGTGCAGGAACCAGCGAACCCATACAAAGACCTTCGCCGGGTACCTGAGCTCTTCGGGATCGGTTGAGTACGGGTGCCAGTTCTTTACTGCACCAGCCTCAATCACGGCGGTCAGCAGCCGGTGCGCGCGACTTCGGAGGGTTGACTCGTCGCGCGACGGACTGACGTTAGCGACGTGTTCGTCAGCCGGCAGTACCCGATCTCTCTTTCCGATGTTGGCCGCAAGGACTCCAGCGGACATCGGCCGACCCTGGTTGGAGCCAAGCCATGGCACACCAGTAATCTACTTGGCTGGTCGCTAACGGCAAAGCGTCAGGCGTTCGCACCTTGGGGAAGCACAGGAATTTGGGTACGTTCAGACTGGTATGTCGGGTCACCGATTGGATTGCCGACTACTGTCACGCGATCATCGCCAGATGAGGCAGACGATGTCCTTGGAAGAGCCGGTGCCATGCTGAGATCGCCCGTCTGACCGCATGCCTCGCGGACAGCCACGTCCGAGGCGACAAAGCAGACTGGTGCCGACTGCCAGCGGCCCGCAATGGACCGATGTCATCGGCGCGCTACGTCGGCGGTATCCGGCTATCCGTTCGACTCATCGGAGCCCCCTAGTCGAAGCTGCGGGAGAGGCGGCGGCTGTCGGCGGAGTAGCCGAGCTTGCTGTAGAGCCGCATGGCGGGTTGGTTGAAGTCGTAGACGCTGAGTTCGACCTGGGTGAGGCCGCGGTTGCGGGCCCAGCGGTGGGCCTCCTCCATGAGGCGCGTGGCGATGCCGCGTCGTTGATGAGTTTGGGCAACGACGAGTTCCTGCACCATGGCGTAGCGGCGGGGCGCCAGCGCGGGAACATCGGGCACTTCAAGCCGCTCCAAGGCCTGCACCCGCACCAGCCCTACGACCTCTGCATCAACTTCAGCCATGAAGAGCGCCTGGTCAGGGTCGGCCAGGTGGGCGTCAAACAACTGGCGAGAGCGGGCGGGCTGATCGGTGGGTCGAAAGCGGTCAGGGCGTTCGCGGGCGTGGAGGGCGTCGGCTTGGGCGTATAGGCGGCAGGCGGCGCGGTAGTCAGTGGATTTGGCGAGGCGCACGGAAGACTCCATGGAATGGTCAGAATACGAGGGCGGGCACCAACTGAAGTCGTCCTGCTTGGGTTTTGGCCCTTCGGCGGGCGCAGATCAGGCTTGCCATGAATGGTGGAGTGTGCCGGGGTCTGGGGGTTGCGCGGAAGACGGGCGGGTCTGCGACGCCGCCCCTACGAGGAGTCGGAGGCCGTGTGGGGTTGCTCCAGCTCGGAGTCCAGACGGTCGGTGACGAACATGTGGCCGGGGGCGTGGGTGATCATGAGGGTGGGGCGGCTGGCCTGGGCGACGGCCTGGGGGGTGACGCCGCAGCCCCAGAAGACGGGGACTTCGCCGGGGCGGATGTCCACGGGTTCGCCCCAGTCGGGCTGGTTGATATCCGGGATGCCGATGGTGGCGGGGTCGCCGGCGTGGACGGGCGGAATCGCCTCGCCGTTGGAGGCCCGACGGACTACAATCGTTGTAGTGGGTAGCGGAGAGCGCTATCGGCGCCCTCGCTTTGCGAGGGCGCTTTCAGTGTTTAACGGCCCGAAGCGCGCCCGGTGGGCCTGGACCACGTCGCGAATGTCGCGATCGGGAAAGATCTTCAGGCCGAATTTCCCCATTGAGAAGTCTCCGCGCGCATGGAAGCGCGGGCTGACCACGTCCCAGAACTTCGGCTCTGTCATGCAGCCGCTGCGCGTCCACTCGTAGACCTCGCGGGCGACGATGTCGGCCAGTTCCATGACATCGGACCCGCGCTTGGGGGCGTAGTGCGCGCCTGGGTGCAACTGGCCGCGAAACGCGCCGTCGCTGACCCACTGCGTCCCATGCAGCAGCAGGTCAACAACGACCGCCTGCCGCTCCGCATCCTCGCGCGGACCAATGCTCTCGAACATCAGCCGTCCGAACGGATGGTTTGGGCTATAGGCAAGAAAGTCGATATAGCGTTCGAGCAAGAGCGTGATTGCCAGCGGGTAGGCGCTGGTTGGCAGATACGGGTCAAGCGTTTCAGCCGTGAGCTTGGCCTTGCGAATGCCGGCACCGAAATACGTGGCAGGAGTCTCATGGATCAGCGACCGAATGGCCTCGTCAAACCGCTCTTCCCGCTCTCGGACATTACCGAAGTAGAAACGCTTCTTGCGCTGGCGCATCAGTGGCTCGTGAAACGTGATGTCCGTGGTTCCAAAGAACTCCTGCTTGATGTCATCAGCTCGAGATTCGTAGGCGGAGATGTCTGCCGGGTCAATGGCCACGGCTCCGATCGCGAACCACGATTCCGGTTCGTTCGGCTGTGATCCAGATGACCCTGACTCGTCGAGATGCAAGACACTCTCCGGACGCCCCGCCGTAAGCGGGTGGCCTGACCCAAGCCGATATCTCGTGCGCCGGGCGATGCGGTCGTTCGCCTGACGTCGAGCACGCCGGGCGCTGCGCTGCATATCGTCGAGGAGTTGGTTGCACGCATCCTCGTGTGCGCCCGCGCGCCGCAGCATCGCCTCCAGCAGGTACCCGATGCGCTGGGCCTCTTCCAGGTAGCGCGCCTTCTGTCGAGCGAGGCGGCGCCCCTGGGGGTCGCCAGCGGAGTCCGGCATCAGGAGATTGACGTTTCCCGTGCCAGCCGGCGGGCTGGCTGGTGGTGGAGGATTGCAGGACAGTGAGTTTCGGCGCGGCCCGGAACTGGCGCAACTCGGTCCGTGGGTTCCAAGAGCGTGGAGGGCGGCCCTGAGACTCGCCGCTACGGACTCTGTTCGAGTTCGGAGTCCAGGCGGTCGGTGACGAACATGTGGCCGGGGGCGTGGGTGATCATCAGTGCGGGGCGGCTGGCCTGGGCGACGGCCTGGGGGGTGACGCCGCAGCCCCAGAAGACGGGGACCTCGCCGGGGCGGATGTCCACGGGTTCGCCCCAGTCGGGCTGCTCGATGTCCCGGATGCCGATGGTGGCGGGGTCGCCGGCGTGGACGGGGGCGCCGTGGACGCCGGGGTAGCGGGCGGTGATTTCGCAGACCTCGGGGACGCGGTCGGCCTGCACGGGCCGCATGCTGACGACCATGGGGCCGGCGAATTCGCCGGCGGGGCGGCAGGCCAGGCTGGTTTGGTACATGGGTACGTTGACGTCCTGGGTGTGGTGGCGGAGCTCGAAGCCGGCGCGGGCCATGGCACCCTCAAAGGTGAAGCTGCAACCGAGCAGGAAGCCAACCATGTCGTCCTGCACCTGGTTCAGCACGTCGGTAGGTTCGCCGGGGTCCTGGACGCCGTCGCGATAGACGCGGTAGCGGGGGGCGTCGGTGCGCAGATCAGCGCCGGGGGCGAAGCGGGTCGGTTCGAAGCTGCCGGGCGGGGTGCGTTCGAGCAGAGGGCAGGGGATGGGGTTGGCCTCGCAGAAGGCCTGGAAGTCCTCGGCTGAATCGGCCGGGAGCATGACGAGGTTGGCCTGCACGTAGCCAGCGGCCATGCCGTGGGTGGGGCGGTTCCACTGGCCCGAGCGGCAGGCGGCGCGGACGTCGGCGCCGGTGGCAAAGGTCCGGGACGATCTCATGCGGGGACCCGTCCGTTGGCCTGGGCGTAGGTCTCGCAGACGTCGGCCAGGCGGTGCAAGACGCTTGCGGTGCGGTCGTAATGGAACGTGTCCACAGTGGGTTCGCAGCGGGCGGTGACGCCATCCACGGCGCCGGCGCTGACGATCGCGCGCATCCAGCGGCGGTCGTCGGTCTCGGTGGGCATGAGGGGACGGCCGGCCAGCATTTCCAGCATGGCGGTGAAGCCGTAGGCACCCCAGTTGCTGACGGACGCCAGCAGCACGTGCCGGGCACGGGTGATGCAGGGGGCGGGGGAGATGCGGCGCTGGCGCATGAAGCTGGCCAGGGATCCCAACCCAAGCTCGTTGCCGCCATCGCCCACGCCAATGCTGATGGGGACGCGCAACAGCCCGTCCATAGGGACGGGCGAGGGATTCAGGGTTTCCCCGCGCATGTTGGCGAGGCGGCCATCGGCGGTAAGCCCGGGGCGCTCGATCGCAATTGCGGCGTGCGGGCGAATCCGGTCCAACAAGCGTCCGGTGGCGGCTTCGGCCTGGGGGATGCCGTCGGCGTCAATTTCCTCAATCTCGCCCAGGTCGCGGCCAATGGCTTCAATAACGGGTCGGGTCATGGGGTCCACCACCGTCACCACATGCCAGCTGAGGGCCCGCAAGGCCCGTCCCACAGCGGCAGCCCCGGGCGGCCCGTCAGTCTCGGCGATGCCCTTGATGGGAAATCCGGTGATCAGCAGAGCGACGCCGGGACGGCGGTCCAGCAGCTCGCGGGCGGCGCGGGCGTACGAATCGGCGGGCACACGGGCCAGCGCGGGCCTAACGCCGCGGTAGTCGTACGGAAACACGGCGTCGGCCACGTCCACTGCGGCGGTTTGCACGGGATCCGGCGAAGGCCACATAGAGGGCCCTGCCCAACACGTCTCGAAAAAGTGACGCACATCATACGGGCGACACGTCGCCTCTGCTGGGGTTGAGTGCTACGGCCACCGTTGCCAGGGCGTCGAGACGGAGGATGCCAATTCGGGCCTGGACGGCCGCCGGAGGCGTGATGGTTGTTCGGGCGGCGGCCACAATGTGTCCGCCATGTCTCCGAACACGCGCAGGCCCGGTCCCAAAGCTGGACAATGGAGCGAGTGTGGAGGGCGGACGCTGTAGCGACCGGATCGCGGCGATTCACCACCTACAGGGCAGGCTGTGATGTTCTATGAGCCGTATCCGCCGTCGGAAGTTGTGGACGGGGTTTGGGTTGGCGGTCGGCCGAGCCCGGCGTCGCTGGGTGCTCTTCAGGCCGCCGGCGTGACGCACATTCTGAACGTAAGCACCGACCCGCATGGAGCCCAGGTGCGGCGGGACTTCAGGGCGACCTGGGTTCCGGTGGTGGATGATCTTGAGGCGAAGCCCGCCTCATGGTTCCGGCGCGGCGTGTCATTCGCGCGCCGTGCGCTGAAGGACCCGGACGCCCAGCTCTACGTGCACTGCCGCGAGGGGATGCACCGCGGCCCGCTTATGACCTACGTGATCCTGCGGGCGCTGCGGGGGCTCTCGCCAAGCGAGGCCAAGCGAGCCATCACCGGCAAGCGCCCGGTGGCCGGGTTTCCGCAGGTGTACCTGGAGTCGGCCGAAGCGTTTCTCCAGGAGGAAGCCGAGCAGGAGGAGCCGGCGACCTAATGGCCGCCGTCGGCGGCTATTGGCGGAACGTCTTTAGGACGACGGCGTCGGCGTCGCGTCGTACAGCGAGCCGGGGGCCTCCTGGTAGTTGACGCCCTGGCCGCGGCCGCTGCCGCTGGGCTTGAACTCGAACTCGCCGCCGCAAGCGCTGAATAGCGTGGCGGCCACGGCACTTGCGACCAGAAGCGCAGCAACGGTTCGCCATCGACGGATGGACATGGGGTGGCCCTCTTTCTCCAAACCTCGGGGGCGAGGACGGGTCTATCGGCAGTCTCGGCACATTGTAGGGCGTCCTTCGACGGACTCAGGACGAACGGGACGTCGCGAATCGGGGCGGCATTCGGCTTCGCGCCCTAGACTCGGCGCACTCGCGGGAAAGAGAAGCCAGACATGTACGACCCGCACCTGCATCTGTTTGTGGACGACCTCGAGGTGGACGCCTCGCGCAACGTGACGCCCACCATCGGGCGCCCGGAACGCCGCTCGCACGACCCGATCGTGGTGTCCGACCAGCCCTACGAGGGCGCCGGCATTGGGATGGATTGCTCCATCCTGCCCGGCGAAGACGGCAGCGGATTCCGTATGTGGTACCGCAGCCTCGACGCGGTACGCGAAAAGACGCAGCAGAACCTGCTGCACTACGCCGTCTCGGACGACGGGCACACCTGGACGAAGCCGGTCCTGGGACAGATCGAGGTCGACGGCAACACCAACAACAACGTCTTCCACCGCCCCGGACTGATTCCGGGTTGCCGGGCCATGGAGTCGCACGGGCTGATCGTGGACGACGTGGGCGGGCCGCAACGGCGCTACAAGATGCCCGTGTATCACTCGTTCCACGGCGACCGGGACAACGGGCTGTTCGCGCTGTTCAGTCCCGACGGGATCACCTGGACGCAGCATCCGGAGCCCATCTATACGCAGGCCGGCGACCGGCATTCGGCGATCAAGGACCCGGTGTCGGGCGAGTACTGGCTGTTTCTGCGGCCGCCGCGCTTCCACTCGCCCATGGGCAACGGCGCGCCGCCGGGTTCGGGCGCGCTGCCGTACAAGCGCATCGTTTCGCGCGCGACGAGCCAGGACTTTGTGCATTGGTCGGACTACACCACGGTGCTGCGCAACGACGCCTTCGACACCCGTGGCACCGAGTTCTACAACATCGCCCCCATCGTCTACGGCAACCGCTACCTGGCCTTCGTGAACCTCTACGACACGGACGTAGAGCGCATGTGGGTCACCCTAGCCAGCAGCCTGGACGGGCTGCACTGGCATCGGCCGTATCGCAGCGAGCGCTTTTTGGACCTCGGCGCCGAGGGCGGCTGGGACGACTCCTGGGTCAACATGTCCGACAGCCCGCCGGTGCGCCAGGGCGACCGCATGCGGTTCTGGTTCCACGGCCGCGAAGAGGCGCACGGGCTGAACTACCGCACGGGAGGCATCGGAACGTTCGTTCTCGGGCTGGACCGCTTCGCCGGCCTGTCAGCCGGACGTGAAGCGGGCTGGATCGTCACCGACCGCGTGCAGGCCGGAGGCAACCGCCTGTTCCTCAACGCCAACGTCCGTAACGGCTCGGCCCGGGTCGAAGTCCGCACCAGCAACGGCACGCCCATTCCCGGCCTGATGCTGGACGATTGCGACGAGATCCGCGGCGACTCCGTGGAGCATCCGGTCACGTGGAACGGCTCGCCGGATCTGGGGGCGGCCGCCGGCGAACGGGTGCGGGTGCATATCGAGTTCAGCTACGGGCAGGTGTTTGCGTACCGCTTTGGGGACGAGGCACGGGATCTGAGCTAGCCGGACAGGCCTTTAGCCAGACGACGGCAGGCGCCGGAGCCCCCAGCTGACTTGGCCGCGCGCCCGTCGCCTGCACAAAATGAAAGTACTACTTGCAAATTGTGCAGGCCGACCGTAGCGTGATACGCATGATCAAGCGTGAAATCACCCCGCACCTGACGCGGCTATTCGAGCAGTACCCGTTCGTCACCCTCACCGGGCCACGACAGTCCGGCAAGACCACGCTCTGCCGGTCGGCGTTTCCAAACCTGGCCTACGCCAACCTGGAAGCGCCCGACCAACGGCAGTTCGCCGAATCGGATCCCCGGGGCTTCCTGGCGCAACTCGGCGAGGGCGCCATCATCGATGAAATCCAGCACGTCCCCGACCTGCTGTCCTATTTGCAGGTGCTGGTGGACGAGCGGCGCCAAAACAGCTTGTTCGTGCTGACGGGCAGCGAGCAATTCCAGCTCTCCAACGCCATCAACCAGTCGTTGGCCGGACGCACGGCGCTGCTACGTCTGCTGCCGTTCTCACTGGCGGAGCGGCAGCGCATCGGCGCAAGCCTCGTGATCGACGAGATGCTGCACTCGGGTTTCTATCCCCGGATACTGGATCAGCGGCTGGAGCCGCATCAGGCTCTGGGCGACTACTTCGAGACCTACGTTGAGCGCGACGTGCGCCGGATGGGCGAGATCCGCAACCTGTCTAGCTTCCGGCGCTTCGTACGCCTGTGCGCGGGGCGCGTTGGACAACTGGTCAATCTCAGCGCCCTGGGCGCCGACGCCGGGGTGTCGCACACCACGGCACGCGAGTGGCTGACGCTGTTGGAAGCGAGCTATGTCGTCTTTCAGTTACCGCCGTATCACGCCAACATCCGCAAGCGCCTGGTCAAATCGCCCAAGCTCTACTTCTACGACGTGGGCCTGGCCAGCTACCTCATCGGCATCGAGCAGGCGGACCAGATCGTCACGCACCCCCTGCGCGGCGCCCTGTTCGAGAACCTTGTGGTGGCAGAGGTTCTCAAACACCGGTTCAACCAAGGCCGCCAGTCCAACCTCTCCTTCTTCCGCGACGCCCGCGGCCTCGAGTGCGACCTTTTCTACGAGACCGCCCACGGCATCGGCGCCCTCGAAATCAAGTCCGGAGCCACCGTCGCCAGCGACTACTTCACGTCCCTGCACCGCGTGGCTGACCTGATCCCCAACATCACCAGCAAGGCCGTCATCTACGGCGGCGCAACTCGGCAGACCCGGGGCGATGCCGAGGCCGTGCCGCTGGCCGATCTGGGCGGGGTGTTGGACGGATTCGAACTCAACCAAGAGACGCCGCCTTCGTAAGAGCGCCGCGAGGGCCGGCGGACGTGTCACTCCACACTCAGTTCGCGTACGGGCAAGCCTTCCCCTACGATTTCAGCGGTCAACCGCGCGATCTCGGCTGGCTGTGCTGACCACCGAGGTGTGGGACACGGCCGACTGGTCGGAGGAGGCGTCAGCGTTCACGGGAAGACAGTCCATCTCACCATGTGTACGAATAGCCGTCTTCCTGGCCTGTAGAGCAACGCTCTGCTCTCCGGTGCGCAGGTGACACATTGCGGTCAATCACTGGATGACGGTCAACGGTTCGTTGACCGGAGGTCTGTAGCCGCGATGCCGTAGGCTTGGCGAAAGTGGCGGTGAACGAGGAGTTGCTTGGATGCTGGGAGCACGGCTGCGGCAGGCACGGCTGGCGGCCGGACTGTCGTTGCAGGGCCTGGCTGACCGGCTGTACCCGGGCGTCTCGCGTCACTCGGATGCGGTTCAGGCGCCGCGGGCATCTCTTCGCGACCTGGCGCGGCGCCCGCTTGAGGAACGCCATCACGTGCTGCGCCGCGCACGAATCGCTGTAGACCCGGACGAGACCGACGCCTGGGACACGACGCTGGCTGACCGGATTCACTAGCCGCAGAGCAACCGGTGGCGAACGATGCACCAACGCGCGGCGAGGTCTGGCTGCTTCGTCTTCCGCGCGCGGTCGGCGCCGAGTTGCAGCGCGACCGTCCAGTCGTCGTGGTCAGTTCACCCGCACTCGACGATGCGCCCGTTCGCATCGTCGTTCCCTTGACCACGTGGCGAGCGGAGTACCGGGGTCAATTCAACAAGCAGCCGATTGCCGTCAACGAGAGGAACGGCCTACACGCGGAGTCGGCCGCCGACTTTCTGCAAGTACGCAGTGTGTCCACCGAGCGGTTCATACGGCGGATCGGCAGACTCGAGGCCGACCAGGTCGAGGAGATCGTCGCCGGCGTCGTGATCGCCATCGACTATCGAGCCTAGCCGGGGCGATCGGCCCGACGTTCGCTGTCACTCAAGGTGTCCGGTCGCCGTCCGGCGACCACAACTCCGTGACCGATCCTTCCCGTTCAACTCGTCAAGACCACATCTCAACACGGGAGCCGGCGGAGACGGAGTCAGTCGTTTCACGTGGGCTACGCCGTCTCCAGCCCTGACAGGTCCACGGGTTCCCATTGGCGGGATTTGGCGCTGCGGTAGGCGGCGTCGATGACGGCGTTGGAGATGTAGCCGTCTTCGAAGTTTTCGGCGGCGGGGGCGCCGTCCTCCAGGCAGCGGACGAAGTGGTACATCTGGCCGTGGTAGCCGTATTGCCAGGCCTCGTCGGACTGGGGGTACGTCCAGCCGGTGTCGGAGTCGGCCTTTTCCTGGACGTAGCCCATGGAGTGGAGGCTGAAGGCCTTGATGGGGACGCCGTGGGTGGCGTCGATGTGGATGAGGCCGTCCTCGCCATAAATCTCCGTGCGGACGTCCATGCCGCCGTGGTTGCTCCAGCCGGCCTCGATCTGTCCGAGTGACCGGTTCTCGAAGCGGACCAGGGCCACGGCGTTGTCTTCGAAGGGCACGTCGTGCTCCAGGGTGTCGGCCCAGCACATGACTTCCTGCGGCATGACGTCCTTGCCGATGAACAGGCGGCAGGCGGCCACGGCGTGCACGCCCATGCCCAGCAACGGCCCGCCGCCGCTGGTGGAGGCGTCCCAGGCGTAGCTGGCGTGGGAGCCGGTGTGGGCCTCGCGGGCGCGGACGATGAGGACCTTGCCGATGGCGCCGTCGTCCACGGCCTGCTTGGCTCGCAGCACATCGGGCATGAAGGCTTCGGTCTCCAGGTAGCCGTTGAAAACGCCGTGCTGGCGGACGGCCTGGAGGATTTCGGCGGCCTCGGGGGCGTTGCGGCCCAGCGGCTTGGTGCAGACGACGGCCTTGCCCGCTTCCGCGGCGGCGATGCAGGCGTCGCGGTGGACGAAGTTGGGCAGCCCGACGACGACCAAGTCCACGTCGTCGCGCTGGATGGCCGCCTGCATGTCGGTGGTGGACTCGGGCACCTTCCATCGCTCCGCAAAGTCCTGGGCCTTGGCCTCTGTCTTCGAGAAGTTCACCACCACGCGCTGATCGGGCACATAGCGGAGAGCCTGCATATAGAAATCACACACGAAGCCGCTGCCAAGCATTGCAATTCGAACCACCGGAACCGGCCTTTCCTGGATCGGTTAGTCGCGGGAGTTAGAGGAAGGCTACCGAACGGAGGCGGGTTAGCCGCCGAAGAGGAGCGACAGCAGGATGAAGCTCCCCGCCAGCGTCAGCAGGCCGAGGGGGAGGCCCATGCGGACGAAGTCGCTGAAGCGGTAGTTGCCCGGGCCCATGACCAGCAGGTTGCCGGGGTGGGCGTAGGGGGTGGCGAAGCCGGAGGTGGCGGCTAGGGCTATGCCCAGGGCGAACATGCGCGGGTCGGCGCCCATGCGCACGGCGGCGTCGATCGCCAGCGGCGCCATCAGCACGGCCGTCACGTGGTTGCCCATGACGTGGGTGAAGAAGAAGGTCAACAGCAGTACGCCGGCCAGCACCGGCAGGACGCCGAAGATCCCCAGACTCTCGGTGGACTGTTCGGCCAGGAAGGCGGCGGCGCCGGTGGTTCGCATGGCCTCGGCCAGCGGCAGCATGGCGGCAATCAGCAGGATGGCGCGCCACTCCACGGCCCGGCGGGCTTCTTCCATGGTGATACAGCCGGTCAGCGCCATGGCGGCGGCCGCGGCCACGCCCACAATCGCCACCGGCGCCAGTTGCAGCATCAGGGCCACAACGAACAGGCCCAGGATGGCCACGGCCACCGGCGCCCGATGCCCGCGCGGCGGCGTCTCCGCGTCCTCGGTCAGCACCACGAAGTCGTTCGAGTCGCGCAACTGCCGCAGCGCCACCGGCGGACCGTGCACCAGCAGCGCATCGCCGCCCTCCAGCGGCAGATTGGCCAGGTGGGTTCGGCGGGGCGCGCCATCCCGCCAGATGCCGAGCACGGTGGATCCGTGGCGGTCGCGAAACTCCAGATCCTCAAGGGTTTGGCCTACCAGGCTCGAGCGCGGCCGCAGGACCAATTCAGTCATGCTGAGTGAGCCCGCCTGCAGGGCATCGGCGCCCAGCCGCCGATGGTCCTGCACTTCGAGAGAGTGCACCTGGCGTAACCGCTCGATGTCGTCCTCACGTGCACCCAGCAGCAGGTAATCGCCAGCCAGCAACACCTCCGAGGGCCGTGGGGAGGCCGTGAGGTTGCCGTCGCGCTCAATGGCGAGCACGGCGATGCCAAAGGCTTCACCAATGCCGGCCGCGAGCAGGCTCTGGCCGACCAACTGGCTGGCGTCCGGCACCACGGCCTCAAAGAGGCGTTCCTCCAAGCGGTAGGCCTGGTGCTCCACGCCGGTGGGGGCCGCCTGAGTTCCGACGCTGCGAACCGGCAGCAGCCGCCGCCGCGTGAGCAGCACCAGCCCGATGCCCAGGACTAACGCCAGTGCGCCAAAGGGCGTGAATTCGAAGAGCCCCAGGGGCTCGTAGCCGGCCTGCTCCAGGACGCTGCTAGTGAGAATGTTGGAGGGCGTGCCGACGAGCGTCAGCATCGCGCCCAGCAGCGACCCGAAGGCCAGCGGCATCAGCACGCGGGACACGGGAGTGTTCATGTCACGCGCGGCCGCCACCACGGCCGGCAGCAAGACGGCGCAGGCGCCCACGGAGTTCATGAAGGCGGAGAGCACCGCCACGCTGGCCATGGTGAGCACGATGAGCCGGACCTCGCTCTGGCCGGCCACCCGCCGGATCCAGGCGCCGATGTAGGCCGCGATCCCCGTGGCCGTGAGGGCCGTGCTGATGACCAGGATTGCCCCAACCGCAATGACCGCCTGGTTGGAGAACCCGCTCAGCGCCTGCTCGACCGTGATGACCCGGCCAAAGAACAGGGTCAGCAGAACCCCGAACGCAATCAGGTCCGGCGCAAAGCGCCCATGCGCCAGCAGCAGCAGGGCCACCAGCGTGACCACCAGCACGAATCCGATCTCGAAGGTCACGCGCGGATACCGCTAGTCATCGTCGCCCTCGTCGGCCAGCAGGCTCTCCACGCCCTCCACGTAGGTGGGGTAGACCAGCTCGATCCTCAGATCGTCGCGGATCTTCGCGTTGGAGCAAGCGTAGTTTCCGGTCACCAGCGCGTAGAGGTTGTGCCCCAGCGGGGCGTGGCCCTTGGTTAGCTTTGACGTGAGCCCGAATCCGGCGATCATGGCCCGCGCCAGCCACTTGGGCGTGGACCCGGGCGCCGGCACGTGCGCGCGGTCGGCCAGGTGGTCAAAGTAGTCACCCATGCTGACCGGCTCGTCGTCCACGGCCAGGTAGACCTCGCCGGAGCACCCGCGCTCGGCCACCGCCGCCAGGACGGTCGCCAGGTCGTCCACGTGAATCCGGCTGGAGAGGTTGCTTCCCCCGCCCAACATGCGCAGGCGCTTGTTGCGCAGGGCGTCGACCGTGCGACGGCCCGGTCCGTAAATCGTTCCGGCGCGCACGAAGCGGACGGGGAACCCTCGCTTGCTGAGGGCCTCGCGCAGGTGCCCTTCGGCCTGCAGGCTTATCCGCCCAAGCTGGGAGTTCGGCTGCGGGGGCGTCGCTTCCGTAATCGTCTCGTCCGACCCGCGTCCGTAGGCCGCCAGCGTCTGCACCAGCACGAACGACTTGATGCCGGCGCCGGCCAGCGCGGCCTCGGCATTTACCACGCCGTCCAACCCCACGCGTTCCGTCCACTCCGGGTGGCCGCTGATGCTGCCCACCAGGTAGAACACGTGATCGTCAGGCCGTCCCAGGCCGTCGAGCTCCTCCGGCTCGCCCACGTCCGCGATTTCGACCTCGATGCCGAGGCTCTCCAGGTCCTCCGCGGCTGACTCGCTGCGCCCGATCCCGCGCACCGTCCAGCCATGACCGACAAGGCGCCGAGCCAGCGCGCTGCCGGCATAGCCCGTTATTCCAAAGATCAACGCCTGGGGCATCCGCCACCAACCGGCCGACCGTCGCCGCGCCATGGTGAACAGCTTTGGGCAGCCGCCGCAAGCCGTGGCCGCGCGGACTGCTAGTCTGGATGCGTGGGCGCCGAAACTTTCGCCAGCACCGATATGGCCTCGCTGGCTTCCCGCATTGTCGACGCGGCCTACCTGGAAGGCGACTTCCTCCTGCGCTCAGGCCGGCGCAGCCGCTACTACCTGGACAAGTACCGCTTTACCACCGAGCCCTCGCTGCTCCGCGACATTGGCCAGGGGTTGGCCGCTCGCTTGCCCACCGGCACGCAGCGCGTGGCCGGCCCCGAACTGGGCGCGGTACCGCTGGCCACGGCCGTCTCCCTGGCAACCGGGCTCCCAAGCGTGCTGGTACGGGGTGAATCAAAGTCCTACGGAACGGAGCGCCGGTTCGAGGGCATCCTGCATCCGGACGAGAACGTCGTGCTGATCGAAGACGTCGTCACGACCGGCGGCCAGGCCATTGAGTCGGCGATCGCGCTGCGCGACAGCGGCGCGAACGTCATGCTGGTTCTCGTGGTTGTGGACCGCGAGGAAGGCGCGGCGGAGGCCATGGCTGAGGCCGGCTTCCGCTTCGAAGCCCTGTTCACCAGCACCAGCCTGGGATTGAAGACCTGATGCCAAAACGAAAGCTGCGGGTCGGCGTGCTCTTTGGCGGCCGCTCGGGCGAGCACGAGGTATCCCTGCGGTCGGCGCGTTTCGTGCTGGAGTCGCTGGACCCGGAGAAGTACGACGTTCGGCCGATGGGCATCACCAAAACCGGCGAATGGCTGCTTGACGACGATCCGATGCCGCTGCTGGAAGGCGCCGTCGAGCCCGACGTCCAGCCCGCCCAGGCCCTGGTTAGCCTCCCGACGCGCATGCCGGAACGCCCCGCCGGCGCTTTGGACGCTCCACTGGACGTGGTGTTCCCCGTGCTGCACGGCACCTACGGCGAGGACGGGACGATCCAGGGGCTGCTGGACCTGGCCGACGTGGCCTACGTGGGCAGCGGCGTCACCGGATCTGCGGTCGGCATGGACAAGGCGATCCAGAAGCGGGTGCTGCATGCGCACGGGATCCCTGTAGCGCCGTCGCGCGTCTTCACACGCCGTGGTTGGCGGACCGACCCGGCGGCGGTTCAAGCCGAGATCGAGGCAGAGTTGGGCTATCCCGTCTTCACCAAGCCCTGCAACCTGGGCAGCAGCGTCGGCATCAGCAAGGCGCACAACGCAGACGAGCTGGGCCCGGCGATGGACCTGGCAGCCAGGTACGACCGTCGGCTGATCGTCGAAGCCGGGATTCCCAACGCCCGCGAGATCGAGGTCAGCGTGCTGGGGAACGACGAGCCCGAGGCCTCGGTCTGTGGCGAGATCATCCCCGGCAACGACTTCTACGACTACAGAGCCAAGTATCTGGACGACACGTCACAGGAGTGCATCCCCGCTGATATTCCGAACGAATTGGCGGAGCGCATCCGGCGCATGGCGGTCGAAGCGTTCCTGGCCATCGACTGCGCCGGCTTTGCCCGCGTCGATTTCCTGGTCGACGGGGAGACGTTTGACGTCGTGCTCAACGAGATTAATACGATCCCCGGCTTCACCGAGATCAGCCAGTTTCCAAAGCTGTGGCGGGCTAGCGGTATCGATTCGCGGGAGCTGCTGGACCGGCTTATTAACCTGGCGATGGAACGGCACGCGGACCGGCGCGAGACCAGCACCAGCTACGACTGACCGCGGGAGTCCGACGCGTTCGCGACGGCGGGAGGTGCGGTCTTCGCTTTGTCGCGACAGCGTCGTTACAAAAACTCCTAGAATTGACTTGTGTAAATCATGGTGTACTATGCTTGCCCTGAGCCATGCGTGAGCGTCGAAGTTTTCTCAGGCAGAGCCTGAGACTGCTGGCGGGAGGCACGGCAGGCACAGTACTAGGGGGCCTGGCCACCGCTGTGCACGCCGAAGCCCCTTCACCGCCAACTGAACTCCCCTCCGGTCACCCGGACATCGCCGACGCCCAGCCGCCCTTCCCGGTCCCAACGGCGCCTACCCTGGACGAGTTGGACCTGCCGGTCACGCCGTACACGGGCGATCGCCCACCGCAGTCCATCGTCAAATCGTCCCCGGTAATCACGGTCTACGGCCGCAGCTTCGGCGTGGCCCCAATCCTGGGACTGCTTGGAGACCTAAATTCCTTCGACGAACTCGAGCGCAGCATCGCGCCCTGGGTTCAGGCCACCGAGGAGTTGGCCCAGGCCCCGGCAACGGTCGCGCCGCATCTGATCTACGCCCTGGCGCGACCCTGCCAGGGTAAGGACGACTCGTGCCTGATCTTCCTGGACGGCTCGGGGGTTGACCTCGTCAACGAGTACATCCTGCCGGCCCAGGAGCGCGGCATGGGGGTGGTGCTGGACGCCCAGATGGGCCGCCTCTCACCGTCGTTCTTCGTCCGCCGGATGATCGATATGGGCTACATGGCCTATCCCAACGTGCACATCGCGCTGGACCCCGAGTTTGCGACCCGACCGGATCAGGACATGCCGGGCCACCCGATCGGATGGCTTTCGGCTCAGGCCATCAACGAGGCCCAGCGCATCCTGGCCGATTACGTGCGCAGCGAGAAGCTCTCGCACAAGAAGATCATGATCATCCACCAGTTCGTTGACGAACTGTCGGACTCGTGGTCAATGGTCTACGGCAAGCGGAACCTGGAGGTCTTCCCGGAGGTCGACCTGGTGCTGGATGCCGACGGATTCGGCAGCCCGGACGCCAAGATTCTCAAGTACAACGCCATCACCAACCCGGAGGCGTATCCGCACCTCCAGTGGCGGGGCATCAAGATCTTCCAGTACAACAAGTACGCCCCGCGCTATTCGGACTCTCCGGTGCTGACGCCGCGCCAGCTGTTTGGCCTCGATTCGACGCGCGCCGGCTGGCGCATGTGGGCGCCGCCGCACCTGATCGTTCTGGCCTGACCGACCGCGCCGAGATCAGCCGAACGGCACCACCGTCAGGTTGCTGAACGACTGCGCGGCGCCCGATCCCAATACGCGCAGGACCGCGGCCACGGGCTCGGCGGCCGCCGCGTCCGCGAGTTCGATCTCAACCAGGGCGCCAGCCTCCAGTCCGGCCCAGACCTCGTCTTCGCGCGCCTCGGACGGCACCTGAACGCGAACGCCGTTGAGCGTGAGCGCCTCCGCACCAATCTCGCTAACGAATCCCTGCCACCGCGTTATGACCGAATCGTCTGATTGATGCGCCGGCGCCACCGCATGCGCCACCAGCACGTAGGACGAAGCCGCGCGTAGCGCTTCGTACGTCACCAGCACCACATCGCCCGGCGCCATTTGGCCGTGCAACACCAGGGGAGTGTCCAGCGGCCGGCTGAAGACGATGCCGCCGGCGCGGACGCTGAATGAATCGATCGCGACCAGCACGCCTTGCAACGTGGGCGGCAACGGCACGACCGGCGGCTCGGCGGCTGAAACAGGCGCTGGCGTGCCCACCGGGGTTGGGGCCGGCGTAGCGTCCGGCGGCGTCTCGGTTGGCGCCGGCGCAACTTCCGTTGGCGTCGGCGACGGTTCCGGGGTGGGCGCTTCTGGCGTCGCCGTTGGCTCACCCTCCGCCGGCGTTGACGTGGCGACGGGCTCCGGGGTGGGCTGCGAACCGTCCGCAGGCGTGGGCGTGCCTTCCGCCGGCGTGCCGTCGGGGCTGGGGGTCGCCTCCGGCGTTGGGCTCGGCGACTCCTCAGCAACGGTTGGCGCTGGTGAGGTGTCGGAGGGAGCCGGTGGTGCTTCAGTCGGGGCGGCCTCCGTTGTCGGCGTGGCCTCCGGGGTCGCGGTTGGCTCGCCGTCGGCGGCGGTCGGCGTCGGCGAGGCATCAGGCGTTGGCTCGCCTTCCCCGGGCGTCGCTGCCTGGGTTTGCGTCGTTTCGGGTGTGGCCGTGGGCTCGCTGCCAGCTGCGGTTGGGGTTGGCGAGGCGTCGGCGGCCGGCGTGCTCTCGCTCGCCGTCGGCGTCGCACTGGGCGACGCCTCCGCGGTCGCGGTCGGCTCACCCTCGGCTGGCGTTGCGGTCGCCGCTGGTGTCGCTGATCCGTCCGCTGGCGTGGGGGTCGGGCTGGGCGAGGGATCGGGCGCCACGGTGGGCTGGCTGTCCGCCTCGGTCACGGCTGCCGGTTGCACGACGGCCAATTCAATCAGCATCAGGCTGCCGTCGTCGTCAACCTGGGCTTCGGCCCGAACGCGGGCCGCCAGGGGCACGGCGTCCACCGCCGCAACGTCGCCCCGGGCGATCGTGATACCCGCCACAACCAACGCCGCATCTGTCACGGCATTGAGTTCGCCCGTCACCACCACGGCGGTGCCCGACACATCAATGGCTGCGGCGGGCGTGGCCGTAGCCGTCGGTTCAGGTGTGACGTCCGGCGCGGGAGTCGGCGTCGGGGGCGAGGGCGTGGGCGATACCTGCGGCGTCGGAACTGCGGTCGGCGTGGGACTGGGACTGGCGAGCGGCGCCGGCACGGCCACGCTGGGCGTCAGACCGGGATCGGGCGTCGCGGTTGGCGCGGCGGCCAGAATCGGCCCGCTATGTACGTCCTGCAGGCCGGCCTGCGCCAGCGACTGCGCCCGCGTTATCGGCGCGCGCTGCGCCTCCGCGGCCACGTGCGTAAGCGAGTTGAATCTCGTGTCGTGCTCGGCCAGGCGCCGGCGGTAGTCGGCGGCCACGCCTCCGGTACGTTCGGCGCCCGGCTCGGTGTCGCGGGCCACGGCGCCCAGCACGTCCACGCCCTTGCGCACGACCTCCTCGTACGCGGTGCTGGCGCGAGCCACGGCCACGGCGTCTCCGGCGCCGGCCGCTGACTCGATTTCGCGCAGCCGCTGCTCGGCCGTGTCCAGGTACAGGTATGCCTTCTCCTCGTTCGAGGCGAAACCGATCCGCAGTTCCTCCAGGGTGAGCCGGTAGCCGTAGAGGGCGCTATCGGGTCCGCTGTTCACGGCCGCCAGCGTCACGCCGCCGTAGGCGACCAGCGCAACGGCGAAGGCCGCGGCCAGGCCGGCCATTCGCACCGGCATGAATCGCGGGAGCCACCAGGTGAAGCGTTTCCAGGTAGTGGCGGGCTCCGGCTGCCGGTCCAGCCGCGCGTGCAGGTGCTGAAGCTCCTCGTCGATCAGGCGCGCCCCACGCTCCACGGCCTGCCGCTCAAGCGGCAGCGGCGTCAGCGCCTGCAGATCGAGCGCCATGACCAGCATGTCGCGCAAGCGCTCGTGGTGCTCCGGGTGCTCGGCAAGGCAGGCGTCAAGCGTCGCTTCGCCGCGCAGCAAGCGGTCGAGCGATGAGTGAAATGCCGTTTCGATGTCGGTGCTCACCGGGCGTCCTCGGCCATAATTTTGCGAAGAGCAGCAACCGCCCTGAATTGCAACGCGCGGATGGCGGGTTCGTTACGGTCCATGATCTGGGCGATCTCGCGGTGGCTCATGTCCAGGGCGAATCGATAGCTCAGAACCTGGCGCTGGTCTTCAGTCAGCGACTGCATGGCTTCCCGAAGCTCCTCGCGGCGGGCCAGCGACTCGAAGTGCGCGTCCAGCGTTTCGCCGCGCTCGGCAACCAGCGCCTCATTCAACGGCACGGTGCTGCGCGTGGCCCGCCAGTTGTCCACGACCACGTTCTTGGCGATGCGGTAAATCCAGCCGTTGAATTCGGGGATCGAACGGTGCTGGTAGCGCCCGATCGCCTGCATGGCGCGCAGGAAGACCTGGTTGGCCAGGTCTTCGGCGAGTACCCGATCGCTCACCTGGTACGCGATGTAGCGGTGAATCCGATCGACGTAGAGTCGATAGAGTTCCCCGAAGGCCTCGCGGTCCAGCGTGGCGGCGCGGCGGATGACCTCATTCAGCTGCTCTTCGCTTGGCTCAGCGTCCAATAGCACGGCAACGGTGGTCCTGGCGCTCTCTCAACGCCGGTGGGTCAAGGTCTGTTACGGGGCGGTGCGGCGGCGGGCCGCTTCTAATCAGCGTTCGGCCAGTTCAGCAAACCAGGCGCGGGTGCGCGCCAGGCCTTCGGCCAGGGCCACGCATGGACGCCAGTTCAGCAATTCGCGGGCACGCGCCGCGTTTCCAAGGTAGCGCTCAACCTCCGCCTGCGGGTGCGGATGAGGAATCTGACGGACCCGACCGGCGCCGGCGTCAACTAACTCCGCCAGCTCAGCGATGCTCGTCTCGCGTCCAGTCGCCAGGTTCAGCGTCTGCCCGACGGCCGACTCGACGGACGCGTCGACGATGCCGCGGGCCGCATCCTCAACAAAGAGGAAGTCGCGTGTCTGCGCCCCGTCACCGTGCACGTCAAGGGTCCGGTCCGCCATGGCGGCCTGCAGGAAGCGTGCGACCACGCCGCCTTCAAGGTCGCTGCGCTGCCAGGGGCCGTAGATGTTGAAGGGCCGGACGATCGTGTCGCGCAGGCCAAACGCCCGTCGATACCCCGCGGCCAGATCGTCGGCCGCAAGTTTGGACGCGGCGTACGGCGAAGCCGGGGCAGTCGCGGCCTCTTCATCCAGCGGGCCGGCGGCCGAGGCGTAGACGTGGCACGTACTCACCAGCACCAAGCGCAGATTGGCCGCCCGTGCCGCCTCCAGGACGTTGAGCGTACCGAGCACGTTGGCGCGAATGGCCTGGACCGGGCCGTAAACGCTGGCGCCGACGTCCACGGAAGCCGCGAGGTGGAAGATCGTGTCGACGCCCATAAGTCCATTCCGCAGCGCCGCCGGATCGGTCACGTCGCCCTGCGTCAGCCCCAGGTAGCCGGGCCGCCCGGTGAACGCCTCCAGCGAGCCCGGCCGCGCGCGCGAAAGATCGTCCAGCACGCGCACCGCCACACCGCGGTCCAGCAGTTCGGCTACCACATGCCGGCCAATAAACCCGGCGCCGCCCGTGACCAGGGCGCTCATGCGTCCACCGTGCGCAGCCAGTCCACCGTGCGCCGCATGCCCTCATCGAACGGGGTGACCGGTTTCCAGCCAGTCGCCTTGCGAATGCGCGTGGCGTCAGCGCGCAGGGCCGGCAGATCGGTACGCCGGCCTGGCGTTTCCACGATCTCGCTATCGGACCCCGTAATCGCCAGCACGGTTTGCGCCACCTCGCGGATCGACGTTTCACGTCCCGTGCCGATGTTGAACACCGAGCCCGCCAGCGCGGCGCCCCGTTCGACGACGCGCGCGTAGGCCTCAACCGCGTCGTCGATGAACATGAAGTCCCGGGTCTGACGGCCGCCGTTCTCCAGCGGCAGCGGTTCGCCCCGCAGCGCACGACGGGCAAACGCCACGGTGACGGCCGGATAGCCCTGGATGTTCTGGTGCGGGCCGAACGTGTTGAAGTTCCGAATCACGACCACCGGGTGACCCCACCAGCGGTTCAAGGCCAGGCAGTGCATTTCGCAGGCGGCCTTGCTGACCGCGTACACGGTAACCGGACGCAGCGGATGGTCCTCGTCCATTGGTACTCGGACCGGAGGGCCGTATACCTCGGGCGACGAGGCGTAGATCAACAGCGGCGGGTGCGTCATGTCGGCGATGGCGTGCGCGAACCGGAACGTGCCGGCCTCGTTGTTGGCGAAATAGGCGTGCGGCCGCTCCATGGACTCGGGAACCGAGATGCGAGCGGCAAAGTGCACGATCACGTCCGGCGCCCAGCCATCCAGCTCGGCCGTCGTCAGATCTCCGTAATCGCGGCGCACGATCTCGATGGCCTTGCCTGCCTCAACCTCTGGCGTCAGCGGCTCGCCGCCGGGAAAGTGGCGCGAGAAGTCGTCCACGGCCACCACCGAGGCGTCCGGATCACCCCGCAGCAGCCGCCGCGTCAGGTTGAATCCGTACATGCCCGCGGCGCCTGTGATTAATGCACGCATGAAGGTCGGTCTCGATTGTGGGTGGCTCGGAGGGCCGGGGAGTGGAAAGTTGGGCCTACGAGGCGCAGATTATAGGGACGACGCGACGATCGCCGGCGGAGACGCCGGCCTCAGATAGGGAGATTCTCATGGGACTACTGGCGGACGAGGACATCCAGGCGCGCTTGGCCCAGCATTCCGGCTGGGCCTGTGAGGACGGAGCCCTGGTCAAAAAGTTCGAGCTGGCAGATTTCATGGCCGTGGTGAACCTGGTCAACGCCGTGGCCCCCGCAGCCGAGGCCGCCGATCACCACCCGGACATGTACATCAACTACCGGCGCATCACCTTCATCCTGTCCACCCACAGCGAAGGCGGCGTCACCGAGAAGGACTTTGCCCTGCTGGACGAAATCGAGCGGCTGGCGGCGTCCTAGGCTTCTTCTTGAGATAGGTGCCTCTGCGGGCGGACAGAGCCCGGTGTTTCACGTGAAACATTCGCCTGCCCTCTGATCAGGTGCAGGCATTCACGGAAGCGACCCGTGGAAAGGAGGGACCGTGGCCACGATTGAAGAGCGTGAGTGCCGTCTCGAGGGCGGCTTCGACCACCTGGCAACCAGGGCCGATGTTGCCAACCTCAAAGTCTGGATCATGGGGCTGCTGCTCACCGTGGTGGTCTCAATGTTCCTATCGGCGGCGACCCTGGTCATCCAGCTTCTGAACTGAGGGGCCGACTAGGTCGGCCCGCAATCGGTAGTCCCGCAATGGGCACTCCAGAGGCTGGATGGACTCACAGCCGCCCTGCCCAGATAGCGTGGAATGATCCTTGCGCTGGAGTAGAATTACGTCACGGACAATTGGGCTTGAGGTTGAAGTGGCGGCCCGCCATTCCTGACCTCAGAGTGTTGTCCGAGGTAACCGGGCGGTCGCGGCTGGAGTAGGTATCGTCGTGAACGCAGATCTCGTCCCGATTCTGGCCGCCATCATTGGCGCTGCGGTAGCCGTGTTGCTGGGGCTCGGCGGGCTGACCCTGGCGCTGTGGCGGGATGTCCGGACGGACATCCGGTCGCTCGGGAGCCGCATGGACTCTCTATCCGAGCGAGTAGCTCGGATTGAAGGACACCTCGGCGCGACGAACCCGCCGTCGGCCTGAGGCCGCAAGTCTCAGGTGCGCGTGGCCGGACCCTTGACCCGGCCGCGGGCGCCGATGAAGAAGCGGTTGGTCTGGATGACTTCGATGTCGGTGCATACAAAACCCAGCAGCGAGAGCAACTCCTCGGGCGACCAGTAGATCTTCCAGATGGTGAATTCGCGACCGTCGTTCAGTCGCCGGTGCTGCCGCTGCACGCGGTCGCCCTTGACGTACTGGTCGGACGCACCCGAGTGTTCCGCCTGCTGCGAGTCCACCAGCACAATCCACCCACCCGGACGTACGATTCGCGCCGCCTCTCGAATGAACTCCTGGGAGCGCGCGACCGGCACGTGACTCAGCCAAAACCCGAACATGCAGGCGTCCACCGAGCCGTCGGCGGCGGGCAACCGGTAGGCGTCGGCCCGGCAACGGCCGAGCGGGACGTGATCCACGTCCCGCCGGCGGGCCTCATGAAGCATTTCGGGCGCATAGTCGGAGGCGACGACTTGATTGCGGCGGGCTAGCAGGCGCGTCCACCAGCCGGTCCCTGCTGCGACTTCGAAGACGCTTCCGTCGGTCAGCGACCCGACGAACTGCTGCAACTCAGCCATTTCACGATGCCAGGCGGCGTCATCCTCGGGACCGTGGGCGTAGCGGCCCTCCCGCAGGATCCACTGTTCGAACTCCGGCGCCCGCGCCCGGTAATAGTCCCTGGTGTCGGCCTCGACGTCAGTTGCGCTGCGCTTCGCCATTGGATGGCCCTTTATCTGTCGGTTCGTCGTCATCTTCCTCGGGCAGATCTACAAGCTCGGCCTCGTGCAGCCAGTCGAGCGTCGCATTGAGGCCGTCGTCCAGCGCGGTGTAGGTCAGACCGAGTTCGCGTTCAGCCTTCGATCCATCGAGCTCGCTGCCGTGCAACGCAATCCGCACCGCTGCGCGGGAGATCAGGGGACGGCTTCGCTTGATCCAGGCCGGCAGGCTGTAGATCAGGCCGAATGCCTGCCAGGCCAGTGGCGAGGCGGGTTTGATTTCGTACTCGAGGTCCGCCAGTTCGACCGCGCGCTGGAGAAAGGCGAGGCGCGACAGGTTGTGGCTGGCCAGGATGTAGCGCTCGCCCGGCCGCCCGCGCACCAGGGCCAGGGCGATCCCGTGCGCGATGTCCTTGACGAAGACCCAGGCCACCGGCTCGTCCACCGAAACGCCAAGCTGTCCGCTCAAGGCTCCAATCAGAGCCTGTCCCGTACCCGAAGCGTCCCCCGGTCCATAGACGGTGCCCGGATTGAGGACCACCACATCGAGAGGCGAACGGTCTTCGAGCAGGGCGGCTTCCGCCTCGACCTTTGAGCGCTCGTAGTCGCTGAGCGCGTAGTCGCGCCGCTCTGTGGTCTCGGACCCAACCTCGCCTTCCTCTTCGCCAATGGTGGATCCGCTGCTGACGAAGATCAGCCGGTGGGCCCCGGCCTCGCGGGCGGCGTCCCGCACGTTGCAGGCGCCGTCCACGTTGAGTTCAAAGAAATCTTGCGCACGCGGCGCCCAGGAATCATGCAGGCCGGCCAGATGGATAACCGCGGCCATGCCCTCCACGGCCGCGCCAAGCGTGTGCGGTTGCAGGATGTCGCCTTCCACCGCCTCCACCCGGTTGGCGTTGAGCCAGGAGCGGTCGCTGGATTCGCGGACCAGCGCGCGAACCTGGTGGCCATCGTGGCGCAGCGCCTGGATAACGAAGGGGCCAAGATTCCCAGTCGCGCCGGTGACCAGGACTTGCACGTCAGTCGCCGGAGTTGACGGCGCAGTCGTGGATGATCTCGGCCGCCCGCTGAATATCATCCGAGGAAACTTGGTGGTACGTCACCGCGCGGCAACGGCCTGTTTCGTCGAAGCCCACCACCCGCACTCCGGCGTCGTCCAGCCGGGCCGCGAAGTCTGTCGGCCGACCCAGTTCGGGCCCGATGTCGAAGAACACAAGGTTGGTCGCGACGGCATTCGGGTCCACGACCAGGCCGGGCGTATCGCTCAGCAGTTCGGCCAACAGGCGCGCGTTGGCGTGGTCCTGGGGTAGGCGCTGCGGAATCTCGTCCAGCGCCACGTGACCGGCCGCCGCCAGGACGCCGGCCTGGCGCATCCCGCCGCCGACCATCTTGCGGACGCGCCTCGCCTCGTGAATGTAGTCGCGCGAGCCCAGCAGCAGGGACCCAACCGGCGCGCCCAAACCCTTGGACAGGCAGAACTGCAGGCTGTCGGCGCCCTGCATGAGGTCGGCAACCGAGCACTCCAGCGCCGCCGCGGCGTTGAAGATGCGGGCGCCGTCCACGTGCACCCGCAGGCCAAGCTCATGCGCCGTCTGAACCAGTTCGGCCATGCGTTCGGGCGGGGTGCAGGTACCGCCGGCCGTGTTATGCGTGTTCTCGATCCAGACCAGGCGCGAGTCCACCAGGTGGACGTTCGGCGCCTTGACCGCCCTGCGGATCAGCTCCGAGGTCAAAATGCCGTCGGGCGCATCGACCGCGGCCATGGTGACTCCGACCAGCGAGGCCCAGCCGCCAACTTCCCACGTGACCACGTGGCAGCCGCGTTCGGCAATCACTTCCTGACGCGGACGGCAGTGGGTCAGCAGCGAGCAGAGGTTGCCCTGGGTGCCGCTGGCCACCAGCAGTCCGGCTTCCATGCCAAACATCGCCGCGCAGCGCTCTTCGAGCGAGCGCACGGTGGGGTCCTCCTCAAAGACATCGTCGCCGACCTCCGCCTCGGCCATCGCCCGGCGCATGGCGGGCGTGGGAGTGGTCAGAGTGTCGCTGCGGAGATCGATGCTTGAGTTCGACAAGGCGGCGCCGGAGGGAAGTCGGACTGGTGAATGGTACCGGTGCGTCAGACCGATTCCAGGAAGCGCGCCAGTTCGTCGCGCTCGATCGTTGGGATTGGCACATTGTTCCCATCGACCGTCCAGCGGCAACCCTCGGTCGGGGGCGTGGCGTGTCCGATGACGGCAGCCCCCAGGCCCTTGTCATGCAGCGTCGCGACCGCCGCGGACGCCTGCGAGCCGGGCAGGCTGGCCAGGAGGGCGCCGGAGGCGAGCAGGGCGAAGGGATCCAGCCCGAGCGCGCGACAGATTCGGCGGCACTCCGGGAGCACCGGCACCGCGTCGCGATCGACCCTCAGTCCCACGCCCGCAGCCTCCGCCAGCTCGTGCAGCGCGGCGGCCAGGCCGCCCTCGGTGGGGTCGTGCATGGCATGGACGTGGGCGGCGGCCTGCAAGGCAGCGGCCGCGGGACGTACGGAGATGCCCGGCGATGTGAGCCGAGCCGCACCCGCCTGGATATCCGTCACGCTGACTCCGGCGTTGCGCAGCAGTTCGGCGTGGTCGCCGGCCAGGATGGCCGTGCCTTCGACGGCTAGCTCGCCGACCAGCAACAGTGCGTCACCAGGGCGCGCGCCGGAGGTGCGGACGAGTGCGTCGCGGGCGACTGTCCCGAGCAGAGTTCCAGCCACGACGGGTGCGGTCACGCTATCGGTGATTTCGGTGTGCCCGCCCACCAGCGCAACACCGGCGACGACACAGGCTGTGGTGACGTCAGTCAGCAGCGCCTGGATTTCGGCCGCCGTGGCGCCCGCCGGGACCAGCACCGTGGCCAGCAGCCAACGCGGCTCGGCGCCCATTACGGCCAGGTCATTGCCGTTAACCGCCAGCAGGTACGTGCCGATGTCGGCGGCCGCAAAGGTGATCGGATCGGCGGCGGCGACCAGGAGTTCGGGGCCGCCAACGTCAATCACGGCGGCGTCCTCGCCCGGCTCCGCTCCAACCAGCACCGCCGGGTCGCGGCGCGGGACACGACCCAGCGCCTGGCGCAGCAGCGGCAACGGCAGCTTGCCGGTCAGGAGGCTCATCGGGTCATTCCGGCCGAATGTTTCAGGTGAAACATTCGGCCAATCGATCCAGTCTGGTGGGTCGGCGCTAGGATGAGCGGCCCCATTCCGCGCCGGTTTCGCGGCGGGCGTTCATGCCACACATCTCCCTGCCCGATGCACGTGTCAGCGACATCGTGCCCCGAATCCACGTGAACGGACAGTCAAGCCGTGTGCGGCGGATCGAGCGGCTGCCGCCATTGCGCCTGCTGGCCGCCGGGTTTCGGGATCTCCCCGGTCTGGCGGTGCTGGAGGGCGGATCTGACACCTCGGGCGAAGGCCGCTGGTCCTACCTGACGGCCGATCCATTCGACACGGTGCGGTGGACATCTCAAGGCGTGGTCTCCGAGGCCCGCGGCCCGCTGTCAGGCAACGGCTTCGCGGCCCTCGACCAAGTCGTTCCACGCGGAGCCCCCGACTCCGATGGCTCGCTCCCACCCTTTTTGGGTGGCGCAATCGGCTACATCGCCTATGACGCTGCCTACGAGCTTGAAGTCTTGCCGGGCCGCTGCCCGGGACCGGTACCCACGGATTTGATGCGGTTTGGCGTGTATGACTGGGTGCTGGCGCGCGACGCCCAGACCGGCGACGGCTGGATTGTCGCCACGGCGCACGGCGGTCGCGATCCCGACGACATCTCCGCCCAGGTGCAGTCACGCCTGCGCGTGCGCGAAACGGCGGTCAGACCACCGGCGCCGCGAACCGCCGGTACGAACGCCGACCGCCCACGCTTCAGACGCTGGGTGGCGGCGGTCAAGGACTACATCGCCGCCGGCGACTGCTACCAGGTGAACCTCGCCCGCCGGATTGCGTTCGACGCGCCTGAATCGGGTCTCGAACTCTTCCAGCGTCTGGCGACGGCGCATCCCGCGCCGTTCGGCGCTTACCTCGACGGCGACGGGGTCGAACTGGTCAGCGCGTCGCCGGAGTTGTTCCTGCGCGTCAGGCCCACCGGGCACGCTCGCACGCGACCGATCAAGGGCACCGCCCCGCGCGGCCGCACGCCGGCCCTGGACGCCGCCGCCGAGGCGCGGTTGCGGGCCAGTCCCAAGGACCTGGCGGAAAACGTGATGATCGTGGACGTGCTGCGCAACGACTTTGGGCGCGTGTGCCGTCCCGGGTCCATCAGCGTGCCCGCGCTCTGGCATACCGAGGCATTGCCGACGGTGTGGCAGCTGGTCTCGGAGGTGCGCGGCGAACTGGGATCCGGGGTGTCAGCCGCCAAGCTGCTCGAGGCCTGCTGGCCCGGGGGCTCGATTACGGGCGCGCCCAAGATTCGGGCCTCGGAGATCATCGACGAACTGGAGCCCGTGCGCCGGGGCGCCTACTGCGGCAGCGTATTCGCGCTGGGCTTCGACGGCAGCCTCACCGCCAGCCTGGCCATCCGCACCGTGCAACGCCGCGACGGGGTCGGCCACCTGCACGTAGGCGCCGGGATCGTCGCCGAGTCGGACGCCGACCTGGAGTATGCCGAGACCCAGCACAAGGCGCGGGGCGTCCTGCAGGCGCTCGGCGTCTCGGAGGCTTCGACCGCTTAGGTTGGCGCCTCGCCGCCCCAGCGACGGTCCACGAGCACCGCCGCAATTAGCAGGCTCGCGGCGATGGCGAGGCCCAGCGGCGGGGTGAGCAGGGCGATCATGGCGACGATGCCGCTGCCGAAGTCGCCGTAGGCGCCAAAGACGATGCGGCCGAAACCGAGCATCCGCCATTCCACCCGGCGACGGGTTCGCAGACGCAGCGCGTGGGTCGCCAGCGCGGCGACGGCGCCCAGCGCAACCCCCAGGATCACGCCGGGACCTCCCGTGGCCATGGCCGCGCCGCCGACGATCCCGCCGCCGACGGGACGCAGGATCCAGCCGACACGGTCCATCAAGCCCCCGCTGCCCGGGAACTTGTCGGCGAAGATGTCGATGGGCAGCAGCAGCAGGGCACCCACAAACATCCCGGTCGTGGCCACGAAAGCGAACGCCGGGGCCGGCGTCAGCAGGTCGGAGCGGGCCGCGACGACCGAGGTGATCGCGACCGTCACATATGGATTCAGCCCGCTGGATATGCCAAGCGCCAGCGCCAGAACGATGCTCATGTCACCGTCGACCGGTTACCCGCGGATCGGCCAGGCGTCACGCGCCGAATTCAGCCTGGGCGCGCGCATATTCATCGGGGCTGCCGATGTCGATCCAGCGCCCTGAGAAGACCTGCCCCAGGACCCGTTCGTGCGTGTGCAGCCAGGCGATGAGTTCGCCCGACTTGTCCGGGTCGCCGCCCGCATCCATGAACGCCTGCACCGCGCCGAGCTGCGCGCGGGGTATACCGTAGATAGCGGCCGAGGCCAGCGTGCTGCGTGGACGTTCAGGCTTTTCGACGAAGCTGGTCACGACGCCAGCATCGTCGATTTCGACCACGCCGTAGCGCGTGGCGAGTTCGAGGGATTCGACGTCATATAGCCCCACGACAAGGTCACGCCGCGCGGCCCGCGCCAGGGGCGCAAGGTCGAAGTTGAACAGGTTGTCGCCCGCGATCGCCAGCAGATCGTCGTCGATTCCCGACTCCCTGATGAAGTAGGCCATGTCGCCGACGGCCCCCAGGCGCGTGTCCAGCGAGTTGGTGCCGTCGCTCATGACGGTCACGGGCGGTTGGCCCGGCCGGGCGGCCGCCCACTCAACGAAACGGGGGAAAAACACCTCGTGGGTTATGACCGTGACGTGCTCGACCTCGGGGACCGCGCCGAGGCGGTCCAGCACGAAATCAATAACGGTGCGAGAGCCGATGGGCAGCAAATGCTTCGGCCCGCCGCCGGTAATGGAACCCAGCCGCGTAGCCCAACCCGCCGCCAGTACAAGCGCCTGCATCCACGCATGGTACGTCCGAGCCCGCCGTCGCATGCCTATACTCGCCATGTGTCGGCCAGCCGCGTGAAGGGTTTGACACCCGGAAGCGCCGGAGGTGGGAAGGGCTGGACAGTTCGCGCCGCGAGTTGATCTTGGGAGTGCTCGGGCTGCTGATCCTGGGCGCTGTGGCGTATGTCCTCTACGCGCAGGCGACGGAGGGCGGCGGCGTAGGCCTACAGACCGAGACAGCCACGGCCACTCCCGAGACCACGGAAACTCCGACTCCAAGCCCGACACCGACGCCTGCGGCGACGCCCACACCCACGCCGGCCCCGCAGACCTACACCGTGCAGCCGGGCGACACGCTGCTTGCCGTTGCCGAGCGCTTCGGGATCACGGTGGAGGACCTACAGGCCAGGAACCAGTTGGCCGATCCCAACAGCATCTTCGCCGGGCAGAAGCTCCAGTTGCCGCAGCCTGGCGAACGCGTGCAGCCGGAGACGCCGGTGGCCGGCGGGGGCGACGCCGATGACGTCTATGTCGTGAGGGCGGGCGACACGCTGTACGCGATCTCGCAGGAACTGGATGTCACGGTGGAGGATCTGGCCGAAATCAACGAAATCACTGATCCGTCGCAGCTATTTGTCGGGCGTCGCCTGCTGATTCCGGCACGCCGGATCACGCCGCCGACGGTGCGGCCGACTCCGGAGGCCGGCCAAAGCGGCGCGTCGACCTAAGTGCGTATGGCCGGTGGCGCCCGGCCATATACTTGATGACCTGAACTGCCAGGCAGGTTGGCGTACGCCGTGAACATCACGCAGATCACCGCCCAGCGGGCCTTGCGCGACGCCCCGGTCCAGGCCTTCACGTTGGTGGAGCGCCTGGTGAAGCGCCCGCTGTTCGGTTGCCAGATGTGCGGGCACTGCATCCTGCAGGACACCGCATTTATCTGCCCGATGGCCTGTCCCAAGGGGCTGCGGGACGGGCCGTGCGGCGGGACCGACGTCTACGGCATGTGCGAGACCGATCCCACCTTGCCCTGCGTGTGGCTGCGCATCTACGAACGGGCCGACCGGCTGGGCCGCATGGACCGGCTGATGAAGCTGCAGGATGACCTGGACTGGCGGGGCCACGGCTCGTCGAGCTGGCTGACCCTGATCAAGCGAGTCGTCGGGCGCAACGGACGCCTGAGCGAGGCCGAGCGAACGACGACCTAGCTGGGCGGCGGGGAACCGTCGTCCCGGGGCTTGCGAAGCCTTAGCTCGCGAAACAGGCGCCGGCGCAGCCGGACGGCAACCAGGGCGCCAACCACGATGACGGCGGCCAGAACGATCCCGAAGCCGACGCGCGGATCGGCTTCAACCACCGAGGCCACGCGCTGGTATTGATCGCCCAGCCCCCAGCCGATACCCATGTAGATGAGCGCCCAAATGAGCGCGGACAGGGCGGCGGACGGCAGGAATTTCCAGAAGCTGGCCTGGGCCGCGCCAGCCACGATGGTGATGACAATGCGAAATCCGGGAATGAGCCGTCCGATGACGATCGCCGGCACTTCATAGCGGTGGATCCAGCGTTCCGCACGTTCGCGCCGCGCCGGCGTAATGTGGAGCACGCGTCCAAAGCGGGTAATGAGGCGAGGTCCGATCAGGCGGGCCAGCCAGTACAGCACCGACGCGCCGGCTGTGGCGGACAGGACGACCGTGGCCACCACGGCGACCGGATTGGCCACGCCTCGGTACACCTGATAGCCCATCAGCACAATGGCGGTGTCGGCAGGCACGGGAAAGGGAACGCCGGCTTCTTCCACCCCGACGTAGATCGCCAACGCCAGGTACTGATTGGCTTCCAGGAATTCCAGCAGGAACTCGCGCGTGGCATTGATCACGTCGCCCATGGCGGCTAGGCCCTGCCGCCGGTCGTACGGACGAGGGCTTGGTGGCGCGAACTACGCATCGGCTGGCCCTAGGCGGGCCGTCCGCGCGGGCCGTAGCGGCCGGTGAGGAAGCGCCAGCGGATCCGCGCCAGGTCGCGCGTCATGCGCAGCGTGTCCAGCGTCAGACGCAGACGTGAGTCGGGGTCATTCGTCCATTCAACGGGTAGCTGGTGGACGGTGTAATTCCTATGCCGCGCCAGTCGGAGAATCTCCAGGTCAAACATCCACCGATTGATCACGCTTGCGCCAAAGAGGTCATGCGCCACGGGTCCCCGATAAAACTTGAACCCGCACTGCGAGTCTGGCGTATCCGGGAGCCCCCCGACTTGCCGAGCCAGTTCGCGGAATACTCGAGCGCCGGCTCGCCGATGGACGGGCTGGCGCAGGACGGTCTGGCTACGACCGAGCGCCCGTGATCCAATGACGATATCGGCGCCGTCGTTGATGGCCGTCACCGCCTCCGGCACGTGCTGAAGGTCGGTTGACAGGTCGGCATCCATGAATCCGACGATTTCCGTCGAGGCCGCGAGCAAACCGGCTCGCACGGCGGCGCCCTTGCCGCTCTGCCGCGATAGCGTGATCAGGTCAAGATTCGGGTGGGCCGGCATCTGCGCACGCACGGCATCGCCGGTAGCGTCGGTGCTGCCGTCGTCGACGACCAGGATTCGCCCGCCGCCTGAGAACGTCGCCAGCCAGGCGAGGATCTGCGGCAGGGTGCGTCCCAGGCGTTCGGCCTCGTTGTAGGCCGGCACCACAATGGTCAGAAGCAATGGAGGCCATTTCGGTTGATTGACGGCGCAATTCAACCCCGGACGGGTCATCGACAGCCGGGCACTTCCAATCACATGCCACGTCACGCCGTCAGCGCCACGAACTCGCGCAGTTTAGGCGAGCCTTCACCGCCCTTTGCGGAGCACGGGCGCTCTCGCCACACTCGCGCTTCATGACGTGGCTAAGTCTGACCGCGCTGATCTTGTGTCTGGGCGCCGCCGGCATGCTGGGATATCGCGTGGCCGCCAGCGTGCTGGCGGCGCCCTCGCGCCTGAGTCGCGCCGCGCTGGGAAGCGGGATCGGGTTGGTGGCGCTGGGGCTGCCGCTGCTCTGGCTGCCGCGGGTTATGCCCGTTGGCAGCGCTCTGCTGGTGGCAGGTGTTCTCTGCGCGCTTGGCGCGCTGGCGCTTCGGCGGCTGCCGACTCCCGAACCGCGCCGGGACCATCGCCTGGCGGTCGCCGGCGTTGCAGTCGCCAGCGGGCTGGCCTACCTCTCGGCTCTGGCGTTCTGGGCCGAGGGAAGTGTGGGACGCGCGGATGCGGGCACGCTGTACATGCACAGCGGGCTGGTGGCCGGCATCGCCCGCGGCAACTTTCCGGTGGTCAACCCGTTCGAGCCGGACTACCCGCTCCAGTACCGCGTCGCGCTGCACACGCTGGGCGCGGGCGCGGTGGATCTGCTGGACGTGCTGACGCCGGCGGTGATGCCGCACCTGGTAGCGTCGACGGCCGTCGTCCTGGTGCTGACGCTTTACGGGGCGCTGGCCGGCCGCATTGGGCCGGGATGGGCGCTGGGGGGCGCGGCCGTGGCCTACGCCTGGGGACCGCTTTACTGGCTGCTGACGCCGGGGGCCATCCGGGAGCGGGGGCTGGGCGATGTGCTGGGCGTGATTGTGGGAGCGCCCGAGACGATCGCGTGGAGCGGGCTGTTCCTGGGCGGCCCCTTTGCCATGGCCACCCACAACGTCACCGCACTGCACGGCCTGATTCCGGCCGCTGTCGCCATCGCGGCCGTGACCCGAGCCTGGCGGCCGCCGCGACTGCCGGCGTGGGCGGTTGCGGCGGCGGCTCTCGTTTACCTGGCGCCCAGCAATGAGTTCCTGATTCTGACCGTGCCGGCCGGGCTGGGCCTGTGGTTCTGGGTCCGGCGGCCATTGCATCCTCGGCTGGCGTTGGCCGCCTCGAGCGCCCTGGCGGCGGTCACCGTTCTGGCGCTGCTGCTGGCCCAGACCACGAGCGGCGTGCTGGCCGGGACGTTCGGCGACGACCCCGACCTGGGACGTCTTGAACTGGCACCAAACGGCGCGCATTTCGGCCGGCTGCCCAGTTGGGGGTTCAACAGCTCGGGTCCGTGGGTGACGTGGCCCGCGCAGGGTCGGCACGACACACCCATCCTGAGCGCCGAGTTCCTGGTCGACGGGGGGCTGCTGTTCTGGCTCCTGGCGTTGGCGTTGGGATGGGTCGCCTATCGGCGAGGTGGGAGCGAGGCCACGCCCTGGCTGCTGATCGCGGCGGTGAACGTGGCCGTGGTCATCGTCTTTCGGGCCGAAGAGTCGGCGCCGAATCTGAACCGGCTGGCGCAGACCGGGTTCACCCTGGCCGTCCCCGCGCTGGCCCTGCTGGGCGCCGAGGCGCTGCCGACAGGCGGTCTGCGCGGGAGGTTGGCCGGCGGCGGCGCGCTGCTGGCCGCGTTCGTTCTTTGCGGGGCCTTCGTGCTGTCGGCCATGGCCTGGCCGCGGATGGTGGCGCAGCCAGCGTCCACGGTGGATCGCCTGACGCCGGGCGGGCGTGACTTCCTGCTGCGGCAAACCGAGGTGCGGGATCGGTTGCTGGTCGTGCATGGGGCGCAGACCACCGTGGACCTTTTCGATCACCGCGCCCCGGGAATCACGCTTGATGTCTCGGCCCAGACGGGCCAGTTCATTCCGTATGGATATCACTCGCTGTCGCAGGTGGACCAATACCAGCACACCTACTGGCGCGCGCAGCAGGTACTGAGCGACAAGGCACTGACGGCGCTTGATATTCGATACGTCCTGATCGATCCGGCCCAGCTCACTGAGGCGCAGGCCGCCGCTATTGAGGAGAAGCTGGGGGACGGCCGCTTCGTTGAGGCCTTTCGCGACGCGTCCGGCGAGGCCGTCATCTATGAGGTCCGTGCCGAGAGGTAGCGGTGAGTCTCAGTCGGGAACGACGTCCCAGGCGTGGATGCGGGCCACCGGGCCGAGGACCGGGTCCACGGGTTGCATAAGGCGGCTGAGGCGGGTGAGGGCCTGGCCGGCGAGCTTGACTTTGCGGCCCTTGCGGCCGGCGCGGAACTCGATCTCGTCGGCCGGGGGGACGGCGAAGAAGTGGCGGCGGTTGCGTACGCGCCAGCCGGTGGCCTGGAGGTCGGCGCGGATTTCGCCGGGCGTGGCGGCCTTGAAGGGGCCGAGGCTGGGGTCCGGGGCCAGGGCGTACTCGACGCCCTTGTGACCGATGCGCCCGCGCATCCAGCGCAGCGGGCGGTGGTAGGAGCGGCGGTTGACGAAGGCCAGGAAGAGTTGGCCGTCGTCGTTGATGCGCCGGCGCATGGTGGTCAGGTACTGGCGCCGCTCGTCGCGCGGGTAGCCCTCGAGGCGGAAGATCAGGGACATCACGTCGTAGCCCTCGGGGCCTTCGTGGAAGGCGTCGGGGTAGAGCTCGTGGCGCAGGGAGCGGGGGGCGCGGTCCCGGACGAATTCGAAGACCTGGTCGGTCATCTCGGCGAAGGTGAGGTCGACTTTGGGGTACCGGGAGGCGATTTCTTCGGTGTAGAGGCCGGTCAGGGGCAGGACATCCAGCCAGCGGCCGTCCTGCACGTTTACGAACTCCTCCAGCGCCTCGAGCACGGCGTCGCGCTCGGAGGGGACAGGTTTGTTGTAGCGGGCGCCGTTGCGGATCTTGGCCATCTGGAAGTCGCGGATCTGTTCGAGGGTCCATTCCTCGGGGTCGTCGCTGCTGGGCCAGTTGAGGCGGCCCTTGTACTTGTCGTAGTGCAGGAGGATGTCGATGGCGCGGCGGCGGGGGGCCTTGGGGATGAGTTCGGGGTAACCGAAGAGGACGAGGGCCAGGATTTCGCGTTCGGCAGGTAGGCCGAGGATGCGGCGAATGCGGTCGACGTCGCCGAGGGTGTCGACCCAGCAACTGGCCACGCCGAGGCTGTGGGCCATGAGCATCATGTTCTGGATGGCGGCGGCGGCGCTCTGGACCCAGGCGTAGTTTTCGCGGGTGTAGTTGTTGCCGTAGGAAACGAAGAGGGAGACGGGGGCCAGGTGGACGTAGCGGGTTTCTTCGGCGACCTCGGCCTTGGTCTCGGGATCGTTGACGAGCACGAAGTCCCAGAGCTGCAGGTTGCAGGAGCTGGGCGCGTAGCGCGCGGCGTCGATGATCTTGGTGAGGGTGTCCTCCGACACCGGGTCCTTGCGGAATTTGCGGCAGGTCCGGCGCGTGAAGATCGCCTCGTCGACCGACATGAGGGTGTCGAGCATGGGGGGCGGGGTCGTAGCGAGACTCGTCAGGGGTCATGGTAACGGCGATGGGCCGGTTGTGGCCGCGGCCTGGCTGTAGGCGGCCAGTTGACCGGGTGGGCGAACCAGGGTGGGTTTGCGGGGCGGCGGAACGGGCGACGGGCAGCGGGCCGCGAGTGGGGGATGAAGGGGGACCGCTCGCTCGCCGGCACGACCCCCAGAGGGGGTCGTGCCGGCGAGCGAGACGGTGAGCGCGAATTTTTTGGGTGGAGGAAGCGGGTGGGTGGACGCGGGGCCCAGGGGCGGCGGGGGGCAGGAGGGCAGGGTCAGGACGCACGGGACGGAGGCGCAGCAGGACGGCGAGGGAGGCGCGGAGGAAAGCTGACCACGGATGACGCCGGAGGCGGGGCGCCCAGCGGAGGCCTTTGCGTAACCCGGGGTGGGTTGCCCGGAAGACTCTTAGCGGAAGGCGAGGAGTGAGCTGAGGGAAGTGAGAAGTTAGTGCGGACAGGATGCGGGGGGTGGCGGCCACCCTCATCCGGGCCTTGTCCCTCAAGGGCGAAGGGGAAAGACGCGGCGTGACCGAATTACGGCCTCCGGGCGCACCTGCTGGGGCCAGGTTCTCGACCGGAAGACCCTCACCTCAACCCTTGTATGTTCCCAGGGCCTTGGAATGTCCAAGGTTTGAGCTGATGGGCCGGGACAGACCGACCAGCCCTGGGTCCAGCGAGACCGTGGGAGAGCGGGGTCGTCCCGGCCCGGACGCTGGCTCAGAGCCCGAACAGTTGCCGGGGCCGTCATGACGAGCCCGAATCTGCAAGGTGGGGCGTGCGGCCAGCGCCTGTGGAGGGTACCCAATGGCCACCCCAGCGGACGTCGCGGTCGGGATCGATGTGGCGAAAGCCCAGTTGGACATTGCGGTGGAGCCGACCGGCGAGGCCTGGCGGGTGCCCCGCGCCCCGCGCGGCCTGCGGCGCTTGCAGGCGCGGCTCCAGGCCCTGCAGCCGACCCGGATCGTGCTGGAAGCCACCGGCGGGTACGAGCGGGCCGTGGTGGCCGCGCTGCCGGGGCTGCCGGTGGTCGTGGTCAATCCGCGCCAGACGCACGACTTCGCCCGCGCCCACGGCGTCCTGGCCAAGACCGACCACATCGACGCCCGCTGGCTGGCCCGCTTCGCGGCCGACGTGCGGCCCCCGGTCCGAGCCCAGCCCGCGCCGGCGGTCCAGCACTTGCGCGCCGTGGTGCGCGAACGGCGCCAGTTGGTGGAGCTGCGGGTCGCCACCCGGCACCGGCGCCGCCAAGCGTCCCCCGCCCGCCGACCACGCTGGGACGCCCACCTGGCCTTTGTGACTGCGGACCTCCGGGACCTCGACCGGGAGCTGGCGGCCGCCCTGCAGGCCGACCCCCAGCTGCAGGCCCGCGCCACCTGGCTGCGGAGCATCCCCGGCATCGGCCTCGTCGCTGCGGCGACCCTGCTGGCCGAAGTGCCCGAACTCGGCACCTGCTCCCGCCAGCAGGTCGCCGCGCTGGTCGGGGTGGCGCCCTTCAATCGCGACAGCGGCGCCTGGCGTGGGCGTCGCAGCTGCTGGGGCGGGCGCGCCCCGGTCCGCGCGGTCCTGTACATGGCCGCTCTGGCCGCCACGCGCCTCAATCCCCGCCTGCGGGCCTGCTACCAGCGGCTGCTCGCTGCCGGCAAGCCGCCCAAGGTGGCCCTGGTCGCCTGCATGCGCAAGCTGCTGGTGCTCTGCAATACCCTCTGTCACAAGCAGACCACCTGGGATCCCACCGTGATGTAACCCTTGACGGCCCACACAGTTGCTCTCCCACGGGGAGAGGGAGCAAGAGCCGGCACGTTTTGGAAGACGACGGAGCGCTTTGCGAAGGTCTCAGGAGAGCGAGCAGGAGCGGCCGCGACTTCGAGGACGAGGGGCGGGTAGGGGGAAAGGTTGGGCACGCGGGGGTCCTGATTCGGGCTGGGGCAGCGACTCGCCCTATTGTACACGATCCGATTACAGCGCGTCAGCGAGCTTAGGGCCTGGCGGGGGTGCGTGGGCGGGCGTCTTGCCGGGTCCTCGGATGTGTCAATGCGGTCGGGCCGATGTGTCCAGTTTTTTGGGCGATGTGTCAACTTCGGCGAGGAATGTGTCCACTCTGGCGGGGGATGTGTCCAGTTTTCGGGGCGATGTGTTCAGTTTTCCGGCCAATGTGTTCACATTCCGGCCAAATGTGTTCAGTTTTCCCGGCGATGTGTTCAGTTTTCGGGGTCAGGTGTTCAGTTGCCGCCGACGCGCGGCCTCTCGATACGGTCGCCTACGAGCGGACGAGCATCCTCACTGCGTTCGGAGTTTCGGCGTTGGCCGTCAAGGGATTCTCAGGCCACGGGCGCCGACGCTTCCGTCCAAGGCGAGCCGGGGCCGGGGATGGCGGATGCTGGCAATGACCTCAATGCCTGCGATGCCAGCAATGCAATCAGTGCTTGCGTTGCTGGCAGGGGTGTGGTTCGACTCCGGCCGCCGGGGACGGCGCCTTGGCTCACCGCGAACGAGGAACTGGCCGAGTCCTGCCAGGACCGCTACCGCCCACGCGTCCAATCCCCGCTGGGTTTGATTTCTTCCCTGGGGGATCAAATGCGTGAGTGCCCACGGGCCTAATAGACAAGGCTGGTGCGAACGTTGTCGATAAAGTCAAACCCCGCAGTGTCAGGGACGGGAACCCTGACCGTGGGGCGACAAATCATTGACTTGCCTTACCAGATTCAGGCCAGCCTGACATCACGCCACTCAACGACTACAAAGGAATCCAGCACTTCGGATTTCGTGCCCGATTATTCTGTCTCGCGATCTCCAGCGAACCATGCCGGCTCAAGACTTCGGGTTGCGGGGAATTCCCGCACAGCGTCGCCGCGTGGTGGATTGAGTAACACACATAATGGAATCGGTAGTAGCTCTGATAGGCTAGCTCCGCGCACGCAAGAGCAGTGTCCGATGATGGACGAATTGTTCTCATCTATCGTGACCGTGCCGATCGCGATCATGTTTCTCCCGGCGGTGCTGTTCGTCTTGGTCATCGCCGCTCCGATATGCGGAACACGAACTGACGGCTAGCGTCACCCGCAGAACCTGGGGTCAATAGTCCAGGCGCGGGCGCCAGGAACTGTCTGCTGCAAAATGACGAGAGGCGATTGCGATGAGAATCACCAGGGCGACCTGCGCAGCAGTGGTTGTGGCGGCCGTACTCATTGCGGCACTCGCGACGCCAGTCTTTGCCCAGTGGCCAACTACCTGTGTTGATCTGAACGACATTGTCGAGGCGCACCTGGGGAACGACACCAACGTTGGGATCTACCAACGGGTGTTTGGCGACCAAGCCGAACAGGCCTGTCAGAACGACCACCGGGACGACGTGCGCGGCGTGTTTGCGTGGGCGTTCGATGAGGCTGGCTCGGAGTCGCAGTCGGCCGTTCCCGACCTAGCGTGGCCGGCGGACTGCGTAGAGCTCAACGACATCGTCGAGAACCACCTCGGCAATCACAACAACGTGGAGATCTACCAGCGAGTGTTTGGCGACCAGGCCGAACCGGCTTGCCGAAACGATCACCGGGAGGACGTACGCGGCGTGTTCGGTTGGGCGTTCGGCCTCGCAGCCCCACAGCCGGCGCGGCTTGCCGTCCAATCGAGTGGCGCTGACCGTTTCACTGCTATCACAAGCGGGCACTTACATACCTGCGCGCTTCGAGCCGACGGAACGATCGTGTGCTGGGGAGACGGCCAGTATGGCCAGCCGGCGCCTCCGCACGACGAGAAATTCATCGCAGTCAGTAGCGGCGCCGATCATGTATGCGCACTCCGCGTGGATGGCTCCGCAGAATGCTGGGGAGGACGTCCTTCGTCGGACGGACCGATCCTCGGCCACTCAGTACTTCCGGGTTCTCCCCCGCAAGACGAGACGTTCACCGCCATTAGTAGCGGAGACGACTATGCGTGCGCTCTCCGAAAGGATGGGTCACCGGTTTGCTGGGGCGCCAACTGGGCAGGTCAGTCAGCGGTTCCATCAGGTGTGACCTTTGTCGCAATTACTGCGAGCTTCGACTATACCTGCGGTATTCGACAGGACAACTCCGCCTTATGCTGGGGGAATGTTAAAGATCAGACTGTCATGCATCTACCAGAACAGTTTATATCCATAAGTGGCGGATTCGTCGAAGCATGCGGCCTGACGATTGACGGCGTTGTGGCTTGTTGGAACAAGCATTCGGGGGACATTGACTACCCATTTCCCCATCTCATGCTTTCTCACCTTGGCAGCCATGTCAGTCACGGTTACGAAACGTATCGATGCGGGCTCAATTTGGAAGGCTCGGCGACATGTTGGTCTACTCTTCTGGGTGGAAGAATCGAGCCCGACGGGGTTCCCGAAAGCAATGCGTTCATAGATGTTTCCACAGGCTTATCACATGCCTGCGGAATTCTCGAAGGCGGAACAATCGTCTGTTGGGGAGACAACCGATCGAATCAGTCAGCACCGCCGACGCTTACTTCCCCTACGCCCCTCCCGGAAACCACTGAGAATTGTGCACCCGGGCTTCGCGTGAAAGTAGACTCGGGCTGTCTGGTTGAACAGCAGTATCGAATGACCTATCGGTTTATTGTCCACGACTCGGGACGCGCCGGGCTCTATAGCCATGATGGCCAGTTGATAGAGTCTCAATACAAGCGTATGGATATCTCTCATCAAGTGTCCTCTAGTCCGGGAGTCTATGTGACTATCAGAGCCTCCGCCCTTGCAAACGGAGACTGGACTATCGAGACAGTTGCGAGCTGGGTGTGAGGCTGCAAAACGACAAGTCGTTTACAGATTATGCACAGTTCAGTTTCATTGTGGGACTCTGCACTGCCCGCTGAGGGCGGGCCGAGGCTGGTGTGTCGCACATTCGGTCTAACATTGGCGCTGTCGGAGGCAAGCTCAAGATCGTGGCGGAGTTTCCGGATAGCGAGACCGCTATCACTAATTTCTCCCGCGTGGGAGAGTAGTCGTAGTGACGCTTGGTCCAATGAGACCGTTGCAAAACCCCAGGGCGGTTGCCCGCAAGACCCTGAGCGGAAGGCGAGAAGTGCGCGGAGAGAAATGAGAGGTTAGAGCGGACGGGACGCAAGGGGGTGGCAGCCACCCTCATCCCAGCCGTATTCCTCAAGGGCGAAGGGGAAAGGCGAGGCGCGACCGAATCACGGCGGCGTACGCGCGCAGTTGCCGGGGCCAGGTTCTGGACTGGATGACCCTCGTCCTTTCTCTGTGGGAAAGAGCGCAAGAGCGACCGCGACTTCGAGCGGCAGGGGAGTTTCGCAAGGGTCTTCCTGCGGGGCGGGTTGGGGGAGAGCGTGGGCAGGCGGGGTTCCTGATTGGGGTTGGGGCAGCGACTCGCGCTTAGTGTCCACGAATCGTGGACAGCACGTCAACAAGCGTAGAGCCTATCGGGGGTGCGTGGGCGGGCGTGTTGCCGGGTCCGCGGATGTGTCGACGGAGTCGGGGCGATGTGTCCAGTCTCTCTGGGGCAGTGTGTCGACTCTGGCGGGGAATGTGTCCAGTTTTTGGAGCGATGTGTTCAGTTTTCGGGGTCAGGTGTTCAGTTGCCGCCGACGCGCGGCCTGGCGGTTTGTTCGCGTGCGGGGGGAGGAGGTAGGCCGCTGGGTTCGGGCGGATCGGGGCCGACTCATCACGAACGGGGGCGGGCCGACTTCTGCCTGGGCCGCTGCCGGCGGCGGGTGCTTCCTACCTGAATCTGATTCCTTCGGTGGAATATGATTCGCTCATGCCCTGGGAGGTTGGGTAGGCGGACGAGGCGACCAACGACAGGGTTCCACGAGGAGTTCGTGCCGCTGGCTGACGACCTCGACGACGTGCATTTGGACGAACTGCGAAGGGAAGGGTTGAGGGAATGAGTGGGCGTCATCCGTTCAGCGGGCTGACCAGGGACTTCACGCCGGAGCGGCGGCGGCGCGTGGACGACATGAAGCGGGAGTTGGTGGCCGAAATGCCGCTGCACGGGCTTCGCCGGGCGCGGGCGCTGACCCAGCGGCGAACTTTGCGAATCCCCGGGGTGGGTTGCCCGGAAGACTCCTCAGCGGATGGCGAGGAGTGAGCTGAGAGAAGTTAGAAGTGAGAGCGGACCGGACGCGGCGGGGGGTGGCATGGGGCTGGTTGCGCGGAAGACCCCTTGTCTATTCGGGGGCAGGTATGTTCCGCGGGTCTTGGACTGTCCAAGACAGGCGTAGGGCCGGGACAGACCGTAGACCCCTGGGTCCTTTGAGACCGTCGGTGAGCGAGGTCGTCCCGGCCCTTCACGCTGGCGCAGAGCCCGAACAGTTGCCGGGGCCGCGGACGCGAGCCCGAAGATTCAAGGCCGGGCGGGACGCCAGCGTCCACGGGAGGGTACCGGAATGGCGGACCCGCCGTTTGTCGGGATTGATGTCGCGCGTGATGCCCTGGAGGTGGCGGTCTATCCGCCCAACGCGGGCTGGCGCGTGCCCAACACGCCGGCGGGCCACGCCCGCCTGGTGGCGTGGGCGCAGACCCACCAGCCCGGCCGCCTGGTGCTGGAAGCCACCGGCGGCCACGAGCGCGCGGTGGCGGCGGCGCTGGCGGCCGCCGGGCTGCCGGTGGTCGTGATCAACCCGCGCCAGGGGCGCGACTTCGCCGGCAGCCGCAACGTCCAGGTCAAGACGGACCGCGTGGACGCGCAGCTGCTGGCGCGCTTTGCCGCGGAGGTCCGCCCGCCGCTGCGGCCGCGCCCCTCGGCGGCCAGTCGCGACCTGCAGGATCTGGTGCGCCGCCGCCGCCAACTCCTGACGCATCGGGTGGCCGAGCAGCAGCGGCGCCCCCTGGCTCAGCCCCGCGGCCAGGCCAACATCGACGCCCACCTGGCCTGGCTGTCCCAGTGCCTGGCCGAGTTCGAGATCGAGATCGCCGCGGCCCTGCAGGCCGACCCGGCCCTGGGCGCCCGCGCGACCTGGCTGCAGAGCATTCCCGGCATCGGCCCCACCGCCAGCGCCACCCTGTTGGCCGAGCTGCCCGAACTCGGCCGGCTCTCGCGCCGGCAGATTGCAGCGCTGGTCGGGGTCGCTCCCTTCAATCGCGACAGCGGCACCTGGCGCGGCCAGCGCCGCATCGCGGGCGGGCGCGCCGCCGTCCGCGCCGTGCTGTACATGGCCACCGTCGCCGCCACCCGGGCCAATCCGGTCATCCGCGCCTTCTATCGGCGCCTGCGCGCGGCCGGCAAGCCCGCCAAAGTGGCCCTGACCGCCTGCATGCGCAAGCTGCTGGTGGTCTGCAACGCCCTCTGTCAGAAGCAAACCACCTGGGATCCCACCGTGACCTAACCCCGGCTGCCCCAAATACAGTTGCTCACCGATTTCGGCCGAAGACGCCCGAATCCTTCGACAAGCTCAGGGCAGGTTCTGCCTCTCCCCTCGGAGAGGGTGAAGAACGGCGCGACCTGAATCTGATAGCGCCCGAACGTGCTTGCTGGGGTGGAGACTTCGACCGCAAGACCCTTCACCCCCGGATCGAGTCCGGGGCAGGCTCTAACCCTCGGCCGCAGAAGAGGGATTAAGAGGCGGCCGCACGATTGAGGACGCGGGGCGCTGTGTAAAGATCTCCTAGTGGGACCTGTCGTAAACCCAACGACAACAGAAGACGCACGAAATGCCAGTACCGGACGCGTGAGTTGAGGAGTTTATCTATTCGCTCGCGTTGAGGATATCGGTAACAAATTGGAGGAGGATCTAAACAATGGCTGAGGCTAAGAGTTTGCTGAGCCTGATCGCACGAGGGTATGCGGCGGGGCGCGAGGACGCGGCCACGGAGGCGCTGTGTTTCATCTTGTCCCGCTCGGATTCAGCCAGAGACGAGTTTGCCAAGTTTGTTGGGGACAGCGGCAAGCCGCTGCCTATCGCTAGCTTCCGCACACAGGAATTGGTGAATGGCGCGTTTCCTGACATGGCCTGCTTCGACGATGACGACAACCACGTGGCATTTGTCGAGTCGAAGTTCTGGGCGTCACTTACGTCCAACCAACCCGTTGCCTATTGGGAAGCGCTTCCAAACGGCCGGCCGGCCGTGCTGCTGTTCGTGGCACCGGCCGCTCGCATCGCTCGCATTGACAAAGGCTGGCTGTGGCACGAACTGGTGGAACGGTTGCACGCCGAGGACCAGAACCTGGTTTCCGTCGATTGGCGAAAGAGTAAGCGTCAGGTAACGGCAACTTCCAGCGACGGCCAACGCCGCCTGATGCTTACCAGTTGGGAAGTATTACTCGAACGGCTGGCAAAGAGGACCGAGGAGGACGGAGACCGTCAGGCGCGCTTCCAAGTCGCCGAACTGCGGGGGCTTGCCTGCGACGCCATCAAGGATGAGAACCCTGTAGACCCATATGCCAATCTGAAACAGTTGATCGCCGAAGCAGTCACGCAAGTAAAGGAATCGGGCTGGGCCAACACTGACGGATTGATTGCGAATAACAAAGAAAGTGATCGCTACGTAAGGTATTTTCGTTTAGGCGAGAGAATAAGGAGAATAACTGGCCTTCGAATCGACTACAGAGCCGTGAAGCAATCGGGCAAGCCGCTGTGGCTGTGGTTCTGGGATAGCCCCGATTCCAGCAGCTCAGTGGGTCTGGACGAAGTGCGCGACAAATTGGACCCGTTGGCCGAACCGGGATTGGAATGGCTTCCACCGGAGGATGTCTGTATACCCATCAAATTGCCAACCGGCGCTGACCGCGAGACGACCTTACACGCCATAGTCACCGAGTTGGAACGTATCGCCAAGATCATCGACCCCCAATGTTCCGACATATCATCGTGACTCGAAGTCGGGCTAATTGTGTCTCTGAGCATAGCTAACTGGAATCTGGAGTTTGCTACGCCCAGGTCGTGGCGCACCCCTGAAATCCTGAGCCGAATTGATCGACATGGCCCTGAGGTCGTCTGTCTCACCGAGACGCATAACGAGCTGCTTTCTCAGGGTGGACACGCGATTTGTTCGCAGGCGGACTATGGATACGGGATACAGAAGAACCGGCGTAAGGTCTTGCTCTGGTCGAAGGAACCGTGGCATCGGGTCGATGACCTGGGGATCGACTTGCTGCCGCCGGGACGCTTTGTCTCAGGGATCACGCAGACGTCGGTGGGCGAGGTTGCGGTGATTGGGATCTGCATTCCGTGGTTTGGGTCGCGGACTGAGGCTCGCCGCGGGGCGGAGCGCAGGAGGCGGTGGGAGGACCATGGGGAGTACCTGGCCGGGCTGAGCGAGGTTCTGGAACGGGTGGATGCCAGGCGGCTGATTGTCATGGGGGACTTCAACCAGGCAATAGGGCAGGGAAGCCGCGCGCCGCGTGCGCTTCGGCTAGCGCTTCAAGAGGCTTTCAGTCCGGATCTGCGGATCGTGACGGCGGATCTTGTCTTCCAGGGGCGCGAGTGCATCGACCACATTGCGCTGAGTGCGGATTGGGCGGTCGACTCGGTGGATGCGATCAGCAGCGTCCACGAGGGGAGGAAGCTCTCGGACCATTTTGGCGTTGCCGCGGAGTTGACGGTCCAGCCCTTGCAGTAGCGTGGCCCCTAATCCAGAACGGCAGATAACACACCCGGATCATCGGAGGACGAATTGGGCTTAACAGTTGTGAGTTGGAACATTGCCAGGAGCCTCAAGCCTTGGCGTGAGTTGGTTCAGATGGGCGCCGACGTCGCACTTCTACAGGAGGCCGTACCGCCACCCGGGGACGTCATGGACCAGGAGGATGCGGCGCTTCGGTCGGACGAGAACGCGGGACTCCCGGACATCGGACCAAAGGAGTCTTGGGACTCGCATTCGTGGAACTCCGACTGGTGGGGCGGTCGGGGCTGGCCCGCGCTCTATGACCGCTGGCCGATGGTGGTGCGACTCTCGGACCGAGTAGTGGTCGACTGGTTCACGCAGGTCGGCCCTAGCCCGTGGACTGGTGAGAACGAGATCGCCGTCAGCGGCATTGGGACGATAGCGGCGGCGCGTATCACGCCACGGGACGGCTCAATTGAGCCGTTTATAGCGGTTTCCATGTATGGACGATGGCTTGGGCCACATCCCAGCGTCGAGTCATCGTGGATATATGCAGACGCCTCAGCCCATCGCATTGTTTCTGACATCTCAGGATTCATTGGGCGTGAGGACGCGACGACTCATCGCATTATCGCCGCAGGAGATCTCAACGTCTTACACGGATACGGCGACGCTGGCGACCCGTACTGGGAAGCACGCTATCGGACTGTTTTCGACAGGATGAAGGTGATCGGGCTGGAGTTCATTGGGCCTCAGGCCCCGCATGGCCGCAAGGCAGAGACACCGCCAAAGGGCCAGCCGCCGGACTCTCGGAACGTTGTCACTTTCGCCCCCAAACCCGGGTCGCCGGCCGATGCGGTCAACCAACTCGACTTCGCCTTTGCGTCACGCGGGTTTCACGAAGGCATCAAGGTCCGAGCCTTGAACGAGGTCGACGAGTGGGGCTCGAGCGATCATTGCCGGCTGGTGATTGAGATCGCGGAGTAGGCTCCGCGCTTGTTGACTACAGTGCCGAGGTTTCACCGCAGGGGACTGCACGTTCACTGATACCGGCCATTCCGTGTTGCTGATCTTGGGAGGACTTCCCGGGGCGGGGAAGACGGCAGTTGCAGCCGGGCTGGCTCGGGAGATTGGCGCCGTTCACCTTCGCATCGATTCCATTGAGCAGGCGCTGCGCAACTCCGGTGTGGATGTGTCGGGGCCAGAGGGGTACGAGGTCGCCTATGCGATTGCCGAGGACAACCTGAGGCTGGGCCGCACGGTGATCGCCGACTCCGTGAACCCGGTGGAAGTCACGCGGTCCGCATGGCGAAGCGTCGCTCAGCGGACGGGCACGCGTTACGTGGAGATTGAGATCGTCTGTTCCGATCGGGCGGAGCATCGGCGCAGGGTAGAGACTCGGACAGCCGACATCGCCGGGCACGAGTTGCCGACGTGGCGGCAGGTTTGCCAGCGGGAGTATGAGCCCTGGGGAGCCACTGTCGTCATGGACACGGCGGGACTGCCTATCGAGGCAAGCGTTTCGGCACTGCGTCGAGAACTGGAAGGCCGTTAGGGATCGCTCCGCGCAGGTTACTCACCCGGCACATGCCGGTCCTCCGCCTCATTGCTGAATGTGTAAACCATGTCTCCGAACACGTGTAAATGATGTCCCCAGTCTGCACAGGGCGGAGGGGGCAGCACGAGGCGGAGCAATGGATCGTCTTGGTTCTGCGACGGAAAGCCGAGGCAGGTGTCCCCGAGGTCGATTACGACCACGTAGTCGCCCTCGCGGCCCCTGGCGGCGTGTTCAGCGCTGAACTCGAGGCGCACTCGGGCGCGACGAGTCGCGGCAAGCGCGCCCAGGCAGGATGGTGCGTGCGACCGAAAGACGGGCGGTTCGGAGACGCCGGCCCTAGGTGGGATGGGGCGCCGCGAAGGGTGGGTCGTAGGGCCAGGGTTTGGTGCGTTGGGAGTCGCGGAACCGGGTTTCGTGGCGCCAGAGGACGCGGTGCCAGTCGGGGCGGCGGGGTTGGACGCCGTGTTCCTGGATCAGGTGCCAGACGATCTGTTCGAGGGTGAGCCGTCGCGTCGGGAGATGGACTCGTGAGAACGGCTTCTGGCCGGTGTAGTGCCGCGGCGCGGCGTGCACATGCAAGTGGCAGCGGGGGCAACCAGATCGCGCGTCGCGCTGGTAGTGGTACTCGAACACGGGACGCGGATCGTCAAGGTCGGCGCCAGCCTGGTAGGTGAACGTCGCATCCGTTGTTTCGAGGCGTAACGGGTTGTGGATTACGCGCAGGGCAATCTGGACGTTCAAGTACATCCCGTTGCTCAGTGGGGCCGGCTGCCCGCGGCGCGAGGATCGAGTTGCCCTGTGGCCAATGATTAGGACATCCGTGTCCCCGCCAAGCCAGACATCGCCGAGTTCCGTAGCCGCGACAAGCTTGTAGACCTCGCGAATACGGCGCAGGAAGTCTCTGGCGGCTCGCTGGCTGCTAGGTCTGGCTGGGTTGATCAAGGAGCCGGGCGAGATAGGTCAGTGATCGAAAGATCACGTCGCCGTGGTACCGCCCGGGTGGATCTCTGTAGATGCGCAGAAATTCGTCCGCCGTCAGACCAAAGTGGCGCCGCGCGTCGCGGTCCAATTCGTCCCAGACCTCCTGATGCGTGACCTGTTCGTGTTCGAATTCGTCGGGCAGCCACTCGGGCCGGGTCTCGACGGTCGTTGCCATGGCTTTGCCTCGCTGCGCGTAGGGTCAGGATAGCGCCAGGAGGCTGGGGGCGTGGGGGTGACCACGACCGTAAGACCCCTCGCACATGGGAACGGAGTGAGACCAGAGTCGCTTGGAGTTAGAGGAGAAGGGGAGCGAGCGGGGAGGTGGTGCGGGGCCCGAGCGGGCTCGGGCTTGAGGTTGGGGCGCTACGGCGTTGCCGCCTCGTGGCTCAGGGTGCGCGGTACAGGCGGGCCGGATCGACGACGCAGTGTTCGCCCTTGTTTGAATTGATGGTGTGGCCGTGGGTCAGGGTGGTGACGACGTCGCCCTGTTGGAGGAAGCCGTGGGGGTCCTGGCGGGCGAGTTCACGGGCCGCCGCGCGAAGGTCGTGGGCGTTGAGCAGGCGGGCGACGGCGTTGCCTACGGGGCCGCGTTTGACCAGGCCGGCGTCTTCCATGCCCTGGCCGAGGCGGTTGTAGTCGCTGCCGGGGTGTCCGGGCAGCGGCGGGGTGCCGATGCTGACCAAGGGCGAGTGCGAGCCGTCGGGATGACGCATGCGGCCTCTCGAGACCCGAGGCTTTCGATATGGGAGTCCGAGCCACACTTCGCACAGGTGCATGACCGTGAGGCTCTGGTAGGGCACGCCGAGCAGCAGGTAGCGCCCGTTGCGATCGAACACCTGCCGCATGGGGCTGTCGGCGTCCCAGGCTGACGCGCCTCCAGAGGTGGCGATGGTCTGGGCCAGCGGTCCGATGGCGGCGATGCTGTGGGCGAGGTGGATGCTGCGGCGGGCCTGGGGTCGCCGCCGGGCGGCCTCCGAGATCGCGCCCATCTGCGAGGGCGTGTGCATCGGATCGAAAACGAACGCGGGACTCCCGGACGTCGGGTAGGTGAACGTGGGGACGACCAGCGTTCCCTCGGGCCCGAGGGCCTGAAGCAGGGCATCGACGACGGTTTCCGGGCCGGACTCCACGAGTCCGATGCTGCGCAGGGAGCTGTGGACCATCAGCAGGTCGCCGCGGCGCAGGCCAAGGCTGGCCAGATCGCGCACAAGGTCAGGAAGGCGCAGCGGTGCGGAGGCTCCGCCTGTTGTGCTGTCCGCGCTCCGTGGCACTTCTCGCTCCTGCTGCGTACGAATCTACCCCGCCGGCAGGCTGACTCGTGCAACCGGTCGCGCGCGGACAGCAGGGTCGGCAGCGTGACTTTGGCGGTGAATCGGAGTCACTAACTCACTACCATATGCTTGGCCGCGCGGATTCCTTCCAAGCAGGCCAACCGAGAGCAGGCATGACATGGTCGTGGACAGAAGCGACAAGTACCGCAAGATGGTGCAACGAGGCAAGTACCAGCGGTTGTACTCCTACCTGCACAGTCTTCAGGCCCAGGAGTGGAGGACCTCCTTCGGCGAGATCGAGGCAGTCGTTGGATTCCAACTGCCGCCGTCCGCGCGACTACACCGCCCCTGGTGGGGAAACCAGAAGCGCAGCAACGGACACAGCCACGCGCTGGCGTGGAGCGTCGCGGGATGGGAGACGGCGGAGGTCGATATGGATGCGGAGACGCTGCTGTTCAGGCGAAGGCACCCCGAGCCCGAAGCCAAGCCTTCGCTCGACGAGGCCTGGCCTGTCCACCCCACGGCGGTGTGGCCGGAAGGCTTGAGTCTCAGGCGCGAGGACCTGTACGAGGAGCGGGTCTAGCCGCCGCCATGTTTATCGACACCAACGTGCTGGTGAACTCCCGTATTCCTGGCGCGCCAGACCATGACGCCGCCCGGGCAAGCCTGGAGCGTGCGTTTCGAGACCATGAGCCGCTGAGGATCAGCCGCCAAGTCATTCGCGAGTATCTGTCCGTCGTCACACGTCCGCAAACCTGGCCGGTGGGCATAACCCGAGAAGACGCCCTGATTGACGTCAGGAGACTGCTTCGCCGCTTCGAGGTTCTTGAGGATGGACCCCGGGTTACCGAGTGGCTGGTGGGCCTGTGCCGTGAAGTGCCCGTTGGCGGGCGGCAGATTCACGACGCCAACATCGTGGCGACGATGCTGGCCCACGGAGAGCGCCGGTTGCTGACGTTCAACGGCGCGGACTTTCGCCGGTACGGTTACCGCATTGAGTTGGTGGACATCTAGCCGGGTGCGAGGAAACGTAACTTTGAACGCTGTCGGGGTCGCCTAGCGGCAGGAGTTGTGTGGATGAAGAAGCTGCTGTTCCTGGACTACCGCGAGCTGGAGTACGTGGACCGATTCGCTCGCGCGGTGGAGTCGGCGGTGAAGCACCCGGGTGGGCCGTTGCTGCGGCCGGAGCTGCCGTGGGAGCACGGGAACATGCAGATGTTCGGGAGCGTGCTGCAGGCGGCGGATGGACGGTTTCGGGCGTGGTACGAGGTGGTGGAAGCGCCCTGGAGGGTGCGGCTGGCCTATGCCGAGAGTGACGACGGGCTGCATTGGCAGAAGCCGGAACTGGACGTGTTCGGGCACGGTGGGCGAGCGACCAACATCGTGTTTGACGCCCAGCCGCTGGGATCCGCCGTAGTCGAAGACCGGCAGGATCCCCGGCCGGCGTACCGCTACAAGCTGCTGACGGGCGCCGCGCCGTCGGGATGCGTGTCGGCGTTTCATAGCGCGGACGGAATTCAGTGGGAGTCCGCGCGGATGTTTGGCGGCCGGGTGCAGCCGGTGATCGCCACGGCGCCGGACTGCCCGATCGGCTTCCTGCGAGCGCCGGATGGGCGGTTTGCGGCCTATCACCGCATGGCGGGGTATGGGCGGAGAGTCTTTCGGAGCGAGTCGTGGGACTTTGCGCACTGGTCGGGCGAGCCGCAGATGGTGCTGGAGCCTGACCCAAGCGATTCGCCGCAGACGCAGTTCTATGGGCTGGGCGCCTGCGCTTACGGGCCCTATGAACTGGGCACGCTGTGGATTTACGCGACCGAACGCGGTGACCGGGGACCGAGCAAGTCGCGGGGCTTGCAGACGCCCGAACTGGCCTATGCGCGGGCCGGGACGGCCTGGCACCGGGCTGAGCCGGGTATGGAGTTCATTCCCAACGGTGCGGCTGGCGAGTGGGATTGCGGGAATTTGCAGGCGGCGTCGCAGCCGGTCTTTTTGGACGATGAGATTCGCTACTACTACGCGGGGACGAACGTGCGGCACTCGCGTCACTGGGAGCTGGAGCCGCAGGAGGCCGGGCTGGGTTTGGCGCGGCTGAAGCCGGACCGGTTTGTGGCGTTGCGGGCGGGCGAGGCGACGGCGGAGCTGGGGACGATAGCGTTCAAGCCACCGTCGGTGGACGTGTTCGTGAACGCGCGCACGGCGGACGGTGGCGAGGTGCGGGTGGAGCTGCAGGATGCCGAGGGCGTGCCGTTGCGAGGTTTCACGGCGGCGGATTGCCGGCCGATCAGGGGCGACGCGACGGCGCACCGGGTGGAGTGGCGCGGAAACGGACAGGTCGCGGCGCCGGTGGGGCAGCCGACGCGCATGCGGCTGACGGCGCGGCAGGCGGGGGTGTACTCGGTGTTCGTGACCGAGCCGGGCGAATCGCCCGTGTATCACGAGTTCGAGGCGCTGCGGCCTGAGAATGAGGCCTGGTAGGGAGCTGCCTGCACCGGGTCAGGGCAGCGGCGGGGCGGCGACAATCGTCCAAAGACTCGGGCACCGCTGTCCCGGGTAGCAACCGCCGATCGGCCCGAGGCGTCGCGCGGGCGCAGGAGTGGAGCCGATGAAGAAGCTGCTGTTTTTTGACTATCGCGAACTGGAGCGCCTGGAGGGCTTTGCGCGGGCGGTGGAGTCGCCGGTGAAGAATCCGGGTGGGCCGTTGATGCGGCCGGAGTTGCCGTGGGAGCACGGGAACATGCAGCTGTACGGCAGCGTGATTCAGGCAGCGGACGGGCGGTTTCGGGCCTGGTACGAGGTCTGCATACCGCCGTTTACCACGCGGCTGGCCTACGCGGAGAGCGACGATGGGCTGACCTGGCGCAAGCCGGACCTGGATGCTTTCAGGCATGACGGGCAGCGGACCAATATCGTGTTCGACGGCACGCAGACGAGTCCCGGCCTGATCGAAGACCGGGAGGATCCGCGGCCGGCCTGGCGGTACAAGATGCTGATGGGCGCCGCGCCGTCCAACTGCATTGCCGCGATGCGTAGCGCGGACGGGATCCACTGGAAGTCCGTGCGCACGCTTGTCGGCCGGATCCATCCGGTGATCACGACCAACCCGGACTGTCCGATGGGCTTCCTGCGAGCGCCGGACGGGCGGTTTGTGGCGTATCACCGCATGGACGGGTATGGGCGACGGGTGTTCAGGAGCGAGTCGTGGGACTTTGTGCACTGGTCGGGCGAACCGCGGATGGTGCTGGAGCCGGACGCCGGGGACTCGCCGCAGACGCAGTTTTACGGGCTGGGCGCCTGTGCCTATGGGCCGTATGAAGTGGGCACGTTGTGGATCTATGCGACTGAGCTCGACGACCTGGGTTCGACCAAAATGCACGGCCTGCAGACGCCGGAACTGGCGTATGCGCGGTCCGGCACGGCCTGGCACCGGGCCGAGCAGGGCACGGCGTTCATTGCCAACGGCGCGCCCGGCGAGTGGGATTGCGGCAATTTGCAGCCGGCCTCGCAGCCGGTCTTCCTGGACGACGAGATCCGCTATTACTACGCCGGGACCGAGGCGCGGCACTCCATGTGCTGGGAGGTGCAGCCGCAGAACGCGGGCCTGGGCCTGGCGCGGCTGAAGCCGGACCGGTTTGTGGCCTTGCGGGCGGGCGAGGGGCCGGCTGAATTAGGGACGATTACCTTCAGGCCGCCATCGGTGGATGTGTTTGTCAACGCGCAGACGGCGGACGGTGGCGAGATTCGGGTGGAGTTGCAGGACGCGGAGGCAAGGCCGCTGGCGGGATTCACGGCGGGGGACTGCCGCCCGATCCGGGGCGACTCGACGGCGCACCGGGTGGAGTGGCGCGGGGTGGGGCAGGCCAATGCGCCGGTGGGTGAGCCGACGCGGATTCGGCTGACGGCGCGGGGGGCGTCAGTGTACTCCGTCTACCTGACCAAGCCGGGCGAGTCGCCCGTGTATCACCAGTTTGAGGCGCTGCGGCCCGAGAATGAGGACCGGTAGGGAAGCCGCAAACTCCGCGCAGAGGCTCAGGCTCGGAGCGCATCTCTATGCTGGTCCCGCGCCATGAAGCCCGCCTGACCTGCCTGGCCGGCGTGACCTGGAAGGCGACGGCCGCGATGGACAAGCTGAACATTGTCGTTATCTGCATCGACACGTTTCGGGCCGACATTGTGGGACCCGGCAAGAAGCTCAGCAGCGTCGCGACCCCGGCGCTGGATGCGCTGGCGTCGGAGTCGGTGCGCTTCAACCGTTGCTTCACCGAACCCGGACCGACGCTGCAGGTCCGCAACGGCTGCTTTACGGGGATGCGCGGGTTTCCGTATCAGCATGGGTACTACGGCTGGCACGAGATTCCGGACGAGCTCCCGACCATCGCCGAGATCCTGCTCGCGGAGGGGTACGCCACTGGGCTGATTGGCGACACCCCGCACCTGTTCAAGCCAAATATGAATTTCTCGCGCGGATTCATGTCGTGGGAACACATTCGGGGCGCGGGAGGCGATGGCTGGCGCAGCGGATCGTGGGATCAGATCCGCGAGCTCTTCAGGGACTACTTTGGGGCGTACGAGCCGGCCGTGCCCGAGGCGTCGGATTCGTCGCTGCACGGTGAGAGCGGATTCCTGCAGCACCTGCACAACGCGCGCGACCGGCGCGACGAGGCGGACTGGCCGGGTGCACAGGTCTTTGCATCGGCGCGACGCTGGGTACGCGACAACGCGCGCAACGCGCCGTTCTTCCTCTGGATCGACTGCTTCGAGCCGCACGAGGTGTTCGACCCGCCGATCGACTACGTCCGGCCCTACAACGACTCGTGGCAGGGCCCCATATACCAGCAGCCGCGCCACATCCTGCATCCGTCGTTTTCGTCGAACATGCAGGGGGCGGACCTGCAGGTCAGGTCAGAGGAGTTCATCGACTACTACGCGGCCTGCTACAAGGGCGAGATCACTTTCACGGACCGGCACGTCGGGACCCTGTTGGACGAGCTGCAGACGCTCGGGCTGATGGACGACACGGTGGTCATCTTCTTTACGGACCACGGCACCGAGCTGGCGGACCACACCGGGTGGGGCAAGCGCGAAACGGAACTGCACCCGTTCAACACCCAGCAGAATCTTACGATCCGGCACCCGGACTCGACCCACCACAACCGCGACATCGATGCCTGGGTCCAGAACTACGACCTGGGGCCAACGATTCTGGATCTCGCCGGGGTCTCCTCGGCGACGGATTCAATGGATGGGCAGAGCACCTGGTCGCTGGTGACCGGGGAGCAGGCGTCGATCCGGCCCTACGGCACCACCGCATGGGCCGGCCGGGTGTCGATCCGCGACGAGCGCTGGGTCTATGCGACGGGGTGGGACTTTGAGGATCCCACGCCCGAGCTCTACGACCTTTCGAACGATGCGGACGAGCGCAAAAACGTGCACGGCGATCATCCCGACGTTGTGGGTGAGATGCGGGACCGGGTAGAGGCACTGCTGGGCACGCCGATCCCGCAGCCCTATTCGCAGGACCGATTCGACGCCACGGACGGATATCACCACCGACCGCTGTATTCCTCGTCGTACGCGCCGGTCTTCTATAGCGCCCGTCGGCGGATGGACGACCCTCGGGCGCTGCCGTGCTAGCGGCTAGGCGGCCTGGTTCCAACTGGCGATGAAGTCGTCGACCTCGAAGTCGGGCGGCATGTGTTCGAACCGGTGGCGGGTGGGACCGCTCTGAAACCCGGGGACGAACTGCTCGGTCTCCGTGTGGAGCCTGGCGTCGAGCGGGGCGAAGCGCTGTAGAAGTCGATCGGTCTCGGCGGCCGTGAAGCGGTCGGCCAGGGCGTCGATATTGCTGATGCTGAACGACAGTTCGCCCACGGCCGCGGCACGCTCAGGTTCCGGCAGGCCGGCGACCTCAGGACGCTTCAGCCTGCCGATGTTGGCCGCCAGCTTCCACAACAGGACCACACAAACCATGCGCCCCGTCTCGCCGGGATGCAGCAGGGCCAGGCATTCGCGAAATACGTCCGCATCCTTGTCGAGGATCGCGCGGAAGAAGGACTCAATCCGATCATCCTCGCGTTCAGCCAACTCGGTGAACCGCTCGAACGTGGCCTGCGCCTCGGCCGACAGGTGCCCGACGAAGCTGGGCTCCCACGAGAAGCGCACCCCGTAGGGATACAACTGGCCGCCGAATGAGCGGTAGGCGAGATGGATGATGCGCCGCAGCCTGGTGCTGTAGTTGCTGGGCCAGTGCAGGATGGAATTGATGTACATCACGCCGTCGCCGGCCTCGAGCTTGACCTGCATCCCGTTCGACAGTGGCGCGCGCCGGTTTTCCAGCAGTTCGCGGTTTTCCTGCGCGGTGTTCAGGCGGCGATGACTGCCGGGGACGATCCACAGCACGTCGTCGTCGTACAACGCGATGTTCCACTGCACCAGGCCCGGACCGTTGGCCAGCATGTCCGCCTGCAGGCCCGCCAGCGGGGCCTGGCTGGTGGGCTGACTATCGCGATGCCATAAATCGGGCCCGTAGTTAGTCGCTGGGTTGCACATGAGAAACATCTGCTTCAGCCCCACGTCGGGCGTGCGCAGCGCCTGGCGGCTGACGCCGAGGGTGTTCGCGTGCAGGCAGAACTCCACCGTGTTGGCCGTGGATGCGTCCACGACGGTCTGGAACGACAGGCGTGGCTGCTTGACTTTGTAGGCCATGCCGCGCGGGTCGTTGGGGTCGCGCGCCCAGATGGCCTGCCTGCCGGTCGACCAACACCTCGAAGCTGGCGCGCAGTTCATCCAGCCGGTCGGCCGGGATGACGTTCTTCAGAATCACGTAGCCGTCGTCGAGGAACTGATCGGGATCGATCTGCATCGGCGGCCTCCACTGGCGTGGCCGCGCCAGTCTAGCCCGGATATACGGGCACCTAATAGTTTGGCCTCGTGGCGCCGCACGCAGGGCCCGTGAATGACACCTCGGGCTGATCACTTAAGACCGCGAACGAGTACATACGTAGCTGCCAGCGGCCGCTACAGGCTGGCCGCCTGCCGGCGTGGACGGAATAGCGAGCGTCAACCGGGCTAGGATGCTGCTGCGCGACACGCCCGCTGGCGTAAGGCGTCTATCGTCGCGGTCGACGGGCGGGCTGCCTTGAGCGTTCCAGTAAGCGAGCGCTCGTTGGAGAACCACACATGGCCCTGCGAATGATCCAGGTTGGGTCCGGGGGGTTTGGGGCGAGTTGGTGCCGGAGATTTCTGCCGCCGAATGTGGAGGCGGGGTTGATCGAGGTGGTGGCGGCGGTGGATACGGATCCAGCGGCGCTGGCGAACGCGCGGGAGTCCCTGGGCTTGGGCGAGGCGCAGTGCTACACGGATATCCAGCGGGCGTTTGACGAGAACCCGGCGGAATTCTGCACGGTGGTGGTGCCGCCGTTTTCGCACGCGGAAGTGGTTGACCAGGCCCTGGCGCATGACCTGCACATTCTCTCGGAGAAGCCGATTGCGGACACGCTGGTGGGGTCGGTGCGGATTGCGGACAAGGTGACGAAGGCCGGCAAGAAGATGGCGGTGACGATGAGTCATCGCTTCAATCAGTACAAGACGACGCTGCGGGAGGGCCTGCGGTCGGGTCAATACGGGGACCTGAATTACCTAGTGAGCCGGTTCACGGCGGAGGCGCGGGACCTGGGGTCGTGGGGGTTTGGGTTTCGGTATGAAATGGACGACCCGATGCTGGTGGACGGGTCGGTGCATCACCTGGACATCCTGGCGGACCTGGCCGGCGCGAAGTGCGAAACGATTTACGCCCGGACCTGGAACCCGGCCTGGAGCGACTTTGCCGGCGATGCGCAGGGGCTGGTGACGATGGAGTTCGAGAACGGCGTGCGGGCCACCTATGAGGGGTCCAACGTGAACGCGGTGGGGCTGGACGCCTGGGGGCGCGAGTACACCCGCGCCGAATGCGAAGGGGCCACGCTGATCCTGGGGCAGGAGCGCCTGGAGTGTTTCCCGTTCGATCCGTCGCGCGAAGCGCCGAGCAAGCAGGAAGGGCAAGGCGCAACGGTTCCCTGGCTGGAGCAGCCGAGTTGGGGGCACGTGTGGCTGATCGAGAAGTTCGTGCGCTGGATTGAAGGCGGCGAGGCGATGGAGACGAACGTGGTCGACAACCTGCAGTCGGTGGCGCTGGTGACCGCGGCGATTGAGAGCAACCGGACGGGGCTGCCGGTAAAGGTGCAGGAGCATTTGGCGGAGGCGCGGGGGGAGGTGGGGGCGGGCCAGGGCTGATGGTTCCGGATCGGAAGATGCGATCTCGCTCGCGTTAGGACCGGCCTAAAAACAAGCGTTGGCACTTGCAGGGTGTACCAATTTTGGTATATTCATGCATATTCGTGGACCTGAAGCGCCTTCCAGCGATCTTCTACCGTTCCGAGTCCGGCGCAGAGCCGGTTCGAGATTGGCTGAGGTCCCTGGAGAAGCAGGACCGGTTCAGGATCGGGACGGACATCAAGACGGTTGAGTTTGGGTGGCCAATCGGGATGCCGACGTGCCGACCGCTCGGACACGGCCTGTACGAAGTTCGGACCAGCCTGGGCAGCCGAATTGCCCGGGTCCTGTTCTGCATTGGGGACGGACGCATGATTCTGTTGCACGGGTTCATCAAGAAGACTCGGAAGACCCCGAAAGCGGACCTGGACCTGGCGCGAATCCGCAAGCGCGGTTGGGAGGCCGCAGCATGACAAACATACCCAATCCTCACGAGGGCACGACGCTCGACAGCCTGCTGGAATCTGACGGCACGCTGGCCGAGGCCGAGGCGGTCGCCGTCAAGCGGGTGCTGGCCTGGCAGATCGGCCAGACGATGGCCGACGCCCAGCTGAGCAAGGCCGAAATGGCGCGGCGTATGCACACGAGCCGAGCCTCGCTGGACCGCCTGCTCGATCCTGACAACCCTTCGGTCACCCTGCTCACACTCCAAAAAGCCGCCGCCGCGCTGGGCAAACGGCTCAAGGTTGAGTTGATTGGCGCCGCTTAGTGACGCGACTGGGGGCAGGGCCGCTGGCGAGAGACGCAGACGGGCCAGGGCTGAATCGCCCGTACCGGCCGGGGCTGTTTAGCTGAGCCGGGTATCCCGTGGGATACAATGTGAACGCACCAGTCAAGGTGCGGCAGACCGATGTCTAGGCGCGCTGGTTTGAAAGGCTTCGGGACCGGCAGGCGGGAGACAACACAAGGGCTCACAGTCATCGCGGTCTATGGGAGGTCTTAGGCGTGGCCAGGACACGAACACGTCCGTGGGACGCGGTGGATCACCTGGAAAGCGACGAGGATGTCGTCGCCTACCTTGAGGCGGCCTTTGAGGACGGCGATCCGGCACTCATTGCTGCCGCCCTGGGCGACATTGCCCGGGCCCGAGGCATGACGAAGGTTGCCGCGGATGCCGGCCTGGGGCGAGAGAGCCTCTACAAGGCCCTGTCACCCAACGGCAACCCGGAGTTCGGCACGGTGCTCAAGGTGATGCAGGCGTTGGGGTTGGGGCTGCGAGTGTCGGCTGTGAAGGCGAACTAACAAGGTCAGCAGTGTGAGCCGACTCAACTGGATACGTCATCCTCGCGAGGCCAGCCGCAGAGCTCTGAAACGAGTACGAGGCTGGCGGCCACAGTCATTCGGGTTCTTTGAGTCTTATCTCGGTCGCCTTGCTCAAGTCATCGTGCTGGCGGTAATCGGCGTCGTGTTCTGGCGGCTGATCGCCTCTTGGGACTGGCTAAGCACCGACTTTTGGGACTGGCTGCGAGTTGCGCCGGACGGGGCAGAATCCGGCAGCGCCACGGTCCGCAATCTCGGCTTGGTCCTCGCCGGCCTGATCGCCCTACCCCTCGCCATCTGGCGTAGCTGGGTAGCCAAGCGCCAAGCCGACACAGCACAAGACAGTTTTCTCAATGAGCGCTACCAAAAAGGCGCCGAAATGTTGGGCAGCAACGTACCTGCAGTACGCCTCGGAGGGATTTATGCTCTACATCGCCTCGCTGAAGATAGCCCAGAGAAATACCATTTCCAGGTCATGAGCCTGTTCTGTGCCTTTGTACGGCACCCGACCGATGATACTTAGACTAACAGTGGCCTGAAGAATGCAAGAAGAACCTCGACTACGCGAAGATGTGCAAGCCGTCATGGATACGATCAGCGTCCTACGTGAGAGGCACTTTAAGCTCGAAGAGACTACAGGTCTTTTACCGAACTTACATGGTGCTAATCTGATGGGCGCAAACCTAACCTCCGCATTTCTTTCCGGCGCTAATCTTCAGAGCGCGAATCTGTCTAGGGCCCGACTCAACTGGGCAAATCTATCCAACGCAGAGATGTCCGGTGCGGACCTGTCCAACGCTCAACTCCGAGGTGCGAATCTATCTGGAGCCGCGCTCTCGGGCGCGAACCTTACCAGTGCTGACCTAGCCAGTGCAGACCTCTCTGGAGCAGAGCTGCCGAGTGCGCAACTGGCTGGTGTGTCCATGTCCAGTACAAACTTGGAAGCGGCATTTCTCTTAGACGCAAACCTTGCTGATGCAAGTCTCTTAGAAGTGAATCTCTCCAGGGCGAGGCTTCGCCGAGCCAATCTGTCCAACGCCAAGCTCCTCGGTTCAGACCTGTCCTGGGCGGTCTTCTTCTGTGCGGATCTATCAGGTGTGAAGCTCCGTAACTCAGACCTTTCCAACGCAGACTTCTCGAGCGCAGACTTGTCTGGGGCAAGTCTTGTAGGCACAAATCTTTCGAGAGCGAACCTGATAGGCACGAATCTGTCTTCAGCACAGCTCTCGCTGGGTCCAGGTCAAGATCCTGCAACTGGCCTGACCCAGAGTTGGCTTAATGAAGCCCGAGCCGATCCGCGCAGGCCCCCAAGCTAGACGGCGTCGTCGATGTTGGGACGGGAAAGCCACTGGTCTGGCGCGGCAAGCCTCTGGATGGCCAAGCGTAAATCCGCGAAAATGTCACAGGCTCAACCGGAGTCCACAACGTGAGGACTACTTTCAATCTCCACCTCGGCTCCAGCTTGGACGACTTGCTGGAAGCTGACGGCGTCCTCGCCAAAGCCCGGGCCGACGCCGTCAAGATCGTCTTTGATTGGCAAGGCAGCCGAACCGCGTCCGGCCATATGGCCGCTGTTGGCGAAGGTGTGCTGAAGCTAATGGTGATCTTAGAGACTGATGAGGACGGCTGGGTGGTGGCGAGTTGTCCGAGGCTGCCGGGTTGTCACAGCCAGGGATGGACGAGGGACGAGGCGCTGGCGAACATGCGGGAGGCTGTCGAGGGGTATCTGGGGAGTATGGGCACTTACGGAGACGCGGCTGGCGTTGCTTTCAGGCTTGAATCCGTGAGTGGGTCGGAGTAGCGACGCGTCTTTCTAGCCTCAATCTCGCGCAGCCCGTCCATTCACGTTCGAGGACACGCACTTCGCGGGCGGGCCGACTTTCGAATGGCCGGCCTTCAACAGGCCCGCGTCGGTCAAGACAGGTATTTGCGGGCCAGCGCCTCGTAGCGCGGGTCGTTGCGTTGGGCGGGGCGGAAACGGCCGCGCCAGCGGTCAGCGACGGAGGGGGCGTCCGCAGCAAGGGAATCCCGAAGGACAGATTCGATCAGTGTTGAGAGCGACAGCCCGCGCGAGCGCGCATGGCGCTCGGCCCTGGCAACCAGGGCATCGTCCAGGCTAATCGTGAGCTTGCGCTTCATGGCCGGCTGACAGTTTCGGCGCGTGCAGGCGTGGCGTTGGATTTCAGTCTAGGTACATCTCGGCACATGTCCCAGACCGCGCGCTTTGGGCGCCCACAAGGCCCCCGCACGAAGCGTCCTCCGCAGCGCCAGACCGCTAGGCCGCTTCGACTGTGCTGGCCTTGCCGGTGTGGGTGACTCGGATGATGTTGTCGATGTGGCGTTCGAAGGTGTCGTCGTGGGAGATGACGACGAGCTGGCTGAAGCCGCGGACGGCGAGGATTTGCTGGGCCAGGTTTTCGCGGCGTTCGGCGTCCAGGTGCTGGGTGGGTTCGTCGAAGAAGGCGATGTCGAGGTTGAGCAGGTCGCGGAGGAGGGCCAGGCGAACGGCCAGGGCGGCGGCCATCTGCTCGCCGCCGGAGAGCTGGCCGAAGCGGCGTTCCAGGCCGCCGCGGCCAAGCACGATGTCGTAGTCGGCGGCCCAGCGCAGGCGGCCGCCGGGCGCGCCCATGATGTCGCTGTAGATCTCGTCGGCGCTGTCGGACACGCTGGCTAGCAGGACTTCGGTGACCTGCGGGCCGGCGTCGCGCAAGAGGCGGCGGATGAACTCGGTGCGGTCTTCCAGGAAGGTGACGCGCGCGATACCGGCCTGCACGGCTTCCAGGTCCACACGTGCCCGGCGCAGGGCCTTGATGTCGGCGGCCAGGCGTTGCTGGTCGGCCTGCATCCGCTCGATCCGCTCGGCCAGCTGGCGGGCGAGACCCAGCGCGGCGTCGCGGGACTGGCGGGCCTTCCGCAGCGCCTTCGGGTCGAACTCGGCGCGGGCCGACGCAAGGGCCGCTTCCGCGGCGGCCACGTCTTCCTGAGTCTGCGCGGCGGTTTGACGGGCCGAGTCAAGATCGGTCGTGCGTGCCTTGAGGTGTCCGGCCACGACTTCGTGCTGGAGGAATCGGGTATGGGCTTCGGCGTTTTCTTCCAGGGCCGACCGCGCAGCGGCCAGGGCGAGCAGGTCGTCACCCAGGGCCGCAAGCTCGGATTCAAGCTCTTTCAGGGCCATGGCGGCCGTGTCCGCGCGGAGCCTGGCAATTGCCAGCAGTTCGGCGCCGGCGGATTTGGCGGCGGGATCGTCGGTTGTCGCCAGATCGGCCAGGGCGTGCGCGGCCCGCCGGGCGGACTGGGCCAGCGTGTCCCGCGCGCTTGAAGCTGGCTGATGGCCGTTGGCCAGCTCAGCCAGGTCGGCCGCGTTGCGAGTTTCCAGAGCGTCGAGCAGCGCGGTTGCCGTCGCGATGTCGACGTCGGCGACATCCAGGCGCTGCTGCAGTTGCGACACGCGATCACGAACAACTTCGGCCTCGCGGGCTTCGGATTCCGCTCGCTCCGCATCAGCAACGGCGGCTTCGGCGTCTCCTATGGCCGTCCGCAGACTCGCCAGTTCTGATTCGCGCTCGATCGCCTGTCGCCGAAAGACCCCGGCGACGTCGGGGATAGTCTCCAGGTTCCGGCAGATATCGGTAAAGAACGGACAGGTGCGGGTGTCGGTGAGCAGACGCTGGGCGTGGCGGTCGGTTTCGAGCAGGGCTGCAACGGTGGCGCGCTCACGGCGGCGGCGCTCCAGCAGGGTGCGGCGCGCGGGCAGCTCGGCGGCCACGGAGGCGTGTGCCTGCAACAGCTTCAGCTTGCGTTGGCCCCGGTCGTAGGCCTGAACCACAGTCTCGCGTTCGCGCATCCAGCGGGTGTGCAAGGCGCGGGAGTCTTCCCTGGCCTGGCGGAGGGAGGTGTTGGCGCTGGCCTTGCGCTGCCGGGCCTTTTCGGCCGCCTGCCGAAAGGCGGTTCGCAGCTGGCGAAAGCGCGCTTCGGGATCACCGTCAGGCTCGACCGCGGCCGCGGCCATGTGCTTCCCGACCTCCTGGCGGGTTTCCACCAGGTCGTCGCGGGCCCGATCCTGACGGGCGGCTCGCCGGGCACGTTCCAGGTGCAAGTCGCGCGCCCGGGCTTCGACCGGCTGAAGTTCCGCGGTCCGCGCCTGCGCCGCCTGATAGGTCGCGTGCGCCGCCCTGGTCTGTTCCAGGACATCCGCCGCACCACGGGCCTCCCGCACGGCGGCGGCGGTGCGTTCGACACTCGCGGACGCCTGCCGGCGCCGCTCGATGGCGGCCGCGTGCGCACGCTCAGCCGCCTCAAAGGCCTCACGCCGGGCGTCCTGCGTATCCAGGTCCGCGGTGGCGGCTTCCAGTTGGGCTGCCGCTTGCCGCTCCGCCCCGCGGGTTTGCTCCAGTGCACTTTGCGCCGCGGACAGGCGCGCGAGCAGTTCCGGTTCGGCGGCCAGGCGGCCTTCCAGGTGGGAAGCCGTGACCTGAAGTTCGTGGCGGGCCCGGGCGTAGTGCTGGGTGAGGTTGCGCAGCAGGTCGGCGGCCTGCTGATACTCGGCGGTGCGCAGGATTGGGTCGAAGCGGGCCTTGCGCAGGCGGGGGGAGTCCAGGAAGTCGGCCGTCAGGCGACCCTGGGGCACGCCGACGACGTGTTCGAAGACGTCGGCCGGACTGCTGAGGCCCTCCACGCCCAACTGGCCGGCCAGCCAGGCTTCGAGCTCGGCGGCGGGCTGGTCGATGGCGCGGTTCAGCTCAACGTCAAAGAGCGAGACCGTGGTTGTGGCGTTCTCGGACAGGGCGTCGGTGGCGCGCGAACGGGCGCGGCGCATGGTGCGTTCGACGCGGTAGACGCGGCCGTCGCGCGGCGAGGTGAACTCCACCTGGACCACGGCTTCCTGAGTGCCGTGGCGCATGAAGCGAACCTGCGGCCGGTGCGGCATGAAGCCGAAGAGGCCGTAGCCGATGGCTTCCAGCAGGGTGGTTTTGCCCGCGCCGTTGGGACCGACGATGGCGGTGAGGCCAGGCTGGAATCTGACGGCGGCTTCGACGAAGCTCTTGACGTTGCGCAGCGCGACTTCGTGGACAAACACGTCAGGCCAACCGCCGTTCCAGGTGTTGCGCCAGCGCTTCCGGGGACTGGCCTTCGAGGGCCGCGGTCTTCAAGTCCAGGGCGGCCGCGGTGAGCGCCTCGGACTCTTCGGCATGGGGCGACTCCGCGATCAGTCGGCTGAGCACCTCGCGCTCGATGGTACGGACGTTCGTGCCGTAGCGGGCGGCGGCCATGCGGTGCCGATCGCCGGCCAGTTGCAGGGTCACGCGCACGTGCAACGGCTGGTAGGCGGCGTGCACGATTTCGACCAGTCGCTCGGTGTCCAGGTGGATGCGCTCGAAGCGCAGGCGGCCGGTCAGCCGCAGTTCGACCACGGGCGGTTCGCTGAACAGTTCGAGGCGGCCCGACACGGCCGCTTCGACTTGTGTGCACAACTGGTCAAAGTCCTGGTCCTCACTGACATCGACGCTCAGGCGTCTGAAGGGGCGACGGGCGACGACGTCGTCCCTGAAGCGGGCTTCGATCTCCGCAGGCTGGCCCGGCCGAAGCCGCACGTCGAAGAGGCCGCGGGCGCGTCCCTCGCCCTCGCTGGGCTCGCCGGCCAGGCCTTCCAGGATGTTGTGGGCTTCCAGCGCGCCCGGGTTGAAGATCCACGGGTCGTGCTCCGGCAGGCGGTAGGCGTAGTGGACGTGGCCCAGGGCCAGGTAGTCGGTGAAGGCGCGAATGGGGGCCAGGTCTTCAAGCGTGACGCCACCGACGCCCAGGTGAACGGCTTCGTCCACGCCGGTGTGCAGCAGGCCCACGACGACGCGTTGATCGCCGACGGGCACGGTCGAGAGCGAGGCGGCGATTTCGGGGATGTGCGCCGCCAGCCGGGCGCCCAGGTACTCCACGCCGAAGACGCGAGCGGCGCCAATGTCGGTGTAGGCGCCGTAGCCGCGTTCGCTGGTCCAGGGTTGGGCCTGCAGTTCACCGTTGAGCGGGTCGAACTGCCGCAGCAGGCGCAGGCGTCCGTGGCGGCTGAGTTGCCAGAGCCAGGAGCGTTCGCCGCGCCGGAACCAGCGTTCGTGGTTGCCCTCGTTGGCGACGACCGGGATCCCGGCACGGTCCAGGCGCTCCAACGCGATGTCGGCGGCGGCGTAGGTGGACGGCTCGATGGACTTGGAGTCGAAGAGATCGCCGGCGACGACCACGAAGTCCGGCGCGACGCGCAGGCAGTAGGCCACCGCGTCGTCAAATGCGCGCACGAAGTCGGCGGCACGCTCGGACAGCCCGTACTGGCGGAAGCCCAGGTGGACGTCCGCGAAATGGACGAAGCGGATGGAGGCGTCGCTCATGCCAGGAATTCAGACCTCAAGACTTGGCCATTCGTTATACCATACAAAAAGCGAACAGCGCCGCAGGCGTATGCTCGCCCTGTTCGCGCCCGAGGACTGATCCCATGCAACTGACGCTGCGCTACCAGGCGATGCACAGCACCGGCCCCGCCGACAATGTGGAGGCCAACATCGTGCCGACGGACCTGCGGGCCGACCTGGACCCGGCGGAGACGGCCCTGGTTCTGGTGGACACCTGGGGCGAACATCCGATCGAGTCCCATCGTGCGCGCACCAGCGATATCACGGTGCAGCGTATCCGGCCGGTACTGGACGCGGCGCGGGCGGCGGGCGTGACCCCGATTTACGCGCCGTCCCCCGCGATCGCCGCCACCCACCCGCAGTGGACGCGCTGGGCCAGCGTGGAAGATCTGCACCCCACGCCCGAGCCCGACGACGGCTGGCCGCCGCCGGCCTATCGGGCGCTGGCCGAACCGTACGCCTCGCTACGGCGCGCGCCGGGCGAACTGCCGCCGGACAGCGCCGGCAAGCCGCCGGAGCGCTGGCACCGATTCCGCACGATTCACCAGGCGGTGGCGCCGGAGCCGGACGACATCGTGATCGCCACCGGCGATCAGCTACAGCGGGCGCTGCGGGAGCTTCGCCTGGTCCACCTGGTCTACGTGGGGTTCGCCACGAACATTTGCGTGCGCTTCCGCGACTACGGGATGCACGCGATGCGCGACCGCGGCTATGCGCCGATCCTGCTGCGCGACTGCACGAGCGGAATCGAGACGCGCGAAACCTACGACGGCCTGCAGATCACCAGCGCTGTGCTGCGTGACCTTGAGCGCTGGGTGTTCACGGCCGACTCCCAGGACTTCATCGGCGCCTGTCAGAGCGCCTGACCCGACCACGCCCCTCGCCGCCCCGGTTGACAGCTAGAACGGGAGCGGTGCTTCCTCGCGTTCGCATGCAACCTGCCGCTCGCCGGGGTATTCGCCGTCGATCAGCGCGCGATGGACGTGCTCGTTCACGCAGGAGTTGCTGGGATACACGCCGTGGGTGGCGTGGTAGACCTCCACCAGGTACCCGTTCGTGAGCTGCTCCGTGGTCAACTCCTCCGACTCGATGAACGGCGTAAACGGGTCACCCTGGTTCCCGATCACCAGGATCGGCACACCGCCGCCGTCCAGCGGTCCCTCCAGAGGATCCGGCGCGAACTGGTCGTAGAACGGACAGGCAGAGGCCAGCGGACGACCCAGCAGCGCCAGCAGCGGGAGTTGCTCATCCAGGGCGGCGTCAAAGGCCTCCCCGTCCGCCAGGCGGGTCGCCCGGTCCTGCTCGGGGTGGAGTACCCAGTCGTCCAGGCAGCCGACGTGTTCCGGCATCCGCGCAACTCGAGGGCCGCCTTCCTCCCACTGGAGTTGGGCGAAACGCAGCAGGACCGTCGGGTCGTCGTTCTCGTTGAGTCGATAGAGCGCCTCCCACAAGACTGGCCACAGGAACTCCGCATAGAGAGGCGAGATCACGGCAAAGGCCGCCGCATCAGGATGATTTCCGGCGCGTTCGTTGACCAGGTGCAGCTTCGCGCTGGCCTGCCGGAAGTAGCCCAGAGGGTCGCCGTCGTTATAGATCGGGCAATCGGGTCCGTCGCAAGCGGTCAACGCCTTCTCGAGCAGGATCTCGAGCGACGCGGTTTCGTCGATCGCGTCCGCAACGCGACTCTCCCTGTCGGCCTCGGCATCAACCGGGTTGTCGGCACCGTCGATCACCATGGCGCGGACCGAGTCGGGAAAGAGCGTGGCGTACCAGACGCCCACGGCGGAGCCATAGGAAAAGCCCAGGTACGAGACCTGCTCGACGCCCAGCGCCTTGCGAATCTCGTCCATGTCCCTGACGACGTATTCGGTGTGCAGCAGGCCGCCAACCGGGCCCATGGACTCGATGCAGAGGTTGGCCGCGGCTTCACCGGCTGAAATCTCCTCGGGCGTATCGGCGGGAGAGTCGATGGAGAGACGCAGGTCAAGCTGCTCGCCGGGCCGGCCGCATTCGAAGGTTGGCTCAGACGCACCGACGCCGCGCGGGTCAAACCCCAGAATGTCGAAGCGTTCCACGAGTTCGTTGGCGAATGGGGAAAAGCCCGACCTGATGGCTTCCACCAGTTCAAGGCCGCTTCCGCCGGGACCGCCGGGGTTGACGAAGAGATAGCCGATCCGCTCAGCCGGCAGCGTGGCCCGGTGCAGGTTGAGCGCGATGCTGAGGCTGCCGGCGTCGCGGTCACGATAGTCCGCCGGGACGTCCACGAAGGCGCATTCAAACGCGCGGCTGCGCGGGCAGGGGCTCCAGTCGATTCCACCTTCCTCCAGGACCATTTCGGGTTCTGGGGCGGGGGTGGGTGTGGGGTCCGGCGTCGGCGTGGCCGTTGGCGTGGGGGTCGGCGTGGGCTCGGGTGCGGGTGGGGGGGATGGGACCGGTGTTGCGGTCGGCGGTGGCGTGCTGGGCGCCTCGGTGGTTGTCGGAGCGCCGGTCGCCTGGATGACGGCCGTGGGGGTGGCCGCCGGGGCGGTCCCGGATTCGCCGCAGGCCAAGCCTGCCGTGATGACCAGCATGAAAACGCCGACAGCGGCCGTCCGCTTGAATGTTCGACCGAAGATTCTCAAAGCGTTTCCTTCCGTTCCGCCCAGCCGGAGGTGCTGTTGAATGCGTGGCCGTGGCAGGCCGTTGAGCTATGCCCTGTCGTGCCTCACACAGCCCACTAGATCGCGGGCTCGACCGTAACGGTCACCCTAAACCACGGTAGTCAGGTCCAAGTTAGCGGTTTGTAAAGAGTCCAACCGAGCGCACGAACGCCAAGGCTTGACGCGATTCAGTTTGCGCTTACGAATTCGCGCTCCAGCTCGCCATAGGCGGGCACGCCGATGATGTCCTTGAACTCTTCCAGTCCGGCCAACGCACCGGCGCCAGCCGTTGTGCCATCGGCCACCAGCGCCGCGTAGGTGCGCTGGAGGGCGGCGGTGGCGGCGAACAGACCGGACAGCGGGTACACCACCATCATGTAGCCCAGGTCCTGCAGCTCCGAGGCCGAGAGGAAGGGGGTGACGCCGTCTTCGATCATGTTGGCGAAGAGGGGAATCTGGTCGTCGAAGGCCGCGCGGACGGCGCGCAGTTCGTCAAGCGAGCGCGGGGCTTCGATGAAGACCACGTCGGCTCCGGCCTCCAGGTTGGCGTGGCTGCGGGCGATGGCGTCGTCCAGCCCGTTGACGGCGCGCGCGTCGGTGCGGGCGATGATGACCAGGTCGTCGTCGCCGCGGGCGTGGACGGCCGCGCGGAGTTTCTGCACGTGGTCGTCCGCGGGCACCACGCGCTTGCCTTCCAGGTGGCCGCAGCGCTTGGGCCACTCCTGATCCTCCAGGATGATGCCGGCGATGCCGGCCTGCACGCATTCGCGCACGGTGCGGATGACGTTGATGGGATTGCCGTAGCCGGTGTCCATGTCGGCCACCAGCGGGATGTCCACGGTGTGGGCGATGCGGCGAGCGCGGTCCAGCGTTTCGGTCTGGGTCAGCAGGCCGATATCGGGCTCGCCCAGGGTGCTGGCGGCCAGCCCGAAGCCGGTGGTGAAGAACTGGGTGAAGCCGGCCTGCTCGATCAGCTTGGCCGAAAGGGCGTCGTAGGCGCCCGGCAGCACGATGATCTGGTCACCGGCCAGCCGGCTGCGGAGGATCGTCGATTTGGTCATGGCGTTGGGTCCAGGGAGTCGATGTCGCCGCGATTGTGCCCAATGGACCGAGGCCCGGCAGGTTGCCGCCGCGGGGTGGCTGGGTGAGCATGGCGCGGTGGTGGGCAGGGAGGTGGGTTGATGGCAGCTAAGTACCGGGTCGCGATTATTGGGACCGGGCGGATGGGCGGGTTGATCGAGGACGAGATTGCGCCCGGGGATCCGAACCTCCCCTACGGGCACTTCTCGGCCTACGAGTACATCGAGGAAACCGAGGTGGTGGCCGTGGCCAACCGCGGGGCCGAGCGCCTGCAGCGCTTCAGCGAGCGCTTCGGGGTCACCAGCACCTACCTCGATTACCGCGAGATGATCGACAAGGAACAGCCGGACATCGTCAGCGTCACCACGCCCTCGTTCGCGCGGGCCGAGCCGCTGATCTACTGCGCCGAGCACGGCGTGCGCGCGATTTACAGCGAGAAGGGGCTGTGCGCCTCGCTGGCGGAGGCGGACCGGATCCGGGATGCGATGACGCGCAACGGGGTGGCGTTCAACTGGGGCGCCATGCGCCGCCACAACGTGGGTTTTCGGTTGCTGGCGGAGGCCATCGCCGCCGGCGAGATCGGCGAACCCGAGGCCGTGCTGATGCTCACCTACACGGACCTGATCAAGCACCACCCGCACACGCTGGACCTGGTCTCGATGCTGCTGGGCGACCCGCAACCGCAGTGGGTCAGCGGCCGCCTGATCGAGGCCGGCGACCCGTTCGATCCCGAGCCGCGGCGCGCGCATCCGGAATACGACGCGGAGAACCACCGCTACCTGCCCTCGCCGGGCTGGGAGGTCGCGGATCCGTACGTGGGTCACTTCCAGGTGGGTTACGCCAACGGGGCCGTGGGCTACTTCATCCCGCACCGCGGGTTTCTGGACGTGCACGTGCTGGGTAGCGAAGGCCGGGCCTACTCGCTGGACAACGGCCTGATGTTCGAAATCCGTCACAGCCTGGGCTCCAACCCCAACGACGTCACCACGCGCAAGCTTTACCCGCAGGGCGAAGCGCCTACCGTCAACACGATCCGCGACCTGATCAACTCGCTGGAAACCGGCGAGCCGACGCGCGGCAACATTGACGTGACGATGCAGTCGGTGGAAGTCCAATTCGCCGTCGCGCACTCCCACCTGGCGGGCGGCGCGCGGGTGGAGGTGCCGGTGGCGGACCGGAGCCTGTACATCCCGGGCGGCTGAGCGGTCACCGACGGGCCTCGGGCCGGGCCTAGCTGGCAGCGTCGTGGCATATTGTCATCAGCGGTTCCACCGACTCTGAAGGCATGCCACGCACGTATATCCAGCTGGACGAGCAGCTGCACAAATTGACGAAGCAACGCGCTGTTGCGGACGGCACGTCCATGGCGACGGTCGTCCAAAATGCGGTGGCGCACTACGTGACGTCACCTGCGCAGCGGCCGGCAACGCTGGAGCGCTTCACGTTCATCGGCTCGGGGCGGTCACAGCCCGGCGGCCCGTTGCCGCTGTCGGAGCGTCACGACGACGCGCTGGCCGAAGACTTTCAGGCCAGAGTCTTCGAGTAGTCCACCCAGACCCGAGGAATGCGGCGGCGGCCGGACTACGGCGGGCGCTAGCGCTCCAGCAGTTCGATCTCGTAGCCGTCGGGGTCGTCGATGAAGGCCATTTTGCGGCCGGTGGGGAAGGTTTCGCGCCAGTCGCCGGGCCAGATTTCCAGGCCCTTGCCTTCCAGTTCGTCGCAGAAGGCGATCAGGTCCGGCACGCCGATGGCGAAGTGCATGAGGTCCTCGGGGACGTTGAGTTCGTAGTCGGCTGACCAGGTGAGTTCGATGGTGTGGTCGTTGCCGGGCAGTTCCAGGTGGACGATCTGGTTGCCGGCAGGCGAGCGGTCGGAGCGGCTGAGGAGCTTGAATCCGAGGTGGTCTTCGTAGAAGCGGATGGAGCGATCCAAGTCGCTGACGCGGATGCGGGTGTGCAGGAGCTTGTACATGGGGACCTCGGGTCGGTGGTTAGCGCGCCATCGTCGCACGTCCGCCCGGAACGGGCCGCCCTCGCTCCGGACCCGAATCCCTCGCCGCCGCTCCGTACGCGGGTGCGTGGTACGTTGAAATCAGTTGCCTATCCCATCGTAGGAGCGCCCTCCCCTGAGCATTGAGGCTTGGACCATCGTCGGAACGACTCTTGGCACGGGGGCGGTGGTGGTTGGTGCGGTGCTAGGCCTCATGCTCAAGCTCTGGAGCGACACCAACCGTCGGCTGGAACATCTGGAGGTCGGCCTGCGAGGTGAACTCCGCGCGGTGCGCGACGAACTGAAGGGCGACATCTTGGTGGTGCGCAACGAATTGCACAGTGAAATCGGCGCGGTGCGGACTGATATCAGCGCCAGCATCGAGCGGTTGAGCGACCGCCAGCACGCCGACACGAACGCCGTGAATGCAAGGCTGGATGTGCTGCTGCTCGCCCGCGGATCGCTGGCGGGGACGCCCGACGCCGCTCCGGCGTCAGGTGAGCGACAGCCCGCTACGGCCGCCGAATCCGCGCCCGAGTACCAGGTTCCCCCGCGCGGCACCGGCGCTTCCGACCGGCCTTAGGCGGCAGGCACTTCGCCCGACCCGTCAGGCCTCTTTCGCGAAGGGGTTGGTCCAGAACGGAACGATGGCCCGGCCGCGCCGTTTTGCCAGGGCGACGTAGAGGGCGGGACCACCGAACGCGACAGCCCACGGGATCACGTGTTCGAACCAGAGGCTGGGCGTCAGGAAGTCGTGCACCAGCTTGTCGTCCACGATCAGCACGACGGCGATGCGGAAGATCAGCAAGCTGCCGATGTAGATGATGATCGGCGCCTTTTCGGTGGCCAGCGCGATGAGCCCGGCGCCGACGAAGAGCAATGGAATCGAGAGCGCCAGTCCGAACACCAGCAACGCGATGTTGCCGTGGGCGGTGCCGGCGACGGTGAGGACGTTGTCCAGGCTCATGACCACGTCGGCCAGGATGATCAGGCGGATGGCCTCCGGGAAGGAGGTGGCGGCCTCGTGATCTTCGTCGCCTTCCGGTTTGAGCAGCCGCCAGGCGACCCAGAACAGGGCCAGCCCCCCGATCATGGAGATGGCGGGCGCCTGCAGGAGCAGGGTGGCGATGGAGGCCAGCGCGATGCGCAGCACCACGGCGCCGCCGGCGCCGATGATGATGGCCCAGCGCCGCTGCCGACCGTGCAAGCGGCTGGCGACCACCCCGATGACCACGGCGTTGTCGCCGCTGAGAATCAGGTCGAAGAGGATGATCTGCCCGAGCGCGGCCGGGTCCTTCACGATGTCCTGAATGATCTGCCCGAGGTCCATCAGCCGCGCCTCGCCAACATCGGTTGCACCAGAGCCTCGCGTAATTCTCAGTACCGGGCCGTGACCGGCGGCCGGCAGAAACCGCGGCTAGTTTACGTGGGCCGTTCGGATCGGGTGCTGTGCGCAGTCCACTTGAAGCCCGCTATTGGAGTCGGACGCGGTTGGCGCGGAGTTCGTGGGCGCCGCTGGCCGTGGATGTCTCGTAGACGTAGAAGAGGGAATCACCCAGCACCGCGTAGTCCATATAGCGCAGGCAGCGGGTGCCGGCGTGGCCCTGGAGCAGCGGTCCGTCGTCGGAGTGCCGCACGGTGGTGCTGAGGTCCTGCGAGAAGACTATGCCGGTGCGGTCTTCGTAGACGTCGCCTTCGGTGGTGCGGCCGTCGTAATAGATCAGGAAGCCGGCGTCGGTGGGCATGACGGTGCTGACGCGGGTAACGTTGGCGTCCCAGCCTTTACCGGGCGTGACGATGTCGCGCTCGAAGCCGAAGCGGCGGCCGTCGGCCGAGATCCAGAGGCCGGTGGGGTGCTCCACCAGGCCGGTGGTGAAGACGTTGCCGGTGCCGTGAAGCTGCTCGGGCGTCGCGCCCTCGGCCACGCGGTCGCGCGGGCCGTAGCCGGCGAACAGGTAAAACAGGCCGTCCAGCAGCAGAACGACGGGGTCTTTGACGCCTTCGGAGAAGGTGTTGGCGGCGTCGAGGACGGGGATGCGTTGGGCCGGATCCAAGTTTGTCAGTTCATCGGCTTCCAAAAGGTCGATGCGCCAGCGGCGGTCGGCGGGGTCGAGGTAGCTGACGTAGTAGCGCCAGGCGCCGTCGGGGACGCGCACCAGGGCGGAGCGCTCAATGGACTCGGTCTCGAACTGGTCGGCGGTGCAGGCCCAGACGGGTTCCAGCGTGGCGATGTCGCGCAGCCGGTAGATTTCGGACTTCCAGCCGCGACCGCCATCCAGCGGTCGACGCCAGCGGACGCTCAGGTACAGGGCGGCGTCGTCCAGCCAGAGCGTGGGTGCGCCGACCCAATAGCCGGGGGCGTCGACCTCGGGGCTAAGGAGCGTGATGCCTTCGGCCGAGTCGAACAGCGGCACTCCGCCAATGGGCGTGCGCGGCGGCATGGGCAGTCCTGCTGAAGGCGTGGGCGGGCAGTCTCCCACAGGTCCGCCAGGCACTCGACAGGGCTGGCGGCCGCGGCCATAGTCCTAAGGGACAGCCCGCACGTGAGCTCGCCATGGAGTACCTGCCACTCGGACGAACGACGACCCAGATTCCCAAGATCGGCTTCGGCGCCTGGCAGTACCGGGGCGGCGGGGGCGTGCTGCGCCGGGCGCACGAGTTGGGCGCGGCCTTTGTGGACACGGCCGAGGCCTACGGCACGGAAGCGCAGGTGGCGAAAGATATCGGGGATCTGCGCGACGAGTACTTCATCGCCACCAAGGTCTCGCCCGCCAACCTGGCCTACGACGACGTGCTGTCCCACGCCGACGCCAGCCTGAAGCGACTGGAGACGGACCGAATCGACCTGTACCAGGTGCATCACCCCAATCCCGACATCCCGATCCCGGAAACGATGCAGGCGATGCGCCACCTGGTGAGCGAGGGCAAGGTGCGCTTTGTGGGCGTGAGCAACTACTCGGTCGATGACATGAAGGAGGCGCAGGACGCGCTGGGCGACGTCCCGCTGGTGGCCAACCAGGTGCGCTACAGCCTGGCCGCCCGCCAGATCGAGGCCGACGTGCTGCCGTACTGCCAGGAAAACGGCGTGACGGTGGTGGCCTTTAGCCCGCTGGTGAAGGGTCAGTTCGGCGATCCAGCCCTTGAACGGCTGGACGAAGTTGCGGCGGAGGTTGGTAAGACGCCGGCGCAGGTGTTGCTGAACTGGGTGATCGACCGGCCGGGCGTGATGGCGATTCCCAAGACCGACCGCGTGGAGCGGGTGGACGAGGCGGTGGGCGCGGTGGGCTGGTCGCTTACGGCGGATCAGCGCCGGAGGCTGACGGGGGACTAGCAACCGCGGTTTGCAGTTCGGCGCACTGGCTGGCGTTGAGCACCCGCACCCCGCCGGGCGCCAGCGCGCCCAGGCGGACGGTGGCCACGCGCAGTCGTCGCAGGGTCACGACCTTAATGCCGACGGCGCTGAGCATGCGGCGAATCTGGCGATTGCGGCCTTCGCGCAGGACCAGGCGGAGCGTGGCGCCGCCGCGGCGCTGGCGCAGGTTGCGCACCTCCGCACGGGCCGGGCGGGGGTCGCCGATCGAGCTGCCTTCGGCGAAGCGCTTCGCCAGGTCGCGGGGCGGGTTGCCGCGCACCTCCACCGCGTACTCCCGCTCGTGGCCGTAGCGGGGGTGCATAAGGCGCTCGGCCAGGGCGCCATCGTTGGTGAGCAGCACCAAGCCCGTGGACGGCGCGTCCAGGCGTCCCACCGGATAGAGCCGCGCGGCACGCAGGTCCGCCGGCAGCAGGTCCAGGACGGTTCGGCGGCCTTCGGGATCGCGCACGGTGGTAATGACGCCGGGCGGCTTGTGGACAGCCACCACCAGGCGGCACTCGGACGAGGAGTTGATTGGCTGGTCGTCCAGGCGAACCTCGGCCTGCGCAGGATTTATCCGGATACCGAGCGTCGTCACCACCTGACCGTCGACCTGGACGCGCCCGGCGAGGATGGCCGCTTCCATGGCGCGGCGCGAGCCGGCGCCGGCGCGGGCCAGGAAGACGTGCAGGCGCACCGACTGGGATCGGGACGCCGACTGGCCATCGGGCCCGTCGGGTCCAGCCCTCTTGCTCGGTTCGACGGCCCGCTGACTTCGGCCTCGGGGCGCTGGCGGCCGCCGGCTCATGGCTTGCCGCCGCCTTGCAGTGGAACCACGTCCAGGGAAATGTCGCGCCAGTACTTGGCAGCAGACGCGCCGCGACACTGAGCGACCTGCCGCGCTGGGGCGAGGTGGATGCGGACGAACTTCGACATCAGCCCGGTCATTGTCCCCCTCCTTTGTGGGTCTTCGGCAGGCGTCCGGTCGGTACGACCCTTATCCTGAGCGTCGCTGCGACCGTCCGAGCCAGTGTCACTGGCCAAGGTACGCGACTTCGCAGCCGTGACTCTGACGGGCGGGCGTCACGCTGATCGTCAACCCCAGCGGGCGCATCAGGAGGGCCGGATGAAGGCGCGGGAAGGTCGCACGGGCTTCGCGCTAGTCGGCTGCCTGTTTCTCGTTGGCATCTTCGTGGGGCTCTGGAATTTCGAGTTCCTGCCCGACGGCTTCTGGGAAGAGTTCTTCCTCCTGTGGCCCTTTTTGCTGGCGGCCGCCGTGGCCAACCTGGTGCTGTCGCGCTGGCACCCCTGGGCGGGTTCGTTGGCGGCGATGGCCCTCGTAGCGACCAGCCTGGGCGTGGCCTGGTGGCAAGCCGCCGACGAGGATCGGGCTCCGCTCCTGCCGAGGACCTACGAGTCGATCTCGGTGCCGCTGGACGGCGTGCAAACCGCGGAGTTGAATTTCAATACGTCCGGCGGCGTTCTCGCGCTTGGCGGCGGTGCACCGGCCGGGGAGTTGCTGGTCGGCGACTTCGAGGGGATGGCCTTCCCAGCAGCACAGTTCTCGGCGGGCATGCGTACCGCGGGCAGCCGGCGGGCGCTGGATGTAAGTCTGCTGGGTTCCTGGGAGATTCCATTCCCGCCGAGTCGATCCATCGCATCGGGGCATTGGAGTCTGCGCCTCGCCAACGGGGTCTCGACCGACCTCACGGTGGCCGGCGGCGCGACGACCCTCGAACTCGACCTGCGGCCGTTGAACCTGAAGAAGCTGCGGGTCAACCTGAACGCGGCCGACATCGAGGTTGTGTTGCCGGCCAATGCGGGACGCACCAGCGTTGACTTCGCAGGCGCGGCGGCCAGCCTGCACATCACGGTTCCGGACGGGGTCGCGGCCCAGATCGACTTTGCGGGCAGTGCGTCGGGCGCCGACATCGATACGGCGCGCTTCCCAGCACAGGGCAGCGGCCGCTACGCCTCGCCCGACTTCGAGAATGCCGCCAACCGCGTGACGATCAGCATCGACGCGGGCGCGGGCGACATCACCGTCCGCTAGTCCCTAGCGCTTTCCAGTCGGCGGGCGGGCCTAGTCCTTTTGGCCGATTCGGCGGGCTGAAAATTACGGCCTTGGGGCGATGGCGGCGGTCCGCTCACGGCATACCGTGGACCTGCAATCGATACACGACCACGGAAAGGCCCTGACATGGACCACCGGCTGACCCGCAGCCACTCGGACCGAATGCTCACGGGCGTGGCCGGCGGGATGGCTGAGTACTTCGACATCGACCCGGTCATCATGCGGCTGCTGTGGGTGCTGGGCGCCGTCTTCACAGGCGGCGTGCTGCTTGTCGTCTACTTCGTGATGGCGATCATCATGCCGTCGCCGCCGGACGGTGAGGAGGAGTACGACGACGAAGAGGAATACGAGGACGAAGACTTCGACGACGAGGAGGCGGCCGAGACCGCCGACAAAGATTCGGACGGACAGGACGCGGCAGCAGCCGACGACCAGGACGACGCGGCTGACGAAGAAGCCGAGCCCAAGGCCGACGGCGCGGCGGGAACGGCCCTCGCCGCTTCGACCACGGCCGCCTCGGATGCTGCGGCAGGCGAGTCTCGGCGCGAGCGAAGGCGCGGGGCTCGGCGCGAGCGGCGCGCTTCGCGCCGAAGCTCTCGGCGGCGGCGCGCGGCGGCCCGCCGCCGCGGCCAGGGCGCGCTCGTCATCGGCTCCATCCTGATCGTCATCGGCGGGCTGGCCCTGGTGGACCAGTTCAGCCTGTTCAGCTTCTGGCAGTTCTGGCCCCTCATTCTCATCGGGATCGGCGGCGCGCTGATCCTTGGCCGCATGCGCTAGGAGGGCGTGATGGCTCGAGACAACACCCCGAACGACTCGGCGCGGACCCGGAAGCGGCGGCGGCGGCGGGAAGACGGAGGCCTGGTGGCGGGGACCATCCTCATCCTGATCGGTTCCATCTTCCTCGTGGACCAGTTCGGCTGGGCCGACTTTGGCGAGTTGTGGCCCGTGATTCTGATCGGCGTGGGCCTTGTGATGATCGTCCGGCACCTCGCCGGCGCCAGGAGGTCCTAATGAATGATTCGAGGTCCCTGGCCCGTCAGTCCGGCTTCGGATTCGCCGGCGGCCTGATTCTGCTCGGCGCGTTCGGGCTGCTCTGGAATTTCAATGTGCTGCCCGACGGCTTCTGGGGCGAGTTCTGGATGCTGTGGCCGCTGCTGCTGGTGGCCGTGGGCGTGAACCTGGTGCTGTCCCGGAAGCGCGCCTGGCTGGGCTCACTGGCCGCGCTGACGGTCGTCACGGGCTCGCTGGTTGCGGCCTGGGTACTGGCGGTGGCCGACCCCGCATCGCCGCGAGGTCTCACCATCAACAGCGAGTCGATTTCGGTCACGAGTGACGGTGCGCAGTCGGCGCGGCTGAACCTGATCCTTGCCGCCGGCGATCTTTCGCTCACGGGTGGGGCCCCGGCAGGCCTGTTGCTCTCCGGCGGATCCCAGGGATCCATTGCCCAGGCGTCGGAACAGCGCGTAAGCGTGAGCAGGTCGGGCAGCCGGAGCACGATGGACGTGCACCTGAACGCCGACTGGAACTTCCAATTCCCACCGCGGCGCGGTAGTTCGTCATCGTCGCGCTGGATTTTGCGTCACGCCGAGGGCATTCCAACCGATATTCGTGTAGAGACGGGCGCATCGGACCTTGATCTCGACCTCCGGGAGTTGAATGTGCAGAGCCTGAACGTTGGCGGGGGCGCCGCGGACATTGACGTGGTGCTGCCGGCCAACGCGGGACGTACGAGCGCCGAGTTCAACATCGGCGCGGCCGACCTGGACATCACGGTTCCGGCCGGCGTCGCGGCGGAGATCGACTTCGAGGGCGGGATTACAAGCCTGAACATCGACGAGTCGCGCTTCCCGAAGCAGGGCGACCGCTACGTCTCGCCAGATTTCGAGAGCGCCGCCAACCGGGTGACGATCAAGATCGAAGCCGGTGTGAGCGACGTCACCATCAGCTAATCCACATCCCCTCCCTCCCCCAGCGGGCCGGGTCGCCACGAGCGGCCCGGCCCGTCAGGTTTAAGCCCGCAGGTCGAAGCGGGCGTCGTAGCTCAGGTCGCGCTGGCCGGCCAGGGCACGGCTGGCCAGTTCGGCCAGGTGCGTCGCGTAGGGTCCAAGGCCGGGCGTCAGCTCCGGGGAAGTGACGACGGCCGATGAAATCTCCCGCATCATCGCGTCCAGCCGCCGCGCCGGCGTGCGCGCATCCGGCGTCTCAAGGTCGGGAACGACCTCCAGGTCCAGGCTGAGGAGAGCCTCGATTTCGACGGGCTGCGGGCGCATATCCTCCAGCGAACGCGGGGCCAGCCAGAGCCAGAGGTCCTGCAGTTCGCGGTCCACGAGTCCGTCGTGGATATGCAGGCCCTCGACGCGCCGGGTTCCAAGCTGGATGAGCGGTCCCTCGGTGGGCCGCACGCCCAGTTCTTCCTCCAGTTCGCGCCACGGGTCCGGGTCGTCGGGCGCCAGGTGGCCGGCGCTGCTGACGTCCAGCAGGCCGCCCCAGGTGTCCTTGGTGAACCCGCGTTGCTGGAGCAGCAGGCCGGGCCCGTCGGGCTCGTTGGTCAGGACCACCCAGACCGTGCGAGTGAGATGCCAGTGGCCCTCGCGGTGAATCCGCAGTCGCGGCAGCAGACGGCCGGTTGAGCGGCCCTCGGAAGTCACGACCTCCAGCAATTCGCCCTGGTCGTCGTAGGTCATGCGGCGGTCGTCCCGGGTTTGGGCGAGCGCTCACGTACCATGCCGGGCAGCCTGGCCTGAGGATGGATACGCGCCCTATGCGATTCGGCTGCTGCGGACCTATCGAGAACATGCCGGCCATGCGAGCGGCTGGCTACGACTACGCCGAGTTGCGCGTGGTTGACCTGCGGCCCGACGACGACGAGGCCGTCTACGCCCCGATCAAGCGACAGATCGAGGACGCCGGGCTGCCGCCTGAAGCCCTGAACGTGTTCATCCCGCCGCATCACCCGGTGGTGGGACCGGACCGCGACCTGGAAGGCCTGCGCGCCTACGTGACGACGGCGATGGGCCGCATGCGCGACCTTGGGACGAAGCTGGTGGTGTTCGGCAGCGGCGGCGCCCGCTCCACGCCGCCGGGGTTCGACCATCACCTGGTGCCGGGGCAGTTGCAGGACTTCCTGCTGCTGGCCGGGGGCATCGCGGCCGACCACGACATGGACCTGGTGATTGAGCCGCTCTGGCGCGACGTGTGCGACACCATCAACACCATCGTCGAAGGTTTCGTTGCGGCCCGGCAAAGCGGGCATCCGCGGGTGTGGACGCTGGCCGACTGGTTCCACGTGTTCCATAACGACGAGCCGCTGGAGACCGTGGCCGAAGTCGCGCCGCGCCTGCGTCACATCCACGTGCCCGTGCCTCCCATTCCCGGCGCGCCGGAGCAGCCGACCGACCCGGGTTTCGACGACTTTCTCGACGCCCTGCTGGCCACAGGCTATGACCTGCGGATGAGCGTGGAGGACAACGGCAAGCGCTTCACCGACTTCGCGTCCCAGGCCGGGCCAGCGCTGGACTACCTGCGAGCACGCATACCGGCGTGATGACGGCGATGGACCCGCCCGCGTACGCCTTCGACCGGTTCATCGACGGCCTGGACGCGGCGCGGGAACCCTCGCTGGCGTTTCACCCAGGCATGGACTTCCGCGCCTGGCACGCCGCGCTGCTGGAACGGGTCCAGGCGCTGCTGGGCGACCTGCCCGCGCTGACCGGGGCCAAGCCGACAGTCCTGGAGTCAACGGACTGCGGCGCCTACGTCCAGCACAAGCTGGTGTACGAGACCATCCCGGACGTCTGGGTTCCGGCCTGGTTGCTGATTCCCTCCACGGCCTCAGCCGACCGGCCCGCGGCCGGACTCCTGGCGCTACACGGCCACGGGGACGGGAAGAACCAATTGGTGGCACGGGACGACGACCCAGGCAATGTCTACCGCAGCTTCGCCCGACGCTACGCCGAGCGCGGCCACGTGGTGCTGGCCCCCGACGCGATCGGCTTTGGCGAGCGGGCCGAGGGGTTCCGCCGCTACGGGCAGCGCGACGGCTGCAACGTCAACTTCATGCGCGCGCTGCTGTTCGGCATCAACCTGATGGCGCTGAACATCCAGGACGACCGGCGTGGGTTGGACGTCCTGGCCGAGCTGCCGGAGGTGGACCCCGGACGCCTGGGGTGCGCCGGGCTGTCGTTTGGCGGCACGCGCACCATGTACCTGGCCGCGCTGGACACTCGGATCAGGGCGGCGGTGGTGAGCGGCTACCTGACCACGTTCCGCGCCTATGCGCTGGATACCGGCAACTTCTGCGGATCGCAGTTCCTGCCGGGCATTTACGCCTACGCCGACGTGCCGGACCTGCACGGGCTGATCGCGCCGCGGCCGCTGCTGATCGAAGCCGGTCGCGCGGATCGCGGATTTCCGATCGAGGCCTCACGCGACGCGCACGCGCGCGTGGCCGCGATCTATGCGGCGGCGGGCGTTCCTGAGCGGCTGGAACGCGACGAGTTCGACGGCGGGCACGAATACCGCGCGGAGGCCTCGCTCGACTTCATGGACCGCTGGCTGGCGCCGGGCAGCCCGGCTGGTTCCTGAAGAGAAAGCACGAAGGGCGCTCCCGGGGGAGCGCCCTTCTTAATCAGCTGTGTCCGGCTAGCCGAACTTCAGGAACTGGCCCTGGACCCAGTTGCCGTCGGTCAGCTGCCACCAGGTGACGCCGTTGACGACCTGGGTTTCGCCGCTGAGCTCGATCTCCGACGCGCCAGGCGCGACGTACGCCACGGAGGCGTTCGGGTCGGCCGACGAGCGAATGTTCAGGCCGGCGTTCGGAACCACGGTCGCGCGCACCGTCTCACCCGAGGGCGCCGCAGTTGCCTGCGGAGCTGCCGTAGGCGCAGGCGCCGCCGTAGCCGCGGGCGCCGCCGTGGCTGCGGGCGCGGCCGTGGCTGCGGGGGCCGCAGCCGGCGCCGCGCGTACGCCGATCTCCAGGTACTGGGCCTGCACCCAGTTGCCGTCCGCGACCTCGCGCCACTCGATACCGTCGATCACCTCGATGACTCCGGTGAGCGCCAGTTCGGTGCCGCCGGGGGCGACATATTGCACGGTGCTGGTTTCGGTATTGGCGGCATCGCGCACGTTCAGGCCGTCGCTGGGCACAACCACCGCGGTGGTAGCGACCGGCCGTGACTCGCGGCGCTCGATGACCTGGGCAGGATCTGTCGGAACCTCGAGGACCTGGCCGACAAAGATGAAGTTCTCGTCAGGAAGATCATTGAATTCGACCAAGTCGTCCACGCTCACTCCGTAGGCGGAGGCGATGGAGAAGAGCGTGTCGCCTTCCTGCACGGCGTATTCGATCGGCCCTTCAGGCGTGGGCGTGGGCGTGGGAAGCGGCGGCTCGGTGGGCGTGGGCGTGGGCGGCGGTGCCGTAGGTGTCGGCGGAGGCACCGGCGTTGGCGAGGGCGGGGTGGTCACCACCGACGGGGGTACCGTCACGCCACCGATGGCAGGCGTTGGCGATGGGCCTCCGACGACCGCGGGGGTCCCCGCGGTCGGGGTGGCAGCCGTCGTTTGTTCTTCTTCCCCGCCGGTCAATGCCCTAACCAAGATCACAATCAAGACAATGGCAAGTACCGGTAGAACCAGAAGCGTCACGAACAGTCGGTACTGTCGCAGGCTCCTCACCGCAGCCCCCTATCCCCGGGGCGACCTGACTCGTGCGTGCCCCGGATCAACAACTGCTGGCGGTCTCGCGCCACGGAGCCTCCCCTTTTACGCCTGGGGCCCAAGAACGCGCGCTGCAGACTAATCGTTGGCCGCATTGTACACGCGACCATTGACGCATACCCGCGCTGCCCCCGGAGGGTGAAACCAGGAGCGGCGCTGGGCACCGCCACTGTCGGACCGCCTCGCGGAGTACGCTGCCCCGGCCGTCGGCGATGACTACGGGCGACCACGCTGGACTACGACGCGATCATCATCGGTTGCGGCCACAACGGACTCGTGGCGGCGTTCTATCTCGCTGAGGCCGGGGCGCGGGTGCTGGCACTCGAGCAAGGCCCAAAGGTTGGCGGCGCGGCCACCACCGATGAGCTGTTTCCCGGCTTCCACTTCTCAACCTGCGCCCACAGCTTCGTGCTGTTCCATCCGCAGATCCTTGACGACCTGCGCCTGGTGGAACGCGGCCTGCACGTGTTTCGCCGCGATCCATCGCAGTTTCATCCATTCGCCGACAACCAATACCTGCTCATGTGGAACGACGCCGAGCGGACCCGGGAGTCCATCGCACAATTCTCACGTCACGACGCCGACGCGTACCCCAGGTACGTAGAGTTCTGGCGGCGGTCGGCGCAACTGTTCGATCCCTACCTGCTCGGGGCCCCGCCGACTCTCGGTGAGTTCCTGCGCGCCGCCGAGTCCACGCCCGACGCCGGCATCGCGCATACCCTGATCACGGGCACCCGGCGTCAACTCCTCGACAGCTACTTCGAATCTCCTCGCGTCAAGGCGTCCCTTGGCACGACCTTCGACGCCGGCTACACGGACAACGCGGGCGGTCTGCTGTACTTCGCATTCGCCGCAGCCCTCTCGGCCCGCCTGGGCGAACGCGGGCTGGCCGGTTACCCGCAGGGGGGCATGGGCAGCGTGACGCGGCTGCTGCGACAGGCGGCCGAGAGCGCCGGGGCCGAAGTTCGCGTCGCGACGCCCGTGGCCCGTGTGCACGTGGCCGATGGCCGCGCCCGCGGCGTGGCGCTGGCCGACGGCACCATGATCAGCGCGCGTGCCGTGCTCTCGAACGCCGACCCGACGCGCACCTTCACTCGCTTGGTGCCGGCAGAGCACGTGCCGGCCAAATTCCGGCAATCAGTCCGCCGCCTGCGCCTGAACGCCGGCTACCTGAAGCTGCACTGTGCCACCACCGGCCTGCCGGATTGGCGGGCCCTGCCCGGGGGCGGTCCACAGCACGGCGCCAACGTGCGCATTTGCGAATCGCTGGACGAGATCGACGAGGCCTGGGGCCAGGCGCGCGCCGGCCGGATGCCCACCGCCCCGGTCCTCGGACTTGTGTGTCCGTCCGTATACGACCGCTCGGTCGCGCCCGCCGGCCGCCACACCATCTCGATCTGGATGGAATACGCCCCGGTGGGGCTCCCGCCGGCGGCCTGGGACGCCCGGCGGGCCGAAATGACCGAAGCCCTGATTGCCCAGGTCGCGCGCTACGCCCCCGGCTTTCCGGACATCGTGAGCGATGCCTATCTGCACGGACCGCCGGAGATCGAGGCTCGGGCCGGTATGACGCGGGGCAACATGCACCACGTGGACATGACCCTTGATCAAATGCTGGGCGCGCGCCCGCTGCCCGAGTGCGCGGCCTACCGCACGCCGCTCGACGGGCTGTATCTCTGCGGATCGGGTTGTCACCCGGGCGGAGGTGTGACCGGCGTGCCCGGGCACAATGCCGCGCAAACGGTCATCCGCGACTTGAACGCCCCTCGGCCGTCGCGGCCGGCCGGCGACGCCGCGCAGGCGATGCCGCCCGCGGGCCTGCCGGGCCGAAGCCCCTGATACCTGTGTCCACCGCGTCAGGGATCGTTTGATTCGCGACCCTGCGTGCGGGCCGGCGCGGCCGGCACAGGCGCCGACTCAGGACGGGGCAAGGCTCAACCGGCCCGGAAGGTCACCGGCTCCGAGGTTGCGGTGTTTCCGGCTCGGTCGGTGGCGATCGCCACCACCTCGTGCTCGCCGGGCTCGCTCGGCCAGGTGACCTGGTAGGGCGCGAAACGGGCCGTCCCGACGAGCGCCCCGTCGACCCGGAACTCCACGCTGGCCACCCCGCCGGCATCCTCAACGTCGGCGCCCAGCGGCACGCTCCCCGCGGCCACGCTGGCATCCGCGCCCACCCCCACCACCTCAACCGCCGGCGGCGTGTTGTCCACGAGGAATCGCCGGAAGGCGATCTCCGCGCCCCCGTCGGCTGCGCGAACCGTCAGCCGCAGGGTGTAGGCGCCGTCCGGCAGTTGGATGGTGTCAATCGCGCCGAGCTGTTCCTCCACCCGGGGCGACTCCAGCGGCGAGCCAATCCGCGTCCAGGCGCCCGGCGCCGGGCCGACGCCGTAGTGGAGTTCGGATGCCACGAATCCACCCAGCGTGGCCGTGCCAAAGATCTCCATGATGGTTCGAACAGCTTGGCCTTCAGCCGGCACCGTGATGTGCGCATCGACCCCCGCGGCCGTCGCCACAGCCGACACGCCTCCCCCGGCGAAGGCGTCGGGCGGGAGTCGAAACGGTGAGTCCTCGTCCAGACCGCGTTGCCAGGCTTCCGCCTCGGTTGGAAGGACGACGAACACTTGTTCTTCCACATCGTCGGGCGGCGAGTTCGGCGTGGCCAGCAGCCCGGTGGGGACGTGAATTCGGAAGGGCTGGTGGACGACGTCGCGCTGCGACGGCACGGTGCCCGACGCGAATTCCTCCATGCGCGTCTCCGGCGTAAACGGCGACGGCAGGAGTCCCGAGACCGTGTCGACCTCCTGCTCGATCACGGTCGGCGGGCGCGGCCAGTCGACGATTTCCGTGCCGGAATGCGCCTGATCCATGAAGCTCTGCCAGATCGGCCCGGCGCCCCGCACCCCGGTCACGTCGTCCATGGGCGTGCCGTCGGCGTTCCCGACCCACACGCCGGTCGCCAGTTGCGGGGTGAAGCCCACGGTCAGGGCGTCGCGCGTGTTTTCGGTGGTCCCGGTCTTGACGGCAGCCGGGCGGTCGGTGAGATCCAGCAGTTCGCGCACCTGCCCGAAGCCAGGTTCGCGGGCGACCCGGTCCGAAAGCATCGAGGTCATCAGGTAGGCGATTTCCGGGTTCAGCACACGCTCGGTCAGCGGGGTCCGCCCGAGCGCCAGCGGCGAGCTGTCGTCGTCTAGCGAGCAGCCGTCGCCAAGCTGCTCCACGATCAGCCCGCGTGCGTCACGGATGCACAGCACGGCGGCCGGCGTCACCCGCCGGCCGCCGTTGGCCACGGTGGCGTAGGCCCCGGTCAGTTCGAGCAGTTGCACCTCGTTGGATCCCAGGGCCAGCGCCGGGCCGATGCGCGAGCGGTCCGTGAGCGAGGTGATGCCAAGCCGATCCGCCACGTCCAGCGTTGCGTCGAGGCCCGCGAACAACTGCGTTCGCACGGCCGGGATGTTCAGCGAACTGCCAAGCGCCGTGCGCAGACTTACGGGGCCGCGGAACTTGCGATCGTAGTTGCGCGGCCGATACGGCTCCTGGCCGGCGATGGGCACCGTGGTCGGGATATCCAGCAGCATGGTGGCCGGGCTGTAGCCCTGTTCCATCGCGCTGGCGTAGGTGAACAGCTTGAATGCCGAGCCCGGCTGTCGCAGCGATGTGGTCACGTTGACTTGGCCGTCGATCGCTTCGTTGTTGAAATCCAGGCTGCCGACCATGGCCAGGATCTCCCCGGTGGCCGGACGCATGGCGATCAGCGCCCCGTTGGTGACCTCGCGGTCGGCCAGGGTCGCCACGTGTTCGCGAACCGCGGTGTCGGCCTCGGCTTGCAGATCCAGGTCGAGCGTGGTCGTGACTTCCCAGCCCTGGCGGCTGATCTCAGGCCCGTAGCGCTCCTGCAGGTCGCTCACCACGAAGTCCAGGAAGTGGGGCGCCGGCGAGGTTGTCTCGCGCGGGGGCGCAATCTGCACGTCTTCTTCGCGAGCCGCCGCCACCGCCCCGGCCGGCGCCAGGCCGTGCCGCGCGATGGCCGCCAGCACCCGCAGCTGTTCGCGCCTGGCTGCCCGAGGGTCAACGTGCGGGTTGTGCAACGAGGGCGCGGGCAACAGCCCCACCAGCATGGCGGCCTCGGCCAGCGTCACGTCGGCCAGGTCCTTGTCGAAGTAGGTTTCGGCCGCCGCGGCTATTCCGTAGGTGAGACCGCCGTAGTGGTTCTGGTTGAGGTAGAGACCCAGAATCTCGTCCTTGGAGAACCGCTGGCTGATCTGCCAGGCCAGCACGGCCTCGCGCAGCTTGCGCTCGTAGGTTTCCTCGGGTGTGAGAAGCGCGTTCTTGACAAGCTGCTGGGTGATCGTGCTGGCACCGGACACCACCTCGCCACCGCGCCAGTTGTTCCAGAGCGCCCGCAGGATCGCGCGAATTTCCACCCCCGGGTTGTCGTAGAAGGTGGCGTCTTCCGCAGCGACCACCGCAATCTTGACGACCTGGGGGATGTCCTCCGGCGGCACCAGGCGCCGACGGCCTTCGCCCAGCAGCTCGCCAAGCGGCCGGCCCCGGCGATCGTGAATGGTGGTGGTCTGAAACAACTGACCGCCGACCGTGGAGATCTGGTCGACCGGCGGCAGGTCCGTCAGAAACGTCGAGGCCACGTTGACGGCAACCGCAATGCCGACGCCGGTGGCCACGACTACGGCGACCAGCGCCGCGCCAAGCCCAACCAGCCCGCTGGCGGCCAGCGCCAGCCACAACCAAATACGGTTGCTACGCTGGCGCGGCTTTGCGATCAGCCGTCTACGCTTGGCCATAGCCCCATGTCGTCACGCGCTCACCGTCCTTGAGGTCAGACCTGCTCAAGGCTACGCGCTGCATGATTCCGCGATCGCCGCATCCAGTATGAAAACTCAGATCCGGCTGGTTGTGTAATGGCCGTGAAGCCCGAGGCCGCGCCGACGGCGCCGCGCCCGCGCTGGCGTCTCGCGGCGCAGCTGGTCGGGCTGCTCGGCGTCTTCGCCATCGCGATCCTCGCGGTGGTCTACGCGGAGGTGCTGCGGGACCGGCTGGCGGGCGCCGGGTATGCGGCCGTTTTTTTGTTGACCGCCATCGGGGCGGCCACGCTGATCCTGCCCGCGCCAGCCGCCGTGAGCGTGGGCGCCTTCGCCGCGGCCCTGGACAATATCTGGGCGGTCGGGCTGGTTGGCGCCACCGGCCAGATGGTGGGCGAACTGGGCGGCTATTACGTTGGCTGGTCCGGCAAGGGCGCCCTGAGCCACGTGAGGGGCTATGCGCGGCTCAGCAGTTGGATGTCCCGTTACGGCGTGCTGACCCTCTTCGTGATGGCCGCGATCCCCAACCCCTTCTTTGACGTGGCCGGCATGATTGCGGGCGCCACTCGAATTGGTTTGCCGCGCTTCATCCTGGCGTCGTGGCCTGGGCTGGTGATCAAGAACATGGCCTTTGCCTGGGCCGGCGTGGCCGGCCTGCAACTGCTGGGCTGGTTGACGCACTAGCGATTCACCGTGCCCCCGGTCGGTCCCGGATCCGCGCCCGCGCCCTCGGTCAATGCCGCCTCAGGGTGTCTGCGCGGCTGGCCTCACCTCCCGGCGTCTTCATCTGGTCGCTCGGGCGCGAATTCGTCGCCGACCAATCGACGTCTTGCCTCGTCGTAGGCAAACACGCCTACCGCCAGCAAAATGATCAGCACGACCGCAAGGCCGATCACCGCCAGCGCACCGCTGATTATTCGCATCGGCTTCCATTCCTTTGCCCGAGAAGTGCGCACCGTCTATAGGACTCCCGATTTTACGCCCGCTCCTGCCAGGGCCCAGCCGACAGCCGGCACACTTTGGTAACCCCCAGATGGCAACGGTAATGCCGTTTCAGGTTCAGAACCACCCCGCCCATGCCGAGGACGAGCGCGGTGGGCCTGGAACTTGTTACTTAACTTCAGCGCAGCGCCATTTCCCTTGTCGCGCGTAACGCCGCCACCCCGCGGCGTGCTGCCGCGACTTGAAGCAGGCCAGGTGGACAATGCAGGGCGCCCCCCGCGCGAGGCCCTCTCCAGGCGACAATCTTCACTAGAGTCAACTTCATCATGCCGATTGGTCGCGAGTTAACAGGTTTGCTGACTTGCGCTCCGGATTCGGCCTTTTGCTAGCCTTCTCGTCCCGCATCAAAGGCGCGGTGCGGGTAGCGGGGACAGGATGCTCAGCCAACGTACTTGGGAGGCGGCCCTCGGCGCGCTGCAAGTCGAGGTTCCAAAAGCAGATTTCGCAGCATGGTTTCGAGATGCAAGGTTCGTCCGCGCGGGCGGGCGCGAGATTGTCGTAGCGGTCCCAACCGTCTTTGCCAAGGAGATCGTGACGCGGCGCTACCGAGAGATGGTCGCGCACGCGGTTTCAAAGGCGCACGGTGGTGATGTTGACGTTACGTTTGTCGTACAGGCAGAGCATCCCGCCCGCCCGCCGGCCTGGCTGGCGGATCCGGCTCCGGAGCCACCCGCAGCGCCGACCGCAAGCACGGCGCCCGGCGCGCGCCTCAATCCCCGCTATACGTTTGAGCGCTTCGTAGTCGGCTCTTCCAACCGGCTGGCCCACGCCGCGGCGCTCCGAGTCAGCGAGCGACCGGGGGTCGTGTACAACCCGCTCTTTCTCTATAGCGGCGTGGGCCTGGGCAAGACGCACCTGCTGCATGCCGTGGGCCATGCGGTGTCGGCGCAGCGCCCCGAAACGCGCATGCGCTACGTGCCCTGCGAGACCTTCGTCAACGAGCTGTTACACGCGATCCGCACTGAGAGCCGCGGCGACCGCCGGCGCCAGTTCCGCGAGCGTTACCGCACCGTGGACCTGCTGATGGTGGACGACGTGGAGTTTCTCTCCCGAACCGAGGCTTCGCAGGAGGAGATGTTTCACACCTTCAACGCGATCTACGAAGCCGGCGGACAGATTGTGCTGACCAGTGACCGCCCGCCGCGCGAGATCGCCCGCCTTGAAGCGCGCCTGCGCAGCCGCTTCGAAGTTGGACTCGTGGCCGATATCCAGGCGCCCGACCTGGATCTGCGACGGATGATCCTGCACCAGCACGCCGCCGCAGCCCACGCCAGCATCTCCGACGACGTGGTGGATTTCCTGGCCGACCGGATTACGCGCAACGTCCGCGAGCTGGAAGGCGCGTTGACCCGCACACTGATCTACGCCGAGTTGCACGGGCTGGAGTTGAATCCCTCCGCGGCCGAGCAGGCGCTGTCAGGGCTCGGCCGGGCAGCCGCCAGTCGCCCGCCCGCCACCGCCGCCATCCTGGCCGCCACGTCGCAGCACTTTGACGTCCCGCAGAACGACCTGCTGGGGAAGCGCCGCGACGCGCGAACGGCTGGCGTGCGCCAGGTGGCCATGTACCTGATGCGCAACGACGGTCGGGAAACCCTGCCCGAAATCGGCCGGGTCCTGGGTGGACGCGACCACACCACGGTGTTGCACGGCTGCAAAAAAGTCGAGCGCCGGCTGAAGCTTGAGGATCAACTGAAGGCGGATATCGAAGCGATCCGGGTCCACCTGGCCGACTAGCGATCAACGCCCGGTTTGTGGATAACCGGCCCGATTATGTGGATAACCGCCGGCTGGTGTGGACAGAAAGCGCCCGCTGACCCCGATCCGCGCCCAGCCGCGAGTAATCCGCGTCCCGCGTTGTGCCAGCACCCGAGCTGTCCACAGACAGTCCAAGTCCCTGCTTTCAGCCTCTTGAACCCTGTCACTTGGGGTGCTGGCGCCCGCCGCATACCGCTTTCCCCACAACCCACCGCCCTACGGGGACTTCCGCCTTTTCTTAATCATTAACTAATCCCGAAGACGTCCTCGGAAACTCTTAAGCACACACTGGACGAGAACCCGGACTTTCTGTAAGCTGATCGTATACAGAAGGCTGCCAGCTACGGACGGTGTCAGCAAGTGCGGAATGGCGATGACGGCCGGCTCGATGAGGCTGAGGGATCGGTTCCCGGCGACTGGCGCACCGTGCCGCTAGAGCACATTGAGCCCAACCCGCAGCAACCACGACGCAGGTTCGACCCCGCGGACGAGGAGAGCCTAGCCACGTCGATTTCCAAGCACGGAGTGCTCCAGCCCTTGCTGGTAACCCCGTCGCCGCACCGCTCCGGTCGCTTTCTCCTGATTGCTGGGGAGCGCCGCTGGCGGGCGGCGCGAAAGGCGGGCCTGCAACGAGTTCCGGTGATCGTGATTGCGGCCGACGCCCAACGCCGGGTGGAGTTGGCGCTGGTGGAGAACCTCCAGCGCAGGGACCTTGGCCCGCTGGATCGGGCGCACGCCTACCAGGCACTGATGGACGGCTACGGAATGACCCAGGCCCAGGTGGCGGCGGCCGTGGGCATGAGCCGCTCGTCGGTGGCCAACACGCTCCGCCTTCAGAAGCTAGATAGCGACATGCGCCAGGCCCTTGCCGAGGGCCGGATCACCGAGAGCCACGGGCGCACGCTGGTCGGGATGGCCGATGACGAGGCGCGCCGCCGGCTCTTCCTGCGCATGCTGAGCGGCGGCCTCAACCAGCGACAGGCGGAGCAGGCGGCCCGCGGCACGCTGAAACCGCCGCGGCCACCCGACGTGGAGCTGGAGCATGTCGCAGAGCGCCTGCAGTGGCGGCTGGGAACGCGCGTCCGATTCGTGGGCACCCGAAAGCGCGGGCGCATCCAGATCGAATACCGCGATGCGGAGGATCTGAACGTGCTTCTCGGGATGCTCCTGCCGGAGTGATACGGACGACCCATGCGCTGGGGGCGCGGTTTCTGGCGACCCAGCCCGGTCACCGGCGCGTTGCTGCTGGCCAACGGCGCCATCTATCTGCTCCAGGGCGCGCAGGGATCGGCCGGGCAGGAGTGGATCATTCGATACGGGCTCCTGCCCGCCGTGCTCTTCAACGGCGACCGCTTCTCAATCCCCGGGTCGCCTACGCCCTACGTGCTGACGCTATTCACGTCCTCGTTTCTACACGGCAATCTGGGGCACCTGGCGGTGAATCTGGCGTTCATAGCCCTGCTCGGGACGCTCGTCGAGCGGGCCATCGGGTCGTGGCGATTTAGTGTCGTCTGGACGGTCTCCGTCGCGGCCGGCGGGACTTTTCACGCGTTGCTGAACAGCGCATCTATCATTCCCACTATCGGCGCCAGCGCTGGAGTCGCCGGGTTGATCGGCGTCGTAACCGTCGGCGGATGGGCTGGCTTGCTGGCCGGTGGACTCTGGCTGTCGGTACAACTCGTCGGAGCGCTGACCCAGACGCAGGCGTTTCTCGATCCGGACGTTGCGTGGCAAGCTCATTTGGCTGGATTCGCAACGGGCATCATGGGCGGGCTGCTCGTGCGCTGGGAGCTTCGACGACGGCGCAGACGGCACCACAGTGGCGAGAATGAACCCCTCGCGGTCGCCGCGCCGCACGCTGACAGTGACCGACAGGGAGGAATGAATGGCTAACCGGCGGCGGTCGACCCGGCGTCGACGTCGTGCGCCCATCCGGCGCGTGGCCCGACGGGCCGGCCCAGCGGACCAGATAGACGGTCAGACGCCGGCGGCGCCGGAAGCGCCGCGACCGGGCTCCTCGCCGGCGCGCAGCGCGACACGCCTGCCGACACTGCCGCATCTGCGTCGGGACCTGACCATCAGCCTGGGCCTGGGAGTCGGGCTAACGCTGGTCGTGGTCGCGGTTGGGCTGGCGGTCGGCTAGGACGGGCTGGCGCGGCGTGGGCCAGTACATATAATCCAGACTGGTTGAGGCGGCGCCGGCGTGGCGTACCGTTGGTTCGGTACGGCAAAGGCGCGTCCGTTCGTAGCGACGAAGGAAGGTTCGCGGACCTGACCCGCGTACGCATCACGCTCGGCATAGCGGTCATCACGATGCTGGTGGCCCTGGTCCTTGGCCCCGCAGCCCTCACCGCCCAGGTCACCTCCGGCTTCGGGCAAATCACGGTCCTCGACAACACGTTCCTCAGCGCGCCGGGCAACTCGGCGCTCCAACACAACATCCCGCAGCTGAGTGTGACCGTGGGCGCAGAGACGCTGACGGCCGATTTTCAGGAGTTCTTCGACCGCACGGGCGGGCTCCAGCGCTGGGGCTTCCCGACCTCGGAGGTCCACGTTGAGGAAAACGGCACCCTCACGCAGTACTACCAGCGCGGCGTCGTTGATTTTCACCGACGCCCCGACCTTGGCGACATCTACGTCCTGGAGCGCCGGCTCACCTGGGACTACTTTGGCGGAGGCTTGGGGGGCAGCCGCGACCTGGGCGTGGAGCCGGGAACAGTCAACAACAACACCGGCGAGCAGTTCGGCCCGTGGAACCACAAGGTCTCCAACTTCTCGGTTGGAGGCGTCCGCACCGGCTTCCTTGATTTCTTCAACGCGTTCGGCGGCGTGCAGGCGTTCGGCTTCCCCAAGACCGAGGCCCGGGTCGACACCAACGCGAGCGGCACCTTACATATCGCGGCGGCCACGGCGGGGTTTGTCCGGCAGTACTTCCAGTCGGCGGTCATGGAACACCACCCGCAGGACCCGCAGGCTCCGGTCCAGCTGCGGCTGCTGGGCGACGACCTGCGGAACCAGAAGTACCCGGAGGGCGCGTGGATGAACTTCGGCGCCTTCAACGTAGCGGTGCCGCTGACGGCGGGTCAGACATTCACGCCAACGATTATTGATTTCACCGCGCCCTCGCCCACCACCACGGCGACAGCGACGCCCACGACTAGCCCCACCGCCACCCCTGTAGCCAGTCCCACGCCAACCACTACAGGGGCCCCGGGCCGATTGGCGGGAGAACGCATTGTTGTCGGAACCAGCGACGGCGGGGTCCTGCTCTACGACGGTGACACCGACACGTGGCAACAGCTTGATGAGGCCGGCTCGGCCCTCAGCACCAACCGGGTGCAGGCCGTGCTGGTGGATCGGGACGGCCAGATTTGGGCCGGGACAAACGCGGGACTCGTCCGAATGAACCGGAACGGAGACGGCGCGCTCTTCGACCGGGCCGCCACAAACAACCAGATCGGCTCGGACGACGTCACGGCCCTGGCCGGCCGGCAGGTTACGGACGTCCTTTGGATGGCCCATCCGCAGCAAGGCGTCAGCTGGTTCGATGGCGGGAGTTGGGACAGGCTTCGGTCCGACAACTCCGAATTGCCAAGCTCGGACGTAAACCGGGTGCAGATGATTCCTGGAACCTCGGGCGGTTTGATGTTTGGCACGTCGGCCGGTGCGGTGCTGTACGACGCGGCCGCGGAGAACTGGTACGTCTACCACACGGACAACTCGGAAATCGTCAGCGACAACGTCACGACCGTCGCGGTAGGCGCGAGCGGGGGCTTATGGTTCGGCACCGCCAACGCCGGCGTGTCGCGGACTCTCAACCCACTGCAGTGGAAACACTACGGTGTCGCTCACGGGCTCGGGAGTAACAACATCCGCGACATCCTTGTGGCTAGCGATGGAACCGTCTGGGTGGCGACCTCCGGAGGTGTGAGCTGGCTCCAGGATGACGTGTTCTCAACGGCCAACGTCGTGAACGCGGGGCTGCCGTCCAACAACGTCCGGGCGCTGGCCGAGGACAGCCAGGGTCACATCTGGATAGCGACAGACCGCGGGGTGGGCCGCTTTGATGGGTCAACGTGGACCGCGTATTCGACGACCGACGGACTGCCAACGAACAATGCAACCTCAATAGCCGTTGGGGTCGTGGTGAGCAGCTAAGCGGGAAAACGCTCGGATCTCGCCGATTCGGCAGACGGATGGCCCGGAGATCCAGAGAGGCCCGAACCGACGCCCTTAGTCGCTAAGTCCCGTGCTCGGGTTGCTGTGACGGTCCCGAATCCGCGCCAGGCGGGCGAATTCGAGCGTCATTCGGCGTGACTCGGTTGAAAGCACGATGTCGTCGGCCAGGAATTGGCTCAAGCCAACTTCGAAGAGCAGGTCATCAACTTCGGACCTGTCCAGGCCATACCCTCGGTCCAGCATCTGCGCCAGGTCAATCGGGGTGGACGGCTCGCGACCCGCCTCAAGGTCGGTGATCACGCGCACGCGCACGCCGGCCCTTTGCGCGATCTGCCGGGTCGCAAGACGGTCGGTACGTCGGCGCGTGCGCAGCCGCTCCGCCAGCAGGCCCCGGTCCACGTGGAGTGGCTCGTCAGCGGGGTCGTCTTGGTCGGGGTTGAGCGTCGTGCTGACCGTGCGCGAGATGGAGCGGATGGCCGATTCCGCCACGCTGGCAATGGTCTCTTCGGCAAAGCGGCGGCGTGTGCTCGCCATGTCGTCGGGAACGTAGCCGGCAAGCGCCAGCAGTTCGCGCGGATCGACTTCCAGGCCCTTGGCCAGCGTTACTAGCGTGGCGACGGTGGGACTTTTGTAGTCGCCGCTTTCGAGCCGGGAAAGATAGGAGGGGGCGAGGCCGCAACGCGCCGCGAGCGCCGCCTTGGTAAGGCGCCGCTGCTCGCGTAGTTGTCGGACGGCGTCGGCAAAACCCATGTCGGGGACAGGCACTATAGCGGCCTTGCCAGCCGCATCCAAACCAGCAGCCGCGCGGTGACCGCCAAACCTGTACCGGCAACGCGGCCCGCATCCACGGCGGCGCCGTGACGCGCGGCGGGTGTGGTAAGCATGGTCGGAAGAGGCGACAATCAGCGGCGCGAGCAGCGCGCTCACTGAACTGAGAGGCAGCACAATGTCCGACATCGTCCGACGAGCCGACGTCGTGTGGCGCGGAAACTTGCTTGAAGGCAACGGAACGTTCGGCGTGGGCAGCGGCGCCCTGACGGCGCAGGCCGTGAGTTGGCCGGCCCGCACCGAAGGCCCGGGCGGCAAGACCAGCCCGGAGGAACTGCTGGCCGCCTCGCACGCCAGTTGCTACGCCATGGCGTTCTCGCACACCTTGGCCGAGGCCGGTCACCCGCCGAAAGAACTTCGGGTGTCCGCATCCGTCACCTTCGAGCCCTTGCCGGCTGGCGGGTTCAAGGTGGGCAGCAGTTCGCTGAGCGTGGAAGGCGTCGTCCCCGGGCTGGACCAGGCGAGCTTCGCCGACCTGGCCGCGCAGGGCGAGGCCGGCTGCCCCATCTCCAACGCCATCCGCGGCAACGTGGAAATCTCCGTCGAGGCCACGCTGGCAGGCTGACCCCGGTGAACGACGGTCGTGCCGAGCTGACGCAGGCACTGGAGGCCCTGCTGCGGGCCATCGGCCCGCCGCCGGGCCCGCCGGCCGAGCTTCAGGCCGCGCTGCGCCGCGTGGACGGCCTGACGCAATCGCTTGGGCCGGACACCCCGGCCCAACTCCGCCACTTCCTCCAACGCCGCAGTTACCTCAAGGCCCTGGAGTACCTGCAAAGCGACTGAGGGGCCCCCGGGGTCGCTGAGGCGGGAACGGTTGGGCGCATGGTTGCGTCTTCGGCGGTAGCTGCGGCATCCGCCGCTTGTTACAGGGAGGATCGGTAGATGACTCGAGGGATTGACTATCCCGCCTACATCCGCGACGCAACGCCTCCCGACGGTTGCTGTGTGCCGCCGGTAGCGCTGCCACACGTGGTCGAAGGCCACGTGAACGACGCCGTCGTTGCAACCGTCGGCATCAATCCTCATGGCGTCTGGCAACGCGGCGACTATCCGCCAATGGAAGCCGACGGTGCCGAAAAGCTTTGGGAGGACAAGCGGCGGTACTTCGAGAATCACCGGTACAGGTATTTCACGTGTTTGGAGCCGATTCTCAACGCCTGCGGGGCGTCCTACGGCGGCCGATACGTTTCTTGTCAGCCCGATCTGGCCTGCTCTATGGACGTCGTGCAGTGGCCGACCGATCCCTTGTGGGGGAAGTTGGACAGGCGGATTCAGGACACGTTGATTGAGGACGGCCTGCCGTTCTTCAGGGACGTACTGCGGGAAAGCCCCAACATCAGGTTGTTGCTGGGAAATGGCAAGACGGTCGTTAAGCGGCTGGAAGGCATCTTCGAGACGCGCTTCGAGCACCGGGCGGATGACGGAAATCTCGGGACGACCGTTTTTTGCGGCGAACTGCTCGGAAGGCAGTTCATCGGCTGGAGCCAGTTCCTGTCCAATTCACGGATGAACCGGGACCGGCGCGCGGAATTGGCGCGCCTGATAGGGCGGTTGTCCCGCAGCGGTTGAAACAAGGGCGGATCAGGGACTGCGAGGAGCCCCTACAGCTATCGCACGTCCGCCGCGATCTGGTCGACCAGGCGCATCGTCTTGGCGGCTTCGGCGAAGTTGGTGAGGGGTTGGGTGCCCGCCTGGATGCTGTCCATGAAGTGCTGGCTCTCGGCCTGGAAGCCGGAGCGTTGATGCAGGGCGTCGGGGTCGTCGATGAGGTCCGCGCCCCGCACGAACTCGGGGGTGTCCGAGTTGTCGCGGTAGATCATGCCCTCGACGCCGTCCTCCCAATAGGCGGAGACGTCGCCGCCATGGATCTCGAACGTGTGGCGGCGGGCGCCGGCGCGGCGGCTGGCCAGCAGCACGCCTGAGCAGCCGGTGGAAAACTCGATCAGTGCGGCGTGCACGTTGATGTAGGGACGGCCCAGCGCGCGCGTGTGGGCGTTTACCTCCACCACCTCGCCTCCAGCCAGAAATCGCAGCGAGTCGACCGCGTGAATGATGTCGGAGGTCAGGTGACTGACCGAGCCGCGGTAGAAGCCAAACTCCTCGGGCCACGGGTCAAACTTGTGAAACCGCGCGGCGACCATGTGAATCGGTCCGGCGGCTTCCACCGCGGCCTTGCAGTGACGCAGCAAGGGGACGAAGCGCCGGTTGAAGCCGGCCATGGTCAGGCAGCCGTGTTGCTCCGCGTACCAGGCAAAGGCCTCGGTCTCGTAGGTTGAGACGCCGGGCGGCTTCTCGATGAAGACGTGCTTCCCGGCCTGCAGGCAGTCGATCACGATGTCGTGCAGCAAGTGCGGGGGCATCACCACGTAAACGGCGTCCAGATCCTCGCGATCGAGCATGTCGCGGTAGTTGGTGTAGCGGCCGGGTACGTCGTATTGGTCGGCGATCTCGGTCAGCCGGTCCTCGTCCAGCTCTGAGATCGCCCGCAGGTCCGTAGCCTCGATCTCATCCAGCGACGGGTAGTGCACCCGGCTCGCCAAACTCCCCGCCCCAACAAAGCCAACCCTCACCGGATCACTCATGCGGCTCGCCCTTCTGCGTCACAGCGCCCACGACCCCGACACAGCGCTGATCGTACGCCTCGAGGCGGTGGGCGGCTTAGGGTGCGGTGGCCTGGATGAGGGCGCGGAGGTAGCCGACGCACCAGGCGCGGGCACGTTCGCGGGCGTCGTTGTCGCCCAGCAGGCCGGGGTAGTGATCGGGCATTACGAAACCGTCGAACCCGACCTCGTGCAGCGTGCGCATCTGGTCGGCCGCGTTGTAGTCGCCTTCGTCCTGGAAGACTTCCTCGAAGCGCGGGATGACGCCGCGCACGTTGCGGAAGTGGATGGTAAACAACTTGCCGCGTTCGCCGAACCTGCGCAGGGCGGCCGGCATGTCTTTGCCGGTCTCCTGCATGGTGCCCAGGCAGAACAGCAGGCCGACGTTGGGGCTGTCGTAGCGGTCCAGCAGGCGACCCAGGCCCTCGGGATCGATGAACGGCTGCTCAACGCCGCGGTACAGCGGCAGGGGCGGGTCGTTGGGGTGGAAGGCCAGGCGCACGCCGGCGGATTCGGCGGCGGGCAGCACGCGTTCCATGAAGCCGTCCATGCGGCGCCAGACCTCGGCCTCGGGCACGCGAACGGCCGGGTCGCCGGTGTCGATGCCCCAGGTGACCAGGTCCGAGTCCTCGACCCAGGCGGCGTCGAAGGTTCGCAGCTCGGTGCCGGCGCGTCCGCCCGGCAGGTCCTTGTAGCCGCGCCAGGGCTGGATGTGCTCGTCCGCGTGGGCCACGGCAAAGCCGCAGGTCACCAGCGGGGCGCCCTCGCCACCGAGGACGCGGATGGTCTCGCACAGGTCGTCGATTTCCCTGGCACCCTCGGGATCGCCGCGCAGGACCCCGGCGATGCGGGCGCGGCGCAGTTCCATGCCGGCCAGTTCAAGGCCCAACGCGTCCAGGCGCTGTAGCAGGTTGCGCAATCCAGCGGCGTCGACCTGACCGGTTTCGGCGACGCCCGGCAGTTCGTCGGTGCGAAGGGTGCCGCCGTCCACGCCGATCTGCGCCGCGTATTGCAGGTGGTCGTTGGAGAGGTCGACGAGGCGCAGGCCGATCTTGATCATGCGCGCAGGGTACCCGCGGGAGACGGCTGCTGGCTATCGGGCCGGCGACCGGTGCTGTCGGAGCGATGTATGTGAATCGGCGACGGTTTCATTCGGTTAATCGTGGCCGCGTAGCATGGCGCCGGAGGTTCCTGGGAGTGTGCGCGTGACCGCCTTTATCGACGGGCTGCCTGACTTCACGATCGGGGTCGAAGAGGAATACCTGATCGTCGACCCCGACACGCGGGACCTGGTGGCCAACCCGCCGCGCGCGCTGCTGCACGAGTGCGAGGCGGCCATCCCGGCGGAAGTCGGAAGCGTGAGCCCGGAGCTGCTGCGGTCGCAGGTCGAAGTCGGCACCAGCGTGTGCGGCTCGATTGCCGAGGTCCGGGAACGGCTGGCGACGCTGCGACGCACCCTGGCCGAGGTCCTGAAGGCGCACGAACTGCGAATCATGTCGGCCTCCACCCATCCGTTCGCGCTCTGGTCGCGGCAGTTGCCCACGGACCGGGAGCGCTACAAGGCGCTGACGGAAGACATGCAGACGCTGGCGCAGCGGATGGTGATCGGCGGGATGCACGTGCACGTGGGCATTCCGGACCCGGAGGACCGGATCGACGTGTTGAACCAGGTCACCTACTTCCTGCCGCACTTGCTGGCGCTCAGCACCTCGTCGCCCTTCTGGCAAGGGCGCAACACCGGCCTGCGCAGCTACCGGCTGACGATCCTGCACGAACTTCCGCGCACCGGGCTGCCGGAGCGCTTCGAAAGCCACGGCGAGTACCAGCGCATGATCCAGAGCCTGCTGGAGGCCGGGCTGATCGACGATCCGACCAAGGTCTGGTGGGACGCGCGGCCGCACGCGCGCCTGCCGACCCTGGAGATGCGGATTACCGACGCCTGTACCAGCCTGGACGATGCGGTCTGCATCGCGGCGCTGTACGTGTGCACGGTTTCTCTGCTAGCGCGGATGCGCCGGGCCAACCAGCGCTGGCGCATGTATCCGCTGGCGCTGCTGGCCGAAAACTCGTGGCGCGCGCAGCGCTACGGGATCGACAATGGCCTGGTGGACTTCGGCCTGAACCGCATCAAGCCGCTGGACATGCTGATGGAGGAGTTGCTGGACCTGATCCGCGAGGACGCCGAACGCCTGCACTGCGTGGCCGAAGTCGAACACGTCCGCACCATCCTCGCCCGCGGCACCAGCGCTCACCGCCAGCTAGCCGTCTTCGAAACCCAACGCCGCGCCGGCGCCAGCGAGCAGCACGCCCTGGAAGCCGTCGTTGACTGGCTGATTGAGGAGACGACGGCGGGGGTTGGCTAGGGGCGGTTTTTGCGGCGGCGGCGGGGGAGCCAGCGGGGGGTTGTGGCGGTGTAGGTGGCGTATTCGTCGCCGAATTCGCGGGCCAGATGGGGCTCTTCGTGGCGTTGGACGAAGAATGAGTAGAGGGCGAACAGGACGACGCCGTAAGCCAGGAGGACCGGGGCCTGGAAGAGGCTGGCCCAGCCGGCGATGGCGATGAGGACGGCGACGTAGATGGGGTTGCGGGAATAGCGGTAGACGCCGTTGGTTACCAGGCGTTTGGGGGCGTCGATGGGTGCGGGGGTGCCGCCGCCGGAGACCGCGAAGTCCCAGACGGAGCGCAGGTAGAGGAGCGTTCCGAGAGCGAGGAGGCCCGCGCCCAGCCAGAGCGTTGGGCCGTTGGCGACAGGCCGATCCCACTTGATCAGCAGGGGAACGAGCACCGCGATCGTGCCCGGAACCACCAGCGTGAAGAGCGCGACCTTGAGGAAGAGTTTCACGCGTCAGTCGAAGAGGGCCGGGAGTTCGTCGAGGGTTGTAACGGTTGCGGTGGGTGGCGGGAGTGACGAGGGATACGTGTCGCCGTCGCGGTTGAGCCAGATGGCGGACCAGCCGGCCTGGATGGCGCCGGCGGCATCGTGGGCCGCGGAGTTGCCGATGAAGACGGCGGAGCGCGGCGGGATTCCGAGACCCTTGAGGGCGGCCTCGAAGATGCGCGGGTCGGGCTTGAAGGCGTCGATGTCGCCGGCGACGATCACGCGATCGACGCGGTCTTCCAGTCCTACCTGCCGGACCTCGCCCCACTGCACGTCGCTGGGGCCGTTGGTGATGATGCCGGTGACCTCGAAGCGTTCTGCCGCCCAGCGGAGCGAGGCGTCCGCGTCGGGGTACAGCTCCAGGTTTTGGCGGGTTAGAAGGTCGTGGTCATCCACCAGCTGACCGGGATCGGCCAGGTCGGGGGCGCCGATGAAGGCGAGCACCTCGGTCCAGACGCGGATGCGGGTGCCTCGCAGGTCGCCGTCCTGGGGCATGCCGCGTCCGCGGCGGGTGCGGTCCTCGACGATGCGTGACTGGAGTTCCCGAAGTTGGTCCGGGGACTGATTCGGCACGCGGGCGGCCAGCTGGCCGGCCAGGGCAATGAGGCCCTTGCGGCGGGCCTTGCCGAAGTCGACCAGGGTGTCGTCGAGGTCAAAGAAAAAGGCCTGAGCGTCCAGCATTGAGTTCTCCAGAAAGCCTGCCTGGTCTAGTCGGCCCGGTGGCGCCAGAGGATGCCGCCGGCGTCGCGGACGATGAGGCGGTCGTCGGTGATGGCGTTGGGGGGTGTGGCGGCGATTTCGGCGGCGACGGCGTCGGGGTCTTCGTAGCCGATGTTCATGCGGGCGCAGGCGTCGGGCGGGATGGCGGTGGCGATGCGGACGTCGATGCGGGGGACTTCGCGGCCGTTGGCCATGCGGCCTTCGCCCTTCATCAGGGCGCTGCCGTTGAGGGCCAGCGGGGTGGCGTTTGCGCGTTGCCAGGACTGGGGATGCGAGAGGAAATAGGCGTAGGTGTGGTAGCCGATGGCGCCAATCAGCTCGCCGTGGGCGTCGGAGATGGAATCGATGTTGGGCGCCCAGACGACGAGTTCGCCGCCGTCGGCCACGGCGTCCTCGGTCTTGAGCACGCCCTTGGCGCCGGTCCAGAGGTCCGGGTAGAGCCAGCTGCCGTCCTTGCGCTGGGGCAGGGCCGCGACCACGCGCCGGACGCGGCGCGGGACGTAGCGGATGTTGACGGCGGCGCTGAGTTCGGCGGCTTGCTCGACGCATTCGCGCCAGCCGTCCGGCTGCACGAAGGCGCCGTGGATGGCGTCGCTGTCGTCGTCGATGACCAGCCCGATGGTGGTGATGGGCACGGGCAGGTTCAGCGCCATGTCGTCGATCAGGTCGCGCACCGGGTTGGGCATGACGCCGTGGATGCCGCGGTTGGTGCGCAGGCTGCCGATGGCGTGCAGCAGGCTGATCATCTCGGGGCCGGAGACGCCGGGGAAGATCTGCTTGGCGCCGCCCGCGAACCCGGCCACCTCATGCGGCTGCACGCGGGTGAGCAGCACCAGGCGGTCGTACTCGAGCAACCTGGCGTTGACTCGAATCCGCATGTCGTCGTCAAAGCCGAGGAGCGAGGCGTATTGGCGGTTCTCGCCGAAGCGGTCCAATTGGTCGTCCAGCGGGACCACGCCGAGGGGAGTGAGCGCGTTGGGGTCGTCCCAGTCGTGGTCGAAGACGGTGCTACGGGGGTAGCGATTGCCGCCGAATACCCAGGCGGATTTCTCGGCCTCGGACATGGGGCCGTGGGTGCCCTGGGCGATCATGGCGTCGACGCGGTCGGCGCGACCGTCGACAGCGTTGTGGATGGCGCGGAAAACGTCGGCCACGGGGGCTTTGCGGGTGGAGTCCGGGACCAGAACCAGGAAGCGGCGCTCGCCGGCAGGCGAGCCGCGCAGGGCCTCGCCGACCAGGGCGCAGGCATCGTCCATGCTGATGGCGGGGGCGCCGACGGCTTGCAGGACGCCGTTTGCGGTGATCACATTGCCTCCTTCGCCAGGTCGTGGGCTAAGCAGCGAAGACCCGCACCCAAACTCTCTCTCAGTGGAGGCCTTTGCCTAACCCGAGGGCGGTTGCCCGGAAGACCCTCACCCCAACCCTCTCCCAGCGGGAGAGGGAGAAAGAGCGGCCTCGAACCGTTGGCCTTGGCCCCCAGGACGGGTGCGCTCCCGTTGGGACTGGGAGAAGACAACGGCTCACTCCAGAGACGCGGTCTGATCAAAGTGCCCCGCCGTCGTTCGCTAGCGTCTCGGCTTCGGTCACCAGGTCGCCCAGGACGCGTACGCCGCCGTCCCAGAAACCCGGGTCGGCCAGGTCGATGCCGAAGGGTTCCAGCAGGGCGATGGGGCTGACGGAACCGCCCCTGGACAGCATTTCGACGTAGCGCGGCTCGAACTCGGCGCCTTGTTCCTGGTAGCGCTGCAGCAGGCCCAGCACCAGCAGGTCGCCGAAGGCGTAGGCGTGCACGTAGAACGGCGAGCCGATGAAGTGCGGGATGTAGCTCCACCAGATGCGGTAGTCGTCGCGCAGGGTGACGGAGCCGTCGAACATCTCGCCGTTGGCCTGGAACCAGAGTTCGCTGAGGCGGTCCGAGGAGAGCTCGCCCTCTTCGCGGCGGGCCTGGTGGGCCCGGAACTCGAAGTTGTGCATGGCGATCTGGCGGAAGACCGTGGCGAAGTGGTCCTCGATCTTGCTGGCCAGCAGTCCCAGGCGGGCGGCGGGCGTGGGCTGGGCGTCGAGCAGGCGGCGGAAGACGATCATCTCGCCGAACACCGAGGCCGTCTCGGCGGTGGTCAGCGGGGTGTGGGCCTGCAGGTAGCCGACGCCGTAGGAGAGGTACTGGTGGACGGTGTGGCCGAGCTCGTGCGCCAGCGTCATCACGTCGCGGACGGTGTCGGTGTAGCTGGCCAGGATGTAGGGATGGGTGCTGGGCGTGCCGCCCATGCTGAAGGCGCCGCCGCGCTTGGCCGGGCGCAGTTCGGCGTCGATCCAGCGCTCGTCGAAGGCGCGCTGGGCGATGCCGCCGAGGGTCTCGGAGAAGGCGTGGTAGCTCTCCAGCACGACGTCTTTGGCAGTGGCCCAGTCGTAGGACGGCAGGTCGGCGCTGAGCGGGGCGTAGCGGTCGTAATCGAAGAGTTCGTCCAGGCCCAGCAGGCGGCGCTTGAGCCGGTAATAGCGACCCACGATGGGGAAGCCGCGCACGCAGGCGGCGACCAGCGCGTCCACCGATTCCTGGGTGATCTGGTTGGCCAGGTTGCGTGACGACATGGCGGTGGGGTAGCTGCGCAGGCGGTCGTCGGTGGCGTGGTCCTGCAGGCGGACGTTGAAGACGTAGGTGAGGGGGTGGAGGCTGTCGCGGAGGGCTTGCGTCATGCCGTCGGCGGCGGACTTCCGGGTTTCGCGGTCGGGGTGGTAGCTGAGCGCAAGGGTTTCGGCCTCGGTGATCGTGCGAGTCTCGCCGTCCAGGGTGACCTCGCAGGTCAGGCGGCTGGTGAGTTCGCCGAAGAGGCGGCTCCAGGCGCGGCTGCCGGTGTTGGCCTTTTCGTCCAGTAGCTGCTCCTCGCCCTCGGACAGGCGGTGGGGCTTGTAGCGGCGTTCCAGGCGCAGCAGGTAGGCGAAGTCCTTGAGAGTCGGGTCGGCCAGCAGTTTCTCGGCGCGCTCGTCGTCGACTTCGATCCACTCCAGGTCGAAGAAGATCAGGTGCTTGTTGATGGCGGTGCCGCGTTCCTGGGTGAGGGCCACCAGGCGGCCGTGGGTGGGCTCGTCGGTTTTGCCGGCGTGCAGCAGGTGGGCGTAGATGGCCGGATGGTCCATGGCCTCGTGGATGTCCTGCAGTTCGGTCACGGCCTCGTGGAGGCCCGCCGCGTCCAGGCCGGCCACCTGCCCGCGGTAGCGCTTTTCGAAGTCCGCGGCGCGCTCGGCGACCGCGTCCAGGTCCGCCACGAGCTTGGGGTCGTCGGTGCTGTCGTAGAGGATGCTGAGATCCCAGGTGACCCCATCCGCGCTACTGGTCGGCGCCGTGGCCGTGGTAGTCATTCGTGCTCCCTAGCTGGCGGGCGTGCAGTCAGTGTATGGCTGCATTATCGGCGGTTTGCCGGCGGCGCGGGTTCGGCGGGGGTGAAGGGGGGAACTGACTCTGGCCAGCCCGACCCCTACGGGGTCGGGCTGGCCAGAGTCAGCTTGGGCCGGATTTTGGGGTGGGGAGGCGACGCATCCCGGGACCAGGGCGCGGCTGGCGAGGGGGCGTGATGGGGGCGAGGCGCGGTGAAGTTCCCGGCCCTCCGGGCGCCTGAGGCGAGGGTGGCGATGGCGGTTCCGGGGTGGCGGTGCGAGGGGGCGCGTGGCGAGGGGGCGCAAGTGGGCGAGGCGGGCGGGCATGGGGGTTCCGGAAGAGGGGCAGGGAGGACGGCGCGCCTATTGTACACTGAGTGATTACGACAGGCAAGCGGGGAGTGGGCAGTAATGGCGACTGCCCCTTCAACAGGCTCGGGGCGGGCTCCTGGGGAAGCTGAGGGGCCGTACCACAGGTTCAGGGCGCGCTCGGGGCGAGCGGAGGCGATGCCCAGCCGGTGAACTTGGAGCGGGTTTGCCGGGACTCTTCTATGGGCGGCCGGGTGGAGGTGGAGGTTGACGGGGGTTCACTGTTTGGCGCCGATGTGTCCAGTATTCGCGGCGATGTGTCCAGTTTTTCCCCGAATGTGTCCACTCTTGAGGCTCGTGTGTCCAGTCTGCGGCCGAATGTGTTCAGTCCGGGGTGACGATGGCTGTGCTCCGGCGGCCTCGGCGCGGAGGTGCCCGGGCGGGTGTTGGTGTGGAGATCGGGCGGGGGGCTCAGCGCGGAGGCGGTCGGCGATGGCTTTGGCGTCGGGCGACGACGCGAGGGCAAGGGGTGTTCACGGTGTTCGCGGCGATGTGTTCAGTTTTCGGCCGAATGTGTTCACTTTTCGGGCCAATGTGTTCAGTTTTCGGCCGAATGTGTTCACTTTTCGGGCCAATGTGTTCAGTTTCCGCCCCGATGTGTTCACTGTGCAGACCGATGTGTTCAGTTTGGACTGGTGCCGCGTTCGGTTCGGGGTGACGACGCAGTGGGACCGAGTGGCCACTATCGAGCGCGGGGCGGCTCCACGGAAGTCGCTGGTAGCGAATGCAGACGATGCTTCCCCGAGTTCACGCTTTCGGGAGCCGGGAAGGACACGCATCGCGATTGCGCACTCGGACTCCTCGAGGACCGTTCAGTCGCCGGGGCGAAAGTAGGGAGCAGAGAGCGTCTGCCCACAGGTTTTCGGCAGGTTTGACACCAACCTCGGAACGGCTAGGGTTTATTGTCGACTCTGGACGGCTCGTTGCTGGCAGAGGAGGGATGAATGCTAGAGGACCCTAGCCAGGCGCGAGGCACTGGCTGCGGGCGGCCAGGTCGGAGAGGCTCGGGCGGAGTCCCTCAGCGCCGAGCGTCAGTTGGAGTTTGCCCGGCAGCCGGCTAGCGCCCGATGGCACGCAGATGTCTGACGACCTTCAGGTGGCGAATATGAAGAGGCCTCGTCTCCGGACCGACCTTGATGATCCGGTTCGTCTCGGCAAGCGGTACACCGTACGCGAGGCTGCCAGGATTTCGGGCGTAAGCGCCCGAACGCTGCGACGATGGTTGGTGGGTGAATATGGATCTAACCGCGCACGTGGGCCGGTGTTTCACTCTGAAAAGCCACATTCAGCGACTCCTCTTAGTCTCTCGTTTGTCGAGCTCATCGAAGTCGTAATCGCGGCAGAGTTCCGCAGCAGGCGCATAAAGATCGAGCGGATTCGCAGCGGGCGCGACTTCATGCAGCGAGAGTGGGGTCTCCGGTATCCGTTCGCCTACGTTGAACTCGATAGCGCGGGAGGTGAGATCCTGCACCACTTCGATGAGCAGGATCCTGAAGCCCCTGCCCTCGCTGTGAGCACCGACGGCATGCAGTGGACTCTGCCCGGTTTGGTGAGAAAGCGGGCCCAAGAGTTTGAGCATCTTGAGGATGACGGATTCGCTATTCGGTGGTATCCGCTCGGCCGAGACGTGCCCATCATGGTCGATCCACGCTTCGCCGCCGGGCGGCCCGCGGTCGCCGATCGTGGAGTGACTGTTGACATCATCAAGCGCAGATCACAAAACGCCGGGCAAAGCGTCAGGGAAATCGCGCGCGACCTGAGCGTGGCCGAGCAAGCAGTGGAGGCGGCACTGAGTTTCGACCTTGCCGCGTGAAGCTCTTCTTCGATGAGAATCTAGGCACCGCGCTGCCGGAATCCGTCCAGGCGCTGGGAGTCTGCAGGGCTACCTGTGTCGTGCACATCTGGCGCGATCTCATCAACAACGAAGGCAGGAGCGTTGACGATCAGACATGGATGCGCTTCCCGGCCGAGAACTCGTTCATGGCGATTTCGGAAGATATGGCGATTCTTGACTCAGAGAGTGAGCGTCAGACGCTGATTGAAGCCGGGCTCGGCGTTGTGTTCCTGACAAGCGGGACGGAATACGCCGCGGACGTTATGGCGTGGATTCTAAGGCGACGCGAGTGGCTAGAGACTTTGTATGACTCGGAGCCGCGTCCGTTCGCGTGGCGTACAAGCCTCAGAGGTCGTGCACGGCGAGACCCGCGCGTATGAGCACAGGCCATGAGTCTAAAGCAAACTTATTCACCATTGGAAAGTCAAAGTAGGCCACCAATTTCTGGAGGCAGAGGGGAGTGGCCGCCGTGTTCACCCTGGCCGCCGACGTGTCCACGCTTCACTCGAATGCGTTCACTTTTCGGGCCAATGTGTTCAGTGTCCGCCCCTTTCCGCGCCGATGCGTTCACTTTGCAGGCCGATGTGTTCAGTCGGGGTTGTCGACGCGCTCGGTATGGCGCGACGACGCAGGCGGCCCGACCCGGCCACTACCGATCGCGGGACGCCGCAAGCAGCCGTGTGTTTCGCGTCATGGCGCGGCCTGCGACACATATAGAAGGTTTGGTCGCTCTACAGCTCTCCCGATCAACTGGGCGTAGCGGTCCCAACGCTCGTCGTAGGTATGGATCGTCGAGACGGACGCTTGCTGAGCGGAGGCGAGATGGAGGGCGTCGCGCGGGTTGCGCTGCCAGCCCTGGGTGAGCGCGTGTCGCAACAAGGTTCGAGCGCGCGACGCGACTCCGGCGTCGACTTCCACAAAACGGATAGCTTGCCCCGAGCGCCACAAGTCTTCGATTCGCCGTTCGACGTCTCGGTCGAGCGGCAGACCGGGACCTTCCGGCGCAAGGTAAGCCACGTCGACAACTGAGATAGTGGAAGTGACGATCAGTACCCCACCAGCCCGGGCATCGGCCATGAGCGTCCGCAGCTCCGTACGTGCTGAATCCCCCTGCAGGAAGGAAAGGAAACAGCACGAATCCCAATAGAGCTCAGGACGACTAGACGCCATCCCATGCTGCCCGGATCATCTCCTCAGGCTTCCTGTCGGTCCCCGAGGGCAAGATGCCCCACAGGTCCGAAAGGTTGGTGGCCGAGGGGCCAAGCTCCTCGATATTCGAGATATCGCGGATTGATAACCGGGCACCCGTGAGCGGATCGCGCCGGAGCAGGCCCTCGACGCGTACGTGCTTGCCCCACAACTTCAACATTGCGGCCTCTTGCTCGGTGCTCACGTAACAGGAAACGCTGCGTTGGCCGTCGTCCGGGTAGACGACGAACCGGGTCCCATGACGACGTGCCAGCGTCTCCACCACGCCCTCAACGGACCCGTACGACTCGAGGCGGGGAGCGTGCTCCGCAAGCGCTCCCAGCGTCGGCCGCTGAACCTTGTGCGCTCGGCGGTCGGTTCTGAACAGGACCGACGTGACTCGTCCATCGATCAGGCCGGTTAGCCGGTCGGTGTGCGTGAGAACTGCCCCTGCGTACGGAACAGGACCGTCGCTGGCAAGGGCCGCGCCGAGACGGTCGTACGCGGTGACGACCTGGTCTACGACGGCGGGGTCATCGGCTTCGCAGTGAACCTCGGCCACGATACTCCCGGTTCCGAAGCGGCCAAGCCGCCACGTAACCTCGGCACCCTCGGCCACTTCAGCAGCCAAGTCGCTCAGCAGCCCGTGAAAGTGCTCGACGACCGAACTCAGATCGTCTAGGACGAAGTCGGAACCGTGCACTTCGAGGGCAATGGTGTTGTCCCCCACCTCAGCCTCTTTCGACGCGACACATTGGTGCGCGGTGTAGCTGGCAGCGCTCTGAACTATAGCCCGCGTGTGCTACTAGAAGTGCTCTCAGCGCGGAGGCGGTCGGCTTGAGTGCTGGATGGTCCGTTGGTTGTTGTGGCGTCACTCGAGGGTGACAGATCCAGTCGGGCCGTCGTAGAGCAGCCGATAAAACTGCAGGAAGTCGCGGCCCAGCAGCACCGGTCGTCCGATTCCGTCGACCATGGCTTGCATGGCCGCAACCGTCATCTGGTACGTCGTATTCAACTGCGGGAATCGGAGATGCGCGACATAACGGTCTGCTGTGAAGTTCCCTTCAACGCCGCCGAATTCAGCCTCGCCAGCGTATTGGAGGGCCAGGGACTCCACGATGCTGTGATCGACACAACAGTGGCTCGAGCCAGTGTCGATCAGACCGAGAAATGTGAAGGTCTCGGGATCAGGCTCGTGGATGCTACGAGGGTGCCGGACTTCGACCAGTAGTCCGGGACCTTCCTGCCTCAGACGGTGCGGTTCGTCAGGCGTGCCACAGTCAACGACCTGCACGAACCTGTCCGAATATGAGGGACGATGGCAACGGAACGGGCGTCTTGCGGACTTCGTGAATCAGGAACGGCTTCTCGCCGAATCTTTGAAGGGCGGCTGTTGTGGCCTCCACATTCGTGTCGTATATCCCGACCAATTGCTTATCCGCAAACACGACCCACTTGTGCAGATGCTTCGCTTCGAATTCGTCTCTCATGCTCTCGTAGACGTCCAAGTTCTCCAAGACTTCCTGCCGGCTCATCTCCCTACTCGGTTCTTGAGGTTGCCCGCCCCACAACGGTTAACGTGTGTCAAGTGTCAGTCGGCATGCGGGGAGCGTCAACCAGCGCGGGCTTTGGGAACCCGCGTGCCAGGCATTCGCGCAGGGCTCGCACGGCGTCGACTGTCGGCAGGATGCCCCAGAGGTCCGTCGGGTCTGTGGCAGGCGGTTCAAGCACCACAATGTTGGTGACGGGGCGAATGGACTCCGGCAGACCTGAGCTTGAATCGCGGCGGAGCAGGCCCTTGACGCGGACACGCTTGTGGCGGAGTTTCGCCAACCTGGCCGCGTCTTCGCCCGTGACGTAGCAGGCAATGCCGCGCGGATTTTCGTGCGGGTAGACGGCGAAAGGCGCCGTATGGCCTTGGGACGGCTTGTCCACTGAGCCCTCAACGGACCCGAACGACTCTCTGTGTGGGGTGTCGTTCAGAGGCGTTTCCGCCACGCGGTCCTCCGCCAGGTCGGGTTTTCTCGGCGAGCCGAGGCTGTCGCGCGGGATCGCCTGCAACTCTGGGAACAATAGCCCGAGCGGACTCCTAGGCGGATTCTTCAGCGCGGAGGCGGTCGACGATGGTTTGCAGGCCGTCCTGGGGGTGTTCGTCGCCGAAGATGATGTCGCCGACGATGCCGTTGGTGATGAGGCCGGCCTGGCGGCGGCTGAGGGTGGAGTAGATGGCGTTGGTCATCAACTGTTCGACGAGGTTGGCGCCTTCGGGGGGCAGGTCCGGGGCGCGGGAGGCGACGCCTTCGGCCGAGATGCGGGTGGCCGGGAGGACGGAACTGGAGCGCAGGCCGGCGGCCAGGTGGCGCAGGGCGTCGTAGGCGAGTTCCGGGTTTGGCGAACTGGCCAGGACGCCCAGCATGGCGTGGACGAAGACCGGGCTGCGACCGGTGCCCATGTTCGGTAGCGGATACACGTCCAGGCTGTTGCTGATGAGCAGGCTGGGCGAGAGAAATGCCAGGATGGTGTCCGTGAAGCCGAACTGTCCGGTGCGCTGAAACGAGCGGGTGGAGCGGCCGTCGGTGATGGCCAGGCGATGGTCGTGCACCCAGGCGCGCAGGAATTCGGCGACCTGGACGGCGCGCGGCGAGGTGAGAGGCGCGAAGTCGTTATCGGGTCCGCGAAGGTCGCCGACGGCTGATTGCAGCAGCTCATAGGGCGACGGCGACGCGGAGAAGTCGCCCGCACCGTCGGGTTCCGGTGTGAAGCGCGAGATGTAGCCCAGGCCGCCCAGTCCGCCGGACGGCGGCGGCTCAACGTGAAGCTGGCGCACGGTATCCAGAAAGACCTCGGCGTCGAAGGTCAACGGGTCGGGGGCGGGGGGTCGGACCTGTTGCTCGATCGCCCACTGGCGATTGAACAGCAGCACGTGCGGCGAGACCGCCACCGGAACGGCGAATTGCGCGCCTTCGTGTTTGCCAGTTTCCAGCAGCCCCGGCCAATAGTCGGCGGCGTTGAAGTCGGGATCCGAAACCAAGAAGTCGTCCAGCGGCGCCAGCCGGTCGTTGGCCAGCAAGTCGGCCTGGTCGGCCCTAAAGAAGATGACCAGGTCGGGCTTTTGATTCAGCAGGGCGTCCAGGGAGGTGCTGAGGCTGAAGGTGGAGGCGTTGCGCCCGTAGTCCAGCGACGCCTCGACGTAGGCGTAGCGGTCCTCGGCGCGCTCTCGAGCCGCGGCCAGGCCGTTGACGAACTGGCCGAAGAGGCTGCCGCCGATGCGGTTGGAGGGATACATGGCCACGGTGACCTCGTGGCGGTCGCCGGGCGTGGGCAGCTTGACGGCGGGCCGCGGGGCGGCCGCGGTGACGTTGCGGGCCTCGGCGCGTGCGCGTTGCAGGTTGCGGTCCAACTCCGCCTGGAGGTTTGCCGGCAGGGACCCCACGGCGCTCTCGGCCGGCGATTCGCCGCAGGCGGCCAGGGCAAGGGCGCCCAGGGAGGCCGCGCCGGCGGCGAGGGCCCGGCGGCGGTTGAGGCGAGGCGGTGGGGGGCTCACAGGTCGTCCACGTAGTTGGCGTAGAACCAGGCGACTCCGAGCCCCACCAAGACGCCAAGGGCCAAGCCTGCCAGATGAACTCCGAGCCCAGACGCTAGCGGTTCGAAGTTCATGGGAGCCGACCGCCGGCCACCCGTGTGGACGGCCAAGGCAACGACCCAGCGGGTCAGGATCCAGACGGCGAGCGTCGGCCCGCCCGTCAGCAGCGCGTACCGCAAAAGCCGCTGCATCAATAGCCGTCCAGGTAGCGGGTGTATATCCAGATTAGGCCGACGCCGAGGATGAGGCCTACCAATAGCCCCGTGAGGTCTGCGCCGAGGCCTGCCCCGAGCGGCTCCAGCATAGGCGTATTCCACTCTTCCGGAATACCACCTCCCGGTCTGGGCATCCGGGGCAGGAAGGGGGTGTTGCTGACCCAGACAGCCATGCGTGTCAGCACCCAGCCCACCAGCGTGCCGCTGGACAGCAGGAATCCGTAGAGCCGGAGCCGCCGCCAGGGCGACCTGTCGAGATGCGTTCCGGCCCGGTGCGCGATGCGGTCAGCCGCCGCCTGGCGGCGCGCGGCCCGGGAGAGGTTCTCCCGCGCCAGCACGTCGTCGGCCCAGACCCTGCGGTCGTAGGCGGCGTGGTAGGGGTTGCGACCGTAGAACTCGCGGTCCGCCACGACCTGGAGGGCCGCCTCGCGCTCGATGATGGGACGGGCGTAGGCGGCGGCGTCCAGCGGGCTGACCCGCGGCAGCATCCGGTTGTAGAGGCCGGGGAATCCCGCTCCGAAGACGAGGGCCAGCAGTGGAATCCCCATGAAGGCCAGCAGCCCGAGGGTGTTGCCGGCCATATCGGGACCGGCCTGCGCCCAGACGATGACCACGATGAGCGCGGCCACCACCGCCCAGACCGCCGCGGTTTCCAGCAGGTAGACGCGCCGCGGGGCAACGTCAATGAAGGTTTCGAGGACGCGTGCACGTCGCCAGCGGTTGCGGGTGACCAGCGCGATGCCCGCTCCCGCAATGCCCAGCACCCAGACGGTGACCAGGATGGTTGGCAGAAAGCTGAGGGGTGAGGCGCGGTCAGTCCCGGCGGGCGCCGGCGACCCGGGTTCGGCAGGCACCAGGGGAGCTTCCACGAGGCTTCCGACGATGCCGCCAAGTCCCACAAACAGCAGTAGCGCCGCAAGGCCGATAAGGGCCATTGCCGCGCCGACCAGGGAGCCCGCCCAGACGATGTCGCGCGGGGCGGCCAGCGCCGCGCGCACGCGGTGCAGATGGGTCTCGTACGCGGTTACCGCCTGGGAGTGCGGGTAGCCGGCGTACACCAGCGCCTGTTGGGCGGCGCGGATGTGGTCGCGCGAGTCGCGTTGGGGATCGGAAAGCCAGGGCATGGGCCACCGCGGCCGATCGTGTCGCCGTTTGCCGCCGTTCGCGGTAGACGGACGACGCGTTGGGCTGTGGCTACTGTACGACGCCGGGGCCGCAGCACCGGCATTTCCGGGGTCCGCCGGGCGTGGCGGCCGGCCTATCGCCTGCGCCGGGTGTTGCGGGGCGTGTCTCGTCGAGCCAGGACTTCGTCGGCCCACCGGTCGCGTGGGTGGGTGCTGTGGCGTCGGACGTCGCGTCCAAGCAACTCGCGGTCGGATTCGATTCGCAGCGCGACCTCACGCTCGATGATGGGTCGCGCGTAGGCGGCGGCGTCGACGGGGCTGATGCGGGGCAGGAGCCACTTATAGATGCTGGGGAACACGGCAGCGAACAAGAGGGCCAGCAGTGGAATCCCGACAAAGGCCAGCACTATCAGGGCGCCGGTGACCATCTCCTCGTCGCCTTGCCACTGGACGGCCATGACGATGAGGGCGCCAACCACAAGCCAGACCAGCACGGTGTGCAGCAGGTAGACCTGTCGGGGGTCGAGATCGATGTAGGTGTCCAGCACGCCGGCGCGCCGCCAGCGGGTGCGCGTGACCAGCGCCGTGCCGGCCCCGGCCACGCCCAGCGCCGTAATGGCCGTCACCAGCGTCAAGAGGATGTCGAACGGCGACCCCCCTGAGGCTTCTGAACTTTCCGCCCCATGCACCACGATGATGCCGGCGGGCCCCCACACGGGGACCGCTGAGCCGAACGTCATGACTATCACGAACGTGCCGACGACCAGTGCCAGAAGCAGCGCCACAGCGACGGTGACGCCAACCAGGAAGCCGGCCCTGAGGAGGTGGCGGGTAGCGGCCAAGGCCGCCCGCACACGGTAGAGATGCGCCTCGAAGTCGGCCTCAGCCTGGGACCGCGGGTCGCCAGCGTAGACCAGCGCCTGTTGGGCGGCGCGAATGTCGTCGCGCGAGTCGTACTCGGGTTGGGAGAACCAAGGCATCACCGCACCGCCGCTGGTCGGGCCGTTTCAGCTTCCCGACGTCCGAAACGCGGCCCCAAATGCCCTCGTGTTGCCGTAACCGTATCTACGCGGCGGAGAGCCTGGGCGCTCACGGGTTCCTGAAGTAGCGGGCGTAAGCCCAGGTGAGGGTGACACCGAGCAAGAGACCCAAGAGTATGCCCAAGGGGTCCGTCCCATGCGGGAGACGGAGCATAAGGCGCCAAACGACGAGCGTGACCGCGACGGTCAGGACGCCGTAGACGGTCAGCCGCCGCGTCAGCGTGGGATCCAAGGGTTCAAAGTGGCGGGTGTAGAGCCAAGTAACGGATATGCCGATCACTGGACCGAGGAGGAGGGAAACGGGCCCTGGCATCCCGAAAGTCGACCCGTACGTGGCCCGCCAAGCTACGAACTGGATCAGGAAAACGGCGGCAGCCGACGCTCCGCCCGCCATCAAGATGAAGCGCGCAAACGGTCGCAATGGTGGCACCTCATGCCTGTCGGGACCTGAACGCCGAACGACATCAGGCGCCGCTGCCCGACGGCGCTGCGGATTCGAGAAACGGACTAGCGGCCTGACGGTGGGTGTTCCGTCCGAAGTGCGGCTGCGCCTGAAGGCGGTGCGCCTTAGCCCGTTGCGCTGATAGAACCGGCGTTGCGATTTCATCTGTCGCACGGCCCCGCATTCGGTTGCCGCTCCGTGAATGTTTGTACCTGAGCGCTGGAACCGAAGCAAGCGCGTATCGTCACAGGCAACTTGTCACTCGGGGGATCCGAGACGGGGAGTGCGACGACACTCGCGCTTTGAGGGCCTTGGACCAGCGCCTGGGCGGCCGAGAGCCGTGCTGTCCTAGCCCTGGGCGGGCGGCGGGGAGACTTCGAAGGCTGTGCGGTGCATTTCGTTGCCGTCGAGGAGGATGTGGGTGGAGTAGGGGCCGTAGTGGTCGAAGTTCAGGTTGTCGAAGTTGACGACGAGGGTGGCGGTGGTTTCGAGGCGGTCGACCGGGTCCACGAGGTCGACGATCCCCTGGACCGCGGCGACCTCGGATCCATCGGCGTCCATGATGACGACGCGAGCTTGCTTTTGACCGACTTCGGTCTTGTGGGCCCTGAAGCGGGCGACGACGCAGAGGCGCGGATGGCGGACGGGGAGACCTGGGGCGTGGATCTGGTCGAAGCCGATGCCGATGGCGACGACCTTGGAGGTGCTGTCGGCGTAGTCGCAGATGAAGGCGAAGTCGAGTTGCACGGGAAAGCCCGCCAGATTCGCTGTGAACGAAGCGTAGCAACGCGGTATCGCCCGTCGTCGCAGAGATACCGGCCGCGGCGAGGACGGATGCTCAGATGTTTTGGAAGTAGCGGGCGTAGATCCAGGTGATGAGGAGGCCCAGGGCCAGACCGACCGCGAGGCCAACGGGATCGATCCAGGCGGCTGGCGGCGGTTGGCTCTCGAAGCCGGAGGCGATGATGTCGCGGCCGCTGCGGCCCATGATGGCCCCGCCGCCGCCCAAGCGGTTGCTGGAGCCGAACGAGACGAACCAATGCAGCATGCGCCAGCCGATGAGTGTGACTCCGACCGTTATCAACCCGTAGATCAGCAGACGTTTGCCGCGCGGCGCATCGTGCTCGGCGGCAAGGCGACCGACGTCACGCGTGGCCTGCCGGCGGCGCTCGGCCTGCTCGAGACGCTGTTGATGGCGCGATGCCCGGCGCTTGTTGAAGGGGTCCAGCGGATCGGAAAACGGCCGGTGCCCACGATCTCGGTTCTTTCGGTGCCCGGAGGTCATGCTGACTGGAGTGGCGGTGCCGTGCGGTTGATCATAGGCCCTCGACGTAGCGGGCGTAGAGCCAGGTGACGGCGATGCCGACGGCTGCGCCGAGGGCCAGGGCCAGAACTCCCATTTCCGGGCCTGGCTCGCCCACGGTCATGAGCCAGATCAGCCTGCTGATGAAGAACCACATGGTCAGCGTGGCCACGCCCGTGATCAGGGCGTAGCGCGCGAGCCGGCGTCTGCGGGACATGCCGTATGTGTACGCGCCGGAGCGTTGGGCGATGTCGCGGGCGCGTTCCTCGCGACGCTGTGCCTCGGCGAAGTAGCCCTGGGGATCGGCCCCCAGGATCTCGTCGGCCCAGCGGTTGCGGTCGTAGGCGGTTCGGTCGTAGCCGCTGGCGCCGTAGAAGTCGCGCTCGGTCTTGATCTGCCGGGCGGCCTCGCGCTCGATGATTGGCCGGGCGGCCGCGGCGGCGTCCACGGGACTGACTCGCGGGAGGATCCAGGTGTAGAGCTTGGGGAACCAGGCTGAGAGAGCGGCCGCGCCGATAGGGATTCCGAAGAAGGCCAGCATCTGGGCCACGGTGGCGCCCAGCTGAGGGCCGGCCAATGCCCAGACGATCAGCACGATGAGCCCGGCGACGGCCAGCCAAACGACGGCGGTTTCCAGGAGGTAACGGCGGCGTGGGCGCAGGTCGCTGAAGGTGACCAGCACCCCGGCGCGCCGCCAGCGGTTGCGCGTGACGCGGGACATGCCCACCCCGGCCAGGCCCAGCGTTGGCGCCGCCAGCGCCACCGCCGGGAGGACGCCGAGCGGCGAACCGGGGTTGGGGTCGGTTTGCGGGGCTGGGGGTGCTGCCGGCGTAAATTCGGTAGGCGTCCCGGAATCGCCGGTCACGCCCATCACCAGGCCAAGACCGCCCAACGCCAGGGTGAGTACCAGAAAGGCGCCGATGGCCATGCCGGCGCCGGACAGGAAGCCGGCCAGCATGGCGTGGCGCGGGGCAGCCAGGGCGGCGCGGACACGATGAAGATGGGTGGTGACCTCGGTGACCGCGTCGCCGTGCGGATAGCCCGCGTACACCAGGGCCTGCTGGGCGGCGCGAATGTCCTCGCGGGAGTCGCGTTGCGGATCTCTCAGCCACTGCATGTGCCAGCACCGCGGGCTGCCGCGTCAGGCGGCGGGATCGGGACATTCTAGGCAGCGACTGGCCTTGTCGAACTCGGCGCCGAACCAGGGCTCTCGCTCGGACTGGCGTCCTGGCAGCGGGTGCTGAGGCTCAGAGCGGCGGCATGCTGACGGGGGCGTCCGGGGTCAGGGCGGCGAGGGCGGCTTGGCGGGCCTGGAGGACGGTGGGGACGATTTGGTCGCGGGGGATGGATTGGCGGTCGGTGGCGGCGCGGGGTTTGAATTCGACGGCGGCGGCGGCCAGGGTGCGGCGGCTGACGGTGCAGCGGAAGGGCAGGCCGATCAGGTCGGCGTCGTTGAATTTGACGCCGGCGCTGTCGCCGCGGTCGTCCAGCAGGACGGAGAGACCGGCTTCTTCCAGTTCCCCGGCCAGGCGCTCGGCGTCGGCGGCCACGTCGCCGGCGCCCAGTTGCACGATGTGGACGTCGTAAGGCGCCACGCTGACGGGCCAGATGATGCCGTTGGCATCGTGGTAGCGCTCCACCACCGAGGCGGCCAGGCGGCCGACCCCGATGCCGTAGGAGCCCATGACGAAGGGATGGCGACGGCCGTCGGCGCCCAGGTACTGTGCGTCGAGCCTGTCGCTGTAGAAGGTGCCGAGCTTGAAGGTGTTGCCGATCTCGATCCCGGTCATCAGTTGCAGCGGCTCGTCGTCCTCGATGCTGCGGTCGCCGGAGCGCACCTGGGCGATGTCGCCGCGCAGGTCGGCCTGGAAGTCGCGCGGATAGTTGACGTTGGTGAGGTGATAGCCAGGCTCGTTGGCGCCGGCCACCAGGTTGGTTGCCGACTCGATGGAGTCGTCGACGACGACGGTGACGTCGGACAGACCGACGGGTGAGGCGTAGCCGGCGACGAGGCCGGCGGCTGCGAGTTCCTGGTCGGCGGCGAGGCGCAGGTCGGGGGCTTGCAGCAGGCTGCGCAGCTTGGCTTCGTTGACCTGCAGGTCGCCGCGAATGGCCACGAAGGCGAGGGCGTCGCCGGTCCAGTAGAAGACGGCCTTGAGGGTCTGATGGGTTTCCACGCCCAGATAGGCGGCCACGTCGTCGATGGTTTCCTGGCCGGGGGTGGCGACCTTTTCGACCGGTTGCGGGTCGCCGTGGTCGAAGAGGGGTTTTTGGGCTTTGGCGATTTCGATGTTGGCGGCGTAGCGGCCGGAGGGGCTGACGACGAGGGTGTCTTCGCCAGCCTCGGTGAGGCAGTGGAACTCGTGGGCGCCGGATCCCTGCATGGCGCCGGCATCGGATTCGACGATGGCGGGCTCGATGCCGCAGCGGCGGAAGGATCGGAGGTAGGCCTCCATGAAGTCCTGGTAGGTGGACTCCTGGCTTTCCAGGTCGGTGTCGAAGCTGTAGGCGTCTTTCATGGTGAACTCGCGCACGCGCAGCAGACCGCCGCGGGGGCGCGGTTCGTCACGAAACTTGGTCTGGAAGTGGTAGATACAGACGGGCAGCTGGCGGTAGGACGAGGCGACCCACTGGCCAAGCTCGGTGGCGACTTCCTCGTGGGTCATGGCCAGCACCATGTCGCGGCCCCAGCGGTCCTTGAGGCGGGCCATCTCGGAGCCGACCGAGGTGAAGCGGCCGGTGCGCTCCCAGAGGTCCGAGGGGTGGACGACGGGCATGAGGAGTTCCTGGCAGCCGATGCGGTCCATCTCCTCGCGCACGACCTGCACCACGCGCGAGTGCACGCGCCAGCCGAGCGGCAACAGGCTGTAAATGCCCGCGCCGAGCGGCCGGATGTAGCCGGCGCGCAGGAGGAGGCGGTGGGACACGATCGCCGCCTCGGCGGGATCGTCGCGAAGCGTGCGGGCAAAGAGCCGCGACATGCGTTGCATGAAAAAGGGCGCCAGGGAGGGGAATGGAGAGACATCTCAGTGTATCCGCGGCCCGCGGCGCGGCCCGGGTTGCGGCGGCAATGTTTCACGTGAAACATTCGGCGGCCGTGGTCGGGAGACGGCGTGCCTGGTTCGCCGGGCCTGGCGGTCGCGGCTAGGCTGGCGGCCGACGCGCGGGCTGTGCTGGAGTCGCATGGAGAATCTGTTCGGAGGCCGACCGGCGGCCGCTCCGCCTGATCTGGGGGCGCTGGGACGGCCGTTGCCGGCGGGGGTTGACGTTGATCTTGGGTTCGCGTGGCCGCTGCTGGAGTCGTACGCGGACGCGCCCGGCACGCCGGAATCGGACTGCGCGTGGAGCGTGTATGGGCACTACCGGCTGGCGGCGGTGGCGGCGGCGCGGGCGGCCGAGGCGGATCCGGCGACGGCGGAGTTTGACCTGCTGGCTGGCGCGGCGCTGCGGCACGTGGCCGATAGCGTCTGGCAGGCGGGCCGCTGGCTGGCCGAGGCCTTTGACCTGCGGCTGTCGCCGCGGGTGCGTCCGGATCCCGGCGGACGCGAACTGACGGGGCGGCTGATGTTCCTGGATCCAGCGCTGGGGTCGGCGCTGCAGGACCGGCGGATCTGGCTGGGCGATATTGCGGGGATCGGGCGGCGGGTGGCGCAGTCGCCGGTGACGTTTCGCGAGGGCGGATCGGATCTTGTCCCGGGGCCGATTGGCCGTGCTCCCGTAGCCGAGGCATTGCGCAGTCATCTAGAGGAACTGGATGGATTCCTGCGGGCGGTGGTGGCGGCGATCGAGCGCTACAGCGCGGCCGGCGGACGGCCGCGCGAGGAGCCGGATGAGGCCTGGTTGAACGACTGAGGGGGCTTTACAAGGCCTTTGGGTGTCGCGCTGGTCGGCATCCTGGGCACGATGATCATGGCGCTCCGGCGCGATGTGAGCGGACTGACCGTGCGCGTGGCTCGGATCGAGGGGGTGATCGAAGGTGTGCTCAGCGGCAGAAGTGGGCCGCCGCCGCCGTCGAACTGACCGTCGGCTGACTTTCACCAGCTACCACCGCAGGTAGGGTGCTTCGGGTCGCGAGATCCATTGAGCCGTCGATGTTAGGAATAGTCGAGGCTCGGCTATACGACTAGGGAGTCAGATTCACCAGGTAATGCTGTGAAGGTGACACTGCTGATAGGAAATAGAAGGCCAAGCCGTCAATCTGTAGTAGCTAGGCGCCGGGCAGTTTCGTGGAATCGGATTGCAACTTCGTCGATGTGCGCCTTGTTCTTGTAGTAGAACAGGTCGTCGTAGCTCAAGCCGGTAATGTCGAGGGCGAGGTCCAGCATGCGTGGCTGTGAGAGTCTGTTGAGATATATGCCTAGTCCCACGCCACTAAGAACACCAGCGACGCCGCCTACAACACTCCCGGGTCCAGGCAGAAGACTGCCTGCAGCTGCGCCGCCCGTGCCCAGTATCGTCGCCGCGCCTGACGAGACCGCAAACCGAGACATCAGGGTAAGTGTGCGCACAACATGCACTTTGTTCTTGGTGGTTCGGTCCGCCCTTCTGAAGCCTTGTTCTGTGTTCCATACGCTGTGAATTAGGCGCGCAGCGAGTAGTATGCCACCGGCAACAGGTAGGATGTCTCCGACGGCATCCGGAATGTCAATTCCCTGGTTGCCACTGAGTATACTTAGGCCTTCATCAATGTTCTCGACCAAAACGTAGTCAGATCCAATTGCAGTCACTTGACCGATATATTCGGGTGAATTGGAGATGATTTCATTGTGGATTTCGGAGCTAACCATGAAGTGCAAGTCTGGCTCGGCCTCTAGGGCTGCCGTAACGTCGTCTGCGTAGCTTTCGGCGCCTGTCTTGACTTGAAAGATAACTGATTCGCCAGACGGGTCGACAGCGCTGATGTCCCAGACCGCTTGCGTGGGACTAGCGGCAATCTCAACGTTGGAGTATCCGTTCTGCTGAAGTATGTCCGTGGCATGAAACTCTGCCAGCTTGCCCTTCAAGCCGGAGATAAATCCTGTAAGGGAGGCATCACCAGCTTCCGCTAAATTGAGATAGTGCTCATACAAGGAACTATCGAGGGCCAGCCCGGGATAGGCCGCCTCATAGGCTCGCAATAGGTCGTCGTCGACATTGATGCCTGGAAAGACCGCCCACATTGCAAAGGCGGATGCGGTCGCTGCTTCGGCAGCCTGCAGAGTGCGATCGGAGTCGATCAAATCATTGACAACGTCTTCGTACGACCTATGGGATCCTGCCCTATTGGCGGGAAGGTCGCGCAACCTCTGGGGAATAGTGAGGGCTTGCAATCGGCCGGACCAGTTTGCCTTGACTAAAGAACAGTCAGGGACAAGATGGAAAGAATAAGCGCAGTGATGCTAAGCAACGCAAGAATTCCAAGCAGCTTGGCGAGCCACGTGTGCAGCTTAGTCTGGTAGCGCTGAGTTTCGGTCTGCCACCGCTGGTCGACGGTCGCAAGCGCGTATTCGTACTGTTGCCGCTGGCGAGTCCTCTCGTCGGCCAGCAAACGCTGAACGGTATCCCTGTAGGTGGCCGACAAGGTCTCAACAATCGATCGGTGCTGTTCTTGCTGCTCGACCCTGGCATCCGCAAGCGCTTTTCTTACGGCTTTGTCGGCAACTTCAGGCAGGCTCTCGTGGTTCTTGATGTGGTCAGAGAGGAGCTTATTCTGTCGGAGTAAACGGTCGACCAATAGTTGGTTAATAGTGTCCTGTTCTTCCCAGAACCTCACTCTCTCGCCGATTGATGTCTGTTCCTCCGCTAGCCGTTCTTCGGCAGCTTGGCTGTTGTCTTCGCTTTCCGGGACCGGCTCGGGCCGACGGCCTATGGGCATCGTCGCGCTTCTCCTAGTCAGGCGCTTTTAAAGCGTTGGTCTGGGTCTCTGGATCGGCTGGCAGCATACTTTCCGCTTGTGGGGTTCTCCCCTTCGGGACTAACGCCGCGGGCGATGGTGTGGAGCCAGGGGGTTTGGGTGGGGGCGGGCCAGGTGGTTTGGTGGTGGATGGCGAAGCCGGTGGTGTGGAGGGCGGTGGTGAGGGTTTCGGGTGTGAGGTCGGTGAAGTAGCGGGGGAGGGAGCCTTGCCAGGAGGCGGTGCGGACGCCGGCCCCCTGGCGGACGACGATGTAGAGCCAGCCGTTACGGAGGACGCGGCGGAATTCGGTGAGCGCGCGGGGGATGGCGACGGGCGGGAGGTGGCCGAGGGCGGCGAAGCACCAGACGGCGTCGAAGGTGTTGGCGGCGAAGGGGAGGCGGCGCAGGTCGCCCTGGCTGAGATGCCCGGCGTCGTCGAGGCGCCGGGCCTGATGGAGCATGGCCCGGGCCAGGTCGAGTCCCACGACTTCGGCTCCCGACAGGCGGAGCAGGGCGGCGTCGCGGCCAGGGCCGCAGCCGGCATCGAGGATGCGTGGACCGACGTGGGGGGTTGGCGAGGCCAGGCGGGTGAAGCGCTCGGCTTCGTCCGCGGCGGCGTAGTCGTCGATGCGGCGGGTGTAGTCCACGGCCATGCGCTCGTAGGTGGCGCGGTGGGTCTGTACCCAGGCGTCGGGGTCGCCCGGCGGCGGCCCGGGTGGGCCTTTGGCGTCGGTCACGGCTGCGCGTCTCCGTAGAATCGGCCCGCCGTGCCTGGTCCGGAGCAACGACCTATCCCCCGCCGTCCACGACCGCCGCGCCCGCGACGCGAGCGAGCATCCGGCCCTGAAGCCCCGGAGCCGGTGGCGCCTGGCGCTGAAGCGCCCGCCGAACCGGACGCCGGCGCTGGCGCCGACCGTGGGTCGGCTGTCGCTCGGCCCGAGCTTCCCCAGGCGGAGGCCACGGCGCCGGAGATTCCCGAACCGGCGTCGGACGGCGAGCGAAGCGAGGACGCGGCCGAGCGGCAGCCGGACGAATCGGCGCCGCTGGTTATCCGGCGCGTCAGGCCCTCGGGTATGAAGGGGGATGCCGGAACGGGTGATGGGGCCGGCTCGACATCAGCGCCGGGTGAGGCGCCCGGCGCAGCCTCGCCGGTCGACCCGTACCGACCGCTGACGCTGCAGGAGACCCTGGAGATTATCCAGGACCGCCTGCGGCGTATGGAAGGCAGCTGGCGGGGGACCGGGCTGACGATCCTGGGCGTGGCGCTGATGGGGGCGCTGACCTGGGGGCTGGTGTCGGTGGCGGTGCCATGGTCGGGCGGGATTGTGGAGTCGGTCCAGGCGGCGCTGACGCTGGACCTGGGCTGGCCGGCGATTCCGCCGCCGGACGACCCGCGCGTTGAGGGGTCTACCAGCCTGGTTGCGGCGGCCTGGGTGGGTGCGCCGCTGGTCCTGGGGGTGTTCTGGTTCACGGCGGCCTATCACCTGGACCGCGCCAGCCGGCGCGCATTTCGCGTGGTGGACGACGGGCTGGAGCGGCAGACGTTTGGCTACACGGTGATGGCCATCGGGGTGATATTTCCGCTGATCATCCTGGGCCTGGCGGGCTCGGCCTGGGGGGTTTTTGCCCTGGTCACCTGGGCGGCGGCGGGCGAGGCCTGGGGCACGGTGGGCACGCTGATCGCGCTGCTGGCCGCTTTTGCCGGCGTGGTGCGAGCAGCCAACGCCGTGCTGGACCGCCGATTCGGCGGCTGACGCGAGCGATCCAGTCATGACTTCAGCACAGGGCGCGCTCGAGCCATCGCCCGGTTTGCGGGCCCGGATCATCGGGCTGGCTCTCAGCAGCCGGCCCCGGCAGTGGCCGAAGAACCTGCTGGTGCTGGCGGCCGTGCTGTTCTCGGGCGAGTATCACAACGTTTCCAGCCTGCTGGCCGCGGTGGCCGCGACGGCCATTTTCACGCTCGCCACCGCGGGGCTTTACCTGCTGAACGACGCGATCGACGCGCCGCGCGACCGCGAGCATCCAGTCAAGCGCCTTCGCCCGATCGCGGCCGGGGTCGTACCGATTGGCCTGGCCGTCGCGGCGGGCGTCGTTTTATTCGCGGCGGCGCTGGCGCTGGCGGCGACGCTGGCGTGGCCGTTCGGGGCGGCGCTGGCGGTGTACCTGGGGCTACAGGTTGGCTATTCGCTCGTGCTCAAACACGTGGTGATCCTGGATCTGCTGGCCATTGCGATTGGATTTGTGATCCGGGCTGTTGCCGGCGCCCTGGTGATCGAGGTGCCGGTGTCGCCCTGGCTCTATACCTGCACGTTCCTGCTGGCGCTCTTCCTGGCCGTGGGGAAGCGCTGGGCGGAGCTGGGTGGAAGCGAACGCTCGTCCGCGGCCCGTCCGGTCCTGGAGCAGTACACGGCCGAGTTCCTGCACACGCTGGTGGTGATCGCGGCCGCCGCGGCGCCGCTGAGCTACGCCCTGTACACCTTCTCGGCGCCCAACCTGCCGGAGAACCACCTGATGATGGTTACGGTTCCGATCGTGCTGTACGGGATCCTGCGGTACGTGTACCTGCTACAGAACAACGGGTCCGGCGAGGAGCCCGAGCGCGTGCTGCTGGGCGACCCGGGAATCCTGGCGTCGGTGGTTGTGTGGGTGGTCGTGAGTTGGGCGATCCTGCAGTTTGGTGGAGCTTAGGGTCGAGACGGACGGGAATGGCGAGGGTTCGCAGTCGCGGGGCCAGCACCGGCCCCGCAGTTGACGCGCCTACGAATCCAAGGTCGTGCCGAGGACCAGGCGGTCGTTTTCCGGGTCGTCGACCAGTTCGAAGTCCACCCAGCGGTCCTGGGTGATCATCAGGCGAAGGCGGTCGGGCTGGCGTTCGCAGCCGAGCGCCTCCTCCGGCGTGATGTCCATGCGCCGGCAGGCATCGGCATAAAGGTCACTGAGCGATACGCGTCGTCGGGAGGCCAAGAGGTCACCAACTCCTTGCGGCAAGCCGACGCTTCTGAAGCGCCGGTGGCCCATTGTCCACAATCCCGCAGCGCCCTCGCGACGCTGCACGAAGCGTTGACGCCCGGCGGGGCGCCTTTCTAGACTCACCGGTAGCGGCGCTGCGTGTCATTTGCGCGCCGACCCACAGTATTTCGCGAGGTCGCGCCGCCACCCAATCCGAGGAGCAGCTAGCCGTGCCCGAACGTCATCGCCTGGCGGCGGAACCCCGAACCGTCCTGGGAAAGAAAGTGCGACGCCTGCGGCGGGAAGGCGTAATCCCGGCCAATCTCGTGCAAGCCGGACACCCGTCGATTGCCATCCAAGTGTCGGAGCGGGCGCTGGCGGACCTGGTGCGCGCCCAGGCGACCGGGCAACTGGTGGAGTTGGACTCGCCGGACGTCAGCGAGCCGGTGCTGATGGATAGCGTGGAGATCGACACGCTGACCAACCGCCTGGTGCATTTGACGCTGCGCAAAGTCGACCTGACGAAGCGGATCAACGTGATGGTGCGCGTTGTGCTGGAAGGCTATGCGCCCGCCAGCGACAACGCCGAGGTGGTGGTGATCCAAGACCTGCAGGAAGTGGAAGTCTCCGCCCTGCCGGCCGAGATCCCCTCGAGCCTGGTTGCCGTGGTGTCGGACCTCGTGGACATCGGCGACGCAGTAGTGGTCGGCGACCTGCGGGCGGAGGACGGCGTCTACGAGCCGGTGGACGACCCGGAGGCGAGCGTGATCCAGGTCACGCCGGCCCGCACGGTTGAAGAGGAAGAAGAAGTGGATGAGCTGGAGGAAGTGCTGCTGGACGAGGACGGCGAGGTGATTGCGGCGGCCCCGGAGACGACGGACGAGACCGCGCCGACCGAAGAAGCCAGCGCCTAACCACCGAGCCTGACGCCGGGTCGCCGCGCTCGACGAGCGTGGGCGCCGCGAACTGGCGGCACAGAGCCTCTTCTACTGTGGTTTGTGCGACGAGGACCGCCGAGTCCCGGGCCTGTAGGTGCGTGGCGGGCCGGTGCGGACTGAATGGTGACCGTTGCGCCGGGTCGTTCTACGAGAGTTGGCCTGGCTATGAGCCGCGTTCCGATTCGGGATTCGGTGGGTCACCAACGAGATAGCGGGCGCCGGCGCCGGCGCGGGCGGCCCGGTCGGCCGGATTGAAGAGCGCGCAGCTTTCGAGCGACAGGCAGCCGCAGCCGATGCAGCCGGAGAGCCGGTCGCGCAGCGCCTGGAGATCGGCGATGCGCTGGTCCAGCGAGCCGCGCCAGGTCTGAGACAGCCGCTGCCAGTCGTGCCGGTCGGGGGTGCGTCCCTGGGGAAGCTCGTTCAACGCCAGCCGTATCTCCCGCAGGGTGAGGCCGAGGAGCTGAGCGGCGCGGATGACGGCGACGCGCCGCAGCGTTTCGCGAGCGTAGCGACGCTGGTCGCCGGCCGTTCGCTCGGAGGCGATCAACCCGAGAGACTCGTAGTAGCGGAGCGCGGAGGTGCGGACGCCGCTGCGGGCGGCGGTTTCGCCGATGGTGAGCCTGGCTGGTAACGCCAGCGTCAAAACGTCCTGAAAAAAGCGCTTGACTTCAAGTGTACTTGAAGTTTCAGAATGAACACTATAGGCGACTGAAGACCCTCCTGGAATGAACCGATGCAGCCTTCCGTGATGTCCTACGAGGACCTGCCCGCCCTCAGCACGCTGATGACCGGCGATGAGAAGCATGGGCGCGCCTCCGAGTCCACGCTGGACGTGCTGTGGGTCCTTTATGACCGGGTGCTGAAGGTGGACCCGCAGGCTCCGGACGATCCGGACCGCGACCGGTTTCTGCTCTCGAAGGGTCACGGTCCGATGGCTTACTACGCCGTGCTGGCGGCGCGGGGGTTTATCCCGATGGACGCGCTGCCCAGGTTCGGACGGTACGACTCGATCCTTGGCCAGCACCCGGACCGGGCGCTGATCGCGGGCGTGGAGCTCTCCAGCGGATCGCTGGGGCACGGGCTGCCGATCGCGGTGGGCGTGGCGGCGGCGCTGAACCTGAAGGAGCGCGTTGGGCCACGGGTGTTCTGCCTGGTGGGCGACGCGGAACTGGACGAGGGCAGCAACCACGAGGCGATTGCGCTGGCCGGCCGGCTGGGCCTGTCCCGGCTGACGGTCTGCGTGATCGACAACCAGTCGGCGACCCACGGCTGGCCGGGCGGGATCGACGCGCGCTTCAGGCTCGAGGGCTGGTCCGCCGCAACCGTGGACGGCCGTGACCACGACGCCATCGAGGCCGCCGTGTCGGCGGCCCACCGGGACCGCCCGCACGTGGTCGTGGCCGAGGTGGAAGGAAAGGGATAGCGCGGATGCCAACGATGCGGGATCGCTTCATGAACGTCACCGGCGCCTTGCTGGACGAACGGCCGGACCTGGCCGTGGTGTTGGCGGATATCGGCTTTGGGTACTTTGCGAGCGCCGGCGTGACGGCGCGTCATCCAGGGCGGGTGCTGAACGTCGGAATCCGGGAGCAGTTGCTGGTTGGGTTTGCGGCGGGACTGGCAATGGAGGGTTTCCGGCCGGTCGTGCACAGCTACGCGCCGTTCCTGGTCGAGCGGCCGTACGAGCAGGTCAAGCTTGACTTCGGTCACCAGGGGTTGGGCGCGGTCTTCGTATCCGTCGGGGCGTCTTACGACGCCGCCGCGGCAGGGCGAACGCACCAGGCGCCGGAGGACGTTGCCCTCGTGTCGACCCTGCCGGGTTGGCGCGTGCACGTCCCCGGCCACCCGGACGAGGTGGAAGCGCTTCTGCGTTCCACGGCCGCCGGCACGGGGCTCGATTACATTCGTCTCGCGGAGTCAGTCAATGCCGAAGCTGTAGCCGATTCCGACGGCCTCAGGCCGATCCGACGAGGATCGGCCAGGGGCGTGACGGTGATCGCCGTTGGCCCGGGCCTGGCGCCGGTCCTGGAAGCCACGGCCGACCTGGATGCGACCGTTCTTTACGCATCGACGATCCGGCCGTTTGATGCAGAAGGGCTGCGGACGTTCCTGGCCGCGCCCGCCGTGGTCCTGGTGGAGCCGTACCTGGCCGGGACGTCTTCGGCCGAGGTCTCGGCGGCTCTCAAGGACTGCCCGCACCGCCTGCTGGCACTGGGCGTCGCGCGCCGGGAGCACCGGCATTACGGCAGTCGTTGGGAGCACGATCGGGCGCATGGCCTGGACGCGGCCGGGATTCGCCGGAGCGTGGCTGACTTCCTGGATTCGGCGGCGTGAGGGGCAGCCGGGTGCGATAGAGACCACCGATCCACGCTCGCGCGGATGTTGGCCGGGACGTTCAGTGAGTCGGGTCCCGGGCCAACGGGATCAGGCGGGGCGCGCGAACTCTAGACGATGGTGGGGGCCGCGAATCGGCGACCGAGGGCTTCTTCGAACTCGGTTTGCGCGACGAGGACCACGGAGTCGCCGGCGCGCAGGCGCGTGGTGGGCGAGGGAAGCACGGCGTCGCCATCGCGCAGGATGACGCTGATGCGCCCGCCCTGCTCGGGTAGCCGCAGGTCCTCGGGCGTGGCGCCGTCCGCGGTGGAGCCTTCGGCGACCGTCATTTCCACCAGTTCCAGGCCGGCGTTACGCAGGCGCATGAGGTGGACGACCGGGGCGACGCTGACGTCGCGCTCGATCATGGTCATCACCAGGTCGGTGGCGTTGACGATGGCCTCGATGCCGAGGGTGCGGAAAGTGTCGCTGTTCCTGGGATTGTTGATGCGGGTGATGGTGCGGGCCCGGCCCTCGGAGAGGGCGGCGCCGAGCTGACAGATGACGATGTTGTCTTCGTCGTCGCCGGTGACGGCAATCAGCAAGTCGGCTCGGCCAATGCCGGCGTCGATGAGCCAGCGTCCCTCGGAGGCGTCGTGCGGGACGACGGCGTCGCCAATTTCGTCCTGCAGAGCGCGAGCCTTGGCGGGGTTGGACTCCATCACGACGACTTCGTGGCGTTCGGTCAGGAGGTCGCGGGCCAGCTGGCCGCCAACCTTGCCGCCGCCGGCGATGATGACGAACACGGTGAGCTAGCCGCCGTTTTCCGGTACGCCGTTCGGCTGGTGCGGCTCCCAGCCCAGGGCCTGTTCGAAGGCGTCGCCGACGATGACGGTGGATGGAATGGTCTCGAAGCCGAGTTTGGCAAAGGCGGAGGCCCGCACGGGATCCTTCACGCGGGCGATGGCGCGCTCGACGTTGAAGCGCTTGCGGGCGAGTTGGACGGCGATGAGGTTGGAGTTGTCGCCGTAGGTAGTGGCGATGACGGCATCGGCGCGCTCGATGCCGGCGGCCACCAGAAGGTCCTCGTCGATGGCCTGGCCAACAAGGGTGGTGCCGGAAAAGCTGTCCGACAACCGGTGAAAGGCCCCGCGGTCACGGTCGATCACGACGACCGAGTGACCCTGATCGCTCATACGACTGGCGATTTCGGCGCCGGCGCGCCCGCAGCCGATGACGATGGCGTACACCGCGACCCGATCCTTTGTGCGTGCCGTGCGAAGTGACCGGCGGCCATGGTACGCAAGCGAGCGGCCCGTGGGGCATGCTGCTTCAAATCCTGCAAGTCGAGGACGCCAGCCGATGCTCTACGAACTGCGAATCTACGAGATCCTGCCGGGCCGGATGGACGCCATCATGGCCCGATTCTCCGAGCACACGATGCGGATCTTCGAACGCCTAGACATCGAGGTGGTGGGCTTCTGGCAGGAAGTGGTGGGCCGCAGTGACCGGCTGGTCTACATCACGCGCTTCGACAGCCAGGCCGACCGCGAGGCCAAATGGACGGCGTTTCAGTCCGATCCGGAATGGCAACGCGTGAGAGCCGAAACCGAAGCCAGCGGGCAGATTGTGGCGCGGGTGATCAATAGCTATATGACGCCGACGGGGTTTTCGCCGATGCGGTAGGGCGGCGGCTGCCGCCGGCCATTGTCGCGATGCCAACAAGACTGTTGGCAACAGAATTGTTGGCAAGCGCGCCGGGCCGCGCTGGGGGGTGTGGCGGGGCTGGGCCTAGGTGTCGGCGAGTTGGTCGCGGAAGTGTTGTTGCTGGTCGGCCATGTCCTGGCTCATGGCTTCGGCGAAGTCGGCGGGTTCGTAGAGGGGGCGGATTTCGACGTCGCTAGGGCCGAGCATGGGGTTGGGGCAGCGCTTGACCCATTCGACGGCCTCGTCCAAGTCCTTGACTTGCCAGAGCCAGTAGCCGGCGACGAGCTCGCTGGTGGCTGAAAAGGGGCCGTCGCTGACGGTGCGATTGTCGCCATCAAAGGCGACGCGCTTGCCCTGGGAGGACGGTTTGAGACCGTCGCCGGTGAGCATGATGCCGGCCTCGACCAGTTCCTGGTTGAAGGCGCCCATGGCCTGGATCAGTTCCATGGACGGCATCACGCCGGCTTCGCTGTCCGCGGTTGCCTTGATCAGGACCATTACGCGCATGGTCGAGTCCTCTCGATACGGTGGTTGCCAAGTCCGTCGAATTCCCCGACCAACAAGCATCGCAGGCAGTGGCGGGCTGCTGACGCGAAGGTGCTTCCGGGACCTGTGCTCTTACTGCGCGTGTGGGCCCGGGTGCCGGGCGCTGGCCGTCGGTGGACCCAATCGGATTCGAACCGACGACCTCCTCAATGCCATTGAGGCGCTCTTCCAGCTGAGCTATGGGCCCGCCGACAGTTTAGGCGATGGGGCGGGGCCGCTGGAGGGTTGGGCGGCGGCGTAGTCGGCCGGGGTGTTGAGGTTGAGGACGGCGAGTTGGGAGTGCACCGGAACTGAGCGCAGGCGATGGCGGTGGCGGGCGACGACGGCGCGCAGGCCCTGGGTGGCCTCGGAGACGTGGGCGAGTTCGGGTGCGACGTCGGCGGGGACGATGAGGGGGTGGCCGCCGCGGTCTTCGTAGCTGGGCCGCCAGAGGGCGCCGGGTTCGGTGCGCCAGGCGGCGACGAGCGGGTCGAGAAGGCTGGCGTCGAGCGGTTGATCGACGCTGGCCACGAGGACGCTGGTTGAACGTCCCTCCAGGGAAAGAGCGCCGGCGGCCAGGGAGGTGGCGCGGCCTTCGCGGAAGCGAGGATTTGCGACGACGCGCGCCGGCGTGTCTTGCAGGGCGTCGCGAACTTCGTCCAGCAGGCTTCCGACAACCACGATGACCAAGTTAATGGCCGGCTGGGTCGTCAGCAGGCTCTCCTGGTGCCTTACGAGCGGCACGCCACCCCAGGGCAGCAGGGCCTTGGGCTGGCCCATGCGGGTTGATTCGCCGGCGGCCAGGACGATGGCGGTCAGGCGGGGCTGTTGAGTTGTCATGGCCGGTTGGACCGAGGTTCGGTCCGAGCCACGCGGAGGGCGCGCGTGGTCGCGGTTGCGATCAGGCCGAGGCCAGCCGCCATGGCGATCAGGGTGAGCGCGGCGACCGTGCGGGCGGCGCGTAGATCGCCGACGAGAGCTTCGACGTGCGTCCAGAGCGAGCGGTGGTGAAGCACGCGTAGCGCCAGGTCCTGGTCGGCGAACTCCACCTGCCCATCCAGGCGCAGGCCGCCTCGGGGGTGTTGGTCGTCCCGCGTGGCGCCGTAGACGACGCCGCCGGGCTGTCCCGCTTCGACCCGCAACCGCACCGCCACGGGCCCAACGGGCGCCGGTTGGGCGAAGGCCACGCGTCGGAGTTGGAGGGTGGTGGAAGGGAATGCCTGGAACGTGCGGGTGGCGATCAGGGTGTCCTCGGCGAGCAGGTCGGCCCGCACGGTCAGCGGTGCAACGGTGCCCTCGGCGCGCGCGGCGATCTGCAGGCCGATCATGTCGGGGTGACTCACGGTGGTCTGCTGGGTGAGCACGCGGTCCGGCCCAAGCGGACCGAGCTCGAAGTTCGGGTCCAGTTCGTCGCCGGCACCAACGTCCACGGTCCACAACGCGGCCAGCAACAGGACGGCAGCCGCAGATGCGATCGCGACCGCGACTCCCACGCCTTCGGCCGAGCCAAGGAGGCGACGCGCCGGAACCCAGGCCTGAGTCAGTCGGAGGACTCCGAGGACGAGCGGCGCAGGTTGGTGACTTCGGCGCAGCCGGCGGGGGCGGGGAAGATCTTGTTGGGGTTGAAGAGGGCGTGCGGGTCGAAGACCTGCTGGACGCGGCGCATGGCGTCCAGGTCGTCAGGGCCGTAGACCAGCGGCATGGCGGCTTGTTTCTCCATGCCGATGCCGTGTTCGCCGCTGAGCATGCCGCCGACGTCCACGCAGACCTGCAGGATGGCGGTGCCGGCGTCGAGCACCCGGTCCAACTCACCGGGCACGCGATTGTCGAAGAGCAGCAGGGGATGCAGGTTGCCGTCGCCGGCGTGGAAGACGTTGGCGATGGGTAGGTCGAACGACTGGCTAATGCGGCGAATCTCGTCCAAGACGTGGGCGATGGTGGTGCGGGGGATCACGCCATCCTGCACGTAGTAATCGGGCGAGAGGCGGCCCATGGCGCCAAAGGCGCTCTTGCGGCCCAGCCAGAAGAGGTTGCGTTCGGCGTCGTTCTGGGCGACGCGGATGTCGCGGGCTTCGTTGGCGAGGAGCACGTCGCGAATCTCGGCTTCGCGGTCGTCAAGTTCGGCGGGCACGCCGTCCACGTCAAGCAGCAGCACGGCGGCGGCGTCCACAGGGAGATTTGCTCGCGGGATAAACGCGGACACGGCTTCCAGTGCCAGTTGATCCATCATTTCGACGGCGGCCGGAATGATGCCGGCGGCAATGATGCCGGAGACGGCGGCGCTGCAGGCGGCCACCGAGCCGAACGAGGCCAGCAGGGTTCGCACGCCGGCGGGGGTGTGGACCAGTTGGACGACGGCCTGGGTGACGATGCCGAAGGTGCCCTCGCTGCCGCAAAAGAGGCCGGTGAGGTCGTAGCCGGGGGCGTCGGGCAGGGCGCTGGTGGTGACGACGCGGCCATCCATGGTGACGAACTCGATGCCCAGGACGTGGTTGGTGGTGACGCCGTAAAGCAGGGTGTGGGGGCCGCCGGCGTTGGTGGCAATGTTGCCGCCCAGGGTGCAGGCGTACTGGCTGGATGGGTCTGGCGCGTAATGAAAGCCGAAGCGGTGGGTGTGGGCGCTGAGGTCAGCATTGACGACGCCCGGTTCCACGACGGCGCGGCGGTTGCGGGTGTCGACTTCAAGGATGCGGTTCATGCGCGAGGTGGCCACCACCACCCCGCCACAGCGGGCGATGGCCCCGCCGCTGAGCCCGGTGCCGGCGCCGCGAGCCACCACCGGCACGCCGTGTTTCAGCGCGGCCCGGACGATGCCCTGGACCTGAGCCGTGGTGTCGGGGAACACGACGGCGTCGGGCAGGGCGCGGTCGACCGAGCCGTCGTACTCGTACAGCAGCAGGTCGTCGGGGTCGGAGAGGACCCAGGAGTTGCCGACGATGCGGCGCAGGTCGGCCAGCAGGGCGGCGGGGGCGGAGGCGGGTGTTTCGGTCGTGGCTGTCATGACGGTAGGCACGCTACGGCGCGTAGCGGCCAATCGGCAACTCGGACGGCTACCCGACTTTAGCCCGTGAGTCGGGGTAGTACCTGGGCCAGGATGGTGGCGTGGTCGAAGGCGAGGTTGGCGGGGAGGGCGGTGAGGGGGAACCAGCGGGCATCGGCGGCGTCGTCGCCGGCGGCGGGGAGGTCGGCGTGGTGGAGTCGGGCGCCGTAGACGACGGAGATGGTGCGGCCGCGGGGATCGCGGTTGGGGTGGCCGAAGGTTGCCAACTGCTCGAGTTTTGGTGGTTCGAGGCCGGTTTCCTCGGAGAGTTCGCGGCGGGCGGCGTCGATGAGGTCCTCGTCGGGTTCGACGAAGCCGCCGGGGATGGCCCAGCCGGGCGGGGGATTGCGGCGGCGGATCAGCAAGACCGAAGGTTCCGGTGATTCAGCAACGACCACGACATCGGCCGCCACGGCGAAGCGGCTGGGCGCGGGCACGGGGCTAGTCGCTTGAGGTGTCGGCCGCCTCGGCGCGCGGGCGCATGGCGAAGCGAATGACGACAAAGCCGAGGATCAGGAGAACCACGAAGGCGATGGCCAGGACGTCGAAGTATTCGTCGAGGGCGGCTTCGACCTGCGTACCGAAGATGGTGATCAGGATCCCGACCAGAAAGAAGCGCCCGCCGCGTCCCACGAGCGAGGCGAGCATGAAGCGCCGGAAGTTAAGTCGAAAGGCGCCGGCGCCGATGGCGAAGACCTTGTAGGGGATCGGGGTGAAGGCGGCGACGGTGACGGCCCAGACGTCGCGGCGCTGGTATTGCCGTTCGACGTAAAGGATGCGTTGTTCGGCGAAGAGCCGGTCCAGGAGCGGACGGCCGCCGCGCAGGCCGATCCAGTAGCCCAGCATGGCGCCGAGCAACGAGCCGGCGGTGGCGATGGCCGAGAAGCCGAGCGCGAAGGGCAGGTTCCCGGCGGCCAGGGCGATCATCAGGCCGTCCGGCGGGATTGGGAAAAAGCTGGATTCCCAAAAGGCCAGGACAAACAGCGCCAGGCCGCCCCAGGGTGAATCGCCCCAGTCCAGCACCCAGTGGCCGAGTTCGGAGATCAGGTGCATGTGAGACTTTCCGACTGAGGATGAATTGAGATCATCGTAATGGTGGCTCCGTCTGGCGCGTGGTGAAGCTGGATTCGACGGTGAAGGCTTCGCCGTTGCGGGTTCCATTGACGCGGACGGTGAAGGTCGTGGCCGGCGTCAGCGGATCGTGCGGGACCAGCGACAGGGCGCGCCGCCACTGGCTGATGGTGCGGGCGGTGGTGACGGCGGCGCCGTCGGGCCCGTACAACCCGGCCTCGCCCCACTGAATCTCGTCGTTCAGCCCGAATTGCAATGAAATTGCCGGGCCGAACGGGCGGAGCGCGCCCGGGGCGGGATTGGGCGACTCCCAGCCGGCCCAGCTCAAGGGAACATCGGTGGCGCCGTTCACTGGCACAACGGCCGGCAGCGGGGCGTCGGCGGTGTGCTGCGGCGACAAACCCACGTTGAAGACCGTGATGGTCGTGCCGCCGCCGGTCGCGGTTCCGAAGCCCACGTGCACGGCGGACGGATGGATGAACATGTAGCGGTGCCAGACGGTCTCCAAGGCCCAGGCCACGGTGTCGGAGGGCGCGAAGAACGCAAAGACCTCGTCCACCCAGCCCAGCGGATAATCGGCAGCGCGGGCGCGGTCGCCGATGGTGCGGCCGGTGAAGCCGGCATAGCCGAACACCTGGGTGTGCAGGCCGCCCGAATTCGGGTCGTCCAGGTGGGCGATGTAGTAGTCGGCGTGACCCTGGGCGGCCTGCATCAGTTCAGGGCTGACGATCAGCGACGGCAGGCCCAGGGCGGCGCGCAGGGCGGTGACGGGGCCGTACAGGTCGGGCAACGGGGCGGGCGCGGCCTGCTGGGTTGGTCCGACGGGCTCGCGAAGAACCCGGGGTTGCAGCACGTCGGGCGGGAAGATGTTGGCGCCGCGGGCGAGGTCGCCGCCGTTGGCGACGGTGACCTCGCCCGCCGAGGCCCAGGGCAGGTCCGTCAGCCACTGCTGCAGCACGGCGCGTTGCAACCTGATGGTATGCACGTGGTCGTAGGTGACCACGCGTGAGGTGGGCAGCCCGTACCAGCGCAGCGGGTCGTCAACGGCGAAGTAGGCGTCGCGCAGTGCGGGGTTCGCGTGCAGCAGGGACTGGCGCGAGGCGATGACCTGGTCCCAGGTGAGTCCCGCTTCCTCGAAGTACTCCCAGGGAGGCACCAGCAGGTCTTCCAGGGTGTCGTCGTAGCCCTCGAGATTGAGCCGGTCGAAGACGTTGACGAACATGAAGGTGTTGGATTCCGGCCGCCACTGCAGCACGACTTTCTGGAACACCTGGACGGTGAATCCGTCCCACTCGAAGCGATGCGACAAGGGGTAGCCCAGCGCCTGTACGCCGCCCAGGCGCTGGAACTCGGTCCAGAAGGGTATTCCGTCGGTGTCAGTAACGGCGAAGCCGGCGTCCGGGACGTCGGTCTCGGCGGCCTGGGTGAAGACGCGTCCGCCTTCGATCGGATAGTCACCGGAATCGGCGTGAGCCGGCGCAAGCGTCGCGACGGCCAACAGCGCCAGAACCGCCAGGAGGACCGTGCGCCGTAACCAGCGCCTAAGCGAGCGACCGCCCTGAATCGACACGGCCCGATTCGAATTGGTCATCCGGAGAGCCTGTCGTTTTTGCACGAGGGGCATCCTGGTGAGCGAGTCAGAACTGCACGGCATTGGGGATTACGTCCACGGTGTAGTCGCCCGAAGGGTCAACGTCAATAGCGACGACGTCGACACGGTACGCGGCGTTGCGGTCCGCGTGTTGGCGCAGGTAGGTCTGGGCGAGTCGTTCCAGTTGGCGAGCCTTGGTGTGCGTGAGGGCGGCGCGGGCTCCGCCAAAGGCCTGGTCGCGACGGGTCTTGACTTCCACGAAAACGGTTTCGCCTCGGTCCGTGGCCACGATATCGAGTTCGCCGCGCCCCACGCGGACATTGCGTCCCACGATTTTGTACTTGCGCCTTTTGAGTTCACGCGCGGCCAGGTCCTCGCCCCAGCGGCCGAGTTCAGCGCGCTCGGCCGGCGCGCGGCGTCTAAACCGCCAAGGCCAGGGTATTCGCGGCATGAGCCTCTCGAACGGGGGTGAAGCTTTGTCGGTGCAGGGCAATCGGCCCGAGCGCCCGCAGGGCGGCGCGGTGGGTGGCGGTGCCGTAGCCCTTGTTTCGATGGAAGGCGTAGTCAGGAAAGCGGCGGCTCAACTGTCGCATGAGGCGGTCGCGGGCGACCTTGGCGCAGATCGAGGCGGCAGCGACAGCCAGGCAGGTGGCGTCGGCCCGGATGACGGCCGTCTGCCGGTCGGCAAAGCGGCTGGCGGCGTCAAGCGGAAACGCGTCCACGATGACGTGATCGGGCTCGAGCCCGAGGCGGCCGAGGGCGCGGTGCATGGTGAGGCGACCAGCGGCGGCGATGCCGGCCACATCGATTTCTCGAGGCGAGGCGTGCGCGACCCCGACCGCGGCGGCGCGGGCGTGAATCAGGCGGGCCAGGCGCTCGCGGGCGCGGGGCGAGAGGCGCTTGGAGTCGGTGACGCCGGCCAGCAGTTGCCGATCCAGATAGGCCACCGGCGGGAGGATGACGGCCGCGGCGGTCAGCGGCCCCGCCCAGGCGCCACGGCCGGCTTCGTCCACTCCCGCGATTCGGCGGCGTCCCTGCCGCAGCAGCCGGAGTTCCCGGCGCGGCGGTGGGAGCCTGAGCGGGAGGTCGCCGACGGGGCTGGCCTCTCGCGCCGGCTAGGCGCGCCGCTCCTTGACGCGCGCCGCGCGACCGGCCCGGTCGCGCAGGTAGTAGAGCTTGGCGCGCCGAACCTTGCCGTAGCGAACCACCTGGATGTCGTCGACGATCGGTGAGTGCAGGAGGAACGTCCGCTCGACCCCGATGCCACCGGACAGGCGACGGACCGTGAAGTTCTCGTTGACACCGCCGGCGCGGCGACGGATGACGGTGCCTTCGAACACTTGCACGCGCTCGCGCTCGCCCTCGCGCACTTTCACGTTCACGCGCACGGTGTCGCCGACGTTGAAGTCGGGCACGTCGGGCTTGAGATAGGTCTTTTCGAGTTCCTCGATCAGGGTCGCCATGGGTGGTATGCCGGAGAACGAGCGGCGCCACGCGCCGCAAATAACGGGTTGCAAGGTGGGGTGCCAACCAACTGGTCGGCAGCGCCGACGATAGCACAGGCGCCCGCGCTGACCGCTATCCGGCAGGCGCCGAATCCCGCGTATTTTGCGTGACGACACTTATAGTTGGAAAGGGCGCGGCCACGCGTGTTGGCCGCGCGGGCGAGCAGGATTCGATGCACATCAACCGACGCAGCATTCTGCTGATTGCAGGGTCCGGCGTGCTTGGCAGCGTTGCGGCGGCCGCCGCCGGCGTCACCGCGTTTGTGACGATTGGCGAGGCGCGCTACTCGGACCGGTTCTACCCGGGTGTGCGTCTGGACGGCGAAGACGTTGGCGGCCTGACGCGGGCCGAGGTGCATGACCGCCTGGCGGCCCGTTGGGATGGCTTTCGTGAGTATCCGGTCGTCTTTCGACTGGATGGACGGACGTGGAATCCGACGGGCGGAGAAGTCGGCATCCAGGTCGATTACGCCACGCCGCTGGCGCAGGCTTACGCCTGGGGACGGCTGGGCAGCTGGGAGACACGGCTCCGACAGCAACAGCAAACGCTGGAAGCACCACGCGACTGGCGAACGACCTTCAGTTTCGACCCGCACGCCTTCCTGACCTATGTCGAGCGCATTTCCGAGGAGATTGCGCAGGCGCCGAAGGACGCCGACTTGCGGATCGAGAACCAGGGCGGTCAGCGCCTCGCTCGTGTATATCCGTCGAGCGAGGGTCGCGAACTGGCGCCCGCGGACGTGCTAGCCGTGATGAGCCGGCGGTTTGACACGCCGCAGCGGTTGATCATTGACTTGCAGGCGCGCTCGTTGGCGCCTCAGGTCCAAACAGCCGACGTGGCGCCGGCGGCCGAACGCGCCCGTGAGTTGATGGACGGACATATCGAACTGGTCGCGCCGGGCCATCGATGGTCGATCACTCGAGAGGACCTGGCCCAAGATATGCGAGTGGTCGGGCCGCGCGAGGCTCCCGACATCAGCGTGGACGTGAGCTATCGGGCGTTCGAGCGGGTTGCGCGCGAGATTGCCGACACGCTGCGGGTGGCGGCTGTAGAGCCGAAGATCAGGGTGGAGAGCGACGGCGAGGTAGTCCCGTTGGTTCAGGGCACGCCGGGACGCACGATCGACGCCGAGAGCCTCTGGGCGCGAGTTCAGACAGCCTTCGACGGCGGTCAGCGACGGGTGAATGTGCCGCTGGTGACCATCCAGCCATCGATCACGCGGTTTGGCGCGACCGAACTGCAGTTCGACAACCTGATAGCCGAAGGCCTGTCGCGGTTCAGCGGTTCCAGCGGCAACCGCGTCCACAACATTGATAACGGGTCGCGGCTCATCGACGGCACGGTGATTCCGCCCGGTGAGACGTTTTCGTTCAATGCCACCGTGGGACCGATCACGGCGGGCAACGGGTTCGTGGAGGGCCTGGTAATCGCGCCCACGCGTACCGAGCCGGGCATCGGCGGCGGCATTTGCCAGGTGTCGACGACGCTGTTTCGGGCGGCGTTCTGGGCGGGGCTGCCCATCAGCGAGCGTTGGCAGCACGCCTACCGCGTCGGCTACTACGAGCTGGGGCCCGGCAATCCGCCCGGCTTTGACGCGGCGATCTGGCAGCCGGCCCAGGACCTGGCATTCACCAACGACACGCCGAACCACATCCTGATCCGGCGCATCCTGGACCGCCACCGGCAAACCCTGGCGTTTCGGCTGATGGGACCGTCGGTGGACCGTGAAGTAACGCTGGACGCGTGGAGGGGCGAGGAGATTGCGCCGCCGCCGCTGCGCGTGGAGCCCAGCACGGAACTGTCGCCCGGTGAGATTGAGAAGACCGACAGCGCGATTCCCGGGCTGCGGACGGTGATCACGCGGCAGGTCAAGTTGGGCGGCCGCGTGATGTCCAAGGATCGATTTCCCTCGGTGTTCCTGCCCTGGGCGGAACGATGGGAAGTTGGACTGGGCGAGGACGGCAATTTCGATCCGAACCTGGTGCCGGGTTACGCGGAGGCGCAGGCAGCGGCGGAGGCCGAGGCGCAGGGGGAAGACTCACCGCCGACTGACGAGCAGCCGCCGGCGGAGGAATCGTCAACGACGGAGCAGAGCCAGAACCAGAACTAGGTGCGTTCCGGCACGCCACTGCGCGCCGATCGGTAGGCCGCCTCCATTGCGGCAACCTGGCGCAGGCCGTCCCGGGCCGTGGCCCGCGGCGCGTCGCGACCCAGGATTACGTCGATGAAATTGGCCGGGGCGCTGCCCGTGAAGGGCATTGACGTGTTGTCGAAAGTCTCCGTATCGCGCAGTTCGCGCTCCAGGGTCAGGTGGTCCCAGCGCATGTGGATGGCGCCGCGTGTCCCGTACAGGCGGAGGCCAAAGTCTCTCGGGTTCGGCGTGTCGCCCACGCAGGCCAGGCTGCACAGCACGCCCGACGCGAGTTGCATGTTGAGCGCGGTGTACAGGTCGGACTCGGGCGAGTCCATCAGCGCGAAGACGGTGGCCGCGGGCGAGTCCGCCAGCCAGAGACAGGCCTCCAGGACGTGCGCGCCGCCGTCCGCGAAGAAGCCGCCGCCGTTGGCCGCGGCGTCGCTACGAAAGCTGGTCTCGTGCAAGAGCGTGGCTTGCGTGTCGGACACCCCGTTGAGCATGGCGGCGCCGGCGCCGGTAAACCGGCGGTCCGACGGCTGCATCCACAGATCCCAGTCGTACGCCATGTAGGCCTGGATCAGCCGCAACTCGCCGATGGCGCCTTCGGCCAGGAGGTCGCGCGCTTTGGTGAAGGGTGGCTCGTAGTGGCGGTTGAACGCGACCATCAGCGTCAAGCCGCGTCGTTCGGCGAGCGTCATCAGTTCACGCGCATGGCCCGACCGCAGCGTGAGCGGTTTGTCCACCAGCACATGCTTGCCGCAATCCAGGGCCGCCCGGGCGGCTTCGTAATGCAGGTTGTGCGGCAGCGAAATCGTGACCGCGTCCAGCGAGTCGTCCGCCAAGAGGTCTGCGTAGTCGGTGTAGCGGCCGGGGACGTCAAAGGCGTCGGCGGCTTCGTCCAGACGAACCGGATTGCGTCGGCAGAGCGCGGCGATCTCGGCGTCTGGATGCTTCCGCAGCGGCGGCAGATGGGCACGCTGGGCGTAGGCCCCGGCTCCGATCACCCCAACCCGAACGGCCATTGGCGCAAGATTGGAAGGCGAGCCGCGAAGTCTAACCCCCGGTGACAGGGGCGGGTGGCGTGGGTATGATCAGGGGTCGGCGTGCTTTGAGGGCTCCAGGCCCGCGGCCGGCTCCTCCCATCGAGTTCACCGGAGTTTCTTCGTCATGCTGAAAATTCGACTGGCCCGCACCGGGCGCAAGAATCGTCCCAGCTATCGGGTGGTGGTGGCCGAGGCGCGCTGGGCGCGTGACGGCCGACGCATCGCCGAGTTGGGCTACTACGACCCGCTGACCGACCCTTCGACCATCCGGCTGGACGTGGACGCCACCGAGGACTGGATCCGGAAGGGCGCGCAGCCGACGGAGCGGGTGCGCAAGCTGCTGAATATCGCAAAGAACATGCCGCAGCCGCCCGTCGCGGCGGCCGGCCCCAGCGCCTAACGCCGTCGAATGGACGAGTTGGTCGAGTTCATCGCCCGCAACCTGGTGACGGAGCCCGACTCGGTTCGTGTGGACCGGGTCCAGCGCAACCACCTGAGCATCTATAAGCTCTATGTTCATCCCTCGGACATGGGTCGGGTGATTGGACGCCAGGGGCGGGTCGCCCGCGCCGTTCGCGCGGTGATGCACGCCGCGCCGATTGGCGGCGACCGTCGACTGGCGCTGGACATTCAGGAGAGCGACTGACGGAAACGCCCCGGGAGATCGTCCTCGCGACCGTGCTGGGGGCGTTCGGCGTTCGCGGCGACGTTCGAGTCCGGCTGGAGACTGACGTGCTGGCCAATCTTGAGGCCGGGCGTCGCGTGTACGTGGGCCCGAACCGCGAACCGATCGGGGTCGAGGCGTTTCATCCCGGTATCAAGCCGCGTCTCAAGCTGCGGGGCGTGCGCACGCGCGAGGAGGCCCGTGACATGCACGGCGCCGAGATCTCGATTCCGCTGGCCGAGGCGGCGCCGCTGCCCGAAGGCAGCTACTACGGCGTGGAGCTCATCGGCGTGCGGGTGGTGGCGAACACCGGCGAAGCGATTGGGACCGTGCGCGAAGTGATGGTCACGGGGAGTAACGACGTGTACCTGGTTCGCGGCGCCGCCGGCGAGGTGCTGGTGCCGGCGATTCCCGACGTGGTTCAAGACTATGATCCAGAACGGCGGGTGCTGACCATCGAGCTGATCGAGGGCTTGCGCTGATGACGCCGGCCTGGCGGGTGGATGTGATTACGACGTTTCCGGAGACGTTCGACGGTTTCCTGGACGTCAGCCTGCTGGGCAAGGCGCGGACAGCCGGGATTATCGAGGTGCGGGTGCACAACCTGCGGGACTGGGCCGATCCGCCGCATCGAGTTACCGACGATTACGCCTACGGCGGCGGACCGGGCATGGTGCTCAAGGCCGAACCGATCGTGGCGGCGGTGGAGGATTTGCGTGGCTCCGGCAGCCGGGTTGTACTGCTGACCCCGCAGGGACGGCCGCTGACGCAGCCGGGTGTCGCGGATCTGGCCGGGCGCTCGCACGTGATCCTGATTTGCGGACGCTACGAGGGCGTTGATGAGCGGGTGCGCGCGCTGGTGGTGGACGAGGAGGTCAGCGTGGGTGACTACGTACTCAGCGGGGGCGAAGTTGCCGCCATGGTCGTTATTGACGCGGCGGCTCGCCTGGTTCCCGGGGTGGTTGGTGACGCGGCCTCGCTTGTCGGTGAATCGCACGCTCATGGGCGGCTCTCGCACCCGCAATTCACGCGCCCGGAAGAGTTCCGGGGGCGGCGAGTGCCCGCGGTGCTGCTCAGCGGGCACCATGCGCGGGTCGAACGGTGGCGCCAGGCGCAGGCGCTGCACCGCACCCAGTACCGGCGCCCCGACCTGCTGAATAGCCGCGCGCTTTCCGACGAGGAGCGTCAGCTGATGGACGAGTTTCCTTCGAGCGACGCGTAGGCCGTCCGGTTCGGTCGGGCAGTCAGCCGGGCCGCGTTCGAGGGCAGCCGGGGTGGAGGCTCAGGCTCTCTCGACTCTAAGCACCCGTCCGTACACGGCTCTGACCCGGACCTGTTCGCCCTGGTCGATCGCTACGCCCATATCAGCTGTCGCGACCCACTCATCGTCGCCAATCAGCACGCGGCCTGACGGTCGCAGGTCGGAAAGCGTGACTCCGGTGCGCCCTACCAGGGCCGTATCGGCCGCGGTCTGAAATCCGCTCGTCTCACCGCCGCCGGCGCGAGCGAGGCGAACGAACAGGACCCACGTCCCCAACGCGATCCCGGCCATGACCGCGATCACGACCGGGCTCACCATGAAGCTGGGTTCCGGCAGGTCCGATGGGCGAAAGAAGTCCCCGAACAGAAAGATCCCGCCAAGGACCAGGCACAGAACGCCACCAGCAGCAAAGAAACCGATGCCCGGCGCGGTGGTCTCGCCGTAGAACAGGACGGCGGCCAGGACTATCAGCACGACGCCCAGCCAGCTGCCGGGCAGGTTCAGGAAGCCCAGGATCGCAAACGCCAATCCGAGCACACCGACCAGGCTGGGGATGATCAAGCCGGGAAACAACACCTCGACGAGCAAGGCGAGACAGCTGGTTATGAACAGAATGAACACCACCTCGGGCTTGGTGAGAATCCCGAGGAGGTGCTCCACGATGGTCGGACCCAGCAAACGCACCTCAGCGTCGCGAGAGGTCACGGTGATCGAGCCGGCCGCGGTCGCGGTCTGGCGCCCGTGCAGCTGATCGAGTGCCGTGGACAGGTCGGGAGCGATCAGGTCAACGACGCCAAGGTGCAGAGCCTCCTGCGCCGAGAATGCGGTCGCGTTCGACACGGTGTCTTCCAGCGCGTCGGCATTGCGGCCACGCGCCTCGGCGATGCTGCGGATGAAGCCGCGCAGATCCTGGCTGATTCTGTGCGCTTCAGATCCCCTGACCTTTTGGCCCCCGGCTTCCAGCAGCGAGGCTGCGCCGATGTTGGCTGCCGGCGCCATGACCGCGAAGTTGGCGGCGGCCGTAATGAATGTGCCCGCAGATCCGGCGTGGGCGCCAGCCGGCGAGACGTAGGCGGCTACCGGGATTTCGGAATCCAGGAGTTTCTGCACGATTGTCCGCACGGACTCGAGCAGGCCACCGGGCGTGTCCAAGCGAATGACGACCAAGTCGACATTGTCCCGACGCGCCGTGTCCATTCCCCGGGTGATGTAGTCGGCCGTCAACTGCTTGATGGGGCCTTCGACGTCCATGACCAACACGGTTGGACTGTCGGCCGCGACCGACGTGACGGACTGCCAGCCGGTCAGGCAGGCCAAGACCAGGACGGCGGCAATGACTTTGGTCCGGCGCATGGGCAGGCCCTGCTTCAGGCACGAGGAGGGAGTCGAAATCCGGCTTCCGTCCTGCTGCGATTCTAGCCGCCGGCACGGTTGGCGCCCCGGGACAGGCGGCGTCCTCGTTCAGCCTGGCTCCTAGCTGAAACGCGGGCTCACCAGGTGCGGGTTGCCGCGATCTCCGCGCGCACCACCTGACCCGACGACGTTGCGAGACTGCCGCAACGCACGCGCGGCCCGAACATCGCGCCTCCACAACCCTGCTCGAGGAGTCCTTGTCGGCGGGCGGCGCGTAGCGGACAATGGTTAACCCGCGCGGTCCTTCGAGCCGCGCCTTTTCCCGCTTACCCATGAACCTGACCGAGGAGGCTTCGCGTGGTACTTGATCGCGCTGTCGTATTCGACCTCGAAGCCCGGCTGGCCCTGCGCGAGGGCGTGGACCTGGTGGCCAACGCCGTCAAGGTGACCATGGGGCCGAAGGGCCGCAACGTTGCCTATAAGCCCAGCCTCGGTCCGCCCACGGTTACCAACGACGGCGTGACCGTGGCTCGGGACATCAAAGTCGAGAACACGTTTCTGCACACCGGCGCGCAAATCGTCTATGAGGCCTGTCGCCAGACCAACACGGTAGCCGGCGACGGCACGACGACGGCGGCGGTGCTGACCCAGGCCATGTACAGCGAGGCCTTCCGGGCCGTTGTGGCCGGCGCCAATCCCATGATTATCCGGCGTGGCATGGACCCGGCGTTGGCCGAGGCCGAGTCCGCGCTCTACCAGCAAGCCATGCGGGCGGAGTCGCGGCAAGAGGTCGCCTGGATTGCCGGCATGTCCGCCAATGACCCCTACGTTGGCGAGCTGATTGCCGACGTGTTCGAACGCCAGGGCATCGAGGGCGCGATTACGGTGGACGAGGGCAAGAGCCTAAAGACCGAAGTCACGTACGTGGACGGTATGCGCCTCGACTCGGGATTCCTGTCCTCGCACTTCGCCACCGACACGGCTGAAACCGAGGCGGTGATCGAGAGCCCCGACATTCTCATCACGGACCGCGAGATCGAGTACTTGCGCGACTTCCTTCCGTTTCTGGAGCAATACGCGGCCAGCGGGCGCAAGAAGCTGGTGATCGTGGCCAAGCAGATCATTGGCGAAGTCGTGACGATGCTGGCGACCAACAAGCAGGCTGGCAATCTGGAGATCATCTGCGTCAAGGCGCCGGTGTTCGGGCAGCGACAGCGCTGGATGCTGGAAGACCTGGCGGTCTTTACCGGCGGGACGATCGTCGGCCATGAGACCGGCGAGCCGTGGCGGGCGATTGGCCTGGACGTGCTGGGCAACGCCGAGCGCGTGCGTTGTACCAAGGATCAGACGTTCTTTGTGCAAGGCCAGGGCGATCCGATGGCTATCCGCGAGCGCGTGGAATACATCTGGATGCAACACGGGCGGATGAAGAACCACTTCGACCGTGAGAAGCACCAGGAGCGCGCGAATAACCTCACCGGGTCATTTGCGGAGATTTGGGTTGGCGCCGCCAGCAAGGTGGAGCGGTTCGAGTTGCAGCACCGGATCGAGGACGCCATCTCGGCGACTCGCGCCGGCCTGGAGGAGGGCATCGTGCCCGGTGGCGGCACGGCCCTGGCCCGCGCCTCCGAGGCGATCAAGGACGATCCGTCGCTATCGCCCGACGAGGCTATCGGCCGCCGGATCGTGCGAGACGCGTTACGCATGCCGCTTGAAGTGATTGCCGATAACGCCGGCTACGACGGGGCGGTGGCGGTGGACGAGGTCCTGCAGCTTGAGGGGCGCATGGGATTCAATGCCGCCACTGGCGAGTACGAGGACCTAGTGGCGATCGGCGTGATCGATCCGCTCAAGGTAACCCGCTCGGCATTGCGCAATGCCGGCAGCGCCGCGGCCATGCTGATCACGTCCGAAGCGGTGGTTGGCGACTCGCCCTCATACCACCGTTGGAACGATCACTACCGCGACATCGTGGCCAAGAAGCACGGCTTTTTCATCGACGAGCCGAGCGCGAGCATGGGTTCCGACTAGATCAGTCGAACTTCAGGCGGTCGATGACACCGCGATTGCCTTTGAAGTTCTGATCGGGCGCGGGGAACAGTCCTTGGCGCACGTCGCGGGCATAGTCGGACAACGCTGATTCGGCCACCCCGGCAACGTCGGCGAAGACGCGCGTGTGCCGGTGGGTGGTTTCGACGAATCCAAACAGGTCGTAGACCACCTGGATCTGACCGTCGCAGTAGGGCCCGGCGCCGATTCCAATGGTTGGGATGTCCAAGTGCTCGGTGATCGCGCGGGCCAGACCGGCGGGGACCAATTCCAGCACGATGGCGAAGGCGCCAGCATCGGCCTGGGCGCCCGCGCCGTCAACGATGGCCTGGGCGGCCGAGAGCCTGACGCCCTGGACGCGATATCCGCCCAACGCGTGGGCCGTCTGCGGCGTCAGGCCCACGTGGGCCATCACCGGGAACCCCCGGCTGGTGAGAGCCTCGGTCACTTCCGCGGTTTCCTTGCCGCCCTCCAGCTTGACAGCGGTTGCTCCGCCCGCCTGTAGCAGCCGGGCGGCATTTCGCAGGGCGATATCGCGCGTGGCGTAGGACATGTACGGAAGATCCGCGATCACCAGCGTTGAGGCGACCGCGCGGGTTACGGCAGCGGTGTGGTGCACGATGTCGTCAACCGTGACCGGCAATTCGTTGGCGTGCCCGAGCACCGTGCGACCCACGCTGTCGCCGACCAGGAGGGCGTCCACACCGGCACGTTCGGCCAGCCGGGCGAAGGGGGCGTCGTAGGCGGTGACGCAAACCAGGGCACTGCCGGCGCCCTTGTGCGCGCGGAACTCGGAAACCGTCAAAGGTCAGACTCGCGAGCGGCGCGGTGTCGCAGGATGGTAGCGCGGGCCTGAAGAAACCGACGTCGGGTACCGGGCCCGACGCGGCGGGCTAGTACATGTGGCGGTCGTCGCGCGACCAGTCCACCGGCGCCATGCGGGGGCGTTCTGGAATCCGCTCGAGCAACTCGGGGTCAAGATCGGACTCGTCGTACAAGCCTTTAATCTGGTTGTTGGGCAGGTCCAACTCGGAGGACATGTCTTCGTAGAACGTCTCGATGGCCTTATAGCGGTAATACCATTCGACCGGGTCGCCAAAGTCGTCGCAGTGTTCGGCGAAGTAGAGGACGACTTCGCGCTGGCCGATGTTGGCGGGGTCCATGCGCTGGGGGAACGACTCGCCAAACTCGCGCAGCCACTTCAAGTGGCGTTTGACTTCCGCCGGCGGGAACCGCCGTTTCTCTGAAAGTCGGCCTGAGTACCAGGAAAGCGCCGAGTGGAATGTTGAGCAGTCCGATGCCATGCCGTGCCTCCCCGCCGTGCATGTGGTCTCTGCGTAGCGCCAGTCAGACGGTTCGGTCCCTTGACACAACAACGCTCGCCCCGAGGGGCGAGCGTATGTCTCAGTTAATCGCGACGACGGTGGCAACGCCTCACGATCAAACCGTCCTCCCTGAACCCGTTATGCAGCAACGTCCGAATCGTTCCCGCACTGAGGCCAGTGTATGTCTCGGTACGCTTTCGTCAACACTGAATCTGATAGCGTCGGTATCCGGCGGGCCGCCAGTAGATTTCAGGGCGCTGGGGACGGGAATCTTTGTTGCTTCAAAGCGCGTACAAAGCGTCCGTAGATCGTTCGGCCTTTTGTGAATGCGAGGGCAAGCTTCTTGATATTCCGGGCGCGAGTTGTCATAACCGTTTGTCGCTGCGATTAACGCTCGATAAACAGGCGGCATCGACCTGAACCACTCCTCCGAGCCAACCTGGGCGCAGGATCCTCGCGCTTTGCACGGTCGACGCGTGGTGGTCATGGGTTTGGGCGTGCAGAGCGGCGGCCTGGGGGTGGCCGCCTTCATGCGGGCGCACGGCGCAGACCTGGTGGTGACGGACCTTCGCTCGGAAGCGCAGTTGGCGCCCAGCCTGGCCGCACTTGGCAGGACTGGCGTGCGCTATGTGCTCGGTCGGCACGAGCTTGACGACTTCGAGCAGGCCGAAGTCGTGGTGCGCAATCCGGCCGTGCCAGCGGGCTCGCCCTACTTGCAGGCCGCCCGCGACGCCGGCGCACACATCGAGATGGAGTTCACGCTGTTTCTTCGCTGGTGCCGGCAGGCAGGCGTCATCGGCGTTACCGGCACGCGTGGAAAGACGACCACGGCCACGGCGCTGCACGCCATGCTCCGCGCTGGCGGCGAACGGTCGGTCCTGGCCGGCAACATGCGTGTGTCGGCCCTGGCGCGACTGCACGAGATCGAGCCCGGGTCCACGGTGGTGCTGGAACTCTCCAGCGCTCAGCTGGAGGGGTTGGCCGGCACGGGGTTGCGCACTCGCGGCGCCATCGTCACCAACCTGATGGCCGACCACCTGGACCGTTACCCGGACATGCAGACGTACGCCGAGGCCAAGCGGCCGCTGGTGGCCAATCAGCGCGCCGGCGATTGGGCCGTGATCCCAGCTGGGAGCGGTTGGCCGGACTGGTTCGCGGCGCGGGCCGGTGGAACCGTGGTGCGCCCGGATCTCGAGCACGCACCGCCGGGATGGGCCGGGGCGCCGCTGGCGGGTCGTCACAACCGCGCCAACCTGGCGCTGGCGGCCGCGGCCGCCAGCCAGGCGGGGGTGGACGAGCGAGCGATCGAACGCGCCGTGCGCGGATTCGGCGGCGTGGCGGCTCGCCAGGAATTGGTGGGGACTATTGACGGCGCGCGCGCGTACAACGACACCACGGCGACCACGCCGGAGGCCGCGCTGGCCGCCCTGGCCACTATCCCCGGGCCGTGGGTGCTGATTGCGGGCGGGTCCGATAAGCGCCTGGACTTTGCGCCCCTGGCCGAGCGACTGGGTGCAACCGACGGGTTACGCGGGGTGGTGCTGCTGCCCGGCAGCGGAACCGACCGGCTGCAGCCGCTGCTTGCGGAGTGCCGGGTTAACGTCGCCGACAGCATGGCCGAGGCCGTGGACCAGGCGCTGGACCTGGCCCGGCCGGGTGACGCGGTGCTGCTGTCGCCGGCCTGCGCCTCGTTTGGACTCTTCAGCAACGAGTTCGACCGCGGCGATCAGTACGTGGCCCGCCTGCGGGAACGCGGGCTGCAACCCATGTCCGGGCCCAACCGCACCTAACGTCCGCATAATGGGATACCCCGGTGCGCCAGCCGGTGCATTCCCAGCGGAGGCCCGCCAGTGCCCGTGCTGATCATTGCCGACGTTCACGGCAATCTGCCGGCGCTGGAGGCTGTGCTGGCGGACGCCGGATCGGTGGACGAGATTTGGTCGCTGGGGGATCTGGTGGGCTACGGGCCTCATCCCAACGAGGTCGTGCAGTTGCTGCGATCCCTGCCATTTCGTTCGTTGGCGGGCAATCACGACCGGGGCTCCACCGGCCAGGCCGATCTCTCGGTCTTCAATGCCGACGCACGTGCCGCCTGCCAATGGACGGACGCGGCGTTAGAGCCTGAGACTCGGGAGTACCTGATGGGACTGGACGTCTCGTCGGTTTTCGGCTCCGTGCACGTGGCCCACGGCAGCCCGCGCGATCCGCTCTGGGAATACCTGACGAACGTACGTCTGGCGGAAATCAACTTCGGCTACTTCGGCACGCAGGTGTGCCTTGTTGGACACACGCATGTGCCGATCACGTTTCGCTGGCACGAAGGTGTTCGTGGGATCGGTGCATTTTCCGCGTCCGTGCCCAATGACGGGGACGCCATTGACCCTGAGGCCGACCGTCTGATCTTCAATCCTGGAAGCGTGGGGCAGCCGCGGGACGGCGATCCGCGCGCGGCCTACGCGCATTTTGACCCGGCCACCGGCCGCTTCACCTTCCACCGGGTTGCCTATGACATTGGGGCCACCCAGGCGGCCATGGGGGCGGCGGGACTTCCGGACCGCCTGGCGTTCCGGTTGCAATACGGCTCATAGCCGGTCGGCCCGCGGAATCCGGCGGGGCTATACTTGACGTATGAACCGAGGGTCGACGCTGTGAGGGGGGCGGCCGTCGGTTCGCGTGGCGTGATGCGCCCGGCCAGTGGGGCCGGGCGCTTTTGGTTTCAGCGCGGCCTTGCCGCCAGGGAGGTCACAGGGTGCAATCCAGCCTGATCAGCAAGGTGCAAAAGGCGCATCAATACGCCAGCGAGCCGGAGCGCGTGCACGTTGAGTCGTTGCGCGTCAGGTTCGACGGCGACAACAGTAGTCACATCATTACCTACGCTGACGGATCCTGGACCTGCGATTGCGAGTTTTTCCAGGGCTGGCGCACCTGCAGCCACACGATGGCGCTGCCCAAGCTGATGAGCGACATGGTGGAGGCGCCGGCCGCGCGCGGGGTCGCCGCCGTCTAACGTGTTCCCGGTCCTCTGGGCCGGGCAGAATGCGGGCGCCGGGCCCCTGAGGCCCGTGGCACGCGCAGAGCGCGCACCAGGACACCGTGGCACGAAAGCGTCGTAAGCGCCGCTCAGACAGGCAGCCGGTCCCGTCGGGCCAGCGCACGGTCGCCGTCAATCGTCGCGCGCGCCGCGACTACGAGGTGCTGGACATCCTGACGGCGGGGATGGAATTACGCGGGTCCGAGATCAAGAGCATTCGCAACGGGTCCGTCAGCCTGGCGCAGGGCTTCGTAACCGTTGAGGAGGGTGAGGCGTACCTGCGCGACGTGCACATCGCGCGGTACAAGCCGGCGGCGGAGGCCAACCACGATCCCGACCGGCCGCGCCGCCTGCTGTTGCATCGCGCCGAGATTGACCTGCTGGCCAGCCACGTGAACGCCAAGGGACGCACGGCCATTCCGCTGCGGCTGTTCCTGGCGCGCGGCTGGGCCAAGCTGGAAATTGGGCTGGTGCGCGGGCTGCGACGGTACGATAATCGGGAGAAGATTCGAGCGCGCGAAGCGGCGCGGCAGATCGCTCGTTACGTGCGCTAGGGTCTTTGACTCGGGGATGACGGGTTTTGACAGAGCCCCGATTTCCGATGCTGCAGGTCGAGCCTGCCGGGGAGCTCGTAAATCCCCCTGGCAACCAAGTAACTGGCGAAGAGCAAACGCTCCCGCTCGCGGCCTAAGCACCGCGACGTCCAGCCGGCCCGTCCCTAGCGGGGCGTTCTGGGCGCAAGGAATCTAGGGTGCGTCGGTCAAGGCGCCCGCGTAGACCGACTAAGACACGCGGGTTGGTCGTGTGCCGTTGCGGCCGGATAGCGACGCCGCGGCGAGACTTTAAGAGTCCGGCTAAACCTGTAGACGCATCGGGATGACCGGTTCTGGACGGGGCGTTCAACTCGCCCCCATCTCCACCAACTGGGCGGTGGGTCACCACGGACTGCCGCCGTCCGTACAATCCCCGCACGAATGTGGCAATAAGTGGGTGGCAGGCGTCGACAAACGCTTCACCAGCTCGGGTTATCTGGTCCGTGGCGACAAGGTCCTGCTGGTCAACCATCGAATCTTTCGCCTGTGGCTGCCCATTGGCGGACACATCGAGCGGGACGAGGACCCGGTTGAGACGCTGCATCGGGAAGCCCGCGAGGAGTCCGGCTTCGAAATCGAGATTCTGGCCGAGCTGCCTGATGTCCATCAGATAGGGATTCACGTGCTGCCGGCGCCGGCGTCCATCCTGCTGTATGACATTCGCGCAGGCCACGCGCTCGTCGACCTGATCTACTTCGTCCGCCCGGTTGGCGGGACGCAGCAATTGGCGTCGAGCGAACACAGCGAGATGCGCTGGTTTGACCGTCAGGCTCTGTGCCACCCCTCCATTCCCGACAACGTGCGCTTGCTGGGCACCCAGGCAATCGACCGAATTGAGCACGCCCCACCGCCGCCGTCCGTACAATCCCCGCACGAACGCGGCAATGAGTGGGTGGCAGGCGTCGACAAACACTTCACCAGCACGGGCTTCCTGGTCCGTGACGGCAAGGTCCTGTTGGTTAACCACCGCAAGCTGCGTATGTGGCTGCCCTTTGGCGGGCACATCGAGCCGGGTGAAGATCCCGTCGAGGCGCTGCACCGCGAGGCGCGGGAGGAAACCGGGTTCGAGATCGAAATCGTGGCCGAGCGCCCCGAGATCGACCAGCGCGGGGTCCACGTGCTGCCGTCGCCCGAGACCATCCTGCTGGAGGACATCGAGCCGGGCCACGTCCACATTGACCTGATCTACTTCGTGCGACCCGTCGGCGGCGCGCAGCGGCTGGCGTCAACGGAGCACAGCGAGATTCGCTGGTTTGACCGCGAGGCGCTGAACGACGACATCATCACGGCCGATGTACGGTTGCTGGGGCGACAGGCTATCGACCGAATCGAGAGTCTCAATGGAGCCTGATCCGGCACCGCTTGACGCCGGGTCCCGCCGCTGGCGGCTGAGTACCGGCGTGGACCGCAACGCGCTCTACCTGTTGGCGGGGGGCGTGGCGCTGTTAGGTGTTTTTGCGCTCATGCGCGCCGTGGGCAATCCGGCGGACTCGCCCGGCCGCTCGGTCAACCTGGCCACGGCGGTCGCCCTTTTTGCGGTAGTGCCCTTCATCGTGGCGATTTACCGGGCCGCGAGTGACGGCTTTGTGGAGCTTCGCCCGGACGACCTGCATCTGCGGGTCGGGTTCCTGGTGGATACCGCGATACCCTACGGCGACATCGATCTGGTCGGCGGGCCAATCCAGAGACCCCGATCCAGCTACGGCGTGTCACCGTCCTACCGACGGCGCGAGTTCAGCCTGGGGCGCCTGGAGCGGGCGGTGGAAGTTGCCCTACGACGCCGCATACGCATGGGTACGCCGTGGCTCTTCCCCTTCCTGCGAGTGGACCGAGTCTGGCTGGGCGTAGCCGAGCCTGAACAGTTGATCGCCGAGCTGCGCCGGCGTACGCAGGCGGCCCAGCGTTGAGGCGGTCGGTGGGGCTGGCCCTGGCCGCAGCGCTCGCTATTGGACTACTGGCGGTCGGCGCCGTGCTCGCAGTGACTGACGCGCAGGTTGAGCGCGGCGCGACCGTGTTCGAGCAGTCCTGCGCCACGTGCCACGGCTCGGCCGGCAACGACGGCTTCGCCACTCCGCTCCTGGGGACCGGCACGTTAGTGCGCTTTGCCTCGACGCGTGAGCTCTACGACTACACGAGCGCCACCATGCCGCTGGCCGCCGAGGGGTCGTTGACGGAGCGGCAGTACCTGGATGTGATTGCCTGGCTGCTGGTGCGGCGTGGCCAATCGGTGGGCGCCGCCGAGTTGACCCTGGCCACGCTGGACGCAACTCCGCTGCATCCAGATTCGGCGACGTCACCAACACCGACGCCCACGCCGGCGACGACTCCGACGGCGACGCCCGTGCCGACGTCTACGCCTACCGCGACGCCGGCGCCGGAGCAGTGGCCGACGACCTGCGTCGATCTGAACGACGTCGTTGAGGCGCATCTGGGCAACGATGGCAACGTCGGCATTTACCAACGTGTTTTTGGCGACCAGGCCGAGCAGGGTTGCCAGAACGACCACCGGGATGACGTACGCGGGGTGTTTGGCTGGGCCTTCGATCAAACGGCGCAATCCGCGGATTCAGGAGCGCAGGACTTGGCGTGGCCGACCGATTGCGTGGATCTCAACGATATCGTGGAGAACCACCTCGGCAATCACGGCAACGTGGGTATCTATCAGCGCACCTTCGGCGCGCAGGCCGAGACCGCCTGCCGGAACGACCATCGGGAGGACGTGCGCGGCGTATTCGGTTGGGCCTTTGACGGCGCCACGTCCGGCGCGGTGGGACTGCCGCTGTCCACGGACGAAGCTGTCGCGCTCAATTAGGTCAGTTTGGCGAGTAGCAGTCTTGATCGAACCGGATGGAATATGAGCAGGTACACGGGCTCCTTTCGAGCAACTTCTACCGTCGAAGGCGAGGAGGCCATCGATATCTACGTCGGAGTGATCGCAGCCGACGGACATGCTCGCTGGACCGCGTCGTATGCGGACTGCGTTGGCTTCAACGCCGCTGAGCGGCTGGTCGTGGATCAGTCCTACACGCCTGAGCGCATCGAGCGCGACGGATAGCCGTGAGCATGGCGAGCCGCCTGCTGTGCGTTGGCAGTACGGTCGTGGACGTCAACATCCAGGGCCTTCAGCGTTTTCCGGTGCCGGACCTTGAATTCACCGACACCAGCGACATTGCACACAACGACCCCGCGCGCCTGTTACTTGGCGGCACGGCCGCGAATACGGCGATGGTTTACGCGGCGCTGACAGGCGCCTGCCAGCTGGGCGGTGTGATCGGTTCGGATCCGTTCGGCGGTTTCCTGGCCACCGGTCTCGCCGAACACGGGGTCGAGGTGCTTGGCAAACGCGCCGGCAGCACGGCCACGCACACCATTGCGCTGGGCGTGGACGGCCGGCGGCAGGCCTACTGGTATCCCGGCCCGCCGCTGGACCCCGAGCCGCTGCTGGCCGCCTGGGATCCGGGCAACGTGTACCTGTCCGGGATCAACCTGTGTTTCCAGCGGCCCCTGACGGATGCCGCCTGCGCGTTTGGTCGCGCCGCGCGCGCAGCTGGCGCGAAAGCGGTCCTCGACATCGGCCAGGGCGGACCCGGCGCACTGGACTTCGACGAAATTACCGCCATCGCCACCGAGATGGATTTGCTGATCGGCAGCAGGGCCGAGTTTGCCGCGGCTCTGGGCTGCGGCTACGCGGACGGGCGCGACCGGCTGCGGGAGCAGTTCGACGGCCCGGTGGTGGTCAAGCAGGGCGCGGGCGGCAGCTTGCTGGACCCGGGACCGGGCCGGGCACTCCGGCACATCTCCGGCTTCGAGGTTGAAGCCATCAACCCCATTGGCGCCGGAGATTCTTTTGCCGGCGGCCTGCTGAGCGCCTGGCTGGCGGGCGTCGACCTGGAGGCGGCCTGCCGCCGGGGCAACGCCGCCGGGGCTGTCTCGGTAAGATCACCCGGCGGCCCGCAGGACGTCACCAAGGCAGCCGTGGATCGGCTCGAGCGGGAAGGCTAGGAACCCAATGGCGATGGCCCTTGAACTCAAGACTTATGACACCGTCGCGGAGCTGGCCGAAGCGGTTCGCCGCGATGGCTTCGCTTTCATGCCCGGCGTGCTGAGCGCCGACGAGGTCGCGCACATGCGCGATCTGATCGACGAGATCGAGCCGAATCCCCGGGCGAACGACCGGCGCCACCTGCGCCCGCGCGCGGCCGACGGCTCGGACTCCGAGGGCATGTTCTACGAAGTCCACACCAAGCTGCTGTTCAACCGCCACCCCTGGTTCCTGCAGTTCCTGGATCGGGCGCCGGTGGCCGAGGTGGCCGACGCGGTGATGGGCGACGACTGCCACAGCATCGGGATGACGGGCTGGATCACCGGTCCCGGCCGGGTGGACCAGAGCTTCCACTCCGACTACCAGCCGATTGAACTCCCCACTGAGGTGATGGACGATCCGCGCGTGGAAATCCCGGTGTTCACGGCCACCGCCCACTACTACCTGAGCGACCTGGACGACGCGCTGGGACCGACCCAGTTCATCCCCGGCAGCCATCGCGCCGGGCGTCCCCCGGGCGCGGGCGAGACCAGCTTTCAAGGGGTGGAAGGGCAGAACATCCTTTGCAAGGCGGGCGACGTGGTGCTGTTCCGGTCCGACGTCTGGCATCGCGGCACGGCCAATATCAGCTCCAGGACTCGCTACCTCCTGCAGGTTCACTACGGCCGGCGCATGGTGGTGCAGAAGTTTCCGCCGTACCTGGATTTCCGCTTCGACCCGGACATCCTGGCCCAGGCCACGCCACGTCAACGGCGCTACCTGGGCGAGCATCCGTTCTCGAACTACGACTAAGGGCTGCCAGGCGACTCACGGCCAACGGCCCGAACAGGAGGGTGGCGGCGATGCCCGGCCTTGAATTGATCGCCTACGAGACCGTGGACGAACTGGCCAAGGCCGTGTGCCGCGATGGCTTTGCCTACATGCCGGGCGTATTGAGCGCGGCGGAGGTTGCCGAGCTACGGGGCGAGATCGATTGCCTCGAACCCGACCCGCGCACCAACGACCGCCGGGAACAAAGCCCACGGCGTGGCATCGATCCGTCCAGCGGCGAGGCAACGACCTTCTATCAGCAGGTCGTCAACATGCTCTTCAACCGGTCCGCCTACTTCCTTCAGTTCCTGGACCGCGCGCCGGTGGCCGAGGTGGCGGATGCGGTGATGGGCGAGGACTGCCACTGCATCAGCATGACGGGCTGGGTGACGGGTCCCGGCCGGCTGGACCAGGACTTTCACTCGGATTACCAGCCCATCGAGCTGCCCAGCGACGTGATGGCCGACCCACGGGTGGAAATCCCGGTGTTCACGGCCACCGCCCACTACTACCTGGACGACCTCGACGACGAGTTGGGCCCGACCAACTTCATTCCGAGCAGCCACCGCGCCGGCCGCAAGCCGCATGATGGCGAGACCAGCTGGCAAGGCGTGGAGGGCCAGAACATTCTCTGCAACGCCGGCGACGTGGTGCTGTTCAGGTCGGATGTCTGGCATCGCGGTACGGCCAATACCAGTTCGCGCATCCGCTACCTGCTCCAAGTCCACTACGGCCGGCGAATGGTGGTGCAGAAGTTTCCGCCGTACCTGGACTTCCGATTCGACCCGGACATCCTGGCCCAGGCCACCCCGCGACAACGGCGCTATCTGGGCGAGCACCCCTTCTCGAACTACGGCTGAGGGCGGAACGCTTACCCGTTCGCGATCGGTGTGGCGGCGATGTACCAGTAGCGGCAGCGCTGGCCGTCGTGTTCGAGGTCCATCAAGCCGATGAGTTCCTGGAGCACGAATCGTCCGCGCAGAGCTTTCGAAACTTCCGCGCCCGTCAGGCTGCGGTCGGGACGCTCAATGCCGCGAAAATCGGCCAGCGTCCCCATGACGGCGACGCCGGATGGATCGATGACGCGTTGCAACTCTTCCATCAGGTCGCGAGTCGGCGCGTCGCTGGTCTGACCGAGGGCCTGCAACAGACCGAAGCTATAGGCGGCCTGCGCGGCTCTATCCGCGAGCGGCAGACGGGTGGCGTCCGCTTGAACGTAGAGCACATCTGGGTGCGCCGACGCGACGGCCAGTGCCTCCCGGTCGGTGTCGATGGCCACCACTCGTACGTCGGGCAGGGCGGCCAAGGCCAGGGTCTCGCGGCCGGGACCGCATCCAAGATCAAGCGCTACGTTGGGACCGAGCGCCCAAAGCACGGATAGGGCGCGCTGCATGACTTCGGTCAGCGGCGGCTCAGCGTCGCGCAAGCCAGGCCTCGCAGCCATAGCGATTCTCTGCTAGCTCATCGCGGCGCCCGCGCTCGGCCGCGCTAAGGCCGCCGGGCGTCAGGGCGACGCGCAGCGCCTCGGCAAACCCCGTCGCCAACACCTCGATCAGCGCGCCTACCGTTGGGGCCGGCGACCGGAGATCCCGCAGTCCCCGCAGCGACGCTGGGCGCGGCAGCCGCAGCAGGTCGAATATTCGCGGATCGTGTGTGAACGGAATGCTCCCATGCTGCAACAAGGCACCGCCCAGCCGCGTTTGCGCGCTGCCCATGAGCTTAACGCCCTGCGCCGAGAGCTCGTGGGTGCTGGGAGAGGCGAAGCAGAGCAGACCTTCAGCCTCGGACGCGTCGGGTTGCCAGTTGCCCTGGCGTGCGCCCAATCCCAGGGCGGCGAATCCGAGTTCAAAGCCAGCACTCAAACGCTCGTAAGACCGCAGCACGCCGCCGGCGGCCAGCGCGTGCGTGCGCGGCAGCATGACGGCATACGTCAACTCGTCGTTGTGCAGAATGGCCTGCCCGCCGGTGGGGCGACGGACGAGGTCGATGCCGCTGCGGCGGGCCAGGTCGGCATCCACGACCGCGAGCGGCTGGCCGTAGCCCAGGCTTAGCGCCGCCGGCCGCCAGGTGTAGAAGCGCAGGGTCGGGGGCGACGCGCCGTCGCGCACGTGTTCGGCCACGGCCTGATCGGTGGCGAGGTTCCGTGCCCCGCTGTCGGCCGGCGAGACCAGCAGCCGCCAGGATTCCATGGACCGCAGCTTATTAGAATGCCCGTCTACGTCAGCCCCCGTAGCTCAGTGGATAGAGCGTCGGCCTCCGGAGCCGGGTGCGCGCGTTCGAATCGCGCCGGGGGTACCGGGCGGGCTGTTCGGCAATCCTCCTGTGGTGCGGCTGATGCCGCCAGGGATATTGACGAACATTCATGCGTTTTGGTGCCGAGCATGCGTCGTATCGAAAAGAACTTCAGCCAGTCGTTTCAGGTCTGGCGCATTGAACTCCCGCGCGATGCCGTCGAGAACAGGCGGCGCGGCAAGATCGTGGAGGCTGGCTGGACGATCTGGTACCTGTTCGGCTCCGACGACAGCGGCGAATACCTGGACTACTACTCCTCGCACCGCATGACCAACGACAGCCACGTGCGGATCTATGAGGACGGTCGGGTGGAAGGGCTGGAGAGCCTTTGGGAGATGCGTAGGTCGTCGGAAGACCCCGACGAGGATGCGCGCCTGGAGAACGAATTCTGGGAGCACAACGAGGGGGTGGCGAAGCTACTGGAGGCGAAGGGCTTCGGACTCACCGGGGACGAGCACGGCTCCGCGATCGTCAACCGTGGACTGCTTGAATCGAGAGAGTCGAATCGCCGTCTCCGCCGCCTTGACGAGAAAGGCGACGACTGACGCTGCGCCGTTCAGTCTCAGCAGACCGTCGCTAGGTGGCCTCGCGGCGGAGCATGGCGTCCAGTAGCAGCAGGATCACGCCGGCCCCAATCGCCAGGTCCGCCAGGTTCAGGTAGCCCACGAACGGCGAGATGTTCAGGTAGTCAAATACCGCGCCCAGCCGGAAGCGGTCGATCAGATTGCCGAAGCCGCCGCCTAGCAGCAACGCGAATCCGCCGATGGTCGCCCAGCGCTGGGGCGGGCGGTGGAGGACGTAGGCCGCGAAGCCGACGCCGATTACCAGGGTTGCGACGATGACCACCTGCGGGTAGTCGGACAGCAACCCAAAGTTGACGCCCGGGTTGTAGACGCGCCGGAAGTCGAAGAGCGGTCCCACGGTGGCGCCCCAGGGCGAAAGGACGCTATCGACGACGGCCTTCACGACTTGGTCCAGTGCCGCCACGACGGCGCCCAGGCCAAAGGTCAGCAGTCGCCGCAGGTTCGGCGATGGCTCGCTGCTGTCCTCAGGCGAGGCGACGGCTGGAGTTTCGGGGTCCGTCATGCCAGTTCCGTTGCCAATTGGGCCTGCACCTGGGCCCCGCCGACCCAGCGCTGGCACCAGAAAGCCAGCGCCCGCCAGTGGCCGAAGCGCGTGTAGTGTTCCGCCAGTCGCTTCGGATCCGCGGCCTCAGGGCCGAACGTCCGGACCGCAAAGGCGCGCGTGCTGCTGTCCAGCGTGAGCGTGTCATACGAGCCCAACAGCATGGCCAGGTACCCCGCGGTCACCGGGCCAATGCCCGGCAACGCTTCCAGTGCGGCCAGGCGCTCGGCCGAGGTGGCGTCGGGTTGGTCAGGGCCGGCCAGGTCAATCGTGCCGTCCGCCACGCCCTCGGCCAGCTTGAGCATGGACTTCGCCCGGTAGCCGGCGCCCGCGTCCTTCAGCAGGAACTCGGATCCGGCTTCCAGGACTTCAGTCGGTGTCGGAAACGCCCGCGCGCTGGCGCCCTCGACGGTGGGCCCCAACATGGTCAGCGCCGCCACCATGCGCTTGGTCCGCTCCCAGGTGACGTTGGTGGTGCAGATGCCTTTCATCACGTCTTCCCAGAGGTCCGGACTCCGCAGAAGCCGGCCCGCGCCGACCTCGGCCACCGGCCGAAGCGCGCGCGAGCGGCGGCAGCGGGCGTGGAAGTCCGTCAGGTCCTCGTCCAGGCGCAGCATGCGCCGGGTGCGAGCGGTCAACTCTCCGGCATCCGCTGCTGAAGGTGCCGGCAGGGCCTTCATGTCAACGCCAGGCTGTCCGTCGCCGAGGTCAGGAGCGGCCCGCAGGCGCACGGTGTAAACGGCCCCCGACGGCAGCCGGTCGGTGCGCTCCAGCGTCTCCGAGTCCGCCAGCCAGCGAAAGGGCGCCAGCGCGTACCAGCCGTGCAGGAGCGCGGCCGTCCACAGGCTGAACGGGGGATTGACCGCCAGGCGCAGCGCTGGCGCGGCGCCGACGGCCACCGGCTAGCGCTCGATGATCTCGATCGTGGAGATTCGAGCCTCTTCGAGCGGTTGCGAGCGCTCACCGCTCGGTTTTGCCGTCACCGGCACGCTCTCCAGCGCCTGCAGCGCGGATTCACCGCCCGACATCTGCCCGAAGAGCGAGTAGTCCGGGCTCAGCCGTCCCTGCTCGGTCAGGTTGTCGAACACGATGAAGAACTGCGAACCGTTAGTTCCCGGTCCCGCGTTCGCCATGGCAAGCGATCCGCGGATGTATGGACCGCTGGGCGTCTCGATGTCGTACTTGTAGCCGGGGCCGCCGCTGCCGGTTCCGGTGGGGTCGCCGCTCTGCCCCATGAAGCCGGGGATGATGCGGTGGAAGATCACGCCGTCGAAATAGCCCTCGCGGGCCAGGAACACGAAGCTGTTGACGGCCATCGGCGATTCGTCCGCCAGCAGGTCGAACGTCATGTCGCCCAGGTTGGTCTTGATGACGGCCGAATAGCCCTTGCCGGCCTCGATGACTGTGCCGGGATGAGCCGAATACTGTTTCACATCACCCTCCGCAGGTTCTGATGTCTCGGCGGCGGATTCGGCTTCACCGCACGCCGCCAGCGCGATGAGCAGCAGTCCAATTGCCAGGAGCCGTCGCATACGAACACCCTCGGGAACCGTTGCCGGCATTGTAGGCGGCAGCCATCAGTCTGAGCACCTGCTTCATGGGTATCGGCGACGCGCTGCCTTCGGTACGACACCAGACGTTGGCCCAAAGATCACGCTCGCCTGAAACGATTGCGATGACGGCTGTTTCAATGGCTTGAGTGAATGAAACTGGCGAATGGTAACCAGCCCGCACCGTAGAGCTATCGAGTTGCGCTATTCGTGGTCGGGACTCTTGGAATGTCAAATTGATTGGCGTCGTGTTCGAACCTGATATCCTCCAATAGACCAAGATTCAACCCGAAGTAATAGTCTAGAACGGATCGAAAGTGGTTCACCGAACTAATAGATGGATACAGCACAGTGTTTCCACCATCCGGAAAATGAAATGCGGCTAGAATAGCGTGCCTGTCTGATTCGTCTCGAGAGTGATCTGATGCAATGATAATAATGGGCTTCTTACTGCGGCTTTTCAGAATGCGATCAACGGTCCTTAGTGTAAGCGAATTAATATAAAGCAGCTGTCCAATGTACGCGTCTGGCACCGTGGAATCGTGTGTATCGCTAAACTCGTCTTGCTTGCGATGACTAATAAGCATATTCCCGTGGCGATCGAAAGTTGCCGGAGCGTGAGGCTTAATGATGTGGGCAAATACAAACGCTGGCCCGGATGTATGGGTCAAATCGGAAAGAAACTCGAACATTTGCAGCGTGCGCTCGGGCGCCCACCATTCGTATGGGGTGTCATCACCGGGGCGAAATCGATGACCAGTCAACGTACGCAGAGCAGTGTTTTCAATGAGGGATCGAAGAAAGCTACTTTGACGAATACCTTCATCCTGCGCGGCCCGGATATACGAAGAGTGCCGGGTCTCTTCTTTGGCACTTGAGATGACGACGCCTGCGGGTGTGAAAGTTACGAAGATGTCCGCTGTCGGTGCGTGATTGCTTATCACGCTTCCGGACTCGAGATGTACGTACGTATATCCGAGGGTTTGGAGTGTGGCTGCGAGCGCGTTGTTGTGCACCAGACTTAAGGCATCGCTCTTGGTTTTCCGGACTGTAGGCTCGAGGTCGTGGAGATAGGCGAGATTAAGGCTTGAGGCTAGGGACTGTATCGTGTTTCTGTAGTTGCTGGTTGCATCTCTTGCTACGAAAAACCCTCGGTGTTCAAGCTCTTTGAGGAACTTGGAATTGTCGAATTGGCCGAGCGTGTCCTGGCGCCCGTATCCATCTAGGATGATATAGAAGATATCGGGAAGTTGGTCACTAGTGTCTGATTGTGGAGCCGAATAGAGATCGGGTGCTCGCACGGAGACGCCGAAGGGCATGCCTATTAGTGGGATAATCTGAAACAACAGTAGTATCCCAACTGTCACGTTTAGAAACGGGGTCAAATGAGATGCTCGGCCTTGGTGGCGAACGGCAAGCACGACCGTAGCGGTGGCAAGAACGGCAGCGGTAGGGAGCAATACGTAGTCGTCAAGTCGGCCGTCTAACGCTCGGTCAGCGTGTCCATAAGCGAAGATTATGGCTGTGACAACCGTCGCTGTTACTGCGGCCGGATGCCAAGCTCTAAGGGCCAGTCGGAGGCCACTAACTCCGACAGTGACGACGATTAGGACGGCTCCGGCTGGAATAAGGCTGTCACGTACCGTGAAATGGAGTGGATTGCTAGCCAGAAAATGTAAAATAGGGATCAGGACGGCTGGCCAAGGATACCAAGGCGCGGCCAATATGCGAGGCGTGCTTAACGGTAATTGGCCTGGATAAGCTTCGTGCGTCGGGCTATCGAGCCGACGCTTCCAGATCGTTGCTTGCCGCGCGATGCGTTTCCATGCGGTGGCGGCACGCTGAAGGCCGCGCCTCGCCCTGACGAGGGGATGTGTGAGCGCCGCCACGAAGGTCAGGGATAGCGCGAGAGCCAGTTTGACGCGGGCGTCCGTGTGGTCACGAGTTGCCGCACGAAGGCCGCTGCTGGTGACGTAATGCGCAAAGGCCAACGGCCCGCTGCCGGCGTCAGGAACACCGTTCAGCGCCAAGTTTGCGTATTGAGATTGAGCGTGGGTCAGCCCGTAGATGACATGGCGCCCATCCCACGCCGCCACTTCAAGCTGTAAGAGCAGTCGTTGACCGTCAGGCACGTCATAGCTGGGAAAAGTTAGGGTTCGCGCTACCGGTGTGTAGGACGGCGTCGTAAGGATTCTCGTCTCCCGCAATACTTCCTTCGTGGACGCATCGACTAGTGAGGCCAGCAGAGTGAGTCCGTCTCCATCGGGGTCTGACGAAACCCATATCTCAAATCGGCCTATAGTTCCGCTCAGTGGTCCAATATCTTGCTGCACAGCCCACCCGGGCCAGGCAATCAGAACATCACCTGCCGGCTCACCGCTCGAAGCCGTCGGGTAGGTGACCTGGGGCACGAGGCTCACCCACAGCCATAGAGCCGCCAACGCGGCTGCCAGCCAGAGTGACCTACCCACGGGGGACGCTGATCCCGGTGCCGTGTGAACCGGCGCCGAATGGTCGATTGTGGTGGTCAGGCGGCGTCACAGGCCTCACCGGACGGCTGTCAAGTGTTTAACTGACGTCAGTCGCAACTGCGCCGGGACTGTGGAGGACTGCGCCGCCACGCAATGTCCGTCGCTGCTCATGCGGGTCGTTCTCAACCAAGCTCGTGAGAATCTACGCGTCATAGACGCTCGTGAACCTCGGAGGTTTCTGGGGTACGTACGGCGAGGTGTTCGCGTCAGGCGCCGGGTGGCGACCGAAGGTTGACGGAGTAGGTCGGGTGCCGGCCTGTATCGCGACCTCAGCGGGTCGCGCGCCGCGCTGACAGTTCGGCGGAATAGAGGGCATCACCCTGATCCGCTATTCGGTGCCTGACCAGCGGTCGACCTGGCTGAGGCTCCGTTGGTAGGCGAGGTACTCGTCCTTGGTCATGCGCGGCTGGAAGTTGTCAAGCACCCGTCGCGCCTCCTGCGCGCCGTTGCCCAGCAGGTCGGCGGCCATCCAGGCCAGGGCCTTGGCCGGTTCCAGGTAGGCCATCTGCGGGTCGTCGATCAACCAGTCCACCGCGTGGTTGCTGCCCACGGCGCCGGCCATTGAGGGGTGCAACGCCGGCATGATGTGCGAGACATCGCCCATGTCGGTCGACCCGGTGCGGTGCCCCTGCCGCCGCGCCTGGGGCTCGCCGTGTACGACGCGCTGGTTGGTCAGGAACAGCTCGGCCAGGTCCTGGTCGTTGACCAGCGGCAGGTAGCCGGGCAGCGTGATGATCTCCACCTCCGCGCCCAGCGCCATGGCGCCAGCCTTGAGGGCGCGGTCCACCTTGGCAGCCGCCGCGTCGATGGCATCCGTCGTCTTGCCGCGCACGTAGGTTTCCAGCGTCACATCGGACGGAATCACGTTCACCAGGTCGCCGCCGCGGGTGATGATGGGATGTACCCGGATCGCGTCGTCGTCGCGGAAGGTCTCACGCACGGCATTGATGGCCGCCAGGCCGATGTGGGCGGCATAAAGGGCGTTGACGCCCAGGTGGGGCGCACCGCCGGCGTGCGCGGCTTTGCCGATGTAGCGGATCTGCTTGACCACGCAGCCGTTGTTCGAGGCGGTGACGGAGGCCATGCCGTTCTCGTCGGGCCGCGAGTGGGTGTGGATCATCATGGCCATGTCCACGTCGTCAAACTCGCCGCGCGCGATCAACTCGGGCTTGCCGCCCAGGAACTCCAGTTCGCCTTCCTGCACCAGCCCGTGGCGGTACTCGACTTCCACGTATTCCTCGGCCGGCACTGCAAAGAGCACGATGGAGCCACAGAGGTCTCGCAGGATGGTGGGATCGCTGAGCGCGGCCGCCGCGCCTATCAGCCCGGCGATCTGCGCGTTATGCCCGCAGGCGTGGGCGGCGTGGGTTTCCGGGTTCTCCATCGGGTGCCCGCCCACCACCAGCGCGTCCAATTCGCCGATCAGCGCCAGCGTGGGACCGGGTCTGCCCGTGTCGATGCGGGCCTTCACCCCCGTCCGAGCCAGTCCCGCCCGGTAGTCCAGCTCCAACTCATCGAACTTGCGCTGAACCAGCGCCGCGGTTTCGAATTCCTTAAAGCCCAATTCCGGGTTGCGCATGATCGTTTCGCCGACCTCGACGATGTCGTCGCGATGCGACTCCACAACGGCGGCAATGCGCTCTTTCAGATCGGCGCTGGCGGACATGCCCGTACACCTTGGGGTTTCGGCACGGGCAGTCTGCCACGGGCGTGGAGAAACCGGGCCGCTAGAACAGCGTTCTGCATGGAACCCCTTTTTGTTCGGTTTTAGTACGGTACCCTGACGTCCCGTGCTACTCAGGGTGTTCCGCTGGCTCTTCTCGACACTGGGAGTCCGGCCGCGTTGCGGCTGGTCGTGAATGAAATCGAACAGCGCTGGGGGTTGCATGCTGCCGGGCGGCTGTTTGGGGTTAGTCCGCCGGAGGCTGGATTTTCCACCGGCATCGGCGCGCTGGATCACGCCACCGGGTTCGATGGGATTCCCCGGGGTCGCCTGAGCGAACTGACCGGTCCTCCGGGCAGCGGAGCGCTGACGCTGGGGTTGCGGGTGCTGGCCGCCGCGCTGGATGGCGGCGGGTTGGCGGCCTGCGTGGACCTGCCCGGCACGTTCGCGCCTACCGCGAGCGTGACGATGGGGCTGGATCTGTCGCGGCTGGTGGTGGTGCGTCCGCCGGACGCCGAGGCGGCGCTGCAGGCGGCCGCAACGTTGCTGCGTAGCAACGCCTTCGATGCCGTGCTGCTGGACCTGGAAACCGCCCGGCCGCGCGCCAACCGGTGGTCGCAGCTGGCCGACTTGGCGGGGCGCGGGGCGGCCGGCCTGGTAGTGGTGACGGCGGCCGGGAGTTCGCGGGTTGCCGGGCTGCCGTACCTGGCCTCGCTGCGCCTGGGGGTGGCCTGCCGGGGCTGGCGCTGGCAACGCAGCCGCCTGACCCGGGTGCCGACAGGGCTGACGCTGGAGGTTCGAGTGCTGAAGTCGCGCAGCAACACGGGGGTGCAGCACCTAGTGATCGATTGTCCGTTTGTGAGGAGATTCAGTGGACCGCAAGACGCTCTGCCTATGGATTCCGCGCTTTCGAACCACGGTGGAAGCGCAGACGCAGCCGTCATGGTCGGCGCGACCGCTGGCGATCTACGCGCGGCAAGCTAACCAGCGGCGGCTAATCGAGGTTTCCGAGGCTGCCTACGCCGCGGGACTGCGGCCAGGGATGGCGGTTAAGGAAGCGGCGCAGCGCTGTCCGCAGGGCGTTTACGTTCCCGACGATCCGCCACGCTACGCCCAAGCGTTCGAGGCGGTCCTGGACGTGCTGGACCGGGTTTCACCCGTGGTAGAGGACGCCGGGGTGGGGCTGGCGTTTGCGGACGGGGCCGGCCTGGAGCCGCTGTACGGTCCCGACGCGGCGCTGGGCGCGCGAGTGCGCCGCGACGTGGAAGCGGCGACGGGGCAGGCGGCCCAGGTCGGCCTGGCAGCGGGACGGCTGGCGGCGGAGATTGCGGCGCGTGGGGCGGGGGATGCGGGCGTGGCGGTGGTTTCGGAAGAGGACCGGGCGTACCTGGCCGAGCAACCGGTCGACCGGCTGCCGCTGGACGAGCGGACGCTGCGGCAGTTGAGCATGCTGGGCGTCGTCACGATCGGCGCGTTTGCCGATCTGCCGTCGAACGCCGTACGGACGCGTTGGGGGATCGAGGGCGCGCAGGCGTGGCGGCTGGCTCACGGCGAGGACCCGCACGTCCTCAAGGGCCGGTCACAACCGATCGTTCTCAATGAAGCGATCGACTTCGAGTGGGAAGAACACAACGTCGACCGGTTAACCTTCGCGCTGCAGGCCCTGGCGCAACGCTTGGCCGCGCGGCTGGCGAGGCGGGGGCTGATGACGCAGCAGGTCAACAGCCGGATCGAGCGGGCCGACGGCACGGTCCAGCGGTTCTCACTGGCCCTTCCCGAGCCATCCGGCAACGCCACAATCCTGCGAGATGCGGCCCGCTGGCGCCTGGAAGCGTGGGCCGGCGACATGCAGGCCGAGGCCGCCGTGCCGGAAATCGCATCCCACCAGCCCGGCGTCGTCCGTATCTGCCAGAACGTGGAGCAGCTGGTTCCGGGGGCCGGCACGCAGCGGTCGCTGCTGGGCAACCGGTCGGAGCGGGCGGCGCGGGCCAACCACGCGATCAGCCGGCTGCGGGCGCAGTTGGGCGACGACGCGGTGTTTCGCACGGAGCTGCGCGCCGATGCCTGGACGCTTGAGACGGCCAGCCGCCGGGTTGACGCCTACGTGGAAGCGGGCGCCCAGCGCGACACGCCAACGCTCTGCCCGGCGTGGCTGGCCGGACTGGCGGGGGCACACGGCCTGACGCGGCTTTTCACCCCGCCCCGTCCGGTCCGTATCAGCAGGATCGACGGCGCAAGCCGGGTGACGCTTGATGGAAAAACTCGGAAGGTCGTTGCCCGCTACGGACCGCAGCGAATGCAGACCGGATGGTGGGCGGAACCGGTCGACCGCGACTATCTGCACGTGCGGCTGGACGACGACCGCGGGCTGGTGCTCTACCGCGAACGCGCCCAGGGGCGCTGGTTTGCCCAAGGAGCCCTGGATTGACCAGCCCCGCCTACGCCGAACTGCACGCGCACAGCAACTTCTCGTTCCTGGACGGCGCCTCGCATCCCGAAGAGATGGCGGCGCGAGCGGCTGAGCTTGGGCTGACGGCCCTGGCGATCACCGATCACGATGGGGTCTACGGCGCGGTGCGGTTCTCTCACGCGGTGCGGGAGCATGGTCTGCGGCCCATCGTGGGCATGGAAGCCAGCATCGCCGGCCGGCATCACCTGACCCTGCTGGCGCGCGACCGGGAGGGCTACGCCAACATCTGCCGGCTGGCGACCGCGGCGCACCACGACAGGCCCAAGGGGACGGCGGAGCTGGACCTGGACACCCTGGCGCGACACACGCGCAGCCTGGTGGGGCTTTCGGGCTGCCTGCAGGGGGCGATTCCGGATGCGGCGCTGCGTGGCGACAACCGGCAGGCTATCGAGCTTGCAGGCAGGTATGCCGAGATGTTCGAGGAGGGCTGCTTTTTCCTGGAACTCCAGGACCATCGCTTAGAGGCGGAGTACCTAGCCAACGCAGGGTTGCTCGATGTCGCGCAGTCCACTGGCTTGCCGGTCGTGGCTACCAACAACGCTCACTACCACGACCGGGCGCGCGCGCGGCTGCAGGACGTGCTGGTCTGCATCAAGCACACCGTCACGCTGGAAACGGCGGGGCGACGGCTGCGGCCCAATCACGAGTTCGTACTGAAGTCCGCCACGGAGATGGCGCGGCTCTTTGCCGGCGTTCCCGAGGCGGTCAGCAACACCCTGCGGATTGCCGAGATGTGCGAGTTCGACCTGAGCCGCAAGCTGGAATACGGCTTGCCCACGTTTCCCACGCCCGAGGGCGAGTCGGAATACCGATACATGGAGCGCCTGGTCTGGGAGGGCGTGCAACGGCGCTACCCCAAGCTGGACGCCACGGTGCGCCAGCGCGTGCGGCAGGAACTGCGGTACGTCGAGGATCAGGGGCTGGCGGGGTATTTCCTGACCGTCCGGGACCTGGTGGCCTTCTGCCACGACAACGACATCCTGGTCAACACCCGCGGCTCGGCGCCGGGGTCGATCCTCTGTTATGTGCTGGAGATCTCGATGGTGGATCCCATCGCGGCCGGACTGATGTTCGAGCGGTTCATGTCCACGGAGCGCAATGAGCCGCCCGACATCGACTTGGACATCGAGCACCAGGAACGCGAGCGGGTGATCCAGTACGTCTACCAGCGCTACGGCCGGCGGCGGGCGGCGATGGTGGCGAACGTGATTTGCTTTCGCGGGCGCTCGGCGATCCACGACGTGGGGAAGGCGCTGGGGCTGCCGCCGGCCCAGGTGGACCGGCTGGCGCAGCGCTTGCAGTGGCATCCGAGCGTGGAGATGCCAGATCCGGATCAAGCCGGTGGTGAGGTGCCGCGCGAGGTTTCGAGCCGCGTGGGGCGCGACCTGCTGGAGCTCAGCCGGCAGATCGTGGATTTTCCCCGTCACCTTGGGATCCATACCGGGGGCATGATCATTTCGTCGCGCCCGCTGGACGCCTCGGTGCCGATCGAGCCGGCGACGATGGAGGGTCGCAGCGTGGCGCAGTGGGACAAGGACGACTGCGCGGACGCCGGCTTGCTGAAGATCGACCTGCTGGGGCTGGGGATGCTGACGCTGGTGCAGCGAGCCTTCCGGCTGATCGAGCAACGACACGGTCGGCGCCTGGCGCTAGCGGATTTCACCTTCGACGATCCCAAGGTCTACGACGCGGTCTGCGCAGCCGACACCATTGGCCTGTTCCAGGTGGAAAGCCGGGCGCAGATGCACGTGTTGCCGCAGACGCGACCGCGGTGTTTCTACGACCTGGTGGTGCAGGTGGCGATCATCCGGCCGGGGCCGATGACGACCAAGATGCACCGGCGTTGGATATTGCGTCGCCTCGGGCAGGAAGCAGTCGATCCGGTGTGGCCGGGGCTGGCGTCGGTGCTGCAACGCACGCTGGGGCTGCCGATCTTCCAGGAGCAGTGCCTGCAGATCGCGGTGGTGGCGGCCGGATTTTCGGCAACCAAGGCCGACGCGCTGCGGCGGGCCATGAGCCGCAAGCGCTCCCTCACGCACATCCAAGCGCTGCAGGAGGACCTGATGCAGGGGATGGCCCGCAACGGCATCCCGGCCGCGACGGCGGAGCAGATCTACGCGCAGATCGAAGGCTACGCGGGCTACGGGTTTCCCGAGGCGCACTCCTGCGCTTTCGCGCTGCTGGTGTACGTATCGGCGTGGCTGAAGGTGTATTACCACGCCGAGTTCACCTGCGCGATTCTCAACAGCCAGCCGATGGGCTTCTACAGCCCGCACACGCTGGTGGGCGACGCCCAGCGGCACGGGGTGAAGGTGCACTCCGTGGACATCCAGCGCAGCCGCTTCGAGTGCACGATCGAGCCAGACGGCGCGGTGCGGATGGGCTATCGGTACGTGGAAAATATGGGAGACAACCATCGTGAGCGGTTGGACGGCGAGGTCGCCCGTGGGCCATATCGCTCGCTGGAGGCCTTTTGCCGCCGTACCCGGTTACCCCGCAAGGCCCTGGAATCGCTGGCCATGGCCGGCGCTTTTCGAGGTCTTGGGTTGAAGCGGCGCGCGGCACTCTGGCAGGTGCAGGCCTACGCTCCCGCAGCTCATGGCGGGGAACTGCCGGGACTGGCGGCTGAACTGGAGGAGCCGGTCACGCTGCCCCCGGCCGACGCGCTGGTGCAGGCCCGGATGGACTTTGCCACCACCGGCTTCTCGACTCGCTGGCGCGGCCTGGAGTTCCTACGGCCGGCTTTGGCCAAGATCGGCGTGCTGCGGGCCGCGGACTTGCCGGCCCTGGCGGCCAGCCAGCCGCGCCCGCAAATCCGCCGGGTTTCAATCCCAGCGTCCGCGCGCCGGCCGCGTGAACGCTCCACCGTTGGGAAGCAGCGAACCGATGGAGGGCGCCCACCCCGCCGGATCACCGCTGGGCGCTATGGCGAGCGGGCTCGCCGCGCCGGCAACAGCTATGACGGGCGAGGCAGCGGCCAGCAGTTCCAGGGTCTGGGCGACAGCGGCGTGCCGGACTCCCTACGCGAACAGGCCCGCACGGGAATCATGGTCACCGTGGCCGGGATCGTCCTCAACCGGCAGCATCCACCAACCGCGCACGAATACACCTTCCTGACCCTGGAAGATGAAACCGGGCTGGTGAACGTGATCGTCCGTCCGGACGTCTTCACCCGCTATCAGCGCGCGGTTCTTGATTCCCCGGTGATGATGGTCAGTGGCGAACTCCAGGACGAGCACGGGTCGGTGCAAGTGATGGCCGAGACCTGTAGGCCGGTCTCATCCAACTACCTGAGCACGCCACCATCCCGTGACTGGCAGTAGCTCAGATGCGAAAACGTCAGGCGTCCGTCGTTGCGGCCTCGGCCAGTTCCCACAGGCGGGCCAGGGCGTTGGCCAGGTGCATCTGGCGGGGGGTGCGGCAGCGAACGGCCAGCAGGCCGGGACTGGCCACCACCACGGCCAGGCACTTGGCCCGGCTGGTGGCCACGTTCAGGCGGTTGAGGCTGTACAGGAACTCCATCCCGCGAGGAGCGTCATCGGCGGAACTGGTGGCCATGGAATAGATGGAGATTGGAGCCTCCTGGCCCTGGAACTTGTCGACCGTGCCGATACGCAGCCCCTTGAGTTCTGGCCTCGACACGAGCTCGCGGATCTGCCGGTTGTAGGGCGTGATGATGAGCACGTCCTGGTCGGTCAACCCCTGAGACGCGCCCTCGGCGTCGGTCCATGACGGGTGCGCGCGCAGCAGCCGGCCCACCTGCTCGGCGATTGCCGCGGCTTCTTCCACCGAGTCGCTGACCCGCCGCTCGTGCGGCACCGCCACGAAGCGCAGCCCGGTGCCGTCAAACGGGGTGGCGCCGTCCAGGTCCAGGTTCTCGCGGCCGGGATGGGAGCGCAGGCTGTCCTCGTAAAACACCTCTGACGTGAACTTGCAGATGCTCGGATGCAGCCGCCAGGTGCCATCCAGGAACAGGCCGAATTCCCTGGGCATGACCCGAGCGCCGTCCAGTAAGTGCGCCAACACCGAGCGGTCCGCGCCCGGCGGGTGGACACCCTGCAAGGGTTGATCCAGCTGTTGTGGATCGCCCAGCAGCAACAGGCTCTGGGCGCACGGCGACGCGGCCAGGGCATCGGCCAGCGACATCTGCCCGGCCTCATCAATGCAAAGCACGTCCACCGTGCCGTGCGCCTTTTCGCTCGCCCAAAGCCAGGTCGTGCCGCCAACGACGTCCAGGTATCCAGCGGTAAGGCCGTCGCAGGCGTCGTCGGTGCTCTCAAGGTGCTGGAAGCTCTGGGAGACGGGCTCGTCGTTGGTGCGCTGGCCGATCCTGACGTCGCTTCCCCTGGCCTCAGCGACCCGCGCCGTTTTCTCCAGGAGTTCGCCGATGACCTTGTGGCTGTTGGCCGTCACGCCCACGCGCTTCCCGGCCTCCACCAGGTCCACGATCATCTCGGCGCCCACCGTGCTCTTGCCTGAGCCGGGCGGTCCCTGGACGGCCAGATAGCTGTCCTCCAGCGCCTGCGCCAGCCGGCGCGCGGCCTCCTGGGCGTTGGCGCCTTCCGCGGTCAGCGGCGCGCCCTCGGCCTGGCCAAGGCGCGGCGGTCGGCGCATCAGCAGGTCGCGCGCCGCCTGGTTCGGCCCGTTGGCGTCGATTCCGTTGTCGACGACGCCCTGGGTCAGGCGCTTGAGGCTGCCGGGCTTCGGCCGCGGGTTGACGTAGTTGAACTGGATGAGCGATGTGGGTTCTGGCGCCGGCCGCGATGAACTGAGCCGCAACTCGACTTCGCAGTCTTCGTCGTCAAGACGCGCGATCCGTCCGGCGTCCTTGCCGTCCTGCGTCCGCACCGAGTCGCCGACCGAGAGCTTGTGGTCCTGTTCCGCGAATCGAAACCGGTAGAACGTGGACCGGGCCCGCGGGCTGGGGTCCGGCCGTGCGTCAAGGAAGGTGAGCCGCCCGAGCACATCGGTCTCAACCGCGCGCTCGTCCTCGGTCAGTTCGTCCTTCAGGTGGAAGTAGCGCCACCACACGGCCTTGTGCTCGCGGCGGTGCCAGTCGACGAGCTGCGCCAGCAGCCAGCGCCCGCGTTGGGCCGGGTCTTCCAGTGTTGTGCCGTCCGTCAGGTCCTTCGGCAGGTCTTCAGTTAGCCGATCCACCAGTTCCTGCACTGCCTGCTGCTCTTCGGAGTCCTCGGTTTCGTCGGGTTCAATGACCGTCGGCCGCGGCAGGGCCTCCGCGCCTACTTCCACCACCAGCGCCGCCCGTTGCTTCTCCAGCCACTCGCGCAGGTACCAAGTGGAGATGCAGTCGTCGCGGTTATAGGCCTTGATCTGCTCCAAGAGAGCGTCCCGATCCGTGTCTGGCTCGGGCTCCAGCCAGTGCTCGAACTCCACGATGCTCTCGCCCGCGTCGCGCAGGTCGATCTCTCGCTTGAAGCCGTACAGCGGTTCCAGGCGCTTGATCGAGTAGCTCTCGACGGAGGCCCGAATACCCTGCCGCACCACCCGGTAAAGGTCCACGAACACCTGCCCGCGCAGCAGCTGGTCCACCTCGGATTCGCGCGTGGCGTAGCGCCCCGCCAGCCGCTTCATAGCCGTGGTCTCATAGGGCGCGTAGTGGTAGACGTGCATGCCCGGGTAGGCCGTCCAGCGGTCCATGATCAGGTCGATACAGTCCTCGAACGCCTGCCGCTCGGCCGCCGTCGTCACGTTGCCGTCCTCGATGGACCAGAACGCATGGAACGTTGGCTCTCCCGCCGCGTCGGGCAGGCCCGGCTCGATCGCGCCGAATAGATAGTCGATTCCGTCGACTTCGTCCGATCCGTAGAAGGGATCCCCCTCCAGGTCCAGGAACAGGTCCCCTGGTGAGGGTTCCGGCAATGCCCACAGTCCTCGATCCGGCACCAGCGCCTTGTCGCGGTCGCGTTCGGGCGGAATGCGCTCCGAAATCACCCGGCCCTCGCCGCGCACCTGGATGGCCGCCTGCGCCTGCACTCGCTCCAGCGCCTCCGGGCTGACGCCCTCCACCCGCTCCGGCAGCGGCGGCGACGGGTTGGCCAGCCCGCGGCGGGTAGTGATGTCGATGTCGTGCAGCGCGCGGCGCTGGCGCGAGCGCAGGTTCGCCACCAGCGACAGGTCGTCGTCCCGCCGCCACTGGGCGCGACACTCCAGCGTCCAGCTACAGAAGTCGCAGTGCCCCACCGGCTCCGGCTTTGTCGGGACCGGATAAACCTCGTCTGGGCTGTCCAGCAACGCCTCGAACTCCCGCGCCACCAGCCGGTAGTAGGCCGCGTAGTCCGCCACCCGCATGCTCACCGTCTCGCGCTGGGCGCCGCCCAGCACCAGGTGCATCCGAGCCGGCAGCCGCCCCTGCATGGCGCCCAGCAGATCCGAATACATGCATATCTGCAGCACGGCGGGGGCCGAGGGCTGGCGAGCCAGCTTGGTGTCCACCACCTCGTAGCTCCACGGCCCCAGGTCGCTGGGCGTGTCGACTCGCTCGAGGAAGTCCGCGTACCCCAGCCGCCGCTCGTCCAGCAATACGCCCTGGTAGATCACCTCCGCGCCTCGCCGCATGGCCTGCAGTGTGGCCGCGTGTTCCGACCTGATCTGGCGGGACGGGGACACTGTGTCGGGCGGCCGGATTTCGGCGATCTCTCGACCGTTGGCGCGCAACTCTTCCAGGTAGCGCGCCTCGTACTCCTGGCCACGCCGGGCCATGCGGTCCAACACGGGGTCATTGCGGACCGGACGCCGGACATCCGGCACCAGCGTTGCCGCACGCTCCAGGTTCGCCAGGTGCCGGCACTCCAGGAAGCCCACCAGGTCCGTCGCCGAGTAGGCGAGGCGCTGGTCAATCAGTTGCATTGCAGAGTCATCCGCCCGTCCGCCACGGCCGGCGACGCTCGTCCCGGCCCCAAGCATGTGCAATCAGCGCAAACGCGCCGCGGGCATGCTACGTGAGATGCACCCCCACGAAGCCGCCGCGCGTTCTGATCAGTCTGCTGATGCCGCCTCGCCAATGGCACGCTCTATGTCGCCAAGCGACACTGGCGGTCCGTCGTACTCAAGCACTCCGTAAAGCTGCTGGAGGGGACGCACGGCGCGAATACGCACTTCGCCGTCAAGGATGGTGTAGCGCACCCGGTCGCCTGGCTGAACCGCCAGCGCCTCACGGACCGCCTTCGGCAACGTTGTCCGCCCGTCGGCTGCCAGCTTCGATTCAATCACCTGGACTCCTCGGTCTTAGGTGCACGTGTCCTGACAGCAATACATAGCACTGGAAAGGCGCAATTCACAGCTGCGCGTTCGTCGGCCGCCTCTCGACATGCCTGGGCGGCTACTCTCGCCACATGCCACGTTGCCTTCGATTGCATTGATCCACGCCACAGCCTTGACCTGGCGTCGCCTGCGCCTGCCGGGCGGATCGGTTGCGGTTCCCGCCCGCGCCGACCAGCCGGCCAGCGAACTGGACCAGGAATTGCGCCTGCTCATGCGCGCGCTGGACCGGCAGCCGGAAGCGCCGCTACTGGAAGTCGCCGCCTGGGACGCCGCTTTGTCCGCCGCCGCGACCGCCGCGGGCTGGCCGGACGACGGCATGCTGGTTCCGCTGAACCTTGGTGCTTCCGAGAGTTGTCAGGCCGGGGCCGGCGCCTGGACGGTGCTGCCGCTGGACGACCTGCTGCCGGCAGAGGCCAACTTCGCCGTGGTCCGCGCGCCGCACTGGCTGGGCCGCGCAGGGGTCGAGTGGGTGGTTCGGGCTGCTGCAAAGGCCCTGCCGCCGGGCGGACTGCTGGCTCTGCTGGGCGATCGTGCCCGCGGCGTCGAGTCCCTCCGCCGTCGCCTGCCGCCGATCGTCGGCCCAATCGTCGAGCGCGCCGCTGGCGAACACCGCCGCCTCTATCTGTTCGAGCGCCGGGTCGACGATCCGCCGCCCCAGCAGTTCGCGTGGACGTCCATCCAGCGAATTGCCGGACGCGACGTCACCCTCTGCCAGCACCCGACGCTCTTTTCACCCACCCGCGTCGACCCGGCCACGGCGTTGCTTGCCGAAAACCTGCCGGACCGCGACGGCAGCTGGCTCGACCTCGGCTGCGGTTCAGGGGTGCTCACCGCGGCCGCCGCGCGCTCCGACCGGGAACTAACCGCCGTTGACTGGAGTTTTGCCGCCGTTGAGACGACGCGCCGAACCCTCGCAGCGAACGGACTTGAAGCGGACGTGCGCCTGTCCGATGGCGTACCGGCCGGCCTGGAGCCGTTTGACGTGGTTCTCTGCTACCCGCCGTTCCACGTGGGCCCTCGGGTCGACCACGGCCCCGCTGCCCGTCTCATCAAGGCCGCCCGCGGCTGCCTCGCACCGGACGGTGAGCTGCGCGTGGTCCTCACCAGCGCCCAGAGCCCGCGCGACCTCCTTGCGCCGAACTTCCGCGAGATGAGGCTGGTCGCCGGCGACCACGGCTCTCAGGTCTTCAGCTGCCGGCAGCCGACGACCGCGCAGGATCGCCGTCGCTGACCGGCATTACGACCGGAAGTCGAAGACCACCTTGGCGCCGGCGCCGGACTTCGCCGTCATCACGGCCTCGACGGCGTCGTTCAAGTCGAAGGTGTGCGTGATGATCGGCTCGACGTTGATTTCGGGAATCAAATCCAGGGCCCGCTCGAAGGTGTGCACCCGCGTGTTGCTGCCCACGATCGTGCGTTCGCGCGCGAAGAAATCGAAGAGCCGCAGTTCGAACTTCTCGGACGGGTTGCCCACGCTGATGACCAGCACGGTGCCGGAGTTGCGCACGGTGTCCAGGCACGCTTGAAAAGCAGGTCCGGCCCCGGCCGCCTCGACGGCCAGGTCCGCGCCATAACCGCCCGTCAGGCTGCGCGCGGCTTCCACCGGGTCATCCCGCCTGGGGTCCAGCACCACGTCCGCGCCCAGCGTGGCGGCCAGGTTGCGGCGGGTCGCGCCGGGTTCGCTCACGATGGTCTGCCTCGCCCCCTGGTGCTTCGCGACCTCCAGGGCCAGCAGCCCGATCGGCCCGGCGCCGGCGATGAATACCGTGTCGCCGGGATTGACGGTCACCCGGTCGAAGCCACGCACCACGCAAGCCAGCGGTTCGGCCAGGCTGGCCGTGCGCATGTCCGCGCCGGGCGGCAGCGGCGTGACGTGGTGGCGGTTGGCGATGACTACGTCCGACCACGCGCCCCACGCCATCGGCATCCGGTTCGAGCAGAAGTTCAGCATCCCGCGATCACACTCGGGGCAGTCCTCGCAGGAGTTGTTGGGCTCCACCGCCACGCCGTCGCCGGGATTCAGATCATGCACGCCGGGGCCCACCGCCTGCACCGTGGCGGTGAACTCATGCCCGGGAATCCACGGCTCCGATCGCTCCGGGAACCACGCATCGAACTGCCAGCCGTCCCAGTAGTGCAGGTCGGTCCCGCAGATTCCGGACACCGCGACCTGCAACACCACCTCGCCGGCCTCGGGCTCGCGAACGTCGCGCGACTCCAGCCGCAGATCGCCCGGCCCGTAAAGCACCGCGGCCCGTGTCTGCCTGGACTGCATACGCCAGAGGCTCCCCTCAGCGGTCCCCCGGCACGCTATCCGAGCACGCGGCCGGGCGCAACAGGCGAGCCGCGCCGGGTGGGGTGTCTGGTCCTAGGGCTGCGTATCAGCCGCAGCGCGCATGTGCAAGCCGCGGCGGTTGCCGTGAAATAGGAGCTTGTCCACCAGGAGCTTCGGCCCCTTCACGACCAAAGTTGCGTTGGGCCAGAGCGCGCCCATTTCGCCGGCAAACTCGTTCATGAACGACGTACCGGCTAAGGCGACGGACGAGAGGTCTAGCACGACTTCTTGTGCCTCGGGCTGATAGTCAAGGCGGATCAGAGCAGCGATCTCGCGCGCCCGGCCGCGGGTGGCAAAGGCCCGCCCGTGCGCACCAAGCTCAACGGAGGTTTCTATCACTTTCGTATCCTCCGGCCGGCGGCTCGACATGCGAGCTATTGGATCACCGGCTCAGTGGGAAAAGGAGCGACACCAGCGTTCCCGACCAAGACTTTGAGAGTGTGGCGAAGCTTGTGCCGGCTGGTGTAGCGACGACCCGCCCGTTCCCCGATACTATCATCAGCCGGCGGTCCACGCCTGCTTTAGATACGTCATGCGCCTTTGTGAGTCCGAGACCTCTCTCTGGATCGTCCAGCCCTGAGACGCCTTCCTGCAGCGCTTTCCTAATCGCCTCTTCGTGCGATCCGAGATCTGGATATCGTCGCTTCAAAGTCGCCAGTATCCCTACACCTGTATCTGCAACGGCGACTTCGGCGAAGCGCCCGTTACGTGTACGCCAAGTCTGTGCGAGGCAAACGACTCCGACCTCGGATTTTGAGTGCTCGATCGCGTTATCTGCTGGTTCCCAAAAGCCCTCGAATATTTCGTCTAGCAATACGTTTGACTGCATGGTTCCGGTTCGGTCGAAGCCTTGATAAAGCTCTTCTGTGACCCTGGCGACATCGGCAATGCTGACCGTTGTCATGCTCAAGATTGTGTCGTTCATCTCATACGTGAAGTCCCCTGAGCAACGCTTACCTTCAAACCTAACGTCCAAGTTTTCCAGATACCAGCAGAATCCAGAGACTGTCTCTAGATACTCGCAGCAATCCGCATTGTCTGGCATTTTGACGCGCACCCGGTGACCACTGTGCGTCACGTCAACGGCATGGGCCGCGAGGGCGGTAAGCGCGCCAGGGCGAATCGATTGGAGGCCCCGTAGATCGAAACTGACCTCGTCGTCAGCGCTATCGGCCTGAGACTCAACGACCTGATAGACCGCGTCGACACGTCGCTCAAGCAAGACTCCAGTCGGCATTGCAGGCACCCTCTTCGCCGGTCCGAAGAAAACTCGCTCAGGATATCGCCCACGAAACTGAGCACGCGAGTTCGCCCACTTGTCGGCAATACGGCTGAATAGTTCTCTGGATCTGGAATTCGGTTCGAGGCGCTCTCGGTCGTGCGCGCGCACAGATCAACCCCTTCCGATACCATGAGCCGCACGAGCGTGCGCCGGCCGCGCGGCGCCAGGGCTGATGGGATCAGGCGCATGGCCAACGACCAGGCAAAGGCGATCGACTCCGCGATTCAACAGATCGAGCGCAAGTTCGGGACCGGCTCTGTCATGCGCATGGGCGCCATGCAGGCCGACGCGGTGCCTACGGTCTCGACCGGTTCGTTGTCCCTGGACGTGGCCCTGGGCGTGGGCGGATTGCCCCGGGGTCGCGTAGTTGAGATCTTCGGCCCGGAAGCGTCCGGCAAGACCACCCTCGCGCTGCACGTCGTGGCCGAGGTGCAGAAGGCCGGTGGCGCCGCGGTCTACGTGGACGTTGAGCACGCCATGGACCCCACCTACGCCGAAGCCCTGGGCGTGGACGTGGGCGAGTTGATCGTCTCCCAGCCCAACGCCGGCGAAGAGGCCCTGGAGATCACCGACGTCTTCGTCCGCAGCAATGCCGTGGACCTGGTGGTGGTCGACTCGGTCGCCGCGCTGGTGCCGCGCGCCGAGATCGACGGCGACATGGGCGACACGCAGGTGGGTCTTCAGGCGCGCCTCATGTCCCAGGCCATGCGCAAGCTCACCGCCAACATCAGCCGCTCGCGCACCATCGTCATTTTCATCAACCAGTTGCGCGAAAAGATCGGCGTGATGTTCGGCAACCCGGAAACCACGCCCGGCGGCCGCGCGCTGAAGTTCTACTCGTCAGTCCGCCTGGATATCCGGCGCATCGGGCAGATCAAGAAGGGGACCGAGGTCATCGGTGCGCGCACCCGCGTGCGGGTCGTCAAGAACAAGGTCGCGCCGCCTTTCCGCTTCTGCGAGTTCGACATGATGTTCGGCCAGGGCATTTCCTGGGAAGGCGACCTGCTGACGCTGGGCGTGGACCAGGGCGTACTCACCAAGAGCGGCGCGCACTACAGCTACGACAGCACCCGGCTGGGCATGGGTCGCGAGAACGCCAAGGCCTTCCTGCGCGAGAACGCGGACATCGCCCAGGAGATCAGCACGGAGCTTCGCGAGATGCTGCTCGCGCCGCCCGCCAGCGCCCAGTCAAACGGCAGCGGGAGCGCCCAAGCGGCCGCCGCGTCGTAGCTGAGTCCCCACGGCATGGCGTCCAACCAGCACCCGGTGATCGCCGCCGTCAGTGGCCAGCACATGGACGAGGCTGTGGTGACTACGGCTGCCCTGTTGGCGCGCGCCCACCACACGTCGGTCCTGCTGCTGCACGTCATCGAAGTCAGCCACCGCCTGCCCGTGAACGTCTCCAGCGACGAGATGCTGGGTCAGGCCGAGTCGGTTCTTGAAAACGCCCGAAGCTTGCTGCCGTCCAACGGTGCGTCGGTACGTACCGAGATCAAGCAGGCCCGCTCCGCGTTCAGCGCCATCGTGGAAACCAGCCTGGCCGAGGAGGCCGATACGATTGTGGTCGGCGCGCACCGATTTCTGGGCGAACACGACTGCGATCTCGGCCGCACCGCCACGCACGTCCTCCGCCACGCCGTAACGCCGGTCGTCGTCTGCTACGACCCGATACGCTGACCCGTGGCGCTGCTGCGCGGAAAGGGAATCGGCATGGCGGATGAAGGTCTGATGGTCTTCGGCTGCCGCGGACACCCCGTGCTGACCGACGGCATCTGCCGTGAACTGGACTGCAGTCCCGGCGAAATTGAGATATTCGAGTACGGCAACGACAACACCTTCGTCCGTGTCATGGAGAACGTCCGCGAAGCCGACGTGTTCGTCGTACAGACCTCAAGGCGCCCGGTCAACCACTCGGTGATGGAACTCTTCATCACCATCGACGCCATGCGACGAGCGTCGGCGGCGCGCGTGACCGCCGTGCTGCCCTACTTTCCGTACATGCGCTCCGACAAAAAAGACCAGCCGCGAGTGCCGATCACGGCCCGGCTGGTGGCGGATCTGCTGACCACGGCTGGCGCCGACCGAGTGCTCACGCTGGATCTTCACGCCGACCAGATCGGCGGTTTCTTCAGCATGCCCAGCGATCACCTCACCGGCATGCCGCTGCTCACGGACTACTTCGCCGGACTTGATATTGACGATCTGGTCGTCGTGGGCGATACCGGTCGCATCAAGGCGGCCAGCGAATGCGCCCGCCGCCTGCGGACCCAGTTGGCCGTGCTGGACAAGTTCCGCGACCCCATCACTTCCGATGTGACCATCCGCGGTTTGGCCGGCGATGTGCGCGGACGCACGGTGCTCTACGTCGAGGACGAGGTCGTGACCGGCCAGTCCATCCGCGAGGGCTTGCGCGAAGTTCTGCGCCACAAGCCACGCGCCATTTACGCTGCTTGCGTCCACCCCGTGTTCGTGGACCAGGCGTACGAACTGATCGAGGATTCGCCCCTGGAGGAGATGGTTGTCACGGACAGCGTGCCGCTGAATCCGGACCTTCCGAGCGGCAAGATCCACGTGATTTCGGTGGCGCCCATGCTGGCGGAGGCCATACGCCGCATTCACACCGGCGAGTCGGTGAGCGCCCTCTTCGCGGACGCGGCGGTGCACTGATGTCTGACCTTAAGACCCGGCTCACCATCGAGAAGTCCGAGGCTCGCGGCCGCCGCGGCATGGCGGCCACCAAGCACGAGGCTGCAAGTGCCGTGGGCGTGGAGGTGCTGGCCGCCGGCGGATCCGCCGTGGACGCCGCGGTGGCGGCCGCCCTGGCGGTGGGCGTGGTGGAACCCTGGAGCAGCGGCATCGGGGGCGGCGGCTACGCCGTGGTTTCAGGGCCCGAGCTGGCTGAAGTCGTGGCCTTCCCCATGCGCTCCGGTTCCGGCGCAACCCCGGACCGCTACCCGCGCGATGGCCGCTCCAATGTCAGCGCCTTCCTCTGGGACGGCGTGGTGGACGACGCCAACATCCATGGGTACCGGGCCATGGGCGTGCCGGGCGCCGTGGCCGGCCTGGGCCTGCTGCACGAGCGCCACGGGCGCCTGCCCTGGCGCGACCTGGTGGGCCCCGCCGTCGCCCTGGCGCGCGATGGCTTTGAACTCGGCTGGTTCGACTTGATGTACATGGAGTCATTCGCGGCCGCCGGCCGCCGCCATCCCGAACTGCAGCGGAACTTCTACCCCAACGGCGAACCGCCGCAGTCCGACCACATGGAAACCATCCGCATCACCCAGCCGGAACTCGCCGGCACGCTTGACGTCCTGGCGGAGGATGGGGTGGAGGCCTTCTACCGGGGCGACATCGCGGCGGCCATCGCCGCCGCCTGCGCCGAGAACGATGGGGTGATTGAGCGCGCCGACCTGGCCGCCTACCGCGCCAGCGTCTCGCCGCCGCTGACCACCACCTACCGCGGCGCCGAGGTTCTGACGCCGGGCCCGGGATGCGCCGGACCCACCACCATCGAGACCCTGAACATTTACGAACAAGCTGCGTCCGCCGGAATGACGCACGACGACGTCGAGCGCTTGCACGCCTACCTCTGGTCCTCCCGCCTGGCCTTTGCCGACCGCTTTGAGTTCATGACCGACCCCGAACGGGCCGATGCGCCCTGGGACGCGCTGGCTTCCAAGGAATACGCCGCCACGCGAGCAACCCAGATCGACGGAACGGCACCGCCCGCCCGTCCCTCCGTCGGCGACGCCTGGGCTTACCAGGACCCGGCCCGCGCGCTCGAACGCCAGAAGTCCGAGACCTCCACCACGCACCTCTGCACCGCCGACGCCGATGGCACGCTCGTGTCGCTGACCAACACCCTCGGCGGCTCCTGGGGTTCGGAAGTCGTGGCGGGCGAGACCGGCATCGTTTGGAATAACGGCATGTTCTGGTTCGATCCCGTGCCCGGACGTCCCAACTCGGTCGCTCCCAACCGCACCGGCCTCAACAACATGACGCCCACGATCGTGCGCGCGCCGGACGGCCGCACGCTGGCCGTAGGCGCCTCCGGCGGACGGCGCATCACCAACTGCCTTACCCAGCTCATCGCGCACGTGTTCGACTTCGGCATGGGCGCCCAGGAAGCCGTGGCCGCGCCGCGCCTGGATGCCAGCACCCCCTGGGTCACGGTGGATTCGCGTTTCGGCAAAAAGACCATCGCCAACTTGCGGTCGCGCGGCTGGGACGTGCGTTTACCCTCGTACCCTGGCCGCACCGCCTTCGCCAGCCCCGCCATCATCCTGCGCGACCCCGACGGCGGCCTCGGCGCCGGCGTCGACGTCTTTCACAGCGCGTCAGCCCAGGGACTCTGAATCCACGTCAAACCGGCACGGGAGTCGACTGTGTTCGAATACTTCCCGATGTGCTGAATTGCTCGCCGTACTGTTAAGCCGATGACTCCGACAGTTGAATTGGCATGAGGAAGTCCATCCGGACAACGCGCCGACGAATGCTCACGGCCACGCTGGGCGGCGCTGCGCTTATCGTGCTGGCAGCCTGCGGCGAGGACACGCCGTCGCCACCGGCGGTTGAATCGGCAGCTTCACCGCCAGCCGCGCCGTCAACAGCTTCGCCAGCGGCGCAAGCTGCGACTCCGGCGGCGACCAGCGCGTCGCCCGCCACCGGCCCACCAGCCGGGACCCGGCTGGCCGACTTCGCGGCCCGCGCGCGGCAGGCCCAGGGCGACATCGGCATCCTGCCGCCGGCGCCCGCAAGCGCGTCCGACAGCCCGATCGCCCTCCCAGCCGAAATCGTGACCGCACGAGCCGAGCGGCTGGTGACGCTCAGCGACCGCGACCAGCTATCCGCCACCGCCTGGCGCAACATTGGCTGGAAGACCGATTTCGACACGTCGCTGGTCAACTTCGAAGAGATCTTCTCCGGCGGCGTACCCCGCGACGGCATCCCGCCCATCGACGAGCCGAAGTTCACCGACTTCGCGGAAGCCGTTCAGTTCGTCGCCGGACGCGAGCCGGTGATCGCGCTGCGCGTCAACGGCGAGGCGCGCGCCTATCCCCTGCAGATTCTGACCTTCCACGAGATCGTGAACGATGTCATCGGCGGGCGGCCCGTCGCCGTCACGTTCTGCCCGCTGTGCAACTCGTCGGTGGTGTTCGACCGCGAGGTTTTCGGGTCGGTCCTGCGCTTCGGCGTCTCCGGCAACTTGCGCAACAGCGACCTCATCATGTGGGACGACGTCACCGAGACCTGGTGGCAGCAGCTGACGGGCGAGGGCCTGGTTGGCCACCTGGCCGGAGTGACACTAACGTTCCTGCCATCGCAGCTGATCGCGTTCGACGAGTTCAAGGCCGCCTTTCCCGATGGCCAGGTCCTTTCCCGCGACACGGGTTTCTCGCGCCCCTATGGCCGCAATCCGTACGGTGGGTATGACACCGTTGACGACCGCCCCTTCCAGTCCGAGGGTCGCCTGGAGGAACGACCGTTCCTGTTCCAGGGCCGCCTGGACACTCGCTTGCGTGCGACTGAGCGCGTCGTGGCGCTGGAGATCAACGGTGAAGCCGTGGCTTACCCGTTCACCGCACTGAGCGAGCAGCCTGTCGTCAACGATGAGGTTGGCGGTGAGAAGATCGTCGTGCTCTGGACGCCTAATACCGTGTCGGCGCTGGATAAGACATCGATTGCCGACTCCGGCGCGGTTGGGTCGGGTGTGGCGTATGGACGGGTGGTCGACGGACGCGAGCTGAACTTTGTCGTTCAGGAAAATACGTTCAAGGATCAGGAGACGGGATCGACGTGGGATATTGCAGGGCGCGCGCTGAGCGGACCGCTGGCCGGCAAGGAACTGCCGCCGCTGGTGCACGCCAATCACTTCTGGTTCGCCTGGGCGGCCTTCAGGCCCGCGACGCGGGTATTCAGCGCCGGCGCAAGCTCCTGACCCAGCGGATCGGCCGCCGGCGGCTGCTGGCTCTGGCCTCGGCGGCCGGCCTCCTCGCCGCCTGCGGGGAAACAACACCGCGCGAGCCAGCCGCCGCACCGACCGACACCTCGCCTCAGGTCGAACAGCCGCCTTTCACGGCGGTCATACCTCCCGACACGTCGATTGCCGGCGCCGCCAGCCGGGTGCGTGTGCCGCCTGACGTACTTGCGGCTCGTGAGCCAACGCTGGTCGCCGCCACGCCGGCCGACCTTCAGCTGGTGCGCCAATGGCGTGCCCAGGGTCGGAACACGAGCTTCCAAATCACCAGCGTTCCCCTCAGCGAAATGCACGCCAGCGATCTCGAACGCTATAGCGCCCTTCCGATCGACAAGCTGCGGTATGACGCTCTCGAAGATGCCGATGCTTTTCTTGACCCTCAGGATCCGGTGATTGCGTTCGCCAGCGGACCGGAAGCGCGTGCCTTCCCGCTCCGAATCCTCGTTTGGCACGAGGTCGTCAACAGTGTGGTCGGCGATCAGCCGGTGCTTGCGACCTACGACCCCCGTACCAACGTGACCGCGGTTTTCGAGCGCCGCCTGCTGGGCGCGGCCATGCGCTTTCACGCCGCCGACGCCCTGCACCGTGGCGGCCGACTGCTGTGGGACTCGCTGACGCAAAGCTGGTGGCGACAGTTGACGGGCGAGGCCATTGTTGGCGACCTGACCGGAATGCGGCTGCGTCCGCTTCCGACGCTGCTGGTCAGCTTCGCGGAGTTCAGGCAGGAATTCCCCCAGGGCCGGGTTCTCGACCCGGCAAGCCGTCCTGAAGGCGACGACACGTCGGACTACGGCGCCAGCAAATACCCGGGCTATGACGGGCGTTCGGACCCACCGGAGTTCTTCGACGGCGTACCCGATCCCCGGCTGCCGCCGAAAGCGCGCGTCCTAGCGTTGAATCTTCACGACGAGGCGGCGGCGTTCGACTTTGATCATCTGGCCAGCAAGCGCGCACTCAATGTCGAGGTCGGCGGTCGACCGGTCGTGGCCTTCTGGTCGCCCGGCGCCCTGTCGGTGCTGGATACCCCGCAAATCGCAGACGCGCGCGATGTGGGCATGGCCGCCGCCCACGGCCGCGAAGTCGATGGCCGCGCTCTCACTCTCGAATTCGCCGACGGCGCCTTCCGAGACCGCGAAACCGAGAGTGCGTGGAGCCTCAGCGGCCACGCCCGGTCGGGCCCGCTGGCCGGCGCGCAGCTGCCGGCCCTCGTTCACAGCTCTCCGTTCTGGTTCGCCTGGGCGGCGCACCATCCGCAGACGCGACTGGTAACGAGCCCCACATAAGGTCCAGCCGGTCCGGTTGCTAGCCTCTAGTCCTCGTTAGTTTCCCGGCCCCTTCTTCTTATGGGTTTTCGGCACGGGCCTCCGTCGGGTCGGGCGGGCTTTAGTCCCCGCGAGTACCTGCGCGCCCTCAGCACCACCTTCGCCTACACGCCGCGCGTGCTGGGCATGGTCTGGCAGACCAGTCCCGGCTTCACCGCCGGGGTGGCCGCCATCACGGCCGTTCGCGCCCTCATTCCGGCGGCGACCATCTGGCTGACCAAGCTGGTCATCGACGCGGTCGTCGAGGCCATCGCTGTCGGCGGCACCGGCGAATCGGTCAACCGAGTGGTCATGCTCGTGGTCGTGCAACTGGCCCTGGCCCTGGTGGCCACCGCGCTCGACCACGGCGGCAGCGCCCTGCGGGCCATGCTGGGCGACCGCTTCTCGAACCGCATCAACATCATGATCCTTGAGAAGGCCGAAACCCTGGACCTGGCCTACTTCGAGGACTCGACCTTCTACGACATGCTGGAACGGGCCCGCCGCGAGGCCAACATGCGCCCGACCGGCCTGGTCACCAACGCCTTTTCGCTGGCCGGCAGCCTGATCCAGCTGATCTCGGTGGCGGCTCTGCTGGCCTCGCTGGCCTGGTGGATTCTGCTGGTGGTGGCGGTCGCGTCCATCCCCTACTTGGGCGCCGACATGTGGTTCGCCCGCCTCAGTCACCGCATGCAGTGGCGGCGTGCTCCGGACGCCCGCCGGCTCTGGTACCTCGGCTACGTGATGACCTCGGACGAGACGGTCAAGGAAGTCCGCCTCTTCGACCTCGGCGGCCACCTCCTTGACCAGTACCGCCGCACCTTCGCCCGCTTCTACCGCGAGAACCGCAAGCTCACCATCTCCCGTGAGAGCGTCACCTTCGTCCTGGGCATCCTCTCGGCGGGCACCGCCTCCGGCCTCTACATCTTCGTGGCGCTGGCCACCATCGCCGGTCGCCTGACCCTGGGCGACCTGACGCTCTATCACCAGGCGCTCGTGCAGACCCAGGAACGCCTGCGCATGATCTTCGCCAGCGTCAACTCGATGTACGAGGCCAACCTGTTTCTGACCAACCTCTTCGACTTCCTGGCCTTCGAGCCGGACATTCGCCCTGATCCGGGACGGCACGCGGTTCCTCGCCCCATCAAGGACGGGATTGAGCTCCGCGACGTCAGCTTCACCTATCCGGGGGTCCGCGAGCCGGTGCTGCGCGGCATCAACCTGAAAGTGAACGTGGGTGAAACCATCGCCCTGGTCGGCGCCAACGGCGCGGGCAAGACCACCATCGTCAAGCTGCTGACCCGGCTCTACGACCCGTCCGCCGGCCGGGTGCTGATCGACGGGCTCGACATGCGCGTCTACGACGTGGCCAGTGTGCGCAGCCAGATCGGCGCGATCTTCCAGGACTTCGTGCGCTATCACGCCACCGCCGGCGACAACATCGGCTACGGCAACCTGCCCGTGAAAGACACCCCCGGGCTGGTCGAGTCCGCCGCCCACCGCAGCGGCGCCGCCGAGGCCATCGAAGGCCTGCCCCGCACCTACGACACCACCCTGGGCCGCTGGTGGGGCGACGGTACCGAACTCTCCGGCGGCGAGTGGCAGAAAATCGCCCTGGCCCGCGGCTACATGCGCGACGCCCAGCTGCTGATCCTGGACGAACCCACCTCGTCCCTGGACGCCCGCTCCGAGTACGAGGTTTTCCAGCGCTTCAAGGAACTCGTCGCCGGCCGCATGGCCGTGCTGATTTCACACCGCTTCTCCACCGTCCGCATGGCCGACCGCATCTACGTCATCGAGGACGGCCAGGTCTCCGAGCACGGCACCCACGAGGAACTCATCGCCCTCGACGGCACCTACGCCACCTGGTTCGGCATGCAGGCGTCGGCCTACCAATAGCCAGCCTTGGCGACTAACCGTACGATCGCAGTTAGAACTTCTGTGGGAGGCGTGTGATGTCTGAAACAGCGACGTTGAAGGTTGGTGACGAGGCCCCCGACTTCGAGCTTCCGTCGAAACCCAGGGGCGAGGAACCGTTCAAGCTGAGCGACCACCGAGGATCGACGGTCGTGATCAACTTCGTGCCGGCGGCGTTCTCACCGACGTGCAGCAACCAGCTCCCCATCATCGAGGAGAAGCTGGCCGGACTCGCCGACACGGTGACGGTCGCGATCTCCACGGACAACGGCTGGTCGCAAAAGGCCTGGGCCGAGCAAACCGGCGTGAGCTATCCCCTGCTCAGCGACTTCAACCCGCTCGGCGCGACAGCCAGCGCCTACGGCGTTTTTCTCGAGGAGTCGAACATCGCCAACCGCGTGGTCATCGTGGTCGACGCCGATGGCAAGGTCGCCCACATCGAAACCGCGCCCGACGTGCCGGAACTACCCGACTACGACCCCGTCATGGCCTGTCTTTCGGGCTGACGCCCAGCGGCGTTAGTCACCGTAGGTCAGCATGGGGCAGTGACCCTGCGGTTCCTGAGGGTGGCGGAGGCTTGGTTGGTTTGGCCGGCCGCATGGCCGTGCTCATCTCGCACCGCTTCCCCACCGTGCGCACGGCCGACCACGTCTACGTGATCGAGGTCGGCCGGGCCTTTGAGCACGGAACGCACGCGAAACTGATCGCCCTAACCGGCACCTACGCCACCAGGTTCGGCATGCAGCCGCCCGCCTATCAGTAACCGGTCCGCATGTGCGTTCGGCTACCGCCGTTCGTGGCGCAGCAGGCTCGATTCCTACAAGGGTCACGTACTATGAACCAGATAATATCGACTTAATGAAGCGTAATAGGGATAAAAGTCCCTATGCAGCCCGTAAGCCAATCATGCTTAGACAGAAGATTGGCGAATCACCGCCATCTGCAGAAGTAGATCGAGCCCACTTCCTTGCTAGATGATTGAACTTTATATTGCCGTTAGCTCTCAGTATCGCCTCCCGCTGGTTTGCTGCCTTCGCACCTGCCTTAACCGCCGACCTACGAATATCATAGATGATCCTCGCATAAGTCGACCAGATCAGATCCATGCCGATGTGACCGTCGCATGCCCACCTAACATTATCGGGGTCTGAGGTCCTTGCAATCTCAAGCCATCGTTCGAATTCACATGCGAGCGTTTTGCTAGTCGTAGTGTCTAAATGGCTGTGCTGCACCAATCCATTAGTCCACCGTCCAATATCCCAGCGCAATGTGGACTCTGTCAGCTCCAGATTCGACCAGTGAATTGTGCGGCGAACAGTGGACAAGTGACACTGATCACGAGCCGCTAACCCAAGTGCACATGCAATATTGAGTATCTCGGAGAAATTGTCTTTCAGAATACTTAATGCAATGTCGGCCACCCGCTGGTTTGGGGAAAAATCACAAAGCGGCTCTCGAAAGACTTCATAGTCAAACATGTAGTTTTCAATCGAGTGGCCTCGCGACCATACAAGTCTTCCTTCGCAATGGTGCGATCTCAGAGTGTCGGCGATGGTGTTGGAAAAAACGAACTCTCGAAACTCCCGATCTACGAAACCCAGGAACCTATTCTGGAATGGTCGCTTTCCGACCATGCCGCACACTAGCTCTACTTTATCGCGATTACCTATGCGATCTTGGGTAGTCAGAATCTCTGCTTTCAATTCCTCAGCAGTCGTGATATCCACATTTGGCGGAGTGCAATGTCTGACCGACCGTGCAGCCTCATTCATGCGTCTGAAGAAGGACTTATCTCGGGATCCTTCCAATAATATGTGCCGATGCTTCGACATCTGAATTGAGGCGATATATTCGTTAAAGGTCATCCTGAGGCTAGACACTATTCGGGTTCCTCAATGTAATCAGAGACAAGCCAACCGTCCTCATCGCTGCTGGGGTCAGGTAACGTGATTGTTTCGGAAGTCGTAGGTCGTGGTACCAGTTCAATCATGTTATCGATATAGTCGGAACCTATGATAGGAGAGTGAGTGCAGACAATTAATTGTTTAGAGGGGAGCTGTTGCAGCATGGCACGCAATACTTGTCTCTGCCAATCAATATGGAGTGAAAGTTCAGGTTCGTCTACGAGAACGATATTTCCTTGTGCGACGTTTGAGGCGGAGTAGATCAGGCCGGCAATCTGTCGTTCGCCGGATGACAGTGTTTCCAAGGGGCTCAGTGTATTGTCGTCGTGTCTAATCTGAAGGCTCGGTGTGGACTCGATGTCGGGCGTGGCCGTCACCATTTGTTTGCCGTGAAGAAATGCATTGACTGAGTCAATGTACTGTCGAACGCGCTTGAAGGCGTCGTCGACGTTCTTAGTACGTTGGGTGAGCGTCTCCTCGTAGATTCGCAGTATTCGCTGGGTACTTTCGTCGTGTTCGGATTTGAGTAGCCGTGATGATGCGATTTGTGACTTTAATTCGGTAAATGCTGAATGGCTCTCGGCCAATCCGTACTCCGCCTGGGTGGACTGGAGTCGATCGAGCTGTTCGCTAATACTCTTCCTGATGACAGCCGGGGGGCTTTGTCTATCGTGGGTCGTGCTTGGACCTTGAGAGATAGCGTTGAAGATCTTGTTGAAGGCATTTGATAATAGGGAGCGGTCTTCACTGGCAAGTCGATTTACGGCCCGCTGTATTGCATGGTCTATTCGAAGTTCTATGTGTCGTGGAGAAGGATAAACGATCTCTGGAACGAATTCCCCAAAAAACTCACGAGCTAGCTCTGTTGCAGTGAAGTTTCTTGAAAGGGATCTGCGCGTTTCGCGTAAGGCGGCTTGCCGCCGCTGTCTAGCCGTAGTGTCTTCGTGTCGTTGTCTAACATTGCGGCGAGTTAACGGCAGAGTGTTTAGCGTGGACCATGCTTCAATCATGGTGCGAAAGGCAGGTATATATGTGACGTCAATGAGGACATGCAAGTTCTGTTTAATACGTTGGAGTTCTTGTACGCGTCGCCAACGTTCTGGACGGCCTAGTTGTTCCTGGTGTTCGTCGGGCTCGCGTGGCCATGTACCGACCGAGGTTTCGTTGACTATCAGTTCAACGTCGGTAACGTGGCTAGTGCTCTCAGTGGGTCGACCGCGAAGTTCGATGTTGACACCGTTAGCTATCTGCAGTTGGATACTGTCGTAGCGCAGGTGCGTAAAGCGTTCTATGTCGAGGTTGATTAAGTTTGCCAGAATGTGCAGGAGGGTGGTTTTGCCGGTTCCGTTGGATCCATGTATGACGTTTACGTCGTCTGCGAATACGATATCTATGTCAAAGCGGCCGTGTAACGCGGATACAACTAGGCGCTTTACGTACTGATTCATAACGTCTCCTTGCTAGGACGTTCAGATGTTGGCACGATGATTGCACGGGAATTTAGCCTTGGGGTGATCTGAACTGGTAAATTCGCTGGGCTTGGCATCTATTGTGATGAGGATCGTTGTGGAGAAATGTAGTGTAGGGTGTGGGTGTTTGTTCGGAAGCGATGGAGTCTAACAGACGGAGGTGGTGCTTGTGATTTTGTTGAGTGTGCGTTCGCGTTGTGACGCGCTCGCTCTTGTTGAGAGCGATTCGGGGCGTGGAGACTGCGGCTTTGCCGGAGACCGTCGGCGTGGTGGTCAACCTCTTGCCAATGGCGGAGAAGGCCGGACGTGACTAATTCGTGATGGAATCGTTGGCTGTGGGCGGGTCGTCCCGGGGTCTGGACGCGAGAGCCACACGGATGCAGACGGCTGGAATGAGGGCGCGTCAATGGGCAAGCGCGTGCTGACGGTCGGTGTAGTGAAACAGAATCGCGGCGCTAGCCGACGATGCGAACGCTCGGGCTACGCGACGATCAGGCGCAACCGCGGAGTTTTCGTAGGGCTCACAACCGGGTCGGAGCAAGTGCGGCGTATGCAGAAGCCCCTCATTGTCGGATGACCCTGGCCGGCACGCCGGCTGAACCGATGCCGGCCTGGAAGCATGCCGCGACGAGCCGGCGTGCCTAGTCGGCTGCGCGCTATCTAGAACTCGGCTTCGGCAGGAACGGGATCAGCGAGCTGGCCAGTGCGGAAATGTTCCGGCTCTGCACCCACACGGTGCCCATGCCACGGAACTTCATCACCAGGCCCTCGCCGCCGCCGATCAGCGAGCGGATGCCGCCCACCTTGCCGATGCTGTAGTCCACGCCTTCGGTGAACGCCACCATGTGGCCGGTGTCCACCACCAGTTCGGAACCGTGTGTGACCTCCAACTCCTTGACCGCGCCGTAGGAGTCGAACCAGATTGTGCCGCCGCCGCTGTCGGAGTACGCCCGCAGCAGGAACAGGCCCTCGCCGCTGAACAGGCCGCGCCCGCCCGAAAAGCTGGTGTCCAGCTCCACGCCGCCCGTGGAGGCCAGGAAGGAGCCGGACTGGACGATCAGGCTCTCGCCTCCACCCAATTCATGACCCACGATGTCCCCAGGCACGGGCGGGGCGAGGCTCACCCAGCCGTTGCCGGGCCCCTCGCAGGTGAAGGTGTTCACGAAGAACGACTCGCCGCCCATCATGCGCTTCAGGCCGCCGAATACCCCGCCGCTGCCCATGCCGGTGGTCATCTCAACGTCCTGCTGGGCCACCATGGCCCCCGGCTCCGCCTTTATCGACTCACCGCTGGACAACTCCAGCGTCAGCATCGTGTAGGCCGGGTTGTACTCGATCTCGGTCCGCATACATGAATCTCCAGGTTCACTCGCTACAGCCAGTGTAGGCGCGTGAATCAGCGCCACGACCGACTGACAGCCCCCCATCCGTGCGTAACAATCAATCCAGCTTTCGTCGCCTCACTAGGAGAAATTTCCCGTGCAGTTCCCCAACCCCGTCCGGCAGAAAATCCAGGCCGGAGTGCCCTCCTACGGTTCGTTCCTCAACCTGGTGTCACCCATCGCCGCTGAAGCTCTCGTCGTGGCCGGTTACGAGTGGCTGGCCGTGGATGTTGAGCACGCCCAGTGGGACATCGGCACTACCACCGAGGCCTTCCGCGCCATCGAGTCCCGCGGCGGCATCCCCATGGCCCGCGTGGAGTCGCACGACCGCGTCGTTCTGGCCCGCACGCTGGACGCCGGCGCCATGGGCGTGATCGTCCCCCACGTCAGCACCGTCGAAGAGGCCGAGGCCATCGCCGACGCCTGCCGGTATCCGCCGATCGGCCACCGCTCCGCCGGCTCCGGCCGCGCCACCATCAACATGGCCGACCGCGACCGCATCAACGACGAACTCCTGGTCTGCCCGCAGATCGAGGACATGGAAGGCGTCAACAACATCGAGGCCATCATGGCCGTCGACGGCATCGACGTGGCCTTCATCGGGCCCAATGACCTGGCCATCTCGATGGGCCTCAGCACGTCCGAGGCGTTTGTGGACGCCGGCCACGTGGCCGCCATCGACGCGATCCTGGCCGGCGCCCAGGCCAACGGGAAGCCCGCCGGCACGCCGATTTCAGACGTGGCCAAGGCCCGCGAACTGGTCGAGCAGGGTTTCACCCTTATCGACTTCGGCAACGATCTGCGCATGCTCACCACCGCCGCCAGCGACGCCCTCGCGGGCATGAAGGCCTGACGCCGGCGGCCATGAATTACGTCACCAACGACAAGGTCGCCGTCATGGGCGCCGCCGGCGCCGTGGGCTCAAACATCGTCCAGTCGCTGCTGGCCACCGGCGCCGCCAATCGCATCGCCATGTTCGACCCCTTTGGGCCGGGCCTGGAAGGCGCGGCGGCCGAGATTCACCACTGCGGTTTTCCCAACGCCGAGGTCACCTGGACCACCGACGCCGCTGAAGCCTTGACCGACGCGGCCTACGTGCTCAGTTCCGGCGGCGCGCCGCGCCGCGAGGGAATGACCCGCGAAGACCTGCTGCGCGGCAACGCCGAAATCGCCGCCCAACTCGGCCGCGACATTGCCGCCAACGCGGCGGACGCCAAGCTGGTCGTGATCGTCTTCAATCCGGCGGACATCACCGGGCTGGTCACCCTGGTGCACTCGGGCCTTCCCGCCGCGCGCGTCAGCACGCTGGCCGGACTGGACAGCACCCGCCTGCAGACGCGCCTGGCCGAGCACTTCGGCGTATCCCAATCCCGCGTCACCGGCTGCCGCACCTACGGCGGCCACGGCCAGGAGATGGCGCTATTCAAGGGCGAAACCCGCGTCGACGGCGTACTGTTGAATGACGTCATCGCAGGCAGCGCCACGGTCAACGGCGTCCCCCTGGATGCCGACGGCTGGTCCTCCATCCGCCAGGACGTGCTGGATGGCGGCTCACGCATCATCAAGCTGCGCGGACGTTCGTCGTTCCAGTCGCCCGGCCACCAGACGGCCATGATGGTCCACGCCGCCGCCGGCGGCTCGACCTTTGAGTGGCCCTGCGGCGCCTATCTGACGGGCGAGCCCTACTCGCACGTAATGATGGCCATGCCGGCGGAACTGGGGCCGGACGGCGTGAACTGGTCCCTCCCGCAGGGCGACGACGCTGAACTGGCGGAACTCGACGCCGCCTACGCCCACCTCCAGGCGTTGCGCGACGAGACCATCGGCATGGGCATCATCCCGCCCGTCGACAAATGGTCCTCCGTCAACCCCAACCTGGCCTGATCCCGGCTAGCTGAGGATCCGCAGCACCTCTTCGGGCATCAGCCGCCCGACGTTGGTGGCGCTGTACACCGCGTGTTCAACCACGCGGTTCGCGTCCAGCACGAACGCGCTGGCCTGGTGTGACTGCCGATCCTCGTTCCGGTAGGCCCCCAGCGCGTCCACCGAGTCCGGGTAGGCCAGGTCGCCTACCAACGGCACGTCCACCTGCAAACGCTCGCGCGTCGCCGCGGCGTCCGCGGCCGAGTCGACCGACAAACCCACCACATGCACGCCCAGCGCGGTAAAGGCGTCCAGCACGTAGCTATAGGCGACCAACTGCCGCCGGCAATGCGATCACCAGTGGCCGCGGTAGAACAGCAGCACCGCCGGCCCGGCCTCCAGGTCGTCCGGAATGCGGGCCGGGGTACCGTCGTCCCACCGCCCCGTCAGGTCGGGAAATCGGTCGCCCACGTTCAGTCGCGTCATGCCGGTCATCCTCTCCAGCGCGGCACCCGCAGCGTGGCCGCTTGCAGTTCGATGGTCAACTCGGGGCCGTGCGCGCCCGCAACTCTTCCCGTCGCCGCTCCGGTCTGCCAGAATCGGTCAGCCCATATTGCCTGTACGTGAGTGAATCCCATGACAACCGAGCAGCCCAACATCACCGCCTACCTGAAGCCCGTCTGCGGCTGGAGCGCCGGCGTCCGCGCCGTTATGGACAAGTACGACTTGGCCTACGAGGACAAGGACATCATCAACAGCGCGCCCAACTACTACGAGATGGTGGCCAAGAGCGGGCAGCCGCTCTCACCCTGCGTGGTCGTGGACGGCCGCATGCTGGCCGACGTCAGCGGCGAGGAAGTCGAAGCCTGGCTGGCCGACAAGGGCTACATTCAGCAAAACAACCTCCCCACCCCCGTCCCCCTCGACCGCGCCTGCCCCGACGAACTCCACGCCGCCAGCGTCACCTTCGAGGAATAGCCTTAGACCGCAACGCGACTCCTGCTGCGCAGCGGCTCGGCTGCAGGGTGTCCAGCGTGCAGGGCTGAGTTCTCCGCGCGGTCGCCCAACGCTCGACGAGTCTTTGGCCTAGCCCCGCAACTCCGCCCCCAACCGATGCTGCAACGCCCGTACCACCCTGTTATGCGCCCTATCCGCTTGCTTGTCCGTCAGCGTCCGGTCCGGCGCGGCGTAGTTGAGGGCGTAGGCCAGGCTGCGTTTGCCTGGCGGGATCTGTTCGCCCCGGTACTCGTCAAACAGGCGGGCTGACTGCAGCAGCGGGCGGCCGGCGCGCAGAATTGCGTCGTACACCTCGGCCTGCGTCACGGTGGCGTCCACCACGATCGCCAGGTCGCGCAGGGCTGACGGGTATTCCGACCAGGCGCTGAAGGACGGCGGGCCGGCTGAGGCCGCGCGCACGGTGGGCATGTCCACCAGCAGCGCCCAGGTCCGTTCGTCCAGGTCGAAGGCTTCGGCGACCTCGGCGTCCACCTCCCCATAGGCGGCCAGCATTCGGTCCCGGTAGGTCACGGCGGCCGCGGCGCCGGCGGCAAACGTCGGATGCTGGAGCCCATCGTGACTAGCCTCGGCGGTCGGCACCCCCGAGCGCGAAAGCAATTCGTCCACCACGCCACGTACGAACGGCAGCTCCACCGTCCCGGTCTCGTTCCAGCGGTCGGCGCTGACTCGTTCGCCGATTACGGCGGTCAGGAAGTTCGGCTCCTCCGGCAGGTCGCCGTCGCGCGCCAGGAACGACGGCTGAAAGTCGAAGAGCAGTAGGTCGCGGTCGGCGTGCCGCCGGTTGGCGCGCAGGGTTTCCAGCATCGTGCCCAGCCCGGTAAGGCGCAGCGCGTTCTCGTCCATCGAGAGCGGATTCCGCAACCGCAGCGGCTCGCGGTCAAGGGGCAGCAGCCGGTCAGCCAGGGCCCGTCCGGCGTCGTTCATGGCCGTCTCGCGAACTGCCGCCCAGGCGTCGGCGTCTCCCAGCGGCGCCTCCGGCGGAGCGTCCAGCAGGTCCGGCGGCAGCAGCCGCGCCATGCGCGCCTCGTTGGTCAGCGCGTAGGTCACGCATTCGGAGAACCCCAGGCCCGCCATCACGTCGCGCGCTTCGTCGTCGCGTTCGTCGATCTCGCCCGGCGCCAGGTCCATCACCTGGCCGGTCGGTAGCGTGTCGGGAATGCGCTCGTAACCGACCAGGCGCGCCACTTCTTCCACCACGTCCGCCGGCGCGGTCACGTCGCGTCGCCAGAACGGCGGCGTCACGCACAGCTCGTCGCCGTCTTCCTCCAACCCAAACTCCAGCGCGCCCAGCGCCTGCCGGACCTCGCTTCGGTCGTAGGCCACGCCCATCAGCCGCGCGATGCGGTCGAACGCCAGCGACACCGGTGTCGGATCCGAAGGTGCCGGGTAGGCGTCGGCCGTCAGGAACTCGCCCTGGCCCGCGCCAATCTCCTCGATCAGTTGCACGCAGCGCCGCAGCGCCAGCACGGTCAGTTCCGGCGGTAAACCCTTCTCGAAGCGTCGCGACGCTTCGCTGCGCAGGTTCAGGCGATGTGCGGTGCGGCGGATGCTGACCGGATCGAACGTGGCCGACTCCAACAGCACGGTCGCTGTCGTGTCGGTGACCTCTGTATCCAGTCCGCCCATCACGCCGGCCAGGGCCACCGGGCCCTCGGCGTCCACGATGCACAGCGTCTCGGGCGTCAACTCGCGGTCCTGGCCGTCCAGGGTCACCAGGCGTTCGCCTGGCCGCGGCGTGCGAACCCCAATGAACCCACCGCGCACCGTCTCCCAGTCAAACGCGTGCAGCGGCTGGCCAAGTTCCAGCATCACGTAGTTCGTGGCGTCCACGATCGTGCTGATCGGGCGCACTCCCGCCTGTTCCAACCGGTCCCGCATCCAGGCCGGCGATTCGCCTACCGTCACGTCATGGACCAGGGCGGCCGAATACCGCGCGCAGAGCGCCGGATCGTCGATCTGGAGTTCCACAGGTTGGCCCGATCCACCCTCGCTCGAACGAGCGTCCGGAATCGGCGAGCGAACCCTGGTTCCGTACAGCGCCGCCGCCTCGCTGGCGATGCCCAGCACCGACAGCGCGTCCGGGCGATTGGCCTTGAGTTCGAACTCCAGCACCTCGCCGCCCAGCGCATCGGCCAGCGGCTGTCCCAATGGCGCGTCGGGATCCAGGACCAGGATGCCCTCGTGGTCGGCGCTGATACCCAGTTCCTTGGTGGAGCACAACATCCCGCGCGAGACCACGCCCCGAATGCGGGTCGGCTTCAGTTCCTTCAGCACCGGCTCGTCGGCATAAGGGTCCCAGAGCGTGGCGCCCGAGGGCGCGAAAGCGATCCGGTCGCCCGCCTTGAAATTCCAGGCGCCGCAGACAACCTGGATCTCCTCGCTGCCAGTATTCACGGTCGGCAGGTTCAGGCGGTCGGCGTTGGGGTGCGGGTCGATGCGCACGACCTCGCCCACCACGATGCGGTCCCAGTGTTCGCCGGCGCGGTGAATGGCGCCGACCTCGAAACCCGCATTGGTCAGGCGGGTGGCCACGTCGTCAACCGACGCCTCGATCCCCGTCAGTTCGCACAGCCACTCGAAGGGGACGCGCACGGCTCAGCGCAACTGCCGCAGGAACCGCAGGTCGTTGCGGTAGAAGGACCGGATGTCGGTCACGCCGTACTTGAGCATGGCAATCCGCTCCACGCCCATGCCGAAGGCGAAGCCCTGGTACACGTCCGGGTCGTACCCCACGTCGGCCAGCACCTTCGGATGCACCATGCCGGAACCCAGGATCTCGATCCAGCCGGTCCCGCCGCACACCGGGCAGCCGTCGCCGTCGCAGGCGTGGCAGGACATCTCGGCCTCGGCGCTGGGCTCCGTGAACGGGAAGTAGCTGGCCCGAATCCGCAGCTCGCGGTCCGGCCCGAACATCGCCCGCACAAAGTAGGTCAGCGTCCCGCGCAGGTCGGCCATCGTGATGTGCTTATCGATGGCCAGGCCCTCCACCTGCATGAACTCGGCTTCGTGCGAGGCGTCGCGGTCTTCGTAGCGGTAGACCTTGCCCGGCACGATCACCCGCACCGGCGGCTGGATCTGTTCCATCACCCGCGCTTGCACTGGTGACGTGTGGGTTCGCAGCAGCAGCTCGCCCGGCCGGGCCTTGTCGTCGATGTGAAACGTGTCCCACATGTCCCGCGCCGGGTGGTCCGCCGGAATGTTCAGGAGCTCGAAGTTGTAACGGTCCCACTCCACCTCGGGGCCGCTGACGGCCCGGAAGCCCAGCGGCGCCAGCACGCGGCGGATCTCGCGCAGCGTTCGCGTCAGCGGATGCAGGCTGCCCAGGCGCACCGGATATCCGGGCATGGTCACGTCCACCTGCGCGCCGTCGGCGCTGCGCCGCAACTCCGCCTGGCGAGTCTCGAAGGCCGATTCCAGTTCGCGCCGCGCGGCATTGGTTGCCTGGCCGGCGGCTCGGCGCTCCTCGCGCGGCAGACTGCCCACCGAGCGCAGCAAGCCGGTCACTTCGCTGCGCCGCCCCAGGTGCGTGACGCGCCACTGCTCCAGCGCCGCGTCGTTCGTGGCGGCGGACAGTTCCGCGCGCGCGGCGCTCAGCAGGGCGTCAAGTCGCTCTTGCACCGTCGGGTCAGCTTTGGGGGGCTGCCGCGCGCTGCTGCGCGGCCTCGAACAGGATAACGGCGGCCGCGGCGCCCGCGTTCAGCGATTCGACGCCGCGCAGCATCGGTACGCTCACCGTCCCCCGGCAGGCGTTCCGCCAAGCGTCGGAGACGCCCCGCGTTTCCGCGCCCACCACCAGTCCGGAAGGGCCCGTCCAGCTGATGCCGTGGTAAGCGATCTTGGCGTCGGCTGCTGCAACGTAAAGGTCCACGGCCTCCGCCAATGGCGGTAGGTCGTCCGGCGTGGCCGCGTCATGAATCGGAACCCTGAAGTGCGAACCCACGCCGGCCCGCAGCGCCTTGGGCCCGAACGGGTCCGCGCTGCCCGGCGTGCGCACGATCATCGTCGCGCCCGCCGCCGCCCCTGACCGCACCAGCGTCCCCACGTTCCCGGGATCCTGAACACCGTCGACAACCAGAATCAGCGGAGTGCCGTCGATTTCGGCAACCTGCGGTCGACGCCCGATGGCCACGATGGCTTGTTGCGAGGCGCTGTCCGCGGCCGCCGCCAGCACGTGCGGCGCGGCCGTCAGTACCTGGGCGCCGGCCGCTCCGGCGGTGTCCGCAGCCGCCTTGACGTCAGGCTTGGGGTAGTCCGCCACCAGGACGGTCTGAAGGACGCCGGCCTGCGCGGCCTCCAGCACCAGCCGCGGACCCTCTAACAGGATCAGTCCGTCGCGCTTGCGAACCGCGGCCCGATGCAGCCGACGCGCCAACGCCACCTGCGGGTTCCGAACGCTGGTAATCATGGCGGGAGCGCCCCCCGCGCCGGGACTATGCCGCGCTAGGCCGCGGCCCGGGCGGTGTCGGCGAGGGCTTCGAAGGCTTCTGGCTCGTTGGCTGCCAAGTCCGCCAGCGCCTTCCGGTCCAGCGTGACGTTCGCGGCCTGCAAGCCACGGATGAACGTGCTGTAGGTCAGCCCGTGCAGGCGGGCGCCGGCGTTGATGCGCATGATCCACAGGCGACGCATCTCCCGCTTGCGTGCGCGTCGGTCGCGGTAGGCGTACTGTCGCGCGTGCATGAGCTCCTCATGCGCTGCGCGGAAGTGCCGGCTGCGCGCGCCGCGATGACCGCGGACAGCCTTTAGGACCTTCTTATGACGGCGGCGCTTGGTCACGCCGCGCTTAACGCGAGCCATTCGTCCGACTCAGTTCGTCGCCAGCAGGCGTTCCGCCTGCCGTCGCTGCCCCGGCGGCAGCGAGTGTTCGTGATTCTTCGCCCGACGAGCGCGACGGCTCTTGCGCCGCCGGTACGGACCGGCCCACGACTTGGCGGACGTGATCTTCCCGCGCCGCGTGCGGCGCAGGCGTTTGACGGCAGCTTTGCGAGTTTTGAGTTTCGGCATTTGGGGGGACAAAAAGGACGCGACACATGGAACGGCGTCGCGCTTACGCGGAGCTTAACACAGGTCAGCGGCGGTCCAGCCGCGCCACTCAATTCTGTTGCCAGCCTCGTCGTGCGCTCCTTACGCTAACCAAGCCCCTTCCCACCCGTCGCCCGGTCGTGGCGCCGGCGCGGTACCAGCCACCACTCGGCCGCTGCATGCGAATCGCCGTTCTCACCGACGTTCACGCCAACCTGACGGCCTTGCGCGCGGTACTGGACGACATCCAGGCGCAGGGTCCGTATCAACTCGTCGTCTCTGCTGGTGACCAGATCTGCGGCGGTCCGCGTCCTCTGGAAACCTGGGACGCGTTGGAGGCCGCCGGCGTGACGATGCTCAAAGGCGACACCGAACGCGATCTGGAAATCGGTTCGTTCAAGGCCGTCCCCGGCCGCGGGCTGCGTCGCGACCTGATCCTGGCCGTGTTCGACTGGACGATGAAGCGCGTCCCCGAGGACCTCCGCCAGAGCGCCGCGTCCCTCCCCAGACGTCTGCGGCTGCAGGTCGACAGTGGTCCCGAGCTAATGCTCGCCCACGCCAACGGCATCAACCTGCATGAGTTCATTTGGGCCGACACGCCTGCAGCCGAACTCGAGCGCCTGGTTGGGCCGAATCCGCCGGCCTTGATGGTCGTCGGCCATATCCATGCCCCGCTCCAGCTCGAGTACAAGTCCACCACCATCCTGCGTCCCGGCAGTGTCGGCCTGAAATATGAGCCGCACTGGGCCAGCGTCGCTCACTGGGCGGAAGTTTGGTGGGACGCCGATGGCAAGACCTGGGCCTTCCGCGTGCACCAGGTCGAATGGGACCACCGCCTCGAAATCGAAGCCGGACGCGCCGTCAACTATCCCGGCGTCCGCATCCTGCCGGGTTATAACGCCGGCTGACCCTTTTAGCGGTCACAGCCTCGGCCCTGAGCCTTGTCCCGCCCCCGACTGGCTGCCAAGCTTGCTAGCGACCCCTGAAAGCGAGAGATCCCGTGGCCACTACAACCCCCGACCAGGTTCGAGACCAACTGCGTTCTGTCATTGACCCGGAAATCGGCATCAACATTGTCGACCTGGGCCTGATCTATGAAGTCGACGTCATTCCCTACGAGCCGGGTGAGGGCGAACCTGCGGCCGCCGACGGCGACGAGCGCGCTACCGTCACCATGACCCTCACCACTCCCGGCTGTCCGGCCGGCCCGTACATCCTGCAGCAGGTCAAGCAGGAAGCCGAGTCCCTGGACCACGTCCGCAAGGCCGAGATCGATCTCACCTTCAACCCCATGTGGAACGAAGAGATGATGAGCGAGGACGTGCGCTGGATCCTCGGCCGCTAGCCTCCACGGCCTGAGCCTCTTCCGATGTCGGCGCCCACTGCCAGGCGACTGTCGGTCATCCTTGGGCGCCGGACGCTCCTGACCGGCGCGGCGCTCACCACGGCGAGTTCCGCCCTCGCCGCCTGCGGGTTCGCCGGCGTTAGCCGCCGCGATCCAACCAACGCCCCCTTTATGCACGGCCTCACTCTGGCCGGGCTTGAGGAAAGCGACTTCGCCGAGCAGCGAGCCAGCCGACTGGTCGAGTCGTCCGTGGCAACGGGCGCCGACTGGATCTCCGTCGCTCCCGGTTGGTACCAGTCAGCGCAAGACGCGAACCAGGTCCGCCCCGATCCTGCCCGCACGCCGCCCGACGACGACGTCCGACGCCTGATCGACCGTGCCCACACCAACGGCCTGCGCGTCATGCTCAAGCCGTTCGTCGACAGCGACGACGGCACCTGGCGTGGCGAGATGCGGCCTGCGAACCCCGCCGCCTGGTTCACTGACTACACGTCGATGTCGCACCACTATGCCGACCTGGCGGAAAGTTCCGGCGCCGACCTCTTCTGTCTCGGCACCGACCTGGGGTTCTCGGAGGACGCCATGGCCGACGAATGGCGCACGTTGATCGAGGGCGTGCGTCGCCGCTTCAGCGGACCGCTCACCTACGCGGCCAGCCACGCGTCCTCCCACGGCAATGGGGGATACGACGCGGTGCCCTTCTGGGACGACCTGGACTTCATCGGCATCAACGCTTACTTCCCGCTGGCCGACAGTCTTATTAGTCACGCTCAACTCGCCGATGCCTGGAACGTCTGGCTGGAGGAAATCGAAACCTGGCGGACGCGTCAGAAGCTCGACCGCCCGGTCATCTTCACCGAACTCGGCTACCGCAGCGCCGCCACCGCAGCTGTCCAGCCGCGCGCCGCGGACCCGGTCAAAGCGCACGAAATCGATCCCGATCTCCAGGCCAACCTCTACACCGCATTCTTCGGCCTGCCCTACCGCCGCGAGGCTCTGCAGGGCGTGTTCTGGTGGCGCTGGGATCCCGAGGCGACCGACCCTGAGGGCGGCTCCTTCCCGCCCAACGGCAAGCCGGCCGAAGCCGTGCTCCGCCGCGCCTACACCGCGGCTGCCCGCCGCCCCACCCACTCAGCCTCAGATTCATGACCAACCCTCGATCAGACCATCTCAAACACTGGTCCCCGCCATGCGCCTGAGCTACACCAAGCTCTCCCTGTACGAGTTCTGCCCCTACGCCTACCGGTACCGCTACGTCGAGCGCATTCCCATCCGGTTCTCGCCCCGGCTCACCGTAGGCGCCATCGTCCACTCGGTCCTGAACCGCGCCTTCGAACGACTGCGCGACGGCGTCCGCCTCACCCGCGACGACCTGCACGAACTCCACGCCGCCTACTGGCGCGACGCCCCGCGCCTCAACCGCGAGCGCTTCCCCGACATCTGGGAACGCGGCCATGAACTCCTTGATGGCTTCTGGTCCGCTCGCGGCCACGCCCCCGGCCGCCCCGTCATGCTGGAACGCCGCTTCCGCCTCAGGCTGCGGCCGGACGACGCCCACACCGTGGAAGGCATCATCGACCGGGTAGACGAAGGATCCGACGGCCTCGAAGTCATCGACTACAAGAGCGGCAGCCGCCCGTCCGAACTCCCTGGCCGCCTCCGCACCCAGCTCCACACCTACGCCCTCGCGCTCGAACGCGGATTCAACAGTGCCGTCTCGCGTCTCACGGTCTACTACCTCACGGACAACAAGGGCATCTCCGAGTCACCGGACCCTGCGGTTGCCGACGACGTGCTCAACCGGTACCAGGCGCTGGCGCAGCGCGTGGGAGCCTCCGACTTCGATCCAACGCCAGGCACACACTGCCGCTACTGCGACTACAACGACCGCTGCGCCTACCGCTGGACCGACGACGCCGATGAGGGCCGCGAAACAAGGGCCGCTAGCTGATCAGACGCCCGCCGCGTCACCCAATACGCCGCCCAGCCCGCGTCCCGCCTAGGCCAGCCGACCGTTAGTCGCGAACCGGCAGACGCCCGCTTCGCAGTGACGGTCGCGGATGTGCGCCTCGAACTCGTCACGGAACGCCCGCACGGCCCCGCGCACCGGCTGATGCGCAAACTGTCCCAGCCCGCAGAACGAGGCCATCATGCTCGCACCCAGGTCTTCCAGCAGATCCAGGTCGTCCAGCGAGCCCTGCCCGTGCATGATCCGCTCGCAAATCTGTACCAGGTTGGGTGCGCCTTCGCGGCAGGGAATGCAGAAGCCGCAACTCTCCTCCTCAAAGAAGAGCGCATCCCGATAGGCCGCATCCACCATGCACACCGTGTCGTCGTAGACCACCACCCCGCCGGTGCCCATGATCGTGCCCAAGGCGCCCATGGACCGAGGTTCCAGCGCCGCGTCCAGGTGCTCCGGACCCAGCGCCGCCGACGATGCGCCGCCGGGCTTGAAGCCCTTCAGCGGTCGTCCGTCCAGCACCCCGCCGCCATAGTCGTAGATCAGTTCGCGCGCGGTCGTGCCCAGCGGCAACTCGTGCACGCCCGGCTTGGCCACCCGGCCCGATAGGCAATACATCTTCGTGCCGGTTGCCTCGCCGTGGCCCAGGTTCTGGAACCACTCGGCCCCGTTCTCGACGATCGCCGGCGCCGCCGACAGCGTTTCCACGTTGTTGATCGCCGTCGGCAACCCCCACACGCCCACGTTGGTTGGGAACGGCGGCTTATAGCGCGGGTTGCCGCGCTTGCCTTCCAGCGAGTTGAACAGCGCCGTCTCCTCGCCCACGATGTACGCCCCCGCGCCCCGGCGGAACGTGACCTCGAAGTCGAAGCCTTCCTTGCCCAGGATGTTGCTGCCCAGGTAGCCGGCCTCGTAGGCCTCGCGAATCGCCGCCTGCGTGCGCTCGTGCGCCAGCCCGTACTCGCCGCGGATGTACACGTACCCCAGCGTGGCGTTGCAGGAGTAGGCCGCGATCAGCATCCCCTCCAGCATCAGGTGCGGGTCCAGCTCCAGCGAGTAGCGGTTCACATAGGTGCCCGGTTCGCTCTCGTCGCCGTTGATCACCACGTAGCGCGGCGTCTTGGGATCGCCCCGCACGAACTGCCACTTCAGCCCCGTCGGGAAGAACGCCCCGCCGCGTCCGCTCAGCCCGGACTCCTTCACCAGGTCCGAGACATCCTCGGGCGTCATCTCATTCAGAACCTTCGCCAGCGCCTGGTACCCACCCGCCTTGCGATAGCTTTCCAGCGTCCACGACTGCGGATTGCCGAAGTTCTTGGTGACGACGAGTTCCATCAGGCTTCTCGCGCGCGCAGGTCGGCCAGCAGGCTGCGGGCTTTCTCCGCGTCAAGCGGACCGTGCTGCTCCAGGTTCACCAGTGCGGCCGGCTGCAGATCGCACAGCCCCAGGCACGAAACCGACTCGGTTTCGAAGAGACCGTCCTCGGTCACGTCACCCACGCGCGTGCCCAGCGCCTCGTTGAAGGCCTGCAGCACCGCCGGGGCGCCCGAAATGTGGCAGCTAAGGTCCCGGCACACCCGTAGCACGTACTTGGCCGAGGGCTTGCGGTGGAACATCGTGTAGAACGTCAGGACGCCAAAGACTTCGCTCTCCGGCAGCCGAAGCTCCTCGGCAATCATCGTCACGGCCTCTGGCGGCACGTATGAGAAGACGTCCTGCGCCGCGTAGAGCGCTTCGAGCGTGGCGCCCGGCTCATCCTTCAGGTCGGCCAGGCGCGCTCGCAGGTCGTCGAGCTTGGCGTGGTCCCCGGGCGCAAGCGTCGAGCGACGCGGCGCGCCAGCATGAATCGCCATTGGGCCTCCCGCGGCTAAGGGGCGAGCGGCGGCGAACGCCTGCAACCTCTGGGCGCCGCACGCCGGCAACAGGAATCGGAGTCTACCACCGGCCCATTTCCGCCACCGATCAATCAGGTGTCGTCTTTGGGATGCAGGAGGGAGCACTCCAACGGCAGTGTGTCACCTAGAACGTCTTCTTCCTGGTGCTCTTGGCTCTGGTGGCGGAATCATCCTTGAGGTCTCGGCAAATACATTCCGAACGACTTCGGCCTCGAGTTCTCCGATGTAGTTCGCGTCCCGCTCGATCCGCTGACATTCCTGCTCACTCAGCAGACGTACGCCCTCGGCTGTGACCTGTCCCAGGCTGACTGGCAAGGCAAGGCCGTGGGCCGATGTACGAATGATGTCGGCCATTGAGCGGGAGAGAAGGACACCCGCCAAGTCCAGGTCGGTGTTCGGCAAATCGTAGTGAGCCAGGTTTGCCCGAGCGAGGTATGCGAATGCTTCGCCTGAACCAATCGCCGAGAAGTCGTCCGGGTCGTGAAGGGTCGATTCCCCCATCAGATTGATCCTGAAGATCCAGGCGCGTCCAGCTGTGTGACCGGCGAAGAGGAACGAGCTTCGCAAGGGGTTTGTTGCCGACGATCCGAGCCATCGGCCCAATGCCTCACGCTGAACTGGATTCACGATGTCCAGCAGCTTGTGCCGAAGATCGTTTATCGAAGTTTCGTCAACACCGCTGCCAAAGTGCTTCTGCAACTCGTGCTCAATGACCTGAGTCGTGCCTACATCCCCGGCCGAGCCCCAAATGACCCGTGGGCCCAACTGACGCAGCTTCGGGGTTGTGAACCTCACCGATCCCATAGTCACATGGCTGTCGGCCGCCACGACGATGCCGCCCTTGCACGCCGCCGCGACGATGAGCGTCACGCTCGAGTCAGACTCGAGCGATGCTATTTGTGGCGTAGTCGGGCCACTGCTTGTACACCGAGTACAGCAAGTCTCGGAACGACATCGACATTGCCCAGTCGCGCACGTCGAACAGGTGATTCCCCATCCATCCGGCGTCCGATTCCAGCGCTGCGGCCGCGTCAGCCCCCTGCACGGTGAGTCGATACCGTGGCCAACTTCGGCCAGGATTCGCTACCGGCTCGATGAGCCCCTCGTACTCGAGTTGGTCCAAATCCGGATATATCTCGCGAGCGAAGGGCCCGTATCTATAGGGCTCGAACGCATAAAAGTCCGGCGCTTCCAGGTGAGTGCCAAGCTGCTGGTGAAATACGAAGAGGGTCTTCATGAGCCGCATAGGGTCAATGGGCGCTGCAACAGCCCCCTCGCGCCCGGCAACGGCCAACAAGAGCCAGTTTTTTCTCGTCATTCGGCGGTTCCCTTCCTCGCCGAAGACTGGCAGCCTGATCGTAGCAGCGGCCGCGGCCGCCGTAGTTTGAGCGGAGATGCTTGATCAGGTTCAGCGCGCCCTAAACCGGACGCGCTACCCTCGCGCACGTACTTGGCCGGAGAGCCGCGCATGGCGCTCACTCGGGAACAGGCCCGCGAACTCCGCAGCCTCATGCACGGCTGGACCCGTGCCTCCAACGAGGTGGCCGAGCACTTACGCGGCGTGTCGGTCAGCAGCGAGGGCCTGGACTTGAAGGCGCTGCGTGCGGCCGTAGACCGTCGCTCCGAAATGGAGGAACTCCTGATGTCGTTCTGGTCTCGATCCACGGCGGCCTGACATGTCGACCCGTATAGACACGGACCTTCCCTTCTCGGTCGGCGTGGTCAACAGCGAAATCTCGTCCGACGTAGACGTCGGCGTGGCCGTTGCCGCCGACCTCGGTATGTCCCAGATCGAAATCGAGGACTTCTGGGGCCGCGCGGCCCATGAGTGCGACGACCCCCTGATTGAACGCACACGCAACGCCGTCGAGCGCGGCGGGCTCTATGTGTCATCCGTCGGCACGCAGGCCTTCAAGGTCCTCATCCTGCCGCCCGGCGACGTACGTGATCCGACCGAAATTGACGGCTGGGACCAGCACCGCATCGAACTCGAAGGCGGCATCCGCGTCGCCCAGGCCTTGGATTCCCCCTTTGTCCGGATCTTCTCCTGCCGCCGCGACGACATGATCGGCATGGGCAATCCCAGCCCCCGCCTGCCCAATGGCGGACCGCTGCCTGACGACCGCCTGGCCGGAATCGTCACCGTCCTGCGCGACGCCGGCGACCGCGCCGACGCCGCTGACGTGACGCTCCTGGTCGAGAATGTCCGTAGCTGCTGGGGCAACACCGCCGTCAACACCGTGCGCATCCTGGAAGCCACCGACCACCCCCGCGTCAAGCTGAACTGGGACCCCTCCAACGACTTCGTGTCCGGCGGCAACCCGTACCCGACCGGCTACGAAGTTGCCCGCCCCTGGTCCGAGCACGTCCACATCAAGGACGCCCGCGTGGTCGATCACGAGTCCGGCCTGATCGCCTGGGAGTGCGTCGGCCGTGGCGAGGTCGACTTCGTCGGCCAGCTCCGCGCCCTTATCGACGAGGGTTTCGCGGGCGCGGTCAACCTGGAAACCCACTGGCACCCCGAGCACTGCAGCAAAGAAGCCAACTCCCGCGAGTCTTTCGCCGGCATGCTGGAGGTGCTCGAACTCACCCAACGCAACGGTGCGTGACACGCCCGTCCTGACCCGCGACGACCCGCCGGTTACCGACGCCGAGATCTCCGCTGGCCACGCGGCCGTCGGCTACGTCAACGGACTGATCCAGGGCGCCGCCGGCCCTAACACCCAGCGCACGCTGGAACAGTCCATCCAGGCCGGTGAACGACGGCTGGACCGCTTTCGCCGCTTCCTGGCTACCCTCGGCAACCCGCAGAATGGCCTCCGCTGCGTCCATGTCGGCGGCACATCCGGCAAAGGCTCCGTTGCCGCCAAGCTTGCGGCTGGCCTGTCCGCCGCCGGCCTTCGCACCGGTCTGCACTGCACGCCCTACCTGCAGACCGCCCTGGAAAAGTTCGTCTGCGACGGCCAACTGGCCCGGCCCTCGGACCTGGTCGACCTGGTCGAATGGATCCGCCCGCACGTGGACCGCTTCGCCGCCACCGACCCCGACGGCCCGCCCACCTACGGCATGGTCTGGGTGGCGCTCACCCTGGAGCACTTCGCTCGCGCCCGGGTCGACATCGCCGTAATGGAAGTCGGCGCCGGCGGTCGCTTTGATCTGTCCAACGTCGTCCAGCCCGATCTGGCGATCATTACCAGCGTGGGTCGCGACCACCTCAAAAGCCTCGGCGGCACGCTCGAGACCGTCGCCTGGCACAAGGCCGGCATCTTCAAGCCCGGTGCAATCGCGATGTGCGGCCCGCTCCCGCCCGAAGCCCAATCACCCGTGCGCGAAGCCGCGGTCGCCATCGGCCAACCGCTGATCGAGGTCCCGCTGCACGGCGCCGACTTCCGTTCCCGCAACACCCGCCTCGCCCAGGCGGCGCTCGAGGTCATGGGTGTTTCCAGCACGCCGCTCAATTCCGAGGTCCGTCAGGCCACGACCGAAGGACGCCTCGCCGGCCGCTTCGAACGCATGCCCGGCCGACCCGTGGTGTACCTGGACGGTGCCCACAACCGCGACAAGGCCCGCGCCCTCGGCCAGGTGATCGACGGCGCCGGCTTGCCCCGACCGCGCGTCGGCCTCATCGGCATGGTCGGCTATCGTGCCGCCTCCGAGGTGCTGCCGCAGTTGCTGCCCCATCTCGACTGTTGGGTTGCCACCGAGCCGCAGGTCTACCGCAAGCCCGCCTTGCCCGTCAGCCTGCTGGCCGAGGCCGGCCAGAAACTCGGCCAGACCCCCATCGCCCAGGCCTCCAACCCGCACGATGCCCTCCAGGCCGCCCTCGCGTTGGCCGGCAACCACGGCTCCGTCGTCGCTGGTGGCTCCGTCTACCTGGCCGGCAACCTGCGCGCCGCTTGGTATCCCACTGTCCAGGTCATACGCGAACGCACCATGTGGCCGCCAATCAGCGCGACAGGCCCGCACGGACGCGCCGCGCTGGCCGATACTTACCTACAGACCTGACGCGAGGCCCCGATCCATGGACGAACACGACGAGGAGGGCCTGACCTACACGTTGGAGGAAGCCACCGAACTCCTGCCCGAGGTCCGACGCATCGTTGGCCGCCTGCAGGGCGTCTGGATGGAGGCGGGGTCGGAGCGGCAGGCATTCGAGGACGCCCAGACCTCCAGCCGCCGCACCCCCGTCGAAGTCAGCCTCGCCCACCAGGCGCTCGTCGCCGCCCTCTGGGACGTTCAGCCGCTCGTTGCCTGGCTCAGGTCGCGCAACATCGTGCTGCGCGATCCGGCCACCGGCCTGATTGACTTTCCGTCAGAAATCGACGGCGACGAGGTGTTCCTCTGCTGGCGCCTCGGCGAAGACGCAATCGACTACTGGCACGGACGCGACGAAGGCTTCGACCACCGCAAACCCCTGCCGCCCGACGCCTGAGCGGGTGACGGGCGGCAGCTGGACAGACATCGGTGCCGGGCCTACCAATGAGTGTCAAGGCTGTCGAGCGTATTCGTCATGGTTGATCGGCATTCCATCCCCCGGATCGCGGTGGGATTGGCTTCGCTCCTGGTGGTCGTGGCCGTAGCGGTGGCCTGCGGCTCGCCCACGTCAGCGCCAGCCGGCACCGCAGTTGAGGATGGGCCACATCGCATCTTCGTCGTGCATTCCTACAGCGCCGATTTCTCATGGACCACGGAACTCCACGAAGGAATCATCCAGGGCCTCGCCCGGCAAGGTCTGATCAAGGATCGCGACTACCAGGTGCAGACCTTCGAAATGGACACCCGGATCAACTTCACAAGCCCCCAGCAGATCGAACAACGCGCCGATAAGGCTCTTGAGGCACTACGCGCCTTCCAGCCTGACATCCTCTTTGTCACGGACGACGTCGCGCTTGAGCACGTGGCCGTCAGATACGCCGAGGAGAGCCCCGATCCTCCGCTCCCCACGGTTTTCGCCGGCATCAACGTTGACCCGACGATCTACGCCCCCATCGGCAGTCTCGACGTGCCTGGCGGAACCATCACCGGGGCCCTGGAGCGCATCCCGCACACGGAGGCCTTCGCAACCGCGCGACGGCTCTTTCCCGATGTAACCAGGGTCGTCATCCTCGCGGATGCCGGCGCGGGCTCCGAAGCCGTTCGCGCCGCGTTCCAGCGCGACGTTCAGGCAGCCGACGCCAGGACCTACGAGGTGCTTGACTTTCTGCTATTGGAGACGTTCGAGCAGTGGAAGCAGGCGGTCGTCGCCTATCAGGACCGGGCCGACCTCATCGCCGTAGTGAATTTCCACCAACTCCGCGATGCAAGCGGCGACATCGTCCCGCCGGCCGAAGTGATCGACTGGATGGTGGCGGAGAACAGCCTGCCCGAGCTTGGCCTCGTGGCCGACTGGGCACGGGACGGCATTCTGGTCGCGGTGGGCAACTCAGGGCTCAAGACCGGCGCCTACGTCGGCGCACTGGGCGCGGACATCCTGGGTGGAGCCGACCCCGCCACCCTGCCTATCGTCGATCCGAAACAAACCGACACGAACCTCAACTTGGCGCGGGCTCGCAGCCTTGGAATCGAGTTCCCGCCCAACGAACTGGCCGCGCCCGATGCTGTCTTCGAGACCATCGGCGGCCCATAGTCGCCAAAAGCCCGGCTGCGGCCCATTGCTCAACCGCCTCCGCCCTGGAGCCCAAGCTCCGAGGACCGGGTGCCGCGTGGGTGCGGTGGGTCCGGTCTAGCCTCCAGCCACCGACGGTACGATCGACACCTCGTCGCTCGGGCCGACTTCGGTGTCGAAACCCTCGCGGTAGCGGATGTCCTCGCCGTCCACGTAGATGTTGACGAAGCGCCGCAGTTCGCCGTCCTCGTCCAGGATCCGTTCGGAGAACCCAGGGTGGGCGGCGTTCAGCTTCTCCACCAGGTCGCCGACGTTCGTGGCGTCAATGTCCACGCTGTTCTTGCCGTCCGTCAGGCTGCGGAGCGGGGTAGGAATTCGGACACGGGGCATGGGTGCGTCTCCTGCGCGATCTATGCGGGCGTCAGCACGCCGCGGTCGGCCAGCGTCTGCTCGAACGATGTGATGCTCGGTCGGATCTCAAAGCGGGCGTCCACTCGGCCGTCGATAGCCTCCTGCGTTTTCAGCCCGTTGCCGGTCACCAGCGCCACCGTCAGGTCGTCCCGAGCGATCACGCCGCGCTCCGCAAGCTTGGCCAATACCGCAATTGTCACGCCTCCCGCCGTCTCGGCAAAAATGCCTTCCGTCGAGGCCAGCAGGCGCATGGCGTCCACGATCTCGTCGTCGGTCACGGCTTCGATTACGCCGTCCACTTCCTGCGCCAGCTTCAGCGAGTAGAACCCGTCGGCCGGATTCCCGATGGCCAGCGACTTGGCCACCGTGTCCGGCTGGCGAACCGGCCGGTAGGTGGTCTGACCGCGGGCAAACGCCTCGGCCACCGGCGCGCAGCCGTCCGCCTGGGCGCCGTGGATGCGCGTGGCCTGGCTGTCCAGCAGCCCCACCTCCACCAGCTCCTTCATCGCCTTGCCCATCTTCGTGTACAGCGAGCCGGAGGCGATGGGCGCCACGATGTGATCCGGCGCCACCCAGCCCAGCTGTTCCACCGACTCGAAGGCCAGCGTCTTGGACCCCTCGGCGTAATACGGCCGGATGTTGATGTTGCAGAAGGCCCAGTTGTAGAGGTCCGCGACTTCGCTGCACAGCCGGTTCAGCTCGTCGTAGGTGCCCTCTACGGCCACGATGCCCGCACCGTACACCGCCGCGCCCCGAATCTTGCCCACTTCAAGGTCGGCAGGCATGAACACGTACGTGGGCATCCCGTGACGCGCCCCGGCCGCCGATACCGCTCCGGCCAGATTCCCGGTGGAGGCGCAGGCGAAGGTCTCGAAGCCAAACTCACGCGCCTTGGTGATCGCCACCGCCACCACCCGGTCCTTGAAGGAGTAGGTGGGGTTCACGGTGTCGTTCTTAACGTAGAGGTTGGTCAGGCCCAACCGCTCGCCCAGGTTGTCGGCGCGCTGCAGCGGCGTGAACCCGACTGGCCAGGTCTCGTCCCAGCCGCCTTCCACCGGCAGCAACTCGTGGTAGCGCCACAGGGTGGGCGGCCGGGCGGCGATCGCCTCCCGCGAGATGGTCTCGCGGATGGCGGCGTAATCGAACTGCGCTTCCAGCGGCCCGAAATCGAACTCGCAGATGTGCGTGGCCAGCAGTGGATACGCGCGGCTGCACTCGCGGCAGCGAAGCGTCTGAGTCGTGGACATGCGAACTGATCCTTGGCAGAGGCGCCGACGGAGATGTCAGCGGATGGCGGTTTCCCCTAATGCCGGGTGACCCGGCCGGCCCGCGTCATGCGCGGGCTCGGGCATCGCCATCGGCCGCCCAACAGCAAGGGACGGTGTGTCCATCTCTCCGTCAAACCCCTTGGCGCCGTGCGCCCCGCCCTCGGGGCGCCGCCTTGCGCCGGTGACCCTCGCATCTTGCAGCTTCCGCTACCGGAATTGGCACCCTCTCGAGCGTTCGCTCGAAGGTTGCCCGGCTTCGTTGGGCCGACTCCCTCCACCAATCGTGATGCGAGGTATGTCACGTCAAACTTGGTGTCCGCCCAGCCTAGCACCCAAAGGGCGCTGCCCAGGCGGACGCCGCGAACAGGTCCGGCGGCAACGAAGCCTGTGACAGCCCTCTGAGACGTGCTACGATGAACGTCTGCCTGAAAAGGCATCCGCGCATTTCGGCGGCGCTTGATTCATCAGCCGCCCCGGTGGCGCACCGGCGACAACAGCCGAGTGTGGGCGCGACAGCACCTTAACAGGGGAAGAGTGAGTGCGAGTATTCGTGTCATTCCAATGTGTCTGGCGCGACAGTAATTCACGTGATTCGAGGACGACTCGATGGCTCAGGGCTCCGGTACATCCGGTGCCCTGGATAAATTGCGATCTGTATCACGCCCGCCAGGGCGTGTGTTGAGATTGGATTGGCGAGTTTGATCCTGGCTCAGGATGAACGTTGGCGGCGTGCTTTACCAATGCGAGTCGAACGGTACGGGGAGGCTCTTCGGAGCACCCACGACCGTGGCGTCCGGGTGCGTAACACGTAGCTTACCTACCGGTCGGTGGGGGAAAACTCCGGGAAACCGGAGGTAATCCCGCATATGGTCGCCTGGTAGACAGGTAGACGAAAGCTGTGACAGGGGAATCTGTCATGGCGCCGGCTGAGGGGGCTGCGGCCGATTAGCTAGTTGGTGGGGTAATGGCTCACCAAGGCAGTGATCGGTAGCGGGTCTGAGAGGATGATCCGCCACACGGGGACTGAGATATGGTCCCGAGCCCTACGGGGTTTAGCATGGAGGAATCTTGCGCAATGGGCGAAAGCCTGACGCAGCGACGCCGCGTGGGGGATGAAGGCCTTCGGGTCGTAAACCCCTTTTCTGGGGGACGCAAATGACGGTACCCCAGGAATAAGCCACGGCTAACAGGGTGCCAGCAGCCGCGGTAATACCTTGGTGGCAAACGTTATCCGGAATCACTGGGCGTAAAGCGCTCGTAGGCGGCACGACAGGTGTTCGGTGAAAGCCCCCGGCTCACCCGGGGAGGGTCCGAGCAAACCGTCGAGCTAGAGGCAGGCAGAGGACCGTGGAACGTCCGGGGGAGTAGTGGAATGCGTAGATCCCGGACGGAACACCAGAGGCGAAGGCGGCGGTCTGGGCCTGACCTGACGCTGAGGGGCGAAAGCGCGGGGAGCAAACAGGATTAGATACCCTGGTAGTCCGCGCCGTAAACGATGGACGCTAGGTGTGTGGGGGGCTCAACCCCCCTGCGTGCCGGAGCTAACGCGGTAAGCGTCCCGCCTGGGGACTACGGTCGCAAGACTAAAACTCAAAGGAATTGACGGGTGCCCGCACAAGCAGCGGAGCGTGTGGTTCAATTCGAGGCTACGCGAAGAACCTTACCGGGGTTTGACATTACACGGCTAGCCCGCGAAATCGGGTGTTCCTTCGGGACCGTGTAACAGGTGCTGCATGGCTGTCGTCAGCTCGTGCCGTGAGGTGTTGGGTTAAGTCCCGCAACGAGCGCAACCCTCGACGCTAGTTGTATATGTCTAGCGTGACTGCCGCGGACAACGCGGAGGAAGGTGGGGATGATGTCAAGTCCGCATGGCCCTTATATCCCGGGCTACACACACGCTACAATGGCCGGTACAACGGGCAGCAACCTGGCGACAGGAAGCGAATCCCTTAAAGCCGGTCTCAGTTCGGATTGCAGGCTGCAACTCGCCTGCATGAAGTCGGAGTTGCTAGTAACCGCAGGTCAGCACACTGCGGTGAATACGTTCCCGGGCGTTGTACACACCGCCCGTCACGCCATGAAAGTCGGCAACACCTGAAGCCGGTGAGCTAACCCTTGGGAAGCAGCCGTCGAGGGTGGGGTTGGCGATTGGGGCGAAGTCGTAACAAGGTAGCCGTAGCGGAAGCTGCGGCTGGATCACCTCCTTTCTAGGGATGACACCACTCGGTTTCGGCCGAGCGGTCACCCAGGTTGAGGGATCACGTGGATCGCCGTCATTCCGACGGCAGCCGCGCCAGACCCAAACCCATCGAGTCGAACGGAATGGCCCGACCTCGCACTCACTCTTCCCCTGCTAAGGCCCCTGCCACCCTTGGCCCTCTCCTTGTCCCTGTTCTATCTTCACTGGCCACTAATCACGAGCCATCGCCTTGTGCCACCATGTACAAGAGCGTCGGGCCGGTCAGGCGGCCGCTCCGGTTTACGCCGGAGAGGAAAGTCCGCACTTCATAGAGCGCGGTAGCGGGTAACACCCGTCGCCCGAACCGGTTCACGCCGGCAAGGGCCGGAACAGGGGCACAGTGACGATGCCCACGCCCCCACCTCGGGAGCGCGGGAGTGAAACGGCTAACCTCTACCGGAAGCAAGGCCAAGTCGGGACGCCACCAGGCTGCTCGCCAAGTCCCAGGTCGGCTGCACGAGGCTGGCGGCAACGCCGGTCCCAGATAGATGGCCGCCCACGACAGAATGCGGCTTATCGACCGGTCCGACGCTCACCGGTCACCGCCCCAGCGCCTCCGCCCCACCCGCTGTCCGCACCCTCTTCCCCTCGAGTCGCGAGCCACCGTGCGCGGCGTCGAGCGCTCCAGAGCGACGCCGCGCTTCCCCCTCTCCCCGGGGAGACGATTGGGGTGAATGTCTGCCGGGCGCCACTGCCTCTCGGTCCAGAACCCTCGCATTCCCGCCAGTCGCCGACACGGAATCCCGCCCCCCGTCCCTCCGGTTCGCTACAATGACGAGCGGGGTGGAGCAGTGGTAGCTCGTCGGGCTCATAACCCGGAGGTCGTCGGTTCGAATCCGACCCCCGCAACCACGACCACCCATTCGTTCTCACCTTCTCTTCGGGCGGACCTTTCTTCACGCACCGGCCCTGGCCGCCGGTAAAGGAGCCCGCCATGACAGGTCGCCGAGAGCAAGCGAACAGACGCGCACTCGCGCACGGCCAACCCGAAGACGAGCGCGCTCCAGTCCGAGATCTGACGAACGAGCAGCAAGCCCGGACCGCCGACGCCCACGCTGTAGAAGCAGTCATCCGGGAGCCTCGATAAGGCGGTCAGCGAGATCGCTGAGACCGATCTGGGCAGAAGCTGAACAGCGCCACCAAGCGAGGAATGGCTGACCTAGGCGTGTCTGCCTATGCTCAAGACCATCGATATCGCGGCGGATGGGTACTCAGAAACGTTCGGGGGAGCCATCACCAGTTCACGCATCCCGACAAGCCTGGGCGTGTCACGGTCAAGCACCCGTTACGGGATATATCGATCGGCACCCTACGAAGCATCTTTCGTCAGGCTGGCTGGGATTGGAAGGAACGCTAATGCAGTTTCCAATCGTGATTCACAAAGACCAGACAAGCAGCTACGGCGTCACGGTTCCCGACCTACCCGGGTGCTTCTCCGGAGGCGACTCGTTCGAGGAGGCCATAAGCTCGGCCCACGAAGCTGTCGCTTGCCATATTGAAGGCCTGCTTATGGATGGTGAGGCCATCTCAGAGCGAAAGCCAATCGAGCTACATCAGAGTAATCAAGACTACGAGGAGGGAGTCTGGGCGCTGATTGATGTCGATATCTCTAAACTCTCGAGCAGGACGGTACGGGTCAATATCACAATGCCTTCACGAGTGTTATCCATCATTGATGAAGCGGCGGCTCGGGAAAGAGAATCCCGCTCGGGCTTACTCACGCGCGCCGCTCTTCAATTCGTGGACAGACAGACAACCGCATAAGTTTCTGGGACTTAGCTTCGTCTGTAGCTGGTATCGCCGGGAGCAGCCGGGGGCTTGCAGCCTGCGGCATGTGCCCTGCTAACTCGCCTCCGTGAACTCAGTCGGATATATCGGCGTATCACTCCCGTAATGCAACCGCAGCGCCCAATCCCAAATACTGAAATACGGCACCGGCGTCAATCTCATGCCCATCAGGGGACCTGAAACGGCCCTGCCGCTCAGCGCATCCCAGCGAGTACCCGTCTCACGGTCCGTGAGCTCCGCTCCGGCGACATCAAAGGTCAGCTGGCGCCCGTTCGCTCGCGCCTCGTAGGTGCGCACGAGGCGTCGCTCGGGTTCAGCAAACGCCACCACCGGCGTGTCGTCCACCACCGCCTGCTGCACGCCTAGGCGAGCCGTCTCGTCGAAGTAGAACCCGGCCGCCTTACCATCGATGTCGACGCCGATCACCCAGATGTCCTTGGGCTGGCTCTGAATGTGAAAGGCGCTGTTGGGCGCGCCGACGGGCAGGCGTTGCTTTAGGACGAGCGTGGCCGGGTGTTGCTTGAGCCACGTGCCCCACGGCGTAAGCGAAGCGACCACCGGCTTCAGCGTGGCGCCGTCCAGCGGGCCGTCCAGCGCTTCGCCGAACACCTGGCTCCAAATGCTGCCGGTCTCGTGGTCCCACCAGGTCTGCGCGCCCTTGTAGAGCGCCCCCTGCACGCCCAGCGTCAAGGTCTGCCCCTCCCACACCCGTTCAAAGACCAGGCCCGTGTAGCAAAGCGGACACCAGGTGATGGCCACCGGCACGCCGCCCACCACGTCGTTCACAATCTCGTAGCTCACCAGCGGCTCGATCGGATAGGCGCGCGAGTCGCCGTTGATCTCCACCGCCAGCACCATCTCGTGCGGCTTCAGGTTGATGTTGTCCGGCGTGGTCAGACTCGGGTTGTAGATCGGCTGGATGGCGTCCCGCAATATCCGCACGTCCCAGCGCAACTCATACGCCGTCGACTGCTGCGGCAGGAACAACAACGCCGCAATCACTGCCGTCACGCCCAATGCCTGCAGCACGAGTCGTCGTCTCATGCCACGATCGTAAACGGGAGCAAGGGCCAGACACATGCAATCGCATCAGTCAGGCGCCGTGGCAACGGACTCGAGGAGGATCTGTGGGAAACGAGCCGGCGGACGGTGGATCAATACCGCTGTGTCTGCGCCGAGTTCCCCGCCGGCGCTTTTTGGCTGCGGCAGCGGCGATGCCCTTACTCGCGGCCTGCGGCGAGCCCGCTCCGCCCAGCCGTCTCTCCCAGCTCTGGCCGGAACCAGCGCCCGACCGTGCGGCCGCCCTGGTCACCGTCGGCTGGCAGGGCTATTGGTACGCCCGCTACGTCGCCGGCCTCGTTTCCAGCCAACCCGGCCTCGGTCTGCCCGCCACCACCCTGGATGCTGACGATCGAGCGGTGCTGGAAGCCGCGCGTCCCGGCGCCGCGCCGATCGCCCTCCCTTTCGCCACCGCCACCGTAGATCTCCCGGCGACGCCAGGCGGTCTGCCCCAGCTTCGTAAGACCGACGGCGTAGTCCGCGTACGCGTCGCCGCCCTCTACATGCGCCTCCTCCAGGCCCTGGCCCGCGCTCACCGGCTGCGTGCACCAAAGGCCCCGCCCGGCGCGGCTCGAACCCACGAACTACGGCTCGCGTTCGCCTATACGAAACTTGCCGTCGAGGCCTCGGACCGCGTCCACGCCGACCTGCTGCGTCCCAGGCTCGGCGTCCTCTTCGACTCCGACGACACCTACGACCCGCTCGGCAATATTGACCTCATCTGGGCCACCGCCGACGCGACTGGGCTGGCGTTGGCCAACGGCTCGAGTGAATCGGTCAGCAAGCTACGGGCGGCCGGCGATGGGCTATATGCCTACTACCGCACCAGCCTTCCCCGCTCGATCGATGAGGCCCATCGCATGGTCCGCGCCCAGGCACGGCTTGGCCTGGTTACGGCCCGCGATGACTTTCGCGCCTTTGTCCCCGTCCAGCAGCGCCGCATCGCCTACTGGCTCCGCGACCAGCAACCCGCCGACAATCTCGAAGCCGCCGACGCCCTCGCCGCTCTCATCCGGCTAGTGCCCCTCATGCCGCCCGAAAGTGGCGTTCAGGAACGCGCCGGCGATCTGTTCCTGGACCTGGCAACCTCGTTCGACAGGGACGACGGCTGGCTCCGCGACCGGACCACCGACACCGCTGCCGACGTCGCGGCGCTTCTGCGAGCCCTTCGCCTGGCGGCCTTCCACGGCCAGCCGCCCATCGAACGCCGCTACGCCCGCGATTTGCTGGTCACCGTCTGGGATTCCCTGGTCAACCGCAGCGGCCTCCTGCGCGGCGCGCCTCCCGGCCGCGCCGACGGCGTGGCCCAACCCTGGGAGCAGCACCTCGACGTATCGGCCTACCGCCATCCCGCTGTACCCATCAACGCCGCCCCGCTCTTTGCCCGGTCCGTAACCCGCGGTGCCTCCGGCTGGACAGCCGTCGACCCCACGTTGGATACCGCCTCCGCCCTCGAACTGGCCCTCGACTCCCTCTGGCTCCACCCCACGTTCGAAGCGCTCAGCGCCGAATCCGCCGCCTGACGCTAGACCGGATGTTTCACGTGAAACATTCGTCCAGGCCATCGCCGCAGCACCAGCGCCGCTAATCCGCCGCTGAAAAGTGCCGCGCTCACGATCATCGCCAGCCGCAACCCCTCGCCCACGATGATCGGGTCGGCCCGAATCGCCTCAATCCAGAACCTCCCCACCGAATACGCCGCCAGAACCCCCAGCGCCAGGTCCCCCGGCCGCAACCCGCGCAGGCTCCGCACTGCCGCCAGGGCCGCCGCAAACACCGCCAGCGCCCACAGCGACTCATACAGAAAAGTCGGATGGAATCCGTTCTGTTCCAGGAACAGCAGCGGCCGGTACTCCTGCTCGATCGATAACGCCCACGGCAGGTCCGTTGGCACCCCGAACGACTGCTGATTGAAGTAGTCACCCCAGCGGGCGATTGCCACGCTCAGCGGCAACCCCAGCGCCGCGGCATCGAGCCAGCCCAGCAAATCAAGCCGCGCCAGCCGCGCATATACCGCCATCGCCAGCACCCCGCCAATCAGCGCCCCGTGCAAGGCCACGCCGCCCTCCCAGATTTTCCAGGCAAGCTCCGGCTCGTCCGCAAAGCGCCGCTCCCACTCGAAGATCAAGTAATAGATCCGCGCCCCCAGGATCCCCGCCGCAACCGCCACCACCAGCAGCGGCAACACATGGCCCTGATCCAACCCCCGGCGCCCCGCCTGCCGGCGCGCCACCCATGCCCCTGCCAGCACCCCCACCGCCAGCAGCAGGCTCCACCAGCGCAGCACCCCCCACTCCGGAACGACAAACTCCGAATACGGCTCGGGAATCACCGGCTACCTGGCGTCCGGAAACATTGCCGCCAACTCGTCCACCATTTCACTGAGTACCGGAAACTCCTCGCGGCTCAGCGTGGTCAGGTGGTCTTCACCGGTCTCAAGGTCATACTCATGCCGGTGATACACACCCGGCGTATGCGCGTGCCCACTGTCGTATCGCAGCACATTGCGGCGGGCTCCAGCGCTGAAGATCCTGGCGTGGTAGTTGTACTTCAGGCCACGAACTTCGACCCGACCCGCGCGCAGCCTCGCGTCAAGCAGTTTCCGGACGTCGATCTCGAGGCCGCCTCGACAAATCACTACACCCTCGCAGGAGTACGCGGCCGGTCGTCGTTCACCGCCAACCGGAACGAATCGTGTGCGGTCTTCGACGACGAACCAGCGGCTCGTCAGGACTTCCCGGTGGATCAGCCGGTAGCGGTCATACCCGAGCCAGCCGTGTTTCTCGCCCCTTTGGCCGTCAGGAAGTCCAGCACCTCGGCGTCGTACTGCCATTGCGAAATCTCGGCCGTCTCCCGGAGCTCGCCGGTCGCGGTTCGTCCGAGCATCTGCTCGGTGGTCATCTCGTAGCGCAACTCGAACCGCTGGATCCGGCGGCGCAGCGTGCGCGTGTGGTCGCTGAGCCGGCGGGGCTTCCCGTCCTTCGGAGGCTCTCCCAGCGCTCCGTTCCGCCTGGACATTGAGATCTCACCACGATCAACAGTTCCCAATCAGCATGCACCCGGCCGCCCCCATCGGCAAGCACTCGATGCTCCCGCCTGGGTGCCGCGTCTGGGGTTAGGCATCCCAGGTCAGCAACACCCCAAACGCCGACTCCGGATGGTCGTGCAGGAAGTGAAATGCCTCCGGCGCCTGCTGGTAGGGGAAGCGATGGGTGACCATGCGTTCGGTGGCGATGCGTCCGCCAGACAGCAGCTCCAGTGACCGCGCCGAGGCCTGGACCCGATCACTGTCGGGCAACGCCCCGCCGATCAGGCGCTTGCGCTGGATCGCACTGGACGAAAGCGGTAGCGGGTCGTCTTCGTAGAGCCCGACCACCTGCAGCAGGCCGCCCGTTGCGGTCATGCGCTGGGCCTGATCGAAGGCCCGCAGTCCGGCGCGACCGCCCACCGCGTAGATCACCACGTCGGCGCCCTTGCCGTCGGTCAGCTCCAGCACCCGCGCCACCGGGTCCTCGTCCGCCGCGTTGATCACCTCGTCGGCTTCCAACTCGGCCGCCAGCGCGCAGCGATTGGGCAGGGCGTCCACCGCCACCAGCCGGCCATCGCCGTTGGCCCGCGCCACCTGCAGCATCAGGCTGCCCACCAGCCCCTGGCCCACGATCACCACCGTGTCGTCCGGCTGGACACCGTCGTTCTCGATCCACATGACCGCACTGGTCGTCAGCGGCCAGAACGTCGCCTGCTCGAAGTCCAGCGCATCAGGAATCCGCACGATTCGCGGGCCGTCCGAAGCCGACGCAATCCGGCTGTCCTGCACCACGAACTGCGCGTGCGGCCCTGACACCCCCACCCGGTCGCCCGGCGTGAACCCCTCCACCTCGGCGCCCACGACATCCACCACGCCGGCCACCGAATAGCCCATGATCTGCGGGTCCACGGCCTCCGGCCGGATATAGCGACGCCACAGTTCCGAGCCCCGGCTGATCAGGCTGCGCACGTTGCGTACCCGCACGTCGTGAGGGCCCACCGCCGGCATGGGCGCGTCCTCCAGCACCACGTTGAACTTGCCCTCGGGCTTCGCTACCCGCTTCATGGCGCCCTCCCGCAGCGGCTCGCTGCAAGCTATCCGCGAAGCGCGACCCACTCGCCGCTGCGCGCGCTCGCGCGCACGGCGTCCAGCACCCGCATCTGGCGGATGGCCTCGTCGCCGTCCACCAGCGGCGGCGCCTCGCCGCGGATCGCGTCGCCCAGATTCTCGACCTCGGCTTGATAGGTGTCGAACGGCGGAAAGCGCTCCGTCACGGTTGCGCTCACAGTTTCGATCTCAATGCTCGTCGACTCGCCCGGCGCCAGCACGTGTCGCTCGAGACGCAAGGTTCCCTCGGTACCGACCAGCTCCAGGAAATGCCGCCGCGAGGTCTTGAAGCTGAACGCCACCGTGGCCACCCGACCCCCGTCAAACTCCAGCATCGCGTTGCCGTCAAAGTCCACGCCAAACTCCGGGTCGTCCGTCGTCCGCGCCGCCAGCCGCCGCGGCTCGCCGCCCATGTGCAGGCGGCTCACGCTCACGCAGTACGTCCCCAGGTCGCCCAGCGCCCCGCCGGCCAATTCGGACGAGAGCCGCACGTTGGCCGGATCGCGAGTGATCGGGAAGCAGAACGCCGTATTGATCTGCCGCAGGTCGCCAATCGCACCCTCAGCCACCAAATCCCGCAGCCGCGCGTGCCGTGGGTCGTAGCGGTACATGAACCCCTCAATCAGTTGAACCCCGGCTTCCCGGCAGGCATCCACCATCTCCACTGCCTCGGTGGTGTCCACCGCAAACGGCTTGTCCACCAGCACGTGCTTCCCCGCCCGCGCGGCCGCAATCACCCAGCGGTGATGCAGCGAGGTCGGCAACGGGATGTACACTGCGTCAATCGCCGAATCCGCCAGCAACTCCTCGTACGATCCATACGCCGTCGGAATCTCCAGCTCCGCCGCAAATCCTCGCGCCCGCTCCAGCGACCGGCTCGCCACCGCCCCCAGCACCCCATTCCGAGCCCCATGAATCCCCGGCCCCACCGACCGCCGCGCAATCCGCGCCGTGGACAGAATCCCCCAGCGAACTGGTTCGGTGCTCACGTCCTCTCCGGATACCCCCGCCGCCGCAGTGCCCGTCGCGGCTCCACCTCCGGATTCACCGTATCCCGCGGCCAGTAGCCCTGGGCGACCCAGGCCATCTGTTCGGCCGACCCCTGGCCCACGCGGTGGACGCTGACGGAGGTTGAGCCGCCGATGTGGGGCGTCCAGATCACATTCGGCAGATTGATCAGTGCGGTATCAGACGTCGGCGGTTCCGACTCGAACACGTCCACCCCGGCCGCCGCGATGGCCCCCGACTCCAGCGCCTCCACCAACGCTGCTTCGTCCACGATCGGCCCGCGCGAGACGTTGATCAGCGCGGCGGTGGACTTCATCCGGGCCAGCAGGTTGGCGTCCACGAAGTGATGCGTCCGCGGCGTGTAAGGCAGGTGGACGGAAACGATGTCGGCCGCTTCGAACGCCTCGTGCAGCCCCACCAGCTCCACGCCCAGCCCCTGCGCCTCCCAGGGCGAAACCGTGGGCGCGTAGGCGATGCAGCGGGTGCCGAAGGCCTGCGCGCGCACGGCGACGGCGCGGCCGATCCGGCCAAGCCCAATCAGGGCCAGCGTGCTGGCGCGCATGTCGCCGATGTGGTCGACCCGCCGTTCCCACTCCGCGATGTTGCGGTGGCCCGCCTCCCACTCGTTCAGAATCCGGGGAATGCGACGCACCGCGCCCAATATCAGGTACAGCGCGGTGTCAGCCGTCTGCTCGGTGGCGAAGGTGGGGATGTTGCCTACCACCACCCCGGCCGCCGTGGCGGCCTCGATGTCCACGTGGTCCACGCCCACGGTCGGTGCGATCACGCCCATCAGGTCCGGCAGCTGGTCGAAGGTGTGCAGGCGGTAGTGCCCGTGCGAATAGATCACGCCCTGGTAGCCGGAGAGGCGCTCCACGGCTTCCTCGTCGCTGGTCGGCGCCGGCACCACGTCCAGCGTGGCGCCAATCGCGTCCAGCGGCTGGCGGTGTTCGACAACCCGCTCGTGGCGCAGGCCGTCGGTCAGGGCAACGCGGAACGAATCGTCGGACATAGCAGCACGGCCTCGCACGGACAGGACGCCGAACCGTAACGCATCAGGGCGCCGCGGGCGCAGTGATCCGCAGTCCTACGAGCCGTCGGCCTCGTTCCAGAGATACCGACCGTTGGCCAGCGACAGGACCACGAAGAGCGCGTTGACGAACGGGAAGTAGATGAGATGCGCCGTCACCGCGTCCCCGGTTTCGCTGGACGGGTTTAGCGTCCAGTACCACTCCCACAGCATCAGCATGATCAGCACGATGGACCCGTAGTAGGCGAAGGTGCCGCGCAGGTATTCCACGGCGGTGACGTCCGCGCGTTCCGGGTCGCGGCGCCGGCGGAACCCAACCACCAGGATCACCATCGCGGCGGCCACCATGAACCAGTTCAGGATTCGCCAGATGGGGTAATCGGTTGTTCCGTCGTTGTAGACCGGCGTCAGGATGAAATTCACCGCCACGGCTATCCCGATGAGCACCAGAAAAACCGCCAGCAGCCGCTTCGCTACCGTCATGAGAGCCTGATCCTCGCCAGAACTGATCTCAGCCGACGCCGCCAACACGCCGTCCGCCGGATCGCCGCCCGGGGCCAGTTTATGCCTTCGCGGGACCTGCAACTGGGACCGCTCCCGGAATCGCCCACGTCATTCGCGGTCGGAAACGCGCACAGGCACGATATCGAGAAGCGCCTGGACGCGTTGCCGGCCATCCTCGCCGTGCGTGACGGTCGCTTCCTTCGATGGCTGTGCAAGGTGGAGGAGTACTGGACGTGTCCGACCTAGGCATTCCTTGCGATGCGGATTGGACGCTTGAAACAGAACGTCTCGAACTGGCTCCGATGGCGGATGGCGACAGCGACGCCCTCTTTGCGCTGCTGAAGCATCCCGAGATCCACATCTTCACGGGCGACCGTCCGCCGGCAAGCGCGGACGACGTCAGGGCAACGATCCGACGCCGGGAGTCCCGCCGCTCGCCCGAGGGCGACGAACTTTGGCTGAACTGGACTTTGCGGCTGAAGGACGATCAATCAGTCGTTGGCTATGTCCAGGCCGGGGTGAAGGCGGGTGGGGCCGATATGGCCTGGGTGATCGGCGTTGCGTTTCAGCGCCAGGGTCTCGCCTCCGAGGCAAGTCAACAGGTGCTCGACTGGCTTCGTGACCACCTTCGCGTGAGTGAGGTAAGCGCCAGAATCAACCCTGACCACACCGCCTCACAGAAGGTGGCTCGGAACATCGGACTCCGCAATAGCGGAACCCGCACGGATGCCGGAGAGGAAGTCTGGCGGGCCAACCTTCGGTGACTGGTACTGAACCTTGGCGACCAAAGGCGTGTCCCCCACCCCTCGTCATCGTCGACGGCATGAACCTCCTCTGGCGAGCCGCCTACGGCTTCCCAGCCCGGATCCGCGATAGCGAGGGCGCTGACGTCACGCCGGCCTTCGGCTTCTTCGCCCTCCTGCGCAAGGCCATCCACGGCTTGTCGCCCTGCGAGGCGGTGGTGGTCTTTGATGGCGAGGGCTCATCGGATGCGCGCGTGGAAATGGCGCCTGACTACAAGGCCAACCGGGCCGGCGCCGACTACTCGCACCTGGCCTGGCTGCCGACCATCTATTCGGGCCTGCGGACCGTCGGCCTCGAGTTCGAGGAGACCACCGGCGCCGAGGCGGATGACGTGATCGCCGAGCTTGTCCGACGAGCTTCGGACAGCCGGTCCAGCGTGATCATGTCGGCGGATCGGGACTTCTATCAGCTACTCAGCGACCACGTGGTGATTGCCAACACCATGCGCAAGAGCACCGAGCAGATCGTGGACGGCGATGAAGTGCGCAGGCGATTTGGTGTGGAACCCTGGCAGTGGTGCGACTACATGGCCCTGGTCGGGGACACCTCGGACAACATTCCCGGAGTTCGCGGCATCGGCCCCAAGCGCGCCGCGGCCGCGCTGGCCGGCGGGCACACGCTCGAGAATCTCAACGGTGTCGTCGAACAGGCGTGGTGGGGACGCTATCTCAATGGAGGCGTGCCTGAAGCGCTGAAGGCTCGCGAATTGCTCCGGTTCATTCCCGACGTCCAGACGTCGATCCAGGTCGCCGGTCGCGCGTCCCGGCCCCTCCCCCTCGCCGCCGACCTGCTCAGGACCCTCAGGGTTTGGTAATCGGGGGCTAGCGCTTGCGGACTAACGCCGGCAGTTCGGTTAGCTTCGAGATCGTCGGGACGCTGGCAGGTGCACCACCCGCGCCGCTTCGATCGAGCCAGACTCCCGTCAGCCCGGCGTCGCGGGCCCCAAGCGCGTCTGCGTCCAGCCGATCGCCCACGTGAACGCAGGCCGACGGTGACGCACCCGCAGCTTCGCAAGCCGCCTCGAAGATTTCCGGATGGGGTTTCGCGACCCCGATGTCCTCGGAGATCACCACGACCGCGAAGCGATCGACAAGGCCGACCGTTGCGAGCTTCTGGCGCTGCCGAGCGGACGACCCGTTGCTGATGACTCCAAGCCGAAGACCACCCAGCGCATCCAGGGTTTCGATTGCATCCGGAAAGAGCCGCCGTGCCACTTTTTTAGACTCCCGCTCGACGGCATCGACCGCGTCAACTTCGGCGTCGGACATTTGGCCTGGTGTGAGACCGAAGAGACCCCGAATCCGTGCGCGGCGTTGGCCGATGAACGAGGTTTCTCCGCGCAGGTAGCGCTCGAAGTGGTGATCCAGCAGCGTGTTCCAGCGTTGCATCAGATGCTCATCCGTGCCGGTCAGCCGATCCCGGTACCTCTCGAACACACCGAGTGCGCCGGCGCGCGTCGCGGCGGCCGCATCGACCAGCGTGTCGTCGATGTCGAAGAACACGACCTCTACCGGTGAATCTGGCATATCACTCCCTCCGCAGCGGCCCCGATGGACTCGGACTGGTTGATCTCAAGTTCAGGTACCACAGAAGTTGCACTTCGTCGGGGTACTCGGGATAGACGCCGGGACGCAAGCCGCCGAGGTGTAGTCCGCTCGTAGCGTAGAAGCGGCAGGCGGCGGGGTTGGTGTTTTGCGACTCGACCTTCAGGAACGAACAGCCTGACGCCCGGGCGAATCGGATCGCCTGATCGAGCAGGCGCGTTCCGACCCCGCTGCGGCGAATGTCGGGACGCACCCGGATGTCCCACAGAACCGCCAGGTCCTCGCGCCCCTCCAGCATGTGAACGGCCGGCGAATTGTGGGCCACCACGGCGCCGCCCACGCGCTGTTCGCCGATGAAGGCGACGAAGATCCCCCAGTGCGAGATGTCCCCAAGTCGGCACCAGTGCGCCACGGGTTCATCCTGGTCGAAGTCCTTTGTCAGCGGCTGATCAAGCGGCGCCTCGACCATCCGGACGCCGCCCAACCCGTTCGCTAGCCACTCGACCTCCAGGACCGTCGTGGTCGAGAACGCAATCGGAACGGAGGCATAGTCGGACAGGGCCGAGAGCGGCTCCTGCCAAATGGCGACTTTCATTGGGCGCCTTGCCGTCCGTCGTGATTCTGGCGGAGGCTCGCCCCGACGGCGCACGGCGGCGACGTCCGCACTTTGCCGTCCCCCGGCACCCGCCTAACGCGCTTCGTCGCGGGTCTCGAACTCAGCGGGCATGGTGATTTCCAGGACCTGCCAGTCATCCGAGTACTCCAGCACCTCGTGCCGGACGCCCGGCGCCTGGTACCACGCATCGCCGGCCTCTACGCGGACCTCGCCAATGTCCTCGAAGTAGAGCTGCGCCCAGCCGCTGATCAGGTAGACCATCTGGAAGTCCAGCGCATGCGAGTGATAGCCCATCGGGCCGTCGCTGGGTTGCTCGGCGCGAATGATGTGGGCCAGCACCTTGCCCTCGGTCGCCTCCTTGATTCCAAGGTCGCGGTAGGCGAAGTAGGGCCGCAGATCCTTGCCCCACTGGGCGTCCTTGGCGTGCGCAGCAAATGACTTGGTCGTCTTCCCGGTCATGGTGCAACCCCTCGCGTACCCCGGCGTCTACCCACGTACCTTGCCATCGCGCGGGATGCAGGTGTGGAACGATGCGTTCGACGTGCTCAGCCCGGACGTGCGCCGCATGCGGATTTGCCTGATCGGCGACACCCACGGCTTCGTGCCCGGGCTGGAGGCCGCGTTGGCGGCGTGCCGGCGCCATGCGCCCGATCTGATCGTGCATTGCGGCGACTTCCTGACGTCGCCGTTCTCGCCGGATCCGCCGGGCGAGACGATCGACCTGCTGCGTGTGGGTGACGTCAAGGTGATTTACGGAAACAATGAGGTGTATTTCCGCGACTGGGGGACGGCGGGTTGGGAAGCAACCGTCGCCGAACGGCGTCGTCGGCCCGACTCGCCTGACTACTTCCTGTCGCTGATCGAACAGGGGCAAGGCGAGCTCACGGCCGCAGATCTTGCGTGGCTACGGGCGTTGCCAGCCGAGCTCTCGCTGGACGGGGCACGCCAGGGCGACGTGTACGTCTGCCACGGTATGCCGGGCAACCCGTTCGCGACAATCTGGGAGACCGATCCGGCCTACACGCCTGACTTCTCGCCGCGTGAGATCGACGCCACGCTGTCGCGGGAAGGCGTCGCCTCAGCCGACCTGATCCTCTGCGGCCACACCCCCGGCCCCACGCTGCTCCGTACCGCGCTGCCCAACGGTCGAACGGCGCTGGTGGTGCGCGGCTCCGGACACCTGCCCGGCTCAGGACCCGGACCCTGGTACCAGGGCATCTGCGTGCTCACCGACCGCGGCGGCCCCCTCTCCGGCTTCGCCCGCTGGAGCATCCGGTTCGAGTGGGCGCCCTTCGAGCCCCGCGACCCGCACTGGACCGAAGCTCTGGCACCGTGATGTCCGCCTACGACCCGATTGCCGACTGGTACGCGATCCAGGCCCGCACGGGTTCGCTGCAACGCTTCCTGGACAACCTCGCCTGTCGCATCCTCGAGATGGCCGGCAACGTTTCCGTCAAGCGGGTCCTGGACGCGGGCTGCGGAGAGGGTCACGTGGCGCGGCTGTTTGCGCGACAAGGCGCCGAGGTCGTCGCCGTGGATATCTCACCGCGTCTGCTGGAGTACGCACGCAATCTCGAGGCGCGGGATCCGCACGGCATTGAGTTCATCGAGGCGGATCTGGCCAAGGGTCTGCCTTCGCACAAAGGCGTCTTTGACCTGGCCACCGCGAACATGATGCTCGACGACTGCGAGGACCTCGCCGGGATCCTAGGTGGGATTGCCGGCGCCCTCAAGCCCGGTGGCCGCCTGCTGCTGTCGATGAACAACCCCTACGCGCTCGCCGCGCGCGGCAAGGTGAACGACTACTTCGAGTCGGGAGCGCTCACGCAGACGTTTGGCACGGAGCGAGCCGAGTTTGAAGTCCCGTTCTACTACCGGACGTTCGAGGAATGGGTGGCGGCGACTCGGCAGGCGCGGTTCCGGCTACGCAACCTCGTAGACGTCCCGCCGGACCCTTCAAATCCGCATCTGCCGGAAGACCCGGTGCCCAAGATCATGCTGCTGGAACTGGTCCGGCACGACGCGTAATCAATTCGTTACGTCCGCACTCCGCGGCACCGGTGAGCTCTCGGCCGATCCGGTAGGGCAGTGTTTGCCGTCTTAGTCTCCAAGCGTCCCGAATTCGAGAGTCTCGTGACCGGAAGTTCCGACTAGCTCTCCAACGCCGCCCGCCCGGCCACGCCGATGGGACCGCGCTTCCCGGGAATCACCTCGACCGGTGTGGGAATCAACCACTCCGCTCCGAGCTTGGTCGCTCCGCACACGCGGCCCTGGCGGGCAAGCTGCCGCACTCGCCGCTCGGACACGCCGAGCCGGCGAGCAGCCTCTCGTACCGTGACGTTGGCCACATCATCGTCGGGAGCTTCGGACTTGAGTTCGAATTCCACCGGGCTTGGCTCCTTGAGCGTGCTCATTTCGTGGATCAGGAACCCAATCACCTCCCCGTCGTCGTCCAGCCGCTTGAGGATGCGGTCGTCCTCGGTGGGGGTGAAATAGCCCTCCCTCGATTCCCAAAACACCTCAAGCATGTCTCCCTCGTGGTCGTACGCAACAGACACTCTCTTTGTCGTCATGCTCGCTCTCCTTTGATGCTTCGAGTCAGGTAGCCGGTGAGGACGAAGGCGTACGTCCTTTCCTCCTTAACCACTAGACAGATGTAGCGGTTCCTGCCCCGCAGGTCCGAATAGAGCCGGTAGTAGAGATTGACTGTTGGGCTGGATCTGGAGGGTCTGACCGCGTCGGGTTCGGCGAGAGTCTCGGCGACGCGGTGCAGCTGATAGGCCATCTCAGGATGTCTTCGTAGGATGTGCCGAAGTCGCTCTTCAGTGAGCCTGACCTCGTGTCCGAGTTCATCGGTGAAACGGCGCAAGCCGACCTCTGCTGCCAGATAACATACCGGAAAGTATACCAACCACGGTATAGAATTGTTCCCGCTAGGTTCCCGACGCTCGCTCGAGCGGACGTTCTCTACGAATCCAAGCTGAGCAAGACCAGCGGAGTTGCTGCGCCGTAGGCTTGGCGGGCGGTGGCGTGGCGGCGGGGAGGAACGAGTGACCACGGACGTAACGGTGCTGGGCGCCGGTAACACCGGCTTTGCCGTGGCGGCTAACCTGACGTTGGCGGGGCATTCGGTCACCCTGGCCGAACTGCCGGCCTTCTCCGAGGCCATCGCCCCCGTGCGCGACTCGCGCACCATCGGCCTGCTCGGTGTCGCCCATAACGGCGCGGCCCGCATCGCCGACATCACCGACGACATCGCGGCCGCCGCCGCGGCTTCCGACACGCTAATGGTCATCGTGCCGGCCTACGGCCACGCCCCCTGGGCGGAGGCGCTCGCGCCGCACCTTCGCGATAACCACACCCTGACCCTGATGCCCGGCACGTTGGGCGCACTGGAAGTCGCCCGCATCCTGCGCGAAGCCGGCGCGCCGCCAATCCCCGTGGCCGAGACCGACACCGCCCCCTACGTTTGCCGCAAGACCGGTCCCGCCGAGGCCACGATCTGGGGCGTGGTGCCACACTTGGGCCTTGGCGTCTTCCCCGCCACGGCTACCGAGCGCGTGCATGCGGCGCTGGAGCAGTTCTTTCCGGGAATCGTGCCTCTACCCGACGTGTTTGCCTGCGGCCTTGGGGCGATGAACCCGGTGGTGCATCCGCCCGGCGTGCTGCTCAACGCCGGACGCATCGAACGCTCGCGCGGCGAGTTCTACTTCTACGACGAAGGCGTCACGCCCGGCGTCGTCGACGCCATCATGGCGCTGGATTCGGAGCGCCGGGCGGTGGCCGCCGCCCTCGGCCACCTAATGCCCGACGCCGCCCAAGCATTCCACGCCGCAGGGTTCGGTCCGCAAGCCGACCCGCCCGATCTCTGGGCCACCATCAACGGCAGCCGCATGCTCACCGCCCTCAAGGCGCCCGGCCAGCTCGACACCCGCTGGCTCTCCGAGGACGTCCCCTACGGCCTGCGCGCCTGGTCCGGACTCGGTGCCGCCCTCGGCGTCCCCACCCCCGTCATGGACGCCGTCATCACCCTCGGCCTCACCGTCCTCCACCAACCCCTCCAAACCAACCACCGCACCCTGACCGACCTGGGACTCGAGGAAATGGATCGGGACCAGATGCTGGCCTACGCACGCGAGGGCTGAAGCTGCGGCAGGAGATCAGGGAGCGGGAGTTGCACACCGCTGCGGATTCCACAACGAGTGGGACGACTGAGCCGCCGCTAACTTCGCAGGCCAGCGGTCTCCACTACCCGCCGACCTGGTTGCGGGACCGGGTCGTTCGCTACGTGGCTGCTGTCGAAACGCCTGCGAACGATCCCCTCCCCTTCCGCGACAACCCCCAACCCGGCGCCCCCGCCGACATCGAAACCACCGTCTGGGCCCTGTCCGCCCTCCGCCAGGTCGGCGCCCGGGACGCCATCGAGCGCGCGCGACCCCGCGCCCTGGCCGCCCTGCGCGCCGCCTACAACCCCGATCTGGGCATCTACGAACCCAATGAGACCCAGATCGGCGGCGGACCCGGCACCTGGCGCATGCACTACGACGCCGTCGTCCGCATCGGCTTCGAGCTTCTGGACGAACAGCCGCGACCCTTCCCGCGCGGCCTGAAGCGCCTGTCCGCCTTTCCCTGGGTGCCCGTCGGCGAGGGCGCCTGGCGCCTCTGGCTTGACGGGGTCTGGGCCGACGACCCCCGTGCCGCCGCCAAGGCCGCGTTCCAGTACCTCTGGTTCTATACCCGTCTAACGGGCGCCACCCACGTCACCGACCTCGACGATCAGGCCCGGCAGGTCCTGGCCTACATGGAGTCCCGCCGCGACCCGGCTACCGGCTTCATTGGCATGGGCCCGGACGTGGAACTCGGCTGGGCCATGCGCGGCCACCGCAATCTCGCCCTCAACCTGCTCTGGCCCCTGGGCGTGCAAGAGCCCGCTGTCGAGCGCCTGATCGATGCCACCCTCGCCTGCCGGCGGCCCGACGGCCTCTTCCACGACGGCGGCATGTGCGCCAACATGGACGCCGTCCACTTGCTGGCCGAATACGCACGCCAAACCGCCCACCGCCGCGCCGAGGCCATCAAGTCAACCCGCCGCTGCGTCGCCGCCATGTTCCGGAATCTGGCCTCGCCCGACGGTGGATTCTGGTTCGATCTAGCCGAACGTGACGCTACCAACCCCGCGTCCATCCACACCACAAACGGCCTGGCCTTCGCGCTGTTCACGCTCAACTACTGCCAGGCGCTCGACCCCGACGCTCGCGAAAACCTGGAGACGGCGCTGGAGGGCGCGGAGTCCTAGAAGCCTGGCAGGTTGCGCAGGCCGGCGGGCAGGCGGCCGGAACTCATCATCTGCATCATCTGCCGGGCCTGCTTGAATTGACTGAGCAACTGGTTGACTTCCTGAACGGAGGTGCCGCTGCCAAGGGCCACGCGGCGGCGACGGCTGCCGTTGAGAATGTCGGGGTTGGTGCGCTCGGCAGGGGTCATGGAGAGGATGATGGCCTCGAAGCGCCCGACCACGTTGCCGTCCAGCGCGGCCTGGACCTCGGCGCGGTTGGCCATGGCGCCCATGCCGGGCAGCATGCCCAGCACCTGGCTGAGCGGACCCATCTGGCGTACCTGGTTGAGTTGCTCCAGGAAGTCGTCCAGACCGAACGTGGCCTTGCGGAGCTTGGTCTGCAGTTCTTCGGCGCGCTCGAGATCGACGACCTCTTCGGCGCGCTCCACCAGCGTGACCACGTCGCCCATGCCCAGGATGCGGGAGGCGATGCGGTCGGGATGGAAGATCTCCAGTGGCTCGATTTGCTCGCCGGTGCCGACGTACTTGACCGGAATGCCGGTCACGGATCGAATGGAGAGGGCGGCGCCGCCGCGGGCGTCGCCGTCCATCTTGGTGATGATCAGCCCGGTCAGGGACGTGCGCGCGTGGAAGGCCTGGGCGACGTTGACGGCCTCCTGGCCGGTAGTGGCGTCGGCCACGAAGAGGGTCTCGATCGGCTTGACGGCGCGGCTGATCTTTTCGATCTCGTCCATCATCCGGTCGTCCAACTGGATCCGGCCGGCGGTGTCGACGATGACGTGCGAGTGGGCGTTGCTGACGCCCAGTTCGAGGCCGCGCCTGGCGATGTCGATCGGGCTGGGCTTAGTGCCCTGCTCGTGCACGGGTACGTCGATCTGCTTGCCCAGGGTCTGCAACTGCGCGATGGCGGCCGGGCGGTAGGTGTCGGCGGCCACCAGCAGGGGCCGCCCGCCGTCCTTGCGAAACGCCAGCGCCAGCTTGGCCGCGCCGGTAGTCTTGCCCGAGCCTTGGAGTCCGACCATCAAGATGACCGACGGGGGGCGTTGCGCCGTAGCCAGGCGGGCGGCTTCGCCGCCCAGCAGTTCCACCAAGTTGTCGTGGACGATTTTGGTGACCTGCTGAGCCGGGGTGACGCTCTGGGTGACCTCGCGTCCAACCGCGCGCTCGCGCACGGACGCGACGAACTGGCGGGCAACCCGGAAGTTGACGTCGGCTTCGAGGAGGGCCATGCGGACTTCGCGCAGGGCGGCGTCCACGTCGCTTTCGCTCAATCGGCCGCGGCGGCCGAGGTTGCCGAATACGTCGGAGAGTCGCTCGGTCAGGCTTTCAAACATGGGGTGTCGGGGCGGTGCGAAGGTCTGCTTCGATTGTACGGAGCGCTGGCGGCGGGCCAGCATGCCGCCGGGTTTCGTAGCATAGGCGCTGTCGGACTTCGGTCCGCGCGGGGCATTCGTCTAGCGGCCTAGGACACCGCCCTCTCAAGGCGGAGATCGCGGGTTCGAATCCCGCATGCCCTACCAAAGCGCTTTGCAGCGTGACGCCCTGGTGCTTGTCGGAGCCAGGAGAGTCGTTTCCGGCGAGCAGGTTCGACGCGTTCGAGGCCCTCGGCGCCCGAGTCCCGTCATATGTTGGTCACCAAGGTCGGGACTTCCAATCCCAGCACCGTGCCGGTGTCTCGGCGCGCCGGCAGGAGGCCGGTCCGCCGCCGGGTTTCCTAGTCTGGGAAGCGTCGGAGGCCGGTCATTTCGGTGACGGGGCAGCCTAGTCGCCGAGGACGAAGCTGCCAGGCCAGTCTTCCGGCAGCCCAAGCACATCCCTGACCAAGCGACTTCCCTTGTACCGCCGGAGTTCGCCGTCCGCCTCCGCGGCGTAGCCCAAGGTCCGCAGTTCCCGCGGCACGCGATCGTCTACGTACGGATTCAGGTAAAGGCAGGCAGAAACGTTGGCGACGGTCCACGGTGCGAGGTTGTGAAACATCATAAGTGCGCTCAGCTTTGGGTAGCGACTATGACACTGTCGGTAGTCAAACCACAGTGCCTTTCCGGTACGCACGATCCCTTCTGACGTCCATTCGTTGCAAATTGCGTTGTGGCGGAGACGCAGCGCCTGATGGCCGAACAGGGCAGCCTCCTCGTGCACTTCTGCGCCGGCGCTAGAGATGTTCACGGCGACGACGAGCGGATGGCGTAGATCCTTGTACCTGTTGGCCTTCTTAGAGACCGCTTTGTATATCGCCTCGCCAACGATCGCGCTCGAGTCGCTCGATGCCCAAACCTGAATCACACGGCTGGGTATTGTCCGGGGGACTGCCTGTAACGTGAGAATTAAATCGCCGCACTCAGGATCGACCCGAATGTGTTTCTCAGCCCCGTCATGCCAGCGCGCGCTCCGCAAATCCAGATGGTTCAACCAGCTGCATACATCATCCGTGATTGGTCTGAGCCTCGGTGCCCGCTTCAAAGATCCAGTGACCCACACACTCAGCCCAACGTCCATAGGAACATGGCAATCCAGATCGTCGATCGCATTAAGCACCTTGGCTTCGAGCGGAGGATCCGTGGATCGCTGACTCAGATACGTCGCCTCAACATAGGCTTTTCCATCAAGGCCTGCGACGAGGAAGTCGGGATGGCCCCCGTCTGCCAGCCTGGGGTCCACCTCCACACATAACCCGAGACGTGTAAGAAGCTCATGCAGGAACAGTTCGAAGAACGCGCCATCGTGGTTTTCGTTCTTCTTCGGAGAGCGAAATCTACGGCGCAGAACGCCGTCCTGATCGGAAATCGCGAGTACCAGCGCTCCAGCTCCTCACGGGCGGTCTGCATCGCGGGAATCGCAGATTGATTCAGACTGTCAAACCGCGATGCGCCCCGCCAATGCTCGTGGGATGTGGAGCGCTCGAGGCAGTCGCTAAAGAGCGGTGCTGTTTTTGCCACCTGGCCATCCGTACGACGCGGATCCAGCGGACATTGGACGGTCAAACCTTCTCAGAGGCCCCACTCGCAGCCGCCTAAGTTCGCGTCGCGTCGAAGTTGATGCAGGCTTCGCAGACTGACTGGGGGATCAGGCCCCAGCGGATCAGGTAGTTGAAGACGAAGCAGCCGGCGCAGAAGCCCAGGAATGATTCGAGCGCGGCGAAGACGGTGAGGATGGCGAGAACGGCGCCGGCCGCCACGGAGAATCCCGCAACAAAGTGCAGCAGCAAGGCAGTCAGCGAGCAGGCAAGACCTACCGTTTGGGCAAAGCGCTTGGGCGGGCCTGGTACGAGCTTGGGTTTAGCAATTCGCGGGGCGATCAGCCTGGTTGAGAGCTGACCCATCGGGCTCAACGTGGGGCCAGTGGCTACGCGGGCCAGGAAACCGTAGGCAAGCAGAAAAACAAGCCACCACTGACCTGTCAGCAATATCGCAAGGGACAGGACCACGACCATTCCGGCTACGACTCGAGCCGCAACTTCATTGACGGGATTGGGAAAGCTGAAGACTTCCCGGAGGCGAGGAATGAGCCGTGCGTTCGCAAGGTGAGTCAACATCGTTCCAAGCTCACTGCCTAGGGTCGGCCGGTGCGCACCCAGATGGGTGAGGCGTAGGCCACGGCGGGGGTGGATTGGGGAAGCGCGGGTTGGGCGGCCAGGCGGACGTAGTAGTAGTTGCGGCTGCGCGGGTTGCCGCGGTCGGTCCAGGTCCAGTCCAGGGTGGGCGTGTCCACGGATTCGCGGTGGGCCAGCGCGCCGTTGCGGTAGACCTCGATGTCGCGGAGGGGTTGGGCGGACTCCGCGACGACTCGCAGTTGCGGATCGCCTGAGACCTCGCCTTCCCCGCCCATGGGGATGCCCGAAACCTCGGTGTGCAGCAGGATCTTGGCCGAGGCGGCGATGGTTCGCCGCTTCCAGATCGCGTCGAAAATGGCCTCGCGGGTCGGCTCGGTGGCCCAGACGCCGGTCATGCAGTAGGCGAAGTGCCAGTGACGGGCGTGGTCGGTGGCGCCGATGAAGCCGATGCGGGCGCCTTCGCGGAGGAAGGTCTCAATCCACTCGCGCTGGTCGCCGCGGGCCTGGATGATCTCCATGCAGGGCTCCCAGGAAGCGCGGTAGCCCTCGTAGACGTCCGGTTGCCGGTGGCCCTGGTAGTGGCGCGCGGCCAGCACCTCGCCGGCGGGCATGCGGGCGTCCCAGCGTTCCATCAGGTCCTCGAGGCTGGGTGACATCAGGGTGAGCGCCCGTAGCTCTTCGCCGAGTTGCTGGTCGCGGTAGAAGATGTTGGTGTGCCCGGGGTTGTTGCCCCACTCGAAGCCGAAGAGCGGCTCGAAGCGTCCGTCGGCGGTGAAGGCGGCGACCGTCTCCTCGACCCGGCGCCACTCGTTGTAGCTCATGTACTCCAGGTGCTCGGTCAGCGCCCACCAATCCATGCGGTTGTGGTCGACGGCCCAGCGGAAGTGCTGCAGCGGCGTCCCGTCATTCGGCGACATGCACTTGGAGAGGTGTGAGTGCCGGTGCATGTCGCCCCAGAGCAGCTGGTAGGTCTGGTCGCCGACGGTGATGGTGCGGCCGTCGCGGCGGGCCTGCGGGTTGTCCCTGCGAGCTCCTTCGTAGCCTGAAAACTCAACGCGCACGGGCGGTGCTACGGCCGCGTCCGACGGCTCGAGCGTCAGAATCTCGATTCGCTCGCGGTCCACGGGGGCGCTGCCGGCACGCAGCCTCGGCAATCCGTCCGTCATGCGCTCGCGCGTATGCATGGGGATGTACTCGGTCGCGTTGTGAGCCAGCAAGCGCCGGTCGTCGGGCAGCGCCGCCACGCCGTAGCGGGTATCAGGCATACCCTGGAACGGGCTGACCGTCTCGGGCTCGGACCAGGATGAGCCGGCGTAGACCATGCGTTCGAACCGCCAGCCGAAGTCCTTCTGGTGGGAGCTGCGGAACCGTTGAAAAAACAGCTCGATTCCGTCACGCCCCGCAATAAGCCGCGGCGACACGGGAACGATGTTCTCCGGCGACAAGGTATACGTGAAGCTCTCGATCGGAATCGGCGCCTGGCCGTGGGTCCAGGGGCTTTGGGCCACGTAGGTCCGGCCACTGGAGTCAACGGCGGCCAGCACCAGTTGTCGCGTCATGTTGAAGCGGTGATCCTCGCCCCAGGGCGGCGATTGTTCCCAGGCCAGCCAGGCCGTGTCGTCGGCATCGACGGCAAGGTCGGCATCCATGGCCAGGAGAGGCACATCGCTGACCTGCGTTGGAGGACCGAGCGTGCCGTCCGGCCCGATGCCTCGGGCGAAGACGTGAAAGTGATGACCGGTCCAGGCGTCCCAGGCCAGCCAGACGCCGTGGCCGGCCGACGCACGCAGCGTGGGCCGCCAGGCCGATTGGCCGGCTAACGAGGCCACCATCGGGGGCGTCCAGTCGCCCGACAGGCGACGGCTGACCACCACGACGCAGCGATCGCCGTCGAATGCTTGCCAGGCGACCCACGGCTGCCCGTCTGAATCTATCGCCGCGGCGGGTCGGGTTAACGAGGCGGGTGTTGAGGCCACGGTTTCGGCCTCTGCGCCAGTCCAGGCCCGCACGACGAAGCCGTTGTCGAGACGCTCGCCCCAGGCCACCAGGCGCTGATCTCCACGTGCGGCCACGGCCGGGTCCTGGATGGCGGCGGGGCTCTCGGTTAGCTCAACCGGATTCAGGTCTCCCGAGGCCAGCTGGCCTGCGTAGACACGAAAGCGTCCCGAACCCAGGCGCGCCATGAAGTCGCGTTCGCCATGACCGGGAGCGAATTGCCAGTGCCCGCCCGGGTGCGACGTGCGTAGTCCAAAGAGCGACTCCTCGGCCCAATCACTGCCGGCCCATGCGCCGAAGGCGCCACCGTCAGCGTCGGGCGCCACGTCGCAGGCGTAGGCGCCCTGGAGGACCGTGGGGGTGTCAGACCAGTGATCTATCGACACGGCGAACTCTCCTGCGCCTCGTCCTTTGGACGGGACAAGCGAAGCGTACTGGTTCGTTGTTGGCATTCTCCCCGATCATCCAACTAATTTCGCCTTACCGAGTCCCACTCGAGAACTGACGTTTGACACATCATCCTGATCTCTGCCAACAATGCTCGGTGAGGCTTGGAGGGTGGAATCTAGGGCTCATAGTCTTAGAGTCCATGCGAGCCTCCAGCAAGATTAATTCCGCAGTTGACTGTCAGCTATCGGCACGAGGCTATAACGGTGCAATGCCGATGCGGGACATCCGGCGTGAAGGAGTACGTAGATCCGCAGCTTGGCTTGACCGGCACCGCGTGGACGCCACGGTCGCGGTGCGGACGGGATCGGTTCCTACATGGATTATATCCGAATCGCTGAAGATTGGATGAAGGAGAAGGCGCGATGAGACGGTCCTTCACACGCAATCGCGAGACTTGGATGATCGTGTTGATGATCGCCGCCCTGGTCCTGGTCGCCGCCTGCGGGGATGATTCCGAACCCACGTCGGCGACGACGCCCGAGCCGGCCCCGGTTGCCACAGCGGCCGCCGCCACGCCAATGCCTGAACCTACGGCGACGCCTGAGCCGACACCCACGCCTACGGCGACGCCCGAACCAACGCCCACAGCTACGCCGGAACCCACACCCACGGCCACGCCCGAACCGACACCTTCCGCCGCGCAGGTGGGTCAATTGCTTGCGGCGGTCGGGCAGAACATTGCCACGATGTCGACGGCAAAGCTGAGCATGATCGACGAGATGGAGTCGGGAGCCCCGTTCTTTGGGACGACGTTCAAGCGGATGGACGCCGTAATCAAGACCCCCGACAGCCTGCGGATGATGGTTGACGTCGAGGCTCCTGGTTTTGGATTTGTAACGATTGAGATGATCCGGGTCGGTGATCAAGCCTTTGTCAAACTCACCAAGGACGCTCCATGGGGTCCCTTGCCGCCGGAACAGGTGCCCTTCAATTTCGCAGGCCTGGCTGAGCTCTTTGGCAATCTGCCCGTGGTGGTTCAGGATCCGACCGTGACAGGGCAAGAGAGTGTTCAGGGCGCCCCGGCGGTTACCGTTCAGGGTCTCGTCAAGTCCGAGGATCTGGCGGACCTCATCACGTCTGCCGATCCGGGCCATACGGTGACCTTGACCCTGTGGATCGACCCGGAGGGGGCTGTCTTGCGCCAGATTCGGCTCAAGGGCCAGATCTATGACCTGGACGACCCGGAGACTTCCCGTCTCATCATCATCGAAGACATCAACGTCCCCGTTGAAATCGAGCTTCCAGACCTGACTGCCGGCCGGTAATCGGCGTGAGGTCGTTTCTCATCCGGTTGGGCTCGTCCCAGCCGGCTGTCCTGGTGATCCTGTGTCTGGCGGTGTTTTCCACGGCCCTGGACCAGACCGTGGTGGTCACGGCCTTGCCGCGCGTCATGGTCGACCTGGAGATTCCTCTCACGGACCTAGATACGGCGTCCTGGATCATGACGGCGTACTTGATCAGCTATACCGTGGCGATGCCGCTGGCAGGGCGCCTCTCTGACGTCCACGGCCGAACCCGGATATTCCAGGCGGCGCTGCTTGTGTTCGCGGTCGGGTCCGCGTTCGTAGCGCTGGCGCCAAGTTTCAATTGGATCGTGCCGGCGAGAGTGATCCAGGCCATGGGCGGCGGCGCGACGGTCCCCATCGGCCTAGCCATGGCCGTGGCGGCCGTATCGATGGAGAAACGCGGGCTGGCCATTGGGCTCGTGGCAGCTTCGGCTGAGGCCGGTTCCGTGGTGGGCCCTATCTACGGCGGCGCCATCGTGGAGTGGATTGGCTGGCGCTGGATATTCTGGCTAGACGTGCCGCAGAGCCTTCTGCTGATAGCGCTGCTGGCCATCCTGCCGAACCGCGCCAATCCCGCGGCGAAGATGGACTACGTCGGAGCATTTGCGCTTGCCGCGGCGCTCACGCTCCTCACATTCGCGCTGGCCCAACGAGGCATCTTTACGGGTGAGTCGCTCTTCCCGTACTTGCTGCTTGCCGCGGCGGTCGTCCTCGTCGGCGTCGTGATCGCCGTGGAGCGACGCGCCATTCAGCCGCTCCTGGCATCTTTCCTGTACACATCCAGGGCGTTCGTTTCGTCCAACATCGCCCAGTTCCTGGTGGGGATCGCACTGATCGTGACACTCGTTTGCGTGCCCCTGATGTCGAACACCGTGATGCAGCGGGAGACTTGGGAGAGCGCTCTGAATCTGGTCCGCCTGACGGCCGCCATACCGGTCGGGGCGTTGGCAGGCGGCTACATCCTTCGCTGGACCGGCGTAAGAAGTGTGTGCATCGTCGGGCTCGCGTTGATCGGTACCGGCTTGCTGTTGATGAGCGGCTGGGACAAGGACGTCGGGGGCCTGCCACTTACCTTGCCGCTGGTAGCGGCGGGCCTTGGATTCGGTCTGGTTATCCCGCCGATAGGCGTCAGCGCTTTGAGTGCGGCGCCTAACGACTACTGGGGCGTCGCCGCCTCATTGGTCACGGCATCGCGAATGGTCGGCATGGCGCTGGGGCTGGCGGCTCTGTCGGCCTGGGGAATCGAACGCTTCTACGGCTTAACCGCTGATGTGACGCTGAGTGCGAACTTCGCGGAAACGCAGGCCAAACTGGTAGGAGCTGGCTTAACCGTGTTCCAAAACCTCTTCATGATTTCGGGATTCCTTGCTCTGCTTGCCATCGTGCCAGCCTTGCTGATGAAGCCGCAGGATGTCAGTGAACCGGCTGGAAGCGTCTGAGACTCATCTCGAGCCAGCGGATGACGCCGGACTCGGGCGCCGACCAGCCTCAGCGCAGGCGGTAGTGGCGTTTGCGTAGTTCGCAAGTCAGAAAGAGATACCCATCTTCGAGCCTGCACCGAACACGACGTGCACGAGGCCAGAAAGACTGCGAACGGTGTCTGGTTGACCGCGTCTTGACCCTGCCGCCGCACCTGCATCAAGCTGTCGAGGCTCTGGGCCTGCCGTAGTCTTGCTGCCGCTTAGCAGTCTTTTGTCTTCACCCACACCGGGGAGGCGTAGGCGACGGCCGGAGTGGCGAGAGGGTGGGTCGTCTGGGCAGTCAGCTTGACGTAGTAGTAGTTCTGGCTGCGCGGGTTGCCTCGGTCGGTCCAGGTCCAGTCCAGGGTGGGCGTGTCGACGGACTCCCGGTGGGTCAGTTCGCCGTTGCGGAAGACCTGGATCTCGCGGAGCGGCTGGTCGGACTCGGCCGTCACACGCAGTCGTGGCTCGCCGGAGACCTCGCTCTCGCCGCCCATAGGGATTCCGGACACCTCCGTGTGCAAGAGGATCTTGGCCGAGGTGGCGATGGTGCGGCGGTTCCAGATGGCGTCGAAGATGGCCTCGCGGGTTGGCTCGGTGGCCCAGACGCCGGTCATGCAGAAGGCAAAGTGCCAGTAGCGGGCGTGGTCGGTGGCGCCGATGAAGCCGATGCGGGCGCCTTCGCGCAGGAAGGTCTCGATCCACTCCCGCTGGTCGCCGCGGGCCTGCATGATTTCCATGGCGGGTTCCCAGGTCGGCCGAAAGCCCTCGAAGACGTCCGGCTGCCGGTGGCCGTGGTAGTGACGGGCCGCCATGACCGCGCCAGCCGGCATGCGGCTGTCCCAGCGCTCCATAAGGTCCTCGAGGCTGGGCGATGTCAGGGCCAGGGCGCGAAGCTCTTCGCCCAACTCCTGGTCGCGGTAGAAGATGTTGGTGTGGCCGGGATTGAGGCCCCACTCGAAGCCGAAGAGGGGCTCGAAGCGACCGTCGTTGGTGAAGGCGGCGACTGTTTCCTCGACCCGCCGCCACTCGTTGTAGCTCATGTATTCAAGGTGCTCGGTGAGCGCCCAGAAGTCCATGCGGCTGTGGTCGATCGCCCAGCGGAAGTTGTGCACCGGCGAGCCGTCGTTGGCGGCGATGCACTTGGAGAGATGCGAGTGCCGGTGCATGTCGCCCCAGTAGAGGTGATAGGTCTGGTCACCGACGGTGATGGAGCGGCCGTCGCGTCGAACCTGTGGGCCGTCCTCGCGGACGCCCTCATAGCGCGCGAACTCGACCTTGAGTGGCGGCTCATCGGCGGGAGCCGGAGGCTGAAGCGTCAGGACTTCGATCCGCTCCCGATCCACCGGTCCGGCGCCCTCGCACAGAAACGGCAGGCCCGCCTGCCAGCGCTCGAGGGTCTGCATGGGCGCGAATTCCATGGCGTTATGCGCCACTACGCGCCGCTCGTCCGGCAGCGCCGCTACGCCGTAGCGCGTGTCCGGTGTGCCCTGGAAGGGACTGACCGTTTCCGGATTGGACCACGAGGACCCGGAATAGACCATGCGCTCCAAACGCCAGCCAAAGTCCACGTAGCTTGAGCTCCGGAAGCGCTGGAAAAAGAGCTCGATACCGCGACGCCCAGCGATCAGGCGCGGCGACACGGGCACGATGAACTCGGCCGACTGCACGTGGGTAAAGGACTCGATTGGAATCGGGGCCTGACCGGCGCCCCAGTGGCTATTGGCCAGGAAGGTGTTCCCAGTGGGGTCAACCGCGGCCAGCACGAGTTGCCGCGTCTCGTTGAACCGGTGGTTCGAGCCCCAGGGCGGCGATTGCTCCCAGGCCAGCCAGGCGGTGTCGTCCGCATCCACGGCAATGTCCACGTCCATGGCCAGCAGCGGCAGGTCGCTGACCTGGACGGCGGGGCCGAGCGTGCCGTCCGGTGCGATGCGCCGGGCGAATACGTGAAAGTGGTGCCCGGTCCAGGCGTCCCAGGCCAACCAGACGCCGTGGCTGGCCGATGCACAGAGAGCCGGCCGCCAGGCTGATTGGCCTGGTAGCGAGGCCACGACAGGCGGTGTCCAGCCACCGGGCTTCCGTCGGCTTACAACGACGACGCAGCCGTCGCCGTCGAACGCCTGCCAGGCGACCCACGGTTGCCCGTCGCTGCCGATGGCGGCGGCCGGCCGGGTCAGCGAGGCCGGCGTGGACGCCACCGTTTCGGCCTCGTCGCCGGTCCACGCGCGCACGACGAAGCGTTGGCCGATGCGCTCGCCCCAGGCCACGAGGCGCAGGTCGCCAACAACGGCCACGGCCGGGTCCTGTATGACCGTGGGGCTCTCGGTCAGCTCAAGTGGCGCAAGGTCGTTGCCACCCAGGTGACCCGCGTACACGTGATAGCGCGCCGCGCCCAGGCGCGCGATGAAATCGCGCTCGTCCCGACCCGGCGCGAACCGCCAGCCACCGCCGCCGGTGTTGGAGCGGGCGGCAAACAGCGCCTCCTCGGCCCAATCGCTCGCGGCCCAGGCGCCAAAGGCTCGGCCACCGCTGTCAGGCGCCAGGTCGCAGGCGTACGCGCCTTGAAGGACCGTAGGGGTCTCAGGTCGCTCGGTTTTCGACATTGCGTCTTCGCCTCTCAACCGGTCTGGACCCGGTGCCAACAGCTGGCTTCAGATCCAATCGCTCGCGTCATGAAATGAGCGGCAGCGTTTGCTGTCGTGGGTCCTGTTCAAATGGATCAGGTATTGGCGACCGATCACGGCGGATCGAATCCTCAAGCGATCGCAACGCAGCGGAGGCCTCGTAATGGCGGCCGCGGCCCTGGCCGTGCGCGACCAGGAACCCTGCGTCGCTAAGAGCCTTCAGGTCGCGACCGGCGGCGACGATGCTCAGTTCAGCAAAGTCCCGGTATGTCGAATTCCGTACCCGGAATCCGAGCGCCGCGTCCCAGAGAGCGCCGACGCAGCGTTCGGGCAGACGTCGTTGCGATACCTCGTGTTCGAGCATGTCCCAGCGGCGTTCCGCCTCGTTCGCCCGCCGCAGCAGGGTCCGAGCTTGGCGGTAATGCGCGGTCAAGACAAACCGGACCCATGGGCGGGCGGTGCGCTGGGGGTGCCACATGCCCCCTCCCACGTCGGCCAACACCGTGTAGTAGTCGTCCGTGTTCCGGCCCAGATACTCCTCAATGCTCACGAAGGCCGGCGCGAGCACCCCCTCGCGTGCGAGGACGACAGCCTGGAGTATCCGTGCCATCCGGCCGTTGCCGTCCCGGAACGGATGGATCATGGCGAGGTTCAGGTGGGCCATCGCTGCGCGGACCGTCGCCGGAACGGCGGGATCCTGCTCCTGGAGTTCGTAAACCAGTTCCTCCATCAGCCCGGGCACTTCGATTGCCTCGGGCCCCTCGTAGACAACCTTCCGGGTCCGCTCGCTGCGAACGTAGATCGCGCCTGGGCGCCAGCGTCCCGCACCCTTGGTCAGGTCGTACTCCATCACCATGTAGTGCAGGCTCTTGATTAGCGACGTGTCATACGCGAAGTGCGGATCGTCGGCGAGTTGCAGCACATACGTCATGGCTCGGCGGTACCCTCGGATTGCCGCCCAGACGTCTTCGGGCGCGTCCAGCGGGTCACCGCCGCCAACAGCCGCTATGGCGTCATCGAGCGTGACATCCAATCCCTCGATGCTGTTCGACCCTTGAATGGCCCGCGCGGACGATACGCGTCGCAGCAGGCCGGTCCAGCGGCGGTCTTCGGAAACCTGACCGCGCAGGGCACGGCGCAACTCGTCTACCCGCGCGCAGACCGCCTGTTCGCGCTCATCAAGCGGCGGCGTGGCGAAAAGCATGTCGAGTTGTTCTATTCACGAAGTCTTGTGGATCGAGTCTACGCGACTTTGACATGGATAGAACAAGCCTTTGAAGCGTATTCAACACGACTTCGCATGGTGTAGTAGGTATCAACTCGACATGGTGCTGTAGGTCGACGCTCCCATGCAATACAGGGAAAGAAGGGGGACGGCTCGGTAACGGGACCTGGGCATTACCATAGTGATAAGTCGCCATTTCCAGCACGTCCGGGAGCACACCAACGCCGCGCGAACCACTAGCCACGAGGCGTCAATGACCCCTCGCCGCATTGGGATCCTTACCGCCGGGGGCGACAGTCCTGGCTTGAATGCGGCCATTCGTGCTGTGGGCAAGTCGGCCATTGGGCGCTATGGGATGCGCGTGGTGGGGATTCGCGACGGGTTCCGGGGCCTGGTGGAGAACCGGGTCGAGGAGCTGGAGTCGGAGGCGCTGGCGGGGATTCTGACTCGCGGTGGGACGATCCTGGGTACCAGCCGCGACAAGCCGCACAAACTGCGGGTTGGCGACCAGACGATCGACATGACGGCCCGCGTCTGCGAGAACTACGCCAACCTGCACCTGGACGCGCTGGTGTGCCTGGGCGGCGGCGGTACGCACTCCAGCGCCCAGCGGCTGCTGAACGCCGGGCTGAACATCATCACGTTGCCCAAGACCATCGACAACGACATCGCCCACACCGACACGACCATCGGGTTCGACACGGCTCTTTCGATCGCCACCGAGGCCATCGACCGGCTGCACAGCACGGCCCACAGTCACCACCGCATCATCGTGGTGCAGATCATGGGACATAACGCCGGCTGGCTGACGCTCGGCGCGGGCTTGGCCAGCGGCGCCGACGTGGTGTTGATCCCGGAATTGCCGTATGACGTGGAGTACGTGGCCGAGTCGATCCGGCAGCGCAGCATGGGCGGCCATGGCTTCAGCATCGTGGCGGTGGCCGAACGCGCCAAGCCGCGGGATCCGGCGGACCTCGGGTTGTCCGATTCAGAATCTTCCGATGGGCTGGAGTTTGAATTCGCGGGCCCCACGCTGGCCCTGACCCGCCGGCTGGAAGCGCTGACGCGCCTGGAAGCGCGGCTGACGATCCTGGGCCACGTGCAGCGCGGCGGGACGCCGACCGCGGCTGACCGAGCGCTGGCGACCCGGTTGGGCACGGCCGGCGCGGACGCGCTGGCCGCCGGGGCCGAGGGCGTGATGGTGGCGGCCCGCGGCGAAGACACGGCATTGGTCGACGTGGCCGAAGTAGCCGGCCAGCGCAAGACCGTGCCTCTGGACCACCCGTGGATCCTGGCCGCGCGCGATACGGGGCTGTGCCTGGGAGCGCCGCTGGACTAGCGCCGCGACGGAACTGCTCGCGCCGCAGCGACTCGCGCCTGCCTGACGATTTGCCCGCCGGGGATGTCGCCGCACATTCTGCAAGGGCCGGAGTACGCTCGAACGAGGCGGAGGTCCGCCGAATCTACCGAAGGAGATTGGGGATGCTGCGCCGCGCATGGGTTTCACTGATCATTGCCATCCTGGCGTTGACCGCGGTCGTCGCCACCGCCGGCGCGTCGTCGGATGAAGACGCGACCGCCGCGTCGTTGCGCACCCTGACCGTGAATGGCGCCGGTGCGGCGTCCGCTGCCCCCGACATCGCCGACCTCGAGCTCGGGGTTCACACAATCAACGAAGACCCGACCGTCGCTATCGTCGACAACACGACCGCGATGGCCAATGTGATTGAGGCGCTGACGGATCTCGACATCGATGAGGACGATATCCAGACGCGGAGCTTCAATATGTGGGTGGAGCAGGTTTATGGCCCCGATGGGCCTACCGGCGAAGTCCTGTATCACGTGGTCAACCAGATCATGGTGCGGGTTCGGGACCTGGACATGACCGGCGACGTGCTGGGCGCGGCGCTGGCGGCGGGCGCCAACAACGTCAGCGGCATCACCTTCGGCGTGGAAGACACGCAGGCGCTGGAAGAGGCCGCGCGCGACGCGGCGGTGGATAACGCGTTGGCCAAGGCCGACCAGCTGGCGGAGCGCCTGGGGGTCAAGGTCGGCAGCGCGCGACACGTCACCGAAATCTCGGGGGGCTTCCCGCAAGAGACTCGTCTTGAGCGAGCGATGGCGTTCGACTCCGGCGGCGCGAGCGTGCCGGTTTCCCCCGGCGACTTCACGGTCCGCGTGTCCGTGAACATCGTGTTTGATATCGAGCCGTAGTCCCGGCGCGGCGGCAGCGGCGTCGCGGTGGAGGGGCGCTCGGTATTGTTAGCGGGGCGGCGCCGTTCGATGGCCCCGTAGCTCAGTGGATAGAGCGGTGGTTTCCTAAACCATGCGCCCCGGTTCGAGTCCGGGCGGGGCTACCGCGCCGCGCTGGTACGGACGCCGCGGGCCTCAGCTACGGGGCCCGCGCTGTCGGTTGCCTCCGGCATCATGCAGGCGGGCGCCGTTGATCGCGAGTTCCAGGCCGAGGAGTTGAGCATGGCCGTGCAAACCGCTGGCATTTTGAGTCCGGGCGAGATGGGCGCCGGCGTTGGCGCTGCGCTTGGCGCGACCGGACTTACGGTTCTGACCTGTCTCGCCGGGCGCAGCGCCGCCTCCCACGAACGGGCCCGGGCCGCTGGCATCGAGGATGTGCCCGACTTGGCCACGCTGGTCGAGCGCTGCGACCTGATCCTGTCGATCCTGGTACCGGCGCGGGCACGCGGCGTGGCTGCCCAGGTCGGCGACGCGGCACGATCGGCGGGTGCCGACACCGTCCTGGCCGACTGCAACGCCATCGCCCCGCAGACGGTGCAGGCTATGGAGGTTGACTTGGAAGGCAGCGGCGTAACGCTGGTGGACGCCGGCATCGTCGGCGGGCCGCCGCGAAACGGACAGGGACCCCGCGTTTACGCGTCAGGGTCGGCGGCCCATCTGCTCGGCGAGCTCGACGGACGCGGGATCGACGTGGTGGATGTCGGCCCCGAGATCGGCAAGGCCTCGGCCGTGAAGATGTGCTACGCGGCCATGACCAAGGGAACCACAGCGCTGCGCACGGCCCTGCTGGTGGCCGCGCGGCGGCTTGAGGTGTACGACGAACTGATCGCGGAGATGGAAAACAGCCAGGCCGCCGCCCTCGGCGCCGCCGAACAGGGCATGCGACGACTGCCAAATGTGGCCTATCGCTGGATCGGCGAAATGGAAGAGATTGCCAGCACCTTTGAGCACGTCGGCGTCACGCCCGACTTTCACACTGGGGCGGCGCAGGTATTTCGCGAAGTTGATGCCACGTTCGCCCGGGATGCCAACCTTTCCGACCTGGCCGACGCTGTGAACCGGTTGGCCGAGACCAACGATTCGGACTAGGACGCGGCGAGTGGACCGGAGCCGCGGCCCCAAAGGCTATGCTGAGCGTGCCGCTCGCCCGGGGATGCGCCGACCGATGAGTCTGAAACACGTCGTCACGCTGGCCCTGCGCATCCTGGCGCTTGCCGTGGTCGTTGGGATCCTGCCGCTCGTGGCCGCCTGCGGGGAATCGCAGGGCGGCTCCGGAGTTACGGATCCCGAGGTCAGCGGCGCCCGGCTGGCCGACTTCGTTCGCCCCACCCCGGACGCCGCCGCTGGTCAGCCCGTGCCTGAGGTGCGCGGGACGTCCTTTGATGGCACGGCCGTCTCGATTACCAACGACGGACGCACCAAGGCGCTCGTCTTCCTGGCGCACTGGTGACCGCACTGCCAGGCCGAGGTACCTGTGGTACAGGCCTTGGTGGACGCCGGGGGCGTGCCAGAAAACGTGGACATATACGCGATAGCCACAGCTATTGACTCAGGGCGGGCCAACTACCCGCCGGAGGCCTGGCTGGAACGCGAGGGCTGGACGTCGCCCGTCGTGGTGGACACCAAGGACGCCATAGCCAACGCCTACGGGCTCGGGGGCTTTCCGTTCTGGGTCTTCGTGAACTCCGACGGCACCACCGCGCTGCGCGTGGGCGGGCGGATCTCCGGCGACGAGTTGACCCTGATCTTCCAGCACTTGCAGTAGTCGCCGCTGGTCGGCGAGCGCTGGCATCGCTTCTATACTCCGGTGCCGACGGCATCTCCGGTCTGGAGCCATCAGGAACGAGAGGCGGTGACGGGCGTGGTACTTCGAGTCGTGGCGGGCTACCAGATCTTGATGGCGACGGCGGTCGGCATCCACTTCATCATTACGACGCTCTACCACCCCGGCGGCGACGAGCCGTTTACCGCGTGGCAGATCATGAACTGGTTCATGGCGGTCAGCGTTCTCATCACGCTCGGCCTGAGCTTCGGGCGCAGGCGCGCGCTGGGCAGCGATCCCGATTGGCGGGAGTACCTGGAAACGAACCTCACGTTTTACGGAGCGATCCTGCTCGGCCTCTGGTTCTTCTGGAACTGGTTCGGCGTCTTCAGCGGCCAGGACAGCGGCACGTTCTGGGGATTCATCAACCCGCTGTTCGTCCTCGTCGTGGGTTCACTGGGCTGCCGCATGTGGGGGCGTCTGGCGGCCTTGCGCCGTTCGTCGTAATACCAGGCCAACGGCCGCCAGCTCGGGTACGGGCCGAGCGCGGCAGGCCAGGTATCCAGCCCGCTGCCGGTGCGCCGGACTGACCGTTTCGGGTAGCGGCGGGCGAACCGAACACCTGGACGCGATTGCTTCCGGGGCGGCGCGCCGGGTACGGTGCCTGCTGTAGCCGTGTGCGGGGGCTGACCGATGGTGCGCTGGGGAATCGTGGGCTTGGGAGACATTGCGGCCAGGGCCGTCGCGCCTGCTATCCAGGCTCACGAGGGCAGCGAACTCGTAGCCATCTGCCGGCGCGACCCGCAGTTGCTGGACCAATACGCGCGGCAGTTCGGGGTTTCGCACGCGTACACCAGCTACGACGACATGCTGGACGCGGGCGGGCTGGACGCCGTGTACGTGGCGACGCCCGTAAACCTGCACGGTCCCCAGACCATTGATGCGCTGGAGCGTGGCATGCACGCGCTGGTGGAGAAGCCCATGGCCATGGACGTGGCCGAGGCTGAGCGAATGGTACAGACGGCGGATTCCGCCGGATTGCGACTGGGCATCGCCTTTTATCACCGCTTCTACCCGATCAATCTGCGGGTGCGGGAGGTCGTGGAATCCGGCGAACTCGGCGACCTGATCGCCCTGCACGCCAACACCTCCGGCCCTTTCACCATGACGCCCGACGACCCCAAGTTCTGGCGCGTCGACCAGGCGCAGAGCGGCGGCGGGCCGCTGATGGACCTGGGCAGCCACCGGCTGGACCTCTTCTACAGCCTGGCCGGCAAAGCCGCGCGCGTGGCCGCCTTCAGCGACCAGCGCGTAATCCCCGGCAACGTGGAGGACACCACCTCGGTGATCGTCCAGTACCACTCCGGCGTCCAGGCCACCATTTCGGCGCTCTGGTCAATCAACCCGGCGCGCGGCGACTACGAGGTGTGGTGTACCAACGGCCACATCAACGTGCCCTTCGCGCGCGGCGAGGAATTCACCATCGAGCGCCCCGACCGCTCGGAGACCTTCACCCTGCCCGAGCACGAACTGCACGACCTGCCGCTGATCGACGACTTTGTCCAGGGCGTCAACGGCGGCACCGCCGTCCTCACCGGCGAAGGCGGCTTGGAAGTCCAGCGCGTCATCGACGCCGCCTACACCTCAGCGGCCGAGAGCCGGATCGTCACGCTCTAGCCCACGCCGAAGTAGATTCGCGCCGTGGGGTCTTCAGTCCTTGGGTGCGCGGGCGAAGGCGTAGAAGCCGGAGGCCAGGTCTTCGGCGGCGGGTCGGTGGGCGACGAAACGATCCAGGTATTTCACGGGTGTGGTGAGCCAGGCGGCCACGAACTCGGCGGCGCGCTCGCGAATCCGGCTGCGGGAGAAGCCGCTGAGCATGCCCTTGACGTAGCCGCGCAACACCCAGCTGAGGGCTGAACTGGGCCCCACGCACACGCCGACCTCCACAGCTTCGAAGTCGCGCAACAGTTCGGCCACGCCGCTGCTGGTGTAGCGCTGGTAGTCGTGGGGCGAGGCGTGGAAGCCCTGCAAGAACGGCACCTCGATATAGATCAAACTGCCCGGCGCGCAGACGCGGGCGACTTCGGCCATGGCCGCGCCGGGACGGCGCACGTGCTCCAGCACCGCCGTGGAAAGCGCGCCTCCGAAGGCATTTGAAGCAAACGGCAGGCGGGCCGCGTCGGCCAGGACGTGGACGCCCGCGTGCCGCTCGACGTCAATGTTGACGATGGCCTGGCGAACAAACCCGTCCAGCGTGTCGGGCGGGAATTGGCGGCCGCCGCCGCCGACATTGAGCACGCGGACTCCGTCGCGCCGCGCCGGCCCCGAGAGCGCGCTGCCGAAGCGCTGGAGGTTGCGATGCGAGGCATGGTTATAGGTGGGGCTAGGCACGCGGTAGAGGCGCCGGGCGATGCCCATGAGCCGAGCGCGAGTCCGGCCGGTCATGCGGCGCGCTCCTGTTGGTCAAGCTCGGCTATCGCCGGGATCAAGTCGCCCAGGTCGTTGATGACAGCCGCGGCGGACTCGTCGCGCGGCCTCAAGTCGGGCGAGCGGAGCCAGATGGCTCGAATCCCCAGCCGCTGGGCGGCGCGCACGTCAATCTCCCAGTCGTCGCCAACCATTACCAGCGTCTGAGGCGAGAGCCCCAGGCGCTGCGCGGCCGCTCGATAGGGAGCGGGATGCGGCTTGAGCCAGCCGAGTTCGGTACTGAACACCACGGCATCCAGGTGTGGGGCCAAGCCAAGCGTCCGCAGGCGCTCGAGCAGCAGGTCTTCGCCGTAGAGCACGTTGGCGATGGCGGCGATACGCAGACCGGCTTCGCGCAGCAGTTGCAGTACTCGGACAGCTTGCGGCAGCGGTTGCATGGCCTTGTACCAGGGTTCGAAGTAGGCCGGCAGCAACACTTCGATGGCTTCGGTGGACGGTTCCCAATCCATCTCGTCGAGCACGTGGGCCAGAATGCGGTGGGCGTCGGGCAGCGCGCACTCGTGCTGATACGCGTCTACCAGCGCCTCCTGCAGGGCTTCGCCGAACGATTCCGCCAGCTGTTCGTCGGTGAGACCAGTCTTGATGAACGGCCGAACCAGCGGCGCTATGGCGGCGGCGCCGCCAAGGTTGCTCGACGACCCGACCAGCGGCTCCTGGGTGAGGAGCGTGTCGCCCACGTCAAAGATCACACCGCGAATTGGCATTGTGGTCGAGTGTACGCGGGGCGGCACCGGGCGGCGTCGCGCGCCCGCCGCCGGCCGGTGAGATACTGCCCAGAGGGGCACAAGGCCCAACGCCGCCCAGCGGCGTGTCTGCGCAGGCGCTTGGAGGCGGTGTGAGGGATCCGACTGACCGGGACCGCGAACCGGACTCCGGGTCGCCGGACGATCCGCCAGCCGACCGCGATTGGCCCGAGCCCGTGGATTCGGACGACCGGCCGCCGGCGACTGGAGGACTGGGAGGATTCGCGGCCGATTCAGGTCTGGTCTATCGGCGCATCGGCGCGTACATCATCGACTCGCTGCTCGTCGCGCTGACGACCACGGTTCTGGGCCTGGCCACGGGCATCATCAGCATGGATCTTGAGGGACCGGCCCTTGACCCCTCGCTGGCGCTGTGGATGCTGATCTTCGAGGTGCTGTATCGCTGGTCCGTGCAGTCGGCCTTCGGCGCCACCTTGGGCAAGTTGGCGCTTGGTCTGCGTCTCGTAGGCGCTGACGGCGGCCCGGCAGGCGCTCATCGCATTTTGATTCGAGAAGTTGCGCTGGGCGCCATGCTTGGTGTCGCCCAAGCTACCGGCTGGGCCATCATGCCGGCGCTCGTGCAAGTGCTGCTGGTGTACGTCGTGATCCACCGGCCGGACCGGCGCAGCCTGCACGACCTGACCGTGCAGACGCGCGTGATCCGCGTCCCGCCCAGCGATTCCGAGACGCCCGCACGACCCGCATAGGCGGCTGGCGGCGCGGCTCGGCGCCCCTCGGCTTGCCCGGGCTCGACGCGTGCCCGGTCGCCCTGCGCCCGGTGGCCTAGACGCCGGCGTCTTTGAGACCGCTACCGGTGGCTGCGATCAAAACGCGTTCGTCTGGGCCAATCACTCCGGAAGCGCGCAGCCGTGTTGCCGCCGCGAAGGCCACGGCCGAGGTGTACTCGAGGTCTAAACCCTCATGACGGGACAGCTCGGCGCGCGTGCTGCGTGCGTCCGCATCGTCAACGTCCACAACTGTTCCGCCCGAGGCTCGGACGGCCCGTAGCACCTCGGCGCCGCGCGCCGGTCGGCCGACGGCCACGCCGCCGGCCACGGTAGGTTGCGACCGAATGGTCAACGGTTCAGCGGCGCCTGCGGCAAACGCTGCGGCCAGGGGTGGGCAGGCTGACGCCTGGGCGGCGTGTAGGCGGGGCAACGGCGCCTGAAAGCCGGCGGCCGCCAGTTCGCTGTAGGCCTTGAACGCGCCGAGCAACAGCCCGCCGTTGCCCACCGGCAGCACGATGTGCAGCGGCGGATCGTCGACCAGCTCCCTCGCGACTTCCAAGCCGAAAGTCTTGGTTCCCTCCACAAATGCCGGATGGCGGGCGTGGGAGGCATAGGCCACGTCGGGCGCGTGGGCCGCATGTTCGGCCGCCGTCGCCACGTCCTCGCGCGTGCCGGCAATGGCCACCACCTCGGCGCCATAGCCTGCAATCTGGTTCAGCTTGGCCGCGGGCGCCGATTCAGGCACGAATATCCGCGCCCGTAGCCCCGCGCGCGCCGCATAGGCGGCCATCGCGGCGCCGGCGTTTCCTGAGGAGTCCTCGACGATTGAGGTAACCCCCTGGCCGGCCAGCTCGGAAATCACCGTCGCCGCCCCGCGGTCCTTGAACGAGCCGGTTGGTGACAGGTACTCCAGCTTGGCCAGCAGGCGCGGCAACCCATGTGCGGCGCCCCATCGGGGCAGCGGGACGACCGGCGTATCGCCTTCACCCAGGCTGACCTGAGGGATGTCCGCCGGCAGCCCAAGCGTCGGGCGATGTCGCCAGACGCCGGGTTGCGCCGGGTCGCGCAGCGTTTCCCATCCACCCTCCGCGCGTGGCAGCTTCGTTGGCTGCAGCGGCGCCGGTACGTCCATCTAGGCAACCCCCAGTCGTTCGAGGTCGGCATCGGACAAGCCAAAGAAGTGTGCAAATTCATGGATGACAGTGGCGCGAATTTCGCCCTTCAGCTCCTCCACATCGTCAAAAGCCGCCAGGAGCGGTCCGCGGTAGATGGTGATGCGGTCCGGAAGGACCATGTTGTAGCCCGAGGTCCTTTCGGTCAGCGGCACCCCGCTGTAGAGCCCGAATAGCGTGTAACCCTCGGGGACTTCGGCGGCTTGCAGGTCGGCGGCCGACGGCCACTCCTCAACCAGCACGTCCACGTTGGCCAGCTGGGCACGCAATGCGTCGGGAATCGAGGCCACGGCCTCCATCACGACGTCCTCAAAACCGGCCGGTGTCAGCTTTGCCACGACAGCATCACGTTCCCAGGAGCCTCGGAGCCCCTGTGATAGCATCCCGCGCCCTCGGACCGGGAGCCACGCGCCAGCATGGATGACGTGCGCGAGCACTCGCTCGCGAACGGGCTGGCGGTGCTAACCCGCGAGGTGCACACCGCCCCCATCGCCACCTTCTTCGTTTGGTACCGCGTCGGCGCGCGCGACGAGCCCGAAGGCATGAGCGGCGCTTCCCACTGGGTCGAACACATGATGTTCAAGCGTACCCAGAAGCTGGCCCCCGGCGACATTGGGCGCATGGTGGAAGGCGTGGGGGGCACGTTCAACGCCTTCACCTACGAAGACGCCACCGCCTACCACGAAACGCTGCCGGCCGAGCACCTGGACCTGGCGCTGGAGATCGAGTCGGACCGCATGCTCAACGCGGTCTTCGATGCCGACGACGTCGAATCAGAGCGCACGGTCATCATCTCGGAGCGTGAGGGCCACGAGGCCTCGCCCATGTTCCGGCTGATGGAGGCCGTGGAGTCCACGGCCTTCAAGGTGCATCCCTACGGTCACGGCGTGATCGGCAGCAAGGCGGACCTGCGCTCGATGACGCGGGATGACCTGTTCGGCCACTACCAGCAGCACTACGGCCCGAGCAACGCGGTGATCGTGGCCGTTGGGGACTTCACCACGGACAATGTCTTGAATCGGATTGATCAGCACTTCGGGGGCTTTCCGGCGAACAGCCCGCCGCCGTCAGTGGCGGAGCGCGAACCGGGTCAGAACGAGGCCCGGCGCGTGGAAGTGCGTCATCCGGGCCCATTCCCGGTGCTGATGCTGTGTCACCACACCCCGGAACGCACGCACCCAGACTGCGCGCCCCTGCTTGTGCTAAACGCGCTCCTGTCCGGGCCACCCAGCGGTCCATTTGGCGGCGGAGGGACGCTGCGCACCTCCCGCCTCTACCAGCGGTTTGTCGCCTCGGGCGTTGCCGCGTCGGTTGGCGCTGATGTGGGCATCAACATCGATCCGTCGCTGCACCGGGTGGTGGTGATCCTGCACCCCGGTGGCGCACCGGAGCCGATCGAGGAGGCGGTCCTGGACGAGATCCAGCGGCTGCACGACGAAGCGCCCAGGCAGGACGAACTGGACCGGGTGGTGCGGCAGACGCGCGCCAAGCGGGCCATCGCGCTGGAGAGCGTGACGGCGCAGGCCGTGCAGCTGGGAATGCTGGAAGTGGCCGCCAGTTGGCGGCTGGCCCAAACGCTCACGGACGACCTGCGACGGGTAACCCCGACCGACGTGCAGCGCGTGGCTCGAACTTACCTGCGCGAGCCGGCTCGGGTCACCGGCTGGTTCCTGCCGGCGGCGGCCAATGGCGCGGCGGCGTGACGACCGGCTCCCAGCACGCGATAAACGCGGATACCGTCGCGCGGAACACGCTGCCTAACGGCGCGACACTGCTGGTCTATCCGAATCCGGCATCTCCATCGGTCGCCTTCGGCGCCTATCACGCGGCGGGCGCCGTGCTCGAGTCGCGCGAGCACGCCGGCCTGGCCAGTTTGACCGCCGACACGCTGAACCGCGGCACGGCAAACCGCACGTTTCTGCAGTTCAGCGAGGAGTTGGACCAGGTCGGGGCCTCGCTGGCGTTCCACGCCGACACCGAATACGCGGCCTTCGGGGGCCGGGCGCTGGCCGAAGACCTGGAACTCCTGCTGACGCTGGCGACCGATGTCCTGGCGCACCCGACCTTTCCCGACGACGAAGTCGGGCGCGTACGCGAGCAGACGCTGACCGTCCTGGCCCACGCCGAGGACAACCCCGGCTCGCGAGCGGCCCGGCGCTTTCGGGAGTTGCTCTACGGGCCGTCGAATCCAAACGGATGGCCGGAAGACGGCTACGCGGAGACCGTGCGCGAATTTCAGCCGGACGACCTGCGAGCTTTTCATGCCCGCGCCTATGCGCCGGCCTCACTCGTGTTGGCGGTGGTTGGCGCGGTGGACCCACCAACCGTGCGCGACCTGGCCGAAAGCACCATCGGCGCCTGGGCGGCGGATCCGGACGCGGTGGACTCGAGCGGCTGGCGAAGTGCCGTGGACGCAGCCGATCCGCCGCCGGTCCCACCTCCCGAGCCACGCCGCGAAGACCTGACCATTGATGGCAAAACGCAGACCGAGTTTCTGCTTGGTTGGATGGGGATCCGTCGCACCGATCCGACCTACTACGCCACCGTTGTCGCCAACTTCATCCTGGGGCAATTGGGCCTGGGCGGCCGCATCGGATCGAACGTGCGCGACACGCAGGGATTGGCCTATCACGCCTCGAGTTATGCGGGTCCCGGACTGACCCGCCAGCCCTGGACAATCCGTGCGGGGATCAACCCCGCGAACGTGGACCGTGCCGTTGACGCCAGCCTGCACGAAGCGCGGCAGCTGGCCGAAACCCCTCCCGACGACGAAGAACTGCGCCTGAGCAAGCAGGCGCTCATCGGCTCGCTCCCGCTGCGCCTGGAGCGCAACGACGGCATCGCCAACATGCTGCTGACGATGGAGCGCTACGGGCTGGGCCTCGATCACCTGGGCGTGTACTCCGGTTTGATCGACGCGGTTACGGCGGAAGACGTGCGGGAGGTCACCGCCGCCGTAATGGCGGACCCGGCCTATACGCTGGTGACTGCGGGACCTGAACTCCCGACCGGCTAAGTCCCTGCGTTCCGGCCCGAAACGTTGGGCCGGAACGAGTCCCGACTAGCCGGCACGCCGCAAGCTAGTACGAGGAAACGCGCGGCGGACCCGGATCGGCGGCAAGCACCGTGGCGTCAAAGCTGCGCTGCATCAGGTCCAGCTTGATGTCTTGGTGGTCGGGGCTGTCCCACAGGCTGTCGTGCTCGTGCGGGTCGGCCTCCATGTCGAACAGCTCGCCGATGCCGTGGCCGTGATAGATGTTCAACTTCCAGCGACGATTGCGGTACATGGTGGCGAAGGTGTGGTCGGGCTTGTCGACGGCGTCCAGGTACTCGCAGCGGACGAAGTCCCGGTGCGAATCGGGCGGCGACGCGCCGGACAGGATGGTGCGCAACGTGCGTCCCTGCATGGCCTCGGGCACGGCGAGACCGGCGTACTCCAGCAGCGTTGGCGCGATGTCCGTCAGCTCAACCAGGGCGTCGCTGCGCAGTCCCGCCTGGATCTGACCCGGCAGTCGCCAGATCAGCGGTACCCGGCTAAGGCCGTCGAAGAAGCGGCAACCCTTCTGTGTCAGACCGTAGTCGCCGGCCGACTCGCCGTGGTCGCTGGTAAAGATGACGATCGTGCGATCGGCCTGGCCTGACGCCTCCAGGGCGTCCAGTAGCCGACCGAACTGATCGTCGATCTGCTCGATCATCGCGTAGTAGGCGGCCTGCACCTTGGTGCCCTCGAAGTCGTCCGGCCGTTGCGACTCACTCTGGAAGTCGATGCCCGAGGCCGTGAGCCGGCCCTGGTGCTCAAGGTCTGACGGTCGAAAGTGTGGTCCCGGCAGCGCGTCCGGGTCGTAGCGGCGGTAGTACTCCAACGGCGGGTTGAAGGGCGGATGCGGGTCGTAGACGTTCACGCTCAGGAACCAGGGCTGGTCGGACGGGCGCGGCTGCTTGATGAACTCTATCGACGCGTCGGTGCCCCAGGTGGTCTGGTGCACCTCGGGCGGCGTGTTGTCCTGCTCCGGCGTCGGCACCATCAGGGCGCCCGTCAGGTGGCGACGGTCAAAGTTGTGCAGCAGCACGTCGTAGGGGTCGACGCCCTGCGCCTGCACCCAGGCGGCGTAGTCGTGCTGATCCAGCGGCCAATCGTTACGTGGCGCGTGGCTGTACTTGAAGTACCGGTAACCGTCGTGGACTCGCGGTTCCCGACCGTTGAAGGCTCCGGCCAGGTGCAGCTTGCCGACCAGGCCGCCGTCGTAGCCGGCCTCGGCCAGTTGGCGCGTGACCAGGTTGGCGGCCACCTCGCGATGCACCCAACCATTGCCGTTGCGCGGGTTGTGCACCCGGCTGGGATACATGCCGGTCAGGAAGCTGGCGCGGCTGGGTGTGCAGATCGGGCTCTGACAGTACGCGTGGGTGAAGGCCGTGCCTTCCGCGACGAAGCGGTCGAGATTTGGCGTGCGAATGTGCGGGTTGCCCAGTGCGCCTATGGTGTCGAAGCGCTGCTGGTCCGTGCAGTACCACAGGATGTTCGGACGCTGGTTCGGCATGGAATCCCCGCCAAGCTGGTTACCAGGCAGCGAACCCTAACGTACGGACGCTCTCCGAGGCCGGCAGGGACTCCAGGTATTCCAGCGCCGACGGTTCAACACGGCCAATGCGTGCTAGATTGCACATGGTGACCTTGGAATTGAATCTTCCGTCTGCCGCCGTCTGCGAGGTTTCTCGTTCACACCAAGCCTTTCGATTCTCGAACGGTATCCCTGAATCGACCTTTCCGACATCTGGTTCACTGCGGCGTATTGTTGACTGACGGATGGTCTGGACCTCCCGCACGAAGGCGGGTGTAGAGGGACGCACGCCCACGGCGGCGTCCAGGAACGATTTTTGCATGAACATCTATGTCGGCAATCTGCCGTACACGACCACCGAAGAAGAACTGCGTGAGATGGCCGCGCAATACGGCGAACTCACGTCCTGCACGATCATCATCGATCGTGAGACCGGCCGGTCGAGAGGCTTCGGCTTCATCGAGATGGCCAACGAAGACGAGGCCGCTGCGTTGATCGAGGGCATGAACGGCAACAACATGGGCGGCCGCATGCTCACGGTGAACAAGGCTCGTCCGCGGGCGCCCCGCGGCGGCGGCGGCGGCGGTGGTGGCTACGGCGGCGGTGGCGGCGGCTACGGCGGCGGCGGCGGCGGTGGTGGCTACGGCGGCGGTGGCGGTGGCTACGGCGGCGGTGGCGGCGGCTACGGTCGCGGCGGTGACCGCTACTAGACGCTTAGTTCCGTCGGGCTCGACGCCCGAACCGAAACTGACCCGGAAGCGCCGGCATGCCCGGCGCTTCCGGCGTTAAGTGACGCCTAGCTCAGCCAGCCGCGGCGATTCGCCCAGGTAGTAGCCCACCTCGACCAGCGCGCGTTGCAACGCGCGGATGTTGACGTGGCGCGGCGGTACGCCCTCGGCCACGGCCCGTGCGGCCGCCATCCCCGCAACGCCCCCGGTGACCTTGGCGATCCAGCGCCAGCGCAAGCTGGCTGTACGGTCCCGGCCAATTGAGCGCCCCGCCGCCAGCATCCCCTCCACGCCCTGCGGCAGGAACTGCCCCAGCGGCATGTCGAAGTGGTGGCCCTCTTCGCGCTCCCGCATGTTGACGAGCTGGCGGGTGCGCCCGCCTTTGCGTACCTCGTCGTCGTAGCGGTAGAGCGTGGTCAGCACGTGCACCACGTCGTCGAACCGCCGCTCGGCCACGATGTCGTCGCGGCTCAGGGTGTAGTCGGGAACGATCGTGCGGCTCCAGCGCGTACCCATGTAGGGCGCGATCTGGCTGACGCGGGCGTTCTCGAACCCGGGCACGTGGCGCTTGTAGAACTCGATGGTGTCGTACGCGTGCAGCCGCGCCGAGGACTCGATGGTGGATCGCTCCATCGCGTTCAGCGCCGATAGCGTGTGGTCCGGCCAGCGCGTTTCAATGGTCGTCACGTCCTGGTCGTGGGTCGCGAACGGGATCTTGTAGGCGTGGGCGCCGCCCGGGATTGAAGCCACGTACTTGTACTCGCCGGACTCCCAGTCGGCCATCATGAACGGCAACAGCTCGCGCGGGTAGTTGGCCCAGACCCGCTCCAGGGCGACGAACAGGACCTCGTCCACCCAGCGCTCTTCCTCGTCGCTCAGCGGCTTGTCGCGTTCGGCTGCTCGGAACTCCTCGTAGGCCTCCCAGTCCACGTCTTCGACGCGAAAAAACAGCCCGAAACCGGCTTCGGCGCTGGCATGGGCGTCCTCGGTCGCGGCCCCCGCCGCGGCGGCCACGTCGGCCTCGCCGGTGGTATCGATCACGACCTTGGCGGTGATGGCGCGCCGGCCTTCGCCGGTCTCGAAGATCACGCCGCGCACGTGGCCGTCGTCAACAATCGCTCCGGCCACGGTCGTGGACAGGAGCAGGGAGACGTCAAGATCTCGCAGACGCTGCAAGGCCAGCCGCTGAAACTCGTTGCGGTCGATGACGGGGATGCGGGCCATGCCGTCCCAGCGCCAGGGCACGTTGTCACCGCCGCTGATGAAGTCAAAGGTCTTGATGCCGCCGCGCGCGTCCAGCCGGTCCAGGAAGTCGCCCACCTGGCCGCCCAGCCCGCGGTCGTGCTGCTGCGGTGCCTGCCACAGGTCATGACGCGAACCAAGCCCCGGCCCATAGTTGCCGCCGACGGCCGAGTACTCATCCACCAGCGTGGTGCGAGCCCCCGCCGCCGCGGCCTCCAGCGCCGCGTAGAGCCCCGAAATGCCCGCCCCGGCCACCAACACCTCGGTGTCATGCAGCACCGGCACCTCGCGGGCCGGCTCATGGATCACATTGGTCATGGCAAAGTCCTCTCGGAGCGGTAGACGTCGGGGCGAATCCGTCGCGGCGGTGCTCTGGCCGGGCACGGTAGCAGAGTGAGGCGAATGGTCATCTGCGCATCGAGAATGGTTGTCGGCGGTGCCTCACGCACGATCGCATGGCTGCCTCTGTAAGGGAATTCGCAGCTCTGGACGGTCGCATGCGTCATGATCTGCCGGTTGCCATGCGCAGGCTGGCCCAGGGCGGACGCCGACCGGAGACACGACAGGAGTAGCGGATGACGAACGGTCCGGCCGTCCTGGTGGAAGGACTGGGCAAAACCTATCCCGGCGGCGTGCGCGCCGTGGACGGGATCAGCTTCGAGGTGGAGCGCGGCGAGTTCTTCGGCTTCCTGGGGCCGAACGGCGCGGGCAAGACCACCACCATCAAGATCCTGGCCACGTTGCTGCCAAAGACGGAAGGGCGCGTGGAGGTAGCCGGCCTGGACGTGACCGGCGAACCGAAGGCCGTGCGGCAGGCGATCGGCGTGGCGTTGCAGGAAGTGGGATTGGACGACCTCTCCAAGGGTCGCGACTTCCTGGAGTTGCAGGGGCTGTTGTACGGGCTGTCCCGCGCCCAGGCCCGGAAACGGGCCGCGGAACTGCTGGAACTGGTGGGGCTCTCCTCGGTGGCCGAACGCAAGGTCGGCTCCTACTCCGGCGGGATGCGGCGGCGGATCGACCTGGCCGGCGCCCTGATGCACAACCCCGGCGTGCTCTTCCTGGACGAGCCGACCACCGGCCTGGACCCGCAGAGCCGGATTGCCGTCTGGGAGCACCTGGAGGAACTCAACGCCCAGGGCGTCACGATCTTCCTCACGACCCAGCACATGGACGAGGCCGACCGCCTCTGCCGGCGGCTGGCCATCATCGACCACGGCCGACTCGTGGCCGAGGGCTCACCCACCGCGCTCAAAGCCGACGTGGGCGGCGACATCGTGCACGTGGCCATTGACTCGGACGAATCGGATGACGCCCGCGTGGCTGAAGCGCTGGCGACCGTCCGCGACCTGCCGGGAGTCCAGAGTGCGGATATCGCCGACAACGGGCTGATCGCCACCGTCAGCGATGGCGGCGCCGCCGCCCCCGCCATCCTGGGCGCCTTTCAGAACGCCGGCCTGTCCATCGCCAACCTGTCCATCACCCGACCGTCCCTGGACGACGTATTCCTGCAACACACCGGCCGCCAGATCCGCGACTCCGACGCCGACGGCGACGCCGAAGACCGCATGTGGAGCCAGTGGATGGGCGTCAACCGGAGGTAATGCCAATGCTTGTACTGCGTGAGAGCTACTTCATCTACGTCCGCAACCTGAAAACCTGGCTGGCACAGCCGTGGATGATTGTGGCGGCGGTGCTGTCGTCGGCGTTCATGTTCCTGTTCTTCGGCGAGCCGCTGCGCGGGATCACGGCGCTGCCCGGGTTCCCGGCCGACGACTACCAAGCCTTCCTGGCCTCCATGGTGATCGTGATGGCGGTGGTCTTCAGCGGCAGCGACATGGCGATGGTGCTGCTGACGGACATGATGTCGGGCTACGTGGACAAGCTGCTGCTGTCGCCGGTGAATCGCTTCTCGATCCTCCTGGGCACGCTTCTGATCGGCGGCACGCGAGCCATGGCGCAGGTGGTGGCGATCATCCTGGTGGCCGCGGCCATCGGGGTGCGTTTCGAAGGTGGATTCCTCGGCATCCTGGGCATCATCGTGGGCGCCACGCTGCTGGGCGTGGCGATGGGCTGCGTGGGCCTGATCGTGGCCATGCGCACCCGCAGCGTGCAGGTGACGGTCAACAGCTGGCTGCTCTTCATGCCGCTGGCGTTTCTGACCTCGGCCTTTATGCCGCGCGACCTGCTGACCGGATGGTTTCAGGTCGCCGTGGGCCTGAACCCCATCGAGTACATCATGGTGGCCGTGCGCGCCGTGATCATCGAAGGCTGGGTCTGGGACAGCATCCTGCCGGGAATCTGGGTTTTGCTGGCCACGACTGCGGTCCTGGTGGGCGCGGCGACCTACGAGTACCGGCGGGCGACGAATTGAGGATTTGCCCTCGATATCCGAGTCTCAGGGACCGACTCTGGCCGGAGACTGAACCTTCAGGCACTCAGCAGACGCCGTTGGAGCAGTGTCCGCATGTCGCGTCGCCCATCAGCGACGAGATAAACGTCTACGGTTCGATCCGTCACTCGGTAGACGATGCGGTAGGGCTTGAAGAAGATCTCCCGATACTCGCGAATCCCGACGTCCAATAGTTCCTTTGGAAAACCACCTCGGTGTGGGTACTCGGACAGGCCGCTCAACGTCTGTTCGATCTGCTCGAGCACATGCTCTGCTGCGGCTGGTGAGCGGTACCGGCGGATGTAGTCGCAGATGTCTTCCAAATCGCGCACCGCGTCATCGGTCAATTGAACCCCGAAGGACATCAGCCCGTCGTTAGTCGCTCACGCAGTCTGGCCATGACATCGGCGGCAGGCTGCACTCGACCCGCGGCGATCTGCCGGTTGCCCAAGGCCAGAATCTTGAGAAGCGCCAGCGTCTCCTGCGTTTCCTCATAGGCGTCAATGTCCTGTAGGACCGCCTTGGCCTCGCCGTTCTGTGTAATGACCAGCGGCTCCGGCTGTTCGTCAAGCGTTCGAATAATCTCGGCGGCATGGGCCTTGACGTAGCTGATCGGCCTGATCCGAGCTGAAAGTCTCACGTGCAACCTCCTATTTTCGGACTAAATATAGACCATCAATAGGTCGAAGGAGCCCGCATGGGCCTAAGCTCGACCAGGGTGCGAGCCGTCACCAGGCGTCGAACGCTCGAAGTGAAGCGCTACACCCCACCCAAGCGCACGATCTGGGTTTGGCCGCTGTCGGAGGCGCGGCGCGCCGCCCAGGCGGTTTCGTGCATCCAGAGGGCGTCGTCCGCGCTGACGGGCGGTTCGCCGTTGCCCAGGCAGGCCTGGAAGAACTCGTGCTTGAACTGGTCGAACCCGCCGCTCACGCCGATATCGGTGAAGCTGAGCCGGCGTTGCGGCGCCGTGATCCCGGTGCCTTCGCGCGTGAACCATTCGAAGCCGTCGTCGGCTTCCGGGCTGAATCGTAGCCAGCCGCGGCTGCCCCAGATTTGCAGGCCGTCGTGCTTCTGGGACGACGGTGTCATGAACCCGCCGCTGAAAGTGCCGACCATGCCGTTGTCGAACCGCAGGCTGATGGCGTAGGCGTCCTCGGCGTTGATCGGTTCGCCGCCCACGTTGTCGGCGAATCCCGCCACCTGGCGCACGTTGGCGCCGGTGATGTAGCGCATCAGGTCCAGGTAGTGGCAGCCCAGGAAAATCAGGTGCCCGCCGCCGCGGTCGCGGTCGTACATCCAGCCGTCGGCCAGTTCTTCCCACAGCCAGGTGCGCGGGTGTTCGGCCACGTAGTGCACCTGCATGCCGAACAGCCGCCCCAGCGCGCCGCTCTGCACCACCTGGCGGGCTTCGCGCACCGCCGCCAGGCCGCGCATGTTGAAGGCGACGCAGAGGTGGGCGGACGAGCGGTTGGCCACTTCGACAACGCGACGGTAGTCCTCAATGCGTCCGCAGGCGGGCTTCTCGTGAAACACGTGAACGCCGGCTTCCAGGCAGTCGATCAGCACCGGCGGCATCTTGCGCGGCTCCATGGTCACCAGCACCGCGTCCGGCTTGTATTCGTCCAGCAGCCGGCGATGGTCGGTGAAGCTGGCGACCAGCTTGTCGCCCAGGATGGCCGCGGTATTGACCTCGCGCCCGTACTTGGTCCAGCCCGGCGGCGGACCCGAGCCCGGCTCGTGCGCGCGGGCCTGCCAGTGCGGATCGGGCGAGGACCCGGTGATGGGTCGAAAGACGCCGGCGACCTGCCCCGTGGCGTCCGCAACGGCGACCTCGCCGACTTCGGGATGCTCGGCGCAAACCTTGATCAGGCCGTCCAGGTGCCAGCCGGCGGGCTCGGCAATCAGGCCAACGCGAAGCGTGTCAGACATAGTGGAATCTCAGGCGTGGCGGTGAGCCCGGATTGTAGGTTGTCGGAAGCGGCCGCCGCTTGCGGCGAACCCTCGTCTACTGCGAGGCGGCGACCCGTGACCTGCCCCGGCGCCGGTTGCGACGACGCGGCCTTTCAGGCTCACCGTTGGCCGCTGGAGTCCGCTCGCGGTCTACCGGCGGCCGGCTGGCGCCGCGACTGGCGCTCAGACTCTCGCCGGGCAGCACCTTGAATCCGCCCGCGCCGACTGTGGCGGCGGCGGCAAGGTCGCGGGCACTATGGCCATTGGTTGCGCCGTTCTCGCCCTGGATGTCGCGCCAGGTGCGTCGGACCAGCTTGCCGCCCAAGGCACGTTCGATGGCACTCAAGGCGCCCAGGTCCGCGCCGCTGACCAGTGTGATCGAGCGGCCGAGGCCGCCCATGCGTCCCGTTCGTCCGGTGCGGTGGGTGAAGAGGTTCGGGTCGTCGGGCACGTCGTAGTTGATTACTTGTCCCAGGCCGGCGATGTCCAGCCCGCGCGCGGCCACGTTGGTGGCTACCAGCACGTCAATGTGTGAACTGCGCAGACGTTCGATCACGCGGCTGCGTGCGTTCTGCGCCATGGCGCCCTGGATCGAGTCGACCCGTATGCCCGTGCTCTTTAGCCGCGCGCCCAACCGCCGCACCTGGTGGCGGGTTCGACCGAAGACGATCGTGGGCGTGCCGCGAGTCTCGTCCAGGATGTGCTGCACCGCTGCCAGGCGCTCGACCTCCGGCACGATCCAGACTTCGTGGTCGATGTCGGGCCGGTCCTCGGGATCCGTGTCCAGTTCGATCCACTTCGGATTGCTGAGCTGGCGCTTGGCAATGCGCTGAACCCACTCGGGAACGGTGGCCGAGAACAGCGAGGTCTGCCGGTCAGCCGGTGTATGGCGCAGGATGGCTTCCACCTGAGGCGCCATGCCGATGTCGAACATCAGGTCGGCTTCATCCAGAACCACAACGTTGATGGACTGGGTGCCGAAGCTGCCGCTCTCGATCAGGTCCAGCGCCCGGCCCGGCGTGGCCACCACGATCTGAGCGCCGGCGTCCAGCGCCTTGCGCTGCGGTCCGTAGCCGACGCCGCCCAGGATTCGGACGACGCGCGCGCCAATGCTTTCGGCCAGTGGCTCGGTGACCGACGCGATCTGCTCTACGAGTTCGCGCGTGGGTCCCAGCACAAGGGCCTGCTGCTCCCGGCGGTCGGGATCGATTCGTTCCAGCAGCGGCAGCACGTAGGCCAGCGTCTTGCCGGATCCGGTGCGGGCCTGGCCCACGACGTCACGTCCGTCCAGCAGGAGGGGGATGCAGGCGTCTTGAATGGGTGTGGGATCGGTTATGGATTCAACTGCAAGGTCGTCGGCGAGGTCTTGGTGAACTCCGAGGTCAATGAAACTAGCGATGGGGAATGCTCCCTGGATCAGGCACGCAAGCTCAACATGGCGATAGGCGCGCAGTTTCCGATGTTCGCGCGCACTCGTTTTTCTTCTGCGCACGATGACTGGTTATGTTTCAACCATACCCTAAAGGCGACGCCCCTGGGCCGGTTCAGATAAAGGGGCTCAAGCAGCGGCCAACGGATTGCTAACCGCTACCCCTCGTCCGTCCAGACTTCCTGGAGGGCGAACCAGCTGGGGTAGGCCCGCCGGATCAGGACGGTCAACGCGTCGGCCATGCGTTGTACGCCAATGGCAACGCCCTCGGCGTTGGGTTTGAGATCCGCGAGCTCGACCTCGTCCAGGAACTCGACAAAGACCGTGCCGTCGGGCTGGCGTTCGATGGCTGTTGGCAGCAACGGCGCGCCGTTGCGCAGGGCCAGCCAGACCGGACCGACCGGTAGGCGGGCCGACCGGCCGCACAGCTGCACGTCCACCCCCGGTCCTGCTACCGCCCGGTCGGCGACGAGCCCAATGATGTCGCCTTGCCGCAGGGCACGGAGCAAGGGACGGGCCGCGTTCATCGGGTCGTAGAGCCGCGTGCCGGCGCCGCGCCTGACCCGATTCGTCAGCAGGCCCAGCCACGGCGGCTCCACCGACTCGCCGGCGCTGTGGAAGGCGCCATAGCGGCGGGCGCATTCCGAGGCGGCCAGGTCCCAATTCCCTGCGTGGATGCCAAACAGCACCACGCCGTTCCCCTGCCGCTTGGCCTCTTGCAGAGTGGTCTCGTCTACCACCAGCCGGCGTCGGCGGCCCCACAAGTCGGGCCAGTGCATGGTGAAGAATTCAGCCAGGTACTGGCCGTAGGCCGCGTAAACGCCCTCGGCCAGCGACTCGATCTGCGATTCGGGCGCATCGGCTCCGACCACGACGCGCAAATTCGCGCGCAGCCGGTCGGCGCGGGCGCCCGCGCGGCGATAGACCAACCGGCCAATCCGCCCGGCCCCGGCGTCGATTATTCCCGCCGGAATCAGCGCCACCAGGCCAGTTGCCAGCAGCGCCAGACCGTAGAGCGTTCTGTCCCGAAGCGATTGCACGCGGTCAATCATCGGCGGGATTCTGCTCGGCCGCAGATCAATGGTCGCCGTCCCCGCAGGTTCCGAAGGTTGGGCCTTCCGATCCCCGAGTGCCGGGCAACTACGACCAGGCGGCGAGCAAACCGGTCATCAGCACCACGCCGACGAGATGGTAGGCGTTGTTGAAGGCCCACAGGCGCACGCCGCGCCCGGCGAACAGGTATACGCCCAGGCTCGTCGTGGCGATCACGCCGACCAGGAGCCAGATGCCCAGCACCACGCCGTCTCCGAATCCGGCCGCGCCGGTCATCTTGACCAGCAGCGCCAGGACGTAGGACTGCACCAGGGCGCTCAGCAGCATCAGGCCCATCATGGGTCCCTGCCCGCCACCGCCCTCGCGAATCTCTTCCGCGGTCATGCCGATCAGCCGCAGCCAGATGTCGCCCAGCCCGAACTTCGGGGCGTACCACCACATGCCAAGCGCCATGGGGATCAGCGCCGCCACGATGACGGCTACGTAGTTGAGTTCGCCAGTCCAGAGCGTCATGTCGATCTGCCTTTCCTCGCACGCAGTGGGCGCGCTGCTGTCGAGGGTTTAGTCGGTAGGCGAGCCCGGCGTCAAGCGGCGGCGGCGCGACTCGGGGAGATACGAGGGCCGTCGGCCGGTCGTGGATCACTTTGAGTCGCGGGCGGTGCAGCGCGGGAGCGCAGCCGAGGGGCGCGGAATGTGGTGGGGTTGCGCGCGTAAGAGTTTTTTCTAAAAAACTCTTGAGGTACGGCGGGGCGTTTTTCGGCTGATTCGGGGACGCGCTGGGGCAGGCGCGGCGACGGGTGGATGGGGGTGTGACGCGGGTGGGTGAGGTCTTGCCGGGGTGGTGTGGCGAGGGCGAGGCGGGATGCGGGGTGGTGTGGGCGGGCAGAGCAAGGGGCGGTTGGGGGGATTGGATTGGACTGTGGGCGGGTGGCGGGCGGCGAGGTTCGGGTGGGGGTGAAGGGGGAACTATCTCTCGCCAGCCCCAACCCCTATAAGGGGTTGGGGCTGGCGAGAGATAGTTTGGGCCGGATTTTTGGGCGGGTCGGCGAGAAAGGTTGGGCTGTATGGGGGCGGCTGGGCGGCGCCAGGGACGTTGAGGGCGGGGGCGTGGCGAGGGGACGGGGCGGCGTTGCGAGCGGAAGAGGCCGGTTTGAAACCGGCCCCTACGCAAGATGGCAAACACGCGGGGGTGACGCCCAGATGCCAGGGGGGCGAGCAGGCGGAGGAGGCCAGTGAGCATGAGGGTTCCGGGCGACGAGTCTGAGATATGGTGACCGCAGTGTATACTATCTGCTGACAGAGCGCAAGGGGGATAGGGGAGGGGGTGAGTTAAGAGTAGTGAGTGGTGAGAGAAGAGGGGCGGTGCGCTCGGGCTGCGGGCGTGGACGGGATGGCAGGTTGCGATGGGATCGATCAGGGCGCTGGGTCCCGGCCGGGGACGCCGGGATGACGGGGATGGGATCGCGGGATGAGCAGGGGTAGGGGATGGCGGTGCCGGCAATGATGTGAATGCCTGCAATGCAATCAGTGCATGCGTTGCTGGCATTGCAGGCAAGGCTGGCAGGGATGTGGTTCGGCCCGGGTCCTCCCCTTCGGCAAGCTCAGGGCGGGATCACTGTGAACGCCAGGGGCGTTGGGAGCTAGGGTGCAGTCCTGGGTTCGACTTGACTGGTAGGGAATGACCCGGCCGAGGGATCGCCGTAACTCAAACTGACCCAGTACGCGTCAGCCTGACCTACCATCGCGCCACGGCTACTGTTCTGGTGACTTTCAGGCTGCTATCCCCTCATCGTACCGCGTGCGGCGGGTTAGCTATCGCCAGCGGGATTCGTCGTCAAGAATTAGGAGAAGAAGCGGTCGCCGAACCCAGACCAGTCTGCGACCGGCGAGAGCTACCACGACGAAAACGAACACACCGATCGGACCACAAAGGCCGCTGACGAATAACCCCTGGAACGGCATTTCGCGCACGGATTCTGGAATTATCGGCAACTGTTTACCATCGTTGATAACCAAGCCCTTGCTGGAAGCGTTAAATCGGTAGGCGAGTGACTGGAGCACGTAGAAGGTTCCGTACACGCCAATCGTCACCCACGCGATCAATCCGAACAGCGCGTGCTGGAACACGGCGACCCAATGCAGCGAGTTGGTGACATGGATGGTTTGCTCGAACATGAAGTCAGAAGATCCTTCAACAGCGGCGAGTCCTACCCGCCGCCAGAGGACTATACCGTGTGCCGCAGACTTAGATTTCGCTGTCGGTCGCTGGAGTGATCTACCCCACTACCCAACTACAATTCTCTCGTACACAGAATGATTATGCCAGTTTTTGTTTAGCAGTTAAGGACGAATGCTTTGGCGGCGTCCGAATGTGACGCCTATTCACAACGAGCCGCAGTTGACGGGCGGAGGACAACTCTTCCCGAGAGCTTGTCGTGTGGAGCGCCGCCGGATGACGGCCGCGGCCGTGCGCTGGTGTGGGTGCTGCTAATCAGCCTGGCCGCCGTTGGACCAGGGCTGAGAGTTGCCGGATGCGCCCACCGCTGTCGCACAATCGGCAGGCGGTTGACGCGCCCAACTAAGGCGAGACCTCACACACCACACCGTCCGTATCGCCGTCACGGGCGGAGGGAACGACGGCGCTGGGGAATCCGAAGCCCGGCCCTGAACTGCCCTGCACTCGCGCTACGCCGGCCGCTTCTGCGGCCTCGCAGGAGGCGTGCACGGAAGCATCGGGAGGCGGTGTCGCCGGTACGGCAGTCCCGGTTGAGGCGGGCGTGGCGGTCGTCTCCGTTGCGGCGGGGGTTGTGGTTGCCGCATCCGGCGAGACTTCACACACCACTCCATCCCCGTCGCCGTCGCGGGCCGAGGGAACTGCGGCGCTGGGAAACCCCAGGCCCGATCCCGCACTGCCCAGAACGCGTGGCTCGCCGGCTGCTTCCGCAACTCTACAAGACGGGTACACAGTGCCTGTGAAGGGTGTTGTTGACGGCGTAGCTGTCGCCATTGTCGCTGGTGAGCCGGTTGCCGTGGCTCGGCCCTTAACGTGCCCGGAGGCGATGAGGGCCGCCACCAGATCGATCTCCTGGCCCTGGTAGACAACGAACACATACCGCAGCAGGCGTCCAAAGTTGTCGCGGTTGCGGCCGTCACGTACCAGACGGACCATCTGGCCCTGTACACGTTCGCGGTTAAATTGCGTCGCCTCGGGACCTCCCGGCTCGTTCCTCTCGGGCGTATCGATGCCCAGGTAACGGACCTTCTCGATATGTCCCACAACAGCCTCACCGCCACTCACGTAGCGAATCTCGATGGTGTCGCCATCGAGGACGCGTAGGACCTCACCTCGCTCATCGCTTGGCGCCGGCTCGGGTTCTGGATCTGAAGTCGAAGTCGGGGTTGGCTCTGGGGCCAACTCGGATGTTGGTTCCGGGGTGGTCGCTTCGGTGGGGTTTGGTGTCGCTGGCGCTGCGGTTGGCTCCGCGGTCGGCGTCGCGAACGAGTCCCGGTGTTCTGATTCGCTTTGCTCCGGTCGCCCACTCTCGCCACATGAGCCCAGCAGCACGACGGCCACCAGTGAGGCCAGTAAGGCAACAGAACGCAGGGGGAGCTTGGGGATACAGGCACCTGCCCGGAATCGGCTACGGCGCGCACGGTAGCAGCCCGATCACACCGCCGACCATTCCGGTACCACGAGGCTGCCACCAGAGCGCATCGCGCGGGCGGTTGAAGAGCCACCGAAACCAACCTGCCAGTGAGCGCCGAGGTGATTTCAGACTTTCCTAAGGCCATCTTGCAGCCATTCGTGAGAGTCGCGTACAGTTTGAGGCAAGACGGTCTATGCCGACGGGTGGTGGGATCATTGCGAGTGGCGGATTCTTGAGGTCGTCCATCACGGTACCGGACATCGAGTCGATGGGCAGACGCACGCGAACGTCCTCAGGTGCTCTTGGTTGCAGATGAAGCGCGGCAACCACGGCCCCTTCGGCAAGGTGCGTGCCAAGCAGATGGACCGTTACGTGCGGGGGGCTGAAGACCGTCATAACCAGTGTCAGACTGGCAGCACGAACCAGGGGGGATCGATGGTTTGGAGCATGGACGGGAAGCAGCAAACGTATAACGATCTGGCTGCCGCGTGAATCAGGCACCTGCCGTCAACGCCACTGGGACAGGGCGACGTATCGCATCAAGGAAACGGAGGCGCCTGATTGCATTCGGCTGGTACGGCGGCAAATACTCCCACCTTGACTTCCTGCTGCCACTCTTTCCGAACGATGCGACCCATTTCTGCGACGTGTTCGGTGGTTCGGCAGCCGTGCTACTAAATGTCCCGCCATATCCGGTCGAAACGTATAACGACCTTGATTCCGAATTGGTCAACTTCTTCAAAATCCTACGTACGCAGCACGACGCGCTGATCAGGGCAATCGGCCTAACACCCTTTTCTCGTGAGGAACTTGCGCGTGCGTGTCAGCCCGCGAAAGACCTATCTCAGGTCGAACGTGCACGGCGCTTCTATGTTCGCGCCCGCCAAACTCGTACGGGACTCGCTCAGACGAGCAGCGAGGGTCGCTGGGCACATTGCGTTCTGACGTCACGTGCTGGAATGGCTGGGGCCGTCTCTCGCTGGCTCGGTTCCGTCGAACGATTGCCAGAGATTGCTCAACGACTACAGCGTGTTCAAATCGAAAATGCTCCGGCGATCGAGGTGCTTCAGCGTTATGACACAGATGAGACGCTCTTTTACTTAGACCCACCTTACGTACACGCTGCGCGGGGTGATTCCTCGGCCTACGGGTATGAGATGACGGATGCGGATCATTCCGAACTCGCGGACTACTTGAACGGGCTGCGAGGCCGCGCGGTCATTTCCGGTTACCGAACGGAGCTATACGACGACCTTTTCCACGACTGGTACCGAGTTGACGCTGATAAGCGACTAGCGAGCAGCGTCATGAAACAGCGGCAAGAGTCTGCCTGGCTGAACTTCAGCCCTCCCAGCCAGAATGGTGAATAGTGGATACCGCAGAGGCGCGACTGTGGCTTGATCGCGAGTGGGTCGATGCACTCAAAGCGAATGTCATGTCCCCGGACGAGGAGATCGATGCTCTTGCTAACTCAAATACGATTGCCATTCGGTACGCGCTGGTCACTCAGCTTCTTGGGAAGATAGCGGATCCGTCACGAAGCCTGTTTGCAGTTCAGCAGTCGGCTCCTATGGAAGGTGCATGGGACGCGCGTAGTTTTTCGACTGCAGTGGTAGTGCCGTGGGTCGCCGACAACCAACACGTATTGGGCACGAGCGCGGAACCTTACGCCAGCAAGCCGCTGCGTCGCCCGCGCCTCGAATATGAAATGCTTGACGTCAAAGACAAGAAGGGCTGGCGGCGGCTTGTCACACTATTCGGAAAACTAGAACAGGCTGAGCACACGAACGTTGTCGCAACATTTCGGCTTGTACTCGCTTCGCTTGTCCGTCGCTTGTCGACACAAACATTCGGCTACACGGTTCCGCAGCGGGTCAGCCTTCCTCGCGTACAGTTGATTCTCGACAGGTTTCTCGCCACGCCGAGCGGTGGTCTGCGTCCCTTGGCGGTTACTGCTGCGCTGTTACGTACCGTTGGGAGAGCTTTCACAATCTTCTCTCGTGTAGAATCCCAGGGTCTCAACGAAGCCGATGCAGTCGGGGGAATGCCTGGTGATATTCTGTGTTTTGCCTACAACGAAACAGAGCGTATCTGTCTTGTTGTCGAGGTGAAAGATCTAGATTTAACTATCGCGCACGTGCGAGCATCAAGTTCGAAGGCGAAGCAAGCTGACGAGGGCTTGACAAGTCTTCTGTTCGCGGTTCCCGGTGTCGCGGAAGCCGATCAGGAGGAGATTAGGAATCTCGTGAGAAGAGAGTGGGCGTCTGGACTCAATATCTATACGTCCAGTATTCGGTCGCTAATTGATGCCTTGTTTGTCTTGCTGGATGAAGTTTGGCGTGTGCGTTTGTTGCGCGCGATCGGAGACGAACTAGATGAGCGACAGAATCAGGCCGCGCGAAAGGCATGGCATGACGTTCTGTTGGAGACGGAGGGAAGCGATGCCTAAGCATGAGCAGGGCCGTCGTTTTGAAAAGACTATTTGGGCGCGGATCCCGGACACGGTGGAGAACAGCGCGCTGGCGTTTACGACTGAGCCTCGAAAGTCTGAGTGGGAGAACGTCAAGAGGGCGGATTCCAGGCACGAGCCGGACGGGATCTAGCAGCGTCGGAGGCTAGCTAGCAACTTTAGCCACCTGTCACGGATCCCGGAGGCTCAGCCATTCGGCTCCTCGCTAGAATGGTCGAACTTCTAGTGGACTAAGAACGCAATGATGGTGGCGCTGGCCGCCCAGTGAGGAGTGAACGACACTTCTAGTAGCCGCGCTAGGCCATTCGCTCCACTTGCTCGCGCGTGATCTCGTGCCGCAGCGGATCACCCGCGAAGTGGCGGGCGATTTCGTCCACCATCCGGCCCATCTGCCGCGCCCGCGTTTCCAGCGTGAAGCCCGCAATATGCGGTGTAAGCACCGCGTTGGGCAGGTCCCGGAACGGTGAATCGGCCGGCAGCGGTTCCTCGTCGAAGACGTCCAGCACCGCGTCAATCCGCCCGGCGGCCAGGACGTCGAGCAGGGCGTCCTGATCCACCAGCCAGGCGCGCGCACAGTTGACGAACAGCGCACCCGGCTTCATCAGGTCCAGTTCCCGCCGTCCGATCATGTGGTGAGTTTCGGGAAGAATCGGCGCGTGCAGGGTCACCACGTCGCTGCTGCGCATCAGGGTGTCCAGGTCCGCCACTTGCACGCCCAATTCGGCGGCTTCCTGCTCGTCCACGAACGGGTCGTACAGCACGACATCGGGTGTGAAAGCGCGTACCAGCGGGATCACGCGCCGCCCCACCATGCTGGCGGCCACCACGCCGACTCGCCGCTCGGCCAGCAGCCCGCCGATGTTGGTGCCGCCGCTACTTTGTTTCCAGCCACCGGCTCTGACTCTTTCCTGGTGGCCGATAAAGCCGCGCAGGCCCAGCAGGATGGCGCCGATGGTGTACTCCGCCACGGCCTCGGCGATCACGTCGGCCGCGTGGGTCACGCGAATACCGCCGTCCCAGGCCGACTCGTCCACATAGGGCCGGACAGAACCGGCGGCATGCGCCACGATCTCCAGGTTGGGAGCGGCGGCCAGCGCCTCCAGGTCCAGCGTGGGGCTGCCCCAGCTGGTGATGATGGCTCGCACGTCAGGGTCCAGGTGCTCCATCAGGTCATCCTGGGTCCAGGGTTCGTCGCCGTCGTTGCTGACCACGTGCGCGGCCAGCGATTTGAGCCGGGCTTCGTCTTCAGGCTTCAACGTCACTTCGCGCAGCGGCCGATGCACGGTCACCACGATCGTTCCGGTAGCCATGGGGCGGCGTTCACCTCCTCGGCGTGGGGTGGCGCAACATACCGCGCGGACGTGTAGCGCTCATGCCGCTTCGGCCACCGCTGCGTAGATTTCGGCCAGTTCGCGCGCGGTTCGGTCCCACTGATAAAGCTGGGCCACGGCCAGCCCACGAGCTTTCGTGGCGCGGCGAACCTCGTCGTCCGTCAGCAGCCGTGCCGCTGCGGCCGCGAGACGGCGGGTGTCGGTGGCGGGCGCCTGCAGCGCGGCCGGACCCGCCACCTCCCGAAACGCCGGACAGTCGGAGGTTACGGCCGGCGTGCCACACGCCATGGCCTCCAGGGCCGGCCAGCCAAAGCCTTCCCAGTGCGAAGGCGTCAGCAGAACCTGGCAGCTGGCATAGAGCGCGGGCAGGTCAGGTTCCGGGACGTAGCCGGTTTCCACGATCCGGCGCTCCAGCCCCAGGCTTCGCGCCAGCCGTCGCTGGTCCGTGCTCAGGCGTTGGCCCGCCTTCACGAAGCCACAGTCGATCCCGTGCGTTTGGCGCAGGGCGTGGACGACTCGCAGCGCCCCCTCGATGTTCTTATAGGCATCGGCGCCCCCGACGTGCAGCACCAACGGGATGTGCGGCAGCCGAAGGCGTTCGCGCAGTCCGGCTGTCCGTTCGGCCGGCGGCGCCCGAAAGTGGTCCGCGACACCGCTACGCACCACCTGCAGCCGCGCCGGATCGCAGTCCAGGTAGCGCCGTACATCGCTGGCCGTGGCCTCGCTGACACAGATGACGCGGGCGGCGCGCGAGAGATGACCAACCGCGTAGCGGAAGGCCGTCAGGGCTATGCGGGACGTCCGCGCGCCCGGAATCCGGCTGTCTGCCATGCGCAGCAGCATCAGGTCGTGACAGGTCACCACCGTGCGCCGCGCATCCAGCGACCGTAATAGGTGGGCGTAGGAGTGGTCGATCACGTGATGCACGGTCGCCGATTCGGCGGACACGCGGCGCGGATAGTCCGCGTAGCGCACCCGGTACTTGCCCACACCCTCGGCCAGGCGGCCGAACGGGCTGTCGTCGTGCTCCGGCCACGGGGGCGGGGTTACGGTGCGGACGTCCAGCGGCGGATCCAGGTACCGCAGCGCCCGCTCCAGCGTCCGCCCATAGCGGTCCATGGAGGGCCGGCAGTCGCTGGGATTGACGAGATAGAGGTTGACGCGCGGCCGCGCGCTCGCAGCGTCATCTGGCGGGCGCCGAGCGCTCATGGCTTGCGAACCAGGACTTCCCAGCTGGTTGCCCAGAGCTGATCCAGCACCGGGAGCCACAGCAACCAGGGCGCAGTCCGGATCAGCCCGAGCCGAGCTACCAGCGGCACCGGACCCATGCGATCCACGCGCAAGACTTCAAACCCGGCGTCCAGGAAGAGCAGCCGAATCGCCGCGGCGGTGAAGCCGCGCCGGTGCGTGTAGTCGTTCCAGACCACCCGCGGTCGTGCCGTTGGTACCGACGCCAGCGCCAGCCCGCCCGGCCGCAGCACCGCGCGCATCTCGCGCACGGTGTCCCAGGGATGGTCCAGGTGTTCCAGCACGTCCCTGGCAATCACGGCGTCAAATCGCCCGCGCGCAAACGGCAGCCGCCGGCCGGCCGCCGCATCCCAGAGCAGCGCGGCGCCGTGTCGGCCCGCGTGTTCAAGTGCGCCGCGGTCATGATCCGCCCCGATCACTCGCACGCCGCACGGCGCCCCGCGCGACACGCCGCCCTCGCCGCATCCAAGGTCCAGCACCAACGCAACGGGCCCGAGGCGGCGAAAGTAGTCACGTACGAGTTGCGGCGGCACACCGGTTCCCCGGTAGTAGGCCCGCTTGCGAACCCGGCGCGCCTGCGTACCGTTCACGAGGCGCGCTGCTCTGCCCGGCGGGTCCGGACCTGCGTCAGGTATCGCGCCAGGCGTCGCGCTACGACGTCGTGGGTGTAGTGACGCCGGACCCGCGCCCGCCCAAGCGCGGCCAACTGCGAGCGCAGGGCAGGATCCTTGATCAAAATCTTCAATGCGGCCCGCAGCTGACCGACGCCGCGCTCCGGCACCACGATGCCGGCGCCGCCGATTACGTGGGGAATCTCACCCGAGTCCGTCCCGACGACCGGGCAGCCCGCCGCCATGGCTTCAATCAGGACGTGCCCGAACTGCTCGACCCAGTCCGCGGTGGCATAGGACGGCAGAACCAGCACGTCCAGGGCCGTCAGGAGTGCGCCCACCCGTTGATGATCCGCGTCGCCCGCGAGCCGCAGGCAGTCGGACAGGCCTGCTTTTCCAAGGCGCAATTCAAGCGCATCGGCCAGCGGTCCCCGGGCGATCACCAGCCAGGTCCACTTCAGATGCCCCAGTCCGGCCAGCGCCTCCGCCAGGTCCAGCACCCCCTTTTCGGGGATCAGCCGCCCGGCAAAGCCGACGACAACGCCGGATAGCCCCAGTTCGCGTCGCACCCGCGCTCGCGTCTGGTCCGGCCAATCCGGCAGATCGACGCCAACCTGTGGAATGCGATGGATCGCGCGGGAGAAACCTGACGCCTGCAGCTGCTCGCCGGCCATCCGGTTGCCGGCAAAAGCCACTTGCGCCGCCCGCAGCGCGCCACGCTGCAGGATGCGCAGCGGCAGCGCCCGTCGGCGGTTCGTGCCCCAGGTAAAGAACGTGAACGGCGGCCGTCCGGGCAGCAGCCGGGCCAGCCAGCGGCCCTGCAGGGCCAGCAGCGTGTGCGGCTCCTGTTCCACCAGCACCACGTCCGGCCGGAAGCGCCGCGCCGCTGGGACGAGCCGTGGATCGATGTGAAAGGACAGCGTCCCTCGGCCGCGGAACACGGCCCGCGCCACCTGCAAATCGACGCGTCGATGCCCCGGCGGCTCGGGCTTCACGAAGCCGAAGTGTGGATCCCGCCAACCGTTCGGGACCACCAGGAGCACCGCGTGCCGCGGCGACAGGTCGGCGAAGGCTTCCCATTTCCGCTGGTTGTAGCGGCGCAGGTAGGTATGACTGACCACCAACACGCGCACCCGTCGTCACCCTTCCCTACGCCGGGTGGCTCTGCATGAACCTGGCCGCGACCGGCGCGCTCGAGACTTCGTGAGCGCTGCGTCTCGACCCGCCGTGGGAAAATACGCGCGCGTAGCGCGCCCCGCCGCGCAGCGCCCATACGGTAGCGGTCTTGTGCCCGTCCTGTCTCCGACCGATCGTTGGAGACTCTGGGCCGGCAGGGCTGGCAGAGCGCGCCCGGGCCGGAATCATCGCGGGAGACCCTGAACGACCGGCTGGCCAGCCATGCGAACGACTGACATCCACGACCTGCTCAAAGCGCGCTTCGGCTATGACCAATTCCGCCCGCTCCAGGCCGAAATCATCCAGACCGTGCTGGATGGAAACGACGCCCTGGTGCTAATGCCCACCGGCGGCGGCAAATCCCTTTGCTACCAGCTACCCGCCCTGTGTCTGGACGGTCTGACGTTGGTCGTTTCCCCCCTGATCGCCTTGATGAAGGACCAGGTGGACGCCCTGCGCGCCAACGGGATTGCGGCGGCCTTCGTCAACAGCACGGTGCCGCCGCGCGAAGCCCGCGAAACTCTCGCCGAGGCCAGGGCGGGCCGTCTGAAGATCCTCTACATCGCCCCTGAGCGATTGGCCGTGCCCGGCTTCAGCGACTTTCTCAGGTCTGTCAGGGTCAGCCAGATCGCCATTGACGAGGCTCACTGCATTTCCGAGTGGGGCCACGACTTCCGCCCCGACTACCGCAACCTGCGGATCCTGCGCGAACGCTTTCCCGACACGCCGGTCATGGCCCTCACCGCCACGGCCACCGCGCAGGTGCGGGACGACATCGTGGAGCAATTGGCGATACCGAATGCGCGGCGGTTCGTTGCGAGCTTCGACCGTCGGAACCTGACGTACACCGTTCGGCCCAAGCGACGGGCGTTCGAGGCGCTGCTGGAGTTGCTGCGTCAGCACTCGGACGGATCGGCCATCGTCTACTGCCTCTCCCGCCAGAACACCGAGGACCTGGCGGCCGACCTTTCCGACGAGGGCATTCAAGCACTGCCCTACCACGCTGGCCTCGACCCATCCGTTCGTCGAACGACCCAGGACCGCTTCATTCGCGACGAGGTCCGGGTTGTCACGGCCACCATCGCCTTCGGCATGGGCATCGACAAACCGGACGTGCGGCTGATCGTGCACTACCACCTGCCCAAGACCCTGGAGGGCTACTACCAGGAAACCGGACGCGCCGGCCGTGACGACTTGCCGAGCACCTGCGTGCTCTTCTACGGCGCCTCCGACCGCCACGCGCTCACCGGCTTCATCGAGCAGATCGAGGACGAAACCGAGCGCGCGCGGGCCTGGGAGAAGCTGCGGCAAATGGTGCGGTACAGCGAACTGCAGACCTGCCGCCGCGTTTTTTTGCTCGACTACTTCGGCGAGCCCTACGACCGGCCGTCATGCGATGGCTGCGACATGTGTCTCAGCGAACGCGAGGAGTTCGACGCTACCGAAGTCGCTCAAAAGGTCCTCTCGGCCATCATCCGCACCGGCCAACGGTTTGGCGTGGCACACGTCATCCAGGTGCTTCGCGGCTCACGCGAGCGTCGACTGCTGAGCCTGGGGCATGACCGGCTGTCGGTCTACGGCGTTGCGCGTGACCACACCCGCGCCCAGCTCAACGAGATTGTGGGCCTGCTAGAAGGCGCTGAGCTCGTCCAGCGCAGCGCCGACCAGTTCCGGACCCTCGCCGTGACGCCCAGGGGGCTCGACTTCCTGCGCCAGCGCGAGCCGCTCACGCTCACTCGGGTGAAGCCGGTCGAGGTAGACGCATCCCAATCCCGGCCACGCGTGGAAGACCTTGATTTCGATGGCGATCTGTTTGCCCGTCTGCGTGACCTCCGGTTTCGGCTGGCGCAGGCCCGCAACGTGCCACCCTACGTGATCTTCGGCGACCGGTCCCTACAGGAAATGGCGCATTACCTGCCGCAAAGCCGCGAGAGCTTCTCGCATATCTCCGGCGTTGGCCGCGTCAAGCTCGACGAATTCGCGCAGGACTTCCTGGCAGAGATCCGCGGCTTTGCGGAACCGCGCGGCCTGGCGGAACGACCGAGGCGGCAGCGCCAAACGAGACGTCGCCGCGACATTCGCCGCCGCGGCTCGACTCACCGCCAGACGTTGGACCTCCTGCTCACCGGGCTGTCGGTTGCCGAAGTCAGCCGGCAGCGCGGCCTGACCGTGGCCACGATCACGTCTCACCTGGAGCAACTGATCGCCGCCGGGGAAACGCTACCGCTGGAGCGCGAACTGCCCGCCCCGGAGCGAGTAACGCGGATCTCGGAGGCATTTGCGCGGACGCAGTCCCCGGCCCTCGGCCCGGTCAGGCAACTGCTCGGCGACGACTACTCCTATGAGGAATTGCGGATCGTGCGTGCCTGGCTGGACCAGCAACGCCGGCCGAGCTCGCCGGACTCCGACTCGAGTGCCGACGCCCCGCCTCCCTGACGCACGGCATCCGCCATTCGTGCGAAGCTCAGGACGGATACCCCGCCGCCCCGGTTGACGACCTAATGACCGACCTGCTGGAAGACGAATTCGGCGACATCATCGGCAAGGCCCGCTTCGGGCTTGACCTCTCGGCGGACGAAGTCGCCGGGCTGGTCTGGATCTCGACCGACGACCTCGAGGTGCTGGAAGACTGCGTGCGCAGCCCGACCAAAACCGAGAGCGACGCCCTGGCGGCGGTCCTGAACCTCGACCCTGAACGCTTGCTGGCCGTTGCCCAAGACGCCTACGTGCCCAATCCGGTGCCGCTGGACCATGGCGGCGTGCGCATCCGCGTCATCCCCTATCCGCCCATGCGCGTCTATCAGTACGTCGTCGGGGATGTTGAGTCCAGGCAGGCCGTAATCGTCGACCCCGGCGCAATACCGGACCAGATTCTGGGCGCGCTTTCCGACGAGCAGTGGACCGCCGCCGCAATCCTGGTCACCCACGCCGACGCCGACCACATCGACGCGCTTCCGGCGATTCACGAGGCGTTCGACGTGCCCATCTGGGTCCATCCGAACGAACAACCCCGGATGCCCGCGCTCATCGGAGCGGACATTCGCAACTACGACCACGGCCAGCGATTTCAGGCCGGCCCGTTCGCGGTCGAGGCCCGCCGGACGCCGGGCCATGCGCCTGGACACTCCTCGCTCGTTTTGCGCGATCTGGTCCTGGTGGGCGACGCCATGTTCGCCGGCTCCCTGGGGCGCACCTCGCTCGGGCCGGCCTACTACGCCGACCACCTGGCTGCCGTTCGCGCACAGATTCTCTCGCTGCCAGCGGCCACGCGCCTCTTTCCCGGCCACGGCCCGCCCACAACGGTCGGCGAGGAGTTGACGAACAACCCGTTTTTCGCGGCGTGAGCGGCGAATAGCCGAAGTTCACCTAAATAGGCGAGAATAGGGGCGCGTTCCAGCGACGGTATGCCTGCGACTACGAGCCCTCTATGTTCGCCTTTGACATTTCAACTCGATTCGCAGGCTCCACCCTGCTCTTCCGCTCGCTGTCGTTGGACGACGCCCTCGCGGCGCTGGCGCAGACCGAACTGACGTACGTGGACCTCTGGGCCACGCCGGGTGTGCTCGAGCACGTGAATCCCATGAGCGACTCCCCGGACGAGGTAAAGGCCCGCGTGGAGGACCACAACCTCCGGCCCTCCTCGATCTCGGCCTACGCCACCTTCGGTAACGACCTGGTCGCGCGGCTGGAGTTCGCCGCCGCCATTGGCGCCCCACTGGTGATCGGGACCGCGCCGGTGCGTGAGTACGAACGCCGCGAGGCTGCCGACGACGTGCGCGCGCTCGGTCGCGCCGCGCAGGATCTGGGCGTCACCCTGGCCCTGGCCAACCAGATCGGCACCTGGCTGGACGAACCCTCCGAAATCGCCAGCTTTCTGGACGACGTCGGGCACCCGCGCGTGCAGTTGAGCCTCACGCCCCCGCACGTGCGCTTGGCCGGCACCACCCTGCGGGCCGTGGCCGACGCCGCCGACGGCCGCGTGGGACATACCTGCCTCTGGAGCGTCAGCCCGGCCATGCGCGACGCGGACAACCTGGGCCCGGCCGAAGACCAGGCGCCGGGTCACGGTACGGTCGATTTCCGCGCGCTCACGTCCATGCTGGACGAGCGCAACTACTTCGGCATGTTCACGTTCGTTTGGGGCAGCACCGAGGATGTGCCTGCCCACGAAACCGTCGCAGCAATCGGCGCCGCCCGCGCTCACGTGCTGGACGTTTCCACCCCATCCTGAGTGCGCCCCCAACGTGCCGCCGGACACAAGGGCGAGTTGCCCCTCGTGCTACGCTTACCGCCGCTCACGAGATTGTGAAATGGTGCACAAAGCCCGCCGAATCGTGACTCTCGCTAACGCGGACGAGAGCCGTCCCGCGCAAGGGCAGCGCATCTACCTTTGACCCACCGCCGTCGCCTCTACACCGCGCTCGTGGCCGTGGCGCTTGCCGTGGCCGCGCTGGGTATGGCCGCGTGCGGCGCCACGCCGCAGACCACCCTCGAACCGACCACCGAAGCGGCCCGAACCGCGCGCGATCTATTGATGTTCGTCTTCTGGGCCATGGTGATCACCTTCGTGCTCGTGGAAGGCGCGCTGCTGTACGTCCTCATCCGTTTTCGACGGCGCAGTGGTGACGGGATCCCGCCCCAGACTCACGGCAACACCCCCCTCGAAATCGGCTGGACCATCGCGCCGGCCATCCTCGTTGTGATCATTGTGGTCCTCACCGTTCCCGCCATTTTCTCCAACGCCCGCGCCGCCAGCCCGGACGCCCTCCAGGTTCGCGCGATCGGCCACCAGTGGTGGTTCGAGTTCCAATACCCCGACCTTGGGGTTGTGACTGCCAACGAGTTGCACCTGCCCGTGGACCGTGACGTTGAGATCCAACTCGAGAGCAACGACGTGCTGCACAGCTTCTGGGTCCCCAGCCTGCGCGGAAAGCTGGACATGGTGCCGGGCCGGGCGAACCGCTTTACGATCAGGCCCGAGGTCACCGGCACCTTCCCCGGTCAGTGCGCCGAGTTCTGCGGAACCGCCCACGCGCTCATGAAGTTCTACGTGGTCGTGGAAACGCAGGCCGACTTCGAAGCCTGGGTCCAGAACGAACTGTCGGACAGCCTGAGGCCGACCAGCGATCTGGCCAGGAGTGGCCAGGAAGCGCTCACCCTTGGCGGCTGCGTGGCCTGCCACACCATTCGCGGTACGGACTCGGCGGGCGTCCTGGGGCCGGATCTGACCCACATGGGCAGCCGCCAGCACATCGCCGCCGGAATCCTGGAAAACACGCCGGAGAACATGCGCCTCTGGCTCAGCGATCCGCAGGGCGTCAAGCCGGGCAATACGATGGTGATTCCCGAATTGACCACCGACCAGCTTGACGCCTTGGTGGCCTACCTCGAGGGCCTAAAATAGGCATGCGCGCGACGATGCGCCCAGGCGCCAACCGGAGGGTGATCCCATGGCGACGGTAACGGCAACCGCCCCGGACACCCGCACGTTCTCTGGTACGGCCTGGAGTTGGATTACCACGGTCGATCACAAGCGGATCGCCGTGCTCTACCTGGTCACCTCCCTCGCCTTCTTCATGCTTGGTGGGCTCGAGGCGCTGATCATGCGTCTGCAGCTGGCGACGCCCGAGGCCAACGTCGTGTCGGCCGAACGGTTCACCGAGCTCTTCACCATGCACGGCACCACCATGGTGTTCCTGGCGCTGATGCCGCTCAGCGCCGCCTTCTTCAATCTGCTGGTCCCGCTGATGATCGGCGCCCGCGACGTGGCCTTCCCGCGCCTGAACGCCCTCAGCTACTGGATCTACCTGTTCGGCGGCATCTTCATGAACATCAGCTTCGTGGCCGGCGGCGCGCCCAACGCCGGTTGGTTCGGCTACGCGCCGCTCACCGACACAGCCTTCGAAGCCACCCACGCCATCGACTTCTGGGCCTTCGGCCTCCAGATCCTGGGCGTCTCCTCCATCCTCGCCTCCATCAACTTCATCGTCACCATCATCAACATGCGCGCGCCGGGCATGACCCTGAATCGCATGCCCATGTTCGTGTGGATGAGCATGATCACGGCCTTCCTGATCATCTTCGCCTTCCCGGCCATCACCATCGGCCTCGTGCTGCTCCTTTTCGACCGCTACATAGAAACCAGCTTTTTCATTCCCGAGGGCGGCGGCGATCCGGTCCTCTGGCAGCACCTGTTCTGGGTCTTCGGTCACCCCGAGGTCTACATCCTCATCCTGCCGGCCATGGGCATCGTCTCCGAGATCCTGCCCACCTACTCGCGCAAGCCGCTCTTTGGTTACGCGGTCGTGGCCTACTCCGGCGCGGCCATCGCGCTGCTCGGCTTCGGCGTCTGGACCCACCACATGTTCACGGTGGGCCTGGGCCCCATCGCCGACACCGCCTTCGCAATCTCCACCATGGCCATCGCCGTTCCGACCGGCGTGAAGATCTTCAACTGGATCGCCACGCTCTACGGCGGCTCCATCAGCTTCAAATCGCCCATGTTGTTCGCCGTGGGCATGGTGTCCATGTTCATCATCGGTGGGCTCAGCGGCATCATGCTGGGGTCGCCGCCCATCGACTCACAGGTACAGGACACCTACTTCGTCGTCGCCCACCTGCACTACGTGCTGTTCGGCGGCACGGTGTTCGGCTTGTTCGGGGGCATTTACCACTGGTTCCCCAAGTTCACCGGGCGCTTCATGCACGACGGCTGGGGCAAGGTGCACTGGCTGCTGATGCTGATCGGGTTCAACCTGACGTTCCTGCCGCAGCACATGCTGGGTATCGACGGCATGCCGCGCCGCGTCCACACCTACGCCGCGGAGATGGGCTTCGACCTCTGGAACATGATGTCCACCGTCGGCTCGCTCTTGATCGGGTTCTCGTTCCTGATCTTCATCATCAACGCCTTGCGCTCGATCCGCCACGGCGAACCGTCCGGCAGCGACCCGTGGGACGGCGGCACCCTCGAATGGACAATCCCCTCGCCGCCGCCCGTCTACAACTTTGCTGAGATTCCGGTCGTCGATGGCCGCTACCCCGCCTGGGACCTCAAGCGCGGCGGCGGTCACACCGGCGCCGTGGCCACCGCCCCCGAGGCTGACGCCGAAGCTGATGAGCCCGACATCCACATGCCCAACCCGTCCTACTGGCCGATCATCATGGCGGCCGGCATGGTGCTTGCCGCCTGCGGCCTGATCTTCCACCAGGCCTTCATCCTCTTGGGCGCGATCCTCTTCGTCATCTCGCTGTTGGGCTGGATCGAGGAACCCGCCGCATGACCAGCGACGCGCACGCCCACCACGAAGAGCACCACAGCTCCACCGGCCTCGACAACCGCAAGCTCGGCATGTGGGCCTTCCTGGGCTCGGAAACGATGTTCTTCGGCAGCCTGATCCTGGTCATGCTGATCAACAAGCACAACACGCTGGGCGGCCCGGGTCAGGAAGTTCTGGATCTCGTCCTGACCTCATTCACCACCTTCGTGCTGCTTACCAGCAGTCTCGCCATGGTGTTGTCGTTGGCCGCCTTCCGGAACGGCTCGCTGCTCTGGGGCCGCATCTGGCTGGGACTGGTGATGTTGATGGGGCTGATCTTCCTCGGCGGGCAGGTCTATGAGTTCACCGAGTTTGTGACGCACAAGAACCTCACGCCCTCCACCAACCTCTTCGGCGCATCCTTCTACACCCTGGTCGGTTTCCACGGCGCGCACGTGGCCATCGGGGTCGTCTGGCTGGGCACCGCCTTGCTCTACAGCTTCCGCGGCCGCTTTCAGCCCGGTGGCGACATGTGGGGCATCGAACTGGTCGGGCTGTACTGGCACTTCGTGGACCTGGTCTGGGTCGCGATCTTCACGCTGATCTACCTGATTTGATGAGCGACTCGCACACCGCGCACGCCGACCACGGCGGGGACACGGCGCACGACGCCGAGCATCATCGCCACGGCTACGCCAAGTACGTAATCGTCGGCGTAATCCTTACGGTCATCACCATCGTCGAGATCATGATTCCCAGCATCCCGGCCGTCGCCGACGCCTTCACCAGGCCCGGGGTTGTGGCCTCCCTGCTGATCCTCTCCTTCGCCAAGGGCGCGGGCGTGGTCGCCTACTACATGCACCTGCGAGACGACAATCGTCTGTTCACCGCCCTGTTCATGTTTCCCTTCTTCATCGCCTCCATGATCGTGCTGATCCTTTTCCTCTTCTTCTCCCTGACGGGCGGCTAGGCTGGAAGGTAGGAGCTAGCGGGCGCTGCCGAAACAATGGCATGCGCACAGCTGCGATCGGCCGACACGGCAGGTCAGGAAGCGTTTGAGTGACCTTCTACCTCATCCCTGAAATCACGCTCGGTGTCGTGGTGTTGGTCGGCGCCTACGCCTACGCGGTCAGTCCCTGGAACCCCGACCGGCCGGGACGGGTCGACCCGTGGCGCATCAGCGTCTTCGTCATCGGGGCGGCAGTCTTCTTCGCCGCCCTGCACCCGCCCATCGACACCCTCAGCGCCGAATTTTTCAGCATCCACATGGTCCAGCACATGATGGTGACCTTTTTGGCGCCGCCCCTGCTGTTGCTGGGCATCCCGGCCTGGATGGTGACGCCTCTGCTGCGCCGGCCCATGGTGCGCGTGGCCTTCCGCTGGATCACCCAGCCGCTGGTTGCCGGGCTCATCGGCGTGTCGGTGTTCTGGGGCTGGCACCTGCCGACGCTCTACGAGGGTGCGCTGAACGACCGGATCATGCACGACACCGCCCACGTCACCATGGTCGGCTCGGCGTTGCTTATGTGGTGGCCCGTCGTCAGCCGCGTGCCCGCCGCCCCCGCGGCCAGCGTGCCCATCCAGATGTTCTACTTGTTCCTGCTGACCCTGCCCTCGGGCCTGCTGAGTTCGCTCTTCGTTTTTGCCGGCGAGCCGCTCTACCCGGCCTACCTGCTGGCCGCCGACCCCGGCGGGCTGTCGGCGCTTGAGGACCAGCGGATCGGCGGGTTGATCATGAAACTGGGCGGCACGGCCTTGCTGTGGACCGTGATTACCGTGAAATTCTTCCGTTGGGTCTCCGAGACGCCAAACGAACGGGAGCTGTTGGGGCGCGCGCCGAGACGGGGCTAGCTTCCCGGGCCGGCCACGATGCTCGCCCGCGCGCCGCGCACCGCATGGCCCGGCGTGGGATCCAGCGCTTCGTACGTGCCCGGTTCCATGTCGGCTTCCAGATACCCGGTTTGTCCCGGCCCGATCCGCGGTGATTTGACCACGCCGCCCGGCAGCCGAACCTCCAGGCTATGCGTGTAGGCGCCAATGTTGGTAACCGCGAATCGGACGCGCGGCGCGCTCGTCCGAATCACGGGCGGCAGGATGGCGAAGTCGCCGATCTGGACCGCCAACTCCTCGCAACTCGGCGGGTTGCACGTCGTCTGCAGCGCCGTCACCGGATCCGGCGTGGGATTCTCGATCACAGTCTGCATCGCGCCAACTTCACAGGCCGCCAGCACAACGGCGGCGGCAACCAGCACGATCAGGCGCAGGGCATGCGCGCGGACTCGGGACATGCGAAAACAACGATCCGTGGCGATTCGGGGTTACGGCAGAGCTTAGGGAAGCCCCCCACCACGCCGCAACACATTGAAATCCAGCCGTTCGCAATCAAGCTTCGATTGATCGCACCCGCAGCCGGCGTCGCTATGTCACCTGCAAACGGCCCGTGTTTACGTCCACAGCCTGTCAACGGCGACCAGCACGGTTCCGAGCGCTGCAAGCGCCACAACAAGGCATACGGTCAGACGCGTCTCAAGCGCGTGTAGGTCAGCCTTCGTGGCGTAGTGCTGCAAGGTCCGATCAAACTCATTGCGCAACTCGCCCCGCTCGTGTTGCAGTTCGCGCCGCAGGTCTTCCAAGGTGAGCGGCTTCGTATCCGCGGCCATGGCGTCAATCCCCATCCCCGCCCGGAAACCGCCCAATCTCCTCGGTGATTCTATCTTCAGACGCCGCTCGCCAGGAGATTAGTCCGCCGCGGAGTCGCCCGGACCATTCTCAAGTGAACTCCCCTGCAACTGCGTCGTCAGATCGGCGTATACTCAAACAAGCGGTGACTTGCGCACCGCTGAGTCGGACGATGCCACGCGCGGGCGTTCTCGGCACAAGCGCCTACCGCTTCGACAGGCGAACCATCCCTGTCCTCTTTGCAGACGCAGCCGCGCGACATCAGGCCGTCGGGGAACGCGCAGCCCGCGCGGCGGGTTCGTGTGTGCCCTGAGCGATGGTGTCCGGCGGGGATAAGGGTTAGATTCCGGGAGCGCCAGGCAATGGACGCGTCGCGAGCGCGTCCACACTTGCCGCAGCAGGGGGATGGTGAATGATCCGTGGCAGTTGAAGTCGCACTGCATCTGAACGAGGAAACGCTCGAAAACGCCCTGGCCGAGCTTGTGGCCCTGGGCTCGGACCCGGGCTACCTCAATAAGTCAGAACTCAAAAAGGTCCTGCCCGACGAGACCCACATCACGAAAGAAGTCGAGACCTGGTTCCGCATGCAGCTCGCCGAGGAAGAGATCGAGCTTCGCGACGAGGAACCGGAAGATACTGAGGGCAACGACGCCTCCAAGGTCACAACCATCCAGTCGCGGCGGGAACGCGACCTGGAGCTCGAGTCCGCCAGTCAGGACACCGTTCGCAGCTACCTGAACGAGATCGGTCGCATCTCGCTGCTCACCGCCAAGGAAGAGGTCGATCTGGCGCAGCGCATTGAGCGCGGCGACGAGTCCGCCCGCGAACACCTGATTACGGCCAATCTGCGCCTGGTCGTCAGCGTGGCCAAGAAGTACACCGGCCACGGCATCCCGCTGCTCGACCTGGTGCAGGAAGGCAACGCCGGCCTCATGCGCGCCGCCGAGAAGTTCGACTGGCGCCGCGGCTACAAGTTCAGCACCTACGCCACCTGGTGGATTCGCCAGGCCGTCACCCGCGCCATCGCCGAGCAAAGCCGCACCATCCGGCTGCCGGTCCACGTCCACGAGAAGCTCACCAAGTCCTACCGCGTGCAGCGCGACCTGCAATTGCGCCTGGGCCGCGAACCCACGGACGACGAGATCGCCCACGAGATGGAGATGAGCGAGGAGCAGATTGGCGAGCTCAAGCTGGCCGCCCGCCTGCCCATCTCGCTCGAAACGCCCATCGGCGAGGACGGCGACACCGAAATCGGGCACCTGATTCCCGACGACGACGCCGTGGAGCCGGTCGAGGCCGCCACCTCCCAGATGCTCTCCGAGCACCTCGAAGGCGTCCTCGAAATGCTCGACCCCCGCGAGCAGAAGATCCTGCGCATGCGGCACGGGCTGGACGACGACACCCCGCGTACCCTCGACCAGGTCGGCCAGGAATTCGGCCTGACCCGCGAGCGCATTCGCCAGATCGAGTCTCAGGCCCTGCGCCGCCTCCGCCACCCCCGCCTCGCCCGCAAGCTCAAGGACTTCCTGACCTAGACGTCAGCACAATCGCCTGACGTAACAAGCCCCGCCGGCCACTGGCCGGCGGGGCTTGAATGTTTCTCCAGGGGTGAGAGCTAGAAGCCGCCCATGCCTCCCATGTCGCCCATGCCACCCATGCCACCCATGCCACCCATGCCGCCCATTCCTCCCATGCCACCCATACCGCCATCGGGCGGCATGGCGGCGGCGGGCTTCTTGGTTTCGGGCGCGTCGGCGATCAGCACTTCGGTGGACAGCAGCATCATGGCAACGCTGGCCGCGTTCTGCAGTGCGCCGCGCACGACCGTGAGCGGGTCCACAACTCCGGCGTCGCGCAGATCTTCGATCTGCCCGGTATTGCCATTCCAGCCCATCGCGTCGGATGTGTTGAGCACGCGCTCGACGATCACGTCGCCGACCTCGCCGGCGTTGGCGGAGAGCTGACGGAGCGGGGCCGTCAGGGCGTTTCGCACGATCCGCGCGCCCATGGCCTGCTCGCCGTCCAGCGTTTCTAGCAGCTCGTCCACGGCCGGAATCGCGCGCACGTAGGACGTACCCGCACCCGGCACGATGCCGTCGGCGACAGCCGCCTGCGTGGCGGACAGGGCGTCTTCCACGCGGTGCTTCTTTTCCTTCAGCTCAACCTCGGTCGGCGCGCCAACCCGAATCACCGCCACGCCGCCGGCCAGCTTGGCCGCGCGCTCTTCCAGCTTTTCGCGGTCGTAGTCGGAGTCGGTGGTTTCGACCTGCGACTTGATCTGGGCGATGCGCCGCGTGATGTCGCTCCGGCTACCCGCGCCTTCCACGATGGTGGTGTCGTCCTTACGCACCACGATCCGGCGCGCCTGCCCCAGCACGTCAAGGTCCAGTTCTTTCAGGTCCTGACCCAGGTCCTTGGAGATAAGCTGGGCGCCCGTGAGGATGCCGATGTCCTCCAGGATCGCCTTGCGGCGGTCGCCGTAGGCCGGGGCCTTGATCGCGCAGGCGTTGATGGCCCCGCGCACCTTGTTGACGATCAGCGTGGCGAGCATGTCGCCTTCCACGTCCTCGGCCACGAACAGCACGTCGCGCCGCCCGGACTGCACGATCTTCTCCAGCAGCGGCAGCATGTCCTGGGCGTTGCTGAGCTTGTCGTCCGTGATGAAGACGGACACGTTTTCCAGCTCGCAGGACATCGAGGTCTCGTCGGTCACCAGATACGGCGAGATGTAGCCGCGGTCCAACTGCACGCCGTCCACGAGTTCCAGCTCCAGCGCGTTGGTGCGTCCTTCTTCCACCGAAACCGCGCCGTCCTTGCCCACGCGGTCCAGCGCCGTGGCGATCTGCTTACCGATGGCCGGGTCGCCGGATGAAATCGAGGCTACCCACTCCATCTCCTGCGGCTCGCTGATCGCGCGTCCCTGCTCGTTCAGAGCCGTCTCGACCGCCGATACCGCCTTCTCCATGCCGCGCTTGATGATCATCGGATTCATCTCGGCGGCAACCGCGCGCAGACCGTCCTGGATCATGCGCTGCGCCAGCACCGTGGCGGTGGTGGTCCCGTCGCCGGCCACATCATTGGTCTTGGTGGCCGCTTCCTTGATCAGCTGCGCGCCCATGTTCTGAAATGCGTTCGGCAGGTCGACGTCACGGGCGACGGTCACCCCGTCGTTCGTGATGATCGGCGACCCGAATTTGCGCGCCAGCCCAACGTTCCGTCCCTTGGGTCCCAGCGTCACGCGCACCGCGTCGGCAACCGAGTTGACGCCGTTCAGCAGCGCGCTGCGCGCGGTCTCATCAAAAATCAGGTCTTTAGGCATGCCGGCCAGACTCCTTCGTGGCGGTCTCGCACTCCAGCGGTTAGGTCAATTTGGAAGGGCGGTGCGCGCCCAGCGGCGCGCAGCGGCGCACCGACATTCGGCCACCAATTGTAGCGCAGCACCGCCCGGGATTGGGCACGAAATCCAGTCAAACGGTCGAATGACCGCGCCGACCATGCATTGCGAAAACCCATAGGGACGGACGTTCGACAGGCGCGGGGAAAGCACTCGGTCCCCGCATCGACGTTGCCCGACCGACGCGGTTCCTTAGAAGGACATCCCTCGAGCACATCGCGGTAGATGGCCTAGGGAGATCGCCATCCGCGCGTGTCCTCATAGATCTGGAGCGATGACACGGTCCCGGCATCCGAAACCTCGAATCGCAGTACCGGGATGGCGAATAGGGGTTCTTGCACGCCACGGTCCCCCAGGCGGTTCAGCCGCATAGCCAGCATCCAGGTCCCCGGCGACGGCATTCGCTTCGATGCCTGGACCGTTGTGAGGTTTCCGTCTTCCCCGCGCACCGCCAGGCTGAATGTCCGAGCATCAAATAAGTAGCTATGGGTCGTCGTCCGGGCCCCTACTGGCGCTTGGCCGGCAAACCACTGCCAAATGGTGGGTTGCCCGTCACGTTGCAACTCTGGAATGGCAAATGGCGAACGGTCGACGGGAACGACCACCCAGTCCTGTCCCGTCCACCCGAGCGGCGCGTGCGCGTTTAGCGTGGCCGTAAACGTAAGCCGAGCGTCGTCGGCACGCACGTCCGTCAGGTCGACGCTGATCGGTGACGATGTGCCGTCAGGTAGCGTAGATCTGGTCCCACTCGGAGCGTAGACGGCAATCCGATCGGGCGGATTACGCCAGAGCTGCCGCCACTGCGCTGGAGGATACAGCCACGCGTCGTGCAATAGCGGCAGCGCAACTGTGTCCGGGATCCGCGCTTCCAGCGACGTCACCGTCCAGGGCGCAGGTGACCGCAGATGCAGTATCTCAGGGTCACCACCTGCCCCTGCCAATTGAGTGTGAGAGACAGCCGACGCTACCCTCAGCACGCGCAGCTTATTGTCCCAATCCGCTTGCGGCGGCAAGTAGACGACCGTTGCCGGTGCCATTGCCCGCAGCGCTTCGTATGAATCTGGATGTGGGATAGTCTCCAACGTCAGAAACGCCGAGCGTGCTCGGTACAACGCCTCGTCCCCGACGCGCCCGAGCAGGTCGAAGTATCTTGGGTCCGACAGCCAGCCCTGCGCCCGTGCCGGCAACTCAGCTACCCAAGAGTCGGTCGCGTACACATACCCCAGCCCCAACCGCCTGAAGGCCGCCGGTTCCAAATAGAACAGGGCATCCTGGTGCTCGGGCCCCGGACGCCAGGAATGCTGAGTGACGCCGACGAATCCCCAGTTGCTCGATCGACCAGTGTTTAGGAGCACGGCTAGGTTCAACGACGTGTCCAGCACAAGTTCGTCCACAGCGGTATGCTCGCGGATATGGGTGGCTAGGCGGCTGGACATACTCGACATCGGATGCCGGCGCAGCACATAGTTTTCATCCTGCTCCCGCAGCGCCCGCCACCCGTCGTTGGCGTTGGCCAGTTGCACCCCCTGGCCCATGGAAGCGGCCAAACTGCGCGCGGGCGCTACGACAGTGGGCCACACCACTAGGCCCACCAGCAGCGCGCCGGCGGCATAACGCCAGCGCCGAGACGGAAGCCAGCACAGTCGTGTGTTCAGCGCCAGGAGCAGGGCCATCAGCGCCAGGTTGCGGGCATGGCCCGCCAGCCGGCCAAGATCTTGGGGCCGCGGCGGATAGTCGAACGCAAGCCAGGCCAGCGCCAGCAGGCCCGCCCCGGCGGCCAGCACCAGCACCAGGCGGTCACGCCGTGTCAGCATCATGGCAGCAGTCGCGACTCCAAGCGGTCCCACGCTCAACAGGCCCACGCCACCCGCGCGTTGGCCCAAGTCGCCCAACACCTGCCAGTGACCCGCATCGAGGCTGCTGGACCAGGCAAGGCCGGAATTTCCACCGCCGTCCAGGATGCCCGACAGCGCGCCCCCGCCGAACAGCAGCAGCAGGCCCGCCACCGCCGGCCCCGCCGCGGACTGACATCCCGCCTCAAGCGTTGCAGTGCTCAATCGGCGGGCGCGGACGAGCCGCAGCGCCTCAAGGCCGGCCCACAGCACCACGACCACGGGTACCAGTGTCGTAACCAGTAGGCCCAGGAACCCAACCAGACCAGCCAGCGTAATTGAGCCGAGCCATGTCGGGCGGTCGGACCGCGCCGCGTGTGCTAGCACGACAAACACCAGGCTGTAGCCCAATGTAAATGCGGGCATCCAGAGATCCGGCAACGCCGTGATGCGACTTTCGAACGATCCGGCTGCGGCCCAATAGATGTCCCCTAAGGCCGCGCGCAGCCCGGCCGCCGGCAGGCCGATCGGAATCGGTACCGAGAGAATCCCGGCGACACCGCTAGGCGCACGCCAGACAAACGTGTGCAGGCCGTAGCTGAGCAGCAAAGGAGCGAGCGTGAGGGCGCTCAGCCACGATCCACGCAGGCGCAGCGCGGAGACCGCCACCAGCGCAAGACCCACCCAGGCGTAGACGCCCAGAAGTTCCCAGACAAATGCTAGGTCCGGCCCCGCCGGCGGGGTCAGGAGCCCTACCAATAGACTCGCGCCGTAGTGATAGGCCTCTGTTGCATCAGGGCTCGAAGGCAGAACAACAGGAAACCCGCCGGCTCGGATGGAGGCGGCCAGCCCGAGATCCACATAAAAGTTGGCAATCCCCACCAGTTGCCGACTAGCGAGGGCGGCCCAGCCAAGCACCAGCACGGCGCCGGCGAACCCGGCCAGCGTGCGCACTGATATGCGCAGGCGGCTGGGCGCCCTCCAAGCCAGCACACCGGCGAAACCCAGCATGAGGATCCAGCCCACCGCCGCACCCGCCCGCCCCGGCGCCGCGTACATCACGAAGTTAACGACGATCCCCCAGAGCGCCGGCCCCACCACCAGCCCCTGCGCCAGCGCCGACAGCTCATCCGCCTGCCGCAGCGCCACCCGCACCACCACAAACCCCACCGCCGCCAGCACGGCTAGCTCCGCTCCAAGCAGCAGCAGGCCCGGCAACACCGCCGGATCGACGATCACCCGTTGAGTTCTCCTGGATGCAACTCAGGTTGAATGGCTAAGGGATGCCGTTGGACAGACGTCCGGCCGAGACTACGACGAGATTGGACGCCTGACTGGCATGAACTGGATCGCGGTGCCATGACTGGGCTGAGGTGATCGCCAGCCGTGCGCGACATCGTAGAGTTGATAGGAGGCCGCCCCAGATTCCGAGACCTCCACCGGAACAATAGACGCGGGCTCTTGCACCCCGCGGTCCCCCGGGCGGTTCAGGCGTAGCGCCAACATCTAGGCTCCCGACGTCATCCTCCGCTGCGACGCCTGCACGGTTGTGAAAGACCCGTCTGCCTCACGCATCGCGAGCGTGGACGCTTGAGCATCAAAGACGTAGGTATGGGTCGTAGTTGCCGCCCCCGACGCGGCCTGACCGGCGAACCACTGTGCGATTACCGGCTGCTCATCGTGTCGCAGTGCCGGAACGCCCCACGGCGACGCGTCAATGGGTACGAGCACCCAATCCTGCCCCGTCCACTCGCGCGACGGGTCGGCCTCAAGCGTGGCCGTAAACATGAGCCGCGCCTCGTCCGCCTGCACGCCGGCCAGACGGAAACTAATCGGCGGCGGCTCGGCTTCTGTCGGCGGCGCGCCAGCCGCGGTCGGCGCGTACACGGCGACGCGGGCAGACGGATTGCGCCAGACCTCTCGCCATCGTCCAGGCGGATATTCCCAGGCGTCGATCAGCAGTGGCAGCGCCACCAGCTCCGGCAACTGCGCGCCCAGCGGCACCACCTGCCAGGGCACCGGCGTCCGAAAATGGATGGCCGCCGGGCGGATTGCCCCCACGAGTCGCGCATGCGGCAATGCCGACGCGACACGCAGCATGATCTCCTGATTCCTCAAGGCAGACTGCGCATTCGGAGGCAAGTACACCTCAGTCCCCGGCGGCACAGCCGCCCGCAACGCTTCGAACGACTCCGGATGCGGGGCACTCTCCAGCGCCAGGAATTCAGGCCGGACCCGGTAAAGCGCCTCGTCCCCATCGCGCACCAGCAGGTCGAATAGGCCTGGATCCGCCAGCCGGCCCCGCGCCCGCTCCGGCACCCCTGCCGCCCAAGCGTCAGTCGCGTACACATACGCTAGGCCCAGCCGCTGGATCCCAGCTGGCTCCAGATAGTAGAGGGCATCCAGGTATTCCGGCCCTGGTGTGCCTTCGACCTGGACGATGCCAGGGAATCCCGAATTACTTGCGCGGCCCGTGTTCAGGGAGACGGCGCGGGTTCCCGAGGGGTCGAGCACCCGGGCGTCCACGTCGGTGTGATGCCGGATATAGTTGGCCACCCGGCTGGACATGCCCGGCATCCGAGATCGTCGCACTGTCCCGGGGCTGTCCTCCGCGCCCGCGTCTCGCTTTGCCTAACCGCTGTTGGCTATCTCAACGCCTTCGCCCAGTGCACCATCAAAGCTGCGCGCCGGCGTCGCGACCGTTGGCCAGACCACTAGGCCCGCCGCCAACGCGACGGCAGCATAGCGCCAGCGCCGGGATCCCAGGTGGGCCAGCCGGGCGCTCAACGCCAGCAACATGGCCATCAGCGCCAGGTGCCGGGCGTGACCGGCGATGCGGTGTATGTCCTGCGCGCGAGCCGGATACTCGAGCGCCAGCCAAGCCAACGTCAGCACCCCGCTCCCAGCCGCCAGCGCCAGCACCAGCACCAGCCGGTCACGCCGCGCCAGCGCCACCGCGCCGAGCGCAACCGCCAGCGGTCCCAGGCGCAGCAGACCCACGCCGCCTCCCTTGAGCTCAATGTCGCCGAGCGCATACCAGTGGCTGGCATTGAGTCCTCCGCCCCAGACTAAACCTGATGAGCTCGCGTCGCGGCCCTCGACGATGGACAGCGCTCCACCGCCAAACTGAAGCAGCAGGCCGGCAGTTGCCAGCACCGCGGCTGACCTCACCGCCTGCGCCTGCATCGCCTGGCCGTCTGCGCGCGCGCACGAGCCGCCAAGCCTCCAGGCCTGCCCACACCAGCACCACCACTGGCGTCAGGGTGGTGATGAGTAGCCCCAGGAATCCGACGAGCCCCGCCAGAGTCAGGGAGCCTTGCCAGGTGGCGCCGTCGTCGCGCGCCGCGTGCGCCAGGACCACCAATGCCAGCCCGTAGCCCAGCGTGAACTGGGGCTTCTGCACATCGGGAAGCGATCCCAGGATAGTTCCAAGGGGTTCGGCCGGCGCCCAGAAGATTTCGGTTAGGGCGGCACGCAGACCCGGCTCCGGTAGCCCCACAGGAATCGGCGCCAAGATGATCCCAGACACCTTGCCGAGCTCGAACCAGAGAAATGTGGTTAGGGCGTGGCCGAGCAACAGCGGGGCGAATGCCACAGCCGTCAACCAGGATCCGCCCCGGCGACACGCCGTGACTAAAACCAGCGCCAGGCTCACCCAGGCCCAGACCCCCAGCAACTCTGAGGCAAAAGCCAGGTCCGGCCCCGCCGGCGGCGCTAGCAGCCCCGTCAGCAGGCTTGCGCCGTAGTGGTAATACCCCGTCGCCTCCGGCTGCCACGGCAGCGCTGCGGGAAACACCCCAGCCCGGATCGTGGCTGCCAGCCCGAGGGTCGTTTTGAGATCCGGAACCGGCAGGAGCTGCCGGCTGGCCAGCGCCGCCCAGCCGAGCACGAGGACGGTGCCCACAAACCCGGCCACCGTGCGTCCGCGCGGGCGCAGGCCGGCCGGCGATCGCCAGGCCAGCACGGCCCCCAGGATCAGCATGACCGCCCAGCCCACGGCCGCGCCGGCCAGCCCAGGCACTACGTACATCACAAAGTTGACGACGATTCCCCAGAGCGCCGGGCCCACCACCAGCCCCTGCGCCAGCGCCGACAGCTCATCCGCCTGCCGCAGCGCCACCCGCACGACGACGTACCCCACGGCTGCCAGCACAGCCGGATCGACGATCATGCCTAGGGCCTTCGAACCATCGTTACCGATGGACCGAGCGATTGCGCCGCCGGGGCCTGGGAGAAGTTGTGCCGCTCATTGCTTCTCTTTGGCTCAAGTGCTGTCAGTAGCGACGTGAAACTACATCCCGAGCCCACGGTCGTGTCCACATCCGGCATCGCCGGGTCGATGAGGACGCAAGTGAGCCCGCTCTGATGTCTGGGCTGTGAGCCGGGCGCAGTGTCCGTAGAAAGACGCGCAGGGCTCTGGTTGTTCGGAGAGGACTCTTTGCGAGAGCTGCTCAAGCTCGTGGCAACTCAATCAGAAGTAGGGGTGCCCGATGGCAACCCCTGGCGCGATCCAGCCGGGCTAGCGGCCCTTCCAATACGGATTCGGCGACCAGTAACGCCGGTTCTTGATGCCCAGCGCAAACGTGGCCTCGGTGCTGAACTGGATCGAATGTTGGAGCCGCGTCAGCGCATCCTCGCGGGTTGCGGCGCCCATGGCGCGGTAGTCGCGCCCGTCGATGACGGCGTTGGCGTTCCAGCCAGACATGCCCTCCCAGACGCTGACTTCAACTTCAACGTCGTCAAACTCGATGTACGTGACCTCGCGGTCGTCGGTCGCGGTCGGATCGGATGACACGGCAGTCCAAGAGGGTGGCGGATTGGTGGCGCAATTATACGGGCGGACCGGGCGTGGACCGGGGACGGTGGTGAGCGTGACAATGCGGGAAGCCGATTTGGGCCGACTGCCGCATGACAACGGACATCTTCTTTCAGATCGTGACGCCGGACGATGCGCTGGCGCGCTTGTTCGACCACGTGCCGGCCACACCGCGCCGCGAGCGCCTCGGGCTTGACGACGCTCTGGATCGAGTCACCGCCGCGCCGCTCACGTCGCCCGAAGACAGCCCCGCCTTTGCCCGCTCGGCCATGGACGGCTACGCCGTGCGCGCCGCCGACACCTACGGCGCATCCGAAGGACTGCCGGCGTTCCTGACCGTGGACGGCGAAGTCCCGATGGGCGCCGCGGCCGAACGTCCCGTGCAATCGGGAACAGCCCATCTGATCCACACCGGCGGCATGCTGCCGCCCCGGGCCGATGCCGTGGTGATGGTGGAGTACACCCAACCGGTGGACGAGACTTCCATCGAAGTCTTGCGCCCCGCAGCCCCCGGTCAGCACGTCATCCAGGCCGGCGAAGATCTGGCCGCCGGCGACGCGCTGCTGCCGGCCGGTCACCAACTGCGTGCGCAGGATCTGGGGGTACTGGCCGCTCTCGGCATTACGGAAATCGAGACGGCCGTGCGCCCCGTCGTTGGCGTGCTCTCGTCCGGCGACGAGATCGTGCCCGCGGACGCCCAACCCGCCCCCGGCCAGGTTCGCGACGTCAACGCCACCACGCTGCCCGCCCTGGCCCGCCAGGCCGGCGCCCAGGTACGCGAGTTCGGCGTCGCGCCAGACGACCGCGCGGAACTGGACCGGCTCGCCCGCACCGCGCTGGACACGTGCGACCTGGTCATCATTTCAGCCGGCAGCTCGGTCAGCACCCGCGACATGACCGCCGACGTGATCGGCAGCCTGGGCCATCCCGGCGTGCTGGCCCATGGCATCGCCGTCAAACCTGGCAAACCCACCATCGTCGCGCTGGCCGACGGAAAGCCCGTCTTCGGCCTGCCCGGCAACCCCGTATCCGCCATGGTCGTATTCGGGTTGGTAGTCGTACCGACGATTCGACGACTGCTCGGCGCGAGCCCAGCCAACGATTCAGCGCACCGCCGGGCGCGCCTGGCGCGCAGCCTCGCCTCCCAGACCGGACGCATCGACTTCGTGCCCGCGGCGCTGCAAGCGCGCGACGGCGAGTGGTGGGCAACACCCGTCCTCGGTCCCTCCAACCTGATCGCCACGCTGGTTCGTGCCTCGGGTCTCATACGCATTCCGCTGGACGCCGGCGGGCTGGCGGAAGGCGACTGGGTTGACGTCGAACCCTTCTAGCTCCCACCAGCGCGACGTCTACCTCTACGACGTGCCCCTGGCCACCGCACGCGAACGCCTCGCGAAGGCCCTGGCCGAACTCCCCGGCTGGCCGCCCCGCCGAACGCTGCGACTGCCCCTGGACAAAGCGCTGGGCCACGTTACCGCCGCACCCGTCTGGGCGGCCCTCTCCAGCCCGCACTTCCCCGCCGCCGCCATGGACGGAGTGGCCGTAGCCGCCGCCAGCACCGTCGGTGCCGCGGAAACCTCACCGCGGCGACTGGAGCTCGACTCCGAAGCCATCTGGATCGACACCGGCGACGCCATGCCGCCGGACACCGATGCCGTGATCATGATCGAAGACATCCACGACCGCGGCGACGGCTCGATCGAGATCATCGCCGCCGCCGCACCCTGGCAGTACGTCCGGCCGATGGGCGAAGACATCGTGGCCTCGGAACTGGTGCTGCCCCAGGGCCGCCGGCTTGAGCCGCGCGATCTCGGCGCCCTGGCCGCCGCCGGTCACGCCGAGGTGGACGTGGTGGCGCCACCCCGCGTGGCCGTGATCCCAACCGGCAGCGAACTCGTCCCCGTCGGCAGCAACCCCCGGCCCGGCGAATTGATCGAGTTCAACGGCCTCATGCTCGGGGCGCTCGCCGAGACCTGGGGGGCGGAGTCGCTGCGCGGCGACATCGTGGCGGACGACTTTCAGGCCATCCGCGACGCCACTGAATCCGCCCTCGAATCCGCCGACATCGTCGTCATCAACGCGGGCTCCTCCGCCGGCCGCGAAGACTACAGCGCCCGCGTCATCGCCGACCTCGGCCGGGTGTTTGTCCATGGCGTGGCCGTTCGTCCAGGTCATCCCGTGGTCCTCGGCGTCGCCCGCGGCAAACCGGTGCTTGGAATACCCGGTTATCCGGTCTCTGCCGCCCTCACCTTCGAACTCTTCGTCCGCCCCCTGATTGAGGAATGCCTGGGCCGCCCGGCCCCGCAACGCCGCACGGTCAGGGCCGTCACCCCGCGCCAACTCGTCTCCCATGCCGGCGACGACGAATTCATCCGCGTTCGCGTCGGACGCGTCGGCGACCGCATCGTCGCCGCCCCGCTGGAGCGGGCCGCCGGCGTCATCATGTCGCTGGTGCGGGCCGACGGGTTGGTCACGGTCCCGCGCTTCTCCGAAGGCATCGCGGCTGGCTCCGAGGTCGAGGTCGAACTCCTGGGCGAAGCCGAGGCAATCGAGCACACGGCCGTCGCCATCGGCAGTCACGACCCGGCCTTGGATCTGCTCGCCAGCGAACTATCCCGCCGCTCGCCGCCCATGCGCCTGGCCTCCACCAACGCCGGCAGCTACGGCGGACTGGTCGCGCTGCGCCGCGGCGAGGCCCACCTGGCGGGCTGTCACCTGCTCGACCCGGCAACCGGCGTCTACAACGAGTCCGATGTACGCCGCGTCCTCCCCGGTCGAGCAATCACCCTGATTCAGTTCGCCCAGCGTGAGCAGGGTCTGATCTTGCCGAAGGGCAACCCCAAGGCTTTACGCACGCTCCACGACCTGACCCGCCCCGATGTGCGTTTTGTGAACCGCCAGCGCGGGGCGGGAACCCGCATGCTCCTCGACCACCTGCTGGCTGGCGAGGGCATCGATGCATCGGCCATCGAGGGCTACGACCGCGAGCAGTACACCCACCTGGCCGTGGCCGCGGACGTGGATAGCGGCATGGCCGACGCCGCCCTGGGCATCCGGGCCGCCGCACGTGCGCTTGGCACGGATTTCATCCCCATCGGCATGGAGCGCTACGACCTTGTCGTCCCCAACGAACACCTGGACTACCCGCCAGTCGCCGCCCTGCTGGACATCCTTCGAGACCCGGCCTTTGCCAGGGCCGTTTTCGCCATGGGCGGCTACGACACGACGCAGATGGGCGAGGCCATGGCCGAATTCAGCCGAGACGACTGAGCCCGAATGGCAGTGACCGATCCGCCGGCGCCGCAGCCCGCCGAGCTTCCATCGGCCGAGCGCGAACGCGCCGCCAGCCGGCGCGGCCTGGGCCTGCTTGCGGTGACGGCAGCCGTCGCCGCCCTCGTCTTGAGCATCATGCTGGCAGGCACCGGAGCAACGCCCGACTCGGCCCCGACCTCCACGACGACGCCTGTCTCGTCGCTCGTTCCCCAAGCCACGGGGACTGTCGCCATCAACACGCTCGCGGCGGACGACCTGGCCGACCGGCTACCGGGAATTGGCCCCGTCTACGCCGCCCGCATCGTCCACGCCCGCACGTTCTTCGGGCCGCTGCATTCCGCCGCCGACCTGCACGCGCTGGGCATTCCCAACACCACCGTCGAACGCGTACTGCCCCTCATCAGCTTTCGTGCGCGGGATCTTCCTGGGATCGGGTTCCGCGCATGACCAGGAGTGCCACCACCAGCAGCACGACCTCGATCACGATCGGCAGCAGCGGGCCGACTTCGCGTACCCATGCGATGACGCTGATCGTAATGGCGATGAAGAACAGCCAGAACACCCGGCGCAGGTTGCGCCGCAGCGTCGGCGTCAGTCGGCGCCCTCGCAGCGCCAGCAGCGCCATGGTGCCAACGAGGAACCCCTCCACGAGGATTGGCGCCGGTCCCGACTGTAGCGACCACACGAAGACGATGAGCGTGATGAAGAAGATCGAAAAGATGGCGGCAAAGAATGCGCGTTGGCGGCGGCGGTCCATGGGTTCGCCTGGAGCACTGGCTGACGTGGCAAATCATACGGGGCGGGGCTGGGGCCAGGCGCCCTGATCGCCGGCGCCACCGGCGCGTTTCTGTTTGGCGTCGCCGCAACCGCCTGGTGGGGCGTGGCTCCGGCCTGGCTCACGGCCGTTCTATCGGTGGCGCTGCTCGCGGCCGGCGCAGCCCGCCCAGGACGCCTGGCCGTCCTGCTAATCCCGGCCGCCCTGGTCTTGGGCCTTGCGCGCACCGCTCACCACCAGCAGACCCAGGCGCCCCTGGTGCAAGCGCCGCCGGGCGCCGTACTCCAGCTCGAAGGCGAGGTCGTCGATGCGCACCCCGGTGCGCGCCGCACATTGAAGGTCGAGAGAGCGGGTCCGGCCGGAGCGGAGCCAATGCCGGCCGCCGGCCTCGTGGAGTTCTTCGCCCCCGGCGGCGCGGCCCCGGCCGGCGCCCGAATTACCGTGATCGGAGCGTTCGAACCAGCCCAGCCACGAGGTTCGCCGCAGCTTCGAAAAACCGCCGAGACCTTCGCCGGCCGCATCCAAACCCAACAGGTCCGCATCGTCTCGCCGCCGCCCGACGCCAAACCACCCTGGCTCACCCGACTGCGTGATCACATCGACCGCAGCGTCCGCGGCGTCCTGCCGGAGCCGCACGGAGCCCTGCTGTCGGCCATCCTGGTCGGCAAGCGCTCCAGCCTGCCGGGCGACCTGCGCAACGACTTTTTGGCGTCCGGCCTGATCCACGTCGTCGCCATCTCCGGCTTCAACATCACACTCGTCGCCCTGGCCGTGCGCCGGATGGCCGGCTGGCTGATCGGCCGCTACAGCGTCCTGCTGGCCATGCTCGCCCTGCCCCTCTACGCCGCCCTGGCAGGCGGCGAACCCAGCGTGGTTCGCGCCACGCTGATGGGTGAACTGATCCTCTTCGCCTGGCTGCTCGGGCGCGATACCGACGCGCTGACCGCCCTGGCAGTGGCCGCACTGGCAATAGTTCTCGTCGACCCCTCCGCCCTGGCCGACGTCGGATTCCAGCTGTCATTCGCCGGGACGCTGGGTTTGGTCGTCATCGCACCGGGACTTTCCGAATGGCTCACCGGTCGCGCCCGCCTGCCGCGCCTGGCTGCCGAGCCCCTGGCGGTCACCGCCACCGCCAGCCTGATGGTCACGCCGATCATCGCCCACACCTTCGAGCGCCTGCAGCTGGCGGCCATCCCCGCCAACCTGCTGGCCCTGGCCGCGCCAGTCTGGATCATGGTCACGGGTGCGCCCGTGGCCGTGTGGGCGGCCGCCGGTTGGCCGTTTGGCGAAGTGATCGCCTGGACCGCCTGGGTCCCGCTGGAATACTTGATTCAGGCCGCCCGCCTGGCCGCTGAATTGCCGGGCGCCTCAATCCCGATCCCCGGCTTCAGCCTGGGACACGCGGCGGCCATCTACTCGGCCATTGCCCTGCTGATCGCGCTCGGCGGACGCCAGCCCTGGCGAATCCCACAGGTCCGAACTCGCCGCGTCAGATCCCTCGCTGTCGGACTGGGCGTTGCGGCGTTCGCACTCCCGCCACTGCTGGCCGTCGTCGTCGCGCCGCGCCTGTTCCAGGATTCGGCGACCCGCATCACCCTCGACTTCGCCGGCGCCTCGCCCACGGTCTACGCCCGGCAAGCCGATTCAAGCCTCGTTGTCGCGGGCGACCGTCTGCGCCCGTACGTGCTCGACGCCGCCCTTCCGGCCTGGGACCCAACGGTCAATCTGCTGGCAATGCCTCGCGGCGACGGCCGCGCCAGCGCCGCGGCCCTGGGCCTGCTGTCGGAGCGACCGGTCGACATCGCAGCGGCCCCACGGTTACACGGTCTCGGCGCGGCTCTTGTCTCTCACGACGGCGCCCGGCGTGTGCCGGTTGAGGCCACGGGCACGGCGTCCGGCGACGGCCTGACCGTACGGTTTCTGGACGGCGAGTCCGGTCCGTGGACCCGCCTTGCAGCCCCGGACCTCACAGCCTTGGTTGCGCCTCCTGGTGCGAGCCATCTACCAGCCGGCGCCTCTGCCGACGTGCTGGTGCTCACTCGCGGCAGCACGCTCGGTCCCTCCGACTTCGATGTGCTGGGAGCGGCCGGCATCCGCCTGCTGCTGGTCCCCCACCCAACCAGCGCAAAGGTGGCGGCCGTCGCGATGGATCCCAACGGACAACCGGAAATCCGTGAGGTGGTCCAGGGCTCGGTCGTGTCGATTCGAGCGCAGATCGGCGATCTGGAAGTCCTGCGGCCAGGCTGAGACGTCTCACGGGGTACGATCCTTCGCGATTCGGCCACGGAATGGGACGCGCCAGTGCACACAGCGGTTGTCGGTGGCGGAGCGATGGGCGCGGCGATCGTGCGCGGCCTGATCGCGCGTGGCGGGCTCGAGCCGGCCGATCTGACCGTGGCGGAAGTTCTCGCTGAACGCCGCTCAGTGCTCGCCGACGACTACGGCGTGGCGGTCACCGGCAGCGCGGACGACGCCATTTCGGGCGCAAGCCTCGTCATCCTGGCCGTCAAACCCCAGAACTTTCAGGACCTCGCCCCCGCGCTCCGTCCAGCCCTCGACAGCGCGGCCCTCGTTATCTCGATCATGGCTGGCGTCACGCTCGAGACCCTGCGCACCGGCCTGGGGACCGACCGTGTGGTGCGCGTGATGCCCAACATCGCGGCTCAGGTCGGGCGCGGCGCATCCGTCTGGACCGCCGACCGTGGCGTCGCCGACGCCGACCGCAACCGCACCCGCGCGGTGCTGGGCGCCCTGGGGATGGAAGTCGAAATCCAGGACGAGTCGCTGATCGACGTCGCCACCGCCGTCCACGGCAGCGGTCCCGCCTACGTTTACTTGCTGGCCGAAGCCTGGATCGATGCCGCCGAAGCACAGGGGCTCGACCGCGAGATGGCCACGCAGCTGGTTCGCGAGACCATTGCCGGATCGGCGGCGCTCTGGCAGGCCACCGGCAGCCAGCCCGCCGCCTTGCGCGAAGCCGTCACCTCGCCCGGCGGAACCACCGCCGCCGCCCTGGCGGCCCTGGACCAGTTCGACTTCCCGGCGGCCATGCGCGCCGCCATTGATGCCGCAACCCGACGGGCCAAAGAACTGGCCTAGGCACAAAGCCGCGCGCCTCTGCTAGCGTGCGCTCGAACTGATCCGGAGACCCTGCCCATGGCCGCCACGCTCACCGATGCCCAGCTCGAAGAACTCAAGACCTTCGACTCCGCCACCATCGCCAACGCCATTGAGCCCTTCAAGGTTCGCGACCAGACGCTCGGCTACGTGGGCAGCAACGTCCGCGCGCTGTTTCCCAACAAGCGGGAGCCAATGGTCGGCTACGCCGTCACCGCCAAGGGCGACAGCACCACCTACGGGCGGCGACGCGATCCCGCCCTGCAGTTCGAACTGTGGGAGGCTCTCCAGCGGTCGCCCAATCCGTCAGTCGTCGTCATTCAGGACGCCGGTAACAACCCGTCCAAGTCCTGCCATTGCGGCGACGTGATGGGCACGATGATTCGGACGCTCGGCGGCATCGGTCTGGTGACCGACGGCGGCGTACGCGACCTGCCGGAAGTCGAGGACCTGGGCCTCCACTACTTCGCGCGCGGTCCCGTGGTCGCGCATGGGACAGCCGTGATTTTCGACGCTGGTGAGCCCGTGGTGATCGATGGCGTACCCATCCAAACCGGCGACCTGTTGCACGGCGACGTGAACGGGCTTGTGGTCATCCCATCGGAAATTGCCGGCGAGGTGGCCGACGCCGCTCGCGAGGTCATCGCCGACGAAACCCGACGCAAGGAATACGCAGCCTCGCCCGAGTTCACGCTCGAGGGTTATCGCAAGCTGCTCGGCTTGTAGCGCCGCGGCAAGACCGCCGTGGCGCCCTCCGCGAGCTTGAAAGCACGGGCGCCGGCGGAGCCGTGGGCTCTGCCGGGACGTTAGGCATGCGGGTTGCCGTGGACGTCGTGGCGGCGGGCACCGGATTGCTGCCCGGCGCCGGACCGCTGCGCCACACGACCGTCAACCTCGTCGCCGCGCTGGCAGATCTGGCGCATCGCTCGACCTGGCATGTCTATTGCCCCGCGTTCGCCGTCCTCCACGAGTTGGCGGACCGGCCGAACGTGTGCGTCCATCCCGTTCGAGCCGCTGCACGAGCGCGCCCACTCCGTGTTCTGTACCAGCACACCGGCTACCCACTGGCTCTCCGTGGAGTTCGACCCGACGTAACCCTCCACACCGTCAACGTCGCCCCGCTCGGAGGCCCGCGACCTCGCGTGGTCATGCTGCGCTCGCTGCAGTGCTTCACCCACCCGCGCCAGTTCGGCTGGCTGCGTCGCAACTACCTCAAGTTCGATATGCGTCGCTCGCTGCCCAGTGCCGAGCGGGTGGTCGCGGGATCCTCGGCGGCGGGAAACGATGCGGTTCGGTTGCTGGGACTGGATCCGGCCCGTATTCGCGTCGTTCCCCATGGCGTGGCCCCGCATATCGCTAGCGCGCTCGACAGGCCGCCAGCTACTCGCCAAACCCAGCGCCCCTACCTGCTCGCCGTTTCCACCCTCTACGGACACAAGAACTATCCGCGCCTACTCCAGGCGTTCGCGTCGCTGCGCCGGCGCAACGTCATCGCTCACGACCTTCGAATAGTTGGCGCCGACGCCGATCTCACCGCCGCCGATTTGCGGCGCATGGCCGACGAATTGGGCGTCGGCGAGGCGGTGTCTCTCCTGGGACCGGTCCCGCACGACTGTATCGCCCACCACTACCAGCGGGCCGATGCCCTGGTCTACGTCTCCCTGGCCGAGACCTTCGGCCACCCGCCCCTGGAAGCCATGGCCTACGGCTGCCCCGTAATCGCCTCCAACGCCACCTCGCTGCCTGAAGTCACCGGCGGCGCCGCCGAGTTGGTCGATCCAACAGACCTGAATGCGATCGCCTCAGCCATTGAATGCGTCGTCACCCAGCCGCGGCTCCGCACCGAGCTTGTCGCTCGCGGCCGAAAGCGCGCCCGCGACTTCACCTGGCCCCGCGCCGCCGAACGCCTGCTGGCCGTCCTGCACGAGGTCGCCGAGTTGCCATCAGCCAGTCGCTAGCCGGCCGCTATGCCCCGGCGCTTAAGCTCCCCGGCCAGCCGCATCGCCGCCTCCACCCTGTTCGGCCCCTTCTTGTTGTAGAAGATCACGAAGCTGGCGGTCTCGGGCCCATGTCGGGCCGTCACCAGGTCAGCCAGTTCGCCAATCTCCGCATCCGTGTAGACGTGCTCCGCCCGCAGCGCTCGACGCTCGCGTGCCGAGACCTCACCCGCGCTATCACGCCCCATGAAGCGGTAGTAGGCCAGCGAGGGCGACGTCAGTTCGTCCACGGGCTCAGGCAACCCGGCGGCCGCCGCGCGTGGTTCGTCGGCGATCACCGCGGCCAGACCGAGTGCCTGCAGCCGCTCCAGCGTTTCCTCGCGCACCTCGCCCAGCCAGGCCGGGTGTCGGAGTTCAATGGCGATCGGATCGTCACCCAGGCCGTCGCGCAGCAAGCCTAGGTGCTCGTAGGTCTCCGGCTTCGGGCGCACGTTCGCACCGAACTGCACCAGGAATCCGCCAAACTTCCCGGCCTCTCGCAGCGGCTGCACGCCTTCGTACTGATTCTTGGTGTACTCGGCGGCCAACTCCTGGTCGCGCGGCCGGTTCGCCACCGCCCGGTGCGCCTTCACGACAAACTGGAACCCATCTGGCGTCTGTTCCGCCCACTGCGCGTACACCGACGGATCAATCCGCCGGTAGAAACTGGCATTGACCTCAACAACCCTGAGCTGCGACGCGTAGTAGGCCAAGCGCTCCGCGGGCTTCGTCCCGCGTGGATAGAACCCCGTGTGGTCCGACCAATTGGCCGTCCCGACACGAATCTGGCTGACACCGTCGCTGGACTTCACAGACCGCTCCTACCCTTGAGCTCGGCACCAAAACCTAGACTCGTGGAAGGCTTAGATCCCTCCAGTTGAACCACACGAGGAAGGAATCTGGGCAACCGCGCGGAGGAGGTCCCGACGGCACGAAGGAGGATCGGCCGCCGACCTCCCGCTGCCGGTCTCGTCGGCCCTGGCGGCAGGGGGATGCTCATGGCCGGGAGATTGCGGGCGGCGATACGCCGTCCACGGGCAGCGAGGGCTCGGACAGCCGGTTCGCGGGGGTACCGCGCCGCCGGAACCTGCCTCACACGGTCGAGTCACACTACCATACAAAAAGCGAACGTCAACCGCCGAAGCCACCGCCCCGTCGCCGTTGCTACGATGCGACACCAGCTTCAAGGTGAACCCCATGGCCCGTCCCAAGGTTCTCGTCACCGGCGCCGCCGGCTACGTGGCGGCGCAGATGCTGCCCACCCTGCGCGAACGCTACGACTGCACCCTCATCGACGTCACCACCACCGACCGCAACGGGCAGGAAGTTCCCGGTGTGGAGGTCCAGAGCGTGCTGGTCGACGACCTCGACACCCTGCGCCCACTCTTCACCGGTTGCGACGCGGTCATTCACCTGGCCTTCATTCGTCGGACCGAGGACGTCCGCGAGCAGTTCGACGGCGAGATTGACAACGTTCGCATGGCCTGCAACGTCTTTCGGCTCTCGCTGGAAGAGAACGTGCGCCGCGTCGTGATGGCCAGTTCCAACCACGCCGCCGACTTCTATGAACACCTGCTGCGCAGCCGCGAGATGGACATGCTGCAGGCCACCAACGACATCCGGCCGCTCTCCGACAACTATTACGGCTGGGCCAAGGAGTCCTACGAGCACCTGGGGTTCGTCTTCGCCACCGGCACGCTGGGCCGCAAGCTGGAGAACGTGCACATCCGCATCGGCGCCCCGCGCGAGCTCGACCCCACCGAGCTGGCGGGCGACATCCAGGGCTACCCCGTCCGGCGCAACCTGGGCGCCTACATCAGCCCGCGCGACCTCACTCAACTCTTCGTCAAGTCCATCGAGACCGAGAACATCGAGAACGAGTGGGGCATTCCCTGGCAAGTCTTCTACGGCATCTCCGACAACACCCGTTCCTTCTGGGGACTCGAAAACGCCCGCCGCGTCATCGGCTACGCGCCGGAGGATGATTCCGAAGTCTCCTGGGCCAGGGAGGTGCACGACAGCCTCACCTCGAAGGGCGTGATCGGAAGGGTCGGCAAGGCGTCGTGAGCGGCGAGAAGACCGTCGAACGCCGCTGGGAACGTTGCCGTCCGCAGCAGATCTGGGACGCCATGGCCGAGTTTCCGTGCGTCTACGTGCCGTCGGGACCGCTGGAGTGGCACGGCCTACAGAACGCCATCGGCCTCGACGCGGTGAAGTCGACCGCAATCTGCCGGCGGGTCGCCGACCGTACGGGCGGGCTGGTATTCCCCACCGTCTTCCTCGGTGCGCACGAAGTGCCCATGCCGCTCGGAATGCCCGTGGACCCCGACTTGATCGAGGCCAACGCCCTGATGGTGCTGAACTACCTGGCGCGCAATGGCGCGCGGGTCGTGATCTGGCTGGGCGGGCACGGCGGCAGCGAGGACTATCTGGCCTATCGCCGCGCCGCGCTCACCGCCATGCGGCAGGCGGACCTCCTGGTGATGGCGTCCGTCGACGCGCATCTGCTGACCGACTTCGAGAAGCCGATGGACCACGCGGCCGCCATCGAAACCTCGATCATGATGTACCTCGAACCCGACACCGTGGACCTGGCCGCGCTGGATCCGGCGCCCGACCAATGGCCCGAAGGCGTCGGCGGCGACGACCCGCGCACCCACGCCAGCCGCGACAAGGGCGAACACTACGCCGAGACCCTGATCGACCGCGTGGCGGCCGCCGCCCGTCGCCTTGCGGCCCTGGAGGACCCCTTAGAGCGCCGCAAGCACATCCGCTGCGTGGCGCAGCAGGTGGCCGTGGACGACCTGGTCGTCTATGCGCGCGCCAACCTCGCGTCGGCGCATTCGCCCAACAAGACGCCGGACGACTCCTGGGACGAACACCTGGCGGCCTATCTCCTGGGCGACTACGACCGCGCCCTGGAGGCTGGAAGCAAGTCGATCGAGGCCGCCCGCCTGACCACCGCCGGTCGCCGCCCCGCCGGACGCGAGGACGAACGCATCGTCTGACGTTGCCCACAGCCCGGTTCCGTCGAATAAGATAGGGCCGCCCCAGGAGGCGAATCCGCACCGACCCAATCTTCCCGGCCCGCACTAGCCGCGCGCCGCAGCGTCGACACCGACCACAGGAGCCAGACGACCGCCATGGCAAGCGACAAGAACCTCGACGACCTCGGCCTCACGCACACCGGTGACATCCACTGGAACCTCTCCACCGCAGCCCTGTACGAACACGCGGTGCGAAACGGTGAGGCCGAACTCTGCAGCCACGGCCCGTTGGTTGCCATGACCACCCCGCACACCGGGCGCTCGCCCAGCGACAAGTGGGTTGTCCAGGACGCCGGGAACGAGGGCGAAGTCTGGTGGGGTCCCAACAACCAGCCGTTCGACGAGGCCAAGTTCGAGCCGCTCTTCGCCCGCGCCCGCGCCTTCGCGCAGGGCCGCGACCTGTACGTGCAGGACCTCTACGCCGGCGCCGACTCGCGTTACCGGCTACCTGTCCGCTTCGTCACGGCGTATGCCTGGCATAGCTTGTTTGTCCGCAGCTTGTTCATTCACCCCACGGCCGAGGAACTGGGGAATCACGACCCGCAGTTCACGGTTGTGAACCTGGCGCCGTTCCAGGCCGACCCGGCCGTGGACGGCACCGGCTCCGAGACCTTCATCGTCGTCAACTTCGCCCGCAAGCTGGTCGTGATCGGCGGGACGCGCTACGCCGGCGAGAACAAGAAGTCCATCTTCACCGTCATGAACTACCTGCTGCCCCAGCAGGGCGTGCTGCCCATGCACTGCTCCGCCAACGTGGGCTCGGACGGCGAAACGGCCCTGTTCTTCGGCCTCTCCGGCACCGGCAAGACCACCCTCTCCATGGATCCCGCCCGTCCGCTCATCGGCGACGACGAGCACGGCTGGAGCGACGTGGGCATCTTCAACTTTGAGGGCGGCTGCTACGCCAAGACCATCAAGCTCTCCGCCGAGAACGAGCCCGAGATCTACGCCACCACCCGCCAGTTCGGCACCGTGCTCGAAAACGTGCCCATGGACCCGGACACCCGGCTGGTTGACCTGGACTCCGAGGAGATCACCGAGAACACCCGCGGCGCCTACCCGCTCACGCAGCTGACCAACGTGGTTCCCGACGGCCTCGGCCGCCACCCGCGCAACGTCGTGTTCCTGGCCGCCGACGCCTTTGGCGTGCTGCCGCCAATCTCGCGGCTCACGCGCGACCAGGCCATGTACCACTTCCTGCTGGGCTACACCGCCCGCGTGGCCGGCACCGAGCGCGGCGTCACCGAGCCTGAAGCCACCTTCAGCGCCTGCTTCGGCGCGCCGTTCCTGCCGCGTCCGCCCAGCGTCTACGCTGAAATGCTGGGCGAGAAGCTGGACGAGCACGGTTCCGCCGTCTGGCTGGTCAACACCGGCTGGACCGGTGGACCGGCCGGTGAGAGCGACCGCATCTCGCTGCCCTACACCCGCGCCATCCTCGGAGCCGCCCTCTCAGGCGATCTGGACGACGTGCCCTACGTGACTGACGAGATATTCGGCCTCCAGGTCCCCACCGCCTGCCCCGGCGTACCCGCCGAAGTGCTGGACGCCCGCGGCCAATGGTCGGACCCGGCCCGCTACGACGCCCAGGCCACCGAGCTCGCCGCCCTCATGCACAACGCCTTCAAACCCTTCGCCGCCGGCGTCTCCGAAGCAGTCCGAGACGCGGCCCCCCTCGCGGCAAGGTCAAGCGCCTAGCGCACACACCACGCCGGTCATCCCTGTCGCCGTTGGAGACCGAGTCCGTGGCGTCGCGTCGCGTAGGATTGAGTCGTCCAAGCGCTTGCCCCTTCCGTGCGGGCATGGCAGCGCCATAGCGGTAAACCGATGCTCACGCACATAGAGATCGAGGGATTCAAGAGCTTCGGCACACCTGCCGCTATGGTCGATGTCACACCGTTAACCTTCCTCGTCGGCCCCAACGCCTCCGGCAAGTCGAACTTCCTGGCCGCGCTCGAGTTCCTCCAAACGGCCGTGAGACACGACGTCGAGACGGCGGTCACCGAGTTCGGCGGCGTTTCGGAGATATGGAACAAGCGCCTGCGCGAGCAGGACCCGTCCGCTCCGTTACGCATCCGCATCCGTGACGAAGGGTCTGAGGATCTCGGGTCGTACGCGTTCGACAAGCACCGGCTGGACGCCTACGACTACGAGCTGGCTTTAGAAGCGCAGCCCAACGGCGGACAGTTCAAGGTTGAATCAGAGCGCCTGACCGCCGAGATTAGCAATAGCGAAGGCAAGAAGATCTCATACGAAGTTTATCGGCGTGCAAACACACTGGAAGTTACCAGTAACCTAACTAATCCGAGTTTTAACAGCACGTCTACAATGAATATACCAGAGCCTGCATCCGGACGATTGATCCCTAATTTCTCGTTCGATATAGTTCCGGTCATACTACGTGGCAGGATATTGAATTGGAAGTTCTATCATATAAACGCGGCCACGGCGCGCCAGGCCTACCGCGAGATCCCCTGGACTGGCCTTGGCCGTTCAGGAGAGAATCTGTCCGTCGCTCTCAATCAATGGAAACGACATGACGGAAAGGCGCTTGCAGCGGCGGAGTCGGCCCTGCGCGGGATGGTTCCTGGGTTCGCCAGGTTGCACCCTGTCTCCACCGGCGAGAAACTTTCGTTTCAGGTTGAAGAACACAACGTCACCGACAGGTTTGATCCTGACTCCGTCTCCGACGGAACCGTGCGCCTGCTTGCGTTGCTCACGATTTCATTGAACGCCGCTCCCGGCGACTTGATCGCGATTGAGGAGCCGGAGAACGGCCTGCACCCGCATCTCATTCCCGAAATCATGGCGCTGTTTCGGTACTGTACGGATGAGGGTGCGCAGGTGTTTTCGACCACCCACAACCCGGATTTTCTGGATGAAGCAGCTCCGAACGAAGTCTTCCTGTGTAACAAAGTCAAAGGTCTCACACGGCTGGTTCGAGTAGCTACCATCCCCGAGATCGAGGCGTTTCGCCGGTCATTCTCGCTAGGTGAACTGTGGGAGCAGGGAGCCTTGGGAGGCGCACCCTGACGGTAGGCGTTGGCGTTGAGGGGCCTTCGGACCAGGCCTTTCTTAGGTCGCTTCTGCACCGTGAGTTTCAAGGGGTGATGTTCAATGTCCGCGCCGTGAAGGGGCGAACTCAGCTTGAGCGCCAAGCGGCCAGCCTGATTGATGACTTTCGAAGCCTCCACTACCCATTGTCGATCATCTTGGTTGACCGCGATTCAGACCCCTGTGTGACTGTAACAGTTGAGGCCTTCGACAAGGAAACCGTCACTGCGGCGCGTGCTCCCATCGCTCAGCGCAACGTTCTGATTTGCGTGGCAGTTGCCGAACTTGAGTCGTGGTATCTCGCCGACGAAGAAGCCATCCGGCACGTCATGCCGGACGTGCAGTATTCCGCGCCGCCAGAAACAGGTGTGCGCAGCGCCGAATCCACGCTCCACCGCCTGTGGAAAGAGTCGGGCCGTGTCGGGTATCCGGGCGGCGGCAAGATTGAACTTGCTCGATCCGTGGCGCGTGCATTCGACCCTGACAGAGCAAGGCGTCACTCTGAGTCGTTCGCATACTTCTGGGACCGGATCACCTCAGCCATTCGTGCCGCCGCCTGAAGCAGGCTCATTCAACGTGTTCCCATCCACTTGTCGCGAAGAGCTGCCGGCGTGAAGTGTCCCGAACTCCGCGTTTGACAAGCCCTCGCGGGTTCCTTCCAATACGTAGGCCGAAGCCTTCGAGGCGATATACCGCATGACTAACCAATTCCTCGCCTTCATCGGCACCTACACCACAGGCGCCAGCGAGGGCATCTACACGTACCGGTTCGATGCGGGCTCGGGCGAACTGGAGCGTCTAAGCGTTATCGGCGGCATTTCCAATCCGTCGTGGGTGGAGATTTCGCCGTCAGGACGAAACCTCTACGCCGTCGGCGAGGAATCGCATGGCGTCATCAAGGCCTACGCCATCGATCCCGCCACCGGCGAATTGACCTACCTGAACGAGCAGCTCACGGGCGGCCAGGTCCCCTGCCACATCAGCGTGGACGCCACTGAGTCTTACGTGCTGCTGGCCAACTACGGCAGCGGCAGCGTGGCCATGTTGCCAATCCAGGCGGACGGAAGCCTGGCCCCGCTAACCGGCTTCGTTCAGCACGAGGGATCCAGCATCCATCCCGTGCGGCAGCTGGGACCGCACGCCCACTCGATCATCCTGGATGCCACCAACCGCCTGGCCTTCGCCCCGGACCTGGGCATCGACAAGCTGCTGGTCTACGACATTGACCTGGGCAACGGCACGCTGGCGCCCCACCACGTCCCCTGGGTGCGCACACCGGCCGGCGCAGGGCCTCGGCACTTCGACTTCCACCCCAACGGCCAGTTCGCCTACCTCATCAACGAACTGGGGTCGTCGATCTCCGTCCTGCGCTACGTCGCCGACCAGGGAGTCTTCGGCGAAATCGAGACCGTCAGCACCCTGCCTGCCGACTTCGAGGGCGAAAGCACTTGCGCCGACATCCACGTCGCGCCGTCAGGGAAGTTCGTCTACGGCTCCAACCGCGGCCACGACAGCATCGCCATGTTCGCCATCGACCAGGCCACCGGCCGCCTCACCAGCCTGGGCCACGAATCCACCCAGGGCCAAACCCCCCGCAACTTCGCCATCGACCCCTCGGGGACCTGGCTCCTTGCCGCCAACCAGGACACCAGCACCATCGTCCCCTTCCGCATCAACCACCAAACCGGCCACCTCCACCCCACCGGCCACCAAACCCAAATCCCCAACCCCGTCTGCATCAAGCTGCTGCCGTTGGCGCGATAGTTCTCAAAGCGCGTTTTTCACAATGTGAACGGACTGTTTCCGTTCGCCCCAAGCCTGCCCAACGGCGGAGTCTTCAGCCGCATGGGCGAAAGCCGAACCGGGTCGTCTCGCGCTACGCGATGACCTCGAACGCGACTGGCAGGACGAGGCGCATCACCGCGTTCATGAGACCCAGACCGAGGTTGAAATCAAACACCCCATACCAGATCAGCGCGACTATGGATCCCAGCGTCACGTGAGGCAAAAGAACCCATAAGGTTAGGAAGGTAATCACGGGCCCCAACAGCGCCGCGATGACTGCACTTACAGCGACCAACGCGCCGAGAGTTCGACCGTTGCTCAGCCCCAACGACTCGCGAACGGCGAGAAGAGTCCCGACCAGCACCCAGACGAAGACCAAAGACCGAACCGTGCCCGCGAGAGGCCCGGAACTCCATAGGAGGATGGGGCCGAGCGCGAAGAACACGCCCGGCGCCTGTGCGAACGCAATTGCGCGCGCGACTTGCTGGAGTCCCGGCGTCTCGCCAGATGGTGTTCTAAGTCGCACGCCAACCAGCCAGAGCCCCGCAGCCCAGACCGGCCAAGCGAGCATGTGCGTAACAGCGATGAGTCCAGCACCGCTGGCACTCACCCACAAGCCCTCGGTGCCGGCGGCCGCGGCCGTGAGTAAAACCACCAGCGCCGCCTGCCGCGTATTGCCGTCAGGGGCCGATACCTCGCGGTAGAGGCTCGCGTCCAACCGCAGGGCACGGAGCAACCGGCTGATGAATCCGTTACCCATGGCTGCCGGCCTCGCTTCCGTGCCGCCTTTGGCTGTCAGCCTGTCACGCAAGGGCGTGCGCGGCAATCCCGCCGTGAGCAGCGCTCATTCACGGCGCGCGGCCCGCGTTTACGCGGCTACGCGCCGGGGATCGACTCGACGGTCGCTGCGGTTTCGTCCCGAAGTCGTCCCGAATCGATCGGGCGACGGGGCCGGTGCTCCCTCGCGAGACTGTTGCGTTACCCTCCCCCATTCCCTCGAAGGCGGGAATCCAGGCGCCGCCCAACGTTGCACGCGCCCGGATAGGCGCCGGGCCTCCTGATCCGAAACGAATTACGCAAAGGTCTCCAATGGACGAAGTCAAGATCTGGGCGCTCGATAGTGACTCGAACGTCACGCCCTTGGCGTCGAAGGACCAGACGGACACCGAATCCTTGCTGGAGGAGACGCTCGTCAGGAACCCCGACCTGCTGATTCCGGGGCTGAGGCTCGTCGGCCGACAGACGCCAACCGACGGCGGGCCGCTCGATTTGCTCGGGGTGGACGAGGACGGTCGGCTGGTGGTGTTCGAGTTGAAGCGCGGGACGCTGTCGCGGGACGCCGTTGCGCAGATTATCGACTACGCCTCAGATTTGGACGCCAAGACCGACGTTGCCTTGGCCGAGCACATCGCCGCCAACTCCGGCGTTGGTGGCATTGAGCACATCGAGGACTTCGAGGAGTGGTACGGCGAGAACACCGAAAGCCCGAGCCTCGACGCCCTGAGACCGCTGCGCCTGTTCCTGATCGGCTTGGGGGCCGACGAGAGGACGGAGCGGATGGTGAAGTTCCTCGCCGAGAACACCGGCATGGATATCTCGTTGCTGACGTTCCACGGCTTTGCCTACGACGGCAAAACGTTGCTTGCCAGGCAAGTGGAAGTGGAAGGATCCGCCGAGCCCGGCCCGCGCCGGACAAGGCGATACCTGAGCGTGGAGGAGAAAAGAGATCTACTGAAGAAAAACATAGAGGACTCCGGCATGTCCGAGACCTTCAGCGCCGCGGAGGGCATGTTCGAAGAGAACTGGCCCCGATTCAGCACATACCCAGGAGTCTGGGGACTAAGTATCAAATCCCAGCAGCGAACTTATGCGCGCATACATTTAGGGGACGGAAGCGTCAATATACAGTTCTTCCCGCGCGCCAAAGAACTGTGCCTGGACGAATTCAGGCAGCCCGTAATGGAATTCCGATACGAGACATGGCCGAGGAATCGAGAGCCGTTGGATGACGCCGACACCGAGGTCCATTTCCTGTTCACCGCCGCCGAGTGGGAGCAGCACAAGGAGCGCCTGTCTGCGCTGACCACGGCGGTGTACAAAGCCTGGAAGAACAGCGGCCACTAGCAGGCTGCGGCCACCTCCACCCCACCGGCCACGTAGCCCAAATCCCCAACCCCGTCTGCATCAAGCTCCTGCCTGTCTGAAGAACTCAAGGGTCAGTCGGAATCTAGTCAGTGTTCGGGGCGCACAGCTCACTTGCCCTTTTTAGGCTCACTGACCGTCGGCGGCTAGAACAGGTTCGGACTAAACCTCAGCCAGGCAGACCGGCACTTAGCAAGCCCTGACTAGTTGATGCGGCACCCGGCCGAAAAAAGACACGGCGGGACTGCTATGACCCACCAGCGAAGACCCGCATGAAGCCGTCGATGAGTCCAAGGTTGAAGTCGAAACCAAGGGATATGGGCAACGCATTCTCAATCCAGAAAATGGCCAGAGGTCCGGATCCGCCGATTCCGAGGAATGAATCGCCTGAAAGGGCAAGATTGAAAGTCCATGGCGGCGAAGGGACGGCGAGCGCGATAGCCGTCGCCAGAACGCCCAAGAGCACGGCGACGGTGACACCCGCGGCCAGCATCGCGCCAAGCGTCCGGCCATTGCTCAAACCCAGCGATTCGCGCAGGGCAAGAAAGGTCCCAATCAGCACCCATCCGCTGACCAACGTCCGGAATCCAAAGTCGATCGTTGGTGGAAGCTGGAAGGCCACAAATCCCCAGCGTGCAGGATCGGTCGCAGGATCGGTGGCCAATCCGATGATTGGTGCCAGGGCGCGAGCGAAGACCGGCGTGAGAATGAGAAACAGGCCCGGCGCCTGGGCGAACGCAAGGCCGCGTGCGACTGACCCAATTCGTGGCGTCCGACCGCCGGCGGAGATCAGACGCCTGCCAATGATCCACAGCGCCGCGGCCCACACGGGCCAGGCTGCCAGGTGGACAGCGGCGTGCAGCGCGGCGATTGGCAGCGTCTCGTCCACAAACGTGTGCCACAGGAGCCCGGTTCGACTTTCAATTCGACCGGTCCCCAACATGTCAAGCAAGGTCCGGCTTCCTTCGCCAAGACCCACGCCAACCGCCGCAAGCATCACAATGAGAACCGCCTGGAGCGTGCTGGCGCCGGGTGCCGATACCTCCCGGTAGAGGTCGGAATCCAGGCTCAGAGCGCGGATCGTTCGCCGAATAAGACCGCCGCCCAATCGTTCATGCACGATCGGCATCGCTCGGTGCCCGGCGCTCCGCCCTGCCGGACGGTCGGAGTTATCCATTGCCAAATGTGAAGAGACGGAACAGAAAGCCCATGACCGCGCCGCCGAAGTCAAGGCCAAGATTGAAGTCAAACCCCGACGCAACGTCAAATCCGGAGGGAACCCTACGCAAATACGCAGTTGCGTAGTCGAGGTTCCCGCCGCGAGATACCGAGGTGACTGCGACCCCCACCAGCACCGCGACGACGCCGGTACCGCACAAGGTGATCAGGGTGCGGCCGTTACTTAGTCCCAAGACCTCGCGCGCGGCCAGAAAGGTCCCTATGAGCACCCAGACGGCGACCACGCTCCAAACACTGGAGACCAGCAGGCCCAAAGGTGCTCTGCCGGCGCCGTGAGGGTCGACGCGTCCGAGCCAAAAGGCCCCGGCCATGATCGGAATCACGACCGCAAGTGCCACGGGCGCCTGCGCGAATGCCACGACGCGGGCCACCGGCCAAAAGCCCAGCGCGCGGCCAGATGGGGCGAGGCGCCGACCAATGGCCCAGACACCGGCCGCCCACACCGGCCAGGCGACAACCTGCGCAAGGGCGCTGACCACCGCTAGCACGCCGAATCCAACCATCGGCGTGTCCATCTGCACGAGCGCCGGCTCGTGCCGTCCGATGAAGTGAAATGTCCGAGCGCCCCATGCGATGCCTGAAGCTGCGGATGTAAAGACAACTATCAGCACGGCTTGGTGAGTGCTGTTACCTGCGGTGGCGACTTCCCGGTACAAGGTCGGATCCAGCCGCAGGGCGCGAAGCAACCGGCTGATGAAGCCGCTACTCATGGCCGCCGGCCTCGCTTCCGCGCCGCCTCTGGCCGTCAGTCTGGCACGCCCTGCCTCGGAGCGTTAGGCCGCCGCGCCCAGCCTCCGGGCCTGCTCGTCAATGTTCACGCCCACCGTCTCGCTCCAGGCGTCAGTCAGGCGGGCAAAGAGTCCGCCGCGTTTGCCCTCGCCGACATCCACGTCGCGCCTTCGGGCAAGTCTGTCTACGGCTCCAACCGCGGTCACGACAGCATCGCCATGTTCGCCATCGACCAGGCCACCGGCCGCCTGACCAGTCTCGGCAACGAATCCACCCGGGGCCAAACCCCCCGCAACTTCGCCGTCGACCCCTCGGGCAACTGGCTCCTCGCCGCCAACCAGGACACCAGCACCATCGTCCCCTTCCGCATCAACCACCAAACCGGCCACCTCCACCCCACCGGCCACCAAACCCAAATCCCCAACCCCGTCTGCATCAAGCTGCTGCTGGTCTGACCTCGGCTTCCGCGTAGCTTTCGGACGGCTTGCGCACGATTTCCGGTTGCGCCTTGCATAGCCTTTTGGCCTGCTTCGCATTTGATTTCTTGATAGGAGTGGCAAACCTGAGGCTGACTACCGTTCGGTCGCGGACTACTATATGGTGCAACAATTCAACCGGGTCATGCCCATCCAGTTGCTCTACGCCCCACTTACTCCGGCAAACGGATGCAAGAGTGATCTGGATAAGTAGTAGAGAGTACGGTCGCTCAGACCTAGAAATCCAAAGTTAAAGTCAAGCCTGTACGCGACATCCACTGCAGATGGATTGTCGTCCCGAAATCCCACCCAGTCCTCCATTAGACCCACTGCTTCTCGTCCGGCTACGCCGCTGAGAACAACGACAATTACTGCAAGAAGTGTCGCACCGACTAGATTCACAGTCAGTAATGCCACCAACGTTCGGCCATTGCTGAGTCTCAGCGCCTCGCGAGTGGCCACGAACGTTCCCACGAGCACCCAGGCCGTGACCAAACCGCCAATCCCCCACACGGCAGCGCTATTCCCCAACACGACCAGCTGCGGATAGCCCTCCCGGATTTCCTCCGGAATGAGAATGAGCACGAGCGCGGACACGACACCAACGAATAGTGTCGCTAGGACGGCGATAACGACTGCGAAGACGATGGGTGCCTGCGCGAATGCCAGTGCACGGGCGACTTGGCCGAAGTAGGGCACCTCGTGCTCCCGTGGCACCCAGCGAGTGGCGATGATCCAGAGCCCGAACGCCCAGATCAGCCACGACGCAATCTGCGCAATCGCGGGTACCGCGAAGAGTGCTACCAGCAGACCTAAGTCCAGATCCTCGGCCCCACGGGTCGACTGCTGCAAGACTGACGCACTCTTTACAAAGATCGTTTGGAAACCCCAAATTACGGACGTGATCAAGATCATCACGACCGCCTGCCGGTTGCCAGCGTCTGGTGAAGTCACTTCCCGGTAGAGCGTTGGATCAAGTCGCAGAGCGCGCACAATGCGTGCGACGAGACCGACACCGGCACTAGGCGCCACAGCAACTACTCCCAGGGAGTTCGGCACTACCCTTGCCGAGAGTCGTTGCGCCGCGAACTCGCCGCATTAGTCCGCCACGATGCCAGGAATGCTCGCCGCGCCGCCAAGGCCGACGAAACTCAGAACTTGAAAGAGACCAATGAGCAGCGCCGCGTAGACCACGGCGGTCGCGACCAGCGTCACAAGCACCCGTCCCCCGCTCAGCCCCAGCGCCTCGCGAATGGCGGTTGAACTTGCCGCCAACATCCAGAACCGCACTATCAACCACACGCCGCCCGTGTACGGAGCGGGGAGGACCACGAGTACACCAGCCAGATTCGGGGTCTGTGCGTACGCCAATGCTCGAGCCACCGGCCAGAACCGTCCGGCCTTGCCGCCTGGTGCCGCCAGGCGGCTGCCAACCACCCAGGCGGCCACGGATCCGCCAAGCCATGCCATCAGCGTCACAATTGGCTCCAGTACGACCCCCACCACGATCCCTTTGATTGGCGCACCTGCCAGCGCCCAGCCCAAGAAACTCGCGACGCCGAAACCCAATCCGGTAACCAGAACAACCACCGCTGCTTCGCGATTCCCCCTGCCGGAACTCGCTACTTCCCGGTACAAAGGATGTGCCAGGAGCGCCGCATCGCGCATCCGCCTCGCGAGCCTCCCGAATACGCTCGTTTGCACGCCTGGCGTCTTCCTCTTGTCGCCACGCACTACGTCGCGACCACGAGCACGAGTACGTCGTCAAGTCGACTGATGAGTTCACGAGTGAAGTACCAGCCAAGATTGAAGTCGAACGCTAGTGCTACCCGACTCGGGGCTTCCCCCAAGACCAGCGCGGCGATGTCAGTTCGATCAAGACCAAGTGAGGAGATTTCAGTTCGAACAAAGCCGGGTGAGTCGGGCCCAAAGGCGGTGGGTATCACGCCGGCGGCGGCAGCAACAATGCTGATAAGAGTCAAGGCAACAATTGCTAGTACGGTTATTGACACGGCTGCAAGGGCAATTGCGCTCAACGCCTGGCCCTGACTTAGCCCCACGGCTTCACGCAGCGCCAGGAAGGTCCCAATAAAGACCCAGACCAGAAGCACGCCTGTCCCAACATTTACCAGCAATCCGAGCCAAGGCAGTGAGAGTGGATCGATGATTTCACTAGCTGCACCCGGTAGATGTGGAAGCGAGACGTCCGGAACCAGAAAGACTGAGGCGATGGTGGCTGGTATGAGTAGGACAATGCCTGCCAGTCCCGGTACCTGTGCGAACGCTATAGCACGTGCGACTTGTCCAAAGCCCGGTGCCGGTCGATCCGGGTGCCGCATATGCTTGCCGATTAGGTACAGACAGACGGCCCAGACCGGCCAAGCTGCCATGAGACCGAGCGCGTGCGTCACGATGCGGCCGTTCTCAAACTGACCAACGATCCACGCATTAGTGTCAACGCGCGTGATCCCCAACCATCCAAAATTCAGCCAGCCTGCAATCCTGTCTGCCGAGTGAGCAAACCCGAACCCGATCGCCCCAAGCATCAGTACAAGCGCAGCCTGCTCCGTGCTCGCACCTGGTGCCGCGACTTCGCGGTAGAGCGTCGGATCCAGCCGCAGAGCGCGGACCAACCGGCCGATCAAGCCGTCACCCACCGCATCTCCTGCATTTCGCTCCGCGGACTCTGGCGGTCAGTCTGACACTCCCCATTCGAGCGTTAGGTCGCTTCGCCCAGCCTCCGGGCCTGTTCAATGATGTTCACGCCCACCGTCTCGCTCCACGCGTCAATCAGGCGGGCGTAGAGTTCGCCAGGGTGGCCGTTGCCGACCTGGGTGCCGTTGACGCGGGTCACGGGCAGCAGGCAGTAGGGGGTGCTGCTGAGGAAGGCCTCGTCGGCGTTGAAGACGTCGTAGAGGGTCAGGTCGGCTTCACGGACCTCGACGCCCAGGTCCAGGCTCAGGTCGCGAACGGTGGCGAGGCTCACGCCGGCCAGGCCGGTGCCGGTGCGCGGGGTCAGGATGGCGCCGTCGGACACCAGCATGAAGTTGGCGCCGGTGCCCTCGGCGATGCGTCCCTCGTTGTCCAGCAGCAGCGTGTAGGCGCCGGGCGCCAGGGCGTTGACTTCCTGCTCGGCCAGCGCCAGGAACATGCGGCTGCGCGTCTTCATGCGCGGGTCCTGGGTGGCGATGTTGACCTGCCGAATCGAGGGCGTCACGCAGTGCGCGCCTTCCTCGTAGTACGTGTACCAGTACTTGAAACCCAGCTCATGCGTCCACACCAGCACCGAGGGCCCGGCGTCGCCGCGTCCCACGCCCGGGAACTGCGGGTGCGTGCCGCGCGTGATGTTGTGGAAGATCCAGGTGTCGCTGCCGTCCGGCAGGTCAGGGCTGTTGCGTTCCACGACCTGCAGCGTGACCTCGGATAGCTCCTCGGCCGTCAGGCCCGGGTCCAGGCGGCAGTAGTCGAGCGAGCGGTAGAGCCGATCGATGTGTTCCTTCAGCTTAAAGGGCTTCCCGCCGAAGGTGCGCGTGGCCTCGTAGACGATCTCGCCGTAGATGATGGCCAGGTCGTTGGGCCAGTAGCGGGCCTCTTCCAGCGGGACAATCTCACCGTTCGAATAGGCCCAGGCGCTGGCGCTCATATCGAGGAACCCCTACCGGCGACTCGCGCGAAGGAGCCTAGCACCGGCCGATTTGCGTCCAATGTTTCACGTGAGACATTGCGAGCAGCGGATCTACGACAACGGCTTGCGCAGACGCCAAAACACGGCGTTGATGGTCGCGTCCACCGTGCGGGCATAAAAGGCATACGGCCCGGCCCCGTAGATCACCCCGATGTCCACGCCCCTATCCCGCAGGTCGGCCAGCGCTCGCTTGAGCAGCACCGTGCCCACGCCCAGCTTGCGGACCTCAGGTGAGACCCCCATCGGCCCCAGGCGCTCGGGTGCGGCCACGTCGGTCACCGCAAAGCCGCAGAACTCGCCGTCCTTCTCGGCCATCCAGAGGGTCGGCGGGTCCAGCTTCAGGCCGGACGTCGCCAGGTAGGCCCAGCGCCGCCCGATCGGGGCCGTGGCAAGGGCGCTGGGGTATTCGAACTCGCGCGCCACGTAGTCCCAGGCTTTCTGGAAGTCAGCCATCGACACCCGACGCACCCGCAGCCCGTGGACGTGCTCCAACTCCGCTTCCTGCTCCGAGGTATCCAGCGGCGTGGTGCGCAGGTCCACGTCCATGTCCATGCCATCGCCCGCGCGCTCGTAGCCCCGCGCCTCCAGGAAACAGAGCGCCTCGGTGTAGCGCAGGTCCAGGCCCTGCATGAAGCGATTGTTGCCGGCGATGATCGCCAGGGACTCTGTTGCGCCCAGACCCGTTAGCCGGTGCTCGATGTGGTCGAACAGCCGGGTCGCGATGCCCCGGCGGCGCATATCCCTCGCGACGGCAAACAGCTTCACCCCGCCGGCCGTCTGCAACTCCTCGCTCGGCGGCGCCCCGCAGGCCAGACCGACCAGGCGTTCGCCCTGCCAGACCGTCGGATTCAAGTCGGGGTCAAAGTCCGGGTCGTCGAGGATGCGGTCCTGGAGGATGGCCTCCGAGAAGGGCAGATACGCAATCTCGCGCCGGCACAGCGCCGCCTCGGCGGGCAAGTGCCGGGCTTCCAGGGGCCGCATTTCCAGGTCGGTCACAGCGCCTCGATCCAGCGGCTCATCGTCTTGAACTCGCGCTCGGTCAGCGTACGCCCCGTGGGCACGCCGGGACCGACTTCCGTTTCCACAATCAAGTGTCCGGTATAGCCGCGTCGCTTCAACTCGGCCAGGATCGACGGCCACGGCACGTGGCCCTCACCCAGCGCCCGCTTGGCGAACCACCCCGGACCCAGCCGGCGGCGCGGCGGCTCCATTCGCTCGATCCAGGCGCCGATGTGCTCCAGGTAGAGCCGAAACGGATAGGCGCCCGGCTCGGTGGCGCCGACCAGCGAGTGATCCTTGACATGCACGTGCAACAGGCGGTCCCACACCGAGCCCACGCAGCGAGGCCCAAACGGCGTGGGCGTCTGCATCAGGTTCGCCGGATCGAGAATCAGGCCCACGGCCGGGTGATCGACCTCGTCCAGCAGCCGGTTGGCGCCGGCCGCCGATTCAGCCAGTGACCCGTGGTGCATTTCAACGGCCACCATCACCCCCAGGTCGGCCGCCGCCTCCGCGCACCAGCGCAGGTGGCGCGCCGCCCGCGCCCAGTGCTCGGGCTCGGCCTCCGGGGCGGCCACCCACCCGGGCCAGATCCGCACGCTGCGAGCCCCCAGCGCCGCTGCCCACTCGAGGAACCGGTGCGCGGTCTTCCGGGCCTCCACGGCCTCCGCCTCGTCCAGCAGGGCGAAGTTGCCGGCGTGCGACGCAATGTTCGCGATCTCCAACCCAGCAAAGAGTTCCTTCAGAAGATCCAGCCGCGCGTCGTCCGAGTCAGGCGCTAGCTGGTGGCGCGTGCCACGTAGCTCGACGCTGGCGTAGCCGATCTCCCGCGCCGCGGTGGCAAACTCGGCGGCCGGCTCGTGATCGAACAGCAGCCCCGACAGCGCCACCTGCATACGGCTTCATCCTTTTCCGGCACTCAAGATCCGCCCGCACCGTACGTCATCGCAGATTGGCCGTCGCCGAACCCTCGGCAGGCATACGATTGGGAACCATGATGATCCACACGCGCAAGTCAACGTGCACCGACGACGTCTAAGACGCCGGTCAGTCCTGGCCGCGGGCCTGGTGCTCGGTGCCGGCGCGCTGGCCGGCTGCGGCGACCCGCCGGCACTGGCGCCGCTGCCGTTCGCGGACACGGACCGCGGCAACGTGACCTACCGAACGGCCGACGGCATCCAGGTCGTCGCCACCTTCACCCCGCCAGCCACCGCGCCGCCCTGGCCGGCTGTCGTGCTGATGCACCAGTACCAGGGAACACGCGCCCAGTGGGACGACCTGACGCCCGACCTGCTGACGGCCGGCCTGGCGGTACTGGCGCCCGACGCTCGCGCCCACGGCGAGAGCCTGCGTCGCCTCCGTGACGACGGCGGCTACGACTTCGCAACGGACCGGGCCAACACCCTCGACGGCTGGCCGGCGGACGTGGCAGCCGCCGTCGCCTGGCTCACCGCCCGCGGCGACATCGACCCGGGTCACATCGGCGTCGGCGGCGCCAGCGTGGGCGCCAACACGGCCTGGATCGCTTCGGCCGTGCTGCCCGAGGTGCGGCGGGCCGTCGCCGTCAGCGGACGCTTCGAGCCGGGCCGCCTGCTGATGGGCGAGGACATCCCCAATTTCCAGCCCCGCGGCGTCCTCTTTCAGACAGACCGCGAAGAGGCCCTCCAGTCCCAGGCCCTCTACAGCCGCACCGCCGAACCCCGCCAGGTAAGCGTCTACGACACCCCCGGCCACGGCATCGAACTCCTCAAACACCCCACCCCCCGCCGCGACTTCATCGCCTGGCTGGCCGACGGACGCTAGGCGTCCGAAGGCAGCTGCGGCCGGTGGTCGGGCCGCAGAATCTAGACTGATCGTCGGGCCCTCGAGTTCGAAGTGGCCCAAGAGCGTCTGCCTGCGTTCGGTCGAGAGTCAGGGGAGCAGCACCGGGCTAATGCGACTGGCCCAATTGAGCGCGTTGCTACTGGTCGTTTACATAGGACTTAGCGCGTGCGCCGATAGCTCAAGGCCAGTGCTGGCGCGTAAACCGGGACCGTGCTCCATGAATCCTGAGAACGCACGCACAGTTCGGGAGTCATGGACGAAACCTGAGTTCTGGCGTGTTGCGACGGTACCCCTGGTTCACGCCGCCATGGACTGTGGCTCTGACATCCAGGCAACGGATGATCAGGGCTTGACTCCGTTGCATCTTGCGTCGGCGTACAGTCCAGATTCGTCAGTCATCCGAGCGCTCTTGGCCGGCGGTGCACGCATCGATGCCACGGACGACCTCGGCAACACCCCGTTGCACCGAGCGGCATGGTCCGGCCACGAGGCAATCGTCAACGCCCTGCTCAACCACGGCAGTGACATCCATGCCAGAGAGGACCTCGGCAGGACTGCCCTTCACGTCGCCGCGGCCGATAGCTCCGTGGCGGGCGTGACTGCGGCTCTGCTGGAACGCGGTGCGGACATCAAGTCCAAGGACAACACGGGTTCTACCCCGCTCCACGTAGCCGTTTACTTTGACAACCAAGTCTCGGTTGCAGTCTTGCTGGAATACGGTGCGGAGATTGACGCCCGGAACGACTTTGGCGATTCGATCCTGATGTTGGCCGTAGGCTATGCCGGACCTGCCGTCGTAGAAGCACTACTGGGACATGGTGCGGACATCCACGAGACTGACGGCTATGGCGTGACCCCGCTGCACGCGGCGGGAGCGCGACGGAATGCAACCCTCGTCTCATTACTCCTGGACCACGGCGCCGAGATTGAAGCAAGAAACGACGCCGGAGAAACCGCGCTGCATGTAGCGGCACGCCAGGCCGCCGTGCTTGTTGTGCAGATTCTGCTGAGCCACGGTGCCGACATCGAGGCAATGGACGACTACGGCAATACCCCGCTTGAAGCGGCAGCCTTCGGAGGCGACCCTGCCACCATGTCAGCGCTGCTGGACCGCGGCGCTGTCGTTGGCAATCTCTATTGGACTGAACCAACGCTGCGCCAGGTGATTGACGAGCGAGGGGCGGGAACCAGGCAAGCTACCTCCACCCCGGCCAGCGGTGCCTAGCCTCAGGCCCGCTCTGGCCAACCGCAATTGCAAGCTGCGCACTCGGTCGGTCATCCGGCTACCGGGACTTGCGGCTTAACCGCCGAGCCGCGGGATCGCGCTCCACGACACCCCCGGCCACGGCATCAATCTCCCCAAACCCGACGCCCCCGCCGCGACTTCGTCGCCTGGCTGGCCCACGGACGCTAGCCGGACCGGCAGAGCGGGACAAACTCATGGCGACCGAGACCGACTTAGACTGATCGCCAAGAGCCGGGAATCGCGGAGCGGCAGACAAATGGACGCGCGTAGCCAGCCGCGAGCGAGGGGCCATGAATCGTTGAAATGGCGACTGCTCGCACCGTGGCGAATGCCGCTGCTCAGCCTGGCGATACTCGCACTGACGGCCTGCGGCGACACGTCAGCCCCTGCGCAAACGCTTAACCAGGCGGCTACGGCAACGGCCTCGCCGACCCAGGTCGCGGCCCTGCCCGCCACGCCTTCTCCCGAACCGGAGGCGACACCCGATTCGCGCCCGGATCCCCAACCGACCCAAACGCAGTCGCCAACCCCCACGCCTGAACCGACACCACCTCCGCAATCGACGGCCGCAGCCTGTGCCGAACCCGTGGATGAGACTCGCTGGCTGAGCAAGGAATTCTGGGTCGCAGCGACGCTTGCCGACGTGCAAGCCGCGTTGAGCTGCGGCGCGAACATCAGCGCTCGGGACGAAATTGGCTCCACGCCGCTTCACCAGGCAGCCGCGTTCAACTCCGAGCCGGCTGTTGTCGCTGCCCTGATTGAGGCGGGTGCCGAGGTATTAGCGAGGACTGACGGAGGACTAACGCCCCTCCATCGGGCAGCCGTACGAAGTCCGGAACCAGAAGTACTGGCCGTCCTACTCGACCACGGTGTTGACCCTAATGTGCGGAATGATCAGGACTGGACGCCGCTCCACATGTGGGCAGTCTTCGGCGCCCATCCGGAATCGCTTGAATTGCTAGTCGAACGCGGCGCCGACCTGGAAGCCGGGAACGACCAGGGCTTGACTCCGCTGCTGTTGGCGGCAGCCAGTAGCGAGCATCCGGCGAGGGTTGAGGTGCTGTTGTCTCTTGGGGCGAATCTTGACGCCCCGGGCTATAGCGGCACTACGGCCCTGCACCTGGCGGCGGCCCTCAACCCCGAACCCGCCATGGTCGAGTTCCTGCTGGAGCGTGGTCTTGACCTGGAAGCGCAAGGCGACGACGGACTGACCCCACTGCATTGGAGCGTATTGATCGACGGCAAACCCGCCGTGGTGGCCGTCCTGCTGGACCGTGGCGCGAACCTCGACGCCCGAGCCGTCGAACAACTCACACCCCTGCACGTGGCGCTCGCGTACGAGGTCGATCCAGAAGTGGTCGAACTGATGATTGACCGTGGCGCAAACATCGAAGCCAGGGCCGAGGGTGGCTCGACACTTCTGCACGGGGCGGCCGAGTTCGAGGATCCTGTCTATGCACAGCTTCTGCTGGACGCCGGTGCCAACCTGGAAGCACGGGACGACGATGGTTGGACGCCCCTGCATTTCGCGGCCAATAGCGAAGCCGTAGCGATCGTGAGGCTCCTGCTGGACGCCGGGGCCAATCTGGAAGCCCGGGACGACGACGGTTGGACACCCCTACATTTCGCGGCCAGTAGAGAATCCTTGGCGGTCGTGGAGCTCCTGCTGGACGCCGGGGCCAACCTGGAAGCCCGGGACGAGGACGGTTGGACCCCCCTGCACTTCGCGGCCGAATTCGGAACCGCGGCCGTAGCCACGCTTCTCCTGGAACATGGCGCGAATCTCGAAGCCGAAGATAACGCTGGCGCCACGCCGCTTGACCTGGCCCTGGCCGCCGGCAATCAAGCAACCGCGCAGGTGCTCGAGGAGCATGCCACTGGCACCTGAGCTTGGTCGCCGTGACGTGTCTCACTGCCAACGATGGCCCAGCGCCAGCGGTGGCCGTCGAGATCGCCAGACTCGACCTCGCACCCGGCTGCCATACCCGTGGCGCCTGACGGTCTGGCTCGCGCTGGTCGTGGCTGCCGCGGTCTGGGCAGCGGCGTGCGACGGCACATCGAAACCTGAGCCGGAGCCTCTGAGGATTTCTTGTGTCGGCCGTTCGTTGCTGGCGCACCGGTGGACCTCGGAAGCGTTCTGGGTTGACGCGGAGGTAACCGACGCCCGTCTGTTGGTGGGTTGCGGTCCCGGCCTTGGAGCGAGAGACGGTATAGGCCGAACTCCGCTGCATCTGGCGGCGGAGTATGGAGCAGAACCCACCGTAGTCGCGGTGCTGTTGGAACACGGCGCGGACATAGCAGCAAAGGACGACTTTGGGTACTCGCCCCTGCACCTGGCAGTCGAGAGTGGTGACCCGGACGTCGTCTACGTCCTGCTCGAACACGGTGCGGATCCTGAGGCCAGGGACGATATCGGTGAGAATCCGCTGCATCGGGCAGTGGCGAGGATCATGGCAACCATCGCCGCATCGCTGGAAGAAGGCTCTTTCACTGAGGGTTGGGATTACGTTGGCGACACTGCGCTCCACGCGGCAATCGAGGCCCGCAACCCACCCATCGTCGCTGCGCTGTTGGAATATGACGCCGACACCGAGGCCAGGGACCATCGCGGGCATAACGCGCTGCTGGCGGCGATATCGAGAGGCGATCCGGCCATTGTCACCATCCTTCTGGAACACGGCGTTGATGTTGAGACCAAGGACGAGTACGGCAATCCCGCGTTGCACGTAGCGGCGGCCGAGGCCAACGCCGCTGCTGTCGAGATTCTGCTGGACTACGGTGCCGACATTGAGGCGAAAGACGACTTCGGTGATACCCCGCTAAAGGCTGCGGCCGATCAAGGTGACCGGGCCACGATGGCGTTGCTGCTGGATCGAGGCGCCAATGTCGGCGATCTCTACTGGAGCGAACCGACCCTCCGTCTGCTTATTGACGAGCGACGGACCGGCGCAACTGCAACAACGGCTGCCGGTTCCTAGCGCCTATACCTCACCGGCACTCGGTGGCCGAGTTGGTCAGTGGGTACTGGCGGACTACCACCTACCCGCAGTCGCTGTAGCCACAGGACACACACTTCATGCAGCCTTCCGCGTAGTGGAGTTGGCTGCCGCCGCAGGAGGGGCAGGCGCCCACGAAGCCCTGGTCGTGCGCGGCGCCTTCGACGTACGTCTCGGCCGCCGGCGCCGAACCGCTGCCGAAAGTCGGCGCGCTCTGCCGAGGCGCCGTCGCGGCCGTGGCCGCAGGTTGCTCGGCCGGGTCGGGTGTGTACGTGCCCTCGCCCTGCAGGTCCACCATGGGCACGAAGTCGCCGTTCTCGACGTCGATCCGCTTGGCCATGGCCTGCGCGATGCCGTCGCCGCACGAGAGCACGCGTTCCGGGCCGAACCCGGCAGGCCGGTGGCAGGTAATCCCGCGCAGCGTCTTCTGCACTTCTTCGACCGGCACGCCTGAACGCAGCGCCAGCGACGCCAGCCGGCCGATGGCCTCGGTCTGAGCGGCGGCGCAGCCGCCAGCCTTGCCCAGCGTGGCAAAGGTCTCGAACGGCAGCCCACGCTCATCGTCGTTGATCGTGACGAACAGCGGACCGCAGCCCGTGCGGATTCGGGTCGTGGTGCCGTGAATCTGGTCGGGCCGTTCGCGTTCGACCGCCGCCACGATCGGCAACGGCGTCCGGTCCGCCTGGCCGTTCAAGGCGCTGTTGGCTGCCGGCGTCGGCGTCAGCGTGGGTGCATGCCCGTTGCTGTGACCATTGACCGAGGTGGCCGCCGGTGCGGGAGCTTGTTCGACGGGCGCCGGGGCCTCGGCGGCTTGCGGCTCGTCGGTTTCGTCGCGGCGCGTGTTGTCGCCAGAGTCACTGGTGGTCAGCACCTGGTAGTCGCGGCTGCCGTCGCGGTAGACCGTGACGCCCTTGCAGCCCAGTTCGTAGGCGCGCCAGTAGCCGCGTTCCACGTCTTCGCGGGTGGCCTCGTGCGGGAAGTTGATGGTCTTGGACACCGCGTTCTCGGTGTTCGCCTGGAAGGCACTCTGAATGCGGATGTGCCACTCGGGCGACACGTCATGCGCCGTCACGAATATGCGGCGGGCCGACTCGGGCACGCGCTCCAGCACCTGCAGGGAGTCATCCGGCGTTTCGTGGGTAATCTGCAGGCTGCCGTGGTTGGCCTCGATGGCGTCCACCAGCTCTTCGCTGAAGAACCCGCGGCGGCGCGCGTAGGTCTCGAAAATCGGGTTCACGTAGCGCAGCGTAGTGGCGGCGTTGTCGTCGCTGTCACGCATCACGTTCTTCCAGAAGATCAGCGCAAACAGCGGTTCGATGCCACTCGAGGCGTCCGCAATCATGCTGATCGTGCCGGTCGGCGCGATGGTGGTGACGGTGGCGTTGCGCCGCTCGCCGTGGCCCTTGCGGTCCCAGGCCGAGCTGACAAAGTTGGGGAACGCGCCGCGTGCGGCGGCCAGTTCCTCGGAGGCGCGCCGGCCCTCGTCGTTGATGAACTGCATGACGTCGCCGGCCAGCGCCTCGGCCTCGGGGCTGTCGTAGGGCAGGCCCAGGTGGAACAGCACATCGGCCCAGCCCATGACCCCGAGTCCGACTCGGCGATTGCCGTGCTTGACGATGTCATCGATTTCCTTCAGCGGGAAGTTGGAGGCTTCGACCATGTCATCCAGGAACCGGACGGACAGGTGCACGTCACGCCGCAGGGCGTGCCAGTCGATCCGCGTGCGGTCCTCGGTGAGGTGCCAGTTGAGGTTCAGGCTGCCCAGCACGCAGGCCTCGTAGGGCAGCAGCGGCTGCTCGCCGCAGGGGTTGGTGGTGTCCTGCGGCGCCACGTCCGGCGTGGGGTTGGTGCGCTCCAGCCGGTCCAGGAAGATCATGCCCGGTTCGCCGTTCAGCCAGGCGCCGTCCACCAGCCGGTCCCAGACGTCGCGGGCGCGCAGTTGCTTCGTCACCTCATCGGTGCGCGGGTTGACCAGGTCATAGTCGGTGTCGTCGCGCACCGCCTGCATGAACGCGTCGGTGATGCCGACGGAGATGTTGAAGTTGGCGATCCGGCCGTCCTCGGTCTTGCACTCGATGAAGTCGAGAATGTCCGGATGATCGACGTTCAGGATGCCCATGTTGGCGCCGCGGCGCGTGCCGCCCTGCTTAATCTCGCCGCAGGAGTAGTCGATCATCGACATGAAGCTGATCGGGCCACTGGCCACACCGCCGGAACTGCGCACGAAGTCGCCGCGCGGGCGGATTCGCGAGAAGTTGAAGCCCGTGCCGCCGCCGCTCTGGTGAATGATGGCTGCGTGCATGTCGGTGGTCTTGATGCTCAGCAAGTCGTCGTCGATGGGCAATACGAAACAGGCCGCCATCTGCGCATAGCCCTGCGGCTTGCCCGCGTTCATCAGGCAGGGGCTATTGGGCACAAAGCGCAGCCCACGCAAGAGGTCGTACATGGAGTCGACGATCTCGTCGTGGCCGTCGGCGTCCACCCAGCCGCGTTCACGCTCCACGTCAACGACGCCGCGCACGACGCGGCTGAAGAACTCGTCCACGTCCTCAATGGGGTGGTCGACGCGGTCCTTCAGGAAGTAGCGCTTGCGCAGCACGGCAAGCGCGTTATCGGAAAGGTCCGGATACGTCGTGCCGCCCTCATGCATAGCGCGTCTTTGATGGAACCGAGAACCGATAGCTCGGTCGCCACCCTCCCCACGTGGCTGTCGGGATCTCGACCAGAGACCCATCCTCAGTATTACCACGCTCAAGTTCAGTGCGGATCTGTCCCAGTCCTTCGCTTACCAGTGCCTCGTGCGCGCCCCAGGTGCTGGCGGAGTCCTGCGGGAACGCCACACCCATCGAAAACTCCGTCTCCGCGTGCCGCAAGCCAAACAGCACCAGGTCATACGCGCCCGTGGACGGGATGATCTGCGCGAAATCTATGGCGAATTGCCGACCGTCGCGCGTGCGGTGCAGTTCGCCAAGCAATCTGATCACCGCAACTCCCCCATTCCGGATCGCCCCCACTCCACCGCCGCTAGTCGCAGAGGTCAGCAAACCAGCGGCGAAGGCGACTAATGGGCCTACATACTACATGTAGGTGGGGGAGAATAGTTACATCCCCTATCTTGCATGTCAATCGCCGGTTTTCAACGCTTTGGACAACTTGTTCGTCCAATGTTCGGTGACACGGCGGACTGCCCGAATCCAGGGCTTGGACACGGTCGAATCGAGTGGGCCGCACGGTTGAAGCGGAGATCGCGCCGCCTTCAGGCATCGATACACACGTCATCCCCGGCGGTCCACAGCCCATCCACAGGCTGTACAGATGCTGGCCCACCGACGGCTTAGCCGGCGGCGGTCTGCAGTTCGGCGATGCGGCTGTCGCGCCCGACCACGATCAGCATGTCGCCCTCGATAACGCGCTCGGACAGGCCGGGCGTCACGATCAGCTCGTTGCCGCGCTTGATCACCAGCACGTTCACGTCATACCGGGCGGCCAGGTTCAGGTTGGCCAGCGACTGCCCGGCGAACGGCGTGCCATCGATCTCGGTAATGCCCAGGTGCGGCAGCAGTTCTAGATAGTCCAGCATCCCCGGCGTTGAGACGCTCTGGGCCAGGCGCAAGGCCATGTCCCGTTCGGGAAAGACCACGCGATCCGCGCCCACGCGCTCCAGGATCAACCGATGCACCTCGCTGGACGCCTTGGCGAAGACGCGCGGCACGTTCAGGTTCTTCAGGTGCGTGGTGATCAGCACGCTGGCCTCAACCTCGGCCATGGCGACGATGGCGAGATCCACGTCAGTGGCGCCAATCTCGCGTAGCACGGCCTCGTTGGTGGCGTCGCCGACGACAGCCTGATCCACCACGTTTGTGGCCATCTGGACGGCCTGCTCCGAGGTGTCGAGCACGATGACTTCGTGCCCGGACTCCGCCAGTGTGCGGGCCAGGCTGCTTCCAAACCGGCCAAGGCCGGTCACCAGGATCTGCATAAGTGAGGACGGGGCTAGCCGACCTTGATGGCCTCCTCCGGATAGCGGACCAGCGGTTGATGCTCGCGCGTGACGAGCGCCTGGGCAAGGGTCAGGGCGCCGAGACGCCCGACGAACATCGTTCCGATCAGCACGAGCTTAGAGGCCACGGTCAGGTCGGCCGTGATTCCCGTGGAGTAGCCGACGACGGCAAAGGCGCTCACGGCCTCAAATAGCAGGTTTGACAGTACCGTCTCGGATCCGCGCTCCGCGATGGACATGAGCACCGTGGCCAGCAGCACGGCGACGCCCGAGAGCCCGAACACGGCCAGCGCCCGCATGACCGAGTGTTGGGCGATCCGCCGGCCGAACGCTTCGGGAAAACGGCGACCGCGAATGTGCGACACCATCGCGATAAAGAGCACGCTGAAGGTGTTGACGGTGATCCCGCCGGTGACCGCGGCCGAGGCGCCTCCGATGAACATCAGCACGATCAGCACGATCAGCGTGTCAGTGTGAAGACGCCCCATATCGATGGTCGAGAACCCGGTGGTGCGCCAGACCGTGTGGTTGAGCGCGGTGTTGGCCCGCAGGCCGAAATCGTCGGCCGGCACGGCGCCGCCAAAGTCGGGCGAGAGCACCAACAGCAGCACAAACCCCACAACCAGGAGTGCCGGCATGGCGGTCAGGACGATGCGAGATTCCAGCCCCAGGCGCCGCCACAGGCGCCGGCGTAGCACGTCGAAAATGACCATGAATCCGATGGCGCCGATGATTGCCAGTGCTGCCAGGATGCCCACCGTCGCCGGATCGTCGACCAGCCGCGCGAAGCTGACGGAGCCCGGCTCGATGTCGAATCCCGCGTTGGTGAACGCCGAGACGGCGTGAAAGATCGACCACCAGTGCGGATTCTCCACCGCCGAGTCGCCGCGGACCCGGAGAAACAGCAGCACCGCGCCTACGCCCTGCAGGAAGAGCGTGAAGATGGCGATACGCCAGAACAGCCCCTTCAGGCCGCCGGGTTCCCCGCGTCCGATGTGCTGGCCGAACATCAGGCGTTCGCGGGTTGAGGTGCGCCGGCCGGCCAGCGAAAAGATGACGATGGCGCCCACGATGAAGCCCAGGGCGCCCGCCTGGATGAGCGCCAGGATCACGACCTGGCCGAACAGCGACCAATGGTCATGGGTGGATACAACAGTCAACCCGGTGACGCACACGGCGGAAGTTGCGGTGAACAGGGCCACCAGCAGATCCGGCTCTTGGCCATCGGCCAGCGACAACGGCAGCGCCAGCAGGGCGGTGCCCAGGAAAATCAGGCTGGCAAAGGCGACGATGAGAATGAGACCCGGTCGGAATGGACCGCGACGCGCTAGCGTGCTGTCCACCCGCAGGTTCGTGGCATCCCGCCGCGGCACGCGGACCACGCGGTCGCCCGCCCCAAGGGGCCGCGGGACGCCGGCGGGCCGGTGCGGCGTGTCCGGCATCAGGCGCGCCTCGACCGCAGCCGCACCGCGGTCCAGCCGGGCGTGGCTCGCTCCAGTTGCGACAACCTGCACCGCATCACAGCCGGGCAGTGTAGACCCGCGTTGACGCTGGGGCGGAGCGGCCCCTAGGCTTCGGCGACTGGCCGCCGGATCCGAAGCCGTATGCCTGAGCCATCCCCCGTACGCGTTGCCATGATCGGTGTGGGCGGTATCGCCTCCATGCACCTGGCCAACCTGTGGCGCATGCCGGAAGCCGAAGTGGTGGCGCTGGCGGACATTGATCTCGCGCGGATTCCGGACACGCTGCGCCTGGCCGCCGCCAGGATGTCACCGCCGGTCGAGCCGCCCACCTTTGAGTCCTTTGATGACGCCGGTCGGATGCTGGCGGCCGTTGCGCCTGACGCGGTGTTCATTTCGCTTCCACCGTTCGCGCATGGCGAGGTGGAGTACCAGTGCATCGAGGCGGGCGTTCCCATGCTGGTCCAGAAACCGGTAGGGCTGGACATGCCCACGGTGCGCGGGATCGAGCGCGCCATCGCCGAGCGCGGCCTCCTCACCGCCGTCGGCTACCAGACGCGCTACAGCCAGGCGGCCGACACGGCGCGTGAGCTGCTGGTGGACCGAACGGTGGGCATGGCCATCGGCGCCTACCTTGGCGGCATGCCCCGAACGGCGTGGTGGCGGGTGCAGGCGCAGTCGGGCGGTCAGGTGGTTGAGCAGGCGACCCATGTGGTGGACCTGCAGCGTTACCTGGTGGGCGAAATTGAGAGCGTTCACACGGCCGCCGCAACCCGGTTGATGACCGACGCCCCGAATCTGGACATCAACGACGTGTCGGCGGCGACGTTTCAGTTCGCCAACGGCGCTGTCGGAACCTTGCTCAACACCTGTGGCCTCAATGAAGTCCCGGTTGAACGCTGGGACCACGGCCTGACCATCGTGGCGCGCGACCTCTCCCTGTGGGTGTGGCACGACGGCGGCCGGATCGCGCGGCCGGGCGAAGTGCGCGAGTTCTCCAACAGCACCGACTCGAAGTACCTGCTGGACGAGGCGTTTGTGCGGGCGGTGCGATCAGGCGACGCGTCGAACATCCGTTCGACGTATGCGGACGCCGTGCTCACCTTGCAAGCCACGCTGGCCATCGAGGAGTCCGCGCGCACCGGATCGCCGGTGCGTCCAGCCGACCTGGGCTAACCGAGGCGACCGCTCAAACTCAGTCCGGTCAGCCGCCTACTCGTAGGCGAAATTCGCCCGCACCGTGGCGCGGATGCGCAGTTCGCCGGCTTCCACGGGAACCGAGGGCGCGGCCGCGGCGGCCATGGGTCGGGCCACCGCGAATTCGCTGCGCGCCACCGGCACGAAGATGGTGTCCTCCTGTAGCGAGATCAGGCCGCGCACGCTGCCGCGCAGCGCGTCGGCCACCGCGCGGGCCTTGTCGGCGGCGTCCAGCGTGGCCAGCCGTAGCGCCTCGGCCTTGGCCGGCCCGTCGTCCTGCAGGGTGAAGCTGATGGAGCGCACGCTGTTGGCGCCCGCGCTCAGGGCCGCGTCCAGCACTCTGGAGGTCAACTCGATCTTGTCGATCGTGACCGTGACGGTGTTGGCCGAGCGATAGCCCACCGGGTCGGCCGACACGGTGCGCTGTTCCGGCGCGGCGGGTGGGAAGACCGGCGACAGGCTGAGGCCGGTCGTCTGGATCAGGATTTCGCGCTCGTCCGAGCTGACGTCGCGAATGGCTTCGATGAGCTTTTCGGCCGTTGAGTTGGCCTCGTCGGCCGCTTGTGCGGCTGTGTCAGCCGAGGCCTCGACGCCCAGCGTCACGATCGCGCGGTCGGGCGGAACGACCACTTCGCCCTCGCCGATGACGTGCAGGCCAAAGGGGCGTTCGCCCGGCGGAATCAGAGTCGCGGCCCCGCCCACATCCACCGACGTTGGTTCCACGGAAGCATTCGGATCGCCGGCCTGGAACTGCCGCAGGGCCAGGAAGCCAATCACAGTCAGGACCGCGACGATCGCAAAGATCGTCAGCAACTGCGCCTGCCAGGGGGCGCGCCGGTACAGAGAGAACATGCGTCAATCCTAGCCTGTCGGAGCTGGACCCTTCGTGCCAGGCGCCGACGGCCGCTGAATCAGGCAGTCGGCGCTTGGCGGCGTCGGGGTCGGCCTAGCCGAAGCGGCGTTCGACCTCTTCCCAGTTCACGACGTTCCAGAAAGCCGCGATGTAGTCCGGGCGGCGGTTCTGGTAGTTGAGGTAGTAGGCGTGCTCCCACACGTCCAGGCCCAGGATCGGGGTTCCGCTGCCGTCCATCAGCGGGCTGTCCTGGTTGGGCGTGCTGGTCACGGCCAGCGAGCCGTCCGCCTGCTTGATCAGCCAGGCCCAGCCGGAGCCGAAGCGGGTGGTCGCCGCCTGGGCGAACTCCGCCTGGAAGGCCTCCAGGCTGCCGAAGGCCGCGTCAATCGCCTCGGCCAGCGCGCCGTGCGGATGCGGATGGCTGTTGCCGCCGATCACCGTCCAGAACAGCGAGTGGTTGGCGTGGCCGCCGCCGTTGTTCTGCACGGCCGTCCGGATGCCCTCGGGCACTGCGCCAAGGTTGCTGATCAGATCCTCGACACTCAGCGCGGCCAGGTCGTCGTGACCCTCCAACGCGGCGTTGAGGTTCATCACGTACGTGGCGTGGTGACGGTCGTGGTGGATTTCCATCGTGCGCGCGTCAATCGTCGGCTCCAGCGCGTCAAAGGCGTAGGGAAGGTCGGGTACTTCGTGAGCCATGCTGCCTGTCCTCTTCTAGCGTCGGCGCCGCCGGCGATCCGGCGGGTCGAGGGCTTGAATCAATCCTAGCCCGTTGCGAGTGTCTGCTAAAGCGTCGGGCGGACCAAAATGGACCGGTATCCCAGGCTGGTCGCCATATAATTGGTGGCGCCCGCGTTCGCGCGGGCGGTTGTCTGTCCGTTCTGTCCGTTCGAGCACTCCAGGGGGAAGTGTCGGAACTGGTAGACGAGCGTGACTTAGGATCACGTGGAGATTTTCTCCGTGAGAGTTCGAGTCTCTCCTTCCCCACCCGCCTCGCGATCGGCCGGTGGATTCCGCCCAGGGGATTGGTATGCCCGCGACCGCTGAGAAGCTTGAAGGCAGCCGCGTTCGGCTCGCGGTCGAAGTGCCGCCCGAGGATCTGCAGAAGGAATACGGACGGGCGATTCAACGCGTAGGACGCCGGGTCAAGATTCCCGGCTTCCGCCCCGGCAAGGCGCCGCGCCGCCTCGTCGAGAACGCCGCCGGCGTTGGCACGGTGATGCAGGACCTGTTGGAAGCGGTGGTACCTCAGGCCTACACGTCCGCGCTGGACGAGACGGGCGTGAACCCGATCGACCAGCCCGAACTGGACGTGCCCGACCTTCCCACGCTGGACGCGCCCTTCCTGTTTTCGGCCGAGGTCGCCGTTGCACCGACCGTTGAGTTGGGCGACCTGGACGACGTGTCGTTGGAAATGTCGGTCGACGAGGTGACCGAGGACGAGATCGAGGCCGAGATCGAGCAACTGCGCACGACCCAGGCCGCCTGGGAGCCGGTGGAGCGTCCCGCCGTGGCCGAGGACATGGTGCAGGTCCGCATCCAGATCCAGGGCGAGGGGATTGAGCCCGAGGACCCGCAGCCCTACAACGTGCTGGTTGGCAACAACGGCTTTCCCGCGGGCTTTGACGGCACCGTAACCGGCGCCTCCGCCGGCGACCACGTGTCCTACGACGCCCAGATTCCGCCAAACGATCCCAACGAGGCGCTGCGCGGGAAGGACGTGACGTTCCAGATTCAGGTGGACGGCGTGAGCGAACGCCAGTTACCGGATCTGGACGACGAATTCGCCCGCAGCGTGGGACCCTTCGAGAACCTTGAGGGTATGCGCGAGCGCATTTCCAGCGCGTTGCGGGAACGCAAGGCGCACGAAGCCCAGCACGAGCTGGAAGAGCAGGCAGTGCAAAACCTGGTGGATCGCGCCACGTTTGAGATCGCCGACGTGCTGATTGAACGCGAAAGCGCGCAGGTTCTGCGCGAGCGCACGGATGCGCTGGTCGGTCAGGGCATTCCTGTCGACACCTATCTCGCCATGCGCGAGCAATCGCGGGAAGACTGGGATCAGGAAGCGCGGAGCGAGGCAATTAACCGGATTCACCGAGGCCTGGCCCTGGACGCCTATGCGGATGCGCAGGACATCACGGCTGAGGTTGAGGAAATGCAGGCCGAGGTTGACCGGGTGGCCGAGCACTACCCGCAGGAACGCCGGAACATCATCCGTACCAACCTGATGCGCGACGAAGCGCTCCAGCGGGTGGCCAGTACCGTTCGCTCTCGGAAGGCCCTACAGGCGCTCGTGGACGCGGTCACCGACGGCGCGGCCCCGCTGCACGACCACGACCATCACCACCCCGAGCCCCCGCCCGAGTTGGCAGCCGCCGCCGAGCCGGAGGATGACCCCGACGCCGAGCAGGCCTAGCGCCGACGGCAGGGAAAGGACTTCTGCATGGGCATTCTTGTTCCTTACGTAATCGAGCAAACCGACCGCGGCGAACGCGGGATGGACATCTACTCGCGCCTGCTGCGCGACCGGATCATCTTCCTGGGTACGCCCATCGATGACGCCGTGGCCAATACGGTTATCGCACAGTTGTTGCTGCTGACGAGCGAGGACGCGGAAGCCGACATTTACATGTACATCAACTCGCCGGGCGGCAGCGTCAGCGCCGGCCTCGCCATCTTCGACACGATGCAGTACGTCCCGAACGCCGTGGCCACGACCTGCGTAGGTCTGGCCGCCAGCATGGGCAGCGTGATCCTGGCCGGCGGCGCGGCCGGCAAGCGGGCGGCGCTGCCGCACAGCACCGTGCTGCTGCACCAGCCGTCGCAGGGCTTCGAGGGTTTCGTGCAGGCCGCCGACTTGCAGATTCGGGCCCGTGAGATCGGCAAGGTTCGTGATCGGATCGAGCAGATTTTCGTGGCCGCCACCGGTCAGCCGAAAGAACGCATCAATGCCGACTCCGATCGCGACTTCTATCTCACGGCCGAAGAGGCCAAGGACTATGGGCTGATCGACCAGATCGTCACACCGCGTTCGGCAAACGTGGGCCAGGAAGACAGCGACACGGATTAGGCGAGATGCGCCGACCTCGGTACCCTGCCCGCACCCTCGTCACCTGGAGCCGGCATGGCGCGTAGTCGCTCGAACCGCGCGAGCTACCGCTGCTCCTTCTGCGGCAAGACGCAAGACCAGGTCCGCCGCCTGATCTCAGGCTCGGCCGGCGTCTACATCTGCAACGAGTGCGTCAACCTGTGCCGGGACATCATTGACGAAGAGCAGACACGGGCCCCGAGTCCGCAAGCAATGGCCGGACGAATCCCCACGCCGGAACGCCTGTTCGAGCTGCTGAGCGACTACGTCATCGGGCAGGATCTGGCGAAGAAGGTCGTTTCCGTCGCCGTCTACAACCACTACAAGCGCGTGGCGGCCGGCGCCTCGGACGACGAGTTTGAGTTGCACAAGAGCAACATCCTGCTGCTGGGCCCCACCGGCGTTGGCAAAAGCGAAATCGCCCGCACCCTGGCCCGCATCCTCAACGTGCCGTTCTGCATCGCCGACGCCACCGCCCTTACGGAAGCCGGCTACGTGGGCGAGGACGTGGAGAACATACTCCTGCGCCTTTTGCAGGCCGCCGACTTCAACGTCCCGCGAGCCCAGACCGGCATCATCTTCATCGACGAGATCGACAAGGTCTCCCGCAAAGCCGACAACCCCTCGATCACGCGCGACGTCTCAGGCGAAGGCGTGCAACAGGCCCTGCTCAAAATCATCGAGGGCGCCCAGGTCAACGTGCCGCCGCAGGGCGGGCGTAAACACCCGCACCAGGAATACATCCAGATGGACACGCGCGACATCCTGTTTGTGTGCGGGGGCGCGTTCGAGGGCCTGGACCGCATCATCTCCCGGCGTATCGGCCACGCGGCCGGCGTCGGGTTCGGCAAGCGCGCCCAAGGCGAGAAGGCCGAAAGCGTCATGCACGAGGTCGCCGCCGATGACCTGCTCAAATACGGCCTGATTCCCGAGTTCGTCGGCCGCCTGCCGGTGGTCGCCGCCCTGGATGAACTGGACGTCGAGGCGCTCGTCCGCATCATCTGCGAACCCAAAAACGCGCTGCTGCGTCAGTTCCAGAAACTGTTCGAAATGGACGGCGTGGAACTTGAGATCACCGACGACGGCCTGGAGGCCATCGCCCGCCGCTCCCAGGAAACCAACACCGGCGCCCGCGGCCTGCGAACCACGCTGGAAGACCTCCTGATGGACACCATGTACACGCTGCCATCCAAGAAGGGCGTCAAGAAGGTGGTCGTCACGCGCGAAACTGTCGACTCCAACAGCGCCCCCATCCTGGTCACCCAGCCCGGCCACGCTGAAACCCAAACCCAACAAGCCGAAGAGTCGGCCTGACCCCGGAGTACGGCCTTAGGTCCAGTCCCACTCCGGCGGTCTGTGGTACTGATTCACAACGTCGATCAGACCCGTAGGAAACTGACAGCCCGGGAGCGAACAATGGCGAAACTGGCGGCCTGGAGCTTCGACGCGCAATTCGGCGAGGAAGGCGCACCGCCGCCGCAGAGACTTGAGCCTTCCCACATCGAACTCGAGAAACATCTCGAGGATTGGATCGCGAACGATGTGAAGCTGATCGGGGAGGGGTACACCCTGGTCGGCCGCCAGGTGACGATTGATGAAGGACGGCTCGATCTGTTGGCTATCGACTCGCAGGATCGCTGGGTCGTGATCGAGATCAAGCCCGGCAGGCTCGACTCAGGCGCGCTGGGACAGGCGCTCTACTACGCCGCGTCGCTTGCACGACTCGGAGCGGATGAACTCTACGAGAAGCTCAAAGCTCGACTCGGCGACTTCGGTGATGCGGAATCGTTGTCGGGGAGAGTGAAGCAGCAACTCGCCGGTGAGGCGGAGGAGCGGGAGATCGCCGTACTGCTCGTCGGCGCTGGAATCCACCCCGGACTGGAACGCATGAACGAGTTCCTCGCGCGTTTCGGTGTCCCGATCGGCGTCGTCAGCTTTGAAGTGTTCGAGTTGGAGGCCGGCCCGAGATTGCTGGTTCGTGAGGTGGTTGACGAACCGACCAAGCCAGCTGCTCCAAGACGCAGGTTGACCGTTGATGCAATCCGTGACATGGCTACCGAAGCCGGCGTGCGCGAGCAGTTCGATCGCTTTGTCAACATGTCGGAAAAGGCGGGCCTGCCGGTGCAGCCGCAAAGGGCGTCTGTGAGGATCGCGCCGCCGGCAAACCGCACCCGGTTCCTGATGTACGCGGCGCCACGGGATGGTGCAAGCGGCGGAGAGTTGGGCATTTGGGTCGGTCCGGGGCGGTTCGCCGAGTGGTTTCAACGCATAGACGAAAACGATGCTGTCAACGCGCTTGGTAAGTACGAAGACGGCGCGTACCTGGCCGGTGATGCGCTCGACTGCCGACTCGATCAGATCGAGCGCTTTCTGACAAAGCACTTCCCGCAGCCGGAATAACGGCGGTAAACGCTCCTGAAGTCTCGGAGGGGCTGCCCGTAGAAAATCTTGCCCCCCGCCAACCACTCCAGCCGGATCCCTGAATGCCCTCGCGCCGCCCCGTACACTCACACGCCAACCCAAGAACCGGAGCCCCCGCATGCGCGCCGTAGTCCTCTCCTACAGTCATCACGGGTTTGGGATGGGCCGCACGGCGATCCAGCTTGGGCACGAGCTGGTCGGCGCGTTCGACCCGCTGGAGTCCGAGCGCTCGACCATGGCGGAGACCTTCGGCTGCCCCGTCTTCGACACCGCCGCCGAGTGCCTCGAAACCGCGAAACCCGACATCGCCCTGGTCTCCGGCCGCCACACCCTGGCTCCCAGCTACTTGCAAGCCTGCGTGGACGCCGGCGTGCCCTGTCTTTTCGACAAGCCCTGGGCCGATTGCGCCGACCGCCTGCGCCCGGCCGTTGAGGCCGCCGAAGCCGCGGGTGTGTGGGGAGCGCTCACGCTGCCAACGCGAGAGCTCAAGGTGTTCGACGTGATCGGCCAGTCGATCGCCGACGGCACGCTCGGCGACTTGGCGCACTTCCACAGCCGCCTCAGCACCTCAACGCCCGCTCGCTACGACAACATGCCCTCCGCCTGGCACAACGATCCGTCAATCTCGGGCGGCGGCTGCTGGGCCGTGGAGTGCCAGCACGGCATTGACATCATGCTGGACGCCATGGGCGGTCAGCCGGTGCGGGCCGTGGCCGGGGTCATCTCCAACGCCATGTTCCAGCGTCCGTTTGAGGACTACGCCGCCGGCCTGTTTCGCGCCGCCGACGGCGGCACCGGACTGGTGGAATGCAGCTACGCCTATCCGCTGGGCGACCACTCCGGCGAGTACGTCATCCGCGCCGTCGGCGCCAACGCGATCATCCTCGGTCAGTACACCGCCGACCTGGTGGGCCAGGTGCAGGTCCACACCAGCCGGGGCGTGCGGGTCTACGACGAAACGCCGCGGGCCGACATGATGGCCAGCATCATGGGCCGCTCCATCCAGGCCCTGGAAAACGGCGACCCGCCGCCCATCCCGCTCCGCCAGGCCGTGCGCATCCTGGAACTCCAGGACGGCGTCTACGACCTCGCCCGCCAGTCCTCCGCCACCAACGGCCCCCACCTCATGGCCACGCCAGCGCCGCGCCCCGCCTAAAAGCACGAGCAGTTGAGACGGCGCTAGGCCTGCCCTGACGATGCCTGGGCGGCATAGAGGCGCTGATAGGAGCCATCGGCCGCCATGAGTTGGTCATGCGTTCCGGTTTCGGCGACGCGACCGTCGTCGAGCACGAAGATTCGGTCCGCGTTGCGGACCGTGGAGAGGCGGTGGGCGATGACCAGCAGCGTTCGACGGTCCGAATCCGCTAGCACGCCGTCGTAGACCTCGCGCTCGGTCACCGAGTCCAGGGCCGAGGTTGCCTCGTCCAGGACCAGAACATCCGGGTTGCCGAGCAGGGCGCGAGCGATCGCCAGGCGCTGGCGTTCGCCGCCGGAGAGGTGCGAGGCCCGCTCGCCAATCTCTGTGTCGTAGCCCTCGGGCAGCGTCAGGATGAAGTCGTGAATCCGCGCGATCCGGCACACGCGCTCGAGGTCACCGTCGTCCACATCCGTAAGCCCGAACGTCAGGTTTTCCCGAATGGTCGCGCTGAAGAAGAACGGATCCTGCGCAACCAGCGCCATTGACCGCCGGACCTGACAGCGGCGCAGCGACTGAATCGAATGGCCGTCGAGGCTGATCCGGCCTGTGTCGACATCAAAGAACCGCGCGACCAGCTCCGCCGCGGTCGACTTGCCCGAGCCGCTTTCGCCAACCAGCGCGGTGATCTGGCCGGCCTCCGCTCGCAAGCTGAAGTCAGTAAGCGGCTGCACATCAGTTGAGCGGTGGCGGAACGCGACGCCGTCGAACTCCAGCGTGGGCGGGCGCGCCAGGTCATGAGGTGCCCACTCCGAGTCGTCCTCGGTTGGCAAGCTCAAAGTCTCGTTCAACCGGCGCGCCGCCGCGAAGATAGGTGCCAACTCGAACCAGTAGACACTGGCCGTCATCGTGACCTTGACGAGGGCCAGCAGCAGGCTGGTGAGCGCCGCGATGTCGCCGGTCGTAAGCCGTCCGTTGAGGTACTCGATGCTGCCGAAGCCGAACACCAGGATCGGCGCGGTCAGCCAGCTAAGGGCGATACCGACATCGCCGGATGTGCGGCCGGCCAGGAACTCGCGAATGTGATCGCGGCTCAGGCGTTCGGCCAAGGCCCCAAAGCGCTCGGTCTCTCGGTCCTCGGCCCGGCTCGCCTGCACCAGGCGGGCCGCACCCAGCCGCTCCTGGGCGAAGGCTGCCAGATCGGATTGCGATACCAGCCGGTCGTAGGCAGCCAGACGACGCAGGCCGTAACCGAACCGCCGGGTTAGCACGAAAAAGAGCGGCGTGACGATCACGACGAGTCCCAGCAGGCGCCAGTTGATGATGGCCGCGGTAATGACCGTGGCCAGCCCAAAGGCCAGGGAGAATATGCCGGCCCCAGCGCCCCAGCGAGCCTGCCAGGCAAGCTCCGTTGGATCGTCGATCACCCGCGGGTCAGTTCTCCAGAGCGCATCCCGTCCAGCACGTCCATACGTACGCGCTGGACATGGGCGAAGACACGCTCCGTCAGCCGCGCGCTGGCTCGAAAGCCCAGGCGTTCCGCACGTGCCGTCAGCAGCCAGCCGGTGCCTACGGCCAGCGTGGGACCGGCCGCGGTCAGGACGAGCGCCCCGAGCGCGTCCGGAAAACCCGCGTACACGCCCTCATTCACCAACTCGCGCAATGCCAACGCGCCGGCTACGGCAAACGCGATGGAAAGCGCGGCAAGGAGCGCGGTGACTGCAACCGTCGTGCGCGCGGGTGGTGCGGCGGACATTGCCTGCCGTAGTTCGCGCCAACCGCCGTCGGTGGCGGAATCGTTGGGTTGCCTGCCAGGCACGCTAGGCCTCCGCCGGCGCGAACTGCGTGTCGTACATCGCGCGAAAGAGCCCGTCCCGCCGTCGGAGTTCGGCCACGGTCCCTTGATCCACGATGCGGCCGCCGTCCAACACCAGCACCCGGTCGGCGTTGATGACCGTCGCCAGCCGATGCGCGATGGCGATCACCGTGCGCCCTTCGCGGGCGCGGTCCAGCGCCGTCTGAATGCGCCGTTCGGTCAGGCTGTCCAGCGAGGACGTCGCCTCATCCAGAATCAGCAGCGGCGGGTCTTGCAGCAGCACCCGCGCGATGGCCAGGCGCTGGCGCTGCCCGCCGCTGAGCCGGACCCCGCGGTCGCCGATCACCGTGTCGTAGCCGTCCGGCATCGAGGCCGCGAAGTCGTGAAGCTCGGCGGCGCGCATCGCCTCAATCAGCTCAACCTCGTCCGCTTCCGGCGCTGCGATCTGCAGGTTCTCGCGGATGCTCTCGTTCAGCAGCGCGGTGTCCTGCGGGACGATACCGACCACGCGTCGAAGTTCGTGCGCGGGCAAGTCCGACACGTCCACGCCGTTCACGGCCACAACACCTGACCGCGGCGCGTAGTAGCGCATCAGCAGATCGGCCACCGTGGTCTTGCCGGATCCCGTGGGTCCGACCACGGCCAGGAACTCACCGGGCGCGACCTCGAAGCTCACCTCACGCAGCGGCGCCTCGCGGTCGTCGGTGTAGGCGAAGGAGACGTTGCTGAAGGTCACGCTCGGAGCGCCTGAGCGGACCGGCTGGCGACCCGCCGGCGCATCCGGCGGGTTGTCCAGCAGCGGCGCGATCCGTCGCCAGGGCGCCAGCAGCCGGTGCAGCATCGTGTAGAAGTCCAGCATGAAGCCCAGCGCGGAGTAAAACAGCATGGCCGTTAGCACAAAGGCAGCCAGCGTGCCCGGCGTGGTGCGGCCGCTGGCGGTTTCGGCGATGCCCACGGCAAACACGAGCAGCAGGCCCAGGCCGCGAGCCGTCATCCACATGTTGTGCTGGTAGCTGGCCAGCGTGGTGACGCGGTACGAGCCCTCGCTCAGGAGCCGCTGATTGAGTTCGCGCAGGCGAGCCTGGGCATTGGCATGGGTGTGGGAAGCCCGGATGAAGCGCCGCCCGGCGATGGCTTCCTGCGCGAACGAGCGAACGTCCCCCGAGAGCTGCCGCTCTTGCTGCAGCGCGGCCTGCTCGCGGGGCGTGATGAAGCGCCGGATCAGCAGCAGGACCGGCGCCAGTGCCAGCATCGCCGCTGCCATCCGCCAGTTCAGAATGAATGCGGCGATCAGGGGACCGGCGAGCTCGATCGTCCCGAGGAACCCCTTCATGACCAGGTGCTGAGCCCAATGACTCGCCTGCTGCGTATCCCGGATGAGCCGGTCGGTCAGTTCTCCGCTGGTCTGCCGGTCGAAGAAGCGCCCGTCGCGGCGAAGCATTCGGGCGAAGATGTCCGTGCGCAGGTCCTGATTCGTACGCACCAGTCCGCGCTCGCGGCCAATGCGGTTGGCGATGACGGTCAGACGATGGAAACCGTGGGCCCCGCCAATGGCCAGTACCAGAACCACGACCAGCCCGATTTCCCTGGCCGGCAGCGCATCGTCCAGCAACGCACGGACCAGAAACGGCAGCGTCGTCTGCACCGCGACGCCGGCCGCGGACACCGCCCACAGCAGCGCGTACATCCGCCAGCGCTTCACCATGTAGCCCGCCAGCAGGCGAGCCCCGGCCGGGATCCTGCGCGTCATCGCGCGAGCGCCGCTGACGCCCAGGACACCATCGTCAGTCCCCCACTACCAGTTCGTCACCGACCCGTCGGGCCGCGTGAGGTGCGGGGACTCCCAGTGGCTGACGGGGAGTTCCTTGACGACGTCCAGGTCGATCTCCACGCCCAGGCCGGGGCTGTCGGGCACGGGATACCAGACGCCGTCCAGCTTGTGCTGCACCGGGAAGAGTTCGTTGGAGTAGAGGCGTCCCAGGTCCGGGCCGCGGTCTTCCAGCCAGGCCCAGTTGGGCACGGCCGCGCCCATGTGCACGCTGGCCGCGGTGCAGACCGGGCCCAGCGGGTTGTGCGGCATCAGATCGATGTAGTGGACCTCGCACCAGCCCGCCACCTTCATGGCCTCCGTGAACCCGCCGACGTTGCAGATGTCCACGCGCGCAAAATTGGTCAGGCCCTGCTCGATGTAGGGCGCGAACTGCCACTTGCTGGAGAACTCCTCGCCGATGGCAAAGGGCACGTCGGTCATGGAGCGCAGCGTCGCGTAGGCGTTGGGGCTCTCGTCGCGGATCGGCTCCTCCAGGAAATCGATCGTCCCCGGCGGCATGCGCTGGCAGTAGGAGGCCGCCTCGGCCACGCTCAGCCGGTGGTGGTAGTCGGGACCCAGCACCGGGCCCGGCCCCACCGCCTCGCGCAGGGCCGTGTGCCACTCGGCGGTCACCGCAACCGACGCCCGCGGCTCGAAAAGGTTGCTGCCGTCGCTGATCCCGGGGCCGTACATGGAGGTGCGGATGCACTCCCAGCCATCCGCCACCAGTCCCTTCACTTCCGCGATCAGGTCGTCCAGGTTGCTGGAGCGCGTGGTCACAAAGCAGGGCACGAAGTCGCGCTGCTTGCCGCCCAGCAGCTGGTAGACGGGCACCCCGAGGCTCTTGGCCACCAGGTCGTGCAGGGCGATGTCGATGGCCGACATCGCGGACGTCAGCACGCGCCCGCCCTCGAAGTACTGGCTGCGATAGACCTCCTGCCAGATGCGCCCGATCTGGCGCGGATCCTGGCCGATCAGGAAATCCCGAAAGTGCGACACCGCGCCGCCCACCGCCAGGTCGCGGGTGCTCAGACCCGCCTCGCCCCAGCCGTAGTAGCCGTTATCGGACTCGATCCGCACGGTCTGCACGTTGCGAAAGCCCGGGTTGAAGGCATGAAACTGGATGTCGGCGATTTTCATGACGACGCCTTACGCGGGTACGGACAACCGACCTCATCGTGCCAGCCGGCGGAGTGACTCGGCGCGCTAAGCGTCTGCTCGGCGACTGCGAACCGCATCTCGCGCGGATTCTGAACGACACGCGATGCGTCAAGGACCTCAAACCGCACGACTTCACCGGCCGAATCAAAGTCCGCAATCACGCCCGGCCGCACCTCGTCGCTCTCCTCGATATCCGACTCGCGCAAGCTGATCACTACTGTGTCCGCCTCGGGGTCATAGGTCACTCTCACGACCGTTCACTCCGGAGGGAGACCTTTGCAGAACGTCCCTCGTCCTCGAAGGTGTGGCGGCTCTTCACCCTCTCCGAGGGGAGAGGCAGATTCGGGCGTCTTCGGCCGAAATCGGTGAGGGGTCTGCCGGGCAACCAACTCCCGATTCTGCATAGGTCTCTCCAGAAGTTCATATGGCCGTGGAAAGACTTGCTCATCGTGCCCACGGCACTCAAAAGTTCGTCACCGAGCCGTCCGGACGGACGGTGTGGTGGCTTTCCGTCTGGCCGACGGGTAGATCCCTGGCGGCGTCCAGGTTGATATCCACGCCCAGGCCCGGCGTGTCGGGCACCGGGTACCAGGTGCCGTCGAGCTTGGGTTGGACGGGGAAGATCTCGTCGGAGTAGAGCCGGCCCAGGTCAACGGTCCGGTCCTCCAGCCAGGCCCAGTTGGGCACGGCCGCGCCCAGTTGCACGCTGGCCGCCGTGCAGACCGGGCCCAGCGGGTTGTGCGGCATCAGGTCGATGTAGTGGGTCTCGCACCAGCCGGCCACCTTCATGGCCTCGGTAAAGCCGCCCACGTTGCAGATGTCCAGCCGGGCGAAGTTGGTCAGCCCCTGCTCGATGTAGGGCGCGAACTGCCACTTGCTGGAGAACTCCTCGCCGATCGCGAAGGGCACGTCGGTCATCGACCGCAGCACCGCGTAGGCCGCCGGCGTCTCGTCGCGGATCGGTTCTTCCAGGAAGTCGATGGTGCCGGGCGGCATGCGCTGGCAATACGAGGCCGCCTCGGCCACGCTCAGGCGGTGGTGGTAGTCCGGCCCGATCACCGGTCCCGGCCCCACGGCCTCGCGCAGCGCCGTGTGCCACCCGGCGGTGATGGCCACCGACTCGCGCGGCTCGAAGACGTGACCCTCGGTCTCCCAGAGGCCCCACACCAGGGTGCGGATGCACTCCCAGCCGTCGGCTACGTAGCCCTTCACCTCCGCGATCAGGTCGTCCAGGTTCTGCGAGTTGGTGGTGACGAAGCAGGGCACAAAGTCGCGCTGCTTGCCGCCCAGCAACTGGTACACGGGCACCCCGAGGCTCTTGGCCACCAGGTCGTGCAGGGCGATGTCGATAGCCGCCATGGCCGTGGTCAGCACGCGCCCGCCCTCGAAGTACTGGCTGCGGTACGTCTCCTGCCAGATGCGGCCGATGCGCCGCGGGTCCTGGCCGATCAGGAAGTCCCGGAAGTGCGACACCGCCCCGCCCACCGCCAGGTCCCGCGAACTCAGCCCGGACTCGCCCCAGCCGTAGTACCCGTTGTCCGACTCCACCCGTACCACCTGCAGGTTCCGCCGGCCCGGATTGAACGAATAGAACTGGATGTCGGCAATCTTCATGGCAGCGCCTGGCACGGGGGATGACGACGGATCTCATGGTGCCAGCCGACCTTGCGGTGCACCGCGCCGGCGAAGGGGCGGCGGTGCATTCGTGCAAACGAGGAGTTTCTTCTAAGAAACTCCTGACCTGCATCGGGGCGCGGTTGGGCGAGTGGACGGCGGCGCGGATCGGCGGGGCGGCGAGACGCGGACGGCTTGCGACTGGCTGGACCGGGCAGGGACCGGTGGGGAGGGCGGAATCGGGGGGCTTCGCGCACGTAGGAGTTTTTTCCAAAAAACTCCTGAGGTGCGAACGGGCGCTTTCCGGGCGAGGAAGCGGAAGCGCCGGTTGGCAGGCGGGAAGCGGGTGGGGCCAGGGCCATTGGAAAAACCAGTTGCACGTTCATGGCCGCAATTGTACACTGGATGAGCACTAGAGGCAATTCAGGTCGGGCAGGCGAGGGCCGGACGTCTGAGATTGCCTGGGCGCCGCGTGGGCTTTGGCCTACGCGATGAAGCGTTTGATCCGAGCCGCTACTTGGGCGCGCTCCTCGTAGGGGATCACGGGACCTCTCCGCGGAATCGCGCCGTCGTCGTCGTGATATCGAGGAACCACATGCATGTGGACGTGCGGAATCTCCTGACCCGACGCGACGCCGTTGTTCTGATAGATGGTCAGACCGTCCGGCTCGAAGGTCCTGGTCACGGCCAGCGCCGCGCGACGCGTGTCCCGCATGATCGCCGCGGCTTCCTCGTCCGTAAGGTCAAACAGCGTCGGCGCGTGCCGCTTGCTGATAACCAGCAGCCGCCCCAGGTGCTGACGCATCGGAGCAACAAAGGTCAGCGTGAGATCAGTCTCCGCGACCACAGCGCAGCGCGTGCCCCGTTCGGTGACCCGCCCAGCCACGTTGTCGCAGAAGGGACACCGCTCCCGACGCGGCTCCGGCAACTCGAAATAGCTCATCCCCGAATCCTACGGGCCCGCGTCGGTCAAACGAGCAGGCGGATCCGGACCGGGAGTGAGTGAGGCTAGAGTGGATTACGCCAGCGCAGGCCGGGGAACCGGCTGAAGTCGGTGTCGTTGGAGTGGACTTCGGCCTGGTATTCGATGGCCAGCGCCGCGATATGGGCGTCGGTGACGAGATTGCCGCCGACGCCGGCGGCGGCGAGGGCGCCACGCACCAGGACAAGGTGCTGCCGACTGGGGTTCAAGGGCGTGACATGGGGTGCGCGGAACCAATGGTCGACGAAGTCCAGCGCCTGCACAGTTGTTGCTGGATGCTCACGCATACTTGGATGCGTCAACAGGCGTACAAATCCAACCGTGACTACCCACGGAATCCCAACGCGTTCTGTCCCGTTGAGCAGCCCTTCCCACCAGTGGCGGGCCGGACGGTGGAGGGGCGCTCCGTCGTTGTAGGCGTAGAGCAGCAGGTTGACGTCGGGAACTATCACTCCCGGTGCTCTTTGAGAAACTCCCGCTGCTCTTCGAGGAAGTCCTCGACCTCAAGCTGGTCGTTGAGCTGGTTGAGCTTGAGTGGGTCAATGCCGGGGCGGAAGCCGCCGCGAAGGGGTCGGACACGAAAGACCGGCCGATCCTCGGGGGCTTCCGGCGCGAGGCCACGGCGCAGGGTGTCGTTGACGACCTGCTTGAACGGCACCTCCAGCAGCTTCGCCTGCTGCTTGAGGGCGTCGGCGAGATCGTCGTCGAGGGTGAGGGTGGTTCGCATGGTGGCATCAAAGCATCATTGACCAGGGGTGTCAAGGTGTTTACACGGGTCGCCCCGGACGCTGCCGGCGAAATGGCAGGAGATGTGCTTACGAAGGGGTGGCGCGGTTGGCACCGTACCGAAAGCGGCCGACATCGCTCTTCGGCATCGGGTGCCGAAAGACTGAGGTCTTGGGCGACCTCAAAGAACCACTGGGCACTCGGCGGGACTCCGCGCAAGGGCTGCTGAGCGCCAAGTGACGGTGCACTTGGGCACGAGTGCGCTTGCGTGGCACCGGGTGAAGATGGGTGCGTGATATGCGAGGGGCGCCTGCTGCCGGACGCGTGAGCGACACGGCGAGTGACAAACTGCGTGTCAAGCTGACGTATGGTCTGGGGAGTGCTTGGTTCGCAATGCGGACGATCCGGCGCGACGTGCCGTATCGGTTCTTCTTCTAGGCCAGCGACCGTATGGAGCCGGAGCACGTCCACGTTGAACGAGATGACCGCGTGGCCAAGTTCTGGTTGGCTCCGGTGCGGCTGCAACGAAGCGGCGGCATACGTCGCTGGGAGATACGACGGATAGCGAGAATGCTCGAGGAGCATCAGGCTGAGTTCCCGACGGCGTGGCATGACCTTCTTGACGATTGACGTCAGCGTTCCGGAGGCCGAGGGCGTGGAGGTTACGGACAACACGCTGACGGCGGAGCTCTCGGACGGGCGGTCGATCTCGGTTCCGCTGGCCTGGTATCCGCGGCTGGCGCACGCGGCACCGCACGAACGGCGCAATTGGCGGCTGATCGGCGGAGGCGAAGGCGTCCACTGGCCCGACCTGGACGAGGACATCAGCGTGGAAGGATTGCTGGCCGGTCGGCCTTCGGGTGAGAGCCAAAGGTCACTGAAGCGCTGGCTTGAGACGCGCAAGGATGGGCAGCGGACGGGCGGAGCACATGCCCAAATATGAGCTCGTCCTCAGCGTAGTCATGGCCGTACTGGAGTGATGGAGAACCTTGACCGAGAAGCATGAATACGCGGTCCAGTGGGGCTCGGGTGACGAGTGCGACGGAGTCCAGGGCGAAGTGCCTCGGGATGATCGTCGAGGCGGCGGCGACGAGAAGGCAGATTGCGACTACGAGACGGGGGCGGCCGATTGCACGGAGGGCACCGGTTCGGCGTACGCTGAAGTCGCCGTTCCGTAGAGATTACAATTGGACTCAGATTCTCGAGTACAGGACTGCGACGGTCGAGATCAAGTGAGAGAAATGGAACAACCTACATCTGCCTAACAATCCGCGCCACTGCTCAGCTCGCTGCTTCACCAAGTGAATGAAGTTGCCTCGCATCGGCGTCCTAAATGCCCTCGAATTCGGTGACCGCCACGTATGTGCAACCAGGGTCCGCTGGCCTTAGACGATCATTTCATCTACTGAGATCAGCGGCTGTCGGGTATGTCGCGAACTCAGCAACTCCTCTTCAAGAATATTGGAACTGCAGCGCGGCCGACTTGCTCGCGGGAGCTTTCACGTAGCCGTCAAGCGCTTTCTATTAGCGCTATCAGATGTCTTCGACACTTAAGAATGGCTCTCCTTGGATGCTGAGCGCTCGCTCCTTGGTGCGAAACAACTCCTTAAGATCTATCTCGCCAGACAGTATTGCCTCAATGTCTCGTCCATTCGCTAGGAAGATTCGTTTCGCCGAACTCTGCTTCATTAGACCCTCGACATGTCCAGACCATCCGTTCACCGAAATCAGCACTCCCATTGTCTGATCACCGGAGCGTCCGATTTTCCCACTTAGCGAATCAATATCGGACTGCATTGTCAGCCTCTCTTGCCATTTACACTCAACCAAATAGTGTCGATTGTCCAGACTAAAAGCTCCATCAATCTGCTCACCTCCTTTGTTTCGGCGAAATGCTTCCGAAACTTCAATTCCTGAGATTCCGAACAGTTGAGCAACTACTTTCTCATAACGTCGCCCTCGCTCCTGCGGATCTATAGACCTCGACTTAGCAAGCTTATAATAGTACGATCTAAGCAGGCGCATAGGTGTTCCACGCTTCGTTGCAAGCGTCGCATCGAGTGCATTCAATTGATCGAGAAATCTCAAATACACAGAACAGTCTAGGCCCCTTATCATTCCCAAATATTCTATCTTACCCAGCAAAACCTCAGGAAACTGCGGAGGTCGACGCCAGGGCGCACCATGATGAATGTGATACTTCTTCTCCCATTCCGTCTGTGCAGCGGCCAAGCCGTGCTGCTTCCAAGCATGCAGCATGGCGCGAATCTGATTAGTGAAACGCCGTGGGACATTGGGAAACACGTTGACTACAACACCCGTCACGATCTGCCTATTGTGTTTGCCCGCTAGCCAGACCTTCCTTCTATTGATGCGGAATCCGTTGTCGTTAATGACTTCACGGAGTACAACACCTGGTCGTATACGTCCCAGACTATCAAGATAAGCGATGTCTGCTGGAAATCTCTTCCTCGTCGTTGAGAATGTAATATCGTCCGCATATCGGGTGTATGTGGAATGATTGTTCTTGGCTAGAGTCTGAAGTTGGCTATCCATACGTCCACACAGCATATTGCTCACAATAGGTGACGTCGGTGCACCCTGAGGAAGGCGGCCCTGGTGACAGCACATGTGGGCCAGAACTGTTGCGACTTTAGGCGGAAGATCATACGGCTTCGCCATGAACATCCCTCGCACACGACCGAAGTTGATTTCATGAAAGAAGTCTTTCAAGTCAACGTTGAAGACCCACTGCTTATTAGCATGGACTCTCGCATTGGTCTTTACGCTCTTGCGTACTGCAAAGCCGTGCACGCTTGGCTTAGGTACGTAAATCGACTTAAGTATATAGTTGAGCTTTTGTTGCAGAATCTTGATACTATCATTTGGCGCTTCGATTTCACGGAGTCCGCCGAGCTTCTTCGGGATAGTGAGGGTTCGATAGCGTCGCCGCTCAGGAGTTCTGTATAGCCAATACACTAAGTCATCGTAGGACACATCGAGCATTGCTGCGACGTCCTTAGGGTGTTTGAGATTTGAGAACTGTTCTCTTGACTGCTGAAAGGTATAACTGACGCTAATGGACATTTAGATCGAAATTCATGAATCTATCTTGTTGGACGGTGATGTTATCTGGTGCCCACGACGGGATTTAGCTTTCCGCGAACAGGCGCGAAAAACGGCGCGCTGATGAATGGTAGCGCGTAAAGCACACGTGAGCGATGATCAAAGCTGGATCAGCAGAGATAATTAATCCTCGCCGTGGGCACCGATGGAAGAGGCTACCGTATCCTAGGTTGGCTGACAACTGGCAAAGTAGACCTTCGTCGTTTCTCGGGATCGGCGCCCACAGATAGAGTCGCTGGCTGTAGCTGACGAAAGAGTTGGCGGAGTGGTGAGTGCACTTTGAGGCCAATTGTAGCTTCGCGGAGCATGGCAGTGTAGCTCTGCTCATGCGACATGCACCTTCGTTCACTGTAGGGCGCTGTGACGATGTAGTTGATGTCGGATCGGGGCTAGGGCGCTAATACTCTTTAGCATCGTCGTAATCGCGTGGAACCGTCAGTCTCACTTCGTGGATGAATTTGCAATGCGTGACGAACCTCGAGGTGGAGAGAGGTTCGCGTGCGGGAGGCGACATCCTGGACGGTTGACAGACAGTGTCTAATTGCAGCTTCGAGATCGGTGTGGATATCAGAGATCGACCTGTTCGGTGTTGCCGGAGAGGGTGGATTAGCGGCGAACGTCGAGGGTGCCGATGAGTTGGAGGTCTTGGAGCCCTGGTTTTGAAATCGGAGCCGCCCGTGATCCAGTCGCCGCAACTTGCATATGGTGATGACGCCGTAGAGCGGGTGATTCGTCGTCTCCGCGACCGACAGCACGGTGCGTCGGGTGCCGGACTTGGGGACGCCGTCCCATGCGGCCTCACCCCTCGCTACTCTGTCGAGGGGCGGCCACCGCCCCTTGGCGCTGCTCAGGGCGCATTATTCAAAGGTCGCCGTTGGAGAGAGGTACACAATGGATCTGGTAAACGGGATACCGCGCAGTCCGTACGAGTCGATGCAGGGGATCGTGTTTTTGCCGCGGGCAATCGACAAGGTTCGGGCGGAGATTGCCGGGAAGCTGGGGGACTACATTTCGCGCACCTTCTTTTCCGGGATGCTGCTGGAGTTCCTGGGGGTCGAGCCGCAGGACTTCGTGGACGCCGTGGCCGCGCGCGACAGCGACGAGGCGGTCTGGGCCTGGATCAAGGCGCGGATGCGTCCGCGCTCCGCCACCGAGATCATGGCCTTCAACCGCCGCATGATGACCATCACCCCGCAGGACGACACCGCGCGCGAGCGCTACCGCCAGTTCCTGGCCGACATCGGCCAGTCCCACCGCACCGACCTCTCCCGCCAGTTCGACCGGCTGGATCTGGACGAAGGTCGGGATGTGCCGCTGGGTGGAAGGCAATAAGCCCCGGCTCGTCAGCCGTGCCTGTCATCGAGGATCGCGACTCCCATCGTTAATCCCCGCGGAGACTCTTGAGTAACCCGAAGTTGGGTGCGCGGCAGACCCCTCACCGATTTCGGCCGAAGACGCCCGAATCTGCCTCTCCCCTCGGAGAGGGTGAAGATCGGCGACTCCTCAAGCAGGTTGACGCCGAACACAGTTGCTCACCGGTTTCGGCCGAAGACGGCGGAATCCTTCGGCAAGCTCAGGACAGGTTCTGCCTCTCCCCTTGGAGAGGGTGAAGAGCCGAATCGTCTCGTCAACGGACCTAGATCGCTCGAGGGTTGGTTGCGCGGCAGACCCCTCACCGATTTCGGCCGAAGACGCCCGAATCTGCCTCTCCCCTCGGAGAGGGTGAAGAGCCGACCTGCCTCGCCAACGAACCTTGATCGCTCAAGGCTTGGGTGCGCGGCAGACCCCTCACCGGTTTCGGCCGGGGCCGGCCGAACCTGCCTCTCCCCTCGGAGAGGGTGAAGAGCCGACCTGCCTCGTCAACGGACCCAGATCGCTCGAGGGTTGGGTGCGCGGCAGACCCCTCACCGATTTCCGCCGAAGACGGCGGAATCCTTCGACAAGCTCAGGGCAGGTTCTGCCTCTCCCCTTGGAGAGGGTGAAGAACGGACGCGCCTCTGAGGATCGGAAGACCTCGGGTAGCGATTGCCCGGAAGACCGCTCACGGATTCCCGTGGCGGACGGCGGAAACCCTCGGCAGGCTGGGGCCAGGCTCTGTCTCTCCACCTGGACAGGGCGAAGAGCCGCGGCTGCCTTGCCGTGGTCTTCGGTCAGTCGTTGTGAGGCGCTGCTGGCAGGCTTGCCAGAGGGTCTCGGCGACGGCTTGTGTTTCCTGAAGGATTTCGAGGTTCGAGAAGCGCAGCACCTGGATTCCTCGAGCTGCCAGGGCGGCCGTGCGGCGGTCGTCACCGATGCGTTGAGCCGGAGCGGTGTGCTGGCTGCCGTCTAGCTCAACGGCCAGGCGCAGTTCATGGCAATAGAAGTCGAGGACGAAGGGCTCGATGGGGTGCTGGCGTCGGAATTTAACGCCCATGCGGCGACTGCGCACCAGTCCCCAGAGCACACCTTCGGCGCTTGTTCGGCGCCTTCGAAAAGCCCTCGCCAAGTTGATGAGGCGCTTCGGGGTCTCCTCGAAGGGAAGGTCAGGTTTGGACATGGGAACTAGTGTATTGGGGGTGGTCGACCGGCGGAGCGATCACGCTGAGGCAAGGCGTGGGCGGCGGCAGAAGGGTGAGGATGGGTTGGGGTCGGGTGCTTCATCCGAGGTGTGTGGTTCGACACGGTCCCTTCGACAAGCTCAGGGCAGGCTTTCCGGGGACTCCAGACCGGCTCACCACGAACGGGGTGGGTGTGAGACCTCGACCGGAGGACCCCTCACCGATTTCGGCCGAAGACGCCCGAATCTGCCTCTCCCCTAGGAGAGGGTAAGGAGCAGCGCGACCCTGAAAAACTTGACGCCCCACACAATTGGCAGCCCCCAGGAGAGGGAGCAGGAGCCGCCGCGCCTTCGACGGCGAGGGGCAATTCGCAAAGGTCTCCTTGGAGAGAGACCCTTGCGCAACCCAGGGGCGGTTGCGCGGAAGACTCTCACCCCCGGATCGCGTCCGGGGCAGGGTCCAACCCTCTCCCACGGGGCGAGGGAGCAAGAGCGACCGCACCTCTAAGGACGCGGGACTGTTTTGCAACGGTCGCCTGGAGAGGGTGAAGAATGGCGCACCGTCGAGGACGAGGGACCGTTGTGCGTAGGTCTCTAGCGAGGGAGAGGCTTTTCAGACTGTGAAACGGGATGCAATTGCCGCGCCTGTCGCCGAATCTGCGCGCATCACCAGCCTGGACCTGGTGCGCGGGGTGGCCGTGCTGGGGATCCTGCTGATGAACGTGGTGCACTTCAAGTTCGGACGCACGCCCTACCTCAACCTCAGGGCGGGCGGTTCGGAGTCCTGGTTGGACTGGGTGGTGGGCATTGGCGGCGAGATCCTGGTCGACCAGAAGTTCATGGGGATCTTCTCGCTGCTTTTCGGCGCCGGGATCCTGCTGTTCATCGAGCGGGCCGAGGCCAGGGGCGGTCGTCCCGTGCTGCTGAATCTCTGGCGGAATGGGTTGCTGCTGGGCATCGGCATCCTGCACAGCCTGCTGTGGGACGGCGACGTGCTGATCGTCTATGCCGTGTCGGCCCTGTTCCTCATCGCCTTGCGAAAGCTCCCGGGTCCGTGGCTGATCGGGGTCGGCGCGTGCGTCTTCCTGCTTTCCGTTCCCGTTCTCCTCGTGAATCAGGCCGTCACGAACGCAACCGACGTGCCGCTCAGCGGCCTGTGGGCTCCTTCCCGGGGAGACGAGGCCGACTTCGCCGGACTCAACGGCGCCGTGCTGGGGCTCACAGTCCTCGGCTATTTCCTGCGCGGCCTGGGCCTGATCCTGATGGGCGCCGGGCTCTACCGCCTGGGCTTCATGCAGGGCGCCTGGTCGGCCAGGACGTACCGGCTCACGGCCGGCATTGGAATAGGCATCGGCCTGCCCCTCGCCGCGCTCGGCGCCCTGATCACGGCGCTGGGCGACTATTCCCGAGACGTGGCGTTCATCGGCCAGGTCCCCAATACCCTCGGCACGATTCCGGCTTCACTGGGTTACATGAGCCTGATCATCCTCTGGAACCGGGGCCTGGACAGCGCCCTCACACAGCGCTTCCGAGCCGTCGGCCGCATGGCCCTGACCAACTACCTGACGCAAACCGTGCTGGGCGTGCTGGTCCTCACGCTAATCCTGGACGCCGCCCCCGTGAACCGCGCGGGCCTGCTGCTGTTCGTCCTGGCCGTGTGGACGCTGCAACTGTGGTGGTCGAAGGCCTGGATGCAACGGTTCCGCTTCGGTCCGGCCGAGTGGCTCTGGCGTGTGGCGACCTACCGACGAGGCCAGGCCCTGCGCCGAGCCTGACGCCGCAACGGCGGATCTACCAGACCGTGAAGCCGCCGTCGACGATCAGGTCGTGGCCGGTGACGTAGGAGGAGGCGTCGGAGGCCAGGAAGACGGCGGCGCCCTGCAGTTCCTCGACCTCGGCCATGCGACCCAGCGGGGTGTCGCGCTTCCAGATCGGCTGGGCCTCGCGGGTGCGGGGGGCGTCGGCCATCTCGGTGCGGGTGTAGCCGGGGCTCAGCGAATTGACCCGGACCCCGTGCGCCGCCCACTCGGCGGCCATGGACTTGCTGAGCTGCACCAGCGCGGCCTTGGAGGAGTTGTAGTGCGACTGGGGCTGTGGGCGGTTGGTGATCCGGGCGGAAATGGACGCCAGGTTGATGATCGAGCCCTGGCCGGCGGCGATCATCACGCGGGCCTCGGCCTGCGAGCAGAGAAACGCGCCCTTGACGTTGGTGTCGTAAATCCAGTCCCAGTCCTCTTCCGACATCTCCGCCGCGTCCACCCAGTTGTTGACGCCGGCGTTGTTGCAGGCGATATCCAGGCGGCCCCAGGTGTCCACGATCTTGTCGATCAGGCCGTTGACTTCATCGGCCTTCGTAACGTCGGCGGTGAGTGCCAGGGCGCGTTGGCCGGTGGCTTCAATTGCGGCAGCGGTGTCGTCCAGCGTCGCCTGGGTCCGTCCGCAAACGACCACATCGGCGCCGGCCTCGGCGTACCCAATTGCCAGCGCCTTGCCGATGCCGGTTCCGCCGCCGGTAACCAGGGCGGTTCGACCGGCCAGGCTGAATTGATCAAGGACACCCATGTGCAGACCTCAGAACAGAGAAGTCGTCGCTTTGCTCGGCGTGAGCAAGCTTACGAGGCTAGCCGCCGCTGGCGGGGGTTGCCTGTTGGGTGTTCTCGCGTTCGGCCCTCTCGGCGAGGGCCTGCTGGCGGAGCTTTTCGCGCTCTTCCGGGCTCATGTAGTCATCGCTGCTGGGGCGCTGCTTGGGGAAGGCGTAGCCGCCCGGGGCGTCGACGCGGCTGCCGCAGGCGCCCAGGGCTGTCAGCCCGAGCAGGGCGACAGGGGCGAGTTTCAGGACGGTTCGACGTGACTTCACTGGTCTGATTTCGGCTCGTTAGCTACCGGTCTTGGGGGTGGGAGTGTAGCCACCGGCGGCCTGCTCTTGCAGCTTCGCGCGCTCCTCTTCGGAGATGTAGTACTGATGCCCGTCGCGGACCCTGGGAAAGTTGAACTGCCCGGGAGCATCGCTCTGGGAGCCGCTGCACGCGGCAAGCGCTCCGGCAGTCAGGGCCGCGAGTGCGGCGGGCGCAAGGCGAATGACGTGACGCCTGGAAATCACGGCTCAAGTCCAGCGGCCAGCCGCCAATAATACCCCGAGCCAAGGGCAGCCCTGACTGGAGACCGCAGCAGGCGTCGGCCGACATGTACGAGTGAGCGACGACCATGGCCCGTTGGCCCCACACGCTCTGCCGCCGTGGTCAGCCGGGCCTCAGGTCGACAGCCGGCCGAGGGCGACGGAAATGATGACCGCGGCACTCAGCGAACTGAGCATGAGCCCAAGCATCCACTTGACCAGGCGTGTTTCCATCGCGTGGAGATCCGCCTTGGTCACGCCGTGGGTCTCGAAGGTGTCGCGCAGCCGGTTCATCTCGGCCCGCACGTCATCCGTCATCAGCTTCAGCTCGTCGCTCAAAGGGTCGCGCGATTCGCGGTGCGCGTTTGCTACCACGTCCCTGATTCCTTCGCATGCCGGTCGGTTCCCCGGCAACTCGGCGGCTGGACCCTATGTCCGAATCGCTGCCGCAGCGGTACCAAGCGCGTCCCACCCTTGGCACGGCTGGGCCGCTTGACGCGCAGTTCAAGGATAGCCTGGGTCGTGGCGGGCCGTTCGTCTTGGGACTCTCGCCGAGGCTCCGGCAGGATCTCCGGCGCCCGGAATTGACGCCCATGCGCGTGGCTGGCACGGTCCGCACAGTTGCTCGATCGAGGATCCACCACGATGTTGCGAGTTGGAATGATCGGCCTGGGCGGTATCGCCCGTTCCCACGCCCAGGGCATCGCGGAGTTGGACGACGTGGAGATCGTGGCCTGCGCCGACCTGATCGAGGCCACGCGCGCGGAGTACATGGACACCTACGACGTCGCCACGGGTTATGCGTCGCACACAGAACTCCTGGAAGACCCCGACATTGACGCGGTGGGCGTGGTGCTGGGTCACCAGTTGCATCACCGCCTGAGCGTGGACGCGCTGAACGCCGGCAAGCACGTGCTGGTGGAGAAGCCGATGGCGCTGACGCTGGAACAGTGCGACGAGATGATCGCCGCCGCCCGCGCCAACGGCGTGAAGCTGATGGTGGGCCTGACCAACCACTTTCTGCCGGTGAACATCAAGGCGAAGGAGATCCTGGACTCGGGCGAGCTGGGCCCCCTGATCACCATCGTGAGCTACATGTCCAAGAATTGGAACCACGCCAGCCGGCGGCCGCAGTACCGCAGCCGCTATCACGGCGGGGGCATGTGGCTGAGCAACGGGGTGCACGTGGTGGACCGGGTGACGTGGTTCATGGGCTCGCAGGCGGCGTCGGTGTCGGCCTCGATCGGCACTCGGGCGCACTACCAGGCGGGCGACGACTCGGCTACGGCCTTTATCCGCTACAAGAACGGGCTGGCCGGAGTGGTTGTGTCCGTGGGCTATGCCGATGGTGGACCGAACCACGAGACGCACGTGATCTGCGCCAACGGCAGCCTGAAGTTTGCGCACAGCGCCTCCGGCCGCGGCCTCTGGATCGGGAAGGGCGACAGCTGGGACGAAGTGGACTACGACTACTGGCCGCAGAACATGCGGCTGGAGTGGGGACGGTTTGCCGAGGCCATCGAGCAGGACATCGAGAGCCCGGTTCCCGGTGAATACGGTCGTCATATCCAGGAGATCCTGCTGGCGGCGGAGACCTCGGAACTCACCCGCAGCGAGGTCGTGCTGGAGTCGGGCGAGGAGTGGTCCTCGCAGGCCGCGGGCGAGCCCGTGCAGATCCAGCACGGCTGGGTGTAAGCCGATGAGCGCGCTGGAACGACGCCGCCTGGGCCGAACCAACCTGTACCCGACCCGCCTGGCCCTGGGCGCGGCGCACATGGGCGGGATGGTGCACCTCATCACCGTGCCCGAAGTGCGCGCCACGCTGCAGCGCCTGTACGACCTGGGGGTGCGCTGCCTGGATACCTCGCCGCTCTACGGCAACAGCCAGGAGAACCTGGGGAAGGCCATGGAGGGCATGGACCTGCCGGAGCTGCTGATCTCCACCAAGGTCGGCTCCCATCCCAGCCGGCAGTTCAGCTATACGGCCGAGGACCTGCGCTGGTCGCTGGACGACAGTTCACGGCTGCTGGGTCGCGAGAAGCTGGACCTGGTGCTGATCCACGACCCGCCGGCGATGGAGCCGGTGATGGCGCCGGGCGACGGGTTCGACACGCTGGAGGCCCTGCGGGACGAGGGCCGCCTGGAAGCTATCGGGCTGGGCGTACGAGACCTGGACTTCCACCGGCAGGCCATCGACGCCGGGCGGGTGGACGCGATCCTGACCTATGCCGACTACAGCCTGGTGCGCCAGACGGCCGCGCCGCTGATCCGCCACGCCAAGGCCAACGGCGTGGGCGTGATCCTGGGCTCGCCGCAGCTGCAAGGCCTGCTGGCGCACGGCGACCCGATGATCGCCCTGAAGGTTAGGCCCAACCTGACCGACCTGTACCCGCCCGAGGACATCCAGCGCGCCCGCGATTGGTACGCCTGGTGCCGCGAGCGCCAGGTGGACCTGCGTCACCTGAACATGCGCTTCGTGCTGGCCAACGAGGACATCGACGTGGTCCTGACCGGCGCGGCCTCGGCCTACGAGATGGAGACCAACGTCCGCGAAGCCACCTCAGCGATCCCAGGCGATATCTGGGCCGAAGCCCTGGAGCGGGTGGCGGAGCTGGAGGAGCAGGCGGGTTAAGCGGCCGCCAACCTACTGATCCACCACCGCCCCGTCGGCCCCTAGCCGGGTGTGGATTTCGCGGGGTTTGTAGGGGGCGTTTTGGGCGGCGTCGGGTTTGAGGGTGACGCCGATGCCGGGGCGGTCGGTGAGGCGGATGTAGCCCTCGCCGTCGTGCGGGTGGATGCCGTCGACCATGACGCTCTTGGGGGGCACGGTCTCGCCGAGGGGTAGTTCCTGCAGGGCGAAGTTGGGAACCGCGGCGGCCACCTGCAGGCAGGCGGCGGTGCTGACGGGGCTGAGCGGGTTGTGCGGGACCACGCCCACGTGGCGCGCCTCGGCCAGGGCGGCGACCTTCTTGCTGCCCGTGATGCCGCCGACCATGCACACGTCGGGGCGCACGTACTGCACGGCGTCGCGGCGCAGGCACATGTCGAACTCCCAGAGGGAGCTGAAGCGCTCGCCGGTGGCGATGGGGATGTTGATCTTGGAGGCCACGTAGGCCATCTCGTCCAGGTTGTCGGGGGTGACCGGGTCCTCGAAGAAGTAGGGGGTGTACTTCTCGATGGCGCGACCCAGCTGGACGGCCTCGGTGGGGGTCATGCGGCGGTGGATTTCGACGCAGAGGTCCACCTCGTTGCCGGCGGCTTCGCGGTAGAGCCGGACGGCTTCGGTGGCGTCTTCGATCTTGTCCACGTGAGTCTTGAAATAGGTCACGTCGCGTTCTTCGTCCAGGAAGGGCGAGAGGTGGCCGACGGCGGTGTAGCCCTCTTTACGCGCGTCGGCCACGCCCTGCACCAGGGCTTCGCGGGTGTCGCCGAGAACGTGGTAGTAGACGCGGCAACGGTCGCGTACGTGCCCGCCGAGAAGCTGGTAGACGGGGACTTCGAAGTACTTGCCGGCGATGTCCCAGAGCGCGATGTCGATGGCGCTGAGCGCCCCCATGACGGCGGCGCCGCGGAAGTGGCTCCAGCGGTACATGTACTGCCAGTGGTGCTCGATCCGCAGCGGGTCCTCGCCCACCAGGTAGCGGCCCATCTTTTCGATGGCGGCGGCGGAGGCTTCCAGGAAACCCCAGGAGCCGGACTCGCCCAGGCCCACCAGCCCGTTGTCGGTGTGCACCTGCACCAGCAGGTATTGGTCCAGGAACAGCGGTTCGACTTTGGTGATTTGCATGAATGCTCCAGGTACGCGCCGGGAGCCTGCATCGTACGCGCAACGGGCGGCTGTGGCAGGCTGCCAATGCTCGGATGGCAACCCAAGGCGGCCGGTCGCATGCAAGCGCAAGTCCTGGTCAGTCACTCGGTCGAGACGATTCAGATGGAGACGATTGAGCTTGGCGATCCGGGCCCCGGGGAAGTCCTGGTGCGCCACCACGTCACGGCCATGTCGCCGGGCACCGAGCGGGCTTCGCTGCTGGCGCTGCCGAACACGCCCTCCCAGGTATGGCCGCGCAACGTGGGTTACAGCGCGGTGGGCGAGGTTGTGGCGGCGGGCGCGGGTGTGGACCTGGCGCCGGGCACGCGGGTGCTGACACGGGGCCGGCACGCCACGGCGGACCTGGCCCCCATGCGCGACGTATTCCTGGTTGACGACGACGTGCCCGACCAGGAAGCGGCCTTTCACACCATGCTGCGGATCAGCATGCAGGCGGTGCGCAAGGCGCGGGTCGAGATGGGCGAGACGGTGCTGGTCATCGGCGGCGGGCTGATCGGGCAACTGGCCGCGCAGTTCGCCTACGTGGCGGGGGCCGGACGGGTGCTGGTGGCCGACCTGGATCCCTCGCGGCGCGCCATGGCGGAAGCCGTGCCGTGGCTCGAGAGCATGGACCCGACCTCGGAGGAGGAACGCGCCGCGCTGGCCGAGGGTCACACCGGCGGCCCGCAGGTGGTGATCGAGTCGACCGGCTTCCCGGCGCCGATCAACGACGCGTTCATCATGGCCGGTCACTACGCGCGCGTGGTGTTGCTGGGAAGCACGCGCGGGTCGACCGAGAGCGTCAACTTTTACCGCGACGTGCACAAGAAAGGGCTGACGATCATTGGCGCCCACGACTCGATCCGTCAGCCCGACGCCGAGGACAACCCGGTACTGAACGCGTTGCCGGTTCTGTGGTCGGCGCGCCGCGACGTGGCGGTGGCGACACGGCTGGCCGTGGCCGGCCGGATCACCCTGGACCCGCTGATCACGCACCGGGTGAAGGGCAGCGAGTTCGAGTCGATCTACGACCTGCTGTTCGACTTCGAGCCGTCGCTGGTGGGCTGTCTCTTCGACTGGCGCTAGCGGGCCAGAGCCGGCTCAGGCGTCGTCCAGGCGGCGCACGTAGTGGATCTGTCGGGCGACTTCCTGGAAGCCGAAGCTCGGGTAGAGCGTCTGCCCCTGGGCGTTCTGCACGAGCGTTTCGATCTTGGCGACGCGCATGCCTCGGGCGCGTAGATGGCCGAGGGCGTGCTTGATGAGGCGCGAGGCCACGCCGCGCCGCCGGTAGCGGGCGTCCACGGCCATGTTGGGAATCTGGCCGATGCCGGCGGCGGGCTGCGGATTGGTGGTGATGTAACCGATGACCTCGCCGTCCAGCACGGCCACGAAATGGTCGGATGGCGAGGCTTCTAACTCGGCCTTCACGCCCGCCCACTTACGCGTCTTCCAGAGCGGCTCGGAGTCCAGGCCCAGCAGGCGGTCAGCGTTCTGGTCGATGCTGACGCCGTCGAAGCCTTCCAGGGTCAACTCGCGGATGCGGGCCTGGTCGCGTGCTTCAAAGCCACGGATGGTGATGGGCAGATCGGACGTGGACATCGGTGAACCTGCTGGCTCAGGGTTCCCTGAGCCTATTCGTAGCCATTCCTACCGTCTAACGGCGTCGGGCCACGTAACGTGCGAGGCACCTGAGTTCCGAGGACCCGCCCACGTTATGCGTCATGAACCGATAGCCGCCGTTGCCGATGACGGTGAGCTAATTGACCCCGATCCCTTTGCGATCGCACTTGGAATCATGGGCGTGGTGGCGGGCGGCGCCGCGTTCCTTGAGACCCGGCGAGCGCGCCAGTTCCAGGAGCGAGCGCAACGTGACCGTTTTCGGGCCGCGTGGTTCGCGGCCCGTCGGACACTAATTCATTTCCAGCAAGTGTTGGCTGAGTTCGAGCTTTACATGCTGGAAGACGGATACGGCGGAAGGTCGTTTCGACTTGGGGCCGTGCAACTGAGAGTCGATCACTACAGACACCGTGCGCTGCGGCGGATTCACGCCCAGACCCTAAACACAGCCACCCACCTTGCGGACGACATTGACGATCTTTCCGAGTTCCTGGGACCAGAGGACCAGGAACTCGTGGACCAGATCAAGGCGCGCCTTGCCGAGATGGCCTTTCCCGAGCGCTTTGGCCAAGTCGTGCAGCTTGCGCGTGAGGGGCTCGCGCTGTTCACCGACCTGCTACAGGCCATCGACCAACGCGAGCGATTTCAGTAAGCGGACATGAGCTGTCGCTGCGAGAGGATTGACCAGGCAATGCCTGCCGCGTACCCTCGCTTCAGGTGAGAAAAGGTTTGTCTGGCTAAGGTAAAGACTAGGTAAGACTGAGGTTTCGAGAGGGGCGCCGGGATAACTCCCGGCGCCCCTCTCGGTTTGTTTGACAGCTAGCGCGCACCTGCTGCCCAGTTCGCGGTGACGATCCCGCTGTTCATCCGCCAATCGCGCAAGACTTCCAGTAGTTCACGGCGAACCGGTGCCGAGCCGGGGTCGTTCCACAGGTTGCGTTCTTCGTGCGGGTCGCTTCGTAAGTCAAAGAGTTGACCCTCGTCCTCTCCCAGGAAGTGGACCAGCTTCCAGGTTCGGCTACGCACGGCGGTGACCAGGTCCACGTGGAGGCCGTTGCCGTCGTCGCGGCCCTGCTCGGTGAAAACGTACTCGCGGTGCGGCGGGCTGCCGCCTTCGAGTGCGGGCAGGAGTGAGTGGGCTTCCGTGGACGGGTCGGGCTGGCAGCCGGCGAGTTCCAGGATGGTGGGGCCGAGGTCGAACCACTGGACCAGGTCGTCGATTCGACGGCCGCCCGTAAACCGGTTTGGCGCCCAGACGATGCAGGGCACGCGGGTGATCGCGTCGTACATGGTCCACTTTTGAATGTGGCCGTGGTCACCCAGGCAGTCGCCGTGGTCCGAGGTGAAGATGACCACGCAGTCGTCGGTGTAGCCGTTGCGCTCCAAGGCATCCATGAGCTCGCCCATCTGCGTGTCGATCATCGTCACGTTGGCCAGATAGTGCGCCCGCTGCCGCCGGCGCGACTCCAGCGGTGGATCGACGATATGCATCACCGAGTCGTGGTCGACCTCGCTGTTGTGCTCGCGCATGACCCGAAGCGCGTCCGGCTGGCCGTCCAGGTCCGCCTGTGAGACCGGCCGGATGGGCAGGTCACGGTCCAGGTAAGGGGCCAGCGCCTCGGGGGTCGGGTCGTAGGGCGGGTGCGGGCCGGGGAAGCCGACTTCCAGGAACAGCGGCTGGGTGGTGGGATAGGTATCCAGCCACCAGCGCGCCAGGCCGCCGACGAAGTTGTCGCTGTGCATGTCGGCGGGCAGGTCCCAGGTGAAGGCGCCCATCGCCTCGCGGTAGTCGGGCCGCTGGCGGTATAGCTCGCGCTGCTGCTTGACGAGGCCGCGGGCGGCCAGGGCCTTGTCCCACTCGTCGAAGTAGTAGCGGCCCTCGAGAAAGCGGTCCTTGTTCTCGACGACGTAGCGCTCGTGGAAGCCCAGCGGCGTCTCGAAGGGGATGGTGTGCATCTTGCCGACGTTGACGCAGTGGTAGCCCCAGCCTGACAGTTGCTCGACCCAGGAGCGCCGCCACTCGCAGCCGTTGCGCAGAACGCCGGTGGTGTGCGGGTAGAGCCCGTTGAAGAGGCTGGCGCGGGCGGGCACGCAGGAGGCGGCGGTTACGTGGCACTCGTCGAAGCTGACGCCCTCGCGGACCAGGCGGTCGAGATTCGGTGTGTCGACGTGCTGGTGCCCGAGCGCGGCGATCGTGTCGTAACGCTGCTGGTCGGTGATGACCAGCACGATGTTCGGACGCGCGGGGGCGGCTGACGGCATCAGGCGGCGGCGAAGCGCTCCCAGGCCCGTGCGTAAATCTCGGCCGCCTGCACGACTTCCGCCATGGGCACGAACTCATCGGCGCTGTGCGCGTAGGCAATGTCCCCCGGCCCGCACAAAACGCTGGGGATGCCGGCGGCGGCCAGCGTGGCGGCGTCCGATCCGTAGGACACGCCGATCACGTTGGCCGAGCCGCACACGTCCGTGACGGCATCCTGTAGAACTCGCACGATCGGTGCGTCAGCCGGAGTGTCCAGCACGTCCCCGAACACAAACGGCGCCTGCACCTCTACGCTCAGGTCGGGATGGCGGCGGCGCGCGACCTCCAGGACCTCCTCGAGTTCCGCTTCCACGTCGTCGACCGATTCACCGGGGATCTGCCGCCGCTCGATGATGGCCTCGCAGCGGTCGGGAACCATGTTGAAGGAGGTCCCAGCCTTGATGATGCCGACGGAGAACGACGAGTTTCCCACCAGCGGGTGCGTGCGTCCGGCCAGCCGGCGGCCGTATTCCTCGCGAAGGACATGCAGGACGTCGACCATTCGAAGGATGGCGTTATCGCCAAGCTCGGGCGTGGAACTGTGGGCCGCGGTGCCATGGGTGATAAGGGGCCAGTAGCGGCCGCCGCGGTGCGAACGAACCACCTCCAGGCTCGTCGGTTCGCCGACGATCGCGCCGTCCACCTTGACTCCCGAGTGCGGCAGCGCCTTGGCGCCGGCGCTGCCGGTTTCCTCGTCGACGGCCGCGGCGACGGTGAGCGGACCGGCCGGATCGGCGACGCCGGCGGACCACTTGAGCGCCAGCAGCATGGCCGCCAGCGAGCCCTTGGTGTCGCAGGAGCCCCGGCCGTGCAGCCGGCCCTGGTCGTCCATGAACGGCTCGTGGCCGTTGGTCATCGGACCCAGCGCCACGGTGTCCATGTGCGCTTCCAGCATCAGGTGCGGCCCGGGCGCATCGGCGGCGATGGTGCAGATCACGTTCTCGCGGTCCGGAAAGACCTCCTGGCGGGTGACCTGCGCGCCGATGGAGCGGGCGAATTCCTCCACGAGGCCGGCCATTGCGGCTTCGCCGGTGCCGCCTTCGACTTCCGGCGTAACGCTGGGTGTGGCGACCAGCCGGCTCAATAGGTCGGCGGCTTCGCGTTCGGTTGTGATGTGGGCGCTCATGGGCGCGTCATATTGGCACCCAGGCACTAGCGGCGGCCAATCGCCGCGACCGGTTGAGCCTCGCTCGGTGGATCGGCTATGCCTCGTGGTCGAAGAGGCTGGCCGGGAGTTCGAGGTCAACCAGCCGCCCCTCGAGCTGGCTGGTGACCGTTGCTTCGATCGTGTACATGTTCACCACGGTCTGGATCAGGGGCATCACCGGCTCGGCCACGCCCTGGGCGACATCCGCGAAGTTCTCCATCTGCAGCCGGTACATCTCGACGCTCGGAATCGGAATCTCCCGGTACTCGTCGTTGCCGTATTGGTGCTCGATTACCGGCTCGGCCTGGGGCCGCCAAGCCCGGCGGATGGAGAGACGTCCCTCGCTGCCGGCGATGTGAAGTTCTTCGCTCAGATGCGCCTGCCGGCTGCCTTCCACGAAGCCCACGCAGCCGCTGTCGTACTCGATCAGGCCGAACTGGCGATTCAGGGTGCCGTAGACCTCGCTGATGCTGCCGACGGACCAGACACGGGTCGGCCGGGCGGCGACCAGGCTGCTCGCGTCGGAAGCGAGCGCTCCATCGGGGTTAGAGCCTTTGCCGGTGCCGCGACCGCCCGCCCCCATCGAGGCGAAGTGGTTGACGGCGTTGATGGCGTAGCAGGTGATGTCCCAGGGCGAGCCGCCCAGGCGCTGGGGGTCGCGGCGCCAGTTGCGATTCGGATCGTCGGGGCTCTCCTCTTCGAAATCGAAGGTGCTGAACTTGGAACTGACGGAGTCGATCTCGCCAATGGTTCCCGCTGCCACCTGGCGCTCCAACTCGGCTACAAACGGGTGGTGGCGGTACATGAAGCCTTCCATCAGGTACGCGCCGGCCGACTCGACGAGTTGCGCGAGCTCAAGCGCCTCCTGACCGTTTCCGGTCAGCGACTTCTCGCTGAGGATGTTGCGGGCGCCCGCGTTGAGGCAGCGCTCGACCTGTTCCCGGTGCTGGTTGGGCCAGGTGGCCAGGACCACGCCGTCCAGGTCCTGGTCCCGGATCATCGTTTCGTAGTCGGTGTACCAGGCCTCGCAGTCGTAGGTCTCGGCCCATTCGCGGGCCACGGATTCGCGAATGTCGCAGCAGGCGACGAGCTGGATCTTCCCGGATTCCAGGCCGGCGCGACCATGGCGGGAACTGATCCCGCCGCATCCAACCACCCCAATTCGAAAGGCCGGGAGTTCGCTCGGTGTCATGTCTCCACCCCCTGCGAGAGATCAGCGCGCCAAGCGGTTGCCGCGCAGGCCGCCGACCGGATCAAGCGGCATCATCGCGGAACGCTCGGCAGTCCTACGACGATGACCAGACTCCAGTACCAGCGTGCCTGAACTCGCGGGCTTCCGATAGCTAGCGGGACGCCGCGCTTACGCCGTCCAGTGGTCGAACGGATTCTTCCCGTCCGGCAGCGGCAGTCCCACTCGCGCGCCCTGCATGTGCGAGGCGTGCGCCAGCAAGGCCATCTCCAGGTAGAGCCTGGCGTTGGGCAGCTGCACCAGGTCCCACTCCGGCTGCTTGCCTTCCAGCATGTCCATCATCGAGCGGGCCATGCGCCTGTGCGCCCGCAGCCACTTGTGGCGGTCCGGCGGCGGCTCAGCAGGGACGACCTTCCAGCCATCGTCGTCGATCAATTCAGGATTGGCCCTCGGATGCAGGTAAATGTCAGGACCGCGTCCCATTGGCCCCGGCAACGAGATCGTGCCCTCCGTGCCGTAGATATCGACGCGATAGGGGTCCGAAGCGCCGTCGCCCTGGTACGACTCGAAATCGGCCGCCACGCCGCCCTCAAAGCAGTAGTAGGCCTTGAGGCCGTTGCCGGCCACGAGGCCCATGCCTTCCCAGCCGGGCCTGAGGTCGGATTGCTCGCAGGTGCGGCCGTCCTGGGTCAGGTGGGCACTGCACCACAGCGGGACGCCGAAGAGTTGCCACAGGAAATCGAAGAAGTGGGGATACAGGTCCAGGAACATCTCGTCCCCGCCGTGTTCGCCGTCCTTGCCAAAGACGCGAACCAGGCGCGGCTCGCCGATTCGTCCTGAGTTGACCAGGGGAATCGCCACCCGCTGAATCGGCGGATGGCCGCGCCACGGATGCGCGACCACGCAGATGACGGACGACTCGTCGCAGGCCGCCTGCATGGCGTCCACGTCCTCGGGCGCGGTGGCCACCGGCTTTTCCAGGTAGACATTCGCGCCCGCCTGCGCGGCGTCGATGACCAGGTCGCGGTGATCGCCGACCTCGCGCGAGGCCACCACGGCAATGTCCGGCTTCTCAACGTCCAGCATCTCGCGGTAGTCCGCGTAGGCCGTGCGCGCGCCGGTTTTTTCGGCCGCTTCGGCCCGGCCCTCGTCGTCCGGATCGGCCAGCGCCGCGATCTCCGCGCCTTCCACCCCGACAAAGGCCATGTCGAGGTAGTGGCCGTAATTGCCATGCCCGGTATGCCCGATGATCCCGACTTTGAAGCTCATGCCGGTTCGCTCCCCAATAGTCGTCCTGGACGCAGCGGCTAGCAGCCGGCCCAACGCGCCGCGGGCGGCGTCAGCAAGCGGAGCCTATCGCAGCGTTATGACAGACCGTGGTCCTGTGGGTCGCCGGTCAGGGTCTTAAACGACCCGTCGGCCCGGCGTATGCCGGGCCGACGGGTTCTCGCCCTCTAAATCGGACGAGTGTCTGAGGCTTAGGCCGACGGCGGCAGCGCGTCGATCCAGGCCTTCCAGGAGTCGTACTCCTCCTTGGTGTTTTCGAGAACACGGTCGGAGGTGTTGATGATGTGCTGCATCCCCTCTTCGATCGACATATCGCCGATGAAGGGCGGGTCGGCCGCACGGAAGGACTCGTACCACTCCCACCAGTTCGGGTGGCCGTTCTGCCAGTGGTGGTGGTCCGTCTTGTCCATCCAGGTCTTGTAGTACCCGTGGTTATCGGGCGGCCCGGCCTTGAACTCGTCGGACTCGACCACCGTCTTGAGCATTGGCAGGGAGCCGCGGTCGATGGCGATGCGGCCCTGGACCTGCGGACCCGCGAAGAACAGCAGAGTCTCGGTGCACTCCTCCACCAGGCCATTCCGTTCGGCCGTGGCGGTGCAGTACTGACCCTGGTTCGTGAAGTGGTGCGGTGCGCCTCCGCGGTCGCCTTCCTCGATGGGTCCAAGACCCCAGGAGAAGCGGTCCTTGATCCGCGGGATGGTCGAGCCGACGCCGCCGCCGGTCCAGTAGGTGGCCATCTTGCCGGCCGAGAACGGATCGCCGAACTCGCCGGCGACTGCCTGGACCTGGTCGAACGGCGGAGCTACACCTTCCAATATGCTGTTGACCGCGTATGCAAAGCCGCGGTCGCCGCCATCGTTGAAGATGTCCCAGTGCAACTGGTCGGGCGCTCGGTACATGTGATTTCCGCTGTTCTGCAAGGCCCTTGCCCAACTGCCCCAGACGATCCAAGCGTTTCCGGACATTCGCAGGCCGTAGGTACCCGCCTCGGGGTCGCTGGCCTGCATGAACAGGTCCCAGGCCTCACGCTCCAGGTGGTAGGAGCCCTCAACCGGCATGGGAATCCCCAACTCCTCCAGCAGCGTGAAGTTGTAGATCTTCCCGTTGATGTTGCCCTGGTAGGGCATCCCAAACTGGGCGACCCCGCCGTAGCCCGTGGTGTGCGGTGCCGGGCGCGCGGCGCGGTCGTCGTCGAACTGACCGACCGTCATTTCGTCCGGCGGGGAGTACCACTTGGTGGGGTCCCAGTCCGGATGCTTGCTCAGCGCGCCGTCGATGCGGGCGAAGCCGCCGCGGTGCACCCAGGTGTTGAAGAACCCGCCGTCCAGCAGCGCCAGCTCGGGCTGCGCGCCGGCGGCGATGTTGATCGAGAACGAATCAATGTACAAATGGTCCTGCGGCTCAAACTTGATGGCGATATGCGGGAACTGCTGGGCAAACTTTTCCAGCGCCCAGTTCATCGCCGCGCCGCGAGCGCCGGACGAGTGGTCGTTGGCCAGGCGGATGACCGCGCGCGGTCGCTGCACCATGGCTTCGACTTCGACGATCTTCTCGACCTCGACGACCTTCTCGACTTCGACGACCTTCTCAACTTCCTGAGTCACGACCTTCTCGACGACCTTCTCAACCTCGACGACCTTCTCGACCGGAACTTCCTCGCGGACGACGCTCACGACCTCTTGGGTCACGATTCGCTCGACCTGCTGAGTCACGATCTTCTCGACTGGAACCTCTTTAACAACGACCGTCTCGACGGGAACTTCCTTGGTGACGATTTGCGTCTCGCCGCAGGCCGCCAGCGCTACCGCGCCGGAAATCCCCAGGGCGGCGGTGCCGCCCATGCGAAGCATCTGTCTTCTGGTAACCATTACCTGTGTGCTCTCCCTCCCAACTGGCCCCTGTCCAGCAAACGCGGTAACCGCAACTTCGTCGCTACGGTTAACCGAGCCCGCCACTTCAAGGGCGAGATAGTAGGGCAGACTAGCGATTGAGCCCGTAACAGGTCAAGACGGTTGGCCCGCCTGGTCCGCATCGTGGCCCCACCCGCTTTCAGGATTGTCCATGCAAATTCAGTTCCAGGAACCGCGCTTTTTCAACCGTTTGAAGGTGCTGGATAGCGGGCGCCCCGTGATGGCCCTGAATCTCGGTGGTGCGGACAAGGACCTGTTCCTGATGCGGCCGTGCGTGCATCCTCTTTACACCCCGGCCGGGTATCCCGTCACGGAGATGGGGGCACATAACTTCCCGCACCACAAGGGCGTCTGGCTCGGGCACGCCCAGGTCAACGGCGTCAACTTCTTTCATGACCTCGTCGATGCCGGCTGGATCGTGCCGGTGCGAGTCTCCTCGGAAGCCGATTCCGGGGGCGCACGCGTTGACTTTGACCTGGAGTGGCGCGACCGGCGTGGCACGGTGGTTGCAACCGAGGTCCGCCGGCACGAGGTGCGGCGCTCGGGTACAGCGCATTTGCTGGACATCGTCTCGACGTTGCATGCATCGCATGGCGCGCTGGAACTGGGCGTGGATAACCACTCGTGGGCGGGTCTCCGCCTGATTGATGCTCTGGATCAGGACGACGGCGGCTTGATGCGCGACTCGGAAGGTCGGCAGGGGGCTGACGCGATCAACGGACACCCCGTTCGCTGGGTTGACGTGAGCGGCGCAATCGGCGAGCACGCCTGTGGGGCCGCGCTGATGGCGCATCCGGCCTCGGCGCCGGTCCCGACCTTTGCCCGGTTCTACGGAACCAGCCTGCTCAACCCCACGATGTACGAGCCGCTGACGATCGCGGACGGCGCCTCCTGGACCTTTGGAACGCGCATCGCCGCCTATGACGGATCGGCAAGCACGGCCGATCTCGAACAGTGGTGGACGACGGCCGGCGACTAGCCGATCTGACGCCGGGCGCTAGAGTCGCTCGGCGTGTTCCAGGTTCAGCACGAACATGGCGGCGCCGCCCACTTCGACTTCAACCGGGAGCGAGAGGTCGATCTCGCCGGTCCAGGGCAGCGTGACCAGTTCCGTGCGCGTGATGCAGGTGCGGGCGGTGACTTCTTTAAGTTCGTCCAGCCGTTCGGCTTCCAGGGCCACGATGAAGACGGCGTTGGTGGCCTGCAAGAACCCGCCGGCGCTGGCCACGCGCGTGTGCGAAATCCCGGCCTCGCGCAGAGCGTTGGAGTATTCGCCGGCGTCATCGTCCTGCACGACGCAGAGGACCATTCGGTCGAAGGCCACGGGATCAGACACGGCGGGCTCTCACCTCCCGGGCGCTCACAGGCGGGCGAAGGCGTCCACGCGGACCACGAATACGATGCCGTACGCCGACCCGCTCCTGGACTGCCCGGACGCGTGCCGAGCCGCCCCGCGGATTTTCTCGATGACATCGTCAACCTGCTCGGCCCCGACGCCGACCATGAATACGGCATTCCCGCGGCGCAGGAAGCCTCCCTGGGCGTCAATCCTGGTCGCGCGATAGCCGGATTCGACCAATACCCGAGTCACACCCTCGGCGTCGTCGCGATGGACGACGGCAAAGATGAGGCGCTGGACTTCGTCGAGACTGCCCGCCACTGCGTCTCCGTTTCCCGGTCTGACTGCCTATTCACCATAACGGAGCGATCGGGCATTCTGCTATTTCGGCCCCGGCTTCAAGGGTCTTCAGGAACCGTCGGCGGGACGAAGCGCCTCAAGCAGAAACCGACGATCGTCTGCCGACAGCTCCAGGTCGAGCGCAAGCGCCCGCGCCTCATCGGACATCTTGTCCCATGTCTTACGCAGGATGTTCGCGGTTTGGTCGTCGGACTGGCGGGTTCGAAACCCGCCGAATTGCGTCTCCAGGAAGACCAGGCAGAGGGCGTCTTCCAGGGCCTGCGCGTCGGGATCGCGACGCAGATTCTTCTTTCGCACCAGATCCTGGGCGCGCTGAATGTCCGGTGCGCCGTAGCCAACCTCGGACATGACTTCCCCAAGGGTTGCGGCGTGCAGTTCCTGGAGCGCCTGACGCCAGCGCAGGTATCCGCGGCGCCCCGGCGGATACTCGCCTCGTGGGATGGCCCAGCGCCGCACGTGGTGTCCGTGGGACGCGATGCGAAGCGGGTCATCCGCCTCGGGGCGCAAACGCTTGATCCAGCCCGACACCATGGCGGCGTGGGTCAATTCCTTGGGCCGGGCTTCACCACGAATCTCGATCTGATGCGGGTCGTCACGATTGATCGCATCGATGCGGTCCAATGCTTGCCTGAGTCGCGCTGAGGTCATCGGCCCTGCCCATAGCACCTTTATCCAATTGTGAACGCACCGCCTTCCCGCCGCCACCGGCGCGTGGCTGCGCCGGATAGACCGGGGCTCTCGGGCGCGCCGGTGCGCAGACCCGCGAGCCGCTGGCCAAGTTTCAGCCGCCGCGCCGTCGTATGCTGAACTCGCGCAAGACATTGGGAGAAGCCCCGTGGCGACTCGCACTGCTGAGAAGCCGTTTGTGGTGACGCCCGCAAACGCTCCAACCCTGGATGTATCGCCTGACGGCGTCGGAACCGTTATCAAGCACGATCTGGTCGCCAGCCAGGTGTCGCCGCCGAACTTCGCGATGCGGCTGTTCGATGTCGCTCCCGCCGGCGCGACTCCCTATCACCAGCACCCCTGGGAGCATGAGGTTTTCATCGTGGAAGGCGCGGGCGAACTGAAGACGGCTGATGGTTCGGAGCCATTTGCCGAGGGTGAGGCCGTGTACGTGCCGCCGGACGCCATGCACCAGTTCCGCAACACCGGCGAGGGTCCGCTGAAGTTCATCTGCGTGATCCCCAACAGCGGTGACTGCTAGGCGGCGCGGGGCAATCGGGTACCCCCGAGGGAAATCGAATCCCTGTCTCCACCTTGAAAGGGTGGTGTCCTAGGCCTCTAGACGACGGGGGCCGGGCGTGCAGGCACAGGTAGATCTTAAGCGTAGCACCGTGGGCTCGCCTTGCGGCGGGCGCGCCTCAGGCCGCACACTGGCCGTCCAACCTAGTTTCCGCGGCCGCCTCTGCGTGGCCGCGAGGTCGAGAGGACATCCCCAGATGGCCAAAGTCGTTGCCCGCCAGGTGGTCTCGGGTTCCCAGGAACTCGTCTGGCATGTGTTGTCGGATTTCGAGCGACTGTCCGAGTGGTTGCCAGGCGTGGCCTCGATCGAGCACACGGGCGGGTCGCCCAAGGGTTTCGGGCGTGAGCACCTGGCCCGTATGGACGATGGTCTCGAAGTTCATCACCGCGTCGTGGCCTGGGATAACTCGCGCCGCATTGCCTGGCGGATCGTGCGCGAGGTTCGTGATGGCCGCGAGGTGGGCTCGCTCCACAATGTGCGCACGACAATCGACTTGCGCCCAAGCGCCGCCAACACGGAAATCACAATCACCGGCACATGGTCCGGCGGCGGCCCACTTGGCTTGATCAAGTCGTATACCAGCCGCGGCCGGATAAAGGACGAGTTCGAGCAGGCGCTGGCCAACCTGGACAAGCTGATGGCCGACGCCTCGAGCGGCGATTAGAGCCGGCCCCTACCCACCGGCCGGGGCGCCAGATATGGAGTCCTTGACGCGCCTACCCGACGCGGCAGGCCTCGCGGCGGCCAGGCGCAAGGTCGCGCAGGCGCGTGGATTGCGCACCGGCAGCGACATCATGCAGTTGCGCGCGGCCACCGACCTGCTGATCGAAGCTGCCGACGCGTTCGACCTTTCGGTACTCCCCATTGAGTTCGGCGCGCTGCATCTGGATCTGGCCGACACGCTAAGCCTGCGGGCGCGCCTTGGCGATCCCGATCTGCTCGCCGAGGCCATCGATAGCTATCAGAAGGCGATCGTGGTGTTTAACCGCGACGAGTTCCCGGAGGCTTATGCGCGGGCATTTCACGGCCTGGGCCTGGCCAACTGGGCCGGCGGGCAATTGGAGGCGGCCCGCTGGTGCTTTGAAACGGTGCTGGAGGCGCTCTCGCCAGACGTATCGCCGTTGGATCACGCTCGGGCGCAGGCCAACGTTGCGGCGGTTATGGCGGCTTCATCCGACGCCCACGACCGGGCGCAGGCGGTCGGCGCCTACCACGCGCTCCTCGAGAGCGTTTCACCTGACGACCACCCGGCTGAACACGCCGAGTTTCTGCTTGGCCTGGGCCAGACCCAGCGCGTGCAAATGGAAGGTGATCGACGCGCTCACCTGGACGCGTCGGTACGGGCCTTCCTGCGGGCGGCGGACCTGGCGGCGGCGGGCAACCGCGACGACCTGCGTTCCGCGGCCCTGGCCGAGACCGCCCTCACCCAGGTCGAACTGACCTCGCTCGACCCGTCGCGCTTCGACCGGGCGCGGCGGGCCTTTGAGCAGGCCCTGGCTGAAGTCCAGGCTGAGTCGCAGCCAGACCGGTACGCGGAACTCCGGCTTGGGTTCGGCCGGTTGTGGGCCGGACGTCTGCCCGGCGGTGGTGAGGAGTCCCGCGACGCGGCCCTGGAGCAATTCGAGGCCGCGCTGGCGCTGGCGCCGCGCGTGTCCTCCGCGTCGATTGTGGCCCCCGCCCTGATCGAAGCGCCACGCGTGATCGTGGAAGGCCCGGCGCCAACGCAGCCGCGCATTGCACGCGCACTCGAAATCAGCCGCCACGCGCTGTCGGCCTGGCCGCGCGCACAGTTCCCCACCGAGTACGCGAGGGTGAATCTGTCGCTTGGGTCGGCCCTGCTGGCTTCCGCCGCCGGCGACCGAGCGTCGAACGTCCGCGAGGCGCTCGAGGCGTTCGAGGCCGGGCTTGACGCCGTCAACCGGGAGGCCGAACCCGTGGCCTATGCCTCGCTGCAGGTCGCGCTTGCCGAGGCCCTGGCCGCTCGAACTGACGGTGACCCGACGGACAACCGGCGACGGGCCGCCGCAGCGGCACATCGAGCGCTGGAGGCTTCCGATGAGGACCGGGCGCTTGTCGCGCGGGCGCACCACCTGCTTGGCCGCCTCGCGCTGGAGCGGAGCGCCGTTGCGCCCCAGGCGCTGGCGGAAGGCGCGGCCCACCTGCACCAGGCGCTGGAGGATCGACCTCGCGCGGCGGATCCGGTGGCGCATGCCGAGACGCAAATGCTGCTGGGTATGGTTCTCGCGTCCCAGGCCGCGCGCGGTGAGCCGCACCTGCTGGCGGCGGCAATCGAGGCCTACCGAGCGTCGGCCGCGGCGTACGACGTCGAATCCCATCCACGCGAGTCCGCCAGCGTCCATTTCAACCTGGCGGTCGCCCTGATGCAGGCGGCGAGCGACGCTCAGGGCCTTTCGGAGGCCGTCCGAAGTTTCGAGGTCGCCGCGACGGTCTTCGACGCCGCCGCCTACCCGCAACAGAATGCGATGATCAGCAGCAACCTCGCGCAGGCGCGCTCCAGGCTTGAGGCCCTGGCATGAGCACTCACCCAATCGACGGCTACGAGGTCGATGTTGCCGTGATAGGTGGTGGGCCGGCCGGATCCACGGCGGCGACGTTGCTATCCCGTGCCGGATTCAGAGTCGCCGTGCTGGAACGCGAGCGCTTTCCGCGCGAGCACATCGGCGAATCCCTGCTCCCCATCGCCTTCCTGGCGCTGGACCAGATGGGTATCACCGAGAAGGTCCTGCAGGCCGGCTTCGTCCGCAAATACGGCGCCACCTACATCTGGGGCCGCAGTCGCGAGCCCTGGACCCTGCGCTTTTCGGAGATGATCGACGACGCCTTTTTTGCCTTCCAGGTGCGGCGTGCCGACTTCGACAAGATTCTGCTCGACCACAGCGAGGACTGCGGCGCCGTGGTCTGGGAGGAGACCCAGGTCACGGACATCACGCAACTTGGCGGGCGCGTGACCGGACTGCGCTGGCGCGGACCCAATGGTTCCGAAGGCAAGCTGCTCTCTCGCTACGTCCTCGACTGTTCAGGTCAGTCCTCGCTCCTGGGCAAGCGCTTCAACTTGCGGGAATTCAACGAGGAGATGCGTCATATCTCCCTGTCCGGCTACTACCGCGGCGCCCGCAAGCTCTCCGAGGTCTACCCCGATCTGACGCTCAACGACGACGGCAACTTGCACATCGTCTCCAGCGAGGCCGGCTGGTTCTGGCACATCCCGCTGGCCGATGAGATCAGTAGCGTCGGCTTCGTAACCGACCCAAGCCACGTGCGCGGCCTGAATCCGGAGCAGCGAGTCCAGTTCTTCCTTGAGAACGTGGCCATTACGCCGGAGCTGCTGCGCATGCTGGAGCCGGCGGAGTGGATCTCAGACCACGTGGAGATGGACAGCGACTGGTCCTTTTTCTGCAAGTCGTTCCACGGCCCCGGCTACATGCTTTGCGGCGACTCCGCCTGTTTCGTGGACCCGGTGCTGTCCACCGGAATCGCGCTGGCCATGAATGGCGCTATTCGCGCCGCGCTGACCCTTACCGCCGTGCTGCGCCAGCCCGAACTAGAGCCGCTGGCCATGCACTGGTACGACAGCGAATACCGCAAAACCGGGCAGGACTTCCTGGAACTGGCCCTGCACTGGTATCACGGCGAGCGCAACCGCGACGACTGGTTCTGGCAGGCCCGGCGCATCGTCGATCCGTCGCAGAGTTTCTCGCTGCAGCAGGCGTTTTCGCTGATTGCCGCCGGAGTGTCACGGAGCCCCGGCGCCACCAGCCATCTCAAGCTCAAGCACGCCGGCGGGTTCAGCCCCGAACAGCTCAAGATCATCTACCAGAACTTCGAGCTTGAACTCAGCGATGAGCAGCAGGACCAGCTGGAGGACTACCTGGAAGAGGAACGGCGGGCACGCGACTACGAGCCGGCCACGGTGGAGCAGTTGCTCGGCGGCGTCCCGACCTGGATGGAAGGCGTGGAGTGGCAGCCGTACATGCTCAACGACCAGGAAGACGTGCTACGCCCCGCAACCCTGGTCGAGATTCCCGACGGCGACAGCACCAAGACCCACTTCCTCTCCATTGCCGCCACCTCGTTGCTGCAACTGATGGATGGGTCGCGAACCGGACAGCAAATCGTGGACGACGCCGTGGAGACGTGGGGCGCTGCCGTCGGCAAGTCGGCCGCGGCCGTCCGCACGCTGGTTGCGGGTACGTTGCAGGAGTTGCACGAAGAAGGCGCGCTGACGGTCGCCTGAGACGTTGGGCACGCCGTCGAGTTAACGAGTACGCGACCGCGCACATCCGCCACTCGGGAATCCGACAGCGCGGTCGGCGCCTCGCCAGGCGCGGGGCCGCCGGAGTTGTCTCAGCGACGGGCTTCCCTCCTTGACGCTCGTCTAGACGCCGCCTACGGTGCGGCGCAATGAGCGGTTGCGGATTCATGCATTACACGGGGGCGCCTCGGCGTTTGGAGCATTGGAGCGTCGTGCGTCGGCTGATGCTCGCCCTAGCGAGCGTGGTGCTCCTGCTCGCGCTGGTCGCTCCGGCGTACGCCATCGACTGTGACGGCATCGCCCTTGACGACGGCTGCCTGTTTACGGCCACGGGCAGTGATACGGCCGAGCCCAATGACGGCTTTGCCGTCACCAACGACGACGACGTACCGATGTGGGCCTTTGTCCGCGGCAAGAGCCTGCAGTCGATCGGTTACCCGATCAGTCAGCGCTGGGTGGAGGGGCCGTTCACGCTCCAGGCGTTTCAGAAGGTCATTCTGCAGTGGTCGCCCGGCGAGAGCCGGATGAACTACTACAACACGCTGGATGCGCTGGCGAACAAGTACCCGGACGTGCGGTTGCCGAATGTGCCGCTCCATCAGGTCTTCTACACGGCAGGATTGAGCTTCGCCGAGGTCAAGGATGTCCACCTGGCGATCCTTGAACGCAATCCAAAGATCCAGGCCGCCTTCCTGGCCGAGCCGGACTGGCTCAATCTCTTCGGATTGCCAATTCGCTACGAGGAGCGCGAGGTCAACGGCAACCCGCAGGGCCTGCAGTTGCTGCGTGCGCAGCGCATCGTCTTTGAAGTCTGGAACGTGCCCGCGCCAGGAACGACGGTGGGGGCGGTCGGGCGTCAGAACGTCCCGGACAAGGTGAAGCGGCTCTCCAACGTCATCATCCCCGACGCGGCCAAGGCCCCGATCACGGCGACCATGGTCTCGAGCCTGCCGACGCATGCCCTGCCCACGCCGACCCCTGCCCCGACGCCAACGCCAGCGCCAACCCCAGCGCCGGCACCGCAGCCCACGCCGGCGCCCGCCGCGCCGACCCCAACCGGGCCGCGCACGCTGTATGCCAATGACCGCGTTGACTGCCGCGTGCCGGCCGACCGGATATTCGAATCTGTGGCGCTTGTGAGCGCTTCGTCACTTGACTTTTTCACAAACCTTAGAACTGACAACACGATCGCTGCCACGTTTGTAATATCTGAACCTGGAACTGTGGATGCCATTTATCTGGGACCGCATCGGTACGAAGGAAACGTCTCGTACTTCACTTGGATTCGATTTAGGGATCCTAACTGGACGACTATTAAATTTGAGCGAAATGCGACAGGAATACCGTTTGACCGAACACAGTACAACACAAGGCTCGTCTATCAGAATGGGAGTATCGCGTTCTATATCAACGGATCTTTGAAGCATTCAGAAGCTGGATTGCCCTACTCGGAATTCGATCTGACCATCGGCTGCGTTTCAACCCTCGGCGACGATGATCCGCACGTGACCTTCTCAGGTCTACGCGTCGTGGGCACGTGACGCTCGTGCAACACGACCGTCGACGTGCAACGCTCGCCAGCGTGCCTTCCTATCGCACGGTCATCCGCCGGACGTGACCCGCACCGGACGCTAGCGTTCTCGCGGAAGTGACGGGTCCAGGCCGTACGTCGGCGGCCAGCGCGGCGGCCTTCGTTCAACGCCACCGGGCACAATTCACCAAGGCCATGCTGACCAAGGCGCGGCTGGATGACCACGAGAGGCGAATAACGTGATTTCGCTGATTCTGGATACGGATCTCGGCGATGACGTGGACGATGTCTTTGCGCTGGCCTACGCGGTGCGCCATCCGCGGATCAATCTCTGCGCCGTCACCACCGTGCTGGGCGATACGCGCTGGCGCGCGGCCCTGGCGCTGCGGCTGCTGGACGAACTGGGCATCGACGACGTGCCGGTGGCGGCCGGCGCGCCCGGCGGCGAGGTCAACACCGTGACCCTGTCGGGCGACGTGGTAGTGCCGCCGGGCACAGACGATCCGCGCTGCGACACCCGCTCGGCCACTGAGTTGATAGCCGACGCTATTGCCTCGGCCCCGCCGCCCGTCTGGTTGGCCACCATTGGTCCGGCCACCAACGCGGCTGTCCTCCTGACCGAACGGCCCGAGGCTTTGGAATGCCTGGCCGGCATCGTGATGATGGGCGGCCGACACGAGCCGGCCTTCCCGCGCGAGCACAACTTCGGCACCAATCCGGCGGCCGCGGCCGCCGTCTGCAACAGCGGCGGGACAGTCCTCGTGGGCGACTTTGTGGTGACGTGCCAGGCACGGCTGCGGCGTGACGATCTACCTGTCGTGCGGCAGGCGCCGGGCGTCGGCGCCTCACTGGCGACCATGCTGGAGACCTACTTCGACCGCCGCGAACGCGACTGGACCTCCATGTACGACCCGGCCGCACTGACCCTGGCGCTGGATGAGACCTTCCTGACGCTCGATCCAACGCCCATGCATGCCGATGTGGTTGACGGCCAGGTTCACTTTGCCCCGGCCGACGGGCAGTCTTGCCTGCGGCTGGCCAACTCAATTGACACGAACGCGTTTCACGACGAACTGCTCAGCGTGATCGAACGTCCGGCGTGAGCCTGCCGCCTAACCCGGGCCTTGCGCCCGACGGGCTGCACCTGCGTTTCGTCGACTCCGCGCTCCAGGTTCTGTCCAGCGACTCTCGCGTTCAGGCGGTCTGGGCAGGCGGCAGCCTGGCCGATGGCACCGCGGACCGCTGGTCGGACGTGGACCTGCGGCTGGCGGTTGCCGACGACGACCGGCAGGCGTTCATGGCCGACATCGAGGACACGCTGCAAGCTATTCGCGGCGTCCTGGGCTGGCGCACTCGATCAACTCGCAGTGCCGAACTGGTGGTCGTTACCTTCGCTGGGCCGCTGCGAGCGGACTTCGTCGTAACGTCACCGGGGAGCGTCGAACGACCGCGCCACGAAGCCGTGGCGCCACTCTTCGATCCGTACGGGCTGGCGGCGCGAATTCAGCGGGCCCCGCTAGAGCCCCAGCGTCGGACGCCTCGGGAGTTGCTCGAACGCGAAGCCACACTGATTCCCGCCGAGGCCGGGCGCCTGCAGCGCGCCATTGAACAGTCGTCCATCGTCGCCGCCCTGCAGGCGCAGGCCAACCTGCTGGAGTCCGCTCAGCGGCTCTTGCTGCTCCTGCGCGATCCGCGGGCCGCCGGGCTCCTGGGGCCCAAGCACGCGGCCGACGCACTGACCGCTGCCGACATTGAGCCGCTGCTGACCCCATTGGCGGCCTGGAGCGATGAGTGGCCCGACCCCGCGCAGGACTCGGTTGAACCGACGCTCGCTTTGCTGCGACCCCTGGCGGCCAGGGCGGAAGCCCGCTACGGGATCGCCATCCCCTTGAAGCCCGTGCCGCCCGGCGCCGATCCCGACGCGCGACCGGCTGCCCAGGTGGTCGAGGCCGGGTGCTTCCTGCTGGCCCACGCCATGGTGGGCGCGACCTACTACAACCGCGGCATGTACACCGGTCTGCTCTGGGGCTACGCCGGCGCGGCGCGCTTTGCCGCCGAGTTTGCCTACGTGGCGTCCCGCGGCGATGCGCCGGTGCCGGCCGACGCGCCCCACCGCCTGCGGCCTGCAGACGCGGCTGCGCTGACTACCGCATTGCGGCCGCTTGGCCAGGGCGGCGTGATGGGCGTTCGCCGCATGGCCACACGGGTCGCCGCGGCCTACAGCCACTATCTCGAGCGCGCCTGCACCCGGCTGCACCTGGTGTACCCCGGTCGTCTCGACCGCGCCGTGAGCGACTACCTGCTGCGTGAGGGCGTGTTTATCAACGGACCCACCTGATCATCCTGTGAGTCGACCACGCCCGCGGAGCGTCAAGAATGTCGATCTGACACTGGTAGCCCTGTTCTTGCTGAAAATCAGGGGCGGGGTGCGTCGAGTTCTGGTGATAGCGCTTGCCGAGTTGCTTGCAGCGGTCGCTACGCGCGACACCGCTCGAGCGACGGACGATCCGATTGACGCACCAGGCGCGCCGAATGAATTGTTCGTCACGATGCGCGATCGGATCGTGTAGACCTGAAGGATATGACACAATCGGTCCCGGCTTCGTTGGGCGGCGAACTGGGGCGGAGTGCGTCGAATTCTGGCGGTTGTCCTTACCGTGGTGCTTGGAGCGGTGGGCACGCTCGGCCCCCTACGCGCGGCAGACGACCCGATAAACACACCGAGCCTGCCGCGTGAAGCGTATTTCGCGATCCTCGATCAGTGCGCCACGGCCTGGGATCCGGCCGACCGCAACATCTACACCGCGGATGGCGCCAGCCTGAACGACGTGGATCGTGCCACGCGGACGATGTTCGTAAACGTGTGGCAACTGGACGCCTGGCAACGCTGGCGCTGGGAAGCGGACTGTTTAGGAACTGCGCGGTCTGCCCAGTTGGGGACGCCGGGCAGCGTGCGGACGACGGACGACGCGATCACCGCACAGATTCCGCCGCCCCGAGACTATTCCGCGATCCTCGATCAGTGCGCCACGGCCTGGGATCCGCTGGATCGCAACATCTACGCGACAGACGGCTTAAGCCTGAACGATGTGGATCGAGCCGTGCGGACAGCATTCGTGACCGTCTGGCAGGTGGACGCCTGGCAACGCTGGCGCTGGGAAGCGGACTGTCTGCGGGTTGCGCTGCCTGGAGGGACGGCCGCCTCTGCCACGGTTCGCGTGACGGACAATCCGATCAGCGCACAGAACCTGCCGCCGCAGGTCTATTCCGCGATCCTCGATCAGTGCACCCCGGTCTGGAACCCGGCCGACCGCAACATCTACGCGACGGGCGGCTTGAGCCTGAACGATGTGGATCGGGCCGTGCGGACAGCGTTCGTGACTGTCTGGCAGGTGGACGCCTGGCAACGCTGGCGCTGGGAAGCGGATTGTCTGCGGGCCGCGCCGCCTGGTCGGGTAGCGACGCTGGACACCGTCCGCGTGACGGACGATCCGATTAACGCACCGAGCCTGCTACCCCAGGACTACTCGGCGACCCTTGATTACTGTGCGCCGCGCTGGGACCCGTTGGACCGCAACATCTACGCGACGGACGGCTCAAGCCTGAACGATGTGAATCGGGCCACGCGCACGACGTTCGTGACCGTCTGGCAGGTGGACGCCTGGCAACGCTGGCGCTGGGAAGCGGATTGTCTGCGGGCCGCGCGGTCTGAACGGATAGGAACGCCGGGCAGCGTGCGGACGACGGAAGTTGACCTCACCACACTGTCGCTGCCGCCCGAAGTTTATTCCGCGCTTCTTGATCAGTGCGTGCCGGCCTGGGACCCGATGGACCGCAACATCTACACGACGGACGGCACAAGCTTGAACGGCGAGGATCGAGCGGCGCGCACGGCGTTCGTGAGCCTCTGGCAGCTTGACGCCTGGCAGCGCTGGCGCTGGGAATCGGATTGTCTGCGGGTCGCGTTCACGCCGGCGGATGAGTCGCCCGCTGGGGTGGTCGGATCGACCGCCGGTTCCGTCGGATCACCCCCCGCTGCTGTCGGATCGTCCGATAGTCCGGTCGAATCGCCGCCTGGCGCCGTCGGCCCCAGGTCACCGCAGGCGCCGGCGCAGGATCCGACGACACATCCGGTTTACCGCCTGGTCGTTCAGACGGCAGTCGCGCGGGGCGCGGACGACGCCCTCGCTCGCGATATCGCGATTCAGGTGGTGTCCGAGGAAAGGTTCGAGGACTTCCTGAACGGCACGCACGAGGGTGTGCTCTACGGCCGACACGAATGCACGGTGCGGAACGCCGCCTGCCCGCTGGCCCCGGAGGCCACGCATATTGACAGCGAGCTATCGAGCGTCCCGCCGGGGACCGCCCACAAGCACGGCGGGCCGGCTGCTTCAAGCGATGGGTCTGGTACGCATTCCACGTCCTACTCGCCGGCAACCCGTCTATTGAGAGAGCTTGTAGACGTAGGCTCCCACAGCAGTGGTAGCCGTTGCGATGAGAATGGTCGGTGTCAAGCTACGCACATCATTGGCTTTGACCGCAGAAGCGGTAGTTGGTACCTCTGCTACGTATTTGACTACAGCAATCCGTCCGCACACCTTGTTCCTCAAAACGGGGGTGATCACACTGCCTACACTGACCCCAATCAGGTTTGCAGGAGGTTCTAAAAACCGACCCCAACTGGCCCGTGATTGAGTATCGGAACGGCGAGTCCTTCCGTCGCGCGAGCCTGTCGCCGGAAGGCTCGGATGTCGGCTATATGCGGTACTGATGCGACGCTTGCGCTGCGGTGCCTCGTCGCGTGTCCGCGCGTCGGCGGACAGCCGCGGAGTCCTTCGCATTCAGATTCCCGGTGAACGACTTCCAACGACTGACCCAGGCGTCGGGCTGTAGGAGATCACCGCGCCCCGACCGGCGATCATCGGGCTGACCCGCGGCAATAGGTGCTACCCGCCTCCGGCTCGCGTCGGGCACAATGGACGCCCCCTGACTTGCACCAGAAGGCCGGCCCGTGAGGATCTCGCAGCGTGTTCAAGATTTGGCGGAATCGGGAACGATCGCCGTCAGCAACAAAGTCGCCGCCCTCCGCGCTCAAGGCGTGGACGTCATCAGCCTGGGCGCCGGCGAGCCCGATTTCGACACTCCTGACCACATCAAGCAGGCCGCCGATGCCGCGCTGGGTCGTGGCGAGACCAAGTACGCCAAGCCGGCCTCCGGCGTGCCCGAGCTCAAGCAGGCCGTCTGCAACAAGCTGGCCCGCGAAAACGGCCTGACCTACACGCCCGACCAGGTCATTGCCAGCGTGGGCGGCAAGGAAGGGCTCTACCTGGCCTTCGCCACCCTGCTGGACCCCGGCGACGAAGTCATCATCCCCGCGCCCTACTGGGTGTCCTACCCCGAGCAGGTCAAGCTCTGCGGCGGCGTGCCGGTCATCGTCAACGCCGGCGCCGATCAGGACTTCAAGATCACGCCCCAACAGCTGCGCGACGCGCTGACGGATCGCACGCGCGTGTTCGTCTTCAACTCACCCAGCAACCCCACCGGCGCCGCCTACTCGCCCGAGGAGACCGAGGCCCTGGTGGAAGTGCTGGCGGACACCGACGTGATCACCTTCAGCGACGAGATGTACGACCGCCTGCTCTACGGCGGCCGCACGTTCAAGAGCTTCGGCGAGGTGTCGGATCACGCCTACAACCACACCATCACCTTCAACGCCGGGTCCAAGACCTACTCCATGACCGGCTGGCGCGTGGGCTACGCCGCCGGACCGGTTGAAATCATCAAGGGCATGGCCAAGCTCCAGTCGCAGACCACCAGCGGCGCCGCCACCTTCACCATGCACGCCCTGGCCGCCGCCCTGGATGGCGACCAGGCTTGCGTGGAGATGATGCGCAGCGAGTTCGAACGCCGCGGCCAATTCGTCAGTGACGCCCTGAACCGGATCGAAGGCGTGATCTGCCCAGAACCGGGCGGCGCCTTTTACGTGTTCCCGGACGTGTCCGACACCTACGAGCAGATTGGCGTGTCGGGCTCAACCGAATGGGCCAATCGCCTCCTGGAGGACGCCCACGTGGGCGTCGTTCCTGGCAGCGACTTCGGCGACGACAACTGCGTGCGCCTCAGCTTCGCCACCAGCATGGAAAACCTGGAGGAGTCGCTGCGCCGCATGGAGGCGTTCCTGGAGTAAGCAGCCTCGACGCCCGGCGCCTTCAACGGCGTAGGGCGCAATTCCGCCGGCTAGGACGTTGGCCTCGGGCGTTTGCACAGAATGCCCGAGGCCTGCGGCCTTCTATGGTCGCCACGACCTGTCGCTGAAGAGTCGACCCTCTATCTGGCGGCGTGGCGTCACGGCCTTGCCGACCGACACTTCACATCAAAGGGCATTGCGACTGCTCTTGATGTAGATCTCTCCGTCGAGATCGCCAATCGTGTGCCGGGTGCCTTTGACGCCGCTATGCACTCCGGTCGACTCCTCGGGCAACTCGATTTGCTGTGAGCTTCCACTCCGGTTGTACACGGCCCAGCCGTTGGTGAACTCCCGGATGAACAGCCCTTCCCGACCGCGATACATCTCTCCCTTGGTCCCGTCTCCACCAACCGGCCGGCCAAGCGGCGCATCCCAGAAGGCATGCCAGCTCTTCTCATGCGTGTGCTCATGCACCTCACCGGCCGCATGCTCCGCTGCGTGCCCCTCCCAGACTTCATAGCCATGCTGATGAGCAAGTGCGCCGTCAAAACCGATCACATAGGACACGTAGCCGTTGGAATGCGTCAGGCTCAGCGTCGTAAACACGCGCATCCATTGCTGGTTTCGCTCGGAGTTGAGGGGCTCCTCCAGGATGCTCCACGCCTCATAGCTGTTGACCTGGGGATATCTGAAGTTCGATTCAGCCCAGAGCAGGGTGCTTTCGACTTCGGTCAAGTACTCCCGCGTGTGTCGACGGTGTCCTTCCATGAACGCTCCATTGACATAAGGAGCGGAGAGCGGAATCTTCTCTATTCGAGAGTTGACGACAATAAGAAAGTCGTCACCAACCGCTTCGCGGATTCGTCGGAGCATTGACACCTCAGCACTGATTCGATTGCCGTGATAGAGGTGCGCTATCTCCTCATTTGAATCCTCTTCTTGTGTCCACCAATCCATGAAAATGCCGTCAAAGATGCCGCACTTTGCGACGGCAATCGCTTGCTGGACAAAGTGGTCTTGCGCTGCCGGATGCGTGTAGTCGATGAGAATCTCACCCCAACCTTCGTCTGCGACTCGATTTCCCGACTCATCCCGGAGCCAGTACGGCCAATCCTCCGGGTAGGTCTCAGGGTGGGCGCCGTAATGGTAGATGGGAACAAGGTGAAGCCAGTTTGGATTCTGACCATGCAGCCGGTTCTTTTGTTCCTGGGCAACCGACCATGCTCCAACAACTCTTAATCCATACGGAGTCGAGACCCACTGCAATCCGTGACCCATGCCAGCCCAGAAAAGATCGTGATAGGCCCTCGTTCGCTCAACGTAATCGAGCGTCCAAATGTCGTCTGGTATTGGCTGGTTCAGAAGTAGATGACTCCAGGCTCCGAAGACCGAAGGAAACTCCCGATTCACAACCCGCTCCACGGTCCCGTCCCGATCAATTGCACAGATGTCGCTTCTGTCAACGTGTGCCACCGGAGTCTTCGCGGCGTCCGGGATGATGACGTTCGAGAGCCGCTTCACCTTGTCCGGGATGTTCTGGCGCCCGACGACCCCTTGCGTGGTGCCCGGCGCCGGCACATTCCAGACTTCGAAGACGATCCGCTGCGCACGCAGCAACTGCAGACCCTGCGGGTTGCCGTTGACTTCGCGCTCCTCGTAGCGGATCGGCAGACCGAAGAGGTTCAGCCAGTCCGACTCCGCCAGGAAGGCGGCCTTGATCTTCGGGTTGCGATCGAGGATCGAAAGGTGGACATCCTTGACCTGGGAAAAGCTCAGCCCCGCGGTGTCCAGGACCTGGTGTGCGGGAACGTTGGCCAGGCGCACCTCGCGATACCGGTTGGCCAGCACATCCAGCGTGTTGTAGTAGTTCATGCGCTGCTGGCCGGGCGACCACTGCAAGATGACCTTCTGAAAGGCCTGCAGGGTGAACGGCCCGTCAACCCAGCGCTGGCTGATCGGGTAGCCGATGGCCTGCAGGCTCCGAGCGCCCACGAACGTCCACATGGGCACATCGTCGGCGTCGGTTACGGCAAACCCATCGTTCGGATCCGGTGTATCGCCGCCCGTGGCCGTGAACAGGCAGCCGTCCTCAAGGGCGATGCCGTCACAGCCGATGGCATGCGCTGGCGCTGCCAGGGCCAGCAGGAGAGCGGCCAGCAACACCCCGATAGTCAGCCGGCGCGGCATCCTCAACATGCCGTTGAGCTGCCTCCCCTGCCCTAGCCGCCGCCGGCGATGGCGTTCACTTCCGCCGGGTCCAGCCCCACGTCAGCCGCGGAGGTCAACACGTCGTTCCAGGTCGCGTCGGGGAGCTCCACGCCCGCCGCCGCCACCGCCTTGCGCGAACTTCGCTCGATGTCGCCGGGTACCAGCACTTCGTCGAAGCCCGGGGCCGGCGCCGTCTGCTTGACCCGGTTTATCGTGCCGTCGTTCATGGCCGCAAAACCGGCGCCCGCGCCCAGCGCGTCGGGGTCGATGGCCAGCGCGAACGTGCCGATCGGCGACTGCGGCTCGCCGGTAATCGTGTCGCCCACCAGGTTCGACGCCAGCAGTTCGATCATCAACATCAGGCCGTAACCCTTGTGCCCGCCGAAAGGCAGCATGACGCCGTCGTCGTAGAGGTCGTTTGGATTGGTCGAGGGCTGGCCCTGGTTGTCCAGAATTTGGTTGGTTGGAATCTCCACGCCCTTGTCGCGCGCCACCCGGATCTTGCCCTCGGCCGCGGCCGTGGTCGCGAAGTCCAGGATGATCGGGTCGGCGTCGCCGGCTGGCGCCCCGAAGCTGATCGGATTCGTGCTCATCCGCCCCTCGCGGCCGCCAAACGGCGCCGTGCGCATCATGCCGGGACCGCCGGCCACCATCAGAAAGACCGCGCCCATCGAGACGGCCAGTTCCGACCACTCGCCCAGCCGCCCGATGTGATTGCAGCGCGCGATGCCGCCCACCGCCACCCGCGAAACCCTTGACTTCTCCACCAGCCGGGTCGTCAATTCCTCCGCCGCCAGGTGCCCGAAGGCGCCGCCGCCTTCCATCACGACTGACGTCTCGCTCTCCGACACCACCCGCGGGAGCTCCGCCGGCCGGTAGGCCCCGTCCTTGATCTGCGCCAGGTACTGGCTCACCCGGATGACCCCGTGCGAGGGATGCCCCGACAGATTCGCGTTGATCAGCCAGCGCGCCAGCTTGCCGGCAATATCCTCCGGCGTCCCCGCCGCGCCCAACACCCGGGCGGTAGCCTCCGTCAACGGTTCAACGGCAAATGTCGGCATGCGATCCTCGGGTCATTCGCGGCTGCAAAGATCAGCCGCATGGTACGCAGCCATCCGCACGGTTGCACAAATCTGCCATCCCACCGCTAGAACTCCATCACCTGCACCCGCGCCATCGCACCCAGGGTGCGCTTCAGATCCCGCTGCCAGAGCTTCCGATGTCGCGTCCTCGGCACTCGCCTGACGCTCTTTGAGCCACTCCGTATCATCGACGTGCCGTCCACCATCATCCACACACGTGAGCGCCACCCGGTTCCCTCGGCTGTTTACACGTGAGCGACACCTGCTTGCGTTGCTGGATGCGCTTGGCGGCGATGTCGGAAACATTGACTTTCAAAAGCTCCTCTTTCTGTACTGCCAGGAGCTATCCTCATCGCATGCATCGACTGCGGTCCCCTATCATTTTGTTCCCTACCGGTACGGTGCATTCTCGTTCACATCCTACGCCGACCGACGAAGATCAGTCGACAGGAGCATTCTTACTGACCACGACCGACGATGGCTTATAACCGACCTTGGTCGTCAAATAGTGACCGACAGCAAACTCGAGCCGCCGGGAGCATTTGCAGACCGCTATGGCGACCTCCGAGGAAACGAACTCATCGCCAAGACCTACCGCGACTTCCCATACTTCGCAACTCGGAGTGCAATTGCCGACAGTGTGCTCCACAATGACCCGGACTCGCTGAGTAGAATTGCGAACATTCGCCCTGAGAAACGTGAATCGGGGCTCTTCACAATCGGCTACCAGGACCGCGCGCTCGAGGTCTTTCTCAACGAACTTCTGCGAGCAAGCGTTACTCTTCTCTGCGATGTAAGACGGAACGCCATAAGCCGAAAGTATGGCTTCTCCAAGACCGCGCTGTCTCGTGCTTGTCATGGCGTCGGCATTCGCTACGAACACTTGCCCGAGCTAGGTATCGCATCGAGTCTGCGACAAAAGGTCAAGAACGAAGCTGACCGGGCACATTTGTTTCGCACGTACTCGAGTCAATCACTGCCAAAACAAGGAGATGCGCTTCAGCGTATCCGCAGCTGGCTCGACTTAGGTGAATCAGTCGCCCTCATGTGCTTCGAGGGCGACCCTGGTCATTGTCACCGCCATTGCGCGGCAGATGCGATTCGTGATACCGCGTCCCACCTAAACTCGGGCACGGAACCCGCTCAGCAGAGGCAGGTTACTTGGGCTTCGTCTGTGACCCACTTGTAACCGATGGCCAGGGAACGGATCCTCGTAACAGTCAAGACGTATCCGACTCTCTCGAGAAAGTACGGAGAGACGGTTTGTACGGCAGGAATCCGCGAAGACGGATCATGGGTGCGCATATACCCGGTGCCATTTCGGCGACTCGAAGAGGCCGAAAGGTACCGCAAGTACGATTGGATTGAATGCGATCTCCATCGCCGAACGGCTGACCCACGCCCTGAGTCATTTGCGCCCGCCGATCTTAGCGAACTATATCCGATGGGGAGGGTAAGCACAGCCGACAACTGGAGCGAGCGCCGTCGCCTGCTTCTCGAGAATGCTCGAGTCTACGACCGACTCGACGATATCATCGCAGGTGCCAAGGCAAACGAGATGTCGCTAGCCGTATTCAAGCCTACGACGATTACGGAGTTCATTTGGGAGAGTGAGGATAGAGATTGGGATCCCCATAAGGTCGAAGAGATGCGCACGCTACACAGCCAGCTAGACTTGTTTGAAGACAACAGCTGGCGAGAGACGTTCAAAATAATACCTAAGCTGCCCTACAGCTTCTCTTACAGATTTCAGGATTCGATTGGTCGGAGAAGTGAGCTTCAGGTTCTTGACTGGGAGGCTGGTGCCTTGTTTTGGAACTGCTTGGATTCCGCCAATGGTGATGAGACGCAGGCACTCCGCAAGGTGCGCGAGAAGTACTTCGATACGTTTCTAGAGACTGACCTGCACTTTTTCCTCGGAACCACCCAGCAATTCCACAGCGTCGCCCCAAACCCATGGGTAATCGTCGGAGTATTCCCGATTCCCCACGACGCGAGGCTCCGCCTTCTCTGAAGCAGTGCCAGCTGCCGAAGGTCTGAGGCCCCCCGGCGTACCCGGTTTCCTGGCGCTGATCGCCATCCTGGGAACGGCCTGCCTGCTTCATTTCATCGGCGTCCCGGTAAGCTTGGCCGCGCCTGCTGCCGATACGCACACCCCATCCCCAACGCCAGCGGTTTCCGTCGCCACGCAGGACCCGTCGAACACCAAATCGCCGCAGCCCGGACCGAACGCGGACATCCAGCCCACGCCGCAACCGAAAATCGATGACCTCGAGCCCGGAAAACCTCCCCCGCCCATCGACCGCGGCGCGACCTCCAATCCCACACCCACACCAGTCGCAGCTACCACGGCGGATGCTGAGCCGAGAGCTCTCCTGGGTACCCCCGTGCTACTCGGCCACTCCGTCCAGGCGCGCGCCATCCGCGGCGTCGAGTTGGGCGCCGGCCCGCGCTGGCTCGCCGTCATCGGCGGCATCCACCAGGGCAACGAAGCCAATTCCACCGTCCTCGCCAATCTCCTGCTCGACCACTTCCGCAACAACCTCGCCGAGATCCCCGACGGCGTCGGCCTCGCCTTCATTCCCGATCTCAACCCCGACGGCGCCGCGGCCGGCACGCGCGAAAACGCCAACGGCGTCGACCTCAACCGCAATTGGGACGCCGGCTGGCAGCGCGACACCTTCGGACCCTCCGGGCTCGTCCCCGGCGCAGGCGGCACGCGGCCCTTCTCGGAGCCCGAGACCCGCGCCCTGGCCCGCTACCTGCTTGACCGTCCGTTCGTCGCCGCCATCTTCCTCCACAGCCGGGGCGGCGTGGTCGTGCCGGGTCCCGGCGGCGGCTCCGTTGAACTCGCCAGCACCATCGCCCGCGCCGCGCAATACACCTACCTCAGGGGCTGGATCGCCTACCCCCTCAGCGGTCAGTCCTCCAAATACCTTGTCCCGAGAGGCATTCACGTGGCGATCGTCGAGCTGACCACCCATACCGACCCCGACTTCCCACAAAACCTGCAAGGCCTGCGCGCCGCCCTGGCCTGGGCCCAACACCTGCCCGTACCCATCGGATCCCATCCTGTTTCCGATGCTGAGTTTGCCGACGCCTGTAGCTCTCGGCCGGCAACATATCCCCCAAGGTCGGCGTCCCCGCTATGCCCCTGGTGAACGTAACGAGGCGATCGGATAGCGCTAGTTCGACGCCTCCCGATCATCCTTCACAATCGTCGACGCCAGGGCCAGCATCGAGGACAGATCGCTCAGATTCGCCGGCACCACCAGCGTGTTGCCCTCCTTGGCAAGCTGGCCGAACTGCGCGATGTACTGCTCCGCCACCCGCAGCCGCATCGCGTCCATGCCGCCGTCGCCGGTCACCGACTGCCCAATCCGCGTAATCCCCTCCGCCGAGGCCGTCGCCACCGCCAGGATCGCCTCCGCTTCGCCCTGCGCCTCGTTGATCTGCCGGGTGCGCGTGGCTTCCGACTCCTTGATCACCCGCTGCTTCTCGCCTTCCGCCTCGTTGATCTTGGCGTCCCGCTCACCCTCCGAGCTCAAGATCACCGCCCGCTTCTCACGCTCGGCGCGCATCTGCTTCTCCATCGCGTTCAGCACGTCCGTCGGCGGGTTGATGTTGCGGATTTCGTAACGCAGCACCTTCACCCCCCACGGCGCCGAGGCCTGGTCCAGCTCGTTCACGATCAGCCGGTTGATCGACGACCGCTCCTCAAACGTCCGGTCCAGATCGATCTTCCCCACCTCGCTCCGCAGCGTCGTTTGGGCCAGCTGCGAGATCGCAAAGATGTAATTCGTAATCCCGTACGACGCCTGCCGCGGCTCCAGCACCTGCAGATACAGCACCCCGTCAACCCCAACCTGCACGTTGTCCCGCGTAATGCAGAGCTGCTCCGAGATGTCAATGGCCTGTTCCTTCAATGTGTGCTTGTAGGCCACGGTGTCCAGGAACGGCAGCAAAATGTGAAACCCGGCCTGCAGCGTGCGGCTGTAGCGGCCCAGCCGCTCGATCACATAGGCCGACTGCTGCGGCACGATCACCGCCGTCTTGAACAGGACCACCACCACCAGCACCACGATCGCGGCCACCACAATCAGGCCCACGATTCCCATTGCTTCCACTGCTACGCCTCCTCTGCCTGTAAGTCGATAACCAGGTTTTCCACGCGCTCGATGCGTGCGCGCTGGCCTTCACTCAATACGCTTCGCCCCACGTTGCGGGCCGTCCATTCGGTGCCCCGAAGTTGGGCACGGCCCAGGGCGCCAGGTTCGATGGTCTCCGAAACCGTCGCAACCTCGCCCACCACCACCTCATACATCGGCGGCGGCGACCCAACCAGCCGGCCGTACAGCTGGCGCCGGACCCCGAACATCAGCACAACCGCCAGCACCACAAACAGCGCCCATTCGGCATACGGCTGCCCCGGCAGACCAACCGCCACCCCCAGCCCCGTCAGCAGCGCCGCCACCCCCAGCAACACCAGGTAAAACTGAGCCTCAATCGCCAGCAACTCAGCCGCCAGCAACACCACCCCGACAACAATCCAACCCCACCAGGGCATTGCCGCTCCCTCGCTGGCCTCGTCCCTTTCAGACTACTCCGCGGCCGGCCTTGCGACCGTGGGCTTGTTTCCAAATGACCAGGTCATGGCTGAGGCTCGCTCGAGCGCCCGCAGGCTGCTCGACCGTGTCGTACAGCTCGAATCCGATCTTCTCGAATGCTCGCCGGCTGCCCGGATTGTCGCCGGCCACGTCCATCGCAAAAACCGCGTCAGCCGCCTCCGTCTCGAACCCGAACTCGACCAGCAACCGAATCGCCGCCGTTCCAATCCCCCGACCCCAATAATCCTTCTCAATCTCGATATCGATCCGCCGGCAGTCCAACCCCGGATACCGCCGCAGGACCCGTTCCACATTCATCGCCTGCAGCCAGCACTCCCCGACTGGCCGGTCCTCGAATTCGATGACGAAACAGTAGGCGGAGCGGGAGATGCCTCGGACGATCTCCTGCACCTGCGCAAGGCTGTACTGGCCCTCGTTCGAATCGTCGTAGTAGGCAATATCCGGATCGTTCCACCAACCGACTACCAGATCCCAGTCAGCCTCGGTCAGCGGCCGCAGCGTCACTGCACCCGACCGCAGGGTCACGTCGTGCGTTCGCAGCCTGTCGCTCGGCATCGCTCTCACCAGTTGAACGAGAAGACGTCGACCATCTGGCGTCTAGGCCAGCGCCAGCGCCTCGATCTCCCCTCGCGCAACCCCCACCCGTTCCGCCGCCTGCAGAAACCCTTCCCAGGTCGGTTCCGGCAGTTGCAGCGGCCGGCCGCCCAGGGCCGCGCGGGAGCGTCGTTCAAAGTCGCCGGGCACCTGCACGTCGCTGAAGCCCTCGGCGGGCGTCGCCGACCGCACACGGTTGAGCTGATGCTGGATGAGCGCCCGCGTCTCGTCCCCGCGGCCAAAGGCATTGGGATCGATGGCAAAGGCAAACACGGATGCACCTTCGCCGATGTCCTCCGCGGCGCTGGCGGTAACCACCGAGAACAGCGTGGTCATGATCGCGATGGCCGAGCCCTTGTGCTCGCCAAACGTCAGCATCGTGCCGCCGTCGTAGAAGTCGTTGGGGTTGGTGGTGGGGCGGCCGTCGGCGTCGCGGACCCAGCCTTCGGGAACGGACTTGCCGCTGTCGCGTGCGACCCGGATCTTGCCCTCGGCCGCCGCGCTGGTGGCGAAGTCCATGACAAAGGAGTCGCCCTCCAGTCCCGGTGCGCCGAACGCAATCGGGTTGGTACCCAGCCGCCCCTCAGCCGCCCCGAACGTGGCCGCCATCGAGCCGCTGGCGGAGCCCAGCGACATGTACAACAACACCCCCAAATCGACGGCCAGTTCGCCCCATTCGCCAAGGCGCCCGATGTGGCGGCCGTTGACGATTCCGCCCATCGCGATCTGCGACTTGAGGCACTTACCGGCCAGTTCACGCGTCAGCCGGTCGGCGGCAAAGTGCCCCAGCCCCGCCTGGCCATCCAGTACCACCGTGGTGTCGGTCTCCACGTGAACCCGCGGCCGCGCCGTCGGATCCATGTGCCCTTCCTTGATCTGCCGCAGGTACTCGGTGACGCGCTGCAGCCCGTGCGAGGGATGGCCCGAAAGGTTGGAGTTCACCAGCCAGACGGTCAGTTGTTCGGCCATGTCGCCGGGCACGCCGGCGGCCGTGAAGATGCGAGCGCTGGCGGCGCTGACGCCGTCGATGGAGAGGTTGATCATTGGCGGATCCGCCGAGGAGGAGTCCAGCGCATGGTAGGGACTTTGCCGACATAATGACCGGCCGACCGCCCGAGAATCGCCCCATGGCCGACCTGCTGGACCGCTGGACCTATCGCACCACGCCCACCGTCGTTTTCGGACGCGGCTGCCTGGACGAGCTGCCCGACCACGTGCGGCGGATCGGCGACGGCCCTGTGTTGATCGTGACTGACAAGGGTCTGACGGAGGCCGGGGTGGTCAGGCGCGTAACGGAGGAGCTGGCTCGCACGGGAATCGACGCCGAAGTGTGGGACGAGGCGGAGCCCGAACCGCCCACCGTCAGCGTGGACGCCTGTGCCGATGCCATTCGTCAGGCCAACCCCACCGTGGTGCTGGGCCTGGGCGGCGGCAGTTCCATGGACACCTCCCAGATCGCCGCTTGCGTGGCCACCAACGGCGGCAGGGCCGAGGACTGGATCGGCGTGGAGGTGCTGCGCGAACCCGGCATCCCCACCATCAGCATTCCCACCACCGCCGGCACGGCCTCCGAAGTAACCGGCAACGCGGTAATGGTGCTGCCCGACCGTTCCAACAAGATGACCGTCGTCAGCCCCTACATTTACCCGCGCACGGCGCTGATCGATCCGGCTCTCACCGACTCGGTCCCGCCGCACATCACGGCGGCCACCGGCATGGACACCTTCTGCCACGCGGCCGAGTCATTCATCACCAGGCGTGCTACCCAGCACACCCGCCAGCCCGCCGCCGACGCCCTGCGCCGCACGCTGGAATTCCTGCCCCGCGCCGTGGCCGACGGCACCGATCGTGAAGCCCGCGACCAGATGTCCTACGCCTGCCTGCAGGCCGGCTACAGCCTCGCCAACGCCGGAGTCATCCTGGTCCACGGCCTGGCCCACGCCATCGGCGCCCGCGCCCGCATCCCCCACGGCGTGGCCAACACCCTCTGCCTGCTGCCCGTCATGCGCCTCGCCGCCGAGCAGAATCCATCGCTCATGGCCGAACTGGCCGACCCGCTGGGCGTGTCATCCGACGTGTCGGGCGCAGCGGAGCGGGCACAAGCAGCCGTAGCCGTGATGGAGCGCCTGGTCGCCCAGGTCGGCCTGCCCACCAAGCTCCGCGACGTCGGCGTCCAACGCGCCTGGCTCCCTGACGTAGCCGCCGCCACCCTTACCAACACCCGCGTGGTCGCCAACAGCCCCGTCCAACCGAACGCGCACAAACTCACGCGTCTGCTCGAAGGAATCTTCGCGGACTGAATCTCAGAGCCCGGGCGGCAGCCGGGTCTGTGACCGCAGTCGAGGCACGCGGAGCAAGAAATGCGAGGGGTGGAAGACAGGGCAGACGCTGATGGTCAGACCCGCAGGCTTGGGGCTCAGACTCCGGAGCAGACGGTGGTTCGGGTGCTCCGGCGGCGTCCCAGGCTCGGTGTCATCGAGCAGGCTTGGGCTATCTGTGCCCAACTCGCAACATTGCGGTGCCTTCGTCGGGGAAGAACCCTGGGCTATCGCTTCCGAAGGCGGGCCGGAATAACGGCCCACATCATGAAGAGACCAGCAAAAGCTACGATTCCCAGCAGCGCTTCAAGCGGCAACGGCAAACCTCCAAGCCCCGCCGGCAAACCCGGCAGAGCGGCTATTGCCGCCGATTCACCTCCGAACCACCGCCTGTATCCAATCCCATGTTAGCCGGTCGCTGCTGCTCGCGTTACAGGTGGATGATCTCGATCGAGTCGTCCGTGACTTCCAGATCCAGGTGCACGCGCTCGATGAATTCCAGGATGGCTCGCATCTGCGCGTCCAGCCGTCGCGGATCGTTCGAGACGCACGAAACCCCAATCCGCGCTCGTCCGGGTACCGGATCCGCTTCCAGATCGGCCACCGCGGCGTTGAACGTGTTGCGAATCCGCCGCTTCAGCGACTCCACCGACCGTCGCCGGTCCTTGAGCGATTGGGCGGCGTGGACCGCCAGCCCCACCTCCAGCGTCCCCACGTGCACGGCTACGATTCCCGGAAAGGTTGCCGCCCGGCGGCGGCTGGTCCAGTCTGACAGGCAAGCGCCGCCAGCTTCGAACATTGAGGAGCCGATCCATGTCCGCCACCCCCCGCACCCTTGACGACATCGACACGCCGGCGGCCGTGATCGACCTTGACCTGGTGCGGCGCAACATCCAGGTCATGGAACGCCACCTGGAGGGCACGGGCGTCCATGTGCGGCCCCACGTCAAGCACCACAAGACTCCCCGTATCGCGCTCTTGCAGATCGAGGCCGGCGCACCCGGCGTCACCTGCGCAAAGGTCGGCGAAGCCGAAGCCATGGTCGAGGGCGGCGTCGGCGATGTGCTGATCGCCAACCAGGTCGTCGGCCCCATCAAGATTGCGCGGCTCTGTGACCTTGCCCGCAAGGCTCGCGTCACCGTCGCCGTGGATGATGCGCGCAATGTGCGTGAACTCTCGCAGGCCGCTGTCGCCACCGGCGTCACCATCGGCATCGTCATCGAGATTGAAGTCGGCATGAACCGCTGCGGCGTGCTGCCCGGCGATCCGGCCCTGTCCCTGGCGAAGCAAATTGACGCTTCACCCGGTCTGGATCTCGTTGGCCTGATGGGCTACGAGGGTCACGCCGTCGGCATCGTGGACCGCGCTGAGCGGGAAGCCGTCGCCCGCAGGTCCCTGGCCGCCGTCATCGAAACCAAGGCCGCCTGCGAGGCCGCCGGTCTGGCAATCCGCGAGGTCACCGGCGGTGGCACCAACACCTTCGATATCACCAGCGCCATCGACGGCTGGACCGAACTCCAGTGCGGCACCTACGTCACCATGGACGTGGGCTTCCGCCAACACGCCGGCCACGCGTTTGAGCAAGCCATGTGGATCCTCTCCAGCGTCGTCAGCACCCCCGCGCCCGGCCGCGCCGTGCTTGACATTGGCCGCAAGTCCATGGCCTTCGAGCCCGGCGGCCTGCCGCTGGTGGAAGATCCGCCGGGCATCGAACTCCTCAGCCTCTCCGAGGAACACGGCAGCCTGGCTCTTCACGACGGCGCCCCCGACCTGCAGCCCGGCGACCGCCTCAAGGTCACCCCCTGGCACGGCTGCACCACCTTCAACCTGCACGACACCCTCTACGTCATCCAGGACGACGAAGTCGTGGACATCTGGCCCATCTCCGCCCGGGGCAGATTTACCTAGATCAGGCTGGTAGTTATCTAGTCTGGCGGTACTGGATGACGACGCCATTTCCCCGGAACGCGCTGGGAAGCTGTACGGCCGACGGTGGAACCGGATTATTGTGTTCCGCGTTAGGCAGTTGGCACTGGAAAGGGTGGCTGCAATTCGGCAGTTGTCGGATCCACTGCCAGATCGGAACCCCGCTTGACACTCAAAACCCCCCGGTGCTAGCGTGACCAGTGTAGGCATATTGGCTGCTCGGCCATGAGTTGAGCGGCCGGTCCACCAGCCCTGCCCACCAGATTTGTTGCCTTTCAGTGTGGGTTCCGTATGCCGCTTGGCAGGGCCTTGAAACCAGAAACAGCCCGTGTTTTTGCACATCCTGCGGTCCCGGCCGCGACCTCCAGCCGAGCTTGAACGCCCGGCGCGACGCGTAGGAGGCTCGAATGTCTAACTCCAGCGGACGCTCCGGCGGCTATCGCCGTCCGCGTCGCTCCGGCCGTGGCCGCCGCCCTCACCGTCGTCAGCGCCAGTTGCAGCCGGATCCGGATCGCGAACTGGCCGAACTCGAAGCCAAGCCCATGGAAGAGCTCCGGGTGCTGGCGACTGAGCTCGAAATCGACGTAAACGGCTCCACCGACCTGACCAAGGACGCCCTGGTCAACATGGTCCTGCAGGCCCGCTCTGAGAAGGACGGGTCCATGTTCCTTGAGGGGAACCTGGAGGTCATGGACGAGGGCTACGGCTTCCTGCGCCGCGACTCCAGCTGGGAGGGCGGCCCGGACGACGTGTACGTTTCCCAGGCGCAGGTCCGTCGCTTTGCGTTGCGGAACGGCGACTTGGTGAGCGGCCACGTGCGCCCGGCGCGCGATGGCGACCGCTACCACGGGCTGGTCCGCGTCATGGCGGTCAATGGTCTGTCCCCGGACAAGGCGCAAGCCCGACTGCAGTTCGAGCGCATGGTTCCGATCTTCCCCAACGAGCAGCTTGTGCTCGAGTACTCGGCCAAGGAACTCACCTCCCGCATCGTGGACATCATTGCGCCCATCGGGCGCGGCCAGCGCGGGCTGGTGCTCTCGCCGCCCAAGGCCGGCAAGACCGAACTCATGAAGCGCCTGGCGCGTTCGGTTCTGAACAACTACAGCGACGTGCGCGTCATCGTGGCCCTGATCGGCGAGCGGCCGGAAGAGGTCACCGACTGGCAGCGTGGCGTCGAAGGCGCTGAGGTCATAAGTTCCACCTTCGACGAGCAGCCTCACAGCCACACGCGCGTCGCCGAACTCACCTCCGCCCGCGCCAAACGCATGGTGGAAAGCGGCGAGGACGTGATGATCCTGCTGGATAGCGTGACCCGCTTGGTCCGCGCCTACAACCTCGTGCAGCCGTCCAGCGGCCGCACCCTGTCCGGCGGCATCGAGCCGCAGGCCCTGTACCCGCCCAAGAGCTTCTTCGGGGCCGCCCGCAATATCGACGGCGGCGGCAGCCTCACCATCATCGCCTCCTGCCTCATCGAGACCGGCAGCCGCATGGACGAGGTGATCTACGAAGAGTTCAAGGGCACCGGCAACTGGGAACTGATGCTGGACCGGCGCCTGGCCGAACGCGGCACCTTCCCCGCCGTCAACGTGCTCAGTTCCGGCACCCGGCGCGTAGAGCTGATGCTGGACGCCGAGGGGCTCAAGTACTTCTGGACGTTGCGCCGTATGCTCAACGCCCTGGACCCTCACGACGCCTACGACTCGACGGAGCTCATGTTCGATCGCATGAAGCGCACCGCAACCAACAAGGAATTCTTCGCATCGCTGAGTGATTCGTCACGGTGACGTCGCTTGGCGACCGTGCGGATGGGGAGCGCATGACCGATGGCTGACGTGCAGGTGGTATTGCTCGAAACCGTGCCCAACTTGGGAGACATCGGCGACGTGCGTTCCGTCGCCGCCGGCTACGCGCGCAATTTTCTGCTGCCGCGCCGCCTGGCCGTGCCGGCTTCACCGCAGCGCTTGGACGACGCGCAGTTCCAGACTGAGCTGCAAGACCGTCGCGAAGAGAATGCGCGTCGTGAGGCCCAGCATCTGGCCGACATGATCCAGGGAGTCACGCTCACAATCCACGTGCAGGTTGGCGGCCAGGGACGCATGCATGGCCAGATCACCAACCGTGATGTCGCGGACGCGCTGCTTGAGCAGCACGGGGCCGAAATCGACCGTCACCTCATCCAGATCGATAGCCCAATACGATCGCTCGGCCGCTACCTGGTCCCTGTCCGCTTTGCCGCCGGCCTGGAGGCTTCGGTGATGCTGGACGTGGTGGAGCAGGAAGACGAACCTGAGCCGGTCGCCGACGACGAGCCCGACGAAGCCGACGTGGCTGACGACGACTTCGAAGTCGCTCGGCTCGGACGGTAGGGACAGCGCCGGCCGTCACGCACCTACATCTCGAAGAATCTCTGATTCGCCAGCGGACACGGCGGATTCTTGACGGTAACTGTGGATAATTGGCCATGGCACTGGGCTGCGCGCTGTGGGCAAGTGGGACTGCCGAACCGGTTCGGATCGCCGGTTCCCCCGGACGCCGCCTGAATCTGTCCACAATCGGCGTGGATGTTCGTCGCTGTGGAACGTGTGGACGGTCTTTGAGGCGTACTCAGATTCTGAAGGCGGATTGACATAGGGGCTCGGTGGCTTGACTGTCGTCCGTGGCCTGCACCCGCGCGGCTGCGCGACCATTCCGTCCGGCCCGAAAATAGTCCCCGAGTAGCAGTCCTGAATTCCTCGACAGGCGGCCAGCGTTGACCCTGGCCCCCATGGCGTCGGCCACCGACCGCCTGCCGCCCCAGAACATCGACGCCGAACGCTCCCTGCTCGGCAGCCTGCTCATCGACCCCGAGGCCATCACCCGCATCGCCGGTCAGATCGGGCCGAACGACTTTTATCGCGAGGCTCACCGGGCGATTTTCGACGCCGTGACCACCCTTGCCTCGCGCAACGAGAAGACCGACTACGTCACCCTCTGCGACCAGTTGACGCGCAACGGCACGCTGGCCGACGTGGGAGGTGAAGACCGGGTGGTGGAACTGGCCTCCGCCGTCCCAACTCCGTTCCATGTGGAGCACTACGCGACCATCGTCCGCCGCACCTCGGTCCTGCGGCAGATCATCCAGAGCGCCACCCGCATGGTGGCCTCGGCCTACGCCCCTGAGGCCGCGCCCGAAGAAGTGCTGGACGAGGCCGAAAGCCTCATCTTCAGCATTGCCAACGAGGTGCACACCCGCGACATCCTCCCAATCCGCGACATCCTCCACGAGGTCAGCGACCAGTTGATGTTCCGGGTCGAACACCGCGGCATGCCCACCGGCGTGTCTACCGGATTCCGCAGCCTCGACGCCCTTACCGGCGGCTTGCAGAGATCCGACCTCATCATCCTGGCGGCCCGGCCCGGCATCGGAAAAACGGCCTTCTCCCTCAACATCGGCTTGCACGCCGCCAAGCAGAACGACGTGCCGGTGGCCTTCTTTGCCCTGGAAATGCCCGCCGAGCAGATCGTGCAGCGCCTGATTGGCACCGAGGCCCGCATGGACGCCATGCGCATTCGCGACGGCGATCTGGACGACGACCAGCTCCAGCGCGTGGTTCGCACCATGGGTCACGTGGCCGAATACCCCATCTACATCGACGACTCGCCCTCGCTCAGCGTGCTGGAGCTGCGCGGCAAGGCCCGCCGCATGCACCTGGAGCACAACATTGGCCTGCTGGTAGTGGACTACCTGCAATTGATGACGGCTTCCGGCCACCGCGAGAACCGCGTGCAGGAAATCACCGAGATCACGCGCTCGCTCAAGGCCCTCGCCCGCGAACTCAACATCCCCATCATTGCCTGCGCCCAGCTCTCCCGCGCCGTGGAGCAGCGCCCGAACTCCCGGCCGCGCCTGTCCGACCTGCGCGAGAGCGGGTCGATCGAGCAGGACGCCGATCTCGTCGCGTTCCTGCACGAACCCGAGGCGGGCGACGACGAGGCGATCGGTCGACCGGTGGACCTGAAGCTCGACATCGCCAAGCACCGCAACGGCCCGGTGGGTAACGTGGACCTGCGATTCATCCGCCCGCAGGGACGATTCGAGGAAACCGCGCGGCGTGACTACGTCTAGCTCTCCGGGAGTCGCTTTCAATGAGTGAACTGCAAGGCCGGGACTTCCGTGCGCCCCCGGCGATCCACGTCGGACGCGGCGCCCTCAACCAGTTGCCCGCCGCTTTGCGCGAGCTGGGCGCGGAACGCGCCGTCATCGTCACCGACCGTGTGATGGGCAGTTCCGAGTGGACGCCCCGGCTGGAAGCGCTGGCCGCCGACGCCGACGTCACCACCACCATCCTGGCCGAACTCACCGGCGAACCCACTACCCGCGACGTTGACACCGCGCTCGCCACGATTCGCGCTGTGGACGCTGATGTCGTCATCGGGTTCGGCGGCGGCAGCGCCCTCGATACCGCCAAGCTGGCCGCCGTGCTGCATACCAACCCCGGCAGCGGTCCCGACTACGAGGGCTACGAACGCATCCCCGACCCCGGCCTGCCCGTCATCGCCATTCCCACCACCGCCGGCACCGGCAGCGAGGTCACCCGCGGCGTCGCCATCACCGACCCCGACCGCGACGTCAAGATGCTGATGATGAGCTCCCACCTGGTGCCCGCCGCCGCCATCGTCGATCCCGAGCCGACCTACACCATGCCGCCGGGCGTCACCGCATCAACCGGGCTGGATGCCCTCACCCACGGCATCGAGGCCTACGTCTCGCGCCGCCGCTTCCCGATCACCGACGCGCTCGCCATCGACGCCATTGACCGCATCGGCCGCTACATGGCCCGCGCCTACCACCACCCCGACGACGCCGAAGCGCGCGAGCAAATGCTGGTGGGCTCGCTGCACGCCGGCCTGGCCTTCAACAACGCGTCCGTTGCCCTCGTGCACGGCATGTCACGCCCCATCGGCGCCTACTTCCACGTGCCCCACGGCCTCTCCAACGCCATGCTGCTGCCCACCGTCATGGAGTTCAGCCTCGGCGGCGACATCCCCCGCTTCGCCCACATCGCCCGCGTCCTCGGAGCAACCGACACCGACGACCAGGCGGCCGCCGAAGCCGGCGTCACCATCGTCCGCGACCTGGCGGCCGACCTGGACGTCCCGACCCTCCGTGCCTGGGGCGTCGACGAAGCCCGCTTCCGCGAAGTCACCCCCGCCATGGCCCGCGACGCCCTCGCCAGCGGCAGCCCCGCCAACAACCCCCGCCCCGCCACCCAGGACCAGGTCGAAGCCCTCTACGAGACTGTTATCGGCCTCTGACCTCGCTTCTCAGGCTCAACTGCGGTCGGCGGTGATGGTCCCGATAGGTCGAAACCCTCTCGATATACTCAAATAACGCCCCGCGCCTGCCGCGGGCGCTACGGCACTTAATCGACTGACATGCCGCTGGGACTCCTTAAGAAGCTCGTTGGCGACGATGCCGGGCGGACGGCGCGCCGCTATGCGTCGCTGGTCAAGCGCGTCAACGCGCTGGAGCCCGAGCTGCGCGCCTGCTCGGACCGGGAGCTGCTGGGCAAGACGCCCGAGTTTCGGCAGCGGCTGGACGCCGGAGAAAGGCTGGACGGCCTTCTGCCCGAAGCCTTCGCCACGGTTCGCGAGGCCGTGCGCCGGCACACCGGCGAGCGACAGTTCGACGTGCAACTCATCGGCGGCGCGGTGCTGCATGGCGGCGACATTGCCGAGATGCGCACCGGCGAAGGCAAGACCTCCGTCGCCACCCTGGCTGCCTACCTCAACGCCTTGCCCGGCCGGGGCGTGCACCTCGTCACCGTCAACGACTACCTGGCCGACCGTGACGCCAACTGGTACGGCCGCGCGCTCGTAGAGCGGCTGGGGCTGAGTGTCGGCGTCATCCAGCACGGCCTGGCCCCCGACGACCGTCGCACCGCCTACGCCGCCGACCTGACCTACGGGACGAACAACGAGTTCGGATTCGACTACCTGCGCGACAACATGGTTCAGTCGCTGGACGAGCGCGTGCAGCGCGGTATGCACTACGCCATCGTCGACGAGGTGGACAACATCCTCATCGATGAAGCGCGTACGCCGCTCATCATTTCCGGCGCGGCCGAACAATCGACGCAGCACTACTACCAGATGGCCCAGGTGGTACAGCGGCTCCAGGATGAAACCCACTACACCCTGGACCTCAAGCTGCGCACGGCCAGCCTGACCGAGGCCGGCATCGCCACGCTGGAGAAGATGCTCAACGTCGACAACCTCTACGACGAATCGTCGTTCCAACTCGTCCACTACGTCGAGCAGGCCTTGCGCGCCCACGCCATCTATGCACGCGGCCGCGACTACGTGCTGTTCCGCGACAGCCAGGTCGTCGAGGGTCGCGACCGCCGCGCCGAGGTCGTGATCGTTGACGAGTTCACCGGCCGCCTCATGCACGGTCGCCGTTACAGCGAAGGCCTGCACCAGGCCATCGAGGCCAAGGAAGGCGTGGAGGTCCAGCGCGAAAGCCAGACCCTCGCCACCGTCACCTTCCAAAACTACTTCCGCATGTACGACAAGCTGGCCGGCATGACGGGCACGGCCAAGACCGAGGAGCAGGAGTTCCAGTCGATCTACGACCTCAACGTCACTGTCGTCCCCACCCACCTGGACATGGTGCGCGACGACCGTCCCGACCTCGTCTACCGCACGGGCAAGGCGCGAGACGAAGCCTTGATCGACGACTTGGCGGAGATTCACGCCACCGGCCAGCCGATTCTTGTCGGTACGACCTCAATCGAGAAGTCCGAGGCCCTCAGCCAGCGAATCCAGCGCCGCGGCATTCCCCACAACGTGCTCAACGCCAAGTACCACGCCCAGGAGGCCGTCATCGTGGCCGACGCCGGCCGTGAAGGCGCCGTGACCATTGCCACCAACATGGCCGGTCGCGGTACCGACATCATCCTCGGCGGCAAGCCCGAGGGCCTCTCCGCCGCCGACTGGCAGTCCGCTCACGACCGGGTCGTGGAACTCGGCGGGCTCTACGTCCTGGGCACCGAGCGCCACGAGGCCCGCCGCATCGACAACCAACTCCGCGGCCGTTCCGGCCGTCAGGGCGACCCGGGCTTTTCCCAGTTCTACCTGTCGCTGGAAGACGACCTGATGCGTCGGTTCAGTTCCGACAAGATCAAGGGCGTCATGCAGCACCTCGGGGTCGAGGAGCACGTGCCCATCGAGAGCGGCATGGTCTCCCGCGCCCTCGAGTCCGCCCAGACCAAGGTCGAGGCCCACAACTACGAAACCCGCAAATACGTGCTCGAGTTCGACAACGTCATCAACCAGCAGCGCGGCGTGATCTACGACCAGCGCGAGCGCGTGCTCAACGCCGAGGACCTCGACACGCTCTTCCTGGAGATGTTGGGTGAGGAGGTCCAGCGGCTCGTGGAAGCTCACGGTATTGAGCCGCACAGCGACGTGACGGACCTCGAGAATCTCCTTCAGGCCTACGCCTCCGATATCGCCGTTGACGGGCACCTGCCGGTCTCCACCGACGAACTTGAAGGCCTGAAGGGCGAAGACGTGACCGAGCTACTGTCGACCGACGCCCAGTCGCGCTATCAACGGCGCCTGGCCGACTTTCCTCCTGATCTGGCGACGCGGCTGATGCGCTGGATGATGCTGCAGACCATCGACTACCTGTGGGTCGGTCACCTGACGGCGATCGAGGACGTTCGCCAGGGTATTGGTTTGCGCGCCTACGGGCAGCAGGACCCGCTGGTGGCATTCAAGCGCGAAGCCTTCCACATGTTCGGCGAACTCATCGCGTCGATTCGCGGCGACATCGTTCGGCGCTTCTTCCGCGTACAGATTCAGGATCCGGTGCAAGAAGAGACCGTGCTGACCCGGCACCGCGACAGCGAGGCCGCCCTGCCGGCGAGCAACGCCGACCGTCCAACGGCCGTCGCCCAACCCCGGAGCGCCAGCAACGGCGCCGGACAGGCGCCGCGCCTCTCCCGCCGCGAACGACGTGCCCGCGAACGCGCCCGCAAGAAACGCGCCCGCCGCCGCGGTCGCCAACGCGTCCACTAACGGGGAGCCGCCTTGCCATGACCGAAGCCGTCGACACCGCCGATCTTGAGGGGCGCGCCCGCCGCGCCCGGCAGCGGGTCACCGAGATCCGGAGGCATCTTTGACTTGGCGGCCAAGCGCACGACGCTAGCCGAACTCGACCGCCAGGTCGCCGCGCCCGACCTCTGGGACGATCCCGATCGCGCCCGCGACGTCATGCGCCGCTACCGCCGTGTCCAGGACGAAGTCAACCTCTGGGACGACCTGGACGCGCAGGCAGACGAGGTCGTCGGCCTCCTGGAGTTCCTCGAACCGGACGATCCCGATCTGCTGGCGGAAGTCGCCGGCGAAGTCGCTGCCCTGGAGACCCGCCTGGCCTCGCTGGAGTTTCAACTCCTGCTCGGCGACGAGTACGACGAACACGATGCCTTCCTGACTGTCCAGTCCGGCGCCGGAGGTACGGAGTCCCAGGACTGGGCCGAGATGCTGCTGCGCATGTATTCCCGCTGGGCCGACGCCCGCTCGTTCGCGCCCGACGTCGTCGACATCTCGCACGGCGAGGAAGCCGGCGTCAAGAGCGCCACCCTCCGCGCGTCGGGTCGCTACGCCTATGGCTACCTCAAGGCCGAACGTGGCGTCCACCGCCTCGTTCGGCTTTCACCCTTCGACGCCAGCAACCGCCGCCACACCTCGTTCGCGCGGGTCGACGTCGTCCCGGTGTTGGAGGACCTTGACGAAGTGGCGATCAGCCCAGAGGAACTCCGGGTCGAGACGTTCAGGGCCAGTGGCGCCGGTGGCCAGTACGTCAACAAGACCGACTCGGCCGTCCGCATCCGTCACGAACCCACCGGCATCGTGGTCTCCTGCCAAAACCAGCGCTCGCAGCACCAGAACCGCGAAGTCGCCATGGAGATGCTCGGCGCGCGCCTGCTGGAGCGTCAGATCGCCGAGCGGGAGGCCGAACAGGCCCGCCTGCGCGGCGAGCAGGCCGCCGTCGACTTTGGCAGCCAGATTCGCTCCTACGTCTTGCACCCCTACCGCCAGGTCAAGGACCTGCGTACCGGGCTCGAAGTCGGAAACGCCGACGCTGTGCTGGACGGCCAAATCGATCCCTTCATCGAGGCTTGGCTTCGCGCGTCAATCTCAGCCGGAAACGAGACCGGCGCGTGACCTCACGGCGGTTGCGCGGGGCGTCCAGCCAGCGGCTGCCGATCCGCCTCGCGCTTGCCCTCGTCGCGCTTGGGCTGGCCGGGCTGGCGTGGCTCACGCTAGGACCGGATACGGCCGGCGCGGCCTCATCAATCCAGGCGGATCTGAGCGCCCAGGTGGAAATCCGGTCCGCCATTACCTTTCACCTCAACGCGCCCTGGACAGGGCCGCCGCCGTCCCGGGTGTCGGTGCTGTTTGGGCTGCCGGACGGCGTCGTGAGCCGACGCGGACGCGCTCCCTTCGAAGTTGCCGACGGGCGTCTGATGGCCTCGCACCGCTGGCGTCCTCGGGGAACGCTGCTGCCCGGGGCCGAGATCGAGTATCGGTTCGAGGTTCGCGACGCGGACGGCACGGCACAAACCGAAACCAGCACCATGACCTATATCGACATGGACCTCCCCTGGCGGACGCAATCCGAGGGCCTGGTGGATATCTGGTGGTATGCCGGCGGAGACGGCCTGGCCACCGACGCCGCGAACGGCATTCGCCGCGGCCTGGACGCGCTCGAGGCTCAATTCGACTTGGCCCTTCAGCGCCGTACGCGCCTGGTGCTCTATGCCGACGACGAGCGCATGCGCGCCGACATGGGCCGCGGCACGCGACCCTGGGTGGGCGGCGTTGCCGCAGCCCGCTTCAATTTGATCGTGCTCTATGCCTCCGAATTTGAATGGGGGCGCGTCACCCTCCCCTCCACCATCGCCCACGAGCTGACCCACATCGCCATCGAGCATGCCGTCGGCGAGCCTCCGCGCAACATTCCCAGCTGGCTGCATGAAGGCGTGGCCACGGTCGTCGAAGGCGCGGTGGCCGAGCGGTTCTCGTACGACGACATCTTGCGTGCGGCCGTGGAAGCGGACCAGCTCGTCTCCCTGCGCGGCCTCACCGGGTCCTTCCCGGTGCAAGGCGGCCGCGCCGTGCTCGCCTACGCCCAGAGCAACGCATTCGTTAGATTCATCATCGACCGTTGGGGCGAGTCCGCGATTACGCAGATCCTGGACGCCTACCGCGAGGGTGCATCACGGGATCGGGCTCTCCGGCAGGCTGTCGGGCTTGATCTCGCCGCCCTCGAAGCGCAATGGCTCGCTACTCTTGACCTGTCCGACGCCACACCTACGGCGAGTTCAGGCGTCTTGACGACTGTTTCCACCTTCGCGCTTCCCCTTACGCAGCCATGATCGTTCTGCAGAACGTCACCAAGGTCTACCCCAACGGCACCCGCGCGCTTGACGACGTGAGTCTCCAGATCGAGGAGCGCGAGTTCGTATTCCTGGTAGGTCCCAGCGGCGCCGGTAAGACAACCCTGATCCGGCTCATCAACCGCGACACCCGCCCCGACAGCGGCAGTGTCTATATCGAAAACACCGACGTTACGCGCATTCGACGCCGCGAGGTCCCCAAGCTCCGCCGGCGCGTGGGCGTCATCTACCAGGACTACAAGCTGCTGCCGGGGCTGAGCGTGCGCCAAAACGTGGAGTTCGTGCTCAAGTCCACCGGCGAATTCAACGGCCGCACCTCCAGGTGGGTGGACGAGGCGCTCGCCTTGGTCCAATTGAGCGACCGCGCGGGCCACCATCCCCACGAACTCTCCGGTGGCGAGCAACAACGCACCGCCATCGCCCGCGCCATCGTCCGTCGCTGCCCCATCCTGGTAGCTGACGAACCCACCGGGAATCTGGATCACGCCACCAGCTGGGACACGATTCAACTCTTGGTGCGAATCAACGCGCTTGGAGCCACGGTGCTGATGGCGACGCACAACCGGGAGATTGTGGACACCATGCGGCGCCGCGTTATCGAAATCGACAACGGCAAGGTCGTCCGTGACGAACTCGGCGGCGGCTATGACAGCTAAGCTCAACGTCCTGCGTTACGTCATGGGCGCGGCCATGCTTGGCCTCTGGCGCAACCGCACCATGACCCTGGGCGCCGTCGTCACCACCGCCGTCATGCTGGTCACGTTGGCGGCTTTCCTGGCCATCAACGACACGCTCAACGAGATGGTCACGGCCCTGGGACGCAAGAGCAATCTCATCGCCTACGTCCGCGACGACGCTCGCCCGTCCCGGGTCACCGAGATCATGCAGGATCTCGAACAGCGTCCCGGAGTCGGCGAGGTTGTCTTCGTTACCAAGGAAGACAACCTGCGCATCTTCCAGGAACGCTTTTTCGACCAGCGCGATGTCATTGACATCCTCCAGGCCAACCCTCTCCCCGCCAGCGTCGAACTCCGCATGGACGACCCTGCCGTGTTGCCCCAGCTCGCCGACGAGCTTCGTGGGATGACCGAGGTTTTCGAAAGCGTGGCCGTCCCGCTCGACGTGGTCGAGCGCCTGGTTTCCATCAGCAACGTCTCGCGCGCTGCCGGCACCGCCATGATCATCGCGCTTACCGCCGTCGCCTTGTTCGTTATCGCCAACACCATCCGCATCGCCGTCTACGCCCGCCGCCAGGAAATTGAAATCATGAAGCTGGTCGGCGCCACCGACTGGTTCGTGCGCGGCCCGTTCCTCATCGAAGGCGCATTCATCGGCCTCGTCGGCGCCACCCTCGCCGCCGTGGCCTTGGTCGTTATGTACCTCCAGGTCGCGCCCACGGTTACTCGCATCATTTCCTTTTTACCCATCGCCACGGATGTGTCCTTCGTCCGCAACCTCGCCGTCTTCATCGTCCTGGTCGGATTCGTGGTCGGCAGCATTGGTAGCTACGTCTCCGTGCGCCGCTACCTCGCCGTATAGGAGCCCGCCGCTGATCGTCGTGCAGGGAGTCACCAAGAGCTACGACGGCCATCCCGCCCTTGCGGACGTCTCAATCGCCATCGCCCGCGGCGAGTTCGCCTTCCTCATTGGGACAAACGGTGCGGGCAAGACCACCCTGCTTCGCATCCTCCTGCGCGAAGAGCAGTTCGATTCCGGGGTGGTCCTCGTCAACGGCGTCGATGTCGCCAGGATTCGCGGCGCCGCGCTTACCAAGTTCCGCCGCCGCATCGGGGTTGTGTTTCAGGACACCCGCCTGCTGCCAAACGCCACCGTCCGCGAGAACGTGGGCCTGCCGCTGCAGGTCCGCGGGCGCGCCAATCGCGACATCGACGCGGCGGTGGACGATGTGCTCGAGCGCGTGGCCCTCGTTGATAAGTCCGAGCGCTTTCCCCGGCAACTCTCGGGCGGTGAGCAGCGCAAGGTTGCCCTCGCCCGCGCCGTCATATCCAAGCCGGACGTTCTGCTCTGCGACGAGCCCACCGACAGCATCAACCCCGCCCACGCCCGCGAAATCATCGGCCTGCTGCTCGACATCAACAGCGAGGGTGTCACCACCCTGGTCGCCACCCACGACAGCGAAATCGTCAACAACCTCCGCCGCCGCGTTATCCGCATGGACGCCGGAGCGATCCTCGCCGACGAACCCGTCGGCGTCTTCAGCACCAGCTAGCGGCCGCGGCCGCCGCGGGCTCCCGCCTTCTCATCGCCCGCTCATTGCCCTGCGCTACCGTGGAGATAGCGTCCCCCGGTCGTACGTCCCATGCAACGTCCTCTACGCACCGCCCTCATGCTGGCCGGTTCAGTCATTGCGCTCTGCCTTGTGTTTTCCATCGGCTTCGTCGCCGGCGCAACGGCCCTCGGACCCGGCAGCCCGCCGCCGCTGGTCCTCGCCGGCGAGCCCCCACCCGAAGTCAAGGACGAGGACGAAGAGGTCGACTTCAGCCTGTTCTGGGAGGCGTGGCGTGTACTGCAGGACAACTATTACGACGGCCCGCTGGCTGCCGAGTCCTTGCGCGAAGGTGCTATCCGCGGCCTGGCCGGCGCAACCGACGATCCCTACACCCGCTACCACGACCCTGAACAGGCCCGGCGATCCGCCATCAGCCTGTCAGGCTCCTTCGTCGGGGTCGGCATCCGCGTCGAAGTGCGCGACGGCTATCCGTTTGTCACCCAGCCCTTGCCGCGATCGCCCGCCGAGGCGGCCGGCATTGGCGCCAACGAATATGTGCTGGCCGTCGACGGGGTCTCCACCAGGGGCGTCTCGCTGTCGGAATTCGGGCGTATCGTCCGCGGAGAGCGTGGAACCCCCGTCACCCTCACCCTGCGGCGTCAGGGCGAAACGACCAGGCGCGACGTAACCGTCGTGCGCGACCGAATTGTCGTGCAGTCGGTCACCACCAGGGTCATCGACGACGTTGGCTACCTGCGCATCGCCAACTTCTCCTCCCGGACCTCGGGTGAGGTCCGGCGCGCGCTCAGCGGCTTTCAAACCGCGGGCGTGGATCGGTTCATCATCGATCTCCGCAACAACCCCGGCGGACTGCTCGATGCCAGCGTTGCGGTCACCAGCCGCTTTCTGCCGGAAGGCGAACTGATTCTCCGCCGCGAGAGCCGCAACGATCCGACCCATGTCTACAACGCCGTCAGCGGATTCCGCGACCTGCGAACGCCAATGGTCGTTCTGGTCAATGCCGGCTCAGCCAGTGGCTCGGAAGTCTTCGCCGGTGCCCTCCAGGCGCACGGCCGCGCCACGCTAATCGGTGAGCAGACGCACGGCAAGGGTTCGGTTCAGGAGCTGCACAGGCTCTCCGACGGCTCCATCTTGCGCGTCACGACCGGCATCTGGTTCACACCCGCCGGCGTCGCCCTGGCCGGCGACGGGGGTGGTCTGATTCCGGACCTCGAGGTCGAATTGGCGGATGCACAGATCGGTGCCGCCGACGACCCCGTGCTTGCGGCCAGTCTGGAAACCGTCCGCACACTCCCGCGGGACGTCAGCCGCTAGCCGTTGGCGCCGGCGGCGGACTCGGGGCAGCGGCCGGGACGGCCACGATCAGGCGCACGCCAAAGCCCCGGGCCACCTTGGCCCCGGGGCCCGGTTCCTGGCCAACCACCAGCTCGCTTAAGGCGCCGGGAGTTGGGACGAGCCGCATCGATCCGACTAACAAGCCGTTGTCGAACAGGGTTCGCTGAGCCGAATCCACCGTCCGTCCGACCAGCGCGGGAACCACTACCTCGCCGATACGTACCACCGTGATCTGCACGTCGGTCCCGCTTGGCGCGTCTTCCCCGCTGGCCGGAACCTGCGCAACAACCACCCCGTTGGGCGCCGAGTCGTCCTCGACATAAGTGGTCTCTCCCACGGCAAGCCCCGCCAGCTCAATGGCGCGGCGAGCGTCGTCTTCCGCGCGTCCCACTATTAGCGGCACGGGCACGATCTCCACGCCCCGACTGATTCGCAACACCACCACGGAGCGCCGGTCCACCACGGCCCCCGCCAGCGGCTCCTGGCCAAGCACCGTTCCCGCGGGCACGTCCTCGTTGAATGCGGTGACTTCAATCACCTGGAACCCGCGGCGGTCAAGGTCCGCACGCGCAGCTTCCGCGGCCAGTCCAACCACGTTTGGCAGCGACGCCAGCGATGGTCCACGACTCACCGTCAACACCACCGGTTCCAGGCGCCCCAGCGACGCTCCCGCCGGGGGCTCCTGGCTGATCACCAGGCCTTCCGCCACGGCGTCGTCGAACATCTCTTCGATCTGAGGCCGGAATTCCGCGTCTTCCAGGACCTGCCGCGCTTCGTCCTGGTCCAGGTTCACCACGGAAGGAACCTCCGCAACGTCGGCAGCCGGGTCCTCGCGCCGCGGGACCAGGCGCTCGTCGCTCGTCGTCGCCGGCGCCCGCGGTTGCAGTAACGCTCCGGCGTCCTCGACCAGTGGCCGCAGTCCGGCTAACGGATCCGCCACGGTGGCCAGCACGAGCATGAAGACAACGACAGCCGTTCCCAGCGCTAGCGCGAGACCCCACACTGGGACTGGCGTTCGCCGTCCTCGCGGGCGACCGAGGCGTCGCGCAGTCCGGCGCGATCGGCGGAGCGCACGGTAACGCGGCGCCCGTCGTCGGGTCCGATTAGCGACGGTGCTCATCCGAGTGGCTCACTGAAGAATCCGTCGCGGGTCTGCACGTCTTGAGCGTACGCCGCGGCTCAGCCAGTGGCCTCACACCGCGCTGGCGGCGCTCCGACGCTCGGCGACGTTGGCATCCGGCGTGTGAACGTGCCCGTTGGTCGTCGCACCGTTGGCTGCAACGCCGTCCAGGCGCAGCGACAGCAGATCCGAGACCCCGTCTTCACGCATCGTGACGCCGTACACCGTTGAGGCCGCTTCTACCGTGAGGGCGTTGTGGGTGATCAGCAGGATCTGCGTCCGCTCGCTGAGGCTCAGCACCTGCCGGCAGAACCGCATCACGTTCTGATCGTCCAGCGCGGCGTCCACCTCATCCAGGATGCAAAACGGCGGCGGACGGATCTTTAGCAGTGCCAGGATCAGCGCGGCTGCGACCAGGGCCCGCTCGCCGCCTGACAGCGCGGCAAGCTGCTGTGGCCGCTTGCCCGGCGCCCGCACCGAAAACTCCACCCCCGTCTGTTCGATGTCGTTGGGCGATGTCAGCGTCATGTGCGCCTCGCCGCCCCCAAAGAGCTCGCTAAACGTTGAACTGAACGCCTCATTCATCGTCTCGAACGTGGCCATGAACTCGGCATGCAGTTGCTGTTGCAGGTCGCGTGCCAGCGTCTGCAGGTTCGTCTCGGCGCCCTCCAGATCGGCTATCTGCCGCCGCGTATCTTCGACCCGCCGGCGTTCGTGCTCGTATTCCGCCGGGGCCAGCGGGTTGACCGGCCCAAGCCGGTCGAGCAGCCGTCGCAGTTCGGCGGTGCGACGTTCAACCTGCCCGACCGCGGTGGTGGCCTTTTCCGCCTTCAGTCGATCGATGCCCAGGTCGTCCCGTGCCTGGGACCGGATTTCCGCGCGGCGTTCCACCAGCCGCTCAGTCTCACGCTGCGCCGCCTCCACGTCGGCTGTAGCCCTGGCCTCCTCCTGCGCCCGTACTTCGGTCTGCATCTGCAGCCGTTGGAGCTCCAGCCTGGCTTCCAGCGCCGCCGATTCCAGTCGACGGACCAGACCCTCGTCGGGCGCGTCGTCGTTCTCGGCGACCGCCTCCATCTCGGCCAGCGCGGCCGTCGCCGCGGCCCGCGAATGCTCAGCGTCAAGCCGCTCGCGTTCCAGGGCTTCGGCGTCGCCGCTGGCCTGCTCGGCTGCTCGCCTCCGCTGGGCCGCTTGGGCCCGCAGGTCGGACGCGCGGCTCTCGTTCACGCCCAGCGCTGCTTCCAGCGCCGCCAGCTGCGCTTCGGCCTCGGCGGTGCCGGCGGCGGCCGTACCCGCCAGATCGAGTTCCTCGCTGAGCAGCCCGACCCTGCGCTCGGATTCCTCGAATCGCGGCGCCAACGCTGTGAGGCGTTGCCTGACATCGCGCAGGCGGTCTTCAGCGTTCCCGAGACTTCTGTTCAGGGCCCGGGCTTCAGCGTCAGCGTGTTGATGCCGCCGGATCGCCGCGCTTGCCGCCGCGTGCGCGTGCTGACGCGCGCTGGCTGCCGTATCGCTGTCACCCTCCGCCGCGCGCAAGTCCGCGTCTGCGGTTCGCAGCCCCCGGTCGGCAGCCGTCGCGGCCTGCTCCAGGCCAGGCTTTCGACGTCGAGCCTCCACCAGCGCCTGCTCCGCCGCCGCGAGGCGCTTGGCAATGTCCCGTCCCGCGGAGTCATGGGCGCTCAGCCGCACCGTCCCGTCGATGTCAATGGCATCGCCGTCCAGCGTCACGATCTGGTGGCTGGCCAGGTCGTTTCGTTCTTGGCGCGCTCGCACGGCGGCGTCCAGGCTCTCGGCCACCACCACGCGGCCCAGCAACCGCCGCGCGAATTCGGCATCCGGACCCGTGGCCTCCACCATGTCACCCAGCGTCCCGCGCAGGCCTGTCGGCGCCGCCTCGCGCACGTCGTCCTCGTAGGGCCAGCCGCGGAACCCGGCGGTCGGGCGCCAGCGCACACGGTTCAGTTGCAGTTCGCGCGCGGCCGCTCGTAGAGCCGTTCCATCCTTCGGTCGGGCCACGAGCACCGTGTCGAGACTGCCGGCAAACGCCGCCTCCAGGAGTCGTGCGGCCTCAGGGGTGCGCGGACGCATCCGATCGCGGAGCCGGCCTATGACTGTGTCGGGTTTCGCCTCCCGCAGGGCGCGCAGTGCCTCGTCCGATCCTCCCGCGTGGGAATTGGCGTCCCGCAGCGCGTTCAACTCCCGTTCCAGCGCCGCGATAGCCTCGGATCCCGCTCGCAATTCCGCCTGCGCACGGGCCTGCGTCTGTTGTGCGGCTCGTGCGGCGTCAACTGCGGCGCGCCTCGCCTCCCCGGCCTGGTCAACCGCCGCCGCTGCCAGCTCGGCCTGGTGCTCCGCGGCCTCGGCCTCCGCGCGGACGGCCGCCGCCGTCTCGCCGGCGATCGTTGCCTGCGCCTGAAGCCGCGTCAGGTCAGCCCTGAGCATCTTGTCTTCGCCCGCTAGATGCCGCTGGCGTTCTCGCAACGACGTGCGCCGGTCTCGTGCGCTGGCCAGTTGAGTGGTCAGTGAGTGCAAACGCTGTCGCCGTTCACGCTCCGGCGCCAGCGTCTCCAACAGCCGCTGCCGTTCCAGTTGCACCTGTCCTATGTGCGCATCGAGTTCGGCCAGCGCCTGCTCCGCGACCCGTGCTTCCTCCGCCAGGGCCTCCGCACGGGCCGCCAGGCTGGCGCTGCGCGTGCCTAAGTCGCGCAGCCGGCTCTCCAGGTGTCGCTGGCGTTCAACCAACTGGGCCCGCTGCGCCGCGCGCCGCGCCGCCTCGCGGCGAGCCTGCTCCACCTCGTGCCGCGCCCCTGCCAGCGCTTGCTCGAGTTCCGCACTTCGCAGCGACGCCTGGGCGGCCTGCCGGCGCAGTTCCTCGACCGGTTCCGTCATTAGCGCCGCCAACTTTTCGGTGGCCTGTTGCTCGCGCTCTTCCGCGGTCTCCAGTTGCCGGTTCACGGCAAAAAGTCGATGCCGGGCCAGCGTCAGCTGGCCCTCGCGTAACTCTCGTTGCAGATCCGCGCCGCGCTCGGCCACTTGCGCCTGCTCCCGCAGGGTGTCCAACCTGGAATCGATCTCCGCCGCCAGGTCACGCAAGCGCTGCAGATTGCGCCGTGTTTCGGTCAGCCGGCGCCAGGCCTGGTCGCGGCGCGCGTAGTAACGAGCCACCCCGGCGGCCTCTTCCAGGAAGGCCCGCCGGTCCTCCGGCCGCTGCTGCAGGACCTGCTCCACCTGGCCCTGGTTAATCACCGAGTGCCCGCCGTGGCTGGCCGCGCCGGCGCTCATGAGATCCAGCACGTCCCGCAGGCGCACGCGCGCCCCATTGATCGTGTATTCCGAAGCGCCCGACCTGAACAGCCGCCGCCCGATCACCACCTCGCTGAACTCGGTCGGCAGCCAGTCGTCGGCGTTATCGAAGGTCAGCCGCACGTCCGCCATCGCCGTTCGCCCCCGCGAGTCCGAGCCGCCGAAGATCACGTCCTCGGCGCGGCGGATGCGCAACAGTCGTGGCGCCTGTTCGCCCATCGCCCAGCGAATGGCGTCCGAGAGATTGCTCTTGCCCGCGCCATTCGGCCCGACGATCGCCGTCACGCCCGGACGGAACTCCAGCGTCGTTCGACGCGGAAACGTCTTGAACCCTTGCAGGTCAATTCGCCGCAAGTACATCCGTCGTCCCTTCGGCGTCATGAATCGCCGCCAGCGCCGCGCGTGCCGCCGCCTGTTCCGCGCGCTGCTTGCTCGAGCCTTCCCCCGCTGCCAGCACCGTGTCGCCCGACCGCACCGACATCGTGAACAGCCGGTGGTGGTCGGGACCCTCCATCGATACCAGCTCGTACCTCGGCGTGGCCTGTGCATCGGCCTGCAGATGCTCCTGCAGCTGCGACTTGAAGTCCTTCGCCGGGCCTTCCCAGCCGTAACGGTCCAACTCACGGATCAGGATCGGGCTCAGCAGATCGCGCAGCGCGTCGAGCCCTTGGTCCAGGTAGACGGCCCCCAGCACGGCCTCGAACGCCCGACCCACCACACTCGACCGATCGCGCCCGCCGCTCAGATCCTCGCCCCGTCCCAATTGAACGAAGTCGCCAAGCCCCAGTTCCGCGCCGATCTCGGCCAGCGACGTCAGGTTTACCAGCGACGCGCGCGCATGCGTGAGCCGTCCTTCGGCTTGGTCCGGGTAACGGCGATAGAGCAGCTCCGCGGCAATCAGGCCCAGCGCCGCGTCCCCCAGGAACTCCAGGCGCTCGTTGCTGTCCTCGTCCGCCAGGTCGGCCTCGTTGACCAGCGAGCGATGTACCAGCGCCTGCGCCAGCAGCGACCGGTCCGTGAACCGAACGCCCAGGCGCGCCCCCAGGCGCTCCAGCGTCGTGTCGTCCAGGTTCAGGTTCGCCATGCGTCAAGCCCGCGCTGGCCGGTGGGATCCAGTGAATCGGTGGGAGGCGGAACGGAGGTCGGCGAGACCTGGAGGGGTCGGCTGAAGGAGGCGTATCGCGGTCAGCGCGGCCGTGCCTCCTTTCGCCTCCCGATCATGCGCTCTGCGCGGCAGCCTGTTCCTGCACGCTCAGACACCACTCACGATACTTCGCCGAGCGGCCGCGCACGATGTCAAAGTACAAGTCCTGCAACGCGCCCGTTACCGGACCGATCTCGCCGTCGCCAATGATGCGCCCGTCAATCTCCCGCACCGGCGAAATCTGCGCGCCGGTCCCCACCAGGAACAACTCGTCCGCGATGTACAACTCCGTCCGGTCGATCGGCCGCTCGATCGTCTCGATCCCCAGGTCGTCCAGCGCGATCTGCATCACCGTCGCGCGCGTCACGCCTTCCAGGATGTCCTCGCTCAACGACGGCGTCAGCAGCTTCCCGCCGCGCACGATAAACAGGTTCTCGCCCGAACCCTCGCTCACGTGCCCGTCATGCGTCAGCATGATCGCCTCGTCGAACCCCGATTCCAGCGCCTCCGTCTTGGCCAGCGACGAGTTCACGTAAATCCCCGTCACCTTCCCGCGCGCCGGGATCATGTTGTCGTTCACCCGTCGCCACGACGAAATCGTGCAGCGGATCGGCTTCTCAATGTCCAGGTAATTGCCAAACGGCAGCGCGAACAGCGTGAACCCGTTCTCGATGGGCTGCAGGCCGTCCGGCCCCATCGCCACCATGTTCAGCCCGACCTGCAACGCGCTCTTGAACGCCAGCGGCCGCACATACACATCCTCGCGGAAATTGCCCGCCCGCAGCACGTTCACGCAGATGTCGATGAGCTCATCGACCGAGTAATCGATCCCGATGCGCAGAATCCGGGCCGACTGGTGCATCCGCTCAAAGTGCTCGCGCACCCGGAACAGCAGCAACTGCTCCTCTTCGTCGTCCCAGTAGGCGCGGATCCCCTCGAACACCCCGGTTCCGTAATTCAGCGCGTGCGTCATCACGTTGACCTTGGCATCCGCCAGGTCCATGTATTCGCCGTTAAGAAACGCTTGCATCGGAACTCCCGCCGGCGGACGCCCGCCCGCCAAACACGCGCAACCGCGCGGCCCTCACGGCCCCCGCGCGGACGCGCCGCATGGTATCACCGCACCCGTGCCGAAACCGCTGCCTCGAAGACCCGCCGCCGCATGAACACCAGGTCGCCCCGCAGGTCAAAGCTCTCGTGGTATCGCTCGAAACCCCACTTCGCGTACAGCCGTCGCGCGTTCTCGTTCGGCCGATCCACCCCGATCGCGATATGCGTACATCCGTGTTTCACGGCCAGCGCCGACGCGCTCCGCGTCAGCCCCTCCGCGATCCCCAGCCGCCGGAACTCTGGCATCACCACCAGCGTGTGCACGTACGCCAGCGTCAGCCCGGCCTCGATTTCCGGGTCGATGTGCCGCAACCGCACCCACAACTGCCCGATCGGATTCCCGTTGAAATCCGCCACCAGCCCCCGCTGTACCCCGTCCGCCTGCTCCCGGAAATAGCGCCGCAGATGCCGCAACCGCGAGGTCATGCCCTTCGGCCCCCACAGCTCGCCCAGCCGCCGCACTTCGTCCACCCGCGCCGCGCGCACCGTGACAGGCACATCAATCCTGATCAAATACCCACCACCCGCCGCCCGTTCCAAGCTCATCGCCTCACCCGCCCCTGGAAGCTCTGGGAGCCTACTAGGTGGATGGCATGGACACCGTCGCGCATGCTATCCGTGACCCTGCGACCCTTACTCGCTGCTTGAAAGCCCTCGACTGAATCCCCCATGCGCATCGGCCTCGTCACCCTCTGCTCCCTCCGCGGCCAAACGGACGCGAACCTCAAGAAAATCGAGACTTTCACCCAGCAGGCCGCCGCCACCCGCTGCAACCTCGTCCTCTTCCCCGAGTTCTCCGTCCACGGCCCCTGGGTCACCTACGACCCCGACGCCGACCCCGCCGAACTCGAACGCCTGGCCGAGCCAATCCCCGGCCCCTCAACCCGGCGCCTCACCCACATCGCCGCAACCCACGGCCTCGCCCTCGGCGCCGGCATCGCCGAACGCGGCCTCGCCCCCAAGCCCTTCAACGCCTACGTGATCGTGACCGGAGACGGCGTGCAACACGTCCAGCGCAAGCTGCAACCCACCACCAGCGAGATGGACTTCTATCGCGGCGGCGGTGACGACATGGCCCCGTTTCAGCTTGGCCAGACCTCCATCGGCGTCACCATCTGCGCCGACAACGAATCCCCCGCCATCCACGACACCCTGGTCGGCCTCGGCGCCCGCATCATCGTCCAGCCCCACTTCGACTGCATCAAGGACTTCCAGAACGCCGGCGCCTCATGGGACCAGATCCTCCAGTTCAACCGCCGCGACACCCTCAAGCGCCGCACCCAGGACCTGGCCCAACGGCTCGGCGTCTTCGCCCTCTACCTCGACGCCAAGGACCCCCGCCGCCACTTCCACGAACGCCCCCACTGGCCCCACCGCGTCACCGGCCGCGCCGCCGCCTTCACCCCCGGCGGCGATCTCCTAACAACCAACCCCGGCAACCACGAATCCCTCCTCACCGTAGACATCGAGGCGAATAACCTACGTGTCGACGGCCCCTAACCGTTCGTGGTGAGCCGGCCCAGAGTCCCCGTAGAACCCGTCCTGACCCTGCCGATTAACCGTTCGTGGTGAGCCAGTCCGGAGTCTTCGGAGGACTGTGTCGAACCACACAGCCCGGATGAAGCACCCGACTCTCGCGGGCAGTCCCTCCCTGTCCTTTGTCCTCTCTCACTTCAAACTTCTCTCAGCTCACTCCTCGCCATCCCGTGTCGAACCACACCCCCAGCTAACCCTCAAAGCCTCCGATCCCGCCCCGACGCCCTGCGTCCGTGGTCAGCCTGTCCTGAGCTTGTCGAAGTGGCCTGTCCTGAGCTTGTCGAATGGGCCGGGTTGGAGTCCTCGGCCCAATCGAACTTGCGCCTACGTGACTCGGCAACCACGTCCAGCATGAATGGCGATGGGTACAACGAGAACCGTCCTCTGAGAGCCAGTTCGAGGACGTCTCTTATGAATCGGAGAAGCTGACCTCGCCCCGATACTCCTCCACCAGTTCGGCCACGTCCTCCGGGCCGATGCCCTTCGCCCTGGCCCTCGCCTCTCCATACTGGAGCAGTTGTCGCCACTCGCACTCTTCGATGTAGCGAAGCACCGCTTCCCCGATGAACTCGTTTCTGGACCCTTCCTGCCGCTTCATCACCTATTCCACCCGCTTGGACGTCGCGAACGGAGCGTTGCTCCGATCGGTACTAGAGAACGCCAACGCTGCCCTTCGTTCACTTCAGCCGCACGGCCGGAAGCCGCTTCAACCTCTGATTCACCGGGTCCACTTCAATTCCGACGGATGCCAGCGCCGTCACGCCCAACAGCGGCTCGGCGTCGTCCCCGCCGAAGATGACCGTTCCTCCAACGAACTCACCCATGAACTCGATCTTGGCAACGGTGACATCGAGGGACAAGTCGCTGCCGTCGGCCAGTTGGTACACACGTTTCCCTCTGGGTTCAAGACCAATGGCTTCCAGGTGTGGCCTCGGGACAAGCGAATCTGTCGCGCCCGTATCGACCAGGAAGAGACCCTCCCAGAACCGTTCCTCGTCGGCGGGGTTGGTAATCCTGACCGTTACGTGTGTCGCTCCCATTCTCCTGCCTCCGTTGAATGTCAGGGTCCGTGCGATGGCAGGCGTGCCAGCACTGTCCCAGGCGCGCATTGCCTTCGCGCCGATGATGTCCGGTGAGCATTGAACCGACTGGGAGAAGCGGGGTCATTGTGTGGACCCAGGTGCGGCCCCGCTTGGGCACTGCCGGATCGTTCGGAAACGGAACCTCCGAGGCTCACCGCCCTTCAACCCGCCCTATCTGCCACGCAAGTCCCACAACCCACAGAAATACGAAAGCGCTCAGCCCCAGAATCGTGCCCAATTCAACCGTCACGGCGGTTCCTCCTCAGGAATGGCCTCTTCGCCCCGCCGCTCAGGCAACGCAGGCAAGCGACCGACAAACAACCGCCCGTACGCAATTCTACCCGCGAGCCTTCAGCAATGGCCGCAGACCACGGCCGTGCGCCAGGGTCCAACGTCTATCGCAGCCACGCGATCCCAATCTCCGTCGCCGTGCCTGGCACGCCGATGACCACAAGCAAAAGCAGCCCCGCGAACCGTGTGGTCAGTCGCATCTCCGTATTCACCAGGTCGGCCTTCGTCCCAAGGTGGTCGTACGCCCCTTCCAATCGGGCAAGTCGTTCCGTTTCTCTGGCCATCGGCTCCACCGTTGCGAAGGTCACCGGACCTCGCCGGATCCCGTAGGCGGAGTCGGGTCGGCCTTGTCTCTGCTAGGCAGCATCCTGCGCTCCATTCATCGGGCGAACGCTAATTCCCATCTCACCTCGTCTGTCGTTACCGTGACGGCAACGCTGTCGCTGGAGACTTGCTGGCCTGTACTGAACGCATACTCGATGAGGCTCCCTATTTCGTTGACACGTTGTGCTCCGATGCTCTCGTCGCATCGGAATCCGATGAGTCCCATCTGCCGAGCGCTTCGCCGAGTTATGCCAAGTCGTTTCCTTATGATTGGGCTGAAATGTCTGACGTTCCATGTAACCACGATGGCCCCGTGAAGTTCGGCAATGCGCGCGACAGCTTGGTCGCGTGCGCGCGAATTGTCGTCTCGTACATAGATGGTTTCATGGCCTCGGGCTTCAAACGCCTTGGCGGTGGAATCTGGCACATTTTCATCGATCAGTAACCGCATGAAGCTCGAATCACCGTGCGGCCATCACAGAAGCTACTTTGCCGGTGCTGCGGCTTCGGCCTCATGAAGACGAATAGCCTCGACCACGTCCGCCGGTTCCAAGCGCGGATACTCCTCGATGATTTGTTCCGTTCGATATCCAGCCCTATGAAAGTTCCAAATGGCCGACGTCGGGATGCGTGTTCCAGCGATGACCCGTTGGTTATGCGCAACGTACCGGTGCCGTGATGTCTGACCAATCTCCTCCGCTTTTCGCTCGCGCATTCGCCGTACAAGATTCAGCATCTTGTCGCTCACCTCTTGCAGGTCAATGGTGAATGTAGTCTGCGAATTGGTGTTGGCTACCCTGAACGACTCGTCGTCCACCTCAAAGAATATGGTTGGTTCGCCCTCGCGCTTGTAGAACCGAAGATTGGCCCACGGATAGTCGTTGTGCTGGCAAAGCATGCCGGCGGCGCCCCGAAGTGCCTGGAGCGACGTGTGCTTGCGTAGGAGGGCGAGCGTCCGCAGTCCGACGACATCGCGGAAAGAGTAAACGCGCGAGTACGGACCCATCCGCAGCGAACCGGCCTCCGGCTCGAAGAACCTGGTCTTGTCCCAGTAGCGCAGTTGGCTGCGTGACAGTTCGGTCAACTCACACACCTGGTCAGCGGTGAACGCACCAACTGGACCGTCGGGAGGAATCTCAGATTTCATGTGGCTCCACGCTCCCGTCCGCGCTATGACTTGCAGATCGGGAACCGGACTGGCACGTCGACACTTTACCGTTCGGGACGTCGGTGTCGGTCGCGGAACCACACTGCTGAGACAGGCCCGGGATGCGATCGTTCGGCGAACTCACCGAGCAGTCCTTGGCGAGTACCGCATCACACGGGCGGCGGATTCGACAGGCATCAATCACCATGGCCAGCAGTCAAGTTACGCCATTGCCCCAATCATACGGGCGAACATCTTGTCGGAGGCAATGCGGCGGGTGTCCCGGCACGCGGCCCCGCGCTGCGGCGTCGTTGCCATTGCGACTTGCGCGCTGCCCGGGTACCGGCTGGTGCCCCGATCGTCAAGTAGGCCTTCGCGGCCGCCGCACCCAGACCTGAACGCCCAGCCTGCGCGGTGTGCGGTACATCAGTAACACGGCAAACAGTCCTCGTCCGTCCAGCGATAGCCGGAAACCTCTGGCGCTTGGCCTGATCGCTCCTGAGAGGGACCTTCCTCATCTCCGCGACCAACGACGAGCTTGTGGAGCACCTGGAAGACGCGTACGACCTCGCGACTGTGTCCCGGCGCCTGGCCGACACGCGGCTATCTGACTACATCCCACACGCCCAGATTGAAGCCGAAATACGCAAGCAAGAAGCCTGACCTCGCGCCAGAAACGTCAGCCGTACCCATGACGCTCCCGTAGGGGCGGCGGCATCTTGAAGACCCGCGGGCGGCCCGCTTGGCCTCTGCCGGTCCGATCAGGCGCGGGACTTCATTGGCCCAGAGGCTTACTCCGCCTTCGCCGGCAACCGCAGAAAGATTGCTTTGACGTCATCCCACAGACGGTTCATGTCATCCCGAATACGGTCGATATCGACATGGAGCCGCTCAACAGACTGCTCGACGCCCGACATTCGCCCTTCAACCCGCCCCATGCGCCACGCGACGCCGACGACCGAGAGAACCACGGGAATACTCAGCCCCAGAATCGTGCCCAATTCAGCCGTCACGGCGGTCCTTCGCAGCAAAAGCCCCTGCACCCCGCCGTTTACCAGACCCCGGCCAGTGGTTATCCGGTGTCTTATTGCGTATTAGAAGTAGACAGAGTCAATGAAATCTATAGGTTATTTTCTATTAGGCAGTCTTATCTGCTGATGGTACAATGCTGCGTGGTTTTGGCCAGCCACACGCCAACCGGAGGGCTAAGGTGAAGGAGTCGCGCGACACGCAGAGGAAGCAGACTCGGCAGATCCAAGACAAAGACGAAGAAATTCCGACGCTGACGAAAGAAGATATTCGGAAGCTTGACGAGCGTTGGGAAGGCGTTCCGATGGATCAACCTTTGAAGGTTGAGGACGCACAACGCGTCTATGCTAATTAGCTGACTGGACTCCCTTGGGATTGCTGTCGATGAGATCAATGACATGTCGGATATTGACAGCAATCCCGATTCCTGAATTGACACTATCGGGATCAATTCTGTAGCTCGTTATGACGCCAGCAACTTGTATGGTGTTGGTTTGATTCTCGTAGCAGATTAGTGGTCCGCCGCTGAAGCCTCGATTGGCGTGACCGTCTACATATAGCAAGTTCGTGCCATGCCAGGAGTCAACACCGCTAAGTACGCCAGACTTTGCCAGGGGATAGGGAAAATCGTACGGCGATCCTCCTCTCATCTCCAGTGGAAATCCTAAGAAGTAGATCTGCTGCCCGACTGTCATGCCGGTTGAAGATGCTGAGACAACCGCGTCTCTTGGGCCGACGGCGAGTGGAGACGATAGGACGGCAACATCAATCTCGCCGTCGCCTTTACCTATGAAATCAACTTCCAGGCTCTTCCATTGGCCATCGTGAAATATCTCAATTGTGTTGCCGCTGATAGTCTCTACGACGTGTCGGTCCGAAGGCCTTTCACCTCTTCGGTTCGAGGCCTTATTCAGCTCGCCGCCGAATCCGCCGTGCGCTCGCTGAAGACGGGGAAACAGGTGAAAACGACACATTGGTCTGCGAACTTCAAGAGATTCGTCCCAGCGGAGTCGGTGCTGTGAATTAGTGCGCGAGCTTCATCACTCACCCGGTCGCAGGCGCCCGCGCAGCGTTTCGGGCTGCCGGTACACCTCGCCGCGCTTGGCCACCCGGACGATGTATACAAGCGCCACATTTCCCTGAATCTGGTACACCACGCGGTACCGGCCGACCCGTATTCGCCACGCAACGTGCGGGCCGGTCATTCGCCGGCATCCTGGCGGCTGCGGATCGCTGGCTAGGCCTTCTACCTGCATGGCGATGCGCCGCCGGTCGCTCCGCGGAAGTCGTCGCATCTCCTTGCGCGCCGCGCGATGCCATTGGATTTCGTAGCGCATAGATGATTTGTACATATGTTAACTTTTGTGCCACCATCCCCTGAGCGACGCTTGATGCCTTTGACAAGGGCGGCTGACCATGATTGAGGTGCGTGTCTCCGAGGCCCGGCGTGAGCTTTCCGAGCACATCAACCGGGTCGCGTTCGGCAATGAGCGAATCGTGCTCACACGCCATGGCAAAGGCGTCGTGGCTCTGGTGTCCGTTGAGGACGCGGAATACCTTGAGCAGCTGGAGCGCCGTGAGGACGCGGAGGACATGGCGATTCTGAGCGAGCGACTCAAGGACACCGATGCCTCGGACTACATCCCCCATGCGGAGATTGCGGCCGAGATCTACGGTGACGCCGGTCCCCGACCCGGCTGAGGCGAGCCAAGTCGGCCGCCATGGCGGTCCCTCCACTGCGAAAGCCCCTGCACCCCGCCGTTCACCCGACGCAGGCCAGAAGCCACCAAACAACCGCCCTTGCGAAAGCATATCCGCGAGCGTCGGCGCCTGTACCTAGGCCCGATGCTGGCATTCCCTCGCGCGTCGTGTCGCAGGGGTGCCTCTCGTCGGTGTCCTCTTCCATCTCAGCCATCATTCGTATCCGGTAGGGGTACCCCTTGTGGGTACCCTCTTCCGTTCGACGCCCTAGTTCCCCCGCCGCAGCCGCCCCATCACCCAGGTCTGAACCCCCAGCATCCGCTGCGAGGAATACAACAGGAACACCGCAAACAGCCCGCGCAGCACCACCCGCGGCAGCACCTGCGCCAGCTGCGCGCCCCCGAACCCGCCGGCCAGCCCGCCGATCCCGATCGTCAGCGCCCGCCGCACGTCCACGTGACCCAGCCGGTAATGCTGCACCGCGCCGGACAGCGCCGTCGGAATAATCACCGCCAGGCTGATGCCTTGCGCCACCACCTGGTCGATCCCCATGAAAATCACCATCGCCGGCACCATCACGATGCCCCCGCCAACGCCCATCGTCCCGCTCACCAGCCCCGCCACCACGCCCGTAATCACGCCGGCGACGATCCGTTCGCCGCCGTCCAGGTTCATCAGGGCCACGTCCTGCAGCGAAACGAACATGCGCAGCGCCCCCGCCAGCAGCACCAGCGCGAACAGCCGGCGTAGCACCTGCTCGTTGATGTACGCCGTCAGCCGCGCCCCCACCGCCGCGAACACCACCGAGGTGGCCGCCAGCGCCAGCGCCACCGACACGATCGTCAGGTCGATTTCGTTCGAAGTCGCGTAGCGCGCTGTCGCGGCGCACGCCGTGGGTACGATGATGGCCAACGACGTCCCGTGGGCCCGGTGTTGTGACATCCCCAGCAGGCCAACCATCAACGGAATCAGGATGATCCCGCCGCCGACGCCAATCAGCCCGCTGACCACGCCCCCGGCCAGCCCAATCCCGATCAGCACCAAAACCGGCGCCTGCCGTTCGGTCACCGTCGCCGAAGTGCTTTCCATCGGCGGAGTATATGGACCCCACGACATCAACCTCCCCCATCACCTCGCCGGCCGCCCTTCCGCCTCGCCCTTGCCCTTTGTCATCAATCAGTGTACACTAACCCCGATGTCCCCGCAACCCCGATCTCAAATCCCCCCACCCCGCCCACCGCTCCCCATCGCCACCCCGCCCCACGCTGCTCACCTCGGGACCGGCCGGTCTTCCTCCCTCGCCCTTGAGGGAGAGGGCTGGGGTGAGGGTGACTGTCGGCCTCTGCAACCAAACCTGAGGCAAAGGCACCCCACGCAGGCCCGCCGCACTCGCCGCCAATCCCCGCCAAATCGCACCCCGCCGCACCTCAAGAGTTTTTTAGAAAAAACTCTTATTGCGCGCGAACACGCCCCAATTCGCGCTTCTCACCGCCCAGGCCTCGCCCCGGTGCCGGTCACGGACATCCCGAATCCACGCCCCCGCCCGGTCCGCCAATCCCCGCCAAAATGCACCCCGCGGTGCCTCAAGAGTTTTTTGGAAAAAACTCTTACGCGCGCAACCCCACCCCATTTCGCCCGCCCGGCAGGTCCCGCATGAGCGACCTCCAACTCCCCGCCGAGCACTTCACCGGCGCCCCCGACCCGCTCCTCGAGCGCGAGTGGCTCGTCACCAACGGCATCGGCAGCTTCGCCTCCGCCACCCTCGCCGGCGCCGCTACCCGCCGCTACCACGGCCTCTTGGTCGCCGCCGACCCACCCCCCAACGCCCGCTGGGTCCTGGTCTCGGGCGCCGACGAGTTCATCCGCCACGGCGACGCCCCCGAGATCCCGCTCAGCACCCAGGAGTACGACGGCGGCGTCCTGCACCCCGCCGGGTACACGGCCATCGCCGCCTTCACCCTCCGCGGCCAGCGCCCCATCTGGCGCTTCGACACCGAATCCGGGACCGTCGAGAAGACCATCTGGATGGAACGCGGACGCAGCCGCACCTTCGTCCGCTACACCAACCACGCACCGCACCCCCTGCGCCTCCGCGTCCGGCCATTCGTCACCTTGCGCTGGTTCCACGCCCTCCGTCGCGGCGACGACCCGTCCTTCGAGTCCCTGCAAACCGGACCCGGCACGCTCTCCGTGCGCGCCCAGGGCGACGCCCCCTGCGTCCACCTCGGCGGCAGCGGCTGGCGCCTCGAGCTTCGCTCCGACTGGTACTGGAACTTCCACCGCCGCGTCGAACACGCCCGCGGCTTCGACTACATCGAGGACGCCTTCGCTCCTGCGGACTTCGTGGCCGATGTGGCCCCTGGACACGCTGTGACCCTGCAGCTAGTTGCCGACGAACTCCAGTCCGCTGCCGACGTCGACGCCTCGCTGGCCAGGTTCGACGCGCGATCCATCTCGCTGGTGGCATCCGCCGCCGACCCGCTGGAACAGCGCTTGCGGCTGGCTGCGGACCAGACCCTCGTGCATCGCGGGCCGGCCCTTCCCGGCTTCGCCCCCGAGCCCAACACCGTCATCGCCGGCTATCCCTGGTTCGGCGACTGGGGCCGCGACACCCTGATCTCGCTCCCCGGCCTCTGCCTGGAAACCGGCCGCGCCTCGATCGCCAAGACCATCCTGCTCAACTACGCCCAATCCATCGATCAAGGCATGGTCCCCAACCGCTGGCCCGACGCCGGCGACGAACCCGAGTACCACGCCTTCGATGCCGCCCTCTGGTTCACCCACGCCCTGGCCGCCTACGTGCGAGCCACTGACGACACGGAAGTCCTGGACGTGCTCGGCACCGCACTGCTCGAGATCATCGACTGGCACATCCGCGGCACTCGCCACGGAATCCGCATGGACCCGGACGATGGACTGCTCACCGGAGGCGCGGATGGCCTCCAGCTGACCTGGATGGACGCCAAGTTCGAGGACTGGGTCGTCACCCCGCGTCGCGGCAAGCCCGTGGAAATCAACGCCCTCTGGTACGCCGGCCTCAAATTCGCGGAAGAGGCGTTCGCTCGAATCGGCTGGCGCGACGCCTTCGACACCGACGTTCTGTCCCTAATTGAGGACTCATTCGCGACACGCTTCTGGAATCCCGACACCGGCGGTCTCTTCGATGTCGTCGATGGTCCCGACGGCTCCGACTCCGCCATTCGTCCGAACCAGGTCATCGCCCTGGCAGTCGCCGGCGACCTCCTGTCGCCGCCACAGCGCGCGTCGGTCCTCGCGCAGGTTCGCGAGTGCTTGCTGACTCCGGTCGGACTACGCTCCTTGGCGCCGGGCGACCCGGCCTACTGCCCCCACTACGGCGGCGGACCGCGCGAGCGCGACGGCGCCTATCACCAGGGTCCCGTCTGGAGCTGGCTGCTTGGCTACTACATTCAGGCCAGTCTCAAGGCCGGCGCTCCGGCCGATGAACTCCGCGGCGTGCGCGAGGCCATGCTGGCGCACTTGCGCGACGGCGTGGTGGGCGCCGTGAGTGAACTCTTCCAGCCCGAGGATCCGTTTGCTCCCGAGGGCGCGCCGGCCCAGGCCTGGGGCGCCGCCGAATGGCTGCGAGGCCTGCGCTTGCTGCGAGCCGCCAATGGCCGCTGACCCCGTCGCTGGCTGGGCGCCCCCACCGGGCCGGCACATTCAACTTCCAGCAGGCGACTGCTTGGTCCGCGAATCAGGCGACGGCCAGCCAACCATCGTCCTCCTGCACGGCCTGCCCGACGACTCCCGCATCTACGGCTGCCTGCAACCCAGGCTGGCCGCCGCCCATCGCACCGTCGCGCCCGACTTCCTCGGCTGGGGATCCTCGCAGCCGAATGAAGGACTCTCGCTCGGTTTCGATATGTTGGACCGGACGCTTGGGCAGATCCTCGATGCCCTGGAGCTGGATAACGTCGTCCTGGTGGCCCACGACATGTCAGGTCCCGCGGCCATTCGCTGGACTGCCGCGAATCCCGAACGCGCCGCTGCCCTGGTGTTGCTCAACACTTATTACGGCTGGAACTCCGCACGCATGCCCTTCGCCCTCAAGCTGCTCCACCTGCCCTACGTCGGACGTCTGGTCCGGCGCTTTCTCGATATCGGCCGAACCGGCCTGTCGTGGCACATCTACCGCTGGCAAGTCGGTCAGGTCTTGCCCGGCTGGACGGCCGACTTCGATCGCTTGCTCCGGATCTTTCACAGTGGCTTCCGGCACTCACCGACGGCCCGACGTGCCTTCCACACCGTCAACAACGAACTCGTTGATCAGATCGAATCCAACCAGCGCAGCCTGGAAACGCTCACCGCGCTGCAAACGCCCACCCTCATCCTCTGGGGCGCCCGCGACCCCTACCTCAAACCGGCCGTCGCCCGCCAGTTCCACCGGCTGCTCCCAAGCTCTGAGATTCATATGGTTCCCGGCGCCGGCCACTTTGTTCAGCTTCAGGCGCCCGAAGAGTTGGCTGACCGAATCCTGCGCTTCATTCGCGAGGCGAACTCCGACTAGCTCAAAGGGCGCCGCCTTGGTGGATGCCGATCCGAGCGCACCGCATTCGTCCCGCCCCGCCTGAGCTTTCGAGTCTCCGCCCTCGCATCGTCCCGCGGCCGCGCTCGAATCCCGGTTACCGCGCGCACCCCGCCCACAATCGCCGCCCGCTCCTCGTCCGTCAGCGTCTCCCAGCGATAGTTGTGATCCGACTTCCGAATAAACTCCAACAGCCGATCCCGCAGCGCCGACCACCCGCGATGCTGCCGCGCTCGCAACGCCGCAAACCCCGGCCGCCGCCGCAGCGCCGCCCGTGCATGCGGCAAGCAAAACGGATCGCCTTCAGCCAGCGCCCCTGCGACCTGGTCGCCATGCTGCGTCAGTACATCCAACGCCCGCCCCGCCGCCGCCGCCTCCGCCTCGCACACCGGACACGTCGCCGGCAACCGCGGCCTCCGCGACCCGCGCTGTGTCAGCCCCCGCAGCCGCGAGCGCACGCCGGTCGTTCCGCTGCCGCTGTCCGCTTCCGCGCCGTCAAGCTCCTTAACCAGGGTATTCAGGATGTCCCGGTAGGTGATGGCCACAGCCAGCGCGTCCAGCTTCTCCAGGAAGTGTCCGGCATGAACTTCGCAGAACCCGCGCGCCTCCCGGATGTTGGCGCGCAGATCCACGTCGTTAACGTGCTCGTAGATGTACGAGCCCAGAAACCTATCCGACCGACGTGTGGCCAGCCGGCAGATCGCGCAACCGGGCCGGCCCAGCGCGTCGACCAAGTCTTCGAATGTTGCTTCAGTGCTCACGAGCCGCGGTTGTCGGGACGGATTCCTACGCAAGGTGCCACAACACTGGCTCGGGCCGTTGTCCCATCGCCCGTATACTCTGCGCGCTCGCCACCGGAACCGTTGCCATGTCCACGCACTCGATTGCTGTCATTCCCGGCGACGGGATCGGACTTGAGGTCATTCGCGAAGGCCGCCTGACCCTTGAGACGCTGTCCGAGGTCACCGGCGATCTCATCCTGGAGTTCGAGGAATTCCCCTGGGGTTGCCAGTACTACCTGGATCACGGCGAGATGATGCCGTCCGACGCCCTCAAGACGCTGGAGCAGTTCGACGCCATCTACTTCGGCGCCTGCGGCTTCCCCAGCGTCCCCGATCCAATCTCACAACGCGAGATGATCCTGCTGATCCGCCAGAGCTTTCAGCAGTACGCCAACATCCGCCCAGTCCGCATCTGGCCGGGCGTCCCAAGCCCGCTGGCGCCCGAGCGGCTGGAAGGCATTGACTTCATCTGCGTCCGCGAGAACTCCGAGGGCGAGTACGCCGGCGCCGGCGGCCGCGTACACAGCGGCACCCCGCACGAAGTCGCGCTCCAGACCACCGTGTTCACGCGCGTTGGCGTCGAGCGCGTGATCCGCCACGCCTTTGAGCTGGCCGAGCGGCTGGGCCGACGCCACGTCACCAACGTCACCAAGTCCAATGCCCTGCAGTACGCGCCGGTCTTCTGGGATGAGGTATTCGACGAGGTGGCCGGCGAATACCCGGCCATCACGACCGACCGGAACCTGGTCGACGCCTGCGCCGCGCGAATGGTGCGCGACCCAAAGACCTTAGACGTACTGGTCGCCTCGAATCTGTTCGGCGACATCCTGTCGGATATTGGGGGCGCGTTGATGGGCAGCCTGGGCGTGCCGCCCAGCGCCAACCTCAGCCCGGGCACCGGCTACCCGCCAATGTTCGAACCGGTCCACGGCTCTGCGCCCGACATTGCCGGCCAAGAGATCGCGAACCCGCTCGCATCCATCTGGTCGGCGGCCATGATGGTGGAGGATTTCGGAAATCTGGAAGCCGCCAACCTGCTGTTGGATGCTCTGGCGGATGTGACTGATTCCGGAGTGCTGACCGTCGATCTGGGCGGCAGGGCTTCCACTGGCGAGTTCGGCGAGGCTGTGCGCGCGGCCCTCAAAGCCCGAGCGTCGTGAGCCAAACCCTTGTCGCGGTGTCCCGGCCTCCCTACGATTGAGCACCTAGGCCACTAACCTTCGGCCGCCGTCGGCCATCGTGATCCTCAATGTTCGGCATAGGTGTCCCCGAGTTCTTCGCAGTTCTTATCCTGGCGCTCATTGTGCTAGGGCCGGAACGGCTGCCGCGTGCCATGCGCACGCTGGGCCGCTGGGTGCGTCAACTGCGCCAGATGACGCGCGAATTTCGCAAGGAATTTGCCGAAGAGTTCTCCATCCTCTACGAGGAAATGGACGTCCTGCGCCAGGAAGCCGAGAACACGCGCCAGGAACTGGCCGACATCCGCTCGGAACTCTCGGACACGCTGCAGGGCGCGGCGGACGACGTGAATGTGGCCGGCCAGGGCATCGCGGAAGACCTGCGCGGCGCGGTTAGTGCCGGTCAAGCCGGAGCGGAGGCATCGCCGGGAGGTTCCGGCCCGTCGGCCGGGGCCAACGCTGCGGCGACATCAACGCCGCCGGCGCTCCCGGGGCCTGTGTCGGCTTCCACGTCGTCGACGCCGGCGGCGTCCACGGAGCCGTTGCCGGCCGCCGACGCCATGGCGCTGGCGATCCAAGACACTTTTGCTCCCTTGACCAACGGCCAGGCCGCCGAGGCGCCACCGGTCGCTGCCGTGGAAGCCGCGCCCGTGCCCGCCGCCGAAACGGCACCGCCGCAGCCTACTGGTCAACGACTATCGGCCTACGCTCCCGACGTCAACGGTCCGACCGAACCTGCAGCGCGAGCCCCTCTAGCGGAGCCACCGTCGGTGGCTCCGCCCGCGCCCGATCCGGCGCAGACTGCCGCAACGGCGGCCACCACGCCCGACGAGCCAGCGGCACCCGCGGCGGCCCTTGGCCCGCCCACCCCCGGCCTGCAGAATCAGATGGGTGGATTCATGCGGCTGATGGTGATGCAGGCCATCGAGGCCGATCCCGACTTTGCCGAGCAGGCCGAGACTGCGCTCCGCAGCCAGGCTCGCGCCGATGCCGAGAGTCTGGGGGATCTCGAAGATCCGGAACCGCTGGATATTGCGCAGGCATGGGCAGCACGCCGTCGGCATCTAGTTCCGCACGACGCCGTCGAGGTTGACCAGCGAGCGGAGTCATCGGCAGTCATCGAGTTCGGAACTTGCCCCTATGGCCTAACGCCGGGCAAAGACCATCCGGTCTGTAGCGTCAGCAACGTCTACGACGACGAGTTCTTCAAGCAGTTCGACATGAAGGCCACCTACACCACGCGGATGAGCGACGGCGCCGACCGCTGCCAGCTCATCATCCTCACGCATGCCCGGATGCGGCAGTTTGGCTTGAAGATCGAGGCCGAGCCGCGCAGCCGTGATGAAGCCGAGGCCGAGCACGAGGCCGTGTTCTAGTGGCCCGGATTAAATCACGGCGCCGCTCGCAGGTCGGGCACTCGGCGGACTTCTCCGTCTAGCTGGCAGCCAGAAGTGGCTACGAACCGACGCTTGATTGGGCGTCGAACATTTGGGGCCACATTGGCTGCCGTTCTCCTGGCCGCCTGCGGTGAGGCGGAGCAGGCGCCGGACGCTTCACCGACAGATACATCCAATGCCGAGCGCCGGGCGTACAGAGAGACAGTCGCAGCCATCCTGACCGACGAGCGAGCCGCGTTTGACGCCTTCTTCGGTCCGGAAGCCGACGCATGGGCCACGCCGGAGGGCATTGTTGGCGCCGAGCAACGGGCAACCGCGTTTTACGACGTGATGAGCGTCGCCGAGACGCGAGCGGCCGAGCTGGAAGCTCCCCCGTTAGCCACCCTCTTTCACGGAACGTTTCTGGAACACTTTGACCGCTTTGTCGGTGACGCCGAGGTTATTCGCGACGCGATCCGAGCCGGGCAGGTGGACCGCGCATTGGGCACTTACGAGCGTCTGCGCCGGGGCGCGTTCGAGCGTTTGGACTTCCTGGCCGACCGGCTGGCGCTCATCGAGGGCTGAGCCGGCGACCGGTTAAGGCGGAGCGCCCGGCTGTTGCCGGGCGCTCCGTGGTGTGAACCCTTGAGCTACGTATCGCGTGCGCCGCGAGTTCCGTAGCGGTCGCGGAGTCTCGTCCCTCGGCGCGAGCGGCTCGGTGGATCTTCGGAGTGATCATTGCGTCCGTTCGACCCGTTCGACCCGTTCGACCCGTTGCCGCCGTAGCTGTACGGCTGCGGTTCGGCGTCGGCGCCCACCAGCACGCCGCCGTCGGGCAGCGACTTGAGCCGGTTGCCCTCGGCGATCTGCTCGTCCCAGCGATGCACCATATCCTCGACGTCCTGGCCGTCCACCTCGTCGTTCGCGATCAATTCCTGGGCCAGTTCATGCACGGCGCCCGAGTACTCCGAGAGCAGACCCTTGACCTTGCGATATTCCTGCTCCAGCACCTGGTCGATCTTGCGTTTCATGCGCGGATCGTTGGCATCCACCATCGGGCCGAATGGCAACGACGAATAGAAACTGCCGTCCATGCCCCAGAAGCTCAGCATCTGGAAGGCCAAGTGCGTGGCACCGGCAAAGTCGGACGTGACGCCCAGCGTCTGCGACCCCAGGAATAGCTCCTCAGCGGCGCGGCTGGCCAGGCTGACCTGAATGCTTGCTAGTAATTCTTCGCGGATGAGGACGCGCTTTTCCTCGACCGGCTTCCAGGCCGCCAGGCCCAGCGCGTCGCCGTGGCGGATGATCGTGACCTTGGTGAGGCGTTCCCAATTCTTGAGCTTCACCTGGGCAATGGCGTGCCCGGCCTCGTGGTAGGCCAGCCGCCGCCGGTCCTCGTCGGTGAGCCCGCGAATCGGTTCGCGCAGGCCCCACTCGTGGTTCTCGCGCGCTTGCGTGAAGTCGTCGTAACTGATCGCGTCGCGACCGTCGAAATGCGCCTGGATCACGGCTTCGTTGATGACGAACTTAATAGCCACCGGCGTGTACTGAATGGTGTCGTTGGCCATGCGGTCCACCGGCATGTCCTCGTGCCGAACCTTGGCCAGGTAGTACTCGATGATGTCTTTGCGCCCGTCCAGGTCCGGCAGGTCAACGTGGATCTTGCGGTCGAACCGGCCCGGGCGCAGCAGCGCGTGGTCAAGCGCGGATGCGAGGTTGGTGGCACCCATCGTGAGAACGAGCGGCGGCACGGCTTTGGTCTTCCGCAGACCGATCGTCCGCAGCAACCGCGATAGCCAGCCGTTGTCAAAATTCGGCGGGTCCATCTGAAGCAACAGCTCGTTCAGGAGCCCGAATCCGGCACCTCCGCCGAACAGCCCGCCGCCCATCATCATTCCGCCGCCGGTCTGACCCGAGCGGGCCATGCCGATGGCGTCAATCTCGTCGATGAAGATGATGGCGGCCCCGTGCTTGCGGGCCAGCTTGCGCGCCTTGCCGTAGAGCATTCGCACGCGCAGGTTGCCGATGCCCATGAACATGTTCTGGAACCCGGGCGCGGAGGCGTAGGCGAAGGGAATCCCAGCCTCGTTGGCAATTACCTGCGCCAAGTAGCTCTTGCCGGTGCCCGGGGGGCCCTCCAGCAGCACGCCGCGCGTGACTTCGCCGCCCATACGCTTGAACGACATTGCACCTTGCAGCAGGCGCACCACCCGTCGCGCAACTTCGAGCACCTGGTCGTTGCCGCGGTAGTCCGAGAAATACACCCCGGTCTCGCCTGGCTGGATCCAGTAGACGCGACCCCGGCCCAATATGTAGAAGAGAAAGCCGAACTGCACGACCATGAACATCATGGCGTACACCAGGGTGAAGGCGAAGCTCAGAATCCCCAGCGTGATTTCTGACGCATTCGTCAGGCCAAAGACCAACAGGCCCGTGAGGCCAAGGTAGAGAAGAATCGCGCGCCAGTGCTCGCGCACGAACGTGAGTGGATTCCGGCGCATATGCGCCTGTCGCCGCAGGTCAGAGTCCGTGGAGGCCATCGCCACACCTCAATTCCGGGCCGGCCCGTCCCGGCGGATACCGGTTCACCCGGCAGCCGCCCGCGGGGAGTATCGGAGTATAGCCCCGGCCTGCGGCCGTTAAGGTGTCGAACATTACTCCCAGACGAGAACGATGACCGTCGTGACACGCCTCAACGCCGTCGCAGCGCGCCTCGATCGGCCGCCGGTTCTCGCCGCGCTCGGGGCGATGGCTCTGGGGGTGGCGCTAACGGTGCGTTCGCTCGAGGGCAAGACGTTCCTCTACGGCGATCTCCAGCACTTCTTTTCCTTCGCGGAGGTCCTTTACACGTCCGAGCACTTCGACTACTACGCCAACGAGTCTGACCAGTCATTCACCTACGCCCATCTGCCGCTTTTTCCGATGCTGCTCGCGCCCTTGCAGCGCGTATTCGACCTGCAGGGCTGGGACCGGATCCTGGCCGTCAAGGTCATCGTGCATGCATTCGAGGTTGCAACGGCCTGGCTATTCATCGTCCTGGCCCGCAGGCAAGGACTGTCCCGGCCGTTGTCGCTTGGCATTGGCGTTCTGTGGGTCTTTACGCCGTGGGTATTCGAGGCCGGCGCGCTCAACGGCCACGCGTCGGCGGTCGCGGCGTTCTTTCTGGTCGCCGCGGTGCTCCGGCTATCGACTCCCTGGCAGGCCGGTGCGCTGATTGGCCTGAGTATTGTCACGCGGTCCGAGTTTCTCTTGCCGGCCCTCGTGCTTTCCGGTTACTACGCCCGCCGGGGGCCTCGGCTCGTTGCCGCCTACGCTGCCGGCGCGGCCGCGATCGGTGCGCTGATCGTCGGACCCTTCCTAATTCGAGACGCGGCCGCGGTGCAGTGGGCCGTTGTCGGACACCTGCAAGATCGGGGCGATGGTCTGCCGGTCTTCTGGGGATTCACACGCGCATTCGGTGTGGAGATGCCCGACGCACTTCGAGGGCCGCAGGATTGGCCAATGCTGGTGGTTCTGGTGTCGGCGCCGCTGGTTGGCTGGCTGAGCCGTGATCCGCGCTGGGGCATGTTCCGCGTAACGCTGGCCTATGCGTTCGTGCTTCTGCTCGGACACGGCCGTTATTTCGTACTGCCGCTGACAGCCGGTCTGATTCTTGCTGCCCGACCCGGGAGCGTGCGCTGGCTAATTCCGGTCTACGTTGTGGAGTTCTTGCTGCCGCTCTCTCGCCCGACACTCTGGATCGTGCGTACCTTCGCCACACTTGTGCTGGCGTTGTGGCCACCGATCGTGTTCCTTTTCGGGCGATTCCGTCCTCGGCTCGACCGTGCGGCCGCTGGCGGGCAGTCGGCGGACCTCTGATCGTCGCTGCTGGTCCGCCCGTCGGCCGTGTCTCATGCCTCTTCGGCCTTTGCCGCTAACGAATCAGGCCGGGTAGCTCGTTGAGGCTGGTGATGGTGGCGTCGGGATGGATGTCGCCGGTGAGCGGCGTGGCGTTGCGATTGAGCCAGATGGCGTGGATGCCGGTGTGTTGGGCGCCGGCGATGTCGGAGGTGAGGCTGTTGCCGACCATGGCGGCGTGGGTGGGGTCGCAGCCGAGTTGCCGGAGAGCGCGTTGCATGGGGCGCGGATTCGGCTTGCCGATGCCGACTTCGCCGGAGGCGACGATGGATTGGAAGTAGGGGCGGAGGCCGGAGGCGTCGATCTTGAAGTGTTGCAGGTCGGGGGCGCCGTTGGTGACGAGGGCGAGGGGGAGGCGGCGGGAGAGTTCAGGTAGGAGTTGGGCGGCGTCGGGGAACATGGCGTTGCGTTGGCGGCGTTCGTGGCGGAAGCGGTTGGCGAGGTGTTCGGCGAAGGCGGGGTCGTCGACGCCGTGTTGGGCGAGGGCGCGGCTCCAGGCTTCGCGGCGATAGGCGGGGGCCCAGTCGTGGAGCCGCTGGAGTTCTGGGGCGTCGCCGGTGAAGTTGGCCCAGAGGCCTTCCCAGGAACTGATGCCGATGGATTGGCAGTAGTCGATGAGGTCGGAGGCGCGCCAGACCTGGCGGGCGCAGGCGCCGGCGGAAACGGCGACGCCGGCGGGGTCGAGTCCGAAGCGGTCGGCGACGGGGGTGCATGCGGCCAGGAAGGCGGCCCCTGAAGCGCTTTCGTCGGGGATGAGGGTGTCGTCGAGGTCGAAGAGGAGGGCGTCGAGGTGCATGGGGGCATGGTCACATAGGTCGGGATTCGGAGGTGGTCTGCGGGGCGTTGGCACCCCGGGGTAGAATCGCTTGATTGTGTTCTACCCACACGAGAGATCTGTGAGCCTCAACATCAAGAACGAGGAGACGTGTCGGCTTGCCAGTGAGCTTGCGGAACTTACCGGTGAGACCAAGACCGGTGCGATAACGGTGGCGCTGCAGGAGCGGCTGTTGCGCGAGAAGCGCGAGCGCAGCGTGAAGGCGCGGACGGAGGAATTGCTTGCCATTGGGCGGCGCTGCGGCGCGCTGCTGGGCGACGGACCGTCGGCCGAGGACCACGGCGACTTGTTGTACGACGAGCGCGGTCTGCCGAAGTGATCGTGGACACCTCGGCGGTGCTGGCGATTCTTTTTCACGAGTCGGACGCCCGGCGGTTCGCAGAGGCGCTGGCCGGTGCTTCGCATTGCCAGATGTCGGCTGCCAACTATCTGGAGGCGGCGATCCTTCTCGAAGGTCGTAGGAGCACCTCAATCGGCTTTGAGCTTGATCTTGTTGTGGAGCGAACGCCAATCGAGCTTGTACCGGTCACAGTGGTGCACGCACAGGCCGCGCGCCGGGCGTGGCGCCGATTTGGGAAGGGGAACCACCCGGCGGGGCTGAACTTTGGGGACTGCTTTGCGTATGCGCTGGCGGAAGCGACGGGTGAGCCGCTGTTGTACAAGGGTCGGGACTTTGCCCTGACGGACATTGAGGCCGCCTAGTCGACGGCGGGCCGCCGGGTCTTGACGGCTGCCGTCTCGGTGGCGAGTATCGGGCGATAAGGAGGGGGTTCCATGGCACAGGCTGTCCTTGATGCGCCGGCGGCTGCGGAGGCCGCGAACGGCCGTACCTCGCTGACCGTAATCGACTGCGACGTTCATCCGTATCCGAACACGATTCACGACCTGACCCCGTTCATGTCGGACCGGTGGGTGCAGTACGTCAAACAGTCCGGCTTCTCGGCGCCGCCGGGCACGCAGTATCCCAAGGGTTACGAAATGGCCGCGCGACGCGACGCCTGGCCGCCGAGCGGGCTGCGACCGGGCGCGGATCCCGACTTCGCGCGCGCGCAGTTGCTGGACGAGTGGGACATGCAGTACGGGATCCTGACGCCGCTCTATGCCGCCGGCCACGTCCACAACGACGACCTCTCGATCGCGCTGGCTCGCGCCGTGAACGAGTGGCAGCGGCACATCTGGCTGGACAGCGACGAGCGCTGGCGCAGTTCCATCACGGTGACGCCGCAAATTCCGGAAGCGGCGGCCGAGGAGATTCGGCGCTGTGGCAAGGACGGGCGCTTCGTGCAGGTGATCCTGACGGTTCGCGGCAACGCGCCGTACGGGAAGCGCCACTACTACCCGCTGTTCGAGGCGGCCGCCGACATGGACCTGCCGGTTGGGATTCACTTCGGCGGTTGGGGGAATCACCCGATCACGGCGACCGGCTGGCCCTCGTACTACCTGGAAGATCACACGGGGATGACGCAGGCGTTCGAGGCGCAGGTGTTGAGCCTAGTCTCAGAGGGCATTTTCGAGCGGCTGCCCAACCTGCGGATTGCGCTGATCGAGGGCGGGTTCGCCTGGATGCCGCCGCTGATGTGGCGGTTCGACAAGAACTACAAGGGGCTGAAAGAGGAAGTGCCGTGGCTGCGCAAGCTGCCGAGCGAGTACATCCTGGAGCACTTCCGGATGACGACCCAGCCGATGGATGAGCCGCCCAACCCGCAGCACCTGCTGCAGATCTTCGACATGATTGGGCGGGACGACTTCCTGATGTTCGCCACGGACTACCCGCACTGGGACTTCGACGCGCCGGACCGCGCGTTGCCGTCGGTGGTGCGAGGCGAGTTGCGGCAGAAGATCATGGCGGACAACGCCAGCGCGTTCTATGACTTCGAGCGTGCATGACGTAGGGGCGGAGGCCGACTTCGAAGTCGGCCAGCCCAGGCGCGTCGAGATCGGGGGCCGCGGCTTTGTGGTGGTGAATGCGGGCGCGGAGTTTCACGCCGCCCGCGACGTCTGTCCACACCAAGGGGCGCGCCTGTCTGCTGGCCTCTGTAAGGGCGAGGTGCGTGCCGAGGCGGTTGGCGGGCCGGTGGAGTACCGCACGGGCGGACGGACGCTGCTGCAATGCGCCTGGCACGGTTGGATCTTCGATCTATCCAGCGGCCGAGCTCTGGCCGATCCGGACCGGGCGAGGGTGCGCGTGTACCCGGTGCGGGTGACGGACGGCCGCGTGCTCGTAAGCCTGGCCTAGGCCGCTCGTGACCGCCGCAGGCGGGGGTTTGACGGGGCTCGTTCACTGTATACATGCCTCGCGCACGGCGGCGGCGCTGGTACTGACGGGCGGGGGGACTGGAGCCATTCCGCTTCTGCTGCGACGGGCGGGCGGGTCACGGACCGTGCTGGACATCGCGGTGCCCTACAGCTCGGCCGCGGTGGCCGCCTACTTGGGTGCGCCACCGAGGCAAGCGACCTCGGCCGCAACCGCCGAGGCGATGGCGCGACGAGCCTTCCAGCGCGCGTGCGAATTTCGGCCCGATCCTTCAATTCCGGTCGTGGGGCTAGGCGCCACGGCGGCGATGACGACCGACCGGGTGCGGCGGGGGGGCGACCGGATGCATGTGGCCACGTTCGACGGCGCCCGAACCATCGCGTTGGAGTGGAGGTTTCGGCCGCCCTTCGCCTGGCGGCATGAGCAGGAAGCTGTTGCCGAGTGGGCCATCGTGGCGTCGTTGGCTGACGCGGTGGGAGTGGCCCCCTGGCGCGAACTGGCCAGGTCCGGCCTTGCCGCGGTGGCGCGCACCGTCGACGTTCAGGATGATGAATTGGCGGTCGTCCATGACGGCGGGCAGCCATGGGTTACCGCCTATCCCGACGGGCGACGGCGGCCGGGCGGGCAGATTCCGACGGCGCTGGTTTCGGGGTCGTTTAATCCTGGGCACCAGGCCCACCAGGCGCTGTGGGAGGCCGCGCGCCGGCGCTTCGGTGATCCGGTGGCTTACGAACTCTCGGTAACCAATGTGGACAAGCCACCGCTGCCGTCCACGGAAGCGATTCGCAGGGCCGCCCAGTTCGCCGGGGGCGCCCGCCTGATCTTTACCGCCGCGCCAACATTTGTCGAGAAGGCGCGTCTGCTCCCGGGTGCGGCCTTCGTGGTCGGAGCCGACACGGCGCGCCGTATTGTCGAGCCGGTCTACTACGGCGGTGCGCCGGCCATGCGCGCCGCGTTGCGTGAGCTGCGGTCGCTGGGCGCTCGGTTCGTCGTGGCCGGGCGTCTCGAGCAGGACCGCTTCGTGCAGTTGCGGGACCTGGCCGTGCCGCCCGAAGCCGCAGGTCTGTTCGAGGCGATACCGGCCGAGGAGCTGCGGATGGACATATCGTCAACTGCGTTGCGCTCGGGTAAACCGCACTTTGGCTGATACAACCTGGCCCGTCCGAGTCGACGGTCGTCTACCATCAACGCATACCCCCGAATCCCGAACCGAGCACGGTGTCGGTGCCCGACCCGCCTGAGGCCTCGGCCTCGCTCTCCGACCAGCAGCCAGCAGACCCGCGACCGCCTTCCGAGCCGGCCAGTGGCGCGCCCGCATCCAGCGCACAGCCGGTCTACCGTTGGTCGCCGCGCACCCGTCGCTCGGTGGCGATGGGGATCGCCATTCTGGCCGGGCTGGTGCTGTGGGGCGCGCGTGAGATCGTGGGGCCGTTCGTCTGGGCGGGCATTTTTGCCTACGTCTTCAACCCGGCGGTTGGCGCGGTGGTTCGGTTGGCCCGCATTCCCCGGCCTCTGGCGGTGGCGCTGTTCTATGCCTTTGGACTTGGGTTGCTCACCCTGCTGGGGTTCATTATCGTCCCGCGCGCTGTCGACGAACTGGACCGGCTGAACGCGGAACTACCCGCCATCGTGGCCGAAGCCGAGGCCACGTTGCCTTCGGAGATCCTGGGTCAGCCACTCATCGTGCAGGACGTAATCGACGGCCTGACGGACGGCGCGACTGGCATGTTGACCGACGCAACTCGGGCGGTCGGCGCCTTCCGCAGCGCATTCACCCTGCTCATTCATGGCGTGCTGGCGGTAGTCGCGGCGGGCTATCTGTTGCTGGCCGGTCCAAGCCTCATTCGGGGCCTGCTGGTGCTGGTTCCGCCGGGTCCGCGGCACGAAGTCGAGGACCTGATCATTTCGATCAACAAGGTGCTCGGCGGTTTTATCCGCGGCGAAATCATCCTGGTCCTGATCATGAGCGTTACGACCTTCATTGGCCTATCAATCATCGGCGTCCCGTTTGCCGTGCTCCTGGCCATCGCCACGGGAATCCTGGAGTTGATCCCGGTTTTCGGCCCGATCATGGCTGCCATTCCGCCCATCGCCCTGGCCCTGGTCACGGCCAACAACTTCGGCTGGCCGGGATGGGTTGCGGGCCTGGTGGTTGCGGTGATGTACACCGTGCTGCGACAGCTCGAGGATTACTTCGTGATTCCCAACGTCGTCGGCCGGGTCGTGCACGTGCATCCCCTGGTTGCGCTGTTCGCCATTTTCGCCGGTCTGCAAATCTGGGGGATCACCGGCATGATTATCGCGCTGCCGACCGCCGGCGTGGCGCGCGTGTTGCTGGGCTATGCCTACCGACGCACCATGACGTCGCCGCGGAGGCCCTAATGGTCGCCTGCCACGTCCGAGCGCCCATTGACCGGCTGCCGGCCGGCGGCGCGGCGTTATTCTTCACGCGGCAATCGCCGTTAGCGTAGAGGGACGGATGGCCGCAGAGATCGGGCTCGGGTTCCTGGGATTGGGCACCGTCGGTTCGGCGGTCGTTCGCACCGTCACGGAGCGGTCGGCCTTCCTTGAGCGTCAGATCGGTCGGCCCTTCAAGGTGCGTCGAGCCCTTGTACGCGATCCCAACCGCCGTCGCGACGTTCCGCTGGACGACAGCAAGCTGACGCTCGACGTGGACGACGTACTCGACGACGAGTCGATCGACGTCGTCGTGGAGCTGATGGGTGGGGTCGAACCGGCCAACACCTACATCCGCCGTGCCCTAGCGGCCGGGAAACACGTAGTCACCGCCAACAAGGAAGTGATGGCCACCCACGGAATCGAGTTGCTGGAGCTGGCGACGGCCGAGGGCCGCGACCTGTACTTCGAGGCCAGCGTGGGCGGCGGCATTCCGGTGATCGGACCGTTCCGCCAGGATCTGGCGGCGAACCAGATCCGCGAGGTTCACGCGATCATCAATGGGACAACCAACTACATCCTGACCGAGATGGCGGCCGGGGGCGTGGACTTTGAAGCCGCTCTGGCGGACGCGCAGCGGCTGGGCTATGCCGAACCGGATCCGACCAACGACATCGAAGGCATCGACGCGGCCTACAAGCTGGTGATCCTGGCCTCGTTGGCCTTCAACTGCGCGGTGCGTCCGGACGACGTCTATCGCGAGGGCATCACGCGCATTAGCGCGGCAGACTTCCGCTACGCGGCGGAGTTGGGCTACGGCATCAAGCTGCTGGCGATTGCCAAGCGGGCGCCGAACGGCTTCGAGGCCCGCGTGCATCCGGCCCTGATCCAGCAGGACGTGCTGCTGGCCCAGGTGGACGGAGTGTTCAATGCCGTGCTGCTGGACGGCGACCTGCTGGGCCGCGCCCTCTTCATCGGCCGCGGGGCCGGACCCGAGCCGACCTCAAGCGCCATCGTGGCCGACCTGATCGACCTGGGACACAACATCCGGCGCGCCGTGCACGACCGAATCCCCATGTCCCTGGACAGCGATTTGTGTGTCCTGCCGATGTCCGAGGTTCGCTCGCGCTACTACTTCAGGCTTTGGGTGAAAGACCAGCCAGGGGTGCTGGCCAGCATCGGCACCGTCTGCGGCGAGCACGCCATCAGCATTGCCTCAGTCATCCAGAAGGAGATTGACGAGAATGCAGGTCGCGCCGAATTGGTATTCCTAACCCACGAGGCCCAAGAGTCGGCAGTGCAAGGCGCGCTGGCCGAAATTGCCGATCTGGACGTCGTGGCCTCGGTAGCGAGCGTGATTCGGGTAGAGGACCTGGCGGAATGAACGGATCCCCGCGTCCGGGGGTAATCGAGCGCTACCGTGAGTTTCTTCCCGTCGGAAACGCGACGCCAAACCTGACCATCGGCGAAGGCGACACGCCGCTGGTCCGCGCCGCGTCACTGGAGCGACGGCTTGGCGCGTCAGAAGTCTGGCTAAAGCTCGAAGGTAGTAATCCCACGGGCTCCTTCAAGGATCGAGGGATGGCGGTGGCCGCCGCGAAGGCCCTCGAAGAGGGCGGGCATTCGTTTATTTGCGCCTCCACCGGCAACACGGCGGCCTCGGCGGCTGCCTTCGGTGCGAAATCCGGAACGCCGACCGGCGTGATTATTCCGGCCCGCGGCGTCGCGCTGGGCAAGGTAGCCCAGGCGATGATCTACGGTGCGCGTGTGATTCCGATCCAGGGGACGTTTGACGACGGGCTGTCCGTCGTTCGGGAGCTAGCGGCGCGTCCGGGAGTGGCCCTGGTCAACTCGGTCAACCCGTATCGGCTGGAAGGGCAGCAGACGGCTGCCTTTGAAGTTGTGGATACGCTGGGCGGCGCGCCGGACGAGTTGTACATCCCGGTTGGCAACGCGGGCAACGTAACCGCGTACTGGCAGGGCTTTCGCGCCTATGAGAACGCCGGCCGGGCCAGGCAGCTCCCGGTCATGCGCGGGTTCCAGGCGGCGGGGGCCGCACCCATCGTCGCCGGTGAGCCGGTGGCCGACCCCGAAACGGTGGCCTCGGCCATTCGCATCGGCAACCCGGCCAACTGGGAGCGCGCGGTGCAGGCGCGGGACGAGTCGGACGGCACGATCGAGGCGGTTAGCGACGAGGAGATTGTCGAGGCCTACCAATTGCTAGCGGCTGAAGAAGGGATCTTTGTTGAACTGGCCTCAGCCGCGTCTGTGGCAGGGCTGCTGCATCGCGCCCGTGGCGGCGAGGTCATTGGCAGTCGCGTGGTCTGTGTACTGACCGGAACGGGTCTCAAGGATCCCGGCGCCGCCGTTCGCTACGCTCCCGAACCCACGGAAGTCGAAGCCAGCATCGACGCGGTAGCCTCGGCCCTCGGCTGGAACGCTGGGTAGTCGTGCGGGCCCGTTGAGCGACGAGGACGTTCTAGCGCGAACCGTCTTCTACGAGTCCCTCGCCCAACACCACATTGTCGATCAGCCCAACACCGCCGATTTCCGCTGCCACGGCGATTACCAGCGGTGGGCAGGCAGTCTCCACTGTTTCCAGCGTCAGCGCGTGGCGAACTTCGGCATAGTGCAGTTTGACCAGTGGTTCCGCTTGCACCGACTGCCTGACGAGGCTTGCCAGAGCCGGAGGCGATCGCTCGTCGTCGTCCCAGGCGGAGACTGCGAGGTCAAGGCCACGCCAGAGCGCGGTGGCGGCCTGGCGCTGAGCGGGCATGAGTCGCACGTTGCGGCTGCTGAGCGCCAGACCGTCGGTGTCCCTGACCGTGGGCACGATCACGAGGTCAATCGGCAGGTTAAGGTCCCGCACCATGCGGTCGATCACGCGGGTCTGCTGCCAGTCCTTCTGACCGAGGTAGGCGCGATTTGGCCGGGTGAGATTGAACAGCTTGGCGACGACGGTGGCGACGCCGGCGAAGTGGCCGGGCCGTCGGGCGCCCTCAAGGTCGGCGCCGATTGGCCCTGGGTCGATTTGCGTGCCGAAGCCTTGCGGGTACATCTCCTCGACCCGGGGCGCGAAGACCAGGTCCACGCCGTTGGCCTCGAAGACCGCCAAGTCCACCGATTCATCGCGGGGATAGGCGGCATAGTCCGAAGGATCGTTGAACTGGGTCCGGTTGACGAAGAGAGTCGCCACCACCGAGCGATCGCGCCGCCGCGCGGCCTGCAGCAGTGCCAGGTGTCCGTCGTGCAGTGCGCCCATCGTGGGCACGACCCCGACCGATCTCGGCAGGCGCGCCCGCGCTTCGTGAAGGCTGGCCCTGGTTCTGGCTACGATCATTGCGACCACTGAGTGATTGAGCGCGTCCCGGCGCGCCCCCGATACTGCACATCATGGCACCGAACCTTGCGCCGGATACGGCCGAACTGCGACAGGCGCTGGTGGCCGAATTGTCGGCCGACGCCGTCGTTTCGTCCGAACCGGATGGTGACGCGGTCGACGGCGTCCTGCCACGCCTTGTCGCGCACGTCGACTCGGCCGACGCGGTGGCCGCGGCACTGGCGATCTGCCAACGCCTCGACGCCGTGGTGGTCCCACGCGGTGGCGGGACACATTCTGCCCTTGGCATGCCGCCCGAGCGCGTGGACCTTGTTCTGGACGTCGGCGGGCTGGATGACGTCATCGAATATCGGCCGGAGGATCTCACCCTGGCCGTAGCCGCCGGCGTGCGGCTCGCTGACATCCAGGCTCTGCTGGCCGAGGCCAACCAGATGCTGGCGCTGGATCCGGCGCGCGAGGCGACGTCGACTGTTGGCGGCATGGTGGCCGCCAACCTGTCCGGTCCGCGCCGCGCCGGATCCGGGACGGCGCGTGATCTGGTGATCGGCCTCGAAGTCGCAAGCGTCAATGGCCTGCTCACGAGGTCAGGCGGCATGGTGGTCAAAAACGTCACGGGATACGACCTGCCCAAGGCGCACATTGGGGCGCTCGGCACGTTGGGAGTCATTACCCGCGTAAACCTGAAGATCACGCCGCGACCGTCCGTGGAACGCACGCTCGTGGTTCCCCTGGCCGACGCCGCCGCGGCGGGCGCGGCCATCGGGGGCGTGATCGACAGTCCACTGGTCTCCAGCGGATTCGAACTCGTGCAACGTGAGTTGACGCCGGCTCTCGACGTAGGCGGTGACGGTGACTGGTTGCTGGCGATTCGCGTCGCCGGCACCGAGCGTGGGGTCGGCGCGCAGTTGGCGATGGCATCGGAGTCCGTCGCGCCCAACGTCGCAGCGGACGGCGTCACGCTGGATGGGCGGGCCCAGGAGCGTTTCTGGTCAGATGCCGACGGGCTGTCATGTGCGCCCGACAACCCATCGAGCCAAATAACCTGCCGATTGAGCGCTGTGTCGAGCCAAACGCCGTCGCTGCTGGGCAGCGCTGCTGAAATTGGCAAGGATCTTGATTTACGGACCGTCGGCAGCGCTCGAGCATTGAATGGCGTGATCCGGGTGCGCGCCGTCGGATCGGCGGATGCTGGCCGGCTCACGACATTCGCGCAGCGCCTCCGGGCGGCAACTACGCGCTTGGGTGGTTCCCTGGTAATCGAATCCGCACCAGTCGACGTAAAACGCGCGGCTGGCGTGTGGGGCGTAGCGGTCGACGCGCCGGAGGTGCAGGCCATGGACGCGCTGCGCGCTGCGTTCGATCCAGGACGCATAATCAATCGTGGACGCTTTGTGGTGACCTGAGACATGGTGGTCGAACCCGCGCGGTTAGGTTTCTCGCCGGTGGACGCGCCCGATGCGTCCATTCTGTCTGCCTGCGTGCACTGCGGCCTGTGCCTCAACGAGTGCCCGACGTATCGTGTGCTGCGCGTGGAGATGGACTCGCCGCGCGGACGAATCCAGCTGATCGATGCCGTTGAGGACGGGCGAATGGCGCTCGACAGTCCGGCATTCCTGCGACACACGTTTCAGTGCCTGGATTGTCGAGGCTGCGAGACGGCATGTCCGTCGGGCGTGAAGTACGGGGCTCTAATCGAATCCGTACGTGCGCAGACGGTGCAGGCCAAGTTGCTGCCGACACGCCGTCGCGTCGCACAGACCGTGCTGCGGGTCGTGTTCCCTCGGCCGAAGCTGCTGCGGCTGGCGGCGCGGGGATTGTGGCTCTATCAGCGCACGGGGATGCAAGCGCTGGTGCGGAGGCTCGGTTTCCTGCGCTGGATTGCGCCGTCACTGGCGGCCGTGGAAGCGCTGTCTCCACCCGTATCTGACCGATTCTTGCAGGCCTCGGACCTGCGCTTCGTGCCGGCGCACGGAGAACGCCTGCGTTCGGTGGCCTTTATCACCGGCTGCATCATGAGCGTGTCATTCGCCCAGGCTCATCGCGCCTCGTTGCGTGTGCTGGCTCGCAACGGTTGCGATGTCCATATTCCCGAGCACCAGAGCTGTTGCGGGGCATTGCACGTGCATGGTGGCGACCGCGAGACCGCCCGCCAACTTGCGCGGCGCAATATCGACGCCTTCGACTCCGCCGATTTCGAGGCCATCATCATCAACTCGGCCGGCTGCGGGTCCACGCTGAAGGAATACGGCGAGTTGCTGGCCGACGATCCTCGCTATTCGGAACGCGCCCACGCCTTCTCCGCGCGGGTCAGGGACCTCTCGGAATACTTGGCCGAGATTGGGTCAAAGCCACCGGAGGGCAGTATCAAGGAACGTGTGGTTTATCAGGACGCCTGTCACCTGGTGCATGCGCAGGGCGTCTCGCAGCAACCGCGAGACTTGTTGGCGGCCATACCAGGGGTCGAACTGGTTGAGATGGAGAATCCAACGGTCTGTTGCGGCGCGGCCGGACTGTATAGCGTGACCGACACCGACATCTCGCTGGCGATCCTGGAACAGCGGGTTGACGCGATTGAGGCCACCGGCGCCAGGGTGGTCGTGTCGGCCAACCCGGGCTGCCTGCTGCACATCCAGTCGGGGGCCCGTCGGCGTGGACTTGATCTAAAGGTGATGCACGTGGCCGAGTTCTTGGACCAGGCGTACACGGCATGACAACTAGCAGTCGGCAATGTCTGTTCCGCAGCGCTCCGTAGAGCGCGGCGCCAGCCGGGGCGCCTGGGCGCGGCGCCAGGCGGCCGTGGACGCCCAGCAGGAACGTTGGGCGGAGTCTCACGAGTCAGATGTGCGTGCCGAGCAGGAGTCGAGAGCGGCGGAGATTGCCGCTCGGCGTCGCCCGACGCCCCGCAACATTTGGCGCGGTTTGACATCCAGCCGCATGCTGACTTCGTTTCTCCTTTTCGGCTTTCTCCTTTCGGCCGGCGTGATCCCCGCCATCCTGGCACTGCGAACGACTCAGGAGGAGGGGATTGAACCGGAGTTAATCCGTCGGATCCAAGTCGGATTGCAGCAGGAGTCGAATCTGGACGGCGAGGGTTTTGACCTGCTGGAGTTGGTCAATGGCGGAGAGTTGCTGTCGATCACATCCACGGCCGAAGGCGATCACGGCCCCAATCGGCTTCAGGATGGCCTATTTGATCCACAGTTCACTGCCTGGCGGTCCGCGGGACCCGACTTCCCCCTGACCGCGATCTACCAGGTTCGGTTCCGAACCCCGGTTCGGAAAGTTGTGATCTGGAACCATCCGCAGGAGCCGGAGGCCAGTTACGTCCGAGAGTTTGAAGTCCTGGCCTCGCTAGAGGATCCGCAAACTCACCCCGACGCGTTGGTCAGCATTGGGCGGTTCACGGCAGTGTCGCCGGAGTTGAAGCTCGTGTTCGACGTCGATACACCGGTGCCGATTCGATATGCGGTGCTCAGGATCATCTCCACGTTTGGCGCCGCGGACTATGCGTCGGCCGCCGAAATTGGGCTCTTCGGTGAGTCGCGCGACGCCGAACAGGCTCCGATTCCGAAACCTCCAGCGCCGCTGAACATCTAGCCGCGCAGCCCCCGACGCTGCGAAGCTGGACGTTGCCGCCCGCCGTCTGGCAGCCCGGGGTGTGCCGAGCTACGGTCGGCAGCTTCTCAGCTTGGAACGTTCCGACTCGACCTGGTCGCCGACGGAATCACCGAGTCTTCTCCGGTTTCCGAGATGCTCAAAGGGTCGGTGCGTCCCGAAGTCGTTACCACGCGCTTGGCTGAAGGCCTAGCGCATACCTACGAGGCGCGCAACTGGAAAACTGCCTCGATTTCGCAAGGAATGTCCATTGGCAGCGTGCTGCAGCCGACGGCTGAGCGCGTGTGACGGCCAGCTTCGCCGAATACGTCCTGCATCAATTCCGAACAGCCGTTAACTACCAGGTGCACGCCGGATTCCGACGGCGCAGCATTTACGAAACCCACAACCTTGATCACGCGCTCGACCTCGTCCAGGCTGCCGACCGCTTTCCGGACCTGCGCCAGGATGTTGAGCCCGGAGTCGCGTGCGGCTCGCGCTCCCGTTTCGACGTCGTAGTCCTCGCCGACACGCCCGCTCCAGTCGCCCCCGGGAGGCTGCCCGGCGATCCACAGCAAATCTCCCGTACGCAACGCCGGGACGTATGCCGCCATCGGCGTCGGTGCCTCGGGCAGCGTGATGCCAAGTTCGGCCAGACGAGCTTCATGCGACACAGGTCACCTTCTCCGTCGCCAATCCGCAGATGGATGGATTGTAGGGGGCCTACGGTTCGTCTGCCCCTGAGTTGAAGAGCGACCTTGGAACACAGGGAACAGCCGACGCACCCGAAGAGGGATAGCTAGGGCGCGCGGCTAGGGATGGGTGGCGGTCCAGAGCTGTTTGAGGTTGGTTCCGGGGACGGTAGGGAATGGGTTGAAATGGGCGAGGTCTTGGAAGGCGAGACCGGCCTCGGTCAGGGCAGTTCGGACACTGGATTCACAGAATGAGCGGGCGGTGAGGGTGTCCTGGACGGGTGGGTGGTTCGGGCGCTCGATCCGGAGGCGCATGGTTGTCTGTACGCCATCGGTCTCGAAGCGGCGATGGAGGGTGAAGCCTGGACCGTGCTCGGTGACAGGATCGCGCCAAAGAGTTTCGAATGCCTGTTCTGAGTTGAGGTCGAATACGAAGACGCCGCCGGGACGGAGGTGGGCGGCGACACGGGAGAAGGTGCGGGTGAGGTCTTCCACTTCGGCCAGGTGATTGAGGCTGGCGTAGAGGCAGGTGACGGCGTCGACCGGTTTGACGGTGTCAAAGGTGCGCATATCAGCTTCGAGAAAGGAGACGTGGCGGCCGGCGGCGCGGAAACGGGCGCGCTGGAGCATGGCCGGCGACAAGTCGATGCCTGTGACCCGGGTGCCGCCGTGGGTCTGCAAGAGGCTGTGGGTTCCGGTGCCGCAGGCGACATCGATCAGGCGCGCGGGACGGCCAACGTGTCGTGCGAGCTGCTGATTGACGCGGGGGGCGATGAGGACGCCGTATTCCAAGCCGTACAGACGTTGCCAGGCGTCGTAGATCTCGGCGAAGGCGCTGTAGGACGGCGCCTTATCGGCCGATTCCGTTGTGTCTGTGATCAGGCGTGCTGCAGCCAGTCCGGAACGTCGCCGGCGGCAATGCCTTCAGTCCACGACTTGGAGACGTCGGCGAGGTCGTCGCCTTCCAGGGACTCGGTGACGAGCAGCGGTGATCGAACTCCGCCGTTGCTGATGACAATCGAGCGGGCGATCACCGCGTTGGCGCCACGCACGTTGAGGTTGGCTTCCACCCGGCCGGCTTCGATCCGGTCGGCGCGAACGGTCTTGCCGCGGACACCGACGGCCTGCATGAGACCGGCGACTTCAATCTCCTTGTCGGAGGAGACGACGGCGCCCTGGGCTTCGAGAGTCTCGCCGTAGATGGCGGCGTCGACGATGGTGTCGCCGGAGACGTGCAGTTCATCACCTTCCACGATGATGCGGAAGCCCGGAAAGATGATGGGCGTGTCGACGTGCGTAGTGGCGGCCGGAATGCGGAGCACACTCTCGCCATTGACTTCCTCAGTGGTGGCGCCCTCGGGGACGATCGAGCCGCGGGGCGAGCCGACGGACTTAATGTCCTGATAAAAAACGTCGCCGGTCATACCAGGGGCTCCGGGTGGGAATCGCCTATAAGGATAGCTAGTGCGCTGGGGTAGGCGGCGTGCCGTGTGAAGCCTGGCGGCGGCTTTGTTTCATGGCCACCGTGCTGACGAACCTAGCGGTCGTCGCCCGGATGGACTTGCACGTCCGCGAAGCGGGCAAGGATCTCGAAATCGGCTTCGGGATGAAGGACCCGCGTTCGCGTTCGTACGGCGACGGCGGCTATTAGGCGGTTGATGACCTAGTCGACCGTTGCGCCCTGCTGCCGGTAGCGTCGATAGAGGGCGGCGGCATCCTCGTCGTCGGTGGATCGCATGGGAATGACCACGGCGGGCGGCCGGAACGCGTGGTTTCAAGATCGCCGTGCCAGCCGACGCCTCGCAGTGAGCGAGCCTCGTCAAGCGACAGCGGTTCGGCCGCGATTGTCCGCAGGGCAAAGTTCACTGCCGCGCGCCTGGTCGAGAGCCGATACCGCCGCATCACATCGGCGCACGCCTATTTGTCGATGTTGGTGCGTGACATGCACTACCGATACACCACTCCGAGTTCGTTGCCTTCGGGTCGTTGAAAGAAGAATCCGAGTGCCCCGCGGCTAGTTGATGCGCCAGATTGGGGCGTGGTTGGTCAGGACGCGACGGACTTCGGCCGCGCAGTGGGCGGCGGTGCGGACGTTGGATTCGCGGGTGATGCCGGCGACGTGGGGGGAGAGGATCAGGTTGGGTGCGTCGAGCAGGGGACTGCCGACGGGGGGTTCCTGTTCGAAGACATCGATGGCGGCTCCGGCGATCGTGCCATCGGTCAGGGCGTCGGCCATGGCGTGTTCGTCGACGACAGGCCCACGGCATGTGTTGACGAGGATTGCGTGGGGGCGCATGCGGGCCAGGCGATCCCTGTTGATGAGATGACGGGTTTCGGGGGTGAGCGGCGTGTGCAGGGTGACGATGTCTGAGCGGTGAAGCAGTTCCTCGACGGAATCGACGGGTTGGCCGCCGTGGTCGCGGACGACCTGCGCCGGGACGAATGGATCGAAGACAAGGCCCTGCATGTCAAGCCCCAGGGTGAATGCACGGAGAACGCGGAGGCCAATGCGGCCTCCGCCAATCAGGCCAACCGTGTGGCCGGATATTTCGCGCGCGGGTTCTTCGCCGGCGTCACGCCAGCCGCCGGCTCGGACCAGACGGTCGCGTTCGGGGATCTGCTTCAGGAGGGCCAGAGCGGCGGCGACGGTGAATTCGGCCACGGAGGCCGCATTGGCCTCCGGCGTGATGCTGACCGGGATCCCGCGGCATGTGGCGTGCTCGACGTCAATGCTGTCGAAGCCGACGCCGTGCTTCTGGATGTGGCGCAGGTTGGGGGCGGCGTCGATGACGGCAGCGGTGATAGGAGCGACGCGTACCACGATGGCTCTGGCCGGGGGCACTGCTTCGAGAATGGACTCCTCGGTGGGGCGCTCCGGGCGGATGACCGTGGCGAACTCTTCAAGATCATCGATGCCGCCCTGATGAATAGGCTCAGTGACGAGCACGGCTGGGCGCTGGGTTGCGGTCATGCGGGCAACGGGTCGATGGGCGGCCGGGCGGGCAGGTCGACCAGGTGGGTGTATTTGAGAGCATTGCCGGTGTTGAGGAGCACGATTCGCTCGTCGCGACCTATGTCGCCACGCTCAAGCAGCGTAGTGAGGGCCGGGACGAGGGCGGCGCCTTCCGGAGCTGCCAGGACACCCTCGAGGTCGGCGAGTTGCCGCATGCCGTGGACGAGTTCGGCGTCGTCCACGGCAACGGCGGTGCCGCCAGTCTCACGAAGGATGCGCAGGATGAGTCGGTGGGCGAAAGGCAATGGCACGAGGAGTCCGTTGGCCACCGTGCGGGGATCGTCCGGGCGCTCGGCGTCGTCGGTACCCGCTTCGAAGGCTCTGACCACGGGTGCGCAGTCCGAGGCCTGGACCGCAATGAGACGGGGCGGGGTGCCCCTGAGCCAGCCAAGTTCCTGGAGTTCACGCATGGCTTTCCAGACGCCGATTAAGCCAACGCCGCCGCCGGTGGGGTAGAGGACGACGTCGGGTGGGTCCCAGTCGAAGGCTTCGGCGACCTCGAGGCCCATGGTTTTCTTCCCCTCGACGCGGTAGGGCTCCTTCATGGTTGAGGCGTCGAACCAGCCGGCTTCGGCGGCGCGCTCGGAAGCGATGCGGCCAGCGTCGCTGATTACGCCGCGGACCTCGGTGACGTCCGCTCCGTAGGCGATGCACTCGGCCTTGATCGGATCGGGGGTGTTGACGGGCATGACAACACGCAGGGTTATGCCCCAGGCGGCGCAATAGGCGGCCCAGGCGCTGCCGGCGTTACCCGCGGTGGGGATGGCGATGTCGCGGATGCCGAGTTCATAGGCTCGCGCCACCCCGACGGCTGCCCCGCGCGCCTTGAACGTTCCAGTTGGATTGGCGCCTTCGTCCTTGAGCCAGAGGTTGGTAAGGCCGAAGCGCTGTGCCAGACGACCTAAGCGGAGGAGGGGCGTTGCGCCGGCGCCAAGGTCGGGAGCCCGGCGCGGGGCGTCGAGCGGGAGAAGCTCGCGGAAGCGCCAGAGGTCCTGGGGGCGTTGGCGGATGTCCTCGGGAGTGACGGCGGCACGGACGGCGTCGAGATCGTACTCAGGCAGCAAGGTCGCGCCAGCGCCGTGACTCACGGACTGAAGGACCGTAGGGTCGTGAGCCTCGCCGGTTTCGGCGCAGCGGAGGTTGGTGAGAAACGAGGTGAACGAGCGGTCAGACACGGCACGCCATGGAATCAGGTCGGGCGGATGCGGAGCCTAGCGCACTCGAAGGCCCCCGCGTGAGTCTGCGCGGCTTGGGTTGACGTGAGCGTCCGCGACCTGCGGGTGAAACACGTCGGAGGCCGGTGCGGAGGAGATGCTCCACTCCGCACCGGTTGGGGGGCTGGCTTAGTGAGCTTCGGGACGGGCGCCGGCGAGCTGCTGGAGCTTGGGCAGGTTGAGAATCGAAATGAGGCGCTTTCGACCACGGGACGGTGCCAGCGCGCCAGCACGCCGCAACTGGTTGACGGCGAGGCTGACGCTCTCGCGGACGGTACCCAGTCGTTGCGCCAATTCCTCATGCGTGACGCGCAGGTCGGTCGCGCGCTCCCGTTCGGCCATCTGGAGGATGGCAAGTGCCACCGTTCCTGCCACGGAGTCGAGCGCCGTCTGCGATACGCGTCGCTGAACAGTCTTGAGACGTACCAGCTGGCGCTGGATCAACTCGCGCACCATTTCTGGGCGCCGCTCAGTGAGACGGCGGAATGTTGGGATATCGAACCAGGCGATGGTGACTGGACCGTCAGCCTCAACGATCGTGCGGTCTTGCCCCTCGGTGTGGAAAACGTTTTCGATCCAGTCACCGTCGCACAGCGAAGCGGTCGCGAGCTGGCGGCCGCTGGGACTGATGCGCCAAACGGTCACGCTTCCTGTGCAAATCACACCGACTCGCCGGAGATCCGAGACCGGGTCGAACACGATCTGATTCGCTCGGTAGCTGGCCGACTGCGCGCCTTCGGCTCGGAGTCGGTCGACCAGCCGGGGCGATGTGGAAGTTGCCGGTGGTGCCATGTCCGCCCTCCTTGGTCGGAAGCGCTGCACGCGCGCTTCTCCAATCGCCATTGAGGCTACGGAGGCAAGATGAGAAAACTCTAAGCCGTGGTTAACGGCTAGATTGCCGTCTCGATCGTCGTGGTTTCAGGGTTGTCGGGTGGTCGGCCAGCGGGTAGGCGGATCTCGATCTCGGCGCCGCCAATTTCGGCGCGGCGGGCTTCAACGCTGCCGCCGTGCGTTTCGGCAACACTTCGGACAATGGTGAGGCCGAGGCCAGTGCCGCCGCCAGCGCGCGAACGTGCCGGGTCGACCCGATAGAACCGTTCAAAGATGTGGGGGAGATGTTGATCGGGAATCCCCGGCCCGTTGTCGCTGACCACGAGGGAGACAGTGCGATCGCGTTCGGTGACCCTGACCTGAATCACGCCATCGGTGGCGGTGGCGGTGAGGGCGTTCTGGACAAGGTTGCGAAGAGCGCGTTCGAGCTTGTCGGCATCCGCGAAGACCCAGGCGGTATCGGTGCCGGAAAGTGTGACTGTTCGCTCGCCGGCAACGGGACCAAGATCCGTGAGCACGCGGACGACCAGCGAGCGCAGATTCACGGGCTGCAACTTCAATTCGCCCGGGGCATCCAGCTCGGCGACTGCCAGCAGATCATTGACGATGCGTTGCATGCGGTCAGCTTCGCGGGTGATTGCCTCGGTGGCGGCGGTGTCCGAACCGTCCGGATCCCGGCCTAGAAGCTCAGAATTCCCGCGGATGACGGTGAGCGGAGTCTTGAGTTCGTGGGAAGCGTCGCCAACGAAGCGACGCTGGGCCTCCACGCTCTCTTCGATGTGATCGAGCATTCGATTGAACGTGCGGCCCAGTGCGCTCAAATCATCCTTGCCAGCGCCAACACTTATGCGACGGCTCAGGTCACCTTGGAGATAGATGGCTTCGGCGGTACGGGTGATGTCGGCCACGGGGTTGACGGCGGTACGCGTGAGGTAGAGAGCGCTGAGGGAGGCGACGACAAACACAACGGCGGCTCCGCCGATGAGGAGATTGCGCGACCGCTCGGTGGTGCTATCGGCAAGCTGGAGCGACTGCGCGCTTTGAAGAACGCCCACCAGTTCGTCACCGCGCTCGATGGGAACACTGAGCAGGCGCAGACGGAATCTTCCCGCAACGTTTATCGTTTCGAGAGACTCCTGACGGGTTTCGATCACGTGCCTGGCGCCGTCGGTTACGGGTAGCGATTGGCCGCGAAGGTTGACGGAGGCAACGACAGGTCGGCCCTGCGGGTCAAGAACCTGAAGGTAGACCTCGCGTTCGCGCAACTCGTCAACAGGCAGTTCGATCAGCATGCCCACTTCGGGGCGGACGCCTGTCAAACCGCCACTCACCTGAGCAATGCGAACGACTTCTCGCGCCCTGGCCCGCAAAGTCTCGTCGACTTCGGTATCAACGTGGGCCATGAGCAGGAGTTGCAGCCCGATCCCAAAGACGGTGATTGTGGCAGCGATTGACGCGAGGTAGAGGAGCCGAAGCTTGAGTCGAATGCTCACGCGGCGCCCTCACGCAGCACGTAGCCGGCGCCACGGACAGTCCAGATGAGTCGTGGTCGGCCGTCAGCCTCGAGCTTGCGCCGCAGATAGCCGACGTAAACGTCCACGACGTTGGAAATCGTGTCGGGCGCGAATCCCCACGCGGCTTCGAGGAGCCGTTCGCGGGATAGCACCCGTCTGGGTTCGCCCATGAAAATGCGCAGCAGGTCAAACTCGGTGGCCGTCAGGGGAACGACGGCGCCGGCGCGGGTGACTTGGCGAGCGGCTTCATCGAGTTGAAGGTCGGCAAAGACGAGCCGGTCGGACTCGGGTGTGCCTGGTCGACGAAGCAGGGCGCGGAGGCGGGCGACAAGTTCGCCAAAGGCAAAGGGCTTGGGGAGATAGTCGTCACCGCCGGCATCCAGGCCGGCGATGCGGTCGCGGATTCGCTCTCGCGCGCTAAGGAAAAGCACGGGGACGTCGCTGGCGTCGCGAATGCGCTGAATGACGGCCAAGCCGTCGAGGCCGGGCATCATGACGTCAAGCACGACGACATCGATGGGGTACTGCGCGAGTGCCGCAAGCGCGGCCTCGCCGTCGGACGCGACGCGAACGTCGAATCCTTCGATCTTGAGGCCTCGGTCCAGGAGATCGAGGATCTCAGGATCGTCGTCGACAGCAAGCACACGGGGCTTTGCAGTGGGCTGGACTGGCACCATGTCGGGAGCCTACACGCGGCGGCACCGGATTTTCGCGGTAGATTGAACATTGCAGATGACTGCGCGATTTACAACATCAACCCTTGCGGGCTTGCCCGCCCTCGTGCTGGTGGCGTGCGCCATGCTGGCCTTGGTACTAGGCGCCTGCGGGCCGGAAGAGCCCGACCCCGATGAGCCGTTTGTGCTGGCCCTGGACGATAAAACGCGCGTGACGATCGTGGCCGACATCGGGACGACGGAGATTCCAGACGCGGGCTTGCAGCAGATTTGGGTCACCGAGTCATCCGGATGGGATCCGTGCCCAGAAATGTTGGGCACCGAGTTTCCGCCGGATACTTGCTGGATCCGGGTGCTGATCGGCGAGACTCCGGTGGCCGTGCTGCTGCCGGAACCAAATGGGACGCTGGGGCCATACCCGATTCCGGTGCACTTCGACGTGTTCGAATTCGCGCCTGGCGAGTACCAGTTGTGGCTGATCCAGGTGGGGCGGTTGGAAGTCCGTCACACCGAAGGCGCGACGGTCCGGATCGAACCCGCGCCTCAGGAAACTCCGACCCCGTCGTCCTGATCAGGCGTTTCAAGCAAAGTGTGCAACTCCTCCCGTGGATCAGGCCGTTGTTTGCGCAGGCGGACCCGGACTGTCGGTTGATCTCCTCAGGAACCCTTTGCACAGTCGCTTAACGAAGGGTCGGGAAGAGAGCCGTTTCCGGCGGGAGGACAACGGCCTCTGTCGTCGAATGGCACGCCGAACCGGGACGAGTGCTTCACCTGGATGGCGAACCGGACGATTTCGTCGGCCGTGATCTTTGTCGCCCTCAGCCGCGCGGGATTTCCGAACCTAAGACCGCCGAGGCGAGCGCGATATCGTCCAGCAATTCCGCCGTTGACCCCTGATCGACGCGTGCAATCTGCAGGATCAGCACCAGGATGTCGTCCTGCTCGACAACGAGCAGACGAGATTCGAAGGCGTCGGTTCCGCTCACCACACGCGTTCGGGCGGCGGCGGAACGTTCTCCGACCGGTGGAGGCTCCTGTACGACCAGGGCAACCACGGCGGCCGGGCGATCCTCGGACTGAAACCCTTCAGCAAGACCACTGGCAACGGTTTCCAGAAAGGGTCCTGGCGCGTCGAGCAAATTGTCAGCCAGGAACTGCTCGGCGCTCGAGGCAGTCTGGCCGACGAACAGCAAGGCGAACAGGAACGGATCGAGCCGTCGAATGAGGAGTGGGTCAAGAAACTGGCCCTGTAGGCCATAGGTGGCAGCGGTGATGTCTTCATCGGCGCCAGCAACTACGGTCAGGCCGAGTCGCTCGGAGAGGATCGTTGGGTCAGGCAGCCGCCCCTCTAACTCCTCCCTGGAATAGCGGACCAGCTCCTCGGGCGAGGCCGTGGGCGGCGGCGGCGTGGGGCTGGCCTCCGTTACGACTTCGGCGGTCGGCGACGGTGGCGCCACCGCCACCACGGGCGGCGCCTGGGTCGGGGTGGGCGTGGGCCGCGGCGTGGCTGTGGCGAACGGGATGGGCGTCCAGGTGGGGGGCGGTGAGGGCGTCGGCATCGCGGCGGGCGTGACAGCCCGTGGCGCGCCGCACGTGGCAGCTGCCAGCGCCAACCCGAGGACAACCACAAACGTCATCCGTGCGAACCGCGCGCCAGGCGTCTTCACACCGAGAGTCGCCCATCCTCGATGAGCGGCGTGTCGCCGGCCAGGATCGTGGGTCGGTTGATTACGCCGTCGCTGTGGAACGGCACATCGGTCGCACCTCCGATGTGGAGACTGTTTCCCAGGGCGACATGGGCGGTGCCCACGACCTTTTCGCACTCGAGGACGTTGCCGCTGATGCGTGTGGCGGGGTTGGTGCCGATGCCAAGCTCGGCGATGTTGCGCGCGTCGTCGCCGAGACGGTCGAAAATTGCCTGCAGATCCTCGGCGCCGGGGCCGGTGAGGCTTTTGGCCAGTCCGTTGCGTACTTCGATCACCATCGGCGCGTCAGCTACGGCGCCGTCCGGATCGTCGACCGGAAGCGCGGCGTCAAAAACAAGGGTGCCGCGGGCGCGAGCCTCCAGCGGCGCGATGAAGGCCTCGCCGGCCGGCAAGTTGCCAAAAGCGCCGGCGGCGGTGAAAACGCCAGTGTCGGCAAACCCCGAACGTCCGTTGAGGTCCAGGTGCAGGTCGGTGCCTCCCGGCGCGGTCAGACGCACGGAGTCGGCGGCGGTCAGCAGAACCGCCAACGCCTCGGATGTCCGCGCGATGTCACCGTAGTCCACTCGCAGCGTGCGCATCGCCATTTCGTAGGTGATTGAGGGCATGCTGGCGACGCGCGCGCCGGCGGCACTGGCGTTCTGGCGCGCGTGGGTGTGGCTGAGCGACTTGCTGGTTGGGAGGAAACACACATCGGCCGCGGCCATGGCGGCGGCAACTCGTGCTGGCGGTTCGCTGCCGTGATCGGGCGCCTCGGGCATGATCAGCAGATGGACTGATTGGGTGGCGCGAAGGGCCCCCCGGGCAAAAAGCTCGCCCAACGAACGCTTCGGAGGATCGGTAACCACAAGCACGCGCTCGCCGGATTGCACACCCAGCGACTGTTGCATGACGGCGTCCAGCATTTGCGCTTCGTCGGCGTCAAGCGCGCGTGGCGTAATGGCGTCCGGTCCAATCTCAATCACGGCCATGCGAGTGATTCCTCACGTTGCGTGTTAGCGCAGTGTGACATCGTGTAGGGCACTGATCGCCCGGCGTGCCCGACGCAGGCCGGGCGAGGGGATCGGCTGATGGGTTCTGTCTACCAAGGTATGCACCGCGATCGGCCGCGGGGGCGGCTGGCGTACGTGCCGCGACCGCCAAAGAACATCGGTCGGCTGCTGCTGCGGGTCGGAATCGGCGTGGTGGTCGTGGGCGCGCTGGCGTTTCTGGTTTTGTCAGGCCTGACCGCTTGGTATCTCACGCACCCGCCGCAAGCAAGCGACGCGTCAACGCGGCTGGACTACGACGTCGGCTGGGTCCGGCTGAATGTACCGACGCGCGACGGGGCCAGTTTGGCGGCCTGGTACGGCCCAGTGATCGACCCGGCCGGGACAGTGATCGTGACGCACGGGATTGCAAGCACACACCGGGACATGGTCGGCAAGGGCAACATGCTGCGACGGCTGGGATTCAATACATTCGTCTTCGATTTCAGGGGCCACGGGCTCAGCGATCCGGGCGTGGTGACGCTGGGGGCGCGCGAAGTCGACGATCTGATTGACGCCGTGGACATGGTGGTTGGCCTGCCCGGGGTTGATCCGCAGCGGGTGGCGGTAATCGGGGACTCAATGGGCGGAGCGGCGGCGATCATGGCCGCGGCGCGCGATTCCCGAATCGCGGCGGTGGTGGCCGAGTCGTCCTATGCCCGGCTACTTGAAACCACGGACGATTCGTTTCAGGCTTTCCTGGGGGTTCCGGCTTTCCCGTTTGCCGGACCGGTGCAACTGCTGGCTCGGTTGTTTAGCGGGGTTGATCCGGGACAGGTAAATCCCGCGGACGACATAGGCCGCATCAGCCCACGACCGGTCTTCATCATCCACGGGCAGGCCGATCGGTATGTGCCGACGGTGGTTGGTCGGGAGCTCTACGAGGCTGCGCGCGAGCCGCGAGTTCTGTGGCAGCCGCCCCGAGTTGGCCACGTGGGCGCCTTTCCGCAACGACTGGGCGAATACGCGGTGCGCGTGAATGCGTTTCTGCGACAGGCACTGGGTCGACCGAATCCGGGCGCACCGGCAGTGGCGGAGGCCTGACGTGGTGCTAACATCGCGCGGCTTCCGCCCGGTGCGGAACGCACTGGGATATAAGCGTGGAACGTAGCGGTTCGGCTGTCACCGACACAACAATCGTTGTCTTGGTCCTGCTGCTCGGCGGGATGTTCTGGTTGTTTACGTGGCTCCCTTCACTGGGGCTGCGGCAAGACATTGAAGAATGGGTCGTGCCTGGGCAGTTTTTGGTGCAGGAAAACCCGGTAGAACTTTCCGAAGACGTGTTGGTACGGGCCCATTACCAATACCGATTCACCTGCGCCAAGTGCCACGGGCACCTGGCCGATGGAAACGGGCCACAGGTCCAGTTGCTGGTGCCGCGACCGCGCAACTTCTCTCACCCTGATGTTCAGAACCAGACGGACGGCGCGATTTTCTACAAGATCTGGGCCGGACGCGGCGACATGCCGGAGTACGGTTCGCGGACGACGGAAGAGGAGATCTGGGAGTTGGTGTGGTACGTGCGGTCGGCGCCGCACATGCCGGGTTTCTACGACGAATCGGACCCTGACGACCTGGTATTGAACCCGGGTACCGTTCCGACGGTGCCAACGGACACGACGCTGACGCCAATTCCGCTGATCGCTCCGGATCGATAGGCGCGGTCCGGCTAGGAGATCGATCGTGGTCCTCGGCGAATTGCCCAGCGCTTCGGCGGGGGAGATAGTCGCCGCCGTCAGTAATGGTCGAATCAGCGCCCGCGAGGTGACCGAGGCCTCGCTGGACCGGATTGCCGCCACCGACGACCGCCTCCACGCCTTTCGCCACGTTGACGCCGAGGGGGCCCTTGCGACAGCCACGGCGCTGGACGGGGCGCTCGCAAGCGGAGTGACGCCGGGTCCGTTGGCGGGCGTGCCGGTTGCTGTAAAAGAGCAAGTGGCGGTGTCCGGGTTGCCGCGCGAAGTTGGGTCGCTCCTCATGAAGGGCAACCGCGAGCCGTATGACGGGCCAGCGGTTGCCCGCCTGCGGGCCGCCGGCGCGGTCATCGTCGGCATGACCGCCATGCCTGAGTTCGGTCACTTGGCATTCGGTCACAGCCCACTGGGTCCGGCGACGCGCAATCCGTGGTCGGCCGGGCACACGCCCGGGGGATCGAGCAGCGGCTCAGCTGCGGCGCTAGCGGCGGGGCAGGTTGCGCTGGCACTCGGCACGGACGGTGGTGGCTCAATTCGGATTCCGGCCGCGTGCTGCGGGGTGGTGGGCCACAAACCGACGCTCGGCCGCGTGCCGCATGCGCCGCTGCGGCATGGGTTTGCGCCGATGTCGCACCTGGGGCCGATGGCGCGCTCGGTGGCCGACACGGCGCTGCTGCTGGACGTGATTGCCGATCAGGACCACAGGGACCCGGCCTCGCTGCCACCGGAAGGCGTGAGCTACTCGGAAATTGTCAGCAAGCCGCCGACATCCGGACGAATTGCCTGGGCGCCGCAGTTGGGCGAGGCCAAGGCCGATCCGGAGGTGCTGCAGTCGTGCCTGGCGGTCATGACTGCCATGGCAGATGACAGCTTTGAGGTGACAGAAGTCGATCCGTTCCTGGACGACTGGATCGAGTCGTGGGCAACGCTGTTCAACGTGTCACTGGCGCTGAACGTGGGTGACCGACTGGACGAAATGCGACGCGTTTCGGACGCGACACTGGTCGCACGAGTGGAGCATGGGCATCGGGTCAGCGCGGCCGGGTTCCTGGCCGCCGAGGCCGACCGACGCGACGTGTGGGCGTCGTTCGAGCGGCTGTACCGAGAGTTTGACGTGGTGATGACGCCGACGCTTCTGCAGCCGCCGCTACCGGTGGACTCAGCGACCGGCGTGACGGATGCGCCGGACTCGTGGGTCGAACGCTGGTTCCAGCACATGTACCCATTCAACCTGACAGGACAGCCGGCAGTGACGATTCCGGCTGGGCTGACGGCGGACGGATTGCCGATTGGTCTGCAGGTGGTTGGACCGCGGCTGGCCGATGGAGTGACGCTGGGCTTCGCCGCGGCGGCGGAGCGGCGGACGGGCTGGGACGCGACGCCACCTTCGATCTAGGCAGCCCGAGGGTGACCATTGGTCCATCGCCTACAATGGGCACCGGCGCGGTTGCGCGCCATCGCGCCCTCCGCGCCGCAGGCCGCTCGGCGCCGCCGATACCCGGCCTGCCCGACGTTGTGTTGTGTTGACGAATCGAGAGGGGGGACGTTGATGGCAGCGAAAGAGAGCGGCCTACGAGGGGTCGTTGCCGGCCGATCGGCGCTGAGTTCAGTCGACGGCGAGGTTGGCCGGTTGACCTACCGCGGAATCGACATTGCCGACCTGGTGGGGGCGGAGACGACGTTCGAGGAAGTCGCCTACCTCTTGTGGCATGACGAGTTACCAAGCCGTAGCCAGCTCGACGCGCTGACCAATCAGCTCAACGAGTCCCGTGATCTGCCGGAACCGGTGATGGACATGCTGGCATCGTTGCCCGGCGACTCGACTCCGATGGTGGCCCTGCGGACGGCGGTGTCGATGCTGGGCAGCTTTGACCCCGACCAAGGGGACGACTCGCTGGCGGCCGCCGAGCGCAAGGCGGTGCGGCTGCTGGCGCAGACGCCCAACATCGTGGCGCAGGCCGGCCGCCTGCTGGAAGGACGCGACCCGCTCGACCCGCCGGACGGCTCGATCGCCGAGTCGTTCCTGGCCACCTACTTCGGCGAGGCCCCGAAGCCCGAGGCAACGCGCACGATCGACGTGATGCTGGTGCTGCAGGCGGATCACGAGTTCAATGCCAGCACGTTTGCGGCACGGGTAATCGCCGCGACCCTGACCGACATGCATTCGGCAATTGCCGGAGCCGTGGGCGCTCTGCGCGGGCCGCTGCACGGCGGGGCCAACCAGGCTGTGCTGGAGATGCTGTTGCAGGTGAAGTCGGAAGAGGAAGCCGAAGCCTGGGTGATGGACAAGCTGGCTAATCGCGACCTGGTGATGGGCTTTGGTCACGCCGTGTACCGCACGGCCGACCCGCGGGCCACCATCCTGCGTGAAATCGCCCGAGAACTGGCGCCGGCCTCAGGCCACGCCGAGTGGTTCGACATCTCGCAGGTGATGGAAGCCGTGATGCTGCGCGAGAAGAACTTGAACTCAAACGTCGACTTCTACGCGGCGACGGTGTACGCCTCGCTCGGAATACCGCCGGACCTGTTTACGCCGATATTTGCGATCAGCCGAATGAGCGGCTGGACGGCCCACGTCCTGGAACAACAGGGGAACAACCGGATCATCCGCCCGCGGGCCGAGTACGTCGGACACATGGACCGTGCGGTGACTCCGATGGCGGAGCGCGGCTGAGGCGGCGTCTGACCTAGGTCAGCGGGATTTCGGTTCGCTCGGCGGCGGACTGGTAGATCGCGTCCACGATCCGCGTCACCGTCACGCCCTGGGCGGCGGTGACGGTTGGCTGGCTGCCGGTCCGCACGGCCGTGATGAAGTCGGCGACGGAGATTTCGTGCTCTTTGCGCGTCTCGCCGCTCGTGTCGTAGGTCTCGGTGCTGTGGAAGCCGTCGCGGTCGTGAAAGACGCGTAGCGGGCTGATTTCGAGCCCGCCATCGGCGGCGGAGACGCTGAGGCGCTCTTCGCTCTTGCCGATACGGAGAATCCAGGAGCACTCCAGCAACAGGATCAGATCGCCTGCGAATCGGATGCCGGCGAAAGCGTAGTCGTCAACGTCATAGTTGGACGTATCCCAAGACCCCCAACGGTTGGTGACGCCGCCGCGGTTACCGAACGGTCGGCCTATGGCGCCCCAGACGCTGATGGGCTTTGGATGACCGAGTACATAGAGCGCGCGGTCGAGGGCGTGAACGCCGATGTCGATCAGCGCGCCGCCGCCGTTGGCCGACTTTGAGGTGAAGGTGCCCCAGGTGGGCACGCCGGCCTGGCGCAGCATTGTGGCGCGGGCTAAGTGCGGGGTGCCCAGATGACCGTCGGCGACAAGCTGGTGGGCTCGCTGGGCGTCACGACTGAAGCGAGTCTGGAAGTCGATGGCGAGAACGAGTCCCGCCTGTTCGGCCGCGTCAGCCATGGATTCGGCTTCGGCGGCATTCATGGCCATGGGCTTCTCGCAGAAGACGTGCTTACCGGCTTCCAACGCGGCGATGGCGGCCTCGGCGTGGGCGAACGGCGGGGTGGCCACCGACACCACGTCGATGTCGTCGCGCCTGAGCAGGTCGCAATAGTCGGTGTAAGCGTGCGGGATGTCGAAGTCGTGGGCGAATTGGGCGGCGCGACCCGGCATTGGGTCGGCCGCGGCCACGATGTCAACGTTTGGCTGGGCGGCGAAACCCGGCTGGTGGGCGCCGCGGGCGATGCCACCCGCGCCGATGATGCCCACGCCGAGGGTTTCGGAACGTCGCTTCATCGATTGCTAACGATCAGTCGTGCCAACGCGGGCGTACTGGACGGCGAAGAGTTCTCGCCGCACGGTTGAGTCGTGCAATAGCGGGGCCAGCGACGACCAAAGAGCTTCGCTGTGCGGATCGGCGACCATACGGTCCCACGCGGCTTCGAAGTCGGCGGCGCGCTTGAAAGCGAACTCCACGATCAAGGAAGGATGTCCGCCGCCGCGTCCAACCATGACGCGCCCTATGGGCCAGTCAAGCGAGGCGGCCGCGAATTTGAGGAATACGTACACCGTGTGGCGAGCCTTGCGCCAGGACTTGGGACGCGGGACGGCCGGCCAGCGGTAGACGAGCGTTGGGGTTTTAGCCATGTCCGCTGCCGAGGCGGTGAACGTGGGACGCTAGCACACTCGTCAAGTGTGGATTGGACACGCGAACACCGTTCGCCCAGTTCTTGAGTACGCGGGCTGAGCGCGGGCTGGCCGGTGATACACTCAAGGCCTGCGGCATCCGAGGAAGCCGCGACCAGCTATGAAACGCACATACCAACCCAAGGTTCGACGACGTAAGCGCCGGCACGGATTCCGTGCCCGCATGGCGACGCGCAGCGGTCGAGCGATCCTCCGCAGGCGCCGGCGGAAGGGCCGCAAGCGCCTGACCGTCTGACTCGCGACGTCGCACGTCGCGGTCCTCAACACATGAACCGCCGCAACCGCCTGCGCCGGGCTCGCGATATTTCGCGGGTGCGATCGCATGGCACCAAGGTGGTGACATCCCCACTGGTGTTGTTTGTGGCGCCCGGCGCAGCCGATTCGCCACGGGTAGCAGTGCCAGTGTCCAGGCGGTTCGGGTCAGCGGTGCGGCGCAACCGCCTGCGCCGTCGGGTCCGGGAAGCGTTGCGCTGTCAGCTGTCGCAACTGCCCTCCGCGCTGGACATTGTGGCGCTGCCGCGGCAGCGGGCGGCTGGCGCGGCTCCGGAAGAGCTGGCAACCGCCGTAACTCACGGTCTGCGGCGGGCGCTGGCCCGGGTGGCCGGATGACGCCCGTGGCGCTTGGGTTGATCAGGGTCTATCGGCGGTGGATATCGCCGGCAATTGGGTCCGTGTGCCGTTACGAACCGTCCTGCTCGGACTACGCGCACGAGGCGATCCAGCGCTACGGAGTGATCCGCGGAACCGCAATGGCCATGCGTCGTCTGGCGCGCTGTCATCCCTGGCACGCCGGAGGCTACGACCCCGTCCCCTAGGGACGCGACAGACCCATGGAAGCTATTCCCAACACCTGGCAGACCTGGGCTGTCAATCCGCTGAGCGACGCGCTGACGCTGATTCACGACGCGGTGGGCAGCTACGCGATTGCGATCGTGCTGTTCACTGTGCTGATCCGGCTGCTGATGATTCCGCTGACGCTGAAGCAGATCACCTCGCAGCGAAAAATGCAGTTGATTCAGCCGGACTTGGAGAATATTCGCAAGCGCTTCAAGGGAGACCGGCAGGCGGTCTCGGAAGCGACCATGAAGCTGTACAAAGAGCGCGGCGTGAACCCGATGGCCGGGTGCCTGCCGATCTTCATTCAGCTGCCGGTGCTATTGGCGCTCTATGGGGGCATCCTCACGCTCAGCAGCCGCGGGCTGCTGAACGAGCAATTCTTGTGGTTCAACCTGGCGCGGGAAGATTCGACGATTCAGATCGTCGGCGACGCAGCACCGACAGAGCCGGTGGACGTGGTGATTGCCACCACGGAATTGCCAACGCCGCTTGAATCCTCGTTGGCGGTGTCCTTCACGCAGTTCGCGGCCAACTATCAATTCCGTACGGATGTGGTTGATGCGGAGGCGGCGATCGGTCTACTGAATGACGGAACGGCGGCGGCGATCTTCCTGGACAATGAGGCGGATCTGGGCCAGATGCCCGCGGGGACCGAGGAAACGCGTCTCGTGCAGGCAGTGTCGTTCCTGGTGGAGCGAGACCGTCCGGCAACCCGGCTGACGGTGGACGAAGTGGAAGGAATACTACGCGGGCGGATTGTGAACTGGGCGGAACTGGATGCCGGAGTGGGCCCAATCGTCCTGCACGGGCTGAAGGACGACCTCAGCGCGCCCACGCTCCTGGAACAGGTCGTGCTGAATGGCGATCCGATCCAGGTGCCGATCCGCGAGCACAATAGCGTGGACGACTACTTCAACGCGCTTCGCGCGGAACCGGGGTCGCTGGGGGTATCCCCGCCGATGCGAACGGACGACATCCGGATGCTGAACATTGAGGCTCCCGGGGCAGATCGCGCCTACCCGGCATTGGCGGACGTATTGGAAGACGGGCGCTATGCACTGGCGCGGGACGTGTATGCCTACTGGGGTCCGGCCAACGATTCAACAAAGGCCTATCTGCGCGACTGGTGGAATAGCGGCCAGGGTCAGGAGGCGGCGCAGGTGGCGGGCTTTACGCGGCTGCCGGCGAAATTTGACCTGTTCGCATCGGGTGGCTTCTACGTTTCGGTGCTGGCTCTGCTGGCGGGGGCGTTCCAGTTTGTTCAAGCGCGCATGATGCAGTCGAGCACGGCGACCGGGCAGGCGGCGACAATGAACCGGGTGATGCAGTTCATGCCCATCATCGTGGTGGTCTTCGCCTGGACCTTCCAGGCAGGCTTGGTGGTGTACTGGGTGATTTCAAGCATCATCGCGATCATTCAGCAATACTTCACGACTGGGACGGGCAAGCTGATTCCCGCCCACTGGCCGCTGGCGCGCGACGTGATGGGGGAACATCGGGCCAAGGTGGAGGAAGCGCAGGCCAAGGCTCAGGAGTCGGAGAGCGAGGCGACGCCGGAGGCGAAGAGCCGCCCACGGCGACGACGACGACGGAGGAGACGTGGTGGCTAAAGATTCTGGTGCCGGCAACGGCGTGATCGTGACCGGCAGTTCGGTGGAAGACGCGGTCAAACGCGCCCTGCTGCAATTGAACGTCACCCTGGACGAAATCGACGTGGACGTGATCAGTTCGGGGTCACGCGGCGTGCTGGGCATGGGCCGGGAGGACGCGCGCGTGCGGGTGCGGCTGCGCAGCCAACCCTACTCGGAAGAGGAAGTCGACGCGGCTGTGGCTGAGGAGCCTGAAGCTGAAGCCGAGGCGCCGATGGTTGCGGAGCCGCCTGAAGTCGAGGACGCGCCCGAGGACGAGCCGTCCGAAGAGACGCCTGCGCCGGTCGCCGAGGCGACTTCCGTAGCCGAGTCGAGCGAGCCCTCGCCGCCGCCGACCCGTCGTCCGCGTGGCGAGTTGCTGGAGTCAGGCGAGGAGCTGGAGAACGAAGCCGAGGAATTACTGGAGAGCATGCTTGACCGAATGGGATTCATGTCGGACTTCGATCTGGTCTCCGAGGATCCGCTGGCCTACAACATCGTGGGCGACGAGGACTTTGGGCGCCTGATCGGTCGACAGGGCGAGACGCTGCGGGCGTTCGGGTACCTGGTGAACCTGATGCTGGGGCGGCGACTGGGCCGGCCGTGTCGGGTGATCGTGGACGTGAACGGGTATCGGCAGCGTCGCGCCGATCAGCTGGCGGAACTGGCGGAAACACTGGCGGATGAGGTTCGTGCCACGCAGGAACCAATCACGCTGGATGCGATGCCGGCCAACGAGCGACGGCTGGTGCATGTGGCGCTGGCCGACGACGAAGACGTGCGGACCTACAGCATCGGCGAGGGCGACGAGCGCCGCGTCGTCATCAGCCCCAGGGCCTGATTTCCAGGGGCGCATGACCGCCGAGGCCGAGCGGCCGGTGTACCTGCTGCTCGGCAACGTCACAACGGACCTGACGCCGGCAGGTTCGACATTTGGCGGGACCGCTTATTACAGCGCACGGGCGGCCGCGGTGCTGGGATACCGGGTGGTGGCGGCCACGCGATTGCCCGCTGCCGATGCCCGGCGGCTGGCCGTCAAGGCGCCTGAAATCGAATGGCACGTGGAGCCGACACGCAATGCGGCGACGTTCTCGAACATCTACGGGGCCGAGGGACGGACACAGCTTGTGCATGCGCGGGCGCCGCGGCTGCGGGCTTCGGTCGTAGAGCGACTGGCGCCGCAGGCGGACATCGTGCACCTGGGGCCGATCCTGCGCGAGACCGGGCCGACCACCGTGGATGCGGTGGCCGGGCGGGGTTTTGTGGCGCTGACGGGGCAGGGGCTGCTGCGACGGGTTGACGAACAGGGACACGTCCGAGTGGATTTGCCGCGGTCGGCGACGCGGGCGTTTGCGGCGGCCGATGTGAGCATTCTCAGTACCGAAGACCTGGCGGGGGACGTGAATACCGCGCGGGCGCTGCTGGCGCGGTCGCGCGTCGGGGTGCTGACGGACGGGCCGGGGGCGATCGAGGCGCATGAGGGCGGGCGGTGGCTGCGGTATCCGGTCATTGAGCGGCCGATGCGGAATCCGACGGGGACGGGGGACGTGTTTGCGGTGGTGTTGTTCAGCGCCTACCGGGCGACGAGCGACCTGCGAGAGGCGCTGGGGGTGGCCGCGGAAGCGGCGGCCCGTTGGATCAGCGAGCCTGCGGCGGAGCCGTTCCACAGGCTGCCGGAGCCCGGAGGCGCGGGTGAATTTTGACGCCCTGACGTTGGCGGCGGTGCGGTCGGAGATCGAGGACCGGGCGCTGGGCGGGCGCGTGCAGCGGGTGGCCTCACCGAAGCCAGGGGCGCTGGCGCTGGAGATCTACGGGCAGCAGGAGCGGCACTACTTGCTGATAGGCGTGGATCCGGACAAGCCGCGAGTGCGGTTCGCGCGACAGTGGCCGCGGGCGGGAATACAGGCGGCCAGCCCGTTGCTGCTGCTCGCGCGCAAGTGGATACGGGGAGCGCGCCTGGTGGAAATTGTGCAGCCGCCGGCGGAGCGGATCCTGGATCTGGCGTTCGAGTGGCAGGGGCCGGAGATGGCCGAAGCCGCGCGGACACGACTGATCGTGGAGTTCATCGGGCGGCAGACGAATCTGCTGCTGGTGGACGACGGCGGCAGGATTCAGGAGGCGCTACGGCGCGTGCGGGGCGGCGACGGGCGCCGGCGAATTCAGCCGGGAGCGGACTACGAACGACCGGCGGCGCTGGATCTGCCTGAGCTCGCAGCGGTGAACCCGGAGGCACTGCGGCGAAGCGCCGCGCGGGACGGGCCTGCATGGCGGGTGCTGGTGCGAGGGGTGCGGGCGGTGAGTCCAACGCTGGCGCGAGAGGCGCTGGCGCGCGGCGGGTACGCGGCGACGGCCTTGAGCGGCGAGGTGACCGACTGGGTACCGGTGTTGCAAGGCTTGGGGACTATTCAGGCCGACGCGGCGCGGGGGGACTGGCAGCCATCGCTGGTTCCGGCTGCCGACGGCTGGCGGGCGTTTGCGCCGTACGAACTGACTCAGTTCGACGAGGCCTGCGTTCCGGTGGATTCGATGAGCGAGGCGCTGCAGACCTTTGACGCGGCGACGGCGGCGCCCCCGCCGGCGAGGGACGCACGCGAGGAACGGCTGGAGCGGCTGATTGCATCGGCCGCGGAGCGAGCCACCAGGCGAATGGCGGCGCTGCGAGTGGAGTTGGAATCCAGTCCCGCGGCCGACGAGCTTCAGGCGGCCGGGGAGGCGCTGCTGGCATTCGGGCACGGGACGCCGCCGGGCGCGCCGGTGTTCGAGCACGAGGGCCGCACGATCGAGCTGGATCCGCGGCGGTCGGTGGTGGAGAACGCGCAGCGGTACTTCGCGCAGGCCAAGGACCGGCGGACGGCGGCGCGAGATACGCCGACGCGGATTCGGCGTACGGAGCTGGAGGTGGGTTTTCTGCGGCAGGCGGCCGACGACCTGGCACGGGCGGATTCGCCGGGAGTGCGGCAGGCTATCGAAGCCACGCTGGCGGAGGCGGGATACGGCAAAGCGAGTGCGAGGCGCCGTGCGGTTCCGACGGCGGCCCGGTGGACTGTGGGGGCGTTTCACGTGCGGGCCGGGCGTACGGCGGCCGAGAATCACCGCCTGACGTTTCATGAATCTGCGCCCGATGACCTGTGGCTGCACGCGCGGGGTGTGCCGGGGGCTCACGTGCTGCTGCGATGCCCGAGCGGGGATGCGCCCGAGGAAGTAATCGAGCGGGCGGCGTCGCTTGCGGCGCATCTGAGCGCCGCGCGGGACGACGCGACAGTGGACGTGGATGTGACGCAGCGACGTCGGGTCCGGCCGATTCGCGGGGCGGGGCCGGGTCAGGTGACGTATCGCGGGGAGCGGACGCTGCGAGTTGCGCCAAGGGCGCCCGAGGACGTGGGCGCGAAGCGGATAGCCTGAGGGATGGAACGACGGTTGATTGCGGCGGCCGTGGCGGTGGCGGCTGTGGTACTGGCTGCGTGCGATGGCGCGGCGCCCGGCGAGCGACCGTCGGTTGAGCCGACGGGGTCGACGCCCGCGGCCGTGGCAACGCCGGCGGACTCGGCGGCGGCGTCGGCGATGGTTACCGCGGCGAACGCGTTCATCGGGGAGTTGAGCGCCGAGCAGCGGGCGGCGGCGGTGTTGCCGTTGGGGGATTCGCGGCGTTCGAACTGGTCGAATCTGCCGCCGGGTTCGGTGCGCTTTGAGCGGAACGGGGTGCGGACTGGCGACCTGGACCTGGAGCAAACGGATGCGATGCACCATTTCCTGGCGGTGGCGCTGAGCCGGGCGGGATACGAGGTGGCAACCGGGATCGTTCGGGCGGAGGACGCGTTGGCCGCGTCGCGCGGCGGGGACAGCTCGCGGTTCAGCGCCGAAAACTACTGGCTGGCGTTCTTTGAGGAGCCATCCGACCAGGCGCCGTGGGGTTGGCAATTCGGCGGACATCACCTGGCGGTGAACGTGACGGTGGTGGACGGGCGGAGTTACCTGTCGCCGACGTTCCTGGGGATTGAACCGGCATCGTTTGAGGTAAACGGTTCCACGGAGGCGCCGCTGGAGCCGTATGTGCAGGCCGGGCTGGCGCTGGTCAACGCCCTCGGCGAGGACGTGCGAGCGCAGGCCACGCTGGCCAGGAATCCCAACGGGGTGGTGACGGGGGCGGGACAGGACGGAGTTATTCCGGAAGTCGAGGGCGCGCGGGCTGGTGACTGGAGCGAGGATCAGCAGCAATTGCTGATGGACGCGATTGGGCTCTGGGTGGGCGTGCTGGACACGCGGAGCGCGCAGGCGCGGCTGAATGAGATTCGGTCCGAGGTGAGCGAGATCCACTTTGCATGGCATGGGGCGATCGACGGCAGTGGGTCGATGTACTTCCGGATCCAGGGTCCGAGTCTGATCATCGAGTTCTCAACGCAGGGTGCGTTGGGCAGCGGGGGTGCGCACTACCACTCGATGTATCGAGACCCCACCAACGAATACGGCAGCACCGCCGCATCGCGCTAGCTCAGAAACGTGGGCGGCGTTGGCAGAACGAGCAGTAGTGGGTGCTGCGCTGGGCGACAACGATGCGGCGGATAGGACGGGCGCAGCGGGGGCAGGGTTCCCCGGTGCGGCGGAAGACTTGAAGGTGGTTCTGATTACCGCCCGGCGTGCCGCGGCTGGTTTCGAAGGTGCTGAATGAGGTGCCGTGGTTGGCAATGCCTGACTCCAGCGCGTCCACGATGCCCCTGGCGAGTGCCTTCAGCTTGTAGGTAGAGATCCGGTCGACGGGTGCCTCGGGGTGAATGCGGGCGCTGAAGAGAGCCTCGTCGGCGTAGATGTTGCCAACGCCGGCAAGCGTGCGTTGGTCGAGCAGGGCCGACTTGACGGCCACGGTGCGGTTGCGGAAGGCCTCGCGAAGGGTTCGCCAGTCAAAGGCGTCGCCCAGGGGTTCGGGTCCGAGATTCCCAAGGACGGTGGGCAGGTCGGCCTCATCTAACGCCCAAGCGCGGCCAAAGCGCCGGACATCGACAAAGTGGAGGGCGGGATCGCGATCGAAGGCCGCGACCAGGCGGGTATGCGGCTGGATTCCGTCGGCTGGGCGTAAGTGGACGCGGCCGCTCATCATCAAGTGCAGGATCAGGACTCGGTCGGTGAGGCGCAGCAGCAGGTACTTGCCGCGGCGGTCGACCTCCTCGACGCGCTGCCCGATGAGGCGGAACTCGAATTCCGGGACCGGCACGCCGAGCGTGAGTTTGGGATCAAGGACTGTCGCGCGCCGGACGGTTCGTCCTACGATGTAGGTGTCCAACTCGCGCCGGATCGTTTCGACTTCTGGCAACTCAGGCATAACCGCGAGACTCGGGATGTGGCGCGCGTCGCGCCCCAAAGCATGCAGATCGAAACCGAACCGTCAAGCACCCCGGCCGATAGCGACCCGCCCGCCGACAGCGGCGGGCGGGGGCCCTCGGTCGTAGACAAGCGCCTCTTCTGGCTCCAGGTGGCGTCGCTGATCGTCGTGACCTGCGTGAGCCTTGCCGCCATTCCCTACGCCGAGGAAATTCGGGCAAACGCCGGCCCGGCCTACTTGGCGCTATTCGTGGTATCGGTTCAGTCCGGCGCGCTATTCATGCTGCCGGGGTTCGGGTGGGCGTCGATTGCCGTGTTCGCGGTGGCGTTCGACAACGTCTGGGGGCCGGTGCTGGTGGGCACCACGGGCCAGGTGGCCGGCGAGATGGTGTCGTACCTCCTCGGAGTGACCGGCTCACCGTGGATCCAGCGACGGAAGTCCTACCGGCGGGTTGAGGCCTGGATCAAGCGCTGGGGCCTGCTGGTGATCTTCGCCATCGCAGCCCTGCCAAACCCGTTCTTCGACCTGGCGGGCGCCATCGCCGGCGCGGCGCGGCTGGGCTGGTGGAAGTTCTTCATCTCGTCCTGGGCGGGGCGGCTAATCAAGAACATTGGGTTCGCGGCGGCCGGGGTGCAAGGGGCGGATTTCATCCAGCAGTTCTTCTAGTCCCACGACTGGCTCGCGGCGATCGGGTGCGGTGCGACTTGCGTAACCGTCGTTGCCGGTTTCGAAGCCGGACGTGTGCACCGCGAATGCTGGCGAGGTTGACTTGGCATCGGTGTCGGATTACGAATCGCAGCAGACCGACCCACTGTTCAGGGCGCACTTCCGAAGGCGGCCAGTCGAGTCCCATTTTGAGGTCGCGGGCAACTCGGCGAAGCTGCCGGGACGTAAGCAGCGGGCGCAGGGCGTCGCCCACGGATGAGCCGCCAACGAAGCCCTGGGTCACGAGGTCCCGAAACAGAGCATGGTCGCGGGCAGCAATCAGGGGATTGGGCCGAAGCCTCAAGTGGAGCAGAGCGGCGTTGACCGAGGGTGGCGGACGAAAGGCCGTGACGGGGATGTGTGCGAGCACTCGAGCGCGCCATCGCGGGTAGAGAAGACAGGCAGCGAGCGTGAAGCGTTGACCGCGATCCACCGTGAAGCGCTCGGCTGCCTCACGCTGAACGACCAGGTAGGCATCCTGGGGCGGATCAACACCGCTCGTCAGCTTGGCTACAACATCTGCCGTGATGTTAAACGGCAGATTTGCGCAGACCTTGTATGGCTCGCGCGGAAGCTGGCACGTGAGGAAATCCGCATGGACGAGCAACACCGACGCCGAGTCCTGGAACCGCCGCTTGAGGTCCCGAAAGACGAGCGGATCGATCTCGAAGGCCACGACACGTCGGCAGCGCTCGGACAATGGTTCGGTGAGCGTGCCTCTCCCGGCCCCGATATCGAGAACCAGGTCGTCGGCCGAGATTGAGGTCTTAGCGAGAAGCCAGCGTGCGAGCCGTGTGGACCGCAGGAAGTTTTGACCGTGTTCGGGATTGCGACCTGACACGGCGAACTACCACGCAGATGCCCAAGGGAATGTCTCTCAATGGAATCGAACTCTTCCGTTGCAGGCTACCAGTAGCCATGGGCGCCGCGGAGGCTCTGGACTGATCGGTGTGTCTCAGGCTTGCTTCTCGGGTCGTCGGACGACCCACATCCGGCACTCGGCGCTGATCTTGCATATAGCTTTGGACTCGGTCGCCACCTCGGACCTCAGCCGGTTCTCGACGAGGTCGAAGCCGACGTCGGCGATGAGGCTCCTGACTTCGGCACGTGCCGGGATGTGGATGTAGGTCAACAGACCTGAGTCCGGGATGATCCTGTCGCCGAACTCGAGGAGGCGCGGGTCCTGTTCGCCGCGATCCCAGCGGGTCCGCTCGTCGCGCCAGAAATCGACCCAGCGGGGTATGGCCCTGTCGTGGGTCGTGAAGATGAAGTGGCCGCCCGGTTGCAGCACGCGCCGCACCTCATGCAGCGCCTCGAGCCTGCGCTTCCCACCGGGAATACACATCAGCCCCTGGAACGAAAACAGCGCTCCGTCGAAGCTCGCGTCAGCGTAGGGCATGGATGTCGCATCGGCGATGTCGAACCGGATGGCGAGGTCCCGCCCTATGGCGATGCGCCGGGCCGCCGCGATCATGGTGGTGGAGAGGTCGTGGCCCGTTAGGCGGCGGTAGCCAGCCTCGTACAAGCCGAACGTCGTCCGACCGGCGCCGCAGCCGATGTCAAGGACCGCGCCGTCCCGCGGCAAGTATCGGTCGATCAACCTCCGCTCCGACTTCCACAGCCCGACGGCCGTGACGGCCTCGATGTAGTGGCTGGCGTGGTTGGCGTGCTCCCACGACTCGCGGACGTACGACTGGTTGATGTCTTGGTTGCTCATTGATGCTCGCAACGGCTTCGTGGCTTGACGGTACCTACCCTTGGAGACCCGTGAACACGCAAGAGATCGGCGCGTCTGCCCGGAGCCGGCCTATGGCGCGGGACGCTGGTTGCTGTGAGCTTCCATGGCGGCTCGGCGGGGATGCGGCGATAGAATCGCGGGCTATGGAGGAGTATTTTCGGCAGATTGCCGTTCGGACCGCCGAGGGTGAGCGGGTGGCTTCGGCGGTGGTTGTGTCCAGCCGCGGGTCGACCCCGCAGGATATCGGCGCGCGCATGCTGTTTTTCCGGGATGGATCCACCTGGGGGACCGTGGGGGGCGGCTGCGTGGAAGCGGACGTGCGGGCGGAGGCGATCCGGGTGCTCGCGGACGGACAGGCGCGGGCGCTGGAGATCGACCTGATCGACGACATCAAGGGCGAGGGCGACGTCTGCGGTGGCACGCTGGAGGTGCTGCTGGAGGCCTGGAGCGACGCTCCCCTGATCCGCCCGTGATCGACCGCGCCGCGGCAGTGTCGGCGGCCCAGAAGGCGCTGGCGCGGCGGGCGGGCATCGTGTTCGTGCACCTGGTGGGCGCGCGCGGTGTGGTGGCCGGTGCAATCGGCCTGCGGGCGATTTACGAGTCAGGTCAAGGGCTTTCGCATGTCGTAGCGACGCCGGGGATCGACCAGGCGCTGGCGCGGCTCGCGGGGGAGACGCTGGCCTCTGGGCATCCGCGGGCGGTGAATCTGGATGCGGAAGGCGAGCCGGTGTCGCGTCGCGCTCGGGAGTACGCGCGGTTCCTGCTGGATCCAATCATGGCCACGCCGCGGCTGCTGATCGTGGGGGCGGGGCACATCGCGGTCCCGCTGGCGCAACTGTCCTCGGTGCTGGAGTTCGAGACGATCGTGGTAGACGAGCGGGCGGACTTTGCTAATCGCGAGCGGTTTCCTTCGGCGGACGAGGTGTATGCGCGGCCGTTCGAGGAGTTCCTGGACGAATTCGAAGTAGACGAACGCACGCACGTGGTGCTGGTGACGCGAGCGCACCGCTTCGACGAACTGGCGCTGCGGCGGCTGCTTGGATCGCCGGCACCCTACATCGGGATGATCGGCAGCCGGCGGCGGGTGCACATCGTCTACGGGACGTTGCTGGCGGAAGGCTTCACGCCAGAACAATTCGCCAGGGTCTACGCGCCGATCGGGCTGGACATCGGAGCACGAACGCCGGCGGAGATTGCGATTGCGATAGCAGCGGAGATCGTGGACCTGCGAAGGCAGGGACAGGGGCGGCGGCTGTCGCTTAAGGAATTCAGGCCTGGGGCAGCACACCGCGTATAACGTCGGCAATCGGAATCGTGGCCGGTTGGGAGCCTAATCGATTCAGCTGGACCGGCTCAACTGGCTTACCGTCGGATAATCGAAACTGAAGAATGCGAGGTGGGAGGATCGGCAAGAGGGGCTTACGACGACGATCACTCTTCAGCAGTGGGCGCGCGCCTGCTGTCATACGCAGCCCACCTGTGACGTCGTTCAACCAGCGACATTGAGTGGCCCAGTTCCAGATGTCGATTCAACGACTGGCGAAGTGAAGCACCTTCAGCTAGCCTTTCGGAACTGCCCAAGACTCCAAGACGATCGTTGCGAACCTGGGCGCTGATCACCGACTCCAAACGTCTCCCGAATGAAACGCGTTTTTTGGGGAGGGATCACGTTCCAGCTCCTCGACAAACATAGCTAGAAACTGGAAAAGTCGTGCCGCAGGTTGGAAACCTAAAGGATCTCCGTCCTCTCTTACGTCAGGCTCACGCCGATTGCCTGAAGAGCGGCGATACTAGCTGCCGTTAATGACTATGTCGAAGCAGACGCACGAGATTCGCGATCCTATACATGTCTTTATACGAATTGACTCAGATGAGAGGCGTGTGGTTGATTCGCCACCGATTCAGCGTCTTAGGGATGTTCACCAGCTAAGTATGGCATATCTCCTGTACCCGGCGGCGACACACAAGAGGTTTGAACATTCATTGGGAGTTATGGAATTGGCCGGACGAGCTTATGATGTTCTGACAGATCCTGAAAACCTAAACGATGAGATTAGAAACGCTCTTCCAGATATCGTCAATCAAAATCACAGAGCATATTGGCGAGGAGTGTTGAGGCTAGCAGCACTTGTTCACGATGTAGGTCACTTGCCGTTTTCACGATGTAGGTCACTTGCCGTTCTCGCACGCTGCAGAATATGAAATCCTTCCGGAAGGTCATTCGCATGAGAAGATCACTAGGGATATAATCGAATCCAATCTGATGCGTTCTATATGGGATGATATTACACCGCCTGTGCGGGCTAGCGACATAGTGAAGCTGGCAGTTGGACGACAAACTGCAAGCGATGTCGAATTCTCGCTCTGGGAAACGCTTCTTTCAGAGATTATTACCGGGGATGTTTTCGGTGTTGATCGGATCAACTATCTGTTGAGAGACTCATTGCATGCCGGGGTGGCCTACGGCCGGTTTGACCACTACCGTCTCGTTGATACTCTGCGTTTTCTTCCGCATCCGGCCACTGGAGAGCCGGCTCTTGGCGTGGAAGAAGGTGGCCTACATTCGGCAGAGGCACTTCAAATCGCTCGCTACTTCATGTTCGCGCAAGTATACCTGCACCCCGTAAGGCGAGCCTATGACTTGTTGCTGCAGGGCTTTATGTCGTCGTGGCTGAAGGGTGCAAATGCAATTAAATCTTGGGAGGATGTGTTGAAGATCTCGGACTCTGATGTATTAGTCGCACTCAAGCATGCTGGAACATCTCCGAAGAACGCTGGGTACGAGTTGGCGAGACGAATCAATGAGCGACGACACTTTCGTACCCTATACACGCCGACACAGGACGAGCTTGAAGTTTCGCTAGAGGCTTCAGAGACTGTCCTGAAGGCGGCTCAGGTCCAGTTTGGTGAGTTGGACGTGCAACTTGATCCCGTTCGGGCCTCCTCGAGCGATCTAGATTTTCCGGTTCTGAGGCAAGATGGCCAGACTGAGTCTGCGGCTACCCTATCAGAAGTGATCGCTCAGGTGCCGACGACGAGCTTCGAGCGGGTAATGATCTCGCCTGAGAAGCGTGAAGAAGCCACCAGATGGCTCAGTGAGAATCGTGATACTCTTCTGTCAGCGGTTGCAGCGGAAAGGACGGGCTATGGATAGGCTGTGGAAAGCGCGGCTTGTCTCCGATGTTGTTGAAGCACTGCGAGAGAATGGAAGCTGGACCGCTGAATCGCATGTCCAGAAGTGCACTTACATGGTGAAGGAACTCTTCGACACGGAAGTGCCTTTTTGTTTTGTTCCGTATAAGCATGGCCCATTCTCGTTCGAATTGCGTGACGAAATAGGAAGGCTATTGTCAACTCGGGTGTTGGTTTCGGAGCCGGCTCGGCCTTATGGCCCTCGGATTAGAGCTCGGTTCGAGTCTGTCAATTTAAGGCGTCAGCTTGATAGAGTTAATCACGGGCTTTCAGAACAGATTGATTTTGTTGCTGGTAAGATGGGGGAGATGTCTGCCAGTGATGTAGGACTTCTGGCAACTGGGATCCTAGTATTGAAAGAACAAGATAGTCGTGAGATTTCGTCCCAAGAGCCTTTGGTTAGGTTTCGATCCCTGAAGCCTGCGGTCGAGGAGAAGACTTGTATTGAGTACATCAGTAGAGCTCACAGATTGCTGCAGGACGTGAGGGAGTCGGATTTCTCAAGAAAATCGAATCCGCATCATTAGACATCAGCCCATGCTTAAGTTTGCTTGAACTAATCGACAACGAGGCGTGGGTAAACTGTAGTTCGAGCTTGGTATGAACATGTGACTGTGTCACTTTGACTAACGGTATGTACTGTCTACCATCGGTAGATAGCCCTCGTTGGGGGTACGCAATCCGCAATGTGAGCGAGCGCATAGCGAATCAAGCGTCGCGGTGGGAGACTAGGTTGAGGTCGATGGCTCGGACCACGGCGGCGGTGCGGTTGGTGACGCCGAGTTTGGCGATGACGTTGGCGACGTGGACTTTGACGGTGCGTTCCGAGATGAAGAGTTCCTCGGCGATATCGCGGTTGCGGGCGCCGCGGGCCATGATCTGAAGGACTTCGAGCTCGCGGGGAGTGAGTGCTTCTACGGGTTGGGTTTCGTTGTCCGCGTCCTCGGGGCCCAGGCGGTCGAGCAAACGTTCAACCACGACGGGCTGCAGCAGCGAGCCGCCGGCGTGGACGCGGCGGATGGCGCGGACGAGGTCCCTGGGTCGCACGTCCTTGAGCAGGTAGCCCCGGGCACCGGCGCGGATGGCTTCGTAGATGGCCTCGTCGTCGTCGTAGGTGGTGAGGACGATGGCGCGCAGGTTGGGGTTGACCTGGCGGAGGCGGCGGATGGCTTCGGCGCCGCCCATTTGGGGCATGCGGAGGTCCATGAGGGCGACGTCGGGGTTGGCATTGGCGGCTTGCTCGAGGGCTTCGATGCCGTTCGAGGCCTGGGCCACGACCTGGATGTCGGACTCAGCATTGACGATGGCGCCGAAACCTTCGCGGACGATCGGATGGTCGTCGGCGATCAGGACGCGGATCATCGGTCGTCGGAGGCCGGATGGAGCGGGATGTGGGCCTGCACGCGGGTGCCTTCGCCAGGTTGGCTTTCAATGCTGAGTGTGCCGCCCAGACGCGCGGCGCGCTCGCGCATGCCGAGGAGGCCGTAGCCGGACTCGTTGGAGTTGGTGGAATCGATGCCGACGCCGTCGTCTTCGACGACGAGGCGAACGGCGTGGTGGGCGACCTGGAGGCTGGTGAGCACGTGGTGGGGCGACGCGTTGGCGGAGGGCGTTCGCGAGGGCTTCTTCGCCGATGCGCAGGATCTCGTTGGCGATGGGCGCGGGGACCCCGGCGGCGTCGCCCTGGAGGCTGAAGCGGGCCGCGGCCTGACCGGAGGCGTCGGCGCGGGCGACGACGGCGGCGAGGGCGTCGCTTAGATCCTGACCATCAAGGGCGGAGGCGCGGAGACCCTGGACGGAGAGGCGGGCTTCTCGCAGTCCGACACGAGCCAGGTCGAGCGCGCGCGTGCGGTGGTCGGCAGCGGCTATGGCATCGCCGGCGGCGCGCTCCAGGGCTTCCAGATGGACGATGACGCCGGTGAGACTCTGGGCGACGGTGTCGTGGATGTCGCGGGCGAGCCGCATGCGTTCGTCCAGGGCGGCGCGGGCCTGGCCCTGGCGGTAAAGCAGGGCGTTTTCCAGGGCGATGCCGATCTGGGCGGCGACGGTGAGAAGGAAATTGGAGAGTTCGGCGCCGTCGGCGGCGGCGGTGCGGACCAGGAGGGCGCCATTCTCGTCGGCCACGGTTAGCGGAAGGGAATGGACCCAGTCGCTGGTGGGCGTGGGGTGGCTGCGGAGGGCGCCGTTGGGCTCGGAGCCGTCAGGGGGCACCGCTTCGGCCCATTCCGGGTCGGGCGGCTCGGTGAGGCCGAGTTGCTCGGTCTGGGTAGGTGCGAGCCGCACGTAGGCGGTCTGGATGCGGGGGTGGCGGGGGAGTTCGGCGGCGCTGACGCGGAGGATTTCGCGGGCGTCGAGCGTCTGGGTAATTGAGCGGGCGACGCGGACGACGATTTCGAGCTCGCGGGTGCGGTCGGCGACGCGCTGTTCGAGAGAACCGTAGAGCGACTGGAGCTGGCGGGCCATGGATTCGAACTGGGTGGTGAGGTCCTCAATCTCGTCGCCGGTGCGTGCCGAGGTTGGGATGGGTCGGAAGTCGCCGGCGGCGATGCGGCGGGCGGCCAGGGCGAGGTCCCGCAGGCGCCTGGTGGCGCGGACGGCGGTGAGGCCGATGAGGGCGGCGGGCAGCAGGGCCGCGCCGAGCAGGGGGATGAGCACGAGGGGACCGGGACCGCTGAAAGCTTCGAGGGCGGCCGTCCAGGGGCGTTCGACGACCAGCCGCCAGCCGGTGGTTCCCAGGGGGGCGAAACCGGTGATGCGCTGGGTGCCGATGAGCGGGCCGCGGAGGAGGGCGCCGGCGGCGGCTTGGAAGAGCGGATCGCCGGGTTCGCCGGAGGACGTGACGGAGCGACCTGTTTGGTCGAGGTCCTGGTGGTAGGCGACGTAGGCGGTGGCGTCGACGAGGCCGAGGGTGGCGCTGGGGGCGGTGGGGATGAGGTCCTGGAGGAGGGAGCGCCACGGGGACTCGGCGGTTTCCGAGGCGACCCGGATAACGCCGAGGCGGATGACGGAGCCGTCGGGGACGGCGACGACGATTGCGGACTGTCCGGTGGCGGTCTGAACGACATCGGAGAGAGCGAGGGCGTCGGTGGCGCGGGCTTGTTGGAGGGTTGCCGTGGCTGGTGCCTGGAGGGGTTCGTCGAACTGTTGGATGAGGCGGGCGTTGGTGGTGCGGTGGAGGAAGAGGTTGGGTGGGCTGGTGATGGTTGAGCGGAGGTTGGTGCGGAGGGTGTCGGTGAGGGCGCGTTCGATAGGGGTGGCGAGGGCGAGGGCGCGGTCGGCTTCGGCCTGGAGGAGTGTTTCGAGGCGGGAGTGCTGGTTGAGGAAGAGGGTGAGGACGGCCACGGCGAGGAGGACGGCGGCCGTGGGTACGGCGGCCAGGATGGCAATCTGGCCGGCCAGTGATCGGGTCCAGGAGCGTTTGGTCGTGGTTGGGGAGCGGTCTCGCACGAGGCAGCGTTTAGGGGCCGCGTAGACTGATCAGTATGGACGCTTCCGAGCGCCCCCGCCTGGTGGTTCTGGACGCGATGTCGCTAATTCATCGCGCCTACCACGCGGTGCCGCGCCACTTCGCCACTTCCAGCGGCGAACCCACCAACGCGGTTTTTGGCTTCACCAACATCCTGCTGCGGGTGGTTGAGGAGTTGTCGCCGGATCACGCGGCGGCGGCGTTTGATCTGCCGGGGCCGACGTTTCGGGATGAGATCTACGAGCCATACAAGGCCCACCGGGATGCGCCGGACGACATGCTGGTGGCGCAGTTCGGGCGGATCCGGGAGTTGATCGAGGTGCTGGGGATTCCGATCTATGACCTGGAGCCGTTTGAGGCCGACGATGTGTTGGGGACGCTGGCGCGGCAGGCGGAAGCGGAGGGGTTTGAGGTCTGGCTGGTGACCGGGGACCGGGATGCGCTGCAGCTGGTGACGCCGCATGTGCGGGTGTTGAGCACGAATCCGCGGACGGGGCAGCCGCTGATATATGACGAGGCGGCGATCCAGGACCGGTGGGGGATCAGGCCGTCGCAAGTGGTGGATTTCAAGGGGCTGGTGGGCGATAGCTCGGACAACATTCCGGGCGTGAAGGGGGTGGGGGAGAAGACGGCTTCGACGCTGCTGAAGGACTACGCAGATATCGACGAGATCTACGTGCACCTGGAGGACCTGCGGCCGGCGATCCGGCGGCGGTTGGAGGGCCAGGAAGAGGTGGCGTACCTGTCGCGCAAGCTCGCGACGATCGTGTGCGATGTGCCGGTGGCGTTTGACGCGGAGCGGACGCGGCTGTGGCAGGCGGATCCGGCGGCCGTGCAGGCGCTGATGCGGGAGTTGCAGTTCCGCAGCGTGGTGGAGCGGATGGGGTTTCTGGATGCCGCGGCGCGGGTCGAAGACGAAGCGCTGGAGGTTGAGCCGGCGGTGGTGACGGACGCGGAGGGCGCTCGGGCGTTGGCCGCGGATCTGGCGGGGGCGGAGCGGGTGGCGGTGTTTCCGTATACGCGAGGGTCATCGTGGAACGTGGAGTTGTTGGGGCTGGGGCTGGCGTGGGGCGACGACACGGCCTACGTGAGCCTGGATGGCGAGGCCGGGCCAGTGGAGGAGCTGCGGGGGTGGCTGGAGGACGAGGCGGCGGGGAAGGCGGCGTTTGACTCGAAGGAACTGCGGAGCGCGCTGGCATCGCGGGAGGTGACGCTGCGTGGCGTAGAGGCGGACCTGTTGCTGGCGGCGTATGTGGCGACGCCGAGTGCGATTCCGGGGACGCTGGACGACCTGGTGTTCAGGCGCAAGGGGCTGGAAGTCGAACCGGCGCTGCCGGATGCGCAGGTGGCGGGCGGGTTGATGCGGCCGGACCCGGAGGACGTAGCGGCGCCGGCGGCGCTGCGGGCGGCGCTGGGGCTGGGGCTGGCGGAGGAGATGGACGCGGAGATCGACGATCTGAAGCTGACGGAACTGCTGCACGACGTGGAGATGCCGCTGGCGCTGGTGCTGAGCGAGATGGAGCGGCGCGGGATCAAGCTGGACGCCGGGGCGCTGGGCGAACTTTCCCGGGAAATGGCGGAGGAGATTGCGGAGTTGCAGTCGGGGATCTACGCGGATGCGGGGCGTGAGTTCAACGTGAACTCGCCGAAGCAGTTGGGGAAGGTGCTGTTCGAGGAACTGGGGCTGCCGGCGGGGCGGCGGACGAAGACTGGGTATTCGACGGCGATCGGGGTGCTGGAAGGGCTGGCGGACGAGAATCCGATCGTGGGGCGGGTGCTGGAGTACCGGGAGCTGAGCAAGCTGAAGTCGACGTATATCGACACGCTGCCGGACCTGGCGCATCCGACGACGGGGCGGCTGCATACGACGTTCAACCAAGCGGGGACGGCGACGGGGCGGTTGTCGTCGGCGAATCCGAACTTGCAGAACATCCCGATCCGCACGGAGCGGGGACGGGAGATCCGGCGGGCGTTTGTGGCGGGGCGCGAGGGGTGGACGTTGCTGGCGATCGATTACTCGCAGATCGACTTGCGAGTGCTGGCGCATATCAGCGAGGACGCGGCGATGTGCCAGGCGTTTGCGAACGGGCATGACATCCACTCGGCCACGGCGGCGAGCCTGCATGAGGTTGGGCTGGACGAGGTGACGGAGGACATGCGGCGGCTGGCGAAGACGACGAATTTCGGGATCGTGTACGGGATCAGCGCGCAGGGGTTGGCGTCGCGGACGGAGTTTTCGCGGGGGGAGGCGGCCAAGTTCATCGAGACGTATTTCGCGACGTATCCGGGCGTGAAGGGGTACATGGACTCGACGATCGCGCTGGCGCATGAGCGGGGGTACGTGGAGACGCTGTTCCAGCGGCGGCGGTATCTGCCGGAGTTGCAGTCGCGGGCGTTTCATGAGCGGGCGGCGGCGGAGCGGATGGCAATCAACATGCCGATCCAGGGGACGACGGCGGACATCATGAAGGTGGCGATGGTGAAGCTGGACCGGGCGATCCGGGAGCAGGGGTTTGCGGCGCGGATGTTGTTGCAGGTGCATGACGACTTGCTGTTCGAGTTGCCCGCTGAGGAACTGGACGACTTTGCGGGGGTGGCGCGGGGGTTGATGACGACGGCGGTGCCGCTGCGGGTGCCACTGGCGGTTGATGCGAAGGCTGGGGGGAACTGGCGGGATCTTCGGGAGCTCTAGCGGGCTGAGGACTTGGCTGCCGGGGTGGTGGGAATGGGGCGCCTTCGTGCGCGTAAGAGTTTTTTCTAAAAAACTCTTGAGGTGATTTGGGGCGCTTTTTTGGTGGGTCTGGGGCGTGTCGGCGGCGGGGGTGGATGGTTGGGGTTGCGGGTGTGACGGAGGGCTGGGCGGGGTGTGTTTTGGCTGGGTTTGACGCGTGGGTGGGGCGTGGTTTGCGCGGGGTGGTGGGAGCGGGTTAGAAAGCCCGGGGAGCCCGGGATGGACGGGTGGTCGGGGTGGCTGGGTGCGCCGAGACTGCCCATGGCGCTGGGTCCCGGCCGCGGCCGCCGGGATGACGGACGGGCGAGGAGCGGTCGTGGAGGGACGGCGGGGCGCGGGGCGCAGGCGGTGCAGGGTTTGGGGAGGGCGGGGCGAGCGGTGAGGCAGGCGTAGGGGGCGCCGGCTGGTAGGAGCGCGAGGCGCGTTGGCGTGGTTCGATGGGCTCGCAAGGAATGTCGACAGGGTCAGGATGAACGCACGCAGGCTGGCGAGGAGTGGGGGCAGTGTCAGGGCGACGGGGGCGGGGAGCATTTTTGTGGGGTTGCGGGGTTTGCCCGGCTAGTGTACATTCTGAGTACGGCGGAGACAAGGCGGATTCAAGTCGGAGTGAGTGAAGGCGGGGGGCTGGGCGGAGGAGGCGGGGGCGTGCGCGACAGCGGCACCTGGCGCGGTCGGCACCGCATGGCGGGCGGGCGCGCCGCCGTCCGCGCCGTGCTGTACATGGCCACGGTCGCCGCGACGCGGGCCAGTCCGGTCATCCGCGCCTGCTATCCGCGCCTGCGCGCGGCCGGCAAGCCCTCCAAGGTGGCCCTGACCGCCTGCATGCGCAAGCTGCTGGTGGTCTGCACCGCCCTCTGCCAGCACCAGTCCCTCTGGGATCCGACCATGGCTGTCCCAAACACAGTTGCTCACCGATTTCGGCCGAAGACGCCCAAAGCCTTCGGCGGGCTCGGGACAAATTCGGCCTCTCGCCTGTCCTGACGGGACCTCTGGTTTACAGGCGTTCGGGGACATGGTTTACGCATCTAGGCGGGCTCTCGGAGATCGATGGTGGCAGTGGCCCAGGGGTCGGTGGGGGCGCCGGGGTGGGCATCCGGGCGACGGGGAGGTGGTGGATGATCGGCCGTGGGAGGCGGGGCGTCTGATTCGACAACGTAGTGCGTACGACCAAAAGGGTGAGGCGTGGGGATTGGCGCAGGCGAGAGTTCGGGCGGCGTGATGGGTGGGTGCTGACGGCTGGGCTTGGGTGCTGGGGGTGGCGGCCGCGCGCGTTCCAGCACTCTCCCTCACCTGAGAAGGGGAACGACGGGCTGGCCGTGAATTTGATTGGCGACGGGCGCGGCTGAAGGCCGAGGGGGGACCGGTTCAGCCGGAACGTCGACGGGGTCAGGATGAACGCAGGCAGGCTGGCGAGGAGCCGGGGCAGGGTCAGGCGACGGGAGCAGGGGGCGTTTCTGTGGGGTTGCGGTGGCAGTGAACCAGATTCTGGTCCCTGGCGTCGGAGGCTGATCGGGGTCCACGCAGGACGCCACGTGGGCTGACGTGTGCGGCGCGGGCGGCGTCCTGCCAGCGAGTGGTTAGAGGCGTAGGGTGCCGGCGCGGGGGATTCGTGTGCTGGCAATGATGTCATTGCCAGCAGTACAAGCAGTGCAGTCGTTGATGCCTGGGCAGGCAAGGCTGGCAGGGATGGCGGTGTCGGTGAGATGCGGGCGGGTAGGTACGGGTTCCGGGCGAGTGAGCGAAGGCGTGGGTGCTTCGACGAGTCGGGCGTCTAGCTAGCCTCGGCTCAGCTTCCGCAGGTCAAGCCAGCGGTGGGATGTCGCGTGGGGTGCCGCAGTAGATGTCGAGCCGTCGACGTGGATGTTGGCTTTGGACGCGAACATTCCCTAACGAGATTTCATCCCATATCAGTGGAATCGTGCCAAACTACTTCAGCGGCCAAGTACTCATATAGAACAATTCGTACATAGAATGGCTCACTGACTGCGAAACGGTAAACACCCTTCTGGACAGTTAACCAACGACTCGGACCAATCTCGCCAGTTACTGCACGTTGCATTTGTCGGCTGCCCACTTCTGGCCAGGGAGGAGTGCTTGTCGCATTTTCGAATTGATCCAGATGCTGAGCAGACATTAGCTGGAGAGGGGTAAGCTTGACGTGTGAGGGTGGTCCCACGACCGCTTGCCCAAGTTCAAAGAGGATGTGTCCTCGCGCGTTCTTAACGATAACTCGTTTCACCCGGTCCAACTCCGCCTGCCACTGAGTTTCCGAACTTCCCCAAAGTGTTGCCTGAAAGCGGCGAGCTCTTTCTAGCCGTTTTCGCAATCGCGCACTACGGCTCAGTGTTGTGGCAGCAACAGGAAACCTCGCAGGGTCAGGGCTCGTCGTTCCGCATATGATCGTGGCAAATAATGCAACGACGTATTCTTCGTCTTTGGAGAAGCCGGCGTTACATTTCTGGCATATGTCCACAACAGGAAGGTTCTCAGGATAGGGTTTGACCAAGAGCGACCTAGTTGGAACATGGTCTCTTGTTCGTTCTTTATCGCCAAACCCCTGGCGGCAGTGAATGCACGCTCCCATTCCGCGGATCCGAGCGTCACTATAGTCATTGTGCTGTCTCATGCTGCAATCATCCTGTGCGATTCATAGAGAGCCACATCCCAGACGCCTACGACGATCTTCGAGAACTTCTCCGTCCCGAAAGGACTGACTCAGGACATCTTCGCGACTAGCTGCATAAACGAGTCTGCCAGCCGTGACGCGCTCCTGAGTGTGAGTGCAGAAATGCCGTAAAGCGAAACACTATGGCACAGCCTTGATGAAGTAGGGGTAGTGTCGATGAAAATCTGCGTACTGCGCAAGCTGCATCCGTGTCCGCTCCTTCTTTCCTTCAAGCGAGTAGCCAAGTGCATCGAGCAAGGTTTGGCCGGGCGAGCTTACACACGGCAGCTTGTCCTGCAAGTGTAGCCTTTCCTTAGTGCTCAGAAACGGAACGTCGATATGTCGAGGATCACTCCAGTATAAATTGCTTAGATGCCAATTCGCAAAGGCACTCCTGAAGCTCGCAACCTCAGAGACTGAACATACAATACCTGTAAGGGTTAACATACCTGTTCCGTCCGAATAGAAGAACGACGTTATCGGCTGAAAGACAATTCCCAGTTGACGGGGTAGAGCCTGCTGGACCGCCACACGAAGCATATCTTGAATGAACTTTGCATACTCCGAAGCTTGGGCGGGCGGATTGGAGCTTGGGTTTTCCATCAGATTGCGAAATCGCTGGCCAAATCTCTCCGGCTCCTTGATAAAGTCTCTGGGATCGGCACGCAGGCTTATTTTTACAACACTGCCCTCAAAGACCTTGGTGATAAGAAGTTTGAATGACTCAAAGTACCCATATCTAAGTTTTGTGTAGTCGAGCCAAAAGATGCTCTTCCCGTGAGGCTCGTATTCATCGATGAACTGTGCTAGATCGTTACAGCGAAGACGAACTGTTCTGCTAGGGCGATGAAATGCTTGGCGCTTGAGCACTTCTTTATTGATCTCAATGGAAACCATGCCAATATCCTTGGACAATTCATAGAGTATACGGAAGTCCTCCAAGTAAGGACCTCCGAGGCCGTAATAGGTATATTGTTGGAGTCCTCCGAATTGCTCGAGCCTCCGAATTGTGTCGACCATTATTAATCGGTCAATGGCCTTGTTGGGACGTAAATGGTACGCCGGCCGACTCAATTGGATGCCTCGCGGAGCATGAGATCGAAGCATCGCTCTCCGACGTCTGAGGGTGACGGGTCAGAATCGTCAAAAAGATAGTCGGCGACAGCGGCCACGTCGTCATTGCTTTTCAGGTATGTAATACGCCGTCTACGTGTGCGGACTTGGGGTGGCCGAGGAAGAGACGGTCTGTATTGGACAGCTCCTGGGATTGATCGCCGGACGGAGCGAAATGTGAGTGTGGATGCGCGAACTTTGATTTCATTGAATGACAGCAGAACTCCGTGCGAGAATTGCTCCTTAGTCTCTTCCGTCCGTCCCTTCCATCGGTTAGTGTAGTCTGTGAACAGCTTCATTCCCTCTCTCATCTTATTCTTAGCTTGTAGATAAAGAATGGAAGAAGCATCTACACCTCGCTTCGTTGTCGTGGTAGGCAGCTCGGCGGGATCGTCACACCGGAATTCGACTATGCCGGAAATTGCGATGAATTGTGTATGGTAGCGAGGAACACGATCCTCTCCCCATCCGGTGAGTTCCGACCTGTCACAATAAAGCACCGCCCTGTCATTGCAAATGACAGTCCAACCCGCTTCCTCAGTTGAATACCTCTTCTCGTCCTGCTCACCGAGAACTTCATCCTGTGATGGAATCGGTCTCGTGAAGCCAACGGCTAAGAACACCTGCACATCGCTGCCTCGATCAGTCTTGTAAGTCGCTCTATATAGGTATGGCTGGATTACAGTCCCGTCTTCGTCGGGGACATCTGCGAATATCAGGGGTCTTGACCGGGGCTGAACAATGTCCCCGTTGACTATCACTCTGAATCCCTTGTCAAGTATAAACGCAAAATGCGTAGATATAAGATCATGCAATTCTGACTTAAAGTACCCCCCATCTTCAGCTTCATCAAATCTTGCGACTATTCCTTCGTATAGATCGCCAACCACTATCGTAGTTCCATCTTCGCTCATTTTGGTGTCTTTTGGTTGGACTGGGATTTCCCAGTCGTCTTCGTTATCCACCCATTCGGACGTAATCGATACTTCGTATTCATCAGAACCTGAACGAGTTGAGATTTCACAGCTCTTTCCCATTTTGAAAATCGCACGTTTCATTCCAATGCCGTATACGCCCACCATTCCGGTGGCAACTGGTGCGAGTCCAGGATCCCTTCCCATCCTGAATGCATACTCGCTCAAATGCCAAGGTATACCGCCACAATTGTCGGATATTTCAAATGTTCCTCTATCGAAAGTGACCTTTGCCCAATACCCCTCGTATGGTCTGCTCCCATCTGAGAACGCGAGACCGCTTCGTACAATTCCATCAACGCAGTTGTCGAGTAAATCCAAGATTGCTTCCTCTAGCTTGATATCCCGCGTCAACATGGAAACAAAGAACGATTTGACAGGTGCGGCATTGACTGGTGTGTAGGGTGTTTGTGACTGAGTCATGGGCCCCTCCCCGACACTATCGAGTGAGTGTCGCGTGTATAACCGACATCAGACGTTCAGCAACGATAGGGCTAACACTGCTGCCGATCTGGCGGAAACTATGCCACTTAGTTGGTGAGAATGCGAACCAATCAGGGAATCCCTGAAGTCTTGCCGCTTCCCGTGGTGTAATGACCCGTGGTTCCGTCGGATGTATGGGACGTACTGCTTGGTAACTTCCGAGATCGGGGCCAGTGCCGGCCCTAAGAGTTGGGCAAAAGCCATCGGGATCTAGTCGTTGTGACTTGGACACATAGTCCCGCTGGCCGGGTCTAAGCGCTGCGTAACGCATGGCGACTTTAGGCGAATGGCGCGTTCCCAAGTTTCCAGAACATCGACCTTCATTCTTGAGGCGATGCAACGCCAATGGACAGCCTACACCATCTGGGACTTGACCATGAAGTCGTTGAGCAAAGTAGCCTGTACCGTGGTACTCGGAGAATCGCCATCCATCGCTTTCGCTTTGCCAGAGGGGATCGATGTCGGCGGACAGGCCTTCTAGTGCATCCTTGACTCGCACGTCTTCAGCGTCCTTCGGCGGATTGAATGATTCTACAGTTAATGCTTCAAGATCGTCCGAACGGTATCCAAAGAAGAATATGCGAGTACGATTTGTCGGTGCACCGTAACGATTTGCTGGTACCGTTAGTGGTGGCAATACTGAGTATTCTTGCTCGACTAGGGAAATCGCGGTCTCACGGAAAGTGGCGTTTTCTGGCCGCATGATTCCAGGGACGTTTTCCGCAAGAAAGAAAATCGGCTTTGTTTCGGCAACGATTCTGAAGAACTCAACGAATAGACCGTTGCGTCTGTCGTGCTTGTTCCTTCGACCAATATAGCTGAAGCCTTGGCAGGGTGGACCGCCAATTACTCCTGACAAGCGCTCAGACTTGCCTAGGTCAATCGCAGACTTAATGGTCTTTCCAGTGAGCTGCGTGACGTCTTCCGGTAAGTGCTTCGTATTCCGGAAATTCGCCTCATGAGCTTCCATGGCTTGCACGTCTGTGTCGACTGCTCCTCTTACGTCGAACCCTGTGCGAGCCGCACCTAGGCTCAAGCCTCCGGCGCCACAGAACAAGTCGATAACGAGTGGATTCTGCGACTTCAAACTAGCCGCCATTGCTCGAATGGGTTGGATGACGGGTGAACGAGGACTGCGTGACTCAAGTTCACTTAAGGTCCTTAGTTGGTTTGGCGGCTCCGTCTAGCTCGGTCATAACGCTTTGGATGCCTGACGACAGCTCGCAGCCCCATATAACTCTCCACTTCCACCCCAAGCGCTCCAATGCACATCGAACTTCAAGGTCTCGGGCCACGTTGCGCTCAATTTTAGCTTGCCAATAGGCGACGTTGCTCTTGGGGAGCTTTGACTTCTGGCACCCATGCCGGTGCCAAAAGCACCCGTGCACGAATAGCGCCATTCTGTGCTTGGGGAAGATGAGGTCGGGTCTGCCGGGCAGGTCTGCCCGATGAAGTCGGAAGCGATGGCCGGCCTTGTGAAGCGTGCGACGCACCTCCATCTCGGGAGCCGTGTCCCGTGATCGGACCTTGGACATGATCTTGCTACGCGTGCGCCTGTCGACGTGGTCCGTCATGGACTGTTTGCGCGGGAGCCGCAAAGGCCCACGGGCACGCCGGCTCGGTTACCCGTCTCACCCAAGCACCTTGCCGAGTTGATGTTGATCTGAAGTCTGCGGACCAGATCAAACGGACACGTGCCACCCTGCCACATCACGACGTCGCCGCCCGCGTTTCATCGTGTCTGGCGAGACTATGTCAGCCCGTCGCCAAACGTCAATGAATGGCTAATCGACCTTCCGGCACTGTTTCCGGAGCTGGCGGGAGCGGTCAGTGTCGGATTCGCGACCGCATTGCCCGGCCCTCTCGCTTCGTTCAGGGCCAACCGATGGGCGTTGTTGAGTTCCGGCGGGGGACGTCGGGATGGCGGAGAGGAAGACGGACGGGTCTGAGACGGCGATGTACGCGAGGGGAGAGGTGAGAGGCGGAGGGGATCTGAAGAGGAGAAGAGGTAGACGCGCGGGTCTGAGACCGCGCCCTTACGCAAGAAACCGGACGGGATGGCGGATGTGGGCGTGCGATACTTGGGGTGAGGGTTTTTTGTTTGGACTATTTCCCCACGCTTTGAAGCTTGCCTGGCGCGACCGAGTGGGCGCCGGGTGGTGAGACGCCCTGGATGGGCTGGCGCCGGCGAAGGAGCCGTACCACGATGAGGGCGACCATCGTGTATGGGTTCCTGGGGGCCGGCAAGACGACGTTGCTGCGTTTGCTGGTTCCGCGGCTGTCTGCCGTGGAATCGACGGCGCTGCTGGTGAATGAGTTCGGGATTGAAGGCGTAGATCAAGTGGTTCTGGCCTCGGATGACCTGACGGTGCGGCAACTGGTGGGCGGTTGTGTGTGCTGTGAGGTGCGGGGCGACCTGATGGTGGCGCTGAATGAGATTCACCGCTCGGTGCGTCCCGAGCGGCTGGTGATTGAACCGACGGGCCTGGCCTCGCCGGACACGCTGGCGCACGTGTTCGCGAGTCCCGCGGTGCGGTCGATTGTGCAGGTGGATTCGGTGATTACGGTGCTGGACGCGACGCGGTATGCGCTGGTGCGGGATGCCCTGGGCGAGTTTTTTCCGAACCAGGTGCGGGACGCGGACCTGGTGCTGGTGAATAAGTCGGACGCGGCGAGTGAGACGGAGCTTCGGGACGCGCGGGCGTGGGCGCGCGGGCTGAATGCCGAGGCGGCGATTGTGGAGAGTGTGTATTGCCGGGTTGATTCGGACCTTTTGCTGGCGACGATCCGTCAGGGCGGGGTGCGAATGACTGAGGGGTGGTTGCGCGGAAGACCCTCACCCCAGCCCTCTCCCACGGGGAGAGGGAGGAAGAGCGGAGCCGTTACCCCAGCCTTGTCCCACGAGGGAGACCTTGGTGTCGTCAGGGGTGGTTGCGCGGAAGACCCTCACCCCAACCCTCTCCCACAGGGAGAGGGAGGACGAGGGGACGGCGTAGCCCAGCCCTCACTCCAGCCCTCTCCCACAGGGGGAGGGAGGAAGAGCGGAGCCGTCACCCCAGCCTTGTCGCACGAAGGCGACCTTGGTGTCGTCAGGGGTGGTTGCGCGGAAGACCCTCACCCCAACCCTCTCCCACGGGGAGAGGGAGGAAGAACGGAGTCCTCGCCCCAGTCCTCTCCCTCAGGGGAGGGTGACGAGCGGCGTCTGCTTGACGAGGTAGACACTGCACACTCGGCGCCGAGCACGCAGGGCGTTGATTTTGGCTCGCGGGTTCCGCATGACGATTTGGCTGGGAGTGGGTTGGAACGGCTGGTGCTGGACACCGGCGATTTGCCCGCCGAGCGGGTCGACACGTTTGTGGGCGACCTGGCCGCGGGCGTTTATGGCGAGGTGGTTCGCGCGAAGGGGTTTGTGCCCGACGCGGAGGGCTGCGCGCTGGTTGATGTGGTGCTGGGCGCCTGGGAGGTCCGACGGTTCGGGCCGGCGCCGCTGTACATCGACGTGATTGGACGAAACCTGAACACCAACGAAATGGAGCTGGCAGTTACTCATGGCATCAAGGAGCTCGCGCGCACGGCGTAGCCGGCGCGCTTCAACAGATTCGGCGGCGACATCGGCCAACGGGACCGAGGAGGCCGCGAAGAGTAGTTCGGACAAGACGGTCTCGCACCTGACGCATCACCGGATGATCGCGCGCAATCTGAACGCGCTGCGCGAGAATTTTGGCGAGTTGCGGAAGCAGGTGGTGGACACGGAGCGGCAGTACAAGCGCGGCGACAAGTCGCTGGATACGTCGCTGTTCCAGACGCGGAACCAGGTGGAAGCGTTGGAGAAGCGCCTGGCCGACTTCATTGAAGAGATGACGGAGGTGGCGTTCAACTCGAACCTGGAGATCCGGGGAAATACGGACCGGATCACCGCGATATGGGACACGTTGGAGGCCTTTGCGCCGGATGCGGCGGAGATCAAGCGGCGGCGCGAGGAATGCGAAAAGCGTGAAGAGGCGCGGCAAGATGAGATCGATCGCCGGCTGCAGGACCTGGCGGCGAAGCATGAGCCCAATGGCAAGTCCAAACGCACGCCGCGGAAAGCGGCGTCGGGCTCCAAACGAAAGAGCGCGGCCTAATGCGGCGGGTATCAGCGATTCCCGAAGACATTGATCTGGACATGGGCGAGGCGGCAGCGCCGGACGGGCAGGACCTGCGGATGCTGGTTGACGAGTTGAAGGATGTGATCTCACAAGAGCGGCCGGGCGAGCGGGCGCTGGCGAACTCGGCGCGAGAACTCACGCGGATGGCCGGGACGCTGCGGAACCAGTCTGGGACGGCGCATTCCGGGCCGCAGCTGCGGCTGGGGGTGTTTGTGGATACGGCGAATGTGAGTGACCGGGATCCGGATGATCCGATCCGGCTGGACTTCAAGAAGCTGCTGGATGAGGTGACGGCGGATCGCCGGTTGATTCACGCACGGGCGTATTGCCCGATTTATGCTGATTTTGCGGGGCGACTGGAACATCAGCGGTCGGTGGCGCCGGTGTGGGAGAAGGGTTACGACATCGTGACCAAGTCGATCAAGGTGTTTGCGGACGGGACGCGGAAGGCGGACCTGGATATTGTGCTGGTGATGGATGTGATTCGACGGCTGCCGACGATGGACGTGGTGGCGCTGGTTTCGGGCGACGGGGATTACGTGCCGATGGTGGATTACCTGCGGGAGCACGGGTTGCGGGTTGAGGCGTATTCGTTCGCGGACGCGATGTCGGAGGACCTGCGGGTGGCGGCGAACGACTGGTTTGACTTGTCGTCGGCGACGGGTTTGCACGTGGGATCGGCGAATGGGTCGCGGAGTTCCCGACGCGTGGCGGCCAGGGCGTGAGCCGGGCATGAGCGCGCGGCGACGGCGACGGCGGCGGCGGGTTCGACCGGATGAGGAGCGCAGGACGCGGCGGTTCAACCCGCGGCGCTGGATGACGCTGACAGGTGTCTGGTCAATCCTGGCGCTGCTGGCGGTGTTGATGCTGATAGTGTCGCTGATCGCGCCCGCCCTGGGCACGGGAGTCGGAGGCTAGGCACTGCGCGACACACGCGAGGACCGGACCCAAGAGCGGGCCGGCGGTCGCGGGCGGACACCGTTCGGTCTATGGCGGCTGTTTAAGGTTGGCGGCACCGAGTTCAACATCGACGCCAGCTGGCTGATCATATTTGCCTTCGTGACGTGGACGACGGCGACGTCGGTGATTCCGGTGCGGCTGATCGACGCGAGCTTGAGCTCGGGGGTTCGGCTGGATGTGACGTGGCCGGCGGTGTGGGCCGGCGGCGTGGTGACGAGCCTGCTGTTTTTTGCATCGATCGTGGCGCACGAGGCGGCGCATACGGTGGTGGCGGTGCGGACGGGGATACCGGTGCGGAGTATCCGGCTGTTCATTTTTGGCGGGCTGGCGGAGATGGCGCGGGAGCCGGACCGGCCGGGCAGGAGTTCCTGATCACGGTGGTTGGTCCGCTGACGAGCGCGGCGCTGGGTGGATTTTTCCTGGTGCTGGGCGATCAGCTGGAGGCGGCGTCGATCCCGGCGGTGACGGCCCGCTGGCTGGGGGAGATGAACCTGGCACTGGCGGTGTTCAACATGTTGCCGGGGTTTCCGCTGGACGGCGGGCGGATTTTGCGGTCGATCGTGTGGGCGCTGACGGGCGACGTGGTGCGCGGTACGCGGGTGGCGAGCTTTGTGGGATCGGCGCTGGGGGCGGCGCTGATGGCCTTTGGGGTGATCCAGTTCCTATTGTTGGGCGGGGCCGTGCAGTCGCTGTGGACGGGGGTGATTGGCTGGTTTCTGTGGTCGGCGGCGCGCGGGGGGTATCGCGACGCGATTTTGCGGCAGCAATTGCATCGGTACCGGGTTCGGGATCTGGTTCAACCAGAGTCCGGGGCGGTGCCGGGCGACGGGAGCGTGCAGGAGTTCATTGAGCGCGGGCTGTACCACGACCGGTTTGGCCTGCGGCCGGTGGTGGATGCCGCCGGGAAGCTGATTGGGATGCTGGAGGGGGATGACGTTCGGGATGTTCCGCTGGAAGAACGGTTGTCTACGGTGCTGCGGGATATTGCGCGCCCGGTTGACCTGATGGCAGTGGTGGCGCCGGACGATCAGCTGAGCGTGGTGATCGATAAGGCGTATGAGACGGATCGGCGGCTGTTCTTTGTGGTTGAAGACGGGCGCGTGCTCGGGACGGTGGATACGTTGGACGTTGTCAATACGCTGAGAGCCAGGAAGCGCTAGCTGGCCGCACCAAGGCGGCTGCTGGCGTCCACTATCATTTTGCGCGGGCGGCCCCCGCGCTAAGGAGAACAACTGATGGAAGTATTGCCGCGAGGGGCGCTATTTGTTGATTTAGCGTCGCTGGACATGATGACGGGGCATCACGGCGTGCGGGTTGTCTACGGGCGGTTGCGCGAACAGCTGACGCAGAACCGCCGGCTGGTGCGGGCGGCGGCCTACGGCGTACGGGACGACGACCGCCCCGATACGGCGGAGCGCCTGGGCCGGCTGGCGGCGGATGGTTTCAAGGTGATTGCGAAGCCGTTGCGGCTTCGAGCGGACGGGGTGCGCAGGGCGAGCCTGGGGATCGACATCGCGGTGGACGCGTTGGAGCTTGCTCCGCACGTTGACACGCTGAGCCTAGTAACCACCGACGCCGATCTTGCGGTGCTGATCGAGGCGGTGCAGCGGCGCGGGGTGCGGGTGGAGGTGGTGACCAGCCAGGAGCTGGCGCCGCCAGCGCTGGTAGAGGCGGCCGATGACGTGGTGGAGTTTGCGAGCGTGCTTGAAGCGGTGAGGATCGAAGGCCGAGGGCGTCGCGATCTGCCCACGGAGCGGGGCAACGCACGGCCGCGCCTGGACCCGCCGCCGCGGCGGCGGTCGCGGCGACGGTCGCCGGCCACGCCGGAGCCGGAGGCCGAACAGGCCGTTCAGGCGGTCGCCGCCGCCAGGGCCACGCGCGAGGCGCCGGCGGCTCCGGAGAAGCCGAAGCCAGAAGCCACGCCGGAAAAACCCTCGGACACCGCGGGCCCGGCGCAATCCAGGCCGGCGGTGAAAGTGTTGCCGCAGGAGACGCTCACGGGACGAACCGTGCGGAAATCATCTGACGAGGATTAGATGCGCGTTGCCGTCACGGCCACCATCTGGGGCGACAGCCCGTTCGCGCAGGTTGCCGAGGAGGCGCGCGAGGCGGGGTATGCGGGGATCGAGGGCGTGGGCGACCTGGCCGGGAACGTGCCGATGGCGCGCCGGGTGCTGGCTGACGAAGGCCTAGAGGTTACGGCCGGCCGATTCTTCGCCAACTGGTTCGCGGAGATGTACCAGGACATTGAATTTGACCAGTTGCAGCGGGCGGCCGAGTTCTATGCGGAGATTGGGGCGCGATTCCTGATTACGTCGTCGCGACCGGTGCCCGAGCGGATGCTCACGGCCGGTCACGTCCCGACGGAGCGGCAGGATGGCTTATTGGATTACCAGTGGACGCAGCTGGCGGACTCGTTGACGAAGGCGGCCTATATCACCGAGCGAGACTTTGAATTGCCGCTGCTGTTCCGCAATCAGCTCGGTTCCTACGTGGAATCCGGGGACGAGATTGACCAGTTGATCGGCATGACGGATCCGGACAACCTGCGGCTGGCACCGGACGTGGGTTACCTGGCCTACGCGGGCGTGGACCCGCTGGACTTCGTGCGCCGGTACTGCGAACGCATCGCCTACGTGACCTTGAAGGACCTGGAAGCGGACCTGCTGGAACAGCACATGTGGGCGAAGGGCTCGCTCGAGGAGTTCTGGGAAGCCGGTGGTTTCCTCGAGCTCGGGCAGGGGGACGTGGACGTGGAGGGCATCGTGAGCCTGCTGCGCGAACGGGAATTCGGCGGCTGGCTGTCGGTGGGGCACGACAGCCCGGGACGCGATCCCTCAGCCAGCGTTCAGATATCGCGTGACTATCTTGTGGGGTTGGGTCTCGAACTGGAGGCGGAACTTACGTGAGGCGCGTCATCGGTCGCCGAGACCTGTTGGCCGGGAGTGCCGCGACGGCCGCTCTGGCGGCGTTGACTGCTTGCGGCGATTCGGCAATACGGCGAGCGCAGCCAAGTTCAATCGCCCTGGCCAATGTCTGGCCGTGGGGCGCCAACACGTTTCTGGACATCGAAGTCGAGACCTGGAAGCGTCGACAGACCCTGGAAATGGTGCGGGACGCGGGGATCCGCTGGATCAAGCAACACGCACCCTGGGCCGATATCGAGACGCCGGCACGCGGTCAATACTTCAACGTCGCGGCGCGCCGATCGACCTGGGACAAATACGACGAGATTGTGGACCTGGCCGACGAAGCGGGCGTTGACATGATTGCGCGGATCGACCGAGCGCCGGAATGGGCGCGCGGCAACCAAGCCAACCCGACGGCCCCGCCCGTAGACCTGGGCGACTACGGGCGATTCCTCACGACCTTTGCCACGCGCTACCGCGGGCGGGTACGTCACTATCAGATTTGGAACGAACCGAATCTGGCGCACGAGTGGGGCGGATCGCCGCCGCAGCCGGACGCCTATGCTCGAATGTTGGAAGTGGCCTATCTGGCCATCAAGGGCGCGGACGATGAGAACGTGGTCATCGCCGCGCCGATGGCCGCCACGCTGGAGAATAGTCCGCGGGCCATGGACGAGTTGCGCTATTTGCAGCGGCTGTATGCGGCCGGCGCCGGGGACTACCTGGACGTGCAGGCAGCCAACGCCTTTGGACTGGAGCATCCGCCGGACGCACCTCCGGACCCGGACGTGCTGAATTTCAGGCGCGTGGAGTTTGTGCGCGAGTTGATGGTTGAATTTGGTCTGCGCAACCGACCGATCTGGTTCAACGAATACGGCTGGAACGCCTCGCCGGCGGATATGAACCCGGCCAAGCTGGTATGGCGGCGGGTTTCCGAAGAAACGCAGGCCGAGTGGACCGTGGAGGGCGTGCGGTATGCCCTGACCCACTGGCCGTGGGCCGGCGTGTTCAATCTGTGGTTTTTCCGCAAGCCGCTGGTGTCCCTGCAGCCGGACGATAGCGAGTACTACTTCCGGATGGTGGAACCGGACTTCACCCCACGGCTGGTCTATCGGGCCGTGCAACGCGCCGCTACTGGCGCCTCATTCCCCTAGGACGAACCTGAGACACCTACTTCGACCGCGGCGCGGCTGGCTGCTGCCGGCAGCCGTTGCGGTAGCGGCCGTGGTTACGGCCGGCGGGTTGGCGCTCACGACGTTGCTGGATCGCGGGGTGACCTACGGCACGGCAGACCTGGGTGAAATCCGAGACGCGGATGCACCGGCCATTGGCGCCAATACCTTTCTGCATCGCGAGCCCGATCCCGCAAAGGTGCGCCGAGAACTGGAAGTGTTGCGCGACGCGGGCGTGGGGCTGATTCGGCAGGAGTTCAACTGGGCGGAGTTCGAGCCGCTGCACCCGGACGAGCACCCGGAGCTCGGCCAGGACGCCTGGATCAAGTACGACCAGATTGTGGACGCGGCACAGGATGCGGACATCGAGATCCTTGCGCGCCTGGACCGGGCGCCCGTGTGGGCCACGCCGGGCTTCGATCCGCGCGAGAACCCGTGGATGCAGGCACCGCCTGCGGACAACGCGGACTTTGCAGCGTTTGCCGGACAGTTGGCGGCGCGGTATCGGGGCAAGGTCCGCTATTACCAAATTTGGAACGAACCCAACCTGTTCGGGGAGTGGGGCGGACGGCCTCCGAATCCGGCCGAATACCTGTCCATGCTGCGCACCGTCGGGCAGGCGATTCGTGAAGCCGATCCCGAGGCCCGGATCGTGCTGGCCGGGCTGGCGCCGACGATCGAAACCGGGCCCGAGAATCTGAGCGACCTGCTGTTCCTTCGAACCTTGTATCAGCTGGGGGCGAAGGGCGATTTCGACGTGGCCGCGAGCATGTCCTACGGGCTGTGGACCGGGCCTCGGGATCCGCGGATAGACGATCAACGCGTGAACTTTCCACGGGCGGCGCTCTGGCGCGACGCGATGCTGGAGTTTGGCGACGAGCGCACACCAGTGTGGGCGACCGAATACGGTTGGATGTCGCTGCCGGACGGATGGGCCGGGGACCCGGGCATCTGGGGCAACCATCCAATCGAGGTTCAGGCTGCCTGGACCGTAGACGGGATCCGGCGGGCGCGCGAGCAGTGGCCGTGGATGCCAACGATCGTGATTTGGGCCTCGCGCTGGCCGGAGGACCTGAGGCCGCGCGATCCGACGCCCTATTTCCGACTGATGGACAAGGACTTCACGCCGCGGCCGAACCTGGAGGCGGTGCGACAAGCCTTCGCCGGACAAACTGCAGCCGGGGTTGGTCTGCATCAGGAGACGCACGCGGCGGTGAGCTACGACGGCCCCTGGCCGCGGGTACCGAGCGATCTGGCGTCGCTGACCTTTCATCGGCAGACCGGGGTGGCGGGCGCGACAGTGAGTTTCCGGTTTGATGGCACGGACGTGGGGCTGCTGACGCGGCGGGGTCCGGACATGGGGCGGGTGCTGGCGCGGATCGACGGGCAGGACGCGCTGGCGGACGCGTTGCCGCGGAATCCGGCGGGGGAGGCGATCCTGGATCTGTATGCGCCGCGGGTAGAGCCGCTGGCCCGGGTACCGATTGCGACGCGGCTGCCGCCAGGGACGCACACCCTGGAACTGACGGTACTGGCCGAGTCCAACCCTGCCTCGAGCGGGGGACTGGTGATTGTTGACGGGCTGCTGGTGGGGAATGCGCGGCCGACCTGGCCATGGTTGGCGCTGGGCGCCATGTGGACGGCGGTGGGTGCGCTGGTGTTGTGGACCGCGCGAGCGTGGCGCGGCCCGCGGCGGATGCTGGCCTGGTTGTCGTGGACCTGGATGGACCGGCAGGTTGGTCCACTGCGAGTGGGCGAACTGGTGCTGGCCGCGGCGGCGGTGCTGTACGCGGTGCTGCCGGCTGGTGGGGTGGTTTCCGCGTGGACGCTGATTCGCGTGTTGCTCGCGCTTGGCATCGGCGTGCTGGCACTGGCGCGGCTGCGAGACGCGGCGCTGGTGGCGGTGGCGGCGATTCCGTTTGTGGGCGTAATCGGGCGAACGGGTGTGTTTGACCGGCCGGTGGGTGAAGTGCTGATCCTGGCGGTGGCGGCCGCATGGATCGTGCGGGCGCTGTGGTGCGGGCCACCGCGCCTGCCGCCGGTTCGATGGCTGGCGGCGGCTGCCGTGTTTGCCGCGGCCGGGGTTGTCGCGGCCGGACTGGCCGACTACCCCAAGTTCGCGCTACGGGATCTGCGGACGGTAATCCTGGAGCCGGCGGCGTTCTTCGTGGTGCTGGTCTCGGTTCTGCGCGACCGGGATGAGGTGCGCCGGCTGATAGCGGCGCTGGTGGCGGGCGCCGCGTTGGCGGCCCTGGTTGCGCTGGCGCTGATTCCGTTTGGCGCGGTGGTGACCGAGGTGTTTCCGCCGCGCGTGCGGGGCACGTTCGGGTCGCCGAACAACCTGGCCCTGGTGTTGGAACGGGCGGCGCCGGTGGCCCTGGCGCTGGCATTGGCCGCAGGCACGAGCACGCTGGTCGGCGCTCGGTGTTGTTGGGGCTGGGGACGGGTGGCGAGCACACGTGGGTTCTGGCTGCTGGCGCTCGCCGTGTTGCTGGCCGTGCTGATTCTGACGTGGAGCCGGGGTGCGTGGTTGGGGGCGCTGGTGGGACTGGCGGTGGCCGCTCGGCCGCTCTGGGCGCAGGTCGGGTTCAGACGCCGGATTGTGGCGGTTGCGTTCTCGCTGGCGGCGCTGGCGGGGATCGTTCTAGTCACGGGCGTTGAGCGGATCGGCCAGTTGCTGCGCATCGGAGACAGTGGGGCGGTGTCGCGGCTGGCGATATGGGACAGCGCCTGGCGGATGGGGCGCGACAACTGGCTATTTGGGGTCGGTCCAGACAACTTCCTTACGCACTACCGCGACCACATGCGGCCGGAGGCGTGGCGGGAGCCGAACATCTCGCACCCGCACAACCTGGTATTGGACGCCTGGGTGTCGTTGGGGCTGATTGGACTACTGGCGCTAGTCGCGGTGCTGGTGCTGTTCTGGCGGGACTGGCGGCGGATTCGCGGAGAAGGCGACGGTGGGTCCGATCCGCTGGCCTTCGGATTGGCGGGGGCGATGGCGGCGGCGCTTACACACGGGCTGGTGGACCACGCCTACTTTCTGCCGGAACTGGCGGCGACGTTCTGGGCGCTGGCGGCGGCGGTGGCAGCTTTGGCGGTTCTTCGGGGGGCGCGAAATCGGCCGGCGCAGCCGCAGCGCTGAGGGCCTACTTGCCGATGCAGAACTTGGAGAAGATGACGTCGAGCAGGTCTTCGGTGGCGGACTCGCCGGTGATTTCGCCGAGGGCGTTGACGGCGCCGCGGACGCCGATGCTGACGAAGTCGGACGGTTCGTCGTCGCCCACGGCGCAGCGAGCGCCGGCAAGTTCGTCGCGGGCGCGGGTGAGGGCTTCCTGATGGCGGACGCTAGCCACGAGGGCCAGGTTGCCGTCGCCGCCGGGCAGTCCGACGATGTGTTGGAGGGCCTGGCGTAGTTCGTTCACATCCTCGCGGATGGCGGCGGTGTGGACGACGGGGGCCCGGGGGGCGAGATCTCGCGCGTCAGCAGCCCTGACGGCGTGTGGCAAGTCACGCTTGTTGAGGGCGACGATGGTGGGTTTGGCCGCGCGGCGCACGCGGGCGGCGGCCGACTGGTCGTTGCCGAGCAGGGGGCGGCTGGCATCGAGCACCAGCACGACGGCGTCGGCGCTCTCAAGCGCTCGGGAGCTGCGTTCGACGCCCAGGGTCTCGACGGGATCGTGGGTCTCGCGCAGGCCGGCGGTGTCGCTGAGGACGATGGGGACGCCATCCAGGTCGAACGATTCTTCGAGGACATCGCGGGTGGTGCCGGGGATCTCGGTGACGATGGCGCGGTCGGTACTGAGCAGGGCGTTCATGAGGGAGGACTTGCCGACATTGGGACTACCGACCAGGGCAACGCGGACGCCGTGGCGCTGCATGATTCCGCGTCCGGCGGTGGAGAGGGCGTCCTGCAGGCGTTGGTGCAGCGACTCGAGCGATGAGGCGAGCACGCCTCGGTCCATGGGCGGGACTTCGTCTGCGTCGAAGTCGACTTCGGCCTCCAGCTGCGCCAGAAGGTCGAGGCAGGCTGTGCGCATTTCGCCGACCGCGTCCGAGAGGCGGCCCGCGAGTTGGTTAGCGGCGACGGCGAGGGCGGCGGGCGTGGGGGCGGCGACGAGGTCGGCGACGGCCTCGGCCTGGGCGAGGTCGAGGCGACCGTTGAGGAAGGCGCGGAGGGTGAATTCGCCGGGGCCGGCGGGACGCGCACCGGCGGCCAGCAGGCTGTCCAGGACACGGCGAAGGGCGACGGGACCGCCGTGGCAACTGAGTTCGGCGACATCCTCGCCGGTGTAGGAGCGGGGGGCCGGCATGAAGAGGAGCAGGGCCTGGTCGATGAGGTCACCGTTGCCGTCGTAGACATCCACCAGGTGGGCATAGCGCGGCCTGGGGTCGCGGGTACGGCGGGTGACGCGGCGGGCGATCCAGAGGGCTTCAGGCCCGCTCATACGAACGACGCCGATGCCGCCACTTCCACCGGGTGTGGCGATGGCGGCGATGGTGTCGGAGGCGTTGGAGTTCATCAGGGGTTGGCGGTTGCGTAGCGCCGCAAACGCTGGCGGATTCTACGGGCGGGCTGAGCGATCTGCGGCTTGTTCGCTAGGCTGGCCGGGAGCGCTGCCGCAGCGCTCCGAACAGCACACGCGGGAGCTGGCGCCGATGCCGCAGATGACGGGTGGGCAGGCCCTGGTGGCCGGAATGCGCCAGGCGGGCGTGACGACGTTATTCGGGATACCCGGCGTGCACAACGGTGGGTTGTACGACGCGCTGCTGGACGCGCCGGATATGCGGGTGGTGATTACGCGTCACGAGCAGGGCGCGGCTTTTATGGCGGACGGGTACGCACGGGCCTCGGGCCGGGTGGCCTGCGTGGCCACGATTACGGGACCGGGCATCACCAACGCGGCAACCGGGTTGGGTGAGGCGTATGCGGAGTCGTCGCCGGTGTTGCACATCGCGACGGCGTTAGGTCCGGCCGCGCGCGCGACCGAAGCCGGCGAGTTGCACGAGCTGCGGGACCAGTCGGGCGTGCTGCGGGCCCTGGTGGGTCACCACGAGCTGGTGGAGACGGTGCCGAATATCCCGGGTGCGGTGACACGGGCCATGGACGCGATCATGACCGATCGGCCGGGACCGGCCAGCGTAGAGATCCCGCTTAGCCTGTTGACGGAGACGGCGGACGTGGAGTTGGTGGAGGCAGGGCCGGCGACGGTGTCCTCGCCGGACACCGAGGCGGTGGATCGGGCGGCCGAGTTGCTGGCCAAAGCCGAGGCGCCGCTGATTTTCCTGGGCAGCGGGGCGATGGACGCCGGGTCGGAGGTCGAGGCGCTGGCGGAGCGGCTGCAGGCGCCGGTGCTGACGGCTCACACGGGCAAGGGAGCGTTCCCCGAGTCGCATCCGCTGTCGCTGGGCTGCAAGCACCGGTTGGACGAGAGCCTGTACGAGTTGCTGCAGACGCGCGACGTGGCGCTGGTGGTTGGGTGTCGCCTGGGGGCGCGGGTGACGGACGACGACCGGATGCCGTTGCCGGAAGCGCTGATCCAGATCGATCGGTCGGCGGCCGAGCTGGGCCGGCACCGGAAGAACGCCGTGTCGATTCAGGCCGATGCCGCCGCGGCTGTGAGCGAGTTGCTGGAGGCGCTGCCGGATGATCCTCCGCCGGAGGCACCTGACATTGCCGAGGGGATGCGCGCTCGTCGACGTAATCCGAATGACGCCGTGGACGACCCGAGGTCGGCCGACATCCTGGCGGAGTTGCGGCGGGTTTTGCCCGACGACGGCGTGCTGGTGAATGACATGACGATGACCAGCTACCGCTCGGCCGGGCTGTTTCCGGTGGATCAGCCGCGGTCGTACATGTTTCCGATCTACTTCGGCACGCTGGGATTCAGCCTACCGGCGGCGATCGGGGCGCAGGTGGCCTGCCCGGAGCGGCCGGTGCTGTCGCTGAGCGGGGACGGCGGATTTCTGTTCACGGCGGAGGAGCTGGCGACGGCGGTACGCGAGCAGTTGCCGGTGGTGGCGGTGGTGTTCAACGACTCCTCGTACGCGGCCATCGACGGAAACTTCCGAGGGAACTTTGGCGGGCGCACGGTGGACGTGCGGCTGCACAATCCTGACTTTGTGGCGTTTGGGAAGTCGTTCGGGGCGGCGGCCGAGGGCGTGGATACGCCGGAGGCGCTGGGGGCCGCGGTGGCGCGGGGGCTGGCGCGGCGCTGTCCGACGTTGATTGAGTACCGGCTGCCGCCGGTGGGCTGACGGCAGTGGCGGTTAGGAACAAGTGCTGACCGACGAATGGCACCGTGTCCCTGCTGCCAAGTGCGTAACATCGTAAGAACCACGGCCTCGTTCGTAGGCGAACGAGCTTGGCAAGGCTTCTGTAGGAGAGCACCTGCGCCTTGAGGGTGTACTCACCTGGCAGGGATGATTCGAAATCATGAACCGCGACTCGCTTACGGCGACGATGGTTGATCGCATTGTGGGGCGGTTCCAGCCGGCACGCGTCGTGCTCTTTGGCTCGCGGGCACGGGGGAGCGCGAGCGAGTGGAGCGACGTGGACCTCTTAGTTGTCATGCGCAATGTCGCGGACACGCGAAAGGCCGCGGTCGAGATTCGGCGGCTCCTGGCGGACATGCCGGTGAGCAAAGACATCATTGTGGCCACGCCGGAGGAAGTCGCGCGTCGGGGACAGGTGGCGGGGACCGTGCTTCACGCTGCCCTTCGCGAAGGCACCGTCCTCTATGAAGGGGGATAGTCCCCACGTCCAGGAGTCGCTGCGATGACTGCGCTTCGCCAAGGAAGATCTGGATGTTGCCGAGCGCTTACTTGGAGACGAACGTATCGCAGCTCGGCATGCGTGCTGGCTCTCGCAACAGGCTGCGGAGAAGGCAATTAAGGCGGCGCAGACCTTGGACGAAGTCGCATTCCCCTTCACCCACGACCTTGACGCGCTTTGGAACCCGCTCTCGGGATCCTGGGCTGTCAGCACAAGGCCTGCCGACCTGGCTGAGTTGACTGAGTGGGGCGTAGAGTCCCGATACCCGGGTGAGTGGCCGGAGCCTTCTGCCGCCGATGCTCTGCGGGCGGGCGCAGGCGCATGTACGGTCGTCGACACCATCGAGGCGAATCTCAGGCGGCGCGGCGTCCTGCACTAAGCAGTTCGCCGAGTTGGCGTGGAAGGTGTGAGCCGGCACCTCGGGCGCCTCGGCAGCGCTCGGTAGCGGGCACGCCTACACTGACGGTCGCGCTGGGTAGGCGTGGCAGGTCGGTGGGATGCAGCTTTCGGAACAGCAGGTGCGGTTTTTCGAGACGTTTGGGTATCTGAGCTTTCCCGGGGCGTTTGCGGCCGAGGCCGAGGCGATAAGCGAGGAGTTCGAGCGGGTCTGGGCTGAACGTGGGGGCGGTCACTGGGGACGGGAGCACGACCGCCAACAACGGTCGGCCTTCGTGCCATTTATCGACCAGAGCGAATACCTGAGCGCGCTGATTGACGACCCGCGGATCGATGGGGTGGCTGCGGCGCTGCTCGGGGACGACTACAACTACGAGTCGAGCGACGGGAACTTCTACGTGGGCAATACGCGCTGGCACTCGGACGGGTTTGCGCGCACGAAGTACCGGTTTCTGAAGTTCGCGTTTTACCTGGACCCGGTGACGGCTGAATCGGGATGCCTGCGGGTGATTCCCGGAAGCCACCACCGGCGCGACGAGTATGCGAAGGCGCTGCATGGGGTGATGGGCGGTAGCCGGATGGACCAGACGCAGGACGCACTTGGGGTATCGGGCCCCGAGGTTCCGGCGGTGGCGCTGGAGACGCAGCCGGGCGACCTGATCATGTTCAACCAGGACCTGAAGCACGCGTCGTACGGCGGTGGGACGCGGCGGCGGATGTTCACGATCAATATGTCGGAGCGGTTCGACGCCGAGGATCTGGACACGCTGCGAAACGATGTCGCGTCGCTGGTTCGGTTCTGGGCGGAGCGCGCCTACGGCGACGCAATGGTCAGGACGGCGGGACCAAAGCGGATGGTGCACCTGGAGCAGCGGATGGCGAATGACGACCATCTGCCGGGGCTGGTGGCGAAGGCGCGGGAGGAGATGAGCGAGCCGGCACGGGGGTGAGGGCCGGTTGGGACGCGGCCGTACCTGGGCCTAGATGCGGTGTTTAGCCAACCGGGGAATCGTTGGCCGGTTCGGCAGTTCTCAATCAGTCGTGCGCGCTGACGGTAGGCAAGCCCTGACTCTGAAGCAGGCGGTTGACACCGTCGGTGATGCCGTCAAGTCGTGCGTCGACAGCCTCACGGGTGTTCGTGATTTGGGCCTCGAGGGTCCGATGGGAGTCCGTTAGGCGGACCTCGAGGGCCTGGCGGGTGTCCTGGATCTGGCCCTCGAGGGTCTGACGGGAGTCCGCTAGGCGGGCCTCAAGCGTCTGGCGGGTGTCCTGGATTTGGGCCTCGAGGGCCTGGCGCGTGTCCGTTAGGCGAGCCTCGAGCGCCTGGCGGGTGTCGTTGAGTTGGGCCTCGAGCGCCTGGCGGGTGTCGTTGAGTTGGGCCTCGAGCGTCTGGTGGGTGTCGTTGAGTTGGGCCTCGAGGGCTTGGCGGGTGTCCGTTAGGCGAGCCTCGAAAGCCTGGCGGGTGTTTTCAAGTCCGGCCTCGATAGCCTGATCCGTGCGGTCAAACCGGGCGACGACGGCCCGGTGGAAGTCGTTTTCTCGATCCTCGGCTTGCTGAAAGAGCGCGTTGATGTCGGTTGCCAGCTCCACGAACTGCTGATCGACATCAGTCCGGAGCGCGTCGACATCCAAACGTAGCGCGGCTATATCGACTTGCGTTGCGGGGGTGGTGTCAAGGGCGGTCGCGTCCGACATTGAATGCTCCGTGGGCGAAGTCTCCGCTGCCGTCGGTTCAGGCGTCGGAGACAAGTTGATTGGCGACCGCCCACGCCTGCGCGATTGTACGTGCCCTTGAGCAAGGGCGGTTGCGCGTTGAACCTGAGTTATGGAGTGGCTTGCCGGCGGGCGGTCAGGCGGCGGTGGCTGGCTCCGTGGCGGCGTCGGCGAGGGCGCGCTGGTATTCGCGCTTGAGCAGGCGCTTGCTGACGAAGATATCCACGAGGTCCCAGGGGAGGGGTTCGTCGGGATCGCGCTGGCGGTGGATGTACCAGTCCAGGTCCAGCCCGGCTGCCTCGATCGCCTCGTACCAACGCGCTGGGACGAGATGCTCGCTCCAGCCATCGAAGCGGCAGCCGCGTTCCCAGGCGCCCCTGATGGCGCGGCCTACACGCCGGTCGCCGAGGGCCAGCAGGGCCTCGATGTGGCTTTCCTGGGGGTCGTGCCACATCAGGTGGATGTTGCGGTCGCGGGCGATGTCAAAGCAGGCCTGCTGCTTGGCGCGAATAACGTCGCTGCGGTCCTGCGGATGCCACTGGAAGGGCGTGAAGGGCTTGGGGATGAAGGTGGAGACGGTGACGTTGACCTTGGCGCGGTTGCCGTGGTGGCGTCGTCCGACGGCCATGACGCGGTTGGCCAGGTGGGCGATGGCCTGGGCGTCTTCGATGGTCTCCGTGGGCTGGCCGATCATGAAGTAGAGCTTGATGGTGCGGAAGCCGCGTTGGAAGGCCATGTCGCAGGTCTCCAGCAGGTCCTCGTCCGAGATTTCCTTGTTGATGACGCGGCGCATGCGGGGGGTGGCGGCTTCGGGGGCGAAGGTGAGGCTGCCGCCGCGCTTGCCGCCGCGTTGGAGGGCGTCGGCCACGTCGACGTTGAAGGTTTCGACACGAGTGGAGGGGATGGAGACGCGGACGTACTCCTCGGCGGAGTCGTAGACGTCGTTGATGACGCCATCCAGTCCCTTGTAGTCCACGGCGTTGAGTGAGAGCAGGGAGACTTCGCTCTGGCCGGTGGCGGTGAGGCAGCGGTCAACGGCTTGCTCCACCATCTCCTTGTTGCGGTGGCGGACCGGGCGGTAGAGGTAGCCGGCCTGGCAGAAGCGGCAGGCGCGGGCGCAGCCGCGGTCCAGTTCAACGGCGATGCGGTCGTGGACGACGCCGGTGTTGGGGACGACGGGGCGGCGGGGCCCGCTGTAGACGTCGATGTCGACGTATTGGCGGGTGATCCGCTCGGGCAGGTCATCAAGCAGTCGTTTGTGGCCCAGGAAAGCGCCGTCCTCGGCGTATTGGGGCTCATAGAGGCCGGGTGCGAAAACGCCGGGGATGGTGCGGGTACAGGCGGCGACGAAGACATCGCGCCAGCCTGGCTGGGTGCGGTCAAACTCGGCATGCAGATTCAGGACCTTCTGTAGAAGGTCCTCGCCTTCGCCGACCGCAATGAGGTCAAAGAAGTCGGCCATGGGCTCGGGGTTGGAGACGGCGGAGCCGCCGCCAAGGACGATTGGATCGTCGTCGGAGCGGTCGACGCGCTCGATGGGGATGTTGGCGAGATCCAGCATTTCGAGGACGTTGGTGTTGCCGCTCTCGTAGCTCATGGAGAAGCCGAGGACGTGAAAGTCGCGCAGGGGGCGGCGCGATTCCCAGCCGAAGAGCGGGAGATTCCGGGCTCGCATGGCGTCGGCCATGTCGGGCAGCGGGGTGAAACTGCGGTCGCAGAGATGCGGCGTGTCGTCGTTCACCAACTCGTAGAGCAGCCCCATGGCGAGGTTGGACATGCCGATTTCGTAGGCGTCCGGGAAGCAGAGGGCGAGGCGGGTTTGGGCCGAGTCCCAGTCCTTCTGGCGCGCGTTGTGCTCGCCCGCAAGGTACTGGGCGGGTTTGGTTACCCGGTCCAGCAGCGGTTCGATCTCAACGTATGACGGCACGGGGGATTGAATTGACATGCGCCAATACTGCCCTATCGATTCACTCCGTTCGACACGCTTCTAATGTTGAGGCGCCCGGTTGGTCCCATTTCCGTTCAAACATCCGTCCCGGACCAGGTCCTCGGAAGTGATGCGCGAAGTCGTGCGGCCGAGGGTCTTGCGGATCCAGACGTGCCCGGCGGGCGGCTAAGATACTGCGCCCCACCATGGCCGCGAGGGTAACGGCGATGCCCGATCTGGTCCTGCGTGCTTCCACGCTCATCGACGGCACTGGCGCGGATCCGTGTTACGACGCCGAAGTCGTGGTCAACGATGGCGTCATCAGATATGCAGGCCCGGCGCGTCCGCTCGCCGAAGACGCGGACATCGTGGAATACGGCGACGCGACGATCATGCCCGGCCTGATCGACTGCCATTGCCACCTGCAGTTCGGCGCCTATTCCAGCCACGAGCGCACCCTGGCGGTGCACAAGTCCGCCTCCAATGAGGAGCGCGTCATAACCGCCATTCAGAACGCTCAGCGCGCCCTGGCTACCGGGGTGACGACCCTGCGTGACACCGGTGGCTACCGCATGCTGAACATGCTTATTCGCGACGCGCAGCGTGCCGGGCTGTTCCTTGGTCCGCGTCTGCTCGTATGCGGGGCCCCGATTACCACGACGGGCGGTCATCTGAATTGGTGCGGGCTGCGCGCGGATTCGCGTGAGGACGTGATTCGCGCCGTTCGCCAGATGGTCGAAGCCGGCGCCGACTTCATCAAGGTGATGGCCACCGGCGGGATGATGACGCCCGGCTCGCAGGCGGGGCACTCGCAATACGACCTGGAAACCTTGCGCGCCCTGGTCACAGACGCTCACCGTCTCAGACGTCACGTTGCCGCCCATGTGTTGGGCGCGGATGGGTGCCGTGACGCCATTGATGCGGGCGTGGACACCCTGGAACATTGCTCGTGGCTCACGTCGGACGGGATTCGCGGCCAGTCGACGATGGATGAAGAGGCCGTGGAGCGTATCGACGCAACCCACCAGTCGGTCCACATGACGCTGGCGGCAATGAACCGCACGCCGTTTCGTGACATGGCGCACCTGGACGCGTTACCGGCCGACGAGCGCGAACGCATTCGCGCCGCGGGGGCGAATTTCCGGTATATGCGCGAGCGAGGGGTGCCGCACGTCGTCTCCACGGACGCTGGCGTAATCGACACGCCATTCCACGAGTTCCCGCTGTCGGTCATCAGCGCGGTTGTCGCGCTGGATGCCACTCCGGTGGAGGCGGTGCGTTTGGTGACCGGGGCCGCCGCCGCCGCCATTGGACTGGGTGACCTGGCGGGATCGCTTCGTCCCGGTCGTCAGGCCGATCTGCTGGTCGTCGACGGGGACGCCTCCGAGAACATCTGCAACATCGCCCGTACGGTGTCTGTCTACCTGGGCGGTCGAGAAGTTGTGCGTAAGCGCCGCCTGGAAGTGCTGGTCAACTAAAGAGCCGCGGTGGCCGGCTTCGCGCCGCGCGCGGTTCGATTCGGCGACGACATGCGTATGGACCGCGATGCGGCACGGCGCGCTGGGCGAGGCTAGGCGAAGCGCAGAGGTGAGCCGAGCTGGCGGAGAAGCGCAATCACGCTCTGAGCCGCGAGGGCGCTGGTCTTGGGATTGGTCTCGCTTGGCCGGTTCTCCAGGCGCAGCCGCATTGCGCCGAACGAGCCGAGCGCCTCCACCTCGTGGACGTTGCCGGGCGCGGCGGGATCGGCCACCACGGTGACGCGCAGACGGTCCGGGTCGCCGGAGGCCAGCGCCAGGAGCGCCGCCACGTTGACGTTCTGCGGAAAGCCGCGCACGGCCTCCACCGGACCGCCTGAGAAGATCACCCGTCGAGCGGTGATCGTGGTCAGGTCGATGCCCTGTTCGACGACCCAGGGCGCGTCCGCAAGCGCCACGGGAGGCTTGGTAGTGGTCAGGGTGATGGATGTCACATCGCCGACGCGGCCAGCGCGAATGACGTCCAGTGCGCCAATGGCGCCGGACGGCACCCAGATGCGTGCACCGGAAGCCTGTGCGGCCGACAAGAGCGACGCGAGGAAACCGCCGTCGAGGGTTGCCCCAGCGCTGAGGGCGACGAGATCGACGCCTTGGCTGAGGACCTGCGGCGCGATCGATCGCAAGGCGACCTGGGAAGCGGCCTCAAGGACCGTGTCGAGACCGTCCCACTCAAGCGTTGCAAGGTCGGCGTGAACCGGTACGCCGGCGGCCGCGAGACTGTCGCGGGCGCGGCTCTCTATTGGCTCAACGACTGCGGCGACAACAACGCCCGGCGCTTCACCGGCGCGGACGGCGCGTGCGACCTCGGCGCCGATTGCTCCCAGACCGGCAATCGCGAGTCGCAGCGGGGGCACGCTCGAGCTTCTCAGCGCCCGTTCCGCGGCAGGGGCAGGTGAATTGGGGCGTTGATCGCCTGCCAGGCCGCCTCGGCGGTGGCTTCGGCGAAGGTTGGGTGGGCGTGCACCGTTTCGCGCAGGTCGTCCACGGTGGCTTCCAGCCTGATGGCCAGAACGCCCTCGCTGATGATGTCGCTGGCGCCTGGACCGATCACGTGCATGCCCAGGATTTCCCCATGCGGCTGACCGGCCACGATTTTCACGAAGCCGTCCGTATCGCCGTAGGCGCGGGCGCGACCCAGCGCCTGGAACGGGAACATGCCGACCTGGATGTCGCCCCGCTCCTGCCTGGCCGCGTCTTCGGTGAGTCCCACGCTGGCGATCTCCGGGTGAGTGAAGGTGCAGGCGGGGACGGCGTTGGGATCGTAGACGGAGGGGCGTCCCAGCGCGTGCTCGGCGGCCACAACGCCCTGGTGGGACGCGACGTGCGCCAGCAGCTTGTCGCCGATCACGTCGCCGATGGCGTAGATGTCCGGCTGGCTGGTCTGCTGATGTTCATTGACGCTCATGCCGCGGGGCGAGAAGCGCACACCCGCCGACTCCAGGCCGATGTCCGCCACGTTAGGGCGACGACCGGTTGCCAGCAGCACGTGGGAGGCCTGCACGGTCTCCGAATCGCCGTCCGCGGCCAGCGTCACCTGGAGGTTGGACTCAGTCTGCTCAATCGATTCGATTCGCGTGCCGGTATGGACCTTGACGCCCTGCTGGACGAGGATCTTGCGCATGGCGGCGCTGACGGCTGCGTCCTCGTTCGGGACGACGCGCGGCAGCATTTCGACCAGGGTGACCTTGCCGCCAAGGAGCGCGAAGAGGGTGGCCCACTCGACGCCAACGGCGCCGGCGCCGGCTACCAGGATGTGCTCGGGAACCTCGTCGAGTTCGAAGGCGCCGTCGCTGTCGATGACGCCGGGGAGGTCGACGCCGGGAATCGGCGGAGCCGCCGAAGACGAGCCGGTGGCCACGATGACGGCCCTGGCCGTAATGAGTTCGGTCCGGTCGGCCAGCGACGCTTCCACGGCACCGGATCCCGCGAGCCGGCCGACGCCTTGTAGGACCGTGACACCACCGGCCTTCAGGAGGCCCTCGATTCCGCGGCCGAGCTGACGAACGACGCGATCCTTGCGGCGAACCATGGCCTTGTAGTCGGCCTCGACACCCTTGACCCTGACGCCGAAGGACGAAGCCTTACGCGCGAGCTGATAGACCTCCGCGCTGCGCAAGAGCGCCTTCGACGGGATGCACCCGCGGTTGAGGCAGACGCCGCCGAGGCCGCTGTTTTCCACAACAACGACCTGGGCATCCAGTGCGGCGGCACGGAGCGCCGCCACGTAGCCGCCGGGTCCGCCGCCGATCACACAAACGTCCGCCTGAAGGGGCATCAGGTCCGCCGATCTGGTTGGGTGGTTCCCGGCATTGTAGGCGTGCGCTCCCGACAGGCTGTTTGGTCAAGCATTGAAATTCGGCGGGATCTCTTCGGCGTCGAAGACGCGCAGGGCCGCGTCCACGTGTTGGCGGCCGCGTCGCAGCGATATTCCGGCATGACCCGGAAAGAGCGCTTCGAAGTCCAACTCGCCCAGGCGGCGCATGGTGGCGACGAGGTCCTGGATCGAGCAATCGGGCGTTGAGAGCAACAGAATCTTGCCGCCCTGGAATACCACGTCGCCGCCGAAGAGCCCAAGCCGGTCGTCGCCTTCGAGCGAGTAGGAGAGGTGTTCGCGGGCGTGGCCGGGAGTGGCGATGGCGGTCAGGAGTGCCTCGCCAACCCTGATCGTCTCGCCGCCCGAGATTGAGACGGCTGACGGACAAGGAGCCAGCCGGTAGTCGGCGGGATAGGTGCCGCCGGCCCTGGCGCGGGGAAGCGAGATGGCCTCTTCGTCGGCTTGCTTGAGCCAGTCCGCGGCGGGCCCTGGCGCGAGCACGTTGGCCCCGATGAGTTCGTGCAGAGGCCCCGAGCCGCCCCCGTGATCAGCATGGGCGTGGGTCAGGGCAATCGTCTCGATGTTCGCGGGGTCAAATCCGGCGGCCCGGACGTTAGCCAAGATCAGTTCGGGTTCGAGGCCGACGCCGGCGTCGATCAGCGCCAGCGGACCGCCGCCGTCTACCAGGTAAACGTGGCAGTCGTAGGGGTTGGACAGGTCGGCGCCGGTTGCGCCGCTACCGACCAGATGGACACGCCGGGTCAGGCGCATCAGGCGGCGATTTCCCCGAAGGCCTTGCAGACGCCCAGGTAGACACCGACCGCCTGTTCGAGCTGGGCGATTTCGATCCATTCGTCGTTGGTGTGAGCCTGAGCGATGTCGCCCGGGCCGAGGACAACGGACGGAATACCGCCGACGCCGGAGAGCATGGCGGCGTCGGTGGCATAGGCGACACCCAGCGGATCGGGCGACAAACCCGCGGCGGCAACGGCCTGTTGGGCGGCGCGCACCACTGCCGCGTCGTGCGGCGTCTCCAGCGGGGGGATGTCGACGAACGGTGGATCGCGGTCAACGCGGAGCTTCGGGTTACCTGACCGCAAGTCGTCCAGCGCCGCGTCCACATGCTCCAGCACTTCCGCTGAGGAGTCGCCGGGGACCAGGCGGCGGTCGAGTTCGATCTCACAGAGGTCGGGAACGACGTTGACCCCCGCGCCGCCGCGGATGGTTCCGACGTTCCAGGTGGCGTTGCCGAGTACGGGGTGGGGGTGGGCGGCGAGGTGAGGTTCGATGCCACGGGCAAGCGCCGGCAGCGCCATGGCCATGTCCTGAATGGCGTTGTGGCCCTGCTCGGGCATGGCGCTGTGGGCCGCGACGCCGTGGGTTCGGACTCGCCAGCGGACGGCGCCCTTCTGGGCGGTGATGATCTGCAACTCGGTCGGTTCGCCCACGACCGCCGCATCGACCGGGGGGCGTCGTTCGGCCATGACCCGGGAGCCAATCATCACGATCTCCTCGCCAACGGCGCCGGCAAGGCAGACGTCCACGGGAAAGTTGGGGTCCGCCGCCGCCGCGTGGAGGACGTGGAGCATGGCGGCCATACAGCCCTTGGGGTCGGCGGAGCCGCGACCGTAGAGGCGGCCGTTGGCGGTGCGCGGGTTGAGGGCGTCCGGCATTGGATCCAGACCCACGGTATCCAGGTGGCATTCGAACATGAGGGTGGGGCGGTTGCCGCGGCGGATCCAGGCCAGCAGGTTGGGCCGGCCGGGTTCGACCTCGTACATCTCGACGTCGGCGCCGGCGGCTCGGGCCAAATCGGCCACATGGTGAGCCAGCTCGGCCTCGCCGGGGCCTCCCTCAAGGCTGGCGTTGACGCTGTTGATGGCGACCAGGCCGGCAAGCGTTTCAACGACGGAGTCAGTGATGGTCAGGCCTCCGACTGCGGACCGACGGGGGAGTCTGGCACACGACGCACTCCGTGCACCGCGCACGGTTGCGCGGCCCAAGCGCTGCCGCTTAGCTCCGGGGTAGACGAAGACCACGGACCGTCGCTAAAAGCTGGCGCCTCGCCCGAGTCCGCCTTCGCTCTTCGAGCCCATAGGAAGCGCTATGGCCTTGCGAGCCGGGCGTTGGACGCCTACAAGGTCCGTTTCCTATCGGAACGGGGGCGATCTCGCCCAAGGCGATTCGCCGCGCTTTCGTCGTACAGGTAGCCGGACCACGACCGGACCTTCCCAGGTACGTCCGCATCCGCGACTCCGAGGAGAAAGACTCCGAAGTCAACCTTCGCCTCCACCCCCTGGTCGGTGGATTCACCGGGGACTACGAACAGGCCGTGGTCGTTTGGAACGACTCCGACCCGGCCACCGCAATCCGCTATGTGAGCCACGACCTCGCGCCGCGGGCCGTCCTAGTCAACCCGGATTCCAACACCAGCACCCACAACGACCTCGTCGAATCCGCGACCTACGTGAAGCGGATCTGGAATGCCACCTCAGGAAGAGCCGGCTACCCCCGACCCTCGCCGACGCCCACGGCATCGTCAGCAAGCCAGCTGCGTGGCAGCCACGCAACCGGCTGCCGATACGCTGGCTAGCATGGGAGGCGCACGGTTCCGAAACCGCATGCCAACTGCCGGGGTGGCGGAACGGTAGACGCACGGGACTTAAAATCCCGGGACTTCGGTCGTATGGGTTCGAATCCCATCCCCGGTACCAGGAGCCAGAATCTGAACCGCTCCAGGTACCACTTTGCCGCGTTCTCCTGTCAAGCAACAGGCTAGGGAGGCCACCTGGATTCCTGGCTCTGCCCGCACTGGATCCCTGCACCCATATCTCATGACCGATCGACCCCGCACGCTCATCAGGCTCGCCGCCCTCGGCGACGCGCTGGTCTTCGTGCTGTTTGTCGCGCTAACCCCCATCGAGCACGGCAGCGTCGAGATCGCGGCCTTCTGGCGTACCGGCCTACCCTTCGCCGGCGTCTGGCTGCTCGCGTCGCCCTGGCTCGGCGCCTTTCGTGTCTCCACACTCACCCGCTTGCGCCTGGCCGCCTGGCGCATCCCACTCATTTGGGTCGGCTGCGGCATCGTGGCCGTCCTGCTGCGCGTCTGGGTCACCGACCGCACCTTCTCCTGGGCCTTCACCCTCGCCTCCATCGCCCTCCTCGCCGCCATGCTCCTCGCCTGGCGCACACTCCTGATCCTGGTCGCCCGCCGCATCGCCCGCCACTAACATTGGCGGTATCACTTTTTGGGCCCGAAGGCGATGAGGGCGAGTTCATGCCAAGCGTCGAGCCGCTGAATCTCCTGCTCATCACGTCCGACCAGCACCGACGCAGCGCGGGCGGCTGCTACGGCCATCCGCTAGCGCACACGCCGAATCTGGACGCAATGGCCGAGCGCGGCGTGCGGTTTGACGCGGCCTACTGCAACTTCCCTATCTGCGTGCCGTCGCGCGCCAGCCTGGCCACCGGGCGCTACGCCCACGAGCTCGGCGTCTGGGACAACGCCGCGCCCTACACCGGCCAGCGCCCCAGCTGGGGCCACCGGCTTGTGGAGCAGGGACACGCGGTCACCACCATCGGCAAGTTGCACTTCCGGCGGCCTGAGGACGACACCGGGTTCCCTGACCAACGCATTCCCATGCACGTCAAGGAAGGCGTGGGCGACCTCTACGGCTCGCTGCGCCCTGACGTCCCCCGCCAGCGCAATTACCTCAACACCGCCGCCAACCCGCGCGTCGGCGAGTCCGAGTACATGCGCTACGACGCCGCTACGACCCGCGAGGCCGTCGGCTGGCTGGCAACCGAGGCCCCACAGCACAACAATCCATGGTGCCTGTGGGTTTCCTACACGCTGCCCCACTCACCCTTCGTGGCCTCTGCGGAGGATGTCGCCAGGTATCCGCTTCAGGACATGGAGCTGCCCGTCAACTTCCGCTCCGCCGACTGGCCGCGGCACCCGCACATCGACTACATCCGCGAACAGCGCATCCAGTCGCCCGACGAGGAACTCGACGAGACGTTGGTTCGGCGCACCATCGCCACCTACCTCGCCATGTGCACCTACCTGGATCGCCAGATCGGAGCGGTTCTCGCGGCGCTGAACGATTGCGGCCTGGCTGAGTCGACTCGAGTCATCTACACCAGCGACCACGGCGAGATGCTGGGCGACCACGGCATGTGGGGCAAGAACCTCATGTACGAGGGCGCTTCAGCCGTGCCGTTCCTGATGGCCGGCCCGGACATCGCCCGGGGCCAGGTCGTCCCCCAGCCCGTGTCGCTGGTCGACCTGTTTCCGACCATCGTCGAGGGTGTCGGCGTGCCGCTGGCCGAGACGGACGCCGATCTACCGGGAATGTCGCTCTGGCCCGCCGTTCAGGGCGACTCGCTGCCCGCACGCACGATCTTCGCCGAGTACCACGCCTCGGGCTGCCGCGAGGCCATGTACATGCTGCGCGACTCGACCCACAAGTACATTCACCACGTTGGCGACCCGCCCCAACTCTTCGACCTTATGGCCGATCCCAACGAAACGCGCGATCTGCCAGGCGACGCCGAGTCGGCAGAAGTGCTCGATCACTTCGAGGCCCACCTCCACGACGTCTTGGATCCCACGTCCGTTGATCGCGCCGCCAAGGCCGACCAGGCACAACGCATTGAAGCCGCCGGCGGTCTTGATGTCATCACCAGGCGAGGCCCTATCGCCGGCGGCACCCCCGCTCCGACTCAGTTCCGGAGTCGCCGCGAGCATCCCGTTGGCCCCGAATCGCGTTCCCGTGCCGGTGTCCAAGCGTCAATCGGACGACGAGAGATGTAGCGCGCCAGCCCCACCAGTGCCGCCAGGTTGGCCAGAACCGCGTACCGCATCAGGGCCCTCAAACGCCCGAGCCGGCTAAGACAACGGATCGCCACCAGCGCCGCCAACAGCGCGAGTCCCGCCGCCCTCGCAAGAGGCAGAGATCCCCAGGCCGAGACTCGACCAACCAACGCGACGGCGCCGGCCACCATCGCCGGTGGGGTAGCGACGCGAAGCAGCTTGTGGCCGGCGAGCTTCCACCAAAGGTCGCCGCAGCCGGGCTGAAGCAGTTCCGGAAGGCTCTCCAGCGCAAAAAGCGCGCCGGAGATCGTTCGCGTTCGAGATGCGAAAGTGCCTGTAGCACTTGGCGACGCGGCTTCCGTTGTCCGAGCGCGCGGCGCAAGGACGATACGCCCGCCCTCCCGCGCAGCCCGCAATGAAATCAGCAAATCGTCGGCCGCACCGGCTTTGCGCGAGGCGTCAATGGCGGCTGCGCGGACTGCATACAGCGCCCCATCGGCGCCGGCGATGGAGCCGCTGACGCTCTCCCAGGTCCGAAGCCAATGTTCATATCGCCAGTAGGTCGCTTCCGGCCCACCACGGACATGCTTGGCTCCCGACACTGCGACGACGGTTGGGTCAGCGAATGGCGCGACCAGGTGGCGAAGCGCGTCGCCATCGAGCATGGCGTTGGCATCGGTAAACGCGATGTATTCGCTACGGACATGCGCGATCGCTGCTCGAATGGCGGCCAGCTTTCCCCTTTGACGGGGTAGTTCGATGACGATCAGTCGGGAGTCTCCCGCCGCGCGGGCCATGTTGGCCGTCTCGTCACTGCACCCATCACAGACGACGACAACCGAGATCTGCCTGGACGGATAATCCAGTTCCATGACATTGCGAACTTTCGCACCAATCAGCGCCGCCTCGTTGTGCGCGGCGATTACCACGGCGACTGACGGTTCAAAGTTCGGACGAGTGGCGTATGGCCGCGGCCGCAGGACCGCTGCCACCCAGACAAGCGTCGGATAGCCCGCGTACGTAGCTATCGGACAGCCGACTAGTGCTCCAAGCGCAAGCAGGTCACGACGCTTCATGTGGCGGCCGGCGCTTGCCTCGATAGACGGCCGCAGGCCAGTGCAAGGCCCAGAACGAGCCAGAACGACAGTCCGCCGCGCGCTCCGGGTGCGATCGCGTCCGTCAGTCCGAATATGAAGAGGGCCACGATCGAGCCACCGAGACCGACACAGAGCAGCTGTACCGATGGGTCGGTGAATTCGCGTGCGGTGGCAATCAGACCACGTACGGCGAGCGCGATCAGCGTACCGAGAGCGAGACTCCCAGGAAGGCCGAGGTCCAGCAGGGCCTGAAGGACCAGATTGTGAGCGTGGGGAATGTGCGGCGCCACCGAGTCGGCGAGTTCGGGGAACGCGGCCTTGAGGACTAGCGGAAACTGGCCTGGCCCCACACCGGACACAAGGTAGTCTCCGATCAGGATCAGGCTGGCGGACCAGATGCGAAGTCGCCCGGTGAGCGTATCGGCCGTGGAGTCGAGCGGCGCCAACCACGTGCCAGCAATGGCCGCAACCAGAAGCACGAGGGCCAAGCCGAACGCCGCGTTCAGCACAACCCAGCTCGTTGAACGGTTTCGAAGCCACGCTGATCGATTGACCCGCCACAGGCCGACCAGCGCCAAGCCAACCAATGCGCCGACGTAGGCGCTGCGTGACTGCGTGAGCAGCAGCACCACGAGCGCGAACGCCAGGGCAAGGGCTGCGACGGCACGCACGGATCGGCTGGATCCAGCGCTATCCAACGAGAGCGCGAAACTCAGTGGCAAGACGAGGGCCAGCAAGCCGCCAATCTGATTGGGCCCGATTCCGCCTAGCCGGCCGCCGTGGTCCACCACTCGTGGACCCGCCGGAAGGACGGCGTAGAGTCCGTCGAAGGGCAGGAGTTTGTCTCTCGGCCATTCGGTCAGAAACAGCGCGGTAAGAGCGACCAGGGCCGACGTGCCAACGGCCAGGCCGATCCAAAAGAGTCGCAGCCAAGCTTTGGTGACCGGATCCGCAGTGATGACGTACACGAGCGCTAAGCCGAGTAGCACACCGAAGAGCTTTGGAGAGGCGGCGCTCCAGTCCCTGACTGCCACAGACGTGACCCCGGCCCAGAGGGCGCAGGCCATCAGGAGACCGCCGGTTCCTGGGAGTGCCATGGGCAGTCGGAGCAGGCGCCGCCCGGCCAGAATCAGTGGAAAGAGCGCAAGGGCGATTCCTCCAGGGAGTCCACCAAACCAGATCGCCGGCGCCGAGCCGATGAGAATTACTGGTCCCGCAATTTGAAGGCCTGACGCCATCAATTCCTTGGGAGACTTCCGTTGGCACACTTGGCTCTCACCCCTCGGCGTGGCTAACGCTCCGTGAGGCGGTGCGCCAGACGGTCAGCGACCTCGTCCCGGCGCTGGGTCCGCGCGTACCAGTCGATGGTCCTGCGAAGTCCATCGGCGAAGCGCACGCGGGGCGTCCATCCCAGCAGTCGGCCGGCTAGCGAAGGGTCCGCGACCCGGTTCATAGGCCCTGTGGGCATGTCGGGACGCAGGCGAATTTCGGGCCGGTGCCCCGTCGCGTCCATCACCAGGTTCACGGCGTCGATGACCCGAAGGCGTTCGCGGGTGCCCAGGTTGACGGCGCGGGCGTCGTCGATACGGGCAGCGGCTCGCAGAGTTCCGTCGACGATGTCGCTCACGAAGGTCCAGTTGCGCACCTGACGGCCCGAGCCCCAAACCTCAAGCGGATCCTGGAGGGTGAAGGCCCGCGCGATCATGGCCATGACGGCGTGGTTTTCGTGGCCGCGGGGTCCGTAGACGGTGAAGTAGCGGCAACTCACCGACTTCAGACCGTAGTCCTGGTAGTAGGCGCGAAGGCTGAGTTCGCCCATGAGCTTGGCCCAGCCGTACATGTTGTCGGCGTCGTAGGGCGGGCCGACCTGGTCCTCGGCCAGGTACATGACCTGGTCGGAATCCGTCTGCAGATAGTTCGGGTAGACGCAGCCGGACGACGCGTAAACGACCTTGTCGACTCCGACGAGACGGCATGCCCGGAATACGACGCCGTCGAGGACGAGATTCGTTGCGCAATCGGCCTGGTGAAGGTCGACGTATCCACGTCCGCCGTGATCGGCGGCCAGATGGAAAACGGTGTGGATGCCGGCAACGGACTCCGCGGCAACCGTTGGATCGAGAAGATCAGCCCGCGCGAACTCGATGGCGCCCGAGTCGACATGGTGGTGAACGTTCGTGAAGTTGCCGCTGCTGAGGTCGTCGATGACTCGAACTCGGGCGCCAAGCGAGACAAGGGCATCGACCAGATGCGAGCCGATGAACGAGGCGCCGCCGGTGACGAGCACTGGACGGCCGGAAAGAGCCTCCGCAATGTCCTCAGGATGGCAATCCCGGACCTTCACGTTTGGCGCTCTGATCGACTGGGCCGGCGGGCCAGCGACTCGAGAATCGATGCCTGCCGGGCAACTACAGTCGCACGATCGAATTCGCGCTCGGCGAACGCGCGACCCGCAGCGGCCAGCTGTTTACGCCGCGCAGGGTCGGCCAGAAGTTCAGTCACGGCGCCACGAAGCGCGTCGGGCGATTCGGGTTCAACGACGAGGCCGCATCCAGCCCTGCGGATGAGCCGTGCGGCCTCACTCTCGACGTATGCGGACGCGACGACGGGTAGGCCGGCGGCCATGTAGGTGATGAGCTTGGAGGGGATAACCGACTCGACCACGCGGCGCCGTTGCGTCAGCAGGGCAAGGTCCGAGGCGGCCAGGAGGTCGGCCAGCCGTGGCCGCGTGAGGAATGGGAGGAAGGATGTGCCATCGGCGGGCGCGGAGCGCTGGAGTGTTGGCTGTTCGGGACCGTCGCCCACGAAGACCCAGCAGGCGCCTGTCTGATCGTCACTGGCCGCCTGCACGGCGACCTGTAGACCTTGCTTACGTCCGATACTGCCGATGTGCGTGATGAGCGGTCGACCGAGTTGGAGGCCGTGCCGCTGCCGCGTGTCCGATCGATTCGTGGTCGGCGCAAGAGTGCTCAGATCCTCGGAGTCCGGCACGATGTGCAACCTGGCGCGGGGAAGCCGGTGCCGGGACAGTTCCCTAGCAAAACCTTCGGTAAGGACGAATACCGCGTTCGCGCGCTTGTAGGCGACGTACTCGACGAATCGCAGGAGGCGCACCAGCACGGGCTGCCGGATGATTCCCACGGCGGCGCCGGCATTGACGGCAAGGTCGGCGACCTTTGCGGCCCAGGGTCGACGACGGATTAGAGCCACCAGGGCTGTTGCCAGCGCGACGGCTGGCTGCGCGCCGACGTAGAGGTACACGTCAGCACGCGGCAGCATGAGGGCGCTAAGACCGGCGCCCAGGGCAAACGATCCGTCGTAGAGAAGCCGACGGAAGAGCGAGCTGGGGTCGCGCGGGACGTAGGACGGCACGCGGATTACGGGGACGCCGTCCTGCACGTCGCGTATGAGTCGGCATTTGCGGAAGCCGGCGAACACCCGCCAGGCTGGATAGTGAGGTCTGGCGGTCAGCATGTGCACGGCATGGCCGCGGGCGGCGAGATACCGACAGAGCGCGGCGGTATGGGGCGCGATGCCGGCAACTTCGGGTGGGTAGTTAATGCCGATAACGACGACACGCATAGCTGCCCGGCCTAGCGCCGTGCCACGACCTTCAGCGAGTTGCCCCAGCGGCCAACCGAAAGGTGCAGCAATCGGTACGCGAGGACAGACACCCGAAAGAGGACATCGCGATCAGCTAATCGGTAGATCGGAAACGTCCAACGTTGGTAGTAAACAAAGTCGCGAGCCGATCTAACGTGTCGCCAGCCACTTGCTCGTACACGCGCACGAGCGTTGGCGGCGTCCAGCCGGCGGACCACGTTGCCGGCCGGCTCGACTTCAGCAGCGAGGCCAAGAGCCACGGCCAGCCGGGTCAGAGCCGCGCGCGCTGGTTCCATCACAACCAACTCGTGGCGAGCGACACGCGCCATCTCATCCAGAGCTCGGTACGGGGCACCCAGGTGATGCAACCCGTCATGGACGAGTGCCATGCCGAAACACTGGTCGACGAACGGAAGCCTGGCAGCGTCGCCTCGAACCAGGATCACCTCAAAGCCATGCCGGCGGGCGCGGATGCGAGCCCTTGTCAGAGCTTCAGGCGATAGGTCAAGGATCGTCGGGCGGATTCCACGTTGGGCCAGCCACTCGGCATCCATGCCCGATCCGCCGCAGACGCAGAGAGCGTTGGTTGACCTGATCCGCCCGAGAAGGTCCAGCGCGCATTGCAGTTTTTCTTCAAGGAGGAACCGCACCAGCCGCGGATAATGGCGGGGCCGCTCGATCTCTTCCTCGGCGTCCAGCGACGCGAAGAAGTCAATCTGCCGTGCGCGCGATTGCAATGCGGCCTCCAGGGCGCCCAATTGGCCGCTGCGCTACTTGAAGCCCCGCCCTGGCAGCCGCGCGCGACCGTCAGAGCTACATCCTACGAAGCCGGACGGTCACTGTGAAAACGCCCGGTGGAATCGCAGGCGCGCCAGGAGTGTTCTAAGCGTGAAGTCCGACAAGGCCGCGTTGGATGGCAATGCGCTCGCACCTGGCGTAGGCCCAGGCTCCACCAACAACACTTGCGAGGGCGATGGCGCCGACGATGAGGAACTCGAGCTCGATCGCAAAGAGCGGTGTCGTTCCAATCGTGGTGGCACGCAGCAGATCGATGACGTACGTGAACGGATTGATGTAGGTGATCCAACGGACGCTCCAGGGCAGGATGCCAATTGGATAGCTGGAGCCAGCCAGGACAATCGCGAGCCCAACAAGCACCTCCGGGAGGCGTGCGCCGCGGGCGACGAGACCCAGACCTGCGAATGCGAGCCCCATGCCCCAGAAGGCGACCAACGCGATCAGCACCGACAGAACCGCCGGCCCCGTAACGATGTAGGCGGCGCCTCCCATCACGACGCTTGCGATCACAAGTACGAGCACACTTCGGAAACCCGCAATGCCAAGGTTGACCAGCGTTACGCCGATCAGCGCGGCCCAACGAGGGGCCTCGGCGGTCCACACATGGGGCAGTGTTCCCCGCTGATTGGAGCGCACCAGAGATTCCCAGCCGTGCCAAAGGGCGGAGGTCGCTACACCGAGCGTGACGTAGCCGATCACGGCGAATGCCAGGAAGCTCTGGCCACCTCCACTTGCCTCAAATCCGTCGTTGCCGTAGGCGATGCCCGTGAGTGCGAGGGGCAGGAAGAATAGGAATGCCCAGCCAAACTGAAAGATCCACATGGCCTTGAAGCGCGCCGTCTCCAGCCACTCGACTCGAGCGAAGGCAAAGGCGATCCGTACAAGTGAGACCGCTTCAAAGCGGATGTCAGTCACTTAGACCCACTCGAGTTCACCTTTGGCACGAGCCGCCGCATCCATCACGCGCAACAGCCCGAGTCCGATGGCACCGTAGGCCAGCGCCATTCCAAGCAGGACGACGCAGGCGTTTCGCACGTCGTCCAATTCGCCGAAGATGAACGCGGCACGAAGACCACGAAGCATCCAGGTTGCCGGAAAGACATTGCCTATCCATTGGCCCCAGGCCGGAAGTACTTCTACCGGATAGGCAATCCCGGCGAGGATTCCGGACCCCGTAAGAAAGAGCTGCTCGAGAAAGTGGCCCTCCCGATATCTCAAGACAATTGCGGCCCAGGCAAAGGCGATTCCAACGCTCGCCAATAGACCGCAGACCATTGCAGCCGCGCCTGGTCCGATGTTTGGCTCCAGGGGAAACCTGAGAAATGCCCACGCAATCGCAAATGCGCCAACTGCCACGACGGACGGCCAAAGCGTGCGTCCGATCGGTCCACCGCTGATGAGTACGAGGCGCGATGTGGCGCTGGCCCAGATGGTGGGCAGCGTGCCCAGATTCCGTTCCAGTCGGAGGTCGCTCGCGAGTACGGTCGTGATCCAGCCGATCCACAGAAACGTCGTTGCGCCGATAACAGTGAAGGCTAGGTAATTGTCAGTTCCGGCCAAGTTGACAAAGTTCTCGAGTCCCGTGGCATTTGGGCCGGCCAGCGCGATCGTGGCCAGTACCACTGGCAGCACCCACTCCACGGTTAATAGGACGCTGGCCGTCGCGAAATACGGCTGACGGCGTTCAATCGTCGAGCCCTTGCGAGTGAGTCTGACCAGGGCCCAGAGCTCGCGGCGGATTTCCTTGGCGCTAGCGTTCAGCACGGAGTTTCTCAGTCGGTGATTTCACCATCGCCAGACGTGCATCTCCCAGATCAGTCCCGAACAGCTTGCCTCGTGCGATCACGATTCCTCTGTCGCCACGATGGCCGAGGCGTGTGCAGGCCCCGCCTGATCGAGAACAGGAAAACGCATGGGAGCCTAAGTTGCGACCGGGCGGTGGGATATGGGATCACGTGCGGTGCGGCCCGATTTGCCCAAGTAGCTTGGCCACGTAGGTTAGCGGCCTCAGCCCAGGTCAGCTTGAGCACTAGAAGCCGCCGTGCTTACCGGCCGCAGCGCTGGATGCGTTCGTCGGCGCGATGTCGGGCGGAGTGCTCGGGCGGAGACCTGCGGATGCGTTGGGGTCTACGCGTGGAGGCCGACCAGGCCGCGTTGGACTGCAACGCGCTCACAAGCGACGAGGATCCGGCTGCCGCCGAGGACGCAAGCAATTGCGATGGCGCTCACGATGAGGAATTCGAGTTCGATCGCGAGCAGGGGAGGGGTGCCAATGGTCGTTGAGCGCACGAGGTCAACGACGTAGGTGTAGGGATTGGCATAGCTGATCCAGCGCACGCTCCAGGGGAGGATGCCAATCGGGTAAGTGCCGCCCGCCATGACCATGGCGAGTGCACCCAGAATCTCGGGAAAGCGCGCCTGGCGGGCCACCAGGCCGACGCCCGCGAGTGCGAGTCCAAGACCCCAGAATGCGACTAAGGCGATCAGGAGGGCCAGGACCGTCGGTAGGGTGACGGCAAACGCCGCGCCCTCAAAGAGCACGCTGGCAATCACCAGGATCAGCAGCCCTCGAAGCGCTGCAATGCCAACGTCGACGACTGTGGCGCCAGTCAGCGCCGTCCAGCGGGGGGCCTCGGCCGCCCAGAGATGCGCGAGTGTTCCGGTCTGGTTGGACTTCTCCAGGAACACAACGCCGCGCCACAAGGCGGCCGTGGCAACGTTGAGCGCGACAAAGCCCGTGACCGCAAAGGCCAGGAAGCTCTGGCCGCCCCCACTGTTCTCAAAGCCGGCATCGCCGAAGGCCATGCCGGTAAGCGCCAGAGGCACGAAGAAGAGAAACGCCCAGCCAGCCTCATACACCCACAGCGCCTTGAAGCGCGAGGTCTCCAGCCACTGGGCACGCGCATGGGCGAGGATGGCCCTTGCCGCCCACATCGCCTCAACGCCGACGCGCGTCACCTACATCCACTCCAATTCGCCCTTGGCGCGAGCCGCCGAATCCATGACTTGCAACAGGACGAGTCCGGCGGCGCCATAAACAACGGCCAAGACCAGCAAGACGCCACACGAACGCATGGCGTCAGGGATGTCGCTGAAGATCAGCGCCGCGCGCAGCCCGTGGATCAGCCAGGTTGGCGACAGAAGTCTGGACAGCCACTGTGCCCAATCGGGAAGCAGGTCTACCGGATAGGCGATGCCGGCCAGGATTCCGGTTCCCACCACGAACAAGGACACGAGGTAGTGGGCCTCGCGGTATCTGAGGGTGACGGCCGCCAATGGAAGCGCGAGCCCAACCATCGCCAATCCGCCGCACAGCAGCACGAGCAGCGTCGGGCCGATGTTGGGCGCCAGCGGGAACCTGAAGAGCGCCCAGGCAATGCCGAACGCCGCGGTGGCCATAGCGGCTGGCGCCACCGTGCGTCCCAGCGCTCCGCCACAGGTCAGTACCGCGCGTGCCGCAGCCGATGCCCAAAGGGTCGGCAGCGTGCCCAGGTTCCTGTCGAGACGCAGATTGAAGGAAAGCGCCGAGAGCATCCAGCCAGCCCACAGAAAGGCGATTGCGCCGATGATCGAGTAGGTGAGGTAGGCGTCGGTGCCGGTGGCGTCCGCAAAGCGACGGAGGCCCGCCTCGTTTGGCCCCGCCAAGGCGATCGTGGCAAGCACGATTGGCAGCACCCATTGAAACGTTCCGATCAGGCCCGACGTCATGAACAAGGGTTGTCGTCGGTCGACTTTCCAGCCTTTACGAGCGAGGGCGAGAAAGGCCCAGAACTCGCCGCGTACCTGCGCGACGCTAGCGTTCAATAAAGGGCCGCTCGATGCGTGAGCCGGTGATGGCGATGTAGGCGTCTTCCAGGTCGGGCTCGCGGAGGCGGGCTTCTTCGACCACGATGCCGCGCGCCACGAGTGCGGTGGTAAGCGCATCGCTGCTGCGCCAGCCCTCGGGCGCACGTGCGGCTACTGCGAATTCGCCGTCTCGGTTCACGTCGCCCCACCAGATGCCATCGGCTCCGATCGTTGCCTTGGCCGTGGCCAAGTCGCCTCGCAGGAGGAGATCAAGGCGCGGCATTTCGCCGGCCTGTCGGATGAGGTCGGTAGGGCGGCCTTCGGCAACCAGCGTGCCGCTCTGGATGATCCCGACGCGGTCGCAGATCTGCTCGGCCTCGTAGAGGTTGTGGGTGGTGAGCAGGATGGCGGTGCCCGCTTCGGCGATCTGCCGAATGAGGTGGCGGGCCTCGCGGGCGGCGACGGGATCCAGCGCGGCGGTCGGCTCATCGAGCAGCAGCACCGGTGGCTCGTGGAGGGTGGCGCGGGCGAGGTTGAGGCGCTGTTTCATGCCTGTGCTGTAGGTCTCCACAAGGTCGTCCATTCGATCCTGCAGGCCGAATTGTTCAGCGGCTGCCTCAATGCGCTTATTTATTTGCTGCTTGGGCATGAAGGACAACGTGCCGAAGAGTTCGAGGTTTTCGCGGCCGGACAGCCGCCAGTACATACCGCGTTCGCCGGCGAAGAGGACGCCTAGATTGCGGCGTACCTGGCGCGACGATTGGACGACATCGAACCCGGCGACCGAGGCGCTGCCCGAGGTAGGTTCCAGCAGGGTTGCCAGCATCTTGACGGTCGTGGTTTTGCCCGCGCCGTTGGGACCCAGGAGGCCGAAGCAGTGGCCGGGGGCAATGTCCAGGTTCAGGTCGTTGACGGCGACGATGCGCTTGGGCTCAGCGGGCTCGGCCCGGAAGCGGGGCAGGAGTCCACGCAGGCCACGGCGCACCTTCGGTTCGAAGACTCTAGTCAGCGACCGCACTGACACAGCGGGGGCCTCTGCGCTCATGGGCGGTGCATCACTTTCACCCTTGGTCGAATGACGCGGCCGGCTAGCCGCCTCCGCCGCCGCCGGCCCGCACGCCGGGCTCAGTCATGGGGGCTGGGTCCAGAGCTTCGGCGAGTTCATCCGCTGACAGATCGGTCAGGCGTGCCGCCACGACTGGGATGGTCTCGCCCGTGGCAACGGCCTGCTTGGCGATTTCGGCGGCTGCGGCATAGCCGATCTTGGGAGCCAGCGCAGTGGCCAGCATGGTGTTGCGTTCCAGCCAGTAACGCAGCATCTCGTCGTCGGTTTCCAGGCCGTCTACGCCCTTGCGAGCGAAGGCCAGCGATCCCGTGGCCAGGATCTCGATTGACTGGCACAGGTTTTGCGCGATCAGGGGCATCATCACGTTCAGTTCCAGTTGCCCGGCCGTAACCGCCGAGGCAATGGCCAGGTCGTTGCCCTGCACCTGGAAGCAAATCATGTTGAGGCACTCGGCCATGACCGGGTTGATCTTGCCGGGCATGATCGAGGAGCCCGGCTGCACGGGCGGCATGCGCAGTTCGGAGATGCCGGTGCGCGGTCCTGATCCGAGCAGGCGGAAGTCGTTGGCGATCCGGTTCAGGTCTAGCGCCAGCGTGCGCAGGGCTCCCGACAGTTGGGCGAAACGACCCATGCTCTGCATGGCGTAAAAGTAGTCGGTGGACTGTCGAACCTGGATTCCGGTCAGGTCGGCGATGACCTCAACGACCTGTGCCTGATAGGCAGGTTCAGCGTTTAGCCCGCTACCGACGGCGGTGCCGCCCAGGCTTAGTTCGAGGCTGGCGTCGGCAGCTTCGCGGATAGCCTCGGCGTTGCGGCGCACGGCTTCCGCATAGGCGCCGAATTCCTGGCCGAGGCGCACGGGCGTGGCGTCCTGCAGGTGGGTCCGGCCCGACTTGACGATGCCGTCCCACGCCGTGGCTTTGGCTTGCAGGCTCTCGGCCAGGATGTCGAGCGAGGCGTAGAGGTCAGGGAGAAGCTTCAGCGCAGCGAGGGCGATCGCGGTGGGGATCACGTCGTTGGTGGACTGCGCCATGTTGACGTGGTCGTTAGGGTGAATCGGGTCGTAGCTGCCGCGCGGCTGGCCGAGTAGCTCGTTGGCGCGATTGGCCAGCAGTTCGTTGGCGTTCATGTTGTGCGACGTGCCGGCGCCGGCCTGGAAGACATCGACCACAAACTGGTCGGCGTGTTGTCCGTCCAGCACCTCGTCGGCGGCGCGGACGATGGCGTCCGCCAGGTCGCCGTCGAGACGGCCCGTCTGCTTGTGGGCCACGGCTGCGGCCTTCTTGATCAGAACCGTGGCCCACACGAATGCGTGGTGCGGCGGCAGCCCGCTGATTGGGAAGTTCTCGACGGCGCGCTGCGTCTGCACGCCGTAGAGGGCGGATTCCGGGACTTCAAGCTCGCCCAGCGGGTCTTTCTCGATTCGCGTCTGCATCAGGTCGTGCTCCTTCGTGGCCGCGTGTCGTGGTCAGTCAGCGGTCTTGCCGAGGCCGCGGATCTGGTCCAGGTCTACTCCCTTTCCCTGGGTCAGCACCCGGAAGCGTCCGAGGTCGGTTGGTGAGACGAGTTGAAATACAGATTCGCGCTCGGCTCGATAGGTTGCCAGCGTGGCCTCCGGACGCTCCTGGAAACGCACGAGGTGATCGCCGACACCCAGGGCGGCCAGAAAGTCGGCCTGCTGGCCCTGTCGATGCCGGGTGAATCCGTGGCTTCGGCCCGCATCGATCAACTGCGTGAAGTTTACGTGGGCGGTCAGGTCGGCTTGACCCGGGTTGGTTAGGACGTCGTCGGAGGCCCGATGTCGGCGATAGGCGAGCAGCGTACCGCCGGCCAGACGCACCGAGTGAACGTCCGAGCTGCTCCCGCCGTAGTCGATGCTGGTCATGGCCACCCGCGACGACAGCCGGGCGGCGTGTCGGTAGATGGCGTCCACGCCTTGACGGATTTCAATGCGACCGCCGTGGGGCGTTGTAGATGCGTATCGATGGGCGTAGGCGTGGATCTCCTCGGGCGCGGGCCGATCCGTGAACACCGCCGAATCGCCGTCAAAGGTCACGCATTCCTCGACCCAACCGTCAGACGTACGACGGGCCAGACGAACGGGTAGGGCGTCAATGAACTCGTTCGAGATGACGGCCGTGGCGCCGGCCGGCGGTACTTCGGCAATGGAGGCGTAGCGGGCGTCCAGGGCATCCGCGGTTTGAGGGGCCGGAGTGCGCTCCACACCGACGTATTCGAGCGTTTCCGCCCAGGGGAATGCGGGGGCCGCGCCCCGGATCTGGCGCGCCAGGCAACCGTCGGCCGCACCCAGCTCAACAACACGGAACGGATCGGGCCGACCGAGGGTCCGCCAGACGTCGTTCAGATGTGTGGCCAGCAACTGGCCGAACAGGGATGGATGCACGCTGACGCTGGTGAAGTAGTCCGTGTACGGTGCTGCGTGGCGCGAATAGAAGCCGTCGCAGTTGTCGAACAGGGCGTGTTCCATAAAGACGCTGAATGGCAGGGGTCCTTGGGATAAAGCCTGCCGCCGCAGGCGCTCGGCGAGCGCGTTGCCCGTCTTCACAGCCGCCCAGATGCGCGGCGACGGGGTGCCCAGACGGCGGCAGGCACTGACTCAGACGCACTTCGAAGCTGTACTTCAAGGCAGGTGTGCGGCCACCGCGCAGATTGCGGTGCGGTCATGTCCGGGCTATGCAGGCTGAAGCTCGCTCCTGGCCGGTACGGGCGCGCCCGACCGGCCGTCCGGTTCATTGCAGCGCGGACATTGCGTAGACGAAAGCGACAAAGAGAAAAATGATCAGACCCCAGACCAAGATGGGGATGCCGAGAAAACTCCCGCTGGCGCCTGGCGTGGGCTGTCGGGCCGGCCGCTGGCTTGCGCGTTCGCGCTCAGTGCGGTCGCGCAGGCGGCGCAAGTTTTCGCTGATCTGCGGTGCGAAGCGGCTCGGCTCATCACGTTCGGCTGCCGGACCCGCCGCTTTCTCGGGAGTCTCCGCCGTCTGTTCCTGATCCTCTGGCCTGGGCAACTTGGCCCCGCAATTGATGCAAAGCCAGGCACCTTCGGTGTTCTCGTGCTCGCACTCTTGACAGCGCATCACGCTCCGGTCTGACCAGTGGGTTACAGGCGTTGAGTCATGCTAGCACCAGACCGGCCCAGGTCGAACGCCAGGATGACCTGAGCATGTGCGGTGTCCGAAACTGGCGGTGGGGCAGCGCTGGGGTCCGCATTCGTATACTCAAGCTGGGCGCGGGTCGATTCAGTGTGCGCCAACTCGTCACGTCCGGGAGAAGTGGTTTCGTGCCGACTTACGAGTACGAGTGTTCGGATTGCGGTCATCGGTTTGAGGTCTTTCGGAGCTTTCAAGATGCGCCGCTCACGACCTGTGAGGAATGCGCCGGGACCTTGAAGAAGGTCTTTCACCCGGCGGGGATCATTTTCAAGGGCAGTGGCTGGTACGCCACCGATAGCCGGTCAGAGTCCGAACGGAAGAAATTCAAGGACGACGGCAAGCCCTCGGAGTCGTCGGATTCCAAGCCCGTGAAGTCCGACGGGGCCAAGAGCAACGGCCGCGAGAGCGAAGGCTCCAGCAAGGCGGGCGCCGCCGCAGGCGGGTCCGACAAGTCCCCGGACTCCGGCGGCAAGACCAGCTAGCCGGCTTGGCGCAGCCCTAAGCCCGGAGATGCGGGCGGTCATCCAGCGTGTCACGAAGGCCTGCGTCTGCATTGGTGGTCGTGAGCATGCATCCATTGGGCCCGGGTTTGTCGTGCTGGCGGGGGTCGCACGGGGTGACGACGAAGCGGATGTGTCGTACTTGGCCGACAAGGTGTCCAATCTGCGGGTACTGGCCGACGACGCAGACCGGATGAATCGATCGGTGCTCGATACGGGCGGCGAGGTGTTGCTCGTGTCGCAGTTCACACTGATTGCCGATACACGCAAGGGCCGGCGCCCCAGTTTCGTGGGGGCCGAGTCGCCGGAACGGGCGGCTTCCCTGCTCGAGGACCTGGAGGAAGCGCTGCGGGATCGCGGTGTGTCCGTGGCGACGGGGAAATTTCAGGCCGAGATGGAGGTCGGACTGGTGAACGATGGGCCAGTGACGATCGTCATCGACAGCCACGACCGCCGAACGCCGCGGCGACAGGCCTAGGGGACGGATATGACCGATTCGACCGACCGGTCCAGTGGACACTCGGTGCGGATTGTGCGCGGGAGCGACGAGGTTCGGCGCACGCTGTTGGCGCGATCGCCGGATCTGGTCACGATCGACCAGTCGGCAGTGCGGGCTGCCTCTCGAGTGTTTGGCGAGACGCTGACGCCCGTTGCCTTCGTCGAACGTGTGATTCAGGAAGTTCGGGACGAGGGCGACGTCGCAGTGCGTCGTATTGCCGGGGCGCTGGGCGACCACGTCGGGCCAGCGTTCGAGATTGAACGGGAGGAGTTGGCGGAGGCCGGGCGCCAGGTCGATTCGGCGCTGCGTGCGGACATTGAACTCGCGGCGGAGCGGATTCGTGCCTATCACGAGCGAGAAATGCCCAGCGGATTCGACATGCCTGAGCTGGGTGTCGGGCAGCGGTGGATTCCGGTCGAACGGGCGGGTTTGCACGTACCGGGACAGGCGGCGCCGCTGGTTTCCAGCCTGTTGATGTCCGCAGTACCGGCGCGCGTGGCGCGCGTGGACGAAATCGTCGTAACGACGCCGGTGAGATCAGCGGGCATAGCACCGGCCCTGGCCGCGGCGGCTGAAGTGGCCGGCGTGGATCGTGTTTTTGGATTGGGCGGCGCGCAGGCCATCGCGGCGCTGGCGCTGGGGACGCAGAGCGTGCCGCGCTGCGATGTGGTGGTGGCACCCGGGAATGCGTGGGTCATGCTGGCGACGCGGGCGCTCTACGGGGTGGTTGGCGTCGACCTGCTGCCGGGGCCAACCGAGACGCTGGTGATTGCGGACGCTTCGGCCGACGCCGCGGAAGTGGCCGCCGACTTGATTGCGCAGGCCGAGCACGGGGGACCGGCCAGTCCGGTTGCTCTGACGACCGACTCGGTCTTGGCCGCCGAGGTGGCGCAGGAAGTTGCGGCGCAACTGGCCACGCTGCCGCGCGCGGAGGTGGCGTGGGACAGTTTCGAGCGGCGCGGCGGGGTGGGGGTGGTGGACGATCTGGTGGAGGCCGTCGAATTATCCAACGCCTACGCGCCGGAACACTTGTGCCTGCTGGTGGACGACCCGGAAGCGTTGTTGCCGCAGGTGCGGCACGCGGGCGGCGTGTTCCTGGGCAGCGCCTCGCCCGAGGTGCTGGGCGACTACTTGGCGGGGCCGAGCCACATCATGCCAACGGGCGGAACGGCCCGCTTCGCTTCCCCCGTGGGTGTGCGTTCGTTCCTGAAGACAGTCTCCGTCGTGCGCTTGTCGGCAGACCGGGCGGCGTCGTTGGCTCCGGCGGCTGCGCGCCTCGCCCGGGCCGAGGGACTGGACGGCCACGCACGAGCGGCCGAACGCCGGGCTTCGTCCTGACTACAATGCCGCGATTCCCGTCGAGGCGAGATTTCCATGGCTGACCGACGCGCCAGCGTCACGCGAACCACGTCCGAGACTGAAGTTGACGCTACGGTCGCGATTGACGGCAACGGCGACTTTCACGGCGCCACGGGCATTGGGTTTCTGGATCACATGCTGGCTCAGCTCGCACGGCATGGCCTGTTCAACATCGAGGTGAACGCCACGGGCGACCTTCACATTGACGCGCATCACACTGCCGAAGACGTGGCGATCGTGCTGGGCCGAGCGTTCAGCGACGCTCTGGGCGACCGGCAAGGCATTCAGCGCATGGGCGACGCCACCGTGCCAATGGACGAGGCGCTGGCGCACGTAGCGGTGGATCTGGCAGGACGCGACTTCGCGGCCTTCAATGGCGAATTCAAGCAGGACCGGATTGGCGGTCTGGAGACCAGCCTGTTGCCGCACATCATCGGGTCGCTGGCCCGGCACCTGGGGGCGGCGATCCACGTCCGCGTGCTGGCCGGTGAAGACGACCACCACAAGGCCGAGGCCATCTTCAAAGCCCTGGCGCGGGCCCTGGACCAGGCAACGGCGCTGGATCCGCGCCGGGCCGGCGCCGTGCCCAGCACAAAGGGCACGCTGACCGACTGACGTGGGCGATCAATCCGCTGATCGCCGCCGTCGTCTTGACCACTTGCTGGTGCGCCGCGGTCTGGCGCGTAGCCGCAGTTCAGCCCGTCAACTGGTCAAGGACGGTTTGGTGATAATCGCCGGACTGGTTGAAACGCGGCCGGGCCGGCGCGCTGACGTCAGTGCACAGATCGAATTGCGCGGGCACGAGGTCGGTTATGTCGGCCGTGGCGGACGAAAGCTGGCGGCGGCCCTTGAGCATTTTGGGCTTGCGGTGGACGGGGCCATTGCCCTGGACGTTGGAGCGTCGACTGGCGGGTTCACCGACTGCCTTCTGCAAGCAGGCGCGCAGCACATAACGGCGGTGGACGTGGGGAGAGGTCAGCTTGCGCCGAGCCTGAGGGCTGACTCCAGAGTCTGCCTGCTTGAGCGCACGGACGCCCGTGCCCTGCCACGGCTTGACCGGTCGCCCGAAGTTGTGGTGGTTGACGTCTCCTTCGTTCGCCTGCGGGACGTGCTGCCCGCCGTGCTAACCGCGGCACCGCACGCCCGATGGGCCCTGATCCTGCTCAAGCCGCAGTTCGAGCTACCGGGACAGCACGTGCCTCGTGACGGCGTGATTAAGGATGCGCGGGTACGGAACGGCGTCTTTCACGATTTCCTTGCCTGGGCGACGCGTCAGGGCATTTGCGTTGCCGGATCGGTGGCCAGCGCGCTTTCAGGAGGCGATGGCAACCGAGAGACCTTCGTGTTACTGCGGCCGCCGTGGCCGACGCTACGTAGCGACTATCATAAGGGCGATGGTGATGTAGCGAGTGGCTGATGCGGGTTGCCTTGCTGTTTCAGCCGCGCATTGCCGCATCCGTCGCCCATGCGCAGCGTACCCAGCAACGGCTCCAGTGTCGAAGTCTGAATGCCTGGTGCGTGTCGTCGTGGGAGATCACCGAGCGACCGGAAGATCTGGCGGGCGCCGATCTCGTGGTTACGTTCGGGGGCGACGGCACGCTGCTTCGGGCCGCGCGCGCGGCGGCGCCGCACAAGGCGACTTGCATCGGCGTCAACTACGGGCGCCTTGGGTTCCTGACCGAATTCACGCCCGACGAATTCGACGCGCGCCTGGATGAAGTCTTGGACGGTGGCTACTGGCTTGAGGAACGGATCCTGATCGAATGGACACACCACAGCGCGAACAGCGTCGTCGGATCGGGCCTGGCCGCAGGCGATGTGGTGGTTGGTCGGGGCCGAATGGCTCGAGTGGTCGAGGTGGAGGTGCGCATCAACGGCGTGGTGCTCACGACCTACACCTCCGACGGCGTGATCGTGGCCACCCCGACGGGTACCACCGGATACGTGCAGGCCGCCGGCGGTCCAGTGCTGCACCCGGAAGTGCGCGACCTGGTGATGACCCCGCTGGTTCCATTCCTTACGCCCGCGAACGCAATCGTTGTCGGTCATGACGAGCGAGTCGAATTGACGACGCATACGACCCACGAGGCGACGCTCTCAATCGACGGCCAGACCGACCAATTGCTGGCCTCTGGCGACCGCGTGGTCTGCCGAGCGTCGGAACACCTGGCCCGCTTTGCGAGGTTTCGTGAGAGCGACTACTTCTACGCCACGCTGGCCGAGAAAATGCGCTGGCGTGTTCCGCGAGAGATGCCGCGTCCGATTCACGGGTCCGGTTAGGCGCCCGTGCTCAGGCACGTCAGCGTTCGGGACTTCGCGCTCATCGATGCGGTGGATGTGGCGCTGGAGCCCCGATTGAACGTATTGACCGGGGAGACGGGCGCCGGAAAGTCAATCCTGATCGACGCGCTGGCGCTTGTACTGGGGCGTCGAGCTCATCCGGCCGATGTCCGCTCGGGTGCTCCCAGCGCATTTATAGAAGCCGTTTTCGACACGACGCCGGATCAGGCCGTTGCAGTCTTGGACTCCTACGGCGTCGACGTTGACGAGTCGTTAATTGTGTCGCGCGAAGTCCGCGGCGCCGGTCGATCGACTGCGCGAATCAACGGGCGCGCCGTCCCGGTACGCGCTCTGGCTGAGTTGGGCCGCACGTTGGTTGACGTACACGGGCCGAGCGAACACCAGTCGCTGTTTCGTCGTTCGCAGCAGCTCGAGTACCTGGACCGCTTTGCCGGACTGACGCCGCAACGCACCGCAGTAGCCGTCCTGGCGCGCGAACTGCGGGCCACTTGTCGCGAAGCGGATGAGCTTCAGCGCAACGCCAGGGAGACCGCGCGCGAGATTGATCTGCTGACGTTTCAAGTCGACGAGATTGACTCGGCGGGACTTACGGAGGGTGAGGATGAGCGACTGCGGGCTGAGCGGCTGCTGTTAGCTAATGCGGAGCGCTTGCAGGGTCTCGCTAGTCAAGCCGCTGCCCAACTGCAGGGCGAGACTCTGGATCCAGTGCCCGACATTTTCGGATCGACCCGCCAGGCGGCAGACGAAATGGCAACTCTGGATCCGAGCCTGCGACCGTTGGCCGAACAGGCTGCGCAACTGCAGGAGTTGGCATCAGACCTCTCGCTGTCGTTTCAGTCGTACGCCGAGAACGTGGAGGCCGACCCGGCGCGTCTACGGCAGATCGACGATCGCCTCAACCAGATCGAGGCGCTGATCCGAAAGTACGGTGACACTCCGGCTGACGTCATCGCTTACGGTGAGACGGCGCGTGCACGGCTGGAGGAACTCGATCGCGGCGACGCGCGAATCGAGGATCTGCACGAGCACGCCGCCAGGCTGCGGGACCGCCTGATCCCCGCCGGGGCTACATTGTCGGCGGAACGTCAGCGGGCGGCTTCGGACTTGGCGGACGCCGTGGCTGCCCAATTAGCTGATCTGAACATGCCCTCGGCCGAGTTCCAGGTCATGCTTCGTCGCCAGCCTGACCCAGAAGGACTTCCGCTCAAGGGTGAATCCGAGCCAGTCGCGTTCGATGAGTCGGGCATCGACCAGGTCGAGTTCCTGCTAAGCGTGAATATCGGCCAGCCGCTGCGGCCGCTGGCTGACGTTGCTTCCGAAGGGGAGCGTTCGCGAGTCTTGTTGGCGCTGAAAGTGGTCCTGGCGCAGGTTGATCAGACGCCCACTCTCGTCTTCGACGAAATCGATGTCGGCGTGGGTCCACGGGCCGGCGACATTGTTGGCCAAAAGCTTGCGGCGCTGGCCGCCTGGCGCCAAGTTCTTTGCATCACGCACCTTGCTCCCGTGGCGGCGTTCGGCGATGCGCACTTCGTTGTGGCGAAGTCAGATTTACAGGGAGAAACAAGAACCGGCGTCTCACGGGTGGATGGGAACCAAGTCGTGGAGGAAATCGCCGCCATGAGTGGAGCATCGACCACCGCCGGTCGGCGGGTGGCTCGCGATCTGATGGCCGCAGCTCGATCCTGGAAGCACGATGCATGATTGTCCGAATGGACCCGACAGCGGTCGGCCTCGGCGTCGGTTCTGCGACACCTGAGCGGTGTGATGACCGGCCGCCGGCGCGACGGCGGGACCCAAGTTCGCCCGCTTCGCAGGTGTGCCGTGGGGCCGCCTAGGCTCGCCGGGCAGATTCATGCGAGCTGAAATTGCGTCCCTGATTCCCCGTGGCGGTTCATGGCCGGCCTTCCGCCCAACGGCGTATGAGTCCGATGCCTTCGGGCAGCGTCTGATCCCCCTGGCCCGGCGATGGCAGCGCCACCGAACCCTGCAGTCTGCACCGCGGATGCTGGCGATCAGCTTTGGTCTTGCACTGCTCGTGGTTCTCGGCGCCACGGCGCTGGGACTGTCGCGACTCGCGCTTAGCCTGGCTCTGGTCGCGGTCTTGGTTCCAATAGTGGTCTTGGTAGCGCGAGCCCTGGTAGCGCCGCCACCGCTGAGCGCGGCTCTCGCCTACGACCGGCGGCTTGCGATGTTCGAGCGCCTGTCCACGGCTGTCGTCGGCTCGCCAGCCGACGAACACATGCGCGATCTACAGCGGCAGGATGCGTTGCGGGCCCTTGCCGGAGTGAACGCGAGTCTCGCCTTTCCCTACCGGGTGCCCCGCGGCGAACTGGGAGTTCTGGCAATCGCCGCCGCGGGCCTGGCTGTCGGTCTGCTGGCCGTGACCGCCGACATACTGCCTGGCGTTGGCGGACAAGGGCAGGTCTCGTCGCTCGCGGAGAACCTGGGCACCGCAGCCGACGCGACCGCGCCGGTGCTCGCGGATCCAGCAGTGCTGGCCCAGATCGACCAGATTCGCGCCGCCATGGCTGAGCTTGAACGCCAGCGCGATCCCGAGGCCGCGCCCGCCGCAGTGGCCGCTCAGGCCGCGGGTGAGGCGTTGCGACGGACAGCCGAAGGTCGGCGTCTTGGGCGCGCTCTCGACAGCGGCGACTTCCAGGCCGCTGCGGGCGAAGCGCGGGAACTGGGCGGGCAAATCTCCGGGATGAACAGCACGCGCCAGGATGAGTTGGCGGCAGGCTTGCGAGAAGCGTCGGAACGCGCCGAAGGTCTGGACGAGGGACTGGCAAATCAATTGCGCGCGGCAGCCGAAGCCTTGGAGCGTGGGCAACTGGCTGACGCCCGAAGCGCGCTGGCCCAACTGGCCGAGGAAATTGAAGCCGTTGGAGCCACGGTCAATGCTGACCGCGGAGTCGAAGCGCAACTCGATCAACTTGCGCGGCAACTTGCCGCAGCCGAGGCGTCGGCCGGAGCAAACGCGCCCGGCGCCGATGGCGACTCGAGCGCAGACGCGGCGGCGAGCGCGGCGGCCGCCGCCGCGCAGGCTGAGGTGGGTGCCGCGGCGGCCGCCGGATCGCAGGGGGGCGGCGATTCCGTCGCCAGCGGACGCGCGCTGGAGGGCACGCTGGAGACTCTGGCGCCCGAGCAGCGACTAAACGTGGACGGCCAACTCGAGATTGTGGAAATCAAACCGACCGAGGAGGGCGCCGAAATGATCGAGCGTCCAATTCTGGAACTTGGTCCCGGCGGATCGTCCGGATTCGAGGCCTCGGCCGGCGACCGCGGATACGCGGTTGGGCGGCCAGACGTCGGTCGCAGCGTCCCGCTCGATATGCTGCCAATGTTGGATCGTTACTTCAGCGAACCGTGAGTACAGCTGTTAACGGGTCGGAGGCGACGGAAAAACTCGCCCAGGTGTTTCGCGACCAGGCCACTGCCGTCATCGACGAGGTGGGGAAACTCATCGTCGGCCAGCGCGAGATTGTGCGAGACACCGTCGTGTGCCTCATCGCCGGCGGCAACGTGCTGATCGAGGGTGTGCCTGGACTAGGTAAGACCGAACTCGTGCGCGCGCTCGGTCGAGCGATTGACTTGCGCTTCAGCCGCATCCAGTTCACGCCCGACCTGATGCCGGCCGACATCACCGGTACGAACGTGGTCGTTGACGGAACAGACGGGCAACGAACGTTTCGGTTCGAGCCTGGGCCTGTATTCGCGAACCTGGTGCTGGCCGACGAAATCAACCGAGCGACGCCAAAGACCCAGGCGGCGCTCCTGGAAGCCATGCAGGAGCGTCAGGTCAGCGTGGCCCGCGAGGTGCACGTGCTCGATCCGCCGTTCTTCGTGATGGCAACGCAAAACCCCATCGAGATGGAAGGCACCTACCCACTGCCCGAAGCCCAGGTCGACCGCTTCATGTTCAAGTTGGTTGTGGACTACCCCACGGCAGCGGAACTCGGCGAGATATTGGACCGCACAACCGGGGCGGCCCAGCCTGACGTCGCGCGAGTAGCCACCGGCGATGACTTGCTGGCGATGGGGGCATTTGCCCGGCGCGTGGCGATTGCCCCGCACGTCAGGAGTTACGTGGTTGACCTCGTCAAGTCCACACACCCGCACGATTCCACCGCGCACGACTTGACCCGGCAATACGTGCGGTATGGCTGCTCACCACGCGCCGCCCAGGCCATGGTGCTGGCCGCCAAGGTTTACGCCATGCTCGACGGGCGCTTCAACGTGGGGTTTGACGACATTCGCGCCGCAGCCCGGCCCTCGATGCGCCATCGGCTGCTTCTCAACTTTGAGGCCGAGGCCGACGCGATTCCGGCGGAGCACATCCTGGACGCCATCCTCATGTCAACCCGCCGGGCAGGTGACTGACCGGACGGCTGGCGCGGCGCTGCCGGCGTTTGCGCCGGATCCGGCGCTCCGCGCCAAGCTGGCCAACCTTTCGTTTGTCTCCCAGCGCCCGCACGGCCACTTGCACACCGGGGGGCGGCGTAGCCGGGCAACCGGCTCATCGCTTGAATTCGCCGACCACCGGTCGTACAGCCCGGGCGACGACTACCGGCAGATCGACTGGAACATCTATGCCCGCACCAACGAGCTGTTCGTAAAGGTCCGCGAGTCGGAAGAGACGCTAGTCGTCCACCTGCTGCTAGATGTCAGCGGTTCGATGGCGTCCGGCGCACCCGCGAAGTTCGAGGCGGCACGGGCCGTGCTGGCCGCGCTCGGCTGGACCGCACTTGCCAGTCGCGACGTAGTTGCGGGAGCTGCGCTCGGCGACGACCTCGTCCAGACCTTCGCGCCGCGGCAGGGAGAAGCCTACGTCGCCCGTTTGTTCGAGTTCCTTCAGCGCCAACAGCCGTCGGGCCAAACCGCGCTCGCGCGCGCCGCGTCCTCCTACAACGCCCGCGCCCTTCCCCACGGAGTGGCGGTGCTGGCTTCCGATCTCCTCGCGCCTGACGCGCCTCGAGCCATTGGGGCGCTTGCCCAGCGCGGGCACGAGGTGACGGTGATCCATGTGCTTGACGAAGAGTTCGTCAATCCAGCGTTTGCCGATGAGGTTGAATTGGTGGACGCCGAGGGTGGTGATGCCGTGGAAGTGCTCGGCGACGTGGAGCTCTTGCGCGCCTACCGTCAGGCCATCGCCGACTGGACGAACGACCTGCAGCGGTTCTGCCACCGCCGGCACGTGCGTTATGTGCCGATCCGATCGAGTTGGGCCGTGGAGGATGTCGTGCTGCGACGCCTGCGTGAGCACGGAACACTGGCGTGACCTGGGCAGCGCCGCTCGCCTTTGGGTGGGCGAGTCTGACCCTCGCGGTGCTGGCGTTCTTTCTGCTGCGTCCGCGCCGTCAGCGCATTGTCGTGGCCTCGCTGTTCGTGTGGCGTCGCACGATTCGCGCACGGGCCGACGACTCCTGGCTGGCCTGGCTACGCCGGCATGCCCTTCTTCTGCTTCAGTTGCTGACTATCGCGATCTTCGCCCTGGCGCTGGCGCGACCCGAGCGTCTGGCAATGCTCGAACTAGGACCTCCCGTTGCGGTGGTGATGGACGTTTCAGCGTCCATGGCGATAACCGACAACAGCGGGATACCGCGGATGGCGCGTGCCCGCGACGAGGCCGGCGCGTTTGTGAATTCCCTTGGCGACGAACGGAGAGTGTCGTTGATTACCGCTGGCGCCGTTCCGCGAACCCTCGTGGCGCAGTCGAGCGACCGCGCCGATGTGACCCGTCTGCTCAGTGGAATCGAGCCTGAGGTCTCGTCCGGGCGTCTCGAGGCGGCGTTGGACATGGCGCGCTCGCTGGCAAATCCGGCGGCGGGCGGCATCGTGGCGCTCTTTACGGATCAAGCGCCACTCGCGGATGCGAGTCCCGCGTACGCCGGGGTCCAGGCCGTTGTCGTGGGTGAACCGGCGTCAAACGTTGCCCTGGCGTCATTTCAGGTGAGGCGACGCCTCGATAGACCCGACACGGCGCAGGGCGTGATCGCAGCCCGAAACGAAGGTACCTCGGATGCGGCAGCCCAGGTCCTGTTGACCGCTGGCCGCGACCCGCCGACAAGCAGAGCTGTCAACCTGCCGGCGGGAGCGCGGGAAATCCTGGTCTTCGATGACCTGCCGGTTGCGGCGGGCTATCGGGCCGAGGTTCGCGCACCCGATGACAGCCTCTCAGCCGACAACCTGGCATTTGCCTCGCTGAACGAGCCATCGCAACTCTCGGTCGTTGTCGTGGGCAATGAGCCCTGGCCAATCGTTCGGGCACTGCAAGCCGTACCCGCGGTGACAGCGCAGGCCATAGCCATCGACTCGTACGACCACGCAAGCAGTTCCGCGGATTTCTACGTGTTTCAGGGTTTTGCGCCCGAGCTACTGCCCCCGGCCTCCGCCGTGTTCGTCCAGCCTCCCGCTGTTCCGGCCCTAGAGCTTGATGCGCCGACCAATGCCGAGACACGTCCGCTGGCGGTGGCGAACAGCCCGCTCCTGACATCGATCGACGTTGGCGACCTGGTGTCCGGCTCGGATGTGACCTACAGGCCGCCGGACTGGGCGCAGGTTGACCTGAGCATTGGCGCCCGTGCCCTGCTCGCACACGGAGTCGTTAATGGTCGGCGCACCGCCGTGATCGGATTTGATGTGGCCGGTCCTGGCGTCAGCCAGGCGCCCTGGTATCCCGTGTTCTGGTCGAATGTCGTGCGTTGGGCCGATCCATTCGCGCCCTTGCCCGACGGAGCCCAGCTGGAGCCCGGGCGACCGGCACGACTGGTCCCGCATCCGCGAGCCGATCGACTGACTGTTACGAGTCCGGGTGGAGACTCGATCGAATTCACGGTGCCGCAGCCGGCAGTCCTCGATGTGACAGGCCCCGGCGCCTATACGGTTCGCCAGTTCGTGGGCCAAGAGCTGGTGGCTCAAACGTCGATCGACTTTGCCCCGGGTTTGGTGGCTCGGACCGGACAAGCCGTCGCTCCCGCCGGAGCCATCGCCGCGGACGACTCGGCCCAGGTGATCCAGAGTCAGATTGAGCTGTGGCCGTGGCTGGCCGCGTTGGCGCTGACGTTCCTGGTTGTCGAGTGGTGGGTCTTTCACCGGGTACGGGGAGTCCGCTGACTCGTGGTTCTGGAACGACCGTGGCTGCTCGTCTTGCTGGCAGTGCTTCCTGCGGCGATCTGGCTGACGTCACTCAGCGCCGCACGGCTTTCCCCAATCCGCCTGGGGCTAGCGACCCTACTGCGCCTGGTCGGTCTGACCGCAATCGTGCTTGCTCTGGCCGGCTTCGCCTTCGGACGAGATTCCCGACCCGCCACGGTCTTTGTGGTCGATACGTCCGACAGCGTGCTCTTGGCCGAGCGGGCAAATGCCCACGCCATTATCGACTCTTTTGTTCGTGCGTTCGGGGCCGACACTCCTGTGGGGGTCGTCCAATTCGGTGCGAGCACCGCGGTGTTGGCCGCGCCCCAGCGCCTGGACGAAGCCCCACCGCTACGCTCCGAGCTTCCCGGAAGCGACAGCAACTATGAGGCGGGGATTCTGACCGCGCTCGGCATGCTCGATCCCGACGCCGGCGGGCAGCTCGTGCTCCTTTCCGACGGCGCGGGCGCCGGACACGGGCTCGAGTCAGCCATTCAGACCGCCGCCGCCCGCGGCGTGCCGATTTCCGTCCTACCCGCCGCGACGACGCGCGGCGCAGACCTCGTGGTGCAGGCCGTCGACGTTCCGGACATCGTCCACGGCAGCGTGCCGCTTCAGGCGCGCGTTCGTATCGCCTCGCAGCGACGCACCACGGCGCGCTTGCGCCTCTGGGATGGTGAACGCCTGATCAGCGACGGCCCAATCGTCGTTGCCACCGGCACACGCACGTACGGCGTGGAGCTGGCTGGCCTGTCACCCGGATTCCACCGACTGCGAGCTGAGCTGCTCGAGGATGCCGACCCGCGCCTCGCCAACAACGTTGCCGAGGCATTCATGCGTGTGGTCGAGCCCGGTCGAGTGCTCACCATCGGCGAAGCGTCTCAGGTCCGGGCGGTGTTGCGGGCTGCAGACTTTGAGGTTAGGGAAGTGGCGCCACGCGCGCTCGGCAATGTCGATCTCACGCAGTTCGAAGCCGTCGTGGTTTCCAACGTCCCGGCCGAAGCCTTTGAGTCCGACGCGCTCGAAGCATTGCGCGCGCATGTGGCGGACGGTCGCGGCTTGGTGGTACTGGGAGGTCCCGACAGCTTTGCCGCCGGCGGCTACCAAGGCACCGCCATTGACGAAGCATTGCCCGTGTGGTCGGACCCAACTGAGGAATCGCCTGAACCTCGGCTGGCGCTCGTGCTGGTGATCGACCGGTCGTCCAGCATGGCCGAGGGCGCCAGCGAAGGCGCCGCCAAGATCGACATGGCGATCGAGGCGGCGGTGGACGCCGTGGATCTGCTGGAAGAGGGCGACATTCTCGGCGTGATGACGTTCGACATCGATGCACAGTGGGTCGTGCCGCCGCGCGAGCTGACCTCGGCGGCGGACGTGTCGTCAGCGATTAGTCGCATCCGTGGCATTCAGATTGGGACCTCCACCGATCTCGCGCGCGCCATGTTCTTCGCGAGGTCTCGCCTGAATCAGGTCAGCGCCTCGGTCAAGCACGTGGTTCTACTTACCGACGGACGCGCCCATTACGGCGACTTCGATGGTCTGGCTCGCTCACTGCGTCGGCGCGATATCACGGTCTCGTCGATTGCGATTGGCGAGGAGTCCGACCAGGAACTGTTGGAGCGAATCGCCCGCAACGGCAACGGCCGCTACTACTACGTGCCAGATCCGCGTTCGATTCCGCGGGTGCTGACCCAGGAAACGCTAACGGCCGGCGAATTCGCGGTGGTGGAGCGGGAGTTCCAGCCGCGAATGGATGCGGCAAGCCCGGTCTTTGCTGGCGGACTCGCGGGGCAGGAATTGCCCGACCTTCGAGGCTACGTGCGAACACGCGCCAAACCTACGGCCGAGGTAGTGCTGAGCTCCGACAACAACGATCCGATTCTGGCGCAATGGCAATACGGCCGCGGTCGCGCCATTGCCTGGACGTCTGACGCCGGTTTGGACTGGGCTGAGGATTGGCTGGGCTGGGACAGCTTTGCGCCGTTTCTTCGCCAGGCGGTTCAATGGGTCAGTCCACTATCGGGTGGCCTTGGCGACAGTCCTCGAGTTGAGGTCAGTTATGCGGACGGGCTTGCGGCGATTGAGGTCGACACGGTCGACGCTGACGGGCGATTTCTGAACGGGCTTGCGACAAGCGTTAACTTCGTCGGTCCACAGGGGACCGCTCACGCGCTGACCGCCGAGCAGGTGGGACCCGGTCGCTACCAGGGCAGCCTGGCTGGCTTGACCCCGGGGGTTTACGAAGTTCTGGTGACCCAGCGTGACGACACCGGGGCCGAGCGCACGGCCACTTCTGGCCTCGTCGTTCCAATAGCAGCGGAAGTTGGTCACATCGAGCCGGATCACCGCGTGTTGCGGCGAGCGGCAGCGTTAACCGGTGGCGTGACCATCGAGTCAAGCGGCGATCTGGCCGCGCTGGCATTACGCGGCGACGGCGCCACGCAGCTTGGCTGGTCGCAGTTGCTGACCATGGCTCTGCTGGCATTTGTGGCGGACATCGGAGTTCGACGCCTGGTTGGACGCCCGCGAGAGATTCGGGACCGGATAGCCGAGCGTGTAAGATCATTGCGTGCGGCGCCCGGCGCGCTGCGGCGCCTGCACTGGCCAATCTCTCGCACCGCCTGAACGCGGCGACGCCTCTATCTCATGAATCCCACCGGGCGCCTCGCGCGCATCTTTCGACAGGCTGGCTTCGACCTCTACCTCGTTGGCGGGCCAGTCCGCGATCGCATCATTGGGCGATCGTCAAGCGATCTGGACTTCACGACCGGAGCGCATCCTGATCGTGTGAAGGTGCTGGCGCGCCGCGCGGGCGCCACAAGCATCTTCACTGTTGGTGAGCGGTTCGGGACTATCGGGGCCGTGTTTGAAGGTAGTCCCGTCGAAATCACGACGTTTCGCGCGGAGTCCTACCGTCCCGGGTCGCGCAAGCCTGACGTCCAATTTGGCGACTCGCTGGAAGCCGACCTCAGCCGGCGTGACTTCACCATGAACGCCATGGCGCAGGACGTGCTGAGCGGACGCATCGTCGATCCCCACGGCGGTTTGGCCGACCTCGTTGCTGGGCGGATTCAGGCGGTGGGCGTTGCCGACGACCGCTTTAGCGAAGATCCGTTGCGGATCTTGCGCTGTGTGCGCTTTGCGGCCCAGCTCGGGTTCGACATTGAGGCGGGCACGCTGGCGGCGGCACGGCGCACGGCCGGCGAACTTCGCCACGTCAGCGCCGAGCGCATCGGCGCCGAGCTCAACTTGACGCTGCTGTCGCCGGAACCCGGTCGCGCCCTGATCACGCTCCTGGAGATTGGGGTGCTTGGCCTGGTGATGCCCGAACTGATTCCCCTGCAGCAGACCGAGCAGGAAGAGCGGCGGCAACACAAGGATGTATTTGCCCACACCATGCGCGTCCTTTCCACGACTCGGCCCGAGCCCGAGATCCGCTGGGCCGCGCTGCTGCACGACGTCGGCAAGCCTCAGACCAAGTCCATCCGCAACCGACGCATCCGGTTTTTTGGCCATGAGGAAGTTGGCGCGCGAATGGCCCGGCGAGTACTTCGCCGGCTTAAATTCGATAGTCGACTAACAGAGCGCGTGACCCACATCGTTCGCCTACACATGCGTGCGAACGCCTATGATCCCGGATGGACCGACGGGGCGGTTCGACGATTCATCCTGGAAGCTGGCGAAGACCTTGATGCGCTGATAGCCCTGTCACGCGCCGACATAACCAGCTATCGACCGCGGCGTGTCGAGGCGGGTCTGGCGCGCGTGGCCGAACTGCAGGCGCGCTGTGAGCACTTGCAGGCCGAGCGCGACGTGGCTGCGCTGGACTCGCCGCTGGATGGCCACGCGCTCATGGAGCTTTTTGACCGCCCGCCGGGCGTGTGGATCAAGCCGATCAAGCAATACTTGCTGGACTTGGTTTTGGACGGCGAACTGGAGCCGAATGACGTGGAAGCCGCCAGGATCCTCGCCGAAGCCTTCGTTCGGCGCCACACCGAGGCGGCCGAAGCCATGGAATCAGGAGCGCACAATGCCTCGCACTGATGCTGGCGAGTCCTGGGAACGTCTGCGAAGCTGGCTGCGGCGGCGCGTCGATCAGATGGCCGACGGCGACTACGCGCGCTTACCGTCGTCATTTGCCAACGACGACGGCCAAGTGGCGAGCGAGGCCTACGCAACGGTGCTGATCGCTATGGAAGTTATCGAGGGTCGTCGAACGACGCCCGGGCGCGAGCCAAGTCGAGTTGTTTGCAATTCGCGCTCGTCAATCGCAGGGCCGCCGTGACGTCTGTGCCGGGCGATTACTTTTCGCTTCGCACGCTGGGCACGACTGGGCTGCGGGTAACGCCGTTGTGCATTGGCACGGCGGCGCTTGGCGATATGCCTGAGACGTTCGCGTACTCGGTGGCCGAAGACGACGCGCTGGCAGCCATGCGGGCAACGCTCGACAGTTCAATCAACTTCATCGATACGGCAGCATCGTACGGCGATGGCGAGAGCGAACGGCGCATCGGTGTCGTACTTCGTGAACGCGGTGGAATCCCCGAGGGCTATGTGGTTGGAACCAAAGCCGACCGCGACCTGACCACGGGCGAATTCAGTGGCGCGCAGATGCGCCGTTCGGTTGAGCGAAGTCTGGACCTGCTGGGACTGGACTGTCTTCAACTCTTACATCTGCATGATCCGGAGCACTCGACCTTTGACGAAATAACCGCGCCTGGAGGCCCGCTTGAGGTGCTGCTTGAGTTGAAGGCGGAGGGTCTAATCGGGCACCTGGGCGTGGCCGGCGGGCCGATCGACCAGGAAATCCGCTACGTCGAAACTGGCTGCTTTGAGGTGGTGGTCACACATAACCGCTACACACTGCTCAACCGCTCGGCCGAACCGCTATTGGAAATTGCGGCCATGCGCAACGTGGCTGTGCTCAACGCGGCGCCGTACGGGAGCGGCATCCTGTCGCGGGGTCCCGATTCGTATCCACGTTACGCGTACCAGGCCGCCCCAACCGAGATGGTGAATCGTGCGCGACGCCTCGATGCCATCTGCGAGCGCTATGGAATCCCGCTAGCGGCGGCCGCGCTCCAGTTTTCGCTAAAGGACTCGCGCATTGTTTCAACGATCGTGGGCGCCAGCCGACCAGACCGGATTGAGAAAACGCTCGTCTTGGCCGCGTTCGAGATCCCCGACGAACTCTGGGAGGAACTGGAGACCGTGCCGTCCTCGTCCATAGATCCCGAGGTGCACCGGTGGAACTGACGGCGGTCCGATTCTTGACCTCAGCCAGCCGTCGAGTTCTGAGGACGACCGGAATCGAGCCCCTGAGGAGGTTCCAATGAGGAGCGGCGGCTCGGGCCGCGTTCTGATCGGCGTGATAGTCGTGACGGTCGGAGTGCTGCTGCTGCTTGGCAACCTCGGGATCGGGGACTTCAGCCCGTGGGAATACGCCCCATCAATTCTTATCGTGCTGGGTCTTTGGGCTCTGATTCGCAGCGGCTTTCGCGGCTCAGCCGGTCCCTGGATTTTGATCGGCGTGGGCGTTGCGATTCAACTGTCAGTTGTGGACGAGGTTCCCGACGTCATTCGCGGGGCCACTTGGCCGGTGTTGATTATTGGTGCGGGAGTGTTTCTCATATTGACCCGAACGTCGTTCGGTGGTGGCGAGCCCGGCGCCCGTCGCTCCGGCAGCGGGCTGAATGACGTTGCCGTATTCAACAGCGTGAACGACGACGTGGTAGGGCCATTCACAGGACTGCAGACCACGACGCTCTTCGGCGGCGCAGACTACGACCTGCGTGAGGCGCACGTCGAACGTCCGCCGGCGGTCATTGACGTGACTTGCGTGTTCGGCGGCGTGGAGTTGCGTATACCGGAGGACTGGTCCATTCACAACGACGTGCTGGCGTTGTTTGGGGGCGTGGATGACAAACGTCGAGATCCGAGTGCCGACAGCGAGGCGACGGTGAGTCTTCGGGACACGGTGCTGTTTGGCGGGCTCACGATCAAGGACTAACAGTCCGATCCATGGCTCGTACACTTCACGCGGCCGACTGGCGGTGAGGATGCGATGACTGAGCTGGAACTTGACTCCGATGTCCTAATCGTTGGTTCCGGCGCGTCTGGCGCCGCGGCAGCCTGGTCGCTGGCACGCCGGGGCTTGCGCGTGACCTGCCTGGAACAGGGACGCTGGGTCGATACATCCGAGTACGCGCACTCGCGTCCCGACTACGAACTCGCTCGCCAGACCTCGTTCGCCAAGGACCCCAATGTTCGTGGCTGGGCCGAGGACTATCCCATCAACAACAGCGGGACACCAATTTACCCGCTAATGGTCAACGCCGTCGGCGGCAGTACGGTGCATTGGAGCGGGCACTTCCCGCGAATGCGGCCGTCTGACTTCCGGGTGCAAACGTTGGACGGGGTGGCCGACGACTGGCCATTCACGTACTGGGACCTGGAGCCCTTCTACGATCTGAACGACTCCATGGTGGGCGTCTCGGGTTTGGCCGGCGATCCCGGCAATCCGCCGCGTAGCCCCCGACAGACGCCGCCGCTGGCCTTTGATGCCGGATGCGAGGCGTATCTGCGGGGCTTGGAGAAGTTGGGCTGGCACTGGTGGCCGTGCGACAACGCGTTGATATCGGAGCCCTTCGGCGAGAATCGTTCGCCCTGCAACTGCTGCGGACCCTGCGACATTGGGTGCCCGATAGGCGCGATGTCCAGCGCCCACGTGACGTATTGGCCGAAGGCCCTGGCCCAAGGCGTGCAACTAATCACCCACGCACGCGTTGAGCAGATCACGGTGGACCGGGCCGGCCGAGCAACCGGCGCACTCTACTACGACGAGCACGGTGTGCGCCGAAGTCACACGGCAGGCGTTGTCGTGATGGCCGCCAACGGCGTCGGCACTCCTCGGCTACTGCTCAATTCAACGTCAGCGCTCTTTCCGAATGGCCTGGCGAACAATTCCGGCCTTGTCGGCGCTTATTTGATGTTTCATCCCGTCGCGTTGGTCAGCGGCGTGTTTGAGGAAGTGGTCAACGGACAGCGTGGACCCCTTGGCGGATTGATGAACTGCCAGGAGTTCTACGAAACCGATGTCTCGCGAGGCTTCGTACGAGGCTTTGAGCTCCAGCTCAGTCGCAATGTTGGACCTCTCTCAGTTGCGATTGGCGGAATCCTCGGGCACCCCGTGCCCTGGGGTCATGAGCACCACGAAGCCTTGCGATCGCGCTACGCACATACGATGACGACGACCGTAATGCTGGAAGATCTCCCAGAACCTGAGAATCGCGTCAGGCTGGATCCAGTCTTGACGGACGCGCACGGCATTCCGGCGCCGATGATCGAGTATCGGCTAGGCGAGAACAGCCAGCGCATGCTCGAATTCGGCACTGCGCGTGCGCGGGAACTCTTGGAAGCCGCCGATGCTGTGGAGATTCTGGTCGACCCACTAGTTCGGGAGTCCGGTTGGCACCTGATGGGCACATGCCGGATGGGCAACGACCCCGAGCGTTCGGTCGTCAACGGATGGGGCCAGGCGCATGAGTGCCCAAACCTGTTCGTTATTGACGGAAGTACGTTCACCACGTCCGCCGCTGTAAACCCGACCAGCACGATTCAAGCTGTCGCACTACGCTGTGCCGACTGGCTGGGCCGAAACTACCAAGAAGTGGCGGCATGACAATGCGCGTCCTTACCCCGGCGGAGTCGGCGCTGCTGACAGTGGTCCAGGATGAGCTGATTCCAGCGTACGGCGACCTTCCAGCGGCCGGGACACTGGGTGCGGCCCTGACTGTTGACGCTTACCTCGCCGAGCAGCCGCAGCTGCGACGGCTAATTCTGACCGTACTGCGCGTAATTGAAGTCTCTGCCGGAGAGACATCCTTCTCTGAGCTGGATACGAGCGGGCGTGTGAAAGTACTTCGCCAGGTAGAGAGTTCGAATCCCCAGCCGTTTTCTGAGCTTGTGAAGCAGACATACAACGCGTACTACACAAGGCCTGACGTCCAGGCATCTCTTGGCATTGACAGCCCACCGCAACCTCTAGGTTTTGAACTGCCTGCGTTCGATGATTCGCGACTTGCGCGCGTGCGGACCATGGGCAAACTCTGGCGGGATGCCTGAAGCTACTCGTCGGTAATTCGCAAAGATGGCAAAAGGTCGCGCTCTAGGCGCGACCTTTTGCCATCGGAATGAGCGACTAGCTCTCCTTCTGAACTCCGAGGTCGCCGTTGCGCATCTCGAATTTCACTTTGAACCCGGCTTGGACGGCGGCGGCCTGAATTCGACCGCGCAGCGTCGGCTGACGCTTCTTTTCGTCATCGGTCAGGCTCACGACGACCCATTGACCGGCCTTGCTACGTCCGGCAGCACGAACTATCTCCCTGATCTCAGGGCTCACACGCCGCATCCGCTGCGGGCGGCTCGCCCATTCGCCACCTGCCACGACTTCCTTAAGCTTCATCAATCGTCCTCCTAGCGACGATACGAAAACTCGAACACGACATAAGCTTGCAGCATTGAAATCTGACGCGCAACCGAAGTTTGCTTGCAGTCTGCTATGAGCGCATACAAACAACGCCCGGGACTATGAAACTTCGAACTGCCAAGTATCGATGGCTTGGTCAGAACGACTGGCATACCAAAACGCATTCGATGCCGCAGGCTAGCACCATAGGCAGGCTGGCACTGGATCCACACTAGGCACCCTGTCCTCGTTCACTGCTAACGTTGCGTGTGACGTCCAGCCGGGTGCTCCCGGTTGACGTTAGGTCGTCGATATCCCGTCGGATCCTGCCGACGGCCATGCTTACTCTGCCCGGTCCCAGTTCCTCTTGGGACATTCGATGCCCGGTCAGTCTTGAGCATCGGCCCCTTGCATGTGAGACACTGATCTCGGACCCGACAGGTTCAGGGCAACATCCAACAGGGATGTACGGGTGGCCGAACCCGCACCCCGTGCGAGCCGCGGTGAAAGCCCACCGCGCCCGCAGGCCGCCCGCAAGTGCCGTACGAACGTTACAAACGCGCGCTGGATATAGGCCTCGCGCTACTCCTGCTGGTCGCTGGCCTGCCGCTTTGGCTGCTGATCGCAGGCCTCATCAAGATCGACTCCCGCGGCCCGGTTCTCTACAGCGCCTGGGTGCATGGTCTAGGTTGCCGAAGATTCAGGTATTACAAGTTCCGAACTATGCGGGCCGGGGTCTCCACGGCCGCTCACGAGTCTTTCGCCGCCCAGTATGTCCGAGGAATCCAGGTCTCAGGCAAGTTGCGAAATGACCCGCGCCTAACCCGCGTTGGTCGGCTGCTTCGCGCTTCAAGCCTGGACGAGATCCCGCAGCTGGTAAACGTACTCAGGGGCGAAATGAGCCTGGTGGGACCGCGACCGCCGCTCACCTACGAGTTCCAGCACTATGACGCCCGAGCCAAGCGTCGCCTCGCGGTTCGACCCGGAATCACCGGCCTCCAGCAGGTGACCTCCCGCGGATGTGCGTCGTTTCGCCGGCTGGTGGCGACGGACCTGCTGTATATCCGGCGGCAATCTCTCGCGCTTGACCTGGCCATCCTCCTGCGCACCATCCCCACCGTCCTCTCCCGCCGTGGCGCCGCCTAAACCTGCACGGGAGCTCGCCGCAGATGCCACCGGTGCGCCTCTTTACCCGCGGCTGGTGCCGGTGACGATGGCTACCGCTCTTTTGCTTCTCACTCTCGCCACAGTCGACCTCATCCGCCTCACCTTGGAAGCCCGGGACGCCGTCGATTCGATTGCCGATGTCCGCTGGAAGGTCGACGGCAGCGCCACCGATATCGCCGACTTGCGCGCCGGCAGCAACACGCTGGAGTCCGCGGCGGCGCGGCTGGCCGAGGTTGAGCGCGGACTGAACCGCTACGGACCCGCGCTGAGGCTTGCGTCCCTCATTCCGCCGGTCGGGCGCCGGATTGAGGAAGCCCACGGCCTGTTGGCCATCTACTCAGAACTCGGCTCGGCCGCCGCATACTCGTTGCGCCTTGCGGCAGGACTTGTGGACCGGCTGACGAGCGGAGGCGACTCGTCGAACGAGCCGCTTCCAGCGCTGGTTGCCGCCCTCAACGCCGAGCGCGAGACGATTCGATATCAACTCGCCAACGTCGAGCGCGCCAGCCGGCGACTGGACGCCATGTCCATTGCCGCGGGCAGTCTCCTCGACGAGCAGTGGACGGCGGCGCTTCAGGAGGCGATTGAGACCCAGCGCATCGCGCTCCAGGCCGCTCTTTTGGGTCCAAGTGCGCTCGGATCGCCAACGCCGCAGCGCTACTTGTTGCTGGCGCAAAAGAGCGACGAACTGCGGCCGACCGGCGGCTTCATCGGCAACGTCGCGTTCGTGACGCTCGCGGACGGCGAAGCGCGCGACCTGACGTATTTGCGCAGCTACCTGGTCGAGGACCCGACCCGGCCTCGAGTCCCTGCGCCGCCGCCCTTTCGCCGCTACCAGGACATGCGCGATTGGAATCTGCGCGACGCCAACTGGTATCCGGACTTTCGGACTTCCGCCGACGAGATCCAACGGTTCCTGGCGCTGAACGGCGTGGAGCCGGTGGACGGCGTGCTTGCTTTCGACCAGCAGGCGCTCGGCATCCTGCTGGCCGCCATTGGCCCGATTGAGGTTCCGGGCCACGACGTGCGCGTGACCACGGCCAACGCCTACACGGTGCTGGAACACTTTGCCCACTCCACCGGCGACCGGCGTGCTTGGTTCAGTTCGCGACCGTTCTATGCCGCGCTGACCAGCACCCTGGTGAAGGCGACTACCGAACGCCTTCGGACTGATCCGCGGGCGGTCATTGGCGCCGTCCAGGCGATGGTTGCCGAGAAGCACCTGCTCGCCGCGTTCGAGAACGCCGACCTGCAAAGCCTGGCGGAGCACGTTGGCGCCGGCGGACGCGTGCCGACGACACCGGACGACCTGCTCTACCTCGTGGACGCGCAGGTGGTCCACGGCGCGCCGTTCCGATCGATCGACCAGACCATCAGCTATCACCTGGAACCCAACACTGGTCGGGCGACGCTGACGATTGACTACGTCAACAACAATTCGCGCACCGACCCCGATGGCCGCCTGGCGGACTACTTGCGGGTGTACGTCCCGGCCGGGAGCCGGCTCTCGTGGATAGCGGGGCTCATCGATGCGCAGCCGGCACGCCAGGTTGATGGGCTAACCGAGTTTGCTGGCTTTCTGGAGCTTCCCGCCGGCGCACGGCAGCGCGTGGCGATCCAGTACTGGCTCCCCCCGCGCCTGCCAGCCCGATGGAGCGCCAACGGCTACGCGCTACAGGTTTTCAAACAGCCGGGAACCGATGGGCACCGAGTCGTGATTGAGATCCCGCAGCGGCTGATCTTCGACGGACGCTTGGAAACCGACCTGACGCTCAGGAGCCCGCACCAATGATCCAGTGGATTCACCTCCGCCGCCTCCTCGTCACCGCGGGCGCACTCGCGCTGCTGACGGCGTGTGCTTCAACAACGCCCAGTCCGCCACTCAGCCCGACGATGGCTGCGGCTTTGGAGACTACGACGGCGGCTCCGCAGCGCACCCTCTCCCAGCGCCCGACAGGACTGGTGCCTCCGACGGCCCCCTCTCACGCGAGACGAAGTGAGCCATCGCCCGCAGCAGACGACTCGATGTTCGCGCCCGACACCACATCCGCAGTCCCGTTGCGACTCCCTGTCGCCGAAGACTTGGGCCCAAACTACTTCGAGCTGTTTACCAATCTGTCCAACCAGATTCCTGGCAAGCGGCACGACGGACCAACAACTGCTGCCCTGGTTGCCTTCGGCTTCAGTGAGAGGGCCAAGCTGCGCGACGAACGGATTGAACGCGACGGGCCCCTTGCTGCAGTCGCGCGACTAACCGTCCATCCAACCGGCGAGTCCGCAGCCCGCTTCGTTGCGGAGATTAGCGCTGCCGCGAGCCAGCACCTGCCGGCGACCGGTGGCAGACCGATCCCGCTCGGCCTGAAGGCGGCGTTGAAAGGATCTCGTCCCTCCAGTCGAGACCTCGCACCCGAAACGCCCGCGACCCACTTCAGGCAAAACGGCTGGTTCGTTGCCCTCGACGGAAGCATAACCAAGACCGTCGTCGAGCAATGGACCATTGTTCGTGCGCGGACCGTACTCACCCTCGCTCTGGTTTGGAGCGGTCAATCCGACCCCGGCTGGGGCCAATCCCTGGTCCAGCGGCTCAGTCAGCCTGAACCCAGACAAGCAGCGTCACATGCGCCGTAGCGCAACGAGCGACGACTCGCGGCAGGCCGAGATTCCGTTGCGTGACATCTCTGCGCTTGCCGGATGGATCACAATTGCGATAGCGCTGGGCGTCGCGGCGATGCTCCTCACGTCTAGGCCCGAAGCGGCGATCGGTCAAACCGGGCCCGCGCTCACCCCGCCGCCCCCCTCACCAGCGCCGCCTCCGGGCGACATCGTGGTGTCCGTCGGACCATTCGCGGGCCACGATGAAAACTTCGAACGCTCGGGATCCGCTGCACGGATTTTTGACGTCTCGACGCTAGAGTCGACTCCGACTCTCCGGCGTCTGCCACAGTCGACTCCCTCGGCCGCCGATCAATTCATCGAGGCGACGCAGGGTGGGCAACCGCTGATCGGCGTTGAAATTGAGATTGGCGCCACGGGCCGCGGCACGCTGCCGCGATCGCTCACACGCGCGCAGCTCGCGAGACTCTGCCTGCCGACTGTCATGCAGCCGCCCGGGATAGACCTGGATTCGCTGGTCGTAAACCCGGGTCGCCTGATCAAGGCTGAAATGAACCGCTTCCAGGCATGCGTGGAGTTCGTGTTTACAGAGCCCGGCGCGTTCGTCGTGGGAACGCCCGCCAAACCGGTGATTCCCGAGCTTGCCGACTTCTACGCGACGACCGGTGGAAGGGCTACCTGGGGACCATGCCTTACGGAGGGGTTCTTTGCCTCGGTAAGTCCGGTCGGAACAATCATCGAGGCGCCAACGGGTTCCGGGTTATACATCCAGATCTGCACCAATGGTGTGCTGGGCTATCACCCGGAACTGGCCGGAACTGGCTACGAGATTCAGCCCGTGCTCGCCACGCACTGGATTCGCGGAGAGAACGGAGCCTACGTCGGCCCTGATCCTCCGGTGGCCAACTCAGGCGAGGGACGATATTTCCCACAGACCGGACACAACGTAAGTGGCCCGTTCCTCGATCGGTTTCTTTCACTGGGCGGGGCCAACGTGCTCGGTTATCCAATCACGGAGTCGCAGGCTGCGGCGCCTGGCTACACCGATCAGTATTTCCAGTATCTGAAGCTCCGGATGAACGACGCCACAGGTGAAGTCACGATCCGACCGATCGGTCGAGAATTCTTCGCCATGCTGGCGGCCAACCGCCAGGTTGGGGTTGGTTCGTGATAGGCAGCAGACGTCCGGCTGCTCCGTGTAGCCGCCGCGAATGGGGACGTCAGTGGCGGGCATGGATGACCTTGATTATCGCGATGGCGCTGGTGGCCGTCTTGCCAACAGACTCTGCCCGAGCCGACGGGTCCGACGCGTTCTACTTCTCTGAAACAGGATTCGGGGTCTGGAATCCCGAGATCCGCAGCTACTTCGAGACACGCGGCGGCGTGGAGACCCTTGGGTTCCCGATTAGCAACGTCTTTAGACTCTACGGGCTCGACGTTCAGTTCTTTCAGCGTCAGGTCATTCAGATCGGACCGAACGGCTCGCCGCGCGGCCTGAACATCCTGCAGGCGCCGTACCTGGACTATCGCAACTTCGGCGGCCTGACCATTCCGGCAGTCGACAACGACCTGCTTGCGGGCGCACCGAAAGTGGGCTCGACGAATTACGCCCAGGCCGTTCGCGCCTTTGTTCGAAAGAACGTCCCGGATCGCTGGCAAGAAGACAATGTGGGCTTCCTGCGGGAGTACCTGGCGGCCGCGCCGGCCGATACTCCAGCGCATCTACGCGAACTCGCGGCGCTGGAAATCTGGGGACTGCCGCTAAGCCGCCCGCAACCCGATCCGGCCAATACCAGCTTCATCTATCAGCGATTCCAGCGGGGCGTGATGCACTTTGACGCCTCCACAGGCTCCACCGGTGGGCTGCTGTTGGGCGACCATCTCAAGTCGCTCATTACCGGAGACCGTCTGAGCCCGAGCTTGGCCGCAGCTGCCTTCGCCAACCCCCTGCTCCGGCAATACGCACCCGGCCGGCCGCTGGACACACGGCGCCCCGCCGCACTCCGAGGCACTGACCTCACGCATGCCTTCAGGTCAGCGAACGAATCAGCGGACTGGCCGCTGGCGGGCGACCCTCGCTACGGCGTCATTTCTCTGCACCAGCACGTTGCAGGGGGCGTGCGGAATGTCCTTAGAAGAACCGGCGCCCACAGCTTCCTGGACTACACCGCTAACCTGGACGACGTCCCGCCGGGGACCGACAAGTTGGCTGTGGTGCGGCCGGCCAACGAACCCTCAGCCGCCGAGTTGCGAGCGCAGGCCAATCGGCATCCGGGCGCGGCCTGGGCGATTGGCAATGAGCCCAACACCGGCCTCCAGGACAACCTGAGTCCGCGCGCCTATGCGGCCTTCTTTGACCGGGTCGTCCGGTCCATTCGGTCAGGCGACCCAACCGCCCGCATTGTCGCCCCCAACACGCTCAATTTCGACTTCCGCTGCCGTGGCTGCGCCGGCACGGACCTGGCCGGAAGGGAGTGGATCGACGCATTCCGAGCGGCCTACCGGGAATTGCGAGGCACAGAGCCGCCGATCGACATCTGGGGCATCCACGCTTACGAGATTGACTGGATCGATCCGCCGATGACCGACGCCTCCGTCATGCAAGTGCAGTTGGAGGGTCTGCGGGCTTACCTGGATGCGATTCCGGCCCACCGCGGCCGCCCCATCTGGCTGACCGAGTTCGCCATCATCTGGGGCTTCGACGACTGGCGCATCGAGATCGGGGCTGCCGGCGAGCAACTGGTCGCCCCTGCGGGCCGCTTCCGCGCAGACCTGATTGAGACCTTTCTGGGCGAGGCGCTGGACTGGCTGGAAGCGCGCGGCCAGCAGTTGGGCGTTGAACGCTGGTTCGTCTTCGCGGACCACGGCATCCCCGACCCAATCTTCACCATGTTTGCCGGAATCTCATTGCTTGAAGTGCCGGACGCCCGCTCAGACCTCACACACCTGGGCCGGGTTTTTCGTCGCCGGGCATTGACCTAGGTCCTCCCTAGCGTGCCGCGTATTACCGACCGATACGTGGGCGCCGCCGTCGGGCTCGGCGCGTCCTCGGGTGTGCTGGCTGCCTACCTGCTGACCCTGGCGCCAGGGGTAGTGTGGTCTGGAGCGGGGATTGACAGCGGCGATCTGGCGGCTGCGGTGGCAGTGGGCGGCGTGCCGCATCCCACCGGCTACCCGACGCTGATGCTGATTGGACTAGCCGCGCGCGCAATCCCGTTGGGCGACCTGGCGCTACGGCTGAATGTCCTGACCGCGCTCGCGGCGGCGGCATCGCTGATTCCGCTCGGATTGCTGGCCGCGCGGCTTCGTCCCACGGCCGGTGTGCCGATGCCCTTGCCCAGAGCGGCAGCGGGAGCCGCCGTATTGACCGTCTACGGATTTGCCCCGCTGGTCTGGTCGAACGCAATCGTCTTAGAGGTCTACGCGCTCACCAGCCTGCTGCTCTGGAGTTCGGTTTACGCTGCGCTGCGTGCGCGGGCTGGCGACGGCGCCGGTCACTACGGGTCCAGGTGGGCGGCTGCGTCTGGAGTCCTGCTTGGCCTCGGGATCGGCGCACACGTCACCGTATTACTGGGTGGGCCAGCATTGGCGGCCATCCTGCTTCTGGGACGTCGGCGGTCCCGTCAGTGCTGGCGGACGGCGGCGATGGCGGCTGCTGGCATTGCCGCGGGCTGCGCGGTCTTCGTTTATCTGCCAGTCGCGGCGGCGCTTGACCCGCCGATCAACTGGGGCGACCCAACGAGTCCCGAGCGGTTCTGGTCGGTCGTCAGCGGCGAGATCTACCGCTCCCGCCTGGGCGCAAGTGATATCGGGTCAGCGGCGTCAAAGGCGGTCTGGCTGCTTGGCGAACCCGTACGCCAACTGACGTGGTTCCTGCTGCCGTTACTGGCGGCTGGCGGCGCGGCCCTAACCAGGCGACATGGGCCTGTCGCGCTCGCTACGGCGTGGCTGGCGGTAAGCGCGCTGGCCGTAGGCGCCCTCTACAACTCGCGCGACGACGAGGTGCTCATCCTGCCAGTGCTGTCTGTGGCTGCCGTGTGGTCACTGGTGGGCGTCGATGAGGTCGCACGACTGACTACCGCGGCCGGGGCTGGCATCGGTCGTCTTGTTGCCGCAATCCTCCCGACACTGCTGATCACCACGGCAGTCATTCGCGGCACCGAGCTTGCCCCTGAAGTCTCCATGCGCGACGCCACGCACGCCGAGGCGTTCGCACACGCGGCTATTGCTCAGGCCGAGCCCGGCAGTGTGCTGGTCACCGAGGACGACCGCGCGACATTTCCCCTCTGGTATACGCGTTACGCACCCGGCGGACGGACCGACGTGACGGTCCTCGATCGCCGCCTCTGGCAGTTCGACTGGTACCGGGAATCGCTTGGCCGGCAGGCCGGTCTACCAACGGACGCATCACCAACGAGTCCGTTGGCCGCCGGCAAATGGCCAGTACAGCGGCCTCTTTGGGCCGTGGACATCGAGGCAAGAGGCCTCCGCTCAGCCGATGTCCTCGCAACTCTGCGTCCCGTGAGCACGCCATGATCCGCTGGCTGTCGGTCGGCGCCGCCGCGGCACTCATTGTGCTGCTGGCGGTCGCGGCCCTCCTGCCGTCATCTCCGCCGCTCGCCAAAGCACAGACGGCTCCAGATGTGCGGCTGCGAGAACCAGCATCGACCTCGCCCGCCGCGGGTCCGCCGCCAGGGCCGAGCCAGACTTCGGCCACAGTCACGCTGCGCCTCTCGAGCGCCACGCTAGATGAGGACGACCGCACACTGGCGAGTGGCGCCGATATCACGCTGTTGGCCCAACCAACCTATGTGGCACTACCTAACGCCGGGCCGAACCTGGTGCGCATCTCGCCGGCGATGACGATCACGGCGCGAGATGCCGGCGGGCGGGACATTGCGCTCTCGCCCGCGGCTCGATTGACGTTCATCCAGCCAGGCGCCGGATCCGCCGGCGTCTACCGGCTTGACGGCGCCGCCTGGCGTTCGATTCAGGCGGTCGCGCTTGGACACGCGCTGGTTGTGCAACCAGTCAGTCCGGGCACCTACGCCGCATTTGCCATGCTGCCGCCGGATTGGCCCGTTCGGCACGACGCGTTGACCGCGCTGGCGCTGAACGCCGCGCGGCTGGTGGTGGACGATCTGGCCTCGAACTCGTGAGATTTCAGGTCGGCGGGTTAAGGTAGCGGGGTAGCCGGCGGCGGCGCGCCCTGGCCGGGTGCGCGGAGGAGGGACGGGATGTCGAAGACCATCGCCGTGATTGGCGCGCTGGATACGAAGGGCGACGAGTTCGCCTTTGTGCGGCGCGAGATCGAGCGTCGCGGTCACCGGGCGCTGGTGATCGATAGCGGGGTGATCAGCGAACCGGGATTCGAGCCCGACATCCCGGCCGGCGAGGTCGCGGAAGCGGGTGGGACCGGCCTGGCGGAGTTGCGGGAACACGGCGACCGCGGGACGGCGGTTGGCGTGATGGCCGAGGGCGGCGCGGCGATCGTGCGGGAGTTGCACGCGGCGGGCCGGATCGACGGGGTGCTGAGCATGGGGGGCAGCGCGGGAACCGCCGTAGGCACGGCGGCCATGCGGGCGCTGCCGGTGGGCGTGCCGAAGGTGATGGTGAGCACCGTCGCGTCAGGCGATACGAGCGGCTACGTGGACACCAAGGACGTGGTGATGGTGCCCTCGATCGTGGACGTGGCAGGGGTGAACCGGATCAGCGCGCGCATTTACGCCAACGCGGTGGGCGCGGTGGTGGGGATGGTGGAGACGGCCGCGCCGGAGATCGAGGACAAGCCGCTGATCGCGGCCTCGATGTTCGGCAACACGACGCCGGCGGTGGAGCGCTGCCGCGAGCGGCTGGACGGGCTGGGCTACGAGGTGCTGGTGTTTCACGCCACGGGCACGGGCGGCCGCACGATGGAAGACGTGATTGCGGGCGGGTTCGCGAGCGGCGTGCTGGACGTGACGACGACCGAGTGGGCCGACGAACTGGTGGGCGGCGTGATGGCGGCCGGTCCCAACCGGATGGACGCGGCGGCGGCGCAGGGGGTCCCGCAGGTGATCGCGCCGGGCTGCCTGGACATGGTGAACTTCCAGGCGCCGGCGACGATTCCGGACAAGTTCGAGGGCCGTCGTTTCCACTACTGGAACCCGAACGTGTCGCTGATGCGGACGGACCCCGCGGAGAACGCGGAACTGGGCCGGATCCTGGCCGAGAAGGCCAATGGATCGTCGGCGCCAACGGCGATCTTCCTGCCGCTGAAGGGCCTGTCGCTGCTGGGGGCGCCGGGCGAAGAGTTCCACTGGCCGGAGGCGGACCAGGCGCTGTTCGACGCCGTCAAGCGGCACATTCGTGACGACATTCCCGTCTATGAGCTCGACCTGAACGTCAATGACGAGGTCTTTGCCGACGCCGTGACCGACAAGCTGCTGGAGTACCTGGGTTGACGATGCGCAGCCACACCGGGCCGCTCAGGAGAGAACTCTGTGTAATCGGGGGCGGGTGCCCGGAAGACCCTCACCCCAACCCTCTCCCAGAAGGAGAGGGAGAAAGAGCGGCCGCAGCTTTGAGGACGAGGGACGTAATGCACAGGTCTGCCAGCAGACCTTCACACGAACGAGAGGAACACGCGCATGCCGTATATCCCACGCGCTGAGGCGCTGCGGCGCCTGCGGGCCACGCTGGACGCGGGTCAGCCGATCATCGGCTGCGGCGCCGGTACCGGTATCACCGCCAAGTTCGCCGAGCAGGGCGGCGCGGACCTAATCATCATCTACAACTCGGGCCGCTTCCGGATGGCGGGCCGCGGGTCGCTGTCGGGAATGATGCCGTTCGGCGACGCCAACGCGATCGTGGTGGACATGGCGTCGGAGGTGCTGCCGGTGGTGCAGAACACGCCGGTGCTGGCGGGGGTCTGCGGGACCGACCCGTTCCGGCTGATGCCGACCTTCCTGAAGCAGCTGAAGGCCATGGGCTTCGACGGCGTGCAGAACTTCCCGACGGTGGGGCTGATCGACGGCATCTTCCGCCAGGGCCTGGAAGAAACGAACATGGGCTTTGGCCTGGAGGTGGACCTGATCCGGCAGGCCAATGCGCTGGACATGCTGACCTGCCCGTACGTGTTCGATCCCGACCAGGCCGTGGCCATGAGCCGGGCGGGCGCGGACGTGCTGGTGCCGCACATGGGCCTGACGACCAAGGGCTCGATTGGCGCCACGACCGCGCTGACGCTGGACGACGCGGTGGCCAGCGTGCAGGCCATTCACGACGCCGCCGTGGCCGAGAAGCCGGACTCGGTGGTGCTTTGTCACGGCGGACCGATCGCCGATCCCGACGACGTGCGGCACGTCCTGGCAAACACCGAAGGCGTGGCCGGGTTTTTTGGCGCCTCCAGCATTGAACGCCTGCCGACCGAGGTGGGCATCCGGGAGCAGGTGGAGGCCTTGAAAGCGGCCAAGGGCTAGATGCCGGCAGCAGCCGGCCGCGCCATGCCCGTCTGAGAGGTCTCGCGTGGGACTCCTACCGAAGGACGACAACACGATCACGGCCGCGGTGATCACCGGCGAGCACCGGTTCGATGTTCCGGGATTCCAGGCGGCGTTCCGGAGCATGCCGGATGTTGAGGTGTATGCGCAGGACCTGGACAACTTCGCTGCCGACCTGGGCGGGGTGCGGGACGCGTACGACGTGCTGGTCTTCTACAACTTCCATCGCCCGGCGCCGGACGAGCGGACGGCCGCGGCGCTGGAATCGCTGGGCGAGAGTGAGCAAGGCATCGTGGTCCTGCATCACGCGCTGCTGGCCTTTCCCGAATGGCCGCGCTGGTCGGAGATCTGCGGCATCGACGAGCGCAGGTTTGGATACCACATGGACCAGCAGGTCCCGGTCCAGGTGGCCGATCCAGACCATCCGATCACGGCCGGGCTGGCGGATTGGGTGCTGCCGGACGAGACCTACACGATGCACGAGGCCGGCGAAGGCAGCCGCATCCTGCTGACCACCGACCACGCGCTGAGCGTGCGAACGCTGGCCTGGACGCGTCGGTTCGGCAATGCCCGTGTGTTTTGCTACCAGTCGGGCCACGACAACGCCGCCTATGCCGACCCCGGCTTTCGAACCGTGTTGCACCGCGGCATCCGCTGGGCCGCGGGAGCGCTCTAGCCGAGGGTTAGGAGGGATTGCCATGCGCGCGCTTGTAACCGTTCTGGAAGCCGACGGACGGCGTGGCAAGCGGTTGGTCGACGACTGGCCTGAGTACACGGAACCGCTCCGAGCCAACGAGGTCAAGACCCGCACGATCTACAGCGGGGTCACCAACGGCACCGAACGCAACAACATGCTGGGCGGCAACTACTCGCGCCCCGACCACGAGTTGCCATCGAACGAGGGCTACCAGAGCGTCGGCGAGGTGATTGCACTGGGCCCCGACGTCTCGGATCTGAACCTTGGCGACCTGGTCTTCATCGGCGCTCACAGCGGAACGCAACGCAGCCCGGCCGGCCACGCGGAGTTTGTCACGATCGCCGAGGACGACCTGGTTCTGAAGCTGCCCAACGACATCGACCCGGTCCACGCCACCCTATTCGGCATGGGCGGCGTGGCGATGCGCAGCTGCCGCAACGCCGAGCTGCGTATGGGCGAGCGTCTGCTGATTGTCGGCGGGGCCGGGTGCATCGGGCAGATGGCGGCGCAAATCGCTTCAGTCATGGGCGCGGGCGTGACTATCGGCGACGTCGCCGGGCGGCGGCTGGAGCTTGCGCGAACAATCGGCGCCGCTGAAGCGGTCGTGGACGTTTCCGGCGATGGCTGGGACCGGGACATCGGCGAGGGCGCCTTTGACGCGGTCATTGACTTTGCGGGCGTGCCGGGGATGGAAGACAGGCTGATCATGTCCGTCCGCCTGCAGGGACGCGTGATTCTGGTCGCGGGCCGCTGGGAGGTGAATTACACCTTCAGGACCGGCCAGGGCCAGGAGATCACCATCAAGCAGAACAGCCACTTCGACCGCGACGATCTGCGGAACCTCTGCCGGCTGGTCGGCCGGGGCCTGGTGCAGGTCGAACCGCTTATCCAGGACGTGGTTCCAGCAGCGGAAGCTCCTGGGATCTACGCCAGGCTGCGCGACGATTCGTCGCAGCTCATGGGCACGGTGTTTCAGTGGTGAGTCGCGGCTGAGTGGGTGCTTGCCAAGGCAAGGGCTCGCTTTGGGGCATCCACCGGGACTGCCTGTTTGCCTAAGTCGACCGCAGCCGTTCTAATGGTCACGGCCCGAACAGTCATGGGAATGGCGCAATGGACAAACGGCCCCGGCGGTCCCTGACCCGACGCCGATTCGGCGGAGCGCTGCTTGGCGCGTTGACGGTAGTGGCCGTCGGCCTCGGCCCGGCGTGCGGCGGTGATTCGGGCGGAACCGCAGGAACCCGCGACGATCCGTTCCCGTACAAGGACCCAAACGCCCGCTGCGGCAACGTGACGTGCGGATAGCGGTACCGTCGGTCACCGGCAATCGGCCAGCTTGCGGACACCTCCCGCACCCGCTCTAGTGGTCGCGGCCGAACCGTCAGGAGACGTCGCTATGGACAGACGGACCAGGCGGCCGCTCACCCGACGACGGTTTGCCGGAGCCCTGCTCGGCGCATTCACGGTCATGGCCGTCGGCCTTGGCCCGGCCTGCGGCGACGACGGTTCGACTGCGGGTACCCGCGACGACCCCTTCCCCGTCAAGGACCCACGGTCCCGCTGCGGCAACCTGGGGACCAGCTGCTAGCGAGACGCTAGGCCAGATTGCACCTCTGGGCCACTGCGGCACCCATCGCTGCGTTGCCCCGCTCCGCCGAGTCGGTGGACACCGCCGCCCGTTGGCGTTGCTAGCATTCCCTAAATCGCAGTCGTTGCCTGCCCGGAGCAGGCGAACGCACGAACGGCCGGGCCGACGCGTCCGCCGGCGGAGATCAGAATGAACGCAAGCAACGGCCTTGAAGCCCACGTGGACGACCTGCGTACACGCGGCTGGTGCGTAATCCCCGACATCATCTCGGAGCCGGCCCTCAGCGAAGTTCGCGAGAAGGTGTCGGCATCCATCATCGAAAACTCACGCTCCCCCGCCCCGCGCTACGGCGTGTCCAACCTGCTGCGCTTCGACCAGGCGCTGCTGCCCCACCTCGGCGACGAGGACGTGAATACCGTCACCCAGGGCGTCCTAGGACCCCATTGGCGCATCTCCTATGTGACCGGCTACGTCACGGGCCCCGGAACCGACCGTGACATCTGGCACGCGGACTTTCCCTACAACCAGCGCAACCTGGCCCATATCCCCGCTCCTTACCCGGACGTGCCGATGCACCTGACGACGTTCTGGATGCTGACCGACTTCACGCCCGAGAATGGCGCGACGTACGTGGTGCCGGGCAGCCACCGCCAGCAGGATCACCCACGCCCCGGCAGCCCACTCGGCGACTGGATGGCGCCACGCGACGACGAAGCCCGCCTGCTGGGCAAGGCCGGCTCGGTTGCCATCGTGGACAGCCGCCTCTGGCACGCGGTCTCACCCAACACGACCGAGCAGGATCGCGTGACCGTGGTCGTCCGCTTCGCGCCGTGGTGGTTGAACCTCAACCCGACGCGACGCGGCCACGTAGAGCGCCAGGTGATTGTCGGTGACGGGATCGACTCGTTCGTGGAAGACCTGCCCCGCGAGGTTTACGACGAGGCGCCGGACAACCTGAGGCTGCGGTTGGCTCACCTGCTGCCCGCCGGATCGAACATCGGCTAAATCGCCGCAAAGCCGCCCTGCGCTGAGGCTCGGCGTTGATTTTTTCTGGCGGTATTGCCGATATGCCGTACTGTATGCCGCGTGAACGGCGCATTACGGCGGTGCTATGGCTGACTTGCGGGGCGTGATCTTTGTCGGCAACGGACTCACGGCGGACGGGGCGGCCACGACGGGCGACGGCGGTGCGCCGCTGGACGCCACCATCGAGCGGCTGCGCGAAATCGGCGCGGACGACATCACGGTCATTACATCCGATGCGGACTCCGTGCCAGAGGCATCGGACGTGCGGGTCCAGGATCGGAACGCGGGTCATGGTGAGGTACATGACTTGCTGCAGGCTGTTCCGCGCTCCGAGGAAGTCGAAATCCTTGTAGCCGAACACCCGCTGCAGCCGGCTGCCGACTTCCAGCCGTCGCAAGGCTCCAACAACTGCGTGTTCGTGGTCGCCGAGGGCGCGAGCGAAGGCCGCGTTGTTGACGTGATTGAACTTGAGTACGAGGAGCGGCGTCGCGTCACCCAGTTCGCCGTTCGCGCGGTCAATGGCGAGGGTGGCTACCGCCACACGGGCCTGACCTTCCTGCCTCTGGGCGCGCTGGAACTGGCCGCGCTCGTGGGCCTTCAGCAAACGCTCGCGGCGGACGGGATTGCGGAGGCCCTGTCGTTGACTTTGGGCCGCCTGCGCACGCGCGCGGCCGACGACGTGCTCCAGGACGTCTCGAGCATGAACCTGGATGACCTATTTGACCGGTTTCTGTTCGAAGGCCGTCTATCCGCGATTAAGGCCTGACCGCGGCCCTTGCTTCACACCGGCGCGCGGTGACGCCCCGTGCTTGCGGCAACCTCCGCATCGCCTGCTGGAACATCTGGGGATTTTCCTGGGAGTGGCTACGCCGCCGTCCCCTCGTGGCGGCTGAACTAGCGGATCTCAGGCCCGATGCAGTCTTCCTTCACGAGGCCCGCGGCGCCCGGCGCTCCTGGGAGAACGGCCAGTCCACGCCCGCGCAGGTCGCGGCCGATTCCGGCCTGTCCGTGGTCGACTGGATCGATGCTCCAACGTCCCACCCGGACACCCGCATGGGGCCCGCTCTTCTGGCGAGACAACAACCAGTCAAGACGTCGCGCTTCCAGCTCGCCGACCGAACCACGGTCGCGAATCTCGGCTACCACGAACCCTGGCTTCTGACCGCCGACTGGGACATCCAGGGATCACGCCTGGTCGTGGCGAGCACGCACTTGCCGAGATCGGGACTGGCCGACGCGCTCGACGCCTCGGTCAGGAGCCTCATTGAGGTCATGCAGCCGATGACCGAATACGCCGACCTCCTGGTTCTCGTTGGCGACCTGAACCTCATGCCCCACAACTCCTTGCTCTACCGACTCATGCGGGCCCTGGAATTTGAGTCGGCGCCGCCGCTCGACCGCGCGCCGCCGACCTATCCCACCAGCAATGCCATGAGCAACCGCCAGGCCCTGGACGATGGCATCGGCGCACCCATCCATCCGCAGGCGCCACCAATCCGAATCGACCACCTGCTGGTCCGCTCAAAGTCGAACTCACCGCTGAAGATCGTCGCCGAGCGCCGCTTTGGAACCGCGCATCGCGACGGCGACCTCTACGCCTCAGATCACTGGGGCTTGTGGTTCGATGTCGCGGTCAGATGAGCCAATTGCTGGCAGGATGACGCTTCAGAACCACCCGACGAGTCGCCAGAGGAGATTGCCCAGATGACCGCTGAGTTCCAGGGCCGTGTCGCATTGGTAACCGGAGCCGGACGCGGCATGGGCCGCGCAACCGCCGAGCGCCTGCTGGCCGGCGGCGCGCAGGTCGCCGTCAACGACGTCAATGCCGAACAGATTGAAGCCGTCGCGTCCGAACTCGGCGCGGACGTTGCCGCCTTCCCCGCCAACGTGGCCGACAAGTCGTCCGTGGACGCCATGGTCGCCGCCGTAACCGCGCGCTTCGGCCGCCTGGACATCCTCGTCAACAACGCCGGTATCGTCTCGCCAACCGCGTTCGAGTCCATCCAGGAGTCCGAGTGGCGGCGCGTGCTGGACGTCAACGTCAATGGCGTCTTCTTCTGCACCCAGACCGTCATCCCGGCCATGCAGGCCAACAATTACGGACGCATCGTCAACTTCTCGTCCACCGCCGGCAAGAACGTCAGCACCGTCGGCGGCGCGTCCTACACGACCTCAAAGGCCGCCGTGCTCGGCCTCACGCGTGCGGCCGCCAAGGAGCTGGCCCCCTACGGCATCACCGTCAACGCCGTCTGTCCCGGCATGATCGACACCGACATGCTGCGCGTCGCCTGGTCCGAGGAACGCATCCAGGAATACATCCCGTCCATTCCCCTCAACCGTATGGGCAAACCCGCCGAAGTCGCCGAACTCGTCTGCTTCCTCGCCTCCGACCGCGCCGCCTACATCACCGGCGCCGCCCTCGACATCACCGGCGGCGAGCTCATGGTCTGATCGCTAGCTGTCCGCCTCGCACGTCGGCCAGTCGGGCAACGCGACACCGTCCCGCGCTCGCACGGCCAGTCCGGGCGGCAGGCACTGTGCCAAGTAGTAGTTCGAGTCGAGCTGCAGTTCGCGCAGGCTAGTCAATTGTGCGAGTTCCACTGGGACTGACCCTGCCAGTCGATTAACCGAGAGGTTAAGTCTCGTCAGGTTGTCGAGCTGACCCAGTTCCGGCGGTATCGCTTCCGAGAAGGCGTTGTTCGACAGATCGAGTTCGCGCAACTCGCTCAGTTGGCCTAGTTCGCTCGGTATGGTGCCCCACAGTCGGTTGTTAAAGAGCACCAGTCGCCGCAGAGCGCTCAGGCCTCCAAGCTCGGGCGGGATGCGCCGGCCGCCGTGGGGCCCTTGAATCTCCAGCGCCAGGACGCGTCGCGGTGTGCCACCAAGTTCGATCGCTTCCCACTGCTCCATCGGTGCCTCGGCGCTCCAATTCAGCCAGGACCGCCCGACCAGAACTTCCCGCGCTTCGAGCAGGATCCGGCAGTCGTTCACCAGCCCGGGATTCTCCTGCGGATTCGGCACGGCGATTCCGCTGGCGCAGGTCGGCGGCGACGGCGCTGGATTGACCCGGATCGCCACGCGTACCGGGTCGCCGAGTCCATCACTCGCCACGACCGTCAGCACATAGGCATCGACCGCTGAAGCGTCCAGTTCACCGGCAACGGTAATGTGGCCGCTGCCCGAGTCGATGGCGAACGCCCCGGCCTCGTTACCGGCCGCGATCACATATCCGACCGTGTCCGCCAGCCGGCCGGGGATGTAGACCCGGCCCACGCTGGCCCCGGGCGACGCGTCGTCGCGAATGTTGAAGGCATACGAACCGGCCTCGCAGGTCGCCCATTCGCGCGGGCTGACGTACGGCGGCTCACGTCTGTTCAGGTGGAAGGGGAGGCACTCTTCGAGTTGATTGCCCCACAGTCCCAGCGACCACAAGTCGTACATCGACCCCACGGCCACCGGGACTCGCCCGGTGAGTTGGTTGCCCCCGAACTGCAGGTCCGTGAGCTTCGTCAGCCAGCCCAGTTCCCAGGGGATGCCGCCCGTCAGGTGGTTTTGGCTGAGATTCAACCCCTTCAGGTTTCGCAGCCCGCCGAGTTCGGGCGGAATGTCACCCGTCAGCTCATTGTTGGAGAGGTCCAGCGTCTCGAGCCCGGCCAGACCGCCGATTTCAGGCGGAATGCTGCCCGCGACACCGCTCTCGGCGAGGTCCAGCACCACCAGGCCAACAAGTTGGCCGATTTCGCTCGGAATTCCCCCGCCGAACTCGTTTTCCCGAAGGAGAAGCCGCTGCAGACTGCCGAGGTTGCCCAGCTCCGCTGGAATCTCGCCGGTCAGATCGTTCCCGGCAAGATCCAGGAGTTCAAGGCTCGTCAGCTGGCCCAGTTCCGGTGGAATCTCCCCGTAGAGCCGGTTACCCGACAGGTTCAAGCTCCGCAGCGAGCTCAGATTGCCAAGCTCGGCTGGAATCAACCCCGAGAGTTGATTGTGGGCGACGTCCAGCGTCTCCAACTCGGCGAGTCGACCGAGCACCGGCGGAATGTTGCCCGAAATCTGGTTGCCGGCAAGCTCGAGCCTCCGCAGCTTGGGCAGGTCCGCGAGTTCAGGCGGGATAACGCCTGCCGTTACGGCATCGCCGTATCTGCCGGTTCCCACCCTCAGCCCCGTCACCCGCCGCGGCGAGCCCTCGATGGTCAGTCCCACCCACTGGTCGATCGGCGTCCCGGCATTCCAGTTCGTGGTCACGCCACCGAAGAGCCAATCACGCAGATTCGTCAGCGTCTGGCAGTCGCTCACCAGGCCGGGACTCGCGCCGGGCTCGGGGACTACGTATCCGGCGGTGCAGGCCGCGTATCGCGTTGCAAGGTCGGCCTCTCTGACGCTCTCGGCCACCAGCCCGACGCCCAGCGTCACAACGACCTGCGGGTCGGAGCCATCGGGCCGCATCGTGTAGAGAACCTCGGGAACGCGCCGCGAATAGCGGTCCAATTCAGCGCCTAGACCAATCGCGATTCGCGACCCGTCAGGCGACCAGGCCGGTCCGTGTGGCTCCCCGAAGTTCTCAGGCGATGATCCGACGGGATTTCCGTCCAAGTCGACCACGCAGACCGACCCCCATCCGCACGTGTAGAGGATCTTCGATCCGTCCGGCGACCAGGCCACCGTCTCGATCCAGGCAACCGACGGATCTTCCGTGTACGACTCTTCGTTCCACCCCTGGCTCTGCCAGCCCTCGATCGTCGTCAGCCGCCGCGGGTCCGAGCCGTCCGCCGCAATGGTGTACAGCGCCACTTCTTCGCCGTCGGGCAACGCCAGCGCCAGCCGCGCGCCGTCCGGCGACCAGGAGGGAAGACTGGCCGCGGCGGAGATCTGCCTGGGATCGGATCCGTCGGCGCCCACCGTGTACACCGCCTGCTCCGCCAAACCCACGCCTCGCACAAAGGCCAGGTGCTGCCCGTCCGGCGACCAGCGGGGCGGAAGGCCGACGTCCCCAGGGTCCGCCGGCGCCAGGCGTTGGATGTCGGAGCCGTCCGCGGCCATGCTGAAGAGCCCCGGGTCGGCCTCGACGCGTGTCCGTCGGCCGTCCGGCGGGTTGGCGTAGTTGTAATCGGACAAGAACGCAATGCGGCTACCGTCGGGCGACCACACCGGCACACTGCCAACGGCCAGGTAATCCACCTCGTCGGTGGTCGCATCCCAGACGGCGACTTCAAAGAAAACTGTGCCGATCGGAACGTCGACCGCGCGGGACTCTTCATCCGGCGGTTCCCTTGGCGGACTGTCCCAGAACGTAAAGGAGTCCCAGCAGACGGAGTACGCCACCCGGGTCCCGTCAGGGGAGACGTCGGCGTGGGTCAGGTAGACCTTGAGATACGACCGCGACTCGATGTGGGCCTCGTACGGCACCGCAAACGTGCCGTGCACGCGTGTCCCGTCCACCGTCGCCTGGTAGAGCTGGTCGTGGTGGATGAAGAGCAGTTCGGAGCCACCCGGCTTCCATTGCACGGAGTTCTGGGAATTCATCACGTGTAAGCCGCGGAGACCGAAACTCTCGCACGGCGGAATGCGGCTGTGGGCATGCGCCGGCGTGGTCGTAAGGCCCACACCGAGTGCAATCAGCACCGCGGCCAGCGCGACGAAACGCAGTGGCGGCGCCAGACCTCGGGACCCACGTCTTGCGGTGAGAGGCCGCAGCTGTCCGGGCACTGGCCTCGATCTGCCTCTTGATCGACGAAGGCCTGGCATCAGCCGCATCGCTGGAGCTGAACATGACGACAAGAGTCGCCGGCCCGCCCGATGAGCGACAGCGCGGCTGACTTTAGGGCCGGCCATTAGCACGTTCCCCAGCCTCATCGCGGCGGCCACACCTGGCCCTCGTCATCGGACCCCCAGCAAGCGACGGTTCCGTCCGCGCGCAGTCCACAGGTGTGTGCGTTACCCATGCTGATGGTGGTGACCCGCACGTCGTCGGGTGATGTGGATTCGCCGGCTCGAACGGATCCCCAACACACCACAGTCCCATCGCTACGCAGCCCACAGGTCCGGTAGGCGTCGCTGCTGATGGCTACAAAGGTCTCGCCGATCGGCGGTGTCGCGTGAGGGGCTGACTTATCGCCCCAGCAGAGGACAGTCCCATCGGCACGCAGCCCGCACGTATGATTGCCGCCGCTGCCAAGTGCCGTAAACCGCTCGTCGGCGGGCGGCGAGGCCTGGCCTTCGTCGTCTCGTCCCCAGCAGACGGCGGTCCCGTCTTCGCGCAGGCCGCAGGTGTGACCGCCACCACTGTTGAGCATCGTGAAGCGCTCGCTGGTCGGCGGCGAGGTTCGACCGTCGTCGTCGAAGCCCCAACACACAGCGGTCCCGTCTTCGCGCAGGCCGCACGTGTGGCTCGAGCCGCTGCTCAGCGCGGCGAATGTTTCCCCAGCAGGCGGCGACTCGTTGACCGCGACGCCAACACCCCAGCACACGGCCATTCCGTCGTCGCGTAGCCCGCACGTGTGGCTCCACCCGCTGGTGAGCGCGACAAACCGCTCACCCTCCGGCGGCCACACCGGCCGAAGACCGGACCGGCTGCCCCAGCAAATCGCCTGACCGTCCACGCTGAGCGCACAAGTGTGGAAGCTGCCGCAACTGACGGCCACGAACTCTGGCAGCGGGCTGGGCAGCGGCGGCGCCAGCGGTGTGTACGGGGGTGTCACATCAGGCGGGCGGGGGTACCCCTCGCCCCAGCACGTCGCGGTTCCATCCTGGCGCAGGGCGCAACTGAAATCCTGGCCACTGCCGATAGCTGCAATGTCCTCGCCCACGGGTGCCGAGGCCTGGCCGTTCCAGTTCTGTCCCCAACAGACGGCGGAGCCGTCGGCGCGGACACCACAGGTGTGTTCGGCGCCGCTGTCGATCGCGACGAACGACTCGTTCTCCGGCGGCGACGACCGGCCGTCGTGGTTCTCACCCCAGCAGACGGCCGTCCCGTCCCCGCGCAAGGCACAGGTGTGGAGCGATCCACTGCTGAGGGCCGTGAACCGCTCGCCACCGGGCGGTGAAGCCTGACCAACCGGGTTGCCGTTCCCGTCCTCGTTGCTACCCCAGCACACGGGGGTTCCGTCCTCGCGCAGCGCGCAGGTGTGGAAGGCGCCCACGCTGATGGTCGTGAAGCGCTCGCCCTCCGGCGGCGACGCCCGACCGGCCTGCCGACCGTATCCATCATCGTTGCTCCCCCAGCACACGGGCGTGCCGTCCGGACGCAACGCGCAGGTGTGCCCGGAGCCACTGCTAATGGTCTTGAACACCTCGCCGTCCGGCGGCACGGCTCGACCGTTCCAGTCCTGTCCCCAGCAAACAGGGGTGCCGTCGTCGCGAAGACCGCAGACGTACCCGGACCCGGCGCTGACTGTATTCAGCCGCTCGTCTGGAGGCTCCGGAATGTCGCGTGGTGACGACCACCTGGAATCGGGCGCTACCCAGCACACCGGCGTCCCGTCCTGGCGAAGCGCGCAGGCGACGCGGCCGCCGGCGCTCACGGCCGTGAGCCGCTCGCCACGCCAGGACGTTCGCTGCCGTTCCTGAAGCGAAGCCTGGCCTCGGCTGTTCTGACCCCAGCACAGGATGGCGCCGTCCTCGCGCAGCCCACAGGTGTGCCGGGCCCCAGTGCTAAGCGACACGAACGGCTGATCGACCGGAAGGTAGATTCGAAAGTCGCCAAAGCAGGCGACCGAACCGTCGTCCCGAAGGCCACACAGGCGCTCGCGGGCGCTGCTGATGGAAACGAACCGCTCGCCCTCGAACACCCCGGACCATTGACCGAAGTCCGTGCTGCACCAGAACGTGCCATCCGCTCGCAGCGCACAGGTATGGTTCGGTCCAACACTCAGGGCGACAAAGCGCTCGTCCTCCGGCGGCCAGGGCTTGTCCCGGCTGCTGGATCGGTCTTCAGAGCCCCAGCAGAAGGTGGACCCGTCATCGCGTAGGCCGCAGGTATGCTCGCCGCCGCTGCCGATCGCTACAAACGTTTCGGCTTCTGGCGGCGAGGCCTGCCCCTGGTCGTTGCGCCCCCAGCACGCTGCGGATCCATCCGACCTCAACGCGCAACTATGGTTTGAGCCGCTGCTGAGGTACTCGAATCGTTCACCCTCCGGCGGCGTTGACCGCCCGTTGCGATTAGATCCCCAACACTCCGCACGACCGTCCTCGCGCAGCGCGCAGGTGTGTTGCTCACCGCTGCTCACGGCCACAAAGCGCTCGTCCGCTGGCGGCGACGCCTGACCGTGGGAGTCGTCGCCCCAGCAAAGCGGCGTGCCGTCCTCACGCAGCGCGCAGGTATGCAGTTCCCCGCTACTGACGGCAACGAATGGGCCGCCGGCGATAGGCGGATAGCGCGGCGCGCCGGACTCGAAGCGCCCGCCCCAGCAAACCGGCGTGCCGTTCGTGCGGAGGCCGCACGTAAAGTCGCCGCCGCTGCTCACCGCGCTGAGTTTCTCGCCGTGCGGCGCCAAGGCTCGCCCGCCAGGGGTTTCATGACCGCCGGCGTTTGAGCCCCAGCAGACCGGCGTCCCGTCCGCCAGCAATCCACACGTGTGCTGTCTGCCGCTGCTCAGCGCGGCAAATGCCACGCCGTGCGGCGGTGACGTCACGATTCCGGCCACGCCCCAGCAAACCGGCGTGCCATCGGCGCGCAGCGCGCAGGTGTGCTCCTCGCCGCTGGTCACGGCAACGAATCTCTCGGCCTGGGTTGGCGTCGACTTGCCGTGCTCGTCGTCCCCCCAGCACTGCGCCAGGCCATCGGTGCGCAAGCCGCAGGTGTGGCGCTCGCCGGAGCTCAGCGCCATGAACTGCACGCCCTCGGGCGGCGACGCCTCACCGCTGTCGTCCCTCCCCCAGCAAATTGCGGTGCCGTCGCTACGAAGCCCGCACGTGTGATAGCTACCGCTGGTGAGCGCCATGAACCGCTCGCCGTCGGGCGGCGACGCCTGACCCTGCTCGTTGTAGCCCCAGCAGACCGCCTCTCCATTCGACCGTAACCCGCACGTGTGAGAGCCGCCGCTGGACAGCCAAGAAAACGTCTCGCCATGCGGCGCCGCGGTCTGTCCAGCTCCGCTCGAGCCCCAGCAGACCGCCGACCCGTCCTCACGCAGCGCGCAGACGTGCGCGTAGCCGCTGCTGATGGAAACAAAGCTCTGAGCGCTGACCGTCTCGAACTGTGAGCGCTTGGCCGACTCAGTCTGAGTTAAGTAACCGCTGCCCCAGCAGATCGGCCGACCGTCCTGGCTCAATCCGCAGGTGTGCCCCAGGCCAATGCTGATGGCCTTGAAGTACTTGCCCGGCGGAGCGACCGCATTCCGTTCGCCCCAGCAAACCGGCGTGCCGTCGGCGCGTAGTCCGCACGCGTGATCGGAACCACTGCTGATCGAGACGAAGCGGTCGACAAATGGCGGCCTCGCCGCCTCGTTATCGGGATCGCCCCAGCAGAAGGGGCTGCCGTCATGGTGGAGAGCACAGGTGTAATCCCAGCCACTGCTGATGGCGGTGAATCGTGCGTCGGCCGGCGGCGAGGCCCGACCGTCGTCATCCTGGCCCCAGCACACCGCCGAGCCGTCCTGGCGTAGCGCGCAGGCGTGCGTTGGCCCGCTGCTGATCGCACTAAAGCGCTCATCCGCGGGCGGTGATGCCTGTCCATCATGATCCTGACCCCAACACGCGGCTGCACCGTCCTCGCGCAGCGCACAGGTATAGGCCCAGCCGCTGCTGATCGCCACGAATCGCTCGTCGGCCGGCGGCTCGGTCCGGCCGTCCGCCGCGTCGCCCCAACAGATCGCTTCGCCGTTGTCGCGCAGGGCGCAGGCGTGTCGTTCCCCGCTGCTGACCGCAATAAAGGTTCCGTCCTCCGGCGGGGAGGCCTGGCCGTAGTCGTTCAGACCCCAACACAGCAGCGCGCCGTCCACATCGATCGCACAGGTGTGCCGCTTGCCGCTGCTGATTTCGGTCAGCGCGCGGTCCCGCACCGCTCTGAATCCGTCGCGGCCGACGGTCTCGAGGTCGAACCCGAGCTTCGTGGGGCCGAAGCGCCAGCACCTGTACGTACCATCCGCGCGCAGGCCGCAGGTGAACTCGACTCCGCTACTCAAGTCCACGAACTCGTCGCCGGGGAGCGGTGAAGCCTGACCGTAATCCGCCCCAGGGCGAGCGGCGCCCCAACACACAGGCGTGCCGTCTTCTCGAAGCGCGCAGGTGTGATAGAGGTTCGTGCTGATGTCCACAAGGCGCTCGTAATCGGACGGCGAGGCCTGCCCGTCCCTGTCGCGGCCCCAGCACACCGCGGTCCCGTCCTCGCGCACCCCGCAGGTGTGCTGCCAGCTGCTGCTGATGGCCTTGAACTTCTCACCCTCCGGCGGCGTGGCCCGGCCATCCCAGTCGGTACCCCAGCAAACAGCCGTGCCGTCGGCCCGCAACGAGCAAGCGTGGGACCAGCCGACACTGATGGTGGTGAATTGCTCGTCCTCCACGGCCGCCGTCTCTTCAGCGCTCTCGCCGCCCCAGCAGACCGGCGTTCCGTCCTCGCGCAGCGCGCAGGTGCGGCCTGTGCCGCTGCTGATCTCCACGAACCGCTCCCCAGGCGGTGGCGAAGATTCACCGTCCTCGTCGTCGCCCCAGCAGACCGCCACGCCATCCAGGCGAATGCCGCAGGTGTGAAACCAGCCGGCACTGATGGACGCGAATTTCATCCCAGGCGGCGGCGATGACTGACCGAATGAGTCACCGCCAACGCACCAGGCGAAGCCTTCGCTCGTGATGCCGCAGAGATGATCAGCGCCGCTGCTGAGCGCGGTCAGCGGCGCCCCCGGGTCGGAGGGATCGGGTGGGCTGGGCTCGGACCCGAGGTATCGCGCACCAGCGGGCGGCGACGCCTGTCCATATGTGTCGTCGCCCCAGCAGGCCACCGTGCCGTCGTCGGCGCGCAGCCCGCAGGTATGCCCGACGCCGCTACTGAGCGACGCGAACCGCTGCCCTGGCGGTGGCCCGTCCGCCAGATCGCCCCAGCACACCGCCGTTCCGTCCTTCTGCAGACCGCAGGCGTGCCCCCCGCCCCCGCTGACAGCGATGAGCCACAGATCCGCTGGCGGATACCGCGCGAGGTTGGGAGTCTCCGAGTAGCTCCCCCAACAGAACGGCGGGCCCTCCAGCGGCACGCCGCACGTATACCCGCGTGCCGCGTCGATCGACGCGAACTCTGCTTCCGGTGGGGCTTCCCAGCCGCCAAACGGACCCGGACGCGGCTCCGGTCCCCAGCACACGACCAAGCCGTCTTCTCGAAGGCCGCAGGAGTGACTGGCGCCGCTGGTGATGAATTTAAATGTCTCGCCGTCCGGCGGCGTGGCCTGGCCGAACTCGTCGTTCCCCCAGCAGGCCACCGAGCCGTCCTCGCGCAGCCCGCACGTATGCCCAGCGCCGCCGCTGATGGCGGTGAAGACCTCGCCAACCGGAGGGGAGGTCTGGCCGAATCCAACCTGGCCCAGGCTCTCCGACCAGTCATCGCGGCCGGCGCCCCAGCACGCGACGGTTCCTTCGTCCCGCAGGCCGCAGGTGTGAAAGCCGCCACTACTGATGGCCACGAATCGTTCCCCGTCCGGCGGCGACGCCTGGCCGAGGTCGACCGAGCCGAATGCGGCCGTCTCGCCTGGCGGCCCGGCACCCCAACACAAGACTTGGCCATTGGCGCGCAGCGCGCAGGTATGGAAGTTGCCGCTGCTCACCATCGCGAACCGCTGGTCCGGCTTCGGCGGTTCAGCAGCAACTGTTGGCAGCAGCGCCGGGCCGGGTGTCGGTCCCTGGGCCTGCGCCACGGGCTGCACCGCCGCAACCAGCACAAGAGTCGCCGCTGCAATCAGAGGCCCCAGAGCCTTGAGCCAGCCGCGCCGCCGAGCATGCATCGGCTGACGAATACGCATCATCCGATTCAGGAAACAGTGGTCCGTCTGTAGAGATTACGCATGCACGGCGAAATTCGTTCCCTCGGCCCGAAGATCGTGCGGTTGGGGCGGTACGGTAGCTCTCTGTCGTCGGCTGCGCACCGACACTGGGGCCAACGTAGTTGGCCGCAATCCGGGAGGGTAACCGCCGGATTCGAACTCGTGCATTTGCCGTCAGCTAGCGAGCCGGGTATCAAGCGGCGAAGCCTCAACCCTGATCTGATCCTCACGCTGGCGCGCCTGCGCCAGGTCGTAGGCGGTCTGGAGACGCAGCCAAAACTCGGCATTCGACCAGCCGGCCTTTTCGAGTCGAATTGCCATCACCGGCGAAATCGCCGAATGACCGTTCAGCACGCGCGACAGCGTGTGCCGCGCCACACCGAGCCCCTTCGCCGCTTCGGTAACGCTGAGACCGAGCGGCTCCAGGCAGTTCTCCTGGATGCTTCGACCGGGATGCGGCGGATTCTTCATTGCCATCGATCCCCTGTTCGCTTTAGTGATAGTCGACTAAGTCGACGTCGTACACGTCGTCCCCTTCGAATCGAAATACGATCCGCCAGTTACCTGTGATCCTGATGCTCCAGAACCCTTGCAGGTTCCCCCTCAGTTGGTGGAGCCGGTACCCCGGCATTGACAGGTCACGCGGTGAACGCGCTGAGTCGAGGTCTGACAAAGCGATCCTGATCCGACCAACCTGATCCGCTCGCAGCCTGCTGGCATCGCCCCGGTCATATAGCCGCCTGAGCCCACGGTGGCGGAACTTCCGAATCACACGTGAGTGTGTCGTGTACCGGTACGAGTGTCAAGCGGGCTGAGGTGAGCGGGCGCCCCGCTTAGACAGCCGGGCGCCTGGTTCCACCGTCGTTACGCGCCCGCCAGGCCATCTTCATGTACACGTCCCCCTGCTCCAGTTCGTCCAGCATCTGCTGCAACCGGCGGGCCCTGGTTTCGGGGCGCTTGGCTCGGTCGATCCAGCCCAGGTAGTCGTTGCGCTGGTACGGCGGGCGGGCTCGGTAGGCCGCCATCACGCCGGCGTCCTCAAGGGCGCGTTCGACCTCGGGAGGCATTGGGTTGAGCGGTCTGGTGAGGCGAGACGGACGGTCAGACATTGGTCGGCCGAATGACGGAGCTAGTCGTCTCCGAGGCTACCGCAGGCCACTACCGACAACGGGAGGCCATGCCGCCGTTGCCCAAACCGGCCAAACCGTCGCATCCTGCGGAACGTTCATTTCCGCAATCTAAGGAAGCCCCAATGCCAACCCAAGCCGCGCTTTCCTGGTGGCACGACGCCCGTTTCGGCATGTTCATCCATTGGGGGCTCTACTCCCTCCTGGCCCGTCACGAGTGGACGATGTACCAAGAGAGCATTCCGCCCGAGGAATACCGCGGACTGGCCGACCGCTTCGATCCCCAGCACTACAACCCCGAGGAGTGGGTGGCGCTGGCCCAGGACGCGGGCATGCGCTACATGATCCTGACCTCGCGTCACCACGAAGGCTTCAGCCTCTGGGACTCCCAGGTCTCCGACTTCACGGCCCCCAAGACCGCCGCCAAGCGCGATCTGCTGGCCGAGTTCGTCAATGCCTGCGAGAAGCGCGGTATGCGCTACGGGTTCTACTACTCGCTGCTGGACTGGCGCTACCCGGCCTACTTTCGCGGCAAGGCCCGCGACCCGGACGGCTGGGCCGAGTTCCTGGACTACGTGCACGCCCAGGTGCTGGAGCTGTGCACCGAGTACGGCGACCTCTCGGTGCTCTGGTACGACGGCGGCTGGCCCTACACGCCCGAGGACTGGAACTCGACCCCGCTCAACGCCGAAGTCCGGCGCCTGCATCCCGACATCCTCATCAACAACCGCTCAATGCAGCCGGAGGACTTCGACACGCCGGAGCAGCACGTCACACCCTCGCCGGATCGGCTGTGGGAAAGCTGCATGACCATGAACACGACCTGGGGCTACTCCACCATCGACCGCGAGTGGAAGTCCCCGCGGCAGCTCATCCACTACCTTGTCACCGCGGCCAACGGCGGCGGCAATTACCTGCTGAACGTGGGACCCGACCCCGATGGCCGCATCCCATTCGAGTCCGTCGAGCGGCTGCGCGCCATGGGCCGCTGGCTGGACGTGTACGGCGAGTCGATCTACGGCAGCGAGCCAACCGCCGACCGGCTGCGCATCAGCAGCGCGGGCCGAACCCACACCAAGATCGGCAACACGCTCTACCTGCACTGCTGGCGCTGGCCGGGCGAGGAGATCGTGGTGGGCGGCGTCGGCGGACGCATCCTCGGCGCGCGCCTGCTCGGATCAGACGCTCCGGTCGACGTGGAGCAGCAAGGCCACCGCGTCTGGCTGCGCGGCCTGCCGGCCTATGCTCCCGATCCCATCGATACGGTGATCGCGCTGGAGTTCGACGGCCCGCCCCAGGAGCACGACCGCTTCGGCGACGAGCCGGGAGTCTGACCAGCAGTTGGGCTGAAGTTTCAACCCGCCGCGGTTTGCCCGTCGCCGGTCAGCGGCACGAAGCGCACCGGGCCGAGGTTGGTTGACGTCTCGCCCTCTTCGGTCCGCTCCACGACCCATAAGGTTTGATCCCAGGCGTTCGAACCCACGGGCACCACCAGTCGACCGCCGATCCGCAACTGCGGAATCAGCGTCCGTGGAATCCGAATGGCGGCCGCCGTGACAATGATGGCGTCGTAGGGCGCGTGCTCGTCCCAGCCGAAGAATCCGTCGGCGGTGCGCAGCTGGACACTCCGATATCCCGCGTTGCTCAGGTTTGCTGCCGACCACGCCGCCAGTTGCGGAATGATCTCGACGCTAAAGACCTCGGCGCCCAGCTCCGCCAGCACGGCGGCCTGGTATCCCGACCCGGTTCCAATCTCCAGCACACGGTCGCCGGGACCAATCGACAGTGCCTCCGACATCAGCGCCACCACCAGCGGCTGCGAAATGGTCTGCCCCCGGCCTATGGGCAGCGGCGCGTTGTCGTAGGCCTCGCTCGCATCGCCGGGCCTGACGAAGTGGCGACGCTCCACTCGCTGGATTGCTTGCAGCACCGGCTCCGAGTGCACGATCCCGGCCCGCCGGATCTCGGCCATCAGCTTCTCGCGCCCACGCCGCCGCTTCCAAAACACGCGCAATCCGTAGCCGTCGGGAGCCTGTAATTCGCAGCTTGTCACACCCGCCCGCTCCGGGCGGACGTCGCCGCCATGCTCTATGTTTAGCGCCGTCGGCCGCAGTCGCAGCTACCTGGAGGATTGCGAATGAGGGCCAGGGTGTCCCCGTCGAGTCACCGAGCCGGGGTCTGGATTTGGTGCCAGGGTGAGCCCAAGCCCTATCACTTTTATCTGTACGCCCGCCGCTGCTTCACGCTCGCCCAGCAGCCCAGCCGGGCCCGCCTGCACGTCACGGCGTCGGATCGCTACGCCTTGTACGTCAACGGGGCCTATGTGGGCCGAGGCCCGGCGCGCAGCGACCCCAGGCGCAAGAGCTACGACTCGTACGACGTGGCCTCCCAACTCAGGTCCGGAGCAAACGCCATCGCGGTGCGCGCCTACCACTACGGCGCGGCGGATCAGGGCGACGGCTGGCACTCGCAGAGCGGTAACGCTTACGCCGTGGGCGAACGCGCCGGCCTGTGGGCAGAACTGGAGATCACACGGCCGGACGGCACGTGTGACGTGCTGGGATCTGACTCCCACTGGAAGCTGCTACCGGCCACGGCCTGGAATCGGGATGTGCCGCCGCTCGAGGGAACCTTCGGTAGCCCCGAGGTCTACGACGCCAGCGCCGACCCGCCCGACTGGATGCGGGTGGAATTCGACGACTCGGCCTGGGCTCCGGCCTGGGAGATTCCGCCCCGCGAACTGGACTGGTTCCTGCTGGAGCCGCGATCGACACCGCTGCTGCGGGAGCGCGAGGTGCTGCCCGTCCGGCTGGTGACGGTTGGCGAGGTGATCGACCAGGAACCGCCAGCGTTCCCCTACGCTCCGCCCACGAAACAGCGGCGACGATCCAGACTAGACGTGGCGCGCCTCCTGGCCGCCGAGCTCCGGCTTCCCCTGGAACACGCCTGTGCGGAGCGGCCGGAAGCCGTCCTCAGCGGCGACGACACCGCCGCCGTGTTCCAGGGCGCCCTTGTCGCCGGGCACGGCATCCGCCAGCCCTTCCTGGTGCTCGACTTTGGTCGCCAGGTCTTCGGATTTCCACGTATACGGCTGGACGCCCAACCGGGCGCCAAGCTGGACCTGACCTACGACCAACTGCTGGTCGACAACCGCGTACCATCCAGGCTCGCGCTTGCGGACCGCTACCTGACCCGCGCCGGTGAGCAGGTTTGGGAGGTGGCGACCTACCGCCAGTTTCGCTACCTGCACCTCACCCTCCGCAGCCCCGACACCCCGGTCCGCATCAGCGGCATCTCGCTCGACGCGTACGAGTACCCGGCCGAGCGCCGCGGCGCATTCGCCTGCGCCGATCGCCTGCTCACCAAGCTGTGGACGGCCTGCGCCGACACCGTCTATCTGAACATGGAGGACACGCTAACGGCCGACGCCTGGCGCGAGCGCGTGCAATATGCCGCCGGCGACCCGCGTCATGGCATCGCCGGCATGTACGTCGCCTACGGCGACCTGCCGCTGGCCGACCGACTGCTACGAACCTTTCCCGCCACGGATCATGGCGACGGCAAGCTTGCGATCAACTTTCCGCCGGCCCGAAGCGATCCGCGCACCTTCATCCCCCAGCACCTGCTGGCCTGGAGCCTCAACGCGCGTGAGCACTACCTCTACACGGGGCGACGCGACGTCGCCATACACCTGTACCCCAGCGTGCAGCGGCAGATCGACTGGTACGAACCGTACCGAGACGGTCTGGGCCTGCTGCGAGACCTGCCCGGCTGGAACTGGCTTGACTGGGCGCCCGTGGACCTGCGCGGCGCCAACCTGGCCACCAACATCTTCTACGCCATTGGCCTGGAGGCCGCCGCCTGGCTGGCCGAGCAACTGGATCGGTCGGCGGACGCGCGCCGCTGGAAGCGAATCGCTCAATCGGTTCGGGCACAGATACGCCGCGTCTTTTGGAACCCCGAGCGCGGCCTGTTCGAAGACAGTCACCACCACGGGGCGCTGACGGGGATTGCCAGCGAACACGGCAACGCGCTTGCCGTGATCCACGGCTTGTCGACCTCCAAACAGGCCGAGCGGATCGCTTCCAGGCTCCACGCGCAGGATCCGTCGCTGGCGCCAGCAAGTCCCGCGTACTACGGCGACGTTCTCACCGCGCTGCTGCGCGGCGGGCTGTCGGAGCAGGCCCTGAACGGGGTGCGCGAGCGTTATCGACCCATGCTCGAACTCATGGACAACCCCACGGTCTGGGAAGCCTGGGGTCCTTTTCTTTCGCATCACAACCCCATCACCTCGGACGATCAGGTGGCCACGCGCCACCAGATGCGTCGGGCGGCGCCGCGCAGCCTCACGCATATGGGCGCGGTGGGAGCCGGCGTGGTGCTTACCACCGACCTCCTGGGCGTAACCCCAACCGGTCCGGGGTTTCAGACCTGCCGGATCCGTCCTCGGCCCGGCGTGCTGAACTGGGCCAGGGGCGTAGTTCCCACGCCCCACGGCGACCTCAAGGCGGCCTGGGAACGAACCGCGACGAGCCTGGTGCTGACTGCCGAACTTCCCGACGGCGTGGACGCCGACGTGACCCTGGATCGGCATGCGAAACGGCCGCAAACGCTCGTCGTCAACGATCGAATCCACGATCTCCAAGACCCTGACGCCGGCGTGCAATGTACGCCCACGACCGTCAGCATCCGGGTTTCGGCCGGCAGGCACCAGATTGAACTCAGATGCGCTGAAGGAGGCGGCTAGCGCCGGCACGTGAGGGTGAGGTGGGCAAGGCTCGTGCCGATTGAGCGAGCTCGAGTCGTTTGACCATGCGCGGGCAATGGCCACCTCGCGTGTGACGATCTACCGAGCAGAACATCGCGTCAGTCGAGGTTCGGTGAAGTACAGGCTCACCGCAGGTCTGATCCTGGTTTCGGCAGCCAGCTTGCTGTTCGAGATCGCGCTCACCCGCGTGTACGCCATTGCCCAGGGCCACCACTTCGCCTTCGTCGCGATCGCCATGGCCCTGCTCGGTATCGGCGCGGCCGGGACCCTCACGGCAACTTCAACGCGTGTAGCGCAAGCCGCACCGCAATTCGCGATCAGTTGGGCTGGCGCGCTTTTTGCCCTCACCGCCGTTGGCGCCTACGTCACGGCCGACCGCATTCCGCTGGACACCTACCGCATCGGTGCCGACGCCAGCCAGCTTGCGTGGCTCGCGCTCTTTTTCATTGTGGCCGCCGTACCGTTCACCTGCGCCGGCGTCGCCGTCGTTGCCGTGTTGCGACATCGACCGGCCGGCGCCGGCACGACCTACGGCGCGAGTCTGGCCGGGTCCGCCGCCGGCGCGGCCCTGGCCGTACCGCTCCTTGCGCTTGTTGGATCGGCCGCGACGATCCTGCTGGCCGCGGCGCTGGCGGTGGCCGCGCCATTGGTTGTGGCGCCGCGGCTGCCTGCATCGGGCGCGGGCCTGTTGGGTCTGGCCCTAATCGCCGCAGCCATTGTCATTGCCCCGTCAGGTCCGCGCGTCTCCGTCCACTCGCAGCTCGCCCAGGCGCTGCAACGACCCGACGCGCGTCATCTCGACACGAAGCTCTCCACAAACTCACGCGTGGACATCCTCGAGAACGCCGGCTTCCGCAACGCCACCGGCCTGAGCCTGAACTACGCAGGCCCGATTCCCAGGCCCCACATCGGCCTTACCGTGGACGGTGCTAACGCCGCGGCGCTGGACATCCCACTGACCGAGGCCCTCGACCACGTCCCGCTCGCCCATGCCGTCCGTAGTCGCCCGTCCAACTCGGCCCTGCTACTCGACCCCATCGGCGCATTCGACGCCGCCGTGTTGGTCCGCGCCGGGGTCGGCGCTATCGACCTCGTCCAGCCCGACGCGGCGATTCGTCAAGCCTGGCAGGACGCCGCCGAGACCACCGTGCTGAACGACGACCGCGTCCGCATCCTCGATCAAGGCGTCCGCTCGGCCTTGGAGTCAGCCGCCACCTACGACCTGGTGGTCTGGCCCCTCCGCGAGTCCTTCCAGGGTGTTGCCGCCGGCACCTTCGGCCTTCGTGAGACCTATGCGCTCACCCGCGATGCCCTCGCCGACGGCTGGCGCGCCCTCACGCCCGACGGCCGCCTGGTCGTCACCCGCTGGCTGCAAGCCACCCCGTCCGAGTCCGTGCGCATGTGGGCATCCCTGCTCGACGCCCTCCGACTGGCAGGCATCCACGACCCGGCCGCTCACGTCCTCGCGTGGCGTTCGCTGGAAGTCGTCACCATGGTCGCCAGTCCAACGCCCTTTACGGCGGCCGAACGCCAGGCGCTGGCGAACGGCCTCGAGCGCGACGGGTTCGACTGGGTGTTTCACGTGCAACTTCAGGAAGCCGAGTCGAACCGCTTCAACCGCTTGCCTGACACCTCGCTCCACCGTGCCTTCCGAACCGTCGTCCAGGGCGATCCCACACCGGCTTCGTGGACATCCGTCACCGACGACCGCCCCTACTTCTTCCACTACTTTGACTGGACCCAGTGGCGCGAAGTCCTGTCCACCACAGGTCGAACCTGGCAGCCCTTCGGCGGCGCCGGCTTCCTGGTGCTGGTCCCGCTGGCTGCCCTCGCCACCGGAGCCGCCGCGCTCACCATGGTCGCGCCGCTCATGGGGCGCCGTCGCCGTGGCGCAAGCCGCGTTGGGCTTCGCCGTCTCGCCTACGTCGCCGCCGCTGGAGTTGCCTTCACGGCAACCCAGATCGCCCTGCTGCAACGCCTCATCCTGGTGCTCGACGCCCCAACCGTCGCCTTCGCCACCGGCATCGCCGCCATGCTCGCCTGGGCCGGCCTCGGCAGCCTGTCCTTGCGCTGGTGGCAGCCTCACCCGCAAACAGCCGCCGGCATGGCCGCAATGAGCGTGTTCATCCTGGGCGGGCTGCTGCTGGCGGCGCCACTGGCCCTGGGCGCGCCGCTTGCCGTTCGCGTGCTCATCGGCGTGCTGGCGGCCATGCCCTCCCTGGCCCTGGGAACCGTCATGCCGTCCGCCATCCGCGCGCTGGCCAAGAACCGGTCGGCCATCTCCTGGGCCTGGGCCGTCAACGGGACCGCCTCGGTCGCCGCCGCCTTCGTGGCCGCCATCCTGATCGTGTCCATCGGCTTCGCCTGGACGCTACTCGGCGCGGCCCTCGCCTACGCCGCCGCGGTGCCGCTCTGGCGCGCTAGGGATCTTCGGCCGACATCTCCCCGGTAAGCGGAACGAAACGAACCAGCCCCAGGTTCGTCGCCACCACGCCCTCCTCCGCACGCTCGATCTGCCAGAGCGTCTGATAGAACCCCGGCGGACCCACCGGCACGATCATCCGCCCGCCCACCTTGAGTTGCCGGATTAGCGGCTGCGGCACGTGATCCGGCGCCGCCGTGACGATGATGCCGTCAAAGGGCGCCTCCGCTTCCCAGCCAAAGTAGCCGTCATCCGTGCGCTGCACGACGTTCCCGTAGCCCGCGCCGCGCAGGTTCTCCTCGGACCACTCGGCCAGCGGCGGGATGATCTCCACGCTATAGACCGTCGCGCCCATCTCCGCCAGCACCGCCGCCTGGTAGCCCGATCCCGTTCCGATCTCAAGAATCCGGTCACCGTGCGAGATCCCCAGCGCCTCCGTCATCATCGCCACGATCAGCGGCTGCGAGATCGTCTGCCCCTCGCCAATCGGCAGCGGCCGGTTCTCATAGGCCTCGTCCACGTTCTCCGGCCGCACAAACCGGTGCCGGTCCACCCGCTCCACCGCCGCCAGCACCGGCTCCGATATCTCGCGGTCCGACGCGCGAATCTCCGCCATCAACTGCGCCCGCCGCTCAGCGAAAGCTCCGTCGTTATCGGCCGCCGGCGCTTCGTCCGCCGCTTCCCCGCACGCCGCCAGTAGCAGCACCGCCAGCAGCGCCCACCGTGCCAGCCAAGCCCCCGCTCGGGTCATTCGGCACCCCATCTCCTGGTAGCCGGCACAGGCCATCGTCGCAGTCTGGCTGGCCGAAGCTTGTCACACCTCTCCGCGAACGGTTCACAGCCCCGCACTCAATGCCAAAATGCGCGCAATCACCAGCGGCACTTCAAGCGAGCGAGACCATGGCAGACTTGCGAGGACGCGTCGCCGTCGTTACCGGCGGTGGAACCGGCATCGGCAAGGGCATTGCGCGGCGGCTGGCGGCGGAAGGCTGCCGCCTGGTGGTGTCGGCCTCAAACAGCTTCACCGGGGCCGAAGAGCTACGCGATGAGTTGCGGGCCGACGGCGCTGAAGTCGAAATCACGCAGGCCGACTTCCGCGACCCCGACACCGCCCGCGGCGTCGTGACCGGCGCGATCGAGCGCTACGGCCAACTGGACATCCTGGTCAACAACGCCGGCTGGACCCTGAGCGAGGACTTCCTCGAAGGCAACACCCAGAACTGGCTGGATATCTTCAACATCAACCTGATCGCCATGATCACCGGCAGCCAGGAAGCCGCCCGCCACATGGTCGAGCGCGGATCCGGCCGCATCATCAACATCAGTTCCGTCCATGGCTACGTACACCTCGTCCAAAACGTCGTCTACGCCTCCACCAAGGGCGGGATCAACGGTTTCTCCCGTGCCCTGGCCCTGGCGCTCGCCCCGCACGGGGTCACTTGTAACGTCATCGCCCCCGGCGCCATCCAGGTCGACCGTTATGCCGACCAGAACATGGACGCCTCCTCCATCGGCGCCACAATCCCGGCCGGTCGCGTCGGCCAGCCACCGGAAATCGCCGCCGCCGTCGTTTATCTCGCCTCCGATGAGGCCTCCTACGTCAACGGAACGACCCTCTACGTCGACGGCGCCCTCACCACCCGCATGGCCATCGGCCTCTAGCCCGAAAGGAATCAGCCAATGGTCTCCAGCAAAGCTGCAACGGTTGAGCAGTACCTGGCCGAGCTCCCCGAGAACCGGCGGGCCGACATCCAGCAGGTCTGCGAGGTCATCCTGGCTAACCTGCCGGACGGCTTCGAGGAGTGCATGCAGTACGGAATGATCGGATACGCCATCCCGCTCGAAGACTTCCCCAACACCTACAACGGGCAGGCCCTGGGCGTGGCCGCGCTGGCGGCGCAGAAGCGCCACATCTCCGTTTATCTGCACGGCCTCTACGCAGACCCCGAGCTGACCGAGTGGTTCGTGGATGCCTACAAGCAGTCGGGCAAGCGGCTCAACATGGGCAAGTCCTGCGTCCGCTTTCCCAGGGCCGAGGCCGCGGCGTTGGACCTGATCGGCGAGGTCATCGCCCGCATTACGCCAGAGCAACTGATCGCCCAGCACGAAGCCGCCCACGGCTAGCAGACATCTGTCACTACGAGAAAGGGCACGGTGAAGCCTGATGCCAAGTATTGACTGGCCACTCGAGGAACTGCGCGTCTATGTCCCGCCGCCCACAGCCCCCGACGACCTGGACGAATTTTGGGCCCAAACCCTGGCCGAACAGGACCACCCGTTCGATGACATCGCGGCTCCCGTGGACTATCCAGTCGATGGCCTAACCGTTCAGGAGGTCACCATCGCCGGCTACGGTCAGGGTCGCGTGGCCGGCTCGCTTCTGATCCCCGACGGCGACACCGAACTCCCTGGCCTGGTGATCTTCCACGGCTACACCGGCAACCGCGGATCCGTATTCGACGCCGCGGCCTGGGCGCTGCAGGGCTTCGTAGTCTTCGCAGTCGACGTGCGCGGACAGACCGGCTACAGCACCGACCCCGACGCCGATCCCCGCGGCCACGCCCTGGGTTGGATGACCCAGGGCATCCAGTCGCCCGACACCTATTACTACCGTCGGGTCTACGTGGACTGCGTGCGAGCCGTGCGATATGTCCAGTCACTTCCCCGCGTGCTCGCTGACCGTGTCGGCTGCACCGGCATCAGCCAGGGCGGCGGGCTGACCCTGGCGACGGCGGCCCTGGAACCAAGCGTTGCGCTGGCCATGCCGGAGGTTCCCTACCTCTGCGACTTTCCGCGCGCGGTCCAGATCGCCGGCCCACCGGGCCTCGTAAAGACGATCTACGGCGAGATTCCCGCCTACTGCCGCGCTTTCCCCGACCGCTACGACGAGACCTTTCGCACCCTCAGTTACTTCGACGTGGTCAACCTGGCGCCGCGCATCAGCTGCCCGACGCTGGTGAGCGTGGGCTTGTGGGACGACATCTGCCCGCCGTCCACGGTATTCGGAGCGTTCAACCGGCTCACCTGCGAACCCCGTGACATCAACGTATTTCCGTTTCTCGACCACTCCAGCACGTCAACCCACCGCGACGAACAGGTGCGCTGGATCTGGCGCTGGCTTCAGGGGCGCGGCTAGCGGCGGGCTCGAAGCGCAGGCGCCCGCCGTCGACGACCGAACGCGCTGCCCTACATCGACGTATTCCGCGTGATCTTGAACGCGTAGGCGTGTTCGCAGGGCCGACGCTTGGGCCGCTGGATCTCCAGCCCCTCAGCCGTCGTGCGCCACGAAAGCTCGCCGTCAGCACCCAGCAATTCCACCGACCGGATCTCGTTCGGATACAGCGTTTTCAGCGACTCGATCGTGAAGGTCGGCTCCGGCCAGTCCAGGCAGATTGCGTAGAGCACGTTGCCCTTCACCGTGAACCGGATGTCGCTGCCCTGGTACGCCAGCTTCTCCTTGGTGTCGCTGAAGGCCCCTGATACCGACATCTCGGTAGGCCCTTCGCCGTAGGTCCACCAGGGCGTGGTCGCGTAGATCGCCTCGCCGTTGACGCGCAGCCAGTCGCCGATGCCTTCCAGCGCCGACACCGCCTCGTCAGGGATCGTTCCGTCGGGCTTTGGGCCCACGTTCAAGAGCATCAGCCCGTTCTTGCTGACGTTGTCCACCAGGTACTGCACCAGTTCGGTGGCCGACTTGTACGTGGTCTCCCGGAGGTAGCCCCAGCCCGAGCCGTCGTCCACCGTCGTGTCGGTAATCCACTCGTGGTAGGCCTGATCCGGCATCTTGCCCAGCTCGATGTCCAGCACGCCCACGCCCGGCGGCAGGTTGTCCCACTTGTAGGTCACCACCACGCCGCGGCCCCATTCGGCTTCCTTGTTGTAGTAGTAGGCCAGGAAGTCTTGCTTGTACTGCTCGTGCACGGCCTTCAGGCCAAAGTCGAACCAGATGTAGTCCGGCTCGTACTTGTCCACGACTTCGACCAGCCTGGCCTTCCAGGAATCGAGGAACGCCCTGCTCGGCTTGTCCTGCTCGTCCCACTCGACGTCCCGCAGCGGGAAGTCCAAGTTGTGCGGCTCGCCGTACAAGCCGGCATAGCGAGGATCGGACGTGTCGAAGTCCGTCCGCCAGTGCGGGAAGAACCACCAATTTTCCGCGTGGTGCATGGCCACCATGTAGCGCATGCCGTGACGCCGAACGGCCTGCGCCAGTTCGCCCACCACGTCACGCTTCGGCCCCATGCGGGCCGCGTTCCACTCGGTGTGCGCGCTGTCCCAGAGGGCGAAACCGTCGTGGTGCTCCGCTACCGGTCCCGCGAACTGCGCCCCGGCCCGCTTGAACAGATCGGCCCATGCGTCGGCGTCGAAGTTCGCCCCGTTGAACTCCGGAATGAAGTCCTTGTAGCCGAACTCACCGGGATGCCCGTAAGTCTTCACGTGGTGCGCGTAGTGTGGCTCCCCCTGCCGGTACATCCGATACGGATACCAGGTGGCGTTGGGGCCCCACGCCGGCACGCTGTAGATGCCCCAGTGGGTATAGATGCCGAACTTGGCGTCGGTGAACCAGCGTGGCGTGCGGTGCTCGCGCAAGGAGCGCCAGTTGGGTTCATAGCGGGTCGTCATGGCGGGACTGTCACCTTGGGCGGCTGGGACGTGACGCGCCAGCTTACGGGCCGCGCCGATAGTTCCGCCCGGGTCAGTGCCCCGGATGTGGGACGAATGGCACCCGTTTCAGCCAGAGCCGCAGCGCGTGCCAGTAAATGGCCGCGGCCACGCGCGCGGTCAAGAACGGGTAGCCAATCAGCGCCAGGTTCAGGAATCGGCTCGTGAGCGGACGGCGGCGCAGCGCCAGATTCGCCTCGAAGAGCGGCGACCCGCCACGCGCCACATCTATCTGTACGTTCAGCTGCTCGCCCGGAATCGTGGCTGTTAGCTGATAGCTCTGGTCCATGTGCATGAAGGGCGACACATGCAGCGCCTTGGCAAAGCTGGCGCGCAGCCGCCCTCCGGGGACGTCCGGCTCAGGTTCAACGACATAGACGTGCCGCTCGCCCCAGGGTGTGTTGGTCACTTCGGCCACAAGCGCCTGCACCCGGGATTCATCGGGCGTGAAACAGTAGTAGACGCTGATCGGGTTCATCACGTAGCCGAAGTAGCGCAGATGAGTCAGCAGCCGAACCGGACCCTCGGGCCGCCGTCCAGTCACCTCGGCGACCTTCGAGCGCACAACGTCGTCCAGCCGCATGTTCGGATTGCCGAAGTGATCGGCGCGACAGAACCAGGCCGGGGCCGGACGCCGCGCCGACCAAAGCAGCCGGCCGTCGAACAGCCCCGGCAACTCGCCCAGATCCAGGTAGACCATGAAGAGGTCGAAGCGAAACCCGTGGGCCACTGGATCCCGCCGGTCATGCGTGACGTGTCCCGTGTAGAGGGCGCTCGCCTCGTTCATGCGCTGGCCAGCAGCGCCCGCGCCGCGCGCAGGCCGCTGACCACCCCATCCTCGTGAAAGCCGTAGCGCCAGTACGCCCCCGCATACCAGGTTCGGCGCGCACCGTTGATCTCACCCCAACGATCCTGAGCGTCGATCGCCGCCTGGTTGAAGACCGGATGCTGGTACCGGAGACGACTGATGACGGTCCGGTCGTCAATGCAGTCGGTCTGATTCAGTGTGACGCAAAACGTCTGCGGCGCGTTCAGGCGCTGCAGGCGGTTCATGATGTACGTCGCCGGCACGCCGTCCGCGTGGTCCTTTGGAATGCGGTAGTTCCACGAGGCCCAGGCCCGGTGTCGATGAGGAAGCACGTTGGTATCGGTGTGCAGCGCCACATCGTTGGCCTGGTACTCGATGGCCCCCAGCACCTCCCGTTCCTGGCGACTGGGATCCCGCAACGTACCCAGTGCCTGGTCGCTGTGGTTCGCGAATACGACGTGATCAAACCGCGTCTCGCCGGCCCCCGCCACCGCCACCGTTACGTGGTCGCCTGACCGCCTGACCCCAACCACGGGCGCGCGCACATGGATGCGGTCGCGAAACGGCTGGATCAGCGCCTCCACATACCGACGGGCGCCGCCGACGATCGATAGCCAGCGCGGCTTGCCCGAGATTCCCAGCAGCCCGTGGTTGTAGAAGAATCGCGCAAAGGTGCGCACGGGTATGCGACTGAACTTGGATGGATCGGCCGACCAGACGGCCGATCCCATCGGCACCAGGTAGAGGTCCCTGAACACGCGCGAGAATCCGGCGTCGTTCAGGTATTCGCCCAGGGTGCGTCGTTCGCCGGGGCCGAGAAGTCCAGTCGCCAGCCGGTTGAATCGGAGATAGTCGAACAGCAGGCGCAGAAACGCCGGTCGCACCAGGTTTCGGCGCTGGGCAAACACGGAGTTCAACGAAGCGCCGCTGTATTCAACCCCGCTCCGGTCGCAGCGCACGGAGAAGCTCATCTCGGAGGGCTGAGTCGGAACGCGTAACTCGCCCAGAAGGCGCCGCAACTCCGGGTACGTACGGTGATTGAAGACCACGAACCCCGTATCCACGGCATAGGTGCGCTCGCCGCAGGCCACGTCCACGGTGTGTGCGTGGCCGCCGGGTGCGCTGCCGGCCTCGAAGATCGTGACCTGGTGATGCGGCGCCAACTCACGCGCCGCAACCAGCCCTGAAACGCCGGCTCCGACGACGGCGATGTGCATGACGGCAGCCCCTCTACGTCGGCCTGGCAGGTTCGAGCAGGTGATGTGCGACCACCCACTCGCGTCCGCCGCGATAGGCAAACAATTCCTCGCAGGCGATGAAGAACAGGCGCCAGCGCGCGATCCAAAGGTCAGCCGAGTCTTCCCCGTAGACCGGGCGAAACAACTTGCGCACGTCGCCGCGACGCCGGTCAAGGTTGCGTAGCCAGGCCCGCAGGGTCCGCGCATAGTGGCGGCCGTTGACCACGTGACGGTCGACGGTCCTGACCGCAGGCGCGCACTCGTCGAAAAGCTCAATATTCGGCATCGTGCCGCCGCTGAAGAACCTGCGCGCCATCCACCCGTCCGCCGGCTCGAAGGTGTAGGTGTGCCGCTTGTGGCTGAAGACGTGAACAAAGATGCGCCCGCCCGGAGCCAGCGCGGCGGCCAGTTGAGACATCAACGGCCCGTGGTTGCGCACGTGCTCCAGCATCTCGATGCTGACGATGCGGTCGAAGCGATCCGGAATCTCCAGCGCGGCGGCGTTACCGGCAACGACCCGCACGTTCGCTAGGCCGCGCCTGGTGGCCTCAGCCGCGACGAATTCGCGCTGCGTTCTCGAGTTGCTCAGCGCCGTGAAGCTCGCGGTCGGGAATCGTTCGGCCGCCCACAGCGAGAATGCGCCCCAGCCGCTCCCCAGGTCCAGCACCCGCTGCCCGTCTGCCAGCTGCGCGCGCTGAGCCGTCACGTCCAACATGGCGTCCTCCGCCTGGGCCAGCGTCAGATCGTCTCGCGGCCAGAGCGCGCTGCTGTACTTGAGCCGCGGACCCAGGACCAGGCGAAAGAACTCCGTCGGCACCTCATAGTGCTGACGGTTGGCGGCCTCGGTTTCAACGGCGACTGGTCCATCCTGTAGCTGTTGCGTAGGTCGCCGCACGTCGGCGAGGTCCAGAGACCGCAGCCTCCGCCGCAGTGCGAGGCGCACCCCGACTCGCAGAAGGCCGTCGGGCGCCAGCCCGCGCGCCACCAAGCGTTCGAACCAGGCTCGCTCCTCAGTCACGGCGTTTCAATCCGGGAAGGCGGGGGAAGAAAGCCGGCGTCGACTCCACGTACTCGCGGTAGCCGGGCTTCGTATCCACCATCGTGCGCTCCAGCATTGCGACGCCCGAAACGCGCCACAGCAGGAAGGTCATGACTATGGGACTAAGCAGCGCCCACCAGGCCCCTACCGCCAGCCCCAGGCAGCCGAAGCCCCACCAGATCAGCGCATCGCCAAAGTAGTTGGGATGGCGCGTGAGTCCCCAGAATCCACTGGACAGCACCCGGCCACGGTTCGCCGAGTTGGCCTTGAAGCGCGCCAACTGCAGATCGCCCCCGGCTTCAAAGGCAAATCCCGCAAGCCACAGAACCACAGCCATGACGTCCCACGGGCCGAAGGCCGGTGGTTCCGGAGTGGTCAGCGCGGCAAGCAGCGGTAGCGCGACCACCCACATGACGGTGCCTTGCAACAGGAACACGGTGAAATAGCTGCGCCACCAGAAGGCGGGGCCGGCGTTGCGACGAAACTGCTGATACCGGAAGTCCTCCGGCTTACCACGGTTGCGCCAGCCAATGTGCGCCGCCAGGCGAACACCCCAGACCGCCACCAGAACCAGGGTCAGCGCGCTTCGTGCCACGTCGCCCGATCCCAGCCAAACGCCTGCGCCGGCCAGAATGGTGAACCCGAGCCCCCAGAACACATCCACGATTCCGGCGTTGCGAAGCGCCAGGCTCAGCAGCCACACCAGGGTCATGCTGACCGCGATGACCGCCGCTGCGCCACCCAGCAGCCATGGGTCCGTCATCGGTCGCTGCCCGGCGACCGCCGGCGGATCGGTGACCGTGTACTGCGAATCATGGCGTCAGGCCCGCGAGGTGGGCTTCCGCGACCTTCCGGCCAAGAGGATGGCCGCCGCCGCGACTTCAAATGCCAGGCTGATCCAGTTTGACTGCTCGGCCTCGGAACCGTCCGCGAACATGAACGGTGCGCGCACCACGGCAATGGCCAGATAGACCAGACCAAGGACGCGCTCGGCCGGCCTTCGGAGAATTAGGGGCGCCAGACCGAGGGCTACGAACACCCCGCCCATGGCCGCGCGAACCTCGGTGACTCCACGTGCCGTGTCCGGCGCCAACCCCGTGAACCCGCTCACGCTTTCGGGCTTCACCAGGAGAATCACCCCGGATGCCACGGTGGCCGCCAGGACGGCGAATCGCAGCAGACGTAGGAACATCGTCAGACCTTTCTGCGTCACAGCCGACTCCAGGCTCATGTCTCAGTGTGGCGAGCGCTGACTCGGCGACTCCGTAGCTAATCATCCGATCCGAGCCTGTCATTTGACACCAAGTATTCACAGGTGATAGATATCTACTCCGATGAACGATTTGTGCAGGGATAGTCCATCCCCAAATCATCGGTCTCGTGCGGATCGGTTGCGCAGGGAGGAAGCAATGGACCGACAGAAACAGGTAAGCAGACGCTCGCTGCTGAAGCTAGCAGGCGCCAGTGCACTTGGAACAGGGGCCGCCCTGGCGCTGGCGGCCTGTGGCGAAACGCAGATCGTTGAGGTCCCGGTCGACCGGGTTATTACTCAAATCGTCGAGAAAGTCGTAACTCAGCAAGTTCCGGTCACGAAAGTAGTTGAGAAGATTGTTACGCAGCAAGTGGCGGTCGAAGTTCGCAAAGAAGTGCCAGTCGAAGTCCAGAAAATCGTAACGGTTGAGGTCGCTCCGCAGCGGCCGCCCGTCACGTTGGTTGCCTGGTATAACCAGATCGAATACACCAAGCCGGCTTGGGACAACATTGCGGCTAACTATACGGCCCAGAATCCCCACGTCACGCTCAAGGTCAACGGCGTGCCGCACCCGGACGCGGTCACCAAGTACCTCACGGCGCTGGCCGGCGGCGAGAGCATGGACATTGTGTACGTCCACCCGCAGACGAACTCGGTGCTTGCGGCCCGCGGGGCCGTGCAACCACTGGACGACTTTTGGAACAACGACTCCGAGTTTCCGCTGGGCGACTTCTACGAAGGCCTGCTGCTCCAGCACCAGTACCTCGACGGCAAGTTCTACGCCATCCCAATGCAGCACGCGCCGATTCTGCTGATCTACAACCGCGATCGGCTCGAAGATCTTGGCATTGGCGACCTGTGGGAGATGGACAAGAAGGGCGAGTGGACGATCGACGTTCACACCGACATCCTGGAACGCGGCGCTGGCGGCGAAGGCGACAGCCGCATCTGGGGCGGTGTTGAAATTCCAGCGGCCCTCAAGCTCTACTACCTCTGGGTCTGGGGCCACGACGGCGCCGTCTGGAACGAGGACGCCACCGCCACGCTGCTTAATGAGGCGGGCTCGGTGGAAGCCTTTGAGTACATCACGCGTCTGATCACCGACGAACTGGTACCAGCGCGCGACTTCTCGCGTGCGTTCCCGGGTGGCGCGGAGGGCATGTTCCTCAGCGGCAACCTGCGAACTTACTGGGGCGCCAAGTGGACGACCACCAAGGTTCCAAACGAGATCAACGCCGGCATCGTGCCACCCTACATGATGCCCAACGGCACCAACACCAATCGCGATGCCACCAACGCCTACGCCATCCACGGGGCGAGCAACAACCCTGAAGAAGCCTGGGACCTGCTCAAGTACATGACGACCGAAGGCATCGTCGAGATGTACAAGGTCGGGTTTACGGCGCCGACGCGGAAGTCCCACGAGGACTTGGCCGTCTGGCTCAATTCGCTGGCGCCGTGGGAAGACCCGGCGGTCCATCGCGCGGCCGTCGAGCGCTACGACCGGGTGTTCTTCCACCCCGTCCGCTATGACGAGATCAACGCGGACTTCGTGCTGCCAGCCGTGGACGGCGTGATTCTCGGGGAGGAGACGGTCCAGGAGGCCATGGACCGGATCACGCCTGGAATCGACGAACTGCTCAACGAGCCGCTCTAACGCCGCTCGTGCAGCCGGCAGGACTGAGCTTGGCTGTGAAGCCCGGCGCCCGCTTGAGCGGGCGCCGGGCTTCACACACACCTCCGCCTGGCCACGTGGCTAGCCGTACGGCCCGGCTGCGCGCCACCCCACCAGCCAGGACCGGCCTGCGCTCGATCCGCTGGCGCCGCCACCTGATCGGCTACTTGTTTATCAGCCCGTGGATCGCGGGATTCGCCCTCTTTACGGCCTTCCCCATGATCTACTCGCTGTTCCTGAGTTTCACGAAGTACGACCTGTTGGGACCACCCGAATTCGTCGGCTTCAGCAACTTCGAACGCATGGTGTCGGATCACCTCTTCCTGACGGCGCTGGGCAACACGGCCTTCTACACCTTGTTGGCCGTACCTATCCAGCTTCTGCTGGCGCTCTTCATGGCGCTGCTGCTGAACCAAAAGCTGCGTGGAATCAATGTATTCAGGACCGCCCTCTACCTGCCCACGGTCACGCCCACCGTGGCCTTTGTCGTGCTGTTCGTCTACATGTACAACCCCGAGTTCGGCATCTTCAACGCCATTCTCGGCTGGTTCGGCATCCCCAAGCAGGGCTGGCTGACCGATCCCAACCTGGCCAAGCCGGCCTTCATCATCATGAGTCTGTGGCACGTCGGCGGCCAGATGGTCATATTCCTGGCCGGACTACAGGCCGTTCCCGAGACGCTGGTCGAAGCCGCCTCCATTGATGGCGCCGGAAAATTCCGTCGGTTCTGGCACGTAACCGTTCCCATGATCAGCCCCGTGATCTTCTTCAATCTCGTCCTTGGAGTCATTGGCTCGTTCCAGGTCTTTGCAACTGCCTACATCGCCACCAACGGCGGCCCGAAGCACGCCACCTTGTTCTATGTCCTCTGGATGTATAGGCACGCCTTCGAAAACTTCCGCATGGGCTACGCCGCCACCCTCGGCTGGGTGCTCCTGGGCGTGATCCTGGTCTTCACGGTAGTCCAGTTCGCCATCAGTCGCCGCTGGGTCTACTACGAAGGCGAAGGGGCCTAGACTCGTGGCGAGACGCATCGGCCAAATCTCCTTTCGGCGCAGCGACGACAGCACAACGCAGCGCACGCTCCTGGGCTATGTGCGGATCGTGTCCGGACAGGGAATCGGATACGCGGTCCTCCTGCTGGTGGCGTTGATTTCGCTCCTGCCGCTCGTCTGGATGGTCTCGACCTCGCTGAAAGAGTTCGGCCGCGAGTTCCTATTCCCGCCGCAATGGATTCCGAACCCAGCGGTCTTTGGCAACTACATCACCGCCTTTGAGACCTCGAATCTAGCGCGCTATTTCGGCAATACATTCATGATTGCGGTCCTCGCCACACTAGGCACAGTGTTGAGCTCATCGCTGGTCGCCTTTGGATTTGCCAGGCTGGAGTTCTTCGGAAAGCGCGTGCTGTTCATCATCTTGCTCTCCACGCTGATGCTGCCCGGTATTGTGACACTGGTACCCACATTCGTCCTATTTAAGACTCTCGGTTGGATCGATACTCCATTGCCGTTGATCGTTCCGTGGTGGTTCGGCGGGGGCGCCTTTGGTGGTGCGTTCTTCGTCTTCCTGATCCGGCAATTCATGCTGCAACTGCCGCGCGAACTAGACGAGGCCGCGTTGGTCGACGGCGCGTCATACTTCCGCATTTACTGGCGCATCATGCTCCCACTCTCCAAACCCGCCCTCGCCGCCTCGGCAATCTTTTCCTTCATCCATCACTGGAACGACTTTCTCAATCCCCTGATCTTCCTGAACAGCGAGGAGTGGCGCACACTAGCGTTGTACCTGCGCTTCTTCCTCTACACCGAGACCGGGGGCGGCGCCGGACTCACGCGCTGGAACCTGATGATGGCGGCCTCCGTCGTCATGCTGATTCCCGTCCTCGTCATCTTCTTCTCCGCCCAGCGCTATTTCATTCGCGGCGTGGCGCTGACCGGAATCGCCGGGCGATAAGACCCATGGACTTACGCATCGCAGCTGGCAGGCCCGATCAAGCGTCCGTCGTTGGACAGCGGCCTGCCTCTCGACAGGAGTGACCGATGGCAACCGAGGCCGCCGACAAGCGAATCACCGGCTACCCCAACGACCCGCCGCGCGAGCGCAAGGCGCTCAATCTCACAACCTACGAGTACGAGTTCCCCTTCAACTACCCAAACGTTGTCGTGGACCGCGTGTGGGTCGGCGGCGAACGCCACGGCATTGAGCTCTTCCCTATCAAGACCACGGACGGTTCCACGGCCACAACTCAAACCCCGTCCGACTGGATCGTCATTGAGGAAGACCATCCCATGGTGCAGGTCGCGGTCATCGGCAGCGCCTGCACGCCGCCGGGATCCATCTTGGTCGAGTGCGACACCATCGATAACTTCCGGCACGACGGCGAAAACGAACGCGCCGTCTCCGCGCGTTTCCGCATTGACAACCTGTGGGGCATGCACCTGCGCGCCGACCTTTTGCAGGCCGGCGGCTCCTACCACGCCCTGCCGGTCGCCGGCATGAGCTGCGCGGTGTTCGAGATTCCGCCGTCACACCGGGTCCGCGTCGCCGGACTTGGAGCCATCCCAGCCTGGTCCGAAGACGGCTATCCGGACGACGTGCATTACTCCGTCCGCTACATCCGCACTACGGTCGCTGAGGACTACTAGCCGCTCGGGAGCGACGCCCACCGTTTCGCGGCGCCTTCGGCGCAAGCAGGCTTAGCCGGCCGCTCGGCATGTCGTGGCGGACCGCTCGACTCGCCCGGGCTCTTCCTGACTCTGCGCGAACCCTGCCCGAGCGGTAAGCTCATTTGTCAAGTTCGGCGTCGAACTGATCGGCACCGGGCGACCACAGATTGAGCGAGGATCGGTATGGCCCTAGCGGATCGGCCTGCTGTCCAACGCCACCGGCGCCGCGCCCGGCTCTTCGGCTGGACGTGGCGCGAGACCCAGGGGTTCCTCTTTGTCTTGCCGTGGCTGTTTGGCTTCGCCATCTTCATTGCCGGGCCGTTCTTCTTTTCCTTCTTCGTGAGCCTCACCCAGTGGCGGTTCATCGGCGATCTAAAGTGGTTGGGCCTGGAGAACTACATCCGGCTCCTCTCGGCTGACGACCAACGCTTCGTGCAAGCTGTCTACAACACGACTTACTACGTGGTGTTTCACGTCCCCGGCGTGCTGATCATCTCCTTCGTAATCGCCGGGCTGCTCAACCGCAAGGTACGGGGCATTGCCATATACAGGACGTGTTTCTATCTGCCGTCAATCACCACCGGCGTTGCTACCGCGGTGCTCTGGTATTGGGTCCTGCAACCGAATGGTCTGCTCAACAACTTCATCAACATCTTCCTGGCGCCATTTGGCGTCAGGGGTCCGAATTGGCTGGGATCGACAACCTGGGCGATGCCGGGGCTCATCATCATGAGCTTCTGGACCGTTGGAACGACGATGATCATCTTCCTGGCCGGATTCCAGGGGATTCCCCAGCACCTCTACGAGGCCGCCGAAATCGACGGTGCGGGCTGGTGGGGCAAGGTTCGCAACGTCACCGTCCCGCTGATGACGCCGCAGATCTTTCTGACCTCGGTGATCGGCGTCATCGGGTCGTTCCAAGTCTTTACCGCTGCGCTGATTATCACCGAGGGCGGCCCGGCCGACGCCACGCTGTTCGTGCTCCTGCACCTCTATCAGATCGGGTTCACGGCCTTCAACATGGGCTACGCCTCGGCAATTGCGTGGGTCCTGTTTCTGATCATCCTGTTTTTCACGATCGTGCAGTTCATCAGCGCGAAGCGCTGGGTCTACTACGAGGGCGTGCGCGCCTAGCACAGGCACCCCGGTTGCGGGTCGCCAGGCTCGCGCCGGAGATAGTGAAAGGTGGCGGGGCAGGTTGGAGATGGCCCGCGCTGCGAGTTCGACTGACCGACGTACGGCCATCCAACGCCTGGCGGACACCAAGCGGCGCGGCGCGGAGTGGCTGCTGGCACGGGTCGGTCCCGACGGAGCGGTCGGACCCTCGGAAGACGGCTTTCGCTTCTATCGCATGCCCTGGTCGCTCATGGTTTCCGGCCATACCCAGGCCGCCGCCGCCGTCTGCGGCTGGATCCGCGAGCACATGCTCACTCCCGACGGTGACTTCGACCGCGGCCACCGCAAGTTGTACGACGCCTACGCCTACCGCAACGCCACCCTGGTCTATGGCGCGCACATGGCCCGGCAGTTTGACCTGAGTTCGCGTGGTCTCGAGTTCATTCTCACGATGCAGGACGGGCCCTCCGGCGGCTTCGCCAACGACCGCAACCCCGACGGAACCCTGGGCGACGTCATGGACCTGCCCTACACCTGCGGCTGCGGCCTTGCCTGCATCGCGTTAGGCCGCCTCAGGGAGGCGCGTTGCGTTTACCGGTTCCTCGAACGCGTATGGTCCGCCCAGTCCGATCTGCCTGAACGCCTCTATTACTCATTCTCGCGCCGACAGCAGGCTGTGATTGCCGAGTACGACGAGCAGGACAACTTCTGGCACGTCGTCGAATCACAGGAACCCCGGGCGCAGCGCTGGACGGTGGGTGGGCTATCGGCCGCCTTCCTCTGCCGCCTCTACATGGTCGATCCGAATCCCGCCTATCTGTCGTTGGCGCGCGACTTCCAACAGCTCTCAATCCAGAGCACACCGCGCCAGTTCGACTTCCCGCAGGTCTGCAAGAGCGGCTGGGGCGCAGGCCTGCTTTTCCAGGTCACTGGCGACGAGCCATACGCCGCCTGGGCCGTCAAGCTGGCCCACTGGTTCGCCGACACGCAGGCCAGCGACGGCTCCTGGGTCTTCGACCAGTCCGCCACCGAAGGCCGCACGCTGGAATTGACGGCCGAGTTTGTGGCGCACGTCGACACGATCATTGGCTGCCTGGCAAGCCGCCCGTAATGCGCACATCCAGCGCGGTGCTGGTGGCGCCCAAGACCTTCGAGCTCCGCGAGTTCCCCATTCCCGCGATCGGCGACGACGACGGTCTGTTACGGATGGAATTGGCCGGGGTATGTGGAAGCGACGTGCTGCACTGGGGCGGCCACTCCGCCGTCAGCCGCAATCTGCCCGTCATTCTCGGCCACGAGATCGTCGGGCGAATCGAGCAGGTCGGGCATAACGCCACAAGACGCTGGGGCGTGGCCGTCGGCGACCGCGTGATCGTGGAAGCCAGCTTCGGTTGCGGCCTTTGCGATCTCTGCCTGCGAGGCAGCTACCAGATGTGCGCGGAAGGCCAGGGCTACGGCGGACGCATTTCGGCAGCTTCCTCGCCTCACCTCTGGGGTGCCTACGGAAGGCACCTCTACCTTCCACCACGCGCGCGCGTTCACCGAGTCGGCGAGGCCATCTCACCTGAAGTCGCTGTGGTGATCGCCGCCGTGCTGGCCAACGGGGTTCGCTGGGTCCACAGCGTCGGTGGCGCCGGAATCGGCGACGCCGTGGCGGTGTTCGGTCCCGGACCACAGGGCCTCGCCGCGGCAATCGCCGCCCACGCGGCCGGTGCCGCCCAGATCATCGTGGTCGGACTGGCTGGCGACCAGGCACGCCTGGCATTCGCCCGCGACTGCGGCGCCACCCACACCCTGTCCTTCGATCAGCACACGGTCGACGCCATTACCGACCTGACCGGAGGACGCCTGGCCGACGTCGTAATCGACGTGACAGGTAGCGCGATTTCGCCCGCCACGGCGGCCGAGACCGTGCGGCCGCTGGGAACATTCGTCATGGCTGGCTCCACGGCCGCCGCGCGTGTCGAGCTCCCCTGGAATGAACTGGTGCGCAAGGAAGTCCGCGCCCAGGGTGTCAACAGCCATGACCAGCCCGCCGTCCGCGCCGCCATTGCCCTGGCCGGATCCGGTCAATATCCCCTCCACCGCATGGTCACCCACCGTCTTCCGCTCAGAGATGCTGGCCGCGCCCTGCGCCTGGTCGGAGATGCGGCGGCCAGCGATGGCGTAATCAAGGCCGTGATAGACCCGCGAGATCCGTGAGGCTGACCGCCAAGCCGCCCGTTCTAGCCAGCTAGACCGAAGGAGTCCACATGCCACTCAAAGTCGTGTCGACGGACGGTCAGACTTTCCGATTTCGGGAATTCGACTCGCCGGAACTCGGCCCTCGCGACGTCCGCATTCGGGTGGAGTTCGCGGCGCCGAAACATGGGACCGAACTTCACTCCTTGACCGGCAGCCCGCAACACCGCAAGCAGTGGGACGAGGATCTGCGCCTGTTCCTTCCCAGGCCCAAACCTCTCCCACTGACCGAGAGCCCGGTGGGAAACATGGTGGTCGGGGTCGTGACGGAGGTGGGGTCGGCGGTCGCTGCGTACTCGCCGGGCGACCGCGTCTTCGGCTACGGGCCAATTTGCGAGGAGCATCACCTACCCGAAGAGTCCTGGCGGCCGCTCGACGGCCTCTCCGAAACCGACGCCGTCTGCTCTGATCCGGCCCATGTGGCCCTGGTGGCCGTCCGCGATGGCAACGTACGAATCGGCGACGCGGTGGCCGTGTTCGGCATGGGCGCCATCGGCTTGATGGCGGTTCAGATCGCCGCCTGCAGCGGGGCCACCACGGTGATCGCGGTCGACCCGATCGAGACTCGGCGCGCATGCGCCCTGGCGCTCGGTGCTGACCTGACCGTCGATCCATCGTCCCAGGATGCCGGGCTGCGGATCAAGCGCGCGACGGCCAACCAGGGCGTGGACGTGGCTATCGAGACCTCGGGCAACGCCGCCGCCCTGCACGAAGCCATCCGTGCCATTCGTCAGTGCGGAACCATCGTGCACGTGCCATTTGGGCCCAAGGACGCCTCGACCTTGCACCTGGACGAGGAGTTCCACGTCAACCGTCCCACCATCATCGGCAGCCAGGCCGTCTGGCGAAACCCGGACCGGTCCTATCCGCTCTGGGACGAAGAGCGCGCTCGCGGAACGGCTATCGACCTGTTTCGACGAGGGCTGGTCACATCCGCAGGCATCGTCACGCCCATCGTCGACTTCTCAGACGCCGCCCAGTCGCTGGCCGGCAGCCTGGCCGCCCCAGACCGCGCAATCAAGATCGGTGTGCGCTTCCCTTAGGCCAAACGGGGCATTGCACTCCTGGCTGCGAAATCCCGCGGGCCAGTCCGTCCCGACCTGCCCCCTCCAAATGCCAATCGCATCAGGTGCCCTCCCGCTTGACGCCTGATCGGATTCGTGGCCTAATCATTCCAGATTGTTCATTTCGATATAGAACCTTCTGCGGTTCTGGCTAGATCGGGGAGCGATATGACGACCAACATCACGCGACGCCGAGTTCTGATTGGCGCCTCCGGAGCCATGAGCGCGATTGCGCTGGCAGCCTGCGGCGAGACGCAGGTCGTTACCAAGGAAGTCCCGGTCGAAAGGGTCGTGGTCAAAGAAGTCCCGGTCGAGAAGATCGTCACGCAGCAGGTCGAGAGAATCGTGACCCAGGAGGTCGTGAGCGTCGTCCGCGAGGAAGTTCCGGTCGAGAAAATAGTTGAGGTCAAACAGGTCGTCGAAGTCCCGGTCGAAAGGGTTGTCGAAAAGGTCGTCACCAGGGAAGTCGAGAAAATCGTCGAGAAGATCGTGGAAGTCGCACCGGCGGCCCCGCCGGTGAAGTTCGTCTTTCACACCGACCACACGTCCGGTCCGCGCGGCGCCGCCATGGGATGGGCGCTGGACAACTTCGCCAGGGAGTTCCCCAACATCGACGTGAAGTTCGTCCTCTCGCCGGACGCGAACTCGGAAATGATCGCCATCATGATCGCCGCGGGCACCCAGCCCGAGGCGGTGCTGATGCCGGGCTGGTTCGCGGCCCAGTTTCTGGCGCAGGGCGCCTTCACGGTGATCGACGACGTGCTGCAAAAGCACGACGGCTTCGATCCCGCCGATTGGTATTGGTGCCCCGACGAATCCAGCGTGAACCTGGTCAACGAACGCCCCTTCCCGCACCGTGATGGGTTGCGAGGGCCGTTCCACGGCATGCCCTATCAGGGCAACCTGAACGTCCTCTCGGGCAATCTGGCGTTAATGGAGAGCGCGGGCGTGGAGTTTCCGACGCCTGGAAACTGGGGTATCGAGACCGAGATGCCGGATGCCTTGCGGCGCATCACCGACCCCGAGACGGAGACCTTTGGCTTATGGGACTCCGGGACGCTTGTGAGTAGCAATGCAATCTCGTGGGGCTGGGCGCTGTCCGACGAAGAGAACCTGATGTACTACAACAAGGACGCCACGCGCTGGACCGTGTTTGATTCCGGCGCGCACGTTGGGTTGCAGATGCTCCGAGACTTCGTGCTCGAAGAGGGCCTGGTACCGACGCGCGCACGGTACCGGGAGCTCAGAGGCGATGCCGGCGAACCGTTCTCGAACGGGAAGACAGGGTTCTTCCACTGGGGCGGCGGCGTGGGCGGACCCATCAACCGCATCAAGGATCGCTTCCCGTGGGCCTTGATCCCTCTGCCGGAAGGACCGCGCGGCCCGCAGCCACAGAAGTTCAGCGACGAGCCGCACTTGATCACCCAGATGGCCGGCCTGCGCGGCAACACCGAATCCGTGGTGGAGTGGCTCCTGTACCTGGCGGGACCGAAGGTGCAATCGCGGGTAGCGATTGACCGCGGCTCTGTTACCTGGCGCAAGGACGTGGCGTCGTCACCCGAATACGCGGCGGGACCGCCCGAGAATCACGTGCAGCAACTGCACTATCTGGAAAGCGACAACCCCGCCTACCAGCAGCGCATGCATCCGGCGTGGCAGGAAATGGTGGAGCAGTCCGGGTACGCCAGCAATAGCAAGGTCATGTTGGGCGAGGTCTCCGTGGAACAGGGCATCGAGGAAATGTTGGGGATTCTCGACCGGTACATGGAAGAGAACCACGACCGCTTTCTGGAGCTCAAGAGCTGGGCGGCGAGCCAGCCGAATCCGGTCACTCCGTAGCGATCGCTGTTCCGACGCGCCGAATCGGACGCCACCGGCCAGCCCCAGCAGTGGGGTTGGCCGGTGCGCGCTAGACGGGGGTTGAGGCTGTAGCCATGCTGCGCGTTCACGGTGGACCCTCGGAGATGCAGGTCCAGGAGGCAACCTTCTTCGCCTTCGACGACGTCTGCATCCCCTTCCGTACCAACTTCCAACTGCACCTCATTCACGGCAAGCGAACCCCCGGCTGGCGCGAGGGGCCGACCGTCGTGGTGCCCAAAGGCGAGCCGGGCTCACACGACGAGGGCGTCCACTACTACGGCAGCACCATCCGCGTGGGTGACCAGTTCCACATGTGGTACATCGGTCGCGTGGGCAGCAATCCGCAATGGGCCAACTACGAGGGCTTCGACGGGCGCTTGTGCTATGCGAACAGCCGCGACGGCATCCACTGGACCAAGCCGGAACTCGGACTGGTCGAATACCAGGGATCCAAGGCCAACAACCTTGTGGATTTCCCCCGTCACATCGACATGTTCATGGCCCCGATCATTCACGATCCCGAGGACCCCGACCCCAACCGCCGGTTCAAGATCACCTTCAGCCACCGCACGGGCCCTTCCGGTGACCGACGCGGCGGCCTGTCAGTGGCCTACAGCCCCGACGGGCTGCATTGGACGCCCAGCCCCAACAACCCGCGTGGAAGCGTCGCCTTCGAGCACTCGGGCCTGATCAAGTGGAACGGCTGCTACTACGCGAACGGCCATAGCGTCGGTCACCCGGGACCCGGCCGCAAGATGGAGACCTACGCCTCCTACGACTTCGAGCACTGGACCGAAGGCAGCGCACTCAGCATGACGCGCACTCCGCGGCTGGAAGGACCGGACCTCGAAGACCGGCAGAACATCTGGGAGGAAATCCACCTGGGCGCGGGGCTGCACTCCTGGGGCAACGTAATTCTCGCCATCTATGGCCAATGGCACGGCTACCCATACAGCGACCGGCGCTACGTCACGATCGACCTGGGCCTGGCCATCAGTCACGACGCACTCCACTTCTACGAACCGATTCCCGGGTTTCGTTTCATTCCTTCCTCCGAGGAGCGAGAGACGCGTCTGGGGGCGGGGCCTGCCCTGCAGCAGGGGCAGGGCATGGAGAACGTGGGCGACAAGACCCTTTACTGGTACTCCATCTGGCGTGGCGACGGCCAGGTCCGCCTCGCCCAGTGGGAACGCGACCGCCTGGGCTACGTGCAGCCATACGCCCCGGGCACACGCGCGCAGTTCATCACCTGTCCGTTTGACGTCCAGACGGACGGATCACCAGTCCATCTGAACGTGTCCGGGCTGGGTGACTTCGCGTCGGCGCAGGTCGAGGTCGTGGACCTTCAGTTCCGACCGCTGCCCGGCTACTCCGGCGAGGACGCGGCCACGCTGCGTGAATCGGGACTGCGCGTGCCGGTGCGGTGGGGCAACCAGGACTCGCTGCCAGTGACCGACACGCCACTGCGGCTGAAGGTGGAGGTCGGTCCCGTCAGTCGCGACTGCCCGCGGCCCGACGACGTCAAGCTCTACGCGGCATATGTAGGTTCATCCGCGGGATGATCCGGCCCGAGCCGTTTGCATTGTGCGGGCCGGCGTGACGAGACGCTGTCCCGCCAGCTAGCCGCGATGCTCCGACCAGTTGGCTTCCGATTCAGCGCCGAGCCGAGCCCACGGTTGTAGCCATGCTGCGTGTCCGCACTGGATCGTCGGAGTTGCGAGTCGAGGAAGCCACGTTCTTCGCGTTCGACGACGTCTGCATCCCCTTCCGCACGAACTTCCAGCTGCACCTCATCCACGGCAAGCGCACACCTGGCTGGCGCACGGGTCCAACCGTCGTGGTGCCCAGGGGTGAGCCGGGTTCACACGACGAGGGCGTCCACTACTTCGGCAGCACGATCCGCGTGGGCGACGCGTTCCACATGTGGTACATCGGACGCGTGGGCCGTCACCCGGAATGGGCCAACTACGAGGGCTACGACGGGCGCCTGTGCTACGCGTCCAGCCGCGACGGCATCCACTGGACGAAGCCCGAACTCGGACTGGTCGAATATCAAGGCTCAAGCGCCAACAACCTGGTCGACTTCCCCCAGGACATCGATCTGCCCTTGGCCGCGATCATCCACGACCCTGAGGATCCCGATCCCAAGCGCCGGTTCAATCTCGCCTTCAGTCCTCTCACCAGCCCCACGGGCAACCGCCGCGGCGGCCTATCCGTGGCCTACAGCCCGGACGGGCTGCATTGGACGCTCAGCCCCAACAACCCGCTTTGCAGCGTCGCGTTCGAGCACGCAGGCCTCATCAGGTGGAACGGCTGCTACTTCGTGAACGGCCACAGCGTCGGCCACCCGGGCCCCGGCCGAAAGATGGAGACCTACGCCTCATACGACTTCGAGCACTGGACCGAAGGCAGCGCTCTGAGCATGACGCGCAGTCCGCGACTGGAAGGGCCGGATCTGGAAGACCGCCAGAACATCTGGGAGGAAGTCCATATGGGCGCGGGGCTGCACTCCTGGGGCAACGTGATCCTGGGCATTTATGGCCAGTGGCACGGCTACCCATACAGTGACCGGCGCTACGTCACGATTGACCTGGGCCTGGCCATCAGTCACGACGCGCTCCACTTTCACGAACCGATTCCCGGGTTTCGTTTCGTTCCTGCCCGCGAGGAGCGCGACACGCGTCTGGGGGCGGGGCCTGCCCTTCAGCAAGGACAGGGCATGGAGAACGTGGGCGACAAGACGCTGTACTGGTATTCGGTCTGGCGCGGCGACGGCCAGGTCCGTCTGGCCCAGTGGGAACGCGACCGCCTCGGCTACGTGCAGCCCTACGCCGCGGGCACAAAGGCCCAGTTCATCACCTGTCCATTTGACGCCGCGACGGATGGTTCACCAGTCCACCTCAACGTGTCAGGTCTGGGCGACTTCGCATCGGCGCGAGTCGAAGTGGTGGATTTTAAGTTTCGGCCGCTGCCCGGCTACTCCGGCGACGATGCGGCCACACTGCGTGAGGCGGGTCTACGCGTGCCGGTGCGCTGGCCCAGTCACAGCTCGCTGCCAGCGACCGACACGCCGCTACGCCTGAAAGTGGAGGTCGGACCGGTCAGCCGCGACTGCCCGCGGCCCGAGGACGTCAGGCTCTACGCCGCCTATGTCGGTTCCGCCACAAAATGATCCGGCCTGAAGCGCCTGCATCGACCGAGCTCGCGTGACCAGGCGTTGCCCCGCCGGCGTAGCCGCGGCGCCCCGGCCAACTGGCTTCAGACTCCGCGCTGAGCCGAGCCAAAGGTTGTAGCCATGCTTTGTGTCCACACTGGATCGTCGGAGATGCGAGTCGAGGAAGCCACGTTCTTCGCCTTTGACGACGTCTGCATCCCCTTCCGCACCAACTTCCAGCTCCACCTCATTCATGGCAAGCGAACCCCCGGCTGGCGTACGGGACCGACCGTCGTGGTCCCCAATGGCGAGCCCGGCGCGCACGACGAGCAGGTCCACTACTACGGCAGCACCGTCCGCGTGGGTGACGAGTTCCACATGTGGTACATCGGACGGGTGGGCTGCAACCCGGTGTGGGTTGGCGGCTACCAGGGCTACGACGGCCGTCTCTGCTACGCGGTCAGCCGCGACGGCATCCACTGGACGAAGCCCGAACTTGGCCTGGTCGAATATCAAGGCTCAACGGCCAACAACCTGGTGGACTTCCCTCAGCACATCGACTTCATGTGGGCCCCGATCATCCACGACCCTGAAGATCCCGATTCCACCCGCCGGTTCAAGCTCACCTTCAGTCACCGCACGGGCCCGTCAGGCGCTCGCCGCGGCGGTCTGTGCGTGGCCTACAGTCCGGACGGACTGCGCTGGCGGCTGAGTCCCAACAACCCGGTCGGCAGCGTGGCCTTCGAGCACTCGGGCCTGATCAAGTGGAACGGCTGCTACTACGTGAACGGCCACAGCGTCGGGCATCCGGGTCCCGGCCGCAAGATGGAGACCTATGCCTCTTACGACTTCGAGCACTGGACCGAAGGCAGCGCGCTCAGCCTGACCCGCAGTCCGCGCATCGAGGGTCCGGATCTGGAAGACCGCCAGAACATCTGGGAAGAAATCCACATGGGAACAGCCGTGCACTCCCGGGGCAACGTGATCCTCGGGGTCTACGGCCAGTGGCACGGCTATCCATACAGCGACCGGCGCTACGTTCCGATCGACCTGGGCCTGGCCATCAGTCACGACGCACTCCACTTCCACGAACCGATTCCCGGGTTTCGCTTCGTTCCCGCCTCCGAGGAGCGAGACACACGCCTGGGAGCAGCCCCCGCCCTACAACAGGGACAGGGCATGGAAAACGTGGGCGACAAGACGCTGTACTGGTACTCCGCCTGGCGCGGCGATGGGCAGGTCCGGCTGGCGCAGTGGGAACGCGACCGCCTGGGATACGTACAGCCCTACGCGGCAGGCACGCGGGCTCAGTTCATCACTTGTCCGTTCAGAGTCAAGGCGGATGGACTGCCAGTCCACCTGAACGTGTCCGGCCTGGGCGAGTTCGCGTCAGCACGGGTCGAAGTAGTTGACCTTCAATTCAGGCCGCTTCCCGGCTATTCCGGCGACGCCGCCGCCACGCTTCGCGAGTCCGGCTTGCGCGTGCCTGTGCGCTGGACCAGGCAGGAATCGCTACCTGTCAGCGATACGCCGCTACGCCTGAAAGTGGATATCGGACCCGTCAGCCCCGACTGCCCGCGGCCCGACGATGTCAAGATCTTCGCGGCGTACGTGGGCTCTGCGTCAGGCCTTTAGCTTCGACTGCATAGCGCTGGCTCCGGCTATCAACGAACCCGTTCAGTCGCCAGCCAGCACCCAGTCCAGATTGAAGCGCGCCATGCTGATCTTGTCGTGGTACCGCTGCGTGCCGCCCTCCCAGATACAGAGAATTGTCTTGTCCGGCAGAACGGCAAGATCCGAATAGCCGGCCAGATCGCTGGTCACGGTTCGCGACACGGGCCAGGTCCTGCCGTCGTCGTAGCTGACCCGGACGGTCAAGTTACTGCGGCTCGGTCCCCTGGGATTGCTAAACAGAAGCACGTTCTCGCCAGCGTCCGAGGACGAGTAGCGAATCAGCCCGGCGTGACAACACGGCGTGACCTGCTCCTCATGCTGTCCATGTTCGTCAAAGCCCTCGCCGCTGTCCGAACTGCGCGCGAACCAGCGCAGTCCGTTGTAGTACGGACGGTTCTTTCGATAGTTCACGTAAATGCCGCCGTCTTCAGTCTCCTCCAGGATTAATTCGTCCGAACCCGCGGGAAGAACGGCGCCCGCGTGCCAGGTCTCGCCATGGTCGTCGCTGTACACCAGGCCGCCCCGAACCCCCGGGGCCTGCCCTTCCTCGCCGGTCTTGAAGAGAAACGCCGAAATCACATGCCGCCCCGCCCGCGGGCCCCGAGCCAGCTGCACGCCGTGCGACGAGTTGTTCACCCAGGCGACCCAGCCCTCCGCATTCGGCGTCGGACGGACGAAATACGGCTCCGACCAGCTTTGGCCCTCATCCGAACTTCGCACCACCCAGAACCCGCCGCCCATTTCGGCATAAGGAGCGAAGTACCCCAGGCCGTTGCCCTCCGCCTGCGGCAGCTTCCAGAACGTCACGAACACGTCATTCGTCTGGCGGTCCGCAAGAATCGGACCAAGGAAGGTGTTGATTCCAGCTTCCGCGAACAGCACCTCCTGCCGCGTCCAGTTCCTGCCGCCGTCCTCGCTACGCGTCACCAGGACATTCGTCGCGTGACCACCATCGGCCACGGAGCCCACACGCTGTTGGCAGACCGCAATGACCGTGCCGCGAGGCGTGACGAGGATTCCGGGAATGCGGACCCCATACCCGTCAATCACGTGATGCGCCCACCCGGCATCGACGATCACGGGCCGTTCGGTCAGAAGGCGCCGCTGATCGGCCGTCAGGCCCGACAGGTGGAGCATGACCTCCTCCTGTCCGCGCTGCCCCAGATAGATCTGCGCGCTCAGGGTCTCGCTCGCCTGCCAATGGGCGGCCACGGCCTGGTTGAGCGTCTCGCCAACACCCGGCAGGAATACGTCCACTGTCTCGAACAACTCAGCGGGCACAGTTCAACTCCTTCATCAGACCAGCGAGCACGTAGCCTGGCAGGACTGGCGTTTGCCGATGCGCATGGCGTCCGGGGTACAGGGGCATGCAGTTGCAAGATGCCCTAGCGGCACAAGCAGCACCTGGGTCAGGTAGTCCGGTGTTTGCACAGCGCCTCGCCACCTCGCCCGACTCTATGGCGCCGCGCCACCGCTGATCGGCGTCGCTTTGGACAGCTGCTTACTCGCATAGCTCTCCTGGAGCTGCTGCCGATCGGCATCGCTCATTCCGGCACCGTACCTACCTTGCCGCATCATCTGCCGCTCACTTTTCATGTACTCGAATTCATCGCTTGCTTCGCAACCCACAACCACCATGGCCATAAACAACGCAAGTGCGCCGCCCGTAACGTACCTGGTCAACTTATTTGACGAGCGCATAGTGTCATCCTCCACAAATTCACGAGCGGCGGTCGGGCTGACAGAAGGGGCATCGGACTCGCGTAGGTGACGGCGACGTTCGAGTGGATGCGCGGGTCGAAAGCGACGCATGCCGCGAGGCGTATAGCTTCACGACAGACGTGCCGGTGCGCCTCTCAAACTGGCTAGGCAAACAACCACTCCTGGTTGAAGCGAGCGACCGTGAGTCTTTCGCTGTCTCGAATCTCGCCTACCGTATATATGCAGAGCACCGTCCCGTCCTCGGTCACAGCCAGGTCGGAGTACCTACACGGTCTCTCATCAATGAGTTTTGAAACCGGCCAGGTACGTCCCCCGTCGCGGCTCACGTAGATTGTCATGTCCGCACCGCCGGGGATCAGGTGATTCACGCCCGTGGGGTGCGAGAAGAGCAGCACTTCCGGATGGTTGTTGGCAGCCGATCCATGCCGGGCCAGTCCTACGTGCACGGGCCGGCCGCTCACTTCCTCATGCTCACCCAGCTCATAGAATCCCTGGCCGCCGTCCCGGCTGCGGGCGAACGTGCGGCCGTCCCGTCGGCAGGTGTTCCTCCGATAGCTAACGTAGATTTCGCCGCCCGCGGTCTCCACCAGCGACACCTCGTCCGATCCCTCGGGCAGCACGGCGCCGACTGTCCAGGTCTCGCCATGGTCGTCGCTGTACAGCAACCCGCCGCGCACCCCCGGCACCTCTCCAGGTTCGCCCTCCTTGTAGAGAAACCCCGGAACCACCAGCCGCCCGCGGTGCGGCCCGGCCGCTAGCTGAACCCCATGCACGCTGTTGTTGGGCCAGCCGGTCCACCCGTCAGAATTGGGCTGCGGATCCACGTGCCGCGCCTCCGACCACGTCAAGCCATCATCAGCGCTCTGCACGACCCAGAACCCGCCGCCCTGCTCCGCATATGTGCTGAAGTAGCCAAGGTCATCGACAACGCCCGCCGGCATGTTCCAACCGACAACCAAGAGCGTGCCCGAGATTCGGTCCTCGACGATGGCGCCGAGAAACGTGTATTGACCCTGCTTCGCATAGATCACCCGCTGCCGCGACCACGTCTTGCCGCCGTCCGCGCTGCGCGACATGAGGACATCGTTCTCGTGGCCGCCGTCACCCATTCCCCCGTGGCGCCGTTGGCATACGGCGACGACGCTCCCGGCATCCGTGACAATCAGCCCTGGCAGATGGACGCCGAACCCATCGAAGTCGTGGTAGTTCAGGTTGGTGAAGTCCATCGTGATCTTCGCTCGCGCCAGTTTTTTTCGTTCGGCGCGGTCCGTCCCAATCACCGCCACGAGCACCGCATTGGGATCGCGCGTGCTGGTGTAGAAGTTGGCCGTCACCCCATAGGTGTGCAGCGCGTCAGACCGGCGTTCGGTCTGCTCGGACAGGCCTTCCTTGGCGGAAACCTCCGCCGGCGCTGCTTTGCGCTCCCAGTGATACGCCGGCGCTTGGGTCAACGTGTCGCCCTGACCGGGAAAGAACACATCCACGTTCTCGAAAAATGTGGCGGTCATCCGGCATCACACTTTCTGGCGGCGAGAATCGCTCAGCAGACGCGCACGAGCGTCCGTGCCCGCTGGCGAATGCTAGAGCCGCAACCGCTGGCCCCGCGCATCGTAACGATCGATCGGGGGCCAGCGACGGCGGCGTGCGGCTGACTATCGACTGACGCGACCGGCGTCCAGATCCGCCTTGTACTTGGCCATCTGGTCGCTCACGTCCTTCTCGGCGATCTCGACCGTCTCGTCGACCGACAGATCGCCAGCAAACAGCTTCTGAACTGGTCGCACCCACATGCCCTCGACTTCGCCGCGCCCTGAGGGCGATCCGGGTACGTAGATGCCGCCCGGCCGCATCAGGCACTTTTCGTAAATCAGATACATCTCTTCCATGCGCTCCGGCGGCGGCGCGACGGCGGCGGGATTATTTTGGACGCCGCGCCGACAGGGGTAAAAGCCCCGGTCGATGCCGTTGCGCGCCTGGACCTCAGGGCCCGCCATAAAGACCGCGAAGTCGACCACTTGCTCCTCTGTGCCAGTGATCGAGGCCGTGGAGGCCACGATATGGGGCTGATCGACGTACTCGTTGTCGCCCGTTGAGGTTGGGTGCGGCCCACGCGGTTTCGGGGCCTGCGCCCAGCGGAACCGATCCCCAATCCGGGTCAGGTTGAAGCCCGTGCTGCGGCCCCGCCCGTGGTCGTAGCCTTGCAACCCCGCATTGAACGGGTTGCCGTATTCGCCGCCGATCTCCTGCCGCAGCTCCGATCTGAACTGCACATCGAAGGTGTGAATGTAGTCGTAGGCTCTCTGAAGCGAGTCCCTCCCGGCGCCCTTGAAGTTGCCCAGGACCAAGTGCCCCTCCGGACCCAGGACGTATTTCTGGAGCCCGTTAAAGCCCCAACACTGGTGCTGCATGCCAAGGATGCCCGAATTGAGTCCCCAAACGCCCGTCTCCTGGTTGCGGACCTTCATGGCGCCCTCGAGCATGTCGTCGTAGGACCAGCCATCCGTGGGCGCCGGAATGCCCGCGGCCTCCAGGAGTTCGACGTTGTAGATGAATGCCGCGATTCCTGCGCCCTGATAGGGCATCCCGTACTGCGGTCCGCGCATCGTGTCGTCGTAGGGAAGCGGGCCGGGCAGTTCCTTGTTGTCCGTATACACCTCGCCTGAAAAGTGGTACTCGGCGGGCGTGAAGTCAGGGTTCTTGGCTAGGAGATCGTTGATCTGCAGCCACGTTCCGGCATCAACCCACTGCTGGAATACCCTGTCGCTGAGCAGACTGATCTCGGAAAGAGTGCCGGCGACCGCCTGAATATTGATCTTCTCAGTGAATTGGTCCGGTTGCGCAATGAACTTGACGATCGTGTTTGGCTTGATTTGGTTGTAGCGATCAATCGCCCACTGCGTCGACTTGCCTCGAGGACCGGACGTATGGTCCGTTTCGAAGTTGAACTTCACCGTGCGGGCCTCGGGCGGCACCTCGACCTCAACAATCTTGGTGACTACCCGGTCGACGGCAACTTCCTTGATCTGCGTCTGCGTCACAATCTTGTCGACTTGGACTTCCTTGATCGTCTCGACTGGAACTTCCTTGATGACTTCCTGGGTCTTGATGACCTCCCGGGTAACGATTTTCTCCACCTCGACCACCTGAGTCTCGCCACAGGCCGCCAGTACGGTGGCGCCTACTGCACCCACAGATCCGGCAAGCAAACGGCGACGCGTCATTGTTCCTAGCATCACGTTCTGCACCCTTCGACTTTCGATAGTCGTAATTGAAATAAGTCTAACCCGAATTTATAGTAGCAGCCAAACGATTCGTCGACGCACAGCCTCTCCGGCGATAAGTGTTGGGCCATAGCCCGACGAAGCTGATCGCGAGCTCGAGAGTTCGCCACTGGTGCGCTCGCAAGGGCATCAAGCACTCAGCTGGCTTTGCGCTGTCGCGAACGGTCGGGCTCGGGTCGCTCACGTCCCGAATCGGGCCTCCAAACCTGCTAGCGTGAAGGTGGAGGTGGACGGGGCCGGGTGGTCCTCGCGGTCTTCAAAACCGTTGTGGGGCGCTGGTGAGCGTCCCAGGTGGGTTCGACTCCCATGCACCTCCGCCCGCGAATACCCTCAGCCGGAGTTGGGGCCGGAAGCGCGCCACGCGGCGCAAGGCACGCTCTCGCGCCCAATTCCTGACCTGGAGGGGATCCTCGACAAGTGCTGGAGCGTCGGCCACAGCGTTCCAGATCGCTCCTCCTGCCTTAGCCGGAGTCGCCAGGATCAGCTAGCTCTGAGTAGCGCGCCGCGTTGGCCGTGACCTTGTGCACAGTCCGAAGAAAGCCCTCGAGTTCGCCCGCCGTGACACCCTCCAGGAGTGCGCTGTCGACGGCCTGCATCCGTTGCACAATCTCAGGGAGTATGGCTCGGGCCTCATCTGTGAGAGTCAGACGCACGATGCGCCGGTCACGCTCGACCCGCTGCCGTTGCAGCAGGCCGAGCCGTACCAACCGTTCCACGTTGCGGCTAATCGAGGCAGAGTCGATTGGAATGACTCGCGCCAGCAACGTAGCCGTGGTGCCCTGAGCGGGATCACACTGCTCCAGGATGGCCCACTGGACCGGTACGATCCTGAAGGATGCCAGCACGTCACTCGCCAGCTTGGCGTGGGCAGCGACGACCGTGCTCGCCGCAAGTCCTAGCGGCCTAATTGGTTCCTTCCGTCCCTCCGCCACAACACGCCTCGGGCCCCTTCGCCCTTACACATTCCGTCTCAACGAAACCCATAGTGGATGCCTGGACACTCATTGTCAACAGCATCTATTGTTCAATCACCAGGTTTGCGCACGTCTTGAAGGTCACCGGGCGCCGGAGGCGCCAAGGCGCGCTGGGCGACCGGGCCCAGGCCAACGCACGACGCCGAATGGTGCACGTCGGAGTCGCGGCCGGCCCCTCGGGTCGCCGGCGCTCCCACATGTTCCACCTGCCGCATTCGGCCCGGAAGGTTCGCTCGGGGACGCACGACGATCTAGGCTTCCGTTGCCCGGGTGGCGCGCGCCCGGGGGCGATGACAGGCGTGCCACCCCATGCCAGTGCCCGGCGACTACGAGTGTTTCAGCGACGACTGGCGCCGCACTGACCCTGATCTGGTCCTCTTCCTGCCCAAAGAGCCGCCGCACTTTGCGGAGGCGGTGGACCACGTGCTTGTCGACGCGACCCCCTGTGGCGATCTCCTGGCCGTCTGGACCTTTGGCGCCAGGCCCGACGCCTCGGACCAGTCCGTGCTTTACGCGCGCAGCCAGGACGGTGGTCGTACGTGGTCCGAGCCTGGCCAGTTCGATCCGCCGGGCCCCAAGTACGGGCAGGTCGCCTGCTTTGGATTCCCGCTAATGAGCCGCACCGGCCGAATCTACGTCTTCTACAACAAGGCAACGGCCGCCGGAACCAACTACACCACCAGCTTTCTGCGCTGCAGCTACTCCGATGACGACGGGTGCAGCTGGACGTCGGGCAACGTAGACATCCCTTATCGGCGAAGCCCCCTGAGTCACCCCGACTCAAGCGTCGGCACCAACGCCCTGGTGTGGCAGAAGCCGATCCGGGACGCGCGGGACCGCGTGCTCGTGGGATACACCGAGTGGTCCTCGTCGGCCGCAAGTCGCCCGCTGGTGGTGCGCAAGCCGGATGGCACGGCCAAGATCTTCAACAGCGAGTGTCGCTGCGGGTTCATGCGCTTCGACAATATCGACGAGGGGCCCGAGCCTCGAGACGTGCAGTTCACCTGGCTACCGGACAGCGAGGAACTGATTTCGGTACCCATCACCACGGATCCGGACGCGCCGCCAGACCTGTCGTTCTGCCAGGAGCCGTCGGTAGCGCTTCTGCCCGACGACCGCCTGCTTACTGTCATGCGCACCCGCAACGGACAGATCTGGTACACGGTGTCCAACGACCATGGCCACTCATGGCGGCCAACGGAGATGCTGCGCTACACGGATGGCGGCCCACCCCTGGAAAACCCCGTATCACCAACGCCGCTGTATCGCCTGCGGGACGGCCGCTACCTGCAGTTCCTCCAGAATCACGATGGCTGGGGCTATGGGGCTGGAGGGCCAACCGACAACACCAACGCCCGCCGTCCGCAATTCATCTCGGTGGGCGAGTACCGTCCTGGAGCGCACCAGCCCATCTGGTTCAGCGACCCGCGGCTGCTCTTCGACACTGAGGGCGTCGGCGTGCCCCCGTTCTACCGTCCGTGGCTCTCCATGTACGCCAGCCTCACCGAGCACGACGGCGAGCGAATCCTCTGGTATTCGGACCGCAAGATGTTCGGCCTGGGGCGCTTCATCACCGACGAGATGCTGGCCGAAATGACGGTCCCCTCTTAACCGAAGTCGGCCATTTGCAGCGTGCAAGCTGCGCCACTACCTAGAAGTGCGACTTCTCCGGGTCGCCGTCGGTGGGAACCATGTGGTACCGGACGACCTCGGACGGGCCGGCCCGGTGTTCGGCGGCCAGTTCGCCAAATGCCTTCATGTGGGGCGCGGCCGCGTGGGCGGCCAGGTGTTCCTCCGACTCCCAGCGCTCGATCACGATCAGGGCGTCGGGATCGTCAATGCCCCGGTGGTACGTGTAGTGCAGGCAGCCGTCCTCCTCGTGCACGTTGCGCACGTTGGCCTGCATCTTGCGGATCAGTTCGTCGGTGTGACCCGGCTTGGGATGGATGGTGGCGACCACGGTGACTTCAGGCATTCCGGCCCTCCCAGGCAGCGCGTAGGTGTAAACAGCGTCGGCAGTGTATGGGTCGGCCCACCGCAGGCGCACCTACAGACGGACGGCCCTGCCCCGCCCTACCAGACCTGGCTCGAAACGCTCGCTGCTACCGGTCGTACAGGCGTGCCTTTGGCGCCATGGACAGTTCGCGGGTCTCAGCGGTTGACACGTCCACCACCGCGGGCTGCCCCTCGTTCACGGCGCGCAGGGCTCGCATGAGGGCTGGTCGCAGGTCGCCGAGAGCGGACACCGACTCCGCGTGGCATCCCAGCGCCGCGGCCACGCCGGCGTAGTCGCCGTGCAGCGTGGACGAACCGAATTTCTGGATCGATTGCGGAATGTTCTTGTCGTAGCCGCTGAAGATCGCGTCATGTTTGATGACGCTGAGGATCGGCAGGTTCTCGCGCGCCGCCGTTTCCCAGTCCATGCCGGTCATACCCACGGCCCCATCGCCCATCACGTTGACGACGGTCTTGTCGGGGTTGGCAATCTTGGCGCCCATCGCCAGGCCGATCGAGAACCCGAGCTGGGACGACTGCCCCCAACCGAGATAGCTGCGTGGCACCGTCGACTGGTAGAACACGCTCTGGATGTCGCGGGAGGCGCCGGACTCGTGCGTGATCATGCTCGTGTCCGGGTCCAGCACGCTCCAGAGTTCGCGCAGCATGCGGTAGGCGTTGATCGGCTCGGAGTCGTCGTTGAAGTGCGCCGCGTAGTCCGCGAACCAGTTGCGCTTCATGGTGGCGATGTCCGCCGCCGTCTGCTGACGCTGAGCTTCGCGACCGTCGCCAACCCGCGAGCGCAACTCATCCGCCAGTTGGCGCAGGAACAGCTTGGCGTCGGCCAGGATGGGTACCGCCGTCGGGTAGCTCTTGTTCAGGTCCACCGTGTCGTTGGTAGCGTGAATGATGGTCTTGCCCTCGGGCAGGTCGGGCGTGAATGACATGCGGCTGAGGCTGGAACCGACCACCAGCACCGTGTCGGCCGTCTCCAGGTAGTGGGCGGCCATCGCCGTACGCACGTAGGCGCCCACGCCGGCCGAGAGTTCGTGCTTCTCGGAAATGGCGCTCTTGCCCTGCAGGGTGCTCATGACCGGCGCACCCAACAACTCGGCGACTTCCTGCAATTCGTCCGATGCCTCCGCATACAGCACGCCTTGACCGGCCCAGATGAGAATGGACCCGGCGCGCAGCAGCAGGTCCGCGGCTTCGGATACCGCGCCGCTGTCGGCGGCCGAGCGCGCCGGTCGAATCGGCGTGTAGTCCAGCGGTCCGGCGAACTCTTCCGCGCAGACTTCCGTCGGCATTTCCAGCATCACCGGACCAGGTCGACCCGAACGCAGAGCCGTAAAGGCCATGCGCGCCCGCTGCGGAATCTCCGCGGCCGCACCCACGGTGGCCCCGTGGCGAATGGTGGCCTCGTAGTTGCGGACGCCCTCGAAGGTGGGCGGAACGTCGGCCTTGGGCATGCCGGGATGGCCGGGCACAAAAAGCACCGGCGTGGAGTCCGTGTAGGAGTGCGCAATTGCAGCGAAGGCGTTTTCGACGCCGGCTGACGACTGAACCGTCCAGGTGCCAATCTCGCGCCCGTTGGTCGAGCGGGAAACGCCGTCCGCCATGTTGCCGGCCACGCGTTCCTGCCGGGCCAGCAGGATACGGAGATCGGCTCGGGCCATCGCTTCCATGACCGGCGTGTAGGGAAAGCAGAACGCCTGCTTCACGCCTTCGGCTTTGAGGATCTGGACCAGGGCATCGGCGCCAGTCACGTCGTTCGTCCTTCCGCGCACACGTTTCCGAGCGGTCGTGCGCCTACGGTGACACGCTGCACCCTGCACGGCAACCGGAGCCGGCAAACGCGACACTCTGGCTGCCGTATGCTCGAATTCGTGAAACTGAAAATCCGCTGGCGGCGCACGCTGGTGGCCAGTGCGCTGGCGTTCGGAGTCGTGCTGGCCGGGACGTACTTCCTGATCGAAAGCGTACGGGCCGGCGGCGCCGTTCTCGTAGCCGCGATCGTTGCCCTGGCCGCATATCTGGCCCTTAACGCGCCAAACCCGAGCGGACAGCGCGGACAGTCTATCGGCGTACTCTTGGTCAGCAGCGGCCTGGCCGTTGCCGTCGGCATTGGCGGTTTCGCGGCGGCCATCCTCCTTGTAGCGATGAGCCAAACCTAGTCGAGAAGAGCCCAGAAAAAAGCCGCGCCGAAACCACGAATCACTCGACAATTTGGGCTAGACTTCCAAGAACTTCGACCCCGACATACCACTATGCACCTCACAGCCGAACAGTTGGCCGACTTCGATCGCGACGGGTACGTCGTCGCCCGCGGAATCTTGTCCCCCGCAAACGACCTGCAGCCGGTCATGGACGAATACGCCGCGATTCTCGACCGGGAAGCCGAGCGGATGTTTCGAGACGGCGAGATATCCAGCACGTATGCCGAGCTTCCATTCGACCGCCGCACCATTGCCATCACCCGCGAGGCCGGGCTGCTGGACCCGCAACCGTTTGACATCACGATTCCAATCAACACCGCTCTGCTGAATCCGGACACCAGGTACCACTTTGGCCCGGCCGTCTTCGCCCTGCTGCGCAATGAGCGTTTGCTGGATGCCGTGGAGTCCCTGATCGGACCCGAGATCACGTCCAATCCGGTCCAGCACGTGCGGATCAAGCCGCCGGAACGCTACGTCACCAAGCACGAGGGAACCGGCCTGGTCACGACCACCGGCTGGCACCAGGACAACGGCGTGGTCCACGAAGAAGCCGACGACACCGACATGCTGACGGTCTGGCTGCCGCTAACCGAAGCTACCGAGCGCAACGGCTGCCTGATGGTCGTGCCCGGAAGTTACAAAGACGGCCTGCAGGTGCACTGCACGCTGCCCAACGAGCGCGGCCTCAAGGCCACCACCATTCCCAGCCAGTTGATTCCCAAGGAACGCGCAAAGCCGTTGCCAATGTCGCCCGGCGACGTGCTTCTGATGCACAAGCGCTGCATGCACGCCTCGTTGACCAATCACAGCGACGACGTCCGCTGGAGCTTTGACCTGCGCTACAACCCCACCGGCCAGTCGACGGGTCGCACCTACTTCCCCAGCTGGGTGGCGCGCAGCCGTGCGAACCCCGAGTCGGAGTTGCGCGACGCGGCGGCCTGGAAGCAGTCGTGGGAGGACACGTTGCACCGGCTCATGGACAGCCCGGTGCCTCTTCGCGCCCACCGCTGGGACAACAGCCACGAGCTCTGCGCCTGAGCCGGCGCCCTGCTGAACCACGCTGCTCGGCGCACCTGGAGACTAGCGTCGTATGCTGAAGTCACTGGAGGGCGATTAGGAAACGTGGCATGTCGGATGTAGTGGTTGCCGTGATCAGCGTCGGTACGGCGTTGGGGCTGCTGCAAATCGCTATCGGCGGGTTCATGCTCGCCATCTGGCGGGAAACCCGCGCAGACATGCGTGAATTCGAGCGTGCCATGCGGGCGATCGGGTACGACGTGGCGGCGATCAAATCCGAGCGTCTTCCTCCCAGTAACTCCCAAGACTCCTAGCTTTCCTCTCCCGGCGCTAAGCACGGCGCCAGCAGGTCTCTGTCCTACTGCCTGGGCTAGCTTCAGACGTGCGCTATCCGCCGAGGCGATTCCTAGTCTCTCGCCATACGGCCGCGACCCGCTGCCGGAGGGCCTCAACATCCGCGCTGTTGTCGATGCGCCACACCGGACGCCCGGGACGTCGCGTCCTGAACAGGCGTTCCTTCGCGTCGGGGCTGGATTGCACAACCAGTCGCCGGCGAGCCTCAGCGGCGGAGATCCGGCCGGTAGCCGTCGCGCGCTGTATCTGAATCTCGGGCGTCGCCACGACAAGCCATAGCGCGTCCAGCCGGTCCACGTTCGGTCCCTCGACGATCTTGATTGCCTCGATCACCGTCGCCGGCGCGGCGCTTGGTTCCGCCAACAGTTCCGCCGTGCGCTCGCCGACCCGCGGGTAGATGGCTTCTTCCAGTCGGGTGAGCTCTGCCGGATCGTCGAATACGATCCGCGCCAGCGCCGCCCGGTCGGGCCGGCCGTCCAGCATGACCTCGGCGCCAAACGCGCGTTCGATGCTCGCCGCCAGTTCACGATCGTTCGCCAGCAAGTGGCGCACGGTCTGGTCCGAGTCGATGACGCGCGCGCCAAGCTCACCGGCAATCCGCCCAACGGTCGACTTTCCGGCGCCCAGGTTGCCGGTCAGGCCGATCACGATGTGACGATCCGAAGTCATCGCACCACGCTCCGGCGGCGGTCAGCAGTTCCGTCGTCGAGCATACGGCGGCTATTGGACGCTGCTGCCCACGGGCGTATGCTTGAGCCACGCACACACGTGCCTTCGGGGCAGGGTGATCCCGGCGCTCGCGCCGGGCAATTCCCGACCGGCGGTAAGGCCTTAGGCCAAGCCCGCGAGCCGGCGAATGCCGGCTGATCCGGTGCAAATCCGGAGCCGACGGTACAGTCCGGAAGGGAGAAGGCGCCGTGGGCGTGCTACGCGTGCACGCCTGCGCCCCGGCGGTTTGACGCGTCGAGGGCCCGCGATCTGACGACCGCCCTGGGCGAACGCGTGAGCACCAACACCCCGGCAGCCGACCAGGCCGCCATGGCCCGCGCCCTGGAAGTGGCACGGCAGGCGCGCGGCCGCACGCATCCAAACCCACCGGTTGGCGCCGTAGTCGTCGCCGACCACGGGGCCATCCTTGGTGAAGGCGTCACCCAACCGGCTGGCGGCGACCACGCCGAGGTCAAGGCCTTGCACGCGGCCGGCCCTCGGACGCGTGGCGCCACGCTGGCCGTCACGCTCGAACCCTGCAATCACCACGGCCACACCCCCCCATGCACGCAGGCGATCCTGCGGGCCGGCATTCGCCGCGTCATCGCCGCAATACCCGACACCAATCCCGGAGTCCGTGGCGGCGGCTGCGACTTTTTGCGCAGCCAGGGTGTGCAGGTCGTGACTGGCGTGGGCGAACGGCCGGCGAGCGACCTCGCACAGGGGCACTTCAAGCTCTCCGAGACCGGACGTCCGCACGTCACCGCCAAGTGGGCCATGACGTTAGACGGCAAGGTCGCCAGACCGTCCGGCGGCGGCCGCATCACCGGCGATGCCGCTTGGCGTCGCGTCCACGAAATGCGCGACGCCGCCGACGCGATCATCACCGGCGTCGATTCCATTCTGGTCGACGACTCACGCCTGACGGTACGCCCGCCGCCGGCCGACGGACGCCAGCCCCTGCGCGTGGTCTTTGACTCGACGCTCCGCACCAGGCCGACGTCCCGAATCATCGGTCGGGACGGAAACGTGCTGCTTCTGACGACGGCTGCCGCGCCTCCCGAGCAAATTCGTCAACTCAGGGAAGCCGGTGCTCAGGTACTCACCTGCACGCCCACCCCGGACGGACGCGTTGACATCACTGCGGCCCTGGATGTCCTTGGCGAGCTTCGTCTCTCCACCGTGCTGCTCGAGGCCGGGCCGACGCTTACCGGCGCATTCCTGGCCGCCGGCGCCATCGATAGCCTCTCCGTATTCGTAGCCCCATGGACCATGGGCCCGGGCATTCCGGCGCCTGCCGACGTCGCCACCCTGCTGGACCGTCCACGAATCAGCAACGTTGGTGACGACACCCTGATCGAGGGCGACCTGCACCGCTACGGACCGGCGGTGGACTGAGATGTTTACGGGCATCGTCGAGGACCTGGGACGGGTGGTTCGCCTTGAGGACACAGACGGTCTGCGCCGGTTCACCCTCCGGTCGGATATCTGCGCCGAAGGTGTGCGCGTCGGCGACTCGATCGCCGTCAATGGTGCTTGTCTCACGGCCGTACATCTGGCGGCCAGCGAGATCTCGGTGGAGGCTATCCCCGAAACGCTACGCCTGACCAACCTGGGGCAGCTAGCCGTCGACAGTCCCGTCAACCTGGAACGTCCGCTGGCCTACGGCGACCGGATGGGCGGCCACTACGTGCAGGGCCACGTGGACGCCACCGCCGAGTTGATCCACCGCCAACCCGATGGCGACTCCGAAGTCGTCCGCTTCGCCGTACCGCCAAACCTCACGCGCTACATCGTCTCCAAGGGCTTCGTGGCCCTCGACGGCGTGAGCCTTACCGTGGTCGAGCCCTGCGAAGCAACGTTCGCGGTGGCCCTGATTCCGCACACGCTGCGCTCGGTCACCCTGGGCGCGGCGCCCATCGGATATCGGGCGAACCTGGAAGTCGACATCCTGGCCAAGTACGGGCGCGTGTCGGAGCCGCAGGAAGAGACCGGCCCGTCCATCGAACAACTGCGGGCCGCCGGCTACAGGCTGGACGAGACGCGATGACCGCCGACGCGGTCGCGATGGCAATTGAATGCATTGGGCGCGGCGGCATCGTGGCCGTGGTCGATGACGGGCTGGCGCAACCTGACCTTGACCTCGTGGCGGCCGGCGAGAACCTGCGGGCTGAGACGCTGGAGCGCCTGCGAGACCAGGGCAACGGTGAGGTCTACGTACCTGCCGCCGCGTGGCGACTCGACGATCTCGGCCTGTCCGAAGAAGCGCCGGAACCCGACGACCCCTTGGCACGGCGGCCGGCGCTGGCGGCATCGGTGGGATTGGCCAAGGCCACCCCGGCTCCGGACTACAAAGCCGCGGCCGCCGTGGTTCGAGCCCTGGCGTCCGACCTCAATGGAGCAGACTTCCGCTCCCCCGGTCCGGTAACACCCATCCGGGCACGCGAAGGCGGCGTGCTGCGACGACTGGGGCATACGGAAGCCGCCGTCGACCTTGCCGTGCTGGCAGGTCTCGCGCCCGTGGCCGTGCTTAGTCACGTCGATTCGCCGGATCCCTCGGCCTTCGAGCAACCAACCCTGGCCGCCGGCCGCGATAGTTCGCCGATCCCTGTGGTGCGCATCAGCCAGATCGTTCACTACCGGCGGGCGAATGAACGCGTCGTCTACCAGGTTGCCGCCGCCGAACTGCCGACCGCGCACGGCCCCTACAAGGCCGTGGCCTTTCACGACACGACAACCGGCGAAGACCACGTGGCCCTGACCCTGGGCGATCTTGCCGGCGACTCGCCGCCGTTGGTTCGGGTCCACTCCGAATGCCTGACCGGCGACGTGTTCGGCTCGATGCGCTGCGACTGCGGCGACCAACTGGATGCGGCCCTGGCGCGGATTGCCGACGAAGGCCGAGGCGTAGTGCTGTACATGCGGCAGGAAGGCCGCGGAATCGGCCTGGCGAACAAGCTGCGCACCTACGAACTGCAAGATCGCGGGCTGGACACCGTGGACGCCAACCGCCACCTGGGCTTCGCCGCGGACCTGCGCGACTACGGGGTCGGCGCACAGATCCTGCGCGAGATTGGGATCACGGACCTGCGCCTGCTCACCAACAACCCCAAGAAGACCGCCGGCTTCCGGGCCTACGGACTCAAGGTGGTTGAACAACTTCCGCTGGCGGTTGAGCCGGGCGCGCACAACCGCCGCTACTTGGAAACCAAGCGCGCACGAATGGGGCACGAGCTATGAGCGAGCAATCGAACGGAGCGCGAGTGATCGATCCACCGCTGGACGGCGAAGGTCTACGCGTGGGCATCGCCGCCGCGAGCTTCAACGAGTTCTTCGTTGGCCACCTGCTGGAAGCCTGTCAGCGCGAACTGCGCCGCCACGGCGTGGCCGAGAGCGATCAGACGATTGCTTGGGTGCCCGGCTCGTTCGAGCTGCCGGTGGCCGCGCGCGAACTGATCGATGCCGAGAAGCCTGATGTGGTGATTTGCCTGGGTTGCATCATTCGCGGCGAAACCACGCATTACGACCACGTGGCGCAGGAGTCCGCGCGCGGGATCGCGCAGGTGGCGCTGAACTCCAGGACGCCGGTCATCTACGGCATCGTGACGGCGGAAACGGTGGAACAGGCAATCAACCGCTGTGGCGGCAAATTCGGCAACCGCGGCGGCGACGCCGCCCTTGCAGGCCTCGCCATGGCCCGCAGCCTGGAGCAGATTCGCGGGGTCTAGCCCGAATAGTCCTCGAAGGCAGCGACGGCGGCCTGGGTGTCGGTCGACTCGTTGAAGGCGTGGAACGACAGCCGTACGGCGGTTTTGCCGTCGGCCGCGCGGCAGAGGATCCGGTGGGCGTGCAGGCAGTGATCGGCCAGCGCCGTGCCGTCGGCGCCGTCCAGCCCCACCGTGAAGATGCCTGAACGCGCCTCGCCTTGCTCGGGCGTGCGGATGCTGGCGCCGGGAAGGTCGCCGAAGACGGCCCGTGCTTCAGCCGCCAACTCGGCGCTGCGTTGCTGCATGGCTTCCAGGCCAAGATCCGTCAGAATCCGGATCGAGGCCCGCCAGGCGGCGTAGAGGGCGTAGGGACGCGCGCCAAACTCGTAGCGCTGGGCGTTGTCATGCAACTGGGCCTCGCCCGGCGGGAAGCTCGACTGTGACACCGCGCCGGCCCCGCTGCCCCATGGGTGCAGGCGCTCCTGGGCGTCGCGCCTGACATACATGGCGCCAACGCCGTAGGGGCCCATGCTCCACTTGAAGGCGGGGAAGGTAAACACGTCGCAGCCAAGCTGCTGCATGTCGGTCGGCCGCGCGCCGAAGGACTGGGCAGCGTCGACTACGGTGACCACGCCACGCTCACGTGCCAGCGCCGAGACCCGGTCCACAGGCAGCACGATGCCGCGTTCGGTGGTGACGTGGCTCAGGCAGAACGCTCGGGTGTTGGGCGTCATCGCCGCTTCCACGTCCCGCAGGAACGCGTCGTCGTCGCCGTTGGCTTCGATGGCGACAAGTTCCAGCCCAAGCCGGTCCCGCAGCGTCAGCCAGGCCAGGTAACCGCTGGGGTGTTCGGCGGCGGTGAGGATCACGCGGTCACCGCGCTTCAGCTCAAGCGCGGCAGCGACGAACGAAACAGCTTCCGAGACGGCCCGGATCAGCGCGATCTCGCCGGGATCGGCGTTCAGCAGCGCGGCAATCTCGCCTCGCAGGCCAGCCAGCTCCTCGTAGTAGATCTCACGTAGATCGGGGTTGGTCGTAGTCATCACCGCTTCGCGGTCGTACCAGGATTGCTGGAGGTCCAGCGTGGCCTGCGGGGTGGGCGCGACGCCGCCGGAGTTCAGGCACACGTAGTGCCGGATGGCCGGGATTGCCTCCCGCAGCTCGGCGAACCCGCTGGCGTCAGCCATGCGTCGGGGGCACGTCAACCCAGCGGCGCGTGCGGGCCGCCTCGAGCGCGCAGTCGATGACCTCCTGCGTGCGCAGGCCGTCCATCAGCGTGGGCGGCACGTCGCGATCCTCCAGGATGGAGTCCACGAAGCCGCGCATCATCCGCTCGCCGAAGAAGGCCAGGATTCCGGCATGGTCGGCATCGTCCAGCGGCAGCCCGGGGTCGACCAGTTCGGGCTCCTGGCCCACCCGGTTGATCGTGGCCTGCAGGACGCAGTCGGTCAGGACGCCGGCCTCGGTACCGTTGATCAGGAAGCTGCTGCGTCCCAACGGCAGGTGCGAGTCCACGGCGCCGACCCGGCTGGTCGATATCGTGCCGTGGGCGCCGCTGGCAAAGCGGACGCTCAGCACCGCGTCGTCGTCCAGCGTCAACGGAACCTCGTCGCCCGTTTCGGGATCAAGGGCATGCGGTCTGACGGTGTTCAGGTCGGCGGCCACGGCGGTGATCGGACCCGCCAGGAATTGCGCCAGGTCGATCATGTGACTGCCCAGGTCGCCCAACACACCGCTGCGGCCGCGCGATGGGTCGTAGCGCCACTCCATGACCGGAACGTCGCCCAGCAGCCGTCGATTGAATCGCTGGCAGTGCACGCTGACCAATTGGCCCAGCTCGCCGGCCTGGACCATGGCGGCGATCCGCTCGATCAGCGGATTCCAGCGCAGGGTGAAACCAACCCCGGTGCGAACGCCGGCTGACATGGCGGCCATGTACATGTCGCGCGCCTGCATGGCGTCCAGCGAGATGGGCTTTTCGACGAACACGTGCTTGCCGGCCTCAATGCAGGCCATCGTCTGCGCGTAGTGCTGGTCGTCGGGCGAGGTGATAACCACGGCATCGACCGACGGATCGGCCAGCAGGGCCTGCTCGTCGGGGTAGACCGACGGGACTCCGTGGGCGGCGGCCACGGCGGATGCGCGCTCCTGGTTGGGACCGGCAATGGCGGTGACGCGGGCGCTGGGCACCTGGCTGAGTCCGGACAGGTGAGCAGCCGCCATGAAGCCGTACCCGAGCATGCCGACGCCGACGGTTTCAGGCACTGGTGGACTTCCCAAACGCGGCGTCGGCCACCGCCAGCATATGACGACAGGCGCGCGCGAGTTCAACGTCAATCGCATCCGCGCCGTCAACGTCAACCCGTTCGTTGGTCAGGGTGCCGTTGAAGCCGGCGGCGGCCAGCTTGGCCAGCACCGCCTGGTGGTCAATGTCGCCGTCGCCCGGAGTGCGAAATACGGGCGCGCCGCGCGGGCCCACGTGGTCCTTCATGATGAGTTGGCGGCAAAGACCGGCCACCGGCTCGATGTCCTCCACCGGGTCCAGGCCCTCGTAGTAGTGGACGTTGCCGGTGTCGTAACACACGCCGACGGCCGGCGACTGGAAGCGATCATGCAATTCGCGCAGGGCGGCGCCGTGCTTACCGACGCCCGTGTGGGGCTTGGGCAGCAGCAGGACACCTGCGTCCTCGGCGGCACGGACGCCGGGCTCAAAGGCGGCGTAAAAGCCATCCACCTCCGCCTGCCAGGCGGGACCGAACTTGGGACTGTCCGGGAAACCGTCGGCCGGGTATTCGTAGGGCCCCCAGCAGACCAGCGCCGGCACGCCGGCTTCGGCCGCCAGTTCGATGGCCTTGAGGAAGTTCTCAGGTTCGCCAGGGTCCGATGTGACGCCGCCGTGAGACTTGTGGTCGATCTGGAGTCCGGCGTCGAGGGCGGGTTGGACCGCCGCTCGGGCCGCCGCGGCGTCTGTGCCTTCCGGCCACAGCAGACCCTCGTCGTGGCGGTCGTAGAGCCCAACGTGGGAGAACCCGGCACGCGCAATGCCGGCGTAGGCCCGGCGTCGCGAAAGACCGTCGCGGGCGTAGGGGATGGTGAGAGCGGCGAGGCGGTAGGGCATGGATCGACAAAGCTCCCGGATCTGAATTGAGTCAATCGTGCCCACATGGAGTGGGATGTCAATCCGGCTTCGGCCGGGGCGGAGCACCGGCTGGCGCGTATGCGCAGGCCCCAGCGGCCGCTGGCTATCTCATACGCGATCCGTTAACCACACGTGAAACACAAACGGCAACCCATCCACATCCGGCTGCACCGGCCGCTCCGGCCCAAAAAACAGCTTCACCGCATCGGTCCGGCTCAGCCGCAACGTCCGGTCCCCGGCTTCCACCACGATCCGGTCCCCATCGGTACGCGCATTCAGATCAGAGCACCCGTACGCCCGCACCAGCCCTTCGGGATCTTCAATTCGGATCATCCGCACGTAGCTGGCGGACCGCAGGATCCCCAGCGCGTCCAGAGCCTCGGTCACATCGTCGGCCCGCCATGGCGCATCCAGGCTGGCGTGCACCGTCGGCTTCACGTTCGCGTGCCGATCCTCAATTGAGCGGGTGGAGGTCCGGACCGTCGGGTCGTCCCAGGATTCCAGCAGTCGCGACACCATCGGCAGCACCAGGTCCGCCGGCCCCCCGTACTCCGTCACCGACGTCCCCCGCACCCTGAGGTAAGCGCCGACCTCCCCATTCCGCAGCCCCGCCCATACCGCCGCTCCGGGCTTTGGCGACCACATCGCGCGCAACAAATCAGCCGACCGCAGCCCGCCCAGCTTTCGAGCCGCATGAATCGCAGCCAGCGCCTCAAAATCGCCGTCTTCCACCTCCCGCATCACCAACCCGGGATCGGACGGCAGCAAGTGCCGGTTTCCCCGGCTGAACCGATAGCTGCGCTCCATCCCCGCGTATTCCCAGCCCAGCTTCCGGTACCAGCTGGGCACGCCAGATCCCAATAGGCTCAGGTGACACCCCAACTCGGCCATGCGCTCGATACACGCCTGCATCACCCGCGTCCCATATCCGCGCCGCCGGTACGCCTCATCGGTCGCAACCCCGGTAACCCCGCCGATCCGCAGCCGCGCGTCGCCAAACCGGACCGCATGCGGATAGATAGCCGCCGACGACACGATCCGCCCGTCCGCGCGAATCACCCGCAAATTTTCCAGGTTCTCAAGGCAGTAGATCCGCGGCCACTCCTCGCCATACGTGGGAGCGGCGCCCACCTCTTCGCGCATGACCCCATTGACTTGGGCAACGAGTTCGTCGAATTCGTCGGCCCGAGGAGCCCGCGGTCCGTCCTCCCTCACTCCCACCTCACGGATTACCCGGTCCGACTTGCCAGATCAGAGCGCGTACAGGTCCTCAAACTTCGCCGTCAATCGCCGCAACAGCGGCTGCGCGTCCAGCGGCCCGCCGCAGACCCGCTCGATCAACTCATCCGGCGTCAGCCGCCGCCCCACCCGGTACACGTTGGTCGTCATCCACTCCAGCAGAGGAGCAGTGTTCCCGTCTGCGATCTGCTCCGGGATATCTGGCAGTTCGCGCAGCGCCGCGTTGTACAACTGCGCGCCGATGATATTTCCGAGCGTGTAGCACTGAAACGCCCCGCCAATGCTCCCGGCGTACCAGTGCACGTCCTGTAACACCCCGTCGCGGTCGTCGGGCGCGCGCACGCCCAGGTCCGACTGGTAGCGCGCGTGCCAGGCCTCCGGCAGGTCGGCCACCGCCAGTTCGCCCTCCAGCAGTTGCAGCTCCAGGTCGAAACGGATCATCACGTGCAGGTTGTACGTCACCTCGTCGGCGTCGGTCCGAATCAGCGTCGGCTCCACTCGATTCACTGCCGCGTAGAAATCCCGCAGGTCCACGTTCCCCAACTGCTCCGGGAACTCGGCCTGCAGCGTCGGGTACCAGTGCGACCAGAACCCCAGGCTGCGGCCCACGATGTTCTCCCAAAGCCGCGACTGGCTTTCGTGCACCCCCGCCGACGTCCCGCTGCCCAGCGGCAACCCGTCGTCCTTCGCTCGCGTGCCCTGCTCGTAGAGGGCATGGCCGGCCTCGTGGATGGTGCTGAACAGCTGTTCGGCCAGAAAATCCTCGTTGGTGCGCGTCGTTATGCGAACGTCGCCGTGCGCGAACCGCGTCATGAACGGATGGGCTGTGGGATCCAGCCGCCCGCGCTCGAAGTCGTAACCAATGGCCTTGATCACGCGCTCGGCAAACCGCGATTGCTGCGCTTGCGGAAAGTGCTTCCGCACTGGTCCATCGTCAACCTGGTCGGCGGCCGCAATCCGAGCCACCAGCGGTGTCAGCCCCTGGCGCAATTCGTTGAACACGGGCCGAATGCGTGCAACCGTCATTCCCTCATCCACCAGGTCGATCAGCGGATCCGCAACGTGGTCGTATCCGGGAAAGAAGCCGGCGAGCTCGCGGCTGAGGTCCAGGGTGGTCTCCAGCATTGGACGCAGCGAGGCAAAGTCGTTCCTGGGCCGAGCCTCTACCCAGGCCGCGTAGGTCGCCGACGAGTGCTTGGCCGCGCGCTCGCTGTACTCGGCCGGCACGCGCGTATTGATCTCGTAGTCATGGCGCGCCACCCGGATCAGCGCCCCATCGTCATGATCCGGCGGCAGGGACGCGGCGTACGGCTCGAGCCGGTCCAGCAAACGCCCGATCTCCGGGTCGGTGGCGCTCTCGTGGGCCAGGCGACTCAGCACCGCCAGTTGCCGCCCACGTCCCGCCGCGCCGCCTGCCGGCATGAACGTGGTCTGGTCCCAGTACAGCACCGACGACGCCGCGCCAATGTCGTGCGCCTCGCGCAGCCGATTCCGCAGATCGCGCAGGTCGGATTCGACGCTCATTGGCTCTGTAGCTCCCCTCGACGGGTCATGCCCTGAACTCCCGGACAACGGCCGGCCACGCACCGTCAACTACAACATCACCGGGTTTCAGACCTGTAACGCTGATCGACACGGCCCCCTCCGCCAGCGCGTGCATCTCATCGCCCGGCGTCGGCGGTTCGTCAAAGTAGTCCCCAAACTCCACGCGCACGCTGACGCCGTCTTCTTCGACCTCGCAGTCCTCAATCGTGCTGTCCCGAAACAGCGTCAGGACGCTGGGTCGAGTCAGTCGCACCGGCGTGTCCTCCCCGAATTCCACCGGCACGTTCACGTTGACGAGCACGTTGGGCAGCGGATCGAACTCGCCGCGTATGGCCTCCAGCAGTCGCCGGGTCGCGGCTGCAATGTCCGCATACTGGCCGGCGGCGGCGAAGTACTCGGCCGAAACCGCCACGCCCAGCAGTCCGCGTTCCACCGCCACCCGCGCCGCGCCCGCGGTACCCGAAATCTTGTACGGCTCCTCGCCGGGATTCCAGCCCGGATTGATGCCGGAGACCAACGCATCCGTCTGCCCGTCGAAAGCATGCGCGGCGCCGATGGTCGCCAGCGATGCCGGCGGCGCGTCCAGCGTGTATGCCGGCACCTCCAGGTCAACGCCCGACGGCGGCCCTACGCGTTCCAGCCGGATCTCCCGTTGCAGCGTGATGGACATCCCTGCCCCGCTGTAGTTCCGGGTCGGCGCGTACACCGCCACCTGTCCAAGCTGCGAAAGCTCGCGCGCCAACGCCCAGATCCCCGGCTCCTCGATGCCGTCGTCGTTGGCGATGACTAGGTTCATCCGGGAATCACATACTTGAGCACCCAAGACTCCATAGACGCTCGACGCTGCAGGCGTTTGCTAGAAGTCGCGTCAGCCTCTATTCGGTCGCATGCAGGGCCCAGAGCTACTCGCGCGGAGGTGGTGGACGCGGAGGCGGGGGAGGCGGTTCAGGGAATGGCGTGGGCCCTCCAGGCCCGGTGCCTTTGGTGGCGGTGTCGTCACGCTCAGGATGAGGCATAGGCAGCTTGCACGCTAGCCAACGCCTCCCGATAGCTCTTTCGCAGCGTCCACGTGGCGAAGAGGCTTTCCGGCACCTGCACGGCGTACATTTGCTTAGTCAGTCGCCGAATTGATTCCCGCGCACCTGGCGACGACTGGTTCCACCACAAGTAATCCCACTCGTCGGCCAGCAGCGCGTACTGCCGACTCGCGGCTGCCGCTTCCGCTGCCGTTACGGCCGGACGAAACGTCAACTCCGCAAATGTGGCTGCCACAATAATGGCCGACGCAGCAGCTACGACACCGTCTGGCGCATATTGTGCGGCCAGGTCTGTAGCGACGACCGCTGACCCAATGGCTATCACGCCCATCAGCAACTGATGGAAGACCCTTGATCTGACGGCCACTCGGCGCAGGTATCGCCGGTGGTATTCGCTCCCAATCAAGCCATACCAGACCGATTGGGTCACGTCACGACGGCCGTCGTCTGCTGCCATGTCGCGTTCCCCGAATTCAACACGCAATTATTGCACCCAGCCGGTGCGGTGCGCGCCGCTGACGCTACACCACACTGGCGCCAGACTTACGGCGTCTTTGACAGCGCCATAATCTTTCAACGCCTCATTCTCGGACCCAGGTTCCGTCCAGCGCGTGTCCGCCGTCCACCGGAAGCACCGCCCCGCTGATCGCGGACGCCGCCTCGGACGACAAAAACAGGATCGCCTGCGCCACCTCATCCGGCGTAACGAATCGCCCCGACGGCATGGCCGCCAGCCGGTCATCAACGTCATCGAACTCGCGGTAGATGCGCGGCACGTCGACGAACCCCGGCGCGACGGCGTTTACCCGGATGCCCCGGTGCGCCAGTTCCAGCGCCATGGTGCGAGTCAGCCCTACCAGGCCAACTTTGCTGGCCCCATAGCCAACCCGACCCCGTGCGTGTCGGATCACTTGGTTGGTCACCACGTTGATGATGGCCCCGCCGGGTTCTGGCCGCGCCAGCACGAAGTGCCTCGACAACTCAAAAGGCGCTTCCAGGTTCACCTGCGCCATCCAGCGCCAGCGCTCGCGGTCCATCTCGGGAAACGGAAAGTTGCCCTGGGCGGCGGCGTTGTTTACCAGGATGTCGGGAGCGCCGACGTTCGCGACCACGTCGTCGAACAGCCGGCCCACCTGCTCCGGCTCAGCCAGGTCTGCCGTGGTTCCGTACACCTCCCCCGGACCCAGGTCATCAAGCGCCGCCACGGTCTCCGCAACGTCCGCTTCGGTCCGGGCGCAAGTGGCGACGTTGGCCCCAGCCCGCGCAAACGCCTCCGCCACCGCCAGGCCAATGCCCTGCGTACCGCCGGTGATAAGCACCGCGGAATCGGTGAAGTCGTAGCTAACAGGGGTCATCGGATGCGTCCTGGAGGTCTCGCCGGAATCCCCGCCATCCTATCGGTGTTCCACTGCCACCCTGGCAGCCATCGACCCGCGCCCGCACATCGTTCGCGGTAAGCCGGGCCGGAGTCCGCGGAGGCTCGTGTCGAAACACCCTCCCGGTGCACCCCGAATCTCTCTCCGCTCACACATCTCCTGACGCGCTGCCCAACCCCAGATCGTTTGGCGAACGCGACTCAATCACGGGCAGCACCGCCTCCAGCAGCTCATCCACCGTCATGGCGCCAAGGTCTTCCTCGGTCCGCAAGCGAACCGAGACCTTCCCGGCCTTGATGTCGCGGTCCCCCGCAATCAGCATGTACGGCGTCTTCTGCAGTTGCGCGTCCCGGATCTTCCGGTTCATCCGCTCCGCTCGCGCGTCCACCTGCACCCGTAGCCCGGCCGCTCTCAGCCGCTCGGCTACCGACTCGCAGTAGTCCGCGTGACGGTCCGCAATCGGGATCACGGCCACCTGCACCGGCGCCAGCCAGACCGGGAACGCGCCCGCAAAGTGCTCGATCAGCACGGCGACAAAGCGTTCCATCGCCCCGAATATGGCCCGGTGCACCATCACCGGACGCTGCCGCGTGCCATCCGCGTCCTCGTACGTGATGTCGAAGCGTTCCGGCAGGTTGAAGTCCACCTGCACGGTCGTCAGCTGCCAGCGGCGGCCGATGGCGTCCTCGACCTGGATGTCGATCTTGGGTCCGTAGAACGCTGCTTCGCCTTCCACCCGCGTGTAGGCCATGTCGTGCCGGTCCAGCGCCTCCACCAGACCGTGTTCCGCCAGTTCCCACAAGTCGTCGCCCCCGGCGTACTTCTCGGAGCCCGAGGCGTCGCGCACGCTCAGCTCCACGATGTACTCGCTGAAGCCGAATGTCTCGTAGATGAACTTGGCCAGGTCCAGCGCCCCCGCCACCTCGTCCGTGAACTGGTCGCGCCGGCAAAAGATATGCGCGTCGTCCTGCGTCAGCCCGCGCACCCGCAGCGCTCCGTGCAACGTGCCCGAGCGCTCGAATCGGTAGACCGTGCCCAACTCCCCGTACCGCAGCGGCAGGTCGCGGTAGCTGCGCGTCTGCGAATCGAAGATCTTGACGTGGAACGGGCAGTTCATCGGCTTGTTGATGAACGTCTGGTGCTCCAGCTCCATCTCGGGGAACAGCCCGTCGGAGAACCACTGCGTGTGCCCACTGGTCTCCCACAGTTCGCGCCGCCCGATGTGCGGCGAGTAGACCATGTCGTAGCCGCGCCGCCGGTGCTCCTCCCGCCAGAACGTCTCCAGCAGTTCCCGCACCAGCGACCCCTTGGCGTGCCACAGCACCAGCCCGGCGCCGATGGCCGGATTGATCGAAAACAGGTCCAGGTCCCGCGCCAGCGTCCGGTGATCGCGCCGCTTCGCCTCCTCCAGCCGCTTCAGGTGCGCGTCCAGCTCCGCCTTCGTCTCGAACGCCGTTCCGTACACCCGCTGCAGCTGCGCCCGCTTCTCGTCGCCCCGCCAGTACGCGCCGGCGATCGACAGCAGCTTGAACGCCCCGATCTCACCCGTGCTGTCCACGTGCGGTCCGCGGCACAGGTCCACGAATGGTCCGGACGTGTAGTAGCTGATCGTCTCGTCGTCCGGCAGATCGTTGATCAACTCGACCTTGAACGGCTGGTTGGTCTCATTGAAATAGGTCAGCGCCGCGTCGCGATCGTGCTCGGAGTATTCGAACGGATAGTTGGCCTTCTTGTGCTTCAGCATCAGCTTCTGCAAGGCCTTCAGGTCGTCCGGCGTCAGCGCTCGCGGCAACTCGAAGTCGTAGTAGAACCCGTCGTCGGTCGGCGGGCCGATCCCCATCTGGGCGTCGGGAAAGAGGTCCAACATCGCCGTGGCCAGCACGTGCGCGGCCGAGTGCCGCACCCGGTAGAGGCGGTCGTGCGTCTGATCAACATTCATGGAAGGCGCTCCACGCGGAAAAACGAAGGTGGGTAGTCATCTGAGGTAACCCGCCGAATGTGCGCGGGTACGGCCCCCGCCGGCGCGCGGCAGGGGCTAGATAGTGGCGGTGCGTGTGGCGCGAGGTGTCTCGCAGCTTGCATTTCGCATGGTCGCTCTGGAAAAACCTATCACAGCCCAAATCCCATCCACTCGAACTCCAACTCCCCCACCACCACCGTGTCGCCAGCCGTCGTTCCGGCCCGCTCCAGCCGTTCCGTCACGCCGCGCCGGTCCAGCTGCCGCTGGAAGAAGTCCGCCGCATCCGGCGTATCGAAGTTCAGCTTCCGCGCCAGCCCCTCCAGCCGCGCATCCCGCACCACGTACGCGCCGTCGGACCGCCGAAATAGCTGCACCGGCTCGTCCACCGGCGTCGGACGCAGCACCGCCGTTTCCTCCGGCTCCGGTCGCGGCGCCGGCGGCGCCTCCGCCAGCATTGCCACGGTCCGACCCACCAACTCGCGCAGTCCCGCTCCGCTGGCTGCCGAGACCGCCACCGCCTCGAAACCCTCGGCCAGCACCAGCGCCTCGAAATCCGGCCACCCCTCGCGCGCTTCCAGCAGGTCCATCTTGTTGAACGCCACGATCCGTGGACGCTCCAGCAAGTCCTCGCTGTAGGCTCCCAGTTCCGCGTCGATTGCCTGGAACGCCTCGAACGGATCGCCTTCCAACCCCGACCCGTCCACCACGTGCACCAGCACCCGCGCCCGCCGCACATGACGCAGAAACGCCATGCCCAGCCCCGCTCCGCTGCTTGCCCCCTCGATCAGTCCCGGCAAATCGGCAAACACCACCCCGGAATCGCCCGCCTGCACCACCCCCAGCACCGGCTCCAGCGTCGTGAACGGATACGGCGCAACCTTGGGCCTGGCCGCGCTCAGCCTCGCCAGCAGCGACGACTTGCCGGCATTTGGCGCCCCGACCAGCCCGATGTCCGCCAGCAACTCCAGCTCCAGTCGCACCTGGCGCTCCTGCCCGCGGCCCCCGCGCGTGGCCAGCTCCGGCGTCTGGAAGCGCGCCGACTTGAAATGCACGTTGCCGAGCCCGCCGCGTCCGCCCTCGGCAATCACTACCGACTGGCCTTCGTCCACCAGGTCCGCCAGCACAGCCCCGCTCCGGTCGTCATAGGCCACCGTCCCGCACGGCACATCCACGATCACGCTGTCGCCGTTCGCCCCGTGCCGTTTCTTGCCCTCGCCCTTCCCCCCGTTGTCCGCGATGAACCGCCGCTTGTATCGAAACGCCGTCAGCGCGTGCAGGTTCGCCCGCGCCCGCAACATCACGTCGCCCCCGCGGCCCCCGTCCCCACCGTCCGGCCCGCCCCGCGGCACATACTTCTCCCGCCGAAAATGCGACACCCCGTCCCCACCCGACCCGGCGCGGACGTAAATGCCCGCCTCGTCAAAAAAGCCGCGTTCAGACGCGCTACTCGGCACGCTATAGCTCCGACTCAGGGCTAACGCCTACCCCAGCCGGGGTAGCACATTGTCGAAAGGCACGGAAGGATCTTGGTTCCGCCCGGAGCGAATTGCCGACGCCGAACGCACGGACTTACCATGCACACAGGTTAGCCGGGCGCATCAGGGCGGAGACTGAGGGGTCATTCGGTGGTTCTGGAAGTCCAAGGCAGGCACGTGGAGGCGACAAGGGAAGACTGGCTACAGGTATACGAGAACCAGTTCGCCCTCTATAAGGACGGCAAACTGGTTGGTATGTACGAGAGTCTAGAACTCGCGACGGACGCGGGACTGAAGCGCGTCGACTTTCAGCCGTTTCTTATCAGGCGGGAGCGCAAGAAGGCTGAATCCATAGTCCTTGTGGATCAGCTCTCGGGAGGAAGCAGGTCCGCGCATCGACTAGTGCCGGTCTACAACGCCTACTAGAGGCCCTCGCTACACTCGGCACGCGGTTGGTCTAACCAGGATTCGAACGATCCTATGCGCGTCATCGCCATCTCAGCCCGTCCCGGCGATGCTGAATTCGCCATCGGCGGCACCCTGGCGCGCCATCGCGCACGCGGCGACGACGTCACCATCGTCACCGTCGCCAACGGCAACTCCGCCCTGCCCGACGTCCCGCCGCGCGAACTGGCGACCCGCCGACGCACCGAGGCAGAGACCGCCGCCCAACGCCTCGGCGTCGACCTGATCTGGATGGACCATTCCGACTTCGCCGTCCAGGCCGACGCCGTCACTCGCGTCAAGCTCGCGGAGACCCTGCGCGACCACAAGCCTGACCTGCTGTTGGCGCCCGCCCCCCTCGGCAATGTCCTCGACGCCACGGGCGCCTGGGATTTGGCCCGCGCCGCCACCGAAATGGCCGCCGCGCCCAACGTCCTCTGCGAAGGCGATCCCCTGCCCCAGCCCCCCGCGTTGCTGGCTTACGAACGCGCCTGGACCGCCGGTTTCACCCCCACCGACTTCGTGGACATCACCGACACGCTCGAAGCCAAGCACCACGCCCTCGACGCCCACGCCTCCCTCGCCGCCTCGCTCCGCGAGTCCCACGGTGTTGAGCTCGGCGAAGCCGCCGAAACCGTCGCCGCCTACCGCGGCCTCCAGGCCGGCGTCGCCTTCGCCGAGGCCTTCCGCGGCGACCCGCGCCTCGGACCCCTGCCAACCCGCCGGCTGCTGCCATAGCCGCCGGCCCCGCACCGGCGCCCGACCCGCCGGCCAATCTGCGGGCGCTCTTCGGACCACGCGGCCCGCTCGCCGAACATCTCTCCGGCTACGAACCCCGCGCTTGCCAGGTTCAAATGGCCGAGTTCGTCGACGGCGTCGTCGAGGACGGCGGCCGCGGCGTCGTTGAAGCCGACACCGGCACCGGCAAGACCCTCGCCTACCTCGTACCAGTCTTGCGGGCCAAACACCGTGCCATCGTCAGCACCTCCACCAAGGCCCTTCAGGACCAGCTCTGGACTCACGACCTCCCGCTCGCTGCCCGCGTCGCCGGCGTCGCCCCCAAAACCGCCCTCCTCAAAGGACGCGCCAACTACCTTTGCCTGCTCTCCCTGGACGAACAGGCCCAATCTCCGGACCTCCTGCTCGGCGAACGCCTCACAAGCGTCCAAACCTGGGCCTCAACCACCGCCACCGGCGACATGGCCGAACTCGGCGCCGACGCAACCCCCGACGTCCTCACCAACCTCACCCGCGGCGTCGACACCTGCGAAGGCAACCTCTGCCCCTTCCAGGGCGACTGCTGGGCCGAAAGGGCCCGCGCCCGCGCCGGCCAGGCCGACGTTGTCGTCACCAATCACCACCTCGTCTTCGCCGACGCCAAGCTCCGCGGCGCCGGGGGCGAAGCCGCCGGCATGCCCCTGCCGCCCGACGGCGTCCTCATCCTCGACGAAGCCCACACCCTGGACGAAGCCGCCACGTCCGCCTTCTCCGCCCACCTCGACGACGGCCGCGCCGCCCGAATCATGAACGCTCCCCGCGTCCGCGAATCCCTTGGCCCCGGCCACACCCGCGCCATGGCCACCGTCGTCGCCGCCAGCGCCCGCGCCTTCGCTGCCCTCAACCGCACCGTCGGCCTCAACCGCACCACCATCACCGACGAAATCGGCCCCGGCCTCACCCTCGCCGAAACCGCCCACTCGCTCCTCGACGCTTGCGAATCAATCGAGGACCAGGACACCCGCGCCTGGGTTTCTCGCCGTATCCACGAACTCGCCGCCGACGCCGATCGCGTCTTCCGCCTCGACGACCCCGCCTGGGTCCACTTCGCCGAGCGTGGACGCGACGGCGCCCTGACCGCCCACGCCGCCCCGCTCGAAGTCGACCGGCTCATCCACGGCGCCACCCGTCACCGCCCCGCCGTCGTCGCCTCCTCCGCCACCCTTACGGTCGACCGCTCCTTCGCCTACCTCATCTCCCGGCTGGGCTTCGGCGGCGCCGCCGAACTCATCACCCACCCCGCCTTCGACTACCGCCGCCAGGCCCTTATCTACGCCCCCGCCGACCTCCAGCCGCCCCCTACGGCCGGCGCCGACGACGAGCCCTACCTCGCCGGCCTCGCCCACCGCCTCATCGAACTCGTCAACGCCTCCGGCGGCGGCGCCTTCCTGCTCTTCACCAGCCGCCGCGCCATGAACGACGCCTGGCGCCGCACCCGCAACACCTTCCCCTACCCCCGCTTCCGCCAGGGCGACGCCGCCCCCGCCGACCTCCTCCAACGCTTCCGGAATGCCAACAACGGCGTCCTCTTCGGCCTTCGCTCCTTCTGGGAAGGCGTCGATGTCCGCGGCGACGCCCTCCGCCTCGTCGTCATCGCCCGCCTGCCGTTTGCCGTCCCCGACGACCCCGTCGTCGCCGCCCGCACCGATCACCTGCGCAGCCAGGGTGCCAACTGGTTCGCCCAGCTCGCCCTTCCGCGCGCCGCCCTGCTGCTCAAGCAGGGCGGCGGCCGCCTCATCCGTTCAACCACCGATCGCGGCGTCGTCGCCGTCCTCGACAGCCGCCTCCGCCGCCAACGCTACGGCACCACCATCCTCCGCTCCCTCCCCCCGGCCCCCGTCACCCACCGCCTCGACCACGTCCAGCACTTCTTCCAGGCCAGGAACGTCTCCAGCGGCATGCAGGTCGACCGTTAGAATTCTTGTATCCGCCCAACGCACGACAGGTTGACGGGATGAGCCCGGAACTGATCGGAATACTGAGCGTAGGCGCGGCAATGCTGGTCGGCTTGGGCGGAGTCGTCAGCGTCAACGTCGCGCTCTACCGTGGTCTACGGACCGATATGACTGCCATGCGCAGTGAATTACAAGCGGAGATTGACTCTTCGCGCACTGAACTTAAGGCGGACATCGCCGCCTCGCACAGCGAACTCAAAGCGGAGATTGACTCTGCGCGCAGTGATCTGAGGGCGGAGATTAACGCTGCGCGCAGTGAACTGAGGACGGAGATCGCCGCCACGCGCAGCGATTTGAAGGCGGATATCGACGCCTCCCGAGAAGATACGAAGGCCCTTGAAACCCGAATGGCGGGGCTTAACCAGGGCCAGGCCCGGCTCACCGGCGCAGTGGAGGGTCTGTTTGCCGGCCTGGGCGGCCCGCAACCCGGCCGCGAGAGAGAGTCCGCCGCCTAACCCACCTGACGGCCCGGACACGAAGCCCCGCGGCGCGAAATACGATTCCGGCGTTCTTGCTCTGCTACCGGCATCCTCTAGTGACATTCGCAGAAACCGCCACACTGCGGCGCACGTCGACCGTTAGAATCCTTGTATCCGCCCAACGCACGACAGGTTGATGGGATGAGCCCAGAACTGATCGGAATACTGAGCGTAGGCGCGGCAATGCTGGTTGGCTTGGGCGGAGTCGTCAGCGTCAACGTCGCGCTCTACCGTGGCTTACGGTCCGACATGGCTGCACTCCGAGATGAGTTCAAGTCTGAGATTGGCGTGGTTCGAATGGACGTAAGGGCCCTGGAAACCCGCGTAGCCGCGGTTGAACAGGGCCAGGCTCGGCTGACCGGCGCGGTTGAGGTTCTCTTTGCCGGCCTGGCTAGCTCACCACCGGGCCGCGTGGCCGAACCCACCGCCTAACCCACCGGACGGCCGGGTCACCACGTCCCGCGGGCGCGAGATTCGTTTCCGGCGGCTCTGCTTAGCTACCCGTGTCCGCTAGTGACACCCGCAGGAGCTCCCACAGCCCCCGCCGCCGCCGTTCATGTACGCGTCATTCGCCGCTTGCGCCTGGCTCGCCGAACCTGACGACGACCGCCCCACCATCGCCGGCGCGTAATACACCTGCTGCACCCGGCTGCCGGCGCACGTCGTACAAACCACCGGGCTGTCGTCAGTCATCGAGCGCCGAACGTCAAACACGTCCTCGCACGTCTCGCATTCATACGTATACGCCGGCATCTGAACGTCCTTTGCAACCCAGGCAGTCTCGCCCGAATTCTAGCCGGTGCCTGCGTCCTACCATGACCCGGCCTCACCGCAGCCGAGCATGTCAATGGCCCTCGACCTCACCGCCTACATCCGCGACGTCCCCGACTTCCCTAAGCCCGGCATCCTCTTCAAAGACATTACCCCGCTACTTGGCGACCCCGCCGCCCTAGAAGCCGCCGTCCAGGCCCTCGCCGAGCCGTATCGCGACGCCAACCTCGCGTCCGTCGCCGCCGTCGAGTCGCGCGGCTTTATCTTCGCCGCCGCCGTCGCCTGCGAACTCGGCTGCGGCTTCGTCCCCCTCCGGAAACCCGACAAGCTGCCCGCCGAAACCACCTCGGCCACCTACGAACTCGAATACGGCACCGACACCATCGAGGTCCATGTCGACGCCATCCACCCCGGCGACCGCGTAGCCATCATCGACGACGTCATCGCCACCGGCGGAACCGCCGCCGCCGCCGTGGAGCTCGTCAGCGGCCTCGGCGGCCACTTGGTCGGCATCTCATTTCTCATCGACCTCGCCTTCCTCGGTGGCACGGCGAAGCTCGGCGATTACCCCATTCACAGCGTCATCACCTACAACGGCGACGACTAGGCGGCAACGGCCCTACACCGGACGACCAGCTACACGCCAACTTCGCCCGACAGCAAACGGGCAACCGCCCGCCCGCTAGAGAACCGGCAGCGGATCCGGTCGCGCGGCGTTGAGCTTGGTTATCTCCGACGCAACTCCCCGAGCCGCCTCGAAATACGGCCCCGCCACCGGGTTATCCATTCCGCGCGACGCCACCGGCCGCCCATTGTCCGAGGCAATCCTTACTTCCGGATCCAGCGGAATCTCACCAAGGAACGGCACGCCCAGTTCCTCCGCCGCCTGCCTCGCCCCGCCGTGATCAAAGATCTCGAACCGCGCCCCCGTGTCCGGGCTGATGAAGTACGACATGTTCTCGATCACGCCCAGCACCGGCACCCGCAGCTTCTCGAACATCGCAATCCCCCGCCGCACGTCCTGCAAAGCCACCTCCTGCGGCGTACTCACGATCACCGCCCCGGAAAGCGGAAGCAATTGAGAAAGCGACAACGGCGCGTCACCCGTCCCCGGCGGCAGGTCAACGATCAGGTAATCCAGTTCGCCCCAGGCCACGTCATGCAGCAGTTGCCGCAGCGCCTGAGCCACCATCGGGCCTCGCCAGATCACCGCCTGGCCCGGATCCGTCAGAAAACCCATCGACATCACCGGCACGCCAAACGCCGACAGCGGCTGAATCTTGTCGTTCTCCAGCACCGGCCGCCCGTCGATCCCCAGCATCCCCGGCACGTTCGGCCCATAGATGTCGCCGTCCAGCAGCCCCACCTTCGCCCCAAGCTCACGCAGCGCCACCGTCAGGTTCACCGCCACCGTCGACTTGCCCACGCCGCCCTTGCCGCTGGCCACCGCCAGCGTGTTCTTGACCCCGGCCAGGACATCGCCCTCCTGGCCGAACCCCGTATTGGTCGAAACCTCGGCCGTCCAGGTGATCTCAACCGTGCTCGGCCAGCCAAGCCCGGCAATCGCCTCACGCACCTCGCGCTCCAGCGCTTCGCGATGCGGCGACGCCGGCGAGGTCAACACCACCGTCAGCGACACGTCATCGCCGTTCGTCCGCACATCGCGAACCAGGCCTGCCGCCACCAGGCCGCGCTGCAGGTCAGGCTCCATCACACGAGCCAGCGCCTGCGTAATCTCGGCGGCCCGATCCGCGGGCACCTGGGGTAGGGAAGTCATGGCAAAGCTAGGTGTCAAGTAGTGATTCGGCGCCCCGCATCTCAGGCGCCGTCCTGGCCCCCAAGGCTAGCACCGGCGGGTCAGAGTTCCCTGTTGCGGCGCGCGCTGCCGTTCTGAAACTGTCCGTCGCGAAGGCTATAGCGGCCCCAGCTCCACGTAGTCCGTCGGGTCCTGCACGCCCGCGTCAATAAACCCCCGCCGCCGCTCCCCGCACTTGCCGCACACCCCGCAGTGCCGGCCGTCCACCGGGCTGGCGCAGGACAGCGCCTCCGCCACCGGCATTCCGGCCCCCGCTCGAACCACATCCGCCTTATGCATGTCACCCAACGGCGTCAGTACCCTGAAACTCGTATCCATGGCCAGCCCCGCCGTCCGCTCCAGGCTGCGCAGAAACTCCGGCGTCGCGTCCGGAAACGGGTTGCTCGCCAGCAGCCCAATCGCCAGGTTCGGCGTTTCGTTAACCCCGCCGAAAAGCGCCGCCGCCCCCAGCAGCAACAGATTGCGTCCCGGCAGATACCACGCCTCGTCCGGCTGCTGCGCGTCGGGCACCTCCGAACCGCCCACGCTCCAATGCGATCCGTAAAGGGCGCCGACGTCCAGCGTCAGTTCCACGATCGGCTGCACCGCCGGCGAGTCCAGCGCGCTGAAATACCGCGCCAGCGCCGCCAGTTCCGCATCCTCCCAGCGCAGCCCCGCCCGCACAAACAGCGGCGTCACCTCCGCATACTCGCGCGCCAGCAGCCCCGTCATGATGCAGCTGTCCAGCCCACTCACCAACGCCGCGACACGTGACTCCCTCGGCGCACGCTCAGACATGAATCCACCGTGTCAAAAGGTGCAAAGGCGCAACCCGTCGCAGCGTACGATGTAACTGACATCCCACAACCCGGCCCAACCCAGGAAGACATGAACCTCAAAGGCGCAACCGTCGTCGTCACCGGCGGCGCGCGCCGCGTCGGACGCCACGTCGCCACCCGGCTGGCCGAACGCGGCGCCAACATCGTCGTCAACTACCGCACCTCTGCTGACGAAGCTCGCGAGGCCGTCCAGGACTTCACCGCCCTCGGCGTCGGCGCCCTCGCCGTCCAGGCCGACGTCTCGACCAAAGAGGGTGTCGAGCGCATCCGCGACGCCGCCATTGAACGCTTCGGCGGTGTCGACGTCCTCCTCAACAACGCCTCCATCTACTTCGAAACCCCGCTGGATGACCTCACCGAAGCCGACTTCGACCGCAACATCGCCGTCAACCTCAAAGGCCCCTACCTCGGCTGCTGGCTCTTCGGGCTCCACATGCGTGACCGCGGCCGCGGCAAAATCATCAACATCGCCGACTGGGCCGTCGACCGGCCCTACGTCAACTACGCCCCCTACTTCGTCGCCAAGGGCGGCATCGTCACCCTCACTCGAGTCTTCGCCAAGGAACTCGCCCCCACCGTCATGGTCAACGCCATCGCCCCCGGCCCCATCCTCATGCCCGCCGACTTCAGCCAGGAAACCATCGATGCCGTCGCCGCCGCCACCCCCCTCGGCCGCATCGGCCACCCCGAAGACATCGCCCAGACCGTGCGTTACCTCGTCGAAGCCACCGACTTCGTCACCGGGACTGTGATCCCCGTCGACGGCGGCCGCACCGTCTCCTGACAGGAGCCACCTGAGTCATGTACGAAATCGTCAAACACATCGACTTCTGCTTCGGTCATCGCCTCATCGACTACCAGGGCAAATGCAACCAGCCCCACGGCCACAACGGCCGCGTCGAAATCCGCCTCGCCTCAGACACCCTCGATGAGATGGGCATGGTCGCCGACTTTCGCGACGTCCGCCGCAGCATCCAGGCCTGGATCGACGAACACCTCGACCACCGCATGATCCTGCGCAGAGACGACCCCCTGGTCGAAGCCATCCAAGCCCTCGGCCAGCACGCCTACCTCATCGACGACAACCCAACCACCGAAAACCTCGCCCGCCTCGTCTTCGAGCAGACCCGGGCCCTCGGCTTCCCCGTCATCGCCGTCACCCTCTGGGAAACCCCCGACTCCCATGCCACCTACGCCCCACCCCCGGTCGGTGCCCCCGCCAATGGTCAGGCAGCCGGCAAAGAAGCAACGCCTGCCCGCACCTAGCGCCACGGGCTATCCCCTCCGTTCACCCTGAGCCTGTCAAAGGGAGCCTGCCCAAGGGCTCATCACGAGCGCGCCCGATTGCTAGCTGGCCGACGAATCGGTGTGCCGGAACGCAGCCCGCCCGCCGGCAAACCCCAGAATCGCGCCCACCGACGCCTTAACCATCCAGTCGGCAACGCTCAGAAGACTGTCTTGCGCCGGGGTGAAGCTATCGGCGGGAACGTCTGCAAGCCCGGCCATGATGCCGATGCCAATAATTACGAGAGCAAACAGCCCAATGAACACCCAACTCGCCGGAACGTCCCGACCGCTCAAGGTGACGCCGTGCTTTCAGGCGCGATCGCTGCGGGTGTCACGGGACCCGCGCCACCAGGGCGGCGGCGGCACAAACCCAAGCATGCCGGCCAGCGACAGGGTGAAGAGGAGCACCCCAAACACCACCAGCCCCAGCCCCACAACCTCATTCAACGACGTTTCCATACTCGCCATCCGCGCAGTCCACCTAACACAAGCCTAGCCGAACCACAGGCGCCGCCACCCGCCCACCAACCGCCGCCGGTCCTGTAAAGACGCCCTCACCCCTCGCCCCTCTCCCATTCCCGAAAAGAGCCCTCAGGTCGTTTCGCCTCAACCTCAGATCGCGACGTCCCTCAGTTCTCCACGGCCTATCCGGTCCAGAGCCGAACGGACGTCCTCAACCCGCAGCTGCACCCTGGGCCAGGCGGTCGAAAGCAGCATGACCACTGCCAGCCTTCGTCCAGCAAGGTTCCACCGCTCTCGCAGATTCTGATCAGTGGTGATCAGAAAGTCGTGGCCCTCCCGCTCGGTTTGGTCGCTCAGGTGCCCGTTATCCCGATCTGACCAGCCCGCTCGGCTGCCGTGTCCACGACATGATCGTCGCGATGTCGGCGCAGCGGCGCGGGCTGCCCTGGTCGAAGAGAATCCTCACAAGCGCGCGGGAGTTCGCAGTGCCTCCGCGTCGTGTTCCAGCACCGCTCGAACATGCCAGGCGTCAACGCCCGGAAGCCATTCCAGAAACTGGCCAACTGTCGCGCCGCATTCCAGATTCTCGATCAGGGCGGACCCGGCACCCGGGTTGCGGCGAATGTCCAGGCCCCGCTGAGCTTGCCGGGACGCCGCTCAACTGCCGGACTCCTCGCCCAATCGGTCATGCCGTCATCTCCGTTCCACAGATGTGTCCCCGCCTCTTCTTCCGCGCCTGCTGTACTTCCTCACCTTGTGTCGGAGCTTTCGAATCATCCAGTGATCCGGTAGTTGCCAATCCAAGGTTTCTTAGACCGGTCTGTTAGAGACCTGGGGGCCGGGGCTCGCATTCATCGGCGACCTCTCAGTCCGGTCGGAAAGCAGTCGTCCAGCTTTCTATGAAGAAGGGAAATGAGAGCAAAGTAGTCAGCCGCGTCATCTTCACCCTTCCACATTATCTTTGGTTCGTGTGCAAGGGGATTCCTAACCGCTGCAAAGCAGCCTTTAAGTAATGCAGCATATCCCTTGTGTTCACTCTTCTCCGTTTCTGATCTAAGAGAATTGAACGCAAGTATCGGTCTACTTATCGAAAATACCGTGTCTACAAGGTTCGCACCGTCGGACTGGACCCCCGACATGTCACGTATACGCTGTGCAAGACCTTTGGAAGCCTCGAAAACCGCATGGAAGTAATTTCGCTGCATAAGTTCAGCTTTGCAGTACTTCACGACTTCCGGATGAATCCGTCTTCCCTGAAACCTTGTGTGGACTGCGTCTGCTCGACGCTCCGCCTCTGTAAGGGTCGCTGCTATCGGTCGTCGGTGGAACTTACCGTCCGATCCGTACTCGAGTCCAGAGAGAGCTAGGATGACGTTCAACTCAGCCCTATGCGCCTCCAGTTCGCTACTCCTGCCTGCGAAGCGAGCTGGTGCCAGAAAGGACTGGATGAAGTCGAGTATTCGATTGGAAGTCCGATCGTTTTGCTGCACATTCAGAAATACCCGGTACAGTCTTCTCCACTTCGTTGACTCCCCGGAATCGTCAGCGATACCTCGGGCAGCCAAGACGCGAGAGATATCCGAGCCCGTGCCGCACTCTCCGAGGACTCGTGCAACTGCTTCGATGCTACTTTCCTCGAAGACGGGAATTGGGCTCATTCGGAAGCGCTGTCGATAGTCATCGCTAGCAGTCCTTCCGTTTCCTTTTCAAGATTCAGGATGTCCGCCCGAATCTCCCCCGGATGTCGCAGCGGCTTCGGCTTATGGGAATCCCGGGTAAAGCTGAACTCGTACCCAACCGTCACGCTCGACGCCACGTGCAAATGCTCTGGCACATCGCCTGGCTGCTCAACACCGCAGTGCTCAGAGGCTGGGTAGCGGTGGACGTCGGGCCTCGACCCATCTCGCCATCAGACAGCCTGCACCCGCCCCGGATACCGAACCAGCTTCTCGTCCACGGTCAGCAGCGTCATGCCTTCAACCTGCGCCTGCGCCACGAGTATCCGGTCAAACGGGTCATTGTGAATCGTAAGCAGTTGGCCAACCGCAAGCGTGTGATCCGAGCGAATCGCAAGTTCGCTGTAACCGTTTCGCAGACGGCCGTCTCGCAATCGCTGCGGGTCAACGCCAAAGTCACTCCGGCCCAGCGCGCTCTTGATCACTACCTCCCAGATGCTCGCCGCGCTGAACGTCAACTCCGTGCCGGGATCGCCCAGAAGGTCCCGAGTCTCTGGTGTCTAGCGTCCTGGCTCCCGCCGCCCACAGCAATGCATGGGTATCCGGAAGTGCGTCACGCCGTCGTCCCGAACATCTTCTCGATCTCAGGACCGCCCATGCGGTCGAAGTCCTCGGGCACATCGACCTTTCCGACCATGAAGCCCAGCCGGGCAGGCGCTGAGGGTAAGGCCCTCCCGCCGCGCCTGCCGGACGAATTGAGCTTTGTCCTCATCGGGAATGATCAGCTTGACCCTGGCCATTGGGACGTGCTCGCCATCTCTAGGCTGTGTAGTGCTCTTGCGCATTGTCGCGCATCGAGCGAGGTGTCTCTGGCCATCACTGATCGGCAGGACGGCTGTCACGCTTCATTCCAGCGGGGCTATCGCGCCGGGCGACTCTCGCCTTCGCGCGCGTGTCCAGGCGTCTTGCAGTTCTTGCTGATGCAGCGCGGTCCACTCCAAAACCATGCTCTGGGCGCGTGGAGGAAGACGCCCATGCAAGACCGCTGGCGGATCGATACAAATCACGGCACGGTCGCCGCCGTATCGCGCGTGGAAGTGCGCCGGCGCGTGGTCGTTGAAATACATCTGGATGACAATGCCGTAGAACCGGCAGATTTCAGGCAGCGTCCAGAACCGCCAGTGCCTGCGGCATAACGTCCGCCAGGGACTTTCCCGTCAGCTGCATGTAGAGGGCGTCCGGACACAGTTCCAGTTCGCTGTCCCAGGCAATGGCGTCGTAGTCGGTGATGTGTACGGCCTCGAAGCGGGCGCGGTCGTTCCAGGCCGCGAACACGCCGCTACCGGCCAGATGAGACAAGTCCACCTCGCCGGCGGCCCCGTCGGAGTAGCTGAGCCAGATGCGATAGCCCTCGCGCGGTTCAACGCCCGTCGGTCGAATAAGCGCCTGGGACATTGCCACGTTCCCACGTTCTCTTGGAGCCTCGTCCATTTGGCCCTCAGAGTATCCCCTCCAGCACTCCTTCCGTCTCCCGCTCCAACGCCAGGATGTCCGCCCGTATCTCCTCCAGGGACTGCAACGGCGTCGGCTTGTAGAAGTGCCGCGTGAAGCTGATCTCATACCCAACCTTCACGCTCGACGCCACGTACCACGCATCCGGCGCATACGGCAGCACCTCCCGACGTAGGAACGCCTCGATCCCGCCCTCTTCCGTCAGCGGAATCTGCTCCGTGTCCCGCAACTCCCGGTCCGCCTCGTACTCCACGCCCGCCGGCTTCCCGTTGCCGGTCGCGCCATACCCGCACCGCCAGCCGGAATTCCAGCCCCTGACCCGGAGTTCAGATGCCGGCCGTCCTCCGCGACGGACCGCACCGCTTCTTCTTCTACTCGGGTGACGGCGACGAACCCCAACACGTTCGCATCATCGAAAACACGCTTCGCGCTGAACTCTCGGATGGCCGCACCATTTCCGGGCCTCTCGCCTGGTATCCACGATTGGTCCACGCATCCCGGCCCAACGCGACAACTGGGGAGTGATCGGCAATGGTCACGGCATCCACTGGCCTGACCTTGACGAGGACCTCAGCGTCGAGGGGCTGATCGCCGGCCGCGCGTCCCGGGAAAGCCATCGCTCCTTCAAACGCTGGCTCCAGGCCCGAAGCGCCGGCCGCAGCGTGTTCTACGGCGACCTGACGGCCAGCCAGGCGTCCAGCGTCAGGAAACCTCCGAGCAAACCTGTCGGGCGCGACCCGCACCGTCCATCCGAAGCCTCTCGAGGGCGAACAAGCCTTCGTGGTGAGCCGGGGCGCCGTCCCCGGAAGGCCGAGTCGAACCACGAACCACCCGCCAACTACAGCACCCAAGCCCCCTCCCTCGTCCTCCCCGCCACCCCGGCCTGCGCTTCACCGCTTCTCTCGCCGCTCATTACTCTTCCCTCTCCCCTTCCGCCCGCCCCTGCCTGCGGCCTCGGGAGCTTGACGCTGGGCACTTCATTGGCGACTATCAATTCACTGCCCCGGCCGAATCGCCGGCCGGAAGCGAAGCCCCCTCACTGGGGGCTTTGCATATTTCAAGGCATGTACGGGCGGTCTCTTGTCGGAGGACGTCCGTGGCAAAAGTCAACGTCTACGTCGACGGCCTCAACCTGTACTAGGGCGCGCTGCGCGACAGCCCGTACCGCTGGCTAGACCTTGGGAAGCTGAGCCGAGGGCTTCTGAAGGCCAGTGACTATGTCCAGCGGATTCGCTACTTCACGGCCCTGATCGACCATCCCACCGACCCAACCGTCGGACAGCGCCAAAAGCGGTACATCCGCGCCCTCGGTTCCATCCCCAATCTTACGGTGCACTACGGGTCGTTCGTCACCCACGTCCGGTCCATGCCGCGCACGGATGGCCTGGGGCCAATTGAGGTGTTCAGGACAGACGAGAAAGGATCCGACGTCAATCTCGCCTCGCACCTGCTGCTCGACGCTTGCGCCGGCGACTTCGAGAAAGCGCTGGTCGTGTCGAACGACAGCGATCTCGCGTTTCCCGTCCGCGCCGTCCGCGAACGCTTCGGCCTGGGAATCGGCGTCGCGTGTCCTGTGGCCCACCGTGGTCGGCGACCTGCGTGGCTACTCGTCCAGGCGGCCGACTTCAAATCCCACATCACCCGAAAGCGCCGCAAGCTGCTACGCCAGAGCCAGTTCCCCAATCCCGTCATCGACCCAACCGGCCGTCCCATCCACAGACCGAGCGGCTGGTAGGCACACTGGCCCAGCGACCCGGCTGCGCCCGGCCCGGAACCCGCGCCCAGCCGGCCGCCCGCCTCTTGATCCCTCTCCCCGCCGAGACCCGTGTGCGCTCCCATCGTCCCTCCGCTCCGTCCAACCCCAACCGTTCATCGTGAACCCGCCCTGAGCTGCCGAAGAGCCTCCCCTGAGCCCGTCAACGGCGAAACCCCGTCGAATCACTCCCGCCAGTCCCTGGCCGCCGCCTCGTCAACACCGCCATCTCTGCCAGCTTTGCCCGCAATGCCATCAACGCATGCATCGCACCCAATGACGTCATTGACGTCGTTGCCGGCATTCGCTATCCCAGGCCCCGCCTCGCCCCACCCTGTCCCTCCGCCGCCCTCTTCGGGTCGTGCCCCATCGTCTGTCGGGGCTTCATCTTGCGTACGGGCCGGTTTCTAACCGGCCTCTTCCGCTCATGATGCCCCGATCAACCTCGCATGCCCTTGCCTCATCCCAACCCATCGCCGTCTCCCAGGTCACCGTCCCCCTCATCCACCGTCCTCGTCACCCGCGTCATCCCGGAGCCTTCAGCCCGGACCCGGCAGCACCCAACAGGCCAAGCCCCACCAGCGTTATTGGTCATCCTGTCGAAGCACACCGCGTTCACCCCCGCATCCCAGGCTCGCTCCCCCGCCCTCCGCCTCAACCCCGTCCCGCTCCGCGCGGGTTGTCGCTACTTACCACCCACTTGCCACCCGCTTCCAAACAGTGTACTCTATCTGTGTAACGCTTGCAACCCGATCCCCGATGCTCCCCGCCTGCTCCGCCCCCGCCCTGCCCCCCGCCCCTGCCGCCACTCACGGCGAACCGGTCAAACCACCCTTGTTCACCCCCGCATCCCCGGCTCGCCATCCCTCCAAGTCCGTCGCCACCCCCTCGAACCACCCACCCATTCGCCGGGGCGCGAGTACCCCCATAAACCGCCGCCCTACGTCCACAAAACCCCTGCCACGGCCCATCCGTCCTTCCCCCGTCCGCCGCGAGCCCGCCCTCGGCCCGTCGAAGGAACCTGGCCTGAGCCGGTCGAAGGAGCCTGCCCTGAGCTTGCCGAAGGGGACTCCTCTCCTCGCCCCCAAACCCCGCCAAAACGTACCCCCGCTGCACCTCAAGAGTTTTTTGGAAAAAACTCTTATTGCGCGCGAGGCCCCCTCGCAGCTCCCACCGGCGCCGCGTCGGCTAGCCTGACTTGAACACCCCAAACGCCCGCCCCATGCCCCCCATCGCCCGCCTCCGCGCCGCCGCCCTGCTGCTGGCCACGCTCGCCCTGCTGGCCTGCGAACCCGCCGAGGACTTGGAGCCCCGCCCAGCCGCCGCGGGCCCCGCGGCGACGCCCACCGCGGACGCCGCTCAGGCGGTCACGCAGCCCCCGGCGGCAGCCGTCACCGCGGCCGCCAGTCCCACCCCTCCGCCCCCGCTGGCCGCCGACTTCGGCGACGCGCCCGATGGTTCCCCCGCCGGCTACCGCGGCACCCGCGTCATCGGCCGCTTCCCCACCAGGCTCGATACCCGCAGCAGCCCCAACCCGGGCGCCCACATTCTGCGACCGGGCTTCGATCGGCTCGGCGACGCCGTCACGGCCGAGGCCGGCGCGGACGACCAGGCTGACCCCGATGGCGTGCCCAACCTGGTCAACGGGGACGACGGCGACGATGGCGTGGTGTCCCTGACGCTGGCCCTGGACCAGGCGCCGGCTCAGGCCACGCTGGACGTGCTGGTGTCGCTGACGGCTGGCGCGTCGCCGGGTCCCCGGTACCTGAACGTTCTGATCGACATGAACCTCGATGGCCGCTGGAGCATCGGCGAAGACGAAACGCCTGAATGGGCAGTCCGGAACCTCGTGGTGACCCTGACCCCGGGAACATCCCGATCGGTTCGCACGCTCCCGTTCGCCCTCGGCAGCGTCAGCCGCTTGCCCGACGGGGCCTGGATGCGGGTCGCCTTGACGCGCGAACGCATTGTGGGCGACGCCTGGGACGGCGGCGGTCGCTGGCAGGCGGGTGAGATCGAGGACTACCAGTTGGCGCTGCCGCGCGCGGCAGGCGGCGCCAGCGACTCGCCCGCTCCCCTCATTGCGACGATCTGCCCGTCAAGCATTGACGTTCCCAACGGTGCCCTCATGCAGCGCACGGGCTGCCGGCTGGTGAACCTGGGCGGCGACGGAGCGGCGGAATTGCGATTCACGCGGACGAAGGGTGACGCCGCGTTGGTTCCCGCCCGTATCGGCAGGCTCGACCTGCGGGCCGGCGCCAATCAGGCCGTTCCCCTGGTGCTCACCCGAGGCGCGGACGAGGGGACATGGCGCTACCAGTCCGGCCAGCAACTCGACGCCCAGGTGACCGACGGGACCGTCGTGCTCGGCGCACGGGCAGTCGACCGCACCCTCGCCATCATCCCAGCCGACGATCAGCCCCTCTTTCATGTCGATCGCAGCGCCGACTACTTCTCGATCCATGATCTCTCGGCGGTCGACGGTTTCGCCTTCGCCGACATCCGGCGCATCGCCAGCGGAACCACCGACCTGACGGTGGCCGACCTCGACCTGCTCCGCAGCGTCTGGTTCAAGGTGGAATCCGTGGCCCCCGTAAACCCCGGCGGCGCATTTCTGGCGTTCCTGGTCGAGCTGGCCGATACCCCGCCGCGTGCCGACAGCAATCTCGGCTTCCAGATCGCCCTCGCGCTGCAGGCCACCGACACCGTCAGCGACGATTGGAGGCCGCAGGTCGGCGACTTCGACCTCTTCCAAAACACCGATACGTGGTTCGAAGTGATCTACCGACCCGACGCCGCGCCGTCCTGGAGACTCCAGAAACGGACCGCCGTCGATCCCGGCGCCGCCGTACCCACCGGAGCCACGGCGTTCGTTGACGGTTCCCGCGTCGTCTTCCTGATACCCGCGCTGGAACTGCAACGCGACCCGGCCGCACTGCGGTATCGGGTCACGTCGTTCGTCCATGAGCGCGGCGATCCCCTGGGGACACAAGGTCCCTCCATGGCGGACGCTACGCCCGCGCTGGGACAGTCGCTGACAGCTTTTGGCAACGTTCCTGTATCCGTCGGCTGACCGCCGTGGCTGACCACGTCGCACGAACCCGTCGCGGGATCCGCCTCGCAGCACCGTTGGGACGAAGGGCGTTTGGACGATTGGCGGCCGGAGCGTTGGCTACCGTGCCATTCGTAGGACCGGGGCTGTCCGACGAGGACCTACCGCTGGACTTTGCCATCGAAAACGGCCATCACTTCCGCCAGGCGTCCCCGGAACCGAACGCCGGCTTTTCCGTCTTCAATGGTCGACGGCCCTGGTGGGATGTCTACCGCCGGGCCGGCGGGCCGCACGTCCTTGGATATCCAATCAGCCTCCCCTACGCGCGCGATGGTCTGGCCGTCCAGGCATTTAGCCACGGGGCGATCCAGTCGCCGTTTCTTAGCGCCAATCTGGCGCCCGCCAACGTGCTGGAATTGCTTGATGAAGCTGGACGCGCACGCTGGTTGCACGACCATCGCCAGGTGCCGATGCCCTTGGAAACCAACGCTGACGCGGACGCGCGGCTGGCCTGGCTTACCGACGACCCTATTCGAGCCGCCTACTTCGGCAACCCGGCGCCAACTCGGTTTCTCACCTGGAGCCGTACCCAGGCATTGCGGCGCTTCGGCCTGCCGATGTCGCGCCCAGAGCAGTTCGGCCAGAACGTGGCGCAGCGCTTTCAGCGCGGGGTGCTTGAGCGTTCCGTCAATAGCCCCACCGTAACGGCACGGCCCGTGGGTCAAATGCTGACCGAATCCGGACTCGTCAACAATGACCGCGCCCGGCCGGTGGCCAGCAAGGACGCGCTGCTGGAATCCGTCGGGCGAACGATCCACGAGCGGCTGACAGCGGCTGTCCGCGCGCGGATCCGCGGGGAACCCGGCGACTGGGCCGTCTTCGCCGCCTACTCGGGCGCCAACCGCCCGCTGGTGGCCATCAACGCCGACAGCAAGATGCGCACGCTGAGCGTCTGGAAAGCCCTGCTGCTGCGCGAGGCCTTTCGCCAGCGAGCCGCCGGGCTGCTGTCGTTCGGCGAACTTCTCACCATGAACGAGACAGTCGCGGAACGGGCCGATCCGCCGGTAAGCCTGGAACCGGGTCAGCAGATCGAAGTCGGCGCCGCGCTTGCCCGCGCGATGAGCGTCAGCGATAACGCATCGGCCATCCTGCTCGCCGACCGCGTGGGCTACCAGAACATCGACTTCGACCTGCGCCGCGAGGGTCTGAAAGTCACCACGGTCAACGTTAACGAGCCGTTGACCACCGCTCGTGAGATGGCGGACGTGCTCGAACGCATCGTCGGTCTACGACCGGGCGTCTGGCAGCCCACGCTCTCTGAAATCCGCTCGATGCGCGAGTTGCTGCTCAGCGAACGACGAACCAACCGGATCCCGCGCTGGCTGCGTCAACACCCGGTGGCGCACAAGACCGGCGATTTTCCGGACGCCACCAACGATGCCGGCGTCGTCTACACCGCTATGGGCCCGGTGACCGTGGTGGCCCTGGTGGACCGCACGCCCAATCGCGAACGAACGGCGGCGGCGATTGCCGACGTGGCGCGCATGATCGTTGACGCGGTCGAACCGCCAGTCTTTCCCGGGAACGGGCCACATGGATAGTCCGCATGTGGTTGCGTCAGGTCCAAGGGGCGCGTACGGTCAAGTTAGAAGGTCTCAAGTCGCATACCCAATGTTCAACCGATTCCTGCGCGGCAACTCCAAGCCCGTAGCCGACGTACCCGACGTCACACCACGACCGCCCGAACTGCGCGAGCCGCGTCTGCCGCCCGACCAACGCCTCACCGAAAAGTGGCCGGTCCTGCATTACATGGAGCCGCGCCCCTACGACATGATGAAGTGGGACTTCAGAGTCACCGGACTGGTGGAAGAGGACGTGCGCTGGTCCTGGGACGAGTTCACCACCCTGCCCCAGGTGGAAATCACCTCCGACATCCACTGCGTCACCCACTGGAGCCGCTACGACAACCTCTGGCGGGGCATTCACGTCCGCGAGATCCTGTCCCGCGTGAAACCGCTGCCCGAAGCAACCTTCGTCATGGTGCACGCCGACCCGAACTACACCGCCAACCTGGCGCTCTCCGAACTGGACCAGGACGACGTGCTGTTCGCCTTCGATCACGACGGCGCGCCGCTCACCCACGAGCACGGCGGCCCGCTGCGCCTGGTGCTGCCCAGCCTCTACTTCTGGAAGAGCGCCAAATGGGTGCGCGGCCTGGAGTTCATGGACCACGAGGAACCCGGCTTCTGGGAACGAGCCGGCTACCACGTCCGCGGTGACCCCTGGCTGGACGAGCGCTTCGGCGGCAAGGTTCGCGAAACCATGCAGCAGGCCCGCTCCCGCGCCCTCCGCGAAGGCCGCCGCGTCCAGCGGTAGCCGCCAGGACCCACGCAGACCACCAGCAATCAGGCATCGTTGCGTGTTAGCGGCAGCAGACCAACCGTGTTGTTGGTGCGCCGCGTCACAATCCGCGCCCGAAGGTGGCCTTAAGCTGGAAGGGCTGGGACCCCAAACGGACCTATGACCACAGACTCAACGTACGCCGATCTCGTCTTTGACCAGGAGCTCGACGATGTCGATCCGCTGGTGGCGGGGCTCATTGCGCAGGAGCATCGGCGGCAGCGGGACAAGCTGATCCTGATTCCGTCGGAGAGCCTGACGCCGGCCCCGGTGCGGGCTGCGCTGGGTTCGCCGCTGACCAGCATTTACGCCGAGGGCTATCCCTCCGGCCCGATGCGGCGCGACCTGCCGGAGCGTTTGGCGGATACGGATGCACAACTGGCACGGTTTCGTCGTTACGGCGACCGGCGCTACTACCGCGGGAACGACTACACCAACCTGGTGGAGGCGCTGGCGCAGCGGCGGTGTGCGGCGCTGTTTGCGAACGAGCGCGTTCCCGCCGACGGCTTGTACGTCAACGTGCAGGCGCTGTCCGGCGCGGCCGCCAACAACGCCGTCTACGAGGCTCTGTTGGAACCCAACGACAGGATCCTGGGACTTGCGCTGGCCCACGGCGGGCACTTGAGCCACGGCGCGTCGGTCAATCGCAGCGGCCGCCGCTTCCAGGCGTCCAGCTACAGCATTGCGGATGTCGACGGGCGACTGGACTACGACCAGATCGAGGAAATCGCGCGGCGCGACCGCCCGCGCATCATCGTGGCCGGTTATACCTCGTACCCGTGGGCGCCGGACTGGGAGCGGTTCCGAGCCATTGCCGATGACGTCGGCGCCTACCTGCTGGCCGACATTTCGCACCCGGCCGGAATGGTGGTGGCGGGCGAGTATCCGTCGCCGGTCGGCCTGGCCGACGTCGTCACGTTCACGACACACAAGACGCTCTTTGGGCCACGCGGCGCGGTGATCCTCTCGCATCGGCGGCGGCTGATGCGCCGAATCGACCGGGCCGTCTTCCCCGGCGAGCAGGGTGGTCCCCACCTCAACAAAATCGGGGCGATGGCAGCGGCCTTCAAGATCGCTGACTCGCCGGCCTTCCAGGCCACGCAGCGGCAGATCCGGGCCAATGCGGCAGCACTGGCGGAGGCGCTGACTGCGCGAGGCGTGGGTCTCGCCTATGGCGGCACCGACACGCACCTCCTGGTGATTGACCTGAAGCGCACGGGCGCCAGCGGCGACCTGCGGGGTGAACCGGCGGTTCGGATGCTGGACAGCATCGGCATCGTGGCCAACCGGAACTCGCTGCCCGGCGACGTGGGCTTCGCCGCGCCCACGGGCGTGCGTATGGGCACACCCTGGCTGACGCAACGCGGATACACCACGCACGACATGGATGTGCTGGCCGGCATTTTGGCCCGAGCCTTCCAGGCCATGACCGGCATTACGTATCCGGGCCGACGGTCGCCGCGTTACCGGGGTCGGATCGACTTTCTGCGGCAGCTGGAACTTCGCTCCGAGATTTCCGACTTCGCGGCACGCGGGCGTGCGGAAGCTGTACTAGTTGCGCCCGAGACGCCGCCCTCCGGCATCTTGGAGCTGCGAGGACGCCGCGTGTTGGCCTTTGCGGACGAAGTCTCCGATCAGCGGGCTCGCGATCTGGAGCCGGGTGAGGCGCTTCACGCCGGCATTTCCGACCCAGCGGGAGAAGTCCAACCGGTTCTGATTATTCGCCCGGACGAGGACAGGCCGCCGCGTGACCGGCGGCTCTTTGCCGTGCTCGACCCCGCCGTCAGCGAGTGTGCGGCCGAGTGGCTGCAGGAGATTGCGGACGGCTACGCGCTGATCGACCCCGACGAGCCCAGCCGCAAGATCGTGGGACCGATCGCCGTCGCCGACGCAGCGCATGCCAGCTCGGGTATGACCGGAATCCCGATCAGCGCTGCGGACGCCGACCGCCTGGGCGCGGAAGCGGGGACGACACGCCTGGACCTGAGCGGCGCGTCGGTGTTGCTGGCGCGCGACGGTCGCGCAGCCGCGCTGCTCTACCCCGTGGAGGACGCCGGTGCCGTCGAGGCGGAATTGGCCAGGCGCGGGGTTGCGCGAACACGACTGCCCCTGGCGCCCGCGCCTGATCTGAGTCGCCCCTTCTACCTGGGACGGACCGGCCGGCTGCCTGCGGAGAAACCCGCGGCCCGCCCGACATTCGATTGGTCGCCCGACGCCGGCGATCCGCTGGCCCAGGTCCAGTTGCGTGGCCCCGTATGGGGCGCTCTTCTGGGCGGCCTCTGGCGGGAAGGCGACCCGCTGCGGCAGACCCCGCTGCACGACGTGCACAGCAACAACCTGGGCGCGCGCATGGTGCCCTTCGCCGGCTGGTCGATGCCGGTGTATTACGGAGGCATCGCCGAGGAGCATGCGGCGGTTCGGAACGCAGCCGGCCTATTCGACGTGGGTCACATGGGCGTCTTTTCGGTTGACGGCGAGCATGCCGGGGAGTTCCTTGATCTGGTCACGACCGCCAACGCCTCGCGGCTGCCCAACGGCCGCGCGGCCTACACCTACCTGCTGGATCCCACCGGCCACCCATTGGACGACCTGATCATTTATCGCCTCGAGCGGCAGCGCTATCTGGCCATCGTCAACGCGGCCAACACCGACAAGAACTGGGTCTGGCTGAACGGCGTCAACGAGCGCCAGTACGAAATCGAGCCGGCCGATCCGTGGGCCGAAGCTCCCATCCAGGTCAACCTGCGCGATCTGAAGGCCGAATCTGAAGGCGACGAGCGGCGCCTGGACCTGGCGCTGCAAGGACCGCGCTCGCGCGACGTGCTGGCGCGGCTGGCGCCGGACGACCAATCGCGCCGCCGCCTGCGCCGCATGCGGGCGTTTGACGTTGGGTCGTTCACCCTGGCCGGTATCGATCTCGAAGTCGCGCATACCGGCTACACCGGCGAGCGTGTGGGCTTTGAGTTGCTGGTGCATCCCGACGCGGCCAACGACTTGTGGCACGCGATCCTGGATGCCGGCTTCGACGACGGCGTGCGGCCGGCCGGGCTGGGCTCCCGGGACTCCACCCGTACCGAGGCTGGCCTGCCGCTCTACGGTCACGAACTGGGTGGTGAGCTTGATCTCACGCCGGGCGACGCGGGCTTCGGCAGCTTCGTCAAGCTTTACAAGCCGTTCTTCATCGGTCGCTCCGGGTTCATCGCCCGCGAACAGCGCCGAACCAGCCAGATCGTGCGCTTCACGATCACCGACGAACGCGTGCCGATCGCCCGCGAGGGCGATCCGGTCGTCGACGCCCGCGGCGGCTGGGTCGGCGTCGTCACCAGCGCGGCCCTGGACACCAATCAGCGCCAGGTCGGCATGGCCCACGTGATGCAGCGCGTGAGCGAGGAAGGCACGCCCCTGCGCGTCTTCGCCGGCGTCTCCGCCCGCCGCGGCGGCCGAGCCACGATCCCCCGCGAACTCAAGCGAGGCGGACGCTACCCGCTGCCCGCCAACGCAAGGGTCGTCTCGCGATTCCGCTAGGTGGTCGACTCGGCGCCTAGGCCACTGGCTCGGGTGCCGGAACGCCCGTGAGTTCCGCGACTTTGTGGACGCGATCCCAGGATGCGGTACTCAGGTCAACCTGGCCTCTGGCGCGGTTGCGTCGGAATGCCACGCCGGACTGTTCGCCCGGATAGCGGACGGGGCGGGCCGGATCGAGCGGTGGGCTGCCGGTCACTCGATCAAGCGCGTGGTTGACGTCGCGCAGAAACTCCTCGCGCGGCCGGAAAGTGTCCACGCGGCAGGCCATGAAGAATCCGCCGTAGCGGCCTGGCGGGGTTTCGAGGGCGATGGGCATGGCGTTGAGCGTGGCGGCAAGAACTTCGTTTACGAGACCAAGCCCGTAGCCGCGATGTTCGGCGATAGGCAAAAAGACGCCCTCCGCCATCGCTTGCGCCGGGTCGCTCATGGGATGTCCGTTGGCGTCAACGGCCCAACCTTCGGGTAGAGGCTGGCCGTCGGCCAGCAACTCGCGCATCCGGCCGGTGGACGCAGAGACACCAAAGTCCACCACAATCGGCGGGCGCGGATCGGCTGGAATCGCGTAGGAGAGGGGGTTGTTGCCCAGCACCCGCGTGGTGCCGCCCACAGGCGCGAATGAAGGGTTGGTGTAGCAGGTGCAGTAGCCGATCAGGCCGGCAGCTGCCGCGCGCATGCTGTAAAAGGCGGGAATGACCCAGTGCGGCATGTTGCGCAGGGAGGCCATCGCGGCCCCCTGGGTCTGCGCCTTGGCGATGCATGCATCCATGGCCTGAACAGCCCCAATCGGTCCCAGCGCCCGGTGCGCATCGAGAGCCGTGAAGGCGGGTAGGTCGGCCAGTACCTCAACTTGTGCGTCGGCGCGGGCGCTTCCCGCCTCCAGGTCGTTAACTCGCGCCGACAACAACGCAATCCCGTGGTGGCCGTGGCCGCGCAGATCCTGCTCGAGCATGACGTCGATAACGAGAGCCGCGTCGGTCTTGCTGACGCCGCGGGTCGCCAGCGCCGCGAGTCCGAACCGCCGCAGGTCGTTCAGCGAGACGGTGGTCAACGCCAGGTCCTCAGGCGGCGGACCAGACGTCGCGGTCGGCCTTAAAGCAGTAGTCGTGGTGCGGCGGCGCCACCAGGCCGCTCGATTCCAGAAAGCCCCGCGACGTGCCCGGCCCCATGAAGCGAAACGTCTTCTTCAGGGCGTTGATCTTGCCGTTCTTGCTGTTCGGCAAGCCGAGCAGAAAGTCCCGGAAGGATCCGTCTCGGTCCTGGATCTCCTGCACGGTCCTCGCGTTCTCGATGGCCGCGACGATCTTGCGCTCGCTTCGAATGACGTTGGGGTCGTCGAGCAGGCGGGCGATGTCGGCGGAGCCGTAGGCGGCCACGGCGTCGATGTCAAAATCGTTGTAGGCCGCAAGAAACCCCTGACGCTTGTTCCAGATCAGCGTCCAACTGAGACCGGCATGGAAGATTTCGAGCAGCATGCGCTCGAAGAACTCGGTGTCGTCGACCGGGCGCTCGCCCCAGACGTCGTCGTGGTACCGCATCAGCCCATCGTGCCGCTGAGCCCATTCGCAGCGGCCGGTTTCGCCCAGGGCCTCGCGCACGCGCGCATCGGCCAGGTCTTCGGGCGTCATGGGTTTGCGCAGCGGCACACGGCGCTTGGAGATTCCAGCGGGCGCAGATTGAGTAGCCATACGGCATCCCTCGATTCGGCGTGTCACGGTTGAGCGTAGCGAGGCGAGCGATGGGTGCCAACGCGACGTTTCACGTGAAACATCGCCTGGCCGGCAACCATATGAAACGGCCCTGCGTGGAATGTCGCCGAGCCGGGCGGCGGCTCAATCGCCGTTTGGACCGAAAGTCGTGGCTTCCAGGTGCACGGCGACCTCGGTAAAGCCGAGGTCGTGCCAGAAGTCGATGCTGGCGGCCACCGTGGCGTTGGTGGGAACGGTCACGGCCATCCGCGTCACGCCCGCTTCGCGCAGCGTTCGGCGCATCTGCCGGATCATGAAGGCGCCCAAGCCGTGACGGCGCGAGTCCGGGGCGACCCAGACTTCGGCCACGTGCGCTACGCCGCCGTCCAGATGGAAGTTGGTGAGGGCCAGGGTTCGTCCGTCGCGCTCGTACATCCACAGCCAGGTTGGGTGCTCCTCGAGGCGCCGTCGAATCCGCTCGGTGTATAGCTCGTGCCATTCCAGGTGGCTCAGTTCGCTGGGAAAACTCTCGTTCCAGTACGCCACCATGGCCGTAAGGAATCGTTCCCAGAGTTCACCGGAACTTTGGGCATCCACACGCCGGATTTCACTGGCCGACCAATTCACGGGTGCACGCTCCTTGTCACTTGCCAATCAGGATTCGGTGATAGCGCTTCTTGCCGGAGCGCAGGAGCAACTCGCCGTCCTGAAAGGCATCCGCATGAAAGACCATCTCGGGGCTGCCCACGCGCTGGTCGTTGGTGTAGGCGCCGCCCTGCGTAATCAGGCGCCGCGCCGCCGAGCGTGAAGCGGCCAGGCCGGTGGTCAACAGAAGGTCCACGATACCCAGACCAGCAGCCACTTGATCCTCGGTTACACGTGTCTGGGGCGCGGCTGCGGCGGAACCACTGTCACGCCCGAATAGCGCCCGCGCACTGTCGCGGGCCGCGGCGGCGGCCTCTCGACCGTGGACCCTGGCCGTGATCTCGTAGGCCAGCCGCTCCTTGGCGGTGCGAATCTCCGCGCCGGGAAGGGAGGCCAGCCCCCGGACTTCGTCCATGGGCAGCGCCGTGAGCAACGCCAGCGTGCGCTCCACCGACGCGTCCTCGATGTTGATCCAGTACTGAAAAAAGTCGTATGGGGATGTCAGGTCTGGGTCCAACCAGAGCGCGCCGCCAGCCGTCTTACCCATCTTTTGGCCCGTGCTAGTCGTGAGCAGCGGCGTCACCAGGCCGAACGCTTCCTCGCCCTCGATCCGTCGGATCAGGTCCACGCCGGCGAGGATGTTGGCCCACTGGTCGCTGCCGCCGATCTGGAGGGTGCAGTTGTGTTCGCGAAAAAGGTGCAGAAAGTCATAGGCCTGCAGCAGGCGGTAGTTGATCTCAACGAAATTGAGGCCCTGACCGCTCTCCAGCCGTGCGCGATAGGTCTCGGTCGCCAGGATTTCATTGACGCTGAAGTAGCGTCCGATGTCCCGCAGGAACTCCAGGTAGCGCAGCTGGGTCAACCACTCCGCGTTATCGACAATTGCGACGTCGGCCTGCTCGTTCTCAAAGAGGCGGTCCACCTGCTGGCGAACTGCCTGGGTGTTCGCGGCCACGTGCTCCGCGCTAAGCAAGGCACGGGTCTCGGCCCGGTCGGTCGGGTCGCCGATCAGTCCGGTGCCGCCGCCCGCCAGCAGCACCGGGTGGTGACCAGCCTGCGCCAGGTGTGCGGCCAGTGCCAGGGGGATCAGATGGCCGGTGTGCAGGCTGGGGGCGGTTGGATCAAACCCCACGTAGAAGACACAGGATTGATCCAGGGCCGCACGCAGGCCATCCGCATTCGAGACTGAATGGATAAACCCGCGCTCAGCGAGCGTCTGATACAGCGAAGTCTTCACGGCGACCATTCGAGGTGAAAGGGCATCGTGGCCGATGCCAGGCAGACATTGCAGGCTTGCAGAGCGGGCACGACCAAATCCACAGCCCGCGGAACGATGCTTCACTAGCTTACGACCAAGGAAACGCCCGGCCGTGAATCAATCCTGGCGTCGATTCCTCCATGGCCTGCCGGTGAACGCGGCCGCGGCGCGGGAAGCTAGCTCTTGGCGATCTCGATCGCGGTTTTCGTGCAGACCTCTTGGTAGAGGCGATAGGCAAGATCTGCGATGGCCTCCCCGCCGCCTGCGTAAACCTCGGCGCGGCTGGTCTCGATCCGAACCAGTAGCGTCTCTCGGAGTGAGCGGTCGGTGGCGGCAATCAGCGCGTTCCACGTTTCAGCTTCGCGCACCAACGCACGCGCCTCCGCGTCCAGGCAGCTCTGGGTGTCATCACCAAGTTGGCCGCGCTTGTAGTCCTCAAAGTGCCGGAGTTCGTGCGCCAGCACCGCCGCGAGCGGGATGGGATCTTCGTTGCGCAAGCCGTCGTTGATCCGAATGCCGTGCGCGGCGTTAAACGAGGCCAAGACCCCTTCGGGCATCGATTCGAAATCGATCGCGAGTTGGTCGCTCGCCGCCAGTTCCAGAGCGGTCGCGTTAGCGTCAACGCTCTCCAGCAGCGCCAGGGCCGTGCGCAAGACGTGGCTTCCGGTGTTGTAGGTTCGCGACGCAACCGGAGCCGGAACCAGGTCGGCCTCGTCGGGCGGATCGAGCCGTAGGTCCAGCACCGCGCTATGGTCGGACGCATGCGGCGTGGCCAGCAGTTCATCCGGCAGCGCCAGATCACGGTAGATGTCGCCAGCGTTCACCAAGACGACCGAGCCAACCGGTTGACCTCCCTCTACCGCCTCCACCCAGTGCTGCAGCGCTGTCCGTTGGAATCGCTGCACGACGAACGGACCCAGACGTACCGGGCGCGACATCGGCAGGCCGTGAAACCCGATGCTGGCGTCCAGACTCCCGAGTTCCAGCGGATTGTTGGCAAAGGTCTCGGCAATGGCCCGGTCCGTCAGCCAGGCCAGCCGCGCCTGTTGCGCAAACTCGGGCGGGAGTGACGGCGGAGTTTCGGCTTCGGGAATGTGACGGGCCTCAAGTTCAGCAGCGAATTCGTTGCCGTTGAGGAGCTCAAACAGGTTGGCAATCCCAACCCGGTCGTCCGAGGGTGACCACTGCAGCAGCGCACGCTGCGTCAGCTGGTAGGCGAACCCTTCGTCGTCGAGCCAGGGACGCGACACCGCAGGTCCAAGCGTCCGGGCGCCGCCGAAACGAAGGAATGCATCGTAAAAGGCGGGCCCGTCGACGTAGTTGCGGATTGCAAACCCCAGATCGTCGCCGTCGGCCCGCTCGAAGAAGGCGCCGCCGGCAACCGGCGTGGCCTCCAGCGGCGACGCCGCGGCGGCCGATCCGGCGCCAGCCAGCAATAGCCCAGCCGCCAGCACCAGGACCAACAGGCGCTGGACAAATCGTGGGCGAGGCACAAACGGCGGCACGGCCGGCTCCTTGCAGGCTTCGAGTGCAAGAACGAAAGTTGCGGGCGGCGGCGTTACGCTACCGTGCAGGGATGGATAGCCAACACACGCCGCTGAAACTTACCCGGTACGCGCACGGCGCCGGCTGAGCCTGCAAGCTCAGTCCTGACGAGCTGGCGCACGTGCTGCGCCTAATGCCGCCGATGGTGTCCCCCGACTTGCTGGTCGGAGGACAGGGCATGGACGATGCCGCCGTGTACCGCCTGCGCGACGATCTGGCCATTGCCTTCACGACGGACGTCTTCACGCCGATCGTGGACGACGCCTACAGCTTCGGCGCCATCGCCGCGGCGAACGCGCTGAGCGATCTCTATGCCATGGGCGCTACGCCAATCCTGGCGCTCAACATTGCCGGTTGGCCGCGTGGGACGCTGCCGCTGGATCTGCTGGCCGAGGTTCAGCGCGGCGCGGCCGACAAGGTGCAAGAAGCCGGGGCGGTCATTGGCGGCGGGCATTCCATCGACGACCCCGAGCCCAAGTTCGGGCTGGCGGTCTTGGGTACTGTGGATCCCGAGGCGATCAGCACGAATGCCGGCGCGCGTCCGGACGACTTGCTGGTGCTGACGAAGCCGCTGGGCACGGGCATCATCACAACGGCTGGCAAGTTTGACGCGGCGAGCCAGACTGCGCTTGACACCGCGATTGAGTCCATGACCACGCTGAATGAAGCCGCGGCCAAGGCCGCAAGCGAATATGGCGCGCATGCCGTAACGGATGTGACGGGATATGGCCTGTTGGGCCATTTGCGCGAAATGCTGAACGCCAGCGGCGTTTCGGCCGAGGTCTACGCCGACGGCATCCCGGTCTTGCCCGACGTCTGGTCGTTGATTGCGGCCGATGAGGTGCCGGGCGGGACGGAACGCAACCTGAACTCACTGGAGGGCGATGTGGAATGGCACCCGGACGTTGACTTGCAGGAACGCGTCTTGCTGGCCGACGCGCAAACCAGCGGCGGGCTGCTGATTGCCATTCCACCCGAGGACGAAGCTGCCTTGCGGCGTGCCCTTGAAGGCGCTGGGGCGCCGGCGGCGGCCACAGTGGGCCGAATCATGGACAGGGCGAGCAGTCTGATATTCGTCCGCCCAACGGACGTCAGCGACGAGTTCGATGGCTAAGCGGTCACCGCGCATTCTGCTGTACACCGGCAAGGGCGGCGTCGGCAAGACGAGTGTGGCTGCGTCCGCCGCGCTCCGCTGCGCCGACGCCGGCCTGCGCACCGTCGTGCTCAGCACGGACACCGCGCACAGTCTGGGCGACTCACTGGACTTGCAACTGGGGCCGGTACCGAAGCCAGTGGTCGACAACCTGTGGGCGCAGGAATGCGACGTCTACTACAACCTGGAGACGTACTGGGGGACGGTGCAGAACTGGGTGGAAGCCGTGCTGACGTGGCGCGGCATGGACAACGTGCTGGCCGAGGAGATTGCGGTGTTCCCGGGGATGGAGGAACTGGCCAATCTGCTGTGGGTGAATCGCCACGCCTCCTCAGGCGAGTTCGACGTCGTAGTGGTGGACTGCGCGCCGACGGGTGAGACGCTCCGGCTGCTCGCTTTCCCGGAAGTTGGTCGTTGGTGGCTGGACAAGTTGCTGCCGATCAATCGTCACCTCGCTCGCATGGTGCGGCCGATGGCCCGCCGCGTGACCGACCTGCCGCTACCCGAAGACGATGTGTTCGAGGCAATGACCGACCTGGTAGACGAACTGCAGGAACTCCACGACACGCTTACGGCCTCAAAAACGACCACGGTACGGCTGGTGGTGAATCCGGAGAAGATGGTGATTCGCGAGGCCCAACGCAGCTATACCTACCTGACTCTGTACGACCACATCACTGATGCCGTGGTAGTGAACCGGGTAGTGCCCAAAGAGGCCGAAGGGCGTTTCGCCGAGCAACGGCGCGCCATGCAGGCTCCGTATCTGCGTGACATTCATGCCATGTTCGATCCCATCCCAATCCTGCGCGTCGATCAGTATTCGCACGAGGTGGTTGGACTGGAGCGTCTGCGGGTCATGGGCGCGCAGATGCATGCCGACTGCGAGCCGGCGGATCGGCTGATCGACTACAAACCGTACGAAATCGTGGAGGTGGATGGCGGCTTCGAATTCCGCATTCCAGCGCCATTCCTGGAGAAATCCGAAGCGTCGCTAATTCGTCGTGGTGACGAGTTGGTGATCCGCATGGGAGCGGCTCGCCGCAATATCGTGTTGCCACGCGTGCTGGCTCGGATGACCCACGGTCGTGCCCGACTGGAAGACGACCAGCTGCGCGTGCGTTTTACAGCGCGTCAGTCGGCCGGCAGAGCAACCCCCACCCCAGGCGCCTAACGTGCTAGCGCCGCGCCCGCCTGCGGCCCCGCAAGCGGCGCCTTCGCGCCAGATGGCCTGGCGGGTGATCTGGGGCGTGGGGGCCATGCTGGGCCTGACCGTGGTGGGCGTGATCGGCTTCATGGCGGTGGCGGGCGCGGAACCGCTGGACGCGCTCTACATGACTGTCGTCACCATCAGCACCGTGGGGTACAACGAAATCGTTCCCCTGGACCAAGGGGGACGAGTATTCGCCATTCTGCTGATCATCTCCGGCATCACCGCCATCGGATACACCGGTGCGGTGACGGTTGAGTATCTTGTGAGCGGTCATCTGGTCGCGCGCGTTGCCCGACGTCGCAAGGAGCAAGCACTGGCGGCCCTACGCGACCATTTCATCGTGTGCGGCTTCGGTCGCGTCGGCGAGGGAATCATCGCAAACTTGCGAGCCGCCGGGCGGCCAGTGATAACCATCGACGAGAATCCCGAGCGCTGCGAACGGGCCGAGGCTTTGGGCGTGCTGGCCGTATGCGGGAACGCCTCTTCGGCGGAGTCGCTTCGTGCCGCCGGGATTGCCCGCGCGGCCGCGGTCATGGTGTCAACAGGCGACGACGCCACCAATGTGTATACCGTCCTTTCGGCGCGCGCGACTGCGCCCCGGATTCCAGTGATTGCCCGCGCCAACACCAAGGAAACCGTGGAACGATTGACCGTGGCCGGCGCCACCCGCGTCTTTTCGCCTCATGCGGCCGGCGCCCAGCACATGGCCGCGTATGTGCTCAAACCCAACGTCGCCTGGGCGCTGTCGGAGTTGCTGGACGAGAAGTCCAAGGACATGACCATCGAGGAAGTGGCCATCGCACCAGGCAGTTCGTACGTGGGCCGAACCATCGGCGACGTGGGCCTGCGCCAGCACGGCGTGGAAGTGATGGCGATTGGGCGCGACGGAGGACAGCAGTTTCTGCCGGCTCGCGACGAGGAAATTCAGCCGGACGATGTGCTGGTGATGATTGGACCACCACGCAACGTGCAGCGGTTTGCCGTGCAAGCCGCTTCGTGAGGGTGTGGGGCTCTCGGGGCCGCTCGACCTAATCAGCCGTGGCGGCAACCGATTCTGACGACGGTCCGGCCGCTGGCGATTCGTCACGATCGGTCTCCCAGAATCGGCCGACCGGCTATCGCTCGCTTCGACGGCTCGGGCGGGTCGGCAGCGCATTCGTTGCCTTGTCCGCCGTCGTTGGCGCAGTTGACCTAACTGTCAGGGGCGCCCTATACGTCGTGGCCGCCGTGCTCATAGCCGCCCCGGAGTGGCTCCCACTGACGCACGTCGATTACCGCAGGGACAGGTGGATCTCCAGCACGGTGCCGCCAGTTGAAGAGATTCTGCTACCGGCACGCTATGCCTGGTTGCTGGTTCTGCTCGTTGGCGGATTGACTCTAGTCGTCTGGCTGGCGCGAGCCGCAGCAAACATTCGAGCGCTCGATGCGTCAGGCGCCACGCTCCGACCGTCTTTGGCCGTCTACTCGCTCGTTGCCCTCTTTCCGGCACTCTTCGCGGTCTACTACATCGTCAGCGGCGGATGGCTGAGTCTGGTGGCCGTGCCGCTTATCGTACTCCTCGGCTTGGCGGCACCTCTTGTCTTCATCCGTCGGCTCTGGCTTGCAAGTTCTACGCGACCGGGTGATCGTCCACCCACGGATGGACCGTCCGCAGGGGCGTGGAGCGGAATCGTCGGCTGGTGGGCGGCTTTCTCGTCGTTCTTGATCACGTCTCGGTTCGCGATTCTCGTGTTCGACGGGTTGGGCGAGCCGATCGACTCAATGCTTGATTCGAGTACTCGCGCGCTGGCCGCTGGCGCGCTTGAGTGCACCGCGGGAATCTCCCTGGCCATCGCCGGGTACTTCATCATCCGAATCGTGTTCCGAGTCAACTCCATGCAGGAAGACTTGGTTGCCGCGCTTCCCAAGCCGGCACCCGCCAGTCTTTTGGAAGCCGCAACGCCAGTCGGTGGTCCCGATCCACCGACGGATACCGCGGGGTCCCGGCGGCGCAGCGCGGTCCAATGGCACTGCGAGTCCTGCGATGTCATGAACCCGACCGCCCTGCGGTTCTGTCAGAACTGTGCGGGCGAACGACCTTAGGCGCACGCGGTATGAGGCTGCCGCGTTCTCGCGCACAGATTGGTGGCTAACCGGCCTGGCGGTCCCGCACGTTGGACGCTGCGTGCGATGATCAGCCCATGAGCGCGATCTGTATTGTCGGGACCGGCTATGTGGGCCTCTCGGTAGGCGCCTGTTTTGCCGACCTTGGGCACGACGTGGCGTGTCTGGATATCGACGAGGCCAAGATCGCCGGGCTGCACGCCGGGCGGGTGCCAATCTATGAGCCGGGGCTCGAGTCGCTGGTTGCCCGCAACGTCACCGCCGGGCGGCTGACCTTCACCACCGACTATTCGATCGCGGTTCCGGACCGGGAGTTCGTGTTCATCGCGGTGGATACGCCCACGGGGGCCGCCGGCGAGGCCAGCCTGCTGGCGGTTGACAGCGCCGCGGTGGCGCTGGCGCCTGTCCTCTCGGAGGGCGCGCTGATTGTCACCAAGAGCACGGTCCCGATTGGGACCAGTGATCTGATTTCGCGGATCATCCATGAGCACCGCGCCGACGGCGCGCGTTTTCCGGTCGTGTCCAACCCGGAGTTTCAGCGGGAAGGCTCGGCGGTTCAGGATTTCCTGCACCCGGACCGGGTGGTGATTGGCTCGTCTGACGGCGAGGCGGCCGAGCGCGTGGCCGAGCTCTACCGATCATTCGACTGTCCCGTGATCGTGACCGACCTGCGCACGGCCGAAATGATCAAGTACGCCTCGAACGCTTTTTTGGCCACGCGAATTTCGTTCATCAATGAGATCGCGACGATCTGTGAAGCTCTTGACGCGGACGTGGAAGTGGTGTCACGCGGCATGGGTCTTGACGCGCGCGTTGGTCCGGCATATCTGAACGCAGGCCTGGGATGGGGCGGCAGTTGCTTTCCGAAGGACGTGCGCGCGCTGGAACACATGGGGTCGGTTCATGGCGCCCACCCGCAACTGCTGCGCGCCGTCATTGAGATCAACCGGGACGCCCGGCGGTCAGCGGTACGCAAGCTGCGCGAGGCGCTGGGCGGGCTGCGTGGCCGGAAAATAGCCCTCCTGGGCCTATCGTTCAAGCCCAACACCGACGACGTGCGGGACGCGCCGGCAATCGAGATCGCTCATCTGCTCGCGGGCGAGGGCGCGAGCGTTCGCGCATACGACCCCGTCGCTACCGCCAAGGCACGGGCGGTGCTCGGCCGCTCGGTGGCCTTCCAGGCCTCGGCCGTAGAGGCCGCAACCGGCGCCGACGCGATTGTGCTGGCTACCGAGTGGAACGAGTTTCGTGAACTCGACTGGGCGGCGGTGCGAGCGGCCATGCGCGGGGATGTGCTGGTCGATGGTCGCAATCTCTATGATCCCGATCGTATGCAAGCGCTCGGATTTCGATACTTCGGCATGGGCCGGCATGCACAGGCCGCCGAGAGTCACGCGGCTCAGCTGCTGGTCGAGTAGGCGAGGCAGGCGCGCCCATGCAAGACTCCGAAAGCACCTTCGCCCGCGGCGGCGAGTTGCTGGCCGGGCTGCTGGTCGTCGCATTCATCGTGTTCCTACTTTGGGTCGTGCTGCTTCGGCCGCGGGATGACGAATCGTCCGCCGTGGCAACCACGCCAACCCCCGCCACGGCAATTGCGCCGACGCCCGATTCTCCCAACGCAGCGTTTGAACCCGTGATCGCGACGCCCACGCCGGAACCCACCCCCACGGCCACACCGATCCCCAGGCCCACGCCGACGCCAACCGCGACGGTCTACGTCGTGCAACCCGGCGATACGCTCTCGGGTATCGCCGGGCGGTTCAACGTGTCGGTGGATGACCTGGTGGAAGCCAACCGCATCGTGGACCCCAACAACCTGCAAGTTGGGCAGGAAATCACGATTCCCTAGAGGAATCACGCCGGCGAGCGGGCCGCCATTCGCCTGGTTTCCGGTAATGTCGCGACAATTCTGAATGCCAGCAGGCGGCTATCAGGTGCGCCACGCCGACTGACGGACGTTTGTTGCGAAATTGCCGAGTCTCGCTGAGTGCGTCATGCTAGGGCCGCCGCAGCGGTTGCGGGCAGCTGATCGGTCGCCAATGGCCCGTCGCAAGCTACAAAAGCGCGCATTCAACGATATTGATCGCGGGACGTTTGGCGGTCTGATATTCACTGCGCGTCGGCTGCACGGCCTCACACAGGCCGAGGTAGCGACGGCCATCGGCCGCGATCGGCCGTGGTTGAGCGACGTTGAGACGGGCAAGATCACCTTCGTGCCCGAGGATGACATCGAGGCCCTGGCCCAGACCCTTGACCTGGACGCGCGGCAACTCACGACGGCCCGTGACGGCGCTCAGTCTCGCCTGGGCACTGCCACCGTCACTGGTCGCTGGCGACGGGCGTGTCAGTCGTGCGGCCACCTCAATCCGGACGATGCGAACTACTGTTCGAACTGCGGGACACAGTTGCCCGCGAGTGTGGAATGCGACGCCTGTGGCCGGATCAACGATTCGCTGGCGAACTTCTGCACGCATTGCGGTCGCGCGATCCGGGTCGTGTCGTCACCGGCACCACGGCCTCAATCCTAAGGCCACGGGCATCCCACCGGCGGTGGAACCGCGCTCACAGACCAGGGAGCTATCTATTTCGACTGCGGTCGCTCGACACCAGCGTGACCCGGATATACTGAAAGTTCCCATTTGCTGAATCCAAGGATCCGGAATGATGACCGAGGAAAAGGATGGCGCCGGCGGTCACGTCCATGCCGGTCCAATTCGCATCACGATCGAGATCGACCGGCCGCGCGTTGGCGTTGGCAAGGCTGGCGGCCATATGCGCGGTGCCGTTCGGGAAGCCATGATCAGCTTGCGCGAGGTGCTGGACGCGGGAATCCAGGCTGTCGAAGAGCGAGACGACGGAGCGACTAGCAACACGTCCGAACGAATTGCCATCGACTAAGTAGGCAGCCGTGCGCTCGCGGGGCGAGCGCACGACAATGGCCCCTTGACATTTCGGCGTCTAACAGCAAAATGTGGCTGTGCGAATGTCGCTGGACCTTGTCTGTAGCTGGGCTGTGTAATGTGCACAGATCATCCAGATATCAGCCTGAGGTCAGCTAGGCCCCCAGGGGACGCACGTCTGGCGGGGGGGAGGAGAAGGGTATGCGAATTGAAGCCCTGACCCGTCGGCGCTTTGTCGCCGGCATGGGGATTGGCGCCACGTCGGCGGTCATGCTGGCGGCCTGCGGCGAGAGTGAGAGCGAGCCAGCCACGGTCGCGGCCACGCCCGCGCCGGCTACGGCGGCTCCTGCTGCGGCGGCTCCCGCAGCGGCGATGACCGAGGCGCCGATGGTTTCGGAGAACGTCGAGATCCGGTTCGTCACGGACCACACCGCGGGCCCGCGTGGCGCGGCCATGCAGTGGGGCCTGGCGCGCTTCGCCGAGAAGCGACCTGACATCTTCGTGAAGCTGGAACCGGCCGCCAACCTGATCGACAGCCTGGCGATCCAGTTCGCGGCCGGGACGGCGCCGCACGTGGCGCTGCTCTCGCAGTCGGACTTCCTGCGCTTTCACCAAGATGGCGCCTTCACGGAAATCACCGGCGAATTGGCCAAGCGTGACGACTTTGTCCCAGAGGACTACTACTTCCTCCCGGACGCGTACACGTTCAACAACATCGACCATTCGTTCCCGCAGCCGAAGCTGATGACGGGTCCCCAGTTCGGGATGCCCTTCCAGTTCGCGATCAGCGGATTCGTGGCCAACATTTCGCTGGCCGAGGGCGCTGGCGTGACACTGCCGGACAGCGACGGTGGATGGACCTGGGACGACTGGACGGAGTGGGACGCCAAGATTACGAACCCCGACACCGGGGCATACGGCACCTGGGCGCGCGACGACTACGAGTTCCAGTACATGCCGCAGATGTACTCGAACGGCATGGCCAAGCCGTTCAACGACCCGCTAACGAAGACCACGTACGACCTGCCCGAGGCGCAGGAGGCCTGGGAATACCTGATCAACAAGATCTTCGTGAGCAAGACCTCGCCGGCGTCCGATCAGGTCAAGGAGTTGGGCGGGGAGTTCGGCAACCCGTTTGCCGCCGGTAGGATCGGCATCTGGCCGTCGGGTCGGGTGTACTCCACCGGTTTCGCGGTTCCGCGCATCAAGGACCGCTTCCAATGGACGCTGCTGCCGGAAGTGATTGCCGGGCGCGGCGGTCCGCCGGGCCACAGCACCAATGACCAGCCGGACTTGGTGACCAATAGCGCCGAGCGCGACGGCTCCGTGGAGCAATCCACGGCACTGTCCGTATTCCTCGCGAGTGAGGAGTACCAGGGCCGCGTCGGGATTGACCGTGGCCACATGCCGGTGCACCGCAAGGCCATCGGCGCGGAGACCTCGCTGGCGCCGCCGCCGGAAGGCATGAAGTGGCTAAAGGTCTACGCCGACCGACCGGACAACCGCAGCCTCTACCCGTTCAGCACCTTCCGGGAGTGGTGGCAGCAGAATCGGGCGTTAGGCACAAAGGGCTGGGTCGGCGAGCAGTCGCCGGCCGAGTCGCTGGCAGCTATGCAGGACTGGGGTGTCCGGCACCTGTCTGACTACGACGGCCCCAAGCCGTACGTCGAGACGCCGGTTTACCCATAGCGGCGTAACACACGCGGCGCTTGAGCGCCGCTGAAACGACGACGCCCGGCCGGAGTTCGCTCCGGTCGGGCGTTGTCTTGCGCAAGGCCGGTGGCCATATGCGCGGGACGGTTGGGGAAGCCTTGATCAGCCTTCGCGAGATCTTGGATGCGGGGATTCAGGCCGTCGACGAGCGCGACGACGGCGCAACAGACAGCAGGTCGAAACGAATCGACGTCGACCAGGTCGGTGCCGCCCGTCTGCACACTAAGTGCGGGGCAAGATTCACTTGACATGTCGGCATCTGGTATCGCACCGTACGCGGGCGAATGTCGCTGGCCCCATACTGCTTTCGGGCTGTGCAATCTGCACGGACGTTTCTGAAGGCGTTCTTGAGGTCAGCTAGGCCCCCAGGGGACGGAGTCTGGCGGGGGCGGAGGAGAAGGGTATGCATATTCCAGCCCTGACCCGTCGGCGCTTTGTCGCCGGCATGGGGATTGGCGCAACGTCGGCGGTCATGCTGGCTGCCTGCGGCGAGAGCGAGAGTGCTGCGTCCGCACCCGCGGCTGCGGCCGCGACGGCAGCTCCGGCGGCGGCGGCTCCGGCGGCGGCAGCTCCGGCGGCGGCGGCTCCGGCGGCGGCGGCTCCGGCGGCGGCGGCGATGACAGAAGCACCGATGGTGCAGGAAAACGTCGAAATCCGGTTCGTCACGGACCACACCGCGGGCCCGCGTGGCGCGGCCATGCAGTGGGGCCTGGCACGCTTCGCCGAGAAGCGACCGGACATTTTCGTGAAGTTGGAACCGGCCGCCAGCCTGATCGACAGCCTGGCGATCCAGTTCGCCGCCGGGACAGCCCCGCACGTGGCGCTGCTCTCGCAGTCGGACTTCCTTCGTTTCCACGAAGAAGGCGCTTTCACGGAGATCACCGGCGAGTTGGCCAAGCGTGACGACTTTGTCCCCGAGGACTACTACTTCCTCCCGGACGCGTACACGTTTAACAACATCGATCACTCGTTCCCGCAGCCGGAACTGATGACGGGACCCCAGTTCGGGATGCCCTTCCAGTTCGCGATCAGCGGGTTCGTGGCCAACATCTCCCTGGCCGAGGCCGCCGGCGTCACCCTGCCGGACTCGGACGGTGGCTGGACCTGGAACGACTGGACGGAGTGGGACGCCAAGATGACGAACCCCGACACCGGGGACTTCGGCTCGTGGGCCCGCGACGACTACGAGTTCCAGTACATGCCGCAGATGTACTCCAACGGCATGGCCAAGCCGTTTGACGACACCTTGTCGAAGACCATGTACGACCTGCCCGAAGCGGTTGAGGCATGGAAGTACCTGATCGACAAGATCTTCGTGCACGAGACGTCGCCGCCGGCCGACCAGGTCAAGGAACTTGGCGGGGAGTTCGGCAACCCGTTTGCCGCCGGCAAGGTTGGCATCTGGCCGTCGGGCCGGGTGTACTCCACCGGGTTCGCGGTCCCGCGCATCAAGGACCGGTTCCAGTGGACGCTGCTGCCGGAAGTGGTCGCCAACAGTGGCGGTCCTCCGGGCCACAGCACCAACGACCAGCCGGACCTGGTGACCAACAGCGCCGAGCGCGACGGCTCAATTGAGCAGTCGACGGCGTTGGCGGTGTTCCTCGCAGGCGAGGAGTACCAGGGCCGCGTCGGTATCGACCGCGGTCACATGCCAGTTCACCGGGCCGCCATTGGCGCCCCGACCTCCGTGGCTGCGCCACCGGAGGGGATGAAGTGGCTGAAGGTCTACGCGGACCGACCGGACAACCGCAGCCTCTACCCGTTCAACACGTGGCGGGAGTGGTGGCTGCAGCACCGAGCGCTGGGCCAAAAGGGCTGGGTTGGCGAGCAGTCGCCCGAAGAGTCCCTGCAGGCCTGCCAGGACTGGGGTGTTCGGCACCTGTCCTCGTACGACGGCCCTGCGCCGTTTGTCAGCTCACCGGTTTACCCATAACGGCGTAAACCCTGCGGCGCATTAGCGTCGCCGAATGGCCGCGCCCGGCCGGAGTTTTCTCCGGCCGGGCGCGTCGCTTAATCCAAAGTGAACGTCGTCACGCCTCCGCTGGGGACCGCGAGCCGGGAGAGATATTCTCATTAGTGCATTTGGAGTGATGCGTCTGTAAGCATTGCAACGGTTGCCTCGTTTCTCGCGGCGTACCGTAGCGCCGAAGTAGCAGCCGCTGCGCCTCGGGCGAACGCAACGGACCTCTACGCGCATAACGCGCGGAGATCAAAGGTGTTCTTCCGGTGATGGGCCGTGGCTTTGACGGGTGGGTTGCATCGTTCCAGGTGGGCGAGCTGGAACCGATAGCCGCAGTCGCTGATCCCTGGGCGGGATGGTGCGAGCCAGTGGACTGGCATGCACCGGTCTTCGAACAGCCGGATGGCTTCGAAGGCATGTTGAGGTCCGCGAAGCACGCTGCGGACGCGAACCCGCAAACGCCCATGAGTTTCGGTGCGCGCGGGTCGAGTGTCGTTCACGTTCTTCCTGGCATTTCTGTCGTTGCACCGCTCGCTGACATCGAGACAGCAGTGGGCCAACGCCGACCCATGAAGCAGCGCTCTCGGACTGCCTAAGTGCGTTTCGCGCACCTCATCCGGGTGCAAGGCCTCCGCCCGGCTTTGCACCCGGAACTTGTTTAACCAGCCGAACTACCGCTAAGGCCCAAGTCTCCATGCGCGCTTGGCTGTGTGGGCAAATACCCACTCCCGGTCGACATCGCTGAGGAACGGCAGGTTCCAGGCCGAGTCGAAAGCTTCCTGGTACGAGGCGCTGGTCAGGCAAACCGGCCAATCGGTGCCCCACATCAGACGCTGTGGGCCGTACGCGCGATAGACGCGCTCGATCAGCCCATGGGCCTCCGTATACGGATAAGCGGCGCGGGTTCCGTTGGGATACCCGGAGAGCTTGACGAATGCGTTCGGTCGCTCAGACAGCGCCAACAGGTTGGTCAATGAGTCCGGGTCGCCGTAGTCGGGCGAGCCCAGGTGATCAATCACCACGGTCACATCGGGGTGTCGCGCGGCCATGGCGTTGGCCTGCGGCAGCTGGCGCCAGTTGATTAGCAGCCCGATGGTGGCCTTGGTGTCGGCCGCCGTTTCCCACAACGCATTCTGCGAGGCGTCATCCAGCCAGCGGTTCTTGGGATCTGTGTTGGGGGCGAGGCGGATGCCTCGAAGCTGCGGGTGCTGCATCAGCTCGCGCAACGAGTCGGGCGCCTCCGGCAGCAGCGGATCGACCCGCCCCGCCACGACCAGCCGGTCGGGATGGGTCTCCGCCGCCTGGATTAGGTATGAGTTGTCCCAGAGGTAATAGCGCGGCTGGATCAAGACCGTCCAGGCCACGCCGCCAATCTCGTCCTGCGCCCGGAACAGGTCCGCCGGCGACGCCTCGATGTCCGGCGTGAAGTCGGACTCCGGGTGCCGCCCAAACCGCGGGTCCCGAATCGTCCAGATATGTACGTGCGACTCAACCAGGTCCATGACGCACCAACTTCAAGCGGACCCCAGCATAATGCCAGCCAGACCCTCAGGAAGCAGTCAGCCCAGGCGGCCGCTGCTACAGGAGCAGATACGGCTGTTCGATGAGTTCGAGGATGCGGGCGAGGAAGCGGGCGGCGGGGGCGCCGTCGATGATGCGGTGATCGAAGGTGAGGCTGAGGGTCATGGAGAGTTCGGCGGCCACCTGGCCGTCGCGGGCCACGGCTTTCTCGCGCAGCGCGCCAACGCCCAGGATGGCCGATTCAGGCGGGTTGAGCACCGGGGTGAAGGCGTCGATGCCGTAGATGCCCAGGTTGGAGATCGTGAAGGTGCCGCCGGTGATGTCGTCCAGATCCAGGCTGTTGGCGCGGGCACGGTCGACGACGCCTCGCAGGTCGGCGGCGATCTCCACCAGCGACTTGCGGTCGGCCTGCTTGACGTTGGCCACAACCAGGTCGCCGCCGGCCTCAATGGCCAGGCCGACGTTGACGACGTCGTGCAGGCGAATGGCATCGCCTTCCAGGCTTGAATTGGCGCGCGGGTGTTCGCGCAGGGCGTGGGCACAGATGCGGATGAGCAAGTCGTTGTAGCTGATGCGGAAGCCAAGCGCCGACTCGTGGCGGCTGGCGAGTTCGGTGCGCAGTTCGTGGAAGCGGCGAGCGTCGGCCTCGGCCACCAGGGTGACCTGGGCGCTGCCCTGCAGGCTTTGCTGCATGCGCTCGGCGATAACACGGCGCACGCCTTCCAGCGGGATGCTCTGGCCTGCGGCCACGTCGGGCGTGGCGGCGGCGGCCAATGGCGCAGCCGCGGCAATTGGCATGGGCGCGACCGCCGGAGCGGCGGCCGCGGCGGCGACGTCCCTTTCGATGATTCGGCCTCCGGGGCCCGAACCCACGACACGTGCAAGGTCAACGCCGAGCTCGCGGGCCACGCGCTTGGCCAGCGGCGAGGCCTTGATGCGTCCGTGAGCGGGTGGTGCGGCGGCAACCGGTGCGACGGCCACGGGCTGGGTAGCCACGGGTGCTGCAGCTTGAGCAACTGGCGCCGGAGCTGGCGCAGGGGCCGCGGGAACCGGCGCGGGGGCCGGTGGCGGAGGTGCGGCCGGGGGCGCCGCTGCAGCGGCCGCGGCGGCCGGCGGATCTGGATCCTCGGCCGGTGGGGCCTCGCCGGGCTCCAGAATCCAGGCCAGCAGGCCCTGCACCTTCACCAGGTCGCCAGGTCCGGCGGCGATACCGCCCAGGATGCCGGCGGCCGGCGCTTCCACGCGGGCGTTGATCTTGTCGGTCTCGAACTCCAGGATTTCCTGGCCCTTCTCAACCTGGGCGCCATCCTCAACCAACCATTCGGTGACGGCGCCTTCTTCCATGGTCATCCCCATCAGGGGCATGCGAACCGCGGTAGCCACGGTCTAGTACACGCCCTGGAGGGACTGGCGGATGGCGTCAACAACCTGGGCCGTGTTGGGGAACGAGGCCTGTTCCAGCGGTTCCGAGAAGGGAACCGGCGCGTGGGCCGCGCCAACGCGCAGAACCGGCGCGTCCAGGTCGTCGAACGCGAGTTCCTGGATCTGTGAGGCGATCTCGGCCCCGAAACCGCCGAAGCGGACGGCTTCGTATAGGACCACCGCGCGGTGAGTCTTGCGGACCGAACGGAGGATGGTGTCGGTGTCCAGCGGGTAGAGCGAGCGGATGTCGACGACTTCCACGCTGATGCCCTCGGCCGCCAATTGCTCGGCGGCTTCCAGCGCGTGGTGGGTCTGGCGGGCGTAGGTGATGACGCTCACGTCGTCACCCTCGCGCTTCACGTCGGCAACGCCGATGGGCACCAGGTACTCGCCTTCGGGCACGTGGCCGCGCATGGCGTAGATGGCCTTGTGCTCAAACATGATGACCACGTTGTCCTCGCGGATGGCCGATTTGAGCAGGCCCTTGGCGTCGTAGGGAGTAGAGGCCGTGATGACCTTCAGGCCAGGCACGTGCGCGAACCAGGCTTCCAGGCTCTGGGTGTGCTGGGCCGCGTTGCCGGTGCCCGCGCCAAACGGCGCGCGATAGGTGAGCGGCAACTTGGCCTTACCGCCGAACATGTAGCGGTTCTTGGCGGCCTGGTTGACGATCTGGTCCATGGCGATGCCCATGAAGTCGCTGTACATGAACTCGGCGACGGGGCCGGCTGCCAGTAAGAGCCGAGCCGATGCCCAGGCCGGCGATGGCGGCTTCGGC